>NZ_AP017603.1:132500-3848331 GCF_003609815.1 Sphingopyxis sp. EG6
GGGGGCACAGGCCAGGGGGTAGCGACTGTTTAGCAAAAACACAGGGCTCTGCTAAGTCGGCTTCAAGACGACGTATAGGGCCTGACGCCTGCCCGGTGCCTGAAGGTTAAGTGGAGTGGTGCAAGCTGCGAAATGAAGCCCAGGTAAACGGCGGCCGTAACTATAACGGTCCTAAGGTAGCGAAATTCCTTGTCGGGTAAGTTCCGACCTGCACGAATGGCGTAACGACTTCCCCACTGTCTCCAGGAGATGCTCAGCGAAATTGAATTCTCCGTGAAGATGCGGAGTACCCGCGGTTAGACGGAAAGACCCCGTGCACCTTTACTGCAGCTTCAGAGTGGCATTAGGAAAGAACTGTGTAGCATAGGTGGGAGGCTTTGAAGCACTGGCGCCAGCCGGTGTGGAGCCATAGGTGAAATACCACCCTGTTGTTTTCTGATGTCTAACCTCGATCCATGAAACTGGATCAGGGACCCTCTGTGGCGGGTAGTTTGACTGGGGCGGTCGCCTCCTAAAGAGTAACGGAGGCGCGCGATGGTAGGCTCAGGACGGTTGGAAACCGTCTGCGAGAGTGCAATGGCATAAGCCTGCCTGACTGCGAGACTGACGAGTCGAGCAGAGACGAAAGTCGGTCATAGTGATCCGGTGGTCCCGAGTGGAAGGGCCATCGCTCAACGGATAAAAGGTACGCCGGGGATAACAGGCTGATGATTCCCAAGAGCTCATATCGACGGAATCGTTTGGCACCTCGATGTCGGCTCATCACATCCTGGGGCTGGAGCAGGTCCCAAGGGTTTGGCTGTTCGCCAATTAAAGTGGTACGTGAGCTGGGTTCAGAACGTCGTGAGACAGTTTGGTCCCTATCTGCCGTGGGCGTCGAAATTTGAGAGGAGTTGACCCTAGTACGAGAGGACCGGGTTGAACATACCTCTGGTGTACCTGTCGTCACGCCAGTGGCGCAGCAGGGTAGCTATGTATGGACGGGATAACCGCTGAAAGCATCTAAGCGGGAAGCCTCCCTCAAGATAAGATTTCATAGAGCCGTGGAAGACCACCACGTTGATAGATCGGATGTAGAAGCGCGGTAACGTGTGGAGCTAACCGATACTAATTGCTCTATTCGCACTTAAGAGTCCCACCATCAACGACAGTCCTGAATGGCCGAAGGCCGCAAGATTGTCCGCGAAGTGGATGATTGTAACAAAGTCCAAATTGCACGGGCATTCGATTGAAACCCAAATTCGACCCACGCCGGCTTCATTGCTTGGTGACCATGGCGTCAGTGACCCACCCGATCCCATCTCGAACTCGGCCGTGAAACCTGACAGCGCCGATGGTACTATGGCTCAAGCCCTGGAAGAGTAGGACGTCGCCAGGCATTGCAGCCGACGTGAGGACGAATACGGAAAAACCCATTCACAAAGTTAGAGGCCGGCAGAAATGCCGGCCTTTTGCTGTTTTCGCGGATCGCTTCGGCATCGCGACATTGGTGGCGCGGGATGGAGCAGCCCGGTAGCTCGTCAGGCTCATAACCTGAAGGTCGTAGGTTCAAATCCTACTCCCGCAACCAACAAAAGCCCGCTTTCCCGATGGGATGGCGGGCTTTTTGCTGCGGCGATTGGCCATGCACCCCTGCTATATCAGGCGTGCCGAGATGCCGCCGTCGACAAGCATTGCTGAGCCGGTCACAAAGCTCGCGCGGTCCGACAAAAGGAAGAGCGCCGCCTCGGCGATCTCGCTGGCGACGGCCATTCGCTTCACCGGATGAAGGTTCGCCACGAAAGCCATTATTTCGGCATCCCCTTCGCCGCCCATCGGCGTAATCGTACCACCGGGCAGCAAGGCATTCACGCGGATAGCGCTCGCGGCATGATCCGAAGCCAGCGATTTCACCAGCCCGATGAGTCCGGCCTTGGATGCGGCATAGGCGCTCATCCCCGGCAGGCCGCCATTGCTGTAGCCGACAAAGGAGGAGGTAAAGACGATCGATCCTTTGCCGCGATGCATCATCGCCGGAATTTGGGCTTTTGCCGCCAAGAACGCGCTCGTTAGGTTGGTAGCGAGTGTCTTGTGCCAGTTTGCGAGCGACATCTCGGTGACTGGCACCATGTCACCCACCATACCGGCGTTGTTGAAGGCGCCGTCCAGCCCGCCGAACTCATTTTCGGCGAGCTTGACCAGTGCTTCCGCATAGCCCTCATCCTCGACGTCGCCGGGCAAAACGGCCGCGACACCGCCTTGCTGACAAATTTGTGACGCGATCTCTTTCAGTTGTTCGGTACGGCGGGCGCCCAAAACCAGTCTAGCGCCCGCCCTGCCCAATGATTTGGCTGTCGCGGCGCCGATCCCGCTGCTGGCGCCCGTGATGATGATTGTCCGATTTTTGAGGTCCATGATGATGCTCCGCTTCTTAAGTGCGCCTGTCGTCTATTCGCGACCGCGACCTGCCGCTTCCCGGTTGTTGCGTTCAAAGCGTTGGTCTTGGGATTGGACCAATGGAAAAGGGCCCACCGGGGTGGCCGGTGAGCCCTTGGTTGCTTGGGGATGTGCGGACCGGTGCGACTGCGCCTGTAAGGCGCCCGGCCCCTTGGCTGCCTCCTAGGGCGCGAGGATCGCGACGGCGAGGTACAGCAGCAGCGGCAGGCCGAAGCCCAGAAGCGTCAAGGCCACAAAGCCGACGCGCGTCCACAAGACGTCGATGCCGAACTGGTCAGACATGCCGGCGCAGACGCCGAAGATCATCCCGTCGCGACGATTCTTGCGAAAACCCTGTTTCATTTCATTCCTTTCCATCCCGGCCCCTTCGGCATGCTCAGGGCCGGCGTTTTACGCGCTGCGTTGATCAGGCAACCAGGTTGCTGGGACCGGCAGCGGCGAGAAGCATGATCGAGCAATACAGCGAAGCAACGGCAGCGATCGCATAGCTCTTGAACGAGTCGACATTGAAATGGGCCATGATGTTTTCCTTCCTTGAACCTTCCATCCGGGCCATCCCGGTGGATGCCAACACTTATGCAGGGAGCGTGCCAATTTCATTCATTGGCTGTTAAGCGTGGTTTTTTGGGCTGAGACAGATTGTTTCAGCGCGAAAATTGCACTGTGATGGCGAAAAATCCCGTAAGTCGGAAAAATATCCGCGAAAGTTCCTGATCGGACGATGCGCTGTTGTTTGGTGGCGTTTGGGCGCGAGGGCGGGATCCCGACTTTCGCCGGTATGATGGTAGGGGGTGCGGTGCGGGCGGGAGTGGGCTGGCGCGGCCCGATGAGCTGCGGTAGGCGGCATATAGGATGACGCTGACCCGCCTTTCGCTGACCGATTTTCGCAATCATGCCGCCGCGGAGCTCGTCGCGGGGCGGGGGCTGGTTGCGCTGTACGGCGACAATGGCGCGGGCAAGACCAATATATTGGAGGCGATTTCGCTGCTCGCGCCGGGACGCGGGCTACGCCGCGCGGCGCTGGGCGAGATGGTGCGCGACGGCGCGAGCGGCGGCTTTGCGATATTCGCTGAAGTGCTCGCCGGTGACGACCTGCCGCCGGTATCGCTGGGCACGGGGATCGAGCCCGCGCATCCGGGACGGCGGATCGTGCGGATCAACAGCAGCCCGGCCGCCGCGGCGTCGCTCGGCGAATGGTTGGGGGTGCTGTGGCTGACCCCGGCGATGGATCGGCTGTTCGTCGAGACGGCGAGCAACCGGCGGCGCTTCCTCGACCGGCTGGTGCTGGCGCTCGACCCGCGACATGCGCAGCATAGCAACCGCTATGAGGCGGCGCTGCGCGCGCGCGGCAAGCTGTTGGCTGATCCTGCCCGCGCCGACCCGCAATGGCTGGCGAGCCTGGAGGCGCAGCTGGCCGAACATGGTGCGGCGCTGGATGCGGCGCGGCAGGCAACGCTGGCGGCGCTGTCTGCCGAACTGGCCGACCAGCCCGATGCGCCCTTTGCCCGCCCGCTGCTGACGTTGGTCGATAGCGACGGGGCGGTGCGCGCCGCCCCGCATGAGGCGGCGGCGTTGCAGGCCTTGTTTGCGGGGCGGCGGCGGATCGACGCGGCGGCGGGCCGCGCCACCGCGGGGCCGCACCGCGACGATCTGGTTGCGCTCCACGCCGCGACGGGACGGGCCGCGGCGCGCTGTTCGACCGGCGAGCAAAAGGCGATGCTGTTGTCGTTGGTCCTGGCGCATAGCGACTGCGTCGCGCGGACGCGCGGGCAGCGACCCGTGCTGTTGCTGGATGAGGTGGCGGCGCACCTCGACCCGCGACGCCGCGCGGCGCTCTATGCCCGGCTGGCGGAGCAGGGGGGGCAGGCGTGGCTGACCGGGACCGAGTCGGCATTGTTTGCCGACATGCCCGGACCGGTGATGCGATTCGCCATTAGTGCCGGGCGGATCGCCGTGGACTAGTACATCGTGCAAGTGCAATTGCGCCGATCTGGCGGTAATTTCAGATCGATGTATTTGATAGCGCATTGCAATATGCATGTAACGCGCTATGGATCCTGATTGTGGAACAATAGCGTAGCGTTAAGCGAGGTCGATCCACACAAGCTTTCCATCCAGGGAGTATGAAATGAATCTGTTCAAGAAGGCGGCGGTTAGCCTCGCTGCAACGTCAATGATCGCGGCGCCGGTCGCTGCATCGGCGGCGCAGGGCGTTCGCGCTGCTTCGGCCGTTGAAGGCCAGAGCGAGCTGGAAGGCGAAACCAGCTGGATCGTCATCGCGCTCGCCGCTGTCGGCATCATCGTCGGCATCGTGCTGCTGACCGATGGTGACGACGAACCGACGAGCCCGTAATCGGGTTTGCAATTCGACTTACAGGAGGGGCTGCGGACATTGTCCGTGGCCCTTTTTGCTGTGCCGATGGGAGGCCGCCTATAGCGGCGTGCGCATCGGCACCGGCCGCGTCAGACAATTTCGCGCACGACGTCCTGCGGGCGGCAAAGTCGGACCCCCTTGTCGGTCTGGACGATCGGGCGTTCGACATAGGCCGGGTTAGCGGCCATCGCGGCGATGATCGCGTCTTCGCTCGCGTCTTTCAGACCGCGTTCCTCGGCATCGGTGCCGCGCAGGCGCAGCGCATCGCGCGCGGCCAGACCCGCGTTGGCGAACAGCTGGCGCAGCTGGTCGGCAGCGTAGGGCCGCTTCAGATATTCGACGACCGTCAGCTCGATACCCGGCGTTTCCTGCAGGATCGCCAGCGTCTTGCGCGAGGTGCCGCAGGCGGGGTTGTGCCAGATGGTTGCTTTCATGAGGCAGCGTCCTAACGAGGCCTTTCGGGACCGTAAACCCGCTATTCATAGCATATATGGCACATTTGCCCGCATGACAGGGAACCAGCTGCTTGCCTTTCGCGGCGAACGCACGACTTATGCAAAGTCGAGGATCGCCAAAGGCGGCCAATGCGGGGTTGGGTAGCACGTGAGTAAATCGATCGATCGCAGGGCGATGCTGGCCGGGCTGGCCGGAGCGGGGGCGATGGCCGCGGTGCCGGTACGCGCGCAGCTCCCCGAATGGGTTCGCCAGCCGAGCGCGCCGATCACGCCGCCGGTCGATTATCTGGCGGTCGCGCGCAAGCAACTGGCGATGCAAAGCCGCCATATTCCCCAGACCGACCGCATCGGCATCGTCGATTTCGGCCTGCCGTCGGCGCGCCCGCGCTTTGCGCTGGTCGATATGGTCGCGGGCAAGATCGAGATGTTTCCGGTCACGCACGGCCGCGGATCCGATCCGCAGCATGATGGCTGGCTCAAAAGCTTTTCAAACCGCGTCGGCAGTCTGGCGACCTCGCGCGGCGCCTATCGCACCAGCGATTATTATTGGGGTGCCAACGGATCGTCGATGCGGCTCGCGGGGCTCGAACCCGACAACAACAATGCCGATGTTCGTGCGATCGTCGTCCATGGCGCGTGGTACGCCGACCCGTCGCTGATCGCGACGCAGGGCAAGCTCGGACGCAGCGAAGGCTGTTTCGTATTCGGCGAGGACCTGCTCCCGATGATCCTCTACAAGCTCGGGCCGGGGCGGCTGTTGTTCGCCGACCGGCTGAGCGAAGTGCCGCCGATGCCGGTGCCGTTCCAGCTGCCACCGGTCGCCGACAATATCCGCCGCGCGGGGTCGGTCAACGGGACGTTCCCGACAACGGCGGACTGATCAGCGCGACATCGGCTTTTCGGTGCGCGCGATCGGTCACGCCGCGCTCGTCACCCCAGCGAAGGCCGGGATCTGTTCGGTGCGACGAAAACCCGGCCTTCGCTGGGATGATCACGTTATGGGTGGCAAAGCTCACCTCCTAGCGGCCATTCGCGTCGCGATGGATTCTATGGCAGCCAGCCACTGCGCGGAGCTGTCATCTTGGCAAACTCCGAAGCGGTTGTCGGCTATTCCGCCAAGTCGTGGCAATTCACTAGCTTGCGCACCGCCCCATTGCGGGCACGCCACAAAATGTCGCCCTGATGTGGACGACCAAGCGGTCGGGCGCTCGCCCAAGGCCGCTCTAAGTCGCCATCAGGTCCCGCGCCGACACCTTGAGGCTTTGACGGCATGCCAGATACCCCACGAAACATACGGCTCCGACCATCGCGAGGATGATCGCGGCGACCCAAAGCATGTCGGGGTTGTACGTCAGGTCGAACTGCTCCTGATAGATCAGCAATCCGGCGCTCCACGTACCCGCGATGGCCCCAACGGCGGCGATCAGGGCGGTGACGCTCCAGTCGTAGAGGTTGAGCCGCAGGCAATCGCGCTCGCGCAGTCCCATGCTCATCAGCAGGCCGTTCTTCTGGCGATCGTCAGCGCTGAAGCCGCTGACCGACGCGGCGAGCACGAAGAGCGCGAGCAGCAGCACCATCGCGGCATAGCCCCCCGTCACCTTCGTCACGATCCCCAGCGTCTGGTCGAACCGCTCGGTCAGCTCCTGCAGCGGCACCAGCGACAGCGTCGGGTGCTGCTGCCACAGGCCAGCCAGCGCCTTCCATGCCGGTTCGGGCAATTCCATGCTGCCCATATAGCGGGTGGGAGCGTCGATTTGCGGCCTCGCCGATAGCGGTACCTGAAACCAGAAGGTGATCGACCCGGCACCTGGTCGATAGGCGTGGCTGGCGACCAGCGTGAAATCATGGCGTTCGCCGCCGATCTGGTAGGAGAGCGTGTCGCCATAGGCGAGGCCCATGTCGGTCATGACTTCGGGTTCGGCAGAGATTTGCCGCCAGTTGTCGGTACCGGCGGACCACCATTTGCCGCCGACGAGGCGATTGTTTCCGGGTATCGCATCGGTCCAGCTCAGCCGGATCGGATCCATGAGCGTCGCCAACGTGTCGCTGGGTTTGTCCATGTCCGCCAATGCCTTGCCGTTCACCGATACCAGCTGCGCCGACACAAAGGGACGCAAGGCTCGGATGCTGCTGCCCGTCGCTGCGGCCCAGTGACGGATCGCGTCGATCTGGTCGGACTGGGCTTCGGCGATCATGAGATTGCCGTCATGGCTGCGGCCATGGCTTTCCATCATGGTCCCGAGGTCGCGCATCAGCATCAGCGAAAACAGCAGCAGCAGGCCGCATAGCCCCAGACCCATCACCTGCGCCGATTTAGCGAACAGGCGCTGGCGCATCATGAAAAAGGCAAAGGGCAAGAGCCCCGCGCGGCGGCGGCCCCACGCATCCCCCAGCCGGATGACCGTCCACGTCAGCACCGCCATCAAGGCGAGCGCCGCGCCGACCGCGGTCAGCGTCATTCCGGTCAGCAACCAGTTATCCGAATAGGCCGCGGCGAGCAGCCCGACCGCGGCAATGTTCCAGACCAGCCGCTGCCAGACATGGCGGCCTTCGCCGGGGTTGCGAATGAGCGAGAGCAAGGATGCGCGCGACAGCTGGACAAAACTCGGCACCTGAAGCGCGAGCAGCAGCAGGAAGAACAGGCCGATGGTCTTCAGCGCCGGTGCGACATGCCATGCGGCCCGCAGCCCGGGGAAATAGCCTTGCAGTTCGGCGACGATCAGCGCGTAGGCCGATAATGCCAACGCGCTGGCGAAGGCGATCGACAGCAGAAAGCCCGCGAGCCATTCGCCCAGCGCCATCAGCATCGCGGTCCGGGTGCGGGTACCAAAGCTGGCATAGATCGCCAGCCGGTATCGCATTTTGGCAAGCCACCGGCGATTGGTCATGTCGAGCGCGACCGCGCCCATGAAGAACAGGATCACCGACGCCAGACCGAGGAAATTTTCGGTGCGCTGCCAGAAGCTGGCGAGCGGGTGCTGGCCGCCGAATTTCCGGATCACGCTGGCGCCGGGCAGCGCCTGCCGCGCCCAGGTTGCAATCGCCTGTTGCTGCTTTTCGTTGGCCGTGGCCAGATAGCGCAGGCGCCCCTTGCTGCTGCTGATCGACGTGGCGGCCAGGCTTTCGGCGTGCACCATCGCGCGCATCGCCACGCTATGACCCTCCATGATGCGGTCGGGTTCGTGGAACAGGATCGCGCCGAGCCGCAGGTCGGCGCCGCCGATGGTGAGGATGTCGCCCACGTTCGCCCGCAGCTTTATGGCGAGCCGCGAATCGATCCAGATCTCGCCGACCTTCGGCCCGCGGTCGACAGCGCGCTGGGTCGCGACCGGCGTGTCGCCGATCTGCAGATCGCCCTGCATCGGGTAGGCATCGTCGACCAGCTTGAGCTGAACGCGCGCCCATTCATCCTTGTGCGTGAGGGTGATCTCGGTGAGCTGGGTGACCGACAGGCCCGTCGCGATCGATCGGAACGTCGCTTCGTCGCGCTCGGTCAGCGGCGAATGGGTTTCCACCACCAGGTCAGACCCGAGCATCTGATCGAGATTGTCCGACAGATAGCGCTGGATCGACGCGCTGGTCAGCGTTAGCGTCATCAGGAAAACCAGCAGCGCCGTCTGGGTCGCCATGCTGATGCGCCCGTCGCCGCTCCTGAGGTCGCGCCAGCTGTTTTCGAGCATCAGTTGGAGCCTGCTCATGCCGCGGACTTCAACTGGCCGCTGTCCAGCAGCAAAACGGTGTCGGCCCGTTTGGCCATCGCGTGGCTATGGGTCACGATGATCAGGCCGCACCGGGTTTCCCGGGCGCAATCGAACATCAGCGCGGCGACGCTTTCGGAGGTGTGGACGTCGAGATTGCCGGTGGGCTCATCGGCGAAGATGAACCGCGGCCCGGTCACGAAGGCGCGGGCCACCGCAATGCGTTGCTGCTCACCGCCGCTCAATTGATGCGGCCGGTGCCGGGCACGATCTTTCAGTCCCACTTTTTCCAGCCAGTTGGCGGCGATGTCGAACGCATGGCGGTTTCCCTTCAGGCGAAGGGGCAGCGCCAGATTGCCGATCGCATCGAGCTCCGGCATCAGATGGAACTGCTGGAAAATGAAACCGGAATTGGCACGCATCGTCAGCGCGTCCACTGCAACCCCGTCGATGGTGAAACGGACAGCGCCGCCCGCCGGAATTTCCAGACCCGCCGCGATCGCCAGCAGGCTGGACTTTCCAGCCCCCGAAGGGCCGATGATCGCCAGCGTTTCATCCGCACGGATCGTGTAGGAAAGGTCGCGGAAAAGCTCGATCCGTTCAATGGCGGTATCGAAATGATGGCTGATCCTGTCGAGTGCGATCGTGTCCGGCATAATCTGCTCCTGTCGCCGCGCAGACCTGCACCAAGGCAGGTCACGCGAAGCTAAAGGGGCGCTCGTAGCGCTGCGAATATCAAACGGACGTCAAACAGAAAGCAGGCAAGCCTTCGCCAAGGGAACAGCGCCTGCGGCGCTCCCGATTTTCAGGGTGACGAGACTGCGACCGGCCCAATCGCTCGCGCTCAGGTGGCGAAGAGTTGCCCCATATCCGCAAACGCCTTGAATTCGAGCGCGTTGCCCGCGGGGTCGAGAAAGAACATCGTCGACTGCTCGCCCGGCTGCCCGGCAAAGCGGGTGTGCGGTTCGATGACAAAGGTCACGTCATGCGCGATCAGCCGGTCGGCGAGCGCCTGCCATTTTGCGGGGGGCAGGACGACGCCGAAATGCGGCACCGGCACCGCATGGCCGTCGACCGGATTATGCCCCGCGACCGCCTCGCGCCGATCGACGCGGTGCGCGACGATCTGGTGACCATACAGGTTGAAGTCGATCCAGTCGGCGTCGCTGCGGCCTTCGGGGCAACCGAGGACGGTGCCGTAAAAATGGCGCGCGGCGTCCAGATCGTCGACGGGAAAGGCGATGTGAAAGGGGGCGAGGTCGGTCATAAACCCCATGTGCCGCAGCCGCGCGCAATTTGCCAGCGCGGGACTTGGGCCGACGCCCCGAACATGCTAGGCGCGCGGCCATGCTGACAATCAACGGAATCACTGTACGCCTTGGCGGGCGCGCCATCCTCGAACGCGCCACCGCAAGCCTGCCGGCGAAAAGCCGCGTCGGGCTGATCGGGCGCAATGGCGCCGGCAAATCGACGCTGATGAAGGTGATGATCGGTCAGCTCGAAGCCGACGAGGGTAGCATCGACATGCCGCGCAAGACGCGCGTCGGCTATATTGCGCAGGAAGCGCCGAGCGGTACCGCGACGCCGTTCGACACCGTGCTCGCCGCGGATATCGAACGCGCCGAACTGCTCGCGGCATCGGAGACCGAGCAGGATCCAGACAAGCTCGGCGACATCCATGAACGATTGATCGCGATCGATGCCTATACGGCGCCCGCGCGCGCCGCGCGCATCCTGATCGGGCTGGGGTTCGACGAGGCGATGCAGGCGCAGCCGCTCGACAGCTTCTCGGGCGGGTGGAAGATGCGCGTCGCGCTTGCCGCGCTACTCTTCTCCGAACCCGATCTGCTGCTGCTCGACGAACCGTCGAACCACCTCGATCTCGAAGCGACGCTGTGGCTTGAAAATTTCCTCCGGGCCTATCCGGGGCAGCTGGTGGTGATCAGCCACGAACGCGACCTGCTCAACAATGTCGTCGACAATATCCTGCATCTCGAGGGCGGCAAGGTCACGCTCTATGCGGGCGGTTATGACGCATTCGAGCGCCAGCGCGCCGAACGCGCCGCGCAGCTGGCGGCGGCGAAGGCGTCGCAGGATGCCCAGCGCGCGAAGCTGCAGGATTATGTCGCGCGCAACAGTGCCCGCGCCTCGACCGCCAAACAGGCGCAGTCGCGCGCGAAGCTGCTGGCCAAGATGCAGCCGATCGCTGCGCTCGCCGAGGATCAGACGCTGGCCTTCGATTTCCCGAGCCCCGACGAGCTGAAACCGCCGCTGATCACGCTCGACCTCGCCAGCGTCGGTTATGCCGACAAGCCGGTGCTTCAGCGGCTTAATCTGCGCATCGATCCCGACGACCGCATTGCCCTGCTCGGCCGCAACGGCAACGGCAAGACGACGCTCGCACGCCTGCTCGCGGCACAGCTCACCCCGATGGCGGGCGCGATGGCGGCGTCGGGCAAGATGCGCGTCGGTTACTTCACCCAATATCAGGTCGAAGAACTCGACGGCAGCGACACCCCGCTCGCGCATATGACGCGGGTGATGGAGGGCAAGACGCAGGCGGCGATCCGCGCCCAGCTCGGCCGCTTCGGTTTTTCGGGCAACAAGGCGACGACCGAGGTCAAGAAGCTGTCGGGCGGCGAACGCGCGCGGCTCGCGCTGGCGCTGATCACCCGCGACGCGCCGCACCTATTGATCCTCGACGAACCGACCAACCACCTCGACGTCGATGCGCGCGAGGCGCTGGTCCAGGCCTTGAACGGCTTTGACGGCGCGGTGGTGCTGGTCAGCCACGACCGGCATATGCTCGAACTCACCGCCGACCGGCTGGTCCTGGTCGACGACGGCACCGCGCGGGAATATTCGGGCAGCATGGACGATTATGTCGACCTGATCCTGGGCAAGGGGCCGTCCAAGGACAAGGTGTCGAAAACCGACAAGAAGGAAGACCGCAAGGCCGCCGCTGCGGCGCGCGAAGCGGCGGCGAAAATCCGCAAGCAGGTATCCGATGCCGAGGCTGATCTCGCGAAATATCAGGTCATCCTCTCCGCCATCGACCGCGCGATGTTCGACCCGGCGGGCGCCGCGAACGAATATAAAGGCCTGACGATGAGCGAGTTGTCGCAGCGCCGCGGCAAGATCGTCGCCGCGCAGGAAGCCGCCGAGGCACGCTGGATCGCGGCGGGCGAAGCGCTGGAGGCGTTTGAGGGGGCGGCCTAGGCTTGCGGCAAGTCGACGAACCCGCGAGGATGCCGCTCGAATCGCGTGAGGGAACAGAATGATGTTGCTTTCGGCCACGCTGCTGCTGCTGAACAATCCGGTCGCCACCGCGACGTCTCCGGTGGCGGCTCGGCCGCGCCCTATCCAGTGCAGCGACGATTGTATTTCGCCCGTCGAGGCGGTCACCTTTGCGTCCTATCTGGCCCCAAAGGCGGGGATCGCCGGGACGTTCCGGATGGAGGTAAAGGCGGTCGGTGAGCAGAAGGGCTTCTACTACCTCAATTCCGAAGCCGATTATCGCGACCGCAATTGCCTGACCATCGCCATGCCGGCGGCGGTAATGGCCGAATTGGCCGGTGGCCAAGGGCTGGCAGCGGCGGAAAAGCGCTTCACGGGCCAAACCGTGCTGGTCCGCGGCGTCGCGCAGCGCGTGAAGATCGGCTTCTTCGGCGACGACGGAAAGCCGACCGACAAATATTACTATCAGGTCCAGGTACGGATCGGGCAGGCCGAGCAGCTTTCAGTAACGCGGGCTGGCCTGTCGGATGACCGGTCCTTGGCGCAGCCTTCCGGAGCCGTTCGCAGCGGACCTTGACTCATCGCGTGGGGTCAGCGACATTAGTTTCAGTTGAAACTAGATGGGAATCGATCATGGCCGACCTGTTTGACAATCCACTGGGTCTCGACGGTTTTGAATTCGTCGAATTCTCCGCACCCGAAAAAGGCGTCCTCGAACCCGTTTTCCAGGCGATGGGCTTTACCCAGATCGCGCATCACCGCTCAAAGGATGTCCAGCTGTGGCGCCAGGGCGGCATCAACCTGATCGCCAATTACGAACCCAAATCGCCCGCCGCCTATTTCGCCGCCGAACATGGCCCGTCGGCGTGCGGCATGGGCTGGCGTGTCCGCGACGCCGCCAAAGCCTATGCCGAAGCGATCGAACGCGGCGCCGAGCCGGTCGAAACAACCCCGGGCCCGATGGAACTGCGCCTCCCCGCGATCCGCGGCATCGGCGGCTCGATCATCTATCTGATCGACCGTTATGGCGACGACCTCAGCATCTACGACATCGACTTCGTTTATGAGGAGGGGGTTGATCGCCACCCCGTCGGCGCGGGCATGCAGCTGATCGATCACCTGACCCACAATGTCTACGGCGGCCGCATGGCGCATTGGGCGGCATTCTATGAACGCATCGCGGGCTTCCGCGAGATCCGCTATTTCGACATCAAGGGCGAATATACCGGGCTGACGTCGAAAGCGATGACCGCCCCCGACGGCAAGATCCGCATCCCGCTGAATGAAGAAGGCGCCGGCGGCGGTGGCCAGATCGAGGAATATCTGCGCGCCTACAACGGCGAGGGCATCCAGCATATCGCGTTCAGCTGCGACGATCTTTATGCCGCGTGGGACAAGCTGAAAGCGCTCGGCAACCCTTTCGCCCCGGCGCCGCCCGCAACCTATTACGAGATGCTCGCCGATCGCCTGCCCGGCCATGGCGAGCCGGTCGAAGAACTCCAGGCGCGCGGTATCCTGCTCGATGGCTCGACCGAAGACGGCGACCCGCGCCTGCTGCTCCAGATTTTCGGTCAGACGGTGATCGGCCCGGTGTTCTTCGAATTCATCCAGCGCAAGAAGGATGAAGGGTTCGGCGAGGGCAATTTCACCGCCTTGTTCAAATCGATGGAAATGGACCAGATCCGCCGCGGCGCGCTGGAAATCAAAGAACCCGCTTGATTTATTTGCCGTAGCCCTGAGCCTGTCGAAGGGTGCCTATCGTCGATAAGCGCCCTTCGACAGGCTCAGGGCTACGGTGAAAGGCGAGCGCAGCACAAATGGAGTTGGGTAAAATGATCAGTCAGTCTCCGATCAAACTGGGCGGCGTCCACCACGCCGCCTATCGCTGCAAGGATGCGAAAGAGACGGTCGAGTGGTACGAATGCATGCTCGGCATGACCTACACCACTGCCTTTGCCGAGGATCATGTCCCGTCGACCGGCGAATATGATCCGTACATGCACGTCTTCCTCGACGCGGGGAACGGCAACATCCTCGCTTTCTTCGAGCTGCCCAACCAGCCCGACATGGGCCGCGACGAGAATACCCCGGCGTGGGTCCAGCATCTGGCGTTCAAGGTCGGCAGCTATGACGAATTGGTGGCGGCCAAGGCGCATCTGGAAAGCGAAGGCGTCGACGTGCTCGGCCCGACGCACCACGGCATCTTCAAGTCGATCTATTTCTTCGATCCCAACGGTCACCGCGTGGAACTGGCGTGCGATATCGGCACCGACGAACAATATGCCGAACTCAAGCGCGTCGCGCCGCTGATGCTCGAGGAATGGAGTCAGACCAAGAAAGCGCCGCGACACGCCGACTGGCTGCACACCGCCGCGAACGAATAAGTCGACCTCCCTCACCGTTCGTGTCGAGCGAAGTCGAGATACGTGAAGGCGCACACAAACGCGGCGTGTCTCGACTTCGCTCGACACGAACGGAGTATTTGAGCGCCGCGCTAGCTGCGCTAGCCGTGGCTCGTTCACCCCGCGCTCAAAACGTCCGCGAAAAGCTGACCAGATCGGCGTCGGGGTCGCCGTCGCCGCAGATCAGCCCGCGTAGCATCTGTGCGGCCATCATCGAAAAGGTGATGCCGTTGCCGCCATAGCCCATCGCGGCATAGCAGTTCGGCATCCGCGGGATGCGACCAATTGTCGGCGTCCCGGTCTCGCTGTCGCCAAAACTGCCCGCCCAGGCATGCACCGGCGTCGGATCGATCATCGGCAGCAGCGCGCCAAGTTTACGCGACAAGGTCGCGGTCTTCGCGGCAATCTTGGCGTCGCGTTCGTCCGCATCGCTGATCTCCTCGTCCTCACCGCCGCAGATGACTTCGCCTGCCGGGGTGGTGCGGATATAGAGATAGGGGTCGGCCGCCTCCCAGATCATCGCCGCGGTCGGCCAGATCGCGCGCGGCTGCGCTTTGGTCGCGATCGACCAGCTCGAGATGATCTTGTTCCCCTTGCGCGGGATGCCCTTCATCATCTCATAGCCCGTCGCGACGATCATCGTGTCGGCGCGGATTTTGCGACCGTCGACGCTATGGAGCGTCACACCGCTCTCGCTTGGCGCAATCTCGCTTATGTCCACCGGGCTATAGATCCGCGCGCCGCGACCGATCGCCACATTCAGATAGCCTGCTGCCAGCCGGCGCGGATCCGCCGAATAATTGCCGAAGCCGATGATCGCATGACGCCCCTTGATGCCGTACCGATCGAACACCGCGGCGGCTTTCAGCAGCTCGATTTCGAACCCCGCGCGCCGCCGCGCCTCGGCTTCGCGCGCTAGACCATCGGCGTCGAGGACATTGCCGTGCAGATAGATCGACCCGCGCGTCGCGGCATCGACCTTCAGCCCCAGCCGCTCGGTCCGCTCGCGCAGCGCGTCGACCGACTGGCGCGATCGGCGCCAAAGCCGCTCGGCGCGATCGCGCCCGATCTGCTGGGACAGCAGCGACAGCGGGGTATCGATTTCATATTGCAGCATCGCGGTGGAAGCTGCGGTCGATCCGTCCAGCGGCGCGCGACGATCGACGACGACAACCTGCAAGCCCGCCTCCGACAGCGTTTCGGCGATCAGCGCGCCCGAAATCCCGGCGCCGATGATCACGGCGTCGCAGCCGATGTCGCGGGTGAGGGGCTGGATCGGAACGGTCGGGCGCCGCCGCGCCGACCAGATCGACTGGCCGGTGCGCAGATCGCGATGGTGGGTGACCGAGGCCTGTTTCGCGCGCGGGGGAGGCTTTGTCATGGAATGCTCCGTGCCGCGACCGAGGCGACACGCCCCTAATTCCCGACGCGCGGTTGAGTTGCACGGCGCGTTGCCTTAACGGCGCTGGATGCTTTCCCACGTCGCGCCGCTGCACGCGTCAGCGCTCTTGTCGCCGTCGCCCGAAAGCAACCCGACCACGACAAAGCCGCCGATGACCAGCGCGACGAATGCGGTCGTCACCATGCCGAGATATTTCTCGATGAATGCCTTGATCGGCGCGCCGAAGATGCGGAACAGGATGCCGACGGCCATGAAGATCATGCCGCGCCCGACGATGCTCGCCCCGATGAAGGTCGCGAGGTCCATGGCAGTAAAGCCCGCGGTCAGCGTCATCAGCTTGAACGGGATCGGCGTGGCGCCCGCGATGATGATCGCCTCCGCGTCATATTGGTTGAGGAAGCACAACGCGACGGGGAATTTCTCGGTCAGTCCCAGCGCGCCGAGCAACCACAAGCCGATGCTTTCATAGAGGAAATAGCCGATGGCGTAGCCGAACAGCCCGCCGAGTACCGATCCGATGGTGCAGATTGCGGCATAGCGCACCGCGCGCTTGGGATCGGCGAGGCACATCAGCCCCAGCACCGGATGCGGCGGGATGGGGAAGAAGCTCGATTCGACGAAGGCGATGGCGAACAGCCACCATTGGGCATGGCTGTGCGACGCCTTGGCGATCGTCCAGTTGTAGAGATGGGCGAGCAGGCTGCGCGCAGTGGGGCGCGCCGTCGGGTCGATCTGAATAGCCATTTATGCGCCTCTCGATCAGTGCCGGAAGTGGCGCATGCCGGTGAAAACCATCGCGAGCCCCGCTGCGTTCGCCGCGGCGATCACCTCATCATCGCGGATCGACCCGCCCGGCTGGATCACGCATGTCGCGCCGGCCTCGACCGCTGCCAGCAAGCCGTCGGCAAAGGGGAAAAAGGCGTCGCTTGCGACCGCGCTGCCGACGGTACGCGGCTCGGCCCAGCCATGGCTTTCCGCCGCCTCGCGCGCCTTCACTGCGGCGATGCGCGCGCTGTCGCGGCGGTTCATCTGTCCCGCACCGATGCCCGCGGTCGACCCGCCCTTGGCATAGACGATCGCGTTCGATTTCACATGCTTGGCGATCGTCCAAGCGAACAGCGCGTCGGTGAGTTCCTCGTCGGTCGGCGCGCGGTCGGTGACGACCTTCAATTCGTCGCGACTGATCCGGCCATTGTCGCGGCTCTGCGCCAGCCAGCCGCCGGTGATCCCCTTCAGCATCAGCCCGCCGCGCGATGGATCGGGCAACTCGCCGGTGAGCAGCAGGCGGAGGTTCTTCTTCTTTGCGAACACCGCGCGCGCGTCGGCATCGGCGTCGGGCGCGCAGACTACTTCGGTGAAAATGCCGCTGATCAGTTCGGCCGTCGCACCGTCAAGCGGCCGGTTGACCGCGATGATCCCGCCGAACGCCGACACATCGTCGCATTTCAGCGCCGCATCATAGGCTTCGGCGATCGTCGCTGCGCTCGCGACCCCGCACGGGTTGGCGTGCTTGACGATGACGCAGGTCGGATCGGCGTCGCGGAATTCGGCGACGAGTTCGAGCGCCGCGTCGGCGTCGTTGATATTATTGTACGAAAGCTCCTTGCCCTGCACCTGTTCGGCGCCGGCAATCCCGCGCGGCCCGGGCACCGCCGGAATATAGAGCGCCGCCTTCTGGTGCGGATTTTCGCCGTAGCGCAATTCGCTGGCGAGCTTCGCGGTCAGCGGCAGCGTGTCGGGGAAAGTCTTGCCCTGATCGACGATCGCGAACCAGCGCGCGATGGCGCTGTCGTAGCTTGCGGTGTGGGCAAAGGCGGTCGCGGCAAGGCGCTTGCGCAGCGCGAGCGTGGTCGCACCGCCATTGGCGTCCAACTCTTTGATCACCGCGGCATAATCTTCAGGCTCGGTGACGATGCCGACGAATGCGTGGTTCTTCGCCGATGAGCGCACCATCGCGGGGCCGCCGATGTCGATATTCTCGATGACGGTGTCGCGATCGGCGCCCGACGCGACCGTCTGAAGGAAGGGGTAAAGGTTGACGACCACCAGATCGATCGCACCGATGCCATGTTCCTCCATCGACGCGACATGCGCGGCGTCGTCGCGCACCGCGAGGATGCCGCCGTGCACGGTCGGGTGCAGCGTCTTGACCCGGCCGTCCATCATCTCGGGGAAACCGGTGAGCTCCGCCACGTCGAGCACATTATGCCCGGCCTCGCGCAGCGCCTTCGCGGTGCCGCCGGTCGATACCAGCTCGACGCCATGCTTGACGAGCGCGGCGGCAAGCTCGGCGAGCCCCGCCTTGTCGCTGACGGACAAGAGGGCGCGGCGGACGGGAATCAGGTCGGTCATGGAAAGGGCGGCCTTTGCAGGAAGGGAAAGACGCGGCTCCCCTAGGCGCGAAGGGCGGTCAGGGCAAGTGCGACCACCGGTTAACGGGCCGTGTGCTCCCGCGAAGGCGGGAGCACATCATCTGTGCGTGCGACCTTGAACCGGCCGGAGATGGGTCAGTATCGGGTTGAACATGCCCCGCATGTTCAAGGATCGTCCGGGGGACGACCCGACCCGATGCTCCTTCGCGGGGACACTGAATTTTTCAAGCAGCGAAGGCTACAGCCCCAGCGCCGCCGCGATCTGGTCCCAGCGTACCAGCTTGAAATTCTGGGCACGCGGCTCGTTGTGCCCGTCCTGTGCGAGGAAAAGCCCGTCCGGGAAAGCGGCGCCAAAATTGCCCGCGGCTGCCTCGATCCCGTCGGTCTCGCTCACGGCGCCGAAGGGGCCTGCGGCGACCGCGAAACGCCCGGCATAGTCCATCGACGGCAGCTTGAAGACCGCAAAGGCGTTGTCGCCCTGGCTCGACACGAGCAGGTAGCGCTGCCCCTTGTGGTCGATCGTCGCCAGTCCCTCGACATCGGCGACGAGGCGCTGGTTGTCGACCGGCGCGACCATCGTCGCAGTCGCCGCCTTGCCGTTCGGCTCGAGCCGCCACACACCGGCATCTTCCTCCCCGACATAGAGCGTGTCGCCGTCGAAAACACAGCCTTCGGACTGGGTCGGGATCTTGTGCTCCCACTCGACCGTGAAGGTCGGCGTGCCGTTCACCGCCAGCGTGCCGACGCGCACCGTGCCATCCTTGACGATCAGCGCGGCGGTGATCGGCGCGCCCGGCGCGGTCCGTTTCAGGCAGAGGCCATAGGCTTCGCCGCTGCCCGCCGCGGCGCGGCCCAGCGGGGTGATCGCGGGCTTGTCGGCGTCGAGGCGGAATAGCGCGAGATGCGCGCTCACCCCGTCGTTGCGGTCGCTCGCGACGATGATGTCGCCGACGACATCGACATTGTTGACGAGACCCGCCTGCGTGAAGGCGATGTCCTTGCCGCTGAGGTCATAGATGTGCAGCCCCGCCTTCTTGTCGGTCGCGACGATCAGCGCGCGGTTCGGGTTGGCGGGGTCGACCCACACCGCCGGGTCGTCGGCGGCGTCGGCGCGGCCGGTTCCGACCGGCGCGGTCTCGGCGCTCGCGGCCACCTGCACTGGCGGCAGACCCATGATCGCGGGCTGGTTCGCCGCGCATCCGGCGAGCGCGATCGCAAAAGCGAACGAAGACAAAAGCTTCGCATGATGGATGGCCGACATCGTCTTTCCCCTGATTGCGGACGCGCCGTAGCGCGGTTGGCCGCGCCCCGTTCCAGCAAAGTCACGCTGCGTCAATCCCACAATATTTCCGTCACTTAACGGTCATGCAAACGTCATGATGCTCGTCGCAAACTGTCACAGGACCACCCTAGAGGCCCGGCAACCACAAAGGGGGCTCGACCAACATGATTCGTATTTTCAGCCTGCATTCCGCCGCAGCGCTTGCGCTCGCAACCGCCATGATCGCTGCGCCCGCCGCCGCGCAGGACGCGCAGGATATGGCGCCGATCCAGAATGCCGACGGCACGATCACCACGTCGCAGGACATCGTCGTGCTGGGCAGCATCGGGTACCGCAACCGCAGCGAGGATCAGGCCGAACCCGTGCTGTCCTATGACAGCGAATTTTTCCAGCGGTTCGAACCGCTGACCGCGGGCGACGCGCTGAAGCGCGTGCCGTCGGTGACCTTCCTGTCCGACGTGATCGAAAGCGACGGGGCGCGGCTGCGCGGCCTGCCACCCGGCTACACCCAGATATTGATCAACGGCGAAAAAGTGCCGGGATCGAACGCCGACCGCAGCTTTTTCCTCGATCGCATCCCCGCCGAGCTGATCGACCGTGTCGAAATCGTCCGCTCGTCGTCGGCGCGCCGCACCGGCGACGCGGTTGCGGGGACGCTCAACATCAAGCTGCGCGACGGCTATGAACTCGACGGCGGGTACCTGCGCGCCGGCGGGCTCTATTATGACGACAAGGAACTCGAACCCAGCATCGGCGGCGTGTTTGGCGGTGCGCTCGGGCCGGGACGCTTCCTGATCGGCGCCAATTTCCAGGGGCGGCACAACCCCAAGAAGAAATTCTCGCTGCGCTACGACGACTCGCCCGAGAATAATCCGAACTTCGCGGTCGACGACTTCAACAACCGCGAAGACCAGGTCGATACGCGCGACGGCAAGGATTATTCGTTCAACGCGACCTACGACATCAAGGGCGATACGACCGATTTCTCGCTGAACGGCTTTTACGTCCACACCGATCGCACCGAAACCGAGCGCAGCTTTGAATATAATCACCCGACCAACATCAACGGCCCGATCCGCGCGACGCCGCCGGGCAATCTGACCGTCGACAATGCCAATGTCGCGACGATCGACCAGGACAATTACAGCATCAACGGCAAGCTCGCGCACCGCTGGTCGGCGGGCGAAACGAGCCTGAAGGTCGGTTACGCCTATTTCGACGAAGATCGGTTCGAAACCGAATATGAGGTCGAATTCGACCGCGCGCTGCCGCGCTTTACCGGCGACCAGACGCTGACCGGCATCACCGACAAGGAATTTTCGGTGCGGCTGGAACATGAAATTGCGCTCGGCGAGGGTACCAAGCTGCTCGTCGGCGGCCTGTGGCAGGACAAGGATCGCGCGACCGCGATCACCGAAGCGCCGCGCGATCGCTACAATCTGACCGCCGCCAACCGGCAGGGTTATGACCAGTTCGCCCGCAACCCGACCGAATTTGTTCGTCCGTTCGGCGCTTTCATCCCGGCGGTCGGCGGGATCAACATGATCGAGGAAAAACGGCTCGACGGTTTCGTTCTGATCGAAGGCGACATGCCCGGCGTGAAGTGGGAGGCGGGCGTTCGCTACGAAACCACCGACCTCACCATCGTCGATCTGACTCCGCCCGCGACCCGTATCGACAATGACTATGAAAAGCTGCTCCCCTCGGCATCGGTCAAGATCGACGTCGGCGCCCGCGGCCGCGTCACCGCATCGATCGCGCGCACCAGCCGCCGTCCCGAATTCAACTTCATTTCGCCGGCGCGGCTTGATGCCGAGCTCGGCGACAATGACCTGCTCGGTAATCCCTTGCTCGATCCCGAAACCGCATGGGGCGCCGACCTGGGCTTCGAACAGCGCCTTGGCCGCGCCGGCATCGCCGGGGTCAACGTCTTTTATCGCAAGGTGAACGACCTCATCGAGCTGACCAACACCGGCGTCACCGGGTCGGAAGGTGCGGGCACCTTTGTGTACCAGCCGCGGAATATCGGTGACGGCAAGGTGTGGGGGATCGAATTTGACCTGTCGACCGATCTTGGCTTCGTCGGCCTGCCCGACACCGGGGTGTTCGGCAATATCTCGTGGCTCGACAGCAAGATCATCGACGAATTCGGCAAGCGCCGCTTCAACGGCCAGAGCGAATATGTTTATAATTTCGGGGTGATCCAGGACATTCCGTCGGTCGGCGCGGCGTTCGGCGCCACCTATCGCAAACAGGGCGCAGCGTTCGACCGCACCGTCGGTGAAGAGGTCTTCACCAGCTATGGCGCCGATCTCGAGATCTTCGTTGAAAAGCGCTTCGGCAAGAGCTTCACGATCCGCGCGGTGGGATCGAACCTGCTCAACGGCGCCAAGCGCGAGCGGTTCAACAAGTTCACCACGATCGAGGATCAGAACGATCGCAGTTTCGACGAATATGAGCTCGAAAGCGAAAAGGCCGGTCCGGTGTTCCAGCTGATGGCGCGCTACGCTTTCTAACGCTTCGGTGACCGGCGCTCAGTCCCTGGGGCGCCGGTTGCTGGTCAATCCTCCCTGTCGCGAAGCGATGGGGAGGTGGCAGCGGCGAAGCCGCTGACGGAGGGGCAAGGACGCGAGGTCGCTGCCCCTCCACCATCCTTCGGATGGTCCCCCTCCTCACCGCTTCGCGGCAGGGAGGATCTGTCGTAAGCTCGTAGCCTACCCAATATGCTTGAAAATCCACCCGATGCTGACGCCGCCCGCGGGCGCGGTGCCGGTAACGACCAGCTGTTCGGTGGGGTGCGGGCGGCCTTCGCCGTCGACCCACAGGCTCTGCTCGACGTCGAGCGCACCCTCGGAGGTGCGGAATTGCCACAGTGGGCCGCCGTTGATCCGCAGCAGCGCGCCCAATTTGTCGGCTGTCAGGCTGGCCGAGATATTGCGACCGAGGTGAAAGCGCAGTGCGAACCCCTTGTCGCCCTTGCGCCGGGTGCGCGGGGCGGGAAGCAGCATGTCCTCGCCGCGCAGCTCGCGGCCATTGGGTGACAGGATCAGCAGGCGGCGGTGGATCAGCCCGTGGCGCCGGGCATAGCCGTCGTGGCTCATTTCGACGCGGCTGCCCTGCGGCGTCTCGCGCCGGTCGAGCTCGACCTCGGTCACGCCCTTGCCGAGCGTGCCGTTCGCCAGGATCGCGGTCGAATTGCTGTCGGCCAGGATCAGCGTCGAATGCGCCGCAGTGGTGCGCAGACCGCGCGCCAGATCGGCGGGGATCGTCGCGCCGGTCAGCGCTGCGCCGCCGCAGTTGACGACGATGCGTTCGTCGCCATCGCTGAGTTCAAACGCCAGCGTCGATGCGCAGCCCGCCTCTGTGACGCGCGCGATCGGCGGCGGCGCTGCATCGGCGAGCAGCACAACTTTGTTCGCGACCAGCCGCTGATACCCCCAGTCGCGCGCCTGTTTCAGCGGCCGGGTGCGCACGCCGCTCGCGGTGACGATCGCCTGGACGGTAGCCGCCGACGTCGCGCCGCTGCCCTGCCAGCTACCCATGCCGCCGTCGCTGTGGAGCAATCCGAGCAGCGCCGGGACGGCGCGCGCCAGCACTTCCTGCACGAATGGCGGGACTTCCATGCGGCGCATGTCATAAACCTTGGCGAGCATCGCCAGCGCCATCACCGCGTCGAGCTGCGCCTGCGGCGAGCGCGAAATATTGCCGCCGTCGGCGTAGAAGCTCGTCTCCAGCACCTTGCGCAGCCCCGCCTCGCCGAACACCTGCCGCGGCTCGCCGCCGGGCATCAGCAGCGATGCGGCGACGATCCCGACCCACGCAACCATCTGCCCCGTACCCGGGCGCGTCTTGTCGGCGACGCGGTCGAGGTGCCGCGCCGCGCGCGCGAGGTGGTTCAGCACCGCGGAACGATAGACGAGGTCGCTCGACGACAGGGTCAGCGGCGCATGGCACGCCCAGAACAGGATGCGCCACGCGGTGTTGTCGGCCTTCCATGCTGGTTCGCTGACCGTCTCGCCGTGCGTGCCCAGCCAGTGGCGCACGACCGCCTCGGCGATCGGCACTCCGTCGGCGCGCGTGCCGGTGGCGGCGAGATCGCGCAGCCAGGCAAAGCTGTGCAGATAGTCGGCAAAGGTCGGCGCGACGTCGAGCGCGGCAAAATCAAGTTCGCCGAGCGGCAGCTTCAGCCCGCGGTGCAGGAAGTGGCCGGCGCGGATCGCCGTCCCGGCGCGGGTGTCGCCCGGGACCGGGTCGACGGGAACGCCCAGCAGTTTGAGCGGAAAGCGGCCCTTCAGGCGAAAGGCGTGCAAGGGCGTGCGCCAGGTCAGCCGGGTGATCGCATTGGCGACGCGGTCGCCGAGCGACAGCCCCTTGTCGGCGGGCAGGCGGATCAGCCGCTTGCCGGGCTCGATCGAATCGTCGATCGGCGGCGCGTCGTCAGCCTGATCGAGCGGCGGGTCGGCAGGGGCCGAATTTAACGGTCTCCCCTCCATCGCTCAGTCCTCGCCGCGCAGCCGCCGGATGTTGCCCGCATAGGCATCGGGCCCGCCCTTGAAGGTCGCGGTGCCCGCGACCAGCACGTCGGCGCCCGCCGCGATCGCCAAAGGTGCGGTGCCCGCGTCGATCCCGCCATCGACCTCCAGCCGGATGTCCCGGCCGCTCTTGTCGATCATCTTGCGCACCGCCTCGATCTTGCGCAGCTGGCTGGTGATAAAGCTCTGCCCGCCAAAGCCGGGGTTGACGCTCATGATCAGCACCAGGTCGATATCGTCGATCAGATAGTCGAGCATCTTGGCCGGGGTTGCCGGGTTCAGCGACACGCCTGCCTGCTTGCCGAGCGATTTGATGTGCTGGATACTGCGGTGAATGTGCGGCCCTGCCTCGGGGTGGACTGTGATGATGTCGGCGCCCGCCGCGGCAAAGGCGTCGAGGAAATGATCGACCGGGCTGATCATCAGATGGACGTCGAAGGGCAGGGTCGAATGGGGGCGCAGCGCCTTCACCACCGCCGGGCCGATCGTCAGATTGGGGACAAAATGGCCGTCCATGACATCGATATGCACCCAGTCGGCACCCGCCGCCTCGATCGCGCGCACTTCCTGTCCCAGCGCGGCGAAATCGGCGCTCAGGATCGACGGGGCGATGCGGACGGGGGCGGGCGTACTAGTCATGACCATCGGCCTTAACCATCAACCCCTTGGGGGGCAAGCGGGGTCGCGGCGCTAGCGGTGGAAAAGGTCAGAACCCACGATACTCCCCGCTTGCGGGAGGGGGACCACCGAAGGTGGTGGAGGGGGGCAGCGGCCAGACGCGACGTTGCGCGAGGACGCGGCCCCCCCCTCCGTCAGCGCTTCGCGCTGCCACCTCCCCACAAGTGGGGAGGATAGGTCTCGGCAGTGATTGACCTCACCGCCAGCGCCAGCCGCCTTCGGTCCTGGCGCGATAGATCGGCATCGGCGCCAGCCCCGCGAGGATGACCGCGATGGTCATCGCCACAGGTCGGCCCTGTAGCGCGACCGCTACCCCCATGATCAACGCGATATGCAGCGCCAGCAAAAACCAGCCCTGCCAGACGATCGGCATCCCGGTGCCATAGCCGCGGCGTTTGGCGCGGAACCACGGCCCTTCGCGCAGGAACATATGCATCATGATCCGCTCTCCTCTTTCGGCGGTCGTCCGCGCCGTGGCGGCGCAGCGACCTTGGGGCTGACCCCGCGACGCGCCAGCGCCTCGCGCAGCAGCACCTCAATCTCGGCATTGGCGCTGCGCAGCTCGTCCGCCGCCAGCCGCTCGATCGCCGCGTAAAGCGCGGGATCGAGGCGGAGGGCAAAGGCCTTTTTGGCGGACGCGGGCATCGACTAAAGCACCGGCAGGCTCAGTAGAGCGATCCGGCGTTCACCACCGGCTGGGTGTCGCGTTCGCCGCACAGCACGACCATCAGGTTCGATACCATCACCGCCTTGCGTTCGTCGTCCAGGTCGACAACCTGCTTTTCGGACAATTGGGTCAGCGCCATCTCGACCATCGTCACCGCGCCCTCGACCAGTTTCTTGCGCGCCGCGATCACCGCTTCGGCCTGCTGTCGGCGCAGCATCGCGCCGGCGATTTCCTGAGCGTAGGCGAGGTGCGTCAGGCCGCATTCGTCGACGGTAATCCCGGCGACTTCCAGCCGCTCGATCAGCGCCTTGCGCAGCTCGACCCCAACCTCGTCATGGTTGCCGCGCAGCGTGATTTCCTGATGTTCGATGTCGTCATAGGGATAGCGCGAGCCGATCGAGCGCACCGCAGCCTCGATTTGCGCCATCACGAACTCCTTGTAATCGTCGACGTCGAACAGCGCCTGCGCGGTGTCGGTGACGCGCCACACGACCTGCGCCGCCATCTCGATCGGGTTGCCGCGCAGATCGTTGACCTTGATCTTGTCCGAGATGACGTTGTTCGCGCGCACCGCAATCTTCTTGCGCGTCAGCCACGGCAGCACCCAGCGCAGCCCTTCCTCGCGGTCGGTGCCCTTGTAGGCGCCGAACAGCTGGATCGCCGCGGCTTCATTGGGATTGATCAGGTAAAAGCCGCACAGGATCAGGAAACCGACGACCGCGGACACCGCCACGATCACCCATTTCCAAGCGAGCTGAAATTCGGCGGTCGCATTGCTGATCCCCGCCCACAGGGCCAGGCCGAGCAACAGCACCCAGACCAGCAGCATCAGATAACCGCTCTGCGTCAGCGCGCGCGTCTCGCGGCTGCGGTTCAGCGCCGGTGTCCCTCCATCAACCATCTATTTGCCCTCCGACTCGATATAAAGATGATATCATATTTATGTCGAAATTGACGACGGTCAACGGGATTCGGACGGCCACGAAAATTTCTTGCATCCAAATGGGCGCGAAGCGGCATCCAACCGGTCGAAATCAAAATCAATCGCCACAGGGCTTCCACAGGGGTTTCGACAATGAAGCTATTCATCCGGCCAACGCAATTCCTATCATCGTTTTTGGCCCCCATTCTCGCCTTCACCGCCGCTATCGCCAGCGCGTCGGCGAGCGCCAGTCCGATCAGCACAACCATGCCCGATACGGCCGCGGGTGCGATCGGCGAGCAAGTGATCGCGCATATCAATTCCGATACCCCTGAAGGCATCCAGCAATGGGCGCCGACAATCCTGGCGCCGTCGATCGACGCCGATGCGCGCGCTGCCATCGCCAAGCAGCTGGCCGTCGCGGTGCGCGACAGCGGCGGGGTCGACTTCGTCGATGCGCGAACCCAGGGACCGCCCGGGATGCTCGTCGTGACGATCAAGGGGCGGCGGACCGGGCAAAGGGCCGCGCTCGTGCTCCTTCCCGACCCGGCCCAGCCCGGCAAGCTGGCGATGGTCGATCTGGTTCCGGTCGACGATCCCGCCCTCTACGCGGCCTGGCCCGAAACCGCCGCATCGCAGGCAGAGATCGTCCGGCTCGCCGGCGCCGCGCTCGATCAACTTGCGCGCACGACCGATTTTTCGGGATGCCTGAGCATTTCGGACGGCGCGACCATGGTCTTCGATGAATGTCGCGGTCTCGCCGACCGCAGCTTTGGCGCGAAGGCCGATCGGCAGACCAAATTTCACATCGGATCGATGAACAAGATGTTCACCGCAGTGGCGATCGCCCAGCTTGTCGAGTCGGGCAAGCTGCGGTGGGACACAACGCTCGCCGAAGTGATGCCCGAATATCCCGATCAGGCGGCGGCGGCGAAGATCACCGTTTGGCAACTGCTGCACCACACGGCGGGGCTGGGCGATATCTTCGTGCCGGAATTTTTTCAGAACCGCGAAAAATTCGTCAATCCGGGCGACTATCTCGATCTTGTTGCGCGCCAGCCGACATCATTCGAGCCGGGCAAGGACTGGAATTACAGCAACGCCGGTTATGTCCTGCTGGGGCGGATCGTCGAAAATGTCTCGGGCGAGAACTATTTCGCCTATATCCAGCGCCACATCTTTGCGCCCGCTGCCATGACCTCCAGCGGCTGGGATAGTCAGGAAGACGTTACAGAGAAACTGGCGACCGGCTATTTCAAGGAGGGTGCGTTTGCGGCCGAGTGGAAGGCAAACTGGATGACCCTGCCTTTCAAGGGGAGCCCGGCCGGCGGCGGCTATTCGACCAATGCCGATCTCCTGAAATTTGCCAGTGCGCTGCGCGGCGGAAAGCTGGTCGGCGCCGCGACCCTGCAAAAGATGTTCGAAGATGGCGTGCCGATGGGGCCGGGCAAATATGCCGCCGGCTTCGGTGATCGCCTGTCGCACGGCCGCCAGATCCGCGGCCATGCTGGGGGTGCGGAAGGGATGAGCGCCAATCTCGCCATGGTCTGGGAAACCGGGGCAGCGGTCGCGGTGACCAGCAATCAAGGAGATACGCCGACCGCGATGCTGCTGAGCGAGCGCATCGCCGATCTGCTCGCCGCGCAGGGGCAAAAGCCTTGATGCCGGGAGATACGCATTTGATATCCACGCAATTATTTCGGGAGCGATACTGATGGACTTTGTCATGTTCTTCATTCCGGCGGTGGTGATGCTGACCCCCGTCGCGATCCTGGTGATTTTCCTGCGCTACCGCGCCGAATTGACCAAGGAACGCTATCGCACGCTGCTGCAGCTCGCGGAAAAAGGGGTGGAATTGCCCCATCACCTGCTGGTGGAGCCGTCCGCTTCCGACTCCGACCGGCGCCGGGCGCTGGTGCTCGTCAGCGGCGGGCTTGGCTTGATCGCCACGTTCCTTGCACTGCCGTTCGAGTTTCACAGCGGCCAGCGTATCGCGAGCCTGTGGGGACTTGGCTTGTTGCCGTTGATGACGGGCCTCGGCTATTTCGCGAGCTGGTGGCTCAACCGGCGAGACGACATGCGTGGCTGACCCGACCGGCGCAGAGCAAGTCGATCAGGTGTTGGTGGCCCGGGTGCTGCTGACGGAGGATCGACGCGCGTTCGAACAGCTTATGCGGCGCCATCAGGGCATGGTCCGCGCGCAGCTGCGCCGCCTGCTGTATGGCGACCAGGCCCGGGCCGACGATCTGGCGCAGGAAACATTCCTGTTGGCATGGCGCAAACTGGATCAGTTTCGCGGCGAAGCCCGCTTTTCCACCTGGCTCTACCGCATTGCCTATAGCTGTTTTCTTCAGGCCCGTCGCAAACGGTCGGCGGCGGCGGACGACGTGGGCGATGATACGCCCGACCCACCAATATCGCTGCGTGATGCGGCCGACTTGCGGCTCGATGTCGAGCGCGCGATGCGTCGTTTGTCCGCGACCGAGCAAGCGGTGCTGTTGCACGTCGTGCAACTCGGGTTGAGCCATGAAGAAGCCGCCTATGTGCTGGCGATGCCGCTCGGCACCGTGAAATCGCATATGAACCGCGGCAAGGCCAGGTTGCGCGCGCTGCTCGCGGACTGGCAAATCACATCTCAGGAAGGACGTGGGACATGAACGACGAGACCGAATACGCTATCGACGCCTTGCTGCGCGAACAGTTCGAAGGGCCGGTGGCCGACCATGGCTTTTGCGAGTCCGTGATGGATCGCCTCCCTGCCAGACGCCGCTGGGATCAATGGCCGATGGTGACCGGGATCTTCGCCGGTGTGGCAGCGTGCTGGTTCAGCCTGTGGTCTGCCCCGATCGCATTCGATGGGTGGCACGACTGGCTCTCCAGAGCGCCCTCGGCAGCGACCCTCGCGCTGTTCATCGTCATGATGAGCATGGCGGTTCTGGCCTTGGTCTGGACCATCGCCGAAGCCGATGATCAATACCGCCCCAGCCGGATGGTCCGATGAAACCACGGTACCGAGCGATGGTAAAAGCAGCGCCGTTGCAGTGATCGACGCCGGTCGAGCACGCGCACTATTGGACGGCGCCTCGCATCCGAACAAACAAAGGGGGCCATAAAGACCCCCTTTGCCTCCCCGGTTTTGTCCAGATCAGTCGGTCGGAAAGCCGCGCTTTTTCAGCAGCGCCGACACGTCCGGATCACGTCCGCGGAAAGCGCGGTACGCTTCGGCGCGGTCGGTTTCGTTGCCGGTCATCAGCAATATCGTGCGGAACTTGTCGGCGACGGTGCGATCCCACGGGCCGCCCGCTTCCATGAACGCCGCCCAGGTGTCGGCGTCCATCGTTTCCGACCAGAGATAGCTGTAATAGCCCGCCGAATAGGCGTCGCTCGAGAACAGGTGCCCGAATTGCGGCAGGCGGTGGCGCATCACGATTTCGCGCGGCATGCCGATTTCGGCCAGCGTCTCGCGTTCGAACTTGTCGATGTCGGTCGGCGGCACCTTGCGGTCGTGCAGCTTCATGTCGACGATCGCGCTCGCCAGATATTCGACCGTTTCAAAGCCTTGGTTGAACTTGCCCGATGCGTCGATCTTGTCGAGCAACGCCTGCGGCATCGGCGCCCCCGTCTTATAGTGCGTCGCGAATTTCGACAGCACTTCCGGGGTCATCAGCCAATTCTCGTTCACCTGGCTTGGATATTCGACAAAGTCGCGCGGCACCCCGGCGAGCGCGGGATAGTTGATGTCATAGAGCAGGAAATGAATGCCGTGACCAAATTCGTGGAACAGCGTCGACGCATCGTCGAGGCTGATCAGCGTCGGTTCGCCCTTCGCCGCTTCGGTGAAATTATTGTTGTTCGACGCCAGCACGTTGCGCGCGCCGCCCAGCTTTTGCTGGCTGCGATAGGTGGTCATCCACGCGCCCGACCGTTTGCCGTCGCGCGCAAAATTGTCGAGGTAGAAGACGCCGATATTCTTGCCTGACTTGAGGTTGTACACCTCGAACGTCCGCACCTTGGGGTCGAACACGGGGATCGTGCCGGTATTTTCGCGGAAGCCCATGTCATAGAGCTGCCCCGCCGACCAGAACATGCCGTCGACCAGCTTGTCGAGCTGGAGATAGGGTTTCACCTCGCTTTCATCGAGGTCGTATTTCGCCTTGCGGACCTTTTCCGAATAGAAGCGATAATCCCAGGGTTCGATGGTGATTTTCGGGCCCTTGCCAGCCTTGGCGTCGGCGTCGGCGATCGCCTGCATGTCGGCGACCTCTTCCTTCACCCGCGCCACCGCGGCGGGCCATACCTTCATCATCAACGCCATCGCATTTTCGGGCGTCTTGGCCATCGTGTCGGCCATCCGGTAATGGGCGTGGGTCGGGAACCCTAGCAGCTCGGCGCGTTGCTGGCGGAGTGCCAGGATTTCGGCGATCGTCTGATTGGTGTCGTTGGCATCGCCATTGTCGCCGCGGCTCACGAACGCCTTATAGACTTTTTCGCGCAGCGCACGGTTGGTGGCATTTTGCAGCACCGGCTGCGCCGACGACCGCGTGTTCTTGATCGCCCACTGACCGGGCTTGCCATTGGCCTCGGCGGCGGCGGCAAGCGAGGCGATAAAGCCTGCGTCGAGTCCGGCGAGGTCGGCCTTGTCGGTGACAAAAGTGTACAGCTTCTCGTCGCCCAGCAGCTTCGACGAAAAGGCCGAGAACAGGCTTTCCAGCTTCGAATTGATCGCGACCAGCTTGCCTTTGTCGGCCGCCGACAGGTTGGCGCCGTCGCGAACCATCTCGTCATAGGCGCGCTCGACGATCCGGATCTGCTGGGCATTGAGTCCGCTCGTCTGGCGCGCGTCGTACACGGCCTTGTAACGGGCGAACAGCTTGGGATCGAGGAACAGCTCGGTGTAGAAAGTGGTGAGCTTGGGGCTCCATTCGGCGTCGATGTTCTCGACGCGGTCGTTCGACTTGTTCGACGTCTGCACGCCCCACAGCGCCGACACGCGCTCCATCGTCTCACCCGCCAGCATCATCGGGACGTGGGTGTTCTCGAACGTCGGCGCTGCCGGATTGTCGATCACCGCCTGCACCTCGGCCTTCACCTCGGCCATCGCCCTGGTGAAGGCGTCGGGGAACAGTTCGGGGTCCATCTTGTCCCACGGCGGCACCCCTTCATAGGGGCCGGTCCATTCAGCCAGCATCGGGTTGGTGCTGACGGTGGTCGGGGCGGGCGCCGGGGCGCCGACGGGTTCGGCGGATGCGGTCATCGGTCGGTCCATATTGGTGCAACCCGCGAGCAGCGCGCTGGATGCGAGCAACAGCGACAGCGGGCGGCGGAAAGGAAGCGCGTGGCGCGGCATAGGTGAATCTCCCCGGGGAAACGGTTTCGGCGGAAACCATGTTGCGGACGTCTTAACCTTATGTGACGACGATGTGCAAGCTTGGCGGGCGGGGGCTGGTCGCACGTTTGCGTCGGCATTCGTTCACCGTAGCCCTGAGCTTGTCGAAGGGCGCTTATCAGAGAAGCGCCCTTCGACAAGCTCAGGGCTACGGTTCGGTAAGCCCCCCTGATCATCACCCCCCAAACAGCGTCGGCACCAACCCCGGCACCGCGACCCGAAACGCAAACACCCCGCCCGCATGCGGCTGGCCCAAGCGCTCCCCGTCGGACAAATTCTTGCCTGCGCTGGTGATGAAGGCGGTCTGCATGTCCGCGCCGCCGAACGCGATCATCGTCGGGCGCTGCACCGGCAATTCGACGGTCTGGAGCAACTCGCCCGCGGGCGACAGGCGGACGACGCGCCACCCGTCCCAAAGTACCGACCAGTAACAGCCTTCGGCATCGACCGTCGCGCCATCGGGGCGACCGTTGCCGAACGGAAACTGGTGGAAGACGCGGCCATTGCCGAGCGTTCCCGTCACGGGGTCGACGTCAAAGGCACGGATCGCATGGGTCGGCGTGTCGGCATGATAGAATATGCGACCGTCGGGACTGAACGCCGCGCCGTTGCTGGTGGTGAGGCCGCCAAAGATTTCGGTCAGCGAACCGTCGGGATCGAGCCGATACAGCGTCGCGGTGGGATGCGCCTTGTCGCTGGTGAGGCTGCCGATCCACAGCCGCCCCGCGGCATCGACACAGCCATCGTTGAAACGCTGCTCGGGTTTGCCCGCCAGCACCGCCGGACCAAAGGGACGCGGCGCCGCACCCCACGCGTCGATCAGCGCGCAGCCATCCTCCAGCGCCGCGACCAGCCCGCCACCCGCGCGCGGGGCGACGCAGCCGACCTGCTGGTCCAGCTGCATCACCTCGTTCGCGCCGGTTGCGGGGTCGGTGCGGTGGATCGTCCGCCCCTCGATATCGACCCAGTACAGCCGTTGTTCGGCCACGCTCCAGCGCGGCGATTCGCCGAGCAGCGCCCGGGCGTCGAGAAGAAGTTCAACCATGGTGGATGTCGTAGCGCGCCGCGCCGCCGGTGCCCAGCGACTGCAAACCTATTCGTCCGCGCACACACCCGTTCGTCACCCCCGCGAAGGCGGGGGCCGCTGCAAGCCTTATGCGGCGCTGCCGCGTTAACCGACAGCGGCCCCCGCCTTCGCGGGGGTGACGAAAGAGTTTCCCGCCGTAACGTCTTTCTACTTGACGTGCACGTAAACGTAAGGTCTTTTGGAGCGCGAAAAGTTGCGGCCGACTCCCCGCTTGCGTTCGGCCGCCGCAAGGGAAAGGAAAGCCATGTCGCTCGATACGCTGTCGCGCTCTGCCTACACCGACGATCATGAGGCGTTTCGCGCCACCGTCCGCCAGTTCCTGGAAAAGGAGGTCGCGCCCAACGCCGCGCAATGGGCCGAGGACGGCATCGTCCCCAAATCGATCTGGCCGAAAGCGGGCGAGCTGGGCATGCTCTGTCCGACGGTCCCCGAGGAATATGGCGGGCTGGGCCTCGATTTCGGCTACAACGCGATCGTCGATGAAGAGAGCGCCTATTATGGCCGCGCCACCACCGGCTTCTCGCTCCAGTCGGACATCGTCACCAACTATATCGTCAAATATGGCAGCGAGGAGCAGAAGCGGCACTGGCTGCCCAAGATGGTCGCGGGCGAGGTGATCACCGCGATCGCGATGACCGAACCCGGCACCGGCAGCGACCTTCAGGGGATGCGCACGACCGCGAAAAAGGATGGCAATCATTATGTCATCAACGGGTCGAAAACCTACATCACCAACGGCCAGAACGCCGACCTGATCCTGGTCTGCGTCAAGACCGACACCGAGATCCAGCCGGCGTGGAAAGGCGTCTCGATCGTCCTCGTCGAGGCCGACCGCGAAGGCTATGAGCGCGGCCGCAACCTCGACAAGATCGGGCAGGACGAGGCCGATACGTCGGAAATGTTCTTCAACGACGTCCGCGTCCCGATCACCAACTGCCTCGGCGAAGAGGGGCAGGGGTTCATCTATCTGATGAGCGAGCTGCCGCAGGAACGCCTGTCGATCGCGGTCAGCGCGCAGGCCTCGGCACAGCGCGCCTTTGACGACACCGTCGAGTTTACCCGCGAGCGCAAGGCGTTCGGCAAGCCGATCCTCGATTTCCAGAACAGCCGCTTCGTCCTCGCCGATCTGAAGGCGAAATTGCAGGTCGGCTGGGCGCACCTCGACTGGGCGCTGGCGCGGCACCTGAAAAAGGAACTGACCCCGGAGGAAGGCGCCGCGGCGAAGCTGTGGCACACCGACCTGCAGTGGGAGGTCATGGACAAATGCCTCCAGCTCCACGGCGGCGCGGGCTATATGAACGAATATCCGATCGCCCGCGCGTGGCGCGCCGCGCGCGTGACGCGGATCTTCGGCGGCACGAACGAGATTATGAAGGAACTGATCGGGCGGAAACTGTAATTTCCCCGCCCGCAAGCGGGAGGGGCAGCGAGACTTGGGAGCTTGCTCCCTAGTCGCAGCGGGGTGGGCTTCCTCACCCCCGGATGCTCGCTCCGCTCGCGCCCACCCCCAACCCCTCCCGCCTGCGGGAGGGGAGTGAAGTGAAAGGAACTCTCCAATGGCCACAGCCTATATTGTCGACGCCGTCCGCACCGCCGGCGGCAAGCGCGGCGGCAAGCTTGCCGGCGTTCACCCCGTCGATCTTGGCGCCGCGGTGTTCGACGCGATTGCCGACCGTAATGATTTCGACACGTCGAAGATCGACGACGTCATCACCGGCTGCGTTAGCCAGGGCGGCCAGCAGACGATGGACGTCGGCCGCAACGCCGTGCTCGCCTCGAAGCTGCCCGACTCGATCCCCGCGGTCACCATCGACCGCCAGTGCGGCTCGTCGCAGCAGGCGATCCAGTTCGCCGCGCAGGCGGTGATGTCGGGCACGCAGGACATCGTGCTTGCCAGCGGCATCGAAAGCATGACCCGCGTGCCGATGGGCAGCGTCGCGACGCTGTTCATGAAGGAAGGGCTCGGCCACTATAAATCGGAGCGGCTCGAGGAAAAATATCCCGGCATCATGTTCAGCCAGTTCATGGGCGCCGAAATGATCGTCAAGAAGCACGGGCTGACCAAGGCCGACCTCGACGCCTATGCGCTCGAAAGCCACCGCCGCGCGAAGGCGGCTACCGAAGCCGACCATTTCAAACGCGAGATTGTCGGCGTCGAAATCGAAACCCCCGAAGGCCGCGAAATGCACCTCGTCGATGAAGGCATCCGTTTCGACGCGACGCTCGAGGGTATCGCGGGCGTCAAGCTGCTTCAGGAAGGCGGCGCGATCACCGCGGCGTCGGCCAGCCAGATCTGCGACGGCGCGAGCGCCGCGCTGGTCGTGTCCGAACAGGCGCTGAAGGACCACGGTCTGACCCCGCGCGCGCGCATCCACCACGTCTCGGTGACCGCGGGCGACCCGGTGATCATGCTCGAGGAGCCGCTGTTCGCGACCGAGCGCGCGCTCAAGAAGGCTGGCATGAAGATCGAGGATATCGACGCTTACGAAGTCAACGAAGCGTTCGCGCCGGTGCCGCTCGCCTGGCTCAAATATCTTGGCGCCGACCCGGCGCGGATCAACCAGCACGGCGGCGCGATCGCGCTCGGCCACCCGCTCGGCGCCAGCGGTACCAAGCTGATGGCGACGCTGCTCGGCGTGCTCGATGCCACCGGCGGCAAATATGGTCTGCAAACGATGTGCGAAGGCGGCGGTCAGGCCAACGTCACGATCATCGAACGGCTTTAAACTCGCTTCGTGCTCCTGCGAATGCAGGAGCCCAGGGCGATGTGGCGCCGACGTTGCGTGCTGACGCCCTGGGTTCCGGCTTTCGCCGGAACGCACATCTATTTTTGGAAAGGATGTCTCAATGAAACTCGATTCCACCGTATCCGCCGTCGTCACCGGCGGCGCCTCCGGCCTCGGCGCGGCCACCGCGCGCGCACTCGCCGCCAAGGGCGTCAAAGTCGCGATCTTCGACCTGCAGGAAGAAAAGGGCAAAGCCCTCGCCGATGAACTCGGCGGCGTGTTCTGCGAATGCAATGTCACCGACGACGCATCGGTCGACGCCGCCTTCGCCAAATCGCGCGAAGCGATCGGGCAGGAGCGTATCCTCGTCAATTGCGCCGGCACGGGCAATGCGATCAAGACCGCGAGCCGCAGCAAGGAAGACGGCAGCATCAAGCATTTCCCGCTCGATGCGTTCAACTGGATCATCCAGATCAACCTCGTCGGCACCTTCCGCTGCATCGCCAAGTCGGCGGCGGGCATGATGACGCTCGACCCGATGGAAGACGGCGAGCGCGGCGCGATCGTCAACACCGCGTCGGTCGCTGCGGAAGACGGCCAGATCGGCCAGGCGGCCTATTCGGCGTCGAAGGGCGGCGTCGTCGGCATGACGCTCCCCGTCGCGCGCGACCTCGCCAGCGAGAATATCCGCGTCAACACCATCCTGCCCGGCATCTTCGACACCCCGCTGCTCGCCGGCGCGCCGCAGAATGTCCGCGATGCACTCGGCGCCTCGGTGCTTAATCCGAAGCGGCTCGGCAACCCGCCCGAATATGCAGCGCTGGCGCTGTGCATGATCGAAAACGGCTATTTCAACGGCGAAGATGTCCGCCTCGACGGCGGCATCCGCATGGGTCCGCGCTGATATGCCCAAACCGGAGAGCTGGCGGCTCGATGCCGCCAGCTACCCCGTCTGCACCGAATTCCAGACGCGTTTTCAGGACATGGACATCAACGGCCACCTCAACAATGTGGCCTTTGCAGCCTTGTTCGAAAGTGGCCGGGTGCTGCTCAACCGCCAGGTTCGTCCGCTCGGCGAGCGTCCGGCGAACGAACGCACGATGGTCGCGGCGGTCGAGATCAATTATCTGGCCGAGGGCAATTTCCCCGATCCGGTCGAGATCGCGACCGGCATCGGGCGCCTCGGCACCTCCAGCTGGACGATCGTCCAGGCGATGTTCCAGCGCGGCCGCTGCATCGCGACCTGCGACACCGTGGTCGTGTGCCGCACCGACGATCAGGCGAAGCCGCTGCGCGCGGAGATGGTTGCCGAGCTGACCGCCAATCTGGTGACGCCGGCCGGAACATGACACCGTAGCCCTGAGCCTGTCGAAGGGCGCTTCTCGGTGAGGCGCCCTTCGACAGGCTCAGGGCTACGGTTAAACCTCAACCAAACGAACGCTAAATCGTCGTATCGCCCTCAGGCACCGACCGGATCAAATCGCGCGCAAAGCCGATCAGCCCGATCTGCCGCCGCCGTTTCAGCCGCTCGGCGCGCAAAATCGCCATCACTTCGCCGTAACATTCGTCGACATTGTCGTTGATCAGCACATAGTCATAGCCGTCCCAGTGACTGATCTCGTTCGCGGCGCGCGCCATCCGTGCGGCGATCACTTCGTCGCTGTCGGTCTTGCGCGCGCGCAGCCGCCGTTCGAGTTCCTCCATCGTCGGCGGCAGCACGAACACGCGAACCACGTCGGGGCCGGCCTCCTGATACAACTGCTGCGCGCCCTGCCAGTCGATGTCGAACAGCACGTCCTTGCCTGCCGCCAGCAGCTCCTCGACCCGCGCCCGCGGGGTGCCATAACGGTGGCCGAACACATGCGCCCATTCCAGGAATTCGCCATCGGCCGCCATCTGCTTGAACGTCTCGGTGTCGACGAAATGATAATCCTTGCCGTCGACCTCGCCGGGCCGCGGTGGCCGCGTCGTCGCCGAAATCGACAGCGCGATGTCGGGGTCGACCCCCAGCATCTTTTTCGAAATGGTGGTCTTGCCCGCGCCCGACGGCGAGGAGAGGACGAACAACACGCCGCGGCGGTCGAGATGGACGCTTTCAGCCATGCGCGCTATTCGCCTGACGGACGGCAACGGTCAAGCGCGAAGGGCGGGGCATATGATGGGGATTCCACGCACCGGCTGGCTGGTCGCCGCGGGCCTGCTCGCGGTCTTCACCGCGATCCTGTTCGCGATGGGCCGCCCGCCGCTCTGCCCGTGCGGCACGATCAGCCTGTGGCACGGCGTCGTGCAATCCGATCAGAACAGCCAGCAGATTTCGGACTGGTACAGCTTCAGCCACATCATTCACGGCTTCATCTTCTTCGGGCTCGGTCGCTGGCTGCTGCCGCGCCAGCCGCTCTGGATCCTGCTCGCGCTCGCGATCGGGATCGAGGCCGCATGGGAAATCCTCGAAAACTCGCCGGTCATCATCGACCGCTACCGCGAGGTGACGATGGCGTTCGGCTACAGCGGCGATTCGATCCTCAATTCGGTCAGCGACGCGCTGTTCATGATCGCGGGCTTCCTCGCCGCCAGCCGGATGCGCTGGTGGGTCACGCTGATCATCGCGATCGCCTTCGAACTCTTCACCCTGTGGACGATCCGCGACAATCTGACCCTCAACGTCCTCATGCTCGTCTCGCCGGTCGAGGCGATCAAGGAATGGCAGGCGGCGGCATAGCCTTTCCGCCACTATCGATGCAGGGGTCGAACCGGCTGCCGAACGCTTCGATTGCGGTTGCCACGCCGCCTGTGACGACAAAGCGAAATTCCTCGCCCTGGCCGGGGATCAGTTCGGCGCGAATCGTGTCGGGCGCCTCGCCGGGTTCGGCGGACGCGTGCAGGCGGCCCATCGTCAGGTCGAGCCGCGCGCCCTGCGGCGTGACGCCGATCGTACCGTAATCGGCGTTGCAATAATCGCCGGCATAAGCGGCGGCGGGCAGGGTCAGCTGCGACGCGCGCGCGGCGCGTTCGGCGCGCTGCGCCGCGACCTTTTCGACCTGCCGCGCCCATTGTCCGGCAAGGCTTTCGATTTGCTCCGCTGCTTTGGCGTCGGCGTGCGCGGCGCCGTGGAGGTACCAGTCATAGGTGTAGAGCGCGGCAAGGTCGACGATCCGGAACGCCGCGCCCTCGTCATTGGTCGCCGCCGCAACCCCCAAACCCGCGGCGGGCAGCACCGACACATGCGCGCGCGCGCCGACGAACGAACCAAAGGCGTGGTACAGCGTCTGTTCGGCATAGGGTCCCGCGTACCAGCCGAGCCCATAGCCTGTCCGGCGAAACGGCCCGAAAGCGCCATCAAGCGTCGCCACCGGCGCCCGCGCCGTCGCCGCCGCCTGCGCCAATTCGCCCTTGTCCTGAAGTTGGAGCGTCAGCCAGCGCGCCATGTCGCTGGCACTCGCATACATGCCGCCCGCGGCATGCATCGTGCGATCGTCCTTGACCAAATAGAGGCGCTCGGCGCCGCGATAGGGTGCCGCAACGCGCGGTCCGCGGCGCGCGGCGAGCCCTTCGGTCAGGGTTTCGGTCATCGCCAGCGGCGCGAGCAGTTCATCCTGCACGATGTCCTGCCACCGCCGCCCGATGCGCCGCTCGACCAGCATCGCGGCGATATTGTAGCCGATATTGCCATAGCGGAAGCTGCCCGGCGGGATGTCGGGGTCGGGCCTGATCTGCGCCAGCAAGCGTAGCAGCGTCGCGTCATCATATTCGCCGCTATAGGCGAGCCGGAACGCCATCGCGTCGCCCGCGAGGCCATGGCGATGCGCCAGCAGGTCGCGCAAGCTGATCTTGTCGGCGGGAACGTCGGGGGCGAAGGTGACATCGGGCGCCAGCTCGCGCATCGTCCAGTCGAGGTTGATCGTCCCGCGCGCATCGAGCAACGCCAAGGCGGTGCCGACAAAGCTTTTGGTCGACGACGCGATATAGAATGGCGCGTCGGGCGTTGCGGCAATACCCGTTTCCACGTCGGCGCGCCCCTTTGCGTCGACGAACACGGGCACGCCGCGATGGACGATCGCGACCGATATCGCGGGCATCGACGGAAAGCGCGCCATCGCCCGATCCAGAAAACGCTCGAAATCGGCGGCAAACGCTTGGTCCTCTGCCGACGGGGTGGCGGTGGCCAAAGGCGGATCGGCGTCTGGCGCTTGTGCGTTCGCCGAACCCGCGCTGCCGGCGGCGACGCTTGCCAGCATCACTAAAACCCATCGATTCCGTACCATTTGCCACCCCGTTTCGCCTGTGTATTGCCTATGCAATACAGCTCGTGGCGGCGATGGCAAGGTACCGGTTCACCCGTCAGTGGATGGCGGTCGGCCGCTCATTGTCGATCGGAATCGCGGGCGGCAATGCGTCACCCATTGTCTGGCCATCGGGCGCCGGACCCGCGGTGCCGGCATAGCTGTCGACCACGCCCGCCTGTGCCAGCTGCGGATCGGCGGCGTGCGCCTTTTCCGAGGCCTGCCGCGCTTCGGCGCGCTCGGCCCATTTCTTGGTGAGGTATCCCGCGGCAACCGTCGCCGCAATCGCGGCATAGCGTTGCGGGAACAATCGCCGCGCCGCGAACAACGCACCCGCGCCGATCACGGCGCCCGCGACCGGGTGATTGCCTTTTTGCCTGCCGATGGCGCTGCCCAGCACGCCGCCTACGATCCTGCCGATCATGCCCATATCTCCTTCTCCCCTCTCAATCCGCGGACAGGGGGTTGGGTTCCGGCCCCAGCATCGTTCGCGGATCGACCAGCCGGTCGAACGTCGCGGCATCGACGTAGCCGAGGTCGAGGGCGGCCTCCTTCAAGGTACCGCCGCTCTCATGCGCGTGCTTTGCGATCTTCGCCGCCTTGTCATAACCGATTTCGGGCGCCAGCGCCGTGACCAGCATCAGCGATCGGCTCATCAGTTCGTCGATGCGCGCCCGATTGGGCTCGATCCCGACAACGCAATGCTCGGTGAAGCCTGCCATGCCGATGGTGAGCAGGTCGATCGATCGCAGCACATTGGCGCCGATCAGCGGCTTGAACACATTGAGTTCAAGATGCCCCTGCATCCCGCCGACTGTGACCGCCTGATGGTTGCCGATCACTTGGGCTGCGACCATCGTCAGCATCTCGCACTGGGTCGGGTTGACCTTGCCGGGCATGATCGAGCTGCCGGGCTCGTTCGCGGGCAGCTCGAGCTCGCCGAGGCCCGCGCGCGGGCCTGAGCCGAGCAGGCGGATGTCGTTGGCGATCTTGGTCAGTGCGACGGCGAGCGTGCTGAGCGCGCCCGAGAAAAAGACGAGGCCATCGTTCGACGCCAGCGCCTCGAACTTGTTGCGCGCCGGTTCGAACGCGATCCCGGTCGCGCGGCTGAGTTCCGCCGTCATCGCGGCATCAAAGCCGATGGGTGCATTGAGCCCGGTGCCGACCGCGGTCCCGCCCTGCGCAAGTTTGCAGACATTGTGCGCGAGCGCGCCCTCGATGCGCGCGCGGCACGCGATCAGCTGCGCGACATAGCCCGAAAACTCCTGCCCCAGCGTCAGCGGTGTCGCATCCTGCAAATGGGTGCGGCCGATCTTGACGATGTCGCGCCAGGCGTCGGCCTTGGCGGCTAGCGCGTCGGTCAGTCGGGTCAGCGCGGGTAGCAGCCGCGCGGTCGTCTCCACCGCCACCGCAACATGGATGGCAGTCGGGAAGCTGTCGTTCGACGACTGGCCCATGTTGACATGGTCGTTGGGGTGGACGGGCGCCTTGCCGCCGCGCGTGCCTGCCAGCCTTTCGTTCGCGATCCCTGCGATCACCTCGTTGGCGTTCATGTTCGACTGGGTGCCGCTGCCCGTCTGCCAGATGGCGAGCGGAAATTGATCGTCATATTGCCCTGCCGCGACCGCATCGCCCGCATCGGCGATTGCGTCGGCCAGCCCCGCATCCAGCCCGTGCGCGCGGTTGACCCGCGCTGCCGCGGCCTTGATCCGCGCGAGCGCATGGACGATCGGCAACGGCATGCGTTCATGGGCGGGGAAAGCGAAATTGTGGCGGCTGCGTTCGGTCTGCGCACCCCAATAGGCTTCGGCTGGAACCTCGATCGCGCCGATGCTGTCGCTTTCCGTTCGCGTGCTCATCCGACCAGCAACTGCGTCACCAGAACGGACCCGGCCCAGATCATCGCGACCAGGCCCAGCATCTTCCAATATCCCGTTTCACCGACGCGGTGCCGCATCCACGCCGCGAGCAGCCAGACGATCACCAGCATCGGGGTCAGGATCAACAGGCTGAAGCGCAGCAATCCATCGGCGATCTGACCGCGCGACGTCGCTTCTTCGAACAGGGTAAAGCCCTCCACGCTCCACCAGAAGGCAGCAGTCAGGACCAGCATTCCCGCAAGCGCCCAATATTGCCAGAACCGGCTGGGGGGCCATCGCGGGGCCATCAGGGCCAGATTCCGCCCGTAACGCCTTCGAGGCGTCGAAATGGCGAAGATATCGGGTTTGGGTGGCCGCAGCGGTTAGTGGTTCTAACCGTCAGGCCACGCAAACTCGAGATCGAAGCCATTTCGTCGTCCCTTCGGGATTTGACCGATTTTGTCCATGGCCGCGTCAGCGAGCCTTGGAATATAACCATATGCCTACGCCTCGCTTCCTCGCCCTGAACAAAATCGCCTCAAACCTCGAAGGCGTTACGGGCGGAGCCTGGCCCCACTATTTCCTTTTGCCGAAATCCACCGTCACGACGTTCGACCCGTCCTCACTCGCCATGTCGGGGCGGTCGTTATCGGCTTCGTCATGCGGTTCGGGTGCGCTGATTTCGTCGTCGCTGACCTGGAATTGCAGCCCGAAATCGACCGACGGATCGACGAAGGCGGTGATTGCGGCATAGGGAATCGTCAGGATCGACGGCGTCTGGTTGAACGACAGGCCGACGCTGAAATGATCGGCGGCGACCTTCAGATCCCAAAAGCGGTTCTGCAGTACGATCGTCATTTCGTCGGGAAATTTCGCGATCAGATGCGCCGGAATCGACACCCCGGTCGCCTGCGTCTTGAAGGTGATATAGAAATGATGCTCGCCGGGCAGGCTGTCATAACCCTCGATCTGGCGCAGCACGCGGCCGACTACAGCGCGCAGCGCGTCCTGCACGATTTCGTCATAGGGAATCAGGCTGTCGCGAACGTCATCGGTCATGGGGCAGGGGGATGAACGGGCGGAACCGATGGGTCAAGGGGGGAGAGTCGCCTTGCATGGTGAAAAGTGGCTGCTATGGGGCAGTCCATGCGAACCGCCACCGTCCAGCGCACGACCAAGGAAACCGACATCGCCATAACCGTCAATCTTGACGGCACCGGCGATTATGCCGTGTCGACCGGCATCGGTTTCCTCGACCATATGGTCGAACAATTGTCGCGCCACTCGCTGATCGACATCTCGATGCAGGTGAAGGGCGATCTCCACATCGACCAGCATCACACGGTCGAGGACAGCGCACTCGCACTCGGCGAGGCGGTCGCGAAGGCGCTCGGCGACAAGCGCGGCATCGCCCGCTATGGCGAGGCGCATGCACCGATGGACGAAACGCTGACGCGCTGCGTCCTCGACATTTCGGGGCGCCCGCACTGCGTCTATAAATCCAGCTTCTCGCAGCCGCGGCTCGGCGAGATGGACACCGAGATGTTCCCGCACTGGTTCCACAGCTTCGCGCAGACCGCGGGGATCACGCTGCACATCGAGACGCTCTACGGCGAGAACAACCATCACATTGCCGAAAGCATGTACAAGGCGCTCGCGCGCGCGCTGCGCCAGGCGGTCGAAATCGACCCGCGCAAGGGCGATGCGATCCCCAGCACGAAGGGTGTGCTGTGACACCCCCCCTCCCGCAGGCGGGAGGGGCAGCGAGACTTGCGAACTTGTTCGCTAGTCGCAGCGGGGTGGGCAATGCTTCCGCTTCCGCTGCCCACCCCACTGCGCTAGCCAGCAAGCTGGCAAGCTCCGTTACCCCTCCCGCAAGCGGGAGGGGAATTCAGTGACCATTGCCCTGATCGACTATGGCGCGGGCAATCTTCGCTCGGTGCATAATGCGCTCGTCGCGGCGGGTGCTGCCGATGTGGCGGTGACCGCTGATCCCGATACCGTCGCCAGGGCCGACCGCATCGTGCTGCCTGGCGTTGGCGCGTTTGCTGCCTGCATGAACGGGCTGACCGCAATCCCTGGCCTCGTCGAAGCGATCGACCGCCGCGTCCGGACCGACGGCGCGCCGTTCCTCGGCATCTGTGTGGGCATGCAATTGCTCGCCGACGCGGGCGAGGAGCATGGGCAGCACGCGGGGCTTGGCTGGATCGGCGGTACCGTGCGCGCCTTTGACCCCGCGCCGGGTCTCCGCATCCCGCACATGGGCTGGAACGACGTCGTGCCGGTGGCGCCGCATCCGGTGATCGCGGCGGGCGAGGCCTATTTCCTCCACGGCTATCATTTCGCTGACACCACCGACGTTGCCGCCGTCAGCAGCCACGGCACGACGTTCACCGCCGCGGTGGCAAAGGGCAATATCGTCGGCGTCCAATATCATCCCGAAAAAAGCCAGGCCTACGGCCTCGCAACGCTTGAAAGGTTCATCCAGTGGCGGCCCTGACCATCTTCCCCGCGATCGACCTCAAGGGCGGGCAGGTGGTGCGGCTCGCCGAGGGCGATATGGCGCGCGCGACCGTCTATGGTGACGACCCCGCCGCGCAGGCGCGCCTGTTCGCCGACGCGGGTTCGGATCATCTCCACGTCGTCGACCTCGACGGCGCCTTCGCGGGCGCCAGCGTCAACGGCGCCGCGGTCGAAAGCATCATCGCCGCCTTTCCGGGCAAGGTGCAGGTCGGCGGCGGTATTCGTGACCGTGCCGGCGTCGATCGCTGGCTCGCGCTCGGCGTCGATCGCGTGATCATCGGCACCGCGGCGCTGAAAGACCCCGCACTCGTCAAAACCGCCGCGCGCGACTTGCCCGGCCGGATCGTCGTCGGCGTCGACGCCCGCGACGGCATGGTCGCGACCGAGGGCTGGGCCGATGTGTCGGACGTTCGCGTCGAAGATCTCGCGCGCCGCTTCGAGGATGCGGGGGTCGCGGCTTTGCTCTTCACCGACGTCGGCCGCGACGGGCTTCTCAAGGGCTGCAATGTCGCGGCGACGGTGGCACTCGCGCAGGCGGTCGATATTCCGGTGATCGCCAGCGGCGGCGTAGCCGACATTGGCGACATTCATGCGCTCCGCCCGCATGTCGCCGACGGCATCGAAGGCGTGATCACCGGGCGGGCGCTCTACGACGGGCGGCTGGATCTCGCCGAAGCGATCGCGGTGGGAAATTGCCCTCCCGCTGGCGGGAGGGTTTAGGGGAGGGCATGTTTTATAAGCCCACCTTCACCAACATGCCCTCCCCCAACCCCTCCCATAAATGGGAGGGGGGCCGGTGACCGTCCGCGTCCGCGTCATCCCCTGCCTTGACGTCGCCGACGGGCGCGTCGTCAAGGGCGTCAATTTTGTCGACCTCCGCGATGCCGGCGACCCGGTCGAGGCCGCGCGCGCCTATGACGCCGCCGGCGCCGACGAGCTTTGCTTTCTCGACATCTCGGCAAGCCATCAGGGCCGCGGCACCCTGCTCGACATGGTCAGCCGCACCGCCGAGGTGTGCTTCATGCCGCTCACCGTCGGCGGCGGCGTGCGCAGCGCCGATGATGCCCGCGCGCTGCTGCTCGCGGGCGCCGACAAGGTTGCCGTCAATAGCGCCGCGGTCGCGCGCCCCGAGCTCGTTGCCGACATCGCCGACCGCTTCGGCAGCCAGTGCGCGGTCGGCAGCATCGACGCGCGCCGCGTTGCCGACGGTCGGTGGGAAATTTTCACCCATGGCGGGCGCCAGCCGACCGGGATCGACGCGCTGGGGCATGCGGTGCGCCTCGCCGAACTCGGCGCGGGCGAACTGCTCGTTACCAGCATGGAACGCGATGGCACGAAGGACGGCTATGACCTTGCGCTGACCCGCGCGATTGCCGATGCGGTCAGCGTTCCCGTCATCGCGTCGGGCGGCGTCGGCAATCTCGATCATCTGGTCGCCGGCGTCATCGAGGGCGGCGCGAGCGCGGTGCTCGCCGCGAGCATCTTCCACTTCGGCGAAGCGACGATTGCCGATGCCCATGCGCGGCTCGCCGCCGCCGGACTGCCGGTGCGGTCGCATCGGGCCTGACGTCTGTACATTTCGTCATCCCGGCGAACGCCGGGCTCTCGCCGTCGCTTTCATCTGCACCGAAGAGATCCCGGCCTTCGCCGGGATGACGAGGTTGGGAGGGATCACAAGCTAGGGGGTGGCGCCCGCCGAGCCGGGCTGCAATAGAAGCCCATGACCTCCAAACTCCGCCTCGCCGACCGCACCAACGATCTCTTCCCGATCCTCGGCTTCATCGCCGCGATGGCAAGCCTAGCGATGCCGCTCAACGCGTGGATGGTGGCGATCATCCTGATGGGCGCCGTCGTCGCGGCGGTCCATCATGCTGAGGTTATCGCGCACCGCGTCGGCGAACCCTTCGGCACCCTCATCCTCGCGCTCGCGGTGACGGTGATCGAAGTCGGACTGATCCTGACGCTCATGCAGGCCGAACCCGAAAAGGCGCAGACGCTGGCGCGCGACACGGTATTCGCGGCGGTGATGGTGATCATCAACCTGCTGATGGGGCTCTGCCTTCTGAGCGGTGCTATCCGTCATCACGAGCAGCGGTTCCAGCGTACCGGTATCGGTGCCGCGCTCGCGACGCTCACCGTGCTCACCGTCGTCACGCTGGTGCTGCCGAACTTCACCTCCAGCATTCCCGGCCCGTTTTACTCCGCGACCCAGCTCGGCTTCGTCGCGGTGGTGTCCTTGATCCTCTACGGCACCTTTGCGCTGGTCCAGACCGTCCGCCACCGCGACTATTTCCTGCCCGATGCCGATATCGACATCGACGGCGACGGCGTGCCCGACACGCATGCCGAACCGCCGAGTTTGCAGCGCACGGCCATTTCGGGCGCGCTGTTGCTTGCCAGCCTCGTCGCGGTGGTGCTGCTCGCCAAGAATTTGTCGCCGGTGATGGGCGCGCTGCTCGCCGATTGGGGCGCGCCGCCCGCGGTGCTCGGCGTGCTGATCGCGGCGCTGATCCTCGCGCCCGAAGGGCTCGCCGCGGTACGCGCCGCCAAGGCCGATCGGCTCCAGACGAGCCTCAACCTTGCATTGGGGTCGGCGCTTGCGACGATCGGGCTCACCATCCCCGCGGTCGCGGTGCTGTCGATCATCACCGACCTGCCGATCAGCCTCGGCCTTGACGCCAAATCGACCGTGCTGTTGTTCCTGTCGCTGATCGTCGCGTCACAGACGCTGGCGAACGGTCGCACCACCGTGCTGCAGGGGGTGATCCACCTGATGCTGTTCGCGATCTATTTGTTCACGACATTTGTGCCGTAACGGGGATCGTCGCCCCCGCGAAGGCGGGGGCCGCCAGCAACCATAGGCTACGCCGACAGCGGCCCCCGCCTTCGCGGGGGCGACGATTTTCCACTTCAGGTCTTCCGCACAAACACCGTCCCCGCCGAATAGCCCGCCCCGAACGAGCAGATCAGCCCGGTATCGCCGGGGGCCATGTCTTCATGGTTCAGGTGAAAGGCGATGATCGACCCCGCGCTCGATGTATTGCCATAGGTGTCGAGCACCGTCGGGCTTTCGTCCTCGCTCGCCTCGTGACCCAGCACGCGCTGCGCGATCAGCCGGTTCATGTTGGTGTTTGCCTGATGCAGCCACAGGCGGCGCATGTCGCTGCCCTCCAGCCCGAGCACCTCCATCTGCTCGACGATCATGTTCGCCACCATCGGCACCACCTCCTTGAACACCTTGCGGCCTTCCTGGACGAACAATTTGTCGGTCTTCGGCCCGTCCTGGTCGATCCCGCCGTGGGCGCGGTTGAGGAAGCCGAAATTGTTGCGGATATTGTTCGAAAAGACGGTTTTCAGTTTCGTCCCGAGAATGTCCCAATGCCCCGCGGGCGCAATCGCCTTGTCTTCGACCAGGATCGCGGTGGCGACATCGCCAAAGATGAAATGGCTGTCGCGGTCGCGCCAGTTCAAATGCCCCGAACAGATTTCGGGGTTCACGACGAGAACGCTACGGGCATGGCCCGCGCGAATATAATCGGCGGCGGTCTGGATCCCGAAGGTCGCCGACGAGCAGGCGACATTCATGTCGAAACCGAAACCGTCGATGCCCAGCGCATCCTGGATCTCGACCGCCATGGCGGGATAGGCGCGCTGCATGTTCGACGCCGCGCACAGCACCGCGTCGACGTCAGCCGCGTTGCGCCCGGCGCGCGCCAGCGCGTCCTTGGCTGCCGCAACGCCGATTTCGGCCATCATCGACAGCTCGTCGTTGCTGCGTTCGGGCAGCCGCGGCGCCATATGCTCGGGGTCCAATATGCCCGCTTTGTCGACGACGAAGCGCGATCCGATACCGCTCGCCTTTTCGATAAATTCCACGCTCGATTCAGCCAGTTCGACGATTTCGCCGGTCGCGATTGCGGCGGCATTTTCCCTATTGTGCAACGCAACATAGGCGTTAAAACTTGCGACAAGTTCTTCGTTGGCGATACGCTCGGCGGGGGTGAAAAGGCCGGTGGTGGAAATGACCGGCTGCGGTGTGTGCGACATGATGGACCTGCAAGTGTCTTATGGTTTCAAGGCACGCTGATTAGGCCCGCTCGCGCCGCCGCGCAACGCCCCTCGACTGGCTGAACGATCGCCGACACCATGGTTAACCCGCCGCTAACTGTTTTAGTGGCACATTGCAGAGTTGCAGGCCTCCGGGGGGATGGCTCCCCGGGCGCCGTGCAGGAGCACGACCATGGCGACGCGTTCGGGACCGGCAGCCGGTGATCTGTCGATTGCGGAAATCAAGGAATTTGCAGGCTTCCCTGCGGCGACGCAGCGGTATATCCGCCGCTCGCTCGACATTGGGCTGGAACGCGAAGATGCGATCGCCCGCTGGTCGCGCGACATGGTCGAGGAAACCGCGATCCGCGTCCAAGCGCGCGTCTATCAGCGGATCACCGACATTCGCGCCCATATTCCCGACGACAGCGGCCTTGACGCGCTCGAAGGCTTCATGGCGCCGCTCGTCGCGGTGTCGGCGTTTGACCTCGGGCAGGACCGGTTGCCGGGCTTTGCCTCCTACCGTTTCCTCTACGAACGCCTGCTCGGCGCGCATGCGCGGCCGTGGCTGCCCGGTGCTTTCTGTGCCGCCGCGTCGCTGCCGCACCTGCATCCCGACAAGCGCCGCCTGCTGCTTCAGTCGATCAGCGAAGCCGCCGCGACCGCACCGGGCTGGTCGGCACGCGAGCCGAGCTTTTACCCGGAATGGGTCGAAAAGATCGACGAGACGAAGCCGGCGAATTGAGTGGTTGGCGGGCCAACGGGTAGCGAATCTTAAATCCTCCCTGTCGCGCAGCGATGGGGAGGGGGACCGTCGCCGCAGGCGACGGTGGAGGGGCGACGACGGTAGCGCAACAGCCCCTCCGTCAGCGCTTCGCGCCGCCACCTCCCAATGGCTTCGCCACAGGGAGGATCAGGGTTCCGTAACCGACGGCTCTATCAAATCAACGCCCGATACAGCCCGAACGCGCTCGTCGCGGTCAGCACCACACCGACCATGACCAGCATCACCTTGGGCGAAAAGCGCTTGGCCATATAGGCTCCCAGCGGCGCCGCGGCGACACCGCCGATGATCAAGCCCAATGTCGGGCCCAGGATTTCCTCGAACCCCAGATTGGCGATAAACGCGACCGATACCGCGACGGCCAGGAAAAATTCGACGCTGTTGACGGTGCCGACGATCTTGCGCGGTTCGCCGCCCTGGACCAGCAGGTTCGACGTCACGACCGGTCCCCAGCCGCCACCGCCCGCGGCGTCGAGAAAGCCGCCGACGACCGCCAGCGGGGCAACGACCTTCGGCTTCGAGATTTTCGGCGGGTAAAGCAGGCCGCGCACCAGCAGCCACACGCCGATCAGCACCAGATACCCAAGGACGAACGGCTTCACGACATCGGCGTGCAGCGAGGTCAGGACATAGGCGCCCAGCACCCCGCCGATCACGCCCGGAATCAACAACCGCCAGAACAGCGGCCAGTCGATGTTGCGGTGGAACAAATGGCTCAGCCCCGACGCGCCGGTCGTGAAAATCTCGACGACATGGATGCGCGCCGACGCGGTCGCCGGGGGTACACCAAGGACTGCGACGAGTAGCGTGTTACAGATCACGCCGAACGCCATGCCCAGCGCGCCATCGACCAGCTGCGCGGCAAAGCCAATCAGGATGAAGGGCAGCAGGGCGGTAAAGTCGATCGTCGCAAAAAATTCGCTCATCAAATCATCCCAACCCTTTTAGTTGACAACCTGCTGCCGGGATTCGGCGCGCGATGCGAGTCCAATTTTTCTGCTGCCGATGAAGGGATTTGTTTGCGCGCCCAATGGAGCGGTCGGCGGCGGGTCAGCGGCTCAGGTCGTCGGGCAGATGGTCGCGCGCGTAGTCGATGAACGCGCGCAGTTTCGGCATGACCTGTTTGCGGCTCGGGTAATAAAGAAACAGCCCCGCGGTCGACACGGCACGTTCACCCAAGACGACTTCCAGCTCGCCGCGCTCGATATGTTCCTTGAGCACCGGTTCGGCAGTTATGCCCAGCGCGACGCCGCTGCGCACCGCCATGATCATCGCCGATTGTTCGTTGACGATCACCGGGCCGGTTACCGGCACTTCGGCTTCGCGATTGCCCTCCATGAACGACCAGGGCAGCAATCCCCCGCTCGCGAGCCGCAACCGGACGCAGCGGTGATGGCGCAGGTCAGCCGGATCGCGCGGACGGCCATGCCGCTCGAAATAGCTTGGGGCGCCAAAGACGGTGAAACGGAACGGCGACGTCAGCCGCACCGCGATCACATCCGCGTCGAGCGATTCGCCCATCCGCACTCCGGCATCGAAGCCCCCGGCGCTGAGGTCGCTCAGGCCGTCATCGCCAAAAATCTCCAGCTCGATTTCGGGGTACGCGTCGCAAAAACCCGCCAGGATCGGCTCGAACATTGGCTGGATCGCGCCGCGCATCAGGTTGATGCGCAGCCGTCCGGCGGGCCGGTTGCCCAGGTTGCGGGCGGCTTCATAGGCCTCGGCTAGTCCCGAATAGGCAGGGGCGGCGCGCTCGAAGAACATCTCGCCCGCCTGGGTCAGCCCGACGCTGCGCGTCGTGCGCATGAACAAGGGCGCCCCGACGCGCGCCTCCAGCCCCTTGATTGTCTGGCTGATCGCCGAGGGGGATACCCCGAGGTCGGATGCGGCGGCGGAAAAGCTGCGCCTTTCCGCGACGCGCAGGAAAGCTTCGATCCCGTCGAGCGCCCCATGGGGGATTGTTAAATCCTGCTTCAAAGCACTTGCAGATTATAGAGGATTATCTATCTGCGCAACCGCGCCTAAAAAGGTTGCACAACAAAACGAAAGGAATCTCTCCCATGGCCTATCAGATCTCCTCTTTCCGCCGCTTTCCTGCCGCTTTCGCCATTGTCGCCGCCTCGGCGCTGGCGTTCACCGGCCTGATGGCAACCGCAACCCCCGCTTACGCCCAGTCGGGCGGCGACTATCGTTGCGCTGGCTTGGCCGAACAGGCCCATGTCGCCGCGACCGGCGTCGAAGGCGGCAAGCAGGCGAGCGCCAAGCGCTTCGTTTCGACCGGCAAGAAGCTGTGCGAAGCGGGCAATGAACGCGCCGCCGCCAAGCAGTTCCGCGCCGCGCTCAAGATTGCCGGCGTCGCCGAAGTCGAAACCGAAAGCCGCATGGCTTCGCGCTAAGACATACTGACACCAATCTCCGGACCGTCCTCTCCCTCTCCCCGACGGTTCCACTAAACTGGGGCGGCACTCATAACGAGGCCGCCCCATTTGTATGTGCGTCGCGAATTTGGTGATTAGCGGCGCCGGTAGCGGAAATACCAGATTTCATGCCCCTATTCAATTAAAATATTGTAAAATATAGATTTTATGGGGAATAATCCCAGTGGTAATCCAACCAGCAATCACCCAGCAATCACCCAGCAATCACCGGATTCTAGGGCGTAAAAACCTCGTGCCCACGGCACAAAGGCTCGCGTCGATGGTGACACGCCTCGAAGAGGAGACCCGGATCGGCAAGGGGGGGACCCTGGCGGCGCAGCTGTCGCGGCTCGACCTGATCGTGCTCGACGAGCTCGGTTATCTGCCGTTCGCCCGCTCCGGAGGGCAGTTGCTGTTCCACCTCAACAGCAAGCTTTATGAGCGCACCAGCGTCATCATCACCACCAACCTCGCCTTCGGCGAGTGGCCCACCGTCTTCGGTGATCCCAAGATGACTACGGCGCTGCTCGACCGCGTCACCCACCACTGCGATATCATCGAGACGGGCAACGACAGCTGGCGCTTCAAAAACCGCAGCTGACCGCCACCTTCGGCGCCTTCAAAAATCTATCTTGCGCTGCGCGCGCCTCCGGTCGGGCTACGCCCGCCCTCCGCCGCACGCAGCGCAAGGCGACCCTCAACTAACCAGCATCATATCCGAAAAAGGGGTCCCTCTTCGACGCCGATCGGGGGTCCCTTTTGAACGCCGTTTGACATCGCTGGCTTTCCTCCCCGGTCCTGACGAGATCGCGCGGTCGAGCAGCGCCGTAGTCATCTTGGGATCACCGAAGATGATGGGCCAGTCTGCTAACGCGGGGTTTGTAGTGATGTGCACACTGAAGCGCTCATAGGCCTTGCTGATCAGAGGGAGCAGCGCCCTCCCTTCGTCTGAAGGGCGGATATCCAAGCTTATCGAGCAGCATCAGGTCGAGCCGTAACAACTGCTTTGCCAAGGTCCCGATCTTGCCGGCCCAGGTCCCTCTTAGCGGCGTGTTGCCATTTCTGATGTGGCGGATGCTGCGTTTCCGGCGCGGACAAGTCTGCCGGCAAATCAGGATCGAGCGCTTTGCGGGGTGCGATCAAACTTCATTTTCCGATCAATCAGCCCAACTCAAGGGGCGAATTGAAAAGCAAACTGGGCGAAAACGTTATTATATTGACAATTATGACCACTTGGGGGATTTATGCCTGAATGCTGGCGCAGACCAGTTGAAACTATGCGGGTTTCGGGGCTGGCTTGAGCTAGTCGACGGGAGGATGGAAAATCATATATTTTTGAAGATTTTAGCCGGGTGTGCGGCGCCTACCGCTTAGCCGCTGGGCACGCTGCATGTCTGCGCCTCAAAGATCACAGCCCGCAAAAATAAGGATGCGCGCCGAGACGCGCGAATGGGAAGGGAGAGACTGAAGTGATTAATCGATCAAACCAGCTTGCCACAGTGTCCGCGTTGGCAATGGCGGGCATCATGCTCGGTGTATCGACGTCTGCCAGCGCGGCTGACACTATCGAGGGAAGCGAGGCGCCAGCAAGCCGTGATGCCTCGGCCAACACCGATGGAAGTTCGACGGGGCTAAACGAAATTATTGTGACAGCTCAGAAGCGGTCCCAGAATCTCCAAGATGTTCCTGCAGTAATTAACGCGCTCGACGCGGGCATGATCGAGGATCGCCAGATTGGCGGTCTTGAAGAGCTTCAGGGGGCGGTTGCGGGCCTCAAGTTCGACCCTGTTTCCGGCAACTCCAACATTTCCATTCGCGGCGTCGGCACCACCTTCACGACCGGCGCGGGCGAAAATTCGGTCTCCTTGCATCTCGACGGCGTCTATCTTTCGAGCCCTCAGGGCGCTGGCCTCGGCCAGTTCGACCTTGGCGGGATCGAAGTGCTGCGTGGCCCGCAAGGGACACTTTACGGCAAGAATTCCACGGCGGGTATCGTCAACTTCATATCGGCGGCGCCTACCCGCGAGTTCGAAGCGGGCGTTACGGCGGGCTACGGGAATTATGACGACCTCAAAGGCTCGGCTTATGTCAGCGGCCCGCTTAGCGACGGAGTGCGCGCGCGGCTCTACATCGAAGGTGGCCAACGCGATGGCTATGTCAAGAATCTCCAGACCGGCCAGGATCTCGACGATCTGCGCTACATCGGTGGCCGTTTCGGTATCGACGCCGACGTGTCGCCCGGGTGGGATATGGAAGCGCGCCTGACCTACCGGCGCGAAGCCAGCAACGGCCCGGTGCGTCAGCCCTATGACCTCAACCGCCTGTCCTTGCCGATCCAGGATACGATCGTCACCCCTCGCCGGTTGAACTCACCGCTCATTTTTGACGGCAATCGGTCCATCGCGCTGGCATCGCTGAAAAACACGTTCGATCTCGGCGGCAACGTAAATCTTGTCTCGATCACCGGCGCTTCTCGCCTGCGCGTCAATTACAATTCGCTGGACTCGTTGGCGCAAGGAAATCCGAATGACCCGATCTTTGCAAATCTGACCATTCCGATCGCCCAGGGTGTCCGGGTTTCGACCTTCTCACAGGAATTCAACCTCAAGGGCGACAGTGGGCCGGTGGACTGGCTGGTGGGGGCCTTTTACTATAATGAAATCAACCGAACGACCGGCTCAGTTACCCTCGACGGACGGCTGCTTGGCAGCCCGTCCGCACTCATCCGTGTGTCCAACGGCCGCTCGAAGCGCGAAAGCGCCTCCATATTCGCAGATGCCACGATCAGCGTGAGCGACGCTACCCGGCTGTTTGGTGGCGTCCGGGGTCTTTACGAGCGGTCGCAAAATGATCTGTTGGTGACGTTCCAGCTTCCCGGCGGCACGGTCGTTCAGACCGATTGCAGTCCGGGCGCACCGCTTCAGCGCGTGACCGACTGGTCGGCTACGGGACGCATAGGCCTGCAGCATGATCTGTCGGACGATGTCATGGCCTATGGGCAGTTGTCGCGTGGGTACAAGTCCGGCGGCTTTTCCAACAGTACCTGCGGCAATCAGTATAAACCGGAAACGGTCAACGCCATCGAGACGGGACTCAAGACGCGGTTTCTTGACAGGCGTGCGACGCTTAACCTCTCGGCCTTCTACTATGATTACAAGAATATCTCGGTCGAGCAGTCGACGATATTCGGGACCAATGTCGTAGGCGCTCCGAAAAGCGAGATCTACGGGCTGGACATCGACGGGCGGCTGCAGGTCAATGATATGCTGAGCTTCGATGGCAACGCGAGCTTCGTACACAGCGAATATAAGCGCTTCCTGTCGACGGGTGGCGCGATCTTTGGCGAGCCCGATGGTACCGATTTGGCGGGACGGGCTCTCAACAAGGCTCCGGGTGCGTCCGGTACGATCGGCACGCAACTCGAATTTCCCGTCGGTTCGGGCAAGATCACGCTTCGCGGCGAGGCCTATTTTACAAGCGGATACCGCCTCCGCGAATATAATGATCCCTCGCTGCGGCAGAAGGCATATGAACTGTATAATGCATTCGTGACGTACGAACCCAATGATTTGGTCACCGTGCGTGGCTTTGTCCGGAACATCACCAAGACAAATTATATCCAGGGGACTGTGGTGCAGCTCAATGGGGTCACGGGGGTCTATAATCCGCCACGCACCTATGGTGTGGAACTGGCACTGAAAATCCGCTGAGGCACCAGGGCCGGCCTGCGGGCCGGCCCGTCGCCGAAGAATATTGAACACGGAAAGTTGATTTGAAATGAGTGCGGAAACTGAAGAATTGCAGGGGTTCTACGACAAGTCGGTCGCGGCTGCGAAGTCGGGCTACCCGGAAATTGACGCAGATCGGCTGGCAGCCTTCATTGCTGCGCAGCCCGGCATCGAACCCCCCGTCACGCTCAGCAATTTCATTGTCCCGCAATCATCCGGTGCCAGTAACGGCATCCTGTTGTTCACGGCCGAGTTCGGGCGGAGCGGCGAGCGTCGCCGGGAAGGCATGGTCGCGCGTTACGCACCTGGCACGACCATGATCAAGCAGAAGAGCTTTTCTGACGAGTTCCTGACTCTCGTCGCGGCATACAAGCGCGGTCTGCCCGTGCCCGAGCCGCTATGGCTTGACGCGGACGGTTCCGCTGTCGGCTATCCGTCTTTCGTCATGGCGCGGATCGAGGGCACGCCTCCCGCGTCCGCAATGTACTCCAAGGGGCCGCTCGCCGACGTCAGTCCGGAAGCGCGCAAGGCGATGATGCTCGAGGCCGCTGGCTTTCATGGTCGCCTGCGCCGCGAGGCGATCGGACGCGACGAACTGCCGCATCTGCTCGCGCGCGGAAGCGGTGAAACCGATATCGAACGCGAACTCAACTGGTTCCTCGCGGAAGCAAGGCTAAGCTCCGAGCCGGACGATCCGAAGCTCGAGCCCATCGTCGAGGCTCACCGCTGGATGGTCGCGCACCAGCCAGCCGTTCGCGAGGGAACGCTTGTACAGGGCGATTCCCAGATCGCGAATGTGATGTTTCGCGACGGGCGGCTTGCGGCGGTGCTCGATTGGGAACTCGCCTATCTCGGCCATAATGAGGCCGACCTTGCGCTCATCGTCTTCCTCACCGAGACGATGAAACAGCTCGACAAGCATGTCGACGGGACACCGACCGAGGCAGAATATCTTGCTCGGTTCGAGGAAGAGGCCGGCGCTCCGGCGGAACATTATGACTTTTTCAAACTGTTTCCTCTCTTCAAGACGCAGTGCATCCTGCTATCGGGGCGGAGCTTCCAGCCAGCCTTCGAACAGGTCTGGACCTATTATCTCGCCCACCTTCATGCCGAACTCGCCAACGCGAAACGCATATACGGCGATTGACGCCGCGGATCGGGGCATGGCGGACAGCACCCGGCCCGAGAAGCAACACAATGGACAGGGACCGCGCAGCTTGCCAGCTGCGCGGCCCCTCTATCATTAGCATCGGGTCCGGCACTTTCGCGCATTCTCAAACGCGATTGCCGGCTGGGCGTCGCCGTGCCGGCGCCTTTTCCGGGCGCCGGCAACCCACGTCGATTCAAATAATATAATCCTCGGCCTTGCTGAGCCCCTCGGCAATCGCAAGAAAACTGACGTCCGCCTGGTTCGGGATATATGAACCCCGGCCAGGATTCGTACACATTTCGAGATCGACGAACCCTGTTTTCCCGCCATATTCAAAGGTCGAGATATTGTCCTGCGAGAATGTGCCCATCGCCGGCAGAGGTGTGAGGAACCCCTGAACGACCTTGGATTCGATCCTGAGCTGCTCGCCGGACTCAAGCGTCATGATGCCGATGCTCCCGAGCGGAGTCAGGCCATCATAATCAAAGGTCACGGCAACCCGCAGGTTGGTGATCGCCTCCTGCTTGCCGTTGCGATCGACGAAGCCCATTGTCATCGGGGTCGTTTCGTTGAAATCGAGAAAGAAGCCCGCGAAGCTGAGTTCGGAACCACAGGTGCCGGTATACATGCGATATCGATGCATCATGGGCGCGCTGTCGCTGCGCTTCCCCCATGACCGGTCGCGATGGGCAAGAGCGTCAATTTCATATTCATTGTCGCCAATTCGGACTTTCCCGCGAATGCGGCCGCCGCATTCGAGGTGACCATCGGAATTGGTAGCTTCTTCGAAATGCTCTGTATTCTTGCCCGACGGCCAGTTGCGCGGTGTATAGAAGCTCTCGTAAAATTCGATATCAGCCGAAGACTCAGGCTCGTCCCAGGTGTAGCGCATCCTGCCGTCGCCGAGAGCCTCGGCCGTGTGGCTGCCAACGACCTGCTTGCGGGACTGGCGCGCGTCCGCACCTAATTTTACCTCGTTGCGCGGGGCGCTGTTGAGGACAAAGCGTTCACCGCCCGTCTTGAAGACGAACAGCATCAGCTGGCCCGTGCCCTTGTTCGGCTTCTGGCCGATGCGATGGAAGCCTCCCACGCCCAATTTGACATCATAGAACCAGTAGCAATCGCTCTCCTGCCAGCTAGGTTCGTCGCTGAACTGGTGCGGGCAATCCCAATGATCCGAGAACACGGCTTCCATTACCTCAATCCCTTCTTTTCTGTTTGTAATGACTAAAGATCACGCCCCCGCACCGGCCATGCCATTGACCATCGCCATGAAACCTTCGCCCGGCGATGCGTCCGGCATACCGAGTTTGCGCGCCATCAGCATCGTCGCGGGATTGTTTGTCAGCACGTCCGTCCCCGCTGGCATCCGCCCTTCGCCGACGAGGCGATCCGAGAAGCGAATTCCCACGATGTTCATGCGGAACCAGGCGAGCATCGAATAATAGTCCAGATCGGCAACCGGCCGACCGCGTTCGGCTTGGTAATGGGCGATGATCTCGGCGCGGCTTGGCAGACCCTCGAGCCGCGCTACCCCCGACAGCGTCGAGAAATTTTCCTCGGCCTCGAGCCACCATGCGAGATCTGCTTCGCCGGGACCGAGGGAAGCCATTTCGAAGTCGATCAGGGCTGCTACGCTGAGGTCGGGTCCGAACATCATATTGGCAGGTGTCGGATCGCCCCAAAGGACGCTGACATCGGTGTCCCGGGGCTTGTTTGCCATGAGATAGTCGAGGGCGGCGTCGGCAACTTCGAGCCGGCGACCAGCTTTGGCCCAGATATACCAGTCTCTGGTCCAGGCAAGGAACTGATCGATGCCGGGTTCGCCCCGCTGGCGGTCGTCCAGAAAGGAAAAGCCTTGCCGCCAGTCGATCCGGTGGAGCCGCGCCAGCGTTCCGATCGCTCGCAGCCATATGTCGCGTCGCTGTTCGATCGGCAAATCGGCGAGCCACCCTTCGACGTTATAATTCGGCACCTGGTCAACGACCCGTCCTTCGATCGCCTCCATCACGAGGAAGGGGCTCCCGATCGGCGCCGGGTCGGGTTCGACACCGAGCGCGCGCGGGGCAGGAATATGGGGGTGGAGCGCGAGCGCCTCCATCATCCGGTGCGGCAGCCTGATATCGGCGTCCAGGAAAAGGTCCGTCCCGGCGAGTTGTCGCCTGATGACGAGTGCGCGTTCACGATGTTCGCCATCGGCTTCATAAGCCATGGTAGCGAACATCGTTTCAGCGGAGTTACCCGTGCCGCTGGGAAAACGCAGGGGCGACAAGGTCAGGTCGCCCAGTTCGGCGAATTTCTGCCGCAGCCAGGCCCGAAGGCCTTTCCGCATCGCCTCGCGGTCGATCGTCTGCGAGCCGCTCATGGATGATTCAACCCGGCCCGGCTGCGGTAAAGACCGTTGTCGAGTCTGCCGCTCGCCACGAAGGTCGGACGATCGGTTCCATTGCGTGGGTTCAAGATCGTGTCGATGAGGCCACCGCCCGTGCGATTGCCGCAACGTATTGTGCATGGCATCGCCATCTCGAAATGCTTCTGACCAAGTTCCAGCCAGACATTGCCATATCCTTCGGCCTCGAACGTCAGCCGGCCAAATTTTTCCGAAACGGCCACGACGGTTCCGCCCCGATTGGATAGCCCGTCAAATGCCATCAGCACGGACGCATCCTCGATCACGGCGGTGTCCACTTCGCCATCCTTTACGATATAGCCGAAAAGACTTTCGAGCCCGGAGCGCATACGCCCGCCGCCGAAGCCAAAAGAAAAATCCTCACCAAGCGAGCCCACGAGCCACCAGGCGGCAGACATGTCGGCATTGGGGTTATCCATGTGCCGTGGGCCCCAGCTATGGTCGCGATAGGTAAAGCCCGAAATGGCGCGCTCGGGCTCGTCGCCGATCCGAACGGACCCGGAAAAAGTGCCGCCGGCCTGGAGATGATTGGCTGCCATCACGCGGCTCGTTTCGTTCCGCATGCCAGTGAGGTCCCAGAAATCATAGGGTGCGTGCACATCGCGGACCTGGATATCGAGATCGACATTCTCGTCGCTGGCACGCCACCGGCTTGAGCGGACGCCGAATGTGGCGGACTGGAAACCATCGGCATGGAACGTGTCGACGGACCGGTCGGCTTCGCGAAGGGGAAGCCCTTCAGCTGTGCGGGAATAGTTGAGCCCGTTACGCGAGGTCACGCCAAAGCAGGACCGGGTAAGGCCGAGGTTCGGTTGATGGCCGATCCGGATGAAGCCGCCGATTTCCTGGGAGGGATCGGCCCAGCCAAGGACAATGCTTTCCTGCCATTGCGGATCTTCCCCAGGATCGTGCGGAAGCTCGACATCATCCGGCAGCGGTGACAGTTTCGAAATTTCCATGGCCTCGTCCCTTCATTGCGCATTGCGCGCGATTCCTCGAAACCCGGGAAATCGTTCGTTCATTAATTACTCATCTAATTATATTTTCTTTCCGCCGTCAACAGGGCTGCTGCTGCGGCGGGTTTAACGGTGCGTTGCGGCGGAGGAACGGGCAGCGGGCACGCGCCACGAATTTTTTAGGTATTCAATTAATTATCCGTTGACTTTCGCTGCTCAATCGGCCCGATGGTGCTTCGCCCTCGTTGCGGGAGCGTCGTCTGCGGTCACGAAACATGGCACAATCGTTCGAGCACCGCGGATGATCGCCCGAGGATCCCGCCTGGGCGATGGGCGCCAACCTGCGGTCGAGAGCCGGCCGCGCGGCAGAACAGAAACGGGAGAGTCATGTCGGAACTCGATGTCGATCAGATTGGCGCAGCTATCGTCAAGCATCAGCGTGGTGCGCGGTTCGCCGAAACCACTCCCGATCAATGGGGCGACCGGCTCATGCAGTTTATCGGCGCGCAGGCGGGAGTCTCGGACGTCCGAGTCGCCAACGTGCGCGAAGTCGGCACAGCTGCGGGTGGTTCGAACGGAACTCTTCTGTTCGAGGCAAGCTGGACCGAAGACGGCGAGCCGCGCTCGTCGGGTCTCGTCTTGCGTTTCATGCCGACGCGCGGCCTGTTCCACGCCTATGACGTCACCGCGCAGTTCAACCTGCAGCGCGCGCTTGAAGCCACCGATGTGCCGGTTCCGCCACAGATCTGGCTCGATCCGGACGGCAACCTTCTCGGTCGCCCGGGCTATGTGATGGGAATGGTCGAGGGGGCGAGCGCGCCGATGACCTGGATGACTTCGGGCATCATCGCCGACGCTGAGCCGGCAGCGCGGCGCGAGATGCAACTGGGCTATCTCGAAGCGCTCGCGCGCGTGCATGCGCTGGACTGGCGGGCGCTCGGGCTCGAATGGCTGGAAAAGCGCGCGGCGGGTGCGCGTCCGATCGAGCGCGAGGTAAATTGGTATTGGGATTCGCTCGAATATGCCGACTGCAAGCCCTATCTCGAAGCGCTGCGACCGCTCCGGGATTGGCTCGTCGCAAATGAGCCGGCCGACATTGATACGGTCCTGTGTCATGGCGACGCGAACTTCGGCAATTATCTCTATCTCGGGACTGCGGTGTCGGCCGTGGTCGATTGGGAGATGAGCTTTCTCGGGACGCCCGAATGCGATGTCTGTTTCACGCATATGGGCGACCAGATCATCCAGAATGATGTCCCGGCTCTGGAAGGGACGCTGAGTTATCAGCAGCGGATTGCAGAATATGAGCGACTGTCGGGGCGCAAGCTTCGCAACATGCCCTATTTCGAGCTGTTTACGGCCTATCGGCTGGCGGTCATCAACGTGCTGACGTTCCGGCATTTCCCGGAGCCCATATTGCGCCAGTTGTTGCCAGTCATCGAACGCGGGCCGAAGATCGCCGCGGATTTGGCCGCCAGGGTCGGACTGGAGATTTTGCTGCCGCCGTCGGGCACGATCGACTGAAATTTAGGGTCCACTTGTTCGCTCGACCCCGAGCGTCCTCTCCGCACTGCGACGCTCGCGAGATCGCGAGTCCTTGCGGCTGCGGCGACCGCAGCAGTTACATACGCGGTCGCCTGCCTTTTTTAGCGGAGCCAGGAGGGGTCAAATCCCCGCTGGGAAATTCCGTCGTTCGTGTTGGCGAGAAAGAGGTGCGACACCGCCTGATTGCCGCGATGGGCATTATCGATCATGTTGAAATCGCACACGCCCTCCAGGCCTTGCCACCTGGGGATAGACAGAACTTCGATCCCTGCCGGAGAAGAGTTCGGACCGCCATTGTTGAGGTCTGTGGAAGTCACGACGCCATCGACAGCTTCGACGTCGATACGAAGGGTCTGGCCGTTCTCGAGCTGCGCCACAGTCCAGCCGCCGATCGACGAGAGGCCGTCGCCCAGCGTGCAATTGACGGTATGGAAATCCCGGATAGGCTCGCGCTTTCCATCGAGCATCACATAGCCCATCTTGGCGAAGGCGCCATCCTCGGCCTGCATCGTGAGCAGCGAGTAGCTCAGCTTCTCGCCCACCGTGCCGGCATGCCAGCGCGCCGAGCGAAACATCGGTAGCGGGCGCGGTCCGTAGCCATGATCGCGGTAGCCGATGCCATTCTCGATCGTGACCACCCGGTCGCCGATCCGGACGCGGCCTTCCACCCGGCCGGCGCTTTCCGGGTGGCCATGATCGTCGCCTCCCGAAGTCAATGTTCCATGACCCGGTCCTCCGACCACCTCCCATTCCTGCGAAGGATACCAATCATAGATGCGCAGGTCCGCTTCCGCATCGTCGTCGAACGCCTCGAAGCGACAATATTCCATATCGGGAATCGTGAATCGCATCGTTCCGGAACTGGCCATGACATCGGTTCGATCGCCTGCCTCCAGAGGACGGTCGAGCAGGTGGCGACGGAAGCGGGTTCCGTCGGGGAATGCCATCCCCCAATGCGTCTGCGTGGTCTTCTGATTCACATAGGATCCCGTGCGCAGGAAGCCGACGAGGCCAGTGTCCGGATCACGAAACACCAATACCCAGGATTCCTGCCAGAACGGATGATTTCCAGGGTGATGGGGCAAATCAATCGCAGAATACAGGCTCATCGGTCTCTCCACTATTTTTTTACCTTCAACATCTCGAGGCCTCAGGATTCGGGATCAAAACCCGATCTTCGCAGGATCGAGCCGGCCGCGGTCCGAGCCTAAAATTACTCGATTAATTAAACGATGACAAGTTTGCATCTCGGCGGTGCGGTCATTCCGCGCGCCAAGGGCTCCAGGTGGGCAATCTTGCGATGTGGCGCAAAGCGAGGACGGAGCGGCTCGGGGAACCGCTGATACAGAGCATGAGATGTTTTTATCGCCTCAAGCCATTTTCGAGCCTGGTCTACCTGCGAGACTGCGCCGCGGTCTCCAAGTGCAATACTGGCATCGCCGCGCGGCCCAGGCGGTCGCTATGCCATTGTTAAAGCCGGTGCGGCTGGTATGCTTGAGTCCTGTCGGCACGACAGGACCGAATTCAGGAAGCGCTGGGGAGATCGATGAGGGCGCCTGCGATGAAACCAAGAGGCCGACGGGCCAAGACAGCCGAGCCGGAAACCCCGCCGCGCGATCGGCTGGTTGAGGCAACGGCCAATCTCATGGTTGAGCGAGGATCAATTGATGTTTCGCTCGCCGATATTGCACGGCGGGCCGATCTCAATTCTGCTCTGATCAGCTACTATTTCGGCAACAAGGCGGGGCTGATGATGGAGTTGCTTCGCTCGGTTCTGGGCGGCGACATATCAAAGCTCGATGCCTTCTCGCAGCGACAATTGTCGCCTGAAGAGAAGCTGTCGGGCTTCGTTCGCGGGATGATCGACAGCTATTTCACTTACCCGTTCATCAACCCGCTGACCCACCAACTCGTCACCGAAGAGCCCGAAACCTACGGTCCGCTGATCGCGGAGGAGTTCAGCAAGCGGGCGGCAACGATTCTCCGGAACATCCTCGCCGAAGGGCAGGCCTCGGGAGTTTTCGCAAAGGTCGATCCGCTTCATCTTTATTTTCACATCGTCGGTGCCTGCGATCAATTCTTCCATGGCCGTTATCAAATGCAGCATATCTTCGGCATCGGCGCGATCGACGAGCCCATGAAGCAAGGATATTCGAATTATCTCGCCAACGCCGTGGTGAAGAGCCTGCGTCCCGCAACTTAGCCGACTGCCGGTCAGCACTGGCCCGATCGATATCGAAGGCGTCGGCCGTGCCGTACGTCTCCTTTTGCCATGCCCGGAACAGCAAGGCGCAGGAACGCGCCGCGGGAGAAGCTTGCCCCAACCCCTGATGGCGCTCTAAGGTCGAATTATAACTATATGGACGATCGTATATATATTTTGCGTTGACATTAATCCTAATGATGCCACCACTATGAAGCTCGCGAACCTTCGGGGTCGCGAATGCACGGAGGCAATCTCCGGCGGTCAATGGGAGGAGGCTGACAATGCGCTACGGCAAGAGACCGGATGGGCAGATGCATCGATCGGCGCGCGCTATCGCGGATGGCCTCATCCCCTCATCATCGCGTCTCAGGCTCCATCGACGCGGCAGCAGCGCTGCCGACGGCGAGCCGCGAGACGGCTTCCTGGAGGGAATTGGAATGCGGAGCAAGGCACTGGCACTTTGTGCGTCGATCGGCGTGTTGGCATGGGCTGGGGCAGCGCGGGCCCAAACGGCGCCCGAAGCGCCTGCGGCCGACGAACCGTCGCAGCTGGGCGAAATCATCGTCACGGCCCAGAAGCGAAGCGAGTCGCTCCAGCGCACGCCCGTTGCGGTCAGCGCCTTCACATCCGAGACGCTGGAGCAGCAGCAGATCAACGGCGTTCAGCAGTTGCAGTACAATGTTCCGTCGCTGGTGTTCGCCCAGCTTACCGGCTACTCGCAACTTTCGATGCGCGGCATCGGCTCCGACCTGACGGTTACGGCCGGCGAGCCGACGGTCGCGACGTTCCAGGACGGCGTCTACATGGGTCAGCTCTTTGCCCAGAGCGTCCCCAGCTTCGACCTCGAGCGCATCGAAGTTCTGCGTGGCCCGCAAGGTACCCTGTACGGTCGCAATTCGACCGGCGGGACGATCAATTACATCACCAAGCCGCCGTCCTACGACACGGCTGCCAATCTTGCCTTCACTTATGGAAATTACGATCGCGTCGCGGTGGAAGCCGGGGCAACCGGTGCGATCGTGCCGGACAAGGTGGCAGCACGGGTCTCGGTGAAATATGACCGGAGAGACGGCTACCGCTTCAATGTCTTCGACGGCAAGCGGTACGATGCCAACGACCATCTGAGCGGCCAGGCTGCGCTGCTTATCGAGCCGTCGAGCGACATCAAGCTGACCTTGCGCGGCGACATGTCACGGCAGGTTACGTCCGCGGTACAGCAGTTCATCGATGCGCTCCCGACGCCGTCGAGCATCTCACCCGAAACGCCGACCGGAATTTTCTCCCTTCCGGGAACCGCGCTCGCCGGAATTCCCGGCCTCCTGTCGCCCTCGGACCTCGCGCTGCTGGGGAATCGAAGCATCTCCGACCTGTTTGGCCTCTCGGAGCCCGGGCTGCGTGGAGGCGATCCCACCAAATCGACCCGCATTGCCAATGACTTTCCGTCGCGGACCGAAGTCAATCTTCGCGGGGCCAGTGCGACACTCGACTGGGACATCGGGAATGTATCGCTGAAGTCGATCACGGCTTATCGGTTCAGCAAATTGTTCATCCAGACCGACAATGACGGCAGCAGTGCGGCCATTCTCTACGAGGATCCGATCCAGCAAACCTCGAAGCAGTTCACGCAGGAAGTGAATATCTCGGGGAAGGCGTTCGACGACCGGCTGGACTGGCTCGCAGGAGTCTTTTACCTGCACGACCGCGCAAGTCTGAAAGCGGACATCTATCTGCCCTCGCTCGGCGATCTCATCATTGCCTCCGCCAGCCTGGGCACCGCGGCACCGCCACCGGTCTTCGACCTGTCGCAGCCTCTCATCCCCAATCTCCTCCTCCTCGGGTCCGATCCGCTGCTCGGCAATACCCTTTATGGCGGGCAACCGACGCCCGTCGCCTTTCTGGGCTTCGGTGCCGAGCAGAAAAGCTCCTCGCTGGCGGGCTTCGGTCAAGTCACCTACCGGATCGCGGATCGGTTGCGGGTGACCGCGGGCCTTCGCTACACGCGCGATGAAAAGGACGTCTTCCGGCGGCTCCACTCCAACTTCGTACCGACTGCGGCCTTGTGCGAAACCCAGTCGAAGAAGAGCTGGACCGCGTGGACCGGAACGGCCGGGGTGGATTTCGACCTCTCGGATCGCGCGATGCTCTACGGAAAGGTGTCGCGGGGCTACAAGGCCGGGGGGTTCAATCCGGCGGAATGCACGGGGAGTTTCAACCCCGAAATCCTCTGGTCCTACGAAGCCGGGCTCAAGTCGACGCTCGCCGACAATCAGCTGCGCGTCAATTTGGCGGGCTTCTATTATGATTTCAGCGACATCCAGTTCACGACCTATCTCAACAATTCCTCGACGATCAGGAATGCCGCCGATGCGACGCTTTACGGCATCGAGGCCGAGTATATGCTCGCGCCGCGCGGCCTTGCCGGATTCTCGCTCGATGGGTCCGGTTCGTGGATCCACAGCGAATATGGCAGCCAGCTTCTCCAGGACCCGCTCGGCCTTGCGACGCTCGACATCAAAGGGAACCGCCTTATCCGGGCCCCCGAATGGAAGCTCAACTTCGGAGCGCAGCAGCGGATAGAGACCGCGAACGCCGGCGCCTTCACCCTCCGGGGCGAAGCGGCCTACACCAGCCAAATCTTCCATGATGTGTTCAATGGGGAGGCGCCCTTCCAATCGCAAACCCGCGAAGCGCCTTATTGGATCTTGAATGCCCGCCTGAGCTGGTCGTCGCCGGGCGATCGGTTCCAGGCGCAATTGTTCGCCGAGAATATCACGAACAAGCTTTATGCCTACAGCCGCGTCGCAGCGGCAACGGGGGCCTATGTTTCCGGACAATTCTCGCCGCCACGGACCTATGGCATCCGCCTGTCGATGAAGCTCGGCGCGAACTGAGGCGCGCGATGGCGGAGACACCGAAACCGGACGTTATCGCGAGCGTGATGCGGGCGACCAAGCCGGACTTTACCGATATAGACCCGGCGGACATTGCCCGCTTCCTGGCACAGCAGCCGGACATCGCGGGGCCGGTGGAAATCGCCAATGTTCGCGGTGGCGGCGCCAATGCGGGCGCGTCGAGCGGCGTTGTCGTGTTCGATGCAATATTGGAGGGCAAGGTCGAGCCGCTCGTGTTGCGCTATGCGCCGCTCCGCAACGAGGGCCGCATATTCTTCGACTATGGCATCAGGCAGCAATATGAACTGCAGGCGCGTCTGGCCGATGCCGGGCTTGCGGTTCCGCGCGCGCGCTGGATCGATCCCGACGGCGCCGTGCTCGGGCTGCCGGGCTTCATCATGGAGAAGGTCGAAGGCGATGTCGCGCACGCGTCGCCCTTCAGCGCCGGGCTGATCGGCGACGCGGCGCCCGATGTGCGCGAGCGGCGGATCGCATCGATTTTCCGGGCCCTGGGCAGCGTGCATGGCGCCGACTGGCAAGGCAGCGCGGTCGCGTCCTGCGTTCGCCAGGCTGCGGGCCGGACCCATTTCGAACGCTATATCAACTGGTATTGGGAAACCGTCGAGTGGGTGCAGCCGCCGCATCGCGAGCGGCTCGAGCGGTTGCGGTCCTGGCTGTTTGCGAACCAGCCCGATATTCATCATGATGACCTGGCGCTGATCCATGGCGATCCAAGTCTCGGCAATTACATGCTCGAAGGCGACGAGGTACGCGCGATCATCGACTGGGAACTCGCGGGTATCGTTGCTCCGGCTTACGACATTGCCATGCAATGTATGGCAAATTCCTATTATCGAGCTGTGTCGGCGCCCGAAGTCGCCGCCAGGATTCCCGATGACGCGAGCTGGGTGGCCCATTATGAAAGCGTGACGGGTCGCAGGGTCGAGCATTTCGAGTTTTTCCGCAGGGCGGTGACGCTGCCGCTTCTGGTCGTCCAACTGTCGATGTCGCGCAATTTTCCCGATGGTCTGCGCGATGAATTCCTCGCTGGTATGGAAGCGATTTGGGCGGTTGGGGAGGGCCGTTAAGCCGGAGCCGCCCAAGTCCGTGCTCGGCTCCGGGAATTGCGAGCAAACTTCCGGGCTGGCGTGCTGCGCTGACAACCGATACGGAGACGTGGCCGGCATCCGCCGGAGCGGGCTAACTGGAAACGGGCGATATCCATGAGCAGCGACATCCTCGACGATCTCAATCGGGCGATCATTGCCGCGCTTCAGGAAAATCCGAGCAGAACGAACAAGGACATCGGGGAAACACTCGGCGTTTCCGAACCTACTGTGGCGAACCGGATCCGGGCGCTCGAAGATGCCAATATCCTGCGCGTCATGATGCAGCGCGATATGCGCGCTCTGGGTTATTCGGTGTTCGCTTTGGTCGATCTCAATGTTGAAGGCCGCACGCCCGAAAATGTCGCTGAAGACCTCGCCAAGCTCGATGCATGCACCAGTGTTTCGGTGGCGATGAGCAGCCCGGACATCTTCGCCAATATAAATGCGCCCGATGGCGCTGCGCTCCAGCGGATCGTCGACGAGCAGATTGCGAAGATCGAAGGCATCGCCTCCTACGAGGTCAATACGGCGCTGGAGATCGTGAAACTGGATCCCCGCTTTGGCAAGCTGGGATCCGAATGATGCGCCTCGATGATCTGGACCAGCGTATCATTGGCCTCCTCGCCGAAGATGCGCGCATCAGTAACCGCGAAGCGGCGCGCCTGTTGGGTATCTCGGACACTGCGGTCCGTAAACGCCTGAAGAAGCTGTCCGATTCGGGCGCTGCGAAGATCACGGCGGTGGCTGATTCAGCCGCGTTGGGAATGACCACCGCTGTTCTGGTGCGGGTTCAGACATCTCCCGAAACGGCGCGCGACGTGGTCGAGGCGATGGCCAGTTTCGACGAAGTGAGTTTTGCTGCCTTGATGACAGGACGCTTCAATATCGTTCTGCTCGTGGCGGCGCAAAGTCGTCAGGCCGTGGCAGATATTATTCACATGCATTTACGGCGGCGATCCGGCGTACACCGGGTAGAAACGGTCGAGATCGTCTCGGTCGCCAAGCACAATCTCGATATCGCCCTGGTCTCCAGAAAACGCTGACCCCACCCGGCCGAGGTGCCGGGACTCGGGCTCACGGGCTCCGCACTAGCGACCCTGTGGAAGGGGACGGCCTGCGCCCCCTTCCGGAGATTCACTATCATTCTGCGGCGATCGCCATTGGATGCATCAGCTGCTCATCCATGTCGGCACCGCCCGACCCGACCAGTCGGCCCGGTGTCGCACCAGTGCACTCGGTGCCATTGACGAAGGTCGTCTCGCCATTCACCATCACCCGCTCGATGCCCTGGGGCTTGCAGACGCGCCGCCAGTCGCCATCGGGAAGATCATGGGCGATCTCATATTTGAGCCGCGGATAGTCGAGCGCCTCATAGTCGTAGATGAAAAGATCGGCCGCTTGCCCCGCTGCCAGCGTGCCCCGGTTGTGGAGTCCGAGCACTTCTGCCGGAACCGCGCTGAGCTTGTAGTGCATTTCCTCAAGCGTCATCAACCCGGTCTCGCGAACCATCCAGATGATCGCGTCCGTCGAATATTGACCGCCAGCCCAGAATTTCACATGCGCTCCGCCGTCCGAGGTTCCCGGAATGGTGAACGGATGTTTGAGAACCTGTGCGACTTTCTCGTCGTCAAAGCTCATGCCTTCGGCCACGAGGAAATCGCTGTCGGCATTGGTATCGACCACGATATCCATAAACACGTCGATCGTGGGCCGATTGCCAACGGCGGCCGCGATTTCGCCGACCGACTTGCCTTCATACTGGTTCCATGGGGCGACGCCGCAAGCGTCGTTCAGGACATAATGCTCGAGCGGTCCGCCGGCCGGTGCGAGCAGTTCAGGCCTGTACACGTTGCGCAAGCGCGTGCGATAATCCTCGTCCGCCGCTTTTGCGACTTTTGCCGCGCGATCGCCCGCGAAGGTGAATTCGCGGAACTCGGGGATGATGTTCCAGATATCCCAGTCCATCGGTTTGAATTCGTTCCAGCCGCGCGTGGTCAGGGTCTGGGTGAAGATTTCCAGCCCCTCTTCCCGCGCCTTGTCGACCAGAGCGAGGACTTCCTCATGATAAGTGGGCAGAAAGTCGTTGACGATGACGACATTGTGGAGGACGGGCCGGCCCGACACCCGTGCAACCTCTAGCGCGATCTCACCGAAGCGCGCACCCGGGGTATCGACGAGGGCCTGGATCGAGCCTTCGCCGCGCTCGCGAAGCACTTCCGCGAGCGCCAGAATGTCCTCGCGGCTCATCGTGTCGCTCGGCATCGGGGTGCCGTCACAGTCGATGTGGGTGTTATGCTCGCCCTGGTAGGAAAAGCCGAAGCCGATTGCGCCCGCGTCCATGGCGGCGTGCAGTTCCTGCTTCATGCGCTCCCGCTCTTCCGCAGTTGCCGGACGGCTTTTCGCTGCTTCGAGGCCCATCACATAGATTAGGAGCGGATTGAGGGGAACATAGCTGGCGACGTTGACCCCCTTGGGCACCCGCTTGAGATGCTCGATCCATTCGGGGAAGCTGACCCAGTCCCAGCCGAGCGCTGTCCGCATCGCATTTACGGGAACCTGTTCGGTGGTCTCCATCATCTGCATGTAGCGCTCCCGGTCCTGCGGATGGCAGGGGGCAAAGCCAAAACCGCAATTCCCCACGCCGATTGTCGTGGTGCCATGCCAGCCAGAGTTTGTGGCATAGGGATCCCAGTGCAGTTGAGCGTCATAATGCGTATGGGCGTCGATCACCCCCGGCGCGACGATCTTCCCGGTGCCGTCGATGACATCGCTCGCGTCGCCGCTGATCCCGGCGCCAATGTCCGTTATGATCCCGTCTTTGATTCCGATATCGCCCACGAACCGCGGCGAGCCCGTGCCATCGACGATCGTGCCACCTTTGATGAGCGTGTCAAACTTAGGCATCCCATTCTCCCATCTCTCTGTGTTGCTCGACATTATGGTCGGCATTTGGTTCTCAAATTCGACAAAAATGATGCAAGTATCTATATTATGCGATCCACCATTGAGTCAAATATAATGGGAAATGATGTCATGGCCGGTCTGGACTGTCTTGATGGCGTTTCGACCCTCCCTTTGCGCGAAAGGGGCAGGCCGATGCGCCGACGGGATGCTCAAACCGCGGTGTAGCCACCATCGACGATGAACTCGGAACCCGTGATGTAGCGTGCGCCGTCGCTTGCCAAGAACGCGACCAACGGCGCGATGTCATCGACATTGCCCATCCGGCCCACGGGAATCTTGCTGTTCCATGCGGCAACAACCTGCTCCACCCACGCTGGTTCGCCGTTCGCGGCGGTAGGTCTCTCGTGATGGGCGCCGAGCCTGGTTGCCGTCGGACCCGGCAACACTGTATTCACTCTTACGGCACGCTCGGCCAGTTCGACCGCGACAGCCTTGCTCAACATACGGATTGCGCCCTTGCTCGCGCTATAAGCGGCATAACGGTCCCCTGCCACCGTCCCATAGATTGATGAGATATTGACGATGGCGGCGGTTGACGTGCCGTCCGCCTGACGACGCATCGACAAAAGCGGCAGTGCCATCTGCATCCCCATGAACGGACCCTCGACATTGATCCGATATTGCCTTCTCAGATCGTCGAGAGGAGCGGTCGCAAAAGGCGTGTCGAGCATGATGCCGGCGTTGTTCACGAGAATGTCGAGCCGGCCGAGCTTTTCGGCGAAGCCGATCGCCGTCTCCCAATCGGCTTCGCTTGTCACGTCATGCCGGCAGGCGTGCGTTCCCTTGGTGCCATCGCACCACTCAAGGCGAGAGGCATCGATATCGGTCGCAAGTACCTCGGCGCCGGCGGCAAGCAATTGCTTTGCCACGGCAAGGCCTATCCCGCTTCCCGCGCCCGTCACGATCGCAACGCGGCCCTCCAATTCGATCGAATTCACCATCACCTCCATGATCGAAAACTGAGAAGCGCCATCGAGCCAATCGACGGCGTCGCGCAAATTGCGCGCGCGCTTCCGTGCTTCGCCGCCATTCGCGCCTCCGGATTGGCATTGACATGCGCGGCCGTCAAATGCGATTATACAAGCAATTAATTAAATATCGGAGGGCGCGGTGGAGGGTGTCGATCTTGTTTCGCTTGATCGCTGGATGGAAGCCCGGAGCCTTGGAAGTGGCTCGATTTCCGGCGTCCGGCTTCTGGCTGGCGGAACCCAGAATATTCTCCTCCGCTTCCATCGCGGGCCGTCCGAATTTGTTCTCCGCCGGCCGCCGCCGGTCCTGCGCGCGGGATCCAATGAGACGATGCGCCGCGAAATGCGCGTCCTCGAGGCACTGCGCGGTAGCGATGTTCCTCACCCTGGCTTCATCGCCGGATCTAGCGACGAGACGATCCTTGGCGCTGCTTTCTATCTCATGCAGCCGGTCGATGGCTTCAACCCGATGTCCGGGCTCCCCGCCTTGCACGCTCGCGAGCCGCTGCTGCGCCGCCGCATGGGCCTCGCCGTGGTCGAGGCGATCGCCGCACTCGGCGCGCTCGATTATCGGGCGGTCGGCCTCGCGGATTTTGGAAAGCCCGAGAATTTCCTGGAACGCCAGGTGGGGCGTTGGCGCCGCCAGCTTGAAAGCTATGCCGATCTAGCCGGGTGGCCGGGGCCTGGCGCCATCCCGGGGGTGGACGCGGTGGCGGCCTGGCTCGATCGCCATCGCCCAAGCGCATTTCAACCGGGGATCATCCACGGAGATGCGCATCTTGCAAATGTGATGATCCGGCCGGACAGCGGGGAACTCGCAGCCCTCGTTGATTGGGAATTGAGCACGATTGGCGACCCCCTGCTCGACCTCGGCTGGCTGATCGCGACATGGCCGACCGATGGCTCATCCTTCGCCACGGACGCCATGGCAAATCAGCTCACCGATCTTGCATCTCCTGCCGACCTCGCGGCGCATTACGCAGCGTCAAGCGGCCGGGATCTCGCGGCTCTCGACTGGTACATCGTGCTCGCCTGCTACAAGTTGGGCATCATTCTGGAAGGGAGCTTTGCGCGGGCCTGTGCCGGAAAGGCGCCGCGAGAAACCGGCGAACGGCTTCACGCGCACACGCTCGCTCTGTTCGAGCGCGCCCTCAGCATCATTCGTTGAAAAGGAAAGATGATGATCGACGATACCGATTTTAGCGGACGCAATATTCTCGTCGTCGGCGGATCGAGCGGGATCGGCAACGGCATAGCCCAAGGGTTTCGCGCCCGCGGCGCCAATGTTCATATCTGGGGGACGCGCGCCTCTGCGTCCGACTACAGCGCCGATGAAGGGTCCGACCTTGAAGGACTGGGCTATCATTGCGTCGATGTCGGGACGCCCGAGGCTATCGAGACGGCGGAGATTCCCTTCGACACGCTGGACTCCCTCATTTTGTCGCAGGGAACCGTATTATATCGGCGCCAGGAGTTCGAGCGCGAAGGGTGGGATCGTGTCATGGCGGTCAATATCGACAGCCTGATGCATTGCGCGCGCAAGTTCCGGCCACTGCTTTCGGCGTCCGGCGGGTCGATTATTATCGTGAGCTCGACGTCCGGCTTGCGCGGCAATATCGGAAACCCGGCTTATGCCGCGTCCAAAGCGGCCGCGATCAGTCTGACCAAAACGCTGGGCCAGGCTTTTGCCGGTGACGGGATTCGGGTGAATGGTCTCGCTCCGGGGCTCGTCGATACCAAATTGACACGGATCACGACCCAGAATTCCGCTCGTCTCGACGGCGCGCTCGCCACGATCGCGCAGCGACGCATGGGGACGCCCGCCGATATGGCGGGTGCCGCCATATTCCTCGCATCCCCGCTCGCTTCCTACGTCACCGGCCACACGCTGGTCGTCGATGGTGGCCTGACGCTCTGATTTGCCATTCTGACAGGAGATACACATGCAGTTCGAACATAGCGAAAAGGTCCGTGACCTCCTGCAGAGGGTCGAAACGTTCATGGATGCGCATATCTACCCCAATGAGGAAGAGTATTACCACTTCATCCACGACCAGAGGAATCTGTGGCAGGAGTGGCCTGGAATGCCCGCCCTCAAGGCCGAGGCGCGTGCTCAGGGCTTGTGGAACCTCTTCCTCCCACACGAATATGGCCGCTTCTCGCCCGGGCTCAGCAATCTTGAATATGCTCCACTTGCCGAGGTGATGGGCCGATCGCCGTGGTCGAGCCAGGTGTTCAATTGCTCCGCGCCCGACACGGGCAATATGGAAGTGCTCGCGAAATTCGGGACCCCCGATCAGCAGCAGCAGTGGCTTCAGCCCCTGCTCGACGGGGAGATTCGCTCGGCCTATGTGATGACCGAGCCGCAGGTCGCCTCATCCGATGCCACCAATCTTGAGCTGTCCATCAAGCCCGACGGCGACGACTATGTCATCAACGGCCGGAAGTGGTGGATTTCGAATGCGATGCACCCCGATTGCGCGATCTTCATCGTGATGGGAAAGACCGACTTCGATGCTCCCCGCCATGCCCAACATTCGCAGATCCTCGTGCCGCGAGATACGGCAGGGATCACGGTCGTGCGCAACCAGACCGTCTTCGGATCGATGAACTCGCCGGGCGGCGAGTGCGAACTGCGCTTCGACAATGTACGCGTACCGAAGGAAAATCTCATTCTTGGTGAGGGGCGGGGGTTCGAGATCGCGCAAGGGCGTCTCGGGCCGGGACGTATTCACCACTGCATGCGTTCGATCGGCCAGGCGCAGCGCGCGCTCGAGATCATGGCGCGCCGCGCGGACAGCCGCGTCGCTTTTGGAAAGAAGCTCGCCGATCAAAGTAGCATCCGCCAGGACGTCGCACGCAGCTTCTGTGAAATCGAGATGTCGCGCCTGCTCACGCTCAAGGCTGCCGACGCCATGGACCGCTATGGCAACAAGGTTGCCAAGGATCTGATCGCGGCCATCAAGGTGATCGCTCCGCAAATGGCGCAAACCGTCGCGGATCGGGCCATCCAGGTTCATGGCGGAATGGGCGTAAGCGACGACACCCCGATCGCCTACTTCTTCACCCTCAATCGCTATCTGCGCATCGCGGACGGTCCCGACGAGGTGCACATGTCGCAGCTCGGGAAGCAGAAGATCGCCGAATATTCGGCGATGGCGAAGTAGGAGGCCGGCATGAAGGCGCTGCTTTATCACGGGGCAGGGGATATCCGCTACGAAAGCATGGCCGATCCGATGCCGGTCGAGGCGGGCGACGCCATCGTTCGGGTCACCGCCTGCTCGATCTGCGGAAGCGACCTACACATTTATCATGGTCACGGATTTTCCGAGGATCGGGGCTTTTGTGTCGGTCACGAAGCGGTCGGCGAAGTGGTCGAAACCGGACGCGCCGTCTCGCGGCTCCGCGTCGGTGACCGGGTCATGATCCCCGCAGCAGCGGGCTGCGGCGCCTGCCGACCCTGCCTGTCGGGCAATGTGATCGGGTGCGAGAATGGCGCAGCGGCCTGCTACGGGTTGTCCGCCGCGCTTCAAGGTTCGCAGGCCGAGGCCGTTCGCGTCCCCAGCGCGGACGCCAATGCGGTGCTGATCCCGGAAGGGATATCGGAAGAGCAGGCGCTGCTGATGACAGACGCCCTTTCGACCGCCTGGTTCGGTGCGCGCAGCGCCGATATCGCCCCGGGGAGCAGCGTCGCCGTAATTGGTTTGGGGCCGATCGGCCTCATGACGGTCGACTCCGCCTTCGTGCTGGGCGCCCATATCGTATATGCCATCGATCCCGTTCCAGAAAGGCGCGCGCTGGCGGCAGCGGCGGGCGCCGTCGCTCTGCACCCTGACGAAGCCGTCGCCGTGATCCGGGAGGCGACGAAAGGACGTAAACTCGATTCCGTCGTCGAGGTGGTCGGGAGCGACGCGACGGTCGATATGGCATTACGCTTGGTAAGGGCGCGCGGCACCGTCTCGGTAATCGGTGTGCAGCAATCGCGCCGTTTCGCCTTTCCGCTCGAACGCGCGTTCGCGGCAGGGCTCACATTCCGGGTCGGGACCTGCTCGGTCCCCGAAGAATTGCCGACCCTTTTTCCACTTGTCCAGGCGGGGCGTCTCAAGCCGGAAACCTATGTCTCCAATCGGCTGCCGCTGCGAGACGGCGCCGAAGCCTATGCGATGTTCGACCGCCGGGAGGCGGGAACCCTGAAGATCATCCTCGAGCCCTGAAGACGCAACTGGCTGGATCTGAGTCCGGCGCGCCCCTGCTGACCGCACGCGGAAAGGGGGGGGCGACACGGCAAAAAATGCGCGCCTCTGCTTGCGGCGCTTCGCCGGCAAAACCGTTCGCATTGACCGCAGAGCTATGCAGTTGATCGGGCGAACGCATTTGTGTATCTAATAATCGAGCAATTAATTAATTGTCGAATCGCTCGCGGAGAGGACGCCATGGCATCGGGATTGTCGGTAGAGTTGCGGGTCGACGGGCCAACCGCACATATCATCCTCAACCGTGAGGACCGGCTCAACGCGATCAACAACGACATGTTTCGGCGGCTTGAAGATCATGTCGCGCGGCTCGCGGGCGAGGCCGAAACTGTTCGCAGCGTCATCGTGCGTGGCGCGGGAAAATGTTTTTCTGCGGGGCATGATCTGCAGGACATCGCGTCTGGCGATGCAGCGCATGATGTCTCTTTTCAATCTTCGGTGCTCGAGCGTCTCGCGAATCTGCCCCAGGCGGTTATCGCGGCGGTGCACGGTCATTGTTACACCGGCGCGCTCGAGTTGGCGCTGGCCAGTGATTTCATTCTCGCCGCCCGGAGCGCGCGGTTCGCGGACACGCACGCCAAATGGGCGCTCACGCCTGTGTGGGGAATGAGCCAGCGGCTGCCCCGTCTGGTGGGCCAGGCCAAGGCGCGCGAGATGATGTTCACCGCACGCACGATCGATGGCCGGGAGGCGGCGGAGATCGGACTGGCGGCGTCCTGCTTCGAGGATACTGAGTTTCTGGAGCGGGTCGATGCGATCGCGTCGATGATCGCTGAAAATTCGGCTTTCAGCATTGCCGCCTATAAGCGACTGCTCGCTGAAACGGACAATGTCCCGCTGCATCTCGGCCTCGCACACGAAGTCCGCAACAGCGCAGGCGTCGGACCCGACATGGGCGAACGTATCGCGGCCTTTTCAAAACGCAAAGCATGACCGCGCCATCTGGAGCGCTGGTCGATCGGGAGTGAGTGACGATGAGCAATGAAACCCAAGACCTGGCCGCGCCAGCCGAAATGGCGGCCCGGCTTGTGAACCCGGCGTCGTTCGGCGACCCCGCGACCCTGCACGCCGACCTTGCCTGGCTTCGTGGCCACCAGCCCGTTTCGCTTGTCGATACCGCCGGTGTCGATCCCTTCTGGCTCGTGAGCCGACATGGCGACATCATGGACATAGAGCGCCAGCCCGACATTTTCCGCAACGGCGATCTTTCGACGGTTCTCATCGGAAGTCCGATGCTCAAGGCGGTGGAGAATGCGACCGGCTGTCCGCACCTCACCCGTAACATGGTCAACATGGACGGAGCAGAGCATCGTGCCTATCGATCGCTGGTCCAATCCTGGTTCATGCCAGGCAATGTCAAGAAGCTCACGGACGACATTCGCGAGATCGCGCGCGCGCATGTCGATCGGATGATGGGGCTCGGCGGCGAATGCGACTTTGTCGCCGATGTGGCCCTGCATTATCCGTTGCACGTCATCATGAGCATCCTTGGCGTTCCCGAAGAGGACGAACAGCGCATGCTGATGCTGACCCAGCAACTTTTCGGCGCCCGCGATCCGGAACTCAGTCGAAAAGCCGATGCCATGGCCGATCCGGATACCGCCATAAAGGTGTTCGGGGCCGTCGTGGCGGACTTCCACGCCTATTTCTCCAATATCACGGCGAGCCGCCGCGCCGAGCCGCGCGACGATCTAGCGACCATCATCGCGAACGCCATGATCGACGGCAAGCCGATCGACGAGCGCGCTGCCAACGACTTTTACATCCTGGTCGCGACCGCCGGGCACGACACCACCTCCGCCTCGACGGCCGGTGCGATCTGGGCCCTCGCGGAGCGGCCCGCCTTGCTCGCCGAGGTGAAGGCCAATCCCGACCTGATCCCGGCTCTCGTCGATGAGGCGATTCGCTGGGTCACGCCGGTGAAGCATTTCATGCGCGCCGTTGCCCGGGATCATGAGGTGAATGGCCACCAGTATAAGGCCGGGGACTGGGTCATGCTGTCCTATATGTCGGCAAACCGTGACGAGGCGGTGTTCGACGATCCGTTCGAGTTCCGGCTCGACCGCCCGGCAAACAAGCAGATCGCATTCGGTTACGGGCCCCATCTATGTGTCGGCCAGCATCTCGCGCGCCTCGAGATGAAGACCCTGTTCGAGGAACTTCTGCCCCGGATCGAATCGCTCGAAATCGCCGGCGAACCGGCCTGGACCCAGGCGACGCTGGTCAGCGGGCCGAAACGCCTTCCGATCCGCTTCACTCAGAGTTGATCGGCGGGTCGACGCGCGGCGGCGTGGCAGAGAGACGACAGCATATTCGCAGGACGGATACGGGAATGGGAATCAGAACACGCATAACCGACTTGCTCGGGATCGAGCATCCGATCGTCCAGGGCGGCATGATGTGGGTGGGAACCGCAGAGATGGCTGCGGCGGTTTCCAATGCCGGTGGCCTCGGAATCATCACCGCGCTCACCCAGCCGTCTCCCGATGCGCTGCGCGCCGAGATCGAGAGATGCCGGGAGCTTACCGACAAGCCATTCGGCGTCAATTTGACGATCCTGCCGTCGATTAATCCCCCGCCCTATGCCGACTATCGCAAGGCGATCATCGACAGCGGCACCAGGATCGTCGAAACCGCAGGCTACAAGCCACAAGAGCATGTCGACGATTTCAAGGCGCATGGCATCATCGTGCTCCATAAGTGCACGGCTGTCCGGCACGCCCTCTCCGCCGAACGCATGGGCGTCGATGCCATTTCGATCGATGGCTTCGAATGCGCCGGGCATCCGGGCGAGGATGATGTTCCCGGGCTTATCCTGATTCCCGCCGCTGCCGACAAGATCAAGGTTCCTATGCTCGCATCGGGCGGATTCGGCGATGGGCGCGGGCTGGTGGCAGCCTTGGCGCTCGGCGCTGACGGTATCAACATGGGGACGCGCTTCTGTGCGACCAAGGAAGCCCCCATCCACGACGATATCAAGCGCGCCATGGTCGATAACGACGAGAGGGGGACCGACCTGATCTTCCGCAGCTATCGCAACACCGCGCGCGTCGCAAAGAACAGCGTTTCAGCCGAAGTCATTGCGGCCGAACGGGAAGGAAAGCCCTTCGAAGCGATCGCGCATCTCGTCAAGGGCGCGCGCGGGAAGGAAGGGCTGGACCGCGGCGATCCCGATCATGGGATATGGACGGCTGGCATGGTTCAGGGTCTCATCCATGATATCCCGACGTGTCACGAACTCATCGACCGGATCATGGGCGAGGCCGAGTCGATCATCGCGAAGCGGCTGGCGGCGATGATGCCTGGAGCGCTCACGTCATGAACGTCGATTTCGATCCATCGCTCGAAGCGTTTCGCGAGGAAGTCTGCGCGTTTCTCGATACGGCACCCACCGACGCGATCCGCGAGGCGGGGCGGAAGACCACAAGCGTTTTCGCGCCGTTCGAGGCGACAATGGAATGGCACCGCCTTCTATATGCGCGCGGCTGGGCCGCCCCGGCCTGGCCCGTCGAATATGGCGGGACCGGTTGGTCGCTTGAGCAACGCTATATTTTCTCCGAGGAGCATTGGAAGCGCGATCTGCCGCCGCTCCTGCCCAACGGCCTGATCATGGTCGGCCCCCTGCTCATGGAGCTTGGCACGCCCGAACAAAAGCGCCGGCATCTCCCCGGGATCCTTTCGGGCAAGGATTACTGGACCCAGGGCTATTCCGAACCGAGTGCCGGTTCTGATCTTGCCGCCCTGTCATGCTCGGCCCTGGCCGACGGTGACGATTATATCATCAACGGCCAGAAGACATGGACGACCCTCGCCCACAAGGCCAACAAGATGTTCATGCTCGTGCGCACGAACCGGGACGGCAAGAAGCAGCAGGGCATTACCTTTCTCCTCCTCGACCGGACCGACTATCCCGGCATGCACATCCGTCCCATCATCGGCCTCGATGGTGTGGCCGAGCAATGCGAAGTATTTTTCGATAACGTCCGCGTCCCCCAGGCGGGCCGCGTGGGCGCCGAGAATGAAGGCTGGAGCGTCGCCAAGGCGCTGCTCAAGCATGAGCGGGGCGGCGCTGCGCATAGCCCGGCGATCAGGCGCAAACTCGATGCGATCCGGGCCGCGGCGAGGGATGCAACGGCGTCCTTTGGCGGACCCCTCAGCGAGGATCCGGTATTCCAGCGCGACCTTGGGGAACTCGAAGCCGAAGTCGCGTCCTTCGAGCATGTCGAGAAGCTGGTGCTAAGCGGCCACGCCCTCGCCGACGATCCCGCGATGCCGTCGCTCAACAAGGTGATGAGTTCGGAACTCTCGCAGCTGCTGTCGATCATGATGACGCGTGTTGCCGGGATCGACGCGCTGCCGTTGCAATTGGAAGCCCTTGAGGTCGGGTCCGGCGTTCAACCCCTGGGCGATCCCTTCAGCCTCGTGGCGATGCCCTATTATCTGAATACCCGGGCCGCTTCCATCTATGCCGGCAGCAACGAGGTCCAGCGGGACCTCATCTCCCGCAATCTCCAGACCCTTCGCGCCTGAGGCAGAGCCCATGAATTTCGAATTCTCCGATGAGCAGGTCATGCTCCGCGACAGCCTCTCCCGGCTGCTCGATCAGCGTTACGCCTTTGAATTGCGCCGACGCATCATGGCTGGTCAGGCGGAAACCGGAATCTGGAGCGAACTCGTCGATATGGGGATTGTCGCGATGCCGCTTCCCGAAGCCTGCGGGGGACTGGGCGGTTCGGCCTCCGACATTGTGGCGATATCGGAGCTCTTCGGTCGCCATCTGGTCATCGAGCCTTTGCTTCCCTCGGTGATCCTCACGGGCCGGGCGCTCGCTCGCTTCGATCCCGCGGGACCGGTGCCGCAATGGATTGCCGATATTGGCACCGGAGCTTTGCGCGGCGCCTTCGCCCATGAGGAAGGTAGCGGCACCGGCGCCTCTTCGACGCTGTCGACCAAACTCTATGAAGGTGAGGCCGGTCCGCGCATCCGGGGTAGCAAAAAACTCGTTCTTGGAGGCGGAGAAGCAGGGGTGCTGCTCATCTCGGCGCTCTCGGAGACGAAGGCGGTCTGCCTGGCCGCAGTGCCCGCCGATGCCGAAGGCATCGAAGTGCGGCGATATCGCGCGCTCGATGGCAGGCCCGTTGCGGATATCCTGCTCCATGACGTCGCGGTCGACAGGGCTGCCATCATGGCGGGCGCCGATGCGGAGCTGGAGGCCTTGCTCGCGGATGCCCGGCTCGCACTCGCCGCCGAAGCCGTCGGGGCCATGGCCGTCCTGATGGCAACCACCGCAGACTTCGCGGGCACGCGCGAGCAATTCGGTCGGCCGATCGGAAGCTTTCAAGCGATCGCGCACCGGCTCGCCGATATGAAGATTGCCTATGTCAAGGCGCGAGCGTCGCTTCTCTATATCGCGGCGCTGGCCGACAGCGGACGGGCAACGAGCCGGGATATTTCGGTATTGAAGGCGCAGGTTGGCAGGCTGGGGCGCGAGACCGCGCAGGGGGCCGTACAGATCCACGGCGGCATCGGCATGACCGACGAGCTTCCGGTCGGTCATTATCTCAAACATATTCTCACGATCGACGGTCTGTTCGGCAACACGGACTATCATCTGCGTGAAATCGGCAGGGTAGTCGCCGCTGCGTGAACAGGGGGGAAGCGTCAGCTTCCCGTTTCAGAAGCTATGGAAGGTACCAAAAATGACCAAGAGCTTACGCGCTGACACGATGGCCACCGATAGCGCTGCTCTCGAGCAGTTGCTGCAGCGTCAGCGCAAGGCCCATATTGCGGACGGTCAGGCGAGCGCGGATTTGCGAATTGACCGGCTCGATCGCTGTGCTGCCTTGCTTCGCGACTATTCCGCGCGGTTCGAAGAGGCAATCAATGCCGATTTCGGCAACCGGTCGCGCCACGCATCGGCTATCACCGACATCATGAGTCCGCTTGGCGCGCTGCGCGACTGTCGGGCCAATCTGCGCAAATGGATGCGCAGCGAACGACGGCCGGTCGAACCGAGGTTGCTCGGCCTCTTCGGCGCCCGGTCGGAAATCCGGTTCCAGCCCAAAGGCGTGATCGGCATCATCGCGCCGTGGAACTTTCCGGTGGGTCTCGTCTTCTCTCCGCTTGCCGGCGTTCTGGCTGCCGGGAACCGGGCGCTGATCAAGCCGTCGGAATTCACGCCGCGAACGTCGGATCTGCTCCAGCAATCGATCGCCGAATATTTCGCGCCTGACGAGGTCGCGGTCGTGACAGGCGGTGCCGATGTGGGGGCCGCCTTCGCGGCGTTGCCCTTCGATCACCTGATATTCACCGGCGCCGGCTCGGTCGCAAAGCATGTGATGCGCGCTGCCGCGGAGAATCTCGTGCCCCTGACGCTCGAGCTTGGCGGGAAGAGCCCTGTGATCCTCGGTGCGAGCGTGGACATGCCCGTCGCCGCAGCGCGGATCATGGCCGGAAAAACCCTGAACGCCGGTCAAATATGCCTGGCGCCTGATCATATATTCGTGCCTCGTGGGCTACGCGACAGCTTTGTCACCGAGGCACGGCAGGCGACCGAGGCGATGTTCGGCTCCCTCAAGGATAATCCTGACTACACGGCCATGATATCGGACAGGCACTTCGAGCGCGTGCGCGGCTATGTCGCGGACGCGCGTGAGAAGGGTGCCACGATCGTCGAGATCAACCCCGCTGGCGAGACGTTCGAACAGCAGGAGCATCGCCGGATACCTCCGACACTCATTCTCGATGCGACCCGCGACATGGCGGTGATGCAGGACGAGATATTCGGGCCGCTTCTGCCGGTCGTTGCATATGACAGCGCCGAGGAGGTTGTGGCGGAGATCAATGCGCACGACCGGCCGCTTGCGCTTTACTATTTTGGATCGGAAGCGGGCGAACGCGATCGCATCATCGATGCCACGACCTCGGGCGGTGTGTGCGTCAATGACGTGATCATGCATTGCGCGCAGGAAAATCTGCCTTTCGGCGGCATCGGGCCTTCGGGTATGGGTGCCTATCACGGGATCGACGGCTTTCGCGAATTCAGCCATCGCAAGGCGATCCACACTCAGCTCGGCAGGGATCTGGGGCCGATGAAGCTTTTCAGGCCGCCCTATGGCGCCAAGCTTCGCGCCTTCGTCGACAAGCAGATCGGAGCGGGCGCCCGGTAGAAGGAGCTAGCCGTCGAATTTGAACACGCTGTCCGCGCGCGCCAGACCAATCGACTGATCGGGGACGCATTGGTACATGAGATATTCGACGGCCCTCCCGTCCCCCCGACCCTCGGCGACCGCCATCACATGGTTCAGCCAGGAATAGCGCGCGTGGCTGGTTTCGAAGCGGGGCTGCGTCGCAAAATAGGTCTCGCCGAAATCGACCGTCTCGCCGGCCTTGTATTTGGCCGCAGCCTGCGGCGTCGTGTTGGCGACCCCGAAATATTGGACGAAGATGTTCGCCATGTCGTGGGTGACGATGACGAGCCGAACGTCGATGTGAAAGACGCCCTCCTGGTCGATCAACTCGAACTCGCCTCCGACAGGCGCGACCGTGCCCTTGATACGTGGGCCTTCGACGGTGCCGCCGCCCAGCTGCCACACGTTGCGGCGACCCTTTGGTATCGGTCCGATCGGATAGCGGTTGCCCAGATCGACGCGCATGCGCAGCAGGGGTTCAAGGTGCATGCTCTTCTCCATCAAGTTGGAATGCTCGGCTGCTACGGGCTGTCGTTTGGAAGCGGGCAGCGTCGTATCCTAAGACGGGCCGCGATAATAATCAATTGACCAATTAACTTGCCACCTGACGTCCGCTTGCCTATCGATCGGTTTTAGGAAGACGCTGCGCGCGCAAGTGGCGAGCCGGACGTATAAGGATGGGAGACAGCTGAGATGAAAGGGACAGCAGCAGCGCAGACGCCCGTGATCATCGCCGTCGGCGAGATTGTGGACCGCCCGGATGACCCGGGCAAGGCGCTCGAACCTGTGGCGCTGATGGCAGAAGCGCTGCGCCGCGCGGCGGCGGAAACGCCGGCCGTTCTCGGCGCGCTGGACTCGATCGATCTCGTCGGACAGGTCACCTGGCGCTACCGCGACCCCGTAGCTCTTCTTTGCGAGAAGCTCTCGATCGGCCCCGCCCGTGCCCAAAATGCCAGCATGGGCGGCGAAACGCCTATTCGCCTCCTGCACGAGGCAGCACTCCGTATCGCGCGGGGTGACAGCGCCGTTGCCGCGATCGTCGGCGGTGAGGCCGTCAATGCGATGGGCAAGGCGCGCAAGGCCAAGGCGAAGCTCGACTGGACCCCGCTCGCTCCCAAAGAGGAAACCGTCGCGGTCGACTTCGCCTCGCTTCCGATGCGCAAGGCCTCGAAAAAGCTCGGAATGACTGCGCCCGTTCATATCTACCCGCTCTATGAGAACGCCTTCCAAGCCGCCCGCGGGCAGACCCCGGCCGAGGGCCGCGCCGCTGCCGCCGAACTCTGGGCGGACTATGCCAAGGTAGCCGCGTCCAATGAAACCGCATGGTTGCGTTCCGCGCCGGGAGCGGCAGAGATCGGCACGCCTTCGGAGAGCAACCGGCTGGTGGCCTTTCCCTATCCCAAGCTGATGGTCGCGAACCCTTCGGTCAACCAAGCGGCCGCGATCGTCGTGGCAAGCCTCGAATGGGCCCTCGCCAACGGGATTCCCGAAGAGCGGCTGATCTATATCTGGGATGGCGCGGCAGCGCAGGAGCCCGGGGATTATCTGGAACGCGACCGCTATGACCAGTCGACCGCGCAGCGCGTGGTTCTGGAGCAGGCAGTCGAGATCGCTGGCGGCGATGCCTCCGCGATCGATCTGGCGGAAATGTACAGCTGCTTTCCGATTGTGCCCAAGATGGCGCTCGAGACGCTGAAGCTGCGGCCGGACGTCAAGCCGACGGTGACCGGCGGGCTGACCTTCTTTGGCGGCCCGATGAACAATTATATGAGCCACGGCGTCTGCGCGATGGTCCGGGAGATGCGGGCCGGAAAGGGAACCACAGGCCTTCTCTACGGCCAGGGCGGCGTCGTATCCAAACATCATGCGCTGTTGATCTCGACGCGGCCACCGGAGAAGACTTTGAGGCCGGACTATTCGGTTCAGGCCAGGGCGGACGCGTTGCGCGGCTCCGTGCCCGAATTTACAGAGACCTATGAGGGCGCTGCCACCGTCGAAACGCACACGATCATTTATACGCCGAAGGGCGAGGTCCTCCACGGCGTCGTGATCGCGCGCACCGCAGATGGCCAGCGAACGATCGCGAAGGTACGGCGTGACGATGATCGATCGATCTTGGTCCTCTCCTCGCTCGACGCCAATCCCATCGGCACGTCCGGCCATATTCGCATCGATGCCTTTGGCGCCCGAATATGGGAGGTAGGCGAGAAGCGCGACCGGCGCGCGGCGCCGCACCGCTTCTGTCTCGTCGAACGCGACGGGCCGATCACTCTGGTCACGATCAATCGCCCCGACGCGATGAACGCGTTGACGCCATATGCGAACGAGGAGCTGGCCGAGGTTTTCGACGACTTCCAGGCTGATCCCGATCAGTGGGTGGCCATCCTGACGGGGGCCGGCGACAAAGCCTTTTCGTCGGGCAATGACCTCAAGTTCACCGCGCAGTCGATGGCTGCGGGGTTGCCGCTCGAGACACCGACCAAGGGATTTGCCGGCCTCACCGCGCGCTGGGACAACAACAAGCCCGTGATCGCCGCGGTAAATGGTATTGCCATGGGTGGCGGCTTCGAGATTGCATTGGCCTGCGACCTCATCATCGCGGCCGAAGGCGCCGTTTTCGCTCTTCCCGAGCCCAAGGTTGGCCTCGCCGCTCTTGCGGGGGGGCTCCACCGTCTGCCGCGGCAGATCGGCCTCAAGCAGGCCATGGGCATGATCCTCACCGCCCGCCGCGTATCGGCCGCTGAAGGTCTGTCGCTTGGCTTCGTCAATGAAGTGGTGCCGCAAGACGAACTGCTCGCAGCGGCGCGGCGTTGGGCCGATGACATCGCCGCGTGCAGCCCGATGTCGATCCGGGCTTCCAAGGAGGCCGTCATGAAAGGCCTGGACGAAAGCGACCTCGCGGCCGCCTATGGGAACCAGACGCGATATCCGGCGATCGGAGCGCTTTTCCGGTCGGACGATGTGCGCGAGGGGCCGCTCGCGTTCGCCCAGAAGCGGCCACCGGTCTGGAAGGGCCGATAGGTTTTCTCGGGGTCTGCCGGGAAGGAGAGGGGGAATGGGTGTGGCGACAGCTTTTGATCTGACCGGGCGCGTGGCGCTCGTGACCGGCGCTTCGTCCGGACTTGGCGCGGGCTTTGCGCGCGTGCTCGCTGAGGCCGGCGCTAAGGTGGTCCTTGCGGCGCGGCGTGTCGACCGGCTCGAGGCAGAGGTCGATGCGATCAGGGGGCAGGGCGGCGAGGCGCTCGCCGTGGCCCTCGATGTCACGGACGAAGCCTCGACAATAGCGGCCTATGATGCAGCCGAGGCAGCTTTCGGAACTGTCGACACGATTGTCGCCAATGCGGGTATCGCGAGCGACAACGCCACCCTGCACCTCACCGCCTCGCATGTCGACGATCTGCTCGCTGTCAACGTCCGGGGCGCCTTCCTGACCGCCACCGAAGGAGCGCGGCGGCTCGTGGCAGCGGGAAGCCGCGAGCGCGAGCATGGCCGAGTCGTCATCATCGGCTCTATCACGGCCGAGCGGGCGCTGCCCGCGGCGTCCGTTTACGGCGCGACCAAGGCCGCTGCGCGCCATATGGCCAAGGCATTTGCGCGCGAATGGGCGCGGCGCGGCATCAATGTGAATGTCATCCAGCCTGGCTATTTCGAGTCCGAGATGACGGCGGAGATGGTCGGAAGTGAAGCGGGGCAGGCCTATATCGCTTCCTTTCCGCGCGCCCGCTTGCGCCCGGCGAGCGATCTCCACGCGCCGCTGCTGTTTCTCTGCTCGGACGCATCGCTCGGGATAACCGGTACGGTCATCACCGTCGATGATGGACAATCGCTATAAGACATCCTTGCGACTTGCCTCTCCCGCTTTGGCTCCGGAGGGGGCGTTAGCCTCCGGTCAGCGCAGAAACTGGCCGTCGTCGACCTTGAGGATCGTCCCGGTGACCGCTTCCGAGGCGGGCGACACCAAATAGAGCAAGCTTGAATCAAGTTGCTCCGGCAAACCCAGCCGCTTGCGCGGAAAGGTGCCGATAAAGGCGTCGCCGGTCCGTGACCGCATCCCGTCCATCATCTCGGAATCGAACGAGCCCGGGGCAATGCAATTGACGTTGATATGAAAGCGCGCCCATTCGATCGCCAGGGCTTCGCTCATCCGCACGACCGCAGCCTTGCTCGTCGCATAAAGGGCGGCACCCTGCCTGGGCGCCACAAAGGCCGCTATCGAGGCTATATTGACGATCCGCCCGTGTTGCCTGGCCTCGATGAGCCGCGTTGCAACCTCGCGCGCGAAGAGGAAGGGCGCACGCACGTTCACGTCGAGCACGCGATCGATGAGATCGAGCGGCATGCGCGTTGCGAGCTGCGCATCGGGAATGCCGGCGTTGTTGATGAGGATCCCGGTTGTTCCGAAAGCCGCCTGCGCCTTATCGACAGCCTCGACGATTTGCCCCGGGTCAGCGACATCGGCTGCGACGGCGGTCGCTCTGCCGCCCGCCGCCTCTATCTCGGCGACCAGCGCTTCGAGGCGTTCGATACGTCGGCCGACGACCGTAACGGCGGCACCCGCCGCTGCGAGCGTTTTGGCAAAGCGGTGGCCGAGCCCCGACGAGGCCCCGGTGACGATCGCAGACTGGCCCGCGAGAAGCGAGGCATCCTTCGGCGCGGCGGTCATCGCGATGTGGCTCCGGCAGATTTGTCCCTGGCCCAATATTCGTCGCGGATGAGGCGTTTGTAGAGCTTGCCGGTGTCGAGCCGGGGGAGCGCTTTCGAGAAGTCGATCTGACGAGGTGCCTTGACGTGACTGAGCTTCTCGCGCGCGAGCGCGGTAAGTTCAGCCGCAAGCGCGTCACCGGCGTCGGACCAGTGGACGGGCTGAACGACCGCGATCACGCGCTCGCCCATCTCTTCGTCCGGTCCGCCGATCACGGCGACGTCCGCGACCTTTGGATGTGTCACCAGCAGATTCTCGATCTCCTGCGGATAGATGTTCACCCCACCCGAGATGATCATGAAGCTCTTGCGGTCGGTGAGATAGAGATAGCCTTCCTCGTCGACCCAGCCGATGTCGCCGAGCGTCGTCCATCCCTCCGCATGCCGCGACTCGTCGGTCTTGGCAGCGTCGTTGTGATACTCGAACCGCGGCCCGCCGCTGAAATAGATCGTGCCTTCCTGCCGAGGCGGAAGCTCCTGTCCTTCTTCGTCGCAAATGTGGAGCTTCGTCGTCAGGGGCCTGCCGACCGAGCCCTTGTGAGCGAGCCACTCCTGAGGCCCGATGAAGGTCCCGCCATTGCCTTCGGATCCACTGTAATATTCATGAATGATCGGACCGAACCAGTCCATCATCGCTTCCTTGACCGGGACCGGGCAGGGGGCGGCGGCGTGGACCACGGTGCTCAGCGACGAGACGTCATGGGCGGCGCGCTCGCCCTCCGGCATCTTGAGCATGCGGATGAAATGAGTCGGCACGAATTGCGCGATCGTCACCTTGTATCGCGCGATGGCGGCGAGCGCCGTCTCGGGGGCAAAGCGCTCCATGAGAACGACGGTGGCGCCAAGGCGCATCATCGCCATCGTCCAGCGGAGCGGTGCCGCATGATAAATGGGGGCAGGGCAGAGATAGATGCTGTCCGCCGACGCGCCGTAGAGTTGCGTCGCCACCATGACGACCGAGTCCGGCTTGTCGATGGGCTCGCCGCAGATCGGGCTCGGCTTGATGCCTTTCGGCCGTCCCGTCGTGCCCGACGAATAGAGCATGTCATAGCCCGCCTGTTCGTCGGCGACCGGGACTGGGGGCATTGCGCTGCGCTCGGACTCGAAATCGAGATAGCCCGCGATCCGGCCGCCTGTTGCGAACAGGTCGATATCGAGGTCGCGCCGCGCGATTTCCGCCGCGACCTCGCCTTGCGCGGCCGAAATGATGAAGATCCGGGCGCCGCTGTCGCGCAATATATATTCGACTTCGTCAGCCTGGAGCTTGTTGGAGATGGTGACGAAGTAGAGGCCTGCACGCTGGGCAGCCCAGGCGATCTCGTAAAAAGCGGGCGAATTGGGAAGGCACATCGCGATCGTCGAGCCGGGAGCCAGTCCGAGGGCCCTAAATAGCTGCGCGCCCTGGTTCGAGCGGCGGTCGAGATCGGAATAGCGCAGCGCCTCGCCCGTTTCGGCCATGATCAGGGCGGGCTTGTGGGGCGTCGAGCGGGCATGGATCGAGGGATGCATAGTGTCCGTCCTCTCAGGGGATCATCACGGCCTTCACGCACCGTCCGGCGTGCTGGTCGGCAATGGCTTCGTTGATCTGCGATAGCGGATATCTGCGAACGAGACGGTCGAAAGGCAGCTCTCCCGCCTTGTAGAGCTCGATCATGCGGGGGATGAACATATCGGGTAGGCTATCGCCTTCGATGATGCCCATCACGATATGACCCGCACCGACCAGTTGGTTGATCGAAAGACCCAGCCGATCGTCGGCGGGGCTTGCGATTCCGACAAGTCCGAAGGTCGCGCGCGGCGCCAATGCAGTCATCGCGGATTCGATGACCTCTCGCCGGCCTGTCGTGTCGAACGCATAATCGACCCCGACCGGGACGATTTCGCGGATTGCCGTCGCAAAGTCGGCGGAGGCCGGATCGATGACGTGCGTCGCACCAAGTTCGAGCGCCAGGGCCCGGCGTTCCTCCCGCGGCTCGACAACGAGGATGGTGGCACATTCCTGGACCTTGGCGCCGAGGACCGCACTCAGCCCCACCGCGCCGGCGCCGATCACAAGAAGCGACGAGCCTTTGGGGCAGGCGAGCGAGTTCATCACCGCGCCCACGCCCGTCTGGACACCGCAACCCAGCGGGCCAAGCAACTCGATCGGCAGCGCTGGGTCGACGCGGACGGTGTTGCGTTCATTGGCAAGTGCATAGGATGCGAATGACGACTGGCCGAAGAAGTTCGCACTTGCGGGTTCTTCGCCGACACAGAGCGTCCGGCTTCCGTCCACTCGGCAGCCGCCATAGTTCATTTGTGCGAAGCGAACACAATAGGCCGGCCGGCCCTCATCGCACCGGGGGCATTCGCCGCAGCTGTTGAAGGTCAGTACGACATGATCGCCAGGGCGCACCTTCGACACCCCCTCGCCGACGCGCTCGACGATACCCGACCCTTCATGGCCAAGCACCGCCGGCGCCTTCATGATCTGGAGACTTCCGCCAAAGGCAAGGTCGGTATGACAGAGGCCGACGCCCGCGATGCGGACCAATATCTCGCCCGGCCGCGGATCTTCGAGCATGATATCCTCGATATCCCACCGCCCCCCCGGGGTGCGGGCTACCGCGGCGAATGCTTGCTTGGCCATGCTCCATCTCCCATGCGCCGTCGCCGTTCGTCCATTGTCGAAAGGGGCAGCGGCGATCCTTGCTCGCGTGGAATTATCAATTGGCAAAAAAATAATCAATCAACTAATGAAATTCTCTGATGCTCGTGATGGGCGCTGACGCGAAGAGTGTGAGGGAGAGTGACAGTGGCCGGGGACGCGTTTCGTGAGGATATTTTCAAGAACAGGACATTGTTCGTCGCCGGAGGGTCAGGTGGCATCAATCTCGCGATTGCCGAGCGATTCGCCGAACTCGGGGCGAACATAAGCCTCATAAGCCGCGATGCCGAGCGGGTGTGTGCAGCCGCCAGGAGCATTGATCCGGGTGGTGCGCGCGCAATGGGGCTCGCCGCCGATGTTCGCGATTTCGAGGCGGTGGACGCAGCCTTCGCTGCGACGGTCGAACGGTTCGGGGAGATCGACTTCGTCGTTTCCGGTGCTGCTGGAAATTTTCTGGCACCGGTGATTGGCATGTCCGCAAACGCATTCAAGACGGTCATAGACATCGACCTTCTGGGCACTTTCAACGTGATGCGCGCTGCGTTCGACCATTTGCGCAAACCTGGCGCGTCGCTCATCTCGATTACGGCGGGACAAGCCATTCGCCCGACGATGTTCCAGGCGCATGCCGGCGCGGCAAAGGCAGGGATCAACAATCTGACCCAGACGCTCGCGATGGAGTGGGGGCCAACCGGCGTTCGCGTAAACGCCATCGCTCCGGGGCCGATCGGCGATACTGAAGGCATGCGCAGGCTGACCCCATCGGAGGCTGCGACCGCGGCGTTGAAGAAACGGATTCCGCTGCGCGACTATGGCGTCAAGCGCGACATCGCCGATCTCGCGGTATTTCTTTGCACCCCCAATGCAAAATATATCACCGGAGCAATTCTCGATTGTGACGGAGGTTCTGTGCTCGGTGACGCGTCGGCAGACGCCCTCACTGTCCCGCCGCGATAGGCAAGGACCGCTCAGCCTTCGAGGAGGTTGTCCTGTAGCCGGCCAAGATCGCTATCCGAGAGGCCGAGGACGTCCTTCGCGAAGCTGGATATCGAGCCATGCCGCCACTCCAGTTCGCGAAAGGCAGCCTCGATATAGCTGCGATCGGCGCGCATAAGGATTTCGAGCGCATCGGGCGCCAGGCGTTCCATCCACTTTCCTTGCATGCCCGCCGCCGCCGCACTCGCGGTCAGGCGTTTCCAGTCGAGCAGTTCGGCCGTCTTGCAATAGTCCGCGATGATATATTCCCGGCGAATTCCGATGAGATCGAGCAATAGTGCGATGGCGATGCCGGTGCGGTCCTTCCCGGCCGAGCAGTGGATGAGCACCGGCAGGCTGCCTGCGGCGATATGGCGATACAGGCTGGCGAGATGCGTCGCGTGCCTGTCGGCCAGGCTTCGGTAGAAATGCCGCACTGCTTCGGCATAATCATCGGGCTTGAGGTCGCGCGCAAACAACCGCTGATCGCCTGAAAGATCGATATCGCCCTCGTCCCAGACCAAGGTAGTGCGCTTTTCCGCAAAAGCCGGAACGGTCGGATGGAGCGCGCGCTCGCTGGCCAGGCGCAGGTCTGCGATCGTGGAAATCGCGTCGAGCGATTCGTTGCGGATATCGTCGCTCGTCAACTCGTCCAGCCGGGCGGACCGCCATATCAGCCGTCGCTTCAAAACCCTGCCATCGCGGGCCGGATAGCCGCCGACCTCCCGAAAGTTCTGGCCGCCGGCAAGTGCGACCAGCCGGTCCTCTTCGATCACGACAGTCTCGGTCATATGATATCCCACAAAAAGGTGCGCCCGTGCGCCGCGTTTATCAACCAGTCTCGGGTTTCCAATCTGTGACGCCATTCCCTTCGACTTTGGCGTCATCGCCCGGTGCCCGGGCTCCATCCCCGCTCATGCTAGACCGGAAGAACCCGCCCCAGCCTTATTATGTGATTGATTAATTGATTGTGCAACCCGGTCGGGGGATGCTAGCTCACCGGATCAGCAATGGAAAAGGTCCGCGGATGACAGGCAAGCCGCTTCGCGTTCAGGTCGAAAGCGCCGAAGACGTAGCCGTCGTGCGCTTCGCCAATCCGCCGCACGGCACCGTCTCGAACGGCGGTGCGGCGGACCTTGTCGCGGCGATCAGGCCCCTCCTCGCGGCGGCCGAAACACGAGCGATCATTCTCACAGGCGGTCAGGACGGCATCTTCATCCGCCACGCCGACGTCCGGCAAATTGCAACTTCGCTTGAACGCGTAGGCATGGGAAGCGTCGATCCGCAAGCCTTTGCGACCAGCGCATTCGCCGAACTCGGCGCGATGCTCGACGCCGCCGAAAAGCCGGTGATCGCCGCGATTGACGGCCTGTGCATGGGCGGCGGCTTCGAAATTGCACTCGCCTGCACCATGCGGATCGCATCGCCCGCCGCCACCGCGATCGGCCTTCCCGAAATTCGCCTCGACATCTTCCCCGGCGGAGGGGGAACGCAGCGGCTGTCGCGACTGGTCGGACGCCATCGGGCCCGCCTGTTCATGCTCCGCGGCGACGTCATGACGGCCAGCCAGGCGCTGGCGGCCGGCCTTGTCGATGAAGTGGTCCCCTGTGCGCTCGATCGTGCCCTCGAATTGGCCGGCATGTTCGCCGGCCGTTCGACCGCCGCGGTGTCCGCGATCCTGCGCCTGACGGCCACTGACGAAGACCGGGAGAGGCTGGCCGCGGAAGCTTGCCGGTTTGGCGAGCTTGGCCTCACCGGCGAGGTGCTGCCGGAGGCGCTCTTCCAGTTCGCAGAAGGCGATGTCGGACTTGAAGCGATGCGATGAAGGGGCTGTGCGCAGCGTCAGGCGTCAGGCGTCAGGCGTCAGGGCTCCGGCGAAACTCTGACGACGAGCTTTCCGTCGTTGCCCCCTGTAAACAGCAGGTCGAGCGCGGCCACCGCCTCCTCGAGCCCGTCGACGACATGATCCTTCCAGGCAAGCCGGCCCTCGGCAATCCACGACGAGAGGTCGGCGAATGCTCCAGGCGCCTGGCGAAGATAATCGATCACGATGAAGCCTCGAACGGTCAGGCGCTGCATGAGGATTCGCCCGAAGTCGCGCGGCCCCGGCATTGGCCCGTCCTCATTGTAGGCGGAGATCATTCCGCACAGCGCCATGCGGCCATCCTTGCGGAGACGCGAGAAAACGGCATCCATGATCGGACCGCCGACATTTTCGAAATTCATGTCGATACCTGTCGGGTACAGCCGGTCGAGCGCGACACCGACATCCTCGTTGCGATAGTCGATCGCCGAATCAAACCCCAGCGTCTCGGTAAGCCAGCCGCATTTTTCCGGGCCGCCGGCAATCCCGACCACTTGCGCGCCCTTGATGCGGCCGATTTGACCGACGATCGAGCCGACGGCACCCGCCGCCGCGGACACCGCCAGGACTTCGCCTTCCCGAGGCTTGCAGATGTCCAGCAGCCCGAAATAGGCCGTCAGTCCCGTCGCCCCGAGGACCGACAAATAGGCCGTCAGCGGAACTCCAGCCTGCGGCGCGATACGACGCGATCCGCGCTCATTCGCTATCGAGTAAAGCTCCCAACCGCCGGTCGATGGCAGGACGAGGTCCCCGACGCGAAAGCGGTCCGAGCGCGAAGCCTCGACGACCCCGATCGTGCCGCCGCGCATGACGTCGCCCACACCGACCGGAGGCAGATATTGGTCGCGATCGCTCATCCAGAGCCGGTTCGTCGGATCAAGCGAAAGATAGAGGTTGCGAACCAATATCTCTCCGTCCGCGAGCGGGCCTATGGGCGTTTCCCGCAGTTCCAGGTCCGCAGCGCCAGGCGCGCCTTGCGGACGGCGCTTCAATATCCATTGGCGGTTCTTCATATCCTATCTCCTTAAGCGCGGGACAGCGACCAGAGCCAATTCCCATCCGGGGCGCGCGGCGACCCTTTCACAAGAAAGTCTGACCATGATTGCCATCAAATTCTGCCTGCGGCGGTTGCCCGCTCTCACATTGTCCGAATTTCAGGACTATTGGCTCAATCAACATGCACCGCTTGTTCGCAGCGTTGCCGAGACGCTTGGCATCCGCCGCTATGTCCAGTCGCACGCCCTTGACGACGACGGGCTTACCCGTGCTTTGGCTGGCCGCGGCTGCGAGCTTCCGCCCTACGACGGTATTGCCGAGCTTTGGTACGATAGCGCGGCTGCCGTGCGAGCGGCGGGTATGACCGAGGCAGGACGCGCCGCAGGCAGGCTGCTGCTCGCCGACGAGAAAAGGTTCATCGACCTTCCCAACTCGCCCATCTTCTGGGTTCAGGGGCACGACATCATCAGCAATGGATAGCGGCGGGCGAATGCGCCGCCCGCCGCTATTTGTTATCGGCTCCAATCCGTCAGCCAAAGCTTCGACGTCAAAGCCTTTCGATGATGATCGCCGGCGCCATGCCGCCGGCGGCGCACATGGTGACCAGGCCATAGCGGCCGCCCGAGCGTTCGAGTTCGTCGAGCGCGGTGCCGATCAGGATCGAGCCGGTCGCGCCGATCGGGTGACCGAGCGCCATCGAACCGCCGTTGATGTTGACCTTTTCACGATCCAGATCCAGGTCGCGGATGAACTTCTCGGCAACGACCGAGAAGGCCTCGTTGATTTCCCAGACGTCGATGTCGTCCTTGGTCAGCCCCGCCTTTTCGAGCACCTTCTTCGCCGCCGGGGCCGGGGCGTTGAGCATCAGCGTCGGGTCGTCGCCGATATTGGCATAAGCGACGATGCGCGCGCGCGGGGTCAGGCCGTTCTTCTCGGCATAGGCTTGCGACGTGAGCAGGATCGCCGCGGCGCCGTCGACGACGCCCGACGAATTGCCCGCATGATGGAAATGCTGGATTTCGAGGTCGGGATAGCGGCGGTTGATCTGCTTGCGGAAGGTCACCCCGCCGCCAAGATCGAAATCGGCCAGGCCGCTGAAGCTGGGCTTCAGCGCGGCAAGCCCTTCGGCGGTCGTTTCGGGGCGCGGAAACTCCTCGCGGTCGAGCGCAACGCTGCCGTCTGGGTTAAGGACGGGGACGACCGACTTGCTGAAACGGCCTTCCTTGATCGCCTTGTCGGCGCGCTGCTGGCTGACGAGCGCGAGCGCATCGAGAGCCTCGCGGCTGATGCCTTCCATCGTCGCGATCGCGTCGCCGCAAATTCCCTGGTGCGATTGCGGGTGGAGCGTGTCGAGCGCTTCATGACCCGATCCCATCATCTGGGGGGCAAGGCCGGCGTTGGCCTGCTCAGCGGCGTGGCTGGCGGTAAAGCTCATCATTTCGGTGCCGCCGGCGATCACGCAATCTTCCATACCCGACATCACCGACGCCGCCGCGAAGTTCACCGAACTGATGCCGCCGCCGCAGAAGCGGTCGAGCGTCGTGCCGCTCGCCTTGATGTCATAGCCCGCCGAAAGCGCCGCCATGCGGCCGAGGTCACCGCCCTGCTTGCCGACCTGGCTCGACGTCGACCAGACGATGTCGTCGACCGTTGATGTGTCGAGATTATTGCGGTCGCGGATCGCAGCGAGCACCGTCGCGGCAAGATGCTGCGGGTGAAGGTGCGAAAGCGCGCCCTTGCCGGGCTTGCCGATCCCGCGCGGGGTGCGGACGGCGTCGATGATATAGGCTTCAGTCATGAAAGCATCCTTGCAAGAAGTTGGTCCGATCCAGAATTAGTCGAGCGATTAATTTAATCCCTCGCTTCGATCAAGCGAATTGGTCGGTGCGGACGGAGGGCTCGGGAGCCCGACCGGCAGCGAGGCTGCATGCAAAAAACGCTTGCCTCGTCGCATAATCAATTGAATGATTAAATAGAGCCAATTGTTTGCGGCCACCTGATGGGAGAAAATCCGGATGAGCTTTTTCGATAGCTTCACGATGACGATCGGCGGCAAGGCCGTCTCGTCGAGCGAGACGATCGATGTCATCAATCCGGCAACCGAGGAGATCGTTGCCAAAGCTCCCGACTGCTCGGAAAAGCAGTTGGATGACGCCGTGGCCGCCGCCCGCGCGGCCTTTCCCGGCTGGCGTGCTACACCGATCGAGGAGCGGCGGCGCGCGGTGGCCAGGATTGGCGAGGTTCTGACCGAGCACCAGGCCGACTTCGCCCGTCTGTTTACGCTTGAGCAGGGACGCCCGCTCGACGGCGCGGCGCAGGAGATCGCCTTCGCCGCCTATTGGGCCAATGAGGTATCGAAGCAGGACATTCCGGTTACCGTCACCGAGGATAGCGCTTCAAAACGGTCCGAAACGCGCCACGTCCCGCTCGGGGTGGTCGCGGGCATCGTACCCTGGAACTTCCCGGTCAATCTCGCCGTATGGAAGATCGCACCGGCGCTGCTTACCGGCAATACCCTGGTGCTCAAGCCTTCGCCCTTTACACCGCTCACGATGCTCAAGTTGGCCGAGCTTCTTCGCGAGCATCTTCCGCCAGGCGTGTTCAACGTGATCAGCGGCGGCGATCGCCTTGGCCCTTGGCTGACCGCGCATGAGGGCATCGACAAGATCAGTTTCACAGGCTCGACCGCGACTGGCAAGCGCGTCATGGAAACCGCGTCCAAAGGCCTCAAGCGGGTGACCCTCGAGCTCGGGGGCAATGATGCGGCAATTGTCATGCCCGATGTGGCGCTGGATGAGGTGGCCGACAAGCTCTTCTTCTCGGCCTTCGCGAACAGCGGCCAGATCTGCATCGCGACGAAGCGGATGTATGTGCACGAAGATGTGTATGACAAGGTGGCGGATGCACTTGTCGCGCGCGCGCGCGCCGCGAAGGTCGGCGACGGGCTCGACCAGGGAGGCAATTTCGGACCGATCCAGAACCGCCCCCAGTTCGAACGTGTCAAGAATCTCATCGAGGACGCCAAGCAGCAGGGGCTGCGCTTCCTTGCCGGCGGCGACGTTCCCGAAGGAACTGGCTTCTTCGTTCCACTCGCGATCGTCGACAACCCACCCGAGGATAGCCGCGTGGTGCAGGAGGAGGCTTTTGGCCCGGTCCTCCCGCTGCTGAAGTTCCGCGACATCGACGAGGTGGTCGCTCGTGCCAACGCCTGCGAATATGGTCTCGGCGGCTCGATCTGGTCAGCCGACACGGAGGCCGCAGCGGACATCGCGTCGCGTCTCGAGACGGGAACCGTGTGGATCAACGACACGCTCTACATCATGCCCTGGACGCCCTTCGCGGGTCACAAGCAATCGGGGATCGGCGTCGAGAACGGCAAGGAGGGACTGCTCGAGTTCACGGTGCCCCAGACGATTACGATCGCCAAATAGGTCCAGCGGAGCTTGGCGTCGGTCTCGGCGCGAGGGGGCAGAATCGTGCGGCTGCGGCTGGAGGCGCCACGCCTGGGCCGCGGCGCCTTGCGTCCTTCCCGCGCAGCTCAACCGGGGCGGCGCGCCGTCAGTTCGCGCGCGGGTCGGCCGAGATTCCCCTGATAAGGTTGTTGCAGAGCTCCGATACGTAGCGGCGTTTGAGATCGTCGTTGATCTCCTCAAGGCCGAACACATGTCGCGCCTGGTGGCGTGAATGGAACAGCTGGTCGCAGGCCCCGACGATCATGAAATAGAAGACCAGAGGATCGACCTCGCGGAAGATGCCCTTGGCCCGGCCTTCTTCCAGAATCGCGCGCTGCGCCTTGGCGACCGGCAGGCTGATTTCCTCGGCGATCTGCTTGCCATAATCGCCCGACGGCTCGTTGGCCAGCTCGTGCATCAGCCGGTTGACATAGGGATATTGATAATAGGTGTTGACCATGCCGCTGATGTGGATGCGCAACTTGTCCTGCGGCGAAATATCCATTTTCAGCAGCTGCTGCAGGTCCGCCATTCCCTGACCCAGCCGGCGGCGAAGCAGCGCCATCAGCATGCCCGCCTTGTTGCCGAAATAATATTTGACCAGCGCAGAATTGACCCCGCTCCGCGCAGCAATTTCGCTCAACGAAATATCGGTCGTACCCCGCTCGGCCATCAATTGTCCCGCCGCTTCCAGCAGTCGCTCGCGAGACTCCGCTGTCGACGAACCGCCTTCCGCCTCGATCTGCACCTTCATTCGTCACTCCCTGTGGTCGTCCCGGCACGACCATCCCCTGCAATCGGCCCGCCGCAGCTTGCGGCTAGCCGTTCGGATATGGCGTAAATTAATTGATTGAACAATATATTCCCACGCCCTGTGGCGGCGGCGCTGGTCCTATTTGCCAGCCGGTCCAGGCGATAACCTCCACAGCGTTCGCCAGATATAGATGGCCTGCGCGACGCTTGCCTGAAATTATCTATGCGATTAATTGATGGTCCATCGCAATTGAAAAAGTGAGGAGAGTGAGGCCATGGACCTGCAGTTCAGCCGCGCCGACAGGGCGTTCCAGGCCGAGGTTCGCCGCTTCTTCGAAACCGAGTTCCCGCCTTCTGTCCTGAACAAGGTTCGCACCGGTCAGTTTCTCCGCCGTCAGGATTATGAAGCCGCACAGCAGGCGCTCCAGGCCCGTGGCTGGTTGGCTGCCAGCTGGCCCCGCGAGTTCGGAGGCACGGGATGGACGCCGGTCGAACGCTATCTGTTCGAAGAGGAAATGGAGCTGGCGGGCGCGCCGAACCTGATTCCGATGGGCCTCATCTATATCGGGCCGATCATCTGTGCGTTCGGCACGCCCGAACAACAGCAGCGCTGGCTGCCCGACATCCTCTCGTCGCGCTCCTTCTGGGCGCAAGGCTATTCGGAACCCGACGCGGGGTCCGACCTCGCCAGTCTCGCCTTTTCGGCGGTACGCGATGGCGACGATTATATTCTGAATGGCTCCAAGATATGGACAAGCGGCGCCCACATCGCGGACTGGATTTTCTGCCTCTGCCGGACTTCGCACGAAGAAAGAAAGCAGGACGGCATATCGCTCATCTGCGCCCCGATGAATTGCGAAGGCATCAGCGTGCGGCCGATCGTTTCGATCGATGGCGCGCATGAGCTGAACCAGGTCTTCTTTACCGACGTCCGTGTTCCCGCCGCAAACCGCATCGGGGAGGAGGGGCGCGCGTGGCATTATGCAAACGTCCTTCTCAAGAATGAGCGCCTCTCTTACGCGCATGTTGGCCGCAAGAAGCGCGACCTTGCGACCCTCCGCACGATGGTCGCGGGCGACCGCGCCTTCGCCCGGCGGCTTGCCGATGCAGAATTTACGGTGATGGTGCTCGAACAGCAGGTTCTGAAGGCGCTTGTGCATGGAAGCGATGCGGCCACCGTCGCAAGTCTGAAGATCGGTTGCACGCAGGCCGCGCAGTTGATCACCGAGCTGTATATCGACCGGGCAGGGGAGCATGCGGCGCCCTTTTTCGATCGCTCTCGTTCCGACTGGCATGAGGCGACGCCGCTCATTCCCGAGTTTGCCGCGGTCGCCACGGCTTCCTATTTCTTCGAGCGCGCGCAAACGATCTACGGGGGGACCACGGAAATTCAGAAGAATCTGGTCTGGCGCGCCATCGACTCCGCTCGCTGAGCGTCGGTCGCGCTCCGTGCCGTCATGTTTCGGCGCATGTCACGCCGGGAGGCGCGACGGTTCAGCTTGATCGCGCATCATTAATTGGGTAATTAAAATGCTGTGACTTTACGGTATGGCAGCGAGAATAGCATATGATGGGAATGGCGGACGGCAAGGCGATGCTTACGGGCTTGAAGGTCGTCGATCTCACAACCGTCGTCTTCGGACCCTATTGCACCCATATTCTCGCTGAGCTCGGCGCCGACGTCATCAAGGTCGAAGTGCCGGGAAGCGGGGACTCTTTTCGCTGGTCGGGCAAGGCGGCCGCGACCCACGGCATGGCGCCTGCTTTCATGGCAATCAACGGCAGCAAGCAATCGATCGCCCTCGATCTCAAGACCGCTGCCGACCTCGAGACGATGAAGAAGCTTCTGTCGGATGCGGATGTGTTCGTTCTCAATGTCAGGGGCAAAGCCGCCGAACGTCTCGGCTTGGACTATGAAGCGGTAAAGGCGATCAAGCCCGATATCATTTATGCGCATTGCGTCGGCTTCGGTCAGGATGGCCCCTATGCCGATCTACAGGCCTATGACGACGTCATCCAGGCAGCGTCGGGGACGGCAACGCTTCTCCCCCGCGTCGATGGCGATCCGCGCGCGCGCTATCTGCCCTCGCTGATCGCCGACAAGGTCGCCGGTCTTCATGGGGCGCACGCGGTGCTCGCCGCCATTATCCATCACATGCGGACTGGCGAGGGTCAGCTCGTTGAAATTCCGATGTTCGAGGTCTTCACCAATTTCATGCTGCTTGAGCATCTCGGCGGTCTGGCCTTCGACCCTCCCAATGCTCCGGTTGGCTATTTTCGCCAGATCGATCCCGATCGCCAGCCTTTCCCGACCTCCGACGGCTACGTGAGCATCGTCGCTTACACCGACGAAAGCTGGTCGCGGATATTCGAACTGCTTGGCAATCCGGGCTTCCTCGATCAGGACGCGTTCGCAACCCGCAAGGCGCGGGGGCGCAATCTCCCGCTCCTTTACCGCGAAATAGCAAGGTTGACGCCAGGCTTCACGACCGCCGACCTCGTTGCGCGCTGCCATGCCGCGCAAATCCCGGCTCAGCCTGTCCGTGACCTCGCCGACATCATGAATGATCCGCATCTTGCCGCCACCGGCTTCTTCGAAGCCTATGAGCATCCCACCGAAGGACGGTGCTTCCGGATGGGGCATCCTGTCCGCTTTGGCGTATCGCTGGGAGGAGCCGGCAAGGTCGCCCCGGCGATAGGCGAACAGAGCGAAGAAATCCGCCGATCCATCTCCGGATGACCGCTTTTGGTGCGGGCCTCGAATCCCGCATCCGAAGCCAGATTCCGCGCGATGACGGCATTGTGTGAAGCCACCGCCCGAAACAAGGGCGGGGCAAGGAGCAGGAGAGAAGATCATGCGCGCCAGACTGCGCCAAGAGGCTGACTGTATTGCGGTTTACGCCGTCACCTTCCTCGTTTGGGGCGCCATTTTGATGACGATCGCCGCCAAGCTCTGACCTTGCCGCGCAAGGCTCGCACTCCCGGCAAGATCGATGCGGCTTGATCGCGCCGCTGCGCCGGCCAAACCGGCACACCGCCGTGCGATTGGCTCATTGCCCCATGGAGAGTTTGAGCTGGGCTCCGGTAATGCTCGCCGCCTCGTCTGAAAGCAGAAAGGCGACGACGCGAGCGGCCGCCTGGGGCGAAATCCAGTCGCTCAGGTCAGCATCCGGCATGTCCGCCCGGTTCGCCGGCGTACCGATGATGGACGGCAGCACTGCGTTCTTTGCCATCGTCGGTAGTCAGAAAGGACGCGCGCAACTGGCCGTTGTCAAAACGGGCCTGTGCCGAAATCATGCTTCCTTTGATGATCGCAGAGGCGTTTTCGGGACCGAGGTTCGATGCGCGCCTCGGCGTTTGTACGTAACCCTGTGCGGCAAAGATACATCCAGTTCCGGTGCCAGTTGGAGTTGCACATCTCCCGATCAAACGCATGATCGCGGTCACGCCACATTTGCAGGCGTGTGACCGGGTTCCGCTACGTATGTCCAGGCGCAAGCTAAAGGTAGCGGTTCGTGCCCCGATGTGCGTTTCCTTTGCGCGGTCACTCTTTTTTTGAAAACGATGCTCGATTATTTTCAGATTATTAAATAGCGGCCGGAATTTCCGAGGCATAACTTCCCAAGTGCGACTCATTTCGGTCGCGATTTCGGAAGGAAGATGTGATGAAACAGCAGGACAGCAGTGACCTGATCGACCTCGGCGCCGTCGGCGTCGAGACCCGAGGCATCGAACCGGTCGGTCCCCGCGATGAAGATACCAACGAGCACTTCCTGCTCGTCGGCGGCATCACCGCTGAAGACTGACCCTCAGGGCGGCGCGCCGCGCTGCGGCGCGCCGTACCTCTGGCACAGCCATCGCATGGACCCATCTTACGACATCCGGCCAGGGCTGCACTTTTGCCGCTTCGAAAGCGAATATGTGTTTCTGGACTTGCCTGCTGGCCGCTATTTCCTGATCCAGGGGCGGACGTCGCAAGCTTTTGCGCATTTCCTCGACCAGCGCGCCAGCGACGACGAACAGGCTGTTCTGCTTGATCAGCAGCTCATCGGTCCCGCTGGCGGATTGGCTATCGGGAATCTGCCCCTGCCGCCGGCCGTCACAGCGAGCCTCATCGACCAGCCTCTCCCCGATACGCCTTGGCTCGATACCCTCAGGGCGATTGCGGCCCAAAGGCGAGCGCGCTTTGACATTGGCCGTATTCCGGTTTTCGAGATCACGCGGCGGATGGGTGAGCGCCTCGAAAAACATTCTCCCGAGAGTCGGCAAGAGACCTATATTCGTGTCGCCGCCGCGTTTCACCGTGCCCGGCGTTACGCGCTTGCCACGGATCGGTGCCTCGAGCGGGGCATTGCGATGCGCCGGATCCTTGCGCGCGCGAGGTGCGACGCCCGTCTTGTCTTTGGCGTGACATTGCCCTTTGCTGCCCATTGCTGGGTTCAGGCTGGCGAAGCGGTGCTGACCGACCCGCTCGATGTCATCCTTCGCTACAAGCCGATCTTGGCGGTCTGATGACCGGTGGATTTCGCATCGAGATCGCTTTCGCAGAGGATGGTTTGCGTCGTCGCTCGCAAGCTCGCGGTGCGGCTGATTTCAGTTGCGGAAATGTGGCGGTTTGGTCGCGCGAGCCGCTGCAGCACGTGGATGCGCGGAGCATCATCATTGGTCGCCTGTTCGAAAAATTTAGCGCGGTGCCGCCTGCCATTGAGTGCCCCGGCCAAGTCCTCACGGCCGAAAAAGGACGAAAGCTGCTGACGGATTTTTGGGGCGGCTATGTTTTTGTTCATATCGGCCGGAACGGGGCGGTGACGATATTCCGGGACCCGTCCGGCGCGCTGCCCTGCTACGTAAAACGGGAGGCCGACGGAATAAGCATCGCCGGCGATATCACGGAACTCGCTTCGCCGGGTTCCGGCGCCGTCGATTTGGGCGAAGTCGCGCGCGTGCTTTCAAGCGGCGACGCGCGCGGGCGTCGCACATGTATCGAGGGGATCGAGGAACTGATAGCCGGCGAATGCCTTGCCGTTGCCGATGGCAAGGTGGCACTCGAGAGCTGGTGGACCCCATGGGACCATGTCACGCCGCGCGCGAACAAGGACTTCGAGACTTTCGCTGAGGACCTGCGCAACATCGTTTGCGGGGTCGCGGGGACATGGTCGCGCTGCTTCTCGTCGATATTGCTGGGCGTATCCGGAGGTCTCGACTCATCGATCGTCGCCGCCGGCGCCGCACCTGCCGCGCGCGGGCTGACGTGTCTGACCCTGTTCGGGCCCGATGCCGATGGCGACGAACGACGATATGCGCTGGCCATGGCGACGCATCTCGGGCTCAATATTCGCGAAGTGCAGCGCGAAATTGGCGATATCGACGTCGGCCGCGCCTCCGCGCCCAATCATCCCTGGCCGATCGTGCCGATCGGGCGCCAGACGAACGAGGCGATCCACGAACGGTTAGCCAGAGAAATGCCGGTAGATGCTTATTTTACCGGCAATGGCGGCGACGCTGTTCTGTGCAGCCTGCGGAGCACCATTCCCCTTCTCGATCGCGTCCTGGCGGAGGGCCCGTCCGCACGGCTCGGAACCACGCTGCGCGACATATGCCTGCTGACCGGCGCCGACCGACGCACGGTCCTGCGCCATGCCTGGGATCGCCATCGCCGCCACGGGGGACGGCATCAGATCCGGTTCAACGCAGCGGGGCTGCAGCCGGACGCCGCGAGGGTGGCACGGGCCGCCGGGGCCACGCACCCTTGGCTCCGGCCGCCGCGTGACATTCTGCCCGGAAAGACCGTTCATGCAGCCTATCTGATGCGAACCCAAAAGAGCATCGAGCTCTATCCGCGCGCGGTGTCGCCGCCCCATGTCGCGCCGCTCATATCGCAGCCCCTGATGGAACTCTGTCTGTCGATTCCGACCTGGATGTGGGTATCCGGCGGACGGAATCGCGCGGTCGCGCGCCGCGCCTTCGACAGCGCGCTTACGTCGCTTGTCACCGCCCGCACCAGCAAGGGCGGTCCCGGCGGGTTTGATCTCCTGATATACCGCCGCAACAGGGACCGCCTTCACGACCGCCTCCGCAACGGCCTATTGGCTTCCGAGGGTATTTTCGATCCCGCGCTTCTCGATCGCGCCGAGGATCCCACCTGGCGCGGCGTCGAGCGAATTCAGCGTATCCTCGAATTCGCCGCCGCCGAAAATTGGGTGCGCTGGTGGAGCGGATCCTAACCGGGCCCGTTCGCCGCGCGGCAACGATCGGGCCGATCGCGCGCGAGCTTGCCCCAGCTTTCGGCCTGGTTCGGGAAGGGGCCGTCGGTATCATTTTTGTCCAGAAGCCAATAGTTAAACCAGGCGATATTCTCCCGCATCGCGAGCGACCGGTTCGACGGCCGGTAGAAGACATGGGTTTCGTCAGACGCTGCCGTAGCGCCGGAATAATGACTGATCTGCGTCGGCGCTTTCGCCGCGCGCAACGCTTCGAACAATTCGATCTGCGACGGCGATGCCGAGGCAACCTGCTGTAGCAGGGCTGCGCAAACTCTGTTGGCGTTCAGCGACGGAGCGAAACGGCGATAGCTGATTATGGCGTCGCTCAGCGGTGCGCCGCCATAAACCGCATCATAGCTCGAGCCGGCGGTCGCATATCCCGCCGGTTCGAGATAGCCGCCATCGCCGCTCGATGCGGCGCGAAACAGGGGCGACCGGGTCACCGCGACATTGACCATCTGCGAGCCGCGGCTGTAGCCGGCGATGCCCACCCGATCCCGATCGACGAGACCCTCGATGGCCATTTCGTCGACGGCATCCTCGAAGATGTGGACGCCTTCGATCCACAGCAACCGCTGCAGAGTCTCTGAATCCGGCGGCCCGCTGCCGCGAACCCATGCCTTGCTGGCCGCCATCAGCTCCTCCGATTGCAGGGGGGAGGGGTCATTGATCAGCAGCACCACATAACCTCTCTCGGCGAGCAGCTGGACCGGGTAGTTCCATTGGAAACCGGGCGCGGCGAACCGGTCGTCGGCATCGGACCCATGGGTAACGATGACGGCCGGGTAGGGCTTTCCCTTTTGGTAGCCGCGGGGGAGGACGACAAAGCCGCGGGCTTCATACCCATCGCGGTTGGTCCAGACCCGGGGAAGGATGGTGAGGGGAGCGATCGCGTCATGCTCCGCCGAGACCGACAGGAGCCGGAAGATGCGGCCATCCCTCAGGTCGATTTTCACAAGCCTCGGCGGTGTGGCGATTCCCTCTTCGACGCAGACCGCGAAAAGAAGCGCGTTATCATAGGCGCAGCGAGTGAGGCTGTGTTCGCTCTCCACCCTTCGCACGTCATCGCTCGAGACGACGGCCAGCCCGTAGCGGGCCGCATCGAGATCGCGGGTTCCGAGAACCAGCTTTTTTCCGTCGCGGCTCGCCTGGGGCGCAGCCGCGCGGGGATCGCCTATGGTGAATGCGACCGCACCGTAGCTGTGCCGTTCCCCGTCCGGGCCCGTTTCCACGAGGTCCAGCGTTTTCGCCAGGCCGCTCGTCGCGAGTTCGCCGCCGCGCGGTCCCCTGAGGAGCGCGATTGTCTCCAGATTATGCTCGACACCCAGCGTGCGTATCGTTCCGCTCAGCCGATTCCAGGCGCGCATCTCGAACCGACCGCCTTCCGAGCCATCGGGTGTCTCCACCCGGAATTGAACCTCATCGCCGCGCCAGAGAATCTGCCCCCCGCCACGCGTCGCCATCCGGTCCTTCGATGGCCTGCTCAGCATCAGGGTGGTTTTCCCGTCGGGTCCGCGCAGGAAATAGTCGATCTCGACGTCTATCGTAGACCGGCGCCGGCTTTTCAGAGCGCTGACCTCCGCGTCGAATCGGACGCGAGGCGCGTTCGGCAATGCTCTGAGCTGCGAATACCAGAGCCAGGCGCCGCCGGGGGACCAGTCATAGTCTAGAACGCCTACCGATGACGGGCGCACACCGCCGCCGATCGGAAAAGACATGTCCGCTTTCCCGACAGGAACGGTCGCCGGGTTCACGATCAGCGGCTGCACCATGCCGCCGGGCGTAATCCGATAGAGCTGCAGGCCCGCCCCGAGGTCGAGGAGGGCGCTCCAGTCCGCTGTGCCGGGGATGCGCCGCAGCGACTTGGCGCTGTCGACGGTCACTATGGTTCTTTGCCGGGTGGCAGCGATGTCGAGGATGCGGATATGGGATCGCGGCTTGTCGGCAGCGAGGTCGGCAATCTCGACCGCGTAGATGGCAAGCTTGCCATCTTCCGACAGGGCGATGTCCTTCACCTCCGGGACGGTGAGGATGTCCTCGAGAGTCCAGGGCCTGCCCTTGCTCTCCCCTGCCGGGGCGACAGGGGAGAGCACCGCGACGGCAAGGATCGCCGCGGCCGGGAGGCCGGCTCGGAGGCTATTCCGCATGGACATCCTCCTCACCAGTCGCGGCTGATCGTGATGCCGAGGAAACGCCCCACCGCCGAATAATTTGTCGAATCGAAGGGGGTGTCGCTCGGCGATGCCACTGCCGTCATCTCGGGTTTTGCATTGAAGATATTGAGGGCGTTGACGCTGATCTCGCCCAATGCGCCGATTTTGACACGCGCCGAAAGGTCAAGCGTCGCGACCGACGCCACCTTGACGGGAATTGTGCGGCGCCGATCGGTGACGCCGCCGGTGAAGCTGACGAAGGAGGCGAGAGTGAAGTCCTCATTTCCGAAGGTTGCGCCACCCCGCGCGCGAAAGTGCGGCGAATTGAAGATGGTGCCGGCCAGATCGGTCACCGGAAGGCCCGGCAACAATTGCTGCCGACTGTCGAGCCAGGTGCCGCTTGCGATCAGTGTCAGCATCTGCGCACCGATCGGTGCGCGGTAGCGCAGCGACAGGTCCGCGCCCTGATAGCGCTGCGAGGCGATATTGAGGTCGCGCCCGTCGATCAGCGCGATGACATTGGCCGGGTCATAGGGTCCGGTGGTGGCATTGCCGAGCGGGTCCGAGGCCCCCGCGATCGCGGCGGCCAGCAACGTCGGCGACGGATTGAAGGTGACGAGATCGGCAAACAGCGGATTGGTGAGAACCCCGAGTGGCGATCCGAATGGCGGCGCGACCCGGTCGCGATAGTCGATCCGGAAGAGGCTTGTCACGATCTGCAACCGGCTCGACGGGCGGAAGGTCGCGCTCAATGTCACATTCTCGGATCGCTCGGGGCCGACATCCGGATTGGGACCGCCGAGATAGACATAGGTCGATCCGGCCGGAAACATCGATCCATAGCCGGTCACGGACAGGAGGACCGGCGTATATCCGCTATACTGCTGGTTGAGCGTCGGCATCTTGAACGACTTGCCCCACGAAATGCCGAGGCTGAGCTCCGGGACCGGCGCATAGACGAAGCCGAGCTTGGGCACGACGATGCTCCCGGAATCGGAATAATCCTCGAAGCGCATTGCTGCCGTGATCGAGGCGCGGTGCGCGAAGGGCAGCTTTTGATCGGGACTGGCGAGCGGGACGAAGAGCTCGCCATAGGCATAGCGGTTCTCGCGCGTGGGTGCGAAGGCCCGGCCCGCGATCAGGGCGTTAAGGTGATTGCTGCGCCAGCCGCCGCCTGCCGCGAGGCGGACATCGCCCGCCGGCAGCGCGAAAAGCGGGCCTTCGACCCCCGCCTCGATACTCAGACTGCGATTGTTGAAGATCCGGATCGAAGGGGGCGCAACGCCATTGGTGAAATTCTGCGTGACCCCATAGGTCTTGTCCGTGCCGTAGAAGCCCGCATTACTCGGGCGCGGCCCAGGTGAGCGAACCCTCATGTTCTCCGGGTACAGGCTGACAGTCGCGGATTGCTGGCGTGAATCGCGCGCGCCGAGTGAGGACCCTCGTCGTCGCGACAGCGAGATCGCTATCCGAGCTTTCCAATATCTCTACATTCTCGGCGCGGCCCGCGACGGTCACATTGACGCGATAACGAACTCGGCCACCACGTCCTTCGCGAAGCGCGCGCTGTGGATAATCTTCCATCGTAATCCATCCCGACTGGCCGCGCGGTTCGGGATCCGCAAAACGCTTGGGGCACGCGGCGGTCGCAGGCGCAGAGCCTTGTGCCAAGGCTGTTCCTGACGCTCCGGAAATCACCGCGCAGGCTGCGATGCAGAGGATTCGTCTTTTCATCATTACCACTCGTTTTTGTGTTTCAGCCTTAATGCTGATCAGGCGTCACTGCAGACACCCGCTTCGCTCACGACGGCGTAAGTGCCGACGAATGTAGTGGCCGTCAGGACATAGCGCTTTGTCCCGCTGTCGTCCGCGTTGACGTGAAGCAGATAGCTCAGATTGGCACCCCCTCCGATCAGCCCGAAATCGCCCGCAATACTGCTTTGCTGCAGAAAATTGATGTCGATCGAGCCAGCGCGCGCCGACTTGAAACCCCATTGTTCCCGGTTCCAGACGATGTCGGGCCGGCCGCCTCCGTCCACGACGACCTCGAAGCCGTCGGCCGCCGTGACTTTGGAAGGTATAGTCTGCGCTTCGCCGCCGCTGAAGAACGTCTGCTGCCCCGTATCCGGCTTGCATCGAAGTCCGGCTCCCTGAGCCGCCGATGGGACAAAAGTCACCGCAAGACACAGCATAACTGATCTGTATTTCATTGATTCCCCCCAATGAATTCGGCACCACGACTAGCGAGATTTTGATCCTCGTCACCTGAAAAGTGGAGGAGCGCTTAATCGTTGTCGTCCGTCCGGGCAGGCTTGGTCTCTGAGAGAAGTGCGCGCCTGCGCTACCCAACCTCGGAAATCTCGATGCGCGGAGTTGGCATCACCCAGTATTTCATTTCACTGGCGCTTGTCCCGGCCCCCAGTGCATGACGTCGCGCACGCGTCGCCGTTGTCATTCCACATTGCATCGTCGCTGCAAACCATCGCATAGATCGGGAGATGAGGTTGGACGATGGGGGCGATGATGATTTCTCGTGCGTACAAGGCTGTTGCCTTGCTTGTATTTTCACTGAGTTTGGGAAGCTGCGAGTGGAAGGCGGCCGCGCCACTTCTGCCGGTAAGCGGCGCAGCCGCGCCAGAAATCGCCGGTGATTACACCATGGCACTCGACGGTTTGCCTGAATCCGCCCGTATCGTACGGAAACAGGGGAAAGAGTTCCGTTTTCTAGACGCTGAAAATCGCGAAATGGCGTTTACGTTGTCACCGCTCGATTCGCCTCGCGAAGGAACGGACCTGTATCTCGTGCAGACAACCGAGAAGCCAGGAGAATATCGCTATTTCATCGCTTCGATCGAGCGGGGCATTATTCGGGTGTTCCTACCTCTTTGCAAACCGACGGCCGCCCGTCCGGGCATGGATGTGAATTGCAACTTCACATCTGGCGAGGCCCTGCGCGCCGCGGGACAGGATATCGCGGCCGAAATGCAAACCACGCGCTATCAGTCCAGCGGCTTCATCGTTTTGAGACCGAAGGGGAAATAGGGACCGGTACTGCAGTCGTCTTGTGTCCGAATTCCGCGCAACTTGGTGCAGTCGTTTGCATTCCTCAGCAATGGAAGTGCTGCCGCCAAGCTCTTATAAAGACATCGGTCGCCTTGAGTGGCACTGCCGCGCCGAGCGAAAGGAAGCATCCTCATGTGCGCGACGAGCCGTGCCCTTGTCGATGCTGAAGCGGCCGCTTGCCTGTGTTTGCACTAGAAAGCCGCCTGTCCGCTATCGGCCAGCCGCTGCCTCGATGCCTCAGCGCAGAAACTCGACGAAGAACCGCACCCGCCCGATGATCTCCACCTTGTGTATTATCGTCGGTTCCACAATGCCTGGACCACAATCGGATGTCAGGATTTGTTGGGAGGACTGGCGCTGGCTATCGGTCACCAGATAGTACAAGCTGCCCTCTTCGACGTGAATCAAGCCCCAGACGCCCTCTTTCGTCGAATGATCGTTCATCAAGGCGGCGGGTGTCGTAGCTTCGGTGAATGTGGCGGTCCGCTTGTAGGATTGCAGACCGGCGGGCAAGGCTTTCGTCACGATCTCGCCAATCGTTCGCTCTGAAACTGGACGCCAAGCTGCAAGCTCTCGGCGATCCGCGCCGCCTTCGCCTGAAGTGCGGCTGCATTGTCCGGGTCGAGAATATCCCCCGTCGTCTTTTGCCACAAGGCGAGCCAGCGGTCGAAATTGGCCGCACTCATGGCGCCTTCGTGGCGCAGATGGGCGACCATCGGTTGCCCCTTATACCGCCCGCTCGTGAGCATGACGGACGACCAGAAGGCCTGCAACTTTTCAATATGCTCGTCCCAGTCGTCGATTGCGCCATCGAAAATTGGACCCAGAACCGGATCGGCCCTGACGCGCGCGTAAAATTCCGGAACGAGTTTCGTGAGGTCCTGCTCCGAGAGCTCAAGTCTCATCCTGTCTTCCATATCAGGCCGCCACGGCGTCTTCATAGGCTTGCGCCTCTGCGGCGATGAGAATGTCGGCGAGCATCCAATAGGCTTCGCCCCAGGCCGCCAGCACCTCGTCGGTCGCGACATCGGGGCCGAGTACATCGCGGATCGCAGGAAGCAAGGCTTCGGCGACATAGGGATAATGCTCGGCCTTGACGCCGGTTTCGACATGGCGCGCGACCATTCGCGAGACGGCCGGGCCAAGGTTCGCGAGCTTGTCGATGTTGCGGGCGTAGGCAAGGATCGCACCGGCAAGCCGTCGCGGCTGCTCGCCGCTGCTCTGCGCGGCCTTGTCGAACAGGGCCTCGATGGCGGGATCCCGAAAGAGCCGCGCGTACATGGCGGTAGTGATCTCGACGCCATGCTTCTCAAGTGCCGGCGCGGTCGATTTGACGATGGTCATGGCATGGGGAGAGGCGGTGCGCATGCTGTGTTCCTTTGTCTCGATTGGTGCCGCGGCTGTCAGGCGGCGGGATGATAGGTCAGGATATCGGTCAGGGCGTCCGTCAGTTCGTCGCCCGTCAGCGGCTTTTCGATCAGCCGGGCGCCGAGCGCCGCGGCGGAGGCGCGGAGGGTGCGGTCAGGGTGCGTCACAAGCAGAATGGCCGGCGACGCGTTCCCCTCCGCGCGGAGGCTGGCGAGCCATGCCAGTCCGTCGCCGCGAAAACCCTGGTCGATGACCAGGCACATTCGGCTTGTGGGGCGTTCGGCGTCGCCGCGAACGTCGAACCCTTCGAGCGTCAGCGAAAACCGGAGTGCGGAAAGAAGGGCAGGATCGCTCGCGAAGAGTATCACAGGGTGGTCCATGTCCTTCCTCCGTTGCCCGGAGCCGCGGTCAGGCAGCCTTCTTCCAGTTGGGTTCCAGCGTCACGTGCGGCGGGCACTCGGCCACCGGGCCGACGGGCAGGCCGGCAAGCTCGTTGGCGAAGCCGTGGTTGACGTCGCGGTGGTGCGCTTCGTCGGCGCGAACCACCAGGACGACATCGCGTAGCGTCGCATCGGCGGGGAGGCCCCAATAGTCCTTCGCGATTTTCGGTGCCGGCACATTGGCGCTGCGGCCTTCGTCGATCTCGGCGAGATAATGCGTGTAGCTGATCACCGCCTCTTCCTCGAAATAGCCCACGACGCGGTGCGCAGTCTTGGAACTGATCAGGTAGAGCGCGAAGAAGCAGACATAGAACACCCACTGCACCCCGATGATCACGGCCCGCTCGAAGAGCGTCGGCTTCGAGATCTCGATGAAGGTCATCAGGTGCATGCGCTCATTCTCGGCCTCGTCCATGAGCGTCTTGATCCAGCCCTTGTCGTCGCACATGCGGCGCAGGCATGCGAGATGGTTGATCGTTGCGCCGACCATCCCCGGAACCGCGGCAACCGTTTCGAGAACGACAGCGCGGTGGCCGTAACGCTCGGCGAAAAAGGTGTCGGCGCACCAGCGCAGGACCTTGGTGAAGCCATAAGCGACGCGATCGGACATGCCCTTGGGGTTGTGATGGACGCTGAGATCGATGAAAGGTGCAGTCATTGGAACATCTCCGTTCCGGCGGCAGGGGTTCATAGATGCCGTCGATGGAGACGAAATAGGCCTGAACGAGGAGCACGGAAATTTGGATGATGTCCCTACCGTATCTCCCCTAAGGGATTTACCGGAGGTCCGCCGTGCCCGCCTGACGAGCCGCTTTCTTCCGCGCCTTCCGGTATTGGCCGCCTTTGGCATCGCCCTGCTTTTCGTCGCGGCCGGCATGGCGGTTCGCCTCCTATTCGCGGCCGAGCTTGGTCAGCGCGCGACCTTCATCTTTTTCGTGCCGGGGGTCGTGGTCGCGGGCGCGCTTTCCGGGCTGCGCGCGGGCACGCTCGCCGCGCTTGCTGGGGCGGCCGCCGGCCTATGGTGCGACAGCCGCATCGGACCCGTCGAGGGCGGCAGCCTGATCGCCGCCGGATCCTTCTTTGTGATCTCGCTCGCGATCTCGCTGGGCGGCGAGTGGTTCCAACACGCCCGCGTCGAAACCGAGGAGGGAACCGCGGCGCTGGCGGGACGCGAGGCTCATTTGCGTTCGATCCTCGAAACCGTCCCCGACGCCATGGTTGTGATCGACGAGGCGGGAGCGATCCGCGATTTCAGTCCGGCGGCGACACGCATGTTCGGCTGGCGGGCAGAAGAGGCGGTGGGCAAGAATGTCCGGATGCTGATGCCCGAGCCCTATCGCGCCGCGCATGACGATTATCTCGATCGTTATTACCGGACCGGCGAGAAGGGGATCATCGGAACCGGTCGGGTGGTCGTCGGCGAACGGCGCGACGGATCGACCTTCCCGATCGAATTATCGGTCGGGGAGATGCGAGCCGGCGGCGAGCGCTTCTTCACCGGTTTCATTCGCGACCTCACCGAACGTCAGGAGGCCGAGGTGCGATTGCAGGAACTGCAGAACGAACTGGTCCACGTCTCCCGCCTTACCAGTCTGGGCGAGATGGCATCGGCGCTGGCGCACGAGATCAACCAGCCGCTGTCGGCGGTCGCCAACTATCTCAGGGGCAGCAGGATGCTGCTTGCGCGCGACGATGTCCCGCACGATCGCTTGGCCGACGCCGTCGAAAAAGCGGCCGCGGAAGCGCTACGCGCGGGCGACATCATCCGGCGGCTGCGCGATTTCGTCGCGCGCGGCGAAACCGAGCGCGCCGTCGAAAGCCTGCCCAAGCTGGTCGAAGAAGCGAGCGCGCTTGCGCTGGTCGGCGCGCGCGAACATGATATTCGCATTCGCTTCGCCTTCGATACCGCCGTCGATCTGGTGCTCGTGGACAAGGTACAGATACAGCAGGTGGTGCTGAACCTCGTCCGCAACGCGGTCGACGCCTTTGCCGAAACGGCTGCCGGGGACCGCAAGCTGACGATAGCGATCGAGGCCGATGGTGACATGGCCCGGGTCACCGTGACCGACAATGGCCCCGGCATTGCCCCGGCCGTCGCGGCGCAATTGTTTCAGCCCTTCATAACCACGAAGCGGACCGGTATGGGCGTGGGCTTGTCGATCTCGCGCACGATCATCGAAGCGCATGGCGGAAAGATTTGGGTCGATCCGGCACCTGGCGGCGGGGCACAGTTCAGCTTCACCTTGCCGAGGATGGGTCAAGAGGAGTTATATGATGGCGAGTGATCCGATCGTCTATGTGATCGACGATGACGACGGCGCTCGAGGCTCGCTCGAGTTTCTTCTCGATTGTGCCGAAATTCGCGTCCGGGGTTTCGCGTCCGCCGATGCGTTCCTGAAAGCCTCGCCGCCGCTCGAAGGCGCGTGCGTGGTGACCGATGTGCGGATGCCGGGCACGAGCGGTATCGAGCTGGTCGAGGCGCTGAAGGCGCGAGGCGCGGCAGTCCCGGTCATCATGATCACCGGCCATGCCGATGTTCCGCTCGCCATTCAGGCCATGAAGGCGGGTGTCGCCGATTTCATCGAGAAGCCGTTCGATGACGAGGTCATGCTCGGCGCCATCCGGCGCGCGCTGACGGTGCAGGCCGGGAGCGAAAGTGCGCGGGCCGAACGGCAGGCAATCCTCGAACGGATGGCCGCGCTTTCGGCGCGTGAGCGGGAAGTCGTCGACGGTCTTGTTGCCGGCAAGGCGAACAAGGCCATCGCTTTCGATCTTTCAATTAGCGCGCGGACGGTCGAGGTCTACCGCGCGAATGCGATGATGAAGATGCAGGCGAAGACATTGTCCGATCTGGTGCGGATGGCGACGATCATCCAGCTCGACGCGCCGCGATAGCGAGCGCTTATGGGCCGCTTTTGCCGTCGCCTCATCGCTTAGCGGAAAGTCTGGTTTCGGCCATCTGTGTCTTCAGCCGGGAGCGGATTCCCGGAGGATGAGGCTCACCGGCAGCGTCGACGAATAGGTGCCTTCCCCTTCCAGCCGTCGAAACAGATGATCGACGATCGTCGCCGCGATACCGGGGACATCTTGCCGAATGGTGGTTAGCGCCGGATGGGATTGCGAGGCGAGATCGCTGTCGTCGAAACCCACGACGGAGATGTCGTCAGGGCAGCGCATGCCTGCACTCTCAAGCGCGCGGATCGCGGACAGCGCGATGCCGTCAGAGGCCGCAAAGATGCCGTCGAATTCCACCCCCCGCGCGAGAAGATCGCGCACCGCGTCATGGGCCGAGGGTCCCGTAAAATGCGCGGGCAGGACGAAGCTCTCGTCGACCGACAGGCCATGATCGCCGATCGCCTGCCGGTAACCGTCCAGCCGGAGGTCGATCTGCGGCAGTTCGGCGGGACCGAGGAACAGGATGCGCCTGCGGCCGGATCGGAGCAAATGGTCCGTGGCAAGCCGGCCGCCCTCGAAATTGTCGGAGCCGACGGAGCAATAGATTTGATCTGGCAGTTCTGAACCGAAGACGACCAGCGGGCGGTAGTCGCGGGCCGCAAGGTTAAGGGCCTGATGCTGGTCGCTCTGCCCGACGATGATGAAGCCGTCGGCGCGCTGCGACTGAACGAGGCGCCCTAGCCAATGCGCGTCGGGCGAGGGCTCGCGCACGAGCAGGATGTCGTAGCGCCGCTGCGAAATCTCGTCGGCGAGATGTCCGAACAGGCGCAGGAAGAAGGGGTCTGAAATCAGCTGCTCGCGCTCGTGGCCAAGCGGGACCGCGACGGCGATCGTCTGCGTCTGGCTCTGGCGCAGGTTCCGCGCGGCGCGGTTCACGACATAGCCATGCTCTCTCGCCAGCGCCTGGATCGTATTTCGCGTCGCCTCGGGAATGGTGGGATGATCGGCAAGCGCCCGCGACACGGTCGACGAGGATACCCCCGCGATCCGCGCAATGTCCGTCATCTTGACTGCCCGGCCCGACTTTGGGCGCACCTTTTCCAGTTCCATTCCACTCGCCCGTCTGCGTTACGCCATCGATTGCACCGCCGATCAGGCCTGCGCAAGGTCCGGCGTCAAATTCGGTGCCGTGTTGTGATCGGCGTTGCGCGCCGCAAGGCTTTCGAGGACCGCCGCATGATGCGACCGATCGATCCTGTATCGCCGAAGAAAGGGGATGGCCGCGAGCACGACCAGCGCGCCGCCGAGGCCCCATAGGAGACCCACCGACGTGGCGATATCCGGCGGGACGATCCCGCTCGCTTTCGCCGGCGCCACGAACCCGATGAGTTGGAGACCGAGTCCGGAAAGGAAGGCACCGAGACCGGTGGCAGCCTTGGCTCCGACCATCAGCGCCGCGGCATAGAGGGCCTCGCGGCGCACGCCGAAGAGGTGATCATGCTCATCGACCGCGTCGGCGATCATCGAGTAGAAGCAGACGAAGCAGAGCGCGCCGCAGCCGCCGAAGAGCAAGCCGCTGATCGCGACGAGAACGACCGCGATCATCGACCCCGCGGGAATGACGCCGGTGACGGCGAGCAGGGTGATGACGATCTGGTAGACGCCGAGCAGCGTGATCGCGCCGACGACGCCGTCGCGCTTTTCGATGCGCCGCAGCAAGAGGCCTGCGGCGAGGGTTCCGAGCAGCATGCCGAGCGGCAGAACGAGCAGCGGCAGCTGCATATAGGCGCTCGGCAGCTCCCAGAAATAGCGGTACGCGTGAAGGTTGAGCGCCGTCGTCGCGCCCTGGCCGACCAGCACCAGCACCGCGCCGCCGAACATCGGCACGAAGGACGGATTGCGAAACAGCTGTGCCATGTCCGACAGGAAGCCGGTGCCCGTCGCCTCGCCGGGCGGCATCGGCAGCCTGCGCACGGTCTTGAAGATCCCCCCCACGCAGACCGACCCGAACCCGCCGATCAGGCAGGCGGTCATGAGCCCGAGCCACTGGTAGGGCGGCCGGGTCTGGAGCGCGCCGTCTTCGGCGAACAGGAAGCCGAAGGCGGGGAGAAGCGCGGCCGCGGTGCCCAGCACGATGAACAGGGCCCGGTAGGTGCTGATAATCGAGCGCTCGCCATAATCGTCGCTGAGTTCGGCGGTCAGCGCCGAATGAGGGAGCGCGAAAACCGACAGGCCGACACGCAGGACGATGTTGAGCGCCAGCACATAAGCGAAGAGGGCGCCGCCGGCGAGATTGGCGGGGAGCGTGAACAGCAGCGCCGAGGCGATCATCATGGGCGGAAGCGCGATCGTCATGAAGGGGAGGCGGCGGCCCCAGCGCGACCGCCAATTGTCCGAGAGCCGCCCGATGAACGGATCGAGCAACCCGTCGACGCCAAGCGAGATCAGGAAAATGCTGCCGGCGGCAGCCCCCGACATCCCGCATACGGCGGTGAGATAGAAGAGGAGGAAGGTGTTGACGATCGCCTGGACGATGGCGTCGACGGCTTGACCGCTCCCGTAATAAAGCTTCGTCGAAGTGCCGACTTTGGCGCCTTTCGGAAGGTCGGTCGGTCCTGTCATGCGTGCTCTCCACCTACATTCGTTGCCGCCGGGTAACAGAGAGTTGACAACTGCGCAATCGATTGCGTAAACCGCACGCAATCGATTGCGTATTCCATCGCGGATTCGCAGCTTATGGGGAGAGGACCTATGACACGCCGCCTGACCGCCGCCGCCTTTACCGGCATTGCACATATCGCATTGATCACTCCGGTGATGGCGCAAGATGCAGCTTCCACGACGGAAAGCAGTGACAGCGACATCGTCGTGACGGCGTCGCGCCAGGGCTCGCAGTCGCTGATCGACACGCCGCTCGCGATCCAGGCCTTCAGCGGCGAGCAGCTCGAAGAGCGCGGAATCCGCGAGACGACCGATCTTGTGAACTCGATCCCGGGTGCTTCGCCGGGCGAACAGGTCGGCTCGGTGATCAAGACCTTCTCGCTGCGCGGCGTGGGAGCCGCGGGCGGCATCGGCGACTCGCCGATCGGCTACTATATCGACGACGTTCCCTTCGCGATTCCCAATTCGCCGATCGCGCCGCCGCTCCGCTTCATCGATATCGACCGCATCGAGGTCCTGCGCGGGCCGCAGGGTACACTCTATGGGCAGGGTTCGGCAGGGGGCACGATCATCTACCATACGCGCGAGCCCGATCTCGACAATTTCGAGATGCGCGGCGAGGCGACGATCGCGAAGATGGATGATGCGAGCGCGCTGAACTACGGGGTGTCGGCAGCGATCTCGGTGCCGCTGATCAAGGATCGGCTCGCGATCCGCATCAGCGGCGGCTATGACAAGCGTGCCGGCTATGTCGATATCTTCAGCGAGACGCCGGCGACCGGTGGGCCGTCGTTCAAGAATGCCAACGACGTCACCAACCGCGACGTGCGGGCGGTCCTGCTCTGGCAGCCGACCGACGCGCTGCGCATCCGGGCGCAGGCCGCGCACTGGGAACCGCGCCAGAATTATACGCAGAGCATCAACCAGCTTGAGCCTGCCCAGCAGTGGTTCAGCGGAACCACGCGCGGATATGAGAACGGGAATTTCGATCTCTACAGCGTGTCGGTCGAATATGACGCCGGCGCCGCGATCCTCAGCAGTTCGACCAGCTATCTCGATGCCGAATATGGCTATCTGACCGGACAGACCTTCGGACCGCTCGGCACCGGCGCGCTCTTCAACGGTTATGATGCGCGCAGCTTCGCGCAGGAAATCCAGCTTCGCTCGAACGGCGATGGTCCGTTCCACTGGCTGGTCGGCGGTTTCTACCAGAATGCTAAGGCGCTCTTCAGCTTCGATGCCAACTTGACCGCGCTCACCATCAGTGGGTTCAACGATACGCGGACCCGCAACTATTCCGCTTTCGGCGAAATCAGCTACGATCTGTTCGGCGGCAAGCTCGTGCCGCTGGTCGGCATCCGCTATTACAAGGACAATCGACGCTTCGATGCGGACTCGATCCTGACCGGAACGGGCTCGGGGCAAACCAAACCCGACAAGGTGACGTGGCGCGCGAACCTTTCCTGGTTCCCGACCGACGATCTGACCGCCTTCGTGACGGTCAGCACGGGATTCCGGAGCGGCATTACCCAGACGCCGTTCCAGGCCTCGCTGGTCGAGGCCTCGGGAATTCCGTCCTCGATCGCGCTCGCTCCCGATACGCTCACCAACTATGAGGCGGGCATCAAGGCGAAGCTCGCCGACGGCCGCGTCCAGCTCGGGCTCAACGTCTACCGCATCGACTTCAAGGATCTGCAATTCGGTCTCACGCCGTTCGGCGTTTCCGCGTTCGCGAACGTCGGCAAAGCCCGCACGACGGGGGTCGATCTCGAAGCGCGGTGGCGCACCCCGATCGATGGCCTCAATCTCGGCGCGGTCGCCAACTGGAACGACAGCGAATTCCGCGACATCTATCCCGCCGTCACCGCCTCGCTTCCCAACGTCGCCAATGGCGAGCGCCTCTCGAGCACAGCGAAGTATAATTATCGTCTCGATGCCGATTTCGAGCGGCCGCTCGGCAGCGGCGACCTGCGCTTCTTCCTCAACGGTGCGGCCAGCCGCACCAGCAGCCGGGTCATGTACGACGGCTATGTCGTCCGGCCCTACTCGCTCTACAATGCCAGTGCGGGAATCCGCACGGACCGCTGGGAACTTTCGATCTTCGGCGAGAATCTCGCCGACGAACGCGGTCCGTCTTTCGTTCGCAACAGTCTGCTGCTCGCCGGACCTTATCCGCGCACCATCGGCCTGCGCTTGCGCACCACCATCGATTGATCAGGAGGGGCGAGCGCAGCGGCGCTCGCCCCCTCATTTGATTCCGATGTTCGACGGCGCGTCCGTCCGGTTTTCGAATATTTGAGAGTGAAATTATCATGATGGTTCCGGCTCGCTGGACGGGTGATCATATCGAGGCGATCGACGCAGCGCCCGTTCTGCGGGCGCCGCTGCTCAGCGAGGAAGATTTCGCACCGATCGCTCCCGATCTCGGCGTCTGGGACGCCTGGCCTGTGCAGGACGAGGCCGGAAAGCCGATCATCCTGGCCGGTGGCAGGCAGCTGTGGATGGCACTCGGCGCGCCGCGCTTCGCCGACCCGGACGAGCACCACGGGCATGCACGCATCCACCTGCTGCTGCACAGCGCGGAAGGATGGCGGCACCTCGGGCCGGCCATGCCAGACGGCTTTTCACCCGGTAGCCGCGAATGGTCGGGGTCGGCCGTCGCTTCCGCGGACCTTGCGACCGTCGCCCTATATTTTACCGCTACCGGGCGTCGCGGCGAGCAGATTTTGACCTTCGAGCAGCGTTTATTTTCAGCGTTGGCGACGCTCGACCTGTCGGGCGAGGCACCCAGGCTTGGCGATTGGCGCGAGCTGGAAGAAATCGTCCCGATCGACCTCGAGCATTATATGTCCACCTGCGGCGGCCCGAGCGAGGTTGGGAAGATCAAGGCGTTCCGCGATCCGGCCTTCTTCCGTGATCCGGCGGGAGGCGATGATTATCTGCTGTTCGCGGGATCGCAGGCGCGCTCGCGGTCCGAATATAACGGCGTCATCGGAATTGTTCGCCGACAATGCGGCGAGCAGGGCTGGACCCTCCTTCCGCCGATCGTCAGCGCAGACACGCTCAACAACGAACTCGAGCGACCGCACATCATTTTCCACGCCGGCCTTTATTATCTCTTCTGGTCGACGCAGCGTCATGTTTTTGCGCCGTCGGGGCCTGCCGGCCCGACCGGGCTCTACGCAATGGTATCCCCCGCGCTCTTCGAGGGCTGGCGCCCGGTCAATGGTAGCGGGCTGGTGTTCGCCAATCCCGAAGCCGCGCCGGCGCAGGCCTATAGCTGGTTCGTACTGCCCGACTTGTCCGTCACGAGCTTTGTCGATGACTGGAGCGGCGGCGATGACCGGAACTTCGGCGGCGCGTTTGCGCCGTTCGTTCATCTGTGGCTGGCAGGCGACAAGGCAGGGATCGCGCGATAGCTATGGTCCCTATGAAGACAATCGCCGGCATCGAACTGGGGGGGACGAAAGCGCTGGCTGTCCTTGCCCGCGGGAGCGAAATTCTGGCGAGCGCGCGATTTGCGACGACGACGCCAAATGAAACGCTCGGCGCCCTCGTCGACACGCTCGAAGGGTGGAAGCGGCGCGAAGGATTTGCCGCGCTCGGAATAGCTTCTTTCGGTCCGCTGCGGCTTGATCCGGGTGCAACGGATTTTGGCACAATGCTCGCCACGCCCAAGGCAGGCTGGAGCGGAGCCGATATCGCGGGTGCGCTGGGCGCGGTCGCGGATTGCCCGTGGCGTATCGATACCGACGTCAATGCCGCGGCCCTTGCCGAATGGCGCTGGGGCGCTGGACAGGGCCTCGACAGCCTCTGCTATCTGACGCTCGGCACCGGCGTCGGCGGGGGCTTGCTGCTCGGAGGGCGCCCCGTGCACGGGGCGCTCCATCCCGAGATCGGGCATCTCCGATTGCGGCGCGCAAACGGCGACGAGTTTTCGGGTAGCTGCCCGTTTCATGGCGACTGCATCGAGGGCCTGTTGTCGGGTCCTGCGCTGCAGGCGCGGTTCGGCAGGGCGGGCGAGGAAATACGGGCAGATGATCCGCGCTGGTCGTTTGTCGCGCACGACCTGGCCCAGCTGATCGGTGCTCTTCTGCTGGTAACGAGCCCGCAGAAAATCCTGATAGGCGGCGGGATCGGCATGGGCCGCTCCTTTCTGCTCGAACGCGCCTGGCAGCATGTCGTCGCGGACCTGGCTGGCTATCTTCCCTTCGTCCCGGGCGACGCGGCCGAAGATCTGGTCACGCTTCCGGCGCTCGGAGACCGGGCCGGGCCGCTTGGCGCCGTCGCGCTCGGCGAAGCCGTGTTGATCGATGCCCGAACCAAGGAGGGAAAATTTTGACCAACCGTTCCCAAATTCAGGGCACCGTCGATCCGCAATTCGCGGCGTGCCGCGACGCATTCGAAGCGAACTTCCAGGAGGGCGGCGAACGCGGGGCCGCCTGCGCCATCTATCGTGACGGCCAGCCGGTGCTCGATCTCTGGGGCGGCTCGGCAGATGCCAGCGATCAAACCCCCTGGTATCGCAATACCGCCGTCCCCGTTTTCTCGGTCACCAAGGGAATATCGGCACTGTGCGTCCTGTCGCAGGTCTCGAACGGCAGGATCGATCTCGATCTGCCGCTCGCGCACTACTGGCCCGAGTTCGCGGCGCACGGCAAGGGCGATATCAGTGTCCGCAAGGCGCTCGCACATCAGGCTGGCGTTCCCCTGATAAGCGGACCGATCACGATCGCAGGCCTGGCCGATATAGCCGCGATGGCAGCAAGGCTTGCGGCGGAAGCTCCGCTGTTCGAACCGGGCACGGCACACGCCTATCATGCGATCACCGTGGGCTGGATCACGTCGGAACTGATGCGGCGGGTGACCGGCCAGACCATCGGAGAATGGTTCCGCGCCAATCTTGCTGGGCCGTTGGAACTCAACATACAGATTGGCCGCAGCGGCGACGCGCAGTCGCCCATTGCCGCCGTCGAGGTTCCGGCCGAATATGACACGCCCGAACTTGACCCGTCATCGATCGCAGCGCGCGCGATATCGCTGAATGGCCTTTTCCCCGCGCGGATGAGCGGTCTCGCCGACGCCATGAACGATCCCGCCGTGCAGCGCGTCGAACTGGCGGGCGCAAATGGTGTCGCCGACGCGCGCTCGCTCGCGCGGCTCTATTCGAAGGCGATCGGTAGCGTCGGCCAGGCTCCGCTTGTTTCGGAGGATTGCCTTCGCGACGCCTGTCGTACCGTGTCTTCGGGAACGCCTTTCGGTCAGGACTTCGCCGGTCCGACCTGGGGCGCGGGCCTCATGCTGCCATGGGCGATCCAGCCGATGCTCGGCGAGGGATCGTTCGGCCATGACGGGGCGGGGGGCTCGCTCGCCTTTGCCCACCCATCCTCGGGTGTCAGCTTTGCCTATGTCCGCAACCGCACCGGCCAACCCGGCGTCAGGGACCCACAAGTGTACCGCGTCGTCGATGCGCTGGCGCGCATCCTCGGCCTTTCCATTCCAACTTATTGACGGAGTTTATCGTGGCGCTCGACCCAGTATTGCAGCAACTTGTCGACCAACTGCCTTCCGTGCCGCCGGGGCCCGTCGACTATCCGACGCTTCGGGCGCAGGCTGCCGCGATGATCCCGATGATCGTTGGGCCGGGCGGCCGCATAGACGTTGCTTCGATCGAAGACCGGCAGATCGAAACGCGCGACGCCAAGGTCCCACTCCGGATTTACCGTCCATCGACCGAGCCGACGGGGACGCTGCACTATATTCACGGCGGCGGCTGGGCCATCGGCGACCTCGACACCGTCGATCATACCATCCGCCGGCTATGCCGGGATCTCTCGATGGTGGTGGTGGCCAGCAGCTATCGTCTCGCCCCCGAGCATCCCTTCCCGGCGGGATTTGACGACAGCCTCGCGGCCGCGCGCTGGATTGCCGCCAATCGGTCGTCCCTCGGCGGTGATAGTTTGCCAGCGATCATCGGCGGCGATAGCGCCGGCGGCAATCTAGCGGCCGCAATCTGCATCGCTATGCGCGACGAGCCCCAAGAGGGACGGCCCTTTGATGCACAGCTCCTGCTCTACCCGGCCGTCGACCTCGACGCCGGCGAGAATGACTATCCGTCCCGCGTTCGCGACGCTGATCCGACGCTCCGCCGCGCGAGTCTGACGGTGTGTGTCGCCGATTATGCGCAGGGCGCCGACACCGCCGATCCGCGCCTTTCGCCTCTCAAGGCAGACGATCTCTCGCGCTTGCCGCGTGCGTTGACGGTCGTCCTATCGGTCGATCCGCTGCGCGACGAGGCCGTTGCCTACGCCGGACGCCTGCGAGATGCGGGGGTTCGCTCCGAACTCCTGGAGTTCGATCATCTGACGCATGGTTTCGTGCATTTTGCCGGGATCATACCGGCTGCCGCCGAGGCGACCGATGAGGTCGTCGCGCGGCTGCAAGCTTTGCTGGCGAATGGGTAGACTGCGGCTGGCCGCGATCAGGTTGAGGACATGCTAGATGACAATCCCGGGTTTGATGCAGAACCTGCCGCTCAACATTTCGCAGATATTGCGCTTTGCAGCGACAGCGCACGGCGATCGCGAGATCGTATCGAAGGACTGCGACGGCAAGCTCTTTCGTTACGATTATGCGGGTGCGCTCTCGCGAGCGGCGGCGGGGGCCGAGTGGCTCATGAGCCTCGGGCTCGAACCGGGGGACCGGATCAGCTCGCTCGCTTGGAATACGCACCGGCATTTCGAACTGTTTTTTGCTGCGCCCGGGAAGGGGCTTGTTCTCCACACCGCCAATCCGAGGCTCCCGGACGAACATATCGCATTTACGATCAACCATGCCGAAAGCCGGGTGCTTCTCTATGACGCCAATCTGCACGAGATCGTCGAGCGGCTGAAACCCGCGCTCCATACGATCGAGCATTTCGTGATGCTGACCGGGGATGACTATGATCGGCGCATCGCTGAATTTTCCGGGACAACCCTTTGGCCCGACCTCGAGGAGAACAGCGGGGCCTTTCTCTGCTACACATCGGGCACCACCGGCGATCCGAAGGGCGTGCTCTACTCGCACCGCTCGGTGGTGCTGCACGCGCTTGTCGCCGGTCTGTCGGGCGCGCTCGGTTTCTCTGCCTTCGACGTGATCTTGCCGTGCCAGTCGCTCTATCACGCGACGGCCTGGGGCCTCCCATTCGCGGGAGCGATTAACGGAGCGAAGTTCGTATTTCCGTGCGACAAATTCGACGGAGCGAGCCTGCAAGAGCTGATCAAGTCCGAGGGCGTCACCTTCTCGGGCGGCGTGCCGACAATCTGGACCATGTATCTCGATCACCTCGCCCGCACGGGCGAGGACACGGGGACGCTCGAGCGTGTCGTGATTGGCGGGTCGGCCGTGCCGCGCGCGATGGCGGAGACGTTCGAGACCCAATATGGCGTCAAGGTTCGCCAGATCTGGGGCATGACCGAGATGTCGCCGCTCGGCGTGCTCGCAACGCCGACGCCCAAGGTTGCAGCGCTAGGCCATGATGAAATGAACGACATCATCTGGACGCGGCAAGGCCGGCTCCAGTTCGGCGTCGAGCTCAAGATTGTCGACGATGATGGTCAGGACTTGCCGCACGACGGTGTCGCGGCAGGCAACGTGCTCGTCCGTGGGCCTTGGGTTCTGGAACGGTATTACCGGCAGTCGGTCAGTGCGCTCGACGCCGACGGATGGTTCGATACCGGCGACATCGCCACTGTAGATGCGAATGGCTTTATGCGCATCACCGACCGGAAGAAGGACGTCATCAAATCGGGCGGCGAATGGATCAGTTCGATTGACATCGAAAATGTCGCCGTCGCTTGCCCCGGCGTCAAAATCGCGGCCGTTGTCGGCGTGTTTCATCCCAAGTGGGAGGAACGGCCGCTCCTCGTCATCGAGCGCATGCCCGAATCCGTCTTGGATGAGGAGGCTGTTCGGGCCTGGCTCGAGCCCAGGCTTGTGCGCTGGTGGCTGCCCGACCGGGTCATTTTCGACTACATTCCGCTCACCGCTACGGGCAAAATCGACAAGAAGGCTTTGCGCGGACGTTACGCGGATTGTCTTTCGGTCGCTCCGCTATCAGCAGCCTAGGCGCGTCCGAGGTCGCCGTCGCACGTGTCGCGCCGCCCTATGACGAACGAACATCCGGTATTGGCGAAAGAACCGAGCATGCCCCGCGGTCTGAAACGATCGATTGTTGGAGCGGCGTTGTTACTCGCGCTGGGCGCGACGGCGGTCCTTGGGATCATGATGTATCAAGGCCATCGCAAGCCGGTCGGAAACCCTGAATATGTCGCCTTGGGAAGTTCGTTCGCCGCGGAACTCGGTCTGGGCGAGTTGGCGCCGGGCGCTCCGTTAGCATGCCAGCGGAGTGTCAACGGCTATCCCCAACAGCTTGCGCGGTCTGCCGGTCTATCGCTCGTCGACATGAGCTGTTCGGGCGCGACCGTCAAACATCTGGTGGGTGGCGGACAGTTTTTCCAAGGCCCGCAGATCGCGCCGATCAACGCAAACACCCGGCTGGTAACCCTCACCGTCGGCGGAAACGACATTGGCTACATCGGAAGTCTCGTCTCGGCCGGCTACCGCAATCGCGGCGGTATCATGCGCTGGCTCACAGCCATGTCGGGTGGCGAAACATACCCCGAGCAACAAGATTTCATTGCCGTGCAAAACGAAATCGTGGCGACCATTGCGGCGATACGCCGGCGGTCGCCCAAAGCGCTGGTCGTTGTGGTCACCTATCCACCGGTTTTGCCTGAAAATGGCACGTGCGACGCACTGCACCTCACGCAGCAGCAAGTCAGGTCGTCGCTCGGAGTGGCCGCGAGATTGGCAGAAGCGACGAGGAAAACCGCTCACCAGAGCGGCGCAGTGTTGGTTGACATGGCGACGATCGGAAGCGGCCATGATGCATGCTCAGCGCAACCTTGGACCTACGATCTCGCCCCGCCGGAAGGCGCATCCTTTCAACGTCACCGCGCCGATCGCGATCGTGCCGAATGGCCGCAAGATCAAGGAAAACGAGCCTGATTATCGCATCCTCAGCCGCAAGAACGGATTCGAACTGGGCGCCGGTTGGAAGCGCTTCTCGCAGAGCAACGGCGCCGAATATGTGTCGGTGACGATGTCGGCCCCCGAATTCGGGACCATCTACGGCAATGTCGCCAACGCCCCTGGCGACGACCCGATGAAAAAGGTCATCATCTGGAACCCGCCGGCCTGACGGGATCCCCGGCTCCGCCTTCGGGCGGAGCCGATCGCTGCAAGACATCGAAGGGCGGTCCGACGGGCCGTCCTTTTTGTGCTGCCATAAGGCGGGGGGTAACGGCAGGCGGAGTCTCCATCCCTTCCATCGGGCTGCGGTCGATGTCCCCACGGCCCACCGCCCAGCGAAAGAGCCGGCGCATCACTGCAAAGACGTTTCGGATATTGCCGATCTGCTCCCTCGGCATTCGGTCCATCACCGCAATAATATCGGACCGAACAAGCCGCGGCAGGGGCTTTGAGCCCAACACCGGCTTCACATGGAGTCTCAGGCCTTGCTCCGCGAGCCGCTTCCAACCTTTGCCAACGCAAGAGTCGACAAATCGATCGGCATAATTGTCGAATGCCAGATCGACCGCCTCACGCCGGCGCTGCCGCTCCGCCTCTCCTGGATCCGTGCCTTGGGCGACTAGAATGAACAGCCGTTCCGCTTCGGCTCTCGCCGTGCTTGGGCTCCAAGGCGAGCCGTGACTGCCGATCGTATATCGGCGGGTCTTTGATTCTCGTCCGCCCATTCGAAATTGCAGGACGTATGAAACGGCCCCCGATTTTGTTCGCTTGGCGCCGAAGCCTCTTATGCTATCATCCCAGAGGATGTCATTTTCGCTACTTGCGATGAGAACATCGATAGAGCGTTTTGTGATCTTTCCGCGTGCCATAAATGGGTCTCCCAATACGGCGTTTCCAGCAATCACCGGGCAATCACCGTGACGGAAATTGCCGCGTAATTGGAGAAAAGATAGCATAGGGAAGGCCTAGAAAAAACTAGCCTTTTCAACTCTATAGCACTCTTATCTACGCCTCCAGCGCATATACCAGACTTCGTGCCCCAGCCGCCGCGCCTTAGCTTCGTAGCGCGTCTCGGGCCAGCCGCCGGGGCGGTTCTGGAAATCCGATGCGTCCTTCGCCAGCCATTCGAACTGGTGGCGGTGGCGGCGCATGACCATCAGCGCATGTTGCAGATAGATCGGATGATCGGTGCCGAAGCGGAACTCGCCGCCCGGCTTCAGCTTGGCTGCGATCAGGTCGAGCGGGCCGTCGTTCATCATTCGCCGCTTGGCATGGCGCGCCTTGGGCCAGGGATCGGGGTGGAGCAGATAGGCAAAGCTCAGCGCGCCGTCGGGGATTCGCTGCAGCACCTCCAGCGCGTCGCCATGGTGGATGCGGACATTGCCCAGCGGCAGTTTCGCGCCATGATCGCCGGCAACATGGACCAGCGCCTGCGCAACCCCATTGATGAACGGCTCGGCACCGATAAAACCATGATCGGGCAGCATGTCGGCGCGCGCCGCCATATGCTCGCCGCCGCCGAAACCGATCTCGAAATGCAGCGGACATGGCTGTCCGAACAGACGCTGCGCGGAAACTTCGCTAGCATCCGGCACCGCGATCTGCGGCAACAAAGTATCGACCAGTTCCTGCTGCCCGGCGCGCAGTGGCTTGCCCTTCGACCGGCCATAAAGGCGGTTGATCGTCGTCGGATCGCCAGATTTATAAGCAGTCATGCGGCGCCCCTAGCCGCGCAACACGGAGGCGGCAAGCGCCCCCGATCGCGGTCAGGCGGCCAGCGCGGCCTTCAGCTTGTCGGTGAGGTCGGTGCGCTCCCACGGGAAGGCGTCACCGTCGGCGGTGCGGCCGAAATGGCCATAGGCGGCGGTCTGCTTATAGATCGGTTTGTTGAGGCCGAGGTGAGTGCGGATACCCTTCGGGGTCAGGCGCACCAGCTGCGGGATCGCGGCTTCGATGCGGCCTTCTTCGACGGTGCCGGTGCCGTGCAGGTCGACATAGATCGACAGCGGCTCGGCGACGCCGATCGCGTAGCTGAGCTGGATCGTGCAGCGGCGCGCGAGCCCGGCTGCGACAATATTCTTGGCGAGATAGCGGGTGATATACGCCGCCGAGCGATCGACCTTGGTCGGGTCCTTACCGCTGAACGCGCCGCCGCCGTGCGGGGATGCGCCGCCATAGGTGTCGACGATGATCTTGCGGCCGGTCAGCCCGGCGTCACCGTCGGGGCCGCCAATCTCGAAACAGCCGGTCGGGTTAATGTGATAGACGGTGTTCGCGGTCAGCAACTCGGCGGGCAGCACATCGGCGATCACGCCGAGCACATATTTGCGCAGCTCGCTATATTTCGCTTCGTCGCCGTCCCCGTTGTGGAAGAAATAGCCGGGCGCGTGCTGGGTCGACACGACGATCGCGGTCGCTTCGACCGGGCGTTCATTGGCGTAACGCAGCGTCACCTGGCTCTTGGCATCGGGCTCGAGGAACGGTGCAATCCCCGCCTTGCGGTCAGCAGCCATGCGCTCGAGGATCTTGTGGCTGTAATCGAGCGTCGCGGGCATCAGGTCGGGGGTTTCGTCCGACGCGTAACCGAACATGATGCCCTGGTCGCCGGCGCCTTCATCCTTGTTCTCACCGGCATCGACGCCCTGCGCGATATGCGCCGACTGCGGGTGCAGGTTGTTTTCAAAGCGGAAGGTCTGCCAGTGGAAGCCCGACTGTTCATAACCGATTTCGCGGACAGTGGCGCGCACCGTCGCTTCGACTTCCTCGGGAACGCCGGGCGCCCAGTTTCCGTCCTCGTCCATGATCCCCTTGCCGCGGATTTCACCCGCCAGCACCACCAACTGCGTCGTGGTCAGCGTTTCGCAGGCGACGCGCGCTTCGGGATCCTTCGACAGGAACAGGTCGACGATCGAATCGCTGATCTGGTCGGCAACCTTGTCGGGATGCCCTTCGGACACGCTTTCGGAGGTGAAAAGGAAGCTGTTGCGCATGGGAAACCTTCTGTGAATCGGATATAAAGGAAGCTTTATGTGAGGGCGCTGTTAGCGTCCGCGGCGGCGAAAGGCAATGGCCGCCGCGAGCAGGATCAGCGCAAATCCGACGGGCAGAATGTTGCCATGCCGTGCGAACAGCGTCGGGGCGTGGGCGGGCGGGATCGTCGTGTCGATCCGTCCCGCGGCGTGCATCGGCAGCGATTCGCGCACCCGACCATCGGCGTCGATCACCGCGCTGATCCCGGTCGGCGTTGCGCGTACGACGGGCAGGCCTTCTTCAATCGCACGCAACCGCGCCTGCGCCAGATGCTGCGGCGGACCCCAGCTGCCGAACCACGCGTCGTTCGACGGGTTGAAAATGAAATCGGGCCGGTGGTCGCGGTCGACGACCTGCCCCGAAAAGATGATCTCGTAACAGATTTGCAGCCCCGCGCGGCCGAAGGCGCCAAGGTCGAGGGTGCGTGGGCCGGGACCGGGCCAGAAATCGATGTCGCCGGGGGCGAGGCGCGACAGGCCGATCGCCGACAGCACCGGCCGCATCGGCAGATATTCGCCATAAGGCACCAGATGCGCCTTGTCGTACCGCGCGCCGAGGGTGCCGTCGGCACGGACGGTCATCACCGCATTGCGCGCGCCAACCACGTCGCCCTGTTGGTCGAGCTCGAGCTTGAGCGCGCCGAGCAGCATCACATCATCGGGGCTCATCAGCGCAGTCAGGCGCGCACGCGCCGCGGCGGGTGAGCGGTCGTAATAGACCGCCGGATAACCCCACTCGAGATAATCGGGTACGGCCGCTTCGGGCCACAGGATCAGGCGCGGGGTGTCGTCCTTCGGCGCAGTCAACCCCGCGAGTTTAGCAAAATTGGCGTCGGCCTTGGCACCGACCCATTTGTCGGCCTGGCCGACATTGGGCTGGACGACGGTGATGGGGACGGCCTTGGGTTGCGGTGTGGCCGTAGCGTTGACGGCGCTATCGACGAAATTTCCCACGGCGCTCGCTTGGGCAAAAACCAGAGTGATCACTGCCGCTGCGACCAATATGCCGCCGAGTATGATGGTCGGAAATGTGCCATCTCTCAACGAAGGGCCAAGCGCCCGCCGCCATGCTGGAAGCCATCGCATCGCTTGGACAAGAATGAACCCGGCGGCTAGCATGACGATCGCCGACATTCCGTAGGTGCCGACCAGCCGTGTCGGTGAGAGCATCGGCGTCATCGGTGCAAGGATCGCGCTCAGCGGATTCCAAGCAAAGCCGGTGAAGACCCAGCTGCGCAGCCATTCGGTGAGCGTCCAAAGCGCGGCGAAGGCGAGGAAGAAGGACAGCGTCGCCCCCGCGAATGCGGGGGCCGTTGTCAGTGTTGGGCCTTGGCTGCTGTGTAAACTGCGAGCGGCCGTATCGGGAGTCACGTGCCTCCCGACACCCTTCGCGGGGGCGACGAATTTGGTCATCGCCCAAGCACCCCACGCGGCCAGCGCCGGATACACCGCCAGATACAGCGCCAGCAGCACGACCGCGATCCACCCCAGCCACGCGGGCATCGCCGCCTGATAGGTGAACGCCGTCGCGATCCAGTTCAGTCCGACGACAAAATGCCCGACTCCGAACGCCCAGCCGACGCCGAACGCCCGCCAGCCTCTCGGGCTGCGCGCCACGAGCGCCATCCAGCCCGCGAACGCGAGCAGGGTCAGCGGCCAGAGGTTGAGCGGCGCAAAACCTGTTGCCGAAACGGCGCCGAGCGCAAGGGCGACAAGCTTGGGCCAGCGGTCGGCGAAAGCGGCGATGTGGGGGAGGAGCGCGGTCACATGCGTTCCCATAGCGATGCGGCGAGGCCGCGACAATCGGGCGTGCATCGGTGGGCTTGCGCGAGGTGGGGGGGGGACGATGAAAAACGCTTTGGCCAGTTTCGACCGATTGCGGACGTACGTCATTTCCTCTCTCCCCTTGAGGGAGAGATACGGATGCTTTGCAGCTTGCTGCCTAGCCGCAGTTGAGAGGGGGTTTTACGCTTGCTGGCGTCCAACCCCCTCTCCAAGCTTCGCTAGCTCCTGACGGAGCAAGCTGCGCTATCCTCTCCCTCAAGGGGAGAGGAGGTTAGGGCAGCTAACCACCCCAAAACGGACGCCGCCGCATTACAGCATATATTTCATCTTGATCGTCTGCCGCGTGTCGCCGGTCACCGCAAAGCTGGCCGATTTGAACTTGGGCGCCCCCATGCCGATCGTGGGATTGCGCGAAAAGCCGAAGCCTTCCTTCGGCATGAACAGCGCCATATCCATCTTGTTGTTGCCGTTTTCATCGTGGACGACGGCGATCGCATAGGTGCCGTCGGCGGGCGCCGCGACCTTGAAATGACCCGCGTTCGCGGCTTTTACCGCCATGCGCACCGACGCCTTGTCCTTGCTGCAATCGGGAAAGGCTTTGGGATTGGCGGTCAGACAGACCAGCAATTGCCCCTTGGTATTGCGCAGACCACTGACGCTGACCTCAACGCTGGGTGTTGGCGGCGGCGCGGCGGCGGTGAGCAGCGGCAAAATCGCCAAGCCCAATATCGGTGCCGCAAAGCTTGTCCCAGAAGCGAAAGTAAAGGCCATAGTTCCCCCGGTAAGCGGCGTGATGCTGCTCGTGATGCGTCGCCGTTATCAGCCACCGCCCGACTGGTCCATGAACGAGCGCGCGCGGAAACATTTCCCACCCCATATGATTGCCAACCCCCATGACGGTCATGATTGTCAGCACCAGCCCCAGCACCGCGACATGGATCGGGATCAAGAACACCAGCGCAGGGATGACGACGGCGCCCGTTACGGCCTCGATCGGATGAAAGCTCATCGCCGCCCATGCGGTCGGTGGGCGGCTGTCGTGGTGGACGGCGTGGGCGATGCGGAACAGCGCGGGCCGGTGCATCCAGCGGTGCGTCCAGTAAAACCATGTGTCGTGGAGCAGCAGATAGGCGAGCAGGCTGGCCGGCAGATACCAGAGCGGAAAGGTGTCGACGTCTGTGTAGATGCGCGTCCAGCCATGCGTCTGCCACCCCCACGCGACGATGCCCGCCGGGATCCCGTAAATCGCGGCACTGGCCAGACTCCAGCCGACTTCGCGCCGCATCTGCGGTTCCAGCCCGCGATAGAGACCGGGATGTTTGATCCGCGTCGCCAGCGCGAAACCGCCGCTGCTCAGCAGATAGCGGACGCCGACGATCGCCGTCATTGCCAGTGCCGAGAAAATGATCGCCGCCATGCGACTCCTCTAGCGGGCCGCGCGCGCGGGGGCTAGGGCGAGGCAATGACCGCACCCGAACCCGATTTTTGCGACATCGCTATCGTCGGCGGAGGATTGGCCGGAGGGCTCGCGGCGCTGGCGCTCGCGGCGAAGCGGCCGAAGCTCGACGTGCGGCTGATCGAACCCGATGCGATCGGCGGCAATCACATCTGGTCTTTCTTCGACAGCGACATTGCCAAGCGCGACCGCTGGCTCGTCGCGCCGCTCGTCCGCTATCATTGGGACCGTTATGATGTCGCCTTTCCGGAACGCGAGCGCCGGGTCCGCATGGGCTACAAAAGCATCACTGGCGAAGCGCTGGCCGAGGCGGTCACCGCGGCGCTGCCTGCGGGGCGGATCATCGCCGACCGGGCCAAGCATGTCGCGCCCGACCATGTGCTGCTGGCGCGTGGCGGACGCTTGTCGGCCAAGCATGTCATCGATGCGCGCGGCACCGGCAGGACATCGATGCTCGACTGCGGCTGGCAGAAATTCGTCGGCCAGGCGCTGACCGTCGAGGGCGGGCATGGCATCGAACGGCCGGTGGTGATGGACGCGACGGTCGAGCAGCTCGACGGCTATCGCTTCGCCTATCTGCTGCCCTTCGATGCCGAGACGGTGTTCGTTGAGGACACCTATTACAGCAACACGCCCGATCTCGACGTCGCGGCGGTGCGCGACCGGATCGCGACCTATGCGGCGCGGCGGCAGTGGAACGTCACCGCGGTGACGCGCGAGGAGACCGGGGTGCTGCCGGTGGTCGTCGCGGGCGATTTCGACCGGCTGTGGCCGCAGATCGATCGGGTGGGTCGGATCGGCGTACGTGCCGGGGTGTTCCACGCGATGACCGGCTATTCGTTGCCCGATGCGGTACGCACTGCGGCGGCGCTGCCCATGCTCGTCGATCGTGGCGATCTGGGACCACGGCTCCGCGCGCGCGCCGCGGCGGCCTGGCGCCGCCAGCGTTACTACCGCATGCTCGGCGCGATGCTGTTCCGTGCCGCCGAGCCGGACGAGCGCTACCGGATATTCCAGCGCTTCTATGGCCTCGCGCCCGGCCTGATCGCGCGCTTTTACGCGGGACGGTCGAACGCCGCCGACAAATTGCGCATCCTGGCAGGCAAGCCGCCCGTATCTGTTCGCCGCGCGCTTGCGGCGCTTTCGAAACTGGACTGGAAATGACCCGTACTGCCATCGTCATCGGCGCCGGCTTCGGCGGCCTCGCACTCGCCATCCGGCTACAATCGGCGGGGGTCGCGACGACGATCGTCGAGGCGCGCGACAAGGCGGGCGGGCGCGGCTACCACTGGCAGCGGCAGGGGTTCACCTTTGACGCCGGGCCGACGGTGATCACCGATCCGCCATGCCTCCAGGAATTATGGGCGCTCAGCGGCCAGGATATGGCCGCCGACGTCACGCTCGACCCGGTGATGCCCTTTTACCGGCTCAACTGGCCCGACGGCACCAATTTCGATTATTCGAACGACGAAGCGGCGCTCAATGCCGAAATCGCCAAGCTGAATCCCGCCGATGTCGCGGGCTACGAGAAGTTCCTGACCTATTCGAAGGGGGTCTATGAGGAGGGCTATGTCAAGCTCGGCTCGGCGGCCTTTCTCGACTTTGCCTCGATGATCAAGGCGGCGCCGGCGCTGATGAAATATCAGGCGTGGCGCAGCGTCTATTCGATCGTGTCCTCCTATGTGCAGGACGAGCGTCTGCGGCAGGCGCTGTCGTTCCACACGCTGCTCGTCGGCGGCAATCCGATGAACACCAGCTCAATCTATGCGTTGATCCACACGATCGAGAAAGAGGGCGGAGTGTGGTTCGCGCGCGGCGGCACGAACAAGCTGGTCGCGGGCATGGTGGCGCTGTTCGAGCGGCTGGGCGGAACGCTCCGCCTCGCCGATCCGGTGATCAAGATCGAGACGCAGGGCGACCGCGTCACCGCGGTGCAGACCGCGAGCGGCTGGCGCGGCGAAGCGGACATGATCGCATCGAACGGCGACATGATGCACAATTATGCCGCGCTGCTGTCGGATCATCCACGCGGCAAGAAAGCGGCGAAATCGCTGGCGCGCAAACGCTGGTCGCCCTCGCTTTTCGTCGTCCATTTCGGGGTCAAGGGCGAGTATCCGGATATTGCGCATCACAGCATCCTGTTCGGCCCGCGCTACAAGGGTCTGCTCGACGATATCTACAAGAATGGCGTCGTGCCCGAAGACTTTTCGCTCTACCTCCACCACCCGACCGCGACAGACAAGGCGATGGCGCCCGAAGGCTATTCGACCTTTTACGTGCTGGCCCCCGTCGCGCATTTGGGCAAGGCGAAGGTCGATTGGGATGGCGCGTTCGGCCAGCAGTTTGCCGATGCGATCCTCGACGAGGTCGAGGCGCGGGTGCTGCCGGGGCTGAAAGCCAATCTGGCGACCAGCTTCCACTACACCCCCGCCGATTTCGGCCGCGATCTGTCGGCGCATCTGGGCAGCGCGTTCAGCCTGGAGCCGGTGCTGTGGCAGAGCGCCTGGTTCCGCGCGCACAACCGCGACGATGTGATTTCGAACCTCTATTTCGTCGGCGCGGGTACGCATCCGGGGGCGGGTATTCCCGGCGTGGTCGGGAGCGCCAAGGCGACCGCGAAGCTGATGCTCGAAGACGCAATTTAGTTTCCGTTCGTGTCGAGCGAAGTCGAGACACCCATCGGTCCGGAAATGACGTTGGGTGTCTCGACTTCGCTCGACACGAACGGGTAAGGGGAAGTTTATGAAACGTCTTGCCGTCTATTGCGGGTCCGCGACCCCAGCCGATCCGATCTATATCGAAACCGCGCTCCACGTCGGGCGCACGCTGGCCCAGCGCGGCATCGGCGTTGTCTATGGCGGCGGGCGTCTCGGGCTGATGGGCGCGGTGGCCGACAGCGCGCTGGAGGCGGGGGGTGAGGTAATCGGGGTAATCCCCGACGCGCTGGTCGGCACCGAGGTCGCGCATCGTGGCTGCACCGAATTGCACGTCGTCAGCGGCATGCACGAACGCAAGAAGATGTTTACCGACCTTTCCGACGGTTTCCTCACCATCCCCGGCGGCGTCGGCACGATGGACGAGCTGTGGGAAGCGATCAGCTGGGCGCAGCTCGGCTATCACAGCAAGCCGGTGGGCCTGCTCAACGCTGCGGGTTTCTACAACGACCTGATCGCGTTCAACCGGAACATGATCGAGGTCGGCTTCATCCGCCCTGCGCATGCCGGGATCATGATCGTCGATGCCGGGCTCGACGATCTGCTCGACAAGATGGCGACCTACGAACCGCACGCCCCGATCTTTGCGATGAAGGCCGACGATCTGTAATGCAGGGGACGGGCGTCTATGATGCGCACGCCCTCCACGGTTTCGCGCACGACAGCATCGCGCGCGGATCGAAAAGTTTTGCGCTCGCCAGCCAGTTGTTCGATCGTGAAACCCGCGAACGCGTCTGGCTGCTCTATGCTTGGTGCCGCGCCGCCGACGATCTGACCGACGGCCAGGACCATGGCGGCGCGATGGCGCCGGGCCATGATGCGCAGGCCGCGCTCGCCCGCATCCGTGCCCTCACTGACGACGCCTTTGTCGGCCAGCCGACAGGCGATCCGGCCTTCGACGCGCTCGGCTTTCTGCTCACCGAGGTCGCGATCCCGCGCGGCGTGATCGACGACATCATCGCCGGTTTCGCGCTGGATGCGGACGACTGGCGCCCGCGCAGCGAGGCCGACCTTTTGCGCTATTGCTATCATGTCGCGGGCGCGGTCGGGGTTGCGATGGCGCTGGTGATGGGGATCGACTCCGCCGACCAGGCGACGCTCGACCGTGCCTGCGACCTCGGCATCGCTTTCCAGCTCGCCAATATCGCGCGCGACGTGGCCGAGGATGCCGCCGCCGACCGTTGCTATTTGCCCGTCGAATGGCTGGTCGAACTCGACATCCCGCCGGGCCAGCATATGCACCCCGCCTTTCGGTCGCGTCTGGCGGTGATGGCGAAATGGCTCGCCGAAATGGCCGAGGAATATGAGGCCTCGGCGCGCTGGGGCGCGCGCAAGCTGCCACCGCGCAGCCGCTGGGCGGTGCTCGCTGCCGCGGGAATCTATGGCGACATCGCGCGCGAAGTCCGCGCGCGCGGCGACCATGCGTGGGACCATCGCGCGAGCACGACGCGCCTCGCCAAGCTCGGCTGGATCGCGCGCGCCGGCTGGTCGGTGCTGCGCCGCCCCCCGCAGCATCGGATCAGCCGCGATGGCCTGTGGACACGGCCGCGTAGCGGGGCGAGCGGATGACGCAGATCGAGTGGCTGGCCGCGGCGCTGGTGCTGATCAATGTCGCGCTCGTCGCGCTGCGCAGCGTGTGGAATTATCCGTTCGCGCTGGTCGCGGTCAGTCTTTACGCCATCGTTTTCTATGACGCGCGGTTGTACAGCGACATGGTTTTGCAGGGCTTTTTCTTCGCGCTCAATCTCTATGGCTGGGCGAGCTGGCTGCGCGCCCGCAATGACAGCGGGGTTCCCGTCGGCTGGATGGACCAGCGCGCGCGACAGCAATGGGCGCTGGTCACCATCGCCGCTTGGGCCGCGTGGAGCTTCGCGATGGACCGCTATACCAATGCGGTGGCGCCATGGATCGATGGGGCGATTGCGATGCTCAGCATCACCGCGCAATGGCTGCTGGCGCGGCGCCGCGTCGAAAGCTGGTATCTGTGGATCGTCGTCGACCTGATCGCGATCCCGCTGTTCGCGTGGCGCGGCCTGTACGCGACCAGCGCGGTCTATGTCGTGCTGCTCGGCCTGTCGATCGACGGGCTGATCCAGTGGCGCCGCGCCGCAGCGTCGGATAGGGTTGCCGCATGACCCGCCACATCTGTTTTCACGGTGCCGAGAGCACCGGCAAATCGACGCTGGCGCCGCGCCTCGCACTGCGGCTCGGCGGGCTCGTCGTCCCCGAATATGGTCGCACCTATGCCGAGGCGAACGGCACCGATCTGGACGAAATCGACCTGCTGGCGATTTTCGACGGGCATGTCGCGGCAACCCGCGAAGCCTTGGCGCAAAACCCCGAATGGCTGATTTCGGACACCGATGCGCTGATGACGCAGGCGTGGGCGATCATGCTGCTCGGCCGTCGCCTGCCTGAAATCGACCTGTGGGACGATGTCGCGGACCTCTATCTGGTGCCGGCGATGGACCTCGAATGGCAGGAGGACGGCACGCGCCTGTTCGGCAGCGATCTCGCACGGCGGCAATTCATGGACGTTGCGATCGGTGAGCTTGAACGGCGCCAGCTCAAATGGGCGTGGGTCGAAGGCGACGGCGATGCGCGGCTGCAAAGCGCGCTGGCGGCGATTGACGCGGCGGCATTGACCTGATCAATCCTCCCTGTGGCGAAGCCATGGGGAGGGGGAGCGTTCGCGAAGCGAACGGTGGAGGGGCACTGCGACGGTAGCGCCACGGCCCCTCCGTCAGCGCGTCGCGCTGCCACCTCCGCATGGCTTCGCCACAGGGAGGATCAAGCGGTATAAGCGTCCCGCAATTCGCGCTTCAACACCTTGCCGATCGGGCTACGCGGTAGTTCGTCGACGACCGTAATCGCGCTCAGCCGCTGTGTTTTTCCGACCTTGGCGTTGCAGTCCGCGCGTACGCCTTCCGCATCGGCGCCGTCCTTCAGTACGACGAACGCCACCGGCGTTTCGCCCCATTCTTCGCTCGGCATGCCGACCACCGCGGCCTCGACGACGCGATCGTCGGCGAGCAGGATCGCCTCCAGATCGCTGGGAAAGATATTGAAACCGCCCGAAATGATCATGTCCTTGGCGCGGTCCATCAGCGTCAGGAACCCGTCCTCGTCGATCCGCCCGATGTCGCCGTGGCGATAGAACAGATTTCCCTCCCCATCGTACCAGTGCATCGCCTTGGTTGCGTCGGGGCGGTTGTTATACCCGGTCATCATCGCGGGTGACCGCCCGACGACTTCGCCGACCGATCCTTGTGGCAGTTCGTTGCCGTCCTCGTCGATCACCTTCGCGATATGCCCCGGCGCGGGTTTGCCAACGGTGTGCAGCTTGTCGGGGAATTGATGTGCTTCGAGGATGAAGGCGGCTCCGCCCTCGGTCATTCCATAGATTTCGACCAGCCCGCCGGGCCAGCGCGCCAGCACATCGGCTTTGAGCGTCGCCGGAAAGGGCGCCGAGGTGCAATATTTCATTACAAAACTGGAAAGATCGAAACGGTCGAAATCCTCGAGCGCCATAATCCGGCGATATTGCACCGGCACCAGCATCGTGTTGGTCGCGCGCTCGCGCTCGGCAAGGTCAAGGAAACCGCGCGCGTCGAATTTCTTCATCAGCACCACCTGCCCGCCCGACCCGACGGTCGGCATGAAGCTGGCCATCGTCGTGTTTGAATAGAGCGGGGTCGACAGGATCGTCACCGCATTGGGGCCATAAGCGGGGGCGCCGCGGATGATGTGCTGCCAGCGCATCGCATGGCTGTGAACGATGCCCTTGGGCGTGCCGGTGGTTCCCGACGAATAGATGATGTTGAAGCCGTCCTCGGGCAGGATGTCGACCGGCGTTGGTTTGGGACCCGCCAGCGCCAGCCAGGCATCGAGCGGGGTTCCTGCATCGCTGCCGTCCATCGCGATCAGTTCGCTGGCGGTAATGCCTTGGCCTTCCAGGCTCGCCTTGGCGGCGTTGTCGAGGAACAGGTGCCGTGCGCCGGTGTCGGCGATCATCGCCGCCATCTGTCCGCCTGTCGCGCTGTTGGTGACTAGCCCCGCGACGCCGCCCGCACGCAGCGCACCGAGGATGACGGCCATCTGCTCGACGCTGTTCAATCCGGCGATCGCGGTGCGGTCGCCTTTCGCAAATCCGTCCTGCTGCAACCGCGCCGCGATTCGGTCGGTCAATTGATCCAGTTCGGACCAGGTGAGCCGCCGTTCGGGATCGGCAGCCGCTACGGCATCGGGACGTTCCGCGGCATGGGCACGGACAAGGTCGGGCAGGGTGGCGAAGTCGCCGTCAAGCATTTCGATACTGGTCATGGCTCAGGGTTAGCACAGCCGAAAGGCGGTGCAATGCCGGTGGGGCGGCGGGGCGACAAGACGTTGCGTCGACGACGGGGGATGCGGATGGCATCATCGGATTTGGCCGGGATAGGCGACAGGAAGTTACGGATCGCGATCCATCATCCCCATGCGCATCGGGCCGCGGTGTTGCGCACGGCGGTCGAGGCCGCGGGGTTCGTCGTGCGGATTCTGCCCCGTCATGTCGACGGCCTGCGCGCGTGGATCGACGCCTACTTCGACCTGTTGCTGATCAATCCGTTTCTCGACTGGCAGGAGCCGTCCGAATTTGTCCGGCTCGCGCGCTCGATCGCGGGGCGCCGGCCGCTGCTCGTGGTGTCGGACCGCGACAGCCTTGACGATCGGATGACCGCGCTCGAATCGGGCGCCGACGATGCCATCGACTGTACCGGCAATCTCCCCGAATTATTGGCGCGTATCGCCAGCTTGCTCCGCAGGCACCATATCGCCGCGGGTCAGCTTGGCGCGGGCGAACTTCGGATCGACCTGATCGACCGGCGCGTCGAGCGCGCCGGTCGGCTGATTCACTTGCCGCTGCGCGAATTCGACCTGCTCGCCAACCTCGCGCGCGTTCCGGGGCGCCCGCTGTCGCGCGACGCGCTACTTCGCGCCGTGTGGCGGCTCGACTTCGACCCCGGTACGAACCGCGTCGAGGTGCATATGTCGCGGCTGCGCGCCAAGGTCGATCGCGGCTTCGACTGGCCGATGCTGCATACGGTGAAGGGACAGGGCTATGCGCTGCGCATGCGTCCCGATTAATCCTCCCTGTCGCGCAGCGATGGGGAGGTGGCAGCGCGAAGCGCTGACGGAGGGGCAGCAACGTCGCGCCTCGCCCCTCCGTCAGCCTCTTCGAGGCTGCCACCTCCCCATGCCTCCGGCACAGGCAGGATCGACGATTTGATCGCAGAACGCACGGATATGCCGTATTCTTGATCGCCATCCTGTCATCAAACCCAGCTTGCTTGACCAAAAGTTTCAGGTTGCTACTCATCTTCGACATAAACAAAGCAACGATTCCCGGAGATGATGCCCGATGCACCCCTCAGTTCACGCCCGTACCAACCCCGATAAAGCCGCGATCATCGTCGCCGAGACGGGCGAGGAAATCAGCTATGGCGAACTCGACGCCGCCTCGAATCGCGCTGCGCAGCTCTTCCGGTCGCATGGTCTGGGGCATGAGGATGTCGTCGCCTTCATGCTCGACAACACCCCGCATTATTATGGCCTGACCTGGGGCGCGCAGCGGGCGGGGCTGCGTTATGTCTGCATTTCGTCGCGGCTGACGCAGGACGAAACTGACTATATCCTCGAAAATTCGGGGGCGCAGATCCTGGTCGTCTCGGCCAGCCTCGCGGACGCCGCGCAGCGGCTGACGACCGGCGTCAAGCGTTTCGCGATGGGCGGCGACATTGCGGGTTATGATAGCTGGGAGGATGCCGTCGCCGCGATGCCAGCGACCCCCGTCGCCGACGAGCGCGCCGGGGTCGACATGCTCTATTCGTCCGGCACCACCGGTCGACCCAAGGGTGTGCGCGTGCCGCTGCCCGAGGAACCCGCGATCGACGCAATGAACAGCCTCGTTATGCTCGCCTCGGCGGTGTTCCAGATCAATGCCGACAGCATTTATCTGTCGCCCGCGCCGCTTTATCACGCCGCGCCGCTGCGCTGGTCGATGACGATCCACCGGTTGGGCGGCACCGTCGTGCTGATGAAGAAATTCGATCCCGAGGCGGCGCTGGCGCATATCGAAAAATATCGCGTGAACTCAAGCCAGTGGGTTCCGACGCATTTCGTGCGGATGCTGAAATTGCCCGAGGAGGTTCGCACCCGCTACGACACCTCGTCCTTGAAGGTTGCGATCCACGCCGCCGCACCATGCCCGGTGCCGGTCAAGCAGGCGATGATAGACTGGTGGGGGCCGGTGCTGTTCGAATATTATGCGGGATCGGAGGGCAATGGCATGACCTTCATCTCCAGCGCCGACTGGCTGACCCACAGGGGCAGCGTCGGGCGCCCGATCCTGGGCACCGTGCATATCATGGGCGAGGATAACGAGACCGAGCTTGGACCCAACGAGGAAGGCACGGTGTTCTTCGAGAGCGAGAATGTCTTCGAATATCATGGCGACGACGAAAAAACCGCGTCGAGCCGCAATTCGAAGGGCTGGTCGACCCTCGGCGATGTCGGCAAGCTCGACGACGAGGGCTTCCTCTACCTCACCGACCGCAAGAGCTTCATGATCATCTCGGGCGGGGTCAATATCTATCCGCAGGAAATCGAAAACCATCTCGTCACCCATCCCAAGGTCGCCGACGTCGCGGTGGTCGGCGGCCCGCACGAGGAAATGGGCGAAGAGGTGATCGCGGTCGTCCAGCCCGCCGACATGGCCGACGCGGGCGATGCGCTGCGCGACGAGCTGGTCGCCTATGCGCGCGAAAAATTGTCGGGGGTGAAGGTCCCGCGCCGCATCGACTTCCTCGAAGCCTTGCCGCGCCACGACACGGGCAAGCTCTACAAGCGGCTACTGCGCGACCAATATTGGGAAAAGGCAAAGGCGGAGGCCTGATCCGATGGCCGCCCGCGTCGAGTTTTTCTTCGATCTGTCGAGTCCGTGGACCTGCCTCGCGTTCCACAACCTGCCGGGGGTGCTCGAACGCACGGGCGCGGCGGCGGTGTACCGGCCGATCCTCGTTGGCGGGGTATTCAATGCCGTGAACCCGGCCGTCTATGCGGCGCGCGAGCAGGCCGACAACCGGCGGCTCCAGCACAGCTGGAAAGTGCTGCAGGACTGGGCGCGCCTTGCCGGGGTGCCGATGAATTTCCCGTCGCAATGGCACCCGGCAAAAAGCATCGCCGCGATGCGCTTCTGCTGCGCGCTCGAAGAAGACCAGGCGGCGCTCGTCCGCTTCGCGCGCGGCGCCTTCGCGAGTTATTTCGACCGGCAGGAAAATCTCGACGACCCTGCGGTGCTGACGGCGGTCGCCGATGCCGAAGGCCTTGATGGCGCAGCGCTCGCGGCGGCGGCGGGGAGCGATGCGGTCAAGGCGCGGCTGCGCGCCAACACCGATGAACTCATCGCGCGCGGCGGCTATGGCTCGCCGACGATCTTCGTCGACAAACAGGATATATATTTCGGCAACGACCAGCTTCCGCTGGTTGAAGCCGCGCTGAAATGCTAAACAAGGACTCTCCCATGAAAGACCGTATTTCAATCACCTTGTTGGAGGGCGGCATCGCCGACGTCCGGCTGATCCGCGCGGACAAGATGAACGCGCTCGACACGGCGATGTGGGAGGGGCTGGCCGAAGCGGTCGATCAGCTGAAGGCGACCACCGGACTTCGCGTCGTTGTTCTGTCGGGCGAGGGGCGTGCGTTCTGCGCCGGGCTCGACCTGTCGAGCCTTGGCGGCGATCGCGATCCCGGTGCGAGCAGCGCGGGCGGCGGACTCGCCGACCGGACCCAGGGGATCGCGAATAACGCCCAATATGCCGCGTGGGGCTGGCGCGAACTGCCGGTGCCGGTGATCGCGGCGGTCCACGGGGTCGCGTTCGGCGCGGGCAGCCAGATCATGGCCGCCGCCGACATCCGCATCGTCCACCCCGACACGCGTATCGCGATCATGGAAATGCGCTGGGGTCTGGTTCCCGACGTCGCCGGCATGGCGCTTTGGCGCACGCAGGTCGCCGACGATGTGTTGCGCGAGATGATCTATACCAACCGCGAATTCACCGGCTCGGAAGCGAAGCTGCTCGGCTTTGCGACGCATGTGTCCGACGACCCGCTGGCGAAGGCGATGGAGCTGGCCGCAGTGATTGCCGACAAGAACCCGCACGCGATCCGTGGCGCGAAGCGGCTCTGCAATATGCTCGGCGATGCGAGCGATGCGGAGATTTTGCAGGCCGAAAGCGACGAGCAGGTCAAGGTCATCCGCACCCCGAACCAGATCGAGGCGGTGATGGCGCATATGCAGAAGCGCAAGCCGAATTTTGTGGATTGAAAATCCTCCCTGTGCCGCAGGCATGGGGAGGGGGACCATCCGCAGGATGGTGGAGGGGCCGCGACGGCAGCGCAAATGCCCCTCCGTCAGCGCTGCGCCGAAGGCGCAGTTTATCCTGAGCGCCTGCAAGGCAGTCGAAGGGCGCTGCCACCTCCCCATCGCTTCGCGACAGGGATGATAGTCAAAGCAAGCTCAAAAACCGCGCCGCATTGTCCCACGCGCGCTGGTTGCCCGCGCGGGCCTTCTGCGCTTCGCTGTCGGCGCCCCAGCGGCGTTCCTGATATAGTTCGTCAAGGCTGACCGCCTGCCACAAGGCATCGGCGTCGAAGGCGTTTTCGAGCAGCGCGAGCCCGGCGACGAGCGAGCCGCCGATCGTCACCAGCGGCGTCAGCGCGGTGATCCGCCACGGATCCTGTGCGAACACGGCATCGCGTAGGGCCGCGATCGTCGCTGCGGGTTGGTCGACCGGCAGCACGCCCTGCGTCAGCGCAAATTCGACGCCGTAACGTCGCTCGGCCCACGCCAGCAGCGGGTTCCACGCCGCCGCCTGCTCGCCCTGCAATGCCGCGTCACGCGCGTCACGATAGCAGAAAAGGTCGCTCTCCGCATAAGCCGCGACCGGCGCGGCAAAAGCGGCAACGTCGGGCGCCGCCAGGTCGATCGCGGCATTGGCCAGCCCGGTCATCGGCATTGCGCCGGGGTCGATTGTTTCGCCCACTGCGCGCCATTCGGCGGCAATCGCTTCTGCTAGCGCCGCGCTCGGCGCCGCCAGCGAAGCGCACTGCGGTGTGCGCACCGGGCGCCGGTCGAGCGCAATGCCCCAGCCGCCATCGTCGTCGATGACGGCCACCTCTTTCCAGAAGCGCTTCACAGGTCTTTAGGCGAGCGCCAGCGGCGCGCGAGCAGCAGCGGCATCACCGCGAAATCGAACGCGCCGACCAGCACGATCGCGGCGCCGATCCAGCGGTCGGTCGGCTGGCCCGCAAGCGTAAAGCCGCCGCTGATCAGGATAAAGCCGATCGCGATGAAGGCGACGCCCATCAGGCGCATGATCGTCATCGCAAAGAAGCGCTTTTTGGCGAGTACATCGTCGGGTCGGGTCATGCGCTGTCCCTATCGCCGCCGAGGTGGCGCATCAACTGGGCAAGCGCGCCGTGGCCGGTCGCTTCGATCCCGACGGCCACCCGCTCGCGTTCGTCGGCGGACTTGTTCTGCGACAGTTTGACCGTCGGGCGCCAAGCGGTGATCCGCATTTCAAAGCCGACGATGGCGCCGGTCATCTTGCTGAACAGCGCCGGGTTCATCTTGGCGCGCGTCCAGGGCGGGTTCGCACCGACGCGCGCTTCATGGCTCGCGGACAACATGTCGAGCTGCGCCACCAGCGCCGCGTCGTCGAGCTTGCGCGCCGTACCTTCCATCTCGATCGCGACGTAATTCCACGTCGGCACTTGGTCGGCATCGGCGTACCAGCTGGCGCTGACATAGGCATCGGGCCCCTGCACCACCGCGAGCGCGGTCGCGCCATCGAGGTGGCGGGTGAGCGCGTTGCCGCGCGCGAGGTGAAATTGCAGCGTGGCGCGGTCGTCGCTGAGCACGACCGGTGCATGTGCAACGCGCGGCCCGTCGGGGGTGCTCGCGAAGATCGCCGCAAAGCCGATTTCGCGGACCAGCAGCTCGGCCAAGTCATCCTGCCGGGGGCGAAAGGCGCTGTTGGGATGCATCAGCTGGCTCTGGGCGGGCGCGCCGGGTGCTTTTTGGCGCTTGGTTTCTTGCCCACAGGCTTTTTCGGTGCGGGCTTTCCGGGCTTCGCCTTGGCTTTCGGCTTGGGCTTGCCGACGAAATCGGTCGGCTTGCCTTCGGCCGAACGGCCGCGCCGCTCGCCGCGCCTTGCCTTGCGGATCTGCTTGGCATGGGCTTTTGCCTGCGCCTTGAGCGCCGCTTTAGGCGGCGGCCCCTTTTCGCCCATGTCGATCCCGACCTCGCCAAGCAACAGGTCAAAGCCCAGCGCGTCGAGGCTGGCAGCGAAATGCTCGGGCACCTCTGCGCTGATATCGATCGCGCCGCCGTCGGGGTGATCGATGCGCAGGCGGCGGCTGTGCAGATGCATCTTGCGGCTGATCGTCCCGGTCAGGAACGCGCCCTTGCCGCCATATTTGCCGTCGCCGACGATCGGATGGCCGATGGCCGCCATATGGACGCGCAGCTGGTGGGTGCGCCCGGTCAGTGGTTGCAGTTCGACCCACGCGGCGCTGTTGCCCGCGCGCTCGATGACGCGGTAGCGCGTTTTCGACGGCAGGCCGTCGTCATGGACATGCATCTTTTCGCCGCCCGATCCGGGTTGCTTGGCGAGCGGCAGGTCGATTTCGCCCTGCTGGATGTCGGGCACCCCGACGATGATCGCCCAATAGGTCTTGCGCGCGCTGCGGTTGGAAAAGCTTTTGGCGAAATAGGCCGCGGCGCGCGGCGTGCGCGCGATCAGCAGCGCGCCCGACGTGTCCTTGTCGAGCCGGTGGACGAGCTTGGGGCGCGTCGGGCCGTCGAATTTCAAAGCGTCGAGCAGGCCATCGACATGTTGCTCGGTCTTGGTGCCGCCCTGCGTCGCGAGGCCGGGCAATTTGTTGAGGACGATCGCGCTCGCGTCGCGGTGGATCAGCATCCCCGTCGCCAGTTCGACGTCGGCGTCGGTCAGCGGGCGACCCTTGCGCGCCGGGCGCGCTGCCGTTTCGACCGGCGGCGTTGGCATGACCAGCTTTTGGCCCGCGGCGATGCGGTCCGACACATCGGCCTTTTTGCCGTCGAGTGTCAGCTGGCCTGAGCGCGCCCAGCGCGCGAGCAGCGCGTGCGGCGTCCCCTCGCGGTGGCGCTTGAACCAGCGGTCGAGGCGGATGCCGTCATCTTCCTCGGCGATCGTGGCGCTATCGAGCGGCGGCTTGGTGTCGGTCATGCCGGGACCTGCCGCATGATGAAGAGTCCGAGCCCGCACGCGGCGATCGCGCCGATCACCGACGCGAGGACATAGGCGACCGCCTGGGCGTTTTGGCCGCGTTCGAAAAGCATCCAGAATTCCATGCTGAAAGAGGAAAAGGTGGTGAAGCCGCCGAGGATCCCGACGCCGACAAACAGTCGCACGGTATCGCTGATACCGTCGCCGCGCGCCAGCGCACCGATCAGCATCCCCATCAACAGGCTGCCGACGATATTGATCGCCAGCGTCCACCAGGGGAAGCCGGGGCCAAGCCGCGCGAGCATCGCCTGCCCCACCAGATGGCGGGCACCGGCGCCGATCGCGCCGCCGATCATGACGGGAAGCACGCTGTTCATGGCGTTCGCCCTAGCCGGAAACGGCGGCGAGGCATAGCGGGTGCGTTGGGGTTAGCCGTCGGGCGCCGTCAGCAAAGTTGCAGGGCGTTCGTGCGCGGCGCGCCACGCGGCGGGGCGCACAAAATCGCCCTGCCAAATGCCGCGGCGCTGCGCCTCTGCTTCGGCTTCTTCGGGCAGATAATCATCGCTGGTCGCCACTGCCCAGCCTAGCCGCACCATCTCGGCCCCGAGGTCGATACCGTCGGGAAAGGGACGGGTGCGGCATGTGGCGAGGGTGCGGTCGTAACGGTCCTTCGCGGCGACCTCGCAATGCAGCGGACCGCCGCCCGCCAATCTTTCAAGCGCGGTTCGCGCATCCCGCCCGCACGGCCAGCGGCTCGCGTCGCGGCGCGCGCAATCCTGCCGATATTCGGCGGCATCGATCCCGGTCAGGCGGATCGTCACCGGCCCGTCGCCCTGACGCACGGCCAGGCTGTCGCCGTCGATGACATGGACGAGCGGCACCACATGCACCGGCGCGGGCAGCCAGGTCCACGCGATCATCGCCATTGCCGCGATCAGCAGCAGCGCCAGCAGCGAACGAAGGCGCCGCCGCCAGCGTAGCCGGGTAGGGAGAAAGCGGGGACGGACCATTGCACGCGCCTGACCGCGTGGTCACCGCTTGGCAAGGGTGAAATATCGGTTGACGATGAGAACAAACCATGTCCAAAATGGATCAACTTCCCGGCGCTCGATCCCCGCCGACTCGCGAAGTGGCGATCGGACGGGTCCATATCGGCGGCAAAGAGGAGCGAACAAAAGGTGAATAGCGCCGAAATGACGACATAGTTACGCCAAGGTGGAGCGATGAAATGGGGACTATGAGCATGATCGACCATGAAGCACCGCAGCGATCGGGGCTGTCGACGGTTCCGTTCGGCGGTATCGACACAGCCGCCGCCTGGCCGCCGCAAATCGGCGGGCGAATACGCAGCGGCGCGGCGTCACCCTTGTTGTTCGTCGGCCCGCCTTCTGCGTTGCCCGCCATGGCGGAGCTCGGCGACATACGGCTTGCCAATATGCTGCCCCCGGCGCGCGCAGCAGGCTATATCCGGCACAGCGGGCTGCTCGACATCATATGGCTCGCGGCGGCGGATACGGTGGACGGTGCGACGCTCGCGGACATTTGCGCGGCGGCGGGCGAGCAGGAATGCCGCCTGATTTGCGAAACGTCGCTCACCGCGCTCGACCGCGTCGTTGCGGCCATTCCGGCGGCGCTCAACGCCCAGTTCCTGGTCGATGCCGACCCGATGGACAAGCTGGTCGCGCTGGCGGCGGCGCGGCGGACCCGGCACGGGGTGTTGCACGACATCGCTCGCGACGATGCCATGGAGCGGATCGATCGGTTGCAGGACGAGGTGGCGCGCATCTCGCGATTGCTCGGCGATCTGGCGGGGCAACGCGGCGGCTTGTCCGGTGCGCCGACGGGGTTTGTCCCGCGCGGCGAAGATATGGACGACTATCCGGGGCAACTGCGTTCGCCCTCGCGCGATTTTGCCGCGATGCCGCGCAGCTTTGTGCCCGAAGAACGGACGCTCGACCGGCAGCGCGCCAAGGCGGTGCGGCGGATGCTGCGCCAGCGGCGGATGCGCGAACAATATTTTCCCGCCGACCTGTTCGCCGATCCCGCGTGGGACATGCTGCTCGACCTGTACGCGGCGCGGCTGGAGCGCCAGCCGGTGTCGGTGTCGAGCCTGTGCATCGCCGCGGCGGTTCCGGCAACGACCGCGCTGCGCTGGATCAAGACGATGACCGACGCGGGGCTGTTCGTGCGCGATGCCGATCCGCACGACGGGCGCCGCATTTTCATCGCGCTGGCCGAAGGGGCGTACGACGCGCTCGCGCGCTATTTCGAGGCGCTGGAGGAATAAGGGCGCACGCGCTTGCCACCGCGCGCCGCTTGTGGCAGGGGCGCGCTTCCCGGCACATGGCGACATTCCCGGGGGCGCTTAGCTCAGTTGGTAGAGCATCTCGTTTACACCGAGAGGGTCGGCGGTTCGAGCCCGTCAGCGCCCACCAGCCGGTCCCTATTTGGCTGCAATCGCTGAAGCCGGGATAACTCGGCCCGCTCCGCGGCGTTGCGAAGCCGCTTGTGAAAGCCATCGGTCAAAGGTTAGGGGGTGCGCATGCTTGCGTGCACCGATCCTTCGCTATCCATCGCCTCGCGGAACTGCGGATGAGCAGGGACAAGCCCGGCGACGGCGCGCGGCCGACCATGGCGGATGTCGCGCGCGAGCTGGGGGTTGCGAAGATCACCGTTTCGCGGGCTCTGTCGAACCATTCGACGGTGAAAGAGAGCACGCGCGCGCTGATCCGTGAGACCGCCGAGCGGATGGGGTACCGGCTCAATGTGTCGGCGCGCAATTTGCGGCAACAGCGCACGCGCACGATCGCGGTGGTCATTGAAATGACGCCGTCGCACGAACGGTTGATGAGCGAGCCTTATCCGCTGCTGCTGCTGGGCGGCATCCTGCAACAGCTGACCGCTGCGGGGCAGAATATGGTGCTGACGACGATCGACCTGTTTTCCGAGGCGCCGCCGTCGGCCGACGGGGTGATCCTGCTGGGTCAGGGGGTGCATGACGACGCGGCGGCGGTGATCGCGGCGACGGGTCTGCCCTATGTGGTCTGGGGCGCCGCGCATGGCCCGCCCGAACGCATCGTCGTTGGCAGCGACAATCGCGAAGGTGGTCGGCTGGCGGCCGAATATCTGGTGGGGCGCGGGCGGCGGCGGCTGTTGTTCCTGGGCGACGCCGAACATGGTGAGGCGGAGGACCGGCTGAACGGCTTTCGCGACGGGCTCGCCGGAACCGATGCCGCGATCATCGCCAATATTCCCTGCGCCTTCACGGTCGCGGCGGGACGCGAGGCGGTGGCGCCGTTGCTGGACGGTGCGGCGCCGGGGTTCGATGGCATTTTTGCGAGCAGCGATGCGATCGCGATGGGGGCGATCGAGGCGCTGCGGGCGCGGGGGCATGATGTTCCCGGCGCGGTGTCGGTCGTCGGGTTCGATGATTCGCCGGGCGCGGGACTATTCTCGCCGCCGCTGACCAGCATCCGCCAGGATTGGGGCGTGGGGGGCGAATTGCTGGCCGAGAAGGTGCTCGACCTCGTGGCCGGGAAAGCCGTGGATTCGCGGGCGATGCCGGTCGAATTGATCGTCCGCGAGAGTTAGTCGTAAGGTCGCGAAAGTGCCGCACAGCGTGACCTGAAAGGCAAAATGGTATCGATACCTTGACATCGATACCATTTTGCGGGACACCGCGTTTCAGAGCAGGGGCCGAGCAGCCCGTGCCGGGATGAGGATGCGGTGGCGATTTCCGAACACAGTCTGGGCGCAATGCCGTCGGTGCAGTCTGACGCAGGGGTAACGCCGTCGATGCGGCTCGTCCGTCGCGGCGCCGACGCGACCGGCGCGCAGGCGGCGGCTCTGTTTGCGCTGGCGAACGGGCTGGTCGGGGTCGAAGGGGTGATCGACGAACTGGCGTCGGCGCCCGCGGCCTATCTGCCGGATGCTTATGTCCGCCGCCCGATCGAGTATCACGAAAGCTTCCCCGGCTATGCGACCGCGACCGATACGCGGATTGCGTGTCCCAGCCCGTTACTGCTGCGGCTGGCGATTGACGACGCGCCGGTCGATTTCGCCGCTGCCGAAGTGGCCGACACCGAAACCACGCTCGACCTTGCCATCGGCACACTGCGCCGCGTGACGCGCTGGCGGCTGGCCGATGGGCGCCAGATCGAGATTGCCGCCGCGCGGATCGTGCCGCTGGCGGGCGCGACGTGCGTCGCGTCGCGCATCGATATTCGCCCACTCGATTTCGGCGGCACTATCGCCGCGACGTTGGCCTATGGCGCCGACAGCGCCGCGCCGACCGGCGCCGAAGCCGATGATCCGCGCATTTCGGCGCGGCTGCGCCCGGCGTGGACGATGCTTTCCCCCCTGCCGGGCGACCCGTCATCGGTCACCCGGTTCGCGCAGGACGCCGTCGAGCTTGCTTATGCGCAGCATGTCACTTGCCATACCGCGCCGGTCGCCGCGGTGGTGGGCGGGCATGTCGTGCAGAGCGAGCTGGTCGCCGGCGGCGTCCTGACGATCGACCGGGTGGTCGCGCTGGCTGCCGCGCGCGGCCACCCGGTCGATCTTGCCGTGCTGGACGATGCACCGACCGATTTTGAAGCGATTGCCGAGGCGCAGCGCGCGGCGGTGGCGCAGCTGTGGGACAATGCCGACCTCGCGATCGACGGTGACGACGAACTTGCCGCCGCGCTGCGCTTCAACCTTTTCGAGCTCCACCAGTCGGCGAGCCGCGATCCGCACCACAGCATCGGCGCCAAGGGGCTGACCGGCGAGGGGTATGAGGGCCATTATTTCTGGGACGCCGAAACCTTCATGCTGCCGGTGCTGGCGTTGCAGGCGCCCGCGAAAGCGCGCACCCTGCTCGCCTATCGGATCGGCAAGCTCGACCGCGCGCGGGCACATGCCAAGGCGCTCGGCCACACCCGCGGGGCGCTCTATCCGTGGCGGACGATCGGCGGCGACGAATGTTCGTCGCACTATCCGACGGGGTCGGCGCAATATCATATCAACGGCGACATCGCCTATGCGCTGGCGCTGTATGTCGCGGCGACCGGCGATGATGAATTTCGGGCCGAAGCGGCGCCGATGCTGTTCGACACCGCGCGCATCTGGATGGAGATCGGGGCGTTCGACCCGCGGCGCGGCGGCGCCTTTTGCATCCATGGTGTGACCGGACCCGACGAATATTCGGCGCTGGTCGACAATGATTTTTACACCAACGCGATCGCGCGCCGCCATCTGGCCTATGCCGCCGACACCGCGGACTGGCTGCGCGGCGGCGGGAACGGCCAGCCGGGTGCGGTGGATGTGAGCGACGCCGAAGTGGCCGAATGGCGCCGCGCGGCGGCGGCGATGTGGTTGCCGGTCGATGCGGGCCTGGGCATCAATCCGCAGGACGATGCGTTTCTGGGCCGCCCCAGATTGCCCGGATGGGCGGCGGGCGACGGCCATGGGCCGCTGTTGATGCGCTATCATCCGATGATCCTGTTCCGCCACCAGGTCGCGAAGCAGGGCAATGTCGTGCAGGCGATGGCGATGGACCTGACCGCGATGCCACTGGCGCGGCAGCGGCGCAATTTCGACTACTATGCCGGGGTTACGACGCATGATTCGACGCTGTCGTCGGTGTCGTTCGCGATTGCCGCGGCGCGACTGGGCGACGAGGCGGCGGCGCTCGACTTCCTCAGCGAATGCGCCTTCGTCGATCTGGAGGATCGCCACGGCAACACGTCGCACGGGCTGCACATGGCGGCGCTGGCGGGAAGCTGGCTGGTGCTGGCGCAGGGGTGGGGCGGACTGCGCCTCGATGGCGCGCTGCCGTCGTTCCGCCCGCAGCTGCCCACCGCTTGGACCGGCTATCGCTTTCGCCTGCAATGGCGTGGCAGCACGATCGAGCTGGCGGTCGATGCCGCGGGCTCTACCTATCGCCTGCTGGCGGGGGCGCCGGTCGCCATTCTGGACCATGGCCGCCCGCTGTCGGTCGGCAGCGACCCGGTGACGATGACGCGCCCGGCGCTGAAGGGCGTGATCTTCGATCTTGACGGGGTGCTGACCGACACCGCCGAGGATCATTATCAGGCGTGGCAGGCGCTCGCCGACGCGCACGGGCTGACGTTCGACCGCGAAGCCAACCATGCGTTGAAGGGCGTCGATCGCGCCGGATCGCTGCGGCTGATCCTCGACCAGTCGGGCAAGGCGGTCGCGCAGCCGAAGTTCGAGGCGATGCTCGCCGAGAAAAACGCCAGCTATGTCGCGCGGCTCAGGAGCTATTCGCCCGCCAATCTGTTCGATGGCGTGGAAGGGCTGTTCGCCGACCTGCGTGCCGCCGGGCTGAAGATCGGTCTTGCCTCGGCCAGCCGCAACGCGCGCGACGTCGTGCGCCTGCTGGGGGTCGCCGACGCGTTCGATTTCATTGCCGACGCGGGGGCGGTGGCGAACGCCAAGCCCGCGCCCGACATTTTCCTAGCCTGCGCCGCGGGCATGGGCCTGTCCCCCCGGGACTGCGTGGGCGTCGAGGACGCCCGCGCCGGAATTTCGGCCATCCATGCGGCGGGCATGGTGGCCATTGGCATCGGGTCAGAAGAGGCGCTGCCCGATGCCGACATCAACGTCCCCGCCATCGGCGATCTTTCGCTCGGCCAGATCCTGTCGGCAGAACAGGCAGCGGCGGAGCGAAAAGACCGATCAATCAGAACAGGTAAAGTGGAGGATATGCCATGTTGAAGAAAAGCTATCTGCTGTCGTCGATCGCGCTCGCCGCGCTCCCGACGACGGCGTTCGCGCAGGAAACGCCTCAGGTCGACGATGCGGCGGCGGCGAATGAGGAAATCATCGTCACCGGCACCGCCGGTGGCGGGGTCAATCGCCAGGACGCGGCGTTCGCCATCACCAGCATCAATTCCGACGCGATCGCGCGCGCGGCGCCGAACAGCACCGCCGACCTGTTCAAGGTCATCCCCGGCGTGTCGGCGGAAAGTTCGGGCGGCCAGAATGGCGCCAACATCTTTGTGCGCGGCTATCCGTCGGGCGGCGACGCCGAATTCGTCACGCTGACCGTGCAGGGCGTACCCTTTTTCTCGCCGCCGACGCTGTCGTTCCTCGAGAACACCCAGCTGATCCGCATCGACGAGACGATCGAGCGGGTCGAGGCGGTGCGCGGCGGCACCGGCGCGTTGTTCGGTAACGGCCAGCCGGGCCTGACCGTCAACTTCGTCCAGAAGGAAGGCGGACGCGATTTCGAAGGGCTGGTGAAGGCCAGCGTCACCGATTATGGCGACCTGCGCGGCGACCTGCTGCTGTCGGGGCCGCTGGGTGAGAATACGAGCTTCATGGTCGGCGGCTATTATGCCAGCGGCAACGGCATCCGCGACCCGCGCTTCACCGCCGAAAAGGGCGGCCAGATCACCGGCAATATCCGCCACGACCTCGACAAGGGTTCGATCCTCGTCTTTGCCCGCTACCTGAACGATCGCGGCCAGTGGCTGCTGCCGATCCCGGTAATCCGCGACGGCGACAAGGTGCGCCAGTTCGGCAATATCGACCTGGGGTCGGGGGCGCTGGCCGGTCCCGAAACGCGGCTGAGCACGCTGCCCGACGGCACCCGCGCCAATCTGGCCGACGGCCGCGGCGCCAAGCTGGTCAATCTTGGCACCAATTTCGACTATGAGGTCGGCGACGGGGTGCAGCTGCGGTACCGTGCGAGCTACCTGAAGGGCGACGCCGACACGACGGGGCTCGTCCCCGCAAGCACCGCGACGACCGCCAACGCCTATGCCGCCTCGCTCGGCAGCACGGTCGGCAGCCTGACCTATGTCGACGGCGGGCAGGCCGTGGCGGGGACGCAGCAGGTGATCCGCGCCGGGACGTGGATCGTCCGCAAGCAGATCGAAAATTTCGCCAACGACCTGGCGGTCGAATGGGAAAGCGGCAGCAACAAGCTGACCGTCGGTGCCTATTTCGCCGATTTTTCGTCGAACGATCAGTGGAATTTGGGCAATGTCCATCTGCTGACCGCCGAGAATAATGCGCGGCTGCTCAACCTGACGCTGGCGAACGGCCAGGTCGCGACCGACCGCGGCTTTACCCAGGGTTCGTTCTTCAACGTCAACGCCGCCTATGACGGCCGCGAATATGCCTTTTACGCGACCGACGAATTTCAGATCACGCCCGAATTGCGCTTCGACGCCGGGGTGCGGTACCAGAATTACAAGGCGAGCGGGACGCTGGAGAATAATGATTTCGGGGTCGACACCGACGGGAACCCGAACACGCTCTACAACAATGGCACGGCGGTGCTGAACGGCACCTTCCGCACCATCGCGTACAAGAAAGGCGCCTGGTCGTGGACCGCGGGGCTGAACTACGACTTCTCGTCGTCGGTCGGCGCCTATGTCCGCTACAACCGCGGCAACACCAATCCCTTTTTCGACAATCTGCGCGACGGGATTTTCGTGTCGCCGCGGGTCGACAATTTCGAGGGCGGGATCAAGGTCCGCACCGATCCGGTCTCGCTCTATGCCACTTTGTTCCACACCAAATTCACCGGGCTGGTGACGACGGTGATCCAGAATGGCGCGCCGGTCGCCGACATCGGCGGCGCGCGCAGCACCGGGATCGAGCTGGAAGGGCAATTGCGCCCGGTCGACAATTTCAGCATCGCCTTTTCGGGCACCTGGCTGAACGCCAAATATCGCGATTTCTTTGCGGGCGGCGGGACGATCGACCTCAGCGGCAATCGCGTGCAGCGCCAGCCGAAATGGCAATGGCGGGTCACGCCGTCCTATGACATCGAATTCGGCGGCGGCAGCAAGGTCTCGCTCTATTCGACCTTCAGCTATGTCGGCGACCGTTTCTCCGACACCGCGAACACCCAGTCGTTGCCGAATTATTTCAAGATCGATGCCGGGGTGCGGGTCGATGTGAATGACGCGCTGGAATTTGCGGTGACCGCAGACAATCTGACCGACAAGGCCGGACTGACCGAGGGCGATCCGCGCACGCTGGGTCAGACCGGCGGGCAGGTGGTCAATGCGCGCCCGATCCTGGGCCGGTCATTCCGGTTCAGCGCGGCGTATCGGTTCTGAGTTCATCCCTCCCTGGGTGGTCGCGGCCTCTTCGCGGCCACCCCTCTTTTTAAGGGCGTTTGTAAAGCAGGTGGATGCTCTTTTTTGCCTGTCACCCTGAACTTGTTTCAGGGTCCATGGCCCGCCGACTCTTTCGGCGCAGCGCTGGATTGGAGGGCGGGCCATGGATGCTGAAACAAGTTCAGCATGACGAGGAGTAAACTGGGCGTTCGACTGTCCGCCGCTTGATTTGCAACCGATACATCCGTCCCCCTTTCGCCTAAGGACGCATCATGGCCCGCACCCGACTGATCGCCGCGCTGATCCTGACCTATGTCGCCTTTGCGATGCTGCTCAACAGCGTGGGGACGGTGATCCTGCAGTCGATTTCGAGCTTTGGCGTGACCAAGCCCGAGGCGAGCACGCTTGAGGGGTTCAAGGACATCACGATCGCGGTCGTATCGTTTGCGACCGCCAGTTACCTGCCGCGCTTCGGGCTGCGCAACGCGCTGATCGCATCGCTGGTGCTGGCGATCGCCGCGTGCATCGTCATGCCCTTGTTTGGCAGTTTCGCGGCGGCGCAGCTGCATTTCGCGCTGGTCGGCGCGGCGTTCGCGGTGGCGAAGATCGTCGTCTATTCGATGATCGGGCTGGTGACTGCCGACGCGCGGCACCATGCCAGCCTGACCAGCCTGATCGAGGGCATGTTCATGGTCGGGGTGCTGTCGTCCTATTGGGTGTTCAGCGCCTTTATCGACCCCGCCGGGCTGCGCTGGCTGAACGCTTACTGGGTGCTGGCGGGCGTGACCGCGCTGGCGCTGGCGATCTTGCTCTCGGCGCCGGTCGAGGAGCGGCAGGCCGCCGATACAGGCGATCCGGAGCCGGCCGAACATGCGCCGATGCTCGCCATGCTGCGGCTGGCGGCGCTGCCGCTGGTGCTGATCTTTGTCGTTTGCGCCTTTGTCTTTGTCCTGATCGAACAGGGGATCGGCACCTGGCTGCCGACCTTCAACAACGAGGTGTTGCACCTGCCGGCTCAAATGAGCGTGCAGGCGGCCAGCCTGTTCGCGGCGTGCATCGCGCTGGGGCGGTTCGGCGCGGGGGCGGTGATGGCGCGCTTTGACTGGTATCCGGTGCTCAACATCTGCCTGGCGCTGCTTGCGGCGCTGATCATCCTGGTCCTGCCGCTCGCCGACGGATTGCAGCCGGGACCGATTGCCGGCTGGGGCGACGCGCCGGTCGCCGCTTTCCTGTTCCCGCTGATCGGCTTCGCGCTGGCGCCGATCTATCCGACGATCATCTCGGTGATGCTGAGCGCGATGCCGGGGCGCAGCCATCCGCCGCTGATGGGGCTGGTCGTCGTCTTCTCCGCGCTGGGCGGGACGACGGGGTCGGTCATCACCGGCGCGCTGTTCGCGCATCTCGACGGGCGCACCGCCTTCACGCTGATGCTCGTCCCGACCGCAGTGCTGGCGGGCGGGCTGTTCTTGCTTCGCCGCCGGATCCGGGCAATAGGACCCTGATCGCGGCGCAAGGGGAGCGAACAGGATGAGCGAGGCGGTCGTTGCCGTCGATATCGGCGGCACCCATGCGCGCTTTGCGATCGCCGAAGTGGCCGGCGGGCGCGTGGTGGGGCTGGGCGAAGCGACGACGCTGCAAACCGCCCAGCACGCCAGTTTCCAGTCGGCGTGGGAGGCCTTTGCGCGCGGCGTCGGCGGGGTACCGCGCAGCGCCGCGATCGCGGTGGCGGGGCCGGTGCGCGGCGAGGTCATCCGTTTCACCAACAATCCCTGGCTCATCCGCCCGGCGTTGATCGGCGAAAAGCTGGACGTCGATCGCCATGTGCTGGTCAATGATTTCGAGGCGGTGGGGCATGCGGTCGCGCAGGCCGACGACAGCTGTTTCGAGCGGCTATGCGGCCCCGACGCGCCGCTTCCCGCAAGCGGCACGATCAGCGTCATCGGCCCCGGCACCGGGCTGGGCGTGGCGCATGTGTGGCGCGGCGGCGGCGATTACCGGGTGCAGGCGACCGAAGGGGGGCATATCGACTTTGCGCCGCTCGACCGCATCGAGGACGCGATCCTGGCGCGGCTGCGCGACCGGTACCGGCGCGTGTCGATCGAACGCATCGTGGCGGGGCCCGGCATCGTCGACATATACGAAACGCTGGCGGGGCTGGAGGGCCGAGCCGTCGCGGCGCTCGACGACCGGACGATCTGGACGATGGCGATGCGCGGCGACGACAGCCTTGCGGCGGCGGCCGCCGACCGCTTCTGCCTGTCGCTGGGCAGCGTCGCGGGCGATCTGGCGCTGGCGCAGGGGGCAAGCGGGGTGGTCATCGCGGGCGGGCTGGGGCTGCGCATCCGCGACAGCCTCGTCCGCTCGGGCTTTCCCGAACGCTTTGTCGCAAAGGGGCGGTTCGAAAATCTGATGGCGGCGATGCCGGTGAAGCTGATCACCCATCCGCAACCCGGCCTGTTCGGCGCCGCCGCGGCATTCGCACGGCGATATGCCTAGCGGGCGGTGGAGCCGCGCCGAGCCGCGATAGTGCAATTCATGGGTTCTGATCCTAAGGCGCTATTCTGTTCGGAAGGATTCCTCGTCATGAAACGCCTGCTCGCTGCCTTCGCCTTCGTCCTCCTCGCCGCGTCGCCCCCGGTATCGGCGGCGCCGCAGCAGGCCGATGTCATCATCCGCCAAGTGACTATCGTCGATGTCGAGGGTGCCAGGACGGTGCCGGGGCAGGCGGTGGTGCTGCGCGGCGACGATATTGTCGCGGTTGGCGCGGACGCGGCGATTGCGCGCCAATGGCGGGCGAAGCGGCGGGTCGCGGGAGAAGGCAAATTCCTGATCCCCGGCCTGTGGGACATGCATGTTCATTTCGGCGGCGGCTCGGAATTGATCGAAGAGAATAAGGCGCTGCTGCCGCTATATGTCGCAAACGGGATCACGACGATCCGCGACGCGTCGGGCGACCTGCCCGATCAGGTGCTTGGCTGGCGCGGCGAAATTGCGGACGACCGCCTGTTCGGCCCGCGGCTGCTGACCTCGGGCGCCAAGATCGAGGGGATCAAGCCCTTGTGGAAAGGGACGATCGAGGTCGGCAGCACCGCCGATGTCGATGCGGCGCTCGTCCGGCTAAAAGATCGCGACAAGGTCGATTTCGTCAAGATTACCGACAGCACGCTGAAACCCGAATTATTCCTCTATGCGCTGACCCGCGCGAAGGCGCTGGGGCTGCGCACCTCGGGCCATATCCCGATGGCGCTGACGGTGCAGCAGGCGGTCGACGCCGGGATCAGTTCGATCGAACATCTCGACTACGCCTATAATGCCGGGGCGAAGGACGAGGCCGCGATTGCCGCCGATTTCGCCGCGGGCCGGATCGACCGCGCCGAGGCGAACCGCCGCCTGGACGCGGGGTTCGATCGCGCGACCGCAATGGCCGCCTATCGCCGCTTTGCTGCGCAGGGGGTGTCGGTCACCCCGACGCTGAACGGCAGCCGGATCATCGCCTATCTCGATCGCGACGATCATAAGAAGGACGCGGGGCTCGCCTATATCGGACCGAAGCTGCGCAAGACCTATGATTGGCGGGTCGAGCGCGCGGCCAAGGCCGACGCCGCCGCGATCGCGGCGCGGCACGAGCAGATCGAGGCTGTCGCAACGATCCTGCCGATGCTGGCGGAGGCAGGGGTGCCGATCATCGCGGGGACCGACGCGGGGTTCCTCAACAGCTTCAACTATCCCGGTTTCGGCCTGCATGACGAGATCGCGCTTTTCGTCGAAAAGGGGCTGACCCCGGCGCAGGCGCTCGTGTCGGCGACGCGCGCGGGGCCGGCGTGGTTTGGCTGGCTGGATCGTTATGGGGCGATCAAGCCCGGCATGGCGGCCGATCTGGTGCTGCTGACGCGCAACCCGCTGGACGATATTGCCGCGACGCGGGCGATCGACAGCGTGATCCTGCGCGGGTCGGTGCATGATCGCGCGGCGCTCGATGCGATGCTGGCCGATACGAAGGCGAAGGTCGCGGCGTGGGATGCGGCGGCGGAGCCTTAGCGTACCGTTTTAGGCTGGGCCGTAGCCCTGAGCTTGTCGAAGGGCGCCTATCGTCCGGGAAGCGCCCTTCGACAGGCTCAGGGCTACGGTGTTGGGCGGTTAGTGGGTGACAGCAGCCGCTGCCCTGCGCGCGCGCCACACGCTCCACAGGGTGAAGACGCCCATCAAGGCCCAGACAACATTCAGCCCCGCAGACGGTAGCGCGCCATTATAGCCCGAATTGAGCACGAACCCGCTTGCCCCGATGACGTTCATCCATTGGTAGAGATAACCGCGCGGTTCGATCTTGCCGAGCGAGAGCAGGACGTAACTCGCGAGGATCAGCGCGGCGGCGAGCCAGCCGATAACCTCGATCGCGATCTGTAAAACGCTCATAGGCTGTCCCTTTGGGTGGCCTGCACCCCGGTCGGGGACAGGCGATTCAGCGCATCGTCCGCTCGAGCGCCTCGACCGCGTTCTTGGCCTCGGCGAGGTCGAGGCCGGTGCGTTCGCGGACCAGCTTGATCGCCTCGATCTTGCGGTCCGCGCGGATCAGGGCGCGGATTTCTTCATTATCGATCCGCTCGTCGCCGACCCGCACCATCGGTCGCGGCGGCGCGGAAAGGTCGCGGCCTGCCCGTTGCCCGCGCAGATAGCGGGCGAGGAGCAGGCCGAGCGCAAGGCCAAGGATCAGGAACAGGAGTTTGCCCATGGCCCGATCCTCGCCTGTTTCTGCTTACGCCGCCAGCTTGCGCAGGACGTAGTGCAGGATGCCGCCGTTCATATAATATTCGACCTCGTTCGCGGTATCTATGCGGCAGAGCGTATCGAAACTGAACGTCGAGCCGTCGGGGCGGGTGACGTTGACCGTCACCGTCTGGCGCGGCTTGAGGTCGGCGACGCCGGTGATGGTGAAGGTGTCGTCGCCGGTCAGGCCCAGCGTTTCGCGGCTCTGGCCTTCGAGGAACTGCAGCGGCAACACGCCCATGCCGACGAGGTTCGAGCGGTGGATACGCTCGAAGCTCTCGACGATCACCGCGCGGACGCCGAGCAAATTGGTGCCCTTCGCCGCCCAGTCGCGCGACGATCCGGTGCCATATTCCTTGCCCGCGATCACCACCAGCGGGGTGCCGTCGGCCTTGTGGCGCATCGCGGCGTCGTAGATCGGCATGACTTCGCTGCCATAGCGCGACATGCCGCCCTCGATCCCGGGGACCATTTCATTCTTGATGCGGATGTTGGCGAAGGTGCCGCGCATCATGACGTCGTGGTGGCCGCGGCGCGCGCCATAGCTGTTGAAGTCGGCCTTGCTAACCTGATGTTCCATCAGCCATTTTCCGGCCGGCGAGTCCGCCTTGATGCTGCCGGCGGGGCTGATGTGGTCGGTCGTGATGCTGTCGCCGAGGATCGCGAGCGGCTTGGCGTTCACGATGTCGCTGACCGGCGCCGGGGTCATCGTCATACCCTCGAAGTACGGCGGGTTGGCGACATAGGTCGAGCCCGCGCGCCATTGATAGGTGTCGCTGCCCTCGACCTCGATCTTCTGCCAATGCTCGTCGCCCTTGTAGACATGGGCGTAGCGCGCTTCGAACATGTCGCGGCTGACCGCGCCCGCGACCACATCGGCCACTTCCTGGTTGGTCGGCCAGATGTCGGCGAGGAACACGTCGTTACCCGACTGGTCCTGCCCGATCGGGGTGGTGGTGAAATCCTCGATCACCGTGCCCTTCAGCGCATAGGCGACGACGAGCGGCGGGGAAGCCAGGAAGTTGGCGCGCACGTCGGGCGACACGCGGCCTTCGAAGTTGCGGTTGCCCGAGATCACGGCCGCGGCGACCAGCCCATTCTCGTTGATCGCCTTCGAAATCGGTTCGGCGAGCGGACCCGAGTTGCCGATGCACGTCGTGCAGCCATAGCCGACGAGGTTGAAGCCGATATTGTCGAGATGCTTTTGCAGGCCCGCCTTTTCCAGATAGTCGGTGACCACCTGCGACCCCGGGGCGAGCGAGGTCTTGACCCACGGCTTGGGCTTGAGGCCCAGCGCGTCGGCCTTTTTCGCGACGAGCCCCGCGGCGACGAGCACCCCGGGGTTCGAGGTGTTGGTGCAGCTGGTGATCGCGGCGATGGTGACGTCGCCGTCGCCGATGTCGAAATCCTTGCCCTCGACCGGCACGCGCGTCTGCGCCTTCTTATAGGTGTTTACCATGTCGGCGTTGAACACATCGTCAACGTCGGGAAGCGAGACGCGGTCCTGCGGCCGCTTCGGCCCCGCGAGCGACGGCACGACGGTGGCAAGATCGAGTTCGAGCGTGTCGGTGAACACCGGGTCCGCCGCGCCCTCGACGATCCACAGCCCTTGGCGCTTGGCATAAGCCTCGACCAGCGCGATATTCTCTTCCGAGCGGCCGGTCAGGCGCATGTAATCGAGCGTCTTGTCATCGACGCCGAAGAAGCCGCAGGTCGCGCCATATTCGGGCGCCATATTGGCGAGCGTCGCGCGGTCGGCGAGCGACAGCGAGGCAAGCCCGGGGCCGAAATATTCGACGAAGCGGCCGACGACGCCTTTGGCGCGCAGCATCTGCGTCGCGGTGAGCACGAGGTCGGTCGCGGTCACACCTTCCTTCAGCGCGCCGGTGAATTTGAACCCGACCACTTCGGGGATCAGCATCGACACGGGCTGGCCCAGCATCGCGGCCTCGGCCTCGATCCCGCCGACGCCCCAGCCGAGCACGCCGAGCCCGTTGATCATCGTCGTGTGGCTGTCGGTGCCGACGCAGGTGTCGGGATAGGCGACGGTGGTGCCGTCGGCGTCCTCGCTCGACCACACCGCCTGCGCGATATGCTCCAGGTTCACCTGGTGGCAGATGCCGGTGCCCGGGGGGACCGCCTTGAAATTGTCGAGGCTTTTCGACCCCCATTTCAGGAAGTCATAACGCTCGCCGTTGCGATAATATTCGATCTCGACATTCTGCTCGAACGCCTTGGGGTGGCCGAATTCGTCGACCATGACCGAGTGGTCGATGACGAGGTGGACGGGGACGAGCGGGTTGATCTTGGTCGTGTCGCCGCCGAGCTTCGCGATCGCATCGCGCATCGCGGCGAGGTCGACGACGCACGGCACGCCGGTGAAATCCTGCAGCAGCACGCGCGCCGGACGATACTGGATCTCGCGGTTCGAATGGGGATCCTTCTGCCAGTCGACCAGCGCCTGCACATCGTCGGTCGACACGGTGAAGCCGCCATCCTCGAACCGCAGCAGGTTTTCGAGCAGCACCTTCATGCTGAACGGCAGCCGCGACACGTCGCCCAGCTTTGCCGCGGCCTTGTCGAGCGAATAATAGGCATAATCCTTGCCGCCGACGCTCAGCGTCGAACGGGTGCCCAGCGTGTCATGTCCGGTGGTCGTCATCTTGCAGCAGTCCCCTGTTGGCGCGGCGGGGAATGACCGGCCGCTGGCGTGGCGGGAGAGCGGGCCAGCAGGAGTCGCGCGCGCGGTTTTTGTTGGGGACGCCTTACGCGGGGGGTGGGGAAATGCAAGGGGGTGGGGGTGGGTTCGTTGGTGCGCGGGCGGACTTTCGACCAAGGGCGGCGCAAGGATTGTCTCACACAAAGGCGCGAAGGCGCAAAGCTCCCACGGTTCGTCAACCCGCACTTGATCCGGGATCCTCTCCAGCGGCGCCGCATGGATCCCGGGTCAAATCGAACGAGTGGTTTGTCTCGTTCGAGGATGACGATTTGTTTTGATGGCGAGAAGATGGGGCGCGCGCGGTGCCCCTAGTTCAGCGCGTCGTTGATCGTCGTGAAGATATTGGCGAGGCTGAGGCCGAGCATCTGGAAGGCGATGAGGCTGGCGAGCGCGATCAGCGCAGCGATCAGGCCATATTCGATCGCCGTGGCGCCGCGCTGGTCGGCGCACAAATTGTATTTGGTCATACCTGTTCCCATTGGTGTGCTACGCGTCGGTCCCTGATGGTGGTCCTAATTGTTAGACGCGGTTAACGTGGCGGCAGGGAAGAGGTGAATGAATAATTTGCATTAGCAAATGGCCAAATAGGTTTATTCATTGGATTTTTAATTCCAAAATCGATCTGGGGGATGGGCTGTGGGCATATGGCGGCGCGGCGCTTGCGGGGCGATTGGTCGATGGATTGTGGTGCGTCAGGCGATAATGCCGGCGCTCCGGGCCTTTTCGGCGAGTTCGCTGCGCGTCGCGGCGCCCATCGTGCGCAGCAGGTGCGAGACATGGTTTCGGATGGTGAAATGCGACAGGTCGAGGCGGCGCGCGATCTGCTTATTCGATTGTTTCTGGGCGATCAGGGTCAGCACTTCGACCTGCCGCTCGGTCAGCGCGGCGGGGGGCGGCGGCATTGCGCGCATCGACGGACGGTCGGGCTTCAGCACGACGAACTCGCCCTGTTGCAGCGCGCGGAGCCCGGCGACCATATGGTCCGGATGAACCGATTTGGCAATAAACGCATCGGCTCCATAACCCATAACGCGATCGATCGTGGCGTCATCGTCGAGCATCGAGACGACCGCGATCGACGAGCGCGGAAAGCGGTCGCGCAGCATCGGCAGCGTCTGCGCCGGGTCCATGCCGGGGAACAACAGGTCGATGGTGAACAGCTGCGGCGCGCCTTCGCGTTCGGCGACGCACAGCATCTCTTCGACGGTTCCGGCCTGATGGATCGCGAGGTGCGGAAAGGCGCTGCCGACCAGCTGGCCGAGCCCGGCGCGGAACATCGGATGATCGTCGGCAATGATGATATTGTCGATCATGGTGTGGGGTTTAGCACCGCGGCGCAGAATGTCCGATGAATGGATATGGGCGTTCATGAGCTTGCTCAATAATCCGGAGTGGCGGGCCACAGCACGCGTTCGCAGCGTGCCTTGGGATCGGGGGTCTTGGCGGCAAGCGCGGTGCCCAGCGCCGGGAGCGCCGCGACCGCTTGGCGCAGTGCCGTGACGTCGAGGGTGCCGCGCGCAAGCTCGCGGTCGCCGCCGAGCCGGTCGGACGGGCGGATCAGCGTCCAGTCGAGCCGGTCGTAACCTTGCGCATAGGCGAGCAGGTCGCCGAGCGGCAGCTCGCCATGGCCGTTGGTCACGTCGTGCGCGCCATAGGGAAAGATCTGGGTCGAGAGCGCGGTGCTGCCGATGATGCCGTGCGGCTGGACCGGGAAGGGACGCTTGATGTGGAGGAGCGCGACCTCGGGGAGGTCGACGTCGATGCCGACGCGCAGCTTGAGGTCGATCGCGCGGTCGTCGATCGCGGGCTGGCGCGCGATATCCCAGATGTACGACAGTTCGACCTCGAGCGGGCGCTGCGTTTTCTGCGGATCATGTCCCGCCGCGGTCCAGCGCATGAAATCGCCGCCGTCGAGCTTGCCTTCCTCGGTAAACAAGCGGGTGAGGGTGACAGTGCCGCCCGCAAGCCGCTGTTCGACGTCGCAGGTGTAGCGCCAGCTTTCGCGATAGGGCGGACTGGCGACCGGCGGCTGGCCCGCGAGCGGGGGCAGCCGGGCTTCGGCGGCCCCGGGGGCGAGCAGGAGCAGCGGCAGGAGGATGAGGGCGGGGCTGAGACGCATCGATGCTCCCTCCGTTCAGCGCAGGTCGCCGGTGAGGTACCAGCAATCCTTTTGATGTTCGAAAATATAGGCGCCCGCGGTCGCGTCGCGATCGGCACCCGCCACCCCGGCGAAGGGCAGGCCGCCCTGCCAGTCGACGCGATATTGCGTGTCGCCGAGCCGCGTCAGCGTGACGCGGCGATATTCGGGCGGCAGCGGTGCCGCGCCCGCATCGCGGCTGGCGCGATAGTCGGCCGACGTGATCCGGAACTGGCCGAGATATTGCTGGCGTTCGACGCCATAACCGGGCGCGGCGGGATCGGCGAGCTTGCCGACCTGGACCATATAGCCGGTGAAAATGACCTGTTCGAGCCAGCCGCCGCCGGTTGTCGCGCTGCTGTACCAGGCGAGGAATTCTTCGAAATTGTCGACGCCGCAGCCCGCCTGGCGCACCCGGTCGATCTCGTCGAGCGGGGTGAATACGGGCGTGGTGGCGCGCGCGGGGACGGACGCTGGGGTCAGCGCGGCGAGGAGGATGGCGAGCGGCGCCACGAACAATTTTTGCACGACCATATTTTCCGTTCTTGCCCGGCTGCGATCGGCCGACGGGATCATCCTATGGCGACGGACCGGGCGACGCGGTGATCGCGATCACAGCGGCGCGGCTGGATCAGGGGGCGGCGGGCGCCGCGGGGCGCGTCCAGCCCTGGCGATATTTGGCGAACCACGCGAGGATCGCCGCAGCCTTCGCCGCCGATTGCGACGGGCGCGCCGCGATGCCGCCGTGGCTGGCGCCGGGGATCTTGACCAGCGCGGTCGGGACGCCGCGCAGGCGGAGCGCGGTGTAATATTGTTCGGATTCGCTGACCGGGGTGCGGTAATCCTCTGCGCCGACGACGACAAGGGTCGGGGTTTCGACATTGCCGACGAGCGACAGCGGCGACAGCGACCAGTAAAGCTCGGGCTTTTCCCACGGCTGCGCGCCCAGCCAGTAGCGACCGAAGAAAGCGGGACCGTCGGCGGTCAGCGCCTGGGTGGTCCAGTTGATCACCGGTTTCTGGGTCACCGCCGCCTTGAAGCGGTTGGTTTTTCCGACGATCCAGCTGGTCAGCACGCCGCCGCCCGAGCCGCCGGTGACGAACAGCGCGTCGGGATCGGCGATGCCGAGCGCGATCGCGCGATCGACGATGCTGATAAGGTCGAAATAGTCGTTGCCCGGATAGGCCTTGTCGATTTCCTGCGCGAACGCCTCGCCATAGCTGGTCGATCCGCGCGGGTTGGCGGAAAGAACGGCGTAGCCCCCCGCGGCATAGAGCTGGTTGTCGGTCGAGAAATGCGGACCATAGGCCTGAAACGGCCCGCCGTGGATTTCGAGGATCAGCGGCACCTTTGTCCCCTCGACATAACCGGGGGGCAGGGTCAGCCAGCCTTCGATCGTCTTGCCGTCATGGCTGGAGGGGGTGGTGATCTTGCGCACCTCGCCGAGCGATTTGACTTCGCGCAAGCTGCGGTTGAGGTCGGTGAGGATGCGCGCCGATCCGCCGCGCGCGAGCTGCACCTCGGCAGGGCGGGTCGCGGTGCCGCCGGTGAAGGCGATCGCGCCGCCGTCGGACACGGTGAAGCTGCCCCCGACATAGGGGCGATCCATGCCGCCGCCCGACAAGCCCTTGGCGACGTCGCGCACCGATCCGTCGAGGCCGATGCGCGCGACCTTGGTTTCGCCGCGATCGTCATATTGCGCATAGATGGCGCGGCCGCCGTCGCCCCACTGGATCGCATCGACGCTGTAATCCCAGTCGCCGGTCAGGTTGCGGCGCCCCGAACCATCGGCGTTCATCACGTAGAGATGGGTATTTTCATAGGCGCGGCCGGCATCGTCGAAGCCAAGATAAGCGATCTTGCCGCCATCGGGCGAGACGAGCGGATTGGCGTCGGGGCCGTTGCGATCGGTGAGTGCGGTGACGCGGCCGCTGGCAATGTCGAGCGCGTGCACCTCGCTTTCGAGCGGATCGGTTTCCCAGTCGGTCTTGCGATTGGCGGCGAAATACAGCGTGCGACCGTCGCGCGACCAGCTCAACGGGCCATTGTCATGATAGGGACCGAAGGTGAGCTGGCGCGGTGCGCCGCCGGTGGCGGGGACGAGGAAGATTTTTTCGAACCCCGGTTCGATATAGCCCTGTCCATCGGCGCGATAGGCGAGGAGGTCGCGGATTTCGAGCGGCTCGGCCCATTTTGCGCCCTCGGGCTTGTTGGCGGGAGCGCTGCCGAGCTTGAGCCCCTGATCTTTGACCAGCATCGTATAGGCGAGCGAGCGGCCGTCGGGCGCCCAGGCGAGCGACGATGGCGCGGTCGGCAGCCCGGTCAGGCGCACCGCCTCGCCGCCCGCCATCCAGCGCACCCATAGCTGCGCGCTGCCGCCCTCGGTCGAGGCGAAGGCTAGGCGCTTGCCATCGGGCGACCAGCGCGGGGCAAAGGCACCGCCTTGGCGTCCTGCGAGCGGGGTTTCCTCACCCGTTGCCGTGTCGATCAGCCAGATCGAGCTGACTGCGCGGTCGGTCATGATGTCGTTCTGGCGCCGGACATAGGCGATGTGGCGGCCGTCGGGGCTGATCTGCGGATCGGCGGCGATGGCGAGGTCGAACAGGTCGGCGCCGGTCAGGCGGCGTTCGGGCGCGGTGCGCGCGCTGCCCACCGCCGATCCGGGCGTCGCGGCGGGGGCGGGCGTGGCGGTCGCATCGGTTGGCGTAGTCGGCGCATCCTGCGCAAAGCTTGGCTGAACCGAAAGCACGAGCAGGCTTGCGCCCAAAATTGCCAGTTTGCGCATGAAAAGCCGTCCTTTTTTATCCGATGGCGCGGGTTTGTACCTTTCGCGGCGAGCCGTCAACCGGGCGATCGCGGCGGTCTGTGCGCCGCACCGGGTCGGAAAATCGCTTCATGATCGATCGGCGCGGGGGCTATGCGCGATGGCGAAGAGGTACGACAAGGTGGGGATCGACAGTCAATTTCGGGTCGGGGTCATGGCGGTGGTCCTGCTGAGCATTTCCGGCGCCGCCAGCCTTGCCGCACGTGCGCAGGAAGCGCCGTCGCCGCGGGTCGGGCATGAAGCCGCCCGCGAACTGGTCGGCAACACGCTGGTCTATGCCAAGCCCGAGCAGCCGAAGGTCGAGATGGGCGTGTTCCTGCGGCTGGGCGGCACCGGGCTGGCGGCCACCCTCGGCGGCGCCGAGGCGCCAGCGCCGCGGGCGGTGCGATGGGCCAATTTGTCGGATGGACGATTTTGTATCACCGATGCGGACCGGCAGCCGTGGGACGGCGATTGCGGCAAACTGTCGGTCGATGGCGCGCGCGCGACGCTGACTCCGAAAAGCGGACCGGCGTGGCCGGGGCGAGTGCTGGCGGGCGATGCCTGGCAGCTCGACCCGGCGACCGCCTCTACCCGGCGAAGCGACGGCAAAGCGGCGATCGCGGCGCTGGTCGGCCATACGATGATCTTTGTTCCGGAGGGCGGCAAGCGCGAATATCGTGCCCATTATCTGATGCCCGACGGGACCGCGCGGCGGGCGCATAACGACGAGCCCGATTTCGATCATTGGGTGCTGCAGGGCGACGAGCGCTGGTCGATCGGCGACGGGGACCGGCTGTGTTTCAGCGGCGGGGCTTGGAAAGAGGAATTTTGCGCGGCGGTGTCGATCGCCGGGGATCTGGTGACGCTGCGCCACCCGCGTGTCGGTTCGCTCGACGCCCGGCTGGTGGAGGGCGATGCCCGCAAGCTGTCGCCCGCGATCGATGCGGCGAACCGCAAGCGCGCCGCGGCGCTTGTCGGCAGGACGTTGCTGCTGACCGCGACCGACCGGCAGGCGGCGACCGACAGCCGGCTGTATTTTCAGCGCGATGGCGCCGGTCTGGCGAAACAGGGCGATCGCCCGCCCGAGCCGATACAATGGCTGTTGCAGCGCGACGGCAGGCTGTGCGTCGCCGCGCGGAAGCGGGCATGGCGCGATGGCGATTGCATCGCATGGTCGCTCGACGGCGACCGGGTGACGCTGACGGCACCCGATCGCCCTGCCATCCCGGGCCGCCTGCTCCCGGGCAAGGCGCTGGACCGATGAAGCGGCGTTATCCCGCAGCGATCTCGGCCGCGGGATAATCCTCCGCCGCCGACGGACAGCCGCCCTGTTTCATGATTTGGGGCTGGCCGGGGGTGAACCAGGACGATGCCTGATAATCGCCGTCATAATCATCGGCGTCATAGATGCACACTTCGGGCTTGGTGCCGTCGGGGGCGATGACCACCGCCCAATTGTAACGGTCTTCGGCGCGCCAAGCCCCGCCCCAGATCAGGATGCGGCCGCCGGCGACGCGGACGATGGGGAGGCTGAGGCTGCGGTCGGCAAAGGCGATCCCCGCGCGCGTCTTGGCATCCGGGACCGCGGCGGCAATTGCCGACTTGACGGCGGGGTGGTCGAGGAAGCGGTGGCCGTTCACGACGTCGAACGGATATTTGCCGATATAGGGTGTCAGGTCGACGGGGCCACGGCGCGCTTCCTTGACGCTGATCGGGATCGAGGGCGCGATCTTGGGTTCGCTGGCGGCGGTTTTGGTCGGTTCTGTTTTTGGCGTCTCTGCCTCGGCGCAGGCGGACAGGGGGAGCAGGGCGGCGAGAGCGGCGGCGGCGAGTTTCATGGAGTCTCCTGTCTTTTGGGTGGGGTGGCTGGGAGCAGTGGTGGCGGCGCGCCATGGTAATCCGCTAACGCGCCGATGCCATGGCGGCGGTGACCCGGATCACATTGGCGCATCAGCCGCCTGCGGCGAGACGCACCGACGCCGGGGTGAAGGTGCGAACGCGATTGCGGCCGGTGCGCTTCGCTTCATACAGCGCCTGATCGGCCTCGTGCATCAGCGCCGACAGGTTGCGCCCGGGGACGGGGATGGTCAGGCCGATGCTGGCGGTGGGGACGAGCGCGGCGGGGATGCGGTCGGCAGCGGCGGCGGCAAGGCCGGTACGGACGGCCTCGGCAAACTGGCGCGCGGTTTCGATTCCCGCGCCGGGAACGAGCAGCGCAAATTCTTCGCCGCCGATGCGACCGGCAATCAATTCGGCGGGGGCGATGGCGCGGACATGCGCCCCGAACGCCGCGATGATCGCGTCGCCAACGGCGTGGCCGTAAGTATCGTTGACGCGCTTGAAATGATCGAGGTCGGCGATCATGAGCGCCACCGGGCGATCGTCGTCGAGGCAGCGGCGGAGCGCCGATCCGGCGCGCGCTTCGAACCCGCGGCGGTTCAGCAGGCCCGACAGATTGTCGTCGTCGACCTGACGGCGCAGTTCGTTGATCTGGTCGATCGCGACCGCGACCATCAGCCCGATCGCTGCGAGCACCGACACCATCGCCTGGGTGAATTGCACCGTGGTCCAATAGACCGACTGTTGGAAACCGTCGTAGCTGTCGAAGCCGCCACCGAGCGCGAGCAGGACGATCGGCCGCGCGGTCAGGTTGATGACCGACAGCGCCGCGACCCAGAACAGCACGCGGTCGATGACATGGGGCTTGTGAAGCGGCCAGAGCGCGCGGACGATCATCATCGCGATTATCGCGGCGCCGATGCTGATCGACAGGATGCGCCCGCCGATACTCGGCTGGCCGAGGAGGAACCACAGAAACACTGCCATCGACGCCGCGGCGGCGAGCGCCATCGATCGCCACGGGATCGGCAGCCCATAGCGGCCGATGATCGCGGCGGCGAACAGCGCGCCGGTCGCGAGGAAGCCGATATTGGCGGGGATGCGGTGCAGCTCGTTGGGCAGCACGGGGCCGACATCGAGGATCAGAAAGGCGACGGCGGAGGCGGTGTAGGCGCCCGCGGCATAGGCGACATAAATGTCGCGGCGGTTCAGCCAGAGCAGGAAAAAGGCAGCCGCAAACAGCAGGCCGATGCCTGGATTGAGCAACTGGATGAAGAACTGCCCCGACAAATTTCTGCCTCTCTGCCCTTGGAAGGTAGCAGCGATATGGATAACGATGTCTTACTTTTCTGTGCCTTAGGTCACAGTGAGGTAAAAGCCGCGAAGGGTCAGGCGGTTCCGCGTACGACCAGTTGTACCGGGATGCGGGTGCCGCTGCGCGTGCGTTCGTCATCTTCGAGCGCCATCGCGACGAGCGCCTCGCCCGCGGCGTCGAGATCGGGTTCGAGCGTGGTGAGCGCGGGGTCGGCGAGCGTTCCGGCGCGGATGCCGTCGAAGCCGATCAGCGCGACATCTTCGGGAACGCGGCGCCCCGCGTCCTTCAACCCCTGGAGCACGCCGAGCGCGAGCATGTCGCTGGCGGCAAAGATGGCATCGATGTCGGGATGCGCCGCGAGCAGCGCCTGGACCGCGGCGACGCCCTGCGCATGGCGGTCGGCGGCGGCAGGCGGTTCGGCGATGACCGGGGTCAGCCCGTGCGCGGCGAGCGTGGCGGTGAAGCCGTCGCGGCGTTCGTCAAACTGGCGCTGCGGCGATTGCTGCGGCCCGACAAAGGCGATGCGGCGGCGGCCGAGTTTGACGAGATGTTCGGCGGCGTGCTGGCCGCCCTCGTCATTTTCGCTGCGCATCCAGTGGAACGGGCTACCCGGGCTGCCCCAGCAGACGAAGTCGAGGCCCGACGATTGCGCGGCGGCGAAATACTCCCACGCTTCGCGGTTGCTGGTGGTGCCGATCACGATCATCGCGTCGGCGAGCCCCGAGGCGACGAAATCGGCGCGAAAATTGGCTTCGCTTTCCTGGAACGACACCAGCAGGTTGAACCCGCGCGCCGAGGTCGCGGCGGCGATGCTGCCGAGCAGCGCAAAATAGAAGGGGTTGATCGCGCTGCGATCCTCGCCCGGGCGGCAAATGGTGACGAGCGCGATGGTCTCGCTGCTTTTGAGGCGCAGCGACGAGGCGTGGCGATCGACGACATAGCCAAGCTCGCGCGCGGCGGTGGCGACGCGGGCGCGGGTTTCGGCGTTGACCCCGGGACTGTTGCGGAGCGCGCGCGAGACGGTCGATTGCGACACGCCGGCGCGTTCGGCGACGTCGAACGATGTCGGGCGCAGCATCTTTGCGGTCATGGCGGCCTCTCTCCCCTTGGCGCTTTCTCTCGCCGGGGGGGCGGGGGTTGTCAATCGGCGAGGCCATCAAGTGCCAGCAGCGCGAAGGTCGCGAGCCAATGTTCGCCCATATAGTCGCCGGTGACGTGCGGCAGCGCGGCGGCGAGGTGGCGTTCGGCGGCGTCCGCCGCGACGGGGGTGACGGGATGCGCAGGGCCGAGCGCGGCCGCGATGCTACGCCAGTTCCACGCGCGGCTCAGGCCTAGGCCGTCGAGATGCGCGATCTTGCCGTCGCTTCGGTCGGAGACGGTGGCGGGGGTGAAGAGGGTGGCGGGCTGCCGGGCGGCGGCGCGAGGGAGGAAGGCGTCGAACCAGGCGGGGAAATCGGCGCCCAAGACCGCGGCCATCAGCTGCGCTTCGCTGAGTGCGGAGGAAAGGAATTCGTCGCCGCCGGGTTCCCATGCCTGGCAGTCGCGGTCCGCGCCGAACCAGTCGCGGGCGCGGGTGTCGATGAGGGCGACGAGGGCGGGATCGCGGGTCTCAGCCCAGTGGCGCGCGAGGAGCAGCGCGAAGGCGATGTTGAAATGGGTGCCGACGCGCAGCGGGTAGGTGAGCTTGGGCAGGAAGGCGTGGAAGCGCTGCGCGAACGCGGCGGCGAGCGGTTCGAGCGCGGCGGCCCAAGGGGCGTCGTGTCGCTCGGCTTCGGCATGGAGCGCGAGCAGCCATGCCCAGCCATAGGGGCGCTCGAAGCCCGCCGACATCGGGCGACCCAAGAAAGCCAGCTCGCCCGCGACCTTTTCGGGGACGAGCATGGCGTCGGCGCGGGCGCGGATGTCGGTCGCAACGGGAAGGTCGGGGAAGCGACGCTCGAGGCGAAGGATCTGCCACCAGCCATGGACGCAGCTGTGCCAGTCGAAACTGCCGTGGAAGATCGGGTGATGCTCGCGCGGGGGTTTGGCGTCCTCGGGGCCGTTCAGGACGAGGTCCATCTTGTACGGATATTCGCGGCCGAGGTGCGACAGGGTCGCGGTCGCGAAGCGGGTGGCGTGATCGGGGGTGAGGTGCATGGAAACCCTTATCGAGTTGTATCGAAGAAACTCAATCCTCCCTGTGCCGAAGGCATGGGGAGGTGGCAGCGCGGAGCGCTGACGGAGGGGCTGTGGCGCGGCCCCTCCACCACTCGCTTCGCGAGCGGTCCCCCTCCCCATCGCTGCGCGACAGGGAGGATTTAAAAAGCGAAGAGCCAGATGAAGACGATATTCACCGCGAGCAGCGGCAGCGCGGTGCCGATTTGCGCCTTGATCACGCCATAGGGATTTTTGAGTTCGAGCAGCGCGGCGGGGACGAGGTTGAAGTTCGCCGCCATCGGGGTCATCAGCGTGCCGCAGAACCCGGCGAGCATGCCGATCGCGGCGACGACCGCGGGATCGCCGCCATATTGCTTGATCAAAAGCGGCATGCCGACCGCGGCGAGCATCACCGGGAAAGCGGCGAAGGCGTTGCCCATCACCATCGTGAACAATGCCATGCCGAGCCCGAAGGCGAGGACGGCGCCGAACAGGCTGCCCTGCGGAATCGCGGTGCCGATGAGATCGCCGACGACTTCGCCAACCCCGGCGAGGGCGAACACCGCGCCAAGGCTGGCGAGCATCTGCGGCAGGATCGCGGCCCAGCCGACCGAATCGAGCAGGCGGCGCCCCTGCTGGGCGGGGAGCAGGAGCGGGGGCTTGAGCCGCGCCATGCCAACCGCGAGCGCGATGAGCACGCCGAGCGCGAGCGAGATGAGCGTCGCCTGCTTGGGGTCGGCGAGGCCAGGGAGCCATTTGAACAAAAAGGTGCCGGCGAGCGCGGCGGCGGGGATGATCAGCGCGACGAACAAGAGGAAGGGACCATGCCTTGCGGCGCGCTCCGCCTGTACATCGGCGGGGATGTCGCCGCCGGGGGCGCGGCCGATCTGGCCGGTGCCCGCGATCGCGACGAGCGCGAGGACGAGGAGGCCGTTGCCGAAATCGCCGAGATAATCGCCGCCAAGCATCGACAGTGCCAGCAATCCCCAAAAGGCGGCGTTGCCGAGGCGTTTGGGGTTGCTGCGGTCCATCGCGCCGAGCAGCGCGAACAGCGCGAAGGTCAGGCCGGCGAGGACGTAAACGAAGCCGAGGGTGATCATGCCGCCGCCTCCGTCTTGGCCGCCATGCGCCGGTCGAGGCGGCGGAGGCGAAAACCGTGGATCAGGAAGGCCGCGATCGCGGTCGGGATCGCCCAGAGCGAGAAATGCAGCGGCTCGATCTGATAACCATAGCCTTCGAGCACGCCCTTCATCAGCAGGATCGAACCGATCGCGAGGAAGATGTCTTCGCCGAAGAACAGCCCGATATTGTCGGTCGCGGCGGACTGCGCCTTGATCTCTTCGCGCTGGTCGTCGGTCAGTGCGGGGTTGGCGGCCTCGGCGGCGGCTTCGGCCATCGGGGCGACGAGCGGGCGGACGGTCTGCGCATGCCCCGCGACCGAGGTGAGACCGACCGCGGCCATGCCCTGACGGAGCAAGAGGTAGCCGGTCAGCAGGCGGCCGAGCGTCGCGCCCTTCATGCGGCCGATCAGGGTGCGCGCGTGTTGCTGGAGGCCATAAGCTTCGAGGAGGCCGATGACGGGGAGGACGATCCAGATAATGCTGACATAGCGGGTGTCGTTGAACGCCTTGCCGAAAGCGGCGATGATCGCGGCGATGTCGAGCCCCGCGGCGAGACCGGTCGCGAGCGCTGAGGCCATGATGACGAGCAAAGGATTGAAGCGGAGGACAAAGCCCGCGATGATGATGAGGATGCCGATCAGGACGAGCATGGCTGGGTTTCCCTATCAGCAAAACTGTTCCCCGGCGTAAGCCGGGGTCCAAGGGCTGCCGGACGCAAGGCTGGCTTTACCACGCCCTGGGCCCCGGCTTTCGCCGGGGAACGGCAAAGCGGGGCTGTCGATCATTCGTCTTCTCCCGCTCGACCAAACCCACCGCCGCCCGGCGTTTCGATTACGAAAGCGTCGCCGGCGGTCAAATCTGCGCTGCCGGTTGCGCCAAGCATCTCGACTGACCCATCCCGACGTTCGACCCAGTTGCGCCCCGGCGCGGCGTCGCTGCCGCCCGCCAGCCCGCGCGGCGCGACCGCGCGGCGGTTGGCGAGGATGTTCGCGGCCATTGGTTCGCGGAAGCGGATGCGGCGGGTGGCGCCGTCGCCGCCGCGCCATTGGCCTTCGCCGCCCGAGCCCTGGCGGATCGAAAATTCCTCGACGATCACGGGAAAGCGCATTTCCATCACTTCGGGGTCGGTCATGCGGCTGTTGGTCATGTGCGTCTGGATGACGCTGGTGCCGTCGAAACCCGGCCCGGCGCCCGATCCGCCCGCTATCGTTTCATAATATTGATGCGTCTCATTGCCGAAGGTGAAATTGTTCATCGTCCCTTGCGCGGGCGCCATCGCGCCGAAGGCGGCGAACAGCGCGTCGGTGATGACCTGGCTGGTTTCGACATTGCCCGCGACGACCGCGGCGGGATAGCGGGGCGAGAGCATCGAATTTTCGGGCACGATCAGGGTGACGGGGGCGAGGCACCCCTCGTTCATCGGGATCGGATCATCGAGCATCGTGCGCAGGACGTAGAGGACGGCAGCGCGGACGACGGGCAGCGGCGCGTTGAAATTGTCGGGCAGGGTGGCGCTGGAGCCGGTGAAGTCGATGGTGACGTGGCGCGCGGCGCGATCGACCGTCACCGCGACGACGACCTCGGCGCCATTGTCCATCGCGTAGCGGAACTGGCCATCGTCGAGGCGCGCAAGCAGCTGGCGGACCGCAGTTTCGGCTTGGCGCTGACCATGCGCCATATAGGCGGCGACGGTGGCGGCGCCATGCGCGGCGCTGAGGTCGGCGAGCGCGCTGGCGCCGCGCTGGCACGCGGCGACCTGTGCCTTCAGATCGGCGATGTTGAGCGCCGGGTTGCGTGCGGGGAACGGGCTGTCCCCCAGATGCGCGGCGACCGCGGCGTCGCGGAAATGCCCGTCGTCGACGAGCAGCATATTGTCGAAGATGATGCCCTCATCGTCGATGCTGCGGCTGTTCGGCGGCATCGATCCGGGCGCGATGCCGCCAAGATCGGCGTGATGCCCGCGTGCGGCGACGAAGAAGGCGGGGGTGTCCTGTCTGGCGACGAACACCGGCATGATGACGGTGATGTCTGGCAAGTGGGTGCCGCCATCATAAGGGGCGTTGAGGGCGTAGGCGTCGCCTGGGCGGAGGCCGCGCCCGTCGCGAGGCTGGCCGTCGGCGCCGGGGCCGCGCTGGCGCAGGATGGTGCGGACGCTTTCGCCCATCGAGCCCAAGTGGACGGGCATATGCGGCGCGTTGGCGACGAGGCGGCCGTCACCGTCGAAGATCGCGCAGGAGAAATCGAGCCTTTCGCGGATGTTGATCGACGAGGCGCTGTGCTGGAGCGCGCCGCCCATTTCCTCGGCGATCGCCATGAACAGGCTGTTGAAGATTTCGAGGCGGATGGGGTCGGGTTCGGTGATGCGCTCGAACAGCGGGTCGTCCTTTGGCGTCAGACCCAGGAAGGATTTCGCACGAAGACACAAAGACACGAAGAAAGATGGCGCGTGACGCGTCTTTCCGGTCTTTGCTTCTGGCGCCAGGTCCATGCCGGCTTTGGGATAGCGCCTGTCGGCGCCTTGTTCCGTATTTGTGTCTTTGTGTCTTTGTGCGAACCCTTTTGGCGGCGCATCGGCCTTGCGGGACGCCCGTAGCGACCTCGTCACGCGCAGCGACCCTTCATGTTCGACCGTCGCCGTCCAACCCGGTTCAATTACCGTCGTCGAGAGCGCGTCAATGATGATCGCGGGACTGGCGACGCTGCGACCGGGCGCGAGGTTGATGCGTTGGTGAAGCGGGACGTCGTGCGCTGCGCCTGCGAGCCAAGCGGTGACGGTTTCGGGGGTGGTTTCAGCGCCGGATGTCGGAGGGGGCAGCGCGGCCTGCGCATCGCCCGCTTCGGTCAGCTCGACGCGGATGCGGTCGACGACGAGATTGTTGTGCGGGGCGTAGCCGAAGCGCTGGCGGAAGGCGGCGGCGAAGGCGGCGGCGACCTCGGCGGGCGGCGCCAAGGGGAGCTCGATCGCATTGTCGCTGTCGGCGAGGCGGACGAAGATCAGGGTTTCGCGGGTGATGTCGGCGTCGGGCGACAGGTCGGCGCGCGCCGCGTCCGACAGATCGGCTTCGACCGCGGCGAGGGCGGCGGCGCAATTGTCGTCGAGCGTCAGCGCCAGCGTGCGTTCGCGGATTGCCGACGGGCGCGCGAGCCCCATGCCATAGGCCGAGAGCACCCCGGCGAGCGGGTGGAGCAGGATCTCGTCGACCCCGAGCGCGTCGGCAACCAGGCAGACATGCTGGCCCGCGGCGCCGCCGAAACCGACGAGGCTGTAACCCTGCGATACGTCGTGGCCGCGCGCGATGGTGATGCGCTTGATCGCGTTCGCCATCTGCTGGACGGCGATCGCGAGCAAGCCTTCGGCGAGCGCCTCGGGGGTGATGTTTCCGACTTCGGCTGCCATCGCGGCGAATTTTTGCCCGACGATTTCGCGGTCTAGCGGCTGGTCGCCTGCGGGTCCGAAGAGTTTGGGGAAATGATCGGGCTGGATCTTGCCGAGCAGCACGTTGCAGTCGGTGACTGTCAATGGCCCGCCGCGGCCATAAGCGGCGGGGCCGGGGTTGGCACCGGCGCTTTCGGGGCCGACCGACAGGCGCGCGCCGTCCCAGCGGCAGATCGAGCCGCCTCCCGCCGCGACGGTATGGATGCGCAGCATCGGGGCGCGGATGCGGGTGTCCGCGACGATGGTCTCGTTATCGCGCTCGAGCCGCCCGGCATAATGGCTGACGTCGGTCGAGGTGCCGCCCATGTCGAAGCCGATGAGGCGGGTCTTGCCGAGCGGCGCGGCGCTGCCGACCATGCCGACGATGCCGCCCGCGGGGCCGGAGAGGATCGCGTCGCGGCCGTGGAAGGCGGCCGCGGCGGCGAGGCCGCCCGAGCTTTTCATGAATTGCGGCGCCGCGCCGTCCCCCAACTGGGCAATGAATTGCCGCACATAATGATGGAGGACGGGCGAGAGATAGGCGTCGGCGAGGGTGGTGTCGCCGCGACCGACCAGCTTGATCAGGGCGCTGACGTCGTGGCTGGTGGAGACTTGGGCGAAGCCAAGCTCGGCGGCGATGGCGGCGAGGCGCGCTTCGTGCGCGGGGTAGCGATAGCCGTGCATCAGCACGATCGCGATACTGGTGAGCCCCTGGTCGCGGGCGGCCTGCAGCGATGCGCGGGCGGCGGCTTCGTCGAGCGGGGTCAAGACGTCGCCCTCGGGACCGACGCGCTCGATGATTTCGGCCACCATGGCGTGCGGCGGCTGCGTGCGGTCGAGTTTGCGCGCGAAGAGCTCGGGGCGGTCCTGATAGCCGATGGTCAGCGCGTCGCCGAAACCGCGGGTGATCGCGAGCAAGGTTGGTTCGCCCTTGCGTTCGAGCAGCGCGTTCGTGGCCACCGTGCTGCCCATGCGGATCGCGAGCGGCGGCAGCGCGCCATCGCCTGCACCGGTCAGGTCGCGGATCGCGCCGACCGCGGCGTCGCCGGGGCGCGCGGGATCTTCGCTCAGATATTTGGTGGTGACGACGGCGCCGTCGGGAGACCGCGCGACGACGTCGGTGAAGGTGCCGCCGCGGTCGATCCAGATCTGCCAGCGATTGTCAGCGCGCAGGTTCACGGTCGGGCCAGCGGATGGTGATCGAAAGGCCGTGGTCGGCGGCGCTGCGCTGCCAATGCCCCTTCAGCTGCCGCTCGATCAGCGAACGGATGAAGTGGGTGCCGAAACTTTCGCTGTCGATCTGCGGGGTTTCGGGCAGGCCCGTTTCGATCCAGCTGAATTCGACGTCGCCGCCGTCGCGGCGCCACGCGACGGCAAGGTCGCCCTGCCCGGACAGTGCGCCATATTTGATGCTGTTGGTGACAAATTCGTGGATCGCGAGCGACAGCGCCTGCGCGCCCTCGTCGTCGAGACGGACGTCGGGTCCGGTGGTCGCGGCCAGCCGGTCGGATGGCCAGCCGGCGAGTTCGAGTTCCCGGCGGACGATCTTGCCAAGTTCGACATTGTCGACGGCGCCGGTGACCAGCATCTGCTTGGCATCAGACAGCGCGCGCATGCGCCCGTCGAACTTGGCTTCAAACTCGTCGAGGCTGGCCGATTCGCGCAAGGTGATGCGCGCCAGCGCGCCGATCCGCGCAAAGGCGTTTTTCATCCGGTGCGCCATCTCGCCGATCATCAGCTCGCGGTCTTCGGCATGGCGCGCCTTTTCGGCGGCGAGCGCCTGAAACGCGTCGATGCGGCGCCGCTGGACGCGGTGGAGCTGGGTTGCGAGCAGCGCGAGCGCGATGCCGAAGATCAGGATAGCGATCGGGCGTCCGAGCCGTTCGAGCAGGCGGCCATAGGAGATTCGCATCGTCCATTGCCGATCGGCGACGTGCAATATCTGTTCCTGCGCGTCCCAGCCCATCGTTCCCTTGCGAAATACGAGCGGGGCCGACGGGCCTTCCCCGGCAAAGATTTCGATGCCGTCGATGGCGTCGAGCTGCGTTCCGAGCACCGCCTTCATCATGTCGTTGGTACGGAACGGGGCATAGACGAAGGCTTCGATCGGGCGGCTGTCGCCCGAGGTCGCGATAGTTTCGGGGTTCGTCCCTGCCGGAGCGCGCGCATAGACGGGCACGTAAATCAGAAATCCCGGCTGTTTGACCTTCACGCCCTTTTCCTGCGCGAGCTGGACGATGCCGCTCGCCGCCGGCTGGCCGGTCTGCCAGGCGCGGCGCATCGCGGCGCGGCGCGTCGGATTGCTGTACATGTCGAACCCCAGCGCGGCGTTGCGGCGCGGGGTAAAAGGTTCGACGAGGACGACGACAAAGCCGACGGGCTGGTCGGTCATTGGCCATACCTTGATGTCGCGGCCGTAATTTTCGCGCAGCTTTGCCTCGACCGCGGCGGGGGTGTCGGCGCGCATTGCAGCGGCAATGCCCACACCCTCCATCCCCGGCGCCTGCACCTGCGGCTGGAGCGCGGCGAGATAGGCGCGGATGCCGGGGCCGCTGGCGGCGGCGTCGGATTGATAGAGCGCGCGGACGCCTTTCAGCACCGCGACATGATCGTGCAGGCGCATGTTGACTTGCGCTGCCACGCGCTCGGCGCGATCGGCCTCTTCGGACTGGTTGTAGAGGAAACTTGCAGTCGCGGCGGCGAGCGTTGCCAAAAGGATGACCAGCCCGACGAACCGGACCAGCAGCGCCAACAGCCGATCTGCCCAAGAATTAGGGCGCATTCAATATTCCTGCCTGCTGGCTGCCGCGGCAGCGCCCCCCTCGCAATCGTCGATGTTCCACGCGGCGCGGTCGTTGGCAAGAATATTTCGCGAGGCGGTGAAATTCGCTTGAATGGGTTGCGGACAGCAACCTTTTCTCTATGCTGTCAGCAACAAAAAAGGAGCGTGGCGCGATGATTATTTACGGATCTTTGGTGTCGCCGTTCGTGCGCAAATTGCTGGCGTATCTGGGCGAGAAGGGGATCGATTTCGAGCTGAAGGGCGTCGGTATCGGCGATCCCGACCCGGGGTTCCGCGCTGCGTCGCCGCTGGGCAAGATGCCGGCGATGGAGGATGATGGCTTCACGCTCGCCGATTCGAGCGCGATCATCCACTATCTGGAGGCGAAATATCCCGAACCCGCGCTGATCCCCGCCGATCCGCAAGAACGCGGGCGGGTGATCTGGTGGGACGAATTTGGCGACACGGTGCTAGCGGCATGTGGCGGCAAGATGTTCTTCAACCGCATCGTCGCGCCGAAATTCCTGGGGCGCGAGGGCGATCTGGCGGCGGCGGCGCTGGCGGAGAGCGAGGAACTGCCAAAGCTGCTCACCTATCTGGAAAGCGCGATCCCGGCTTCGGGGTTTCTGGTCGGCGACCGGCTGACCCTTGCCGACCTGGCGGTCGCGTCGCCGCTGATGAACCTGCGCCACTGCGGCTGCGGGGTCGATGCCGCGGCCTATCCGAAGGCGGCGGCGTGGAGCGAGGCGATCCTGTCGCGCCCGAGCATCGCGCCGTGGATCGCCAAGGAAGAACGGATGATGGCGCGGGTGCTGGCCCCCGCGTCATAACGCGAGCAGCCACCCCGCCAGCGCCGCGGCGGCGATGATCGCCGGGGTCACCCACGCGCCCTTGATCCGCCAGACGGCGGTGAGCGCGAGTGCGAAAATCAGGATCGCGGGCAGCGGGGCGGTAGCGCGCGCGGCGGTGACTTCGCCGAGCTGGACGAAGGTCGCGGCGATGACACCGACCACGGCGGCGGCGACCCCGGCGAGCAGGCGGTGGAGCGCGGGGTTTTCGACTACCGCCTCCAGCCGTTCGAAGAAGATCAATGAGAAAGCGAAGGCGGGCAGGAACATCCCCACGGTGATCGCGAGCGCGCCGCCGGGGCCGCCGACTACATAACCGACGAAGGTCGCGAAGATGACGAGCGGCGCGGGCAGTATCCCGGCGAGCGCGACGCCGTCGAGGAAGGTCGCATCGTCGATCCAGCCGCGCCCGACGGTGTCGGCGCGGACATAGGGGATCGCCGTATAGGCGCCGCCGAAGGTCAGCAGGCCGCCCTTCAATCCTGCGATGAACAGCGCGAGCAGGGTGATCGGCGCATCCGCGGTACCGGCGACGAGCGCCGCGCCGGGGTTGGGGATCGCAAATTGGTGCGCGGCGAAGGCGGCGCCGATCGCGGCAATGCCGACGGCGAGCGCGACGAGCTGGCGCTGCGCCGCGGCATAGACAAGCCCGCCCGCGATGAGCGGGATCCAGAAGGGCACCGCAGCGAGGGTCGCGAGCAGGCTGGCGACGGCGATTCCGGCGAGCAGGCGATCTTCGATGATGTGCTGGCCGATGCGGACGACGGCGCGCAGGATGATCGCCAGTACGGCGATCTGCACCCCGAGCAGGACGCCGGTCAGCCCGGGGTCGCCTGCGATCCAGGTGACATAGAGCCAGCCCGCAAGCAGCATCAGCAAGAGGCCGGGGAGCATGAAGCCGAGCCCGGCGAGCAGGCCGCCGATCCGCCCGCGCGCGATCATCCCCAAATGGACGCACAGTTCATGCGCTTCGGGGCCGGGCAGGACCTGCAGCACCGCGAGCAGGCGGTTGAAGCGCGCCGAATCGATCCAGCGTTCCTGATCGACGAGCGCGTGGCGGATCATCGCGATCTGCGCGACCGGGCCGCCGAAGGCGAGCGCGCCAAAACGCAGGAATTTGAGGAACAGCGCGGGCAGGCTGAGCTGCGACGGTTCGGTGGGGGTGGGGAGAAGGCTCATATCAACGCTCCGAGCGCCGCGGATGCGGCGGGTGGAGCGGACTTGGACGGCGCCGAACTGTTCTTGGCCGTCTGAACGGGCGTCCGCGTCGGCCCGTTACCCCGCCTATCATCGAAGGCACGCCGCGCTGTCAAGCCGGGTTTCTAAAGCCAGCCGATGCTTTTGAAGCGCCAGAAGACCAGCCCCGAGCCGCCGAAAATCAGGGCCAGCGCAAAGGGGTAGCCGAAGGCCCAGTCGAGTTCGGGCATGAATTCGAAATTCATGCCGTAAATCCCTGCAATCGCGGTCGGCACCGCAAGGATCGCGGCCCAGGCGGCGAGCTGGCGGGTGATGACGCCCTGGCGTTGCTGTTCGAGCATCCCGTTGGTTTCGATCACCGACGCGGCGACATCGCGGAGGCCGGTGAGGCGGAACTCGGCACGCTGGACATGATCCCAGATGTCGCGAAAGAAGGGACGCACCGCGGGGTCGATACAGGGCAGGTCATCCTCGCCCGCGAGGCGCCCGGCGACGTCTTTCATCAATCCGGCCAGCCGCTGAAACCGGATGACTTCGTGGCGCTGGGCATAAAGCTGGCGGATTTCGGCGGCGTCGAGCGGGGTGTCCATCACGCTGTCCTCGACCAGCAGCATCCGGTCCTCGATCGCGTCGATCAGCGGGAAATAGCCGTCGACGATGAAATCGAGGATGGCATAGAGGACATAATCGGGGCCGTGCGCGAGCTTGGCGGGCAGGGTTTCGAGCCGCGCCCGCACCTCGCTGTGGGTGCGGGCGGAGCCGTGGCGGACGGTGACGATGAAGTGGCGCCCGACAAAGATCGCCGTCTCGCCCGACTGGATCGTCCCGCCGCCGAGGTTGCCGGTGCTGGCGATGATGAACAGCTGGTCGCCATAGACTTCGACCTTGGGCAGCTGCTTGGCCTTGGTCGCATCCTCGACCGCGAGCGGATGGAGGCCGAAGCGTTTGGCGATGCCCTCGAGCTCGCCCGGGGTCGGCTCGTAGAGGCCAAGCCAGAAGAAATCGCCCTCGGCGCAATCGTCGGGCAGTTCCTCGTCGGGACCGATGTCGCGGACGAGCTTGCCGTCATGATAAACGCGGGCGGCCATGATCGGCATCGGCGGGTTACTCCGTTCAGTGTGGCGCCGCTATAATGGGCGCCACACCGAAGGGAAATCAATCGTCGCGGTTGGCGATGTTGGTGAAGGAAGCCCAGGCGGCGGGGTGCGCCCATTCGGCTTTCCAGCCCGCGATCGCGCTGCCGTCGGCGCGCTTGCCGCTGCGCACCGCGGCCATGCCCTGTTGCAGCGCTTGCGCGCGCGACAGCGCCGGGTTGTTGCGCCGCGCCAGCAGCGTTTCGACGGTGAGCACCGCGGTCGCATCGTCCGACACGCGCCAGTGGCTGGCGAGCAGCGCGTCGGCCCCGGCGTAGAGAAAACCGCGCGCGAGCGCCGACAGGCTGTCGCCGCCGCCCGAATTTTCGGCCGAAGCGGTGTTGCACGCCGACAGGATCACCCAGTCGGCTGACAGGGTCAAGCGCGCCGCTTCGGTCGCGGTGAGCAGCCCGTCGTCGATGTCGCTGGCCGTGGGTGGCGGGGTCAGCACCAGCCCCGGCTCGCTGAAGCCGATCGACGGGTCGGGGAGCAGCCCGTGGGTGGCAATCGCGACGATTTCGCTGGTCGCGAGCGCGGGGTCCTGGCGCAGCGCCGTCTCGGTCGCCTTGCCGTCGATCGTCAGGCTGCCCGGCGCGACGCCGAACAAACGTGCCATTGCCGCCAGCTCGACCTTGGTCCCGGGCAACGGCGCGAGGCGGCGTAGTACATCGGGGTCGGCGAGCGGCGCGCCCGATGGCGACACGGCGTCGAATACCGCGATGCCGCGCGCGGCGCGCGATCCGGTGTCGCCGCCGACCAGCACCGGGGCGCCGTAACCGCGGAAACTGTTGCGGCGGCGATCGCGCGGCGGATCGCGGGTCAAGGTCAGCGCGGCGACGGCAGGCAGGCTGGTGAAGGCGAAACGGTCGGACAGCCACGCGGCGCGCGCCAGCGTGTCGGGATCGGCGATGTCGGCGCCCGCGGGCCGCGCGGTCGCCGACAGCATCGCCAGCGGCAGGTCGCCGAGCTTGCCCGAGCTGGCGACATATATGCGCTGGCTGTCCCTCAGCAGCGGCTCGACCGGTTCGATCAACAGTTTGTAGAGCGCGTTGGCGGTGTCGAGATCGAAGCGGCGATGGCCTTCGAGTTCGAGCGCCGACATCGGCAGCGCGTCGAGCTCGGCCTTGCGCGCCGCCGAACAGGTGGCGAAATCGACGTCGCAGCGTAGATCGGAAATCTGTTTCAGGACAACCGCGACCTCTTTGCCCGGACGGCTCCACCCGACCGATGTCGGGGTGACGACGAACAGGTGCAGCGCGTTTGTCGCTTCGGTCATGAGCAGCAGCGCTTCGCCCGGCTTCAGCGCCTGCCGCGCTTCGGCCAGGCTGATCGGGCGCGGCGCGACGAGCTGGCGATAGGATGGATATTTGCTGTCGATCAGCGCGCTCACCTTGGCCAGCTCGGCCTGTACCGTGTCGAGTTCGCCGCGCAGCCGTGCCGCCTCGACCGGTTTGCGCCCGCCGAGAGCGCGGAGGAGATTTTTGTCGATGAGGTTCGCCTTGGCGGCAAGATCCTGTTCCTGGCGTACCGCTTCGGCCATTTGCGGCGTCTTGGCGGCGCTGCGCGCGGCGGTTTGCAGCACCGCGCGGCCCGAAGCGGACGCAATCGCATCCTGCGCGGCGCGAAAGGCACGGTCCTGAATCTCCGCCTGCTGCGCGGCATCGGGGGTGACCTCCATCAGGCCGAACGCGGTGTTCACATAGGTGGTGAAAATACCGCGGTCGGGGGCGGCCTGCTGCCGGTCGAGCGCCGCGAGCCCGACCGCGCCGCTGCCCGCGGCGCTTTGTTCGTTCAGGCGGCGCAGGATCGCGACCGCCTTGGCGGCCAGCGGCTCGGCCTCGGCGGCCTTGCCCTGGCGCAGCAGGGTCAGCGCCAGATTTTCATAGGCGCGTGCCGTATCGATATGCGTCTCGCCAAGGTTGCGGCGCAGGATGTCGAGCGATTGGCGATAATAGGGTTCGGCGGCGCGGTCGCCGGGGCCGCTGCGGTCGCCGCGGACCAGCGCCGCGCCGACATTGTTGTAGGCGACGGCGGTCAGCGGGTGATCTTCGCCCAGCAGGCGGCGACGGATGGCGAGCGCCTTGCCGGTCATCTCGGCCTCCTCGGCATGGCGCCCGAGCCCGCCGAGCGTCGTCCCGAGGCTGAGATAGGCCCAGGCGGTTTCGGGATTCTCCTCACCGAACTTCGCGCGATAGACGGCGAGCGCCTCGCGCATCAGCGGTTCGGCGCGTGCCGCGTCGCCGGCGTCGCGCAAATTATAGGCAAGATTGATCTGGGTCGCGGCGTAAGAGGGATGGTCGCGGCCCGCGATGCCGCCCTGAATGTCCAGCGCGCGCCGATACATCGGTTCGGCCTCGGCATAGCGGCCCTGCCGGTTCAGATTATGCGCGACATTGGCGTACATCGTCGCGGTGCGCTCGCTGTTGTCGCCATAGGCGCGGCGCGTGCTGTCGAGTGCCTGGCGCAGCAAGGGTTCGATGGCGGTGGGCGGCAAGCCGCGATTTTCCATGTTGAGCGCAAGGTTGTTCGTCGCCTCGGCGGTCAGCGGATGCGCCGCGCCCAGCGATTTTGAGCGGATGTCCAGCGCCTTGCGATAGGCGGTTTCGGCTTCGCCAAAGCGGCCGGTCAGCCCGTAGCTATAGCCGAGCACGGTATAGCCGAGCGCCGCCTGAACGCTGTCGTCGCCCTTGGTCGCGCGCCAGATCGCGAGCGCGCGGTTCGCCGCGGTTTCGGCGTCGGCATAACGCCCGAGTTCGGTAAAGTTCACCGCGCGGTTATAGTGATGCAGCGCGACGTCGGGGCCGTTCGGGCCGGTCATCGCCTCGTCGATCGCCAGCGCCTTGTCGAGCATCGTCGCGGCTTCTTCGAACTGCCCCAGACTGCGCAACGTGACCGCCAGATTGGCGTATTGCGACGCGGTTTCGCGGTGCTGTTCGCCGTGGAGCGCCAGATTGGCGGCAAGTGCCTGACGGAACAATTTCTCCGCGCCGCGCATGTCGCCCAGCTCGACCAGCAGTCCGGCGAGATTGCCGGTCGCCGCTATCGTCGTTGCATGCTGCTGGCCAAATTGCGCGGTGCGCGCGGCGAGCAGGTCGCGGCGGAGTGGCAGCGCATCGGCCGGGCGACCCTGTTTGGCTAGGTTGGTGGCGAGGAAGCCGGTGGCGGTGAGCGTCTGATCGTCCTGCGCCCCAAGGTATCGGCTATTGATCGCGAGGAGGCGGCGCCAATTGGCTTCGGCGTGCTTCAGCTGGTTTTGTTCCTCGAGGTTGAATGCCAGCGCGCGATAACCAAGGCTGGTGATCAAATTGTCGGCGCCATAGCGTTTCGTCGCTTCGTCGATCCAGCGCCGATAGACGTCGCCCGCCTCGCCAACCTTGCCTGCCCGTTCAAGCTCCATGCCGCGGTTGATCAGGTCGAGCATCTTTTGCTGATCGGCGTCGAGCGGCTTGGCCTCGGTGGCGGGGGCGGGGGCGGCGGCGCTGGCGGGGGCCATGTCCTGCGCAAATGCGGCGGGCGCGGCGGTCCACAAGGGGGCGGCGAGGAACAGCGCAAGCAAGCGATGGCGTAGGTCGGTCATGGGACGGCGTATTCCCTGTCTTGTGTCAAAATAATGATAAATCTGGATATTGGCAGTGGCGGCCTTGCGCGATCACACAGGTGGAGCGTCGGGTGGGTGGCAATTGGGGTTTAGAAGGCGCCGATTTGCGGGGGTGTGACGGGGATCACTGGCAGGCGGCGAGATGATGACCCGGTACATTTGGGCTGGGCGCGTGCGACGGTACTGGACGCGATTCCTCGCTGTGGCGCAGCCATGGGGAGGGGGACCGCCGCGAAGCGGGGGTGGAGAGGCAGCGGCCTTGCGTCGGGCCTCATCGGTGTCGGCCCCTCCGCCAGCCCTGCGGGCTGCCACCTCCCCATCGCTTCGCGACAGGGAGGATCGTCGGCGCCTGCCCACCTGTGTTACCTGAATAAAACCCCTTGCCAAACAGGCGCTACAAATGTAGCACGCTACAAATGTAGCGCATGGGGTGAGTCGCATGTTGTCCAGTTTGCCGCCGCGGGAACGCGAAATTGTCGATATTCTGTACGAGCGCGGCGCGTCGACCGTGACCGAGATCGGCGAGGCATTGAGCGACGAACTGTCGGGCTCGGCGATCCGCGCGATGCTGAAGCGGCTCGAGGCGAAGGGGTTTGTGGCGCGCGAAGCGTCGGACAACGGCTTTGTCTATGCGCCGAGCGTATCGGACAAGACCGCGCGCAAATCGGCGCTGAGCCAGGTGGTGCGGGTGTTTTTCAACGGATCGGCGACCAGCGCCGCCGCGGCCTTGCTGGGGATGCAGGAAGAAATGAGCGCGGATGAGCTCGACGAGCTGGAAAAGCTGATCGGGCAGGCGCGCGAAGGGAGAGCGAAATGATGATCACCGCTTCGATGTTGATCGGGCTCGCCTGGAAGTCGGTGCTGATCGCCGGGCTGACGCTGGCGTTGCTGAGGCTGGCGCGGACGCGTTCGGCGGGCGAGCGGTCGCTGGTCGCGCATGTCGGCCTGCTGGCGCTGCTGGTGCTGCCGGCCGCCTCGCTGGCGCTGCCGATATGGCAGCCGCTGCCCGCGAGCTGGGTCGCCGAGGCAGCGCCCCGAGCCGTTTCGAGCAACGCGACGGGGGGATCGGCGGTCGATCCGGTGGCCGCGACGACATCCGTCCCGGTCGTGGCGGACACCGCCGGATCGCCGCCGATCAGCTGGTCGGTGGGGGCCGACCTTGCGCCCTTTCTCTACCTTGTCCCGCTCGCGCTGCTGTTTGGAGTGATGTTGCTGGCGGTGGTGCGGCTGTTCGCGATGCGCGGACGCGCCGAAATTCTGGTCGACGGGTCGTGGCTGTCGGCGCTCGCCGAGGCGCAGCGGCGGATGGGCTTCAAACATGGCACAGCGTTGCTGGTCAGCGACGAACTGCGCTCGCCGATCAGCTGGGGACTGCTGCGGTCGACGATCGTGCTGAGCCCGAAGGCGGCGCAGGCGGTCGGCGAGGCAGAGGCGATCATCGCGCACGAGCTGGCGCACATCGCGCGGCTCGACTGGGCCAAGCTGCTTGCCTCGCGCATCGCCTGCGCGATTTTCTGGTTCAATCCCCTGGTCTGGATGCTGGCGCGCGAGAGCCATCAGCTGCGCGAAGAGGCCGCCGACGACGCGGTGCTGATGGCCGACATCGACGGTCCCGACTATGCGACGCTGCTGGTCGGCGCGGCGCGGCATGACAATAAGGCGGCGCTGATGGCGGCGCATGGCGTCGCGCCGTCGAAGAGCAGCCTGAAACGCCGAATCACCCGCGTGCTCGACGCCAGTCTGAAGCGCGGGCCGGCAAGCGCGAGCTGGGTGTTGATGAGCCTGGTCGTGCTGACCGGCGTAACCGCGCCGCTGGCCGCCTTTTCGGCGACCGCGGCCGAAGAAAAGATCGCCGCAAAGGATAACCGGACCGCGGCGCTGGCCGAGCGGAAATCGGCGATCGCGTCGGCGCGCGTTGCCGGAGCAGCGAAAGGCGATGCCGAGGATCAGGCCGCCGCGACCGCATCGACCGAGAAGCTGAGCGCCGAGCAGCTGATCAACCTGCGCGCCGTCGGGGTCACCGCCGAATATGCCGCCGAGATGCGCGCCGAGGGGGCGTCGATGGATGTGGACGAGCTGATCTCGGCGCGCGCAAGCGGCGTCGATCCCGCCTATATCCGGCAGATGCGGCACATCTTTCCGAACGTGGACGTCGACGAATTGATCGGCGCCTCGGCGTTGCACATCGAACCCGCCTTTGCCCGCGACATGAAATCGCATTTCCCCGACATCGGCATCGACGATGTGATCGCGCTGCGCGCGATGGGGGTCGATTGCGACTTCGTCACCGACATGCAGAAGGCCGGGGTGCGGATGCGCAGCGCCGACGACGCGATCGAATTGCGTGCGACGTCGAAAGCCCGACCGACCGTCAGGTCGAAGTCGGCGGTGGCGCGGTCGGCAAGCGGCCCCACGGTCCGCATGAGCGCGGACGGGATGACGATGGAAGCGCGCAGCAGCGATGGCCGGGTCGCGCGGATCGAAATGGCCGAACCGTCCGCACCCCCCGAACCACCGGCGCCGCCAACCAGCTGACGCCCGGACATTCGTCCAAGCCTGAATATCGTTGATCGAAGCCTTGTTTTGAAACGCCGCTGCGGGGGCGAGCGATGACGCTCGTCCAGCGTCGGCAAGAGGAGTGCTGCCATGAAAACCCCCATGATCGCCGCAACCGCCGCGCTGATGACCGTCATCGCCTGCGCCGCGCCGAGCAATGCCGCCGACCCGCTGGTGATGACCGACATCGAATGGAAAGCGCAGCCCGGAAAAGGCCAGCCGCATTTGCGGGTGAGCCACGGGCGGTCGAGCAGCGATCTGTCGCTGGGCAGCGCGCGCGCCGCCTTGGCGCCCGCCCGCGATGCGCTGCAGGGCGCGGCGGGGCCGGTGGCCTTTACGGTGGAACATGAGGCGGGAACGCTCGCCTGTACCGGCACGCTGACGCGCGCGTTTGAAGGGACGGGGCGTTGCCGCTTTACCTCTGACCCCGCGTTCGAGGCGGCGCTGGCGTCGCGCGCGCTGGTGCCCGAGCGGCGCAGCGACATGCTGTCGATGCTGATGGTCGACGCGACGATCGCGCTGGCCGATGGGCTGACCGATGCCGGAGCGAAGCCGAAAGACGCCGACGAGCTGATCGCCGCAGCAGCGCTGGAGGTCACCCCTGCCTATCTTCGCGACCTGAAATCCGAAGCATTGGTGCTGACCGACGTCGACGATGCGATCGCGTGCAAGGCGCTGGGGGTTGACGGCGCCTATGTGCGCGGGCTGGCCGCGGCGGGGTATCGCAAGCTGAGCGCCCATGATGTCGTGGGGATGAAGGCGATGGGGGTCACCGGCGAATATGCCGTGGCGATGAACCGCGCGACGCAGGGGGTCAAGTGATGCGGCTGATCAGCCTTTGCGCATTGTCCGCCGCGATCGCATCGCCGGTGCTGGCGCAGGAAACTGCGGCGACCGGCGAAGCGCCGCCGCCCGCTGCCGCAGCGACGGCGGCGACGGGCGCGGACGGCAGCGCGCGGCAGGTCTTCACCGCCGCCGATTTCGCCCGTTACGCACCGACAAACGCCTATGACATGCTGAACCAGGTTCCCGGCTTTTCGATCCGCGACAATGAAAATCTGCGCGGGCTGGGGCAGGCGACGGGCAATGTGCTGTTCAACGGCGAGCGGCCATCGAACAAGGGTGACGATATGTACACCCAGCTGTCGCGCATCCCGGCGGGAAATGTCGAACGGATCGAGATTGTCGATGGCGCGACGCTGGATATTCCCGGCCTTTCGGGGCAGGTCGCCAATATCGTCTATCGCGCCGACAGTTTTTCGGGGCAGTTTTCCTGGAAACCCGAATTTCGGGCGCATCATACCGACCCGCTGTTTACCCGCGCCGACGTGTCGGTTCGCGGGCGCAGCGGAACGGTCGAATATGAGGTTGCGCTCAGCAATGACAGCGCCCGGCGCAGCGGTGCTGGCGGGCCGACGATCATCACCGACGGCGCGGGGCAGGTCACCGAACGGCGCCATGACGTCTGGAACACCCATTTCGATGCGCCGAAGCTGTCGGGGCGGCTGACCTGGGATCCGGCGGGTGACACGGTGGTGAACATCGGCGGACATTATCAGCGCGAATATGACCGCTATGACGAGGATGGCGTCCGCGTGTCGCCGGGCCAACCCGACCGCGAGCGTATCGTCCGCCAGACCGACGATGCCTGGAATTACGAGGTCAACGGCGATTATCAGTTCGGGGTGGGGCCGGGCAGGCTGAAGCTGATCGGGCTGCGCCGCTTCAGTCACGAACCTTATGTGCAGGAGATCGTCACCACCCCCATCGGCGGCGCCGCCACGGGCGATCGCTTTGCGCAGACCGGCGACATCGGCGAAACGATCGGACGCGGCGAATATCAGTGGAAGATGCTGGGCGGCGACTGGCAATTGTCGGGCGAGGCAGCGTTCAACAAGCTCGACAATGTCGCGTCGATCGCGGTGCTCGATGCGAACGGAGTGTTTATCGAACAACCGTTTGTCGGCGGCACTGGCGGGGTGAAGGAAGATCGCTACGAAGGCTTGCTGAGCTTCGGTCGCAAGCTGACCGATACGCTCAATTTCCAGATTATCGGCGGCGCCGAACATTCGACGATCACCCAGACCGGAATGAACGGGCTAACGCGCAGCTTTTTCCGCCCCAAGGGCTCGATCTCGCTGGCATGGACGCCGTCGTCCGATTTCGACGTGTCGGCGAAACTGCGTCGTCGGGTGCTGCAACTGTCCTTCTATGATTTTCTGGCGCGCGCATTCCTGAACGACGGCAACCAGAATGAAAGCAACAACGACCTGCGCCCGCAGCAGGACTGGACCTATGAGGCCGAGATCAACAAGAAGTTCGGCGCGTGGGGATCGACCAAGCTGATCCTGATTTATCGCGATGTCGAGGACCGCGTCGATGTCGTGCCGGTCGGTGCGAACGGTGAGGCGGTCGGCAATATCGCCAAGGCAAAGGCAGGCGCGATCGACTGGACTGCGACGATCAACCTCGACCCTGCGGGGCTGAAGGGGGTCAAGCTCGACACGCGGCTGCTGCTCCAGAAATCGTCGCTCCGCGATCCCTTTACCGGCGAAAAGCGCCAGTGGAACGGCTTCACCGATACGGTCGCCTATGTCGGTGTTCGGCACGATGTCGCGGGTACCGATTGGGCATGGGGCGCTGACGCCGAATATACGCACAACCAGCCGAGTTACCGGCGCAACCAGAGCGACAAGATCTGGGAAGGGCCGGTGTGGGCGACGGTCTTTGTCGAGCACAAGAATGTGATGGGGCTGACCGTGCGCGCGCAGGTCCGCAACATCGCCAACGCCCGGTCGAAGCGCGACCGCTCCGTTTACACGGGGGTGCGCGGTGCGAGTCCGATCGCCTTTGTCGAAGAACGCGACCGGCTGATCGGCCCGATCTTCTCCTTCTCGGCGCGCGGGACGTTTTAGGGGGGACATGATCCTCCCTGTGGCGCAGCCATGGGGAGGGGGACCGTCCGCCAAGCGGATGGTGGAGGGGCTTTGCGAGGGTAGTGCCAAAGCCCCTCCGTCAGCGCTTCGCGCTGCCACCTCCCCATCGCTGCGCGACAGGGAGGATGTGGTTCCAGCGTTCGGTCCTTCGCGCTATGCCCGGCGCGATGAAACCCCGCCGCACCAAAATCTATTTCGACGGCGGGTGCCGCCCCAATCCCGGTGCGATGGAGATTGCCGTCGTGATCGGCGGGGTCGCGGCGATCGACCGCGCGGCCGGGACAGGCAGCAGCATGGACGCCGAATGGCTGGCGCTGATCGCGGCGCTGCGGCTGGCGCAAGCGCGCGGGCTCAGCGACTTTGTCTTGCTGGGCGATGCGGCGGCGGTGGTCGCGCAGGCGAATGGCGCGGTTGCGGCGCGCCATGGGGCTGCTGCACATCTGGCGGTATTCCGAGCGTTGGTCGGCGACGGCCCGGCCCCGCGCGTCCGTCATGTCAAGCGCAGCCAGAATCTGGCGGGCATTGCGCTGGCCCGGCGCTGACCCGCGATAGCATCCGATCTGGTTGCAAATCTGTACTAGTTCTTGCAAGGGGAAGCGTGGCTATCCCGATGCAATATAATGAAAGAACGGTGCGTTGAAGCCGACCCATCCCTTGCCCGTGCATCACAGCTGGCCGCTGTATGAACGCGAACGCTATTTCGAGCTGGGGCGGCTGCACGGCGCCGATACGCTCGACGCGGTGGCGAACAGCGGCGATATCGCGACGGTGGAGCGGTTCGGGCCCGGGCTGCCGGGCTGGTGGGAATGCGACCTGGCGGCGGGCAACCGGCTGAGCTGGTCGAACGAGGTCTTTGATATTTTCGGCCTGCCGCGCGGCGCCGCGGTGACGCGCGCCGAGGCCGCCGCGCTGTACGAGGAGGGATCGCGCGCGGCGATGGAAAAATTGCGTGCCTATGCGATCAAGCATCGCCGCGGCTTTACGCTCGATGTCGAAATCCGGCCGACCGCGGCGCCGCCGCGCTGGATGCGCCTGATCGCCGCGCCGCTGTGCGCCGATGGCGCGATCGTCAAATTGCAGGGCCTGAAATTCATCGTTCCCGGCAGCGCCTAGCGCCGCGCGGCGATCGCCGACCAATGGCGGCTTTGGACGACGAAGCGTTGCTGGGCGGCGGCAAGTGGCGCGTCCGGCTCGACCGGGCCTGATAAACCAACGGTCTGCGCCAGCGGCGTTGACCTGATTTAACCATCGTCACAAGCCGAAATCCACGGGTGTTGCGGGCGTGACCGCGCGCGCGCCCGATTCTCCAATCCGCATCACCAGGGGCGTTCGGCGCATATGAAATTTTTTAATCGGTTCGGTTCGGCCGCGCATGACATGGCCATCGATCTGGGGACCGTGAATACCGTCGTCTATGTCCGCGACAAGGGCATCGTGCTGAACGAACCGTCGGTCGTCGCGCTGGAAACGCGCGACGGGGTGCGGCGGGTAAAAGTCGTCGGCAACGAGGCCAAGCTGATGATGGGCAAGACGCCCAGCAACATCCAGGCGATCCGTCCGCTACGCGACGGGGTGATCGCCGACATCGATGTCGCCGAACAGATGATCAAGCATTTCATCGACAAGGCGAAGGGCGGCGCCGGGGTGCTGCGCCAGCGCAGCAACGTCGTGATCTGTGTCCCGTCGGGATCGACGATGGTCGAGCGCCGCGCGATCCGCGATGCCGCATCGAACGCGGGCGCGGTGTCGGTGCAGCTGATCGAGGAATCGCTGGCGGCGGCGATCGGTGCCGGGCTGGATGTCACCGCGCCGCTGGGGGCAATGGTCGTTGACATCGGCGGCGGCACGACCGAAGTCGCGATCCTGTCGCTGGGCGGCATCGCGTACAGCAATTCGGTGCGCGTCGGCGGCGACAAGATGGACGACATGATCTCCTCCTATATCCGCCGCAAACATAATCTGATGATCGGCGAAATGACTGCGGAACGGGTCAAGCTGGCGGTTGGTTGTGCCGTTGCGCCCGAGGGCGAGGGCATGATCATCGCGGTCAAGGGCCGCGACCTGGTCAACGGCCGACCGTCGGAGGTGCAAGTGACCGAGGCCGAAATCGCCGAGGCCTTGGCCGAACCGGTCGGGCAGATCGTTGCCGCGGTGCGCGCCGCGCTGGAACAGACGCCGCCCGAATTGTCCGCCGACATCATCGACGAAGGCATCACGCTGACCGGCGGCGGCGCGCTGCTGCGCCGGATGGACGTCGCGATCGCCGAGGCGACCGGATTGTCGGTGCGGGTCGCGGACAATGCGCTGATCTGCGTCGCGATGGGCGCGGGGCAGGCGTTCGAGGACCGGTCGTACCATGGGGTGCTGATTGCGGCTTGATTTTGGCTGGACGCCGATGGGCCGATAGGGGGAGGTTTCCAGGCTGCCCTCTATTCCCGTTCGTGTCGAGCGAAGTCGAGACACGCGAGGTCATGCACGATGTCAGCGCGTCTCGACTTCGCTCGACACGAACGGATTTCAAACGACAGCTTGCCCGCAAACAATCAGTATCTGACCTTCTTCAGTCAGGCGTAAGCGTCGATCGCGGCGAGGTGCGCCGCCTTTGCGGCGTCATCCAGAAACGACCCGGTGAAGCTGTTCCGCGCGAGGGTCAGCAGGTCGCCTCTCGACAGGTCGAGCGCGTCGGCGACGGCCTGATAGTTGGCGTTGACATAGCCGCCGAAATAGCTGGGATCGTCGCTGTTCACCGTGGCATGCAGCCCCGCGTCCAGCATGGTTTTCAGCGGATGCGCGGCGATGTTGTCGACGACGCACAGCTTCAGGTTTGATAGCGGGCAGACGGTGAGCGTGATGCCCCGAGCGGCGAGGCGCGCGACGAGGGCGGGGTCTTCCAGGCTGCGGTTGCCATGATCGATGCGGTCGACCTGGAGCAGGTCGAGCGCTTCATACACATATTCGGGCGGACCTTCCTCGCCCGCATGCGCGACGATTTTGAGGCCGAGGGTGCGGGCGCGGGCGAAGACGCGTTCGAACTTGGCGGGCGGGTGGCCGACCTCCGAGCTGTCGAGACCGACGCCGTCGATGCGGCCCAGATATGGCAATGCTTCGTCGAGCGTCGCCTCGGCGTCGGCTTCGTCGAGGTGGCGGAGGAAACACATGATCAGTTTCGAGGTGATGCCATAGCGCGCCTGCGCATCGTCGAGCGCGCGGGTGATGCCGGTGATGACGGTACCGAACGCGACGCCGCGCGCGGTATGGCCCTGCGGATCGAAAAAGATTTCGACGTGGCGCACCGCGTCGGCATGCGCGCGAGCGAGGTAAGCGGCGGTGAGGTCGTAGAAGTCTTGCTCGGTGTGGAGGACGCCCATCCCCTGATAATAGATGTCGAGAAAATCCTGGAGGTTCGAGAAGGCGTAGGCGGCGCGGACCTCTTCGACATTGGCGAAGGGGATGGCGACCCCATTGCGCTGCGCGAGGTCGAACATCAGCTCGGGTTCGAGCGAGCCTTCGATATGCAGATGGAGCTCGGCCTTGGGCAGGCCCGCGATGAACGCAGCGCGCTCGGCAGCCGAAGCAAAACCGTCAGCCATTGGTATGCCCCTCTTCGCGCAGGATGATGGCCGCTTCGGGCTTGTGCTGGCGGATTTCGTCGATCGTCAGCCCGTCGATTTCGTGCGGAAAGATCAGCCACTGGTCGGTTTCGTGAACGAAGAAATCGGGGTGGAGGTCGGTGACGTTGCGCCCGGGTTTGAACCAGACGGTCGCGATACGAATGTCGCGCGGCATATTGTGGCGGCAGCGGGCTTTCAGCTCGGCGATGAAGGCGCGGATGCTGCGGCCGCTGTCGAACACATCGTCGATGATCAGCAGCCGGTCGTCGGGATCGAGCGTGTCGATCAGATAACCGAGCGCGAACACTTTTACCTCCGGATCCTGCCGGTCGATGCCGTGGTAGGACGAGGTACGGATGGCGATATGGTCGCAATGCTGGCCGTGATAATCGAGCAGTTCCTGCACCGCGATCCCGACCGGCGCCCCGCCGCGCCAGATGCCGACGAGGTGGGTCGGTTTGAACCCGCTGTCGATCACCTGCATCCCCAGCCGCAGCGAATCGGCGAGGAGGTCGTTGGCGCTGATGAAGATTTTGTCGGCGGTCATGGCCGAGGGGTAATCGGGCGGGGCGGGGTTCGCAAGGTAATGGGTGGCTGGGGGCGTTGGGGTGGGAAGCAGCCGCCAACTTTTCCACTATCGTCATCCCGGACTTGATCCGGGATCCATCGCCACGGCCGCTGCATGGACCCCGGATCAAGTCCGGGGTGACGAAAATGAGACAAATCCTCGCTGTCACATAGCGACGAACGGACGTTTCGCGCTATTTTGCGGCAATCGACCTCAGTCGGCCGTAGCTTTGGTGCCCAGCTCGGCGTGCAGGAAGGCGCTGATCTTGGCCCAGCTGTCGGCGCGCGCCGCGGCATTGCCCGCTTCAGTGCCGCCCAGCTGCGTCCAAGATCGGCGCGTCTTGGCGTCGGTAAAGGGCGCCCCCATCACGCCATGTCCGGCATCCTTGTATCGCAGCACGACCGGCGCGGGCGCTGCATTCTTGGCGGCTCGCGCGACGATCTGGTCGGTCATCGGGCAGCTGGGCCACAGTTTTTCGGCCTCGCCGCAGATCAGCATCAGCTTGCCCTCAAATTTCTCGACCGGGATGACGGCGGCGGGATTGGCGCTCACTTCCTTGAGGCCGTTCACAAACACCGGCATCAGCCCGTCGGCGCCAGGTCGGCCCTTATAGGCGAGGTGCGGCAGCGGTTCGCCCTTCTCGCTCCAGGAGGAGCTGAACGATCCTAACAGATAGTTTTCGCCCGACATGCCGTCCCACACGACGCTCGACGGCATGCCAAGCACTGCGGCGCGAATGCCCGGATAGCGCGTCGCAACCACCAGCCCCGCCTCGGCACCTTTCGAATAGCCGACAATGCCGATCCGGTTCGGATCGACCTGCGGCTGCCTTTTGAGCCAGTCGAGCGCTTTGTAGAAGTCCTCCAGCGGGATATTCTTCAGCTTCGCCGATTTGCCGGGAGCGTTGTGATAGGCGAGTTGCAGCGTGTGATAGCCCTGCGCTTGCAGCAACAGCGCGAGCGCGTGCATGTCCTTGCCCAGGCCGCCTTCGGACCCGCCGAGCAGCAATATGGCGGGCGAGGGATCGGACCCCTGAGCGGGGAAATAATTGGCAAGAATGCCGTTGTTCGCCACGCGCTGGCCGGTGGGCCCCGCATCGACGATCCGCGCCGGTTTCGGCGGCTGGACGATCATCCACGCCGCGCCGCCCGCGCCGACAACAACGAGCGCGCCCAGCAGTCCAAGCGTGATTTTCCATTTGCGTTTCATCGTCGCCCTTCCCGTCGAACTGTATTATCCATATAGAACAGTTTCCGGATTGGCGACAAAAAAGGGGCCGCTCGCACGGCCCCATTTGTACTAGTGCATGGCGATCAGCCTGCCAGCCGCGCCTTATATACCTCGCGTAGGCGCACGAAATTGTCCCAGTGCGGGGTGGCTTGCGTGCCGCTGAGCTTTGCCTCCAGCACATCGACATGCGCGTGCCAGCCGGCGCTGACGTTGAGCAGGACGGCGGGGTCGGTCACGCGGTGGTGGGTGATCGTTAGCAGCACCTCGCTCCCCTGCTCCTCAAGGGTGAAAGCGACGCCGCCGGTGCTGCCCCAGCTGATCGCCAGCCGGTGCGGCGCGTCGCATTCGAGCACTTCGCACGTCATGCGATGTTCGTCGCCCATGGCTTCGGGGCGGGTGCCGGGCGGATCGGTCAGCTCGTCGTTGCGCCACACCAGTTCGACCGCGGCGCCGACCTTTTCCTCCATCGCTCCCGCGGCGAGCCACTGGCGGCGCAGGTCGCTGTCGACGAGATAGGGCCAGATGCGCTCGATCGGGCCGGGCAGCAGGCGTTCGAGCGTCAGCGTCGCATCCTCGCGAACGACGCCATAAGCGTCGGCGGTCGTCATTGTGGCCATAATCATTCTCCTTCTTTCCCGGGGAGGGGTGGTTTGACGGCAGGCGTCCCCGAATTGGGCGCGCGCAGCAGCGCTTCGAGCGTGTCGAGGCGATCGGTCCAGAAGCGGCGGTAGATGCCGAGCCACTGGTCGGCCGACATCAGCGGCGCCGGATCGAGGCTACAGATATGGGTGCGGCCGCGCACGTCGCGGCGGATCAGCCCCGCGCCCTCGAGCACCTTGATATGCTTCGACGCCGCGGCGAGCGACATGGCGAAGGGCGCGGCGAGGTCGCCAACGCTGCGCTCGCCGGCGGCAAGCTCGCCGAGCATGGCGCGGCGCGTTGCGTCGCCGAGCGCGTGGAAGACCATATCGAGAGCGAGCGAATCATATTCAACCATGTGGTTGAATATGATCAGACCAATTTTATTGTCAACCGTTTGGTTGAATTATTTGACGGCGATCCCGGCGATCCGATTTCCGGCGTCTTCGCGGTAGGGCGTCCAGTCGGCGGGGCATGTGTTCACCGGCCTTGGCAATCCCTGCATGCCCTCGGTCACCCAGCAATCGTTGAATATCGAGCAATAGCAGGAACGGACCTTGAGCTTCCACCGTTCGCGGTTGAGCTTCTGCCACACCTGTTCGGATGCCGGACTGCGCGGAAAGCTGATGAATTCGAGCGTCTCGCCCGGGCGTACCGCCACCCCGCTGGACGGCGAGGTGGAAAAACGCAGCGCCTGCGCCGGGGTATTGGTGCAGCACGCCCGCAGCAGTTCGAGCGGCGTGGCGATCGGCTTGCCTTCATAGCGAATTTCGATCGGGCCGAGGATCGCGGGGCCGACGCCATTGTTCGTCAGCGACAGCGCAATATCCTGATTGCCGTCCGCGTCGCCGTTGCTGGTGCCAAAGGTGACGAACGGCATCACCCCGCCGGTCTGCATCTTTTGCGTCGCATCGGCCTGGACAAAGGCAAACCAGGCGAGCGCGAGCGACGCGATCAGCGCGGGCAGGCCGATCAGGAAATGCGCGATCGTGATCAGCGGCAGATAGCGGAGCAGGCGCGATGCGGTCTCGGTCGCGGCGGCGGCGCTGGGGGCTGGATCATGGTCGGGCGTATCGGTCATGCTTTTCCCCTGTCTGGCCCATGTCTGGCCTATGTGGCGCGGTTGGCGCGTGATCTAGCCGGATTCCGGCTCCTTTCCAACGACCCCTGAGATCAGAAATGGCGCGGCGTCGGCGCACAGGGGGCGATGCGCCCGCTGGGGCGCGGCAAATTTCGGCTTTCGTGCCATGGGCGATCGGATCATAAGCGGGGGATGTTGACGATCCTTCTTTCGCTCGCCCTGACGGCGCAGGCTGGTCCCGCCGTCGTGACCACGCCGCCGGGTACCGGCCCGACCGTCCGGCCGATGATGGCGCCTCCGCCCCCGCCGCCACCCTTGCCGGTGCCGGTCGTCGCGCCCGACACGCGGCCCTATGTTGCGCTGGTCACAGACCTTGGCACGATCACCGTGCGGCTTGAAAACAAACGCGCGCCGGTGACCAGCGCCAATTTCCTGCGCTATGTCGATGCCAAGCGGATGGACGGGTTCAAATTCTATCGTTCGACCAAAAGCTGGGGGCCGGCGAACCAGCTGGTGCAGGCGGGCAATCGCGGCGATGCGCGCAAGAATTTCCCACCGATCGCGCACGAGCCGACCAAGACCAGCGGGTTGACCAATTGCAAGGGCGCGCTGTCGATGGCGCGGCTGAACCCCGGCGATGCCACGACCGATTTTTTCCTGCTGCTGTCGGACATCAAGGGGTTCGACAGCGATGCACCCGGCGGCGACGGGGCGGGCTTTGCGGTGTTCGGCGAAATCGTCAGCGGCGCCGATGTCGCGGCGGCGATCTTCAACGCGCCCATCTCGCCCACGGCCGGCGACGGGGTGATGAAGGGCCAGATGCTGGAGCCGCAGGTCACGATCAAGACCGCGCGCCGCGTTCCCGCCCCCGCCGATGCGCCGAAAGGGTGCGTGGTAAAGGCGCCGTAAATCTGCGGCGAACCACCCATCATTTATTTTGCGTTCATCGGCGCTGTGGCTATACCGCGCGCATGACTCATCGCACCCCTTCGCGCGCCACCGTGCGCCTGCTCGCTGCCGCTCTGGTTATTACCCCCATGCTGGCGGCCTGTGGCGGCGCCGGGGTCAAGAAAGACACGCGCTATGTCGCGCGCGACGTCAACACGCTGTACCGCGCGGCGCAGGATCGGCTTGATCGCCAGCAATATGGCGTTGCTGCGGCGCTGTTCGACGAGGTCGAGCGTCAGCATCCCTATTCGCCCTGGGCGCGCCGTGCGCAGCTGATGAGCAGCTTCAGCTATTATATGGACCGCGAATATACGCCCGCGATCGAAGCGGCGCAGCGATTCCTGGCGATCCATCCGGGCAACAAGGACGCGCCCTACGCTTATTATCTGATCGGGCTCAGCTATTATGAGCAGATCAGCGATGTCACCCGCGACCAAAAGATCACCCAGCAGGCGTCGAACGCGCTGGGCGAGGTGATCCGCCGCTATCCCGACAGCCGCTATGCCGCCGACGCGCGATTGAAGATCGACCTGGTGCAGGACCATTTGGCGGGCAAGGAAATGGAAATCGGTCGCTTCTATCAGCGCAGCTCGAACTGGCTGGCGGCGTCGATCCGCTTTCGCGAAGTCGTCGACAAATATCAGACGACCAGCCACGCGCCCGAGGCGCTGTACCGCCTGACCGAATGCTATCTGTCGCTCGGCATTCCCGCCGAGGCGAAGAAGTCGGCGGCGGTGCTGGGCGCCAACTATCCGGGCAACGAATGGTATGAGCGCGCGTACAAGCTGATGCAGAAGCACGCGCCGAGCGCCTGATTGCGCCGGGAATAGATTCTGCCTTTGTTCTGCGGTAAGGACGGCCTGTGCTGACCGCTTTGTCCATCGCCAATATCGTTCTGATCGAACGGCTCGACCTCGATTTCACGCGCGGGCTGGGGGTGCTCACGGGCGAGACTGGGGCGGGTAAGTCGATCCTGCTCGACGCGCTGGGACTTGCGCTCGGCGCGCGCGCCGACAGCGCGCTGGTGCGGCAGGGAAGCGGACAGGCGCAGGTCACCGCCACTTTTGTCGCGCCCGCGGCGGGAACGCCGCTGGCCGCGCTGCTCGCCGAAAACGAGATGGCGCCCGAACCGGGCGAGCCTTTGCTGATCCGCCGCACCCTGAAAGCCGATGGCGGCAGCCGCGCTTTTTTGAACGATCAGCCCTGTTCGGCGGCGCTACTGCGCGAAGTTGGCGCGCATCTGGTCGAAATCCACGGCCAGCATGATGATCGCGGCCTGCTCGCGCCCGCAGGCCACCGCGCGCTGCTCGATAGCTATGCGCGCGCGAACACGGGTGCGGTCGCCGCGGCGCATGTTGCATGGCGCGCTGCCGAGGCACGGCTTGCCGCCGCGCGCGCCGCGATTTCGGAGGCCGAACGCGACCGCGAGTGGCTCGAACATTGTGTCGCCGAACTGCAGGCACTGAGCCCCCAGCCCGGCGAGGACGCCGAACTTTCGGAAGCGCGCGCAGCGATGCAGAAGGGCGAGCGGCTCGCGGGCGATCTGGGCGCGATCATGGAAGCGTTCGAGGGCAGCGAGAGCGGCCCTGCGCAGCTCCGCGGCGCGGCGCGGCGGCTTGACCGGCTGGCGGGCGACCACCCGCTGCTCGCCGAAGCGCTGGCGGCGCTCGACCGCGCGATCATCGAGGCCGACGAGGCCGAGGGCAAGCTCCATGAAGCGGCGCGCGCGATGGAATATGATCCCGACCGGCTCGAGGCGACCGAGACGCGTTTGTTCGAATTGCGCGCCATGGCGCGCAAGCATGGCGTCCAGCCCGACGAGCTCACCGAACTCACCGGGACGCTTGCAGCGCGGCTCGACGCGATCGAGGGCGGCAGCGCGGGGCTGGCAAAGCTCGAAGCGGCGGTGGCCGAAACCGCTGCGGCCTATACCCATGCGGCAAGCGCCCTTTCCGACCAGCGCAGCAAGGCCGCGGTTCGCCTCGATGCGGCGGTGGCGAGTGAACTGGTGCCGCTGAAGCTAGACGCGGCGCGCTTTCAGACGCTAATCGAACGTCTGCCCGCCGAGCGCTGGGGGCCGGAGGGGATCGACCGCGTCGAATTCCTCATTTCGACCAACCCCGGCGCGCCCTTCGCGCCGCTCGCCAAGATCGCGTCGGGCGGCGAACTCTCGCGCTTCATTTTGGCGCTCAAGGTCGCGCTGGCCGAAGAGGGCGGCGCCGACACGATCATCTTCGACGAAATCGACCGCGGCGTCGGCGGCGCGGTGGCGAGCGCGATCGGCGAACGGCTGGCGCGGCTGGCAGGCGCCGGAAAACAGCTTCTTGCGGTGACGCACAGCCCGCAGGTGGCGGCGAAGGGTGCGGCGCATTTGATCATCGCCAAATCGAGCGAGGGCGTTGTCACGCGCACCAGCGTCCACGCGCTCGACGAAGCAGGCCGCCGCGAGGAAATCGCGCGGATGCTGTCGGGCGCCGAGGTGACCGCCGAGGCGCGGGCGCAGGCGGAAAGGCTGTTGGAGGCGATATGACCGGCGGGGCGGAGCAATATCGACGCGAGGGCTATCTGGCGCTGCCGGGTTTTGTCCCGATCGACGTCACCCACGCGTTGCTGGCGACCCTGAAATCCGACCTGATCCGGGGCGGGGTGTCGTTCGATGCCTTGAAGCGCGGATCGGCGCTGCTCAAGACCGAGGCGGTCGAGGTCTATGGCCAGCAATATCCGCCGCTTGCGACCTTTTTATGGGGAATGACCCCGGCGATCAGCGCGCTGGTCGGGCATGATTTGCGCCCGACCTATTGCTATTTCCGCATGTACCGCGCGGGCGACATCTGCCGCGTCCATTCGGACCGCCACGCGTGCGAGCATAGCCTGTCGCTGCTACTTGCCGCGAGCGACGACAAGCCTTGGCCGCTCGAGGTCGGATCGCAGCATATCGAAACGCCGCGTGAACGCGCCGACCCCGATTTCGGCGCCGAGGCCTATGGGTCGGTGCCGATGCTGCCCGGCGATGCGGTGCTGTATCAGGGGGTCCACCGTCTGCACGGGCGGATGATGCCGAACCCCAATCGCTGGTCGGCGCATCTGTTCCTGCACTGGGTCGACCCCGCAGGACCGTATGCGGCGCAAGCGTTCGAGGGAATGAAGATCCCGGCGACGGCAACGCTGGCGATGGAAGGAGGCTGAGCCAATGACCGCGCACCCGCTCGATCGCCCGGTGTGGAGCATGCTCACCGGGCGGCAGGCGCATCTCGCCACCGGCGACGCGCGCGCGTTGTGCCTCGACCGCGGCTATGGCGTTTTCGGCGTCGCTGCCGACACTGGCGCGGCGGCGCAGGCGGCGTTGGCGGCGCTCATCCCTCCCGGTGAGGATCTATGGATCGTGGAGGGTGACCCTTGGCCGCTGCCGCCGGGGACGCGCGAAGTGAAGCGCGCCGCGCTGACACAGATGGTCGCCGAGGGGCCGCCGCCAGAGCCGCGGCCGGGCGAGCCTGCAATCGTCGCGCTGGGCAATGCCGACGCCGCCGAAATGGCGGCGCTCGCTGCCCACGCCCAGCCCGGCCCATGGGGACCGAAGACGCACCTGTATGGGCCGTTTTACGGCGTTCGCGAGCAGGGCCGTCTGCTCGCGATGGCCGGGCAAAGGATGCTGATGCCCGGCATGGCCGAGGTCAGCGGCGTCGCCACGTGGGCGGATTGCCGTGGCCGCGGGCTCGCGCGGACGCTGATCGGCCATGTCATGCGTCAGATGGTGGCGCGCGGCGAACAGCCCTTCCTGCACAGCTATGCCGACAATGCGGGGGCGATCGGCCTCTATGAATCACTCGGCTTTCGAATCCGGCGCGAGGTGCATGTGCTGGCGATCGTCCGCGCATGAACCGCCGCGAACATCTGGCGGCGTTGCTGGCGATGGCGGCGATGGTCCTGCCGGCCTGAAAACTGCAAGCGCTGGAGGCGCATATGGAAGAAGTCGTCCCCGAATATGGGCTGATCGGCCAGATGCTAGCGCAGCCGGGGCAGCGCGCGGCGCTGGTCGCGATCCTGTCCGAAGCGACCGACGCGATGCCCGGCAACATGGGCTATCTGATCGGCGAGGACAGCGCGAACACGGACGCGATCTGGATCGTCGAGTTGTGGGATACCAAGGCGTCGCACGCTGCCTCGCTCGAGCTACCCGCGGTGCAGGTCGCCATCAGCAAGGCGCGCCCGCTGATCGCCGGATTTGGCACTCGCGCCGAGTTCACGCCGGTGGCAAAAGCGCGCGCATGATCGAGATTGAATCGCTGACCGAGGCCGATGCTGCTAACGAACTGATGCGTCTGGCCAAGGCGATCGCGCATCATAACAAGCTCTACCACGCCGAGGACAGTCCGGAGATTTCGGACGCCGATTATGACGCGCTCGTCCGCCGCAACAATGCGATCGAGGCGGCCTTCCCGCACCTGATCCGCGCCGACAGCCCGAACCGGCTGGTCGGCGCCGCGGTCGAGGCGTCGCCGCTCGCGAAAATCACCCATGCGCAGCGCATGATGAGCCTCGACAATGCGTTCGCCGACGAGGATGTCGCCGAATTTGTCGCGCGGGTGCGGCGGTTCCTGAATTTGCCCGAGGACGCGCAGGTCGCGCTGACCGCGGAGGACAAGATCGACGGATTGTCATGTTCGCTGCGCTATGAACGCGGCAAGCTGGTCCAGGCGGCGACGCGCGGCGACGGCAGCGTCGGCGAGGATGTCACGGCCAATGTCCGCACAATCGCCGATATTCCGCAGGAGCTGGACGGCGCGGTTCCCGACGTGTTCGAGATCCGCGGCGAGGTCTATATGGCGAAGGCCGACTTCGCCGCGCTCAATGCCCGCCTGATCGCCGAGGCCGACGATCCCGAAAAGGCGCGCCAGTTCGCCAATCCGCGCAACGCCGCGGCGGGGTCGCTGCGCCAGAAGGATGCCAGTGTCACTGCGGCGCGTCCGCTGCGTTTCCTCGCGCACGGCTGGGGCGAGGTGAGCGACCTGCCCGAGACGACACAGTTCGCCATGATGCAGCGCATCGCGGCGTGGGGCGTGCCGGTGTCGCCGCTGTTGAAGCGGCTTGCGAATGTTGCCGAGGTTCTCGCGCACTACCGGACGATCGAGGCCGAACGCGCCGAGCTGCCCTATGACATCGACGGCGTCGTCTATAAGGTCGATCGGCTCGACTGGCAGGCGCGGCTGGGGTTCGTGGCCAAGGCGCCGCGTTGGGCGATCGCGCATAAATTCCCCGCCGAACGCGCGCAGACGACGCTCGAGGCAATCGACATCCAGGTCGGGCGCACCGGCAAGCTGACCCCGGTCGGGCGGCTGACCCCGGTGACCGTCGGCGGGGTGGTGGTGTCGAACGTCACGCTGCACAATCGCGACGAGATCGGGCGGCTGGGGGTGCGTCCGGGCGACCGAGTGGTGGTGCAGCGCGCGGGCGACGTGATTCCGCAGGTGGTCGAAAATCTGACCCGCGATGAGGCGCGCGATCCCTATGTCTTTCCCGACCATTGCACGGTGTGCGGCAGCGAGGCGGTGGCCGAGGAGGGCGAGGTCGATGTCCGCTGCACCGGCGGGCTGATCTGCGCGGCGCAGAAGTTTGAGCGGCTGCGCCATTTCGTCAGCCGCGGCGCGCTCGACATCGAGGGGCTGGGCGAAAAGAGCATCGCCGAATTTCTCGAACTCGGCTGGCTCGACAAGGGGCCGGCGGATATTTTCCGGCTGCACCGGCACCGCGACGAATTGCTGGCGCGCGAGGGGTGGAAGGAAAAGTCGGTCGACAATCTGCTCGCCGCGATCGAGGCGAAGCGGGCGCCCGACGCCGCGCGGCTGCTGTTCGGGCTGGGCATCCGTCACATCGGCGCGGTGACCGCGCGCGATCTGCTCAAAGGCATCGGCGACATTGCATTGCTCCCCGCCAAGGCGGCCGAGATCAACGCCTATATCGCGGCAAACCCGCGCGCCGAGGGCGAATCCGATGGTAAATATGCGGCGCGCAAGATGGAGGCGATCAAGGCGATCCTCGACGTCCGCGCCGACGGCATCGGCCCCGCGGTCGCCGAGGCATTGGGCGATTTCTTCCACGAACCGCACAACCGCGACCTGTGGGACGACCTGCTGTCCGAGGTCTCGCCGCCGCCGTTCGTTGTCGAAACGCGCGCGAGCGAGGTGTCGGGGATGACGGTGGTGTTCACCGGCAAGCTGGAGACGATGAGCCGCGACGAAGCGAAAGCGCAAGCCGAGGCGCTGGGCGCGAAGGCGGCGGGATCGGTGAGCGCCAAGACCGACCTGGTCGTCGCGGGGCCGGGCGCGGGATCGAAGCTCAAGCAGGCCGCGGCGCTCGGGATCAGGGTCATCGACGAGGCCGAGTGGGCGAAGATTGTGGCGGCGGCGGGGTAGTGATCCTCCCCGGTGGGGGAGGATCGGCTATTGTCGCGTGCGCGCCGTCACAGACGACGCCGCGCAAATGGGGTTGGGGGACCAAATGGCCAAGCGTGACTATCTGACCAACCTGATGCGCGATCTGGAATCGCATACCGAGGTGCGGCGCTTTGGCAGCGGGTGGCTGTCGGGGTTCTTCGCGTTGCTGTTTGCCATCGTCGGCTTCGGCATGGTCGTCGCGCTGCGCTTTCCCGACTGGTTTGCGACGCCGGAACTGGCGATCATCAAGGATTGGGGCGGGTTTCGCGGGCTGGTGCATCTGGTGCTGCTGGCGAGCTATGGGCTCGCACTGCTCAGCCTGCTGCTCCGCCCGCGCAAGGTGCTGGGCGCGACCGCGCTGATGATCGCGCTCGCGGCGACGCTGTTCGGCGGCGCCAATGTCCAGCCCGAGGAGACGCGAAGCTGGGGGATTTTCTTCGGGCTCGACTTTTTCGTCGTCAACCTGCTGATCACCGGCTTCATGTTCGCGCCGCTCGAACGCCTGTTCCCGCACCGCCGCGCGCAGCGCCTGTTCCGCACCGAATGGCGCGAGGATCTGTTCTATTACCTCGTCAGCACGATGTTCGTGCAGGTTCTCGGGTTTCTGGCGCTCGCGCCGTCGACGATCATCAACGAGAGTACGAACAGCTGGGATGCGTTTCGCGCCACCGTCGCGTCGCTGCCGTGGCTGGTGCAGTTCGCCATCGTGCTGGTCGCATCGGACCTCGCGCAATATTGGTACCACCGGCTGTTCCACAAAGTGCCGTTCCTGTGGGGCTTTCACGCGATCCACCACAGCGCGAAGTCGATGGACTGGCTGGCGGGATCGCGGATGCATTTTGTCGAGATCATCCTGCTGCGTTCGATCACCTCGCTGCCGCTGTTCACTTTGGGGTTCAGCCCGTCGGTGATGCAGGCGTACATCGGCTTCGTCTATGTGTGGTCGTCGCTGCTCCACGCCAATGTCGGGGGCAATTTCAATCGGCTCGGCCACTGGATCGCGACGCCGCGCTTCCACCACTGGCACCATGGACTGGAGCGCGAGGCGTTCGACGTCAATTTCGCCATCCATTTCCCCTGGCTCGACAAGATTTTCGGGACTTTTCACCTACCCAAGGACCGCTGGCCGGAGAATTATGGCATCCCCGAGGATGTGCCGAAACATTATTGGGGGCAGTTCCTGTATCCGTGGACGCGGACGGGGAAGAAGGTCGACGAGACGACGGCGGAGTGATTTGAGCCTTTTCTGCCGCAGCCCTGAGCCTGTCGAAGGGCGCTTCTCAGTGAAGCGCCCTTCGACAGGCTCAGGGCTGCGGTTCCATACTTGCCACGCCCGCCCCGTGGCCATAAAGGCCGCCCCGTGAGCCTGCTCGCCGCCTTTCGCCGTCCCGGCATCCTGCTGCTGCTGCCGCTGCTGCTCGCGCTCGGCGCGCGGGTGCTGGTTGCGCCGGGGTGGATGATCGAAAGCGATGCGGGCGGGTCGATTACCGTGCGCATTTGTTCGGACCCCGCCAACCCCGGCGGGACGATCGAAATCCCGATCGAAAAGGCGGGCAGCCACGATGCGGGCGAGACGCAGCAGCATTGCCCATGGGGGGCGCTGGGCAATGCGCCGATCGTCCCCGATGAGCCGATTTTGGCCGCCGCGCCGATGGTGGCGGCGCCGATTCCCGCTGCGGTACGATCGCTGGGCTTTGCCCCCGGCATCGCCTCGCCGCTGCCGCCGAGTACGGGGCCACCTTCCCAGGCATGATGTGTCGCTCCGGCGGAGGCCGGAGCCTCGCCGCTGCGCTTTGATGCGACGGTGAGATCCCGGCGTTCGCCGGGATGACGACTTGAATTGTCGCGCTGGTCCTGCCGCGCGGCTCCATCATCTGCAAATCGGGAAGAAATTGCCCATGACCAAAACTGCCTATAGGGCGGCGCCTTTGCTCGCGCTCGTCCTCTCGCTCGTCCCTGCCGCGGCTCAGGCCGCCGAGGCCGAAGCCGATCCGACGATCATCGTTACCGCCCCCGAACTGACCAATGAAGCCGAAGCCCGTGTCCAGAAGACCGCGGGCGGCGCCGACGTTGTCAGCCATCAGGATTATGCCGACAAGTCGATCGTGTCGCTGCGCGACACGCTGGCCTTTTCACCCGGCGTGTATCTCCAGCCGCGTTACGGGCAGGAGGTGCGCATTTCGATCCGCGGATCGGGACTTTCGCGCGGTTTCCACATGCGCGGCCTGACGCTGCTGCAGGACGGGGTGCCGATCAACCTTGCCGATGACAATGGCGATTTCCAGGAGCTCGAGCCGATCTTTTTCGACCATCTGGAGGTCTATCGCGGCGCGAACGCGTTGCGCTTCGGGTCGGGAACCTTGGGCGGCGCGGTCAATGGCGTGACACCGACCGGGCGAACCGCTGAAGGCTTCTACCTGCGCGGCGATGTCGGCAGTTTCGACAGCTATCGCGGGCTGGTGTCGGCGGGCGTGGCAGGCGATCGCGTCGATGCGTGGGGCGCGGTCAGCGCCGATACATCGAGCGGCGACCGCGACCATGTCAACCGGCGCAGCTTCCGCTTCCACGGCAATGTCGGGCTGAAGCTCAGCGACGTCGTGTCGACGCGCTTCTATGCCAGCTATAATGACATCAAGCAGGAAATCCCGGGTGCGTTGACCTTTGACCAGGCGCTGACCACGCCGCGCGTCGCGAGCGCGGCGGCGGTGGCGGGCGATCAGGCGCGCGACATCGTGTCGCTGCGGCTGCAGAACCGCACGACGTTCGACTGGGGCGCGTTCAAGCTTGATGTTGGCGGCTTCGTCAATGCTAAGTCGCTCTATCACCCGATCTTTCAGGTGATCGATCAGGACTCGCTCGACCTCGGCGGCTTCTTCCGCGCCGACTATGCGAGTGGGCCTGTCGAGGTGACGCTGGGCGGCGAGCTGCGGCGCGGCAGCACCGACGCACGACAGTTCGTCAATATCGCCGGGCGGCGCGGCGCGCTGGTGTTCGATGCCGACCAGACCGCGCGCACCGCCAACATCTATGGCGAGGTGCGAGTGCGGCCGGTGGAGCAGCTGACCTTGATTGCGGGCGGCGTCTATGCCGACGGCTTCCGCAAGCGGCGCGTCAATGTCTCAACGTCGCGTGACGGGCGGATCGATTTCGACGCCTTTTCGCCCAAGTTCGGCGTGCTGTTCGAACCGAGCGAAGATGTACAATTCTTCGCCAACTACAGCCGCTCGGCCGAATTTCCGGGCTTTGGCGAAGTGTTCCAGACGATCGGTACCCCGCCGGTCAGCCAGGTCGTTTCGACGATCCGCCCGCAGCGGGCGTGGACGGCCGAGATCGGGACGCGCGGCAAGGCCGGGATCGTCCGCTGGGATCTGGCGCTCTACCGCTCGACGCTGAAGGGCGAATTGCTGCAATTCACGACCAATGTCAGCATCCCTGCGGCGACCTTCAACGCCGACCGGACGCTGCACCAAGGGGTCGAAGCGGCGTTGGAAATTGCGCCGACCGACTGGCTGCGGCTGCGGCAGGTCTATACCTACAGCGACTTCCGCTTCCGGGGTGACAGCCAGTTTGGCAACAACTGCCTGCCGGTGGTGCCCAAGCATGTCTACCGCGCCGAAGCGCGGATCGGCAGCGACGCGCTGCATATCGCGCCGAATGTCGAGTGGGTGCCCGATGGGCCGTTCGCCGATTACCGCAACCTCGTCCAGACACCCGGCTATGCCCTGCTGGGCGTGACCGGCGGGGCGCGGATCGCCGAAGGGATCGACGCGTTCGTCGATGTCCGCAACATCACCGGCAAGAAAGCGATCGGCGATATTAGCGCGGCGATCACCGTGACCCCGGCATCGGCGGTCTATTATCCGGTCGAGCGCCGCGCGGTGTCCGCCGGTATTCGCGCGCGCTTTTAAGCGAAAGGACAGGGGATGACCGACATCAACCGGATTCCGCTCTATCGCACGATCTGGCGCTGGCATTTCTATGCCGGGCTGTTCGTCATCCCCTTCATCCTCATGCTGTCGGTGACGGGGGCGGCCTATCTGTTCAAGCCGCAGCTCGATCGGTGGCAGGAGCGCGAATGGCGCGACCAGCCGGTCGCCGAGCGGGTCGATGCCGACGCGCAGGTGAAGGCGGCGCTCGCCGCCTTTCCGGGCGCGCGCTTCCATTATTACCGGGTGCCAGAGGCGCCGGGCGATGCGGCGATCGTCCATGTCGGCCTGCCAAATGGCACGATGCGCGATGTGGCGGTGGCGCCGCGGGGAGAGGTGATCGGATCGGCCAATCCCGATGACCGGATTTCGGCGTGGCTGGCGAAGATCCACGGCAGCCTGCTGTTCGGGCGCGCAGGCGGTATCATCGTCGAACTCGCCGCGAGCTGGACGATCGTGATGATCCTGACCGGCCTGTACCTGTGGTGGCCGCGCGGGCGCGGGGCGGCGGGGGTCGTGTGGCCGCGCCTGTCGCTCGGCGGGCGCACCGCGCTGCGCGACCTGCACGCCGTGACCGGGTTCTGGGTTTCGGGGCTGGCACTGGTGTTGCTGCTGACCGCGCTGCCGTGGACCGATGTCTGGGCGCAGGGCTTCCGCGCCGTCCGCGCCGAAATGGGGTGGGTGCAGGGCGCGCAGGACTGGAAAAGCGGCGGCCATGCCAGCCACCATGCCGCGCACGACCACAGTGCGATGGCAAAAGCGATGCCGGCGCCGGTCGCGGTCGGCGATGCGCCGCGCGTGCCGCTCGACAGCATCGTCCTGCGCGCGCAAAACGAAAATCTGCCCGCGCCGGTGATTATCCAGCCACCGGGGGCGCCGAACATGTTCGGGCCGCCCAATGGCAACACTTGGACGCTGACCACCCAGACGCAGAACCGCCCGCAGGTGCGCAAGGTGAGTTACGACGTCGGCACCGGGATCGAGGTGTCGCGCAGCGGCTTTGCCGACAAGCATGTCATCGACCGTATCGTCGGCATCGGCATCGCCTGGCACGAGGGCGCGCTGTTTGGGATCGTCAGCCAGCTGATCGGAGTCCTCACCGCGCTGATGCTGATGACCCTCGCCGTTTCGGGGTTCCTGATGTGGCGCCGCCGCAAGCCTGGCGATGCGCTGGGCGCCCCGCCGCTGCCGCGCGACCCGGCGAAGCTGAAAGCCGTGGCGGCAATCATACTGTTGCTCGCCGCGCTGCTGCCGCTGCTCGCCGCGTCGCTGGTCTTGCTATGGATCGTCGATCGGCTGTTGCTCCCGCGCTTGCCGCGCGCTGCGCGCTGGCTCGGTGTCGCGGCCTAGGTCGTTGCCGCCGCCGTCCCCGGCGCCGACGGCACGGCGCCGGGGATGCGTGCGTTCATGTCCCTATTCTCGGGAAAGATCGGCCACAGTAGTTGCTGCCCCAGCGTCGCTGGCGGCAGATTTTCGACGCCATAGCTCGCCGGATAGTGCCGCGTGATCTTCGCGGTGCCGAAGAGCACGTCCCAAAAGAACAGCAGGTTCCCGAAATTGCCCTTGTAGTTCACCGCCGGATCGTCGGCGTGGCGGCCGTGGTGCGCGTGGTGCGTCGCCGGGGTGCTGATCGTGCGTTCGACGACCCACATCAGCGGCGACAGCGCCTTGATCCGGTAGAGCGGCGCATCCCACGCGACATCGCTGTGCGCGCCGATGATCACCGCCATCTTGACCACCAGATAGCCCGCATAGAACCAGCCGAGCCCGAGATAGACGAGCACGCCCGCGAACCAGATGCTCGGCATCATCGCATAATAGATGATGTTGTTCCGATAGACGAGCCGCACGCTCATATAGCGGGCATTATGGTGCGCGCGGTGGAGGTTGTAGAGCCACGCAAAGCTATGGCTCGCGCGGTGCCACCAATATTGCATCATATCCTCGAACACGAGGAAAAGCGCGAGCGCGGCGAGGAAGGGCGCGTTCGCAAGCGCCCCCTCATATTGCGGAAAGAAACGGTGGCCGAGCGCACCGACCACCAGCAGGATCGTCGGCTGGGTAACGATCAGCAGCATGAAGGTGCTGATGATTTCGATGATCCCGTCGTGGCGCGCCTGCTCGTCCTTCGCGAACAGGCGGGTGCGGATCAGCTCGATGAGGCAGAAGCCGAGAAAAATCGCCGCGACGATCGCGCTCGACTGGGCGGTGGTCAGATGCATGTCGCGGCACTCCCATGGCCAATTACAAGTCGTTGTTTGCCATGCCCCGCTGTTTGCCACAGTGTCGCGCCTCGAAATGCAAAGAACTTATCAATTTGCGATGGCCGAACGCTCGACGCTGTCGCCGCGCGAACTGGCGCAGCTGACCGAGCGCGCGCGGGTGCGCGATTTCGCCGACGGCCAGTTTATCCAGTATCAGGGCGATCCCGGCGCGGAATTCTGGGCCGTGGTCGAAGGGCATGTCACCGTCGGGCGCTTTGCCGCTGACGGCGGATTTACGCATTTCGGCGTGCTCGGCGCGGGCGACCTGTTCGGCGAGCTTGCCTTTTTCACCGGAGTGCCGCGCCAGGTCGATGCGCTCGCCAGCGGTCCGGCGCGGCTGGTGGCGATCGACCGCCCCTTGCTGCGCCAGCTGATGGCCGCCGACGTTGGCTGGGCCGAGCTGTTGCTGCGGAGCCTGTCGCGCCAGCTTGCGGCGACGCTCGACACGATCGACGCCGAGCGGCGGCTGTCGACCCCCGACCGGCTGCTCGGCCTGCTGCGCACGATGGCGCGCGAAAGCGCCGGGGGCGATCGGGTGACCGCGACGCAGCAGCAGCTTGCGGACCTGCTCGGCGTTTCGCGGGTGACGCTGGGTGCCGCGCTGCGCATATTGGCCGGGGCCGGGGAGGTCGAACGCGGCTATGGCCAGCTCCGCCTGCTGCGGCCCGGTGGAGACGGTTTCATTTGAAACTTTTTCATGCTAGACGATTCCCATGAAAGACGGCTTTACTCATGTCCACGAAACGCCGCCGCCGGGTGCCGCGGCCGACTGGACGATTTCGCAAAATTGGGACGCGTTTACCGCCGCCGAACATGCGATGTGGGACAAGCTGTTCGCGCGCCAGTCGGCGATGCTGCCGGGGCGCGCGGCGGACGCATTTTTGCGCGGCATTGACGTGCTGCGCCTCGAAAAGCCGGGGATTCCCGATTATCGCGAGCTCAACGCGCGGTTGATGGACGCGACGGGGTGGCAGGTCGTCGCGGTGCCGGGGCTGGTTCCCGACGAGGTGTTTTTCGACCATCTTGCGAACCGGCGTTTCCCGGCGGGCAATTTCATCCGCACGCCCGATCAGCTCGACTATCTGCAGGAACCCGACGTGTTCCACGACGTGTTCGGCCATGTCCCGATGCTCGCCGACCCGGTGTTCGCCGATTATATGGTCGCTTATGGCGAGGGCGGGCTGCGCAGCCTGCAATTCGATGCGCTGAAACAGCTGGCACGGCTTTACTGGTACACGGTCGAGTTCGGGCTGATCCGCGAGGCGGGCGGTCTTCGGATTTATGGCGCCGGGATTGTGTCCTCCTATGCCGAAAGCGTGTTTGCGCTCGACAGCGACAGCCCCAATCGCATCGGTTTCGACCTCGCGCGGGTGATGCGCACGGACTATCGAATCGACGATTTCCAGCAGAATTATTTCGTCATCGACAGCCTCGACCAGCTGCTCGACACAACGGTGAACACCGATTTTGCGCCGCTTTATGCCGCGAATGACGCGCTGCCGCCGATCGCGATCGCGGATATCTTGCCGGGTGATGAGGTGATCACGCGCGGCACGCAGGATTATGCGCTAGGCAAGCAAACCGCCTGAACCCCTTCGTGGCGAGCGAAGTCGAGACACCGTGAAGTCTCGCGCCACTCATGCGTGTCTCGACTTCGCTCGACACGAACGGGCACGGCGGCGGTCTTCTACCAGCTCCCGAAACTTGCGTCCGCCGGGTCGGCGCGGTGGAAGGCGCGTTCCTTGCGGCGCCAGCCATAGCGGCGGCGCTTGACGAGCAGCAGGCACGGCCATTCGGCGCTGCCCCCGCGCGCCACCAGGCGAAAGCCCTGCGCGCGGTAGGCGGCGAGCACTGGTTCCATCTGCCGCGCGATCAACCCTGCGAGGATGGCGTGGCCGCCCGGCGCGGTCGCGGCGCCGATGTCGGGAGCAAGGGTGATCAGCGGCCCGGCAAGGATATTGGCGATCACCAGGTCATAAGGCGCGCGGTGGCGGATCGCGGGATGGTCGGTCCCCGGCGCGACCGCGAGCGCGAGGCGTCCGCCGCCGCGGCCGAGCGGCACGCGGTTGATCGCGGCATTGTCGCGGGTGACGAAGATGCTCGCGGGATCGATGTCGGACGCAATCATTTTCGCGCGCGGCCACAGCGCCAGCCCGGCAAAGGCGAGCAGTCCGGTGCCGGTGCCGATGTCGGCAATATTGCGCGGACTGTCGCCCTGCCGCGCAAGGCGGTCGAGCATCGCTAGGCACCCCGCGGTCGTGTCGTGGCCGCCGGTGCCGAACGCTTGGCTCGCGTCGATCAGAAAAGGGGTGGTGCCGGGCGGAATGCGGTCGGCGTGGCTGCTTGTATGGACGAAAAAGCGCCCCGCCTGCACGGGTTCGAGCCCCTGCTGCGACAGCGTGACCCAATCCTCCTCGGGCAATTGTTCGGCGGTGGGCTTCACTCCCTTTGCGCTTGGTACGAGCGACTGGAGCAGCGCCAGCAACGCCGCGTCGGGCTTGTCATCGACATAGGCGTCGAGCTGCCACAGTCCGGCCTCCTCGTCGATTTCGCGCGTGACGATGACGGGCGCCTCGGGCAGCGCATCGAGTTCATGAATTTCGCCCGACAGCGCCTCGGCCTCGGCGCGGGTGCAGGGGAGGGAGACGATCCAGCTCATCGGTCAGCGCACATAGCTGGCGCCATTGATGTCGAGCACCGCGCCGGTCATCGACGCGGGCGCATCGAGCGCGCACCAGCGCGCCATTTCGGCGACCTCCTCCGGCATTGCGACCCGGCCCAGCGGAATGTCGGCGGGCAGCGCGGCACCGTCGCGGCTGGCGAGATAATCGTCCGCCATGCCGGTCATGGTGAAGCCCGGGCAAATCGCAAAGGCGAGCACGCCCTCTGCGGCATAGGCGCGCGCGATCGTCTTGGTCATCGCGACCAGCCCCGCCTTCGACGCGGCATAATGCCAGTGCGCGGGGCTGTCGCCGCGGTGCGCGGCGCGGCTGGCGATATTGACGATGCGGCCTTTTGCCCGGCGTGCCTGCCAGTGGAGGACAGCGCGGCGGCAGAGGTCTGCGCTGGCGGTCAGATTGACCTGAAGCGTGCGGTTCCAGCTGGCGAGCCAGACGGCATCGTCGTCATCGAGCGGGCTGGCTTCAAAGATTCCGGCGTTGTTGACCAGCACATCGATGCGGCCATCGAGTTGGTTGATACTTTGTTGCCACAGACGGGCCGGGACTGCCGGGTCCGCAAGGTCGCCATCGGCGCTCGACAGCGCGACCGTCCTGGTGGCGTCCGAGGTCAGCGCGGCGGCGATCGCGGCGCCGATGCCGCGGCTGGCGCCGGTGATCAGGATGTGGGTTTGCATGGAGCGGCTTTAGCGATGCAATGGCGGCAGTCCAACCGCCAAACCGCGACCAATAGCGTCAGGACTTTCCTCGTTCCCTTCGTGTCGAGCGAAGTCGAGACACGTTGCGTTTGTGCATGGCCTCGCGTGTCTCGACTTCGCTCGACACGAACGGATCAAATTTGTACCCTTACGCCACCCGGCGGCTGAACTCGCTCGCGGCCTGTTCCAACTGCTGCAACCGCCCGCCCATCTTGCCAAATTCCTGGCTGAGCACGCTGATTTCGTTCGCAACCATCCCCGAATCGTTGCGGATGCTGGCGATCGTCGACGACATACTGTCGGCGGCAAGCGCGGTTTCGTCGACCGCGGCGGTGATCGAGGTAACGGTCTGCGCCTGCGCGTCCATCGCGTCGCGGATGCGCTGCGCCGAGCGCTGGACCTCGATAATCGTCTGCTGGATCGACTGGTTGGCACTCACCGATCCGCGCGTCGCCTGCTGGATCGCGGTGATCTTGCCCGCAATATCGTCGGTGGCGCGCGCGGTTTCGTTGGCCAGGCTTTTGACTTCCTGCGCGACGACGGCGAAGCCGCGGCCCGATTCGCCGGCGCGCGCTGCCTCGATCGTGGCGTTCAGCGCGAGCAGGTTGGTCTGGCCCGCGATCTCGCGGATCAGGCCCAAAATGGACTCGATCGATTCGGCGTGGTGCGACAGCGTTTCGGACATCGCGACCGCTTCGCCCGCCTGTTCCGACGCGCGGGTGGCAACGCTCGCTGACGCTTCGACCTCGCTGCGCGCATCCTCGATCGCGCGGATCAGGCCCGCGGCGGTCGAAGCGGCTTCGCGCATCGCCATCGCCGATTGTTCAGACGCGGCGGCGACTTCGCTGGTCTTGGCGATCATCCCCTTGGCGGCCTGATCGGCGGAAGCGGCCTGCTTGGCCAATTGTTCGCGCACCCCGTCGGTGTCCTGCACCAGCGAGGCGATCGAGCGGTCGAAATCGCCCGCGAGCGTCTGGCGTTCGCTGGAAATCACCGCACGGTCGAGCTTTTCGGCATAGCGCTGCATGATGTCGAATTCGAGCAGCGCCAGCCGGTTGACTGCACTGGTCAGCCGCGCCAGCCGCGCCGCATCGTCGATGCAGGCGGCGACGACATATTCGATCGTCAGCCGCTGGCTTTCGGCGATGCACGACATTACCGACGCGAGCGGCAGTTTGACCCGGCGCGCCATATGCGCGTTCTGGCAGGCGATCGTCGCCACTTCCTGTCCGGCAGCGTCGGCATATTTGGTTTCGGTGTGGCGCGCGCTGCCGCGCACATAGGATTCGAGCAATTCGCCTTCGACCGCGCGTTCGACGCTGGGGAGCGCATTGAACGCATCCCAATAGGCGCGCGCAATGGCTTCCTCGCGGCCGGCGATGATCGAATGAATCTCGGTGGCGTGCGCGGCCAGTTGACCGTCGAGGTCGTAATAGGGGAAGCGGTCGGCCATCGAAATCGGGTCGATTTGCTGCTTATGAATCGGATTTTCCTTCACCATGATCCTGCTTCCCTGATCGATCCCGACGCGCGAGTCTGCCGCCCGCCTGTCGTCCGCAAAACATAGGATCGGGCTATGCGGTGCTTTTGGTAAATTGCGCGTTAACCAGCGCTGCGATTTTCGCGGTTAGTACGCTTCGCTGGCAGGGACCGGATACCCCTCGAACGCCTTGATCGTGCGCAGCGCGAAGGCGCTGTGCATCGCCGCGACCCCGGGCAGGCGCGACAGGCAGTGCCGGTGCAGCCGGTCGAAATCGGCGACATTGCGCGCCGCGACGCGCAGCCGGTAGTCGGAGGCGCCTGACAGCAATTGGCATTCGAGGATTTCGTCAAAGCTTTTGACCGCGCTTTCAAACGCGGTCAGCGCCTCTTCGCTTTGCGAGGTCAGGCTGATGTCGACGAACACGTCAAGCCCCAGGCCGATGCGATCGGGGGCGAGGCGCGCGGTATAGCCGGTGATAATCCCGGCCGCCTCCAGCGCGCGGATGCGCCGGTGGCACGCCGACGCCGACAGCCCGACCGCTTCGCCGAGCTCGGCGGCGGGGCGCGGACCGCTGCGTTGCAGCATGTCGAGAAGCTTACGATCGATTCGATCAATCATTGTGCGTCCTTGATCAGTTTGGCGCGTGATTTGTGCGCATTTGTCGCGAAACCAGCGACGATATGCAAGCACCTCGCGCCCCGAAACTGCTATTAGGCAGAGCCATGAACGACGCGGCGCCGGACCAGCGCGACCGGCGGCGAACCAATGGAGAGCGACAATGATCATCGGCACCCCCAAGGAAATCAAGAATCACGAATATCGCGTCGGGCTGACCCCCGAAAGTGCCCGCGAATTGAGCGCGCACGGCCACCGCGTGCTGGTGCAGACCGGCGCCGGCGAGGGCATCGGCGCGCACGACCGTTTTTATGTCGAAGCGGGCGCCGAAATCGTCCAGACCGCCGAGGAAATTTTCGCGACCGCCGACATGGTGGTGAAGGTCAAGGAGCCGCAGCCCGGCGAGCGCGCGATGCTCCGCGAAGGTCAGATCCTTTACACCTATCTCCACCTCGCGCCCGATCCCGACCAGACGCGCGACCTGATGAAATCGGGCGCGGTGTGCATCGCCTATGAAACGGTCACGAGCCCGCACGGCGGCCTGCCGCTGCTGAAGCCGATGAGCCAGGTTGCAGGGCGCATGTCGATCCAGGCCGGCGCGACCGCGCTCGAAAAGGCGCATGGCGGCCGCGGCGTGCTCTTGGGCGGCGTCCCCGGCGTTGCGCCGGGCAAGGTGTGCGTGATCGGCGGCGGCGTCGTCGGCTTCAACGCGGCGCAGATGGCCGCGGGCCTCGGCGCCGACGTCACCATTCTCGACCGCGATCCCGAAGTGCTCGAACGCGTCGGCACCTTCTTTGAATCGCGTGCCAAGACGCGCTTTTCGAACCGCGCCAACCTCGCCGAATGCGTGGCCGAGGCCGATCTGGTCATCGGCGCGGTGCTGATCCCCGGCGCCGAAGCGCCCAAGCTCGTCACCCGCGACATGCTGGCGACGATGCAGGCAGGCTCGGTGCTCGTCGACGTCGCGATCGACCAGGGCGGCTGTTTTGAAACGAGTCATGCGACAACGCACGCCGACCCGACCTATGTCGTCGACGGCATCGTCCATTATGCGGTCGCCAACATGCCGGGCGCGGTCGCGCGCACCAGCACCTATGCGCTGAATAACGTGACCCTGCCGCACGCGCTGCGCATCGCCGACCTGGGGTGGAAGGAAGCGTTGAAGCGCGACGTGCATCTTGCGCAGGGTCTGAACGTCTGGAATGGTAAGGTGACGTTCGAAGCCGTAGCGGAAGCGATCGGAACCGACTATGTGCCTGTGGAGCAGGCACTCGCCTGATAACAAGGACATAGGTGCAAGAATGACCGACCAGACTCCCCCGTCGCCGCACGACGACGCGCCCGAGGAAAATGAAGTGCTGCGCGCCGCGCGCGAACAGCGCCAGCAGAAGGAAGCCGCCGACGCAGCCGAAGCGGCGGCAAAGGGCGGCAAGCGCGGCTGGAAAACGGCCGCGGCGGCGGGTCTGGGGATCGGGTCGGCGGCGGTGATCGCGGCGCTGCTTTACGCGAACCGCGACAAGATCAAGTAAGGCGGCGAAACCACCGATTGGGGGTGCAAAGCGGATGTTTTACGATCCCCTCCTCTGAAGAGGAGGGGATAGTCTGCCGCATCGTCCGCAACCGGTCGATCGCCTCCATTCGCTACCAATGCTGCGCGCGCCTATCGCCTCGTTCTCTTGCGGCGTCGCGGCGTGCGTCGATACGCTCCAACTCGACTTCGTAAAGTGTGGTTGCGCAATCGCTGGCTTCGTCTTCTAAGGGTTTGATCAGAGCGCGCCGTTGGGAGCGCGGCGGATTGCTCGCGACCAAAGTGTCGCGTTTTGGCTTGATCTGACCATAACATATTTCGCCGACACGACACGCCATCGAATCGACCTCGGGATCGCCGCTGGATTTTCGGATCCGGCATTTCCCGCTCTCCAAGTCGATTTTTCCGCGCCAATTTTTCAGCCGCTCGCGCGCGGTCACGACGATTTCTTGTTGCGCATCGACGTCGCCGATTGCGGTATCGTTCGGGGCCAGCGGTGCGACAGACGCAAGCGCGAGAATGGCTGTCATGAGGGAAAAGGTCATTATTGGGGTTCTTTCGGTGGGATACTTGTTCTCCTTGCCGCTCTACCGCGCCGACCAATCGCGGCGATGATTTTATGTGTACCGGTTCGATTGACGACAGGAAAAGGATCGGCTTACGCCGCGATCATGCGCCTCTACCGGGATCGGGGGGCCGTCAGGCGCACACCGCGGACGCCGCCCTATTTCTTCCCGCCCACGCCCGCTAAGCAATTGCATATCGCGCGCGCCGCGCTAAACCGGCGCGCATCGACCGAACAGAGTCAGGAACGGGGCTGATATGGCTGGAAACGAACCGAGCGCGCGCCCGCGCGCACCGCATTTGCAGGTGTATAAATGGGGGCCGCATATGGCGGTGTCGATCCTGCACCGCGCGAGCGGTGACGGGCTGGCTATCGTCGGCGCGGGGCTATTCCTGTGGTGGCTGGGCGCGATCGCCGCTGGGCCAGAGGCTTATGCGGCGTTCGTTGCGTGCATCTGGCACGATCCCAGCCCCGAAATCGGCCTGTTCCACCAGATCACCAATATCCTGGGCAAGATCGTCCTTGTCGGATTGACCTGGGCATTTTTCCAGCATCTGTTTTCGGGGCTGCGCCATTTCGTGCTCGACACCGGCGCGGGCTATGAGCTGAAATCGAACAAGCTGTGGTCGACCGTCGTGATCGCCGCGGGCGTGTTCGCGACCGCCGCGACCTGGCTCTATATCATGGCGGAGGCACTCTGATGGGCGACGGCACGCATCTCGGCAAGGTCCGCGGCCTCGGTTCGTCGGGGCATGGGTCGCAGCATTGGCTGCAACAGCGGCTGACCGCGCTCGGCAACATTCTGCTCGTCGGTTTCCTGTTCGTGTCGCTGATCCGCCTGCCGCTCGGCGAACATGCCGCGGTGCTGCGCTGGGCGGCGGACCCGATGGTCGCGCTGGCGCTGATCCTGATGGTCGTCAGCGTATTCTGGCATCTGCGGCTGGGTCTGCAAGTGCTGATCGAGGATTATGTCCACGGGCCGATGCTGCTGCTGGCGCTCGTCCTGCTCAATTTCTATGCCATCGGCGGCGGCGCTTACGGGATCTTCACGATCGCCCGGATCGCGCTTGCGCCCGTGACGGCCGGCCCGGGGGGCATGTGAGATGACCGACGCTTACAAGATTATCGACCATATCTATGACACCGTCGTCGTCGGCGCCGGGGGTTCGGGCCTGCGCGCCACGATGGGCTCTGCCGAAGCGGGGTTGAAGACCGCGTGCATCACCAAGGTGTTCCCGACGCGCAGCCACACGGTGGCGGCGCAGGGCGGCATCGCGGCCAGCCTGGGCAATAATTCGCCCGACCACTGGACCTGGCACATGTATGACACGGTCAAGGGGTCGGACTGGCTCGGCGATCAGGATGCGATCGAATATATGGTCCGCGAGGCACCCGCCGCGGTGTACGAGCTCGAACATGCGGGTGTGCCGTTCAGCCGCAACGCCGATGGCACCATCTATCAGCGCCCGTTCGGTGGCCATATGCAGAATATGGGCGAAGGCCCGCCGGTGCAGCGCACCGCCGCCGCCGCCGACCGCACCGGCCATGCGATGCTCCACGCGCTGTATCAGCAGTCGCTGAAATATGACGCCGACTTCTTTATCGAATATTTCGCGCTCGACCTGATCATGGAAGACGGCCCCGACGGCAAGGTTTGTCGCGGCGTCATCGCCTTGTGTATGGACGATGGCAGCATCCACCGCTTCCGTTCGCAGGCTGTCGTGCTCGCGACGGGCGGCTATGGCCGCAGCTATTTCACCGCGACCTCCGCGCATACTTGCACCGGCGACGGCGGAGGCATGGTGCTGCGCGCCGGGCTGCCGCTGCAGGACATGGAATTCGTCCAGTTCCACCCGACCGGCATTTATGGTGCCGGGGTGCTGATCACCGAAGGCGCACGCGGCGAGGGTGGGTATCTCACCAATTCCGATGGCGAGCGGTTCATGGAACGCTATGCCCCGTCGGCGAAGGATCTGGCGTCGCGCGACGTCGTGTCGCGTTCGATGGCGCTCGAAATCCGAGAAGGCCGCGGCGTCGGCCCGCACGGCGACCATATCTTCCTGCACCTCGATCATATCGATCCCGCGGTGCTGGCCGAGCGGCTGCCCGGGATCACCGAAAGCGGCAAGGTGTTCGCGGGCGTCGACCTGACGCGCCAGCCGCTGCCGGTCGTGCCGACGGTCCATTATAATATGGGCGGCATCCCCTGTAACTATCATGGCGAAGTCGTCACGCTGGGCAAGGACGGCCCCGACACCGTGGTGCCGGGCCTGTTCGCGGTCGGCGAAGCGGCGTGCGTGTCGGTGCATGGCGCGAACCGCCTCGGGTCGAACAGCCTGATCGACCTCGTGGTATTTGGCCGCGCCACCGGGCATCGCCTGCGCGATATCATCAAGCCCGGCGCGGCGCAGCAGCCGCTGCCCGCCGACAGTGCCGACCTGGCACTCGGCCGCCTCGACCATTTCCGCCATGCCAAGGGCGGATCGCCGACCGCCGAAATCCGCACCGAAATGCAGCGCGCCATGTCGGCGCACGCCGCGGTGTTCCGTACCGACGAGCTGATGGCCGAGGGCAAGGAAAAGCTGACCAAGACCTACAGCCGCATGAACGACATTGGCGTCACTGACCGCAGCCTGATCTGGAACACCGACCTTGTCGAAACGCTCGAGCTCGACAATTTGATCAGCCAGGCGACGGTGACGATGCACTCGGCGCACAACCGCAAGGAAAGCCGCGGCGCGCACGCGCACGAAGATTTCCCGAACCGCGACGACGCGAACTGGATGAAGCACACCGTGGCGTGGTTCGACGGCTGGGGCGGCAAGGGCGGCGGCGTCCGCCTCGATTACCGGCCGGTGCACGAATATACGCTGTCGGACGACGTTGAGTATATCAAGCCGAAGGCGCGGGTTTATTGATGGAAGCGCGGGATCGGGTTGTCGCCAGATAATGGCCAATTTGTCCTCGCCCTACGAAAAGTCCTCAATCTCGTCGGGGACGTCCTCGCGCTGGTGGAGGATGCGGACCACGATAAGTTCGGTTTCATTGTAGCGATAGATTACCCGGTGCGACCCTGATCTGATCTTGCGATAAGCTTGGGGCAATCCGAACGCGCCACTCCCGATCCCCGGAAATCGCGCGGCGGACCCGATTTGTCGGCGGATGTCGTCGATATATTGCTTCGCCTGTTTCTCGCCATGTTCGATAATGGTGTAATCGGCGATATCCAAAAGGTCGGCTTTGGCGCGTGGCCGCAGCACAATCTCAAGCATTCGGGAATTTTTCGGCCATAAAGGCATCCCAGTCGAACGGACGCGCCGGGCCGCTTTCTTCGCCTTCCTGGACGAGCTGCCTGAGACGCGCAATGCGCAGGTCGCGTTCGGCGGCACGCCGCAAGGCATCGCGAACGACATCGCTGACCGATCCGAACTCGCCCGACGCAACCTTGCTCCGCGCATAGTCAGCCAGTTCGTCGCTCAAGGCGACCGAGGTGTTCTTGATTGCCATGGCCTAAGGTTACCAAAATTTGGTAATGCAGTCTAGAACCAGCTTTCGAACAGGTTGACGTCCGAGAAGGGCCGGTCGACGTCCTGACCCATGATCCACAGTTTCTGGCACGCTATGCTGAAAAAGATCAGTGCGATCGTCCAGACGATGAAGGTCTTGCGGGCTTGCCAGCGGCGTTCGGCCTCGGCCGCCTTGGCGCGCGCCTTGTAATCGATGCCCAGTTCGCCTTCGAACTCGGCAACCAGCTGTGCGCGGCGGGTGCGCGAAATATTCGCGATGCTCGCGTTACTTTCGTCAGCCTTTACGCGGCGAGTCGCCATGGTTGTACCCTGACCAAGATAGTCCTGTGGTCAGTCATAGGGCACAGCCCCTGCGAAACCGTTAATTCGCGCCGATCAATCGGGCGCGATAGCGATCAGTTTGATGCGTGCCGTGGCCCCGCGCAGCAGGGTCAGGTCGCGGCGCGGGCGGCCGAGCGCCGCAGCGAGCAGGCCGATGACCGCCTCGTTCGCGGCGCCGTCGGCAGGGGGTGCCATGACGCGCAGGCGAACGGTGGGTCCGTCGATCGTCACGTCGTCGCGTCCGGCGCCCGGCGTCACCCGCACCTCCAGCCGTCCGGTCGACGCCGCGAGATCGCGCAGCGCCGCCGTCAGCGCGGGATCGGGCCGATATTTCAGACCGTGATGACCAGCTTGCCCACCGCGCTGCGGTCGCCGAGCTTGGCAATCGCCTGGCCGCCATCGGCCAGGGGATAGGTGCCGGTCACGCGCGGCTTGATCTTGCCCTGTTCCCACAGCTGGAACAGGCGCGCGACATGCGCGCGGTTGCGTTCGGGCTCGCGCGCGACAAATGCGCCCCAGAATACGCCGGCGACGTCGCAGCTTTTGAGCAGCGTCAGATTGAGCGGCAGGCGCGGGATGCCGGCGGGGAAGCCGACGACAAGATAACGGCCTTCCCACGCGATCGAACGCAGCGCGGGCTCGGCATAGTCGCCGCCAACCGCGTCATAGATGACATTGGCGCCGCCCGGTCCGACGGCTTCCTTGAACTTGTTCGCGAGCTCCTTCGACTGATCCTTGTCGAACGGCTGGCGGCCATAGATCACGACCTCGTCCGCGCCCGCCTTCCGCGCGATTTCAGCCTTTTCCTCGCTCGACACGCCGGCGACGACGCGCGCGCCGAACGCCTTGCCCAGCTCGACCGCCGCGATGCCGACGCCGCCCGACGCGCCGAGGACGAGCAAAGTGTCGCCTTCCTGGATGTGGCCGCGATCGACGAGCGCGTGGATGCTGGTGCCATAGGTCATCAGCAGCGAGGCACCCTCGGCAAAGTCATGGCCTTCGGGGAGGTGATAGACATTGTGGACGCCGACCGCGACGGCTTCGGCCATGCCGCCATTGCCGCAGCCCGCGATGACGCGGTCGCCGACCTTGAACCCGGTCACCCCGTCGCCGATTTCGGCCACCAGGCCCGCGACCTCACCGCCGGGGGCGAAGGGGCGCGCGGGTTTGAACTGATATTTGTCTTCGATGATCAGCGTGTCGGGGAAATTGACCGCGCAGGCCTTGACGTCGATGACGATCTGGCCCGCGCCCGCGGTCGGCCGCGGCAGCTCGCCAAGAACCAGCGTTTCGGGGCCGCCGGTGGCGGTCGACAAGAGAGCCTTCATCATCTTCTCCTCATGGTGTCGCGGGGATCAGCCAGGGCTGGTCCGTCGCCATATTTTTCTCATGCGCGGCGATCGCCGTTTCGCTTTTTTCGGTCAGGGAAATCTCGTCGAGCCCGTTCAGCAGGCACATTTTGCGGAACGGATCGATGTCAAAGCTGAAGCGGTCCTGGAATGGCGTCGTCACCGTTTGGGTGTCGAGGTCGACATGGATCGGATCGGTCGCCGCGACAGCCATCAACCGGTCGATCGCCGACTGCGGCAGCACCACGGGCAATATGCCGTTCTTGACCGCGTTTCCCGAGAAAATATCCGAATAGCTCGGCGCTATGACAACGCGGATGCCAAGGTCGCCGAGCGCCCATGCGGCATGCTCGCGGCTCGACCCGCAACCGAAATTGTCGCCCGCGATCAGGATTGGCGCGCCCGAAAATTCGGGGTTGTCGAACAGATTGTCGGGGTCGGCGCGCAGCGTTTCGAACGCGCCGCGGCCAAGTCCTTCGCGGCTGATCGTCTTTAGCCATTTCGCCGGGATGATGACGTCGGTATCGACATTCTTCAGCCCGAACGGGATCGCGCGGCCTTCGACTTTTTCGATCGGCGTCATATTATTCGGCGGCCTTCGGGAAAGCGGGCAGCTTGCCGACATCGCGCGGTTCGTGCTGGATAATCACGGTGGCTTTCAGGTTTTTGGCCAGCGCCTTGAAGCGGTCGAACGACGCCAACGTGTCGGCGCGGTTGGTGTTAAAGGTCGGCACGCCATCGCTGTCGTAATTTTCCTGAAAATGCGCCTGATCGCCGGTCAGCAGCACCGGCCCCATTCCCGCCAGCTTTACCAGCAAGCTGTGATGACCCGGGGTATGGCCGGGCATGTCGAGCATCACGACGCTGCCGTCGCCGAAAATATCCTGATCGCGCGCCACCGGCTCGACCTTGCCGCCACCGCTGATCCAGTGCGTGAAAGGGGTCGGATTGACAAATGCGGGTGGTGGGTTCTGGGTAAGCAAATCCCAATCGTGCTTGCCGATGTATAGCTTTGCGCCGGGGAAATCGGGAAGCTGGGCGATATGGTCGAAATGGAAATGGCTGATACCGACGACGTCGATGTCGCCCGGCGTGATGCCAAGTTCGGCCAGCTGTTCGACGAGGGTGCGGTTAACCGAGGCCGACATGTCGCCCGTCGCGGTGAACGCCGCGCCCTTCAGTGCCGAAGGCAGGCCCAGATCCCATAGCATCAGCTGGTCGCCGTGGCGGATCAGGTAGCAACCGACGGTCAGGTCGCGGCTTTGCCCTGGATAGGCTTGGGTGTCCGAGAAGGCATTGAGCCGGTTGACGCGCACCGTGCCGCAATCGAGGCGGGTCAGGCTCACCTTCGCGGCGGCAGCGGGCTTATCCTGCGCCAGGGCGGGCGTCGCCAGCGCCAATGCCGCTGCGGCCGATGCGATAGCTTTCCAGATCATGCCATTCCGCTCCTTCTTTTCACGCTCAGTCGATCAGTTCGCGCACGTCCGTGAGCCGCCCGGTGACCGCCGCCGCCGCCGCCATTGCGGGCGATACCAGATGGGTCCGGCTGCCCGGCCCCTGGCGACCGACGAAATTTCGGTTGCTGGTGCTGGCGCAGCGTTCGCCAGCGGGCACCTTGTCGGGATTCATGCCGAGACAGGCCGAACAGCCGGGCTCGCGCCACTCCAGCCCCGCGTCGGTGAAGATGCGATCGAGCCCCTCGGCCTCGGCCTGCGCCTTCACCAGCCCCGATCCGGGGACGACGATCGCCCATTTGACCCCCGCCGCCTTGTGGCGTCCTTTCAGCACCGCGGCGGCGGCGCGCAGATCCTCGATGCGGCTGTTGGTGCAGCTGCCGATAAAGATATTCTCGACCGGTACGTCCTGCATCCGCGTGCCGGGTTCGAGGCCCATGTAATCGAGCGACTTGGCGGCGGCGGCCTGCTTCGACGGATCGGCGAAGCTCGCCGGATCGGGGACGGTGCCGGTGATCGGAACGACATCCTCGGGGCTGGTGCCCCAGGTCACGCTGGGCGCGATGTCGGCGGCGTCGATAACGACGGTCTTGTCATAGGTCGCGCCGGGATCGGTCGCGAGGCTTTTCCAGTAAGCCACCGCGGCGTCCCAATCGGCGCCCTTCGGCGCATAGGGGCGGCCCTTCAGATAGGCGAAGGTCACGTCGTCAGGTGCGATCAGCCCGGCGCGCGCGCCGCCCTCGATCGCCATGTTGCTGACCGTCAGGCGTCCCTCGACGCTCAACGCACGGATCGCACTGCCGGTGTATTCGATGACATGACCGGTGCCGCCCGCCGCGCCGATGACCCCGGTGATATGGAGGATGACGTCCTTGGCGGTCACGCCGGGGCCGACCTCGCCCTCGACGCGCACTTCCATCGTCTTGGCGGGTTGGAGCAGCAGGGTCTGGGTCGCCAGCACATGCTCGACCTCGCTGGTGCCGATCCCGAACGCCAGCGCGCCGATGCCGCCGTGGCAGGCGGTGTGGCTGTCGCCGCAGACGATCGTTGTGCCGGGCAGCGAGAACCCCTGTTCAGGACCGACAACATGGACGATCCCCTGTTCGGGCGCGACCGCGTCGATGTAGCGGATGCCGAATGCGGGGGCGTTGGTTTCCAGCGCCGCAAGCTGCGCCGCGCTTTCGGCGTCAGCGATCGGCAAGCGATTACCACTGGCATCGCGGCGCGCCGTGGTCGGCAGATTGTGATCAGGCACCGCCAGCGTCAGGTCGGGGCGGCGCACGGTGCGTCCACTCCCGCGAAGTCCCGCGAACGCCTGCGGGCTGGTGACTTCATGGACGAGGTGGCGGTCGATGAAGATCAGGCAGGTGCCGTCGGGGCGCTGTTCGACAACATGCGCGTCCCAGATTTTTTCATACAGGGTGCGGGGGCGAGTCATGCGGTTCACTTAAGCCCGTAGGATAACAATGCAAGCGAGTGGCGATCCAAAACGCAATTTTCGGTCGTTGAGCGTCGTCGCCCCTGCGAAGGCAGGGGCCGTAGTCGGCTTTGCGCAGCGTGGCCGCCTAAACCGATAGCGGCCCCTGCCTTCGCAGGGGCGACGAGATAGTCTATAATGCTCTCATGACCACGCTCGCCATCCTCGCACTCATCCTCGCCACCGTGCTCGCAATGGAATTTGTCGCATGGGCGAGCCACAAATATATCATGCACGGTTTTGGCTGGGCATGGCACCGCGACCATCATGAACCGCATGACAAGATGTTCGAGAAGAACGATCTTTTTGGACTGTTCGGTGCAGCACTGAGCATTTCGATGTTCGCGGTGGGCAGCTCGATGATCATGGGCGCCAGTGCGTGGGAACCGGGGACGTGGATCGGACTGGGAGTGCTGCTCTACGGCATCATCTATACCGTCGTTCACGACGGGCTGGTCCATCAGCGCTATTTCCGCTGGGTGCCGCGGCGCGGCTATGCCAAGCGGCTGGTGCAGGCGCACAAGCTGCACCATGCGACGATCGGCAAGGAAGGCGGGGTCAGCTTCGGCTTCGTCTTTGCGCGCGATCCGGCGAAGCTGAAGGCCGAATTGAAGGCGCAGCGCGCGGCGGGGATTGCGGTGGTGCGCGAGGCGCTGGTGGATTGACCGTTGCTCCCGCGAAGGCGGGGGGCCGTTGTCGGCATTGCCGGGCATCGCCGCGTAAACCGCTTGCGGCCCCCGCCTCCGCGGGGGCGACGGTGCTTCTAAGCCGTCCGGTAATCCGCGGTAATCGCGCCGCACGCGCGCAATTCTTCCTCATGCCCGACCTCGCGCCAGCTTTCGGCGAGCGCTTGCCTTTCCCATTCCAGCATCGCAGGGTGCGCCAGAATCTGATCGACCCACGCCTGCCCGGCACCGACGTCGAGGCCATAGGTACGGATACGGAACGCGACCGGCGCGAAAAAGGCGTCGACCGCGGTGAAATCCAGCCCGGCGAGCCACGGCCCGCCAAACTTCGTCAGCCCCTCCTCGAACAGCTCGCGGATCCGCGCGACATTGGCCTGGAGTGCGTCCGACATCGGCTTGGGCGTCACGCGGACCCCGACATTCATCGTGCAATCGTTACGCAGCGCCGCAAAGCCGCTGTGCATTTCGGCCGTGGCGCATTGCGCCCACGCGCGCGCATCGGGGTCGGTCGGCCACACCCCCGCGTGCCGGTCGGCGAGATAGAGGGTGATGCCGAGCGAGTCATAGACGGTGCGCCCTTCGTGTAGCAGCGCAGGCACTTGTCCGGTCGGCGAGAAGCTGCGGAAATCCTTGTAATTGGTGGGCTTCGTGAACGGCTCCACCCGGTCGCGAAACGCGATGCCGAGCGCGGTCATCAGCACCCATGGGCGCAATGACCAGCTCGAATAATTGCGGTTGGCGGTGATCAGCTCGTACATGCTTCGCGCTCCTGAGCGACGATGGGAGAGGTGTAGGCCGGGTCGTGTGCGATGGGCAGCGGCCCCCCCTTGGCGAGTGCCGTCAGCACGCTGCCAAAATCGGTCCGCGCCCGCCAGCCGAACCGACGTTCGGCGCGCGACGGGTCGTAAACGCGCTCGATCCGGTCGGGAAGCACCCAGCCCGCGTGCGCATAAAGTCGGGCCGCATCGGGAAAATAGCGCGCGATGACCGCGGGCGCGTCGCGGGCGAGTTCGGCGGCGTCCTCGCGCCCGAACGGCGGCGGCGCAGAGAGGATGAAGGTGTCGCAGCAGATGGTTGGCGCCGCTTCCAGTGCGGCAAGATGCGCCGCCGCCGCATCCTCCACCGTCAGGCGGCGGTGGAGCAATTCGTTCGCCTTGAGGTTCGGCCCGCTAGGCACCGCATGGGTGTCGTCATCCTCGGGAAAGAAGCGCCCGGTGCGCAGGATCGCGACATTGATGCCATGCTCCCGGTGGACAAGGCGGCAGGCCTGCTCGGCGGCGAGCTTGGTGATGCCATAGATATTGCGCGGCTCCAGCGGACCGAAATCCTCGTCCATCCACCACGCGCCCGCGTCGCCCGCGCCCGCGCGGACGTCGGCGCGCACCATCAGCGAGGTGGTCGAGGTGAACAGGAAGCGATCATTGCCCGCTGCGACCGCGGCTTCGATCAGGTTCAGCGTACCGGTCACATTGACGTCGATAAAGGCTTGCCGCGGATAGCGGACGATGTCGGGTTTATGCAGCGCGCCGCCGTGGATGATCGCTTCGATGCCATGGTCAGCCATGGTCCGATCGACGAGGGCACGGTCGGCAACCGTGCCGACAATCTGGGTGTGGGTACCCGGTACAACGTCGACTCCGACGACCCTATGTCCATTCTGGCTGAGCAAGGGAGCGAGATAGCGCCCCAGCCAGCCCGACGATCCGGTGAGCAGCACGCGCATCGATGATCCTCCTCTTGCTCTTGCGCGCGCGCCGTAGCCAAGCGGCACGCCGGTGCGCAACCAGATCCCGCGCGTCAGCCTTTCGGAATTCCGTTGACCGGCGCCGCCGCCGCGGCGACGTTCCTTGCGGGCGGCAGTTCGCTTAGGTCGAGCCACCCCGCGTCGTCGCGCTTGTGATAGCTGTCGATCACCGTGAACGGGATGCGGAAGGGGAAGCCCCAGTCGCTGTTCCACATCGCGACGACGCCGGTCCGCGTCGCGGGTTCGAAAATCATCGTCGCGCGGTAACCCGCAACGGCGCCCGAATGGCCTTCGAGCCGGTGACCGCCATAGGTGAAGCTGCGCCAGCCGAGCCCATAGGCGGCATCGCCCATCGCCTGGCGCAAATTACCCCCATAGAGTTTCGCGGTGCCGATGCGGGGGCGGTGGGCGAGCTGCAACACCGATTGCGGCAGCACGTCGGGGCGCGCGCCCATCATCGCCTGCATCCATTTCGCGAAATCGACGATGTCGCTTTCGACCCCGGCGGCGGCGGGGACGCGCCAATAGGCCTCCTTGACCGGGAGCACGCGATGGCCGCGATGCGGCTTGGCCCAGTCGGCAGCGCCGGTCAGCCGCTCCATCCCGAAACCGGCGCTCACCATGCCAAGCGGCAGGAAAAATCGATCCTCGACGGCGCTGGAAAAGGGCTTGTCCGCCGCCGCACTCAAAATCTCGGTCGCCGCGTCGAAGGCGATATTCTGATAGGTGTGGCACGTGCCGGGGTCGCATTGGAGCGGCGCCGCGGCGAGGCCGGTGCGGATCTGCGCCGGGTTCTGCCCTTCCTCCAGCTTCTCGTCATAGGCGTTTTTGGTGAGCCCGGTGCGCTGGGCGAGCAGGTCGTCCAGGGTCACCTGCGCCTCGGCGCCGCGGGGCAGGCGCAGCGACGTGCGCCAGGCGGCGACCGGGCGGTCGAGATCGAGAGTGCCGTCTTTCGCGAGCGCCGCCGCCATCACCCCGGTCGTGGTTTTCGAAACCGAAGCCCAGCGGAACAGCGTCTGCGCGGTCACCGGCGTGCCCGTTGTTACGTCCGAAACACCATAGGCGCGGACAAAGCGCAGCTCGCCGTCTTCGACGACTGCCACCGCCAACCCTGCCATTTCGGGCCGTTGCGCAAGATCGGTGAGCTGCCGGTCGAGCGCGCGATAATCGATCCGCCCGCGCCATTGCGACGGGGTTTGCGGCAGGTTTTCCGGCGCGGTCAACGGGATGGGAACGCTTGCGAGCGGCTGGTTCCCGCCGATCGCGTGAATGCCGAGCCAGCCCGATAACCCCAATGCGGCGATCGCGATCAGGATCAGGACAATACGCGGCTTGAAAGCTTGATTGGGCTGCGACCTCATGGTTGCCGCCGTCTTAGCCGCAGCTTCCCCCGCCGTCACCCCCGCAGCGACTCAGACGGTCAGATAACGCCAGGCTTTGATCGTACCGATGGCGTAAACCGTACCATAGAAGAGGACGATCGCCGACGACCAGATCGCGAAACTGTCGGTATGTTGCGGCCGCCACAGATGGAGCGGCAAAAAGACCAGACCGCGGAGCAGGTAGATGGCGGTGATGCTCACCAGCCCGGTGCGCAGCAAAGGCAGGCGCGGCAATATGCCTGCCCCGGAAAAGGCGTAGGCGGCCCAGATCAGCAGCACCACGCTGATCGCCAGCGTAATCAGCGTCGGGGTCCAGTCGCCCCGCGCCGCCGCGCGCGCCAGGCCCTCGCCCGCACCAAAGAAACGATACCAGTCGGGGCCACCGAAAATACATGCGATATGGAGCAGCGCCGCTGCAACCGACAGCGCGCCGCCGATCAGCAGCCACGTGGAACCGGGGTTGGCGGCGACGTCAGACAAGCGTGTTCACCTCTATTTGCGGAGCATTCATTGTTCGAGGTTCAACAAGTCGTCGCGGGTAAAAAGCAACTGGCACTGCTTCAAAATCTCGTCACGAACGCGCGGGTCGGTCAGATCACGCTCATGTTTCAGATCGACCGCTACCGAGAGGTCGCTTTCTTCAAATGCAACGCCGAGATTCAGCATGGCGCGAAAATCGATCGGTCCACTCAACAGGAGGTCGAGATCGGAGCCGGGCCGCGACGTCCGCGCCGCGCGCGAGCCATAGAGGCTCACACGGTCGATCTGATCGGCGTACGGCGAGAGAACCTCGGCGGCGATCCGAACATCGTCGACCGAAAGGCTGATGGCGTCATGCTTGACGCGCATCGGCATCCCGTTCCAGCGCGGTCAGTATCGCAAGGAATTGCTCGGCGATCAGTTTTAAACCCTGATCGCGGATCGGTTCACTGTACGTATGCGACAATTGGCTGCGCAGCTTGCCCATCGCCAGCCATTCGTCGGCGGCCACAATCATCCCGGCAGCATGCGCGGCGCGAATGGTCGATGCCGGGGTCAGCGCTTCGGGTGGTGCCAGCTCTTCCGCAAGCCGATCGGCCAGCAGCTTCCAGCCCAATTCCCATGCAATCTCGAAACGCTGGACCATCCCCGCCTTTTCCAGTTCGCTCAGCGGACGGCTCTGGCGCAGTTCGACTGCCTCTCTCAGGCCCGCCAAAGCGCGCGAAAAATTGTCCAGACGGAGCCGGGAACGGGGCGGTGGCTTGTCATCCATTCAGGACAAGTAGCTTGCCGTCGTTTTGGCAGCAACATCTTCCGCCGTCACCCCCGGCGCGAGCTCGATCAGCTTGAACGGGCTGCTGTGGTCGTCGCGCTTGAACACCGCGAGGTCGGTGATGATCATGTCGACGACGTTCTGGCCGGTCAGCGGCAATGTGCACGCCGGAATGAATTTCGGGCTGCCGTCCTTGGCAACATGTTCCATCACGACGATGATCTTCTTGACCCCGGCGACTAGGTCCATCGCGCCGCCCATGCCCTTGATCATCTTGCCGGGGATCATCCAGTTGGCGATGTCGCCATTTTCGGCGATCTCCATCGCGCCGAGCACGGTGAGGTCGATATGGCCGCCGCGGATCATCGCGAAGCTGTCCGAGGAGGAGAAATAGGCCGAATTGGGGACTTCGCTGATCGTCTGCTTGCCCGCGTTGATCAGATCGGCGTCTTCTTCACCCTCGAGCGGGAAGGGGCCGATGCCGAGCATGCCGTTTTCCGACTGGAGCGTGACCGTCATCCCCGCGGGGATATGGTTCGCGACCAGGGTCGGGATGCCGATCCCCAGATTGACGTAATAGCCGTCCTGCAGTTCCTTTGCGGCGCGCGCCGCCATGTCATCGCGGGTCCAAGGCATTATTTCGGCTCCCAATTGGTGTCGGAGGGGAAGGTGTCGTCCCAGCCCAGCTTTTCCCATGGGCCGTAGACGGAGTTGGGGAACAGGAACCAGCCCTTGTCCCACAGCGCCGCGGCAGCGGGGCCCGTGGCGATCGCGGTGCGGGTTGCGGCGGGCAGATCCTTGACGTTGAACTGCTGGCTGAAGTCGCCGAGCTGGTCGCCGGCGAGGATGATGACGCAGTAACGCGATGCGATCGTCGCACGGCGCCCGTCCTTGCTCGAGCCGTTGGCGTCGTCGCCCATCAGGAACAGGGTCTCGCCATGCTTGAAATCACCCAGCCCGGCGGCGCGGAGCGTGTCTTCGCTGCCCTTGGCATTGGCGGCGCTGCGGTTGGTGTTGGCGACGACGGTGATGCCCGCCGCGCGCAGCCTGGCCAGCATCTCCACCGTGCCGGGCATCGCGACCGCCTTGCCCGCGCCGGTCTTTTCCCACTGGTCCCAGATTTTGGGGTCATAAGATGAGCCTTTTTCGGCGAAATTGCGCATCGGGCCGAGGTTCCAGATCAGCGTCTCGTCGGCATCGAACACCGCGGCGAACGGCTTGGTGCCGCAGGGCTCAAAGCGCGGCGCGTCCATCGTCGCACCGGTGGCGAGGATGACGCTGTCGGTCGGGCGCTGCTTGATCCGTGCGAGGCCATATTCGGCGATCCGCGCATTGGTCGCGCGAACGGCGATCGCAGCCTCGGCCGAGCCATAAAGATATTGTAGCGCGACGGGCGGCTTGGCGGCTTCGGCGGGGGTAGCGACGGGCGGCGGGGGCGGGGTGGTTGCTTGGGGTGTGGCTGCGCATCCCATAAGCGACAACGTGATCGCGACAACGGCAACACCTGATCTCATTTTCACGTGGATCCGTGCCATTAGCTGACCTCCCCTGCTTGATCGGGACCGACGAGGCGAGGGCGCTCCTCGTCGAATCCCTTCCAAAGCTCGCTCAACGCGGCTTCCTCGGTAAAGTTACCCGTCGCAGCATATCCTGCCGCAGCCGTATGCAGGCATTCCACTAACAGCGAACCAAGCAGCGCGGGTGACGTTACGACGTCGGGCGCAACCAGAACAAAGGATCGTTCCGCCGAGACCCAAAATCGAGCAACCTCGTGATACTGGTCGTCCAGTCCTGTGTGGCCGGTCAACGGTATCGAATGAGGATGTTCCGGTTGACGGTTGAACATTACGACGCCTCGCGCGGACGCACCGTGCGGAACTCGATCTTCTTATCGTAGGGGGCGCCGATGATCATGCGCTTCACATAGATGCCGGGCAGGTGAATGCTGTCGGGGTCGAGGCTGCCGACGGGGACGATTTCCTCGACCTCGGCGACGCAGATTTTGGCGGCGGTTGCCATCGGCGCGTTGAAGTTGCGCGCGGTCTTGCGGAAAATTAGGTTGCCGCTCTCGTCGGCTTTCCACCCCTTGATGATCGCGAGATCGGCAAAGATACCGCGTTCCAGGATATAATCCTGTCCGTCGAAATTCTTGACCTCCTTGCCCTCGGCCACCGCGGTACCGACCCCGGTCTTGGTATAAAAGCCGGGGATGCCTGCGCCGCCGGCGCGGCAGCGTTCGGCCAGCGTCCCCTGCGGACAGAATTCGACCTCGAGTTCGCCCGCCAGATATTGGCGTTCAAATTCCTTGTTCTCGCCGACGTAAGACGAGATCATTTTCTTGACCTGACGGGTGCGGAGCAGCTTGCCGAGCCCTTCGCCGTCGATCCCGGCATTGTTGCTGGCGATGGTCAGGTTCTTCGTTCCCGCGTCGCGGATGGCGTCGATGAGCCGTTCGGGGATGCCGCACAGGCCAAAGCCCCCGGCGCAAATCTGCATGCCGTCAAAGAGCAGGCCTTCGAGTGCGGCTGCGGCGTCGGAATAATGCTTGCTCGCCATGTCGGGCTCCCTTGTCCAATTTTCGGCGCGACTTTGGCGCATTTGATCCATCAATTCTAATTGTTCGAATTTTGGATTATACATAGGCAATGTCTATTAATCGCGTCGCCCTCTACCATCTCGAAACGCTGCTGTGGATCGACCGGCTGGGAACCTTTTCCGCCGCCGCCGAGCGGCTCAACACGACCCAGCCCGCGGTATCGGCGCGAATGCGCGAATTGGAACAACGGCTGGGGACGGCGCTATTCCGCCGCGACGGCCGCACGATGTCGCTGACCGCGGCGGGGCGCAAGCTGGTGCGCGACTGCGATCCGCTGCTTCGCGATATGCAATATGCGCTGCTGGGCAGCGGTGGTTATGGCGAGGCAAGCGGGGTGGTACGGATCGGCGCGGGCGAGATCGCGGCGGCAAGCTGCCTGCCAGGCTTTGTCGCCGGGTTGAAAGCCGACATGCCCCAAGTCGGGCTCGAGATCGAAATCGACCTGACCGCGAACCTGATCCAGCAGCTGCTCACCGGGCGCACCGACATCGCCTTTGCTGCCGGACCGATCGCGCATCCGGCACTGAAGACCAGCCCGATCGGTGATGTCCAGCTGGTGTGGCTGGCCAGCCCGGGGGTTGCCGCGGCGTTTGCGGGCGGCGATACCGGCTTGCCCGTCTGGTCGCTCGCCAGCCATTCGCCGATCCATGGCCGGATGCGCGAGGCGATCGCAGCATCGCGCATCGCGCAAAAGTCGCTGAACCTGTGCAACAACGCGCGCACGATGATCGATATCGCAAAAGCGGGCGGGGGGATCGGAATTTTTCCGCAACCGATGGTGCGCGGAGAGATCGCGACCGGCGCGCTCGCGCTGCTCGATGGCATGCCGACGCTGGCGCCGGTCGAGTTTCAGGTGGCGATGCGCGTCGCCGATACCGAACCGGTGCTGACGCAGATTTTTGCGCGCGCGGCGAAGCTCGATCTGGCCGAGGTGGGTGTTTGAACAGGGCGGCGGGTTGGGGCCGGAAGCAGCCGTTCAATCCAGTCTCCGTTCGTATCGAGCGAAGTCGAGATACGCGTGGCTTGGCGTGGGCCTTCTGCGTGTCTCGACTTCGCTCGACACGAACGGACGTAGGAAGCGATAGGGACTCCCCCAAAGCCGTCATCCAGAGCGCGCCCGCTCGGCCGATGATCAGTCCAGCGGCACTCCCAGCACCGCCGACAGATCGGCCAGCGCCTGCTCGCCGCTCGTCACCTTGATGGCGTGCATACCCAGCTGCGCCGCCGGTTTGCAGTTGATGCCGAGGTCGTCGAGGTAAATGCATTCGCCGGGTTCGACGCCCAGCTTCTCGCACATCATCTGGTAAATCCGCGGATCGGGCTTTCGCACGCCGGCCTTGCTCGATTCGATGACATGTTCAAAACGCGCCATGATCGCGGCAACCTCGCTTGCGGCTTCTTCGCTGCGCGTCATCCCGGCGCCGCGAATCCCCATCTTGCCGCCGGGGACGTTGTTCGTGATGCACGCGATGGTGAAGCCGCGATCCTTCAGCGTGTCGAGCGCGGCGACCATCGCCGGACGGACCGCACCGGCGATCACCGCCAGCACGGCTTCGCCTTCCAGCGCATGCCCCAGCGCGCGCGCCTCCTCGGCGAACAGCGTGTCGAACGCTGCCGCATCGATCTCGGCGCGTTCGAACTTCGCCCAGGCATTGCTGTCGGGATTGATGGCGTTGACCCGCCGCACAAAATCGCGCGGCAGCCCGCGTTCTTCTTCGAGGCGATTGAAGGCTTCAAACGGCGACGCGGTGATGACGCCGCCGAAGTCGAAAATAACGGTCGTGTAAGTCATGCGGGAGCGTGAGTTCCTACTTCTTTGCGGGCGTCGCGACGCGATTGCCCGACCAGCTGGCATCGTCGATCGTCAGGTCGAGCCGGTCCGGCGAACGCACCGTGTCGAGCAGGAAAACATAGGGTCCGCTCGCGGCGAGGATCGCGTCCATCGCCTTTTCGAGCGGGATGGTGACGGTCGGGATGCGGGTGTGGCTCGACTTGATCTCGACCTTGTTTGGTCCGGTCCGCGTGACGGTGATCGTGATGCCGCTTTTCGATGAGCCGCGCGCGTCGGAGATGATGTCACCCTTGTAAGTGCCAGCAACGCGGTCGGCGAGGTCGGCCTTGCGCGGTGCGGTGATCGGCTTGGTTTCGGCGTAGGCGGCGGGGGGCAGCAGCGCCGCGGCGGCGATGGTCAGGATCAGCAAGCGAAGCATCGGGCATCCTTTCAGGCAAATGGTCAGGGTTCGACGACGATCCCTGCTTTGGCATCGGCGCGACCCGAGAGCATTTCATTATAAGCCTCCAGCGCGGCTGGCCCGCCGCGTCGTTTGTCGATCGCGGCGAGCCGCGGCGCAATGTCCATGAACGCGAGCCAGGCTTCGGCGATCTTCTGCCCGAATATCGCACCGCCCCAGTCGGCGATGCGTTTCTGGCTGCGGCCGGGGGCGAAGAAACCCTGCCGTTCCGGGCCGGGCAGGCCGTCGGCATCGGCCTGGGCATCCCAATGCGATTTGCCGACGATGATCGACGCCTGAAGCTGGCTACCGAAATGGCTGTGGACGACGCGCGTGACCGCGCCGTTGCCCGCCATGTCGACCAGTGCGGCCGGGGTCGACGCATTGAGCGTCATGATCTGGTCGTAGCTGATGACGCGATCGTAAATCCCCTGCGCGGCGAGCGCCTCGACATTGGCGGCGCTGGTCAGCCCGATCGTCTCAGGTCGCGCGGCGCGCTGCTTGAGGGCAAAACCGAGCCCGATCGCGGTCTTGCTCGATGCGCTGGCGATCAGAATCTGGGCGGCGCCATAATCGCCCTCATCCTCGAACTGGTCGGCGATCAGCCAGCCGGTCAGGAACAGCGGGCGGAACACCGGCCAATAATCATGGTCGGCGGCCCGGTAATCCGCCAGCGCCTCGACCCGCTGATATTGGTTGTAGATCGGCGGCAGCGTGGTGCGGCGCGGCGTGATGTCGGTGAAGCCGCCGGGACCGGGCTTGCCGACGGTCAACACCGCATGTTCGGCCATGGGATAATAGCCGTAGAAGCGGTCGCCGACCGCAACCCCGTCGGCGGCGCTTTCGGTCACCGTGGCGAAACCCCAGACCGGCAGGCGACCGGGGCCGCCGGGCTCCGAAAAGAAATCCCAATAGCCCTGATCATTGCCGAACAGACCGGCGGGCTTGCCGAACACGGCATAGGTGATGTTGTTCGCGGTCATCGCATAGCTGTCGAGATGCACGCGCACCTGTCCTGCTGCCAGCGGTGTGGCGGGCTCGGCGGCCAATTGGGCTTGCGTGATATCGTCGCGATCGATGTCGATCGCCCAGCTTGCTCTGCTCATGTCCGGACCCCTCCGATTGTCTTGCCCGCGCACGCGGGATGATCGATAGTCATACAGATGGGAACGGCGCTGACAATCGCGGTCAAACGCATTCATGCACCGGTCGGTCCCGGCGACGGTGCGCGCTTTCTGGTCGACCGGCTGTGGCCCCGCGGAGTGTCAAAGGAAAAGGCCGCGCTCGCCGCTTGGCTCAAGCCGTTGTCGCCGAGCGATAGCCTGCGCAAAAGATACCACGGAGACACCGCGGACTCGGACGAAGCGTGGGATGCATTCCGGCGCGCCTATTTCGCCGAACTCGATGCCGGAATCGAGGAGGCGCGGGCGGCGCTGTTCGTGCTCGATGCCGCGGCCGCGGCGGGATCCGTTACCTTGCTGTACGCCGCGAAAAGTGTGGAGCGAAACAATGCCGTCGCACTGCGTGATTGGTTGCGCCAGCGCTAGCCGACCGTCGTCCCGAACAGCGATCCGATTGCTATCGTCACGCCCATCGCGACGGCGCCCCAGAAGCCGACGCGCAGGACGGCGCGGGCAATCGGCGCCTTCCCCGCCCAGGCGCCGAGGGCGCCGAGGATGGCAAGGAACAGCAGCGATGCCGCCGAAACCACCCACGGCAGCGACGGGCCGGAGTCCAGCAGCACGATCGCGAGCGGAAGCGCGGCACCGACGGTGAAGCTCGCCGCCGACGCGGCTGCCGCCTGAATCGGACGCGCCGCCAGTTCGCTGGTCAGGCCCAGCTCGTCGCGCAAATGGCTGTCGAGGGCGTTATGCGCGGTTAGCTGGGCCGCAACCTGTTCGGCGAGCGGGCGGTCGAGTCCGCGCTGCTGATAGATTTGCGTCAGTTCCTCAAGCTCCAGTTCGGGAACGGTGGCGAGCTCACGCTTTTCCTTGGCGATATCGGCCTTTTCGGCGTCGCCCTGCGAACTGACCGAGACATATTCGCCCGCCGCCATCGACATCGCCCCGGCGACGAGCCCCGCGGTACCGGTGATCAGGATCGACGACGATGAAGCCCCCGCCGCTGCGACGCCCGCGATCAGGCTGGCGGTCGACACGATCCCGTCGTTGGCGCCCAGGATCGCGGCGCGCAGCCAGCCGATGCGACTTGCGGCATGGGTTTCGCGGTGCATGGGGCGTGCTCCTACCAGAAACGGATGACGCCAAGCTGGTCGAACAGCTTTTCGTTCGAAACCAGTGCATATTGCTCAATCTGCGATTGGGCGATCAAAATGCGGTCAAACGGGTCGCGATGGTCGAACGGCAGCAAGCCCGCCAGACTGGCATGTGCAACCGAAATGGGGAGTTGGTCAAAACCAAAACCCGCGATGACGGTTTCAAAGCGTTTGGCGAGCTCGTCGGCGCCTTCCAGCTTGCCGATCCGGAATTTGATCGCGACCTCGATCGCGGAAACGGCACTGATCCAGATATGATTGTCGGGGTCTTCGATGGCGGACCTCACCGCGCTGGGCAATTTCTCCGGTTCATTGGCAGCCCAGATCAGTGCGTGCGTATCGAGGAGCAGGTTCATTGCGCCTTAGGACTGTCTTCGCCGTTCCACAGCGCCAAATCTTCTTCGGGCAAAGGATCCCAAAAGCCGGCGTCGAGATCGATCTTGCCTTTCAATGTGCCCAAGACGCGCTTGGTCTTTGGTGGCGCATTCACCGGCATCAGCTTCACCACCGGTTCCTTGCCACGCGCGATCGTTACCTCTTCGCCCGCGAGGACGCGGGCGATCAGGCGCGACAGATTGGTCTTGGCCTCATGGATGGTGACGATCGTCATGTCGGCTGGATTAGCTAATCAACTTAGCTAAGTCAATATTGCAGTTGCAGCCCCGGTCTGGCCCAGCGCGTCTTTACCAGCCGCCCGGTGCCCGACAGGGTGATATAGGCATCCTGTCGATCGGGCCCGCCGAACGCGATGTTGGTGGTGAAAATATCGTCGGTCGCGACAAATTCGACGAGCTGTCCGTCGGGACCGACGACCGAAATCCCGCATTCGCCGATCGTCGCAACGGCGATATTGCCGCTGGCTTCCATCGCGAGGCTGTCGAAGAATTTATACCCCGCGGGGCGGTAGAGCGGGATGCCTGGGCCGCCGGGGCCCGCCGCATCATCGACCTTGCCCGGCGCGACGATGTTGAACTGGGTCAGGCGGCACGTATAGGTTTCGGCGGCGTAGAGTTTGCTGCCGTCGGGCGAAAGGCCGATGCCGTTCGGGTTGTAGCTCGGGAAAATCACTTCCTCGATGAAGCTGCCATCGGCCTTGGCATAGAAAATGCCGACGATGTCGTGACAGCGCTTCGCATAATCGACCTTGCCATGGTCGGTGAACCAGAAACCGCCGTGCGCGTCGAACATCAGGTCGTTCGGGCCGCGCAGCGTCACGCCGTGATCGCCGGTCTGGTACAGCATTTCGACTTCGCCGGTCTCTATGTCGATCCGTTCGATGCGCCCGCCCGAATAATCGTCGGCGATGCCGTGCGGCGCCAGATAGCCGTTCGATTCAACATAGTTGAAGCCGCCGTTGTTGCAGCAATAGAGCTTGCCGTCGGGACCGATTGCGAGGCCGTTGGGGCCGCCGCCGGGGGTCGCGATGACCTGCTTCCTGCCGCCCGGCCAGCAGCGGGTGATGCGGCCCTCCGCAATCTCGGTGACGATGACGCTGCCGTCGTCCATCACCACCGGCGCTTCCGGAAAGCGCAATCCGTCGGCGATCAGTTCGAACTCGGCCATCCTTGTCTCCCTTGCTCTTGTTTGCGTCCTATGCTTTGCGGCCATCATGCCCGTTCGCACGCTCTTCGCCACAAATTTTTACGAGGCCGATATCGGTACTCCCGACCTGCTCGACGCGCTGGAGGAGAGTTGCCGCCTGTTCGCCGAGGAGGACGGCGCGGGGCGCGCGTGGAGCCGCGAGCATGGCTATAAGGGATACACCAGCTATGCGAGCCTTGGCGACCTGCCCGAGCGCGATCCCGCTTTTTACGACCTCAAGAAGCTGCTCGACAAAGAGGTCAAGGCCTTCGCCAACGCCTGTCACTTCGATCTCGCCAAGCCGTTGAAGCTCGACAGCCTGTGGGTCAACATATTGAAACCGGGCGGCACGCACAGCGGCCATATCCATCCGCACAGCATCGTGTCGGGGACGTTCTATGTTGTGGTGCCGCCGGGGTCGGGGGCGCTGAAGCTGGAAGACCCGCGTCTGGCGATGCTGATGGCGGCACCGGGGCGGACCGATGACGCGCCCGAGCATCTGGTGCCATTTGTCTATGCGCAGCCGACGGCGGGGCGGGTGTTCCTGTGGGAAAGCTGGCTGCGCCACGAAGTCATGCCGCATTCGGGTAAGGGTGAGCGGATCAGCATCAGCTTTAACTATCGCTGAGCCGGTCCTATATGGGCGCGACCTGTTAGACCAAGCCCCTCCTCCCGTTCGCGTCGAGCGAAGTCGAGACGCCTCTCGGCCTTGCGCACCATCGATGGGTGTCTCGACTTCGCTCGACACGAACGGATTTCGGGGGCGTATCGAAAGTGCCTTCCATGACCGCCACCTACGACGCCGACCTCCAGCTCTTCATCAACGGCGCCTGGCGGAGCGGTGAGGGGCGCGATGCGCGGCCGGTGTATAATCCTGCGACCGCGGCGGCGATCGCCGATCTGCCCGTGGCGACCGCCGCCGATCTCGACGAGGCGCTCGCGGCAGCGGCGCGCGGCTGGCCGGTGTGGCGCGCCAAGACCCCCGACGAGCGCGCGGCGCTGATGCGCAAGGCGGCGGGGCTGATCCGCGAGCGCGCCGACCATATCGCGACGCTGCTGACGCTCGAACAGGGCAAGCCGATCGCCGAGGCGCGCGGCGAAGTGTTGTCGGCGTCGTCGCTGCTCGAATATTTTGCCGAGGAAGGGAAGCGCATCGAGGGCCGGGTGGTACAGCGCCCTGCGGGGCAGCGCGCGATGGTGCTGCGGCAGCCGGTGGGTCAGGTCGCGGCGTTCAGTCCGTGGAATTTTCCCGTCAATCTGATGGTCAAGAAAATTGCCCCCGCGCTCGCCGCGGGCTGCGTGGTGATCGCGAAGGCGCCCGAGGAAACCCCCGGCTGCACCAGCGCGATCATGCGCTGCCTCGCCGACGCGGGCATCCCCGGCGACGTTGTCCAGCTCGTTTACGGCAACCCCGACATGATCAGCCGTCACCTGTTGGGTAGCGAGGTGATCCGCAAGGTCAGCTTCACCGGCTCGACCGCGGTGGGCAAACATCTGATGAAGCTCGCCGCCGATCGGGTGCAGCGGATCACGATGGAATTGGGCGGCCATGCCCCGGTGCTGATCTTTGACGATTGCGACCTTGAAGCCACGCTCGACCGCGTGGTGATGCAGAAGTTCCGTAACGCGGGGCAGGTCTGTGTCTCGCCGACGCGCTTCTATGTGCAGGAGGGGATTTACGACGCCTTCGTCACGGGGTTTGCCGAGCGTACCAAGAAGGTGAAGATCGGCAGCGGGCTCGACGCCGATACCCAGATGGGACCGCTCGCCAACGCGCGCCGCATTCCTGCGTTGGAAGCACTCGTCGCTGATGCGACGGCCAAGGGCGCGCGCGTGATCGCCGGCGGCGCGGCGACTGGTGACGGCTATTTCTTCCAGCCGACCGCGCTTGCCGACGTGCCGCTCGATGCCGATGCGATGAACAACGAGCCCTTTGGCCCGATGGCGCTGATCCGTCCGTTCGCGACCGAGGATGAGGCGTTGGAGCAGGCGAACCGGCTGCCTTATGGCCTCGCCGCCTTTGCGTTCACCGAGAACGGCCGCCGCATCAACCGGATCGCCGATGGTATCGAGAGCGGGATGGTCGGGATCAACAGCTTCGTGATTTCGGCAAACGACATGCCGTTCGGCGGGATCAAGGAATCGGGCTTTGGCAGTGAAAGTGGGCCGGAGGGGCTGGACGGGTATCTGGTGACCAAGGCGGTGCATATTTATTGAAAGACGGTCGCCCCCGCGAAGGCGGGGGCCGCCAGCGGCTTTCTCCGTCGTTACTGCTTAAACCGACAGCGGCCTCGCCTGCGCGGGGCGACGGTTTTAATCCCGCTCCAACGCCACGAAATCCCTGCCCATCGGCGCCAGATGCGCGCCGCCGTCGACGAAGATCGTTTGCCCGGTCACGGCTTCCGCACGCGCGAGATACACCACCGCATCGGCGATCTGCGCCGGGGTTGGCAAGGCACCCAGCGGCATCCGCCCGGCGAGCCGCTCTATCTGCGCCGCCGAATAATCGTCGGTCGCCAGCGTCAGCCCCGGCGCAACCGCATTGACGCGTGCGCGGCCACCGAAAGCGACGGCTAGCGTCGCGGTCGCCTGCCACAGCGCCGATTTCGAAAGGCTATAGGCGATCTGATCGGGTACCGGCTGCGCGACGCGCTGGTCGATAATATTGACGATCGCGGGGCGCAGGCCTTCGCTCGCGGCGACGAGCGCTTTGGCGAGCATCACCGGCGCATGATGATTGACCTGCATCATCTCTGCGAGCGCCGCCGCGGACAGATCGGCCCATTCACCCTCGGCGAACAGCGCGGCATTGTTAACCAGCAGATCGGGCGCGCGGCCGAATTTGTCGGTCACCGCGGGGATCAAGGCATCGACCGCGGCAGGATCGGCCAGGTCGGCGGCGAAACGGTGGCTAATCGCGCCGGTCTCGGCGAGCGCGTCAGCGAGCACCGGATCGGCGTCGCCCGGGCTGCGCTTGTGGATCGCCAGCGCATAGCCCTCGCGCGCCAGCCGCGCCGAAATCGCGGCGCCGACGCGGTGGAGCCCGCCCGTCACGAGAGCGAGCTTCTGCGTCATTTGCGCGCGCGCCGCATCGTGATGCCGATTTCTTCGCCTTCCTCGGCGATCGCCAGCTTGACGATCTTCACCTCGACCTCCTCGACCTTGTCGTCCTGCAGGAACAAAGTGTCGATGATATGGTCGGCGACGCTTTCGATCAGCACGAAATGGACATCCTTGGGAATGCCCTCGGTCGCGGCGAATTTCAGGTGCATGTAGTTTTTCGACGCGCTGAGCGGCGTGGTCGGGTCATAATGATCGGCCATCGCCAGCCGCGCGCGCACCCCGATGCGAAGCGGCTGCGGCAGGTGGGTTTCCTCGGAATAGATGCCGGTCAGCACCTGGGCGATCAGCCCGTCCACCTCCAGCCACAATGTATCGGTCACAAGAAATCCTGTCCCTGCCGCGACGACATTCGACTTTGCAATGTCGGCCCCGGACCCTAAAGCGCCGCCGCATTAGCGAAAGGGCGCGCGTTGGTCGAGTTACTTCCATTGTCGGAGATTGCACCGCAAGCGGTCGAGGCTTTGCTCGATGCGGCTTTCGGGAGCGACCGCTTTGGCCGAACCGCCTATCGCATCCGCAGCGGCGCCGAGGCCGTTCCGGCGCTGAGCTTTGCGCTGGTCGAGGCGGGCGCGCTGATCGGCACGATCCAGTGCTGGCCGGTGGCGCATCGCTCGCCCGATGGTGTGGTCACGCCGCTGGTGATGGTCGGCCCGGTCGCGGTGCGCCCCGACCTCCAGCGCGGTGGGCATGGGCGGGTTCTGATGGCGCATATGCTCGCCGCGGCGGAGACGGAGGCCGACGGCGCGCTGATGATGATCGGCGATCCTGAATATTACGGGCGCTTCTTTGGCTTTGATGCTGATGCAACGGCGGCGTGGGATCTGCCAGGACCATTTGAGCAGCGACGCCTGTTGGCGCGCGCGGTGAACGGGCATGGCTTGCCGACTGCGGCAGGGATGATCGGGCCGCGGTAAAGCCAGTGCCCCTGCCTTCGCAGGGGCGCAGCTCGGTCGATCGACCCACGCGGCGACTTGCACGATCCGTTAGCCCCCCTATGTCGGTCCCATGGTCACCCCCGCGCCTTCGCTGCCCAAGGACTTCGCGCAGATCTCGCTCGCCGAAGCCGCCGAACTGCTCGCGGCGCGCAAATTGCCGCCGGTCGAGCAATGGCACCCCGAGCGCGAGGGCGACAGTTTCATGGAAATCCGCGCCGACGGCAGCTGGTTTCACGAAGGCGGACGAATCAACCGCCCCGCGATGGTGAAGCTGTTCTCGACGATCCTGCGCCGCGAAGCCGATGGCAGCCATGTCCTTGTCACCCCCGCCGAGAAGCTGAGCATCGCGGTCGAGGACACGCCATTCCGTGCGGTCGAGATGAAAAGCGAGGGAGAGGGTAAGGCCCGCAAGCTCGTCTTCCGCCTCGATACCGACGATCTGGTGATGGCCGGGCCCGATCACCCGCTCAGCTTTGGCAACGACCCCGACAGCCCCGACCCACGGCTGCATGTCCGGGGCGCGTTGGGCAACGCGCTCGAGGCGCGGATCGATCGCGCGCTCTATTATGAGATCGTCGAAATGGCGCTCGCCGACAACAGCGATCCCCCGACGCTCTGGTCGAATGGCGCGCCATTTCCGCTGGTCGACTGCTGATGCTGTCGGCGAAGCTGCGCGCGGCGCTCGACAATCTGCTGCCCGATGCGGGGGAGGATGAGGCGTATCTGGGGACGCCGACGCTGCGCGATGCCGCCGTTCTGATCGCCTTTACCGATCGCCCCGACCCCGGCGTCATCTTGACCCAGCGCCCGCAGTGGCTGCGCAGCCATGCGGGGCAGGTCGCCTTCCCGGGTGGCAAGATCGATCCCGACGATCGCGACGCGATCGATGCCGCGCTGCGCGAGGCCGAGGAAGAGATCGGCCTCAGCCCGCGCGACGTGATGGTCGCCGGAGTGACCGAGCCCTATCGGTCGGGCAGCGGCTATATCATCACCCCGGTACTCGGCGTCATTCCGCCCGACCTGCCGCTCGATCCCAATCCCGACGAGGTCGAGGATTGGTTCGAAGTCCCGCTCGACATTTTGTTCGATCCCGCCAATTACCAGCGCCAGCAAGCGCATTGGCAGGGTCAGGATCGACATTATTATGACATGGACTGGCAGGGTCGGCGGATTTGGGGCGTGACCGCGGGGATCATCATCAATCTGGCGCGGCGGATGCCGACGGACTGGCACCGGTGAGCGTGCTTCCCGAGGCCGATTGGCGCGGGCGACCGGGGTTGCGCCGGATCGTTGCGGCGCTGACCGACGCTGGCGGATCGGTCCGGATCGTCGGCGGCGCGGTGCGCGACACGCTGCTGGGGCTGCCGGTCACCGATGTCGACCTCGCGACCCCGCTCGTCCCAGAGGAGGTGACGCGGCGGCTGGAGGCGGCCGACATCAAGGTGATCCCGACGGGTATCGCGCATGGCACCGTGACCGCGATCGCCAGCGGCGACCATCACGAAATCACCACGCTGCGCCGCGACGTCGAAACCGACGGGCGCCGCGCAACGGTCGCCTTCGCCGAGGATTGGCGCGACGATGCGGCGCGGCGCGATTTCACGATCAACGCGCTTTATGCCGATCCCGATACCGGGGCGGTCGATGACTATTTCGGCGGGGTCGACGATCTTCGCGCTGGCTGCGTGCGGTTCATCGGCGATGCGGCGACGCGGATTGCCGAAGATCATCTGCGCATCCTGCGCTTCTATCGCTTTGCGGCGCGTTTCGGGCGGGGCGAACTGGATGCGGACAGCCATGCCGCGGTCATCGAAGCACGCCAGTCGCTCAAGAGCCTGTCGCGCGAGCGCATCGCCGACGAACTGACCAAGATATTGGCGCTGCCCGACCCGCGCGCCATTGTCGGGCAGATGGCGGCCGACGGCATTTTTGCGGTGATGCTGCCCGAACTCGATCGCGATTTCGCGGCCACGCTTGACCGGTTGATCGCCAATGAAGTGGAGGCGGGCGTACCCGTCGCGGCGCATCGTCGGCTTGCGGCGCTGTTGTCCGCCGACCCGGGCGCCGCCGAACAGGTCGCGAGCCGCCTGCGGCTGTCGACGCGGCAACGCAAATATCTGGCCGCGATTGCGGGACATCGCGGCGATACCGCGCGTCCGGTGCGCCAGCTCGCGTACCGCATCGGTATCGAGGCCGCCCGCGATGTCCATCTGATTGCTGGAGACGCTGCGCGCGCGCGCGATCTGGCAGGCTGGGAAGTACCGGTGCTGCCGATCCGGGGCGGCGACATCGTCGCGCGCGGGATCGCGGCCGGGCCAGAAGTGGCGCGAATCCTGAAGGCGGTCGAGGCAGCGTGGGTGGCGGAGGATTTTCCGGGTTCGGCCAGAATCGCCGAGCTCGTCGCCGAGCTTGTCGATCAGAAGATCGCGCGAACCAGCGACTGACGCCAATAGGCTAGCGCTTCGCCGCCGTGCATCGGGCGCGCAAAGAGATAGCCTTGGCCGAAATCGCACCCCAGTGCCGACAGCAGCCGTGCCTGGTCGGCGGTTTCGACGCCTTCAGCGGTTGTCTTCATCCCCAGCACTTCGGCGAGGCTCTGGATCGTGCGGACGATCGCCACCTTGTCGCGGTCGTCGACCATATGTTCGACGAAGCTGCGGTCGATCTTGAGCACGTCGAGTGGCAGCCGCTGGAGGTAGGCGAGGTTCGAATAGCCGGTGCCGAAATCGTCCATCGCGACGCGGGCGTCGAGCGACTTCAGTTCGCTGAGCACCGACAGCGCCAGATCGGGATCGCCGATGATCGCGCTTTCGGTGAGCTCGATCATCAGCCGTTCGCCGCCGATCTTGTGCGTGTCGAGCGCCTGGCGCACGACTGCGGCAACATCGTCGCGCAGCAGCTGGATCGCCGAGACGTTGACCGAGAAATAGCAGTCGACGACCTTGCCGCCATTCTGCTGGTCCCAGTCCGCCAGTACGGCCGCCGCCTTGCCGATCGCCCATTGTCCGAGCGGGACGATCAGGCCCGAATCTTCGGCAATGGGGATGAATTCGCTGGGCGAGATCGAATGGCCGTCCTGCTTGTCCCAACGGGCGAGCGCCTCGAACCCGGCGACCTTCCCGGTTGCAAGCTCGATCAGCGGTTGAAAGGCGAGGTGCAGCCGATCTTCCTCGATCGCATTGCGCAGTTCGGTTTCCAGCCCGAACCGATTGTCCGACAGCATCGCCGATTCGGGTTCGTAGATTTCGATGCGATCGGTCTGCTTGGCGCGTTTCAGCGCGATCTGGGCGTGGCGGATCTGGTCGGCGACGTCGGTTTCGCTTGTCGGCTGGATCGCGCAGCCAAGCGCGCAGTCGACGCTGACCTTGAGTTCGCCGATCCGAAACGGGTGGTCGAAACAGCCGCGGATCCGACGCGCCATTTCGCGCACATCGGCGCGGCCACCCGCGACGCGGGTCGAAATGGCAAATTCGTCGCCGCCGGTGCGCGCCAATATGTCGCCGCTGCGCAGCGACGATTTCAGTCGCCGCGCGACGGTGATGATCAGCTCGTCGCCCGCCATCGGGCCGATATGTTCGTTGATGCGGCTGAAACGGGCGAGATCGAGCAGCAGGATCGCATGATCGGCGCCGACACCGTCGGTCACGCCGCGCTGTTCGACCATTTCTTCGAACCCGGCGCGATTGGGCAGGCCGGTCAGGCTGTCCGACACCAGTTCGCGGCGCAAATTGCGCTCGGTCATCATTTCCTGCGTGCGGTCGATCAGCGTCAGCAGGAACAGGCTTTCGTCGCCCGATTCGGTGGGCAGCGGCCCGATCGAACCGCGCAGGTCGCGCGCCGCGACGCCTTCGCCGAGCTGGCACGAAAATTCCTGGGTATCGTCGGGGTTCTGCGCCGCGCGTTCGATCGCACGCAGCAAGGCGATCGGGGCGTCGGCGCCCGCAGGCGACAGGCGCAGGCGGTCGAATGCAACATTGCTGGCGTGCAGGCGAAAATTGCCGCGCGCCAGCGGGCGGATCAACGCTGCTGGCACGGGAAGGGCGTCGATCCAGCCGACGAACAGCAAGGGCCGGTCTTCGCCGGTTCTATCGATAGGCATAACAGCGGGTTTTGTGCGACCTTTCCCCATTGGCCATGACCTAGAGGAGGGAGAGTAAAGAAGCGATTTACGGCGACGCGAAATTAGGTTCAGCCGAAACGATTGTTCCGCGGAAAGCCGGTCGGCGGCATCCGCCCCGCGGCGCCGCGCGCGACGCGCCAGGGGACAAGGTCGGTTTCGGTCCGGGTGCGCCCGGTGTCGCCGCCCATCGCCCAGCTCAATCCTTCGGCAAAGGCGAAGCTCACCGCGTCGGACAGCCCGCCGTCGCGGTATCGTTGCAGCATGACGCCCTGACCGCGCGCCATAACCGGCACTTCGCTGATCGGGAACACGACAAGTTTGCGGTTTTCGCCCACCGCGGCGACGCTGTCGTCGCTGGCGCTGATCGGCCGCACGACCGCAAGCTGAGCGCCGGTCTTGAGGTTGACGACGTTCCGGCCTTTGCGCGTTTCGGCCACCACCTCGGCCATTTGCGCGATAAAGCCGTGGCCGCTCGTCGAGGCGAGGAGCAGGCGGCCATCGGCGCTGGCCGGGATCATCGCGACAATCCTGGCTTCGGGATCGATGTCGACCATCAGCCGCAGCGGTTCGCCAAAGCCACGTCCGCCGGGCAGCTTGTCGGCGCCGACGGTGAAGAACCGCCCGTCGCTCGCCGCAATCAACAGCTTGTCGGTCGTCTGGGCGTGCGCGGCGAACAGCAACTCGTCGCCTTCCTTGAACTTGAACTCGCTCCACTGGTCGGCGGCGACATGGCCGCGCTGGGCGCGGATCCAGCCGCGTTTCGACAGGATCACCGTGACCGGTTCCTTTTCGATCATCGCGTCGAGCGGGATTTCGCGCGCCGGCGCGGCCTCGGCGATCGTCGTGCGCCGTGCGCCGAGCAAGGTTTCGAGCCCGTAAACCGCGCGCAGCTTTTCCAGATCCTTGCGCAGCCGGGTTTTCTGCCGCGCCGGGCTTTCGACGAGCTTCGCCAGCTCCTCGCGCTCGGCGGTCAGGTCGGCCTGCTCGCGCTTCAGCTCCATTTCCTCCAGCTTGCGCAAGGACCGCAGCCGCATGTTCAATATTGCCTCGGCCTGCCGGTCGGTCAGGATGAATTCGGCGATCATCACTGGCTTTGGCTCGTCCTCGGTACGGATGATCTCGATGATCCGATCGAGGTTGAGGAAAGCGATGATATAGCCCGCGACCAGCTCCAGCCGGTCGTCGATCTTGGCGATCCGGTGCTGCGCGCGGCGGACGAGTACGATGATCTGGTGCTGGAGCCATTCGGTGAGCAGCTGGTGCAGCCCCATCACCTTCGGCGTGCGCGTCGCATCGAGGACGTTGAGGTTGAGCGCAAAGCGGCTTTCGAGGTCGGTCAGCCGGTACAGGCTTTCCTTCAATATGTCGGGATCGACATTGCGGCTCTTGGGCTCGAGCACGATGCGCAAATCCTCGGCGCTTTCGTCGCGGACATCTTCGAGGATCGGCAATTTCTTGTCGGCGATCAGCTGCGCGATCTGCTCGATCAACTTGCCCTTGGCGACCCCATAAGGAATTTCGCTGATGACGAGCTGCCAGGTGCCGCCCGACTGCTTCTCGATACCGCTTTCTTCCCACCCGCCGCTTTCCAGCTTGCCGGTCGAAAAGCGCGCGCGGACGCGAAAACCGCCGCGCCCCGTTTCATAGGCTTGCCGGATCGTCTCGGCGCCGTCGACGACGATGCCGCCGGTCGGGAAGTCGGGCCCCTTCACATGCTCGAGCAGCTCGGACAGTTCAGCGCGCGGATTTTCGATCAGCACCAGCGCGGCGTCGATCACCTCGGCGGCATTGTGCGGCGGAATGTTCGTCGCCATGCCGACCGCAATCCCGCTCGCGCCATTGGCGAGCAGGTTGGGGAACAGCCCGGGCATAATCTCGGGCTCTTCGTCCTCGCCATTGTAGGTCGGCCTGAAATCGACCGTGCCCTCGTCGAGCCCCTGCATCAGGTCGATCGCGACGCGGGTCAGCCGCGCTTCGGTGTAACGATACGCCGCAGCGTTATCGCCGTCGATATTGCCGAAATTGCCCTGGCCGTCGACCAGCGGGTAACGGAGCGAGAAATCCTGCGCGAGGCGGACCATCGCGTCGTAAACCGCGGTGTCGCCGTGCGGGTGAAATTTGCCGATGACGTCGCCGACGACGCGTGCCGATTTTTTGTACCCTTGCGACGGGTCGAGCCGCATCGCGCGCATCGCCCATAGCAGGCGGCGGTGCACGGGCTTCAATCCATCGCGGAGATCAGGAAGCGACCGTGCGGTGATCGTCGACAGCGCATAGACCAGATAGCGTTCGGACAGCGCGCTGCCGAACGGCGTGTCGGTCATGCCGGGAACGGGTTCAGGATTGTCGGGATCGTCGGTGGTGGTCGCCATGGTCGCGGCGCGATAGCAAGGCTAGCGCGTCAAGGCAAAGGGCGATCGGGGGCGTGGGTTCCGCTTCGCGCCCACGTCGCCGTGACGACGTCGTCAATGCCCGCCATGCTTGTATCAGAGCGACTAGTTCAATCGGTCGGCCAGTCGCGTCATCAAATCCATGCGTTCGTGCAGAATTGCGACCACCAGCGCGGCGGCATTCTCGCGCGGCAGGCAGAAAATATAATGGTGCTGGCAATGAACCACCCGCAATCCGGGATGGATATCGCTCAAATCCTTTCCCGTCCGCCCGCCGCCTGCGATATTCTCGATGCATCGAGTCAGTTTCGCGACATAGTTCCGCGTTTGCGCATCTCCCCATTCGGCGCGCGTATAGTGAATAATCGCCCGAAGGTCGGCCTCCGCTTACGGAAGCAAGACATAGCGAGGCGTCAAGCGTCGCGGTCCGTCGCCAGTTCCTCTGCGACGATCGCGTCGATACTTTTGCCCGAAAAGTCACCGGCCAGCCCGTTGCCAATGCGCTGCTGCAACAGGGTTTTCAGCTCGTGCCACGCTTCATCGTCGCCGGTTGGTTCGGGAAACAGACGTTCGAGCGCATATTGCCGGATCGTCTTCCCTTGCAGCGCAGCCAGCGCCTTCAAATTCTGGTGCTGCTGATCCGAAATATCGATCGTCAGGCGGCTCATATCAAAACTCCAGACATCAGCTTCGCACATTACCACAAATGTGGGTTTGTGCATAGCGTCGAGACTGCCGTTTGATGTGCTCAATCGGCATAAGCCTTGACCAGATCGAACATATAATCGCGCCCGACATACACCGATTTCACCTCCATCCGCTCGTTCAGCCCGTGCGCGCCATTGCCGTCGGGGTCGCCCCACATGCCGGGGATGCCATAGGTCGGGATGCCGACGGCGCCGAGGAACGTCGCGTCGGTATAGCCGTTCGCCATCGACGGGATGACCTTCAGCCCCGGCCAATATTTGTCGACCAGCTTTTGCATCGGGCCGATGATCTTGGGATCGAGCGGCGGCGCGGGAGGGGCTGGGCGCTTGGGGGGCAGCTGGGTGACCGTGACGCCGGGATCGCCGATCAACTTCGCCAGTTCGTCCCTGATCGATTCGATGCTGTGGCCGGGAAAGATACGGCAATTGATGTTCGCCCCGGCGCGCTGCGGCAGCGCGTTGGCGGCGTGGCCGCCGTCGAGCAGCGTCGCGACGCAGGTGGTGCGCAAATTGCTGTGCAGGAACGGGTCCTTGTTGACGATCGCCTCGGCGTCCTCGTCGCCGATATTCTTCGCCAGCGCGACCATCGCGGCGCCGGTGGCATCGGCGCGCAACGCACCCGCCTCGGCAAAATAGCGCCGCGTGGTATCGGTCATTTCGGCAGGGAAGCGATGTTCCTCGATCTTCGTCACCGCACGCGTGAGCTGGTAGATCGCATTGTCGGGGACCGGCGCCGAGCTATGGCCGCCGGGGTTGCGCGTTTCGAGGCGGAAGTTGGCGAACGTCTTTTCGCCGACCTGCACCGACTGGCCGATCACCTTGCCTTTCCCGTCGCTGTCGCCGCCGCCGCCTTCGTTGAGGGCAAATTCGGCGTCGATCAGATCGCGCTTGTTCGCGGCCAGCCATTCGATCCCGTTGAACGCGCCATTGGTCTCCTCGCCGCAGGTCAGCGCCATCTTGACCGTCCTTCTGGGCTTATAGCCCGCCTGTTGGAAACGGATCAGCGTATCGACCCACACCGCCGCCTGCGATTTGATGTCGGCGGTGCCGCGACCATAGAAATAGCCATTTTCCTCGACCATGATGAAGGGGTCGCGCTCCCAATCCTCGCGCTTCGCCTCGACGACGTCGATATGCGCGATCAGCAGGATCGGCTTTGCGGTCTTTGAGGTGCCGGGATAGACCGCGACCAGCCCTCCTTCCTTGGGCTTGTCGGGCGTCGCGAACAGGGTCAGCTGGCTGTCGGGAATGCCCGCCGCCTTGAGCCGCGCCGCCATGCGTTCGGCGGCGAGCGTACAGCTGCCCGATGACAGGGTCGTGTTGGTTTCGACGAGTTCCTTGTAAATTTCGCGAAACGCCAGCTGGTCGGGGCGCGGTGCCGGATCGGCGGCCAGCGCGGGCGTCCCCACCGCCAGCGCGGACAACAGTAAAACAGCCAGCTTTTTCATCGAATTTCTCTCCCCGTTCCGGCTGATGAAGGGAGCAGAAAGCACCGCGAGCCGCAACCCGTCATCGCGCCCTCTTGCGAAGCCCCGATCTTTCGCGCAAGCCGTGCGCCGGGTAGAGGAGAGTGCGTGACAGCCATCATCGATGAACCGCCGGGTCCGGTGGCACGCTTTGTGCGGCGCTTGCTGCTGGCGATGTACCGCATCCGTGGCTGGAAGGCCGTCGGCGTCGTCCCCGAACCGCGCCGCTTCATCCTGATCGCGGCGCCGCACACCAGCAATTGGGACTTCGTCAATTTCCTGGGGCTCACCGCCGATCTGAAAATCCGGCCGCATTTCATGGCGAAACTGTCGCTGTTCCGCTGGCCGCTCGGCGGCTTCATCCGCCAGATGGGCGGTGTCGCGGTCGACCGACGCGGCGGCGGCAATGTCGTCCAGCAGATGGTCGACGAGTTCGCGCGCCGCACCGAATTCATGCTGACCGTCGCGCCCGAGGGGACGCGCGCCAAGACCCAGAAATGGCGCACCGGCTTTTACCAGATCGCCATGGCGGCGAAGGTGCCGATGGTCGTCGGCATGATGGACTATGGAACCAAGACCGGCGGGCTCGGCCCCCTGATCTGGCCGAGCGGCGATTTTCGCGCCGATATGCTGAAGGTGCTCGAGGTCTATCGCACCTGCATTCCGAAATTTCCCGAGCGCGCGGTGCGCTCGATCGACGATATTGTCGGCGACGACGGCCCCGAATTGGAGATGCGCGCATGACCGACCTGCTGTTGCTGCTGGCGATCAATTTTGCCGGACTGCTGGGGGTGATCCTGATCCTGTGGGCGATATCAGTGGCGATCCGCGACGTGTCGTTCATCGACGCCTTCTGGGCATTCGGCATGGTCCTGCTGGCGTGGGGTGCGGCGTGGCAGGCGGGGTTCGATGCGCTCCACGCCAAGTTACTACTCGGGCTGACCAGCCTGTGGGGGCTGCGGCTCGCCATCCATCTGACCGTCCGCTGGGTGGGGCATGGCGAAGATCCGCGCTATGCCAGGATCCTGGCGCGGACGATGGAAACGAAGAAATGGAGCTGGGCCAAGACGGCGCTGCTCACCGTGTTCCTGACGCAGGCGCCCTTGCTGTTCATCACTTGCCTGCCGGCGCAGATCGGCATCTGGGCGAGCGGGGAGGCAGCGACGGAGGGCGTTGGTATTCTCGCCATCGTCGGCGTGGTCGCGGCGCTGATCGGCATCGCGTTCGAAACGATCGGCGATGCACAGCTCGATGCGTTCCGCAAGAATCCCGCGAACAAGGGGCAGGTGCTCGACACCGGGCTCTGGCGCTACACGCGCCATCCCAATTATTTCGGCGACGCGTTGACCTGGTGGGGATTGTGGCTGATCGCCGCCGACATCGGGCCGTGGGTCGCGCTGGCGAGCGTCATCGGGCCGCTGTTCCTGACCTTCACCCTCACCAAATGGTCGGGCAAGGCGCTGCTCGAAAAGGGGCTGCACAAGACGCGGCCCGACTATGCCGCCTATGTCGCGCGCACTTCCGGTTTCATCCCATGGCCGCCAAAGGCGCGTTAGACGGGGGTCTAGGCAGCGAGGCGCTGGCCGCCGACGCCAGCGCCCTCGGCGACGCCCCGCGCATCCGCGCGATCCTGACCGAAGCCGCGCGAGAGGGCCGCGCGGTCAGCTATTCCGAATTGCTCGGCGACCTGGGGTTCCGCTTCACCCGGCCCAAGATGCGCGCGCTGTGCAAGACCTTGGCCGAGGTCGACCGGCTGTGCGCGTTGGATGGCGAACCGGACCTCGCGGTGCTGGTGGTGCGCGAGAGCGACCGCCTGCCCGGGCAGGGCTGGTGGGTCGGGGGGACCGCCTTGCTGCTCGGCTATGACGGCCCGTGGGAGGGCGCCGCGGCGGCCCGGTTAATTCGCGAGCAGCAGCAGGCGGCGTTTGACTATTGGGAGGGGCGGTGACCGCTCACGATCGATTGCGGACGTACGTCATTTTCTCTCTCCCCTTGAGGGAGAGATACGGAGGCTTGGCAGCTTGCTGCCTAGCCGCAGTTGAGAGGGGGTTTACGCCTGCTGGCGTCCACCCCCCTCTCCAAGCTTCGCTAGCTCCGGACGGAGCAAGCTGCGCTATCCTCTCCCTCAAGGGGAGAGGAGTTTAGGGCAGCTAACCACCCCAAAGCCGACATCCCGCTCTCGTCATCTCGGACTTGATCCGGGATCCATCCCTGCGCCGTCGTCTGGATCCCGGATCAAGTCCGGGATGACGAATGAGGGGGGCGCCTACTTCTTCAACCCAATCTCCCGCAACCGCTCCTGCAAATAATCATCCGCGGAGATCGGCGTCGGGTATCGGTTCGGATGCGCATCATCGATGCAGCTTTCCAGCGTTTCGATCGGATAATCCGAGCGGAAGTGCAGGAAAAACGGCATCGAATAGCGCGCCACGCTCGCGCGGCCTTCGTCGGGGTTGCGCACGCGGTGGGTGGTCGACGGCAGCTTGTTGTTGGTCAGCCTCTGGAGCATGTCGCCGACATTGACCGCCATCGCGCCCGGGGGCGGGCTGACCGGTAGCCAGCTGCCGTCCTTGTCGAGGATTTCGAGCCCGGCCTCTTCGGCGCCGAGCAGCAACGTGATCGTGTTGATATCCTCATGCGCCTCGGCGCGGATGCCCTTGGCGCGGGCCGCAACCGGCGGATAGTGGAGCAGGCGCATCACGCTGTTGCCGTCCTTCACCGTGTCGTCGAAGAAATCGGGCGCAAGGCCAAGGTAACGTGCGATGCCCGACAGGAGCTGGCCGCCGACGCGGTCGAACTCGGCGAACAACTTATCATAAACCGGACGGAAGCCGTCGACCTCGGCGGGCCAGACGTTGTTCGGCTGTTGCGCGGCGAGGCGGTGCCCGGCGGGCAGGTCGCGCCCGACGTGCCAGAATTCCTTGAGGTCGACTTCCTTCGCACCCTTGGCGATCTCGGTGCCGAACGGCGTATAGCCGCGCGCGCCGCCGCCGCCGGGGATATGATAGGTGCGCTTGACCTCTTCGGGCAGTGCAAAGAAATCCTTCGCTTTTGCCCAAGCATCGTCGATCAGCGCGGCGTCGATGCCATGATCGGTGATCATCGCAAAGCCGAAGCGTTCGAACGATGCGCCGAATTCCGCAGCGAATTTTTCGGCGGGCAACGACATGGAAATGACGGGAACGGCGGCGGTCATGCTGTAAGGTCCAATATGTTGGTGCTGTGGCACGCCATGGCGAAGGGCCGCCGGCGCGTCTTTGACATGAATCAGATTTAGGCGCTGCCGCGTCGCAGCGAAAGGAAAAAAGGCGCCTTCCGCCGCGCCTGCGGCTCGGCTAAGCCGCTGTCCATGAGCAAGCAATATTGGCTGATGAAATCCGAACCCGACGCCTATCCGTGGGAGCAGCTGGTGCGCGAAGGCACCGGCATCTGGGATGGGGTGCGCAATCACACCGCCAAGCTGAACCTGAAAGCGATGCGGGTTGGCGACGAAGCGCTGTTTTACCACAGCAATATCGGCAAGGAATGCGTCGGGATCATGCGCATCACCGAAACGGCGTTCCCCGATCCGACCGCCGAAGAAGGCTCGCCGTGGGTGGTGGTGCGCGTCGAACCGGTGCGGGCGCTCAAGCATCCGGTGACGCTGGCCGCGATCAAGGCTGATCCGAAGCTTGCCGATATGGACCTGATCCGTCAGTCGCGGCTGTCGGTCGGACGCGTGACGCCCGCCGAATGGAAACATATTCTGAACAAGTCGGAGAAGCCGACAGGCTGAGGCCCGTGTCCCCCTGTCGCTGCGCGACAGGGAGGAGCGTTCAACTCTGGCGCAGCTTGACCTGCAAATGCTTCGCCACCGACGGGTGCAGCGGGTGGATGAATTCGCACCCATAGCTGTTGCCGTCGGCGCGGCGGACGACGGCTTCGATCGGTTGCAGTCCCGGCAGGTTGACCCAGATATGCTTGCCGATCTGCGGCCGGAAAAAGGTCACCATGCGAAATCCGGTCGACGACAGATCGAACAGTTCGACGTCGAAGGGGTTCAACCCGGCCTCGCGGTAGCGCGCTCGCGCCTGCACCGGTGCGCGCTCGGCGCGGCGACCGGTGACGGCGGGTCGTTTGGTTTCGATAATGCGATTGCCCAACACTGCTTTGGTCCCAGTTCTTATGTGTTCATTCCGGAGCTTTTAGCGCGCCGGTGGTTACCTCGAAGTGAAGAGATATGGTGAATTTCGCCTACATCGGCGGGCTATCGGTCACCGTCATCAACTGCGCCGGAAAGGACGCGGCGACCGCGACCGCATCGCGCCATTCGCTGCTGAGCCAGGTCGCATGCTGGTCGGGGTGCAGGATCACCGGCATCGCATGCGGCTGATACTGGCCGACCAACCGGTTGGGGTCGGTCGTAAGCATCGCAAAACAGGGCCAATCTTCGCCGTCGCGGTGGATCCCGGCAAAGGCGAAAATGGGCTGCGACGGGATTGAAAACCACTGCTGGCGGCGTGCGCCTGCTGGCCCTGACCACTCGGCAAAGGCGGTTGCGGGGATCAGGCAGCGCAGTTCGGCGTGACGCAATGTCCCGATCCAGAACGGGCTGGCGAGGTTGCGGACGTGCGTCACGGGCCGGTCGCCGCGCGGCGGAGGCGGGACGCCCCACAATTTCGGGCGCAGAAAGCGGCGCGCGCCGCCGCGACCGTCGCTGACGATCACCGGCGCGGGCCGCGCGGGCGCGACATAATCGCCGCTCCACGGATCGTCGCCCGCCTCGGCAGCAAAGGCCGCGGCAATCGCGGTGGCGGGGGCATCGAGGCGGTAGAGGCTGGTCACCGCCTGGCGATCGCGCTGGACAAGGTGGCTGTCAATCGCCCGCTTGTCGGTTACTTATCCCATGGGGATTTCTGTCCGGTTTCAGAGCGTTGCTCGTCGCGCGCCGCGTCGGCGGCGCGGTCTGCCGCGACCATCACGCCGGCGCCCATCATGCTGCAACCGACAAAGCTCATGATGCTGAGGCAGCCCAGCCCCATCAATACCGATTTCACGATCTCGCCCATGTACCGCTCCGCTCGCTTGGTCCGGAGCCATCTAGCGCAGGATCGTAAACATGCCGTTTACTCTGGGCTGCGCACCCGGCCGCGCCCGGCCTTGATGCTGCTGCGCGCTTTCTTGCTGTCGACGCGGCGCGCTTTGGCGGCCTTGCTCGGTTTGGTTTTGATGCGGCGCTCGGGGCGGACCAGCGCGGCGTCGATCAGCTCGGACAGGCGCGCGCGCGCGTCGGTGCGGTTCGCTTCCTGTGTGCGATAGCGGCGCGCCAGAATGATCAGTTCGCCCTCGCTCGTCATCCGGCTGCCGGCCAGCGTTTTCAAGCGCTTATAGGCATCGGGGGCGAGCCCCAGCGCATAGACGTTGACGCGCAGCTGGCACGCGGTCGCAACCTTGTTGACATTCTGCCCGCCCGGTCCCGTCCCGGCGAGAAACTTCTCCGAAATCGCGCTTTCGGGGATCTCAGCCACGGGTCGGGGCGGCTCCCTCCGGCGCGGCAAAGCCCAGCGCGATGAAGCTGTCGGGGAAGGGCGCTTCGGCAATTATGGACGGCTTGACGTCACGTTTTACCACCAGCCGTTCGGCGTGCAGCAGCGTACGCGTCTTGGTGCCGCCGCGACCGTAAACGGGATCGCCGACCAGAGCGAAGCCCAGGCCTTCGAGCGCATGGACGCGAATTTGATGCGTGCGGCCAGTTTCGGGGCGAAAACGCAGCAAACTCCGCTCGCCCACGACGGCCAGCTTTTCCCAATGCGAAATCGACGGCTTGCCTTTCGGGTCGCCGACCATCCGCCAGCCGTCCTCGGCGGTCGATACCTTGCCAAGCGGCAGGTTGATCGTGCCGCTGTCCGCGTCGGGTATGCCATCGACGATCGCCAGATATTGTTTCTCGACCGCGCGGTCCTCGAACGCGCGGGTGAAACGCCCGTGCGCTTTCGGATTGCGGGCGAGGAGAAGGCAACCCGAGGTGTCGCGGTCGAGCCGGTGCACCGCAAGCGGCCAGCGCTTGAAGCCGAACTTCAAGAGGTCGAGATGATTCTCGAGGCTGAGGCTGCCATCGCGCGGGGCGTCGACCGGCAGGCCAGCGGGCTTGTCGATCACGAGGGCTTCGCCGTCGAGGAACAGGATACGGTCTGAAAGGAGCATGGCGCGCTATAGGCGGAGCGAGGGGCAGCCGAAAGCGGAAAGGTTGGTGGCGCTGTGGATGGCGAGTCGGCTTTTGGGTGGGGGGCGACGGCCAGTTTCGATCGGTAACCGCGACTCCCAATTGGTCATCCCGGCGCAGGCCGGGGTGACGATGAAGGGAAAATCCTCCCTGTGGCGAAGCCATGGGGAGGGGGACCGTCGCCGCAGGCGATGGTGGAGGGGCCGCTACGGTAGTGCCAGAGCCCCTCCGTCAGCGCTACGCGCTGCCACCTCCCCATCGCTGCGCGACAGGGAGGATTCTCGATCAGGCGGCCTGCTTCAGTTCTTCGATGGCGGCGGTCGCGCGGTTCACGGCTTCGCTGTCCATCATCTGCTGGCCCGCTTCGATGATGGTGACGTCGGTGATGCCCACAAAGCCGAGGACGTGGCGCAGATAGCCGGTGGCGAAATCATAATCGCTGCCGACCGGCACGCCGCCCGATGCGACGACCAGATAGGCCTTCTTGCCCTTCAACAGCCCTTCGGGGCCGGTTTCGGTGTAGCGGAAGGTGCGGCGGGCGCGCGCGATCTGGTCGATCCACGCCTTCAGTGCGGCGGGGATGGCGAAGTTATAGACCGGCACGCCGATGACGATTGTGTCAGCGGCTTCGAGTTCGGCGATCAGCTCGTCCGAGCTGGCGAGCACCGCACGCTGATCGTCGCTGCGATCGGCATCGTCGGTGAAATTGGCGCCGACCCAGGCTTCGTTGAGCAGCGCGGGCGGATTGATCGCCAGGTCGCGGCGGGTGACGGCGCTGCCATAACCCTGTTCGACCAGACGGGCGACGAGCTGGTCGGCGAGCTGGCGGGTGGTCGATCCGCTGTGGCGGGCCGAGGCGTCGATGCGAAGAATATGCGACATATGATGACTCCTTTGATGGACGTTGAACTTGGAGGGGAGGGGGTGCCGCGAGCAGCCCCTATTCTTGGGGAAAGCTCGCGGCACGGGGTGGGCCGCCGTCGGGGAGGGACATCGGCGGCCCGGGGGGGCTTTAGAGGCTGTCGACGAGCACCAGCTCGGCGTCGTCGAGCGCCTCGACCGTGATCGTCCCGACATCGCGGAGCGCAATGCCGTCGCGGGGATCGGCGTCGGTGCCGTTGACACGGATGCGGCCCTTGGCAGCCACCAGATAGGCGTGGCGACCGGCGTCGAGATCGTAGGATACGCTCTCACCCGCGTTTACCGTCGCCGCCGCCACCCGGGCATTGGCGCGGATCGGCAGCGCTTCATCGCCTTCGATACCGCTCGCCAGCGTCACGAACTGGCCCGAGCGATCATTCTTGGGAAACTGGCGCGCGCCCCAGCCGGGGTTTCCGCCCGCCCGATCGGGCATGATCCAGATCTGGAACAGCGTCGTTTCCTCATCTTCGAGGTTGAACTCGCTGTGGGTCACGCCCGTGCCGGCGCTCATTACCTGCACGTCACCCGCCGCGGTGCGGCCCTGATTGCCCATCGAGTCGCGATGCGTAATCGCGCCGGTGCGGACATAGGTGATGATTTCCATGTCGCGGTGCGGATGCGGGGGGAAACCCGACTGCGCCGCAATGGCGTCGTCGTTCCACACACGCAGCGCGCCCCAGCCCATCCGGCCTTCGTCATAATAGTTGGCGAAGGAAAAGTGATGGCGGGCGTCGAGCCAGCCGTGGTCGGCGTGGCCCAGCGTGTCGAATTTGCGAATGTCGATCATGGCCTTGTCCTTTCTGTCGCGCCGCGCCTTGGCGGGATGCCCGGCGGCGCTGCAGTGTTAAGGACAAGATAGTCGTTGGGATTGTTTCTGAAATAGCGTAGATGGAAATCTATCGTTTCCAGAATCGAGATAATTGTTGCAACAAGCACCGTAGCCCCGAGCTTGTCGAAGGGCGCTTATCCGAGAAGCGCCCTTCGACAAGCTCAGGGCTACGGTCAAGTTCGAGGAGCCATCCGTGTCCTTACCCGATTACGAAGGCTGGGCCTGTTTCGCCGCGGTCGCCGACAGTGGCAGCTTTACGGCCGCGGCCGCATCGCTGGGCATGTCGAAGGCGAGCGTGTCAAAGGCGGTGACGCGCCTCGAAACATCGCTCGGCATCGCGCTGCTCCATCGCAGTTCGCGCACTGTCACCGTCTCGACCGCCGGCGCAGGGTTGCTCGGCGAAGCGAATGCCATGGTCGCGGCGGCGACCGCGGCGACCGAGGCGGCGCGCGGCGACCGCGTCGACCTGGCAGGCCCGATCCGCCTCGCCGCGCCGATGAGTTTCGGGATCAAGGTGCTCGGCGGGCCGATTGCCGCCTTTCTGGCGATGCACCCGGCGGTCGAGATCGACGTCATGCTGAGCGACGCGCGCCACGATCTCGTCGCCGAGGGCATCGACCTGGGGCTGCGCATCGCGACGATGGAGGACAGCAGCCTGCTCGCGCGCACCATTTCGCCGGTCGCGGCGTCCCTGATTGCCAGTCCCGCTTATCTGGCGCAGCACAGCACCCCGCGTCATCCGCTCGACCTCGCCGGTCATCGGCTGATCGGCTATGGCCACCGTGAGCGCACGTCGCCGCTGCGTTTCCATCGCGGCGGGGAGGATGCGACGGTGATCCCAACCGGGCCGCTGTTTACCAACAATGGCGACATCATGATCCCGCTGCTTATCGCGGACGGCGGTATCGCGGCGCTGCCCGACTTCATTGCGGAGGAAGCGCTGGCGTCGGGCGCGCTTGTCCGCATCTTGACTGACTGGTCATTGCCGCAGGCGTATCTGCACCTGCTGTCGCCGCCGTCACGGCTGCGTCCGGCGCGAGTGCGGGCGCTCGCCGACCATCTTGTCGATACGTTGAAGCGGTCGTGCACCGGCGCGCATACCGATCATCTCGCGCTCGGGACGTCGTAGAACGACCCAAATCGGGCGGTACGGATTCGCCGCGACTCGCGGAGTTCTGCGGGTTAAATCAAAATTAACCTTTTCCCTTCATTAGTTTCGTGGTTAATGTTCCGGCAGTCCGCAGATGGGGTCGGTCGGTGGCATCGCATGATGGCCAGGCGATCGGAAAAGCAGGGCTGTCGTGGGAAACAATCAAGGGGTGCCCAATGCGTGTATTGCTGATCGAGGACGAGCCGACGACCGCCAAGGCGATCGACACGATGCTCACGACCGAAGGCTTCAACGTCTACACCACCGATCTGGGTGAAGAAGGCTTGGACCTGGGTAAGCTCTATGATTATGACATCATCCTGCTCGACCTGAACCTGCCCGACATGCACGGCTATGACGTGCTGAAAAAGCTGCGCACCGCCAAGGTGCAGACGCCGGTGCTGATCCTGTCGGGCATTTCCGAAATGGATTCGAAGGTGCGCTCGTTCGGCTTTGGCGCCGACGATTACGTCACCAAGCCCTTCCACCGCGACGAGCTGGTCGCCCGCATCCATGCGGTCGTCCGCCGCTCGAAGGGCCACAGCCAGAGCGTGATCAAGACAGGCAAGCTGGCGGTCAACCTGGACACCAAGACGGTCGAGGTTGACACGACCCGCGTGCATCTGACCGGCAAGGAATATCAGATGCTCGAGCTGCTTTCGCTGCGCAAGGGTACGACGCTGACCAAGGAAATGTTCCTGAACCACCTTTATGGCGGCATGGACGAACCCGAACTCAAAATCATCGACGTCTTCATCTGCAAGCTGCGCAAGAAACTGGCGCTGGCGTGCGAAGGCGAAAATTATATCGAGACGGTCTGGGGCCGCGGTTATGTCCTGCGCGACATCGACGATGAGGGCAATGAGGTGCGCCGCGTCGCCTGACGCACTACACCTCGCCAAGAGTTAACCGAGGGAACCCGGCGCGGAGCAATCCGCGCCGGTTTTCTTTTGGGGGTTGGCAGTCACTTCTTCTCCCCTCCCTAAGTGGGAGGGGGAATCCTACGACCGCTTGTCTTGCCAAACGCTGCGCCCGAAATGCGCCGGCTGGGCACTCCCCAGCACCAGCCCCGGACGCCGCACTGGGGCCATCGGGGGCGGGATGATTTCGAACCCCGCGATATTTTCGGCAGGTGCCGCGCCGCTGCCGTGCGCGGCACGCAGGCGCGCGGCCTCGACCGGGTGATCGGTCTGGATCCCGAAACGTGTACCCGCGACCCAGCGCACCGTGCCCAGCATCGGTTCGTGACCGGGCAGGAATACCGTGATTCGTTCACCGATATGCAGCGCACCCGGCGCCTGCCCGCCAATGCCCGTTTCGGATACGTTGCGGATGGTGACGTCGAATTTTCCCAAGCGCGCGCAGGCAAGCGCCGCCTTGACAAGGCGCGACTGCCGCGGCTGGCGCTTTTCGTCTGGAGGCGGTGAGGCTGGGAGAGCCTCGGGAATTGACATGGCGCGACCCAATGCTGTCGCCCGACCCCCACGTCGACCGATGATGATGGTCCCGTTCTCGCGTTAACAGCAGAAGGTAAATATTCGTATAGCGTGTTCGGTAATTATTGCGCGGGCGGCAAGCCGCCAAAGGTGACGATGCTTTCGCTGCCGTCGGCCGAAAGTGCTGAAACACCAAAGAAATGATCGTCGATGATGACGCCGGGCAACGTCCGTCCGGCGGTGGCGGAATCCGCCGGGACGAGCTGGCTGTCGGTCCAGTCGTTGCGGTCGGCGCGGCGCCAGTACACTCGATAGGCGACCGCATCCTTGACCGGGGTCCACGACACTTTGGTATCCGAACTCACCGCGCCGTCGATGCTGACGCTGGCGGGTGCGGGCGGCGCGGCAGCAAGCTCGCTGGCCAGCACGACGTTCAGCGCGGTGACGCGCGCCAGATAGGCAAAGTCCATCTCGTCGACGGTGTCGCCATATTTGCGGCCGTTTTCGGTGCGCAAATCCTGATGCTGATGGTCGTAATCCTCGATCCCGACGCTGAACCGGATCGCCGGATAACCAAGCTCGAGCGACGGCAGATGGTCGCCGCCGCGGCGGAAACGGTCGGGACGCCGCACCGCGAGCACGTCGAGCCCGATCGTGGGACTTTGTTTTCCCGCTCGAATCGCCGCCTTCGCCAGCGCGCGCGACGGGCCGTCATCCTCGCCGCCGATGCCGCGCCGCGCCAGCTGTGCCGCCAGATCTTCCGACGCGCGGATGCCCTCGCTGAACACGCGCACGCGGTTATCGACGATCGTGCCGTCGGTCCCTTTGATGCCGCCGACGATGTCGTTGTTCAGCATCGCGGCGACCAGCCAATTCTTTTCCTTCGCATGGCGCGCGATCAGGCGCCCGCCCCACAATCCCTGTTCCTCGCCCGACAGCAAGGCATAGACGATCGTCGCGCGATGCTTTTGCTTCGATAACAGCCGCGCCGCCTCGATCACCAGCGCGGTGCCCGATGCATCGTCGTTGGCTCCGGGGGCGTCGGCGGTGAAGTTCATCGGGTCGCTGACCCGGCTGTCGATATGCCCCGCGATGATGATGACATGCGCGGGATCGCCGCTGCCCTTCTGGATCGCCAACACATTTTCGACGATGACGCCGTCCGGCGCGCGCGGCCCGTCAAAGCGATCGGCGATGCGTTCGATGGTCAGGCAGCCGCCGCAAGCCTTGGAAATGCGCCCAAACTCGGCGGCGCCCCAGTTGCGCGCCGCGCCGATGCCGCGTTTCGGATCGGTGGCCGATGACAGCGTATGGCGCGTCCCGAACGACACCAGCTTTTCGACATCGGCCTTCAGGCGCGCGGGATCGGCGGCGGGGGTCAGGTCCTGTCCATGCGCAGCGGTCGGCGCAATGAGCAGGAGGGCGGCGAGCAGGCTCTTTTTGATCATGCCGCATCATGCGGTGGGTATGGGGGCGAAGCAAGCGCCATCGCCGCCACCATACCGTCGCCCCCGCTAAGGCGGGGCCGCTATCGCTTTACTCAGCCTGGCTGAGCAAGCAGGCTAGCGGCCCCCGCCTTCGCGGGGGCGACGGCAAAAAGCCCCTCCCGGTGAGGGGAGGGGCTTTCCGGCTCTTAACGCAGGCCCGAGAAACGGATGTCCTGCACGCGGCCATAACGAATGTCGCAGGTGAATTTGCCCTGGTCGTAATAGCCGCCGCGGCCCCAGCGGCCGCCGTAACCGTCACGGACGACGACGCGGCCCTTCACCTTATAGCCATCGCGCTTGCGATCGATGCTCGTCACCTGGGTGACGTCGGTGTTGCCATAGCGGCGGCTGCCGCGCTCGACCGCGCCGACGCACTGGTTCACCGCGCTGCGGCTGTTCCCGTAGCGGTTATAGTCATAGCCATAACCATAGCGCGCGTCGTCATAGCGGCCGCGATAGCGGTTATCGTAACGATCATAACGGTCGTTGTTGCCGCTCGACAGGATCGCGGCAAGCCCGCCGAGGACGACGGCACCGGCGATCACTTCGCCCGCGCTGATGCCGTCGCGGTCGTAGCGATCGCGGGCGGCGGCGGGGGCGGCGCTCATCAACATCGCGCCAGCGGTGGCCGCACCAATTGCGGCCTTGGTCAGGTTGGTCTTGATAGCCATGGTTCGGTCTCCTTCAGGCGCAGGCGGCAGCGTTGCAGCCTGTTGAGGATGTTCTACCGAGTCGGGGGTGACACGACGCTGAACCCGTCGCTTATCTGGCGTTCAGCCTTGGTTTCGCTGGGGTTCAGCTTCAAAGCGAAGGGCCGCGCCACCCAAAGGTGACGCGGCCCTGCCTAAGTTGTTGATCGAGTTGTTCGTTCAACCAAAACTGACGTCGACGACGCGGCCGTTGCGGTAACTGCATCCGAAACTGCGGACCTCGCCGCCCAGCCGCGACGCGGTGCCGGTGACGTACCAGCCGCCGTTGTTCGCCTCGGTGCCGTCGATGCGGTCGATGCGGGCGTCGTCGCCCATTTCGGCCTCGACCGCCCAGCTGCAGGCGTCGGCGGCGCGGCGCTGGACGTCGCCATTGTCATAGGCGGCCGCGCCATCGTCGCCGCGGCGGTCGTCGACCGGCGGCACATAATCGCTGTCGCGCTGCTCGTAACGCTGATCGTCGCGATACGGCGGATCGTAACGATAGTCGGGTGCGCGTTCGCGCTTGTCCTTGCTCGCGGCGCTGGCGATCGCGGCGATGGTGCCGATGATCAGCAGGCCGCCGAGCACGTCTCCCGCGCTGACGCGGTCGTGATGGCGATGGCCCCAGCCGCCATGGCGCGACCGCGCTTCGACGGGGACGGCGCTGAACCCGACCGAGGTGATGACGACGGCGGCCGCAGCGGCAAGGCTGGTGAATTTACGCATCGCGGGAACCTCCCCAAGGGCGGGCAAAGGATGGTCCAGCCCGCAATGCCGCCTTGCTAAGCTCTTGATGCTTTCGCGCCGCTGAACCGTGGTGCTAGTACGACAGCCCGAGCGCCGGAATGGAAGAGGCCCGCCATCGCTTGGATGGCGGGCCTTCTGACCCCAGGTGACCAGACCTGTCGGGCAATCAGCAGACGCAGCGCGGCTTGGGCCGCGGCTTCCACTTTTTCTTGGCCACATAGCGTTTCCGCACGGGCGCCTTTTCATAATAGGTCTTGGTGGTCGTCTCGACCGTTTCGGTCACCACCGGCGCGCCGCCGGTGATGATCGTGGTGACCACCACACCGGGGGTGTAATAGCCGTAACCATAGCCATAGCCGCCATGATGATAGGTCGTGCTGCTGTGATGCGATCCGCGGCTCGACCACCAGGCTTCGCATTTCTTCTTGTCCGCGGCATCGCCGATCGCGCCGCCCGCGACCGCGCCCAGCGCGCCGCCGATGATCGTGCCTTCGGTGCGGTTGCCTCTGCCGGCGATGCGGTTGCCGACGACGCCCCCCACGACTCCGCCGACAACCGCGCCGCCCACCGTGCCCCCCCGGCCACAGCGGCGTTCCATTTCTGCGTCGTGGCGCGGATCGTACGCGCCGCCATAATAGTGATGCGGCGGGGGCGGGTAACCCGCGCCATGCCCCTCGACCGTGCCTTCATAGCTGCCGTCGTAACGGCGTCCGTCGGGCGCCTCATAGGTGCCGTTCCACGTCCCGGTCCAGCGCCCCTCGGCATCGTAACCCGACACGCGGCGATATTCTACTTCGCTGGGGATCCGGTCGGCGTGGCCGGTGTAAACGCGCACGTCGGCATCGGCGGGGGCGCCATAATCGAGCGCCGGGCGCGGATCATGATTATAGGACACGCCGCTCACCAGGTCGGTCGCAGCGGTCGTATCGATCGCCGGGGCTTCGGCATGGGCCCGGCCCGCCAGCAACAACGACCCTGCGGCCACCCCCAACAAGACGAACGTACGCATGACTAACTCCCTGTTCCCTCGGCCCGAACCGATTGGTTAACAGCTTGTTAGCAAAATCGGCGGCTTTTCGCGAATCCGTTAACCCTGACGATTGCGTCCCGATTTGGGTCAGCTGAACGCGGTTCGGCTGGACTGATCCTCCCTGTGGCGAAGCCATGGGGAGGGGGACCGTTCGCGAAGCGAATGGTGGAGGGGCGGCGACGGTCGTGCCATGGCCCCTCCGTCAGCGCTCCGCGCTGCCACCTCCCCATCGCTGCGCGACAGGGAGGATCGCACAAGCCTGCTCTCACCAAAAACTGTATCGCTGACCTCTGCCTGCGCGGGGGCGACGTTGTTACGCCAGCGCCCCGGCAATCCGCGCCACCAGCGCTTCGGCCCCGGCCTGATCCGCCGCCGCGAACCGCCCCGGCACCGGGCTGTCGAGGTCGAGCACCCCGACCAGCCGATCATTTGCGATCACCGGGACCACCAGCTCGCTGCGGCTGTCGGCGTCGCACGCGATATGGCCGGGAAAGGCGTGGACGTCGTCGACCCGCTGCGTCGCGCGGAGCAGCGCCGCGGCGCCGCACACGCCCTTGTCGAGCGGGATGCGGATGCACGCCGCCTTGCCCTGAAACGGCCCGAGGACCAGCTCCTCTCCGTCAAAGCGGTAGAAGCCGGCCCAGTTGAGGTCGGGGATCGCCTGCCAGATCAGCGCCGCGACATTCGCCATATTGGCAATGCCATCGGGTTCCCCCGCGACCAGCGCCGCCGCGGCGTCGCCCGCCTCCGCCCAGCGTTCGGCGGGGTCGCTGGCGGTGAAGGCGAGCGCGTAGGACATTATTCGACGGCCAGCCCGGTCCACTTCGCCGCGAACGCATATTTGTCGGCGGCTTCGGCGATGATCTTGTCGGTCGGCTTGCCGCTGCCGTGCCCGGCGCGGGTTTCGACGCGGATCAGATGCGGCTTGTCGCCTGCCTTCGCATGCTGGAGCTGCGCGGTATATTTGAAGCTGTGCCCCGGGACGACGCGGTCGTCGGTGTCGGCCGTGGTCACCAGCACCGCGGGATAGGCGGCGCCCGCCTTGATATTGTGATAGGGCGAATAGCTTAGCAGATTGCGGAAATCGGCTTCTTTCGACGGATAGCCATAGTCATCGACCCAGTAACGCCCGGCGGTAAAGCGGTCGAAGCGCAGCATGTCCATCACCCCGACCGCGGGCAGCGCCGCGGCGAACAGGTCGGGGCGCTGGTTGGTGACCGTGCCGACGAGCAGCCCGCCGTTCGACCCGCCTTCGATCGCGACCTGACCCTTTCCGGCGATCCCCTCGGCGATCAGATATTCGCCCGCCGCAATGAAATCATCGAACACATTCTGCTTGTTGGCGAGCCGACCGGCGTCGTGCCACGCCTTGCCGTATTCGCCGCCGCCGCGCAGGTTGGCGATCGCCAGCACCCCGCCCTTGTCGACCCAGGCGAGGCGGGTCGGCGAAAAGCCGGGGGTCATCGATACGTTGAAGCCGCCATAACCATAAAGCAGGGTCGGCGACCCTTTGCTGCGGTCGAGCCCCTTTTTCATCACGACGAACATCGGGACTTCGGTGCCGTCCTTCGACTTGTAGAAACGCTGTTCGACGGTGAAATCATCCGGTTTGAACGTCAGCTTGGGCTCGGCGAAAATCTCGCTTTTGCCGGTCGCGGTGTCGAGCCGGTAGATGGTTGTCGGGCGTGCATAGCTCGAGAAAGAATAAAAGGTCTCGGGATCGCTCGACTTGCCGCCAAAGCCCGACGCCGATCCGATGTCGGCCAGCTTGATCGCCGCGATCCTTTTGCCGTCGAGTGCGATCATCTCGGCCTGCGATTTCGCATCGCCCAGATAGGACAGGATGATGCGGTCGCCGACGCGCGACGCGCCGACCAGCGTATTCTCGCTTTCGGCGACCAGTTCGGTCAGTTTGCCGGGCCGCCGGATGTCCATCGACACCAACCGCTCGCGCGGCGCGCCCTTGTTGGTGACGAATGTGAACAGCGGCCCTTCGTTGGTCACATATTCCCAGTTGTTCGCGAAATCATCGACCAGCGTAATCGGCTTGCCCGCTCCCTTTGCGCCGACCGGATAAAGCGTCAGCCCCAGCCGTGCGTCGGTCCCTTCGGACCCGAACACCAGCAGATATTTGCCGTCATCGGTGACGATCGCACTGTTGTTGAGCTTGGGCTTGTCCGGGGTCGCGTGGATCAGCACGTCGGCACTTTGCGGCGTACCGAGCTTGTGGAAATAGACAGCGTGGTTCTCGTTGAGCGACTGGAAGGCCTCCCCCGCTTCGGGTTCGGGGAAGCGCGAATAATAGAAACCGCTGCCGTCCTTCGCCCAGTCGAGCGCCGAAAATTTCACCCAGCGCACTTCGTCGGCCAGGTCCTGCCCGGTCGCGACATCCTTGACCCGCACGATCCGCCAGTCGGTGCCGCCGTCCTGCACCGAATAGAGCAGATATTTGCCGTCTTCCGAGGGGCTCCATTCGGCGAGCGCGGTGGCGCCGTCCTTCGCCCACAGATTGGGATCGATCAGCACCCGGCCTTCGCCCTTCAGCCTCTCACGGACATAGAGGACCGACTGCGGCTGAAGCCCGTCGTTGCGCGTGTAGAAATAGCGGCCTCCCGCCTTGGTCGGCAGGCCAAAGCGTTCGTAATTATAGAGCTCAGTCATCCGTTTCTTGAACGCGTCGCGGCCGGGCAACGTCGCGAGATAGGCGTCGGTGACCTTGTTCTGCGCCGCGACCCAGTCGGCGACCTTTGGGTTGACGCGGACATCATCCTCCAGCCAGCGATAGGGGTCGGCGACATCGACCCCGAACTGCGGATCGACGGTGTCGCCGCGGGCTGTGTCGGGATAGGTCAGCGCGGGCACGTTGGCCGATGCCGCGGCAGCTTCGGCCGCGTGAAGTGCTGCGGGGGTCATCGACAGGGCGACCAGCGCCAGCGACGCGAACAGGCTTTTACGGGACATGGCAAGGCGATCCTCATGATCCGGGGGAAATTATCGTGCGCCAATATGTAAGGATGCGAAACCCGGGGGCAAGCGGATTCCGGACCTATTTTAGTCACCAGCCGTTGCCGCGGCGGCTTCAGAATTCGATCAGGATGCGGACCTTGTCGGGGGTGGTGCCGACGACGCGCGCGATATGGGCGCGGCTTTCGGCGAGCATGTCCGGCGAAAATTCGCCGCCGTCGGTGCCCAACAGCTCCGGGGTCGACACATCGAGCAGCGCGCCCAGCGCCTCGATGCGGCCATGCCGCGGCCGGGTGCGGTCCTTTTCCCACGCCGATATGGCGGGAACGCTGACGCCGAGGTGGGCGGCGAGCTGCTGTTGGCTGAGACGGCGGGTGACGCGCAGGCGGCGCAGGCGGGTGCCAAAGCTTTCGCTGCCCGGCCGCCTATCCTGCTGAACGTCGGTTGCCGACCGAGCACCGGGCACCGGACGGACGTCATTTTCCCTGGCCATCTGGCGGACGATACACCAGCGATTAGCCAATGGGCGGCGCTAAAATGTGCGAGTACACCGGCCGCCTTGCCGACGGGAAGGCGCACGGCGCACACAAAAAGGGCGGCAATCCTTTCGGACGCCGCCCTTGATCTTGTGTCGCTCTGATCGAGGCTCAGGCTTCCGCCATATCCTCGTCATACTGATCGACCGGGCCCGAATCCTGGCCCTTGGCATCGACGTCGCGATCGACGAGTTCGATGACGGCCATCGGGGCGGCGTCGCTGGCGCGGATACCGGCCTTGATGATGCGCGCATAGCCGCCGTTGCGGTCCTTGTAACGCTCGGCCAGCACGTCGAACAGCTTGACCAGCTGGGTATCGTCCATCAGGCGGCTCATCGCGAGGCGACGATTGGCCAAACCGCCACGCTTCGCCAGCGTGATCAGCTTTTCGACATAGGGACGCAGTTCTTTCGCCTTGGCGACGGTCGTCGTGATCTGCTCATGCTTGATGAGCGAGGCCGACATGTTGCGGAACATTGCGGTACGATGCGCGCTGGTGCGCTGCAGCTTCCGGCCACCCGATTTATGACGCATAATCCATTCCTTCGTTTGTCAGAGGGGCCGTATAGCGGGTTCCCGTCAAAGTATTACTTTGATGGGTTCTGCTGGTACCCCAAGCCAGGTCGATTGCGGGCCGACCCATTCCCGTTTGATCCTCCCCGGAACGGGGAGGGGGACCGCCGCGAAGCGGTGGTGGAGGGGGCTCTCGTTCGAGCGCGGCGCTATGCCGACACCCCCCTCCGTCAGCCCTGCGGGCTGCCACCTCCCCGCAAGCGGGGAGGATTTTAACCCAGCAGCTCCTGTTCGAGCTTCTTGGCCATTTCCTCGATATTTTCCGGCGGCCAGCCGGGGATGTCCATGCCCAGACGCAGACCCATCGACGACAGCACTTCCTTGATTTCGTTCAAGGACTTGCGGCCAAAGTTCGGGGTGCGAAGCATTTCGGCTTCGGTCTTCTGAACGAGGTCACCGATATAGATGATGTTGTCGTTCTTCAGGCAGTTGGCCGAACGGACCGACAGTTCGAGCTCATCGACCTTCTTCAGCAGGAAGCGGTTGAGCTGGTTGACGTCCGATTCATCGGCGGTGGTCGACGGCGCCGCCATGCCGATCATGCCGCTGTCGTTCATCGCTTCTTCGAAGTGGACGAAGACCTGCAGCTGGTCCTGAAGGATGCGCGCGGCATAGGCCACGGCATCTTCGGGGGTGACCGTGCCGTCGGTTTCGACGGTCAGGTTCAGCTTGTCATAGTCCAGTTCCTGACCGATGCGGGCATTGTCGACCTTGTAGGCGACCTGGCGCACGGGCGAGTAGAGCGAGTCGACCGGGATCAGGCCGATCGGCGCGTCGACCGGACGGTTCGCGGTCGCCGGAACATAGCCCTTGCCGGTGTCGGCAACGAGTTCCATGTTCAGCGTCGCGCCATCGTCGAGGTGGCAGATGACGTGGTTCGGGTTCATCACCTTGATGTCGCCTGACACCATGATGTCGCCGGCCTTGACGGTCGCGGGACCGGTCGCCGACAGCTGAAGCCGCTTCGGGCCTTCGCCTTCCATCTTCAGCGCGATCTGCTTGACGTTGAGGACGATGTCGGTGACGTCTTCGCGCACACCGGCCAGGCTCGAGAATTCGTGGAGCACATTCTCGATCTTGATCGACGTGATAGCCGCACCCTGAAGCGACGAGAGCAGCACGCGGCGCAGCGCGTTGCCGAGCGTCAGGCCGAAACCGCGCTCGAGCGGTTCGGCGACGAAGGTCGCCTTGCGCTTGCCGTCGCTGCCAGCCTTGATTTCCAGGTTGCTGGGCTTCTTCAATTCCTGCCAGTTCCGGATATTGACAGTCATGGTCTTCCCTTTGCTTTTGGCGGGACGAATTGGGGGTCGACCAATTTGTCCGGCGTTAGGAGTTTAGCGGATGCCGCCCCGGAATGGGGCGCATCCGAAGCAGGCATCAGACGCGGCGGCGCTTGGCCGGGCGGACGCCATTGTGCGGGATCGGGGTCACGTCGCGGATCGAGGTGATGTGGAAACCGACCGCCTGCAGCGCGCGCAGCGCCGATTCACGACCGGCGCCCGGACCCTTGACTTCGACTTCCAGCGTGCGGACGCCATGTTCAGCGGCCTTCTTGCCGGCGTCTTCGGCGCACACCTGCGCGGCGTAAGGGGTCGACTTGCGGCTGCCCTTGAAGCCCATCATGCCGGCGCTCGACCAGGCAATCGCATTGCCCTGGGCGTCGGTGATGGTGATCATCGTGTTGTTGAAGGTCGCGTTGACGTGGGCCACACCCGACGAGATGTTCTTGCGTTCGCGCCGACGAAGGCGCTGCGGTTCACGAGCCATGATATATTCCTAACCTAATCCTGAATGGCCGGTGGCGGGCGATGCGCCGCTGCCCCGGCAGGGGAAATAAGGAAGCGCGCCCGGTTGGACGCGCTCGAACCTTATTTCTTCTTACCGGCGATCGCCTTGGCCTTGCCCTTGCGGGTGCGCGCATTGGTGTGCGTGCGCTGGCCGCGGACCGGCAGGCCCTTGCGATGACGCAGGCCGCGATAGCAGGCGAGATCCATCAGGCGCTTGATGTTCATCGCGGTGTTGCGGCGAAGATCACCCTCGACCGTGTGGTCGGCGTCGAGCGTTTCGCGGATCTGGAGCACTTCGGCGTCCGACAGATCCTGAACGCGGCGGCTGTGGTCGATGCCAAGCTTGTTGGCGATGTCGACGGCGGTCTTGCGGCCGATGCCGTGGATGTAGGTGAGCGCGATGATCACGCGCTTGTTGGTGGGCAGGTTTACGCCCGCGATACGTGCCATTGGTAACTTTCTCCTGCTCCACAGGGCCGCAGGCAAACGACCCCATCTCAAAGCGTCTGATTTCCAACGCAAAAAACGGACCACGAATGCGCGCTGCGCGCTTCGCCGTCCGGTCATGATGTCGGAATGGAGACGCAAGTAAGGTGAGTCGGCCCGATTGTCAAGCTTGACGCCGGGGATTTCCCTGCGTCGCGGACTATGCCACAGCGGCCCGAACATGGCCAGCGACGACCGCCCTTCGCTTCTGATCGACCGCCTTGCCGACTATGTGCTGGCGCATGGCCTGACCGCGTCCAGCCTGCGGCCGCTGGCGCGCGCGGCGGGGACCAGCGACCGGATGCTGCTCTATTATTTTGCCGACAAGGATGCGGTGATGGCGGCGACGGTCGAGCGGATCGCGGCACGGATGACCGCGCTGCTGGTCGCGGCGGCGCCGCCGCAGCCCTTGCCCTATGCGCTGCTACGAACGGCGCTCGCGGCGCAGCTGCGCGACCCGGCGCTTTGGCCCTATATGCGGCTATGGCTCGACATGGCGGCGCGCGCCGCGCATGGCGATGCGCTTTATGCACGCATCGGCGAAAGCATCGGGCGCGGCTTTCTGGCCTGGGCGGGCGACCAGCTCGCCTGTGCGGCCGCCGACCGCGCCGGACTGGCGGCGCGGCTGCTGACCGAAATCGAGGGGATGGTGCTGCTCACCAGCCTCGGGCTGGACGATGCTGTCGATGCCGCGCTCGGCGTCAGCTTCGGGCCGGAACCCGGTTGAGCCCGCAGCCGAGCGCAATCGCCACCGCGCCGCCCCACAGGATGACCGCGCCCGATGCGGCGGTCTGTTCGATCCCGGCGCCGTAAAGATCGGGGATGACGACCAGCGCGATGCTGTCGCAAGCGATCGCCGCGGCGGTGACGATGGCGCTGCCCAGGGCCACCTGATCGGGCGCCAGCCGCGCGATGCGGCGCACCAGCAGGATCACCGGCAGCGTTCCGGGGACTAGCGCCGCATAGAGCAGCACCCGATTGGCCCCTTCGAACGCACCGATCGCGCCGACCCAGCGGCAGATCAGCGCACCGATGAACCAGAAAATTACACCGGCGACGGTCAGCGTCGCCATCTGGCCGCTCGAAAAGGGCAGGCGGGTGGTGGCTGCGGACATCGATACTCTCCCTGTAGCAGTTGCTACAGGATGCCTATCAGGTTGTAGCGACTGCTACAAGGCGTGTCACGCTACGCGGCACCTTCGCCAACATCCACCGCTCAGCGTCCGTCGGTGCGCGGCGCGATCTCCGCCGCGCGCGCCGCCAACCGATCGACGACCGCCGCGTGGATACCCGGGGCGCAGGCGATGACGCCAAAGGCCTGCGCGCGCGGGGTGTTGAAGATCAGGGGCGCGCCGAACGCGTCGGTCACCGTCGCCCCGGCTTCGGCCGCGATCAGCGCGGCGGCGGCGACGTCCCATTCGAAGCCCCAGCGCAAGGTGGCGACCAGATCGGCGCGGTCGTCCGCGACCAGCGCCATGCGCAGCGCGATGCTGTTCGGCTTGGTCACGATCACCAGATCGCTGTCGACCTTGGGCAGCGCATCGGCGGGAACCCGCGATCCGGCGAAGGCCGTGCGCTGACTGGCGGACAGCGGCTCGCCATTCAGCTGCGCGCCCTGGCCACGCTGCGCCACCCACAATTCGTCGAGCGCCGGGGCATAGAGGATGCCGAACTCGGGTGCCCCGTCGAGCACCAGCGCAACCGAAACGCACCAGCCGGGACGACCTCGGATGAAATCGCGGGTGCCGTCGATCGGGTCGACGCACCACATCGCGCGGCGCGCCAGCCGGTCGGCATTGTCGGCGGTTTCTTCGGACAGCCACCCCGCCTCGGGCACCATGGCGCCGAGCACGGCTTTCAGCCGCGCATCGACCGCCAGATCGACGTCGCTGACCGGATTGTCGTGCGATTTGTGCCAGACATTGACCGCTTTGCCTTCGCCGCGCCACCGCGCCATCGCCATGTCGCCGACCTCGCGCGTCGCGGCGATCGCGGCTTCAAGGTTGCGGCCCGGCACCGGCTGCGGAACCTCAGCTCGATGCGACGGTCATGCCGTCGATGCGCAGCGTCGGCGCGTTGATGCCATGGCGAAATTCCAGATCGTTGGCGGGGACCAGCGCGGCGAACATATCGATCAGATTGCCCGCGATGGTGAATTCGGCGATCGGTCCGGCGATGACGCCGTCCTTGATCAGAAAGCCCGACGCGCCGCGGCTGTAGTCGCCGGTCACCGGGTTGACGCCATGCCCGATCAACTCGGTGATATAGACGCCGTCGGCAATCCCTTCCATCAACGCGGCGGGCGTCATGCTGCCGGCGGTGAGATGCAGGTTGCTCGCGCCCACGCCCGAAGCGCCGCCGCCGCGGCTGGCGTGGCCGGTCGGGGTCAGCCCGAGCTGCTTGGCCGATGCGGTGTCGAGCAACCAGCCGGTGATCTTGCCGTCCGCGACCAGGTCGCGCGCCGCGGTCGGCAGGCCTTCGCCGTCAAAGGCGCGGCTGCGCAGTCCGCGCAGGCGGTGCGGTTCGTCGCGGATGACGATGCTGCGATCGAACAGCTCGCGATCTTCCTTGCCGAGCAGGAAACTCGTGCCGCGTGCGATCGCGGGACCGGCGATCGCGCCGAGCAAATGGCCGACGATGCCGCCGCTGACGCGCGGATCGAGGATGACGGGCAGTTTGCCGGTGGGGGCCTTGCCGGGGTTCAACCGGGCGACGGCGCGCGTCCCGGCGCGCGCGCCGATCTCGGCGGCGCTTTCAAGGTCGGACAGATGATGCGCGCTGTGCCAGCCATAATCGCGCTGCATCGCGGCGCCTTCGCCTGCGATGACGCTGGCCGAAAGGCTGTGGCCGCTGGAGCCGTAACCCCCGGCAAAGCCGTGGCTGGTGGCGAGGGCAAAGCGGGTGCGGCTGTGGCTCGCGCTGCCGCCTTCACTGTTGGTCACCCCCGCGACCGCGCGCGCGGCTTCCTCGGCCGCGCGCGCGGCTTCGCGCAGCGCGGCGGGATCGGCTTCGCTGCTGTCGTCGAGGTCGAGGTCGGGAACCGGACCCTTGAACAGTAATTCTTCGGGCGCGAGCCCCGCATAGGGATCTTCGGGCGCCTCGCGCGCCATCGCGACGCAGCGTTCGACCAATTTGGTCAGCTCGCCCGCATCCATGTCGGCGGTCGACACGCTGGCGCTGCGCTGGCCGACGAAGACGCGCAGCGAAATATCCTGCCCCTCCGACCGCTCGACATCCTCGAGCGCGCCCAGCCGCATCGAGACCGAGGTGGCGGCGTTGCAATAATAAAGTGCGTCGGCGGCATCGGCGCCGGCCTTGGCGGCGGCGTCGCAGAGCATCTGCGCGCGATCGAGGGCTTCGGAAACGGTCAGCATTGCCGCGCCCTATACGGCGGGCGGCAGGGCGTCAAACCTGGCTGCCGGAGTTTACTTGATGATCGCCGCGATCGCGTCGGTGGCGGCCATCGCGCCGCTGACCCACAAAAAGGGCAGCGTCAGCGCCGCAACCCACAGACGGCGGACGTCGCGGCGAAAGCGCGCGTGCAGCCCCCAGCTTGCGAGCGCCTGGCGGCTGAGGTGATACCAGCGGCGTTCGGTCGAACGCGCGACGGGAACGGCAAGCGCCAGCAAAATGATCAGCGCCGCAAAAATCAGCATCGATGAGGCGCCCGCTGCGATCGCACTCGACACCAGCCAGATCTGCAATGCGGCGAATGCGACCAGCGCGGTCGCGGCGTGCCAGGTCATTCGGCGACCGAGACTTCGCGCTGCCGGCACACTATGTGTCGAGCGCCGCCACAGGCGCGGTCCGAATGCTGATGCCATTTTTCAGCCCCCTTAGGCTGGCGATTCCCAGAAACGCCACGATTTCAGCCCAATATTCCCGAGTCAAGACAGGTTGGCACCGATTCGTTAACAATTCCGCTCGCTTCACCCCGGATTCGCAACCAAATCGCGCCGGATCGCCCAAAATATTGCAATTTTGGTGCGATGGGCCGTGTCGGCACCGATGAGCCGACCGCGAAATAAGACTGGCGGTGGTCGAAGGCGGCGGGCCGTTGGTCGAAGCCTTGCATCCGCCCGCGACGTTGATAGCGTCTAGTTCCAGTCGTTCTGCTTTACTGCAACACGGGGAAAATCATCATGCGTTATCTGGCCTTACTCGCCGCCCTGACCCTGCCGGTCGCGTCCGCTGCGGCGGCCGAGGGCGACAAGCCCGCAGTCGAACCCAAGCCAGCGGCGCTGATCGCCGACGGGGTACCCGAAGTCCCTGCCGAACTGGCGGCGGCGACGCGGCCGTACATGGAAAATCGCGGCGCGGGTTTTGTCGGCTGGAACCCCGTCGACAAATCGATGCTGATCGCCACCCGCTTTGGCAACACCGCGCAGCTTCACCGCGTCGCGATGCCGATGGGCGCGCGCAAACAGATTACTTTCGAGGCCGAGCCGGTCGGGTCGGGCAGCTGGGCGCCGCAAAAGGCCGATGTGATGCTGGTGCAAAAGGACATCGGCGGCAATGAATTCTATCAGATCTATGCGATGAAGGACGGGCGGCTCGAGCTGCTGACCGACGGCAAGAGCCGCAACGGGCTCAACGCATGGAGCAAGGACGGCGAGCTCGTCGCCTTCACCTCGACGCTGCGCAACGGCCGCGACAGCGACATTTATGTGATGGACCCGCGCGATCCCAAATCGCGGCGGATGGTGGCGCAGGTCGACGGCGGCGGCTGGCGGCTGGTCGATTTCGCCCCCGACAAAAGTTGGGCCTTGGTGGGCAAATATACCTCGGTCCAGAAATCGGACCTGTTCCGGCTCGACCTGGCCAGTGGCGCGATGACCCCGATCGGCGATCACAGCAAGACCGTGGCGCTTGGCGGCGCGAGTTTTGCGCCGGACGGCACGATCTGGATGACCAGCGACGAGGGCAGCGATTTCCAGCGGCTCGGCACGCTCGATCCCGTGACGGGCAAATTTGCCCCGAAAGGCCCGGCGGAGAAATGGGATGTCGATACGTTCGACATCGCCGAAGACGGCAGCTTTATCGCCTATGTCGTGAACGAAGCCGGCACCTCAAAGCTGCGGCTGTTCGATCCAAAGTCCGGCGCGGTGCGCACCGTCGATGGCCTGCCCGCGGGGATCATCGGCGGCCTCAGGATTGCGCCGTGGGGCGAGATCGGCATCACCTTCACCTCGGCGCGCAGCGCCGCTGATGCGTTCAGCGTCGATCCCAAAACGCTGGCAGTAACGCGCTGGACCGAAAGCGAGACGGGCGGGCTTGACGTGACGAAGAATGTCGAGCCCGAATTGGTGAAGGTCAAAAGCTTCGACGGGCTCGAGGTATCGGGCTTCCTCTATCGCCCCGATCCGGCGAAATTCCCCGGCAAGCGGCCATTGATCATGAGCGTCCACGGTGGGCCGGAAGGCCAGTCGCGCCCGGGGTTCATGGGCCGCAGCAATTATCTGCTCAACGAAATGGGTATCGCGCTTTTCTATCCCAACGTCCGCGGCTCGACTGGCTATGGCAAGACCTTCGTCAGTCTCGACAACGGGCCGTTCAAGCGCGAGGACAGCGTCAAGGACATGGGCGCGTTCCTCGATGCGCTGGCGAAAGACAAGACGCTCGACGCGGCGCGCTTCGGCCTGACCGGCGGCAGCTATGGCGGCTATATGTGCTATGCTGCGGCAACCCAATATGCCGCCAAGCTGCGCGCCAACCTGTGCGTCGTCGCGATTTCGAACTTTGTCACCTTCCTGGAAAACACCCAGGATTACCGCCGCGACCTCCGCCGCGTCGAATATGGCGACGAACGCGATCCGGTGCAGCGCAAGAAGCTGATGGAAATCTCCCCGCTGACGCGCGTTGCCGATATCAAGAAGCCGCTGTTCGTCGTCACCGGCGCCAACGACCCGCGCGTCCCCGCGTCAGAGGCCGACCAGATCGTCGCGGCGGTGCGCAAGAACGGCGGAACGGCTTGGCATCTCGTTGGAACCAACGAAGGCCATGGCTTCGCCAAGAAGGAAAATGCCGACTATAATTTCTGGACGTCGCTGCTGTTCTGGAAGCAATATTTGCTGAACTGAGTTGGTCCGTTGCCCCCGCGAAGGCGGGGGCCGCTGATGGTCCTGCGGTTGGTCGCGGTGCAAACCGACTGCGGCCCCCGTCATCGCGGGGGCGACGTTTAATCAACCCTGCGGCGGAACCGGCAGCGGCTCGGCGTCGGCTTCATCGGGCGCCGTCGGCATCGGCGCCTGACCACTGGCCTGCCGTTCCAGCTCCTCAGCGGCCTTCTGACGCTCGGCGAGCGCGCGTTCCTCGGCGACCACTGCGGCTTCGACGTCGGCGGCCGCCGAATCGATCCCCGCCAGACGCTTGGCGCGTTCGTCGGCGATCATCGCCTGCCAGTCGGTCTTGTCGGCGGCCTGACGCTCGGCCTTGGCACCCGCGACCAGCGCCTGGGTACAGCCGGTGAAGCCGCCCAGCCCGGTCGGCGAGCAGCTGTCGGTGCCGAAGCGGCCGATGCGCTCGACCGCGACGACCTTGTTCGCCCACGCCTCGTTGCGCACGTCGAGCGGGTTGCCGCGCAGCATCTCGGGAACGCGGTAGCGCTCGCCTTCGGGCAATTTTGCGCAGACCAGGATTTCGTCGGGTGCGCCCTTGGGGCATTGATCGTCGCCATAGACAACAACCTGATTGACCTTTTCACCGTCGACCGTCTGCTGCGCCGCGACGGGCACCGACAGCGCGCTACCGGCGATGACCAGGGCGAAAAGGGGGAGGCGGCTCATCGGATTTTCCTTCGTCTGCTCTGGCGTGGCTTGGCACTGCGACCCTGCATCCGCCATGAACGAATGCCGAGCCGCCAATCTATCAGATACGCTTCGACAGCGCGATGGCTGCGCGGCATCCGGCGCGGATCGCGAGGCTCAGCACCGGATAACCCGGCGCGCTTTCGGCGCCCGCGGCCAGCGCGGCCTCCTTATGCTCCAGCTCCTCGGCCCGGAAATCGGCAACCGCGGCGCTGAGCTCGGGATCGCTGTCGCCCAGTTCATCCAGCTGGTCGCGGTAATGGCGATCGATTTCGGTCTCGACCGCGGCGGTGCAGGCCATCGCGGCGCGCGGACCCATCGCGGCGGTGACCGCGCCGAGCGCGAACCCCGCGACGTTCCAGAAGGGATGGAGCGCGGTCGGGCGCACGCCGCGCCGCGCGATCATGGCATCGAAAAATTTGCGATGCCGCTCTTCCTGTTCGGCCATATGCGCGATTTCGCGCGCCATTGGGTGGCGGTCGCCCATCACCGCAAGCTGTCCGGCATAAATGCGCGTTGCGCCATATTCGCCGGCCTGATCGACGCGGATCATCGATGCGGTGCGCTTGCTCGTCATACGGTCGATGTGGTCCCGCGGCGCAGCAAGGTCAAGACGAGCGCTGCCGCGCCGAGCGAAAAGATCGCGTTGAACCCCGCGAGCGAAATCCCGAACAGCGTCCATTGTGCGGTGTCGCAGCGGATCAGCGGCGCGTTCATGATCGCATCGAGCGACACCGGGCCGCCGCCGCCGGTCGCGCAGGTGGTCAGCCCCTCCCAAAAGCCATATTCGACCCCTGCGTGGTAGATACCGATGGCGCCGCTGATCGCGATCGCAAGCGCGGCGAGCAGCGTCAGGCGACGCATCGCCTTGTCATTGGCGCGCAGCAACAGCGCGAGCAGCGCCAGCACGATTGCCGCCTGATGCGGCCAGCGCTGCCAGTAGCACATTTCACAGGGGTGAAGACCAAAGCCAAATTGCGATACCAGCGCGCCGTCATAAAGCAGCAGCGGCGCGGCGAACGCAACGATCGGCGCAGCGAGGCGCGTTTTCAGCATGCCGACGAACCCTTAGTTGCGGCGGGCAGGTTTGGCGCCGGGTTTCGTCGCCTGCGCCGCCATGCGCGGCGCGGTCGGGCTGATCCGTCCGATCGTCTGCAAGGCATAGTGGAGCTGGAAATCCTCGATTCCCTTGGCCTTCAACTCGGCGGCGGTCGCGGTGAACCGCGGATCGGCCTTTTCGTCCTTTTCGATCAGCCCGTCGTCCACCTTTTTCTCGTTGATCAGGTGGCGGCGCAGGTCGCTTTCGCGGAACTTCGGCCGCGACGCATAATCGGGGTCAGAAATCTGCGGCACCCGGATGTCGGGTTCGATGCCGCCCTCCTGCACGCTGCGCCCCGACGGGGTGTAATAGCGCGCGGTGGTCAGCCGCAGCGCGGTAGTGTCGCTCAGCGGCAGCACCGTCTGCACCGACCCCTTGCCAAAGCTGCGTTCGCCCATGACGATCGCGCGGTGCTGATCCTGCAGCGCCCCGGCAACGATTTCGGAGGCCGAGGCCGAGCCCGAGTCGATCAGCACAACAACCGGCGCGCCGCCTGCCAGGTCGCCGGGTTCGGCGAAGAAGCGTTCGATGTCGCCCTTGCGACGGCCGCGCTGCGACACGATTTCGCCGCGTTCGAGGAACAGGTCGCTGATGCCGACCGCCTCGTCGAGCAGGCCGCCGGGGTTCGAGCGCAGGTCGACGATCCAGCCGCGCGGTTTCTTGCCCAGCGATTTTTCGACCGCCATCATCGCCGCGCGCATGTCGGTGGTCGCGTCGGCGGAGAAGCTGGTGACGGTAAGCACGCCAACGTCGCCGCTGACTTCCCATTTGACGGGTTTCAGGTCGATGATCTCGCGCGTCAGCGACATTTCGATCGGCTTGTCCTGGCCCTCGCGGACGATCGTGACGTCGATCTTGGTTCCCGGACGTCCGCGCATCTGATCGACCGCCTCGTCGAGCGTCAGGCCAAAGATCAGTTCCTTGTTGATGTGGGTGATATAGTCGCCCGACTTGATCCCCGCCTTGTCGGCGGGCGTATCCGCGGTCGGTGCAATGACCTTCACGACGCCGTCTTCCATCGTCACCGACAGGCCCAGCCCGCCATATTCGCCGTCGGTCTGGGTGCGCAGGTTCGAAAAGCCGCGTGCGTCGAGATAGCCCGAATGCGGATCGAGGCTCGCGAGCATGCCGTTGATCGCGCCCTCGATCAGTTTGGAATCGTCGACCGGTTCGACATAGTTGGATTTGACTTCCAGATAGACGTCCATGAAGCGCGAGATTTCTTCCTGCGTCTTGCTGTCGACGCTCGCCATCGCGCCGGTCGCGAGCGGTACCAGCGCCAGCGTCGAGAGCGCGGCGGCGCCCTGCCACAAGGCGAAGCGGCGCTTCGAGGATGCGGGCTTCTTCGTCGAGTCGGTCATGTGCGTCTTTCACTCAGGCGGGATCTTCCGCCATATATACCCCGGCTCGCCATCCTCCTACGCATTTGCGCAGGCGTCAAGCGGTGCATCCCGATAGGGGACAGCGCCGGAACGGGGGATTAACCGGCCCAAATCCGGGCAAGCGACGTCACCCGATCATCGCCACAATATCCACCGGGCGCCCGCCGCGGCGCAGTTCGACGGTGATGCGGCTGTCGTCCGACCCGGCACGACCGATCGGGGCGCCGCTATCCAGCGTGTCGCCGACCGCAACCGATAATCCGATCATGCCGGTCAACAGCGAGACCCAGCCGCCGCCATGGTCGATGATCACGATCTTGCCATAGCCGCGATAATCGCCGGCAAAGCTGACCCGGCCGGGGGCGGGCGCAACGACTTGTCCGCCGGGCCGCGCCGCGATCGTCACGCCGCGCGAGCGGACCCCGCTGTCGTTGACCTCGCCCAGCCCGGCGACGATGCGACCGACGACGGGCAGCCGATAGGCGCCTTGCGTGAGCTCGGCTTCGGCCGGCGCGGGCGGCGCGGCGCTGGCCAGGCTGCTGGCGGGGTTACGCGGACGCGGCAGCGGACCGGCAAGCTGCGCCAGTTCGGCGCGCACCGCGCTGTCGGCCTCCAGCGAATCCATGAGTTCGACGATATCGCGCGCCTTTTCGCCCAGCCCGAGCGCTCGATCGGCTTCAAGTTGGGCGCTGCTCATCAACTCGCGCGAGCGCAGCCGCCCTTCATTCTCCAGCCGGGTCAAGGCGCTGCGCCGCTCGGACAGCTGGGCCTTGCTCGCCGCCAGCGCCCTCAGCGCGACCGCCTGCTGACGGCGGGTGATCTGCAGCTGCGCCAGTTCCTGCCTTACCCCGGCGGTGCGTCGTTCGATTACCGGCATCGCGGCGTCGATCACGGCGCGCGCGTGGACCATATCGGTGAGCGATCCCGGCTGCGCCAGCACGCTGACGGGCGGTTGGCGGGAGAGCTGCTGGAGCGATGCGGCGAGTTCGAGCAACGGCTGTTGCTGCTCTGCCAGCGCCGCGCGCTGCGCTGCCAGGCGGCGACTGACCAGCGCGACGCGCGCTTCGCCGGCGCTGATGTCGGCCTCGGCCGACTGGATGCGCGCGGCCAGCGCGGCGCTGCGCTTCTTCAGCCGGTCGGCCTCGTTGCTGGCCGCCGCCGCCTGCGCCTCCAGCCGCGTGCTGCGCGCCATGGCCTCGGCGGACTGCTGCTTGGCACCCAGCAATTGTTCACGCTCGCGTGCGGCAATCGCGGCGGGATCGAAGATGTCGCTTTGCGCCAGCGCCAGCGCGCCGCCCGTCACGATGGCGAACAGCGCGAGCGCTGCGAACATGCGTCTCATTGCCGCCCCTCGCGGTGATAGGGATGGTTCGCGATGATGCTGGTCGCGCGCCACAATTGCTCGGCAAGCATCGCGCGCGCCATCAGATGCGGCCAGGTCGCGCGGCCAAAGGCGATGACCTTGTCGGCACCTTCGCGCTCGTCGGGTGTAAAGCCATCGGCGGCGCCAAGGCAGAAGCGCGCCTCGCGCACCCCGCCGTCGCGCCATTTTTCCAGCAGTTTGGCAAATTCGAGCGACGACATCTGGTCGCCGCCCTCGTCCAGCAGCACGGTGCGGCTGTTGTCTGCCGCGACAGGCATCCGCCCGCCGGTATCGGGAAGCTCGGAAATCTTCTGCGCCCAGGTCACGCGCTTCATATAGCGCTCGACCAGCTCGGCCTCGGGAGAGCGCCCGATGCGCCCGCGCGCGATGATGTGCAGCAGCATGGGTTTTTGTTCACCTTCGGTGAAAGCGGGCTGGTGCCGCCTCTGTCGGCCTTTAGGCCGAACAGATCAAAAACGTCAATTTGCCAGCGTGACCGGCGGCGCGTCGCCGAACGACCACATGCGCTCGAGGTTGTAGAAGCTACGAACCTCGGGACGGAACAGGTGGACGATGACGTCGCCCGCATCGAGCAGCACCCAATCGGCATTGGGCAGTCCTTCGACACGAACGCTGCGGCCCGCTTCCTGCTTGATCCGCTGCGCCAGTTTTTCGGCGATCGCCGAGACATGGCGCGTCGACCGGCCGCTCGCGATCACCATATGATCGGCGATGCTGCTCTTGCCGGCAAGCGGGATGGAAATGGTTTCCTGGGCCTGGTCCTCGTCCAGCTGGTGGAGGATCAGCGCGTGGAGCGCTTCCACGCTGTCATTTGCGGGTGCGGCGCCGGTGGCGGCCCCCTGGGTGGCGGAGATCAAATGCGTCCTTTCTTGGTCGGTTCCACCAGCCATGAACGCGTGATCGGGTCGCGCAGCGCGCGGCCTTCATAGCGTTCGAACCAGCGGGGGTTGGCCTGCCGTATCGCAGTTGCGGATCGCACATCGGGCGAAAATCGCAGGAACACGAGGGCGGGCGGTCTCCAGTCTGTCCAATGCTTCTTCTGGTCTGCGGGCCGGACAAAGCGCCGCAGCCATCCCATCGCACGTCTTGCATGGGCGCGGTCGTTATAACCCGGACGCGCGATTACCGCAATCGGCATCAAACGGGCTATTTCCCGCCAGTCGCGCCATTGGGGCAGCTGGACCAGATTGTCGGCGCCCATGATCCAGATGAACTGCCGGTCGGGGTAGCGGCGGACGAGCTTTTTGAGCGTGTTGATGGTGTAGCGGGTGCCGAGTTCGGCCTCGATTCCCGTCGCGCGAATCGGCGACCGCCGCGCCATTTTCCGCGCCGAGGCAAGCCTTGCGGGAAGCGAGGCCATGCCCGCCTTGGGCTTCAGCGGATTGCCGGGCGAGACGAGCCACCACAGCTCGTCGAGCCCCAGCGCATCGATCGCATTGAGGCTGATCGCGCGATGCCCGCCATGCGCGGGGTTAAAGCTGCCGCCGAGGAGGCCGGTGGGGATCACAGCAGGGTTTGCCAGTCGCTGCGGAGATGGATCACGCGCAAAACCACCAGACGTTCGGCACTAAGGCTATAGAGCAGGGCGAAGGGAAGCTGGCCGAGGCGCCATTTGCGAAGGCCTGTCGCATCGACAAGCGATCCGGCATGAGGCGTCAAAGCGAGAAAGTCGCTCGCGCGATCAGCTGCCGTCAGCAATTGGTCGGCCAAATCAAAATCGACGAGAAAAAGGCTGTCCGCATTGTTCAGCAGGTCGTCGTTCGCCGCCTGCGACCATTGGACCTTGATCACGCCGCAGCTTTGTCATGCTTTGCGTGGAGTTCGCCCCGCTTCGCGGCGATGAACTGCTTCATCTCTTCATGCGAGATCAGCGGTTCCTCGCGCGCCGACCGTTCGCCTTCTTCTATGATTGCAAGCATCTCCGCTTCGCGTTCCACAAACTGCCTGACCGCTTGCGCGACCAACCAGGATCGCGACCGGTCATAGCGCTCCGCGAGCCTGTCGAGCGTTTCCAACGTCGCCATGTCAAGGCGAGTAGTGATGGGAGTCGTCGATTCCATAGTCTTTTGTATCATTTGTATACAAGTGATTCAAGGTTCCTCGATATCATTGACCCCTGACGCAGTCGACAGGGCTCGTCGAGCAGGCGGGTCGATCACTTCAGGCATCGTATAACAATATTGCCCCGGTTCGCCGGCTCGCTGGGCTTTGATTCCGAGGTTACGGGTAACGTCGGCAAAGGCTTTGTCATATCCTGCATCGCGTCGTTCGGCGACACGGGCTCCGCAGGCCGCCGAAAATGGGGTGGCGGCGATGCAGGCGTTGAACAAAATCAATTCGGAAGTAGAAAAGCTGTCGCTGACCGCTTTGCTTTCGGCCATGTCCTTGATCGCGCGATCGGCGAGAAAACGGTGTTCGGCCAAAATTTCTTTCAGCGATGGCGACCGCAGATCGCGGAAGCTGGATTTTGCGGCGGGCGTCACGCTAGGTCGTAGCTCGCCCCCTTCCAGCAAGAAGCAGCTGGGATCGAAGAACATGGTCAGCTTCATAGGCTGCCGCGAACTCGCCGAGATTTTCGAATCCCTGATGGTCTGAACAAGACGATCAACCAAATTTCCCCGCGCCAACTCTTCGCCCCATCCATCGCTGGCACGCCAGATCAGGACCGTATCGCGGGCCACGAGCCAACTAAAAGGCGTAGTGGCGATCAACAGAATAAGCGCCGCCCAGCGAAGCCGCTTCGCCTTGCTGCGGCGCTCGCTGTTTCTCAAGGCCGGACCTGTCCCGTGCCGCGCACCAGCCATTTGTACGTCGTGAGCCCTTCGAGCGCGACCGGACCCCGCGCGTGCAGCCGCCCCGTCGCGATGCCGATTTCGGCGCCGAGGCCGAATTCGCCGCCGTCGGCGAATTGCGTCGAGGCATTGTGCATCACGATCGCGCTGTCGACCCCGGACAGGAAACGGTCGGCGGTCGCGGCATCCTCGGTGACGATCGCATCGGTATGCTTGCTCGAATGCGCATCGATATGCGCGAGCGCGCCGTCGATCCCGTCGACCAGCGCGACCGACACGATCGCGTCGAGATATTCGGTGTCCCAGTCGCCCATTGAGGCCGGTTCTACATGCGGGCTCAGCGCCGCGACGCCCTTGTCGCCGCGCACTTCGCAGCCCGCCTTGACCAGCGCATCGACGATGGCGAGCGGCGCTGCATAGGCGTGGTCGATCAGGATTGTCTCGGTCGCGCCGCAGACGCCGGTGCGGCGCATCTTGGCATTGACCGCGAGTTCGACGGCTTTCGCTGGATCGGCCGCGCCGTCGATATAGAGATGGTTGATCCCGTCGAGATGCGCGAGCACGGGAACGCGCGCTTCGTCCTGCACGCGGGCGACAAGGCCTTTGCCGCCGCGCGGGATGATGATGTCGATCAGCCCCTGCGCGCGCAGCATTGCACCGACCGCGGCGCGGTCCTGCGTCGGCACCAGTTGCACTGCGTCGGCGGGCAGGCCCGCTTCGACGAGGCCCGCGGCAAAAGCCGCATGGATCGCACGGTTCGAATGCACCGCCTCGCTGCCGCCGCGCAGGATCACGGCATTGCCCGACATCAGCCCGAGCGCCGCGGCGTCGGCGGTCACATTGGGGCGGCTTTCATAGATGATCCCGACGACGCCCAGCGGCACGCGCACGCGGCTGAGCACCAGGCCATTGGGGCGCGTCACGCGGTCGATCTCGGCGCCCGCAGGATCGGGCAGCGCCGCGACGGCGTCGATCGCGTCGGCGATCCCGGCGAGCCTTGCTTCGTCGAGGCGCAGTCGGTCGAGCATCGCGCTCGACAGGCCATTGGCCTGTCCCGCGGCCATATCTTCGGCGTTGGCGGCGAGGATCTCGCGCGAACGGGCGCGGATCGCCGCCGCTGCGGCGACCAGCGCCGCGGATTTTTCCGCGGTCGGGGTCAGCGCCAGCCGTTTCGCCGCGACGCGCGCGCGCGCGCCCATGTCGGCGATCAGGGCGGCGGCGTCGCTGGGCAGGGGCGGGGCAGAGAGAGCTTCGGCGTTCATCGCGCTGCCACTATCATGTTTTGCGTGGCGCCCGAAAGTCCCGTTGCGCCCAGCCTCGCCCGCCTTTAGGCAAGACGGCATGAGCGGGGATATCGAAGGTATCGGGGCAGCGGTAACCGCGGGGCTGGCGGGCCGCGCGGTCGAACCGCAGCATGGCGGCACGGGCGAATCGCCGGGCAGCCTGCGCTGCCTGAATTGCGGCACCAGCCTGACGGGTTCGCACTGCCATCATTGCGGCCAGCGCGCCGACGTCCACCGCAGCTTTGGCGCGATCGGGCATGATCTGGTCCATGCGATCTTCCATTTCGAGGGCAAGATCTGGAACACGCTGCCGCTCCTCGCCTGGCGTCCCGGCGACCTGACGCGCCGCTATATCCATGGCGAGCGCGCGCGCTTCATCTCGCCGCTCGCCTTGTTCCTGTTCGCGGTGTTCCTGACCTATGCGGTGCTCGCGATGGTCGGCAGCGGCGATTTCGGCAGGGGCTTGAACGACGGCATGGGCTTTGACGAGGCCGTCGCCGAACAGACGCGGACGACCGCGATCAAGGACAGCATTCAGCGCGAGGTCGACCGGATCGACACCGAGCTGGCGAAAAAGGACATTGCGGCCGCCAGCCGTCAGGAGCTGGAGAGCGAACGCGACATATTGCAGAAGAGCGCCGAATATCTCGGCGTTGCGCGGGCGCGCAGCAAGAGCGAGCGGTCCGCCGATCGCGCTGCGGGCCCCCCGGTGCTCGACGATCCGGTCAAGCAGGTGGCAACGAGCGCCGATTTCATCTCGCGCAACAAGGTCGACACGGGCGTGCCCTTCATCGACCGCGGACTCGAAAAGGCGTTCGCGAACCCGGCGCTCGTGCTCTACAAGGTGCAGGCAAACGCCTATAAATTCGCCTGGGCGCTGATCCCGCTGTCGCTGCCTTTCATGTGGCTGCTCTATCCGTTCAGTCGGCGCTTCCACACCTACGACCATTTCGTCTTCGTCACCTATTCGATCTCGTCGATATTGCTGCTGTTCGTCGTGGTGCGGCTGCTCAACCTGACGATCTTCGGCGAACTCGCGACTTTCTTCGCGCTGCTTTACGTGCCGTTCCACATGTATCGTCAGCTGCGTGGCGCCTATCGTTCGTCGCGGTTCGGGGCGTTCGTTCGCACCAATTTGCTGCTGTTTTTCAGCCTGTTCTCGGTGATGATGTTCATGTTCCTGCTGCTCGCGCTCGGCGTGATGGGGTAACCCTAAAGCTGGCGGCGCCGAATCGTAACAAAGGCCGGGCAAAGAACCCGCCGATCGAGGAGGAGATTTGCGATGCATCACCAATGGGGCGAAATGGATCGGCGCCAGCTGATTGCGCTCGGCACCGCGGGGCTCGCGGCATTGTCGCTGCCCGGCGCGGCGGCGGCGATGATGGCGCAGGGCTTTACGCATGGCGTCGCGAGCGGCGAGCCGGGGCCGAATTCGGTGCTGCTATGGACGCGCTACGCCGCCGCCAGCGATACGATGCTGACCGCCGAATTGTCCGAAACGTCGGATTTCGCAAAGATTTCGGGCGGCGGCAGCGTCACCGCGATGGGCGACCGCGACCATACCGCCAAGCTGGTCGTTACGGGTCTCCAACCCGGCCGCTGGTATTATTACCGCTTCGTCGCCCCCGACGGCACCAAATCGCTGACCGGCCGCACCCGCACCTTGCCCGCTGGGCCAACCAGCGCCTTCACCCTCGCGCTCTTTTCCTGTTCGAACCTGCCGTTCGGCTGGTTCAACGCCTATGCCCATGCCGCGGCGCGGCAGGACATCGATCTGGTCGTCCATGCGGGCGACTATCTCTATGAATATCCGGTCGGCGATTATCCTTCGCTCAAACAGGCGGTGCCGGGGCGAGAGATCCAGCCGGCGCACGAGATGGTGGCGCTCGCCGATTACCGCCTCCGCTACGCCGCCTATCGCAGCGATCCCGACCTCGCACGGTTGCACGCGCTGTTTCCGATGATCGCGCAATGGGACGATCATGAAATCACCAACGACAGCTGGAAGGGCGGGGCAGAAAATCACAATGCGGGCGAGGGCGGCTGGCCCGACCGCGTGGCTGCTGCCGAGCGCGCCTATCGCGAATGGATGCCGGTCGCCGATACGCGCTGGCGCGACTATCAAGTCGGCGACCTCGCGACGATCTTCCTGCCCGAAACGCGCGTGACGGGGCGCGACAAGCCGTTCGAGATCGACGAGATCTTGGCGGGCGGCGGCGACACGGCCGCCAGGCTGCGGCAGTTCGCCGAAACCGCCTATCGCGATCCGGCGCGCCAGATGATCGGCGCCGAGCAGGAAAAGTGGCTGTTCGACGGCTTCGCCGCTTCGACCAAAGCGGGCACGCGCTGGCAGGTCTGCGCGCAGCAGGTGGTGATGGGCAGCCTGTTTACGCCGCCCGAGTCAAAGGATTGGTTCGGCGCCACCATGGCCGACGTTGTCCGCCGCCGCGTCGAAACGGCGCAGCTTGCCGCCAAAGCGGGGCTGCCGTTCAACTTCGACGCGTGGGACGGCTATCCGGCGGCGCGTTCGCGGTTGCTCGCCGCGGCTCAGCGCGCCGATGCAGACCTGGTCACCCTGACCGGCGATACCCACAACGCCTGGGCGTTCGACCTAAGTGAGGGCGGCCGTGCGGCCGGGATCGAGATCGCCGGGCAGAGCGTCACCTCGCCCGGCTACGAAGGCTATACGCGCGGCATTTCCGACGACGCGCGGGTGTCGGCGCTGCGCGCCGCGTCGCCGCAGCTCAAATGGGCGAACACCCAGGATCGCGGCTATGTCACCGTCCAGCTGACGCGCGAGCGCGTGACCGCAAACTGGCACAATGTCGAAACGATCCGCACCCACACCCCGGTGCTGAAAGGCACGCACAGCATGACCGTGGCGCGCGGACGGCGGAAATATGACGCGGCTTAGCTGTAGGGCGGCGTATCCTCGAATTCGGCGAACCAGGGATAGTCGTTTGCGACACTGACGGTGAAGTTCGCGGGACGCTTTTCGAGGAAGCTCGACACGCCTTCGGCCGCGTCGGCACTGCGACCGCGGGCAAAGATCGCGCGGCTGTCCCAGCGGTGGGCGCTCATCGGGTGCGGCGCGCCGAGCATCCGCCACAGCATATGACGGGTGAGCGCGACCGATACCGGCGCGCTGTGCTCGGTCAGCTCGCGCGCCTTCGCGATCGCCGCGTCGATCAGCTCGCCCGGCGCGTGGACCGACTGGACGAGGCCTTTTTCATGCGCTTCGGCGGCGTCGATCAGCCGTCCCGAATAGCACCAGTCGACGGCGTTCTGGATGCCGACCAGCCGCGGCAGGAACCAGCTCGACGCCGCTTCGGGTACGATACCGCGCCGCGCAAAGACAAAGCCATAGCGCGCGGTCTCGCTCGCGAGGCGCGCGTCCATCGACAGTGTCATCGTCGCGCCGATCCCGACCGCGGCGCCGTTGATCGCGCCGAGCACGGGTTTCTTGCAGTCGAAAATGCGCATCGACACGCGCCCGCCCGAATCGCGGATCAGCGGGTGCGACCAGTCGATCGTGCCATCCTCTGCCACCGGGCTCGCCGACATGCCGTCCGGCAGGATCGCCTGCTTGTCGGTGCGCTTGTCATAATCGAAGGTCGCGGCGCCTTGGCCGAGGTCGGCGCCGGCGCAATAGGCGCGGTCGCCCGATCCGGTGAAGATCACCGCGCGGACGCCGTCGTCGGCGTCGCATTCATCGAGTGCGGCAACGATCTCGAGCATCATTTCGGTGGTGAAGGCGTTCATCCGGTCGGGCCGGTGCAGCGTAAGCAGCGCGATGCCCTCGTGGCGGTCGAGGCGAATCTGGTCGAAGCTCATTCATCTCTCTCCTTGCGTTTAAGGCCATGGTTGCAAGCGACGTCGACGATGGCAAGCTCTTTACGTAAACGTAAACTCAACGTCGCCCCCGCGAAGGCGGGGGCCGCTGGCAACCTCTTGCTGCGCCGATAGCGGCCCCCGCCTTCGCGGGGGCGACGTGACTGATGACGCGCCCTTGCTTTGCCGCTATAGGCCGCCCGACCGCCCCGGCGCCGCCTCTTCCTGAGTCGCTTGCCGGGGCCATTCATTTGGTTCCGACAGAAAGTTGACCGCCATGGCCCGTCGCCGCCAGATCTACGAAGGCAAAGCCAAGATCCTCTATGAAGGTCCCGAACCCGGTACGCTGATCCAGTATTTCAAGGATGATGCGACCGCGTTCAACGCGCAGAAACGCGGGACGATCAACGGCAAGGGCGTGCTCAACAACCGGATTTCGGAGCATGTCTTTACATTGCTCGGCAATATCGGCGTCCCGACGCACTTCATCCGCCGCCTCAACATGCGCGAGCAGCTGATCCGCCAGGTCGAGATCGTGCCGATCGAGGTGATCGTGCGCAACGTCGCCGCGGGCACGCTGTCGAAGCGCCTCGGGATCGAGGAGGGGACGCAGCTTCCGCGCACGCTCATCGAATATTGCTACAAGGACGACGCGCTCGGTGATCCGCTCGTCGCCGAGGAGCATATCGCGTGCTTCAACTGGTGCAGCCAGGACGAGCTTCACGATATTCAGGATATGGCGATCCGCATCAATGACTTCATGTCGGGCATGTTCGCCGCGGTTGGCATCCGCCTGATCGACTTCAAGCTCGAGTTCGGGCGGCTATACGAAGGCGACTTCAGCCGCATCATCCTGGCCGACGAAATCAGCCCCGACGGATGCCGTCTGTGGGACATGACGACGAACGAAAAGCTCGACAAGGACCGCTTCCGCCGCGACCTCGGCGGCGAGGTCGAAGCCTATCAGGAAGTCGCGCGTCGGCTCGGGCTGATGCCCGAGGGCGGCGAGAACGCCGTGCTCGACCTCGAAAGCCACCGGAAGAAAAAGGGCAGCTGAACAGATCGTCGCCCCCGCGAAGGCGGGGGCCGCAGTCGGTTTACGCGGCGCTGCTGAGCAAGGCCACCAGCGGCCCCCGCCTTCGCGGGGGCGACGGGTTTGATCAAATATTGATGCTCGTCGGAATCAGGCTCGGCTGCAGATATGGGTAGGGCTGCATCCGTTCGGCATTGCGCGCGACGATCTCGGCCTCGACGCCTGTTAGCGCCGCTTGGAACCACGCCAGCGGCCCTTCGGCGCCCGTGACCCGCGGATCCTGAAACCATGTCGGGTACGGAAAGGCGTTGCTGCGATAATCGCCAAGCGGGCGGTAATGCACCGAACCCAACAGCTCGAGCACATTCAATTGTTCGAGCGCTAGTGCCATCGGCGGCATCATCGCGAGCCAGTCCGGCTTGTCATGCCCGCGCTGGCCGCTCGGCGCCGCCTGCCAGCCCGCACCCGTGATCGCGGGCGCGAAGGCCATGATGTCCTTTTGCGGGAAGTTGACCGCGGCATGCTGCGCGCTCGCGGTGAACATCACCATCGTGCAGATTTCGGCGAGCTGCTTGCGGCTGAGGATCGCTCCGAAACCCTTGATCTTCGCCTCACCCGCGAGGCACATCGCCCATCGCGCGAGCTCGGTGTCGCCGGTGACATCGGCGTCGCTCGCATAATAGAGGTCGACATATTGCCGTGCCCATTCGTGGATCGTGTTCCACACGAGCAGCGCATCGTCGCGATACGGATATTCTGCGAGCGCTGAATCGACGCCGACGCCGCGTTCGGCGAGGTCCGCGGGTAGCATATTGGCATAGAAATCGAACGCCAGCCGGGCATCGACCGCGGCGAGCTGGCTCGACGTGATGGTGCCCGCGAAAATATGGTCGATCGGCCCGCCCGCCGCGATCAGCGAGGTTGCGGCCTGATCGTTGATGAACAAGGTGCCCTCGAAATGCGGCACCAGCAGCGCCCAGATGGGGTGTACCTCGGCGAGGTTGCGGTGGGTGGCGACCGCGAACGCCTCGATCACCAGATGCGTGCGCGCGAGATGCGCGAACAGCTCGTGAGAATTTCCGTCGGCAACCTGCACGACGAACTTCGCCATTTCCCAGCCCCAGAGCTTGTCGGCGGCGGGGGAGGGGGTGAAGATCGGCCAGTCGGCGGGGTCCTGCCCGCACTGGATCGCGACCGGCACCAGCGATGATCCACCCGGCGGCACCGCAAACAGCGCGATCGGCTGCCAGGCATATTTGGCGAGGCTGCCATAGGTGCCAGGATCGAGGACTTCGAGCGGCTGGTAGTCGAGGATGAACAATCGACCGTCGGCGAGCGCTGCGGCCAGCGTGTCGCCGTTGACGACCGCGGCATATTGCGCCGCGCTCAACCCGAAATTGGCGGGCAGGGCGTCGCCGACCGCGGCAATCAGCATGCAGTTCGGACCTTGCACGCGCAGGCGGGCGAATTCGCTGTCGTCCTGGAACATGTAACTGATCCCCGGCACGGGCAGCGTCGCGAACAGCGCGCGATACGCTTCGATGCTGCGCGGGGTCCGGCTGCCGAGCCCCATCGCCTCATCGATCTTCATCAGCGCCTCGATCCGCTCCTTATAGCCCGTCAGCAGCGCGATATGCGCGTCGCGTTCGGCGGCTGCGACGGCATTTTCGACATCGCCGACGATCCGTTCGAAGATATTGCCGCCGCTGTGGACGCCGTGCTCGGCCGCGATCTTGGCGGTCGACGCCTCGATCGCGTCGCATTCGGCGAGCGCGGCTTCATATGCGGCGCGCGGGCTGTCGAGCTCCCCCTTGTCGACGCCGCCAAGCTTCACGGCCAGCGCGTTGCGGACGATGCCCAGCCCGACCCCGATCAGGATCACGAACCATGCGATCGTCGGCTCGTCATTCTTCGGCACCGCGGTGGCGAGCGGCACGCCGGGCAGGGTCGGGACGTCGGTCGTCCACTGATAGACCGCCTGCGTCGCGGTCAGCTGCGCCGCGCGCGCCGCTTGTTCGGCAGGGGTGTCCTGCTGCGGCAGCGTCGGGGTGGCGGGCGGCATCGGTGTCGTCGGCGTGGTAGTGGCGGGGGTCAGCGGCGGCATCGGATAGGACATGGCGTGGCTCCTGTCGGGCGCGTGAAATCGGTCGCCGCTTGTCGCCGGACATGGTTAATATTTCGCAAGCCATTGGCTCGCTGCGACCCCCTAGGCCTGTGATAAGACGTGGTTTCGATCCTTAACCGATGCTTTACCCCTGCTTGTTATCCGAAGGGGATGACGGGGGTCTTTAACAGATTGATCACGCGGATTTTTCCGCCGGTGCCGGACGCGATCCGCGACGATGTCGCGATTTTGCGCGCCAATCGCATCGAAACGCTGACCCCGATGCTGTTCCTGATGCTGGCGGCGACGACGCCGACCGCGATCTACGCCGGGGTGGCGACGGTCCACCCGATCATTCGCATCGGCTTTCCGGTGACCCTGGCGATCGTCGGTATTCTGGGTTTCCTGTTCCTCATGCACAATCGCGGCCGACGAATGAGTCCGCGCCGCGCCAGACGCATGATCCGCGAGGCGAGCTGGGTGTCGGGTACCACCGGCCTGATGTGCAGCGTCTGGACGGTGACCAACTGGCTCGCCGCGCCCGCCGCCACGCACAGCTATTATGCGATGATCATGGCGATGGGATCGCTTGCGACCGCCTATTGCCTGTCGTCGATCCGCTTTGCCACCATCGTCAACCTCGGCATCGGCCTCGCTCCGGTGGCGCTGTTGATGCTGACGTCGGGCAACCCGCCCGAAATCGCAGCGGGGACCAGCCTCGTCATCGCGACACTGTTCCTGCTCCGCATGGTGGTCCAGCAGCATGGGCAGGTCATCGACCTGCTCGAACTCCAGCGGCAGATGCGCGAGCTTGCGCACACCGATCCGCTCACCGGTCTTGCCAATCGCCGCGAATTCGACCTGCGGATCGAGGAAGAGATTGCCAAGGCCGACGAAAGCAGGCCGTTCGCGATCGCGCTGCTCGATCTCAACGGGTTCAAGCCGGTCAATGACCAGCACGGTCACGCGGTCGGCGATCTGTTGCTGTGCGAAATTGCCGAACGCCTGCGCCGCGCCTGCGGCGCCCACGCGATGGTGGCGCGCCAGGGCGGCGACGAATTTGCCATATTGGCGCCCGCCGGATCGCCGCTGCTCGCGACCTCGCTTGCCGACCATATCCTCGCGGCGTTGGCGGCGCCCTATCGCATCGACGGTCGCCCGATCCGCGTCGGCGCGAGTGTCGGTACGGCCCATTTTCCCGCACATGGCAGAACCTCACGCACTCTTTTCGAGATCGCAGATACGGCGCTCTATGCTGCGAAGGTTGTTCAACGCGGAGCGCTTGTGTCGACAGAAGGCGTCGGTCGGGTCGCATAGCCAGCGGCGGCTCGCGCGCCGTCAGGGTAATGATCAAAAGAGCGCGATAAAGCTGCCCGCCAGGGCGTGATAGGGTGTCAATCTTATCTGATTGGTAACCAACCTGACGCTATCCCATTCTCCTGATCTAGTGGGGGCAAGACATCATGATGGCAACGGGTGACCAGGCGCAAACAAGCAGACACGCCTTCAGCTTGGACTTGCTGGAGAAAGTTGTCGTCGTTGCGCTGTTGGGGACGCTCGCATCCAGATTGATTCCGTCGGCCATAGAAACTGGCCACTATCAGAACTGGTTTCTCCTCCTCGCGGAGGGGTGCGTTGTATTTTTCGTGCTGTTTCGCCGCGCAACGAACAATATTTCGCTGCGTCCGCTCGACTGGGCGCTGGGCTTCGGCGGCACGCTGGCCCCCATGCTGGTAATAGCGTCCAGCGACGCGCCTGTGGTGCCTCTGGCGCTGTGCAGTTTCCTGATCGTCGGTGGCATGTTGTTTCAGGTTTACGCGAAGTTTACGCTGCGGCGCAGTTTCGGCGTCATCGCGGCCAACAGAGGCGTAAAGGTGAGCGGTCCATATCGGTTTATGCGCCATCCGATGTATGCTGGTTACGCGATCACGCATCTCGGGTTTTTTCTGAGCGGCCCAAATTACTGGAACTTTGCCGTCTATGGCATAGCGCTCGCGCTCAACATCTCTCGTATTCTGGCCGAAGAGCGCGTATTGATGGCTGACCCAGTCTATCAGGAATTTGGCCGAAAGGTGCGCTACCGGCTGGTGCCGTACCTGTTTTGACGGATGTCCGGGCCGTGGAATATTTGTTGGCATTGGTGGATCTGGAAAACGCGCTGTTGGTGGCGCTGATCTTCGTACCACTCGAACGCCTGTTCCCCGCTCGCCCCGATCAGCGCACCTTTCGCCGTTCATGGCTCAATGACATTGTCTATTTCCTGCTGAACCGTGTTCCGATCGGCATTGGGATGTTGCTGCTCGCGGTGCTGGGAAGCCTGCTTGGCTCAGCGTTTATCCCGGTCGAGTTTCGGGCTGCGGTGGCGGCGCAACCGTTCTGGCTTCAGGTCGTCGTGCTGCTGCTCTTCGCGGATTTCGGCTTCTACGTCGTGCACCGGCTGTTCCACACCATCCCTGCGCTTTGGCGGTTCCACGCAATCCATCACAGCATCGAAGAGCTTGATTGGCTGGCGGCGCACCGCGTCCATCCTATCGATCAGATAGTGACAAAAGGGGCAACCCTCGTGCCGATCTTCGCTCTCGGCTTTTCGGGCAGCGCGATGGCGGCTTTTTTCCTGCTGTATCAATGGCATTCATTGATTCTGCATGCGAATGTTCGGATAGGTTTTGGCGCGCTTCATTGGGTGGTCGCTTCACCCTGTTTCCATCACTGGCATCATGCTGATCACCCCGAGGCGTGGAACAAAAATTTTTCGGGCCAATTTCCCGTCTGGGACATAATCTTCGGTACCGCACATATGCGCCGCGACAGTTTGCCCACACGCTACGGAATTGAGGAACCTGTGCCAGGAACCTACGGTCGTCAGCTACTCTATCCTTTCCAAAGCAGAGCCGACGCCGCCCCACAAAATTGATTCCGCGAAATAGGACGAGGTTGGGGTAGCACCGTAACGCCAGATGTCGTCCGTCGAACGCATCAACCGCATGGCATAACCACGGCTTGACCGTTTGCGGGGCGGTGGCCACATCGGTTCGATGACCAAATCGCTTGTCCGGCGCGCCTCGACCGCGCTTTCGCCCCTCATCCTTTTGATCGCGACAGCCGTACCGGCCGATGCCCGGGATGCCGCGCCGCCGACTTCAGCGGCGACGGCGATCAATCCGCAAACCGCCGCAGCCAAAGCATGGAACTTCGCCGCCAGCGATGTGCCGGCCGATCCCAACATCGTCTTCGGCGTCCTGCCCAACGGCATGAAATATGCGCTGCTGCAAAACAGCACGCCCAAGGACAGCGTCGTCCTGCGCATGCGTTTCGACGTCGGTAGCTTTGCCGAGGCCGACGACCAGCGCGGCCTCGCCCATTTCCTTGAGCATATGGCGTTCAACGGTTCGACCAACGTACCCGAGGGCGAGATGATCAAGCTGCTCGAGCGCAAGGGGCTGGCGTTCGGCGCCGACACCAACGCCTCGACCGGGTTCGACGAGACGGTGTACAAGCTCGACCTGCCGAACGCCTCGGACGATCTGATCGACACCGGGCTGATGCTGATGCGCGAAACCGCCAGCGAGCTCACGATCGACCCCGCGGCAGTCGACCGCGAGCGCGGCATCATCCTGTCCGAACGGCGCGCGCGCGATACTTATCAGCTCCGCAATCTGATCGATCAGCTCGATTTCCAGATGCAGGGCATGAAGGTCGCAAGCCGCATTCCCGTCGGCACCGAGGAGGTGATCAAGACCGCCCCCGCTGCCCGCCTGCGTGACCTCTACGACCGCTATTACCGCCCCGAGCGCGCGACCTTGGTGATGGTCGGCGACTTCGATCCGGCAGTGGTGGAAGCCAAGATCAAGGCGCGCTTTGGTGACTGGCGCGGACGGGGGCCGGCCGGGCCCGATCCCGACATCGGTACCATCGATTATCGCCGCGCCGCAGCGGCCGATGACTTCATCGACCCCGCGATCCAGGACATGGTGACGATCGCCGCGTTCAAGCCCTGGGTCGAAGAAGCCGACACCAAGGCGAAGCGCGCCCGCACCTTGGCGGAAGATGTCGGCGAAGCGATCGTGAGCCGCCGACTGGCCAAGATCGCGTTGAGCGAAGATTCACCGATCCTTGCCGGCTATTTCGCCGAAGCCGGGGGCTGGAAAGTTTTCGATCAGGTCACCTTCGGCGCTGTCGCCAAGGAAGGCGCATGGAAAGAGGCGCTGGCGCTGATCGAACAGGAACAGCGCCGTGCCATCCAGCATGGCTTCACGCAGGCCGAAGTCGACGAGCAGCTCGCGAACCGTCGCACCGCGTTCAAGAATGCCGTCGCCGGGGTGACGACGCGGCGTAGCGACGCGCTCGCCGACACGCTGGTCGCCGCGGCCAAGGGCGATTTTGTGTTCGTGCGCCCCGAAACCTCGCAAGCCTTGTTCGAGGCGACCGCGCCATCGCTCAGCGCCGCCGCGGTGACCGCGGCGTTCCGCAAACGGATGGACGGCCTCAGCGCTCCGCTGGCGCGGGTTTCGGCGAAAAAGCCGATCGAGGGCGGCACCGATGCCATCCTCGCCGCGCTCCGCGCCTCGGCGCAGGTTGCCGTTGCCGCCCCGACGCAGGCCGCGAACGCTGCCTTCGCCTATGACAATTTCGGCACCCCCGGCAAAATCGTCAGCGACAACCGCGTCGAGGATCTTGGTATCCGCCGCATCCGCTTTGCCAATAATGTGATGCTCAACATCAAGAAAACCGATTTTCAGAAGGAAACCGTCTATCTGTCGGTGCGCGTCGATGGCGGCAATCTGCTCGCGACCCGCGACGACCCGACCCGTGTCGCGCTGGCGGGGTCGATGGTGCTGGGCGGGCTGGAGGCGCACAGCGTCGACGATCTGCGATCGATCCTCGCGGGCCGGACCGTCAGCCCCAATTTTGGCAGCGGTGCCGATTTCTTCGGCGGCACCGCAACCAGCTCGCCGGGCGATTTTGCGCTCCAGGCCAAGTTGATGGCGGCGTTCCTGACCCATCCCGGCTACCGCGCCGACGGCCTGGCGCTGATCCGCCGCGTGCTGCCGCAACAATATGCGGCGAACGACGCGACCCCGGCGGCGGTGATCGGCCGCGACGCGGGCGGCATCCTTGCCAATGACGATCCGCGCTCGCAGACCCCGCCGCTTGAAAAGCTGATGACGCTCGACTGGGCGCAGCTGAAACCGGTGGTGGCTGACAGCTTTGCCAAGGGTGCGATCGAAATCGGCGTCGTCGGCGACATCGACGAACAGGCGGCGATCGACGCCATCGCCGCGACCTTCGGCGCATTGCCCGAACGCCGCGCCGCGTTCGACCCGCGCGCCGACGCGCGCGTGCGCGAATATGCCAGCGACCGCAGCGAACGGACGCTGATCCACAAGGGGCCGGCCGAACAGGCCGAACTGCGCGTCTATTGGCCCGCGCGCGACGACAGCGACCTTGCCGAAGCGATGCGGCTCAATCTGCTGGTGCGGGTGATGCAATTGAAGCTGACCGAAGAATTGCGGGAAAAGCTTGGCGAAAGCTACAGTCCCGGCGCCGCCGCCAGCCTGTCGGACGAGTTTCCGGGCTATGGCCACCTGTTCGCCGCCAGCAATGTCGATCACAAAGATCTGGCGACCACCCGTGCCGCGATCTTCGCGATCGCCAAGGAACTCCGCGACGCGCCCGTCGACCAAGACCTGCTCGACCGCGCCCGCAAGCCGCTGGTCGAGGCGATGACCAAGTCGCGCCGAGAAAACGCCTATTGGCTGAACTATGTCGCCGAAGCGACCAGCCAGGCCGACCGCCTCGACCGCAGCCGCAAGGGCATCGGTGAAGTCGAAGCCGCAACCCCCGCCGACCTACAGACGCTGGCGCGCCGCTATCTGGTCGATGACAAGGCGCTGGTGATCAAGGCGGTGAGCGACAAGGCGGGGAAGTAGCAAACCATTTTTGCGCGGCGGTATGGCGGCTAGCGACCGGTTGCGGACATGTCTTCTCCCCTCCCTTTTAGGGAGGGGCTGGGGGTGGGTAGCCGCCGAAGGCGGCATTCCGCCTCGGCTCGCTTCGCTCGCACCCACCCCTAACCCCTCCCTGGAAGGGAGGGGAATGGCTTAAAACCACCCCAAAACCGACCTCACCGGACCTCGGCGATCTCTCCCGCGCGATCCCCCAGCACATAACGCGGCCCCGCCCCGCGCTGCGCGGCCTTGTCGGCGCGGTTGTACAGCCCACATTTCTTGAGGCTCAGGCAGCCGCAACCGATGCAATTGCCCAAAAGCTCCTGCGTGCGTTCGAGCGCCGCAATCTGCTCGGCGATCCGCGCGTGCAAGCCGGCGCTGATCCGTGCCCAGTCGGCGGCGTTGGGCGTACGGCCGGCGGGCAGCCGCGCCAGTTCGGCGGCGATCTCTTCGAGGCTCAATCCCAATTGCTGCGCGATCAGGATGAACGACACACGGCGAATGTCGGCGCGCAGGAAGCGGCGCTGACCGCCGCGCGTGCGCAGCGCCGCGAGCAGCCCCCTCGCTTCGTAGAAACGGATCGCCGACACCGCGACCCCGGTGCGCGCGGCAAGGTCGCCGATCGGTATCAGGTCGGTGCGGTGCATCGTGGCTCCTTGGACAAATGGGCTTGACCTAAACCTCAGTTGAGCTTGCAATACCCGCCGCGTCAACCCGAATCAGGAGCAACCGCGTGACGCATTCCTTTATCGAGCATGTCAATGTGACGGTCAGCGACCCCGACCGCACCGCTATCCTGCTGTCCGCCATCTTCGGCTGGCACGAACGCTGGCGCGGCCCGGCCCGCGACGGCGGGCGGACGATCCACCTGGGCAGCGATGCCGCCTATGTCGCGCTCTACACCGGCCCCGACGATCAGCACGCCGACGCGCGCTACCCCAAGGGCGAACCGCTCAATCATCTCGGTATCCAGGTCGATGACCTCGACATGGTCGAGGCGCGGGTCAGGGCGGCCGGACTGGTCCCTTTCAACCACGGCGATTACGCACCCGGCCGCCGCTTCTATTTCCTCGACCCCGACGGCATCGAATATGAAGTCGTGAGCTATGCCGAGGCCGACGCGGGTTGAAACGACGGCTTGACGTCCCGAATGAAAGCGATGGATGTCATGCGGAGCCGTCCCTGTTGTGCTGATGTCGCCTGCGCAGGAAATGGCGCGCCCGGCAGGATTCGAACCTGCGACCACCCGCTTAGAAGGCGGGTGCTCTATCCAGCTGAGCTACGGGCGCTTGGTTCGCGCGAATAGCGTGGTTTGCGCGGGCTGCAAAGCAGGTTAAGCAGCGTCCCGATGACCGAGCCCGCCGCTTTCCCCAACCGACCCGCAGCCGTCAGCGCGTCCAGCGTTCGCCACTTTCGCTATTATGACCTGGTCATGGCGGCGTTCGTCACGGTGCTGCTGCTGTCCAACATCATCGGCGCGTCAAAGCTGTCGACGCTCGGCGGGCTGACCTTTGGCGCCGGGATCCTGTTTTTCCCGATTGGTTATGTCATCGGCGACGTGCTGACCGAAGTCTATGGCTATGCGCGCGCGCGGCGCGTGATCTGGACGGGTTTCGGGGCGCTTGTCTTTATGGCGGTGATGAGCTGGGTCGTGCTGGCGATGCCCCCGGCGCAGGATTGGTGGTGCAGCGGCACCGAAAGCCTGACCTTGAAATCGGGCGAGGCGAGCGGCAGCGGCGCGGTGTGCCAGGCGACGTATGAAAGCGTGTTCGGCAGCGCGTGGCGGATCGTGCTGGCGTCGATCGCGGCCTTTTGGGCGGGCGAGTTTGTGAATTCCTATGTCCTGGCGCGGATGAAGATCGCGACCGGCGGGCGCTTTTTGTGGATGCGCACGATCGGGTCGACGATCGTCGGCCAGGGGATCGACAGCCTGATCTTTTACCCGATCGCCTTCCTCGGCATCTGGGAAACCGAACAGGTGCTGCTGGTGATGGTGACGAACTGGGCGATGAAGGTCGCCTGGGAAGCCGCGCTGACCCCCGCAACCTATGTGGTGGTGGGGGCGTTGAAACGCCGCGAAGGTGTCGACGTATTCGACGAAGGCACCAATTTTACCCCGTTCGCGGCCAAGGTCTGATCGATGACGCTGATTGAAATTGCCTCGCTGTTTGGCGAGCGGAAGGCCTCGCTGGTCGAATTGAGCGGGTTGGACAAGGACGCGCTGCACATCTATTTCGGGCTGTCGCTGTTCCTGATCATTCGCCTGTTCTGGCGCTGGCGCGGCGGCTGGCTGGTTGCGTGGCTGGCGGTTCTGGTGATGGCGATCGGGGGCGAATGGCTCGACATGACGCGCGAGATGGGTGATGCGACCATCCAGCCCGACGCGGCGCATTGGCACGACATCTGGAACACGATCTTCTGGCCGACGGTGCTGCTGCTCGTCGGACGCTGGTTACAACCGCGCACAAAGGATGCGGCGGTTATGGCGAGCGAAATGTCAGGCGAGGACACCGAGCGCCGCCTCGAACAGGCGTAGCCCGTCGGTGCCGCCGTGGGCGCGGTCGATCGCGCGTTCGGGGTGCGGCATCATGCCGAGCACATTGCCCGCATCATTGAGCACGCCCGCGATGTCGCGCGCCGACCCGTTGACGCTGTCGGCATAACGGAACGCAACGCGCCCTTCGCCCTCGATCCGGTCGAGCGTTGCGGCATCGGCAAAGTAATTGCCGTCATGGTGGGCGACGGGAATATTGATTTCCTCGCCCGCATTATAGCTCGCGGTAAACAGCGACTGGCTGTTTTCGACCTTGAGCGGCACGGTGCGGCACACGAAGTTGAGGCCCGCGTTGCGCATCAGGGCGCCGGGCAGCAACTGCGCTTCGGTCAGCACCTGGAACCCGTTGCACACGCCGAGCACCGGGACGCCGCGCGCCGCGGCATCGGCGACGCTACGCAGGATCGGCGACCGCGCCGCCATCGCGCCCGAGCGAAGGTAATCGCCGTAGGAGAAACCGCCGGGCAGCGCGATGAAATCGGTGCCGTCCGGCAGGTCGGTGTCGCGGTGCCACACCATCGCGGGAGCACGGCCTGTCACCTGCTCCAGCGCGACCGCCATGTCGCGATCGCAGTTCGAGCCGGGAAAGACGATGACGGCGGTCTTCATGGGCTTCGCTCCCGTTACGGACGTTCGATGCGGTAGTTTTCGATCACCGTGTTGGCGAGCAGTTTTGCGCACATCGCGTCGAGATCGGCATCGCTCGTGCCGTCAGCGACGTCGAGTTCGATGAAGCGACCCGCGCGCACATCGGCGACGCCGCCAAATCCCAGCCCTTCGAGTGCATGATGGATCGCCTTGCCCTGCGGGTCGAGAACCCCCGGCTTCAGCGTCACATAGACATTCACTTTCATGGGGCGGGCCTTTGCAAAGAAGTGCGGGGAAGATGGGCGCGCCTATGCCCGCGAATCACTTTTCGGGCAAGGGCCGGAACCGCGAAAAAAGTGGCCGTTCGGATTGCGAACCAGTCGCATCTTTCCTGTTGCGAATCTCTCGCACTAGCCCTACATGGGCATTGTTGAGAAGGATTCGCACATGGTCGTCTGTGTCTGCAACGCAATAAGGGAAAGCCAGCTGCGCGATGTCGCGCGCGATGGCCAGTTGCGCTGTGCCAAGGCGGCTTATGCGCAATTGGGTCGCAAACCCAAATGCGGCCAATGCCTGCCTTTTGCTCGCAATATCATCAGCGACGTCGCCGCGACCGCCTGATTTTTCTTGGTTTTCTGCCGTTTTTGACCTTGGCCTGATGGGGCCGGGGCGCGTATAATGCGCGCATCCCATTTCAGGAACATATGACAGGACAGACAGCATGAAGGGCGACGAAAAGGTCATCGATTTCCTCAACGAGGCGTTGAAGAACGAGCTGACCGCAATCAACCAATATTGGCTGCATTACCGGATGCTCGACAATTGGGGCGTCGCGAAGCTGGCGCATTTCGAGCGCGAGGAATCGATCGACGAAATGAAGCACGCCGACAAGCTGGCCGACCGCATTCTGTTCCTGGGCGGGCTGCCCAATTTCCAGATGCTGGGCCGCCTGCGCGTCGGCGAAACGGTCGAAGAGATATTGAAGGCCGACCTGGCGCTCGAGGAAGAAGCGATCCCGTTGCTGAAAGATGCGATCGCGCACGCCGAAAGCGTCCGCGACTATGTGAGCCGCGACCTGTTCGCCGATATCCTCGAAAGCGAGGAACACCATGTCGACGAGCTGGAAAAGCAGTTCGAGATGATCGAGCGGATGGGCATCGCCAATTATATCCAGCTCCAGTCCAAGCCCGCCCACGACGACTGATTCCATCGATCGGCACGCAGGAACTCGCGGTCGCGGTGCGCGACGGTGGGTTCTCGCGCGCCGGTCACATGCGGATCGGCGACGAGTCGATTAGCTGGCGAATTTTGCAGACCTGATTGGCGGCTGCGCATCTCTCGTGAATTTCGCGGATCACTTCGTCCCGGTCGGGGCCGCCATGCGCGGCCAGTCTGTCCTGCCTGTCGCTATAGACGGCGATGAAGCCGTTGGTGATCGATCCGACCAGCGCACAGTTGAACAAGGCCTTTTCGGCGCATTTCGCGACCGCCAGCTCCCTGGCATCCGCCTCGTCGGAAATCGAGGTTTTGAAATAGACGAAATCGGTCGGGAACGCGGCGTCGCGCTTCCGGCTTCCGAACGCCACGGCCGAGGACGTTGAAAACCATTCGAGCGGCAACGGGCGCGGCGCAGGCTGGGCCTGCTGGTCCGGCGCGTCGTGATAGCCCGGAATCGGCACGCAGTCACCGGGCCCCTGGATCGGGACGCGCCAGGGCTGAAGGCCCGCCGGGCAACCGCCTTCGGCACCGGCCGGGACTGCGGCCGCCGCAACGCCCACCGCGATCGCCACCGCCAAGAACCGGCGCACCTTGCCCATGAACTTGCCTCCTCGCGTGCCAGGCACACAGCCCGGCTCGGCGACCGGCGCAAGCCGCGCCAATGTACTAAGGCGGAAAAGTCGCGGTGGACTGCCGTGCAACGGCCGAAGCGCGGGCATGACGCATCCTCAAATATTTTCACTTGAATTTGCGACTAATTCGCAATAGCAAGGTCGGGCAGTCCCCTCCTGCCGGTCGCTGCTTCGTGGCGACCGGCATCTTTTTCGAAAGCGGGGAGGGAGGACGGCAACCGCCGGGAGACGATAAAGCCATGCACAGCAACACCCTGATCCGGCAACTGACGACGCAGCCGCTGATCCGCGACCTGTCGGTCGAGGCGGCGCAGGCCGTGCTGGCGCTGCGCTATTGCATCGTCTGCCGCCGCAACGATCGCGACCCGATGCCCGAACTGGAGCGGCGATGGGGCAACGTCCTCGCCGCCCGGCGTTACCGGCTGGTCGTCGAGGCGATCGGCCACAGCTGGCCCGACCCCTTTGCCGTCGCCCCGCCATGCTGCCCCCGCGCCAGCTTCGACGAAGCGCTGCTGGCGGACATGGTCACCGCCGCCGCGCATGGCGACCGCGTCGCCTTCGACGTGCTGACCGCCGAAATGCTGGGCAGCGACGCGCGCGAGATGATCTTCGTCGCGCTGGAAAATTTCATCCGCGCGCGGGCGCCGGGGCGGGTTTAGCCGACGTCTGCCTTGGGGTGGTTTTAAGCCATTCCCCTTCCTTCCAGGGAGGGGTTAGGGGTGGGTGCGAGCGAAGCGAGCCGAGGCGGAATGCCGACTTCGGCGGCTACCCACCCCCAGCCCCTCCCTAAAAGGGAGGGGAGAAGGCACGGCAGCAACCGCTCGAATCCCGTTACCCCAACCGGCTCTTATGCGGCGCTCAGCTTCTCGATCTCCGGCGCCCCCGCCAGGCACGGCCCCAGCTTCGCGCCGAGGCTGCGGAAATGGTCCGACGCGCGGTGGGCTTCGACCGCCGCTTCGTCGTCATAACATTCCAGCACCTTGTACACGCCCGCCTCGCCCGTGCGGAACAATCGGTAATAGCTGTTTTCGGGCTCGTTCGCGGCGACCGCGGGCGCCAGTTCGGCGAACACGCCCTCGAATTCCGCTTCCTTGCCGGGCTGCACGCGCAGCGTGGCGATGATGCCGATGGCCATGTTTCTCTCTCCTTGTTCTATTTGCGAAGATCGGGATCGACGTCCCAGCCGTCCTCGACCTGGATGCCGAAGCTGTTCAGGATCATCGAAACCTGCGTGTACTGGCCGACCGTCATCACCAGATCCATGCGGCCCTTGTCGCCAAGTGGTGCCAGCGCCGTCCAAGTCGCATCGGTGACGAAATGATCGGCGGTCAGCTCGTCGGTCGCGCACAGCATAGCGCGGTCGAGATCATTCCAGCCGTCTGCACCCGGCCCCGCCTTGATCCGCGCGATCTCGGCGTCGGTCAGCCCGCAGTCGAGCCCGATCCGCTTGTGCTGCGTCCATTCATAGCCCGAACGACAATTATAGCCGGTGCGCAGGATGACGAGCTCACGGTCGCGCGGGCACAGCGCGTTGCGCTTCGACAGGATATAATTGCCCCAGCCGAGGAAGGCGGTGAGCGCCTTGGGCGCGTGGGCGAGGGTGCGGAAGATATTGAGAATCTTGCCGCCCCCGACCTTTCCACCCTCGGTGGAAAGGAAGGGTTCGAGCGCGGCGCGCTGGTCGGCATCGAGCCGGTCCAAGTTGACCGGCTCGATACGCGGAGCGCTGAGGCGCATCAGAAGACCTCGAACAGGCCCGCTGCGCCCTGGCCGCCGCCGATGCACATCGTGACGACGGCATATTTGACGCCGCGGCGCTTGCCTTCGATCAGCGCGTGGCCGACGCAGCGCGCGCCGGTCATGCCGAACGGGTGGCCGATCGAGATCGAGCCGCCGTTGACGTTGAGCAGCTCGTTCGGAATGCCGAGCTTATCGCGGCAATAGAGCACCTGCACCGCGAAGGCTTCGTTGAGTTCCCACAGACCGATGTCGTCCATCTTGAGCTCGAAGCGTTCGAGCAGCTTGGGGATCGCAAACACCGGACCGATGCCCATTTCGTCAGGTTCGGTGCCCGCGACCGCCATGCCGACATAGCGGCCGAGCGGCTGGAGCCCGCGCTTTTCGGCGACCTTGGCTTCCATCACGACGCACGCCGAGGAGCCATCGGCGAGCTGGCTGGCGTTGCCCGCGGTGATCGTATGGCCTTCGCCCATCACCGGCTTCAGGCTGGCGAGCCCTTCCAGCGTCGTATCGGCGCGGTTGCATTCGTCCTTGTCGGCGACGACATCGTGGAAGCTGACTTCCTTGGTTTCCTTGTTCATCACCGCCATGGTGGCGTTGCACGCGACGATCTCGTCGTCATATTTGCCTGCGGCCTGCGCGGCGGCGGTGCGCTGCTGCGACTGGAGCGAATATTCATCCTGATATTCGCGGCTGATGTTATAGCGCTTCGCGACCACCTCGGCGGTGCCGATCATCGGCATATAGGTGTCCTTGTGCATCGCGATCAGCTCGGCATCGGTTTCGATGAACGCCTTGCCGCTGCCGCTGACCTTCGAGATGCTTTCGATGCCGCCGGCGACGCAGATGTCCTGGCGGTCGACGATGATCTGCTTCGCCGCGGTCGCGATCGTCATCAGGCCCGACGAGCATTGGCGGTCGATCGACATGCCGGGGACGGTGACGGGCAATCCCGAACGCAGCGCGATCAACCGCGCGACGTTCATCGTCTGCGACCCCTGCTGCATCGCCGCGCCGAACACCACGTCGTCGATTTCGCCGCCTTCCAGGCCCGCGCGCTCGACCGCGGCCTTGACCGAGAAGGAGCCGAGCGTCGGCGCCAGCGTGTTGTTGAACGAACCGCGGCCTGCCTTGGTCAGCGGGGTGCGGGCGGTGGAAACGATGACGGCGTCACGCATGATGAAATTCCTCTTCGATGAACTTGGCTGAATCTTTGCCGGGGAGGGCTATGCTCAAACGAAAAACTGGCTGATCCATTCGGCGATCAGCGCGGGCTTTTCCTCGCCCTCGATCTCGACGGTCACTTCATTGGTCTGCTGCCACTGGCCGGGGCGCTTTTCCTCGAGCTCGAGCAGCTTCACATGGCTGCGCACGCGCTTGCCCGAGCGGACGGGCGACAGGAAGCGGACCTTGTTGCAGCCATAGTTCACGCCCATCTTGACGCCGCCGACCTTGGGGCCGTCGGTGCTCGCTCCGAGCATCGGCATCAACGACAGCGTCAGAAAGCCATGCGCGATCGTGCCGCCGAAGGGCGTCATCTTCGCCTTTTCCTCGTCGACATGGATGAACTGGTGGTCGCCTGTCGCATCGGCGAACTTGTTGATCATCTCTTGATCGACCAGCACCCAATCCGACGTGCCCAGATGCTCGCCGACCTTGGTCTGCAATTCCTGCGGCGTGATTGTGGCCATGGCTTATCCCCTCGATCATTGGTTCGGGGCGCGTTCTAGGCCTGTCGGGACGCGTTGCACAAGGGCCATGCGGTCATCCCAAGGCGCCGTAGCGTCAGCTTGGCTTGGCTGCCTTTGCCGCCGCCGCCTTGGGTTTCGGGGACTCGGCAAAGGGCATGATCATCGTCCCGTCGGGCGCCGCGGTAAAGGTCGTCTGGGTCGGATAGGCAAATTCATACCCCGCCTTCTCCATCGCCTCGAACAGCCGGATCCCGACCTCGGTCCGCGCCGCGGTCACGACGTCGAAATCCTCGCTGTACACGTCGAACAACAGTTCGAAATCCAGGCTCGACGGCCCGAAGGTGACGAAGCTCGACCGGATGAACTCATGCCCCGCCGCGCGCACCTGTTCCTCCAGCAACGCGGGCAGCTCGCGCAGCATCGCGGGGCTGGTCTGGTAGATGACCCCGATCGCAAAGGTCACACGGCGGCGGTGCAGATGGGCAAAGTTGGTAATCTCTTTCGCCAGCAAATTGGTGTTCGAGACGACGAGCAGCTCACCGTTGATCGAGCGCAGCCGCGTGCTTTTCAGCCCGATGCGCTCCACCGTCGCAGTGCTGGTGTCATATTTGATCGTCTCGCCGACGCGGAACGGCCGGTCGAAAATGATCGACAGCGACGCGAAGAGGTCGGAGAAGATACCCTGCGCGGCCAAGCCGATCGCGATGCCGCCGATGCCAAGCCCGGCGACCAGCCCGGTGACATTGACTCCCATATTGTCGAGGATGACGATCGCCGCGATCGCAAACAGCGCGACGCTGATCAGCAGGCGGATGATCCCCATCGCATTCGCCAGCGTCTCGTTATGCCCGTCCGACGCGCGGCGCTGGATCAACCCCAATATGACCTCGCGCGCCCAGATCGCGACCTGCAGCACGACGGCGACGGTGAACACCAGCTGGATGATCTGCATGATCACCGCGGGCGGCTGCGCATAGCCGGCGACCAGCCGCACCGCGACGATTGCCAGCACGAACGACTTGGTCTTGTGGATCACCCGCCCGACGATATGAGTCAGGGTGAATTCGCCCGGCGTCGCCTGCGCGCGCTTCAGCGCAAAGCCGCGCAGCATCGACAGCAGGAAATAAATGGCGAGGCCCGCGGCGATCGCGATGCCAATCTGCAGCCAGTGGCTGTTCACCCACGCGATGCTGCTGTCCCACCACAGGCGGATGTCCTCGATCGGGTTGGTCGCGGCGGCGGGGCGGGTCGATGCGGGCTTGGCGGCGGCGGTGGCGGCCGCAAGGATTGAAAAGGTCAAATCGGTCCTCTTGCGTGTGAATCAGGCGGAACGAAGCAGCGCCGCGGCATCGGGCGCCCGCTCCAGATAGGTCAAAAACCCGCGCTCGTAACGCGAAAGATATTTCGCCGCGCGCGGCAACGGCCCCGCGGCGGCGGCAAAATCGCCGCGCGCCTGCGCCGCCGCGATCATCGCGGGGTGGACATAGGATTTACGCGCGATCGCCGGGGTGTTGCCCAGCCGGTCGGCGACATGTTCGACCATCGCTTTCAGGGTCGGCGGCTCGGGCGCATCGAACAGATAGGCATAAGCCTCGACGCTCGCGGTCCAGGTGCGGAAATGCTTGGCGCTGAAATCGCCGCCCATCGCCTCGCGGATATAGGCGTTGACATCGTCCGATCCGACCGCGCAGACACCGCTGTCGTCGCGATACTGGAACAGATGCTGCCCCGGCAGGTCCTGCAATCGCCGCACCAGCGTCGTGATATTGCGGTCGCTGATAGCCACCTCGCGCTGCGCACCGCCCTTGGCGCGGTAGCTCAGGCGCAGCGTCTGACCGGTCAGTTTGGCGTGGCGGCGGCGCAGTGTGGTTGCGCCGAAACTCTTGTTCGCCGCGACATATTGTTCGTTGCCGACGCGCAGCGCGGCGAGATCGAGCAAGCGGACGACCGCGCCGACGACGCGCTCCTGGCACAGGCTCAGCCGCGCCAGATCGCTCTCCAGTCGCGCGCGGAGCAGCGGCAGCGCATGGCCAAAGGCGGCGCAGCGGTCATATTTGTCGGCCTCGCGCGCCAGCCGGAAACCGGGGTGATAGCGATATTGCTTGCGCCCGCGCGCATCGTAACCGGTCGCCAGGATATGACCGTTGGCGGCGGGGCAATACCAGGCGTCTTCATACGCCGGTGGCAGGGCGATCGCGTTCAGCCGGGCAATCTCATCGCGGTCGCGGATGATCCGGCCTTGCGGGTCGCGGTATCGCCAGCGGTCGCCGACGCGCTCGCGGCTGATGCCGGGCAGGCCGTCGTCGACATGGATCAGGCGCGGGGAGGGCATGGCGCATTAGCGCGCTGCCTTGCCTTTTGGTTCCGCCTCAGCGCGCGTCGGGGAGCGAATGCCGCGCCGGAACCTCTGCCGGACGCGCCATCAGCGGGCGCCATCCGGCCTCTTGCTCGCGGCGGCGGCAATAGGTCGACAGCCCGATTTCCAGCGCCAGCATCATGTAGATAAATGGCTGAAACGCGATGCCGACGAACAGCGACCCGACCATATAGATGATATGGCCGTGCTGGAGCGCGGTCGCCAGCGGCGCAATCCATTGCTCCTCGCCGCGCCGCGTCTTCAGATAGCGGCGGCGCAGCCGCTCCATCTGGACGATGCCCACGACGTGCAGCAACAACCACAGCGCCAGCCCCGGATAGCCTTGCTCACCCAGCATCTCGAAATAGCTCGAATGATAGGCGCGCCCCGCATCTTCGTGCACCATCGGACCGCCCGGTTGCGCGCGGTCGGGGTCATAATCCGATCCCGCCGTCTCGACGCGCAGGCGGTTCTGGATATAGGCGTTGAAGCCGCCGCCGAACGGGTTTTCCTTGGCGTAATCCCATGTCCACGCCCACACCGCGACGCGCGTCGATGCCGACTGGTCGGACTTGTAACCCTGGATCGTTTCCATCCGCTCGGTAAAGCTTTGCGGCAGGAACGGCACCGCCGCGATCGCCAGCAACCCCGCGCCGGCCATATAGAGCAGGCGATGCTTGACCGCGCGCAGCGACAGCACCGCGAGCACGGCAAGACAGACGAGCCCGGTCCGCGCCTGCGTTCCCACCGGCAGCAACATGCACGCAAAACAAAGTGCGAAACAGAATAGCGAAACCCGCCAGTCGGGCGGGAAGATCGTGCCATGGCGGCGATACCACAGGATCAACGGGATGATCGCGATGCCGACGGTCGACATGATCGACCCTTCGTACAGCCCGAAATTCTCGTTGAGCAGCAATTGCAGCGATCCGTACCCACCACCGCCTGCCGCGGTCTTGAGCCCGCCCGCAATCGCGATCGACGCCGCCGAAAGCAGCATGATCAGCGCCAGCGCTTCGATGCGCAGCTTGGTGCGCAGCGTCAGTGGCAGGAATATCGCCCACACCAGCGCTTTCCACACCCAGTCCCACTTGTCGGCGGCTTCGACCGGAAAGTCGGCCGAGACGGTGGTCATCCAGCAATAGGCGAGCAGCACGACCAGCAATGTCTGCCGCCCCGACCAGCGCGTGTCGCGCTTGTCGTCGATCGCCAGCCAGCCGGCGATCGCCAGCCCGAACACGATTAGCGAAATCGGGATCGAATTGATCAGGAAATAGCTCAGCCGCTGCGGCGCCACGATGTCGATGTAGCAAAAGCACAGCACGAGCAGGAACGGCTTGCGGAAACCGATCCCGATAAAGGCAAACAGAAAGGCGACGAACGCAATGTCACGCATCGGCGCGGTCGTCCGTTTCGGCGTCGCGGCGCTGCTGCCACTGCAGGCGGGGGCTGACCTCGCGGTCGAGATCGTCGCGGTGCAGCAGGCGCCATAACGCGATCGCCATCAGGACGTGCGTCAGGCCAATGGAAAAATTGTCGACCATGTCCGCTCCCGCTACGCGATCGGGGTTGACGCTGCGTTAACGCTAGTATGTCAAAGCGCTAGCCCATGACCCGCATATTGCACGTCCTCGATCATAGCCTGCCCACGCACAGCGGCTACACCTTTCGCACTCGCGCCTTGATGAAGGCGCAGGTGGCAAAAGGGTGGGAGGTTGCAGGGGTGACCGGGGTGCGCCACCCCGAACCCGGGCCGGATGGCGAGACCGTCGATGGCCTGACCTTCTATCGGACCCCCGCGATCGCGCCCGGAATGCCAGTCATCAACGAATGGCGCGAAATTGGCGCGCTGGCGCGGCGGGTCGAGGCATTGGCGCACACATGGAAACCTGACGTACTCCACGCGCATTCGCCGGTGCTGGACGGGCTCGCGGCACTGCGCGTCGGCAAACATCTCGGCATCCCCGTCATCTATGAAATCCGCGCCTTTTGGGAGGATGCCTCGGTCGGCAATGGCACCGGGCGCGAAGGCAGCTTGCGCTATCGGCTGACCAAGATGCTCGAAACCCGCGCGGTGAAGGCCGCCGATGCCGTCGCGGTGATCTGCGAAGGCTTGCGCGGCGACCTGATCGCGCGCGGGATCGATCCTGCCAAGATCACCGTGTCCCCGAACGGCGTCGATTTGGACCTGTTCGGCGACCCGCCGCCGCGCGACGATGCGCTGGCGGACACGCTGGGGATCGCCGCCGACGATGCCGTCATCGGCTATATCGGCAGCTTTTACGACTATGAAGGGATCGACGATCTGATCGCCGCAATGCCCGCGCTGGTCGCGGCGCAGCCGAAGGCGCGGTTGCTGCTCGTCGGCGGCGGTCCGATGGAGGCGGCGCTGAAGGCACAGGCCGCGGCGTCGTCAGCGGCGGCGCAAATCCATTTCGTCGGCCGCGTCCCGCATCAGGAAGTCGAGCGTTATTATTCGCTGATCGACATTCTCGCCTATCCGCGCAAGAAAATGCGGCTCACCGACCTCGTCACCCCGCTCAAGCCGCTGGAAGCCATGGCGCAGGGCAAGCTGGTCGCGGCGTCCGATGTCGGCGGCCACCGCGAACTGATCGAGGATGGCGTCACCGGCACGCTGTTCGCGCCCGACGACCCCAAAGCGATTGCCGATGCGCTTGCGAAGCTGCTCGAGAATCAGGGCGATTGGGCGGAACGAAGGCGCACCGCACGTATTTTCGTCGAAACCCATCGTAACTGGTCATCAAACATTTTACGTTACGAGCCGGTTTACCAGCGATTGCTGCGCGGCGGCGCCTGAGCGCGCCGCCCGAATAAACGAGATTTGGGCCCCGCGCGGGCCGCACGGAATTGGACGATATGGACGAGACCAGCGACACCCCCGGCCAAGGCCAAGCCAGTGCGCTCCTCCGCGCGCTGCGCCCCGCGATGCCCGCGGCGATCGGCGCCGCCGCGCTGACCTTCCTGTTCGCTGCCGTGATGCCGATGTCGTGGGTCGTTGGGATTGGCTGGAACCTCTATCTCGACCGGCTGTCGGATTATTTCGTGCCGCCGATCGGCAACGCCGGGCGGCTGGTGCTCGCACTCGGCATGGCGGCGATCGCGTCGCTGATCGCGGGGCTGGTCGCGCTGCTGATCGCGCAGCCCGAAGCGGCGGGACTGACCTCGCTGCGCGGCCGCTTCCGCCGCGCGCCCGCGGCGGACGCCGACGAGGATGGCGACGCCTTTTGGACCCGCCGCCGCCGCGTCGATCTCCACCCCGACGATTCGCTGCGTCCCCCGATCCGCGCCGGCCGCGATCTGCCCGCGGGCGGGCTGGGACCGCTGACCGCCGACCGCGATGCCGCCGACCGCAGCGCCGAAGCCGACCTGTGGCTCGGCGAATTTGCCGAACAAAATGCCGACGAGCTGGTGCTCGCCGATCTCGCGCCGACGGAGGACGAGCCCACGGGTGACGAGCCCTGGCTGCAACCCGCCGATATGAAGGCGCCGCCACTGCCCGCGCCCACCGACAATTCGCTCGGCGCCATGGTCGCGCGGCTCGAGGCGGGGCTGGCGCGCCGCCGCGAACCGACCGCGGCCGCCGCGGTCGATGCGCCCGATGAACCGGCACTTGCGGTCGAGCCCGAGGTCGATTTCGCCCTCGAAGCCGCGCTCAGCACCCTGCAACGAATGACCCGCCAGTCGGTGGGTTAGGGACATTGCTCCGCTCCGGTTGAACCGTAGCCCTGAGCCTGTCGAAGGGCGCTTCTCGGAATAGACGCCCCCTTCGACTGCCTTGCAGGCGCTCAGGACAGGCTTCGGCAAGGTCGGGGCAAATCTGGAGAAAATCCGGGCGCGCGCCGCTCCATCGCCCACCCCTCAATCCTCCACCGTCAAGATCTCGATCCGCAACGCGTCCGGCGCGGCCCCGCATTCGACCGCGACATCGGCGACGACATGGCCCGGCAGCGCCCATTCAGTCGCGCTCAACGCCCCCTGCAACGCGGCGCTGACCGCCGCGACTTCACCCGCCGCCAGGTCGCACGGAAACAGGTGACGCGCGCCGACGAAATTTGCGCTCGCCCATGGCCGGAACGTCGACGCACCGATCGTCAGCCCCGGCGGCAGGGCTTCGCCCAACAGGTGGCGCAACCGGCGGTGCGGACAGCCGGGACGGCGCGCCTGCACGGGTGACCAGCGCGTCATGCCTCGGCTCCCTTCGCCACCCGGCGATAGCCCCGCGTCCGCCGGTCGCCCTGCGGCGCGACACGTCCCGCATGGCGCTCGGCACGCCATATGTTCATGAAATGTTCCACGCGGCAGATCAGCTGGCGGCCGGGCTCGCGCCCCTCGCGCAAATCGCTGACCAGCCGCGGATCGCGCACCGCCGCGCGCCCGAACACGGTCGGCGGCATCGCCGATTCCTTCAGAAACGCGTCGATCCGTTGCAACAATGTGCGCTCCATAGCTTCCTCCCTGACCGCGTCGACAACCGGGCGACTCACCCGATAGGATAAATCCTATCTGAACGTCGTTTTCCTACTTGTCTAGGAAAAATCCGCTTGCTAGAGACGAAATAGGAAGGACTAGTCCATGAGCGACCATGTTGCCGATCCGCGCGCTGCGCTGGACCGCCTGTTGACCGACAAGGGCATCGATTACGCGCGCCTGTCGCAGGTGATCGGGCGCAACCCCGCCTATATCCAGCAATATATCAAACGCGGTTCGCCGCGGCGGCTCGCCGAACAGGACCGGGCCCGGATCGCGGCTTATCTGGGGGTATCCGAAGCGTTGCTCGGCGGTCCGGTGCAACGCGTCGCGACCCCGGCGCGGATGCGCGGTCCCGGCATGATCCTCGTCCCCAAATTGGCGATCGGCGCCTCCGCGGGCGCGGGCGCCAGCGTCGAGGGCGAAGCGATCGAGGGCGAGGTCGCGTTCGATCCCAAATGGCTGCGCGACCTCGGCGCCGACCCCCGCGCGCTCAGCATAATCCGGGTCGAGGGCGATTCGATGGCGCCGACGCTGAACGACGGCGACGACATATTGGTCGATGGCGGCGATGCGGCGGCGCGGCTGCGCGACGGCATCTATGTGCTGCGCATGGACGATGTATTGATGGTCAAACGCGTCGCGCGCGCCCCGGGGCCGGGCCGCATTTCGGTGATCAGCGACAACCCGCATTACCGCAGCTGGGACGACCTGCCGATGACATCGCTGCAACTGGTCGGCCGCGTTGTGTGGACGGGGCGGCGGGTGCGGTAGCTTGATCCTCCCTGTGGCGAAGCCATGGGGGAGTCGCAGACGGCGCGCAGCGCCAGCGGGACCGTTCACGAAGCGAATGGTGGAGGGGCGGCGACGGTAGCGCCAAAGCCCCTCCGTCAGCGCTTCGCGCTGCCACCTCCCCATCGCTGCGCGACAGGGAGGATCAAACGGGGGTCGCCGCGCTACCGAGGCTCCGCCATCACCGCTTCGATTTCATGGTCTAGTACTTCAGCGCGCTCACACTGCTCGGCCTTGCCGTCGCGGCATTTCTCCGCCGCCTTGTCGCGCTCGCGCGCCAGCTTGCCCAGTTGTTCCTCGCGCTTGCGCATCTCGCGGCCGCGGTTGCGGTCGGCCTCGTCCTGGCTGGTCGTCGTCCAGTCGGCGACCTGCCCGACCGCTTTGACCGGCGCGGTCACCACGGTTTTTACGGCGCTGACACAGCCGGTGAGCAGCGGCAGCGCCGCAACGACGATGATGATGGCACGCATGGTCTTCTCCTCGCCCCGCTACTCGGTCGCTCGCCGCCTCATCGCATAGCGGGCGTGATCTGAACAGGATATTGCGATGGATCGCCGCCATCGTGCGGCCCTGTGTCACACCATTGAAACAAATGGTTAAAGTCGTGTTTACCAACGCCCCTTAGGTCGAGCCGTGAAGCGATAGCCGCAGCGCGAAGAGAAACCACGCCCGTCATGGACACCATTTTGTCACCCTCATCGGGCCACGCCGCCGCGGTCGCCGTCGATGCCCATATGTCCGACGTGATCGACCTGTTTCGCGCCGATTCCGAACTGCGCGCCGTTGCGGTTCTCGACGCCAACGCGCGCCCGGTCGGGGTCATCCGCGAACAGCGGGTGCGCGAACTGCTGTTTTGCCCTTTCTGGTTCTCGCTGATGCAGAACCCGACGATCGGCGGCTCGATCGCGTCGATGATCGATCCTTGCCCGGTCGCCGATATTGCGAAACCGACCACCGACCTGCTCCGCATCGCGGCATCGGGGCGCGGCAAGGGCGAGTTGATCCTCGTCGACCGCGGGCGCTTTGTCGAAACGCTCGACAGCGGCCAGCTCGCGCGGCTGGCAATGCTGCGCGACGTCGAGCTGGCGCAGGAGCGGTTGGACCGCGCGACGTGCGTCGACGAAGCCGGGCAGGCGTTTCAACAGGATATTGCGGCGCTGACTACGGCGCTGGCGGATATGGCGCGCGAGGTTGAAACCGTTGCGGACGGCCTCTCCGATCGCGCGCGGCGTACCGGACACGACGCAGTGACCGTTGCGGGCGCGACGGCGCAGACCTTGGCGGGGCTCGATGAACTCGGCCATCGTGGCCATGCGCTGGCGGCGACGATGGCAAAGATCGTCGATGACGGTTCGCGCGCCCGCGCCATTCGCGGCGAGGCGCATCGCAAGGTCCAGCAGGCGGGCGAACGCGCCGCGGCGCTCAAGGCGGCCAGCCAGTCGATCGAACAGATGCTGGCGCTGATCATCGACATGGCGAGCCGTACCAACATGCTCGCGCTCAACGCCGGGATCGAGGCCGCGCACGCGGGAGAAGCCGGGCGCGGCTTTGCCGTGGTCGCCGCCGAAGTGAAAACGCTCGCCGGCCAGACCCGCTCGGCGGCGGGCGACATCGCCCAATATGTCGACCGGATCCGCGATATCGTCGGCCAGGTCGCCGCGGGCTTTGCCGAGGTAGAACGGGCGATCGACGCCAACAACGGCTTCTCCGACGCGATCGACCGCGCCGTCGACGGCCAGAGCGCGACGACGCTGATGATTGCGAGCTATGTCGAACAGGCGGTGTCGGCGGGCCGCGAGATCGACCATCGCGTCCAGCAAATCGGCCATGGCGCGAGTGCGGTCGGCGACGGCGCGCAGGCGCTGGGCCAATTGTCGGCCGGCCTCACCGCGGCGGCCCGATCGCTCGACCAACGCGCGCGCCATTTTGTCGAAACCGTCGCCGCCGCCTGAAATTCGGCGCCCCCGCAAAGACTTGCTCGCCCGCCCAGCCCTGATAGGATGGTGCGGCGCCGGGGGCGTCGATGGCCGCCGGTGGGGAGGAGGGTCACATGACGAATATGCAAAAAGGCTTGGCCGAGTTGATCGGCACTTTCTGGCTTGTCTTCGGCGGCTGCGGCAGCGCAGTACTGGCGGCGGCCTTCCCCGATGTCGGCATCGGCCTGCTCGGCGTATCGCTGGCGTTCGGTCTGACGGTCGTCACCATGGCCTATGCGATCGGCCATATCTCGGGCTGCCATCTCAACCCTGCGGTCACCGTCGGCCTGTGGGCGGGCGGGCGCTTCGACGCGCGCGACATCCCGCTCTATGTCGGGGCGCAGGTGGTCGGCGCGGTCATCGCGGCGTTCCTGCTGTTCTACATCGCCAGCGGCAGTCCGGCCTATGACCTTGCGACCAACGGGCTCGCCGCCAATGGCTTCGACACGGGTTCGCCGGGCGGCTACGATATCTGGTCGGCCTTCCTGATCGAAATTGTGCTGACCGCCTTCTTCCTGTGGATCATCATGGGATCGACCGATGGCCGCGCGCCCGCCGGCTTCGCGCCGCTCGCCATCGGGCTGGCGCTGACGCTGATCCACCTGATCTCGATCCCGGTCACCAACACCTCGGTCAATCCGGCGCGCAGCACCGGCCCGGCGCTGGTCGTTGGCGGGCTGGCGATCCAGCAACTCTGGCTGTTCTGGATCGCGCCCTTGATCGGCGGCGCCGTGGGCGGCCTGCTCTACAAGACGCTGGGCGCCGACACCTTCGCGAAACCGAATATCGAGGGCGAATAAGCATTGATCCGGCGGGGGCGGGGCGCCTCCGCCGGCCTTACTTCAACAGGTCAATCGCAAAGGCGCGCACTTCGTCGGCCATGTCGGGGCGTTCCAGCGCGACCGCCAGATTGGCCTGGATATAGCCCGCCTTCGACCCGCAGTCGTACCGCGCGCCGTCGAAGGTCACCGCGTGGAACGGCTGGCTGCCGATCATCGATGCCATCGCGTCGGTCAGCTGGATCTCCCCGCCCGCGCCCTTTTCCTGCCCCTCGAGCACCCGCATCACTTCGGGTTGGAGGATATAGCGGCCAGAGATGATCAGGTTCGACGGCGCATCCGCGACCTTGGGCTTTTCGACAAGACCTCTGACCTCGGTCAGCGCCCCATCGCGCGCGCCGGGGGCGATCACGCCATAGGAGGAGACCTGCTCGCGCGGCACTTCGAGCACCGAGATCAGATTGCCACCAACCTTGTGATAGGCATCGACCATCTGCTTCATGCAGCCGGGCGAGCCGTGCATGAACTCGTCGGGCAGGAAGATGGCAAAGGGCTCGTCGCCGACGATGTCGCGCGCGCACCAGATGGCGTGGCCCAGCCCCATCGGCTCCTGCTGGCGGACATAGGCGCAGGCGCCGGGGCCCAGCCGCGTCGCCTCGAGCACCGACAAATCCTTGCCGCGTTCGGACATCGTCTTTTCCAGCTCGAACGCGATGTCGAAATGATCTTCGATCGCACTCTTGCCGCGCCCAGTGACAAAGATCATCTGCTCGATCCCCGCCTCGCGCGCCTCGTCGACCGCATATTGGATCAGCGGCCGATCGACGACCGGCAGCATCTCCTTCGGGATCGCCTTGGTCGCGGGCAGAAAGCGCGTGCCGAGACCGGCGACGGGAAAAACGGCTTTGCGGATCGGTTTCATGGGCGGGGGCTTAGCGGCGATAGCGGCACAAGAAAAGGCGGGCCGGTCACGGTCCGCCCGATTATTGCGGGGTCACGATCACCACCACCCGGCGATTGTCCTGGCGACCCTCGTCGGTATCGTTGCTCGACATCGGCACGGCTTCGCCGCGTCCGATGATCTGGTCGGGCGAAAGCTGCATCCCCGCCGCCTGCATCGGTGCCGCGACCGCGACCGCGCGCGCTTGCGACAGCGTCAGATTATAGGCCGCGGTTCCGACTGAATCGGTATGCCCCTCGACGCGCGCCGTTGTAATGCCCACCCCGACCAGACGCGAGGCGATGCGGGCGATCTGCGCCTGCTGCTCGGCCGAGATCGCGCTCTCGTTGGTCTCGAACAAGAGCCGTTCGGGCATGCTGAGCGACCAGTCGAAGCCCTGGTCGACAAAGCCTTCGGCCTTCAACACGGCGACCTGCTCGGGTGTAAAGCCGGTCGGGGTCGGTACGCTCTGGCATGCGGCCAGCAGCGCGGCGCAGACGATGAGAAGCGCGCTTCGGATCGATTGGGGGATAGTCTGGGTCACGGCGATACTCCGATGGTCATACACGGGAACGGTTGCGCAATTTGTCGGCATACATGGCGGCATCGGCGGTGGTGAGCAGCGCGGTCGCGTCGCGCCCGCCGTCGGGGTAAACGGCGACGCCGACGCTGACCGACACATGGTAGCTCTCGCCGCCGGGCAGCGTGACGGGCTGGGCGACGCAGGCCCGAATGCTGTTGGCGAGGTCGGCGGGGACGGTGTCGGCGTCGAGCGGGTCGACGATGACGATGAACTCGTCGCCGCCGATGCGCGCCGCGAAATCGCCCTTGCGCAGCGTATCCTTGATGCATGCCGACAGCGCGACCAGCACCGCGTCGCCCGCGGCATGGCCAAAGCTGTCGTTCGCCGCCTTGAAATTGTCGGCGTCGATGAACAGCAACGCAAAGCGGTCGCCGCGCGCATCGGCCGATGCGATGCGCTGCGCCAGCTGTTCGTCAAAGGCGTGGCGGTTCGGCATGGCGGTCAGCGTGTCGTGCGAGGCGCGGTGGGCGAGCATGGCGTGCTCGTTTTCCATATGCCCCTGCCAGCCCTGAAGTTCGTCGAGCAAATTGTTGATATCGCCGCCCAGCCGGTCGAGTTCGGCAATGCCCAGCGGTTTGACGCGCTTGTCGAACCGGCGGTGCAGCCGGACATCGTGCGCGACCGTCGCAATTTCGTTGAGTGGCTTGACCAGCTCATATTCGAACCGCCGCGCCAGAAAGATTGTCCCCAAGGCGGTAATCAGCAAACAGCCGAGACCGGCAAGCAGCCCGATGCGGACATAGTCGATCAAGGTGGAGCTATCGCCCCAGACCTCGATCGTTCCGATCGCCGATCCGTTGCGCTCGATGGGCACCGCAAAGGGGCGCGGGAAAAACATCCGGGTCAGCAGCGGCGCCGGGTCGGCCATCGGCGACGACCATTGGGTGAGCGGCTCGCCGCGATCGTTCAGCACGCGCAGCCGGGCGATTCCGGGTATGCGGGTCAGCGGCTCGAGCCCTTCGCGCGCCGCCTGCGGGTCGTTGAACACCAGCGCGGGTTCAACACCATAGGCACCAAGCTGCGCCGCCAGTTCCATGTTGCGATCGGCATAGCCGCGCAGCGCCGACACCCCGGCAAGCAGGATGGTCAGCCCCGACAGCGCGACCGCGAACAGGGTGATGCCGAAATGGAAGCGCGACAACAGCTTTTGCAGCGTCGTGCGGGCGCCGATCCGTTCGGGGGTCTGGCCCGTCATGGCGGGCCTCCGGCGCTGCGTCCGATGCTCAGCACCCGCGGGTCGATGCGCAGCGGCCCGCGCCCGATCGCGTCAAGATTGACCGAAAAGCTGAGGCTCGCCGTGCGATTGCTCAGGCAGAACATCGCGCCATAAATGCACGCGGCATCGTCGTCGGTGATGGTCAGGATCGGGCGGCCCCGGACCCAGGCGATCAATTGCCGTCGATCGGCGATCGCCATGCGGCCCAGGAACAAGATGTCGCAATCCGTCCGGCCCGCCACGGTCCCGGCGCTCAACCGGCGTACCGTGACCGACCCGGTGCCAGGCACGTCGGGCGCCATGCGATTGGTCAGCCGCGGGGTTCCGATCACGCACATCACGCGCGGAGTGTCCGCCGTTCCGTCAGGCCAGCGCGCATAGCTGACGATGCCGCCGACCATGCGGTTGACCGCCCGGCTCATGCCGCGGTCGCTGTCCTCGACAATCGTCTGGCTTGCGGCCTGAACCGACATCTGTGGCGTCGTCAGCGACGCGCCAATCAGAAACAGCGATGCCAACACCTTGCAGCGACCCCCAACTGCGCTCGACTCCAGTCTGCCCCAGCGCGGGGGCGTCCGCTAGTCAAAAGGATTGGAAAGTCAATGAAAAGTGACGTCATGCGGCCATTTGGCAACAGTCGGTTGGCAGGGTGTCCGCCCGTTATTCAGACCTGAGCCGGTCGGCAAACCCCTTGCGCAATTTCGCGAGCTTGGGAGGAATGACCGCCATGCAATAGGGATTGCGCTGGCCTTCGCCGTCCCAATAGGACTGATGATAATCCTCGGCCGGATACCAGTCGGCGGCAGGCTCGATGGTGGTAACGATTGGTGAGGGCCAATCGGCTGCGGCGCGTTCGATGCCCGCGCGCGCCGCGTCGCCCTGCGCGGCGTCGAGCGGGAACAATGCGCTGCGATACTGCGTGCCGACATCATTGCCCTGGCGGTTCAGCGTCGTCGGATCATGCGTCGCGAAATGGACGTCGAGCAGATCGTCATAGCTAATGACCGCGGGGTCAAAGGTGATGCGGATCGCCTCGGCATGGCCCGTATCGCCGCCGCACACCTGCTTGTAGGTCGGGTTCGCGACATGCCCGCCGATATAGCCGCTTTCGACCGTCTCGACCCCGGCGAGCGACTGGAACACGGCTTCAGTACACCAAAAGCAGCCTCCGGCAAAAATGGCGGTCTCATGCGTCATCGGATCGGTCCTTGGTCGGGGGAGGGAGAGTTGCCCAGATAGGGAGCGGCGGCGGCTATTCCAAGGGCGGCGGTGCGTCGATCAACGGCGGGCGCAGCGGCTGGCCTGCCGCCCGCGCCGCGGCGATCAGCGCGGCCTCGGCCTCAAGCGACGCGACGCGGTCGCGCCAAGGCGGATGCGTGCCCGCCTGGATCAGCGGGCGCCCCTTGCGCTGGCCGAAGCGCGTCCAGAACCGCGCTGCCGCTGCCGGATCATATCCGGCCCCGGCGAGCAGCCACACCGACAGCCGGTCGGCCTCGATCTCGGTCTGCTTGAACAGCCGGGCGCTGCGGCCAAACTGTTTGCCGAGCCCGCGATCGACCCCGGCGGCGTCGAGTCGGGCGCGGTGGCGGAGGATGTTATGCGCCAGCTCGTGCGCGATCGCCGCGGCGAGCTCGTCATCATCGGCGGCAAATTGCGCCAGCCCCTGGTTGACCAGCACCATCCGGCCGTTGGCGACGGCGCCCGCCTTTTCGCTCGCCTCAACGCGGAAATCGCTGACACATCCCGCAACGGGGGTCAGCGTCAGCGGCCCCGCATTTCCCGCGTCGAGTGCGAGCGGTGCGGTGGGCGGCAGCGCCGCGAGCCATGTTTCGATCGCGGTGATCCGCGCAAAGGGATGCGCGTCGGCGCCATCGGGGACCGCGCTGCCCTGTATCCCGGTGACCGCCGCGCCGACGCGCAGGCCCACGGCGGCCGCAGGCGACGAGGGCGCGATCGCCGCGACAAAGGGCGCGTCGCGTTCGGCTGCGTCATAGACCGCAAGCGCCTCGGCCCGCCGATCCGCATCATAGAGCCGCGGATCGCCCCAGATCCAACCGAACTGCGGCTGCTGCACCGGGCACCAGGCGGCATTGGCAGTAGTCAGCCGAAAACCGATCGCCGCGACGCGCGCCTCGTTCGCGGCCAGCGCCGCATAGGGCGACGGATCGGCGGGCGCTGCGGCACCCGCGGGCACGGCGGCGAGCAGCGACAGGGCGACGACAAGGGCGGAGGCACGATGCGGCATCGGCCCCGCTTATCAACGCGCGCCTGTCGCGGCCATGAATTTCCCCGTCCACGCCGCTGCCCACCTCTTGCCTATCGCCCGACAAGCGCCGATAGGGCGGGGCGATGACGAACGCCGCCTCCCTGTCTTCGCCCGCCGCTCGCCAACCCCGCCCCGCCGCGCTCGCGCGCTGGCTGTGGGCGGTCGCGTTGCTGGTGGTTATCGTGGTCGGTGTCGGCGGAATTACGCGCCTCACCGAATCGGGGCTGTCGATCACCGAATGGCGGCCGGTATCGGGCGTGCTGCCGCCGCTGAACGAGGCCGATTGGGTCAAGGAATTCGAGAAATACAAGCAGATCCCGGAATATAAGGAAATCAACCGCGGCATGTCGCTGGCCGGGTTCAAGGCGATCTTTTTCTGGGAATGGCTGCACCGCATTCTGGGCCGCGTCGTCGGCATGGCGATGATCCTGCCGCTGGCCTGGTACGCATGGCGCCGCGCGATCCCGGCGGGTTATGCCGGGCGCCTGCTTGCGCTGACATCGCTCGTCGGGCTGCAGGGCGCGCTCGGCTGGTGGATGGTCGCATCGGGGCTCGAATATCGTACCGACGTCAGCCATTTCCGGCTCGCCGCGCATTTGCTGACCGCATTGTTGTTGCTCGCAGGCCTCGTCTGGACGGCGCGCGATCTCGATGCGTTGGCACGCGATCCGTCGGCACGGCCCGCGCGGCTGACCGGCGGCGGCATCGCGGTGATCGCGATCCTGTTCGTCCAGCTGCTGCTCGGCGCATGGGTCGCCGGACTGAACGCCGGCTTCGTCGCCAACACCTGGCCGCTGATGAACGACCATCTCGTGCCGGAGGGGATCGATTGGGCGGGCGGAGCTTGGCTCGCGCTCACCAATGATCCGTTTCTGATCCATTTCCTGCATCGCTGGTGGTCATGGATCGCGGCGCTGGCCCTGCTGCTGCTTGCACGCAATCTGGCGCAGCGCGGCGCGGGGCGCGAGGCGCGGCTGCTGGTCGCGGTCGTCGCGGTGCAGATGCTGCTCGGCATCTGGACCGTCATATCGGGGGTGTCGATGTGGGTTGCGGTCGCGCATCAGGTGGTCGGGGCGATCCTCGTCGCCATCGCCGCCGCCGCCTTGCACCGGCAGGGCCGCGCGGCGGCATGAGCTTGCTCGCCGGCCTGGGCAGCGCGCTGCTGCTGGTCGCTCAGCCCGTGCCCCCGCCGGCCGGTGTGTCGGTCGCGGCCGCCCCGGCGTTCCAATTTGCCCCGCCCGTCGATCGCCCGATGACCTATCGCGTGACCACGCGTCGCATCGGGCGCGACGGCTCGTTGATCAGTTTTTCGCTGGTCTATGCTTTGCAATGGCAACGAATGGGGCGCGGCTATCAGTTGCGATCGGTGCTGCAACGCATCGATTCCGATGCGCCGCCCGCGGTCACGCGCGCGCTGACCTTGATGCTTCAGCCGCTGGTCGGTGAAGAACTGGCCTATCTGGTAGCGCCTGACGGCAGCCGCGTCGAACTGGTCGATCCCGACGGCCTGTGGGACCGCGCGACCGCGCGGGTCGAGGCTGCGGCAGCCGAGGGTGACCGCGCCGAGGCCAGGCGGCTGGCGCAGTTGATCGCGGCACTTCCCGCGGCCGAACGCGACCGGCTGGCGACCGCCGACGCGCGCGCTCTTGTTGCGGCGGCCAATGATGCGATCACCACCGCCGCAACGACCGAGGGTGCAAGCATCTCGACGCGGCATGGCGGAACGCTGCGGACGATCGCGACCGCCGACACCGCCGTCGTCGGCGGCACGGGTGGGGCGCCGTTGCACATCGACCAGTTGTGGACCGTCGATACCGCCACGGGATTGGTGATGGAGGAACGTCGCCAGAGCTGGATCGTCGAACCGGACGGCGCGGCACGGACGCTGGTCGAGGAACGGGTGAGGGCGGTCGAGCCTGCCTCGTGAATCGCAAGGTATCATGATACCTGTCAGCAAAGCCGCTCCCTGCTTGACTTTTTAGCTGCATACAGCCATTGGCCCGCTCCGAAGCGCCGCTGCGTCCGCCCTGGACACGCGGCGCAACTGTTTCGGGGCGCTGTTGCTCCGGTCCATATCTGTCAAGGAGCGTGCCATGAAGGCGCTGACCAAGACGACCGTTTCGGCGAATGCCGCCACGGTCGAAAAGAAATGGGTGCTGATCGACGCCGAAGGTCTCGTCGTGGGCCGCGTTGCCTCGATCATCGCCAACATCCTGCGCGGCAAGCACAAGCCGTCGTTCACCCCGCACGTCGATTGCGGTGACAATGTCATCGTCATCAACGCCGAAAAGGTGGCGTTCACCGGCAACAAGCTGCAGGACAAGCGGTACTACAAGCACACCGGCTATGCCGGCGGCATCAAGGAAACCAGCCCCGCGAAGATCCTCGAAGGCCGTTTCCCCGAGCGCGTGCTCGAAAAGGCCGTCGAACGTATGATCCCGCGCGGCCCGCTCGGCCGCCAGCAGATGCGCAACCTGCGTATCTTCGCCGGCAGCGAACATCCGCATGACGGGCAGAACCCCGAAGTGATCGACGTTGCGTCGATGAACCGCAAGAACAAGGTGGGTGCATAATGGCTGACGAACAGACCATGACCGATCTCAAGGATCTCGCCGGCGCCGTCGAAGGCACCGCGACCCCGGCCGCTCCGGCCGCTCCGCTTCGTGAAAAGATCGTCGACAAGCAGGGCCGCGCTTATGCGACCGGCCGCCGCAAGGACGCCGTCGCCCGCGTGTGGCTGAAGCCCGGCACGGGCAAGATCACGATCAACGGCCGCGATCAGGAAGTGTATTTCGCACGTCCGACGCTGCGCCTCGTCATCAACCAGCCGTTCGGCCTGACCGATCGCGTTGGCAGCTATGACATTGTCGCGACCGTCAAGGGCGGCGGCCTTTCGGGCCAGGCGGGCGCCGTGCTGCACGGCATCGCGCAGGCGCTGACCCGTTTCGAACCGGCGCTGCGCAGCCCGGTCAAGGCGGCCGGCTTCCTGACCCGCGACAGCCGCGCGGTCGAGCGTAAGAAGTATGGCAAGGCGAAGGCCCGCCGCAGCTTCCAGTTCTCGAAGCGCTAAGTTTCCTCCGCCGACGGGTGGAGAAAGGAAGGGCGGTCCGGCAACGGGCCGCCCTTTCTCGTTCGGGCGGCAACGCGATGAACAGAGTTAAGCGACGGTAAATAGGCCATTGTCTATTGGCCGCGCGCAGCTAAGCTACCCCTATGCGCCGACTCTCTGACCCGGAGGAGGTGTACACTTATACTTTGGGGGTAGTTTATGAATTTTTGTTTTGATTCGCGGCGCATGCGCCGCGGAGCGTTGCTCACGTCGGTCTGCGTCGCGGGCCTGTTGCAGGCGGCACCTGCGCTCGCCGAGGCTGATGCGAGCGTCGCGCCGACTGGCGGCGAAGGCCATATCACGGTCACGATACCCGAACCGCAGGCCAATCTGGTCCCGGTAACCCCTGGGCCGACGATCCAACAGATCACCCCCGAACCCGAAATCCTGATCGCCAATCCCGGGACCCCGACGACGGCGCGTGACCCGGTGAACATCACCGGCGTCGGCCAGATGATCATCGACAATGGCGGCGGCTTTGTCGGCCTGTGCACCGGCACGCTGATCAATCCGCGCACCGTGCTGCTGGCGGCGCATTGCGTGAACACCCGCGCCGCGACGGCTTATGGTGCGAATTCGGGCGGCACCGCGATCGGCTTCGGCTTTGAAACCAACACGCGCGCGAACGCCGCGGGGCAGACCGACGAACTGGTGCGCTGGCTGCTCGGCGGCGCCGGTGGTGCCGGCAAATATCAGACCAATACCGCGCAGGCGTTCTACAATTCGAACTGGCTGGCCTATAACCCGCTGTCGCTCGAACCCGCGGCGCGCAGCTTCCTTTACGGTGACGTCGCGGTCGCTTCGCTCGATACCCCGGCGGCGAATATCCCGACATGGGCGCTGCTGTTCTCGCCGCTTACCAACACCGGCACCATCGGTGCTTCGGGGACCGGCTATGACGTCGGTATCGTCGGTTATGGCAACAATGGCACCGGCACCAGCGGCGCCTCGGGCGGCGACTTCCGCCGCCGTGCGGCCGAAAATATCCTCGGCGCACTGACCGACTTGCAGACCTTCGAAGGCTTTCTGTTCGGCGGCGCGCCGAACGGTCTGACCCAGAATCTCTATTTCCTCGACTTCGATGATCCGCGGCGCGGGATGACCGGTGCCAGCCCCTTCGATTTCAACGCGTTCCGCGACAACGCGCGCACCAATCCGAACGGTGCCTCGCTGGAAGGTATCACGTCGCAGGGCGATTCGGGTGGCCCGCTGATCCTGCAGAACGCCTTTGCACGCCAGGTCGTCATCGGGGTTCTGTCGGGCGGCTATACCCGCTTCTTCACCGGACAGCCGGCCAATGGTTATGGCACGGTGTCCTTTTACCAGCCGCTCTATCTCTAATTGGGACTGGATCGCGGCGAACAATCCCTATCACTATGTGTCGGCGAAGGCGGGTAACGGGTCGTGGACCGACCCCAATCATTGGGTATCGACGATCGACCCGTCGTACATGATCGAATCGGGCGGGCAGCTCATCAACGACATCCCGGCGCTGACCGGCGAACAGAAGACCGGCACCAGCGGCGATTTCGGCCAAATCTGTTTCCAGAGCGGCGGGGTCAGCGATTGCCTCGACACCCGCACCGGGGTTGAGGTCGTCGAAAACCGGCCGATCGGTACCTCGGGCGACAACGCCGGTTCGGCCTCGATCGCCGACATTACGGGCGGCGCGACCGCCTCGCGCGACGCGTTGATGCCCGGTGCGCAGCCGGAGGCACAGGCAGCGGCGACCCCGCTACCCGCCGCGACGCTCGCCAATGGTCTGCCCGGCGCCACCAACTTTGTTCCGAACAATGTCGAACCGGTCCGCACCACGGGGACGCCGCCGCGCTATTTCGATGTGACGCTCAGCGCGACCGGGCTCACGACGCTGTCGGGCGCGAACATCACGATCGACCGGCTGACGATCGGCACCGCGGGCGCGGCGTTGCAGATCGACTCGGGCGCATCGCTGTCGTCGCTGATCAACGTCAACCAGCTCGCGGGGATGGTGACGGTCAACGGGACGCTGAGCTCGGTCGGTGACTATAGCCTGTTCGGTGGCGGCCTGATGGGGTCGGGCCGGATCAACGCGCCCTTCCTGACCAGCGTCCTCGGCCAGATCGCACCGGGCACTCCGACGACGATCGGCACGTTGACCGTGGGCGGCAATCTGGTGCTGTCCTCGGGCAGCAACCTGTTCATCAACTTCGGCCCCAACGGCACGTCGGACGTGCTCGCGGTCGTCGCGAACGGCACGTCGGCCGGATCGGCGACGCTGGGCGGCGCGGTGAGCTTCTCGCCGGTGGCGGGGACGCAGGTCACGGCAGGCAATCGCTACACCTTCCTGACCGCCGCGGGCGGGGTGACCGGCACCTTCAGTTCGGCCAATGCGCTGTCGGCGATCCTGACCCCGCGTCTGACCTATGGTCCGAACAGCGTGTCGGTCGAAATCCAGGCCGGTCTCTACCGCGACGTCGTCGCCGCCACCGCTGTGCAGGGCGCCTATGCTCAGCTGCTCGACCAGTCGCGCGGCACCGCCGGGCTTGCCAGCGTCTATGGTCCGCTCGACCTCCAGAACGCCGCGACGATCCGCGCGACACTCGAAAGCTGGGCACCGCGCACCGAAACGCTGCGCGGTTCGCTCGCGACGGTGGCGGTCGACAATATGTCGCGCTTCACTCGCGATCGCCTGCTCCAGCTCGACGACGGCGACATGGGCGGTACCCTGTCGATGATCGGCCGTCCGGTGCAACTCGCGCAGCTCAACATGACCGCGGTCGGCGCCGACACGATGGCGGTGCGGTCGGACAGCGATGCGGTGACGGTGCAGCAGGGCCGCTTGCCCGACGACACCAGCGCCTTCCTGGCTGGCGGCTATCTCGACGGCGACAGCCGCCCGATGGCGAGCGCGCTGCCGGGCGGGGGCCGCGACCAGTTCGACGGCTTCTACCTGGCGGGCGGCATCGAAAAGGCGCTTGATGAAGGTAGCGTGATCGGCTTCGCACTCAGCTACACCGACGTCGACGGCACCACCCCGATTGCGGGCCAAAAGGCCAGCGGTAGCCTGTACCAGGGTACGCTTTACGGCAAGGCGATGCTGGGCGGCGGGCTCGAACTCGCGACGCAGGTTAGCGCCGGTGCGTTCGATTCGCGTACGACGCGGGTCGCCGATCTGGTTGGCACGCCCTATACGCTGACTGGCGAAGACAGCGCGCTGGTCTTCACCGGCGAAGTCAGCCTGGCCAAGAATTTTGACCTGGGTTCGGTCGAATTCGGGCCGCGGGCTGCGCTGCGGGCGAGCCATATCGGCTTTTCCGACATCAAGGAAAATGGCGGCGGGCCCGCGCTACAGCTCGACCGGTCGAGCTTCAACAGCCTGCAGGCACGGCTCGGCCTCGCGCTGTCGGGCAAGCGCGGCAGCAGCTTCCAGCCGCACCTCAGCGCCGACTATGTCCATGAATTCGAAGACGCCCCGGCATCGTTCGGTGCGACCTTCGTCGGTGGCCCCGGACCGAATGCGATCTTCGGCCTCGCCGGGACCGACAAGGACTGGTTCGAAGTCGGCGGCGGGGTCACGTTCAAGACGGGCAATGTCGACCTGTCGATCGGCGCCGACACGACGATCGGACGCAAGGACGTGTCGAACCAGAGCTATCGCGGTTCGGTGACCTTCCACTTCTGATCGAACCCTGACCAAAAGGGGGAAGGGCGGTCCGGAAACGGGCCGCCCTTTTTCGTCAGGGCGCCGGGTCACGGCGTTGACATCGCGCGACGGACATGGCGATGTGTAGCTTCCTCCTATCGAAAGCCCCTCATGACCCATGCAACGCTGATCCGGTGGCATATGCTGACCGCGGCATTTCTGTTTCCCGCCATTCTGCTCTTTCTGGCGACGGGTGCGCTGTACACCTGGGGGATCAAGGGCGACTATGCGTCGGCCGAATATGATGTGGCGCTCGCCGCGCCCCTGACCAAAGACAAGGATGCGTTGCAGGCCGTGGCCGCCGCCGAACTGAAGCGCCGCCAGATCGACCTGCCGTCCGGCGCCGCATCGGTGAAGTCGATGGGCGATGCCTTTCAGCTGGAGTGGACGGGTACGCGCCGCGACGTGCTGCTTGACCCCACCGACGAAGCCCTGACCGCGAAGCTGACCGTGAAGGATACCAGCTGGCACCGCTGGCTGGTCCAGATGCACAAGGCGAAGGGCGGCATCGCGTTCAAAATCTATGCGGTGGTGCTGGCGCTGGGGTTGCTGTTTCTTGTGGTGTCGGGTCTGTTGATGGCGTGGCGCGTCCGTGCCATGAAGCGCCCCGCAATTCTGGCCTCTGCAGCCGGATTGGCGGCCTTTATCGGCATCGCGCTGATTTCCTGAAGTCGCCGTCTACAGCAGTTCAAGGCTCCCCAGCGCCAGTGCCTGACGCGCCGGGCGTTCGGCCATCACCGCGAACATTTCGTCGCCGCGATCGGTGCGCTCGACGTTCATCGAGGCAAAGACGGCCATGAAATATCCGCTAAGCGCCCCGACCCGGTAATCGTCCCACAGCGCCGCAGGGTCGGGATCGATGCCGTGTCCGCGCAGCGCCGCGATCCAATGGTCAAAGGCAGGGCGGTCGGCGGCGGCGCGCTCGAACGGGTCGGCGATGCTGGTGCCGACCAGATAGGCAAGGTCGGTCGCCCCGCTGCCGCGACCCAGCGTCTGCCAGTCGACCAGCCAGCAGGCATTACCGTCGGGGGCGAACAGGATGTTGTCGATGCGCAGGTCGCCATGGACGAGCGTTCGCGCCGCGGGTTCGCGCGACAAATAGGAGTCTAGTTTCGCCACGATGCCCGCACCGACGTCGAGGATTTCCGGCGCGAGGCGAGCCGCATAACGCTCGCGAAATCCCAGATAGAGCTGCGGAAACAGCGCGCGGACCAGATCGCCATTATCGCGCGCGAGCCAGGGCATTTGCGCCAGCTGCGGATCGTCCCACAGATGGGCATGAAGGCTGGCCGCCGCCGAAATGCACGGCACGAGCCCGGCAAGCCCCAGCCCAGCCAGCTGGTCGCCCTGCCGCGCCGGGGCGAGGTCGGACAGGATCAGGATGAAATCGACTTCTTCATCGGCGATGGCATGGTGGTGGCAATACGGCGCGGGGACGCCGCTTGCCGCGGCCAGCTCGCGGTACCAGCTGACTTCCTTGACATAGGTGCCGGTGAGCTTGGCGATATTGCGGCTCGCCGCGTCGTGGCTGGGGCATTTGGCGATGACGGTTGGGGGCGCGTCGGTGTCGCCCTGCCAGTCGAGCGTCAGGCGATAGCTGTCGCACATCTGCCCGGTGCCGACCTTGGCCGCGGCAAATGCCTTGAGTTTACCCGGCTGCCCCAGCACGACCCCGAGCCATTCGGCAGTCATCGCCTCGGGCGAGGTCGGAAAGCTCATGCAGCGGGGTCCATCAACCCGGTCAGGCCGGTGGGCGCGTGCGGGCCGACGAACAATTGTTCGAGCACGCCGACGCCATGATGCGCCGCGTCGCCATCGACGAGTTCGGCGCGAACCAGCGCCTGGACGTGCATCGCCAGCGGATTGCCCCATGCGCGTTCGGCTGCGGACAGGCTGTCGTGCGCCACTTCGAGGTCGCCATGGTCGAAGCCATGACCCCAAATAGGATGGGTGTACCCAAGCCCGCTCATCGCGAACAAAGGGCCGTCGGGGGTGAGCGTTAGGCGCGTGCTGCGGTCGAAATCGGCGGTCAACTTGGTCAGTCGCCGCGTACCCCGCTGCCATTCGGCGGCGAAGGCCGGATCGGCGAAATGGCGCTCCCCGCCGTTTCCGCCCACCAGCACTGCGCGGCGGTTCCATGGTGCACCTTCGCCATCGTCATTGCTGTGGAAGAAGAGCGAGCGGTCGGCGAAATTGCACGGCGTCCACAGCCAGAAGAATTGGTGGAAATTGCCCTGCGGCGGCGGTTGCGGTTCGGCGGCGCCGACCGGGCGGATGCCCCAGCTGCGGTCGCGGGTTCCGGCCCAATCCGCGCCGACCTCGATCCGCTGTCCATCGACCGCCAGCCACCCCGACCAATGGCCGTTCTGGGTCATGCGGGTATAGTCCATGAACAGGCGGGTGCCGTTGCGGCGGGTGAAGCGCGGTTCCAGAATCGGGAAATGGCGCGCGGTGAAATGCAGCTCGCCCGCGAGCGGGCCGTCGTTCGCGGCCACGGTCAGCGTCAGCCGCTCCAGCGGTGCGTCGATGGTGATCGCGATCGGCCCGACCGCCAGGTCAAGCCGCTCGCCACCCGAGCGACGGCTGGCCCGCAGATTATGCTGCACCCCGCCGATCAGCACACAGAACGCCGCATCGACGATGCCGAGCTGCGGATAAAATCCCATCGCGGCGGAAAAAAAGACCGAGCCGTCGGGGGCGTAGCCGTTGAAGAAGTAGCGGTCGTAAAAATTGCGGTCGGTACCCGCGAATGCGATCGGCTCGGCGCTCTGGTGCAGCGGGAAATCGTCGCCCTTGGTCAGCATCGCTTTTCCTCATCCCGTTTTTTCTTGCAACCTAACGCGATGCGGCGCGGCGTCAATGCACCGGTGGATCGACCGGGGGTACGGCGTGGATCGGCGCCACCGGCTCGCCGGGTTCGCGCGGGGGGAGGGCGTCGGGCGGGATGGCGTCGATGAGCATGTCGGGGGTCGGCACCGCGGCGCTGTTGCGGACCCGAACCGCGACTTCGCCATCCCGGATGCGGAGCTCGTTGAAGCTGGGCGGGGTCGACCGGATACGTTGCGACAGGGTCCCCGCGCCGATCATGCGGATTGGTCCCGCGGCGGTCGGGGTAACCAGATCGAATGCGTCATGGACATGGCCGGTCAGCACCGCCGCGACGCCGCGCGCTGCGAGTGCTTCGAGCGCGCGCGCGCCGCCGCGGGTGAGCGCGCGGCCTTTCGTCCCGGCTTCGACGAGGGGATGATGCGCGGTGACCAGCGCGATGGTGCCGCCCGGCAGTGCGTCGATCGCCGCCAGCGTCTTGGCGAGCGCATCGCGCGTCACCCAGCCTTTCGACCAGTCGAGCCGCCACTGCGCGCGCGCGGTGGTTTTGAGCGGCACGACGGCGACCCTAGCGAGGTTCAGCTCGCGCTCGACCAGTCGCTCGATCCGCCGGATCCGGCGATAGGGCCAGAAGAAGCGCGCGAGCGGATTGAAATAGGGCAGGTCATGGTTGCCGACCTCAACCGTCACCGGCACATCAAGCGCCTCGATCCAGTCGCATGCGGCGGCAAATTCATGGCTCCGCGCGCGCATCGTGAGGTCGCCGGTGATCAGCACCGCATCGGGCTGTTCGCGGCGCACGCATTCGCGGAACCAGTCGAGCGCGGCGCGGTCCTCCAGCCCGAAATGCAGGTCGCTGATATGGAACAGTCGCGTCATGCCGTGGCGATGAAATCGACCGCGCTGGTGCCAAGGCGGAAGATTGCGGGGGATGCTACCTCATTCAGCTCGCCGTCAAACTCCAGACTGATCGGCTTGTCGCTTTCCAGCACGATCGTATCGCAGGTTGCGATCGGTTCGCTCGGCCCCTCGCGAAAGTCGCCGCCCAGCCATGCGAGGCCGTGGCGCAGCACGTCGCCGGTGCCATCGGTCAATATGCCATCGGCGCGGATCCCCGCGGTGGTCGGGGTCAGGATGACGGCGGGATAGGCCTTGCCATCGGCGCCGATCCGCACGCCCGGCGCATTCATCATCTCGTCGAGTGCGTCGGGCGCCGCGCGGCTCGCCTCGATCAACCCGTCCTGCCGCATCGTCTCCCGCACCTCGGCCCAGCGCGTCGCGGGTCCGGCGACGATGGTGATGAACGCGGTGCCGCCGTCGGATTCGATGGTAGGGATCGGGCAGCGCCGCAATTTGCCGTCGAGGGCGTCGGCGACGATCTCGGTCGCTGGCCGGTCACCGTGCAGCGCCTTCGACAGCAAGTTGAGCGTCCCGCCGGGGAGCGGCACGATCGTGCCGCCCCAACCCGCGGCCCGGGTTGCCGCGGCGTTGATCGTGCCGTCGCCGGTCCACACGATGAGCAGGTCGATGCGTTGCAGCTGCAACTCGGTGGCGTCCGGAATCTCGTCTTCGGGCAACGCAAAGGTCGCCACCAGCGGCGCGCCATGCGTGCGGCACAGTTCGGCGATCTGGTCGCGGACAGCCTCGTCATGGCTGCCGCTTTGGGTGTTGCAGATCAGGGCGGGGCGAGTGAAGGGACTGGTCATCGCGCTGTCCTACGCATGAGGACGAAAAAGGTGGCCACTGAATTTCGTCCTCCCGGCGCCTCCCTGATCACAGATGCGCGGTACGTCCGCCGCTTGTTCCCCGCTTCGCCGCGCGATAGGGCGTGACGATGGCAGCACCGATTTCCAAAGGACGGCGATTGATCAAATATCTGTTGGTGGCCGTGCTGCTGGTGCTGATGTTCGGCGGCGCGGCGCGGGTGATCGTCGCGGGCGGGGCAAAGTCGCTCAACCTCGGTGACCGGTTGCTGGGCGACGGTGGCGGCGCGACGTTGCAGGTCGCGGGGCAGCCCTATGGCGCAGGCGCGCGCAACAAGCTCAACATCTGGGTGCCGACGGGGACCAAGAAGACCGACAGGCTGCCGGTGCTCGTCTGGCTTTACGGCGGCGGCTGGTACAGTGGCGCGCGCGATGACTATGGTTTTGCCGGTCGCGCCTTTGCCAAACGGGGCTTTGTCGTTGTCATCCCCGATTACCGCATCGTCCCCGAGGGGCATTGGCCCGACTTCCTGCACGACGGCGCCGCCGCGGTGGCGTGGACCGACGCGCATATCGGCAATTATGGCGGCGATCCCGATCGCATCGCACTGGCGGGCCATTCGGCGGGCGCCTATAATGCCGTGATGCTGGCGCTCGACCCGCAATGGCTGCGCGCGGCGGGCAGCGATACGTCGGTGATCCGCGGCGTCGCGGCGCTTGCCGGCCCCTATGATTTTGCGCCCTTCGAAAAGGGTGGCCGGGCCGATGTGGCGATGGGCGACATTCGCCCCATCGAACGGACGCAGCCGATCCGTTTCGTGCGCACCGATGCGCCGCCGCTGTGGCTCGGCCATGGCACCGCCGACACGGTGGTGCGCGTACGCAACAGCCAGCGACTGGCTGCCGCGATGCACAAGGTTGGCGGTTCGGCGACGCTGCGCGAATATGACGGGCTCAGCCACAACGACCTCGTCATGGCGCTCACCAAACCGCTGGCGTACAAGGGGCCGATCCTGCCCGAAATGACCGATTTCCTGCGCGGCGCCACGGCGCGGCGCATCGCTCCGGCGCCGCTCGCGCAATGATCCCGGCGATCGTCCTTGCGGGCAGCCGTCCCGGTCCCGACCCGCTGCTGACGGGGAGCGGTGTATCGACCAAGGCATTGTTGCCGATCGCGGGCGACGCGATGCTGGTCCATGTCGTGCGCGCGCTGCGCGCGTCTCCGCTGGTCGGGCCGATCACGATCCTGGCGCAGAACAGCGCCGAGCTGGCGGCGGCGCCGGGGCTGGCAGGGTTCGCCGACCTGCATTTTGCGGACTCGGGGCAGGGGATCAGCAGCTCGCTCGCCGCGGCGCTCCCCGCCGGTGAAGAACCGCTGCTGGTGACGACCGCCGACAATGTGTTGCTGACGCCGACGATGATCGCCGAATTCCTGCGCGGGGCCACGCAAAGCGACGTTGCGGTGGCGATGGTCGAGCGCGACGTGCTCTTCGCGCGCTATCCGGAATCGAAACGCACCTGGCTGAAATTCCGCGGCGGCTGGTGGTCGGGGGCGAACATGTTCTACCTGCGCGGGCGCCGGGTGCTACCGCTGCTCGATTTCTGGGGACGGATCGAACGCGACCGCAAAAAGGGGCTCAAGATCGTCGCGGCGTTTGGCCCGTGGTTGCTGATCGGCGCGCTGCTGCGGCTGTTCACCATCCAGCAGGGGGTCGCGCGCGCCGGACCCCGCTTCGGGCTCAAGGCCAAAGTCGTGCCGATGTCCGAGGCCGAGGCGTGCATCGACGCCGACAAGCCATCGGACATTGGGCTGATCGAGCGGATATTTGCCGCAAGGAACCAAGCCGCTATAGGGCCAATCCTATGACCATCGAAAAAGCCATCATCCTGTCGGCTGGGCAGGGCTCGCGCCTGTTGCCGCTGACCCGCGACATTCCCAAATGCCTGATCGACCTCAATGGCCGCACGCTGATCGGCTGGCAGGTCGCGGCGCTTGCCGCCAACGGCATCAAGGACATCGTCGTCGTCACGGGCTTTCGTACCGAGCGTGTCGAGGATCATGCGCTGCAGCTGTACCGCGACACCGGGGTGCGCATCCGCACGCTGTTCAACCCCTTCTTTCAGGTCGCCGACAACCTTGGCACCTGCTGGATCGCACGCGAGGAGATGGACCGCGATTTCATCATCCTCAACGGCGACACCATCATTTCGGACGAGATCGTCGCCAAACTTATCGCGGGCGCGCACGAGCCGATCACCGTCACGGTCGACGTCAAGGCCGACTATGACGACGACGATATGAAGGTGAACCGCGACGCGGACGGCCGCCTACACCATATCGGCAAGCGGCTGCTGCCCCCCGATACCAATGCCGAATCGATCGGCATGCTGGCATTCGTCGGCGACGGGCCGTCAATTTTCCGCAGCCAGATCGACCAGATGATGCGCACCCCCGAAGGGGTCGAGCGCTGGTATCTGCGCGCGATCGACGTGATCGCCAAGGGCAACCGCGTCGGCACCGTGTCGATCGAGGGGCTGGACTGGCAGGAAGTCGACTTCCCGCAGGACGTCGAAGCCGCCGATGCGCTTACCGCGAAATGGGCCGCGGAAGGCCGCTACGCGAAATAGGGTTTGAGCCAGCCGGTGAGCGCCGCGATCTGTGCATCGCCCAGCTTGACCGCCTGCGCCAGATCGGGCGGCCCTGGCCAACCGGTATCGGTGACCGCAAGGCCCGCGCCCATCCGTTCGCCGTCATAGCGCGGCAGGACGTGGAAATGGACGTGCGGATCGACCATCATCAGCATCAGATAATTGATCCGGGTATAGCCGACCGCCTGGCCCAGTGCTGCCTCGATCGCCGACGTCGCGATCTTGAGCTCGGCATGCGCCGCCGCAGGCAAATCGCCGAACGCCGTCGCATCCGACTTCGCGGCGAGCACCAGCGCGCCGAGGGTCGGTTGGGCGGGGCGCAGCAATACGACCCAATGGTCATATTCGGCGATCAGCGTCGCGGGGTGGCCGAATTTCGCGATGGTGTCGTTCATGCTTCCTCCATCCAGCTGACAATCGGGCGCCCCGCGCGCCGCTGGGCATAGGCCTGCGCCAGTTGCACAGCATGAACGATCAGCGAGATGACCGTCCACCAGGCGACGGCGATCAGCCCGATGTCGGGGCGCCCGGCAAGCGTGGCGAAGAACAGGATCGCGATATTCGGGTTGCGCCGCGCGGTGATCAGGCGAAACTGGCTGTCGAACCGGCGCCAGACATGGACGTCCATCCCGAAATCCTTGATGAACATCCCCTCGATCACGCGCTGGAGCACATAGCCAGCGAGCACGGCGATCATCACGAACAGGAAGGTCTGTGTCGACAGCGCCAGCCCCCAGGCGCCAAGCCCCACACCCCAGAAATACCACCAGAAGGGCGGGTGGACCAGGTCGACGCCATGGTCGGCGACATTGCCCCATTTCGACGAGGTAATCGTGCAGCGCGCCAGCTTTCCGTCGACGGTGTCAAGCACCATGAAGACGAAGGCAGCGAGCATGCCGGTCCAGTAATGACCGTGAGCGAAGAGATAGGTCGCATAGACGCACAGCGCCGCGCCGATCGCGGTGACCATGTTGGGGGTCATGCCGATGCTGGCGGCAATCCGCGTCAGCCACAGCGCGAGTTCGGGCCAGAGATATTTGGTCAGCGCGTCGGTGACGCCCTTATAGGCTCCGAAATAGCTTTTGCGCTCGATTTCGCGCCGCGTTTCGGGGGTCAGCCGCTGGATGAACGGCGTATCGAGCTTGCGCAGCTGGCGGTTGTAGATTTGCGGATTGTCGCGGTAATCGATGATCGTGAGCGCATCCCGATGCGCCGCGATGTCATCGGGGCCGAGGCCGCCGGTCAGATGCGCCATCACCAGCGCGTCGCCATCCATCACGACGGTGCCGGGCAGCGTCACGATATGTCGCAGCCACACCGGGTCGAACACATAGTCGAGGTTGACGTACAGCCGCGCCCCCGACGCAGGCGGCGTGTCCGGCAAGCCTTCGGCGCGCGCCATCCGGCGCAGCCGTTCGGCGTTGGTCATTCCCCACAGCAGGGTCGGATTGTCGCCGATCAGTACCAGCGCGGGCGGGGTCGTTGGTTCGCTCATCCGCCGCTCTTATCCTGTGCAGCATCCTTTGCAAGGAAGCGCGCAATCGCCTCGGCCCCGCGCTGGGCCGCGCCCGCCGGATCGCCGCCGATCGATTCCGCCAGCCGCTCGCGTTGCGCGTCGATATAGCGCGAATGACGCGCGCCCGCCTGATCGAGCGCCTTGGGAAGGTCTGCCAGATCGTCGATGACATCGCCCAGCGTCCAGAACAGATAGTCGGGATCACCGACCCATTGGGCGTCATGGGCGTTGAGGAATAGGCATGGGCGCGGGGTCGCCAGAAATTCGTAAACCTGGCTGCTGACATCGCCCAGATAGAGGTCGGAGCCGCTGGTGTAGCTCATGTCGAACAGCCGGTCGGAATCGAGATCGATCAGAATCTTGCCCGGAATAGCCAGCGTCTTGATCGCCGCGCGATCGCCATCGCTGGCCTCGGCAAACAGGCGGATGTGCGGCGCAACGACCAGGTTATACCGGTTCTGCGCCGCGAACCAGTCGATTATGTCGCGCCCGAACCGGTCCCACGACGACAGCCCGCGGTGGAAATGCGGCGCATAGAGGACGGTCGGGCGATCATTGTCGAACAGCCGCGCGCGCGTCTTGTCCAGACGCGTCATCAGGTCGAGCTTCACATAACCGTTGAGTGCGTAATGGCCCGGTCGGATCGTTCCGGCATCGAGCAGGCGCTGTTCGCTCTTTTCGCCCGCGACCAGCACAAAATCGAAATGGCGGTCGCGCGGGTCGAGCATGATCGCGCGGTCGCCCGCGCCGTGCGGGGTAAAGATCAGCCGGGTGCGGCGCGGCAGGAAGTGGCGAATCGCGGTTGTCGTCCGTTCGGGTACGACGATCGCGTCGAACTGGCGCAAAAAGCGCAACGCACTGAACAGGATTGGCAGGCGCGGATGGCGAATGATCGCGCGCGCGCGCAGCCAGTGGCTGATCCCGCGCTGCCCGAGCAGCCTGATCCGGGGCGAAAAGCCGGGATAGGCCGCCATCACCTGTTCGACCACCGGCAGATGTCCGGCGCTGGCGACCGCGACCTCGACATCGCTGCCCGCCGCCGCCATTTCGGCGGCGATCGGCAGCGCGTGGAAAATCTGGTGCGGTTCGCCGATGAACAGGAACAGGGCGCGCATTACCGCACCCCGGCAGCGGTGCCCGCCGCCTCACTTTCAAAGTCAGTTACCTGCCAGCCGTGCCGCGCCGCCCGCCGGACAAATTTTTCGCCGCGCCCGACCAGCCACGCTTCGTTCGCGAGGGCAAAGGTCGGCGCGTCGCTGACATGGTCGGAATAGGCGCGAATATGCGTTGCGCCAGCCGCATGGGCTTCGATCCATTCGGCGACTCGCCGCGCCTTTTCGGCGCCATAACAATTGGGTCCGTCGAGCAGCGGCAGCCAGTTGCCGTCGGCGTCGCGCTGGTGGCGCGAGGCGACGATCGCGTCGAACTCCAGCGCGTCGGCGATCGCGCCCGCGTAAAATTCGGGTGCCGCGGTCGCCATCAACAGCCGGTAGCCCTCGGCCCGGTCGCGCGCGATGCAGGCTCGGGCACCCGGCGGCACATCGCGCGGCACGCGCCAGGCGGCAAAACGGGCAGCAAGCCGCGCCGCGCGCGCGGAGGTCAGATGCGATCCGAGCATCAGGTGGATGGCGGCGGGCTTGAACCGGTCGCGACCGTAAAGGCGCAGCGCGTAACCGATCATCAGCGCGGCGAGCAGCGGGAGCAGCAACAGGCGCCACGGCGCCTCGCGCGCCGCCGCCCACAAGAGGAACAGGGTGAAGGTCGGCTTGCGCAGCACGGTGCGGTCAAGATCGTAAATGGCGATGCGCGCGGGGGAGCCGGTCATGGGGTCTCATCCTCGATCAGCCGCAACTTCCGTCCCACTTTGCCGAGCGACGCGCGGTCGGCATAGGGTAGCGCGAAACGGATCGCGGCCCATATCGATCCCAGCGCGATGATCACGATCAGCGGCAGCGCAACCGGATCGGGCAATCGGTCGGCGAGCAGCGCCGCGGCGCCCGCGACCAAGGTCAGCGCCATGCCGCGCGCTGCAACGACCGGGAACTGATGGTCGAACGGGTGCAGCTTTTCGTTCATGGCCAGTTGCAGGGTCGGAATGCCCGCCATCACCACCAGACCGATCGACGTCGCGAGCGTGACCCCGGTCAGCGCATCCATATGATCGACGATCAGCGACCCGGCGCCGATCGCGACGCCGACGCCAAAGATGCTCGCGGTCAGTTGGTGGCGAAAGGCCGAGACCACCTGCAACACCGGCGACGAAATGCCGAGCACCGCTTCGGCGGCGCGTGCGAACAGCAGGATGACCAGTGCGGCCTGTGCCGACTGGGCTTGCGCGCCGAACAGGCTGAGCAGCGACGCGCTGCCCGCTGCGAGGACGGCGGCGAGCGGCAGCGCGATCGCCGAGATCAGCCGGGTCGCATAGGCGTAAATATCAGCGACTTGCGCCCGATCCCGGCGCTCGGCGCTGGCCGCGAGCGGCGCCATCACATAGACGAAGGCGATGCGAACAAGCTGGACGACGCTCGACAGCTTGCGCGCGATGGTGAACAGCCCCGCCGCCGCGGCGCCCGCCGCGCCCGGCAGCAACAGGTTCAGTATCAGTGCAGGGGCGTCCCCGAACAGGCGCGCGATGATGTTCGACGGCAGGATCGACAGCCCGGCCCAAAAGGTATTGCGCGCGGTTTCGGTGCCGCGGGGGCCGCGCCAGAACTCCTTCAGGTCATAATGTCGGGAAAGCAGCCTCACGCACAGGATCGCTGTGATCGCCAGCGAGCAGAGGTGCGCGATGAATAATCCTTTCAGCCCGAGCCCGCCCGCAAAAAACAGCCCGGCGAACACCAGTCGCAGCACCTGTTCCCAAACGATCCGCAGCCGGATTTCGGCGCCGAACACCATCCGCGCGCGCAGCGCCGACGTCGCAATCTCGACAAAGGCCCATAGCGGCAATGCCCACACGAAAACGCGGATCGCAGGCGTGACGAGCTCGCGATCGCTGGCGGCGACATTGAGCAGCGGACCAAGATCGGCAGCAAATGCGGCGATCACTGCCGCGACGAGGATGCACGGGCCGACGCCGAAAATCATTGCGGTGCGCAGCGCGGCGGCTGCTTCGGCGTTGCTCGCCGATTGCGGCACGGTGCGCTGCATCGCGCTCGTCATGCCCATGTCGAAGATATTCTCGAGCAGGTTGATCGCCGCCCACAGCACCGCATAGAGGCCGTAGCCGGCCAGCCCGAACATCAGCACATACAGCGGCTGCGCGACGATCTCGACGACTGCGCCCAGCCGCGCGAGCACCGTGGTACCCAGCCCGCGCGCGACGCTGCGGCTGGTGACGGCGGGTTGGGCGGCGCTTTCGCTCATCGCTGCCGCCCTAGCGCCTAGACCGCCCGCCTGCCAGCGGCTTTCGCGCAATTTGGGGCGCATCAACCCCTTGTCGTCCCTGCCAATCGGGTCTAGTCAGCCCGCAATTGCACAGGGAGCCCGCGACATGGCCGAATTCCGCCTGCCCAAGAACAGCCGCCCGCAAAAGACGGGCAAGGTCCACAAGGCCGAAGGCGCGGCCGCGGTCAAGACGTTCAAAGTCTATCGCTACGACCCCGACAGCGGCCAGAATCCACGCTTCGATACCTTCGAGATCGATACCCAGAAATGCGGCCCGATGGTGCTCGATGCGCTGATCAAGATGAAGAGCGAGCAGGATAGTTCGCTGACCTTCCGCCGCTCGTGCCGCGAGGGGATTTGCGGCAGCTGTTCGATGAACATGAACGGCAAGAACGGCCTCGCCTGCACGACCGCGATCGAGGATCTGAAGGGCGACATCACGATCACGCCGCTGCCCGCGATGGATGTGATCAAGGACCTCGTCCCCGACTTCACCCATTTCTATGCGCAATATGCGTCGATCGAACCCTGGCTGAAGACCAAGACGACGACCCCGAGCGGCAAGGAGCGGCTGCAATCGCCCGCCGAACGCGAAAAGCTCGACGGGCTTTATGAGTGCATCCTGTGCGCCTGCTGTTCGACCAGCTGCCCCAGCTATTGGTGGAACAGCGACAAGTTCCTGGGCCCCGCGATCCTGCTCCAGGCGTATCGCTGGCTGGCGGACAGTCGCGACGAAATGACCGGCGAGCGCCTCGACGAGCTGGAAGATCCGTTCCGCCTCTATCGCTGCCACACGATCATGAACTGCTCGAACGCCTGCCCCAAGGGACTGAGCCCCGCGCGCGCGATCGCCGAGATCAAGAAAATGGAAGCCGAGCGGCAGGTGTGAACGACGGCATCGAGGAACCGAAGCGGCGTGACCATTTCAGCGCCGAGGCACTCGACGACGGCTGGCTGAGCTGGGACCTCAAGGACGCAAGCCGTTTCAACAGCTTTATCGAGCCGCTGACGGTGCGGGTCGAACCACCGACGTCCGACGGTCGCCCTTGCGCGCGGGTGCGCATGATCCCGGAGCGTAAGCACAGCAATCTGGGCGATAATGTCCATGGCGCAGTCACGCTGGCGCTGGTCGACATCGCGCTGTTTGCGGCGGCGCATCAGTTCGGAGCGCTCAATGCAGGCCATTCGGTGACGCTCGACCTGTCGACCCAGTTCGTCGGCGCGGGTCGGCTCGGCGAGCCATTGGACGCGGTCGTCGAGCTGGTCCGCGAGACCGGTCGCCTGATCTTCCTGCGCGGACTGGTGGTGCAGGGCGACAGCGACAGTCATATCGTGCTCAGCTTTTCGGGCACCATTCGCAAGGCGAGCAAGGATCGCGGCTGATGTCGGTGCTCGCGGCCTATGACGCGCTCGTCGCCGGCGGCGAACTCCGCCCCGATCCCGAACAGCGCGCCGCCGCTGAGCGGCTGAACCTGTTGCAGTCGGAACTCGAGGCGGTGCCGCCGCGTGGCAGCCTGCTCTGGAGGCTGACCGGGCGCAAGCCCGAGAACCCTCGCGGCGTCTATCTGTGGGGCGCGGTCGGGCGCGGTAAGTCGATGCTGATGGACCTGTTCTATGACCAGCTGCACATCCAGCGCAAACGGCGCGTCCATTTCCACGCCTTCATGCTCGACGTCCATGCCCGGATGCGCGAGGTGCGCAAAAGCGAGGCGGGCGACCCGATCCCGCTCGTGGCCGACGCGCTGGTCGAAAACACCCGCTGCCTCGCGTTCGACGAGATGGTCGTGAACAACAGCGCCGATGCGATGATCCTCTCGCGCCTGTTCACCGCGCTGATCGATCGCGGGGTGACGGTGGTCGCGACCTCGAACCGCCCGCCATCGGACCTGTATAAGGACGGGCTGAACCGCGAGCATTTCCTGCCCTTCATCGCGCTGATCGAGGCGAAACTCGACGTGATGGGACTGAACGGGCCGACCGATTACCGCCGCGACCGGCTGGGCGATGGTGCGCGCTGGTTCGTCCCCGCCGACGAGGCGGCGAGTGCGGCGCTGTCGGCCGCCTTTTTCCGCCTGACCGATTATCCGCCCGAGGACCGCGCGCATGTGCCGACGCTCGATCTCGACCTTGGCGGCGGGCGGACGCTGCATGTGCCGAAGGCGTTGAAAGGCGTTGCGGTCTTTTCGTTCAAGCGGCTGTGTGCCGAGGCGCGGGGGGCGTCGGACTATCTGGCGGTCGCGCGCCACTTCCACACCGTCATTATCGTCGGCATCCCGCGTATGGGACCGGAAAACCGCAACGAAGCGGCGCGCTTCGTGACGCTGGTCGATGCGCTGTACGAATATAAGGTCAAGTTGCTGGCGAGCGCCGCGGCGATGCCCGATGATCTGTATGTCGCGGGCGACGGTGCGTTCGAATTCGAACGCACCGCGAGCCGCCTGTCCGAAATGCAGTCGGACGACTACCTCGCGTTAGGCCATGGCGAGCAGGACGCCACCGTTTAGCATATTGCTCCGGCCAATCTGCGCCGTAGCCCTGAGCCTGTCGAAGGGCGCTTCTCGGACAAGCGCACTTCGACAGGCTCAGGGCTACGGCTAGAGTCGGCCCGCCCGAAGCAGACTCAAGCCATGGCGAGCAGGACGCCGGTGGCAATTTTGCCCCAGCGTGACGAATTGATCGTCACCGCGATGACATCGCGGACATAGCGCACCTCATGTGCGAGGTGGCCCAGCCCTTGCTGAATGACCCGGCGCAGCGTGCGAAACGGGCGCGGCGCGGGAACGTGGATACGGCGGGGGCGCGCGGGCGGCGCGGGCAGGGTGATCAGCCCGCCGCTGGTCACGCGGGCATCGTCGGCAACGGCGCGGCACAGCGCCTCCATCCGCGAAATCGCCAGCCGGTTGGCGACCTTGCGGTCGCGGCTCAGCAATTCGAAGCTATGGCTGAACGCCGAAAACTGGATCGCGCCGCTGGCGGCATTGTGATCGAGCGCGTCGCGCATTTCCTCTTCGGACATCGCGCATAGCTGCGCCGGGCGAAAACGGTTGGCGCGGTCCATCAGGCCGCTGACTGGCACTTCGATCACGCCATGATGCTCGCGCATGCCCTGGTTCCCGGCATCGAGCGAGATGGCGCAGCCATGCCCCAGATAGGCGGCGTTGAAACTGCTGTCGAAACGAAAGCCCAGCGCGGCGAGCGCGCGCAGCGTATCGTCGTTGGCGCCGAAATTTCCGGCCCGAAACGCGGTCGGTCGGGGCGCCCCCGCGCCGACCAAAATGTCGCGCGCGAGCGCGATGAGCTTTTTCTGTGCCGCCAGCGGAAAGTCGCCGATGTTCCGTCCGGTCAATCGCCCGACCGGGTTAAAGCGGGCGAAGGCGAGCCATTCGGTGTGGATATGGACCTGCACCTCGTGCCCGCGGTCCAGCACCGGGCGGACGATCGCATCGATGACTTCGGGGCCGTAAACCAGCGCCGGCATCGGATCGATAAAGAACACCCCGGTCAGGCCGTGGCGTTCGAGCATGTCCATCTGGAAATGGATGCCGAAATCGCCTTCGCGGCAGCGCCCCAGGATCGAGCTTTCGAAATTGGCGCGCGCATCGGCGCCGCGCTGGTATAGCCCGGCGGACAGCTCGGTATCGAAACTGATGATTGCCCGCGTCATCCGCTCGCGCCTATCACCCCAGCGATAAAGGAGGGTTAACTTCGCCGGGTGGCCGTTCCCCGACGTCCGTCAGCCTGTCACGCATACGCGCTATTGTCCATCCAAACCCGCGCAGGATCGGCTGCGTTGCTTCTTGTTGTTATTGCGAACTATTTGCAGAAAAAGGCGGAATTTCGCGCTTTTCGCGGTTGTTTCGTTAACGGAATCGGCGTAGGGGCGACCCAAGTCTTGGGATCGGCACGGCACTTTGGCCCGTGTGCCGCCGGTCTGTGAAGCATTGCCGGGCTTGCCAGGAAGGGAGTGCCGCGCGCCATGGGACGCAAGAAGATCGCATTGATCGGAGCCGGGAATATCGGCGGAACGCTGGCGCTGCTCGCCGCGCAGAAGGAACTGGGCGATGTCGTCCTGTTCGACGTCGTCGAAGGCGTGCCGCAGGGCAAGGCGCTCGATCTGTCGCAGGTCGGTCCGATCGCGGGCTTCGATGCAAAGATCACCGGATCGAACGATTACAAGGACATCGCGGGCGCCGACGTCATCATCGTCACCGCCGGGGTCGCGCGCAAGCCGGGCATGAGCCGCGACGATCTGCTCGGCATCAACCTGAAGGTCATGAAGGCGGTCGGCGAAGGCATCAAGGCGAACGCCCCCGACGCGTTCGTCATCTGCATCACCAATCCTTTGGATGCCATGGTGTGGGCGCTGCGCGAATTTTCGGGGCTGCCGCACAACAAGGTCGTCGGCATGGCCGGCGTGCTCGACTCGGCGCGCTTCAGCCACTTCATCGCCGACGAATTCGATGTGTCGGTGAAGGATGTGAACACCTTCGTGCTCGGCGGCCATGGCGACACGATGGTTCCCGTCGTGCGCTACTCGACCGTCAACGGCATTCCCGTTCCCGACCTCGTCAAGATGGGCCTGTCGTCGCAGGACAAGATCGACGCGATCGTCAAGCGCACCCGCGGCGGCGGCGGCGAAATCGTCGCGCTGCTCGGCACCGGTTCGGCTTTCTATGCCCCGGCAGCATCGGGCATCGCGATGGCCGAAGCCTATCTGGGTGACCAGAAGCGCATCCTGCCCTGCGCGGCGTATGTCGATGGCCAGTACGGCCTTGACGGCCTGTATGTCGGCGTTCCGGTGCTGATCGGCGCGGGCGGGGTCGAAAAGATCGTCGAGATCGAACTCGACGATGCCGACAAGGCCGGCCTGCAGGTCTCGGTCGACGCGGTCAAGGAACTTCTAGAAGCGTGCAAAAATTTGGATCCGTCGCTCGCATGATATCGCGCATCGCCGCCGCTGCACTGGGCCTGGGCATCGCTCAAGGCGCCTACGCCCAGTCCGTGACCCTGACGGTCAAGGATGGACGAGCGCTGGTCGTGGGCGGCGAGACGCTTCTGGGAGCCAACCTTGCCGCCACCGATCTCGACGGTGCCGCAATCGTGGCGGAGTTCGGACGGCTTTGTGCGGACCCCGCAACGGTTGGCGACCGGATTGCGGCCTCATCTCTCGGGTTGTCAGAGGTCGAAGCTGTGTTTCCTGCGGAAGGCAAGCAGGGCGAGGCGCGGGTCAAGCAATGGCGCAGCGCGGCAGCGGCGGTGTCGGCATGGACCGGCGATGATGCCAACCTAAAGAATCGGCCCATTGCGATGCCGAGCCGTGGTGCGGTGACGACGGGTCCCTATGGTCCGTTTCGTGCTGCTGGCAAGCAATGCAATCTGGTGTTCGGCGTTCGCGATTTTTCGAGCGTCACCTCCATCATCGAGGCGCTTCGCACGACTTATGGCGAACCTGGAAAACTGGTCGTCAAGAATACTTTTGCCGATGGTTATTGGGCGGTGAGCGCGGGTGACGCATCCGCGCGCGTCAATCTGAACACGCCCACGACGCGAAACGGACCGCAGCCAGTGCATCTGTCGATGCAATTGGTCGAGCCACCGGCAAAGTGATGATTTGAGCCTATCCGATAGGCCCCTCCAAGGAGTTAGACGAGTTATGAGCATCCTCATCGACAAGAACACCAAGGTCATCACGCAAGGGATGACCGGTGCCACCGGCACCTTCCACACCGAACAGGCGCTCGCCTATGGCACGCAGATGGTCGGCGGCGTGACGCCGGGCAAGGGCGGCACGACCCACATCGGCCTGCCGATGTTCGACACCGTCGCCGAAGCCAAGGATGTGACCGGCGCGACCGCGAGCTGCATCTATGTGCCGCCGCCGTTCGCCGCGGACTCGATCCTCGAGGCGATCGACGCCGAAATCCCGCTGATCGTCTGCATCACCGAGGGCATTCCGGTGCTCGACATGGTCAAGGTGAAGCGCGCCCTCAGCGGCTCGAAATCGCGCCTGATCGGCCCGAACTGCCCCGGCGTGCTGACCCCGGGCGAATGCAAGATCGGCATCATGCCCGGCAGCATCTTTTCGAAGGGCAGCGTCGGCGTCGTCTCGCGTTCGGGCACGCTGACCTATGAAGCCGTGTTCCAGACGAGCAATGCGGGCCTCGGTCAGACGACCGCGGTCGGCATCGGCGGCGATCCGGTCAACGGCACCAATTTCATCGACGTGCTCGAGCTGTTCCTCGCCGACGAAGCGACCAAGTCAATCATCATGATCGGCGAAATCGGCGGCGACGCCGAGGAACAGGCCGCGCAATTCCTGATCGACGAAGCCAAGCGCGGCCGCAAAAAGCCGATGGCCGGCTTCATCGCGGGCCGCACCGCCCCTCCGGGCCGCCGCATGGGCCACGCCGGCGCGATCGTGTCGGGCGGCAAGGGTGACGCCGAAAGCAAGATCGCGGCGATGGAAGCCGCAGGCATCACCATGTCAGCGAGCCCGTCCGAACTCGGCACCACGCTGGTCGAAGTGCTGAAAGAACGCGTTTGATTTAAGCGCCCGCTGTCAACAGCCGTTGTCAGCGGGCGTCGCTCCCATATCCTCCCCGGAGCCATTTCTCTTTCGAGAATGGAAAAGACAATGAACCTCGAACGACAAAGCTTTGACATCGATGAGCCGCAGGCTGGTCCCAGCTGGGCGCCGAAGAATTGGCCCCAGATCGACAGCGACGACCTGACCGCCGCGCTCGATCCGCAGCAGATGCAGGTCGCGGTCAAGGCCGCCGCAGCCAAGGCGGGTGCGCCGCTGTCGAATGCCGAAGTCGAGCGCGCCGCGAATGATTCGATCCGCGCGATGATGCTGATCCGCACCTATCGCGTGCGCGGGCATCTGGCCGCCAATCTCGATCCGCTGGGGCTCAGCACGCGCGAGCTGCCAGCCGACCTGACCCCCGAATATCATGGTTTCGTCGGCGCCGATCAGGACCGCCCCGTCTATATCGGCGGGACGCTGGGTCTTGAAAAAGCGACGATCCGCGAGATCGTGGCGATCCTGCGCGCCAATTATTGCGGCAATGTCGGCCTTGAATATATGCACATCGCCGACCTCAAGGAACGCCAGTTCCTGCAGGAGCGGATGGAAGGCGCCGACAAGATCATCGAATTTTCGGTCGAGGGCAAACGCGCCATCCTGAACAAGGTGATCGAGGCCGAGGAATGGGAGAAATTCCTCGCCAAGAAATATGTCGGGACCAAGCGTTTCGGCCTCGACGGCGGCGAGAGCATGATCCCCGCGATGGAAGCCATCATCAAATATGGCGGCCAGTACGGCGTGAAGGAAATCGTCTATGGCATGGCGCATCGCGGGCGCCTCAACATGCTCGCCAACGTCATGGCGAAGCCGTACAAGATCATCTTCCACGAATTTGCCGGCGGATCGGCGAACCCCGACGACATCGGCGGTTCGGGTGACGTCAAATATCACCTCGGCACCTCGACCGACCGCGAGTTCGGCGGCGCGTCGGTGCATATGTCGCTGGTTCCCAACCCTTCGCACCTCGAAGCGGTCGACCCGGTCGTGCTCGGCAAGGTGCGCGCGCAGCAGGTGGTGCGCGACGACCTCGCCAAGCATGAGCAGGTGCTGCCGGTGCTGATCCATGGCGACGCGGCGTTCGCGGGACAGGGGATCGTGTGGGAATGCCTCGGCTTCTCGGGCATCCGCGGCTACAACACCGGCGGCTGCATCCACTTCATCGTCAACAACCAGATCGGTTTTACAACCAGCCCGCAATATGCGCGCTCGTCGCCCTATCCGTCGGACGTGGCGAAGGGCGTGATGGCGCCGATCCTGCACGTCAACGGCGACGATCCCGAAGCCGTGACCTTTGCGTGCAAGCTTGCGATCGATTTTCGCCAGCAGTTCAAACGCGACGTGGTCATCGACATGTGGTGCTATCGCCGCTTCGGTCATAACGAGGGCGACGAACCTTCGTTCACCCAGCCTTTGATGTACGAGCGCATCCGCAAGCACCCGCCGGTGTCGCAGCTCTGCGCCGCCAAGCTGGAAAGCGAAGGCGTGATCGACGCCGGTTGGGCCGACGCCCGCCGCGCCGAGTTCATCGCGCGGCTCGAAGACGATTTCGAGGGCGCCAAAAGCTACAAGCCGAACAAGGCCGACTGGTTTGCCGGGCGCTGGTCGGGGCTGCACGCTCCCGCCGATCCCGAAAACGCGCGCCGCAATATCTCGACCGGGGTCAGCGACAAATTGTTCGATTCGATCGGGCGCGTCCTGACGACCGTCCCCGCCGACGTCGAAGTGCACAAGACGCTGCGCCGCGTCATCGACGCACGCGGCGCAATGTTTGCCGACAAGAGCGACAAGGAAGTGTTCGACTGGGCGACCGCCGAAAGCCTCGCCTTCGGCACCTTGCTCAGCGAAGGCTATCAGGTCCGCCTGTCAGGGCAGGATTCGGGCCGCGGTACCTTCAGCCAGCGTCACGCCGTCTGGGTCGATCAAAAGACCGAGGCGAAATACGTGCCGCTGACGACCGTGCCGCACGGCCGGTTCGAGGTGCTCGATAGTCCGCTGTCCGAATATGGCGTGCTCGGCTTCGAATATGGCTATGCGATGGCCGACCCGAAATCGCTGGTGCTTTGGGAAGCGCAGTTCGGCGATTTCGCCAACGGCGCGCAGATCATGATCGACCAGTTCATCGCGTCGGGCGAGGCCAAGTGGCTGCGCGCCAACGGGCTCGTGATGCTGCTCCCGCACGGTTATGAAGGGCAGGGGCCGGAGCATAGCTCGGCGCGTCTCGAACGCTTCCTGCAGCTGTGCGCGGGCGACAATATCCAGGTGTGCAATATTTCGACCCCGTCGAACTATTTCCACGTCCTGCGCCGCCAGATGCTGCGCCCGTTCCGCAAGCCGCTGATCATCATGACGCCGAAGTCGCTGCTCCGTCACAAGCTCGCGGTGTCGCAGCGCAGCGATTTCATCGGCGATGCGCATTTCCGCCGCATCATGTCCGACCGCACCCCGCCGGCCGACGCCGACATCAAGCGCGTGGTGCTGTGTTCGGGCAAGGTCGGTTACGACCTGATGGAAGCGCGCGATGCCGCGGGCCTTTCCGACACGACGGTGATCCGGATCGAACAGCTCTATCCCTTCCCGGGCGAACCGCTCGCGGTGCGCTTGAAGCGGATGCCGAAGCTGGAGGAGGTCGTCTGGGCGCAGGAAGAACCGCGCAACAACGGCAGCTGGTTCTTCGTCGAGCCTTTCATCGAAGAGGCGCTGAACGAAGCCGGCCACAAGGGCATGCGCCCGCGCTATGCCGGACGCGCCGCCGCGGCCTCGCCCGCGACGGGCCTGATGAGCCGCCACCAGACCGAGCAGTCGGCGCTGGTCGCCGACGCACTGGGCCTCAGCGTCCGTGCCGAAATTCGCCGCAGCAAGAATAAAGCCTGAGCCAGGCACAAGACCCCCAAGGAACTGCACCTATGAGCACCGAAGTCAAAGTCCCCACGCTGGGCGAAAGCGTCACCGAAGCGACGATCGGCGAGTGGCTGAAACAGCCGGGCGAAGCCGTTGCACTCGACGAGCCCATCGCGAGCCTTGAAACCGACAAGGTCGCGGTCGAAGTGCCTTCGCCGGTCGCGGGCGTGATGGGCCAGCAGGTTGTCGCGGTTGGCGATACCGTCAATGTCGGCGCGGTGATCGCGACGATCGAAGCCGGTAGCGCCGCTGCTGCTGCGCCCGCCACGGCGCCAAAGGCTGAAGCCGCCGCGCCGCCCCCCGCCGCGACCGCTCCGGCGGGCGAAGGCGTTGACACGGTCACGACCATGTCGCCCGCGGTGCGCCGCCTCGTGCTCGAACATGGCCTCGATCCGACGAAGATCCAAGGCAGCGGCAAGGACGGCCGTCTGACCAAGGAAGACGTACTCGCCGCCGCGAGCGCTGCGCCCGCAGCCGCCCCGGCTCCGGCTGCCGCGCCCGCCCCCGCTTCCGCCGCCAGCGGTGCATCGGGCCGCCGCGAAGAACGCGTCAAGATGACGCGGATGCGCCAGACGATCGCCAAGCGGCTCAAGTCGGCCCAGGACACTGCGGCGATGCTGACGACGTTCAACGACGTCGACATGTCGGCGGTGATTGCGACGCGCGACAAATATCGCGAGAGCTTTGAAAAGAAGCATGGCGTGCGCCTCGGCTTCATGAGCTTCTTCACCAAGGCGGTGGCGCTCGCCGCGCACGACATCCCGGCGGTCAACGCGCGCATCGACGGCGACGAGATCGTTTATCACGACTATCTCGACGTCTCGGTCGCGGTCAGCGCGCCGAACGGCCTGGTCGTCCCCGTCGTTCGCAACGCCGACAGCCTGTCGTTCGCCGACATCGAAAAGGCGATCGCCGACCTTGGCAAGCGCGCCAAGGACGGCACGCTGACAATGGACGACATGACCGGCGGCACCTTCACGATTTCGAACGGCGGTGTGTTCGGCGGCCTGATGTCGACCCCGATCATCAACCCGCCGCAGTCGGCGGTGCTCGGCCTCCATCGCATCGAGGATCGCCCGGTCGTGCGGGGCGGCGAGATCGTCATCCGTCCGATGATGTATCTGGCGCTCAGCTATGACCACCGTCTGATCGACGGCCGCGAAGCGGTGACGTTCCTCAAGACGATCAAGGAAGCGATCGAGGATCCGACGCGGTTGTTGATCGACCTTTGAACTGGTTTACCCGTCATCCCGGCGAAGGCCGGGATCTCGACGGTAAGGTCCGACGCAACGTAGAGATCCCGGCCTCCGCCGGGATGACGAGAGAAGAGACATGAGCGAGCAATCCTACGACTACGACGTTCTGGTCATCGGTGCCGGTCCCGGCGGTTATGTCGCGGCGATCCGCGCGGCGCAGCTGGGCCTCAAGACCGCGTGCGCCGACGGGCGCGAGACGCTGGGCGGGACCTGCCTCAACGTCGGCTGTATTCCGTCGAAGGCGATGCTGCATGCGTCGGAATATTATGACGCGGCGGCGAATGGCGCGATGGCCAAGATGGGGATCGATGTGTCCCCCAAGCTGAACCTGCCCGCGATGCACGCGCAGCGCGTCGATGCGGTGAAGGGGCTGACCGCCGGGATCGAATTCCTGTTCAAGAAGAACAAGGTCGACTGGCTGAAGGGCTATGCCGCCTTCACCGGCAAGGACAGTGTCGAGGTTGCGGGCAAGACCTATCGCGCGAAGAATATCATCATCGCCACCGGATCGTCGGTCACTCCGCTGCCCGGCGTCGATGTCGACAATGACAAGCAGATCATCGTCGATTCGACCGGGGCGCTCGAACTCGCCAAGGTTCCGGGCCATATGGTCGTCATCGGCGGCGGCGTGATCGGGCTGGAACTTGGCAGCGTATGGCGCCGTCTGGGCGCCAAGGTCACCTGCGTCGAGTTTCTCGACCAAATCCTGCCCGGCATGGACGCCGATGTGCGCAAGGATGCGAACCGCATCTTCAAGAAACAGGGCATTGAATTCAAGCTGAAGACCAAGGTTACCGGCGCGGTGGTAAAGGGCAAAAAGGCCGTCCTGACACTCGAACCCGCGGCAGGTGGCGAAGCGGAGACGCTGGAAGCCGATGTGGTGCTGGTGTCGATCGGGCGGCGTCCGAACACCGACGGGCTTGCGCTCGACAAGGCGGGCCTTGCCGTCAATGCACGCGGCCAGATCGAAACCGACCATGATTTTTCGACGCAGGTTCCCGGCATCTGGGCGATCGGCGACGTGATCCCCGGCCCGATGCTGGCGCACAAGGCCGAGGACGAGGGCATCGCCTGCGCCGAAAATATCGCGGGCCAGACGGGCATCGTGAACCATGATGTCATTCCGTCGGTCGTTTACACCTGGCCCGAAATCGCCGGGGTCGGCCTGACCGAAGAGCAGGCGAAGGAAAAGGGCGAGGTCAAGGTCGGCAAGTTCCCGATGGCGGGCAACAGCCGCGCGAAGACCAACCACGAACCCGACGGTTTCGTGAAGATCATCGCCGACGCCAAGACCGACCGTGTGCTCGGCGTGTGGTGCATCGCCAGCGTCGCGGGCACGATGATCGCGCAGGCGGCGCAGGCGATGGAATTTGGCGCGACGTCGGAAGACATCGCCTACACCTGCCACGCGCATCCGACGCACAGCGAGGCGATCAAGGAAGCCGCGATGGCGGTGACGGGCAAACCGATCCACGTCTGACACGCGTAGCAAGGGGGAGAGATTTATGGCGAAGCATTGGCTCTGGGCAGCGGCTTCGCTGTCTCTCTCCCTCATCGCAACAAACGCGCAGGCGGCGCCCGACCTGAATGCCGCCAACGCGCGGCTGACCGCGCTGCTGGACAAAAATTATCCGGCGCTCGACGCGCTGTATCGCGATCTGCACCAGAACCCCGAACTCGGGATGCAGGAGGTCCGCACCGCGGGCATCCTCGCGCAGCATCTGCGCAAGGCGGGCTTCGCCGTCACCGAAAAGGTCGGTGGCACCGGCGTCGTCGGCGTGCTGAAGAATGGTGACGGTCCGACCATCCTGATCCGCGCCGACATGGACGCGCTGCCCATGGAGGAAAAGACGGGGCTCGCCTGGGCGAGCAAGGCGCGCGCGACATACGAAGGCAAGGATGTGCCCGTGATGCACGCCTGCGGCCACGACACCCACGTCGCCTATCTGGTCGGGGTTGCGCAGGCGCTCGCCGCGATGCGCGACAGCTGGTCGGGTACGGTCGTCCTGATCGGCCAGCCCGCCGAGGAGATATTGAAGGGCGCAAAAGCGATGCTCGACGACGGGCTGCTGACGCGCTTTCCCAAGCCCGACTATGGTTTCGCGGCGCATGTGCTGAACGGCCCGACGGGGACGGTGGGGATCAAGGCGGGGACCGCTTTCTCGGCCTCCGACAGCTATTCGATTACCTTCCACGGCCGCGGCGGCCATGGCTCGATGCCGTCGGCGACGCTCGACCCGATCCCGATCGCGGCGCGCTTTGTGACCGATGTCCAGACGGTGATCAGCCGCGAAAAGGATCCCTACGCGTTCGGCGTGCTGACGATCGGCGCGATCAATGCGGGGAGCGCGCCCAATATCATCCCCGACAGCGCCGAGGTAAAGGTCAACATCCGCTCGCTCACCCCCGAGGTGCGCCAACTGCTGCGCTCGGGCGCCGAGCGTTCGGCGAAGGCGGCGGCGATGATGGGCAACGCGCCCGAACCGACGATCACCTATCTGACCGGCACCGCGAGTCTGGTGAACAATGAGTCGATGGCCGCCAACGGCTTTGAAATCCTGAAACCGGTGTTCGGCGACAAATTGCTGTTCGCCCCCGCCAGCGCGGCGCCGGTATCGGCGAGCGAGGATTATTCGGAATTTGTCGATGCCGGAATTCCGTCGCTCTATTTTGCGATCGGCGGTTACGATCCCGCGGTCCTCGCCGACCTGAAGGCCAAGGGCCAGCCGATCCCGACCAATCACTCGCCCTTCTTTGCGCCTAAGGCCGAGCCGGTGATCCGCGGCGCGGTCTCGGCGATCGTCCTGTCGGTCATCGGCGGGGTGCGGCCGGGCGCGAAATAGGCGCCGATGTTCGATTTCGACAATGCGCTGATCGTTCGGCTGCTCGACCTGGCGGGGATTGGCGTGTTTGCTTTATCGGGCGCGCTGATGGCGGTGCGGCTGCGCCAGACGTTGGTGACCGCCGCCTTCTTTGCGCTGGTCACCGGGGTCGGCGGCGGCAGCGTGCGCGACCTGCTGATCGGCGCGCCGGTGTTCTGGGTGCAGGATGGCGCGATTTCGGCGGTGTGCATCGCCATTGCGTTGATCGTGTGGATCACCCCCGAACGCTGGTGGCAGGGGCAATTGCTCGAATGGGCCGATGCCGTCGGGCTCGCCGCCTACGCGGTGTTCGGTACCGCCAAGGCGCTGGCGTGGGGCGTGCCGCCTGCGCCGGCGCTACTGATGGGCGTCATCACCGGCTGCGTCGGCGGCACGATCCGTGACATCTTGGCGGGGGTGCCGTCGATCATCGTGCGCCCTGAAATCTACGTTACCGCGGCGGCGCTTGCGTCGGGACTGTTCCTGCTCTTGCTGTGGCTCGGCGCCGGGACGCCGGTTGCCGCCGTGATTGGCGCGGTGGCCGGGTTCATCCTGCGCGGCGCAGCGATCCGCTGGTCGCTTGCTTTGCCAGCGTATCGCGATCCCAAAACCGGGGCGTAGGGCGCTGACCACCTCCCCGTTCGTGTCGAGCGAAGTCGAGACACGCAAAGGCGGGCACGAACGCAGCGTGTCTCGACTTCGCTCGACACGAACGGACGAGAGGCGGCGCGTAGGTTCTGGATGCCCGACTTGACGTTCGCGTCAACTGCGCCATGCTAAGGAAAACCGGCCGAAGGATTTCCGCAGCATGACCACCGCGCAGACGACCGCCAATGGCATAACGATTACCTATGAAGACAAGGGGCCGAAGGACGCACCCGCGATCCTGCTCGTCATGGGGTTGGGCGGCCAGCTGACCTTGTGGCCCGACGAGTTCGTCGATGCGCTGAACGGCCACGGATTCCGCACCATCCGTTGCGACAATCGCGACGTCGGCCTGTCGACGCGCTTCGATGCGGCGGGGGTACCGAACGTCAAGTGGATGGTCGTGAAATCGATGTTGGGGCTTCCGGTCCGTTCGGCCTACACGCTCGCCGATATGGCCGCCGACGGCGTCGCGCTGCTCGATCATCTGGCGATCGAGCGCGCGCATATCGTCGGGGCGTCGATGGGCGGAATGATTTCGCAGCATATCGCCGCGCGCTACCCCGATCGCACCCTGTCGTTGACCTCGATCATGTCGAGCACCGGCAACCGCCGCCTGCCGCGCGCGCGCAAGGAAGCGATGCAGGTGCTGGCGAACCGGCCGATGAGCGGCGATCCCGAGGATATGATCGCCTATTCGGTCCGCGCCGCGCGGGTGATCGGCAGCCCCGCCTATCCCGCCGCCGAAGAACGCCTCCAGCGCCGCGTCCGCGCCGATTTCGAGCGCGGCTGGTACCCGCAGGGGGTCGCGCGGCAGATGGCGGCGATCGTCGCCGACGGCGACCGGCGTCACCTGCTAAAGACGATCACCGCGCCGACCTTGGTCGTACATGGCGAGGATGATCCGCTGGTGCCGCTCGCCGCGGGACGCGATACCGCCGACAATATCGCGGGCGCGCGACTGCTGACGATCCCCGGAATGGGGCATGACCTGCCGCTGGCCTTGGTCGATACGCTGGCGGATGCCATTGCCGACCATGCCAAGGGGGTCGCCGTGGCGGCGTAAATCCTTCTCCCCTCCCGCTTGCGGGAGGGGTCGGGGGTGGGCCAGCAGCGGATCAGTTGCCCACCCCGCTGCGACTAGGCTCAGGACTCATTAATCCAGAATAGGCAGATGCATGCGAAGGTGACGGCGGCGAGGAAGATGTCGGCGCATCGGTCATATCGCGTGTGGATGCGTCGCCAGTCCTTGAGGCGAGCGAAGAGGTTTTCGATTCTGTGGCGCCGTCGGTAGAGGACGGGGTCGTAGGGGAATCGTCGCTTGTGGTTGCGGTGCGTGGGGATGCAGGCCGTGATGCCGCGGTCGTCGAGGGTCTGACGGAACCAGTGGCTGTCATAGGCGCGATCGGCGAGCAGGACGGTCGCCTCGGGCAGGTCCGGCGCCAAGGCCCGGGCGCCGATGTGATCGTTGCGCTGTCCTTCGGTGAGGAGCAGGCGCAGGGGTCGCCCCCGACCATCGCACAGGACGTGCAGCTTGCTGGTCAGCCCGCCCCGGCTGCGTCCGATAGCGCGGGGTAGAGCCCCTTTTTGAAGAGGCTCGCCGCGGTCCGGTGCGCCTTGATATGCGTGGCGTCGATCATCAGCACGCCATCTCCGTCCTTCGCGAGGTCGGCGAAAATGCGGTCGAACACCCCGAGCCGGCTCCAGCGAATGAAGCGGTTGTAGATCGTCTTGTGCGGCCCATAGCCAGTTGGTGCATCGCGCCAGCGAAGCCCGTTGCGGATGACAAACAGGATCCCGCTCAATATCCGCCGGTCATCGACCCGCGGAACTCCGTGCGACAAGGGAAAATGCCCTTCGATCCGGCGCATCTGCGCCTCGCTCAGCAACAACAGATCACTCATGGCTGCGTCCTCCTGCCGCCTTGAATCACCTCATCAATGCTCGCACAAGCAATTTAATAGGTCCTGAGCCTAGCGAACAAGTTCGCAAGTCTCGCTGCCCCTCCCGCGAGCGGGAGGGGGATTATTTGAGCAGCAGCGCCATCGTCGCCAAGAACCCCTTCGCCTCCGCACCACCCGACCGCGGCACGGCGGGCAGATAGCCGCGGCAGTCGAGGCACGCCGCCTGTACCGATCCCGTCTGCGTCAGCAGCGCCATATCCTGCATCAGCCGGCGTTCGGTCAGCTGGCGGTTCATCGCCGCGATGCCGAACCAGCCGCGCGGCGCGGCGGCGACTTCCTCTTCGCTCTTGCCCCAATTGGCCAGCATCTTGGCGAATTCGCTCGGTTCGTCCTCATAATATTGCGCGTGAAAATCGCCCTCGACCTTGGCGAGTTTCGCCGCCGCGGCCAGCGCGTCGGGCAGACCGCCGAACTGGTCGACCAGCCCCAGCTGCCGCGCGGTGCCCCCGGCCCAGACGCGCCCTTCGGCAATCGCCTGCACCTTTTCGAGCGGCTGCTTGCGACTTTTCGCGACCAGCCCGGTAAAGCGCGCATAGACGTCCTCGACGCTCGCCTGCGCCAGCGCGTTGAACTCGTCGTTGACGCCGCCGACCACGTCGGGCTGACCCGACAACGGCGTCGTCGCGATGCCGTCGGCGGTGACCCCGATCTTGGCGAGCGCCTGCTCGAAGCTCGGCAGGATGCCGAACACCCCGATCGATCCGGTGATCGTTTCGGGTTCGGCAAAGATGCGGTCGGCGGGGGTCGAAATCCAGTATCCGCCCGATGCCGCGACATTCGCCATCGATACGACGATCGGCAGCTTTTTCGCCTTGGCGACGAGCAAAGCCTGACGGATCTCTTCGGACGCCAGCACCGATCCGCCGGGCGAATCGACGCGAAGCACGATCGCCTTCGTGCTGTCGTCGGCCGCGGCGTCGAGGATATGCTGCGCGACGGTGGTGCCGCCTGCGACCCCGGTCGGCGCCTCGCCATCGACGATCTCGCCGACGACGGGAACGACCGCGATGGCGCTGCCCTTCGTTGCGGGCGGGTTGGCCGCGACCCAGTTTTCGAGCGGGATCGCATTATATTCCCACGGCTTTCTGTCGTCATAGGCGCCGCTGATTTCGGCAACGCGGGTGTTGAACGCCATGCGGCTGCCGAGCTTGTCGACCAGCCCCGCGTCGAGCGATGCCTTGGACAGATCGTTGCCCGCGGCGCGCACCGCGCCCGCGGTGTCGGCGATATAGGCGTCGATCTTGGCCGCCGGACGCGCCTTTTTGACGTCGGCCAGCCAATTGTCCCACAGCATGCTGGCATAGGCGAGATTGGCCTCTTTCGCTTCGGGCGACTGGTCGCTGCGCAGGAAGGGTTCGACCGCGCTCTTGAACGTGCCGACGCGGTAAATGTTCGCGGTGATGCCAAGGCGGTCCATCAACCCCTTGTAATAAAGGCGCGACCCGCCCGGCCCCGCGATGGCGACGCCGCCAACGCTGTCGGCCCAGATTTCACTGGCGTGCGAGGCGATCTGATAGCTGTCGGTAGTGTAGGCGGTGGCAAAGGCGAGTACGGGCTTTTTCTTGGCGCGCACCTTGTCGACCGCATTGCCGATTTCGGCGAGCGACACCTGGCCGCCGCCCAGGAAACGGTCGAGGTCCAGCACGACCGATGTCACGCGCTTGTCGTCGGCGGCGGTTTCCAGCGCATGGACGACATCGCGGACGCGGATTTCCTGCAGCTGGTCGCCGCCCGACAGCGCGGTGACAGTGTCGACCTCGGCGGGCTGTTCGCTGACCACCCCATCGAGTTCGATCAGCAGCGCGCCCTCGCTGACCGGCAGGCCGGCGTTGGGACGGCCCGCGAGCAGGCCGAAAATCGCGACGAAGAACAGCAGCAGGAAAATCAGCGCCAATCCATCCTTGATCGCGACGAGCAACCGCCAAACTTTGCGCGGAAAGCTGGTTCCCGATTTCGGCTTGTCGTCGCCGGGTAGCGGGCGGCGTACCGGAATGGCCCAAGGGCCGGCGGGATCGTTCGGGGTGTTGGCGGTGGTGTCGGTCATGGCTGCAAACCTAGGGATGCGGCTGGCCGTTGGCAATGCACGCTTCGACGGGCGGGGAACCCAGTCCTATGGACGACTACGTCCCCAAGTCCCCGATCGCCTCGAGCGAAGTCGAGATGCCTATCGGCTGTGCGCGTCTTTGCAGTGTCTCGACTTCGCTCGACACGAACGGAACCAGGGTTAGAGCCAGCCGGCACGCAGGTACCAGCGCACCGTTTCGGCGAGCGCGTCGTCGGTCGCCCATTCGGGTTGCCACAGCGCGGCGGGGGGCTGGGCGCCGTGTGCCGCGACCCAGTCGGGATGCGCAATATAGCGCGCGCGGTCGGGGGTCAGCTTGGCGCCGCCGCGGCGCACCAGCTTGTCGATCCGACCTCCGGCCTTCAGCACCGCGCCAGGAACCGCCAGCGTTGCGATCCGGCGGCGCCCCACCGCGCGTCCGATCGCGTGGGCAAAGCCCCGGTGCGACCATCCGCCCGCCTGGCCGTCGTCGGGTTCGTAGATCGCGCCGATGCTCGCGCTGCGATCGGCGGCGAGCGCGACGAGCAGCCGCGCCAGATCATCGACATAGATCGCCGACATGCGTCCCTTGGGCGGCAGCAGCGCGATGCCGCGACGCGCCATGCGGAACAGGTCGAGCATTTCGGTATCGCCGGGGCCGAACACTGCGGGTGGGCGGACGATCGTCCAGTCGAGCCCGCTTGCGGTCACGGCGGCCTCGGCGCGTTCTTTCGACCAGCCATAATCTGACAGGCCGGGCTCGCGCGCCGCGAGCGACGAGACATGGACGAAGCGCGTCACCCCGGCGCCGCGCGCCGCCGCGACGACGTTGGCGGTCGCCGTGGCATTGCCTGCCTCGAACGCCGCGCGCGTCGGGACATTGACTACCCCGGCGATGTGCATGACGACGTCGCTACCCGCGGCTATTTCGTTGAGGCTGTCCGTGTCGTCGAGCGCGCCCGCGATCCAGGTCACGCCCTCGCGGTCGGGTTGCGGGCGGCGGGTGAGGGCGCGGACATGCCACCCAGCGTCGATCGCCTGCCGCATCGTGGCGCCGCCGACAAAGCCGGTCGCGCCGGTCATCGCCAACACAGCGCTCATAAAATCCTCCCCACTTGTGGGGAGGGGGACCGCCGCGAAGCGGTGGTGGAGGGGGGTGGCGGTGTTTCGCTACGTCGCTGAAGGACGCACCCCCCCTCCGTCAGCCGCTGCGCGTCTGCCACCTCCCCATGAATGGGGAGGATCATAAGAGCACCATATGGTCGCGGTGAACCATGGCACTTCTTGGCGCGTAGCCGAGCGCCGCCTCCTGCGCGTCGCGGCCAAGGCCGACGATCGCCGCGGCGTCGGCGCCGGGATATTCGGACAGGCCGCGCGCGATCACCGCGCCATCGGGGCCAACGATGTCGAGCACGTCGCCGCGCGCAAAGCTGCCCGTGACGCCGCTGACTCCCGCTGCGAGCAGGCTCGCGCCGCTTCGCAGCGCCTTTGCTGCTCCGGCGTCGATGGTCAGCCGTCCCTTGGCGGTCAGTCCGCCCGCCAGCCACGCCTTGCGCGCACTCGCGCCCTTGTCGGCGACGAACAGGCTGTGCCGCGCCGCGGTCGACAGCGGCCGGTCGATCCTTCCCGAGGCGATGGCGAGGTGCGCGCCCGCGGCATTGGCGATGCGCGCCGCGGCGATTTTCGACACCATGCCGCCCGATCCCATGCCCGATGCCGACCCGGTATCGGCCATCGCCTCGACGCCCGCGTCGATGCGCTCGATGCGCGCGATATGGGTGGCGCCGGGCAGCGCTGGGTTCTTGTCGTACAGCCCGTCGATGTCGGACAGCAATACCACGCCGCCCGCGCCCGCCGCCTGCGCGACGCGCGCGGCGAGGCGATCGTTGTCGCCAAAGCGGATTTCCTCGGTCGCGACGCTGTCATTCTCGTTGATGATCGGCACCACGCCCAGCGTGAGCAAGCGGTCGAGCGTCGCGGCGGCATTCAGATAGCGCCGCCGGTCCTCCAGATCGTCGAGCGTCACCAGCATCTGCGCCGCGGTCAGCCCTTCGGCGGCCAGCACCTCGGCCCATACTTGGCTCAATGCGATCTGGCCGGTCGCGGCGGCGGCCTGCGCATCCTCCAGCGTCCCGCGCCCACCCTTCGCCAGCCCGAGCCGCCGCGCCCCGAGCGCGATCGCGCCCGACGAGACGACCGCGACCTGCTGCCCCGCGCGCGTCCGCTCCGCGATGTCGGCGGCGATCCCGACCAGCCAATCGCGCCGCACCGCGCCCGCGGGATCGACGAGCAACGCCGACCCGATCTTGACGATCAGGCGGTGACAGGCGGCGGGCGGAAACAGGCTCATCGCGCCGCCGATAGCGCGATGCAAGGTCGTCGCCAATGCTATTACGTCAGCGATCGCCCCCGAAGGTATAACTCAGCGCCACCCCCACCGACGGCTGGCTGCGGCTGCCAAGCTCACGCGTGATCGGGGAGTCGGCGGCGTCGCCGACGAGCCGGTCGTAGCGGCCGTATACCGCGACGCCCCAGCGGCGGCCGAGCATCCGGTGATAGCCTGCGGTCACCCCGACCGACTGGATGCCGCCATCGACGTCATAGGCCGCGAGGCCGGAGGTCGTGGCTGCGGCGGGGGTCACCCCGAAATAGGCGTTTTTATATTTGGCGTCACCCAGCGTCACGCGCGGGCCGATCGAGAACAGCCAGTCGTCGCCTTGGCGCGCGACATAGTCGGCGCTGACTTCACCCGCCCAGCCCTTGTGGCCGGTCACCGCCTTGCGGCCTTCGACGCGGACGCGGAGGGCCGGGGTCAGGTTGACCTGCGCGAACCCGCCGACCTCGAACGAAAAGCCGACTTTGGGGAGGTCCGCGCCAACGTCGGCGGCCGTGCGTTTGCCGATGAACCCCAGCGACGGTCCGAAAGCAAAATTACCGCTTTGGATGAGCGGTCCGCCAAAGCTTTCGTCGGCAGCCTCGAAGGTGAATTCGGTGCCGACGCCTTCGCGCGAAACGTCGATATAGGGGCCGACCGACAGCTCCTTCGAACCCGGCCAGGATGGCGACAGTTGCGGGCCCAAAATGATGCGGGTGCGCTTTTCGCCGCTGTCGCCGTCATTCTGGGCGTAGGCGGGGCCGGCAAGCGCGGTGGCGACGACGAGGCAAAGTGCGGCAAGGGGAGCGTGTCGGGTCATGCGAAATCCTTGTTGTTCCGCACGAAATTCTTCAGCGGCGGGTTCGTTCCTAAACCGGCGACCAGTCGGTCGATTCTTCGCCGTCGTCGTTCTGCCCGACCGCCCGCTTTTCGGGGCCGATGATTTCGAGCAGCTTGTCGAGCACTGCGGGGACGCCCGCGCCGCTTGCGCCCGACAGCGCCATCACCGGGTGGCCGCTTTCGGCTTCGAGTTCGGCCGACAGCGCGGCGATGAGTTCGTCGTCGAGCGTATCGATCTTGTTCAGCGCCACGATCACCGGCTTGTCGGTCAGGTCGGCGCCATAGGCCTCCAGCTCGTCGCGGACGATGCGGTAGCTGGTGGCGACGTCGGTGTCGTTCGCATCGACGAGGTGGAGCAGCACGCGGCAGCGTTCGATGTGGCCGAGGAAGCGGTCGCCGACCCCGGCGCCGTCGGCGGCGCCCTCGATCAGGCCGGGGATGTCGGCGACGACAAACTCATTGCCCTTGTGGCTGACGACGCCGAGCTGCGGGCGCAGGGTGGTGAAAGCATAGGCGCCGACCTTGGCCTGCGCGTTGGTGACGCCGTTGATGAAGGTCGATTTGCCCGCGTTGGGCAGACCGACCAGCCCCGCGTCGGCGAGCAATTTCAGCCGCAGCCACACCCACATCTCCTCGCCCGGCCAGCCGGGGCCGTGCTGGCGCGGGGCGCGGTTGGTCGAGGTCTTATAGCTGGCATTGCCGCGCCCGCCGTCACCGCCGCGCAGGAAGACGAGGCGTTCACCCTCCTTGGTCAGGTCGGCGAGCAGGCTGCGGTCCTCGTCGTCGTCCAATATCTGCGTGCCGATCGGCACCTGGATGACGAGGTCAGGGCCGCCCGCGCCGGTGCGGTCGCGGCCTGCGCCGGGGGTGCCGCGCTTCGCCTTGAAATGCTGGGTGTAGCGAAAGTCGATCAGCGTGTTCAGCCCCGCGACCGCTTCGAAGATGATGTCGCCGCCTTTGCCGCCATTGCCGCCGTCGGGGCCGCCATATTCGACATATTTTTCGCGCCGGAACGACACGGCGCCGGGGCCGCCGTCGCCGGACTTGATGAAAATCTTGGCTTGGTCGAGGAAATGCATGGGGAACCTTTGGAGCGGAAACACCGCCTTGGGAGCGCTGGGAGCGGCGCAGGCGACGGTCCCTGTTCATGCCGCGGCGTCACCTTTGGCGACGTCGCACGGGACGAACGATATGATCGGGTTGGCTCCCCTTAGTCGCAGTGCGCCGAAATGGCCAGTTTTGTGATGCGTGCGCGCCGCGATCGACAAAATGCGCTGACCCAGCGCCAGGCCGACGCAACTTTACCCGCTGGCGCTCGTTGAGTGAACAAGCCGCTGCGCAGCGCTTGCTCTTAATTTCCCGAAAGGATTTCAAATGTTTGATAACAAGAATGTGAGCACGCTCAATTCGCTGATCGCAACGACGCTCGACAGCGTCGATGGTTATCGCAAGGCCGCGGAAGAGGCTAACGCAGCCCGATTCCGCGAAATTTTTCTGAGCCGCGCCAACGAGCGCCAGAGCATCGTGTCTGCGTTCCAGACGAAGGTCCGCGAACTTGGCGGTAATCCCGAGGACGATGGCACCGTGCTGGCGTCGGCACACCGCGCATTCCTGGGTCTGCGCGATGCGCTGACCGGCGATCGCGACGATTCGGCGGTGGTCGCCGAGGTCGAGCGCGGCGAGGATCATATCAAGGCGAAGTTCGAAAGCGCGCTGAGGGACGGCGATCTCGACCCGGCGGTGCAGCTGCTGATCCAGACCAGCTTTGCCTCGGTTCGCGATGGTCATGACCAGATGTCGGCGCTCAAGCATCAGCTGAACGCCAGCTAAGACCTTCTCCCGCCCTCCCGGAGAAGAATGGAGACGGCGGTTCCGAAGCTTCGGAGCCGCCGTTTTTATCGGGCGTTCTGCTCGGCCCAGAAGCGGGCGATGCGGCCGGTGATCAGCTCACATGCCAGCACGCGCGACGTATCGCGGGGCAGGTCGAGCGCCTCGGCCATCGGGCCGCCCATCTGCGCGTCGCCGAGCGCCATCAGCACCAGCGCCAGCGTGTCTTCGTGCATCAGCCGCTTTTCATGCGCATCGGGCGCCATGCCGTCGATCAGACGGTGGATCGCTTCCACGATCGGATCGAGCGCGTCCTCGTTACCGGTCGCCGCCATCCACGTCGCCAGCGCGCCGGCGCCGCCGCTGTTGAAGGCGTCGAACGCGAGGTCGACGATTTCGCGCACATTGCGTTCGCCCGGCGGCGATTCGGCCATTTTCCGCCCGATCGTCGCGCACACCGTTTCGGCGAGATAGGCGGCGAGCGCCTTTTGCAGCCCGGCGGCGCTACCGAAATGGTGCAGCAGATTGGCGTGGGTGCGATCGATGCGCGCCGCCACCGCCTTCAATGTTACCGCCGCGGGCCCGGTTTCGATCAAAATCTCCCGCGCCGCGTGCAGCGCTGCGGACCGGCTTTCCTCAGGACTCAGGCGCTTCTTCACTATTGACATATATGTAAGTAAACCCTATTCAACCACCCCATCGCCCCTTTTCGACGGTATGAACCATATGTCCAGCCTTTCCCTCTCCCCGACCCCCGCCGACCTGTCGATCACCCCGCGCGACATGCGCTTTGGCCGCGACGACAAACAGGGGCGCTGGTGGCTGAACGGCGACCCGATCGCATCGGCATTCCACACCGCGCTGTCAGTGACCTTCCCGCGCGGTGAAGCGATGTTCATCGAGGCGGTGAAGGCGCATCGCGACGGGGTTCCGGAGAAGCTGGCGCGCGAAATCCGCGCGTTTACGCAGCAGGAAGTGATCCACAGCCGCGAACATGTCGTGTTCAACAAGAAAGCTGCGGAGGCGGGCTATGATCTTTCCGAGCTGGAAGCCGACGTCAATCAGGTGCTCGACCTGATCAAGACGCGCCCGCAGATCGTCAACCTGATGGCGACGATCGCGCTGGAACATTACACCGCGATGATGGCGGCCGTGATGCTGCGCGACGAGAGCATGTATGCGGGCGCCGAACCCGAATGGGCGGCGTTGTGGAAATGGCATGCGATCGAGGAGATCGAGCATAAGGGCGTCGCATACGATACCTGGCTGCACGCGACGAAGGACTGGAGCCGGTTCAAGCGCTGGCGCGCCAAGTCGATCATGATGCTGCTCGTCACCAGCCGCTTCTGGCCGAAGCGGATCAAGGGCATGAAAAATCTGCTGAAACAGGACGGGCTGACCGGGTGGCGCGTCACGCTACGCATCTGGTGGTACCTGCTCGGCAAGCCTGGCGTGCTGCGCAAGAGCTTCCTGCCGTGGCTTAGCTATTTCCTGCCGGGCTTTCACCCGTGGAACCATGACGATCGCGCGCTGATCAAGCTGTATGAGAGCGATTATGCCGACGCGGTGATGCCCGTGCAGGCGTCGATGGCGGATCGGGTCGCGGCGGCCGCCTGATTCTATTTGGCGGTTAGCGACCGAAGTGCACGTCGCCCCCGCGAAGGCGGGGGCCACTGTCGGTCCACTCAGCGGCGCAGGATTAGGCGGCTAGCGGCCCCCGCCTTCGCGGGGGCGACGGTGACCGCGACCGTCCGCTCCCCACCCCATAGCGGATATTCTTGATTTCGCCGCCCTAGACGCCGCGCCCCGCGTCCCATATCCCCCTGCCAGTGGAGGGGACCATGCAACCACAGATGACGGCGGCCGAAGTCATACAGTTCGAGCTGCAACTGGCGGGGCTGTCGTCGCTGCTCGAATTCGGCTGCGGCGGCAGCACATTGGTCGCGGCGCGGCAGGTGCGGCGGATCGTCAGCGTCGACAGCGATGCGGCCTGGCTGGCGAAGGTGCAGGCCGATCTTGCGGGCGCCGCGGTCGAATTCACGCCCGTGCATATCGACATCGGCCCGGTCGGCGACTGGGGTTATCCGACCGATGAAGGCCGCCTCCGCGACTGGCCCCGCTATCACAGCCAGATCTGGCGCGGGATGGGGGGCAGCCCCGATGCGGTGCTGATCGACGGGCGTTTTCGCGTCGCGTGCCTGTTGCAGGCGATCATCCACTGCAAGCCCGAATGCGTCTTTCTGTTCCACGATTTCACCGACCGGCCGCATTATCATGTGGTGCAAAAACATGTCGATGTGCTGACCCGGGTCGACACGCTCGCGGTGATGCGCGCCAAGCAGCAGGTCGATGGCAAGGCGGTGCTGCACGACCTGTTCGACCATTATCTGATCCCCGATTGACCCGCCGCGCGCGCTTCGGCACACCCCGGCGCATGTTCCAGATCGCCCCCGTCATCGAAACCGACCGCCTGCGCCTGCGCCCCGCGCGCCTGTCCGACAAGGATGTTCATATCACGATGTGGGCCGACGAACGCGTGACGCGCTTCATCGGCGGCGAACCGCGCGCGCCCGACGTCAGCTGGGGAAAATTCCTGAGCTCGGCGGGGCTGTGGCCGGTGATGGGGTTCGGTTACTGGGTGTTCGCCGACAAGGCGAGCGACGCGCTCGTCGGCATGGGGGGGCTGTCCTATTTCGGCCGCGGCATTCCCGAACTGGAAGGGCTGCCCGAGGCGGGCTGGGCGTTCGACGCCGACCATTGGGGCGCGGGATATGCGACCGAGGCGATGCGCGCGATACTCGGCTGGGCCGACGCCAATCTCGATGCCGCCGAAGTGCGCTGCATCATCGATCCGGGCAACGACGCATCGGAGCGGGTGGCGGCGAAGCTGGGGTTTCGGCGGATCGGGGAGAGCGATGCGCTGGGGCATGTGGTGGCGATTTACGCGCGGCCCAAAGGCGGCTGAAAGCAGGCCGTCGCCCCCGCGAAGGCGGGGCCGCTGTCGGTTTACTCGACGACGCAGGAAAAGACTGCAAGCGGCCAGTTAAGGGTTGGACATGCCCCGCATGTCCAAGGATTGTCCGGGGGACAATCCGACCCTTCACTCCTTCGCGGGGGCGACGCTGAGTTACGCCGCCTCGACCACCAGCACCCCGCCGTCGGCGCTGATCACCCGAACCCTTGTCCCCTCGGCAGCATCCGGCCCGCGCACCGGCCATTCGCCGTCGCCGACCTTGGCGCGGCCGCGGCCGTTTTCGATTGCGGTCACCAGCGTCAGCACCTCGCCGACCAGCCGCCCGCCGCGCTGGTTGAGCAGCGGGTCGGTCGACTCGATCGGATTGGCCTTGAGCCAGCGGCGCGCGCCATAGAGCGCGATGAACGCCAGCACGGCAAAGATGCCGAGCTGCATCGGCACCCCGACCGGCAGCAGAAAGGCGAGGACGCCGGTGGCGATCGCGGCGACGCCCAGCCAGACGAGGAAGAATCCCGGCGCGACGATTTCGGCGGCGCACAGCAGCACGCCGATCGTCAGCCATGCCCAATGCGGTGCCATATTGTTCAGCCAATCGGGCATGTCAGGCTCCCGTCTTACGTTCGATCGCGTCGCGCGCCAGCTCGCCGATCCCGCCCAGCGTGCCGATCAGCTGCGTTGCCTCGACCGGGAACAGGATGGTCTTGCTGTTCGGGCTGGTCGCGAACTGGCTGACCGCCTCGACATATTTTTGCGCGATGAAGTAATTAATCGCCTGCGCGTTGCCGCCGGCGATCGCGTCGGACACCATCATCGTCGCCTTGGCCTCGGCCTCGGCTTCGCGTTCGCGCGCTTCGGCGTCGCGGAATGCGGCTTCGCGGCGACCCTCGGCCTGCAGGATCTGGCCCTGCTTCTCGCCCTCGGCGCGCAGGATTTCGGACGCCCGCATGCCTTCGGCCTCGAGGATGTTGGCGCGCTTTTCGCGCTCCGCCTTCATCTGGCGCGCCATCGCGTTCGAGATGTCGGCGGGCGGGCGGATGTCCTTGATCTCGACGCGGGTAATCTTGACCCCCCACGGCGTCGTCGCATCATCGACGACGTGCAGCAGGCGGGCGTTGATCTCGTCGCGTTTCGACAGGGTTTCGTCGAGGTCCATCGACCCCATCACGGTGCGCAGGTTGGTCGTCGTGAGGTTCATGATCGCCAAGTAAAGATCGCTGACCTCATAGGCCGCCTTGGCGGCGTCGAGCACCTGGAAAAACACGACGCCGTCGACGGCGACCATCGCATTGTCCTTGGTGATGATTTCCTGCCCCGGGATGTCGAGCACTTGTTCCATCATGTTGACCTTGCGCCCGACGCGGTCGAAGATCGGCATGATGAAATTGAGGCCCGGCTGCGCAGTGTGGGTGTAGCGGCCGAAGCGTTCGATCGTATAGCTGTAACCCTGCCGAACCGGGGTCAGCGCCCACAGCAGGAACACCGCCGCGAGTACGACGAGTGCGATCGGAAACCAGTAATCCATCGAAAATCCCCTCCGCGATGCAGGCCGCCCGGGCCGCACTCCTTTATTGCGGGAACCGCTGCCTTGCGCCAGACAAAAGCGCATGACCCAACACATGTTCGCGCCCCGCTCGCTGCTCTATGTTCCCGGCTCCAACGCGCGTGCGCTGGAAAAGGCAGGCGGGCTGGCCGCCGAGATGCTGATCATCGATCTGGAGGACGCGGTTCCCGCGGATCGCAAGGACGAGGCGCGCGCCGCGATGCGCGCCGCGGTGGCGGCGGGCTTTGCCGGCAAGCGCGTCGCGGTGCGGATCAACGGAGCCGGGACGGCGGAGCAGGCCGCCGACATCGATGCGGTCGCGGACCTGACGCTCGATGCGCTGGTGCTGCCCAAGGTCGATGCCCCCGCCGATCTTGATCCCGCGCGCGGGCTGGGGCTGCCGCTGCTGGCGATGATCGAGACGCCGACGGCCATCTACGCGGCGCGCGATATCGCCGCCGATCCGGCGGTCGCGGGGCTGATCGCGGGCTTGAACGACCTTGCGCATGAATTGAAACTGCCCGCCGGAATGGACCGCGGAGCGATGAGCCACGCGATTCAGGCGATCGTACTGGCGGCGCGCGCCGCCGGGGTGTGGGCGTTCGATGGCGTCTATAATGCGATCGACGATGCGGCGGGCTTTGCCGCCGAAGCGGACGAGGGGCGGCGGCTGGGGTTCGACGGCAAGTCGCTGATCCACCCGTCGCAGGTCGATCTGTGCAACGCCGCCTTTGCCCCATCGGCGCGCGAGATCGCCGCCGCCGAGGCGCTGGTCGCTGCGGCGACCGGGGGCGCACAGCGGCATGCGGGGCGGATGATCGAGGATATGCATGTCGCGGCGGCGCGGGCGCTGTTGGCACGGCGCTGAATATGTCCGTCATCCCGGCGAAGGCCGGGATCTCGGCGGTACGTTAGGATGCGACGGTGAGACCCCGGCCTTCGCCGGGGTGACGAAGCCAGAATGGCAGCGCAACGCCCAACGGCATTTGTCGTTCGACGAACGCGCCTTGCCTGACCGGGGCGGAAATGCCATGCGGCGGCGCCATGAAGATCATTCATTTCCGCGCCGCGATCGCGGCCGTCGCCCTTGCCGCCTGTGTCCCCGCCGCCGCCGCGGCCGCGCCCGCCAAGGCCGACCCGCCGGTCACCGAGGCTCAGCTCGCCGCGCATATCAAGATACTGGCCGACGATGCGTTCGAAGGGCGGGCGCCGGGAACCGATGGTGAGGATCGCACGATCGCCTATATCGTCGGCGAATGGGCCAAGGCAGGCCTCCAAGCCGTGCCGGGCAGCGCGACGCCATGGTTGCAGCCGATCCCCTTTGTCGAGAGCCGCGCCGTCAGCGGCACCGCCAAGTTCAAGGTGCATGGCCGCGACTTCGCGATCGAGGATGACGGCATCATTCTGACCGGGCGCGAGGCGTCGGCGGCGCTGACCAATGTCCCCGCGGTGTTTGTCGGCTACGGGGTCGATGGCACGGGCAAGGTCAACGCCGATGTGGCCGGCAAGCTGGCGATCATGTTGTTCGACAATGCGCCGTTTGGCGACAAGCTGCCGCGGTATCGCGAGCGGCGCCAACTGCTTGCCGACGCGGGCGCTGCGGCGGTGCTGGTCATAGCGACCGACGCGGTGCCATGGGCGCAGCTGCGCGACAGCGCGGGCGCTACGTCGATGCGGCTCGCCGATGCCAAGCCCGCGGCGCCGGTCAGCGGCTTCCTGTCGCTCGAAGCCGCCGACGCGCTGCTCGCCAAGGCGGGTCAGGATGGCGGCGCGCTGCGGGAGGCGGCAAAGTCGCCCGACTATCGCGGCGTGGTACTGCCGGTCAGCGCCGATCTGACGACGCAGTCGGCGATCCGGCCCTTTATCAGCAACAATGTCATCGCAAAGCTGCCCGGCGCCAAGCCCGACGGCAAGGCGGTGCTGTTCCTTGGCCATTGGGATCATCTCGGCATTTGCGGCGACGAAGGCGACGCTGACCGGATCTGCAACGGCGCGGTCGACAATGCCAGCGGCATCGCAGTGCTGATCGAGGTTGCCAAGCGACTGGCGTCCGGCGCGCGTCCCGACCGCGACATTTATTTCCTGGCGACGACGGCCGAAGAAAAAGGCCTGCTGGGTGCGCGCTATTTTGCCGACCATCCGGTCGTCCCGCTCACCGACATCACCGTCGCGCTCAATGTCGACACGATCGCGATTTCGCCGCGCGGCACCCCGGTTGCGACGATCGGCCGCGGCAAGCCCGCCTATGACGCGGTGGTGCGCCAAGTGGCGACGAAGCTTGGCCGCAAGCTCGACGAGGATGGCGAGGCCGACGCCTTTATCCAGCGTCAGGACGGTTGGGCACTCGGCGCGAAGGGCGTGACGTCGCTGATGGTCGGCGGCAGCTTTTCGGACATGCCGCTGCTCGAAGCGTTTCTGAGCAGCGACTATCATGGGCCCAACGACAATTTCAGCGACAAGATCCCGCTCGGCGGCGCGGCGGAGGATGCCGACCTGCACGTCGGGCTGGGGCGGGCGTTCGCCGATGTGAAGGCGTGGCCGGGGAAGTAAGCTTCGCCGAATAATGGCGGAACGATAACGTCGCCCCCGCGAAGGCGGGGGCCGCTATCGGCCTTGCGTAAGGTTGCCAGCGGCCCCCGCCTTCGCGGGGGCGACGGTAAAAACTAAGCCGCCTGCTTCGCCCGCTCGCTCATTTCCTGATTGAGCATCTCGGCGAGCAGGAACGCCAGCTCCAGCGACTGCCCCGCGTTGAGGCGCGGATCGCAATGGGTGTGGTAGCGGTCGGCAAGGTCCATTTGCGTCACATCCATCGCGCCGCCGGTGCATTCGGTGACATTCTGGCCGGTCATCTCGATATGGATGCCGCCGCCATGCGTCCCCTCGGCGCGGTGGACCGCAAAGAAGCCGCGCACTTCGGCCAGGATACGCTCGAACGGGCGCGTCTTGTAGCCGGTCGAGGTCTTGATGACATTGCCGTGCATCGGGTCGCACGACCAGACGACGGGGTGCCCCGATTCCTTCACCGCGCGCACCAGCTTGGGCAGATGCGCCTCGATCTTGTCATGGCCGTAACGCGTGATCAGCGTCATGCGCCCCGCGACATGATTGGGGTTGAGCGTGTCGAGCAGGCGCAGCAGCACGTCGGGCTCCAGGCTCGGCCCGCATTTCATGCCGACCGGATTGCCGATGCCGCGCAGAAACTCGATATGCGCCGAACCCTCGAACCGGGTGCGGTCGCCGACCCACAGGAAATGGCCCGACGTGTCGTACCAGCCGCCGGTCAGGCTGTCCTGCCGGGTGAGCGCCTGTTCATAGGGGAGCAGCAGCGCCTCGTGGCTCGTGTAGAAGCTGGTGCCCTTGATCTGCGGCACCGTTTCGGGGGTCACGCCGCACGCTTCCATGAAGGCAAGCGCCTCGGAGATGCGCGCGGCGGTTTCCTGATATTTCTTGGCCCACGGGCTGCGGTCCATAAAGTCGTGGGTCCAGGCGTTGACCTGGTGCAGATTGGCATAGCCGCCGTTCGCGAACGCGCGCAGCAGGTTCAGCGTCGCCGCCGACTGGTTATACGCCTTCACCATGCGCGTGGGGTCGGGTTCGCGGCCCGCTTCCTCGAACGCGATATCGTTGATGATGTCGCCGCGATAGCTCGGCAGTGACACGCCATCGACATCTTCCATGTCGGCCGAGCGCGGCTTGGCGAACTGGCCCGCCATGCGGCCGAGCTTCACCACCGGCATTTTCGAGGCAAAGGTCAGCACGACCGCCATCTGGAGCAGCACGCGAAAGGTGTCGCGGATGTTGTTCGGATGAAATTCGGCAAAGCTTTCGGCGCAATCGCCGCCCTGGAGCAGGAACGCCTTGCCTTCGGCGACGCGGCCCAGGTCGGCGGTCAGGTCGCGCGCTTCGCCGGCAAAGACCAGCGGCGGATAATTGCTGAGCTCATGCTCGGCCGCCGCGAGCGCATCGGCGTCGCGATAGGTGGGCAGTTGGCAGGCGTCGTGCGAGCGCCAGCTATGCGGTTGCCAATTCTTCGTCATCTGCCTGTCTTCTTGTCTTCAAGCCGGGCGCCGCCATGGCGCGAATGTCGCGTCGATGCAATCTATGCCAATTCGCGAACGATAAAATTAGCATTATCGTGACAACTGCGCACCTATGCTTTTCTTGGGGACCAAAAACTGATAGTTTGTTTCATGGTTTTGGAATGCAACCGGCGCATCCAAGGCATCTGGCTATCGGCGACGTTATGGATGCAACGACCCGATACCGGGTCTCCACGCAAAGCGACTGGCTATGGCGAATTTTGAGTCCGCATGGTTTGTATATGGGGCATTGCTGTTGCTGCTCGCGACCAGCTTTGTCGTGCGCATCGATTATGTCCGGATCGGGTTGGCGGCGGCAGCGCTGGTCGCGGTGCCATTGGTTTTGTTCCGCGAACCCGACGTCGGCTATGGCATGCTGGTGCTGGCGATACTCGTCGTCAACCTGGGCATATTGGCGCGGTTGTGGCTGCGCCAGCGCCAGGTGAGCTTTTCGGCCGAGGAGGAGGCGCTGCGGCGCGAGCATTTCAACGGCCTCAATCCCGTGGCGGCGCGCGGGCTGATCGATCAGGGGCATTGGATTTCGGCAAAGCGCGGCGAAATTCTGATCCGCGAAAATCAGGCGGCGCCCAGCCTCTTCTATCTGGCCGAAGGACAGGCAGCGATTCTCCGCGATGGCACCGAGGTCGGCAAATTGACCGACGGCGCGCTGATCGGTGAAGCGACGGTGCTCGACGGCACCCACGCGACGGGCACCGTGCTGCTGGGCAGCAATGCGCGGTTGTGGTTCGTCCCCGCGGCGGCGCTGCGCGCCTATCTGGCGGCCAATCCCGCCATCGCGAGCACGCTGCACGAGGGTTTCGCGCGCGCGCTCCGCGGCAAATTGGCGAGCGCGAATACCCGGATCGCCGACCGGGCGCCGATCGTGTGAGAGTGATAACCGCCGCGACGCCTCGAACTTGTCATCGCGGCCTGCTAATCCCGCCGCCATGACGATGATTCTCTATGGCATTTCGAATTGCGACACGGTGAAAAGGGCGCGGCGCTGGCTCGACGAACAGGGTGTCGCGTACCGCTTTCACGACGTCCGCAAGGACGGGCTGGACGCTGAACGGCTGCAAGGCTGGATTGATGCGCTGGGATGGGAAAAGTTGCTCAACAAGGCGGGCACGACCTTTCGCAAACTGCCCGATGCGCAAAAGGACGGGCTCGACGCGGCATCGGCCAAGACGCTGATGCTTGACCAACCCGCGATGATTCGCCGCCCGGTCGTTGAGGCCGCGGGCGCGCTCAGCGTCGGTTTTTCGCCCGCCGACTGGCAGGCGCGTTTTGCGGCATGATCCGCTGGCTGCTGGCGTCGCTCGCCCTGCCGCTGCTCGCCGGCTGCGCGGCTGATCCGGTGGCGACGCAGCCGACCCTCGACGGCCAGCCGCCGATCGTCATCGCGCATCGCGGCGCGTCGGGCGAGCGGCCCGAACATACGATCGCGGCGTATCGGCTGGCGATCGCGCAGGGCGCCGATTTTATCGAGCCCGACCTGGTGCTGACCAAAGACGGCATATTGGTCGCGCGGCACGAGAATGAAATTTCGGAGACCACCGACGTCGCCGATCGCGCCGAATTCGCCGACCGCAAGACGACCAAGACGATCGACGGTAGCGAGGTCAGCGGCTGGTTTACTGAGGACTTCACGCTCGCCGAACTCAAGACGCTGCGCGCGCGCGAACGGCTGCCGAAACTGCGCTCGACCGACTATGACGGCCAGTTCGATATTCCGACGTTCGAGGAAATCCTGGCGCTGCTGGCAGAGGTCAACCGCGGGCGCGACAAGCCGGTCGGCGTCTATCCCGAAACCAAGCATCCCAGCCATTTCATCGCGATCGGCCTGCCGCACGAAGCGCCGCTGCTCGCGCTGCTGGATCGCTTCGGCTATCGCGGGCGCAAGGCGCCGGTTTTCATCCAGAGTTTCGAAGTGCGGAACCTGATGGACCTGCGCGCCAAGAGCGATCTGCCGCTGATTCAGCTGATGGATAGCGAAGGTGGGCCACCCGATATGCCCGAAACCAGCTATGCCGTGATGGCGACGCCTGCGGGGCTGACGCGGATCGCCAGCTATGCCGACGGGATCGGCCCGAACAAGGCGATGGTGATCCCGCGCGCGGCGCTCGGCTCGCTTGGCGAACCGACCGGCCTGGTACGTGATGCGCATGCCGCAGGCCTAAAAGTCCACCCGTGGACGTTCCGGCGCGAGAATTATTTCCTGCCGCTCGGCGACAAGGGCGGGCTGAACCCGGCGGCGCATGGCGACGTGGGGGCGGAGGTCGCCGCCTATCTGGCGACCGGGATCGACGGTCTGTTCAGCGACAATGTGCGCGAGGCGGTGGCGGCAACGAAAGTGGCACAACGCTGAGCGTTCGCTAGTGACGGGTTGCGACCGGAACCAGCCGTCGCCCCCGCGAAGGCGGGGGCCGCTGGAGGTTTACGCAGCAGCGGAGAATAAGGCCGGTAGCGGCCCCCGCCTGCGCGGGGGCGACGGTCTATTGGAGTGCCCGCTTCCCACACCAAAGCTGCCCAAAACCCGACCCGACGCCCCCGGGGAGAGGCGTGGGCCGGGCCGCGCGGCCGCGCTGTCTTCAATCGGTGCCATCGTCCCATTGGAACACCGCTTCGAGCGGCTTGCCGAACACATGGGCGATGCGAAACGCGACCTCGAGCGACGGTGAATATTTGCCCTGTTCGATCGCCGCGATCGTCTGGCGCGTCACGCCGACGCGCTCGCCAAGATCGCCCTGTGTCATCTCGCTCGCCAGAAAACGCAGGGTGCGGATGTCGTTGGTGAAGGGGAGCGCCATCGTCAGCCGTCCCGGCGGTAGAGATAGAGCTGCGCGCCGATGCGAACCAATTCGGCTGACACGACCACAGCCAGCATGGTATTGAGCAAGGTCGGCATCGAATAGCCCGCAAAGATCATCCAGATGCATAGCCAGACGCCGAGGACAATCGGGTAATAGGCATAGTGAGTGCCGCGCCAATGGATCGAGCGCTCGCGTTCGTCTGCGGCGGCATGGGCCTCGCTGGGGCTGCGCGCAGCGATCACGCCGATGATGATCGACATCGCCACGATGATGCCGATGGTGACCACGGTCAGCAAGCTGCCGCTGGCCGCAATGTTTCCGGGGCCATGCGGCAGCGCCGTATGCAGGCGAAAGAAATACCAGCCAAAGGCCGCGATCATCACCACCAGTGCCACCCAATGTGTCTTTTCACGAAAGGTCATGCCTGCCACTCCATGTCATATGATTCGAACTTTATGTCTAATATTTTTAACATGGAGTCAATCACCAATGACATGGCCGGGCTTTGCCGCTTTCGCACCGCACCATAAGCCGCTAAGCCCGCATCCTATGTCCACGCTGCCGAAAACGCTCACCCTCGACACGTCCACCAGCCGCGCCAATCCGACGCCGCAGCCGATGAAGCGCCTGACGGTGCCGCGTATCCGCCAGCGCAAGGGTGGTGAGCCGATCGTCATGCTGACCGCCTATACGGTGCGTATGGCGCAGCTGCTCGACCCGCATTGCGACATGCTGCTGGTCGGCGATTCGCTGGCGCAGGTGATCTATGGCCTGCCGCATACGGTCGGCGTAACGATGGACATGATGGCGCTGCACGGCGCCGCGGTCGTGCGCGGCAGCTATCACGCCGCGGTGATCGTCGACATGCCGTTCGGCAGCTATGAGGGCAGCCCCGAACAGGCGTTCGACAATGCTGCGCGGCTGCTGAAGGAAACCGGCGCCGCCGCGGTGAAGGTCGAGGGCGGCAAGGTGCTGGCGCCGACGATCGAATTCCTGACCCAGCGCGGCATCCCGGTGATGGGCCATGTCGGGCTGACCCCGCAGGCGGTCAACATCCTCGGCGGTTATGGCGTGCGCGGCAAGAGCGAGGAAGAAGCCCGCTCGATCGTCGAGGATGCCGTTGCGGTGGCGCAGGCCGGGGCGTTTTCGATCGTGATCGAGGGCGTGCTCGAATCGATCGCGATCGAGATCACGAACAAGGTAGATTGCCCGACGATCGGGATCGGCGCGTCGGCACAGTGCGACGGGCAGGTGCTGGTCACCGACGACATGCTCGGCATGTTCGAACGCGTCCCGAAGTTCGTGAAGCGCTTCGGCAATATGGCGGGCGAGGTCGAAAGCGCGGTCAAGGACTATGCCGACGAAGTCAGGTCTCGTTCATTCCCGACCGAGGATCAGATCTACGCGGGCTGAGACGGCGCGCGGTACGGATCGAGGCACAGTGAATCGCTTGGCCTTTTTCCGCGCCGTCGCTAAGGAAGCCGCGGCCCCAGAGCCATGAATGACAAATGGAGGTTTGATTGGCCCTGAGCCCGACCAACGATGCCGCGCTGTTGCAAGAAGTCGACGAAGCCGTCCGCAAGGACCGGCTGGACACGATCGTGCAGCGCTATGGCCGCTGGATTTTCGGCGGGGTAATCGCCGCATTGCTGGCCTTCGGCGGTTATCTGTACTGGAACCATCGCCAGGACGCCGCGCGCGGGGAGCAGGCCGAAGAATTGATCGCCTCGTTCCAGAAACTGTCGACGAACCAGCCGCGTGCCGCCGCGGCCGAACTTGAAAAGATCGCGGCGGAGGGCGATCCCGCTTACCGCGCGGTCGCGATGATGCAGCAGGCAAATATCAAGGCGCAGGGCGGCGACCTGAAAGCCGCTGCCGCGCTGATGGCCAAAGTCGCTGCCGACACCAAGCTCGATCAGGCACTGCGCGACCTTGCGCTGATCCGCCAGACCGCGTTCGAATATGACAGTCTGAAACCCGAAGCGGTGATCGCGCGCATGAAGCCGCTGGTCGACGCCAAGGATCCCGTGTCGAGCTGGTTCGCCAGCGCCGCCGAATTGTCGGCGACCGCCCATTACCAACTCGGCCAATATGATCAGGCGGGCGCGCTTTATGGCCGCATCGCCAAATCGCCCGGCGTTGCCAAGTCTCTGCAGTCACGGTCGGTGCAGATGGCGGGCATGCTCGGCGTCGATGCGGTCGCCGACCGCGCGGACGAAAGCGCCGCAGAAGACCAGAAAGGCAATGCCGCGCCGAAGGCAGCGGCAGCCGCCCCAGTTGAGGAAGCCAATTAATATGCGGAAGACGCGTTACGGATTCTATGCGGCGCTGCTGGCGCTGCCGCTCGCGGGTTGCGGCGTGCTGAAGGGCGACGGCGGCCCGAAGACGCCGACCGTCGGCGAGCGGGTGTCGATCCTGTCGAACGACAATAGCATCAAGGTTGATCCGGCAACCGCGGCGATCGCCGTCGTCCTGCCCGAACCCGCGGTCAACGCCGCCTGGGCGCAGTCGGGCGGTAACGCATCGAAATCGATGGGCCACCCGGCGCTCGGCGCGACGCGCAGCAAGCTGTGGCAGGCGAATATCGCGGGCAGCAACAAGAAGCAGCGGCTGGCCGCTTCGCCGGTGATTGCCGATAACCGCCTGTTTGCGGTCGACACCGAAGCGGTCGTTCAGGCGTTTGCCGCCGACACCGGGGCGCCGCTGTGGCGCACCTCGATCGGCAGCACGGGCAAGGATTTTAAGGATTCGCTGTTCGGCGGCGGTGCCGGGGTCGATGGCAATGTCGTCTATGCGACCAGCGGCGTCGGCGATGTTGCGGCGCTGAATGCCGCCGACGGATCGGTGATCTGGAAGGTGAAGCCCGCAGGGCCGCTGCGCGGCGCGCCGACGATTGCCTTTGGCGGCGTTTATGTGATCAGCCAGGACAACCAGATCATCGCGCTGAATGCCGCGAACGGAGCGGTGCTGTGGCAGGCGACCGCGTCGCTCGAACCGGGCAGCGTGTTCGGGGCGGCGTCGCCCGCGGCGGGGCAAGGGACGATCGTCGCCGGTTATTCGTCGGGCGAAGTCCAGGCCTATCGGTACGAAAATGGTCGCGACCTGTGGGAAGATGCGCTGGCGCGCACGTCGATGGCGCTGTCGGTTTCGACGCTGACCGACGTCGATGCCGACCCGGTCGTCGATAATGGCCGCGTCTTTGCGCTGGGCCAGGGCGGCCGCATGGCAAGCTATGAGCTGCTTACCGGCCAGCGCAGCTGGGAAATCTCGATCGCGGGTATTTCGACGCCTTATGTGGTCGGCGAATGGGTCTATGCGATGACCGACGACGGCAAGCTGCTGTGCGTCGCGCGCACGACCGGCAAGGTGCGCTGGCTGCAACAGCTCGCGCGCTTCCGCGTCGAAACCGAAAAGAAGAAGAAGGACCCGATCCGCTGGACCGGGCCGATTCTGGCCGGTGGCCGCCTGATCGCGGTCAACAGCGAGGGGATGCTGCAGGAATTCTCGCCGACCGACGGCTCGCTGCTCGGATCGACTGAATTCAAATCGTCGCTGTCGCAGGCGCCGGTGGTGGCGAACAATATTTTGTATATTTTGGCGGACGACGGGCAGATCACGGCCTGGCGCTGACAAGCGTCCGGGCCGGGGCGGCCCGGCGTAACAACAGGGATAAATTGTCATGTCGCGATTCGCGACGATCGCCATTGTCGGCCGCCCGAATGTGGGCAAATCGACGCTGTTCAACCGGCTGGTCGGCAAGCGGCTGGCGCTGGTCGACGACCAGCCCGGGGTGACGCGCGACCGGCGTGAGGGCGATGCCAATCTGCTCGGGCTGGAATTTCGCATCGTTGATACCGCAGGGTTCGAGGATGAGGACGCTGCGACGCTGCCCGGACGGATGCGTGTCCAGACCGAAAAGGCGGTGCGCGAGGCCGATGCCGCGCTGTTCATGATCGACGGCCGCGCCGGGGTCACGCCGCTCGACGAGGAAATCGCGCGCTGGCTGCGCAGCGAGGACACGCCGATCATCCTGCTGGTCAACAAGGCCGAGGGCAAGCAGGGCGAGAATGGCTTGATGGAAAGTTATTCGCTCGGCTTCGACAATCCGATCGCGCTCAGCGCCGAGCATGGCGAGGGCGTCGTCGACCTGTTCGACGCGCTGCGCCCGATCGTCGAGCCGTTCGATGAAATCGAAAAAGAGGTTGCCGCCGACAGCGATGACGAGGATGCCCCGCTCGGCCCGATGAAGCTGGCGATTGTCGGACGCCCCAACGCCGGCAAGTCGACGCTGATCAACCGGATGATCGGCGAAGACCGACTGATCACCGGCCCGGAGGCAGGGATCACCCGCGATTCGATCCGCGTCGACTGGCAATGGGAAAATGACGGCGAGGTTCACGAAATCCAGCTGTTCGACACCGCGGGCATGCGCAAGCGTGCCAAGGTGGTCGACAAGCTCGAGAAATTGTCGGTCGCCGACGCGCTGCATGCGGTCGATTTTGCCGAGGTTGTCGTGCTGCTGCTCGATGCGACCAAGGGGCTGGAGGCGCAAGACCTGCGTATCGCCGACCGGGTGCTGCAGGAAGGGCGCGCGCTGATCGTCGCGCTCAACAAATGGGATGTCGCCGAGGAGGCGTCGGCGCTGTTCAACGGCGTGCGAAACGCGCTTGACGATGGGCTCAGCCAGGTCAAGGGCGTCCCCGTGCTCACTATTTCGGGCGCAACGGGGAAGGGTATCGACACATTGGTGCGTGTCGCGTTCGAACAGCGGGCGATCTGGACGAACCGCGTTTCGACGGCAAAGCTCAACCGCTGGTTCGAAACGGCTGTCGAGAATAATCCGCCGCCTGCACCGGGCGGCAAACGCATCAAGCTGCGCTACATCACCCAGGCGCGGACACGGCCGCCGACCTTTGTCGTGTTCGGCACGAGGACCGATAGCCTGCCGGGCAGCTACACCCGTTATCTGGTCAACGGCATGCGCAAGGAGCTGGGCTTCCAGGGCGTGCCCGTGCGGCTCAACTTCCGCAATTCGCGCAACCCCTATGACGAATAACACGTCGGCGCTGGTCGTCGATGCACGCGGGATGCGCTGCCCCTGGCCCGCGCTGCGGCTGGCGCGCGCAATGCGCGAATCTGCCGACGTACAGCTGATCGCCGATGACCCGCAGGCCGGGCGCGAAGTGGCGGCGCTGGCCGCCGAACATGGCTGGACGGTCGAGGTCGAGGCGGCGGCCGACGATGCCCAGTGCTGGCGTGTGCGTCGCCGCTGACCCAAAATGGGGCGGCTTTGGTGGCAAAGGCCCGCCGTCGTAACGTCTTTTTTACCCAAACTGGGCATGTGTCGGGCGGGACCACGACCGAATTTGAATACCAAGGGACACGACATTGGACGAAGTGCTGGTCGATTGGGATGAATTCCGCGCCACGCGCACCCAGCTGGGCGCCGCGTTTGTCCGGATTCTGGGCTATTTTCGCGAAGACGGCACCAAATCGGTGGCGGCGATCGAGGACGCGATGCGCGCCCGCGACGCACGCGGGCTGGTCATGCCCGCGCATACGCTGAAAAGTGAAGCGCGCCAGTTCGGCGGTGAAAGACTGGGTGCGGTCGCCGAGGACATCGAAATGTTCGCGCGCCATTGTGTCGAAAGTCAGATCAGCCCCGAGGAATATCTGCCGCGCGTCGTCGAACTGCGCAAACTGTTCGAAGAAACGCTGAGCGCGCTGGAGCGCGAGGCCAATCCGCTGGTCCAACGCCGCCCGACCGGGTTCGGCCGCGCGGTCGGTTACTGAACCGGCGGCGCTTTCCGTATCGGCTGAACCGCACCGCGCGACAGGCTGCGCCACAGCCATTCGAACGGGCCATAGTGAAAACGGTCGAGCCACGGCTTCGACCACAGCAGCATTAGCGTCCACATGCCGAAGCAGAAAAGATAGAGCGCAGCGCGCCCGACGCTGCTGAACAGCCCCAGCCCATAGCCGTAAAAGATGGTCGTCATCACGATCGAGGTGACGAGATAGTTGGTGAACGCCATACGGCCCGCGGCGGCGAGCCGCTCGCGCACGGCATCGCTGGCCACAGACTTGATCAAGAGCATGATCAGCGCGATCCAGCCGACCGTCATCAGCGTGTCAAAGGGGATCGATAGCGCGAGCGACGCGCCGAAAATTGCCACCGCATCATAGCCTGAGCGCATCTGATACAGCGCCAGCATGACCAGCGGCGGAATCGCGATCAGGAAGCAGGCGATCGCCCATTTGCGATAGCGCGCGATCGTCCAGTCGCCGGTCAGCATCCGCGACTTGAACAGCGCCATGCCGATCAGCATCAGCCCCATCGCCTCCCACAGGAACATGCCGACGAAATAGAGCGGATCGCCCGCCATCGCGCTGGTGCGATGTCCAACAATGCTGGCGTAGCTGCCGAGGTAGAGCGCCGTCTCTTTGCCATAGGTTGGCGTTGACGGACCCATATCGGCGTTCATCTGCCGCAGCGCTTCCTGCATCCCTGCCGCGGCCTCGGCAGGAAGCCCACCAGCCTGCGCCATCGACAACATGGCCCACAGGCTCGCCGGCAAGCCGATGCCGACAAGGAAAAACGGCAGCGACCAGAGCAGCAGCGCCTTTGCCGACAGGTTGCGGAACAGGAACAGCAGCAGCCCGCAAATCGCATAGAGGAACAGAATGTCGCCGAACCAGACCAGATAGAAATGCGCGAGGCCGAACAGCGCCAGCCAGAACATGCGCGAATAATGGGCACCCGCGGTATTGCGCCCGGCCATCGCCGCGCTGTCGATCACCAGCAGCGTGCTGGCGCCGAACAGCAGCGAAAACATCCCGCGCATCTTGGAATCGACAAAGACGAAATTGAAGAACCAGGTTGCGAGGTCGATGTCGCTCGGCGGTCCGCCCGCGGCAGGATTGGAATAGGCCGGAAAGGGAAGCGCAAAGGCAACGATGTTCATCGCCAAAATGCCCATCACCGCAACCCCGCGGATGGCGTCGAGCGAGACGAGGCGGCCGGGCAAAACGGGTTGATCTTCGCGCACGCCGCTCTCCATCTGTACTAGTTCTATACTACAGCCAGGTGGTGATCTGGTCGAGCGGCTTTTTCCGTGTCGCATAGACGGGAACGGTGGCGTCGGGCGCGGGGTGGCCGGTCACGATCAGCATCAGCGGCTTTTCGTCGGCAGGGCGCCCGCAAATCTCGCGCAGGAAACCCATTGGCGACGGCGTGTGGGTCAAGGTCGCGAGCCCCGCGCTGTGCAGCGCGGTGAGCAGCAGCCCGCACGCGATGCCGACGCTTTCGGTGACATAATAATTTTGCCGTGTATCGCCGGGATCGATGCCGCCGCGTCGCTGTCCGAACACGACGATCAGCCAGGGCGCGACATCGAGAAAGCCCTTGTCCTCATCGGTCCCCAGCGGCGCGAGCGCCTCCAGCCATTCCTGTCCTGCCCGGCTCGCATAGAATTCGCGCTCCTCGGCTTCCGCGGCCATGCGGATCTGGTGCTTGATGGCGGGGCTCGAAACCGCGGCGAAGTGCCACGGCTGGTGGTTGGCGCCGCTCGGCGCAGTTCCGGCGGCGGCGATTGCGGCTTCGATCACTGCGCGCGGCACCGGGGTATCGGCGAACATTCGGCACGTCCGACGCGCCGCGACATGATTGCGAAACGCCTCCGCTGCGGCGACGCGGTCGGCGTCGGTGATCGAGGGCAGGGCGGTATAGGGGATGGTGGCGTGCGGTTTCATGATCGACGGTCTATCGTCGATGCGACGATCTCGCCAGCGTCCGTTTGCCGACTATTGACATTTGTGTCAGTAATGCTATCTGACAATCCGCAACCGACCCTAACGAGACCCGCCATGACCCCGACCATCTTCTCCCACCCCGACCGCAAGATGCCGACCTTTCGCCCGTTCAAGGCGCTGTCGCATTTCCGCAAGCTGATCAAGGACAAGGAAGACACCGAACAGGTGTTCCACATCTTTGAAAGCCTGCCGCGCAAGGGCTTCATGGACGACGCGCGCGCTTTTGTCGAAAGCGAGAAGGGTCGCCAGTTGATGGCGAGCGAACCCTATTTGCCCAACCTGCTCGACGATCATGCGTGGATCGATGCGCTGCCCGAGGGCAGCGTTGGTCACGCCTATGTCACCTTCATGCGCCGCGAAGGGCTGTCGGCGGCGGGTCTGGTGGCCGAGGCCGACAAGATGGGCCGCCCGAAATTCGACGATCAGGTGCAATGGTATGCCAATCGCCTGCGCGACACGCATGATTTGTTCCACATCCTGACCGGCTATGGCCGCGATGCGCTGGGCGAACAGTGCGTGCTGGGTTTCACCTATGGCCAGACCGGAAATTACGGCAATTTCTTCATTGCTTATGCCGGCGGTTACGAGGTGAAGCGCAGCGTCAAGGCCAATGCCCCCGTGTTCGGCGCGATCCGCCAGGGGCAGCGCCATGGCAAGGCGGCAAAGGCCATCATCGAACAGGACATCCGCGCGCTGCTTGCCGAGCCGCTCGACGCCGCCCGCGCGCGGCTGGGGATCGGCGAGCCGACGCTGTATCAGGAAGCGCACCGCGCTTACCGCAGCCGCGGTATCGATCCGTATAATTTTCTGGCGGCGCCGCAGGCGATGGCGGCCTGAACCAGATCCTCCCTGTCGCGCAGCGATGGGGAAGGGGACCGCTCATCGCCGATGAGTGGTGGAGGGGGCGCGCCGTTGGGGCCAAAGCCCCTCCGTCAGCGCTTCGCGCTGCCACCTCCCCATCGCTGCGCGACAGGGAGGATCGTCAGCCCGCCAGCCTGGCGATCAGCGCCTGTGCCGCCGCTGGGTTGCGCACCTTCGCGCCCGAAATGAAGAAGATAAAGACGTCGCGGTCGCCCTTGGCCCAGTCTTTTGCCTGGGCCGCCCAACGGTCTAGCGCCTTGTCGTCATAGCCCGTCTCGATATCCTCCTGACTGCGCTGGAGCCGCGCATAGGTGAAGTCGGCGGTCTGTTCTTCGATGCAGGGGAATTCGTCGCTGTCGGCAAAAACGACCGCCATGTTGCGCTCGCGAGCCAGATCGATGAACGCCGGGTCGCGGAAGCTTTCGTGGCGGACCTCGATCGCGTGGCGGAGCGGCAGGCCGTCCTGGCGGTCGGGCAGCAGGTCGAGGAAGCTGGCGAAATCGTCGCGGTCGAACTTCTTCGTCGCCATGAACTGCCAATGGATCGGGCCGAGCCGGTCGCCGAGCCGCGTCAGCCCCTGCGTCAGGAATTTTTCGATCGAACCGGCGCCCTCGGCGAGCACCCTGCGGTTGGTGCAAAAACGTGACGCCTTGACGCTGAACTTGAAGCCGTCGGGAACCGCCGCCGCCCAGCCTGCAAACGTCTCGGGCTTCTGGCTGCTGTAATAGGTGCCGTTGATCTCTATCCCGGTCAGGTGCTGGCCGGCATATTCGAGTTCGCGTTTCTGCGGGTGCTTGGGCGGGTAAAAGGTGCCGCGCCAGGGCTCGTAGGTCCAGCCGCCGATGCCGATGTGGATGGTCATAAATTGTCACCTATCCCGTTCGTGCTGAGCCTGTCGAAGCACCGTTCTTTCCTAGCCACGGCTAAAGAAAGTACGGCCCTTCGACAAGCTCAGGGCGAACGGTTTTTGGGGTAACTTATGGCCTAAGCCAAAGCCGCGTCGGCGCCCATCAGGTTCGGGAAAAAGCCCTCATGCGCTTCGCGAAGTTCCGCCAGCGTCACCTGATGGTCGCTGCCTTCGAGTTCGAACACGATGCGATCCTTGATCGTGCGGCCGACCGGATCGACGGGCACGTCGGCGCGGCCGGCGGCGTCGAGGAAGTCGGCGAGGCAGGTGTCGCACACCGTCACGAGGTAAAGCCCCTGATCCTCACCGAAGAAGCTCTCGGCGACGCCGAACGGCTGTTCTTCGCTGACCAGCACGCCGATGTTCGATTTCAGCGCCATTTCGGCGAGCGTCACCGCGATGCCGCCGTCAGAGACGTCGTGGCACGCGGTGATCCACCCCGCGTTGATCGCGCGGCGGATGAAATCGCCGGTGCGCTTTTCACAGCGGAGGTTGACCTCGGGCGGCGGGCCTTCCTCGCGGCCATGGATTTCGCGCAGCCACACCGACTGGCCGAGGTGGCCGGCGCGCTCGCCGACCGCGAGCACGATGTCGCCGGTGCGCTTGAAGCCGATGCCGACGGCGCGGTTCAGGTCCTCGATCACGCCAACCCCGCCGATCGCGGGGGTGGGCAGGATCGCGCTGCCGCCGCCGGTCGCCTTCGATTCATTGTAGAGGCTGACGTTGCCCGACACGATCGGATAGTCGAGCGCGCGGCACGCCTCTGCCATGCCGTCGAGGCAGCCGACGATCTGCCCCATGATTTCGGGGCGCTGCGGGTTGGCGAAGTTCAGGCAGTTGGTGATCGCGAGCGGGGTCGCGCCAACCGCGGTGATGTTGCGCCAGGTTTCGGCGACCGCCTGTTTGCCGCCCTCGACGGGGTCGGCGTAGCAATAGCGCGGGGTGCAGTCGGTGCTCATGGCGAGCGCGCGGTTGGTGCCATGGATGCGGACGAGCGCGGCGTCGCCGCCGGTCTGCACCGTGTCGCCACCGACCTGGCTGTCATACTGCTCCCAGATCCAACGGCGCGAAGCGATATCGGGCGTGCCCATCAAGGTCTTGAGGTCGGCGGCGACGTCCTGCGTTTCGGGAACGTCGGTCAGCTCGGCCTGCTTCGGGGTCGGAACGTGCGGGCGGTCATAGAGCGGCGCATCGTCGGCGAGGGGGGCGAGCGGGATGTCGCAGACAATCTCGCCATGATGCTCGAGGACCATGCGCCCCGTATCCGTGACGGTGCCGATGACCGCGAAATCGAGTTCCCATTTGTGGAAGATCGCCTTGGCGAACTCTTCCTTGCCGGGCTTCAGGACCATCAGCATGCGTTCCTGCGATTCGGACAGCATCATCTCATAGGCGGTCATGCCGGTTTCGCGCTGCGGCACATCGTCCATCTTGAGGTGGAGGCCAACGCCGCCCTTCGACGCCATTTCGACCGATGACGAGGTAAGCCCCGCGGCGCCCATGTCCTGGATCGCGACGATCGCGTCCGACGCCATCAGTTCGAGGCACGCCTCGATCAGCAGTTTTTCGGTGAAGGGATCGCCGACCTGCACCGTCGGGCGCTTCTCCTCGGCATCCTCGCCGAAGTCCGCCGATGCCATGGTCGCACCGTGGATGCCGTCCCGGCCGGTCTTCGAGCCGACATAGACGATCGGATTGCCGACGCCCGATGCGGCTGAATAGAAGATCTTGTCCTGCTCGGCGACGCCGACGGTCATCGCGTTGACGAGGATATTGCCGTCATAGGCCTTGTGGAAATTGACCTCGCCGCCGACGGTCGGGACACCGACACAATTGCCGTAACCGCCAATGCCGTGGACGACGCCCGAGATGAGGTGCTTCATCTTCGGATGGTCGGGGCGACCGAAACGCAGCGCGTTGAGGTTTGCGACCGGACGCGCGCCCATGGTGAACACGTCGCGCAAAATGCCGCCGACCCCGGTCGCCGCGCCCTGATAGGGTTCGATGTACGAGGGGTGGTTGTGGCTCTCCATCTTGAAGATCGCGGCGAGCTTCTTGCCACCTGCGCCTTCGCCGATGTCGATGACGCCGGCATTCTCGCCGGGGCCGCAGATCACCCAGGGCGCTTCGGTCGGCAGTTTCTTCAAATGGATGCGCGAGCTTTTGTAGCTGCAATGCTCGGACCACATGACCGAAAAGATGCCGAGTTCGACAAGATTGGGCTCGCGGCCGATCGCGGCGAGGACGCGATCATATTCCTCGGGCGAAAGCCCGTGTTCGGCGACGATTTCGGGGGTGATAGTGGGCGCGGGCTGAGTCATGGCGCGCCTTTAGCGATGTAGGCGCAAAACGAACAGACCCCATGATGCGAAAAGCACCATGGAGCCTGCGGTTGATTGCGTCAGCGCGAGGCGATGGTCGTCGCGGGCTTGGTCAGCGGCTCAACGTCGCGAAGCGCAAAGCTGACCTGCTGCGACCCGACGGTGCCGCGGACGCGGTTGGCGCCGACGCGCAACGTGAAAGGCTTGCCGGTGCGTTCTTCGATGCCGCTGATGATACGGACGTCGCCGACCTGCGTCACCGTGTAGTTGTAGCTGCTGCCTTTGTACTCGAAACGCTGCGCTGCGGGTTCATCGGCATGGGCGATGGCGGGGGTGCTCGCAAACAATGCGACGGCGGGGAGGAAGAATTTTTTCATGATGCAAGTCCTTGTTTACCAGAACAAAACTTGCCTTTACACCCCTCTCTCTTGTGCAGTGCAGCATGCGTGGCCATGCGCGGCTCGGCAATTGCAAAAAGCGGAATCGTGATTGCTGAAAGTGGAGCGGCGTTACGCGGGACGCGGCAGCAGGGTCAGCACCAGCCACGCCGCGGCACCCGCCGCAAATCCCGTCGCGAGCGTCCCCCACGCGATGTCGAGCAAGGTCACCTTGGTCGACCAGATTTTCATCGTCGCGTGGTTGGTAAGGTCATAGGTCATGTAGCAGAAAAAGCCGAACATCGCCCCCCATTGCGCCGCGACCTGCCATTTGCCCGCTGCCAGCGCCGGCGCAACGGCGAAAATCTGGATACCGAGCATATAGAGCGCATAGAAGATCAGCGCCGGCGCCGGGCGCCAGCCATCCATCAGCAGCGCGCCGATTTCAGGACGATAGACTTTCGTCAGCATCGTACGGAGCCAGACCGCGTCGAGAATGCCAAAGATGATCGCGGTGGCGAAATAAGCAGCGACGGTTTGCAGGGTCATGACGGAGCTTTCGTCCTGGCGATCGGGTGCGGGCCAGCCTAGGCGGACGCGGTGCGACGTCAAGCCTGACCGCACTTGACCATTGGGGGGCGAAAGGGCCAAAGCAGGGCTATGACGGATACCCCCGACGCCGCTGCCGCGCCCGCCCCGGACCCTGCCATTACCGCGCTTTCGTTCGAGGCCGCGATGGGCGAGCTGGAAACGATCGTGCGGCGGCTGGAAAGCGGCGATGTCAGCCTGGAGGAATCGGTGGCGCTTTATGAGCGCGGCCATGCGCTGCGCAGCCATTGCGAAGCGCGGCTCGTCGCGGCGCAGGCGCGGATCGAGCAGGTGAGCCTGGGCGCCGACGGGCGACCGGCGGGAACCACCCCCTTCGGCGAAAGCTGAACGGTCATGGCGTCCACCAGCGACGATCTTTCGAGCGGAACGCAGTTGCTGCTTGCCACGCAGGCCGAGGTGATGGCGGGCATCGACCGGCTGTTCGACCAGCTGCTGCCGGTTCCCAAGGACCCGCGCGCGCCGCTTTACGAAGCGATGCGCCATGCCGCGATTGCGGGCGGCAAGCGGCTGCGCCCGCTGCTCGTGCGCGCCGCGGGCGACCTGTTCCATGTCGATCGCGGGCTCAGCCTGCGCGTCGGCGCGGCGGTCGAGGCGATGCACGTCTATTCGCTGATCCACGACGATCTGCCGTGCATGGATGATGACGACCTGCGCCGCGGCAAGCCCACGGTGCACAAGGCGTTCGACGAGGCGACCGCGGTGCTAGCGGGCGATTCGCTTCACGCGCTGGCGTTCGAATGGCTGTGCGATCCGGCGACTAGCAGCGATCCGTTCGTGCGCGGCGAGCTGTGCTGCGAACTGGCGCGCGCCGCCGGGCCGGCCGGGATGGCGGGTGGTCAGATGATGGACCTTGCCGCCGAAACATCGAACTTCGACCTGCCGACGGTGACGCGGCTGCAACAGCTCAAGACCGGGGCGCTGATCGCCTTTTCGGTCGAGGCCGGGGCGATCCTGGCGCGCATCCCGCCCGAGGGACGCACCGCGCTGCGCGCTTATGCGCGCGACATCGGGCTCGCCTTCCAGATCGCCGACGACATCATGGACGTCGAGGGCGACGAGGCGCTGGCGGGCAAGGCGCTGCACAAGGACGCGGCCGCGGGCAAGGGCACATTCGTCACGCTGATGGGGCTGGAACGCGCCCGCGGACAGGCGACCGCGCTGGTCGACCAGGCGATCGGGCATCTGGCGAGCTTTGGCGACGAGGCGACGTTGCTGCGCGCCATCGCCCGCTATGTCGTGGAAAGGGACCGTTGATGCGCATTGGGGTTTATCCCGGAACCTTCGACCCGATCACGCTGGGGCATATGGACATCGTCCGCCGCGGCGCGAAGCTGGTCGACCGGCTGATCATCGGGGTGACCACCAATATCGCGAAATCGCCCTTGTTCGACGACGACGAACGGATCGCGATGGTGAAGGCGGAAGTCGCGGAGATCGATGGGAACATCGAGGTCGTCGGTTTCAATTCGCTATTGATGGACTTCGCCGACGCGCAAGGCGCGTCGATCGTCATCCGCGGCATTCGCGGCGTCACCGATTTCGAATATGAGTATCAGTTGACGGGCATGAACCGCCAGCTCAACGCCCGCGTGGAAACCGTCTTTTTGATGGCGGACGTCAGCCTGCAACCAATCGCGTCGCGGCTGGTCAAGGAAATTGCGATCTTTGGCGGCGACATCCACAAATTCGTAACGCCTTCGGTGCGCGACGCCGTCGTCGGGCGTATTGCCGAGCGCGGGCTGCTCCAGGGCGATCGCTGATACCGATCATTGAGCGTTCAGCTTTTTCGCGCTAGGGCGCGCCAACGGGGCGCAAGATCCGATTTTCTGACAGAGGCCGATCCAGCATGAAATTTTCCTTCCGCCCCATGATCTTCACGGCGATGGCGTTCGGTCTCGCGGCTTCGGCCGCCGCGCAAGAGGCGCCGCCCGCGCCGAACCCGATGCCCGAAACGGCGCAGCCCGCGCCGCCGACGGACGCTCCGCCGCCGCCGGTCGATGTTCCGCCCGCGCCCGACGCCGGCACTGCGGCGGAGGCCGCAACCGCTGCCGCTGCGGCTCCGGCGGCCCCGACGATGACGCCCGATCAGTACATCAACAACCCCGAATATATGCTCAACCTGGACCTTTCGACCGGTGGGCGGGTGGTGATCCAGCTTTATCCCCAAGTCGCCCCGAACCATGTCGAGCGCGTCAAGCAGCTGGCGCGCGCGGGCTTTTACGACGGGGTCAAATTCCACCGCGTGATCGACGGCTTCATGGCGCAGACGGGCGATCCGACCGCGACCGGGCAGGGCGGCTCGCAGCTGCCCGACCTCAAGGCCGAATTCAACGTCACCCCGCACCTGCGCGGTACCGTGTCGATGGCGCGCGCCGAAAGCGAAGACAGCGCGAACAGCCAGTTCTTCATCATGTTCCAGCCGCGCTTCGCACTCGACAATCGCTACACCGCGTTCGGCCGCGTCGTATCGGGCATGCAATATATCGATGCGATCCAGAAGGGCGAGCCGCCCGCGGTGATGTCGCGCATGGTCCAGGTGGCGGTCGCTGCCGACAACAAGCCGATGCCGCCCGCGTCGATGCTGGTCGAAGCAGTGCCGGCGCCGGCACCTGCGGCCGAGATCACCGCCGACCAACTCAACGCCCCGATCCGTTAAGGGATTCGCGCGCGATGCGCGTCGACGCCTTTGATTTCGACCTGCCGAACGAGCGCATCGCGCTGCGCCCGGCGCGACCGCGCGATGCGGCGCGGATGCTGGTGGTCGATGGCGGGACGATCATCGATGCAGGGGTCGGCGACCTGCCGACATGGCTGCGCCCCGGCGACTGCCTGGTGTTCAACGACACGCGCGTGATTCCCGCGCAATTGGAAGGGCGGCGCGGCGACGCACGCATCGGCGCCACCTTGCACAAGCGGATCGACCTGCGCCGCTGGCAGGCGTTCGTGCGCAACGCAAAACGGCTGCGCGTTGGCGAGACGGTCGATTTCGGCGCGGAGGTCGCGGCCGTGGCCGAGGAGCGCCTGCCCGACGGCAGCTTCATTCTGGCCTTCGCGGGCGACGAACCGGTCGAAGTGCTGCTCGAACGCGCGGGGACGATGCCGCTGCCACCCTATATCGCGGGCAAGCGCGCGACCGACGACGACGATCGGTCCGATTATCAGACGATGTTCGCGGCCAAGGATGGCGCGGTTGCGGCGCCGACCGCGGCGCTGCATTTTACCCCCGGCTTGCTCGCGGCGCTGGAAACTGCGGGCGTCGCGACCGAAACGCTGACGCTGCACGTCGGCGCGGGCACCTTCCTGCCGGTGAAGGCCGACGACACCGACGACCATGTGATGCATGCCGAATGGGGGCGGATCGAACCCGACACCGCGGCGCGGCTGAACGCGGTGCGGGCCGCGGGCGGGCGGATCATCGCGGTCGGCACCACCAGCCTGCGCCTGCTCGAAAGCGCCGCGCAGGACGACGGCACGATCACGGCCTTCGCGGGCGATACCGCGATCTTCATCACCCCCGGCTACCGGTTCAAGGCGATCGACGGGCTGATGACCAATTTCCACCTGCCGAAGTCGACCTTGTTCATGCTGGTCAGTGCGCTGATGGGGCTGGAGACGATGCAGGCGGCCTATGCCCATGCGATCGCGAGCGAGTATCGCTTTTACAGCTATGGCGACGCCAGCCTGCTGCTGCCCAACCGCGCGGGATAGCTCCTTCGTCGCGCGCGGCGCGCGTCGCGCAACCGTTCAGATTTCGATGATGATCTTGACGTTATCGGCGCTGATCGCGGCGGCTTCGGCGACCTGGGATTTGGCGCGCGCAACGACATCGCGCAGGCTGTGCGCCTCGTCGATTCCCAGCAATTCGGTCACTTCGACGTTCAGGAGGATCGCCAGCGCCTTGATCCGTCCCGCCTTGGGCCGCGCCTTGTTCTGCTCCCAGGCCGAGATCGACTGCTCGCTCACCCCCAGTTCGCCAGCAATTTCCAGCTGCGTCAGCCGCTTGGCGGTCCGCAGGCGGTGGAGGCGGTCGCCAAAGCTCTCGTCGGTGGGTTCGTTTGCAGAGACGTCCTCCGTGCGATCGCCGCTGACGACCGCGCGAAGCTGCGCAGCGCTCAGCGTCGCGGACGAGATCGGGGATTCGAACTGACAGCCATAGAGTGAACCGCTGACCCAGATGACCCTCGCGCGGGTCACCCCGGAATGCGGCAAGTCGATGTCGATGCGGTCGTCAACCGCCAGCGCGGCATCGCCCTCCAGCAACAGACCCGTTGCCGAGATATTGTGCACCGACACGTTCAGATCGCCGCCGCCAGCCCGGCCTTGCAGCCGCAGTCGCAACGTCCGCCGCGTGCTGCGCGCTGTGCCGCCTGACGGGGCTTTTTCGATAAATGCCGGGATTGCCATCGCGTCCATGATCGGCGCTCTGGGGTTAAGGCGGCGTTACCGGAACCGATATGCGGCCATGCGTGCGCGCTTGGCGACCGCCGTCGAGGCGCGATGCGCGGCGTTGCGGGCGGTGCCCAGCCGGGCGGGGGAGCGCACGGCAAAGACCAGCTAAGTTAAAAGTTTAGTTTGCCTATCGCGCTCGCTTGACGCCGAGCATTGTCAGGAACGATCCGATTCGCGCGCCATCCGGCACCGCCAAAGCCCCGAGAATCCGGCGATTCCGCTTTTTTCCATGATATTAATGTGTTGTCGATCACTGTCTCAAAGGGGAACAGAGTCCCTATGAGCGCCCGAAACGGGCTCAGCCGAATGGTATCGGCATTGCCAATGTAAATATTTTGTTTATTTTCTCTATCAGATTTGAACGATTCTTTGACCACCGGGGGTGGCGGGAACAAGAATAGCGCGCGGCGCGATGCCTTGGGGAAATCAGGCATCGGGCCCGGCATTGGGGGTTTTTTGGCACATTGTCTTCACCGCAAGGTGGCGCGATTCGGCGCGGGCGCAGCTTTGATGCTGTTGTCGGCGGCCTTTGCCGCCACCGCCAGCGCCAAGGACATCCAGAACGTCCGCTCGCTCGACATCGCGGTCAGCGGTGCGATCCGCGCCCACTGCGCCATGGGCAACATCGCAACATGGATTTCGGCAATTTGGAACGCCGCGGCCTGGGCGCCGAAACGCAGGTCGCGCTCGATTGCAACGTCCCCTTCACGATGACGATCAAGGGCGCGCGCGGCGGTTTGGCGCATACGACGATGCCCAACGGGCAGGGGCCGTACAGCGGCATGCTCCCGTACAGCCTGGCGGTCGAAATGCCGGTTCGTTTTCCGGCGCAGCAGACGATCAGCCGCTCTTTCAACAGCCGCCAGCTTTTGTCGGGCGGCGTCATTTCCAGCAACGGAGGCATCGCCACCGACGGCATGCGCCTGTCGGTCGATCTTGGCCAGCCTTCGGGCGAGGCCGGACTGCTGGCGGGCGATTATTCGGAGACGATCACGATCACCGTTTCCCCGCTTTGAAGAATTCGCCTGCGGCCTTTGTCGCGGGCGGACTTAAAACCGGCAGGGCAGGCACCGATGCCCTCCCGGTTCTCCGACCAACCGGTGCAAATATCACGCCCCGCCCGGCCTTGGGCGACGGCGTTATAATAGAGGGAAGAAGATTATGAAGAAGATCCTTAGCGGCGCCGTTGCCGCCATCGCTCTGATCGCGACGCCGGCCATGGCGCAGACGAACGAGCGTCATTATGCTGGCACGGCTAATGTCAATGTTCCCTTCTTCGGGAACGTCAACCTTAGCGGTGGCATCACCAACCCGGGCCCGTTGCTCGGCTTGGCTTTGGATGCGGTCGTTGAAAACTCGCAGACCTTCGGCACCCGCTACACGGTGCAGGCCGACGCGCCGAACACCACCGGCACGGTCGAAAACATCAGCCTGCAGTTCAACCTGACGGGTACGGTCCCGAAGGACTGCTCGTTCTACTCGGGCAATGGTTACACCAGCAACGTCCGCAACATCAGCTTCGGCGAAATCGGCATTCGCGCCGGCAACAATGAAAACGTCAATCAGGCGTTCGACATGGTCGGCCCGGCCGTTGCCGACATCGACACGCTGACCGCTGGTTGCAACTTCAACAACACCGTCAAGCTGGTGAAGAGCGACGTCCGCGGCCTGGTCAACGCCGCTCCGGGCGGTTACGACACGGACGAATTCCAGGACCACATCCCGTATCAGGTCGTCGCGACCTGGACCGGCGTTGGCACTGGCGGTCCGGCTGTCGGTACCGGCCAGACGCTCGACGTTTCGACCACCGAACTGAGCGACCAGCTGGCGCAGGGCGCATGGCGTTCGGGCATGCACATCAAGATCACGGCGCCGGTTGCAGCCAAGGGTCTGGTCGCTGGTACCTACAGCGGCCACACCACGCTGACGCTGACGGCTTCCTGATTTCGGATAGTCCGTAAAGGGAAAGGGGAAAGAGCGATCTTTCCCCTTTCTTTATGAATAGCATGGATGATGCCGCCAGCGGCAGGGGATGGGGTTTATGACGGTTTTGGCGAGCTTGAAGCGTCGTGCACGCGCTTTGCTGTCGATATTCGCCGCGCTTACGCTGCTTGTCGTCAGCCCGGCCCTGGCGATGCGCGTCTCGCCGATGGTGCTCGAAATGGAATCGCGCGGAAGCGATGCCGTTGCGCGTATCGAGGTCCAGAATGTCAATCAGGGCAATTTGGCATTTCAAACCCGAATTCTCCGCATGGATATCGACAAGGACGGCAACGTCACCGAGACGCCCGCCGACGATCAATTCCTCGTTTTTCCGCCGCAGGGTGTGCTGGCGCCGGGCGGCCGCCAAGTGATCCGCTTGCAATGGGTGGGCGATCCCAACCCGGAAACCTCGCAAGCCTTTTATGTTTCGGTCGAGCAATTGCCCGTCGCGCTCGAACCGTCGACGACCGAAGGCCTTGGTGCGCAGGTGCAGGTGCTTTATCATATGCGCGGGCTCGTCGTCGTTGCGCCGCCGGGTGCGACGCCCGACGTCAAAGCGAGCTCAGTCCATCAGCTGACCTATCAGCCGCCCGCACCGCCGGGATCCGACCAGCTTCCGCCGATGCAGGACGGGGTGGAAATCACCCTGCGCAATGCCGGCCGCCGTCATGCGATGATGGCAAATTTTGGCTGGCAACTGGAGGGTACAGGAAAAGACGGCAAGTGGTTGCGTGTCGATCTGTCACCTGAAGAGCTGAATCGCCTTGTCGGATCGGGTTATGTTCCGGCGAGGGGCGAACGGTCGTTCCGCGTTCCCGTTTCGGGCTTTGGCCCAGGACCGATCAAGCTGACCTTCGCTCAGTGAGGATAGCAGCCGCTCTCTGTTCTGTTGCGCTACCGGCGCTGTGTGCGAGCACAGCGGCGGCGCAAGTGTCGATTCCCTTGCCGCAGCGACCTGGGGGCCAAGGCCCAGCGACTGCGCCAACGGGCGCGCCTACCACGATTCCGCTGCCCGGAACGCCGATGCCGACACCGGCGCCGACGTCGCTGATTCCGCAGTTGCCGATCGGGCCGCACGGTCGGCCTGACATCAACCCCTATGACCGCGACATCGATATGACGGTGCCGCTGACGTTCCAGAACCGCAGCCTGGGCGATATCCCGATGCAGCTGACGGCCGACGACCGCTTTGCGCTCGACACGGCAACATTCATCCGGCTGATGCAGCCGATTTTGAACGATGAAGCACATGCAGGCCTGAGCAGCCGCCTTCAGGGTCTTGAAACCTTCGGCCCCGAGGATCTCAGCAAGACGGGGGTGGAGCTTAACTACGATCCCAGCTCGCTCGCGGTCGTCGTCGTCGAGGTCATGCCCGATCAGCGCGCCACGCAGGATCTGTTCGCTCCGCCGCGCGCCGACCTGAACGATGTCTCACTCCAGCCTGCGGGGCTCTCCGCTTTCTTGAATCTCAATCTGATCCAGACCTATATCTGGGAACTTGACCGGGCCGATCCGCCCACCGTCAATTTCGACGGCGCCGTTCGCTTCGGTGGGCTGGTTTTCGAAGGCGATGCACAATTTTCGCAGCAGTCCACTGCGAGCGGCGAAAAATACAAATTTGATCGCAATTATGCGCGTGTCGTGTTCGACCAGCCCAAACAATATCGTCGCTGGTTTCTCGGCGATCTTGATGTCGAAACGCGCGGGCAGCAGGGGTTTGTCCAGATGGGCGGGCTTGGCGTGCTGCGGCAGCAACGCCGGTTCAATGCGTTCCGGGCGGCCGTGCTCCAGTCGAATCGGCAGCTTGTCCTGCAGCGCGAATCAACGGTGCGATTCATGCGCAACGGATCGCTGTACCGCGAGGTTCGGCTGCAACCCGGACGCTATGACTTCAGCTCGCTGCCCCTGACTTCGGGCAGCAACGACATCGAGATTCAGGTTACCGACAATACGGGTGCCGTCCAGAATCTGTCCTATCAGCAATATCTCGATCCGATCGATCTCGATCCCGGCGACTATGAATATGGCGCGTTCCTGGGTCCGATGAGTCGCCGGTTTGGCGGCGCTCCCGACTATCGTGGGCCGATTGTCTTTACCGGCTTTTTCCGCAAGGCCTTCTTTGACCGTCCCGCGCTCGGTGTCGGTTTGCAGTTGAGTGAACAGGTCCAGACTCTGACCGGGCAGACCCAGTTCGTCCTGGGTAACGGCGGGCGGCTACTTCTCGACGGCGCGGCCAGCAATTCCAAATCGCAGGGGAAGGGTTTCGCCAGCGGCGTCAGCTATGAACATTATTTCGATCGGGGTGGCTTGGCGGACAGCTTCTCGTTGAGGGCCGACTATATTTCGCCCAAATTCACGACACTTGGAAATCCCGAGGGCAATAACTCGTCGGCTTATTCATTATCCGCGCAATATACGCATCAGTTCAGCCAAAAATTCCTGACGACCTCCACCGCTTCGTACCTGCGCGGACGAAATGGTTTGGGGAATAGCTATCGCGTTGGGACATCAGGCCAATACCGGATCGACAACCGGTGGTCGGTGCGCGCCGGCGTCGACTATGCCAAATTCCCGTCGAGCTTTAGTCAGGGCAAGGGTTTTAGCGTCAACATCGGCCTTGTCTTCCAGCCCGATTACCGGCGCCGGGCCGAAGCGCGGTACGAGAGCCGCGACAACCTAGGGGAGCTTTCCTATAACCAGAGCGGCCTTAACCAGCTCAGCAGCGTCGGATTTGGCGGCGTCGTGACCCGGCAGGACGGTAGCGCTCGCGCGCTCGGATATGCATCCTATTCCGGAAATCGTTTCGACGCATCGGTCAGCCACGCGACATTCGGTCCCAACCTGTCCAACGTCGCCGACATCAACGCCACGTCGGTTCGCGTCGGCACTTCGCTCGCCTTTGCCGACGGCGCGGTGGGTGTGGGGCGCCGCATCAACGACAGCTTCATGCTGCTCTATCCGCACAACAATCTGGGCAAGCGCAGTGTGGTGGCCGGTCAGTCGCTGGCCAAGAACGACTACATCGGTCGCAGCGGAGCGCTTGGCGCCGCGGTCAACAATTTCCTTGGCTCCTATGCGACACAGTCGGTTCAATATGATGTCGAGAATCCACCGGCGGGTTACGACATCGGTCCGGGTGTGTTTCGCGTCCATCCGCCTTACAAGAGCGGCTATGCGGCGCGGATCGGAACCGACGCTTTTGTGAGTGTGATGGGCACCCTTGTCCTCGCGGCTGACACGCCCGTCTCGTTGATCGGCGGGCGCGTGACCCTTCTTGATGTCAAGGACGGCGAAAGCCCGAAGCCGATTCCGTTCTTCACCAATTCGGTCGGACGCTTTGCGATTGCCAACTTGCTTCCGGGGCGCCGCTATCTGGTCGAAACCTATGGGCGTAATGGCACGATCGACCAGGCTTTCGAATTCGCCGTGCCGCCGGAAACCGATGGCCTCGTAAACCTTGGTATCGTTCGCCCCGGCTCGAAAAATTAGGAGGCAATATGCTGCGCCCAACCCTGTTCCTCGCCGCCGCCTTGATGGCAACGCCGCTTTACGCGCAGGCGTCGGCTCCGCGCGTGGCTGTTCCGGGCGCCGAATGTCTTATTCGGGTCAACGCGACGCCGACAAGCTGGCTGATCCAAGGCTATGATCCGTTCGACGGGGCCGTGCCCCAGGGCACCTTTAGCGTCACCTTTGTGAATGAGGGTACCGGCGAGTGCCGCTTCACGCCGACTTTTGAACTTGATCGGTCCCCCTTTGGTCTGTCGAAGGGCACCGGAAAGCCCATTGGTTATGCGTTGCTCAATTTGACCGATACGCAAGACGTAACCCCCCGGGCCGGGCGAACCCAGCGAAATCCGACGCAGCGTATGATCACGCTGGGGGCCAACGCATCACGCACGTTGATGTACAAACTTGTCGCGGATCCCGACGATATTCGGGGTTCGGGTACCTTTACACAAGACGTGAAGCTTGAGGCGCAGGATGAGAGCTTTCGCTCGTTCGGCGGCACGCGGATTGTCCTTGGCATCGATGTCCTGCCGTCGGCCCGGATCGGCCTTGCTGGTGCCTATACGATGAATGGCGGGTATGCGGTGGTCGATCTCGGCGAACTGCAGCCTGGGCCTGCGCAGGTACAGCTCAATCTTCTCGTCGCCAGCACTGGTTCCTATGACGTAAATGTCACGTCGACTAATTCCGGCCGCCTGCGGTTGGGATCGAGCGAGTGGTACGTGCCTTACAGCTTGGCGATTGGTGGTAATTCGCTCAATCTGTTGGGCGCGCGGACGATATCGGGAGCGTCGAACGACGGCCCTCGCCGCGACGCGCTGCCTATCCAGTTCGTTATCGGCAATACCGCCGACCGCCGCGCCGGGGTTTACAGCGACGTCATCTCGATCTCCGTGACCGCCCGCTGAATTGCTCGCCGCGTTTGCCGCTTACATTATGGTTAGCGGACGGCAAACCAGCGCTTAACTTCATTTTATATCTGCATAACTAAACCCTCATCCGAAGCTTTGCCGAAGGGCGGAAAGGTTTGCGGATGTTCAGGAAATTCTCGCTCGGGATGGCGGCCACGGTGATGGCGGTCGCGCCGACCGCTGCAATGGCGGCGACATACGGGTTCAACCTCAATCTGGTGGTCGCGGTGAACTGCTCCGTGCAGCACCAGCCGACCGGCTTTGGCGCGATCAGCGGCGACGCGGTGTCGCTCGGCAGCTTTCGCGAATATTGCAACGCGCCCACGGGCTATGACCTGGTCATCAACTATGCACCGGGATCGCTGGAGGGGACGCGGATCATTGCTGGCAATGACGAGATCATCCTGAACGGTTCGGGTCAGGCGATTCTCAGCCGCGCTTCGGGGCCGCGCATTCGCGAGCGTCCGATCGCTGCCGTGCCGGGCGACAATGGGTTCGACACCGACCGGTTCGAACTGAGGATCGTTCCCAGCTGACGAATTTGGGATCTCTCGTCCGGGTGCGATAACCCGGTCGGAGCCCGCTTTCCGCACGACATTTTCAGACAATTATTCACGATATCGCAAGGCATTGGACGCATAACGGCGGCCATGTGGGGACCAGCAAGAGTTTGATTTGATGGAAATGCCATCGCGGATCGAATCCGGCGAGCGGGGGGATGATGCGGTCGATGAAAGCCAGCGCGGCTTTTTCGGCCTGATCGGATCGCGCATCGGCAAACCGCGCGGCGACATCGCGCCGAACCTGCATACCCGCGAAGCTTTGCTGCTGCTCCAGAATTACGAGGAAAGCGGCCAGGGTTGGTTCTGGTCGACCGACGCCAAGGGTCGGCTGACCTATATCACCGATTCGGTCGCGCGGCTGATGGGACGCGCCAGCGGTCAATTGCTTGGCACCAGCTTTACCGAGCTGTTCCTGCCCGTCGACAGCCATGGCGAACGCCAGCGGACGTTGCCCTTCCTGCTCACCAAACAATCGAAATTCGACGAGCTGCCATTGCGCAGCGCGTTCGAGGGCGACGATCGCTGGTGGGCGATTTCAGGGCGGCCGCAGTTCGACGCTGGCGGCAAATTCACCGGCTATCGCGGCAGCGGCACCGACGTCACCGCGCAGCGCCGATCGGCCGAGGATGCATCGCGCCTGGCGCTTTACGATTCGCTGACCGGGCTCGCCAATCGCTTCAACATCTCGAAAAAGCTCGATACCACGCTCGCCGCCTTTGCCCAGCAACAGCGTGTGTGCGCGATCATGCTGCTCGATCTCGACCGCTTCAAACAGGTCAACGACACGCTGGGACATCCGGCGGGCGACGCGCTGCTCAAACAGGTCGCCCAGCGGCTGCTCAAGATCGTCGGTGACAAGGAAATGGTCAGCCGCCTTGGCGGCGACGAATTCCAGATCATTCTTCCCGACGTCGACGATCGCGGCAAACTTGGCGACATGGCCGCTGACATCATCAACAGCCTGTCGCAACCCTATTCGGTCGAAGGCAGCCGCTGCATCATCGGCGCCTCGGTCGGGGTTGCGATTGCGCCGTTCGACGGGCTGAGCAGCGATGACCTGGTCCGCAACGCCGATCTCGCGCTCTATGCGGCGAAAGGCAATGGCCGCGGCCGGTTTAGTTTCTATTCGAGCGACCTGCATCAAGCGGCCGAGGATCGCCGCGCGCTCGAGGATGATCTGCGCGATGCCTTGGTGCGCGGCGAAATGGAGCTGCGGTACCAGCCGGTCGTCAACGCCAAGTCGAACCTGGTGACCGGCGTTGAGGCGCTCGTCCGTTGGACCCATCCCGACCGCGGGTTGATCTCGCCTGCGGTCTTCATTCCAATCGCGGAGGAAGCCAATCTGATCTGGCCGCTCGGCGAATGGGTGCTGCGCAAGGCGTGCGAGGATGCCGTCAAATGGCCGGGCGACATGCGCGTCGCGGTCAATGTGTCGCCGATCCAGTTCGCCAATGCCGATTTGCCAAAGATCATCGCCAATGCGCTGGCGACGACGGGATTGGCGCCCGATCGGCTCGAACTCGAAATCACCGAAAGCGTGTTTCTGGGCGATTCGGCCGACACCGCCAAGATGTTCAAAGCCTTGAAGGCGCTGGGTGTCCGCCTGGCGCTCGACGATTTCGGGACCGGCTATTCGTCGCTCAGCTATTTGCAGACCGCGCCGTTCGACAAGATCAAGATCGACCAGAGCTTCGTGCGCGACGCGACGGTGGCGGGGTCGCGCAACGGCGCGATCATCGCCGCGATCGTCGCGCTGGCCGAAGCGCTGGAAATGGAGACGACGGCAGAGGGCATCGAATCGCTCGACCAGCTCGACCTGATCCGCAAACTCAACGTCAGTCATGTCCAGGGCTATGTCTATAGCAAGCCGGTGGTGCACGACGAGTTGCTCGAGCATGCCGAAGCCGGATCGTGGATGATCAAGCCCGCGGGTCCGGCGCGTCAGCGCAACGACCGCTTCTCGCTGTTCCGGAAAGTTGGCGCCATTCACGACAATCATCGTTACGACGTCGTGATCCGAAACCTGTCGTCGACCGGCGCTTTTATCGAGGGGATATTGGACGTGCCGCTCGGCACCCAGTTCGTGATCGATTTCGGCGAGGGGCAGCTGGTCACGGCAACTGTCCGTCGGTCGATGAAGCATCAACAGGGCGTCGAGTTTGAACAGACGATGGTCAGCGACGGCAATGGCGGGCTGTGTACCCGCCACCGGGTGTCGCCCTATCTGATCGCCGCCGCGACCCAATCGACCGCGGCGATGGCGCTGCCGCTGTTCACGACGACGAACGACTGGAAAGCCGCCTGATCGGCGGCGTGGAACCGTCCGCGCGATCGCCCGTTTTGCTCCGGAACAGGAGACAAACATGGCTGATACGAAAATCTTTGCCCGGCTGAAGGCCGATCACGACCGCCACCGCAAATTGCTCGACCAGATCGACGCGACCAAGGGCGACAGCCCCGAGCGCGAGACGCTGTTCGAAACCTTTCGCGTCGAAGTGACCGCGCATGCGGCGTCGGAAGAAATGTCGCTCTATGCGACGATGCTCGGCAAGCCCGACCTGCGCGAAGAGGCGCAGCACAGCGTGTCGGAGCATAAGGAAATCGACGACATGCTGACCGAGCTTTACGAGATGGATTTCGGCTCGACCGGTTGGCTCACCCGCTTTCGCACGATGAAGGACCGTTACCTCCACCATATCGAGGAGGAGGAAGAGGAGATGTTCCCCGAAGCCGAAGAGGGCTTGTCGGAGGCGAAGAAAAAGGAACTGCTGGCGATTTTCGAGAAGGAAAAGCCGAAGGAAAAAGCCAAGGCGGCGGCCGACGAGCCTTCGAGCGAGGATGCGAAGGAATAGGCGATCGTCGATCCTCCCTGTCGCGGAGCGATGGGGAGGTGGCAGCGCGAAGCGCTGACGGAGGGACCAAGGCGTAACGTCGCCGCTCCTCCACCATCGCCTGCGGCGACGGTCCCCCTCCCCATCGCTGCGCGACATGGAGGATCGGCCTGCCGCTCGACTTTTTGCCTCCTGCCCGCCATAGGCGCGCGCGATGACCGCTAGATTCGCTTTTTCGATTGCCGCGACCGATGGTGCCGCGCGCACCGGCACGATTGCAATGCAGCGCGGCGAGATCCGCACCCCCGCCTTCATGCCGGTCGGCACTGCGGCGACGGTGAAGGCGATGCGCCCTGCCGAGGTGCGCGCGACCGGCGCCGACATCATCCTTGGCAACACCTATCATTTGATGCTGCGCCCGACCGCCGAACGCATGGCGCGGCTGGGCGGCCTCCACAAATTCATGGCTTGGGACCGTCCGGTCCTGACCGACAGCGGCGGCTATCAGGTGATGAGCCTGTCGGCGCTGACCAAGCAGAGCGAGGAGGGCGTCGCGTTCAAGAGCCACCTCGACGGGTCGCGGCATATGCTGACCCCCGAACGCTCGATGGAAATCCAGCGTCTGCTCGGCAGCGACATCGTGATGGCGTTCGACGAATGCCCGCCGAACGGCGTCGATGCGAAGCGCGCCGAGGCGAGCATGGAGCGGTCGATGCGCTGGGCCGCGCGCAGCCGCGCCGGCTTCGACGCAGGCGAAGAGCATGCCGCGCGATCGGCGCTGTTCGGCATCCAGCAGGGTTCGCTCGACGAAAAGCTGCGCGCGCGATCGGCTGCGGCGCTGACCGAGATCGGGTTCGACGGCTATGCGATCGGCGGGCTGGCGGTCGGCGAGGGGCAGGCGGCGATGTTCGGGGTGCTCGATTATGCGCCCGGCCAGCTGCCCGCCGACAAGCCGCGTTACCTGATGGGGGTAGGCAAGCCCGACGATCTGGTCGGCGCGGTCGCGCGTGGGGTCGATATGTTCGATTGCGTGCTGCCGACGCGGTCGGGGCGTAACGGGCAGGCCTTTACCTGGGATGGCCCGGTCAACATCCGCAATGCCAGACATGCCGAAGATCAGGGGCCGCTCGACCCATCATGCGACTGCCCGGTGTGCACGACCTGGTCGCGCGCCTATTTGCACCATCTGGTTCGGTCGGGCGAGATGCTGGGCGCGATGCTGATGACGCAGCATAATCTGCATTTTTATCAGGCGCTGATGCAGGCGATGCGCGACGCGATCGCGACCGGGACCTTCGCGGCTTTTCAGAATGATTTTGAGGCGCGCTATCAGCGCTGAGGTCAATCGAGCTTGCTCAAAAGGTCCAGCATCGACTGCGGGATGGTTTCATCGACCGTCGATTCATACGCACGGCGCAGGGCGCCATTGACGTCCTGTCCCTTGGTGAAAACCTTCTTTTCCACGTCCTTTGCCGAATTGGCGCCGCGTGGCGCGCGGGTTTCAGACGGCATTATCGAAGCATTCGCTTAACATGGGGCCCGTTGCTAACCGCGCATTTATCAAACCGCAATGGCGCGTTTGTTCTTCCCCATGAAACTAATTTGCGGCTAAATCGTTCCCATGGGGTGAAATTATGTCGGCGGGCGCGGCTTTGGACCGCTTTTGCTGGTTTTTTGGCGGGTTAAGTCCCGTTTCAGGAGGGAAATTATGTCATTGGGTCAGGCGATCGCGCCGCATCTTCCGTATCTGCGGCGTTATGGTCGGGCGATTTCGGGCAGCCAGCAGAATGGCGACGCGCTGGTCGCGCGTTTGCTCGAAACATTGGTTGCCAACCCTGCGGCGGTCGATACCGCCAGCGACCTGCGCATCCAGCTTTACCGGATGGTCCACGACAATTTCGGCCTGATGGCCGACGCGGCGGCGGCCGATCACGCCGCGCAGCTGACCGACATTGCGATCGCCGACGCGCGCCTGCGCCGCATTCCGTCGCTGGCGCGGCAGGCGCTACTGCTGACCGCGGTCGAAGGCTTCAATGCCGAGGACACCGGCCGCATCATTGGACGCGACACCGACGAAGTGAAGACGCTGATTGCCGAAGCGACCGACGAAATCGACCGCCAGACCCGCGCGCGCATCCTGATTATCGAGGATGAACCGATCATCGCGATGGACATCGAAATGATCGTCCGCGATCTGGGGCATGATGTCGTCGCGGTCGCCACGACGCATCGCGAAGCCGTGGCCGAAGCGCAAAAGCATCAGCCCGGGCTGGTGCTCGCCGACATTCAGCTCGCTGACAATAGTTCGGGGATCGAGGCGGTGCAGGAAATCCTGACCGACATGAAGGTGCCGGTCATTTTCATCACCGCCTTCCCCGAGCGGCTGCTGACCGGCGACCGCCCCGAACCGGCGTTCCTGCTCACCAAGCCCTATCAACCCGCGACCTTGCGCGCGGCGATTTCGCAGGTCCTGTTCTTCGACGAAAGCACGGTTCCGGCCTGATATCAATCCGTCGCCCCCGCGCAGGCGGGGCCGCTCGATACCTTCATGCGGCGTCGCCGCATAAAGCCGGTGGCGGCCCCCGCCTGCGCGGGGGCGACGGCATAGGAAGTCGTCTTGCTTCAAAGGGCATCGCAGGCGATAGCGGCGCGCGATGACGACATCTGACGCCCTCATCCGCCAGACGGCGCTCAACCGTCTGACCGCCAACGCGCCGTTCCTCGCGCGCCTTGCCGACATTCATTCCGACGACGTGACGCGCTTTCTCGGCGACGGTGCCGACGCCGCGCTTGCGAGCGTGTCGGCGCCGCCCGCCGACGACGACATCATGCGGGCGCTACGGCATTGGCGCGGGCGGATGGCGCTGCTGCTCGCACTCGGTGACCTGTCGGGCGAGCATGACGTAGCGACCACCACCCGCCTGTTGTCGGAGTTCGCCGATCAGGCCTGCGACGCCGCGCTCGCCGCCGCCTTTGCCGAGCGCGTTCCGGGCGAAGAACCGCGCGGGCTGGCGGTGATCGCGCTCGGCAAGCTTGGCAGCCACGAGCTCAACTATTCGTCCGACATCGACCCGATCCTGATCTTCGATCCCGACACGCTGCCGCGCCGCCAACGCGACGACCCGACCGAAGCGGCGGTCCGGATTGCGCGGCGGATGACCGAGATTTTGTCGGCGCGCACCGGCGACGGTCATGTGCTGCGCGTCGACCTGCGCCTGCGCCCGCACCCCGAAGTGACGCCGATCGTGCTGCCGGTCGATGCCGCCATTTCCTATTATGAATCCGAAGCGCTGGCGTGGGAGCAGGCCGCCTTCATTCGTTCGCGCGCTTCGGCGGGCGACCGTGCATTGGGCGAAAATTTCCTTGCCGCGATCCAGCCCTTTATCTGGCGCCGCAGTCTCGATTTCCGCCAGCTCAAGGAAATCGGCGCGATGAGCGACCGGATCCGCGATCATTTTGCGCAGGGTCAGGCGTTCGGGCCGGGCTATGACTTGAAGCGCGGGCGCGGCGGCATCCGCGAGATCGAATTTTTCGCGCAGGTCCATCAGCTGATCTATGGCGGCCGCGATCCGTCGCTGCGCGTGCCCGCGACCGTCGATGCGCTGGCCGCGCTCGCGGCGGCGGGGCGCGTCGAGGCGGATGTCGCGGCGCGGCTGTCGGGCCATTATGCCACGCTGCGCCGCATCGAGCATCGGTTGCAGATGGTCGAGGATCAGCAGACGCACTGCCTGCCGGTCCAGCCCGCGGCGCTCGATGGCGTCGCGCGGCTCGACGGCGTCGCCGACGGCGCGGCGCTGCTTGCCATGCTCGAACCCGTCGCCGCCGATGTCGGCGCTTGCTACGATCGGCTGGTGGCCGAACGTGCGGTGACCACCGGCCTGCCGCGCGATGATGACGGGCTGGCGGCGGCGCTGATCGCAGCAGGCTTTGACCCACCCGACGCCGCGGTCCGGACGATCGGCGAATGGCGCGGCGGCAAGCTTCGCGCATTGCGAAGCGCGGCGGCGCTCGACGCGCTTGAAACGATGCTGCCCGAACTGGTCAAGGCGCTGGGCGCGGCGCCTGATCCGCAAGCGACGCTGACGCGCTTCGACAAGCTGGTCGCGGGATTGCCGAGCGCGGTCAATTTCTTCCATCTGCTCGCAGCGCAACCGGCGCTGGCGCGGATCGCGACGCGCGTCCTGGCGCTCGCCCCGACGCTCGCCGATGCGCTCGGTGCGCGGGCGCAGCTGATCGAGGGGCTGATCGACCAGCGTGCCTTCGATGCGCCTGCGGACAAGGCGCAATTGGTCGCAGAATGGCTGCCGGGGCTGGCGGCGCTCGACTATGAACGACTGCTCGACCGCGTGCGTGATCATGTCGGCGAGCGACGCTTTGCCTATGGCGTTCAGCTCGTCGCGGGGGCGACCGATCCGCTGGCGATCGCGTGCGGCTATTCCGAACTCGCCGAAGCGGCACTTGCCGTACTCGCCGATGCGACCGTCGCCGAATTTGTGCAGGCGCACGGGCGGATCGCGGACAGCGAGCTTGTCGTGCTTGCGCTGGGGCGGCTGGGGGGCAGGGCGCTGACCCATGCCTCCGACCTCGACCTCATCTATTTGTTCACCGGCGACCATCTGGCCGAATCCGACGGGCCGCGCCCGCTCGGGGCGACCACCTATTACAACCGCCTCGCGCAGCGCGTGACCGCCGCAATGTCGGTGCCGACCGCGGCGGGCAAGCTATACGATGTCGACACCCGGCTGCGGCCGCAGGGCGCGCAGGGGCCGCTGGTGGTCACCCTCGACAGCTTCGAACGCTATCAGCGCGAGGAGGCGTGGACGTGGGAGCATATGGCGCTGCTCCGCGCGCGGCCGGTCTATGGATCGGACAAGGCGCGCGCCGAGGTCGAACGGATCATCGCCGAACTGCTCGCGATGCCGCGCGATCGGGCAAGGCTGGCGGGCGACGCCGCGGAGATGCGCGCCAAGATCGCGGCGCACAAGCCGTCGCAGGGGGCGCTCGATATCAAGGGCGGCCCTGGCGGCCTCGTCGACATGGAATTCGCGATGCAGGTGACCCAGCTTGCCAGCGGCCAATGCCACGACCCTAATATCGCCGCGGCGCTCGGCTGTCTGCACGCCGCGGGGCTGGTCCCGGCAGAGGTTGTCGCGGCGCATGGCTTGCTGGCGCGCATGCTCGTGATGCTGCGCCTGACTGCACCCGATGGCGAGCCGCCGACCGCGGCAGCGCGGCAACTTGTCGCCAGTCAGTGCGGCGAACCGGGCTGGCCGCAACTGCTTGCCGCGCATGACGCGGCGCGGCAGGAGATCGCAAATTGGTGGGCGTCGATTCGCCCCGCCCAGCAGGAGACAAAGCCGTGACCCTCGCAATCGGAGATGCCATTCCCGCGGTAAAGCTGCTCGACGCCGATGGCGCGACGATCGATCTCGCCGCGATGACCGGCGCGTCGCTGGTCGTCTATTTCTATCCCAAGGCCGATACGCCGGGCTGCACGGTCGAAGCGCAGGATTTCACCCGCCTCGCGCCCGAATTCGCGCATCTGAACGCGCAGGTGCTCGCGGTGTCGCGCGACGCCCCGGCAAAGCTGTGCAAGTTTCGCGACAAATATGGCCTGACCGTCCGCCTCGCGTCGGATGAAGACGGCGCCGTGTGCGAGGCGTTCGGCACCTGGGTAGAGAAGCAGAATTACGGGCGCAGCTATATGGGGATCGAACGCTCGACCTTTCTGTTCGGCGCCGATGGCAAGCTGGCAAAGGAGTGGCGCAAGGTGCGCGTCAAAGGGCATGCCGAAGCGGTGCTGGAGGCGGCGAAGGCGCTCTAGGATATGGTGCCTTTGCAATCCGTTTGTCCTGAGGAGCCATTGAGCTTGTCGAAATGGCATCTCGAAGGACGCGGACGGAGCGCTGCTGTCCTTCGAGATGGATCTTCGCCAAGGCTCAGCCCCTCCTCAGGACGAACGGCAATATGACTATGCAAAGTATCGGCGAAGCCGCGCGTGCGGTCCTGCTGACGCCTGATCCGCACGACAAACGCCGCGCGGCGCGCGGTCTGGCGCGCGCGTGGCGACAGGGGCGGCTCGATCATCGCTGCGATACGGCGATGCCCGACCAGCCCGCGTGGCCCGCCGCGCCCGAACTGCTCGAACCCAGCCGGATGCCGCGGCGCGGCAAGGGCGGCTCCGAACGCGGGCGAATCGCGCTGCTCCACGCGCTGGCGCATATCGAATTCGTCGCGATCGACCTGGCGGTCGATCTCGTCGGCCGCTTTGGCGGCGAATTTCCGCGCGCGTTTGTCGACGACTGGATCGGCGTCGCCGCCGACGAGGCGATGCACTTCGCGCTGCTCGACCGGCGGCTGCGCACGCTCGGCAGCCATTATGGCGCGTTGCCCGCGCATGCCGGACTATGGGAAGCGGCGCAGGTCACGGCGGACGACGTCCTCGCGCGGCTCGCGATCGTGCCGATGGTGCTCGAAGCACGCGGGCTCGACGTGACGCCGCCGACGATCGCGCGTTTCCGGGACGCGAGGGACGACGCTTCGGCGCGGATCCTGTCGCGAATCTACACCGACGAAGTGCGCCACGTGCGCGCTGGCACCCGATGGTTCGGCTGGATGTGCGACGAACGGGGATTCAACGCCGTCGAAACGTGGCAGACCCTCGTAAAAGCGCGATTTCGGGGGGCGTTGAAGCCACCGTTCAACGACTCGGCGCGCCACGACGCCGGTCTGACGCAAGAATACTATGGTGTTATTGCGTCTTAACCATTGGGATAGCACACAGGCTTCGCGGGGGATGAGCAATCATCCAAACCAACAAACACCGGCGCCAAAGCCTTTTGATGACTTTGGCGACATGGCACACGCGGGGTCGTATTTTGATAAACACTCTTCTGACGCAGAAGTTGCATCAAGTCGCAATGCTCTGCGCCGCAGCATGTTTCATGACGGCAACGCCCGCCGTTCAAGCTGCCGAAACCAGCGCCGATGCCGGCATTATCGTTCCCGATGAACCCGATGACGACAGCTTCACCGCTGGCGTTCCGTCGGTCGGCGAAGACAGCGAAGCCCGTGCGATTTTCCAGGCGTGGAAGCGTCTCGACACCGGCCTGACCGCCTCGCTCGGCGTTGCCGTGCCGTCGCGTCGCCCGATCGACCAGATGTCGCTGTCGTCGTCGTACGGCATGCGCGTCCACCCGGTGACCGGCAAGGTCGCGCGCCACAATGGCATCGACATTCCAGCGCCGCACGGCACCCCGATCTATGCGACCGCCGACGGCATCGTCGGCCGCGCCCAGCGCCTCGGCGGCTACGGCAATTATGTCGAAGTCGAACATGGCAATGCGATCCAGACGCGCTACGGCCATATGTCGTCCTACATTGTGCGCCCCGGCCAGCAGGTCAAAAAGGGCGATATTCTGGGCTATGTCGGTTCGACGGGTCGTTCGACCGGCAACCATTTGCATTATGAAGTCCGTATCGAAGGCGCACCGGTCAATCCGATGCCGTTCGTGCGGTCGGATCAGATGGCGATCGCCGCAATCACGGGCAAAGATGTCGCGATGGGCGGTCCCGAATAAGAAGAATGACGAGCTTTCCTGGGTCGGAGAGGAGGGGCGCCAGGCGGGATAACCGTCGCGGCGCCCTTTTCATTTGAGACAAAGCGCCTATCTAGCCCCCATGGCCACCCAGCTTTCCGATATCACCCTGTCGCCCGCCGCCGCGGCGCGCGTCCGCTGGATCGCCGACCGCAAGGGCGAGACGCAGGCAGCGTTGCGCCTCGCGGTCGATGGCGGCGGCTGTTCGGGCTTCACCTATCGCTTCGGCCTCGCCGAGAGCATCGAGGGTGACGATATCGTCACCGAAACCGATGGCGTGAAACTGGTGGTCGATCCGGTGAGCATCGACCTTGTCCGCGGCTGCATCGTCGATTTCGTCGATTCGCTCGGCGGGTCGTCGTTCAAGGTCGAAAATCCCAATGCGGCGTCGGGCTGTGGCTGCGGGTCGAGCTTCTCGATTTAGATCTCAAACCTCGGAGACAATAGTCACCGTAGCCCTGAGCCGGTCGAAGGGCGCCTCACCGAGAAGCGCCCTTCGACAGGCTCAGGGCACGGTGCAAGGCATTGAGATGCGTTTGCACGGTCCGATACTTGTCTATGCACCAATCTTGCTGCCATAGGTGCCTCATGAAAATCGCGACCTTCAATATCAACGGGATCAAGGCTCGCCTGCCGCGCCTGATCGAATGGCTCGAGGAAACCCAGCCCGATGTCGCCTGCCTGCAGGAGCTGAAATCGAGCGATGAAACGATGCCGACCAAGGAGATCGAGGCGGCGGGTTACGGTTTTCTCTATCACGGGCAAAAGGGCTTCAACGGCGTCGCGATCCTCGCCAAAGGCGCCCAGCCGGTCGAAATCCAGCGCGGGCTGGCGGGTGAGGACGAGGACGAGCAGTCGCGCTATCTGGAGGCCGACGTCCACGGGGTGCGCGTCGCGTCCATCTACCTGCCCAATGGCAATCCGCAGCCCGGCCCCAAATTCGATTACAAGCTGCGCTGGATGGCGCGGCTGCGCGAGCGGGCGAAATTCCTGCTTGCTGCCGAAATCCCGACCATCCTGACCGGCGATTACAATGTCATCCCGCACGACGACGATGTGTGGGATCCGCGCGCCATGTCCACCGACGCATTGATGCAGCCCGAATCGCGCGATGCGTGGTTCCGCCTGCTCGGCGACGGCTGGACCGACGCGATCCGCAGCCGCCACCCCGGCGGGCATGTCTGGACTTTCTGGGACTATCAGGCGGGCGGCTGGCAACGCGATCATGGTTTTCGCATCGACCATCTGCTGCTCAGCCCCGCGCTCGCCGACCGGCTGATCGACGCCGGGGTCGACAAGGACCACCGCGGGCGAGAGAAGGCCAGCGACCATGCGCCTACCTGGGTGGTGCTGGCTTGAAGCGCGGGCATAAGCAAAGCGGCGGTTAACGAGCAACAGGCGCCTTTGATCCTCCCTGTGGCGAAGCCATGGGGAGGGGGACCGCTCGCGAAGCGAGGGGTGGAGGGCCGCGACGCCGGTGTTGTCGCCCCTCCGTCAGCGGCTGCGCCGCTGCCACCTCCCCATCGCTTCGCGACAGGGAGGATTTAGCAGCAACTCTCCGCGCTCCAGCTCCGGCAGTTCAGCCCAAAGGCTTGTCGTAAATCTGGTACACCCGGTTGATCTTGGCATCGATCGCCTCGGCGACCGCGTTCATGCCCTGATTGTCGTCGAGCACCCAGCCGATGTCGCCGCGCTCGGTGCCATAGTCGCTCACCGCGTCGCGGCGGATGAATTCGATCATCATGAAGGCGAGGGTGCTCGCCATCCGGCTGTTCTGCAGCTTTTTGGCGACCCCCATCAGCGGTACGCGCAGCGTGCGGCTTTTCGGCTTGCGCAGCCACCACAGCAGCCTTGCCCAGTTGAAGGGGAGCAGCGATCCGTCCATGTCGATCAGCAACTCGTTGATGTTGGGCAAGACAATCATGAAAGCGACGGGCTCGCCGTCGACTTCGGCGACGCGGATCAGATCCTCGAACACCAGGGTTTTCAGCTTTTTACCGACAAAGGCAATCTCGCTGTCGGTCAGCGGGACGAACCCCCAATTGTCCGACCAGGCATCGTTGAGCAGCCCCATGATCAGCTTGGCTTCGGCATCGAAGCGGCTTTTGTCGACCTTGCGGATCCGAATGCGCGCGTTCTTCTCGCCCGCGGCGACGATGCGATTGACCAGCGGTGGGAAGCCGTCGGCGACATGGACGTCGTAGTTCAGCAGCTGCTTGATCGGGCGATAACCGCTGTCCTCGATCCAGCCGCGATAGAGTGGGCTGTTGTGCCCCATCATCACCGTCGGGCGGTTGTCGAACCCCTCGATCAACAGCCCCGGTTCGTCCCAGATCGAAATCGACAGCGGGCCTAGCGCGCGGTGCATCCCCTGATTGCGCAGCCAATCCTCGGCGGCGACAAGCAGCGCGCGGGTCGTTTCCGCATCCTCGGCTTCGAGCAGCCCCCAGTTGCCCGTCCCCGGTCCCATCCCCTGTTCGGCGGGCTGCGCGAGTGCCAGTTCGTCGATATGCGCTGAAATCCGGCCGACGGTGCGGCCGTTGCGCCGCGCCAGGAACAATTGCGCCTTGCCATGTTCGAACCACGGATTTTTGCCGGGAGTCAGCAGGTTATACACCTCGCCCTTCAGCGGCGGCACCCACGCCGGATCGCCGCGATTGAGCCGAAAGGCCAGCTCGACAAACTCGCGCCGGTCGTTCTTGTCTTTGACCGGGTGGATGGTGATCGGTCCGTCCGAATGTCCGCTCATACTGGTTTCCTGAAATGCCAACCCTATATGTCGGATGACGCATTAGGGCATCGCCGCGGCGCTGGCGACCCGCATTTGGCCATTTTGCTGCCACGAAATCATGGTGAAGAGCGAGCGTTATGACGACGATCAATCCCTCTGCCGATCGGGTCGACACACCGCTGGTCAAGGCGGCGGCCCGGATCCCCAAATCGGCAATCGCCGACGACATGGCGATGATCCGCGCCGCGTCGGAGCTGACGCGCGACCTCGTCACGCCGTCAGCGCGCATCTATTGGACCGATTTTCTGGCATCGACCGTCATCGGTTATGCCGGCGTTGCGGGCGCCATTTTGGCGCCGACGCTCGCCTGGTCGCTCGCCGCCGCGCTGATCGCGATCCTCGCGCTCTATCGCGCCGGCAGCTTCATCCACGAGCTGACGCATATCCGCAAAAACGCGCTGCCGGGTTTCCGCTTCGCGTGGAACCTGCTCGTCGGCGTGCCGCTGCTGATCCCGTCGTACATGTATGAAGGCATCCACAGCCTGCACCACAATCGCACCAAATATGGCACGGTCGACGATCCCGAATATCTGCCGCTCGCGCTGATGAAGCCGTGGACGGTGCCGCTGTTCGTCGTTGCCGCGGCGTTCGCGCCGCTGGCGCTCTTGTTCCGCTATGCGGTGCTGACCCCGCTGTCGTTCCTGATCCCGCCGCTGCGCCGGATCGTCGTCGAGCGTTATTCGGGCATGATCATCAACCCGCTGTTCCGCCGCAAGGCGCCCGAAGGCGAGTTTCGCCGCATGTGGGCGTGGCAGGAGGGCGGCGCCTGGGCGTGGTCGAGCCTGCTGATCGCCGCGGGCGTCTTCGGCTGGGTGCCGCTGCGCGCGCTGTTGATCTTTGGCGCGATTGCGGCGGCGACTTTGGTGCTCAACCAGATCCGCACCTTGGTGGCGCACCTTTGGGAAAATGACGGCGAAGTGCTGACCGTGACCGGCCAGTTCCTTGACAGCGTCAACGTGCCGCCGCCGGGCCTGCTGCCCGAGCTGTGGGCGCCGGTGGGGCTGCGCTATCATGCGCTGCACCATCTGCTGCCGGGCGTGCCCTATCATGCACTCGCCGAGGCGCATCGCCGGTTGAAGGACGTGCTGCCCGCCGATTCGCAATATCATGGTGCGAATTACGACAGCCTGCCGAAGCTGGTGGTGAATCTGGTGGCGGGTTCGGCGCGGGGGGGTGCGGTCTGAGGAATGGAACGTCGCCCCCGCGAAGGCGGGGGCCGCTAGCTGCCTGGTCCCACGCTGCTGCGTAAACCGACAGCGGCCCCCGCCTTCGCGGGGGCGACGGTTCGTTTTCGTCACTGACTGTTTCTAACTCGTCATCCCGGCGAAGGCCGGGATCTCGCCGGTGCGGTTGGACGATAGGTTGAGATCCCGGCCTTCGCCGGGATGACGACATTATGAATGGCAGGTTGTTCGTCGCGAGCCGACGCTGATCCTATTCCTCGGTCCTGATCAAAATCATCTCGCCGATCAGCGCGAACAGGATAAACGGCCCCCACGCCGCCAGAAACGGCGAGTAGGCGCCCAAATCCCCCATCGCGAGGGCGAAATTGTCGGCGACGAAATAGGCGAAGCCCAGCCCCATCCCGACGATTGCGCGAATGAATAGCTTGCCCGACCGCGCGAGGCCGAACGCCGCGACGGCGCCCAGCAGCGGCATCAGGATCGCCGACAGCGGTCCCGAAATCTTGTGCCACAACACACCTTTCAGCGCCCCGACCGGGCGGCCCGCGGCCTCCAGATCGTCGATCGCTGCCTTCAGCTTCAGGAAGGGAAGCTCGTCGCCGTCGACCTGCGCCAGCGTGAACTGGTCGGGGCGCACCGACTTTGCCGCGACGATCGTTCCCAGCGGTTCCAGCGTCCCCGACCGGCGGATGAAGCGGCGCGCATTGGTCATTTCCCAACCGCCCCCGGCCACCGCGCGCGCGCTGTCGGCCTTCAGCATCGACGACAGCACGCCGCCGGTGCGTTCATAGATGGTGACGCCGCGCAGCACGATCGCAGGTCCGCCGGTTTCGACCGTTTCGGCGTTGATCAGATTGTTGCCGTCGCGCACCCAGATGTTGCTGCGCACGCCATTGTCGGGGGGCACCCGCTTATACTCGACCTTCTGCCAGGCGCTGAGCGCCGCGGTAGAGCGGGTGACGATGCGTTCGTTGAAGGCAAAGCTGATCCCGGCGACCAGCAGCGCGGCAAGGAACAGCGGCGCAAGGACCTGGTGCGCCGACATCCCCGACGCCTTCATCGCGATAACCTCGCTGTTCTGGTTCAGCGTCACCATCGTCAATATCGTGCCAAGCAGCACCGAAAAGGGCAGGAAGGTTTCGATGATCTGCGGCAGCCGCATCCCGACATAGCGCCAGACATCGGCGTCGCTGTTACCGGCGACCGCCAGGATCTTGCCGCTTTCGCCGAGCAGGTCGAGCGTTTGCAGGATCAGCACCAGCGCGAACAGGATCGAGAAGGAGCGGACCAGGAACAGCCGCCCGACATAGAGCGCCATCGTGCGCGACGGGAAAAAATGAAGCTGGTGCATATCAGGTCAGGCTTTCCACGCCCCGCGGTTTGCGCTGGAACATCGTCAACAGCCCGCGAATCTTTTGCGCCGACTTCGCCGCCACTCGCTCGAGCGCGCCGATCGGCTGGCCGCCCGGCACATGCGCAACGACATAATACATCCAGATCGCCAGCGCCGCGAACAGCAGGAAGGGAACCCACAGCGCGATGACCGGATCGACGACGCCGCGCGCGCCCATGTCCTCGGCATATTGGTTGATCTTGTGCTGGGTTACCAAGAGCACGATCGACAGGAAGACGCCGAGCGAGGAGGTCGATCGTTTGGGCGGGATCGCCAGCGCCACCGCGATCAGCGGGATCAGGAACATCGACAGCACTTCGACGATGCGGAAATGGAAATTGGCGCGCGATTCGAGCCGCGTCTGCTCGGACTGGCTCTGGTCCTTGCCCGCGACGAACAGTTCGGGGATCGTCATTTCGCGGTCGGCGCCGCCGCGCAGGCGGAACGCCTCGATCTTGGGCAACGGGATCGGCAGGTCGTGATTGTCGAAGGTCAGCACCCGCGGCACCGAAAATTTAGGCGATTCGTGGATCAGCACGCCCTGCGACAATCGCAGGATGATCGTGTTGGGGTCGTCGGTGGCCAGGAACTGCCCGCGCGCGGCGGTCGCCGAAACGCGCTGGCCGTCGCGATTGTCGCCGCGCACGAAAATGCCGCGCAGCGACTTGCCGTCGTCATAGCTTTCCTCGATCCGCAGCGTCATGCGGTCGCCCAGCTTGGTGAACTCGCCGACCTTGATCGACGCCCCCAGCGCGCCCGAGCGCAGCTCGAATTGCAAGCCTTCATAGGCATAGCGGGCGACGGGCTGGATGAAGCCGACGATCGCCAGATTGAGCGCGGCCAACGCCAGTGCGTAGGCGAAAGGAATGCGCATCAGCCGCCCGAAGCTCATCCCGACGCCCTTCAGCACATCGAGCTCGCTGGTCGTTGCAAGCTTGCGGAAAGCCAGAAGAATCCCCAGCATCAGGCCGATCGGGATGCCCAGCGAAAGATATTCGGGGATGAGATTGGCGAGCATCCGCCACACGATGCTGACCGGCCCACCCTCGGTGGCGACAAAATCGAACAGCCGCAGCATCTTTTCGAGCACGAGCAGCATCGCCGACAGGACCAGCGTACCCAGCATGGGAAAAAAGATGAGCCGCGCGATGTAGCGGTCGATGGCAGGCAGCTTATTCAATCTTTCGTCGCCCCATCACCATGATTTGGCCGCAGTTGTTTCCGATATGCCGATTCAAGGGCGACAGGGGCCCGTGTCGGCAGGTGCATTATGCGTTTGTCGGCGTGGCTATAACCTCTGGAGGAATTGAGGTCATGTCGAAAATTATTCTCGCCGGTATGCTCGCCGCCGGAGCGCTGATTGCGCCCGTCGCGGCGCAGGGTGCTGCGCTGGGTCCGGCAGCCGCCCTGTGCAACAGCAATGCGACCGCTGTGCAGGTCGATGTGCGCGGATTCAAGGCGCGCACCGGCACGGTGCGGGTCCAGATCTACAGCGCGAACAGCAGCTATCTGGAAAAGCGCAAGTGGATCGAGCGCGTCGACGTTCCCGTCTCGCGCACCGGGACGATGTCGGTGTGCGTCCCGGTCAAGCAGCCGGGCAATTATGTCGTGTCGGTTCGCCACGACATGAACGGCAACGGCAAATCGGACCGCAGCGACGGCGCCGGCCTGTCGGGCAACCCCGACATGAAGGTCAGCGATTTCATCTTCAAGCGGAAGCCGAAACTGGCGACGGTCAGCTTTGCCGTCGGCGGCGCCACCAAGCGCGTGCCGATCGTACTGAACTACGTCAACGGCTTGTCGTTCGACCCGGTCGAATAGGGACCAGATGGCCAGCGTCGCGCTCCTTTCCAACCCGCGTTCGACCGGCAACCGCGCCCTGTTGCCGCGGGTTCGCGAATATTGCGCGGCGCATCCCGACATCTTTCATTATGAGGTCGAGGACGTCGACCAGATCGGCGAGGCGATCCGCACCATCGCGATGGTCGGGCCGCGCGTTGTCGTCATCAACGGCGGCGACGGCACGGTGCAGGCCGCGTTGACCGAGCTTTATTCGGGCGGCCATTTCGGCGGTTCGCCGCCGCCGGTCGCGGTGCTGCCGAACGGCAAGACCAACCTGATCGCGCTCGACCTTGGCGCCGCGGGCGATCCGATCAAGGCGTTGCAGCGGGTGATCGAACTCGTCAATTCGGGGCAGCTGGAGGATCATGTGATTCAGCGCCAGCTGATCTCGCTCGACAGCGGCGGCGAAACGCGCCCGGTGCTCGGCATGTTCCTAGGCGGCGCCTATCTCGCCGATGTGATGCTCTATTGCCGCAATCGCATCTATCCGCTCGGGCTGCCGAACGGCATTTCGCATTTCCTGGCCGCGATTCTGGGGCTGTTTGCGATGATGTTCGGCCTCGGTGGCGGGCGCCTGCCCCCCAAGCCCGAGGCGATGACGGTGTCGCTGATCCGCCAGGGCGAATTCAAGGGCAAGTTTTCGCTGCTGATCGTGACGACGCTGGAAAAGCTGCTGCTCAGTATCCGCACCACCGACAGCGCCGGGCAGAGCGGGCAGATGAAATTGCTCGCGGTCGAGCGCGGCCTGGGCGCGCTGTTCCGCATGCTCGGCGCCACCTGGCGCGGGACGCTGGGGCAGCGCCAGCTCGATGGCGTCCATTTCCAGCAGGGCGACGAGATCCGGATCGAGGGCGAGCGGTCGAACGTCATTCTCGATGGCGAGATTTTTCAGGCCAAGAACGGCATGCCGATCATCCTGACCTCGACCCAGCCCGTGCCGTTCCTGCGCCTCGCCGCCTGAGCGTTCGCGCATGTCCGACCTGATCGACCTGGTCCGCGCCGAACTGTCGACTCCGGTCGACCCGCGCGTCGCCGCCATGGCACAGGCGATCGCCGCCGAATATCCGGGCAGCGCGCGCGCCGTGCTGTTTTACGGCAGCTGCCTCAGGATGAGCGAACTCGAAGGGCTGATGCTCGATTTCTACCTGATCGTGTCCGATTATGGCGACGCTTATCCCAAGCGGTGGATGGCGGCTGCCAATCGGCTGATCCCGCCCAATGTCTTTCCGTTCGCGCACCGCGGGCTGATCGCGAAATATGCGGTGCTGTCGGAAAGCGACTTTCACCGCCTGAACGGGCCGGAAACACGCAATGTGTCGGTGTGGGCGCGCTTTGCGCAGCCGTCGCGGCTGGTATGGGCGGTCGACGATACAGCGCGCGACCGCGCCGTCGCCGCCGTCGCGCGCGCCGCGCCGACCTTGCTGGCGGCAGCGGGCAAGGTCGATGGCGAGGCGCCGCTCGACTGGTGGCGGCGGGCCTTTGCGCTCACCTATTCGGTCGAGCTGCGCGCCGAACGGGCGGGCCGCGCACAGTCGGTGGTCGATGCCGACGCCGACCGCTACCAGCGTTTCAGCGCCCCCGCGATCGCCGCGATCCCGGCGGCCGCGCGCAGTGGTGCATGGGCGCGGCGGCGGATCGAGGGCAAGGCGCTCAGCATCGCGCGGCTGGCCAAGGCCAGCCTGACCTATGCCGGTGGGATCGATTATCTGGCGTGGAAGATCAATCGCCACGCGGGGACCAAGATCGAAATCAAGCCGTGGCAGCGCCGCTGGCCGCTGATCGCCGCGGTCACGCTGGTGCCGCGGCTGATCAAGGGCGGCGCGATCCGGTAGAATGCGATACGTCATCCCGGCGAAAGTTGGACTCTCGCCGGAGCGTAACAGGGCTCAGCTCGCCAGCCGCTGTCCCATGCCCGCCCGGGCTTCGCCGCACCGGCGGATCGCCTGATCGAGCGCGTTGAGGGTGAAGGGTTTGCGGAGCACGTCATGGTCGCCGAAACTTTCGGCCTCGCTGGCGTCGCCCGCATAGCCGGTGACGAACAGCACCGACAGTTCGGGCCAGCGCTGTTTGAGCTGCGCGACCAGTTCGGGGCCGGTCAGTTCGGGCATCAGCACATCGGATAGCACCAGGTCAAACCGGCCGCCGTCGGCCAGCCGCCCTTCGACGAGCTGCTCGGCCTCCAGCGGATTGCCGCACGCCACCGCGCTATGGCCCAGTTCTTCGACCGCATCGACCGTCGCCGCGAGGACGCGCTGGTCGTCCTCGATCACCAGGATGTTCAGCGCTTCGGTCGGGGCGCAATCGGCGGGGTCGCCGTCACTGTCGCTCGCCGCCGCTGCGACCACCTCCGGCTTCGCGACCGGCAACAGCATCGCGACGCTCGTCCCTTCGCCTTCGGTCGAGGAAATCTGGACCTCGCCGCCCGACTGGCGGCAAAAGGCGAAGACCTGGCTCATGCCCAGCCCGGTCCCCTGACCCGCGGGCTTGGTCGTGTAGAAGGGATCGAACACGCGTTCCAGCACCTCGGGCGACATGCCGCAACCGGTGTCGATCACCTGCACCGCCAGCGCCTTGCCGTCGCCATCGTCGAGGGTGCGGATGGTCAGCGCGCCATGGCCGTCCATCGCGTCGCGCGCATTGACCGCCAGGTTGAGCAGCGCATTTTCGAACTGCTGCCGGTCGAGCCAGCAGGCGAGATGGTCCGCATTGAGGTCGAGCGTCAGCGCGATCCTGTCGCCGATCGTCCGTTCGATCAGCTCGGCAAACCCGGTAATGCAGGCGTCGATCGGCGTCGTTTCGGGGCGTGCAGGTTCGGATCGGGCAAAGGTCAGCAGCCGCCGCGTCAGGTCGGCGGCGCGATTAGCGCCGTCGAGCGCGTTGGCAAGGTGGCGTTCGGCCTTTTCCGGGGTGCCGGGCAGCCAGCGCTGCGCCAGTTCCAATCCGCCGACAACAACCGCCAGCATATTGTTGAAATCATGCGCGATGCCGCCGGTCAGCTGGCCGACGGCTTCCATCTTTTGCGCCTGGCGCAGCTGGGCTTCGGCCGCGGCGCGCTCGCTCATCTCGCTGCGCAGCGCGATATTGGCTTGTTCCAGCTCGGCGGTGCGCGCTTCGACGGCCTCCTCCAGCTGCATGGCGCGTTCGCTTTCTGCCACCTGCTCGCGCCGCGCGACCCGGCGCTCGGCCTCGGCGCGGACGAACGAGAATGTCGTGCCGATCGCGACGGCGGCGATCGCCGCGCCGAGCAGGGCAAACAGCAACATCGCCTGGTTCAGGCTGGCGCGATCGGCGGCGGCGGTGCGAATGCGTTCGCGCAACAGCGCGCGTTCATTGGCAATAATCTGGTTGAGCAGATTGTCGATTCGGCTGAGTCCGGCGTCGTGCCCCGCGGCATGATATTTCGAAATCGCGGCGACGGTTTGGCTGTAATTGGCGCTCAACGCCGCGTCACCAAGCTGGCGTCCGCGGCTGTCCATTTCGCGCGTCAGGTCATCGACCAGCTTCGACTGGGTCGCGTTGTCGCGGACGCTGCGGTCGAGCCGCGTCAGATATTGCCGCGCCAGCCCCCATTGCTGTTCGTAAACGCGGCCGTCCTCTTTTTGCAGTCCCACCGCAAAGCGCCCGAGCGCCGCCTCGGCGCGAGCGAGCGAGGCGTCGAGCGAGCGCGTCTGCGAAATGACTTCCAGGCTTTGCGTCTGCCAGCCGAGCGACTGGTCGTAATTGTCGCTGGCGCGCGCGAGCAGCATGACAAGCGCGCCGACGATGCCGGTCAGCATCGTCGCCATGCCGATCGTCAGCCAAAAGCGTAATCGCTCGCGCCGCGTCTCGGTTTCGGTATCGCTATCCCGCTCGAACACGCCTGTGTCTTACCGGACATGCGCGGCGCCGCAAAGCGCCGAAGGCCCGGTCGCTGCTGCCCGGCTTCGGTTCGGCGCAAAAAGGAATCCGCTGGTCGGCGCAGCGGCTCGGTTCAGCCGATAATCCCGACACGCTTGCCCGCGCGTTCGAAACGGCCGAGGATTTCGCCGACCTGCTCGATGCTGTGCTCGGCGCAGAGCGAACAGCGCAGCAGGGTCATGCCCGCGGGGGTCGCGGGCGGGCGCGCCAGGTTGACGTACAGCCCTTCCTCCAGCAGCGCCTCCCACATCATCGCGCCTTGCTCGAGGTCGGGCATGATCACCGCGATGATCGCCGACTGCGGCTCGTCGGTGCCGAGCTGGAACCCCAGATCGCGCAGCCCCTTGTGCAGCACCTTGGAATTTTCCCACAGATGCGCGCGCTTGTTCGACCCGTGCATCAGCTTGCGGATGCTGGTCGCCGCGGTCGCGACGACGCTGGGCGGCAGCGACGCGGTGAACACATAGGGACGACAGACCAGCCGCATGATCTCGAACTTCGGATGGTTCGACACACAAAAGCCGCCGACGGTGCCGACGCTCTTGCTGAACGTGCCGATGACGAAATCGACATCGTCGAGCACCCCCTGCGCCTCGGCAACCCCGCGGCCGTTCTCGCCGATAAAGCCCATCGAATGGGCCTCGTCGACCAGCACCATCGCGCTGGCTTCCTTCGAAACGCGGATCATCTCCTTCAGCGGCGCGACGTCGCCGAGCATCGAATAGACGCCTTCGAGCACGACGAGCTTGCCCGCGTCTGCGGGCAGGCGCTTCAGTCTTTTTTCCAGTGCGTCGACGTCATTGTGGCGGAAGGCGACGATTTCGGCGTCGCCCATCTTGCAGCCGTCATAGATCGACGCATGGCTGTCGATGTCGAGGATGACATAGTCGCCCTTGCCGGCGATCGTCGAAATGATGCCGAGGTTCGCCTGATAACCCGTTGAAAACACCATGGCATGATCCATGGCGTAAAATTCCTTGAGCGCTTCTTCGCACTCCTTGTGGCCCTGATAGGTGCCGTTGAGCACGCGGCTGCCGGTGGTGCCGCTGCCGAATTTGTCGAGCGCGTCCTTGCCTGCGGCGATGACATCCTCGTCGAACGTCATGCCCATATAATTATAGGTGCCAAGCAGGATCGTCTCGCGCCCGTTGCAGATGGCGACGGTCGGCGAGATCACCTTTTCCATCACCAGATTATACGGATCGGTGACCCCGGTCGCGAGCAGGGTTTCGCGCTGCTGGATCAGCGGATCGAATTTTGAGAAGAGGTCGGTCATATCATTGTTCCATTGCCCGTTCGTGTCGAGCGAAGTCGAGACACCCGTCGGCATGGCGCAAGTGCGAGGGGCATCTCGACTTCGCTCGATGCGAACGGGAAGGGGTCAGCCTTGCAGCTTTTCAACCGCCGCCACCAGCTGGCCCACGGTTTCAATCTCCGCCTGCATGTTCATGCTGATGATGATGTCGAACGTGTCCTCGACCTCGGCGACGAAATCCATCACCGTCAGGCTGTCCCATTCAAGGTCGCCGGCAAAGGTCGTCGCATCGGTCAGTTCGACCCCCTTTTTGTTGAAGGGGGCGATCAGGCCGTAAATCTGGTCGGTGAGGGCGGTGCTCATGTGGTGCGTCCCATAAAGGCATAAAGTTGCGCGCGGGAATGCCGCGCTCCCGCCCGATTGGCAAGCGAATGCGGCGGGAACAGGGCAGCATCTTGCCGCTGGCGGTACTTCATGGCATCGCTATGGCGGGTCGCTGACGCATTGCGAACGCGGGGGAATGGCATGGGCAGCGAAAACGCATCGACACCGGCGCCGCCGCCAGCGGTGTCCTTCCCGCCGAACGCGGTGCATCTGGTGCGCACCAACCAGCAATTGACGATGCAGCTGTCGCAGATGGCCGACCAAAAGGCGTCGATCCTGATGGGCGCGACCTTTGTCGTGTTCACCCTCGCGGTGGGTCAGGCGCGCGCCGGGGCAGGGGCGCTCGCGATGCCGCTGACGATCCTCGCGACCTTTTCCTTCCTGTCGGCGCTGCTCGCGGTCTCGGCGGTGCTGCCGCGCGTCGGCAAGGCGCCGCCGATCGTGTACAAGGACGGCAAGGATCACAGCAACATCCTGTTCTTCGGCCGCTTTGCCCAGATGGAAGAGGATGAATTCATCGACGCGGTCAAGGCGCGGCTGCGGACCGAGGAAGACCTGTACGAAACGATGCTGCGCGACACCTATCAGAACGGCATCGTGCTGGCGCGGCGGAAGTATCGTTACCTCGCCTATGCGTACCGGCTGTTCGTGGTCGGGCTGACGCTGACCTTCGGCGCGTTCGCGTTCGAGATGGTGGGGATGTGGCGGGGGTGAGATAGACCGTCGCCCCCGCGGAGGCGGGGGCTGCTGTCGTCATTGCGTAGCCACGCCGAGAAGTGTCTCTAGCGGCCCCCGCCTTCCCGGGGGCGACGAGTCTATTGTTGCCAATTTACCACCCCCGCCCGCGAAATTCCCGCCAATCCCCACCCACGATTGCCCCACCGCCCCGCCGCGCCTATCCGGGCCGGCTATGTTGCAGCAGGCCACGCCTTTGACCGCGCCGACGTCGCAGGGTCTTCGCGCCGAGTTTCGCGCGACGCTGGCGCTCGCGTTGCCGCTGGCGGCAGCGAACCTGCTTCAGATGCTGGTCCATGCGATCGACGTCATCTTTGTGGCGCGGCTCGGCGACGCCGCGCTCGCCGCCTCGTCGCTCGGCGTGTCGATCTTTGGCCTCTTGCTCTGGACCGGCAGCGGGCTCGTCGGCGCCGCGGCGCCGCTGATCGCTGCCGAGCTTGGCCGCCGCAAACATGCGGTGCGCGAAGTGCGGCGGACGGTGCGCATGGCGCTCTGGCTCAGCGCACTGGTGTCGCTCGTCTTCATGGGCATTTGCGCTGCGGGCGGGCCGATCATGATCGCGACCGGCCAGCCGCCCGAAACCTCGGCGCGCGCGGCGGGATTCCTGCTGATCCTGATGTGGGGCATGTTCCCGATGATCGCCGCGGCGGTGCTGCGCATCTTCGTCTCGGCGCTCGGGCGGCCGACGATCGCGACCGCGATCACCTTTGGTGCGCTGGGCGTCAACGCGCTCGGCAACTGGACGCTGGTGTTCGGCAACCTCGGCATGCCCGCGCTCGGGCTGCACGGGTCGGCGATTTCCAGCGTGCTGACCAGCGTGCTGATGCTGGCCGCCTATGTCGTCGTCATCCAGTCCGACCGGCGGCTGCGGCGCTATCATTTGTTCGGCAACTGGTGGCGCACCGAATGGACGCGCTTTTTCGACATGCTGCGGATCGGCACCCCGATCAGCCTGACCATTTTGGCCGAAGCCGGGCTGTTCACCGGCGCGGCGTTCCTGATGGGCCGGATCGGCGAGGCTGAACTCGCCGGTCATACGATTGCGCTTCAGGTCGCGGCGCTGGCGTTCCAGATCCCGTTCGGGGTGGCGCAGGCGGCGACGATCCGCGTCGGCCTGGCCTATGGCGCGCGCGACCATCGCGGCATTGCGCTGGCGGGGCAGGCGTCGCTGGTCCTTGGCATCGGCTTCATGGCGTTCACCGCGCTCTTGATGTGGCTGTTCCCGACGCTGGTCCTGTCGATCTATGTCGATGTCGACGCGGCGCGCAACGCGGCGCTGGTCGGATTCGCGTTGCAGTTCCTCGTCGTCGCCGCCGCCTTCCAGCTGTTCGACGGCGCGCAGGCGGTCGCGGCGGGCGTCTTGCGCGGGCTACAGGACACCCGCACCCCGATGATCATAGCGATCTGCGGCTACTGGATCGCGGGCTATGGCACCGCCATCTACCTAGGTTTCTGGACCCCGCTTGCCGGAGTCGGCGTGTGGATCGGGCTGGCGGTCGGGCTGATCGTGGTGTCGGCGGTGCTGCTGGCGCGTTGGCGGATGCGGGCTAGGTTGGGTCTTTTGCCAGCAACCGTTGGTGGCTGAATTGCATCGCAAGACGAGTGAGCCTGCTGGTCATCGCCGTTAACTGATCGGTGGTAAGTGCTAATGGGCGACGCGCGGCGTCCGAGGCATTTTGAAATTGCATTTTGGTCTCTGCCACGCGGCCATCGAAGGTGATCGCCACCTCTAACGCAGAATGAACTACATCAGCTCTGACGGGCAGCAATTCTCGGATAGCCGCAATCCGGACGTCAAGACGCCGTGGGTTATTGAAGGTCTTTCGGTCTTTCTCCAGCGCGGTCAGTTTCTGGGATAAAGGCATCGCGGGCGTCACTTTGGCGCCGGTTAAGCCAGCGTAGAGCATTACCGCCATTTCAACTCTGGCGAAGGCGTCTAAGAAAGCTCCGCGCAGAAGTTGGGCTTCAGTCCAAATGCTCGTCAAATCTTCAGCGCCGACGCCCTTGATGATAAGGTTTTGGTATCCCATCTCGCCGCTCTACCGCGCTGCCGAAAATTTTCCCTTAATCGCCTTGACGCTGTCACACCCTCCACCCATATGCCCGTCTGTTAGCACTCGCACCTTGTGAGTGCTAAATGACATCCATTGCATTTTTGGAGGGATATCCATGCAATTTCGTCCGCTGCACGACCGCGTGCTGGTTCGCCGTATCGAAGCCGAAGAAAAGACGGCTGGCGGCATCATCATTCCCGACACCGCCAAGGAAAAGCCGCAGGAAGGCGAAGTCGTCTCGGTCGGCACCGGCGCCCGCGCCGACGACGGCAAGGTGACCCCGCTTGACGTCAAGGCGGGTGACCGCATCCTGTTCGGCAAATGGTCGGGCACCGAAGTTAAGGTCGACGGCGAAGAGCTGCTGATCATGAAGGAATCGGACATCCTCGGCGTCATCGCCTGAGCGATTTCATCGAATCGAGAGTGAAGTTGCGCAGTTTTCTGCGCCTTTGAAAGGAACAAGCACATGGCTGCTAAAGACGTCAAATTCTCGCGCGACGCGCGCGAACGCATCCTGAAGGGTGTCGACACCCTCGCCGACGCGGTGAAGGTCACCCTCGGTCCCAAGGGCCGCAACGTCGTCATCGACAAGAGCTTCGGCGCGCCCCGCATCACCAAGGACGGCGTTACCGTCGCCAAGGAAATCGAACTGAAGGACAAGTTCGAAAACATGGGCGCCCAGATGCTGCGCGAAGTCGCATCGAAGGCGAACGACAAGGCCGGCGACGGCACCACCACCGCGACCGTTCTCGCCCAGGCTATCGTCCGCGAAGGCATGAAGTCGGTTGCCGCCGGCATGAACCCGATGGACCTGAAGCGCGGCATCGACCTTGCGGTGAACAAGGTCGTCGAAACGATCAAGGCGCAGTCGAAGCCGGTTTCGGGCACCGCTGAAATCGCCCAGGTCGGCATCATTTCGGCCAATGGCGACAAGGAAGTCGGCGACAAGATCGCTGAAGCCATGGAAAAGGTCGGCAAGGAAGGCGTGATCACCGTCGAGGAAGCCAAGGGTCTCGATTTCGAGCTCGACGTCGTCGAAGGCATGCAGTTCGACCGCGGCTACCTGAGCCCCTACTTCATCACCAACCCCGAAAAGATGCTCGTCGAGCTGTCGGATCCGTACATCCTGATCTTTGAAAAGAAGCTGTCGAACCTCCAGTCGATGCTGCCCATCCTCGAAGCCGTGGTCCAGTCGGGCCGTCCGCTGCTGATCATCGCCGAGGACATCGAAGGCGAAGCGCTGGCGACGCTGGTCGTCAACCGCCTGCGCGGCGGCCTGAAGGTCGCTGCCGTCAAGGCACCGGGCTTCGGCGATCGCCGCAAGGCGATGCTGCAGGACATCGCGATCCTCACCAATGGTGAGATGATCAGCGAAGACCTGGGCATCAAGCTGGAATCGGTCACGCTGAACATGCTGGGTCAGGCGAAGCGCGTCACGATCGACAAGGACAACACCACCATCGTTGATGGCGCCGGTGCTGCCGATGCGATCAAGGGCCGCGTCGAACAGATCCGGGCGCAGATCGAAACCACGACGTCGGATTACGATCGTGAAAAGCTGCAGGAACGTCTGGCGAAGCTCGCTGGCGGTGTTGCGGTCATCAAGGTCGGCGGCGCTTCGGAAGTCGAAGTGAAGGAACGCAAGGACCGCGTCGACGACGCGCTGCATGCGACCCGCGCGGCGGTTGAAGAAGGCATCGTCCCCGGCGGCGGTACCGCGCTGCTGTATGCAACCAAGGCGCTCGACGGCATGTCGGGGGTCAACGAAGACCAGACCCGCGGCATCGACATCATCCGTCGCGCGCTGCAGGCTCCGGTCCGCCAGATCGCCGAAAACGCCGGTTTCGACGGTGGCGTCGTTGCGGGCAAGCTGTTCGACCAGAACGACACCAACTTCGGCTTCAACGCGTCGACCGACGTCTATGAAAACCTGGTTGCCGCTGGCGTGATTGACCCGACCAAGGTCGTCCGCACCGCGCTGCAGGATGCCGCATCGGTTGCCGGTCTGCTGATCACCACCGAAGCCGGCATTGCCGAAACGCCGGAAGACAAGCCCGCCATGCCCATGGGCGGCGGCGGCATGGGCGGCATGGGCGGCATGGACTTTTAAGTCCAAACCGTCCGGCGCACAGTCGACTGAAATTGGGTCGGGGGAGCAATCCTCCGGCCCTTTTTCTATGCCGTGCCCCTGCGAAGGCAGGGGCCCATCACCGATGCTGTCGGCACCCAGCGCCCATCGCTTTGAATCGCAACGCCAGATGATGGGCCCCTGCCTTTGCAGGGGCACGGTGGTTCTGTCATTGCCAGTTCATCGCGCGCCGCATAGCAAAGCCCCATGATCGTGCTTGCTCTCCTTACCGCCGTCGCCGAACCGCCCCAGCCGATCGAACGCTGCGGCTATCGCATCGTCCAGACCTACCCCCACGACACCACCAGCTTTACCCAAGGGCTGTTCTGGGACGGCGACCATCTGTACGAAGCCACCGGCCAATATGGCCGCTCGCGCGTCGCGCGGCTCGACCTCAAGACCGGCAAGGCGCTTGCGCAGACCAAGCTGCCGTCCGATCAGTTCGGTGAAGGCATCACCCGCTGGCAGGGCCAGATCATCGGCGTCACGTGGCAGGGCGGGGTCGGCAACCGCTGGCGGCTCAAGGATCTGAAACCCGTCGGCACCTTTTCCTATGCGGGCGAGGGATGGGGCGTCACCATGGTAGGCGACAGCCTGGTGCTGAGCGACGGCACGTCGCAGCTGCGCTTTTTTGATCCCGCGACGATGACCGAACAAAAACGCGTAACGGTGCGGTTCGGCAGCCGCCCGCTGGCGATGCTCAACGAGCTGGAGACGATCGACGGCGAGGTTTGGGCCAATGTCTGGATGACCGACATGATCGTGCGGATCGATCCCGCGAGCGGCCATATCCGGTCCTACATCGACCTGTCGGGGCTCAAGGAACAGGCGGGCGCGCTGGGGAGCGACAGCGTTCTCAACGGCATTGCCTGGGACGCGAAGCAGAAGCGGCTGTTCGTAACCGGAAAATATTGGTCGAAGCTGTACGAGATTACGCTGGCCGACTGTGGTTAGCGATCAATCCTCCCTGTCGCGCAGCGATGGGGAGGTGGCAGCGCGAAGCGCTGACGGAGGGGCGATGGCGCTACCGTCGTCGCCCCTCCACCATTCGCTTCGCGAACGGTCCCCCTCCCCATCGCTCTGCGACAGGGAGGATTAGAGCTTGCGCCCGAAGGCCTGCTCCATCCGCGCCGCCGCCGCATCATAAACCCGCGCCTTCAACCCGGCGGTGATCGCGGGTGGCGTCCGGTCGGGATGGCCGCCGACATAGGGCGGGGCGGGGTCATATTCGATCGCGAGCTGGATCGCCTGTGCCACCGCGTCGCCGTGCAGCCGTCCGATCAGGGTCAGCGCGAAATCGAGCCCCGACGTGACCCCGCCGCTGGTGACCAGATTCCCGTCCTCGACGATCCGCGCGCTCACCGGTTCGGCGCCGACCAGTGGCAGCAAATGGGCATAGGCCCAATGCGTCGTCGCGCGCTTGCCCGTCAGCAGCCCGGCGCGGCCGAGCAGGAAGGCGCCGGTGCACACGCTCGTCACCCACCGGGCGCTCGCGGCCTGGCGCGCGATGAAATCGATCGTCGCGCGATCGTTCAATGCCTCGGCAACGCCATGCCCGCCAGGGACGCAGAGAATGTCGGCTTGCGGACAGCTGGAAAAATCGTCGGTCGGCACAATCGAAAAGCCGCTGTCGGTGGCGATCGCATCGCGGCTGGCCGCGGCGCCGAACAGCCGCGCGCCGGGCATCCGGCAGAGCGCCTGCGCGGGGGCGGTGAAATCGAGCTGGGTGATCCCCGGAAACAGCAGAAAAACGACGGTGGTCGATGCAGGGGTAACGGATGCGTCGGTCATGCGGATGTCCTTGCAGTGGCAGTGGATCACCCAGGCGCGCGGCTCGAATTGGCATATTCGCCAGCCCCGCTTCCCGATGGGTTTCCATCTTCAGCGCCAGTCGCGGGGCAGCGTCAGTTTAACCCCATGGCGCGCCGAGGGAAAGGCGCTATTCGTCCGCTGCCGCGCCTGCGTCGCGTGTCGCCTCAGCATCGGCGGCGGGTGCGGGGTCGCGGCTTTCGAGCATTTCGGCGGCATCGTCGAGCGCCTTCGCCTCGCTGACCGTCACCCCGCCCGGACCGGGTTCATTGTCGGTGCGGCTGCACCCCGTGGCCAGCGCAAGGGTCGCCGCCGCGGTGATGATCGTTGCCAGGCTGGTCCGACCCATCATGCAATCTCCCACGAAAAAGGGCTCCATTCGCGAAGAATGGAGCCCCTTTATAGTAACACGCTCAGACGCGCGCCAACGACTTACTGCTTGTCGTTGGCTTCTGCCTTGGCGGTTTCGGCTTCGATCTTGTCGCCAGCGGCAGCGGCAGCGTCGCCAGCGGCGTTCACGGTGCCTTCGACGGCGTTGCCGGCATCGGCAGCCGCTTCGGCGGTCGCATCGGCTGCGTCAGCGGCGCCTTCGGCAACCGCGTCGCCAGCAGCAGCAGCATCGTCAGCAACGGCGGCGCCGGCTTCCGAGGTTTCTTCCTGGGCCTTTTCCGAGCAGGCGGTCAGGCTGAAGGCCGCAGCGGCCATCGAAGCGATGAGGATCTTGCGCATGGGTATTCCTTTCGAATGCAATGACCGGGTCACCGGTCATGGATGCAGAGGGTTAGCGAGGGTTCAGGGGCTTGGCAATCCATAGCTTTTGTCAGCTTTGGATGCGTCCGACCCCAAATAGACAAAGGGGCCGCCGGCGAACCGACGACCCCCGTTGTTCCACTGGCCAATCTGGCCCGCAAACAGCTTACTTCTTGGCTTCTTCCATCGCGCCCTTGGCAGCGTCGGTCGCTTCCTTCGCAGCGTCGGCAGCTTCAGCGGCCTTGTCGGTCGCGGCAGCAGCGTCGCCAGCGGCAGCGGCATCAGCAGCACCTTCGGCAGCGGCGCCGGCGGTGGCAGCAGCGTCAGCAGCGCCTTCGGCAGCTTCCATCGCGCCATCAGCGGCACCTTCGACGGTCGCTGCTGCATCTTCGGTGGCGGCGGCGGTGTCGTCGGCAGCCTTTTCACCGCAAGCGGCGAGGCCCAGCGAGGCGGCGAGAACGAGCGACATGGTGATCGATTTTTTCATTTGGGAAACCCCTCTCGGTTTGAACAGATCGACCGGCACAGGAACAGATCGATCCCGGAATATGCCAATCGCGGGCAGAATTACTCGCTCGTCAAATGGCGCGCAACGCCCTTTTGCTTGCGGGTCGGGATGTTTCGACCGAACGCGGATCGGACAAGGCGCCGCGCGGCAGAAATCGAGGCCGAAGCCGCCGGTTGACCAGATATAAAGAAAGCTTTATATCTACTGTCATGAGTGAGCTGATCGACATCTTTCGTGCCCTGGCCGACCCGACGCGCCTGCGAGTCGTGGCGCTGCTGCGCGAAATGGAGCTCGCGATCGGCGAGCTTGCGGTGGTGCTCGACCAGAGCCAGCCGCGCGTTTCCCGCCATGTCCGTATCCTGGTTGAAGCGGGGATTGTCGAGCGGCGGCGGGAAGGCAGTTGGGTGTTCCTGCGGATCGCCAAGAACGGGCCGATCGCCGAGATCATCGGACAAGCGGAAAAATGGCCGTTTTCGACGCGCGAAGCCTTGGTCATCGCGCATGACGCGCGCCGATTGACGGCAGTGCGCGACGAACGCGCCGCGGTCGCCGAACGCTATTTCGCCGAACATGCCGCCGAATGGGACGCAATCCGCTCGCGCCATGTCGCCGAAAGCGAGGTCGAGGCAGCGATGCTGGCGATGATGCACAACCGCCGTCTCGGGCATCTACTCGACATCGGCACCGGCACCGGCCGGATGGCGGAAATCTTCGCGCCGACCGCGCGTCGCATCACCGCGCTCGATCGCAGCCCCGAAATGCTCCGCATCGCCCGCGCCAAGCTGGCGGGGCAGGCGGTTCCGGTCGATCTGGTGCAGGGCGATTTCCTGAACCTGCCGGTCGGCGACGCCAGCGTCGACAGCATCGTCATCCACCAGGCGCTGCATTTTGCGCACGAACCTGACCGTGTGATCGCCGAGGCTAGCCGGGTGCTGCGCGGCGGCGGCCACCTGCTGATCGTCGATTTCGCGCCGCACGAGGATGAGGCGCTGCGCGACCTTGCCGCCCATGCGCGCCTTGGCTTTTCGGACGCGCAGATCCGGGGCTGGTTCGCGTCGGCGGGACTGCTCCTCGAAAACACCCAAACGCTCGAAGGCGGCGAACTGGCGGTCAAGCTCTGGCTTGGCCGCCGCCGCAGCGATGAAGATCAACCGCCGGTCGCCCATGACGGCGACGGCCAACCCAAAAGGCTCGCGGCATGACGTCGAACTTGAACTCGCTGGCCGAGGCCCGCCGCGCCGCGGCGTCGCCGCTGTTCGCCAATCTCGAGGGTGACATCGGCGTCAGCTTCGAATTTTTTCCGCCCAAAACGGAGAAGATGGAAGCGCAGCTTTGGGATACGTTCCGAACCCTCGAACCCTTGGACCCCAGCTTCGTATCGGTGACCTATGGCGCGGGCGGTTCGACGCGCGAGCGCACCCATGCCACCGTTGCGCGCATCGCCGCCGAAAGCGCGGTACCGCCCGCGGCGCACCTGACCTGCGTCGAGGCATCGCGCGCGGAAATCAATGAAGTGGCGGAAGCCTATTGGGAGGCCGGGGTACGCCATATCGTCGCGCTGCGCGGCGATGTGCCGGGCGGGGAACCGTATCGCGCACATCCCGACGGTTACGCCAATGCGGTTGAACTGGTCGCGGGGTTGAAGGCGATCGCACCGTTTGAGATCTCGGTCGCCGCCTACCCCGAAACGCACCCCGACTCCGACTGCCCGCAGGCCGACCTCGACAATCTGAAGCGCAAGCTCGACGCAGGGGCGAACCGTGCGATCACCCAGTTCTTTTTCGCGCCCGACAGCTTCCTGCGCTTCCGCGACGCGGCGGTAGCGGCGGGGATCGACGCGCCGATCATTCCCGGCATCTTGCCCGTATCGAATGTGTCGCAGACGCGGCGCATGGCCGACATGTGCGGCACCGCGATCCCGGCGTGGATGGTGTCGCTGTTCGACGGGCTCGACGATCATCCCGGCGCGCGCCAGCTGGTTGCGGCGACCGTCGCCGCCGAAATGTGCCGCCGCCTCTATGCGGGCGGCGTCCGCGATTTTCACTTCTACACCTTGAACCGCGCTGAACTCAGCTATGCCATTTGTCATCTGCTGGGGCTGCGACCGGTCTCGACCGCAAAGGATCAGGCAGCATGAACAGCGCTCGCGAAGCTCTCTTAGCCGCGGCGAAGGAGCGTATCCTGCTCACCGACGGGGGCTGGGGAACGCAGATACAGAACCGTAAGCTGACCGAAGCCGATTATGCGGGCTCGCTCGGGCTTACGCACGATCAAAAGGGCAATAACGACATATTGGCGCTGACCCGCCCCGACATCGTCACCGCGATCGGCGAGGCCTATCTGGCGGCGGGGTCGGACATCGTGTCGACCAACACCTTCAGCGCCAACCGGATCAGCCAGGCCGATTATGGCGCCGAGCATCTTGTTGGCGACATCAACCGCGAAAGCGCACGATTGGGCCGCGAAACCGCGGTCAAATATGAAGGCATCGACGGGCGCCGCCGCTTTGTCGCGGGCGCGGTCGGGCCGACGAACAAGACGCTGTCGCTGTCGCCCGATGTGAACAATCCCGGCTTTCGCGAGATCGATTTCGACGAATTGAAGGACGTCTATCTGGAACAGGTCGTCGCGCTGGCCGAGGGCGGCGCCGACTTCATCCTGATCGAAACGATCTTCGACACCCTCAATGCCAAGGCGGGAATCGCGGCGACGCTGGAGGCCGAGGCAAAGGTCGGCCGCGAGCTGCCGCTGATGATCTCGATGACGCTCACCGACCTCAGTGGTCGCAACCTGTCGGGCCATACGGTCGAGGCCTTCTGGTATGCGGTGCGCCATGCCAAGCCGTTGACGATCGGCCTCAACTGCTCGTTCGGCGCATCGCAGCTGCGTCCGCACGTCAAGGTGCTCTCGGACATCGCCGACGCGCTGGTGATGGTTTACCCGAACGCGGGCCTGCCCAACGAGCTCGGCGAATATGACGAACTGCCCGAAACGACCGCAGAGCTGGTGCGCGAATGGGCCGATCATGGCCAGGTCAATATCCTCGGCGGCTGCTGCGGTTCGACCCCCGCGCATATCGCTGCGATGGCGAAGGCAGTCGCGGGATTGCCCGCGCGGCAGATTCCGCAAGTGCCGGTGCGCACGCGGCTGGCCGGGCTGGAGCCGTTCACGATGGCGGCATAGTCCCCCTCCCGCTTGCGGGAGGGGCTAGGGGAGGGCCTGATTGCTCCTCTGCCGCCCGACAATTTGACAGACCCTCCCCGACCCCTCCCGCAAGCGGGAGGGGAGAAGAAGACCGAAATGACCGAAACCACCGCCTCCGCCACCAATTTCGTCAACATCGGCGAACGCACCAACGTCACGGGCTCCGCGGCGTTCAAGAAGCTCATCCTCGCCGACGATTACACCGCGGCGGTTGAAGTCGCGCGCCAGCAGGTCGAAAATGGCGCGCAGGTCATCGACGTCAACATGGACGAAGGTCTGCTCGACGCCGAATATGCGATGACGACCTTTTTGAAGCTCATCGCCGCCGAACCCGACATCGCGCGCGTTCCGGTGATGATCGACAGCTCGAAATGGAGCGTCATCGAGGCGGGGCTGAAGTGCGTTCCGGGCAAGCCGATCGTCAATTCGATCAGCATGAAGGAAGGCGAGGAACAGTTCCTCGACCATGCGAAAAAGTGCATGGCCTATGGCGCCGCGGTCGTCGTGATGGCGTTCGACGAGGTCGGACAGGCGGACACGAAAGAGCGCAAGGTCGAGATTTGCGAGCGCGCCTACAAACTGCTCATGACCATCGGCTTCCCGCCCGAGGACATCATCTTCGACCCCAATGTGTTCGCGGTCGCCACCGGGCTCGAAGAACATGACAATTATGCGGTGGATTTTATCGAGGCGGTGAAGGAAATCCGCGTCCGCTGCCCGCACGTCCATTTCTCGGGCGGCCTGTCGAACCTGTCGTTCGGCTTTCGCGGCAACGAGACGGTGCGCCGCGCGATGCACAGCGTGTTCCTCTATTATGCGATCCCCGCCGGGCTCGACATGGCGATCGTCAACGCCGGCCAGCTCGACGTCTACGACACGATCGACCCCGAACTGCGCACCGCGTGCGAGGATGTGATCCTCAACCGCAAGGTCGAGGGCGAGGCAGAATCGCCCACCGAACGCCTCATCGCGCTTGCCGAACGCTACAAGGGCACCACCGCCGCGCAGGAAAAAGCCGCCGAGGAATGGCGCGGCTGGGAAGTGCGCAAGCGGCTCGAACATGCCCTGGTCAAGGGCATCGACGCGCATATTGTCGACGATACCGAAGAGATGCGGCAGCAGATGGACCGCCCGATCGAAGTCATCGAAGGTCCGCTGATGGACGGCATGAACGTCGTCGGCGACCTGTTCGGATCGGGCAAGATGTTCCTGCCGCAGGTCGTGAAATCGGCGCGGGTGATGAAGAAGGCGGTCGCGCACTTGCTCCCCTTTATCGAGGCCGCCAAGGAACCCGGCGCCAAGGGCAAGGGCAAGGTCGTGATGGCGACCGTCAAGGGCGACGTCCACGACATCGGCAAGAATATCGTCGGCGTCGTGCTCCAGTGCAACGGGTTCGAGATCGTCGACCTCGGCGTGATGGTCCCGTGGAGCAAAATCCTCGAAGCCGCGAACGAGAATGACGCCGACATGATCGGCCTCAGCGGCCTCATCACCCCCTCGCTCGACGAGATGGTGACGGTCGCCGAAGAGATGCAACGCGCCGGCATGACGATGCCGCTGCTGATCGGCGGCGCGACGACGTCGAAAGTCCACACGGCGCTGCGCATCGATCCCGCCTATCAGGGACCGGTGCTCCACGTCCTCGATGCAAGCCGCGCGGTCGGCGTTGCGACTGCGCTGGTCAGCGATACCGGGCGCGACGCCTATGTTGCGGGTTACAAAGACGATTACGCCCATATCCGCGACGTGCGCGCGGGCAAGGGGCAGAGCGTCCTCCACACGCTCGAGGAAGCGCGCGCCAATTATTACGACGCCTATCTGAGCGACAAGCCCGCGCCGCCGCTCCAGCCCGGCCTGCACCGCTTCGACGACTGGTCGCTCGACGATCTGCGCGAATGTTTCGACTGGACGCCTTTTTTCCGCGCGTGGGAACTGCACGGCACCTATCCGTCGATCCTTGACGACGAGGTGGTCGGCGAGACGGCGCGCGCGCTCAAGGCCGATGCCGATGCAATGCTCGACAAGCTGATCGCCGAGAAATGGCTGACCGCGCGCGGGGTCTGCGCCTTCTGGCCCTGCGCGCGCGACGGCGACGATGTGACGATCCACCTCGCTGAGGAAGAACGTCATGTCACGCTCCCCTTCCTGCGCCAGCAGATCAAGAAAAGCCGCGACCGCGCCAATATGTGTCTCGCCGACTTCATCGATCCGGCGGGCGACTGGATCGGCGGCTTCGCCGTCGGGATCCACGGCATCGATTCGTATTCGGAACGCTTCCGCGCCGACAAGGATGATTATTCGGACATCCTGCTGAAGGCGCTCGCCGACCGCTTCGCCGAAGCCTTTGCCGAGCGGCTGCACCAGCATGTCCGCACGACGCTCTGGGGCTATGCCCCGGGCGAGCAGCTGACCAATGAGGCGCTGATCAAGGAAGAATATCGCGGCATCCGTCCGGCGCCCGGCTATCCCGCCTGTCCCGACCACAGCCTGAAACCGATCCTGTTCGAACTGCTGGCGGCGGAGGAAAATGCCGGACTGGTGCTGACCGAAAGCTTTGCGATGCTGCCGACCGCGGCGGTGAGCGGCTTTTATTTCGGCCACCCCGAAAGCCAGTATTTCGGCGTCGCGCGGATCGGCAGCGACCAGCTGGAGGATTATGCGCGCCGCCGCGGCGTCGATCTGGAAACCGCGACGCGTTGGCTGCGGCCAAATTTGGATTGAGCGGTTGAAACTCGCGTGCCCCTGCGAAGGCAGGGGCCCATCTCCGGTCGGTGCCATATCTAACCGGCAGGTGATGGGTCCCCGCCTTCGCGGGGACGCACCAGTGTAACGATTGGATATTAGGCTGTCCGACAACAGGACACGCCAAGGATTAACCAGCTTCGCCAACGACTGTAGCCGTAAAAACCGCTATGGCCGACCCATGCTCAAGTCATTCTTCCGTCGGCCCCTGCTGCCGCTGCTCGCCCTGCCGCTCCTCCTCGCCCCGGCGCCGCTCCCCGCGCAGACCGGCGGCGCGCCGTACAGCGTCGATGGCCGCGGCTTCAATCGCCTTCAGGATGCGGTCGATGCCATCGGTGAAGGCGAGGGAACGATCCGTGTTGCGCCCGGCTATCACCGCGACTGTGCGGTGCAGACCGCGGGCCGCATCGCCTTTGTCGCCGCCGAACCGGGCCGCGCGATTTTTGACGGCGTCACTTGCGAGGGCAAGGCGGCGCTGGTGCTGCGCGGCGCAGGCGCGCGGGTCGACGGGCTGGTGTTCCAGAACATGCGCGTCCCCGACGGCAATGGTGCGGGGATCCGGCTGGAGCAAAGCGATCTCGAGATCGTCAACAGCCTGTTCCGGGCCAGCGAACAGGGCATTTTGACCGCCGACGATCCCGAAGCGACATTGACGATCGACCGCTCGACCTTTTCGCGCCTCGGCCGCTGCGACCGCGGCCTCAGCTGCGCGCACAGCGTTTACACCGGCATTTACGGCAAGGTCGTCGTCACGCGGACGCGCTTCGAAAAGGGCAGCGGCGGCCATTATCTGAAAACCCGTGCAATCGCGGTCGACATCAACGACAATAGTTTCGACGACACCCAAGGCACGGCGACCAACTATATGATCGACCTGCCGTCGGGATCGGTCGGCCAGATCGCGAACAACATGTTCGTTCAGGGCAAGGACAAGGAAAATTATTCGGCGCTGATCGCAGTCGCAGCCGAGGAGCGGAAGAACCCGTCGCGCGGGCTGTCGATTGCCGGCAACCGCGCCAGCCTGCCCGCCGGTATCGGGCGCAAGTCGGTGTTCGTTGCCGACTGGAGCGGCGAGGCGTTGGCGATCGGGGCGAATGAGCTGGGTGCGGGGCTGACGCGGTTCGAGAAACGCTGAGCCCAGACTTCCCAAATCCGTTCGTGTCGAGCGAAGTCGAGACACGCGAAGGGTAGCGCGATCCCAACGTGTCTCGACTTCGCTCGACACGAACGGATCCGGGGTGAGCGTTAAGCCTCGCCTCGCGTTTCGATCAGCGAAGCCGCCAACGCCTCGGCGGGCGACTTGCCGCCCCACAGCACGAACTGGAACACCGGGTAAAAGCGCTCGCATTCGTCGATCGCGCTTTCGATCAGTGTCTCGGTCATGTCGAGCGCCAGCGAACCATCGCTGCCCAGCAACATCCCGTGCCGGAACAATATAGTTCCGCTGTTCGACCACAGCTCGAAATGCCCGAGCCACAATTGTTCGTTGATCAGCGCCAGCGCTTCGTGCGCCACGGCGCGCTTTTCCTCGACGACGCGGATGTCGGGGAAGGCGAGCAGCTGGATGACGCCATCGTCGGCGCGCCACACCGCGCGCAGCTCGTACGCCGTCCAGCTACCCTGCGCGGTCGCGACAATCTCGTCCTCGCCGACCATTTCGTGCGGCCAGTCATGCGCGGCAAAATAGGACGCCAGCATGTCCATCGGCGCGGCGTCCTGGCCGTCGTCATCGTCGTAAATATCGTCGCTCATGGGGGCGCTTTAGCGGGTGTTGTCCTGCGACGCGAGTCCGCGAATATTCCGTCGCCCCCGCGAAGGGCGTTTCAGAGTCACGTGCCTCTGAACGCGGCCGCTGGCGGTTTACTCGGCGACGCAGGAAAAGGCCGCTTGCGGCCCCCGCCTTCGCGGGGGCGACGATTAGGCCTTCGGTGCCGCTTTCGGCTTCGCGGCAGACTTCGCCGCCGCTTTCGGTGCAGCCGCAGGCTTTGCCGCACCTTCCAGCTTGTCGAGCCGCGCCTTCAGCGCTTCGGCTTCGGCGCGCGCGGTCGCGGCCATCTGCTTCACCGCTTCAAATTCTTCGCGGCTGACGAAATCCATCCGGCCGACAAATTCCTTGGCGCGGTCGCGCATCGCGGCCTCGGCTTCGCGGCCAGCGCCCGCGACCGTACCGGCAATGCCGTTCACCATCTTCGCCAGATCGTCGAAAAAGCGGTTTTCGCTCTGCATCTCAAAATTCCTTTATCGGACGTCTCAGTCCCTTGCCGTCACCCTATCTGGGTGCTGGCGGCGGCGGGGACAAGGGTTTCGGCGTCGGGATTACGCTGGTCGATCTGGAAATTCAGGATCGCGGCAAAGCTCAGCCACACCATATAGGGGACCAGCAGCCACGCCGCTGCCTTGCGGATCGGGGCAAAGGCAAAGGTCGTCGCGATCGTTGTCAGAAGGATGAAGATGATCAGGTATAGCGCTTTCGTCACCTGATATTGGCCAAAGAACAGCGGCGACCAGGCGAAGTTGGCGATCAGCTGGACAAAGAACAACGTCAGCGCCAGCCCGCGTCCCTTCGCGCCGCGCGCGTGCAGGATCATCGCGAGCGCCAGCCCGAGCATGATGTAAAGAATCGGCCAGACGGTGGCAAACACCCATCCCGGCGGAGTGATCTCGGGCAGGTCGAGCGCGGCGAACCAGCGATTGCCATAACCGCTGTTCGACAGCACCCCCATCAGGCTGCCGATCAGGACGATCGCGGGGACGGTCACCATCGCCCAGCGAAGGTACGACATTCGAAGTTGTCCCGGGGTAGCGATCTCGGTCATGCACATGGTCCTTTGCGCGGGAATCGGCTGATCTAGGATGTCGCGGCGGGCGGGGCTGGCGTCAAGCGGCAGCTTTGACCGCGGCGATCAGAAATTCGACATTACCCTCCGGTCCGGTGATCGGGCTTTCGACCGTTTCAACGACCGTCCAGCCGTTCTGTTCCAGCCAATCGCGCACCGCCGCACACACCCGCGCGTGGACCGCGGCGTCGCGCACGACCCCCTTCTTGCCCACCTCGTGCCGTTCGGCCTCGAACTGCGGTTTGATCAGCGCGACGATACGCGCCCCCGGCTTGGCGAACGACATCGGCACCGGCAGCACCTTGGACAGCGCGATGAAGCTTGCGTCGCAGACGATCAGGTCGATCGGTTCGGGGATGTGGGCCGGCGTCAGGACGCGCGCGCTCGTCTGCTCGTGGACGATGACGCGTTCGTCCTGACGCAGCTTCCACGCCAGCTGGTTCGTCCCCGAATCGACCGCATAGACGCGCGCCGCACCGCGGCTCAGCAACACGTCGGTGAACCCCCCGGTCGACGACCCGACATCGATCGCCACCACGCCCGTCACATCCCAGCCGAGGTGCGTCAGCGCATGGTCAAGCTTGATCCCGCCGCGCGACACCCACGGATGGTCGCGCCCCTTGACGCTCACATCGGCGTCATCGGCGACCTGTTGCCCCGCCTTGTCGATCTTGCGGTCGCCGACGAATGCGAGCCCGGCAAGGATCAGCGCCTGCGCCCGCGTCCGGCTTTCGGCCAGCCCGCGATCGACGAGTAGTTGGTCGGCGCGGACCTTGGCCATCAGCCTAACCTCGTCATTGCGAGGAGCGAAGCGACGCGGCAATCCCCAGCTATCGTCGGCAGAGGCCGATAGCCGGAGATTGCCTCGCTTCGCTCGCAATGACGATCAGGGGCGATCATTTCGCCTTGACCTTGTCCGTAAGCATCCCCGGCGTCAAAATCTGCGGCAGGATCTCGGGCTGCGCCGTCCCCGGCGCGTACCACAGATACAGCGGCACGCTGTTGCGGCCATGTTCGGCCAGCGTCCGCGTGATGACCGGATCGCCATTGGTCCAGTCGCCGACCAGCGTGACGACGCCCGCCTTGTCGAACGCCGTCTGCACCGCCGCGCGGTTGATCGCGCCCGCCTCGTTCGCCTTGCACGACAGGCACCAGTCGGCGGTGAAATAGACGAACACGGGTCTGCCGGTGGCGCGCGCCTTGGCGAGCGCATCGGGGGAGAAGGTCGATCCGCTCGCCTTCGCCGTGCGTTCGGCGTCGGCAACCTCCGTCACCGTGCCGCCCAGGCCAACGACGAAGAGCACGCCCGCGGCGATCAGCAGCCAAGACCGCCGGTCGCCGCGCTGCATCGCGCCATAATGGGTGAGCAGCACCAGCGCCATCGCGACCGCGACGATCGGCCAGATCAGCTGCGACCCGCTGCCGAGTTGCCGCCACAGCAGCCAGCCGAGCGCGAGCGCGGTCAGCCCCATCGGCAGCGCCATCCACTTGCGGAACTTGGCCATCCATGGCCCGGGCTTGGGCAAGCGGTTGCGCAGCGTCGGGACAAACCCGACCGCGAGAAAGGGCAGGGCAAGGCCGAGTCCAAGGCCGCCAAAGATCGGCAGGGCCGCCCATGCGGGCAGCACGAGCGTCGCCCCGAGCGCCGCGCCGAGCAGCGGCCCGCTGCACGGCGTCGCGACAAAGGCGGCAAGCGCCCCGGTCCAGAAGCCGCCCGCTGCGCCCTCCTTGCCCGCCAGCGCCTGCCCGCCGCCGAACGACGGCAGCTCATAGGTGCCCAGCAGGTTGAGCGTGATCGCAATCGCGAGGATCAGCAGTGCCAGCACGCTGACCGGATGCTGCAACTGGAACGCCCAGCCGACCTGCTCGCCTGCCGCACGCAGCGCGACCAGCGCGGCGCCGAGCAGCAGCGCGGTGACGATCGCCCCTGCGGTATAGGCGAGCGCCTCGACCTGAGCCGACCGCGCATCGCCGCCCGAGCGTGCAAGGCTCAGCGCCTTCAGGCTGAGGATCGGAAAGACGCAGGGCATCAGGTTCAGGATCAGCCCGCCGAGGATCGCACCGCCGAGCGCGGTCCAGAACAGCCCCAAGTCGATCGCGCCCGTCGGGCCTGCAATCGCCTCGCCCGCGGCGGGGACCGCGCCCGGTTCGAACTGCACCGACAGTCCGCGCCCTTCGCCGAGCTTGAGCAGCGCCGCGACCGGCCCGCTCGCCTCTCCCTTTGCGCGCGTCTCGACGATGATGAAATCGCCGTTGCGGCTGAAAGTTTGCGGCGCGGCATAATCAACCAGATTTTGCGTCTGCGCGAACAGATAGGGCGCGTCGAGCGCTGACTCGGCGGGCAGGGGAATAGCAAAGCGCACCATATCGCCGCGCCGCTCCCACGTTCCGCTGCGATCGAGCGGCTGCGGCAACAACGCGCGCCAGCTGTCGAAGCGGCTGCGCGACGCGGCTGGCACCGCTCCATCGCCAGCTTTCAGCGCAACGGAAACAACGGACCGTTCCGGCACGCAAACCTTGTCGGTACACGCCAGCCAATTGGCGACCCCCGACAGGGTCAGGTCGCTCCCCTGCGCGACACTTTCGTCCACTTCCACATCGGCAAGCAGCGCATAGGGATGCTCGTAAACATGGTTCATCATGCCGAACAGGATCAGCGGTTCGGGCACCGGATAGCGCAGCGGCGCGACCGTCACACCCTCCGGCAAATTCCATTCGACCGATAGCCCGAACCCGGCGTCGCCGCCGTTGATCCAATAACCGTGCCAGCCCTTGTCGGGGGTCATGGTGAGCGCCAGCGTCGTCGTTCCGCCCGGCGCGGGCGCGGCGGTTTCCGCAACCAGCTTTGGCTGGATATGCGTCGATTGCGCCTGCGCGGGACTGACGGCGAGCAGCGCGAGCGCCGGCAGCACCAGCACCGATTGCCACAGCCTTGTCACAAAAAGGTCGTTGCCGCGATCCATGCCCGTTCCGCTGTCATCCATCTGTCGAGGCTTGCCATATAGGCGGCTTTCGCCGACAGGACAGCCCGTGCTGACACCCTGCCTGACGGAGACGCCGCTCGTGACGCTGAAACATCTCAAAATCGCTCTCGCCGCCACCCTCTGCGTCGGTAGCGCCACCACCGTTTTCGCGCAAAATTCAGCGCCGCCGGTTGCGAAGGTGACCGCCGCGACGCCGCCGCCAAAGCTGATCGTGATGGTCGCGGTCGACCAGTTTTCGGCCGATCTGTTCGCCGAATATCGCGGCAAATTTACCGGCGGGCTGGCGCGGCTGGCATCGGGCGTCGTGTTCCCGTCGGGTTATCAGGCGCATGGCGCTACCGAAACCTGCCCGGGCCACGCGACCATCCTGACCGGCAGCCACCCCGGTCGCGCGGGCATTGTCGCCAATAATTATTTCGACCTGTCGGTCGCGCGCGACGACAAGCGCGTCTATTGCGCTGAGGACGAAAGTGTCGCCGGCACCGCTTCGGGCGGCGGCAAATATGCGCCGTCGGTGAACCATCTGCTCGTCCCGACGCTCGGCGATCTGATGAAGGCGCGCGATCCGAAGGCGCAGGTCGTGTCGGTCGCGGGCAAGGATCGCGCGGCGATCATGATGGGCGGGCGTCAGGCCGACGAACTGATGTGGCTCGCGCCCACCGGGCTCACCAGCTACCGCGGCACTGCCCTGTCGCCGACCGCGGCGCAGGCCGGTGCGGCGATCGCCGCCGCCATCGCGCAGCCGCGCCCGGGGCTCGCACTGCCCGCCGATTGCACGGCGCACGACATTGCCATCCCCGTCGGCGACAAGGGCGCGACCGTCGGCACGGGCCGGATGGCGCGCGACGCGGGCGACTTCCGCCGCTTCATGGCCTCGCCCGAAGCCGACGGCGCGGTGCTCGCGACCGCCGCGGCCTTGCGTCAGGTTCGCAAGATGGGCGAGGGCAGCGGCACCGACCTGCTGATCGTCGGGCTGTCGGCGACCGATTATGTCGGCCATGGCGCAGGGACCGAGGGCAGCGAAATGTGCCTCCAGATGATGGGGCTCGACCGCGAACTCGGCGATTTCTTTGCGCGGCTCGACGCGACGGGCATCGACTATGCCGTCGCACTCACCGCCGATCATGGCGGGCACGACATGCCCGAACGCAACCGCCAGAATGGCTGGCCCGCCGCCGAGCGCGTCGATCGCGCGCTCGACCCCGACGCGCTCGGAAAGGCGGTCGCCGAAAAGCTCGGCCTGCCGCAGCCCTTGCTCTATGGCGACGGGCCGTTCGGCGACATGTATCTGTCGAAAGCGCTGACCCCGGCGCAGCGCAAGGCCGCGCAGGACGAAATTTTGGCCCGGCTGCGCGCGCATCCGCAGATCGAGGCGGTAATAACCGCGGATGAACTCGCGAACCGGCCCATCTCGAATCGCGCGCCCGACACCTGGAGCCTGCACGACAAGCTGCGCGCATCGTTCCACCCGGACCGCTCGGGCGATTTTGTCGTTGTGCTGAAACCGCGCGTCACCCCGATTCCCGAATCGGGGCTTGGCTATGTCGCCACGCACGGGTCGGTGTGGGACTATGACCGGCGCGTCCCGATGCTGTTCTGGCGCAAGGGGCTGACCGGCTTTGAACAGCCGAATGCGGTGATGACCGTGGACATCCTGCCGACGCTGGCGTCGCTGATCGGTCTGCCAGTCGACGCGGGGAAAATCGACGGACGTTGCCTTGACCTGTTGTCAGGCACCGACAGCAGTTGCCGTTAGGAACAAGAAAAGAAACGGAAATGACGATGGATTTGCGGAACTTGTCCGACCGGTTGCTGCTGGTCGGCTGCGGCAATATGGCGGGGGCGATGCTCGATCGCTGGCTCGCGGCGGGGCTTGACCGCGCGCAGGTGGCGATCGTCGATCCCATTGCGGCGCCGCGCGAGGGCATCGTCCAATATGCGGCGCTGGCCGACTGGCAGGCCGCGGGCGCCGCCGCCGACTGGATCATGCTGGGCATGAAGCCTCAGCAACTAAGCGACGTCGCCGATGTCCTCGCGCCGTTGGCAACCGGGGACACGCACCTGCTGTCGATCCTCGCGGGCGTGTCGCTCGCCGATCTTGCGGCGCGCTTTCCGGGCGCCCGCGCGCACGTCCGCATCCTGCCGAATCTGGCCGCGCGTATCGGCGCCGGGGTGACGGCGGTCGCGACGCTGGGCGAGGCCGATCATGCGGCGATCGCGGGCCTGCTCGATCCGCTGGGGCAGACGGTGACACTGGCCGACGATACAACGATGGATCTGATCACCGCCTTTACCGGCAGCGGCCCCGCCTTCGTCTTTCGGCTGATCGAATCCTACGCTGCGGCGGGTGAGCGGCTGGGTCTGTCGGCGGAGGATGCGCTGGCGCTGGCCACCGCAACCTTTGGCGGCGCCACCGCGCTGCTCGCCGACAGCGGCGAAAAGCCGGGAACGCTGATCGCGCAGGTCGCGAGCAAGGGTGGCACCACGCAGGCCGGGCTCGACGTGCTCGACAGCGACGGACAGCTCGCTGCATTGCTCACCAACGTCTTGCGCGCGGCGCGCGACCGCGGCCGCGAACTCGCCGATCTGGCGCGGGGGGAGGGCTGACCGCCGCCTACGATTGGATTGAACCGTAGCCCTGAGCTTGTCGAAGGGCGCATATCGGTGAGGCGCCCTTCGACAAGCTCAGGGCTACGGTGATCAGTGGCTCGATTTGTGCCGGAAGCTGGCTAACCTACATCTTTCCCCAGCGCCGCAATGCGTTTCCGATCGCGCGCCGGGACCAACGCCTCGCTGACGTGCCAGAACCCGGTCACCGCCTGTTGCCCGGCGTGCGTATAGGCGCGGCTCATCGTGTCGCGCAGCAGCACGAAGATAGCGGCTTCGATCGCGCGTCCGGCCTCGGTCAGCCGTAGCTCCTTTTGCCGCCGGTCGCGATTGCCCGGGCGCGTCGTCAACATCGCGCGCGCTTCCAGTTCCTTCACCACGCGCCCCAGCGACTGTTTGGTGATCGCGAGCAGCGCCAGCAGGTCCGAAATCGTCAGCCCCGGCTGGCGCGCAATGAAGTAAAGCGCGCGGTAATGCGCGCGCCCCAGATCCTGTTCGGCCAGCTGTGCGTCGATCGACCGCCACAGCGACGCATGCGCGAAAAACAGAAATTCGATCCCGCGACGCACTTCGTCTTCGCGCAAGAAAAGGGCAGACGCAGCGGGCACTTGTGAAAGAAAATTTTCCTCAGCCATGGTCACTACCGTTGCGCGCCGCGCGGGTCTTTGGCAAGAGGCGCGCTCCATCGACCCCATGACCATAGGTGTTTTCGCATGTCCGCTCCCGCCTTCACCCATCTGCCGCACCCCAATCGCGTTGCGGACGATGTACGCGCGGCGGCGATCGCCGACCCGGCGTTCGGGCGGGTCTTTACCGATCATATGGTGTCGATCCGCTATACCGAGGGGCAGGGCTGGCACGACGCGCAGGTCATGCCGCGCGGGCCGCTGACCCTCGATCCGGCGACCGCGGTGCTGCATTATGCGCAAGAGATTTTCGAGGGGTTGAAGGCATATCGCCTCGACGACGGGTCGATGGCGCTGTTCCGGGTCGAGGCCAATGCCGCGCGCTTCAACGCCAGCGCGCGCCGCATGGCGATGGCCGAAATGCCTGAGGATCTGTTCATCGCCGCGGTCAAGGAAGCCGTCGCTGCCGACGCAAGCTGGTTTCCGCCGGTTGATGGCGGCGCGCTATACCTGCGCCCCTTCATGTTCGCGAGCGAGGTGTTCCTGGGGGTGAAGCCCGCGGCCGAATATCAGTTCCTCGTCATCACCTCGCCCGTCGGCAATTATTTCAAATCGGGCGCGCCGGCGATCTCGCTGTGGGTGTCGGAAGATTATACCCGCGCCGCGCCCGGCGGCACCGGCGCCGCCAAATGCGGCGGCAATTACGCCTCCAGCCTGATCGCGCAGCGCGAGGCGATCGCCAAGGGTCACGACCAAGTCGTCTTCCTCGACGCCGCCGAACATCGCTGGATCGAGGAACTGGGCGGCATGAACATGTTCTTCGTGATGGGCGACGGCAGCATCGTGACCCCGCCGCTGACGGGTACGATCCTGCCCGGCATCACCCGCGACACGATCATCACGCTGGCGCGCGACGCCGGGCTGACGGTGCGCGAGGAACCCTATGCGATCGACCAGTGGCAGGCCGATGCGGAGAGCGGCAAGCTGACCGAAAGCTTTGCCTGCGGCACCGCCGCGGTGGTGACCCCGGTTGGCAAGGTCACGCGCGGGCAGACCAGCTTTACGATCGGCGCTGGTGGTCCCGGACAGGTGACCGGGATGCTGAAAGACAAATTGGTCGACATCCAGCGCGGCCGCGCCGCCGATCCGCACGGCTGGGTGACGCGGCTCTAAGCGGCGCCTTGCAATAGGCGGCGGCGCGTTATAGAGCGCGCCTCGCACCGGCCCGTTGGGGCGTCGCCAAGTGGTAAGGCAGCGGCTTTTGATGCCGCCATTCGCAGGTTCGAATCCTGCCGCCCCAGCCAGCCGGTGCTCTCAAAACCGCCTGACGCCGCTTTGATGCAAACGCTTTATATGGCGCTGCGCCTCAATCGCCGCGCTGGAGCGTCATGGCCAGTTCCTCGACGTCGAGGTCGCGTTCGAGTTCGTGGAGCACCTCGTCTTCGATCAGCCCCGCGCGGTGGATCCGGATCAATTCGGCGCGCCCGGCGGCAATCGCGGCTAGCAGCACGTCGAAATGCGACCGCAACCCGTCCATCGCGGCCCCCGCATCGGCTTCATAGCGCTCCATGAACCCCAAACGCTTGCGATGTTCTTCGAGCATCATGGGATGGATGAGCGTGCCATTCTCATCATAAGCGAGCTTTTCGATGACCGCGAAGCGCGCGCGGGCCATTGCGGCCTCGGCCGCCGGCATCGACATTTTGGCGGGCGGATCGGTGTCGACCGGCTGGACCCGGCGGATCAGCAGCCCAAGGCTGGACCCTTGCGCGACGACGGTGACAAAGATCACCGCAAAGGCGCAGATCAACATCAGATCGCGCCCCGGCATATCGGTGGGCAGGGTCAGTGGCACCGCCAGCGTCACGACGCCGCGCATCCCGGCCCAGCTCAGCACGGTCGCCTGCCGCCAGCCAAGCGGACGGGCGCGTTTCAGTCCGGCCTTGCCGATGATTTTCAGCACCGCCTCCGACCCGAAAACCCACATAAAGCGCGAGATGATCACGCTAAGCACGACCGCGACGACGAGGATGATCCACGACGTCGGCATCGCGCCGATCCCGCCCACGCGCTCGATCGCGCCGCGCAGCGAAAACCCGATCAGGATGAACACCAGCGCTTCGAGGACGAAGACCAGTATCTGCCAGCCCGAATTGGCGCGCAGGCGAATCGCCCCGGGCAGGATTTCATGCTGGTACCACCCCAGCGCCAGGCCCGCAGTGACCGTCGCGATCACGCCCGAAACATGAACGGCTTCACCCGCGAGATAGGCGGCCCAGCAGAGCAGGATCGTGATCAGCATGATCAGCATCGGGTCGTCGAAGCGTTTGGCGAGGAAAATCCAGCCCTTGGCAACCACCGCGCCGACGACGACCCCGCCGAGAGCGACGAAGGCAAAGCTCTGTACCGCCTCGCCGGTATGGAACACCCCGCTTAGGGTCGCGGCGACGGCAAAGCGGAACAGGATCAGCCCGGTCGCATCGTTGAGCAGGCTTTCGCCCTCGAGCAAGGCTTCGAGGCGGCGCGGAAGGTGCACCCCTTTCAGCACCGCGCGCGCCGACACCGCATCGGGCGGTGACACGATGGCACCCAATGCAAAGCAGGCGGCCCAGGGCAGTTCAGGCAGGATCCAGTGCACGACCACCCCAACCACCAGCGTGGTGAACACCACCGCACCGACCGCCAGCGACAATATGCCCGGCAGATGGCGGCGAAAGCGTCCGAGCGCGGTGTAATAAGCACCGTCCATCAGCAGCGGCGGCAGAAACAGCACCAACGCCAGCTCGGGGTCGAGCGAGATCGCGGGCAGGCCGGGAATGAAAGCGAGCGCCCCGCCGCCGACCAGCAGGGCAGTCGCGGGCGGCCAGTTGAGCTTGAGCGCCAGCCAGTGCAGCGCGATCACCAGCGCCAGCAGCCCCAAGACGAGTTCGAAGGTTTCGACCGCGTGCATCGCTTCAGCTCCGCGACGCAACAAGGATAGCTGATGATGGCATGATAAGCCCCCCTGATGGCCCGCCGACTGGTTTGCCTTTGTGGCGCGCTTCGTTCCCGCGATCAATCGCTGGCATGATCGGGTGATTTGACGCCCGCACCGTGCAGTTGGCGGGCGGGGCGAAAAACCTCGGCCTTACCATCTTTCGAGCAGTTGGCGGCTCCCCGGCGAAAGCCGGGGTCCAGGGCGGCATAGCGCAACCCCTGCTCTTGGATGCCATGCCCTTCGGATTTCACCGCGGCACAAATCCGCAATTGCCCAGACGCCATAAACGCCAATAACCTTTATCCCCCGTCCGTCACCCTTGGTGACTGCAACGGGGGATGAGGTTTGGTGTCGACATGAGAACATTAGGTGAACAAGCGGCCATTGTCAACCTATTTCGTGGCGCCCGGATCGGATGGCCGTCGGTTGACGTAAACGTCAATCAAGGCCAGAGCTGCGGAGGAGGCAAGGGAGCAGGTGATGGCAAGGCAACCGAAATTCGATCTGTCGGGCCGGGTGGCCCTTGTCACCGGCGCTTCGTCGGGATTGGGCGCCGGCTTTGCGAAAGCACTGGCGGCGGCGGGGGCCAGGGTTGTGCTCGCCGCGCGCCGCGCCGACAAATTGGCGGAGCAGGTCGCAGCGATCGAGGCGGCGGGCGGGCAGGCGATTGCGGTCAGCATGGATGTCACCGACGAGGCGTCGACCATCGCCGCCTTCGACGCCGCCGAGGCCGCGTTCGGGACGGTCGATACGATTGTCGCCAACGCCGGGGTCGCCACCGAAAAAATGGCGATGGGGCTGTCGGTCGACGAGGTCGATTTCCTGCTCGCCGCCAATGTCCGCGGCGTCTTCCTGACGGCGAACGAAGGCGCCAAGCGGCTCGACAAGGCGGGCAGTCGCGACAAACAGCACGGCCGCATCGTGCTGATCGGCTCGATCACCGCCGAGAAGATCTTTCCCGCGACCTCGGTCTATGGCGCAACCAAGGCGGCGGTGCGCCATCTGGGCAAGGCGTTGGCGCGCGAATGGGCGCGGCGCGGGATTTGCGTCAATGTGATCCAGCCCGGCTATTTCGAATCCGAAATGACCGCCGAACTGCTGGAGAGCGACGTCGGTGCGGCGATGGTCAAAAGCTTTCCGCGACAGCGGATGCGGTCGCCCAGCGACCTGCACGCGCCTTTGCTGCTGCTCTGCTCCGACGCGGCGCAAGGGATTACCGGCAGCGTCTTTACCATCGACGACGGGCAGACGCTGTGAGCGAGCTGCTGATCGAAGCGCGCGGCGCGGTCGAGATCGCGACGCTCAACCGCCCCGAGCGGCTCAACGCGCTGAGCGATGGGCTGGCCGAGGAACTCAACGCCTATTTCGGCGGACTGGCCGATCGCCGGGACGTGCGCGTCGTCATCCTGCGCGGAGCGGGGCGCGGCTTTTGCGCCGGGCTCGACATTCAGGAGGATCGGTCGTCGGACGAAACTCCGGTGCTGCGTACGCTGCGTACCCAGACCGCGATCGGCAATATTTACCGCAAGATGCGCGCCTGTCCGCAGCCGATCATCGCGCTCGGCCATGGCGCGGCGTGCGGGGGCGGGCTGTCGCTGCTGCTCGCGTCCGACGTGCGCTACGCCACCCCCGATTTTCGCTGCAACGCCGCCTATATCCGCATCGGGCTTGGCGGCTGCGACATGGCGTCGAGCTATTTCCTGCCGCGGCTGGTCGGCGCGAGCCTCGCGTCGGAGATGATCCTGACCGGGCGCTTCATCGATGCCGAGCGCGCGCTGCGCGCCGGGCTGGTCAGCGAGATCGTCGAACCGGACGAACTGCTGGGTCGCGGCCTCGCGCTCGCCGACGAGATGCTCGCAACCAGCCCCTATGGCCTGCGGCTGTCGAAACAGGCCCTCAATCTCAACATCGATGCGCAGAGCCTCGACGCCGCGATGGCGATCGAGGATCGCCAGCAGGTGATCCTGTCGGCGACCGAAGACCATCGCGAGGCGCTCGCTGCCTTCCTGGAAAAACGTGCGCCCGAATATCGCGAACGCTAGTCCGCTCGCCCCAACTTGACTCGCCGATATATTGGCATAGTAAGTGCCATTATCCCATGGGGAGGGGGCGATGGCAGTGCGCGTGAGGACCACCAACGTGCCGGGTCGCAAGGGCCGGTTCCCGCGTACTGCCATCATTTTTGGCGCCGCGCTGCTGCTGGCCGCGCCGGTTCAGGCGCAGGGGGAAAAGACGCCGCCGCGCCAGCCCAATATCGTCATCCTGCTCGCCGACGACTGGGGGTTCACCGATGTCGGCGCATTCGGCGCGGAATTTGCGACCCCCAATCTCGATGCGCTCGCCTATGCCGGGACGCGCTTTACCAATTTCCATGTCGCCGGTTCCTGCTCGCCGACGCGGGCGATGCTCCAGACCGGGGTGATGAACCACCGCAACGGCCTCGGCAACATGCCCGAGACGATCCCCGACGAACATCGCGGCAAGCCCGGGTACGACACGGTGATGAACCACCGCGTGGTGACGATTGCCCAGCTGCTGAAGGCGGCGGGCTATCGCACTTATTTTACCGGCAAATGGCATCTGGGGAGCGACGCGACCCGCCTGCCGCACGCGCGCGGCTATGACCGGGCATACAGTCTGGCCGATGCGGGCGCCGACAATTTCGAGCAGCGCCCGATCGAGGGGCTGTACGACACCGCCGCGTGGACCGAAAATGGCAAACCCGCGACACTGCCCAAGGACTATTACTCCTCACGCTTCGTCGTCCAGAAGATGATCGATTATGTCGAGGCGGACCGGGCGAGCGGCAAACCCTTCCTCGCCTCGATCAACTTCCTCGCCAATCATATCCCGGTGCAGGCGCCCGACAGCGATATTGCCCGCTATGCGGCGTTGTACCAGGACGGCTGGACCGCGCTGCGGCAGGCGCGGGTGAAGCGCGCCGCCGCGCTCGGCATCGTCCCTGCGGGTGTACCGATCGTCACGATGCCGACGACCGCCGATTGGCAAAAGCTGGACGCCGACGAACGCGCCGCCGCGGTGCGGGTGATGCAGGCCTATGCCGGGATGGCGACCGCGATGGACCGCGAGGTCGGGCGGCTGGTCGCGCATCTGAAGGCCACCGGCGATTATGACAACACGATCTTCGTGTTCCTGTCGGACAATGGCGCCGAGCCGACCAACCCGTTCGGCAGCCTGCGCAACCGGCTGTTCCTCGACATGCAATATGACCTGTCGACCGCCAATATCGGGCGCCGCGGCAGCTTCAGCGCGATCGGACCCGGCTGGGCGAGCGCCGCGGCGTCGCCTTTGTCGGGATATAAATTCAGCGCGACCGAGGGCGGGCTGCGCGTCCCGCTGATCGTGACCTGGCCGGGGAACAAACAGGTGCAGGCGGGCGCGATCCGTCACGGGCTGGCGCATGTGACCGACATATTGCCGACGCTGACCGAACTCGCCGGGGTCGCCGGCCATGGTGGCCGCTGGCAGGGTAAGGATGTCGAGCCGGTGACGGGCCGCAGCCTCGTCCCGATGCTGACCGGGCAAACGGACAGCGTGCATGGCGACACGCCGCTCGGCTACGAGCTGTCGGGCAATGCGGCGCTGTTCCGCGGCGATTACAAACTGGTGCGGAATCTGCCCCCGACCGGCGACGGAAAATGGCGGCTATTCGACCTCAAATCCGACCCCGGCGAGACGCGCGACCTGTCGGCGGCGCAGCCCGAACGGTTCGCTGCGATGCTCGCCGACTACCGCGCCTATGCCAAAGCCAATGGCGTGCTCGACATGCCCGCGGGCTACACCGCCAACGAACAGATCAACGCCTATGCGTGGGAGCAGCAGGGGAAGAAGCGCGCGATCAAGGCGGCGCTGTGGCTGGGCGGCGGGTTGCTGGCGCTGACGCTCTTGGTCTGGGGCTGGCGGCGGCGTGCGCGGCGGTAGTTCCAGTGATCTAGACCGTTGTCGGCTTTGGGATGGAGAACGGACGTTGCCGATCCTCCCCGGAACGGGGAGGGGGACCAGCGAAGCTGGTGGAGGGGCACCTTCGGTTTACCTTGTCGTCGATGTAGCGCTCCGCTGCGAGGTTCCCGGAAAGTTTGGTCGTCCAGTCTAGCGCTGCGTTAACCGCCTGTGCCCCTCCACCACCCTTCGGGTGGTCCCCCTCCCCCGCTGGGGGAGGATCGTCACGGCAGCAACCGGCCACTCCCGGTCATCGCTTTGCCGCCAACCTACCCCGTCGGCGCCGGGCGCGCCGTATCGATCAGCCGAAACCCGATATGGTCGGTCCCCAGGCTGCGTTCCTGAAACTGCCGCGCCGCGGGGCGATAGCGCGCGCAATAATTTGCGGCGCACAGGAAACTGCCGCCCTTGATGACATTGCTCTCGCCGCCCGCCGCACTGGTCGTCCATTCCCACACATTGCCGATCAGGTCGTGGACGCCATGCTCGTCGGCGGGGAAACAGGCGACCGGCGCGCGACCGGTAAAGCCGTCGGTGCCAAGGTCGCGCGCCGGAAAGGCGCCCTGATAATAATTCGCCTGCGGCCTGCCCGCCGTATCGACCGGGACATGGCGGTCGGCACCGCCCGTGGCGGCGGCCAGTTCCCATTGTTCCTCGCTGGGCAGCGCCTTGCCCGCCCAGCGCGCATAGGCGAGCGCGTCGTCATAACCGATCTGCACCACCGGCTCGCGGTCTTTCCCCTCGATCGCAGTACCGGGTCCCGCCGGATGGCGCCACTCGGCGCCAACGACCCAGCGCCACCAATTGGGATTGCCGTCGGTCGGCGCAGTGAACACCGCGCCGCCGGGGACCAGCATGTCGGGCGGCGCGCCCGGCAGCGGCGGCGGGTCGCGCTCGGCAAGGGTTTCGTATCCGGTCGCCTTGACGAAGGCGGCGAACTCGGCGTTGGTCACCTCGTGCGTCGCCATCCAGAAGCCCGCGACGCGAACCTCGCGCGGCGGTCCCTCTTCGGGCAGCCGCGCATCGGCGCCCATGGTAAAGGTCGCGCCGGGGATCCACGCATAATCCTCGGCGGGCATCGCCGGGCATTCGCGGGCGGCGGTCTTGGCGGGCGGTTCGTCCACCGCGGTCCCGCACCCGGCCAGCGCGCCCAGCGCCGCGATCGCCGCCGCCGCGCGCCGCTTCAAGCCGTGCCCCCGATCGTCGCCATCAGCGTTTCGACCATGTGCATCACAACCGTCCCGGCTTCTTCCGCCGACAGCCCTTGATCGTGGCGTAGCACGCGCCAGTTCTGGAACGACAGCGCCGCGCACAGCGCCTCGACCCCGATCCGGTCGGTCAGTACGTCACCGGGCAGCAGGCGCAGCAGCAGCTCGCGCTCCAGCATCACCACCTTGCCATATTGCCCCATCAGGAACGGCGACTGGTACCGCTTGATATTGGCGGCGAGGCGAAAGGGTAGGGTGGTTTCGAACACCCGCACCCGGCGGCGCACCATGTCGCGGACATTGGCGCGCCAGTCCTGGTCGGGATAGGGTGCGCTGACGATCGGCATCACCTGTTCGGTGATCGTCGCGGTAATCTCGGCATAGAGCGCGTCCATGTCGTCGAAATGGCGAAACACGGTGCGCAGCCCGATCCCGGCCTCCTCGGCCACGCGCGCCGCGCTCGGCGCCAGATCGCCGCCGACGATCAGCTCCATCATCGCCTCGACGATCCGCTTGTGGCTCGATCGCCCGCGTTCGCGGCGGCCGTCGACCCGCGCGGAAGCAGCCTTTGTCGCCATCGATTTGCTCGCCGCCTTGGTCATGGCTTCTCCGCTGGCCCAGCTTGACGCCGGGGTCAATGCCCGCGTCGCGATCGGTCTTGCGCCGCAACGAATAAAATGACACATATAGTGTCATAAGTTTCGGCGCAATGGGGAGGCGGGATCGATGGCCGGGCAGGGGGCGACCATAGCGGGCATATGGGCTGCTGCGCTGCTGCTGTGGCTCGCCTTCCTGCTTTTCTACGATGGCTGGCGCCGCCCGCTTCGCCGCGAGGAGATTGACGCCTTCTTGGCCACGCTGGGACCGCGCATGGCCGAAACGGGGAATGACGCGGCGCGGCTGCGCGCGTTTCTGGAGGCCGACGACGGGCGCGAGTTCGTGATGGTCAATCTGGTCGGCACGCGCGCCGGGCCGGTCACCGATCCGGACAGCGGCGAAACGCGCGAGGGCAGCGAATGGCTGCGGCGCTACTCCGACCCCTTCGTCCGCGGCCTGATCGCGCGCGGCGGGCATCCGCTGTTCGTCGGGCGGAAGGTTGGGGGCTATATCGACGCCTGGAATGTTCCCGCCGATCCCGGCTGGTCGCTGGTCGGCACGATGCGATACCGCAGCCGCCGCGACCTGATCCGCATGGCCAGCGACCCGGCGTTCCGCGCGGCGCATCCGGCCAAGCTGCTGGGAATCGCGACGACCTTTTCGTTCCCGACCCAGCGGCAGATCGCTTTTTACGCCAGCCCGCGGGTCACCATGGGGCTGTTGTTGGGGTTGCTGGCGGCATTAGCGCACATCGCCGTGCTGACGATAGGATAGGTTGGGGGTTGCCATGAAGAAAAGATGGATCGCATTGGGGGCCATCGCGGCGCTGGGCGTCGGCGGCTATTTCGCATTCGAGGCGAACAAATATCGCCTGCCCGGCATCCTGCAGGACTGGCGCGACCCGGTGCAGCCGAACCGGCCCGTCGCGTGGCAGCAGGGACCGGCGACGCCAGCCGCGGGCAAGCGCCCGCCCAACATCATCCTGATCGTCGCCGATGACCTTGGCTATAACGACATCAGCCTGAACGGCGGCGGCGTCGCGGACGGGATCGTCAAAACGCCGAACATCGACGCCTTGGCGCGCGAGGGGGTGAATTTCACCACCGCCTATGCCGCCAACGCCACCTGCTCGCCGTCGCGCGCCGCGATGATGACGGGGCGCTATCCGACGCGCTTCGGCTTCGAATTTACCGCGGTGCCCGTCCAGTTCGCCGAAAACATGGCGCATGGCGAAGGCGTCGGGCCGCTGCGGGCGATTTTTCATGGCGACCGGATCACCCCCGACATCCCCGACTATCCCGACATGGGGGTTCCCGCGAACGAGGTGACGATTGCCGAGGCGGTGAAGGCGGCGGGTTACCACACGCTGCACATCGGCAAATGGCATCTGGGCGAGGCGCCCGCCTTGCGGCCGGAGGCGCAGGGTTTCGACGAAACCCTTGCGGTGCTGGCGGGCGGCGCGATGTTCATGCGCGAGGATGATCCCGGGGTCGTCAATGCCAAACTGCCATGGGATCCGATCGATCGCTTCCTGTGGGCCAATCTGCGTCACGCGGTGACCTTCAACAGCAGCAAGCGTTTCTATCCGCGCGGTCATATGACCGACTATTTCGCCGAAGAGGCGATGAAGGCGATCGAAGCGAACCGCAATCGACCTTTCTTCCTGTACCTCGCGTTCAACGCGCCACACACCCCATTGCAGGCGACCAAGGCTGATTACGACCGGCTGCCGCAGATCAAGGACCACAAGACGCGCGTCTATGGCGCGATGATCGCCCAGCTGGACCGGCGGATCGGCGACGTAATGGCGAAGCTGAAAGAACAGGGGATCGACGACGATACGCTCGTCATCTTCACCAGCGACAATGGCGGCGCGTGGTATAACGGGATCGAGCGGCTGAACGCGCCCTTCCGCGGCTGGAAGGCGACTTTTTTCGAAGGCGGCATTCGCACGCCCCTGTTCATGCGCTGGCCGGGCGGTATCGCACCCGGGACACAGCGCGCCGACGTGACGGGCCATCTCGACATCTTCTCGACGATCGCGGCCGCGGCGGGCGCCGCGGTGCCGCGCGACCGGACGATCGATAGCGAAAATATCCTTGCCGGTCCGGCCAGCCGGTCCGCGATGTTCTGGCGATCGGGCGACTATCGCGCGGTGCGCGCGGGCGACTGGAAATTGCAGGTGACGAAACGCCCCGAAAAGGCGCGGCTCTATAATCTCGCCGCTGATCCGACCGAACAAAAGGATCTCGCGGCGAGCGACCCGCAGCGCGTCGCGGCGCTGCACGCGCTGATCGAGGCGCAGAACAAGGGCATGGCGAAACCGATCTGGCCCGGGTTGATCGAAGGCCCGGTGCGCATCGACGTGCCGCTGAACGCGCCGTGGCGCGACGGGCAGGACTATATCTACTGGGCGAACTGAGCGGGCTGGCGCCTCGCGGCGTCAGGCCGGTACCCGGTGATCTGGATGAATGGTGCGGTCGAGAAGACTCGAACTTCCACGGCCTTTCGGCCACAACGACCTCAACGTTGCGCGTCTACCAGTTCCGCCACGACCGCACATCATGATGGGGCCGAACGGGTCCGGCTCCGGGTAGGAGCGGGCGCCTAGCAAAGCTTTCGGGGCGATGCAAGCGAGCTTCGCTGCATTTATTTTTGCAGGTGCGAAGGCGCCGCGCCGCTCGCGAGCTGCTTTGCGCCGCGATTGTCATCGACTGGACTCAAAAGCGTCACGCATCTGTCACGGCTCTGGCGTCAGACCGTCATCGAATCACCCTAGTGGCGGCGTCACCGGGGGCGAAGCATCGTTCACCGGTGATTTTTCATCAGGGGCGCGGCTCGACCATCGTCGGGGGCGCACACCGGGAACGGAGATTTTCATGGCGGCTTTCGCACGCGTTCGTTTGGTCATGCTCAGCGGCGTGGCTTGTTCTATTCTGGCCGCCTGCGGCGCCGACGGCGTTGCTTCGCCGGGTGAAGGCGTGATCGTCATTCCCGCCCCGGCACCGGCCCCGACGCCCACGCCGACCCCCACCCCGACCCCGACGGGGGTTACGCCCGCCGCCAACTGCCCGACCATCGCCGGTCCCGACCAGCTGGCGAACCTCGGCACGATCACCGGTCCCGGCGGCGAATGGCGCAATTGCGGCTTCCCGACGCGCTTCACCGCGACGACCGCGATCCCGAAGGTTCCCGGCGTGCTCTATTCGCTGCCCGGCCGCGTCGATGTCGGCACCGACCAGGGCGCAACCAGCACCAACAATGTCGTCACGCTGACGATCGATCCGGGCGTCACCGTGTTCGGCGCAACCGGCGTGTCGTTCCTCGCGGTCAATCGCGGCAACCGCATCGACGCGGTCGGCACCCCGACCCAGCCGATCATCTTCACCGGCCGCGGTAATGTCGTCGGTTCGGCGAACGACCAGACGTCGCAGCTGTGGGGCGGCATCGTGCTGCTCGGCCGCGCGCCGATCACCGACTGCCTTGCCCCCGGCGCGACCCCCGGCACCGCAGCGTGCGAGCGCGACACCGAAGGCACGTCGAACGCGCTGTACGGCGGCGCGCAGCCGGGCGACAATTCGGGCCGCCTGTCCTATGTCCAGATCCGCTATTCGGGCTTCATCCTGTCGGCAGCGAGCGAACTGCAGGGGCTGACCCCGTCGGGCGTCGGCAACAACACCCAGATCGACCATGTCCAGATCCACAACAGCTCGGACGACGGCATCGAAGTGTTCGGCGGTCGCGTCAACATGAAGCATCTGGTCGTCACCGGCGCCGAAGATGACGGGCTCGACACCGACGTCGGCTATCAGGGCAACATCCAGTACGTCATCGGCGTGCAGCGCGAAGGCGGTGCGGTCGGCGACTCGATGATGGAAATCGACTCGAACGGTAACGAGGACACCTCGCCGCGCCAGCGCGTGAACCTGTCGAACTTCACCTATATCCACCGCAACAATGCGGCGGGCAACGGCGTGTCGATCCTGATCCGTGGCGGCGCCGACTATACCTTTGCCAACGGGCTGATCGTGGCGCCGGGCTTCCGCTGCCTTGGCATGAACAGCGCGACGACGGTGCAGGCTGCGGGCGCCGCGGCCGACGAACAGGGACCGCCGGTGTTCCGTTCGGTGTCGATGCAGTGCAACGCCTCGCCGTTCCGCGGCACCAGCGGCGTCACCGACGCGCAGGTGCAGGCGATCTTCGACGGCGGCACGAACAACCGGTCGAACTATGTCCCGACGCTGACCAACCTGTTCGTCAATGGCGCGACCGAAACCGGCTTCACGCCGTTCAATGCCAAGACGCTGAACGCCTTCTTCGACACCACGGCCTATGTCGGCGCCGTCCGCGACGCCAACGACACCTGGTACCAGGGTTGGACGTGCAACTCGTCGACGGCGAACTTCGGCACCGCCAGCGGCAGCTGCAGCGCCATCCCGACGACCTGATCGCTCGCGATCCATTGGGGAGCGGGCACGCCTGACGGGCTGGCCCGCTCCCTTCCTGCATATTCCTTGGGGACTTTCACCATGACCAAGCGGCCGATCTTCGCCAGCCTGCTTCTTCTCAGCTCCGCGCTCGTTGCGCCCGCTGCGCTCGCGCAGGACGCCAGCGCCGAACCCGCCGCCGATACGCCGACCGCCGCCGACGAGCCGGTCGCCGACGAAGCTGCGGCGCAGGACGAGGATGGCGACATTTCGATCCCCGGCGGCGCCGATCAGGAAATCGTCGTCACCGGCCGCTACACCCCCAATATCGTCCGCGCGACCCCCGAGGTCGTGTCGGTGCTGTCGTCGGCCGACATCGCGCGTACCGGCGAGGGCGATATTTCGGGCTCGCTCCAGCGCGTCACCGGCCTGTCGGTCGTCGGCAGCGGCTTCGTCTACGTCCGCGGCCTTGGCGACCGCTATTCGCTCGCGCTTCTGAACGGTTCGCCGCTGCCCAGCCCCGAACCGCTGAAGCGTGTCGTTCCGCTCGACATCTTCCCCTCGAACGTCATCGATTCGACGCTGGTCCAGAAAAGCTATTCGGCGAACTTCCCCGGCGAATTCGGCGGCGGCGTGATCAACCTCACCACCAAATCGACCCCGCGCGAACCCTTTCTGACCTTCAGCGGCGGCATCGGCTGGGACAGCGAGACGACGAACGAGCTCGGCTATACCTATTATGGCAGCGACACCGACTGGACCGGTTTCGACGACGGCACTCGCGACGTGCCGCCGCTGCTGAAAGCCGCCTTTGCCAGCGGCAAGCCGATCCTCGAGGGCGCCGATTACAGCCAGGACGATCTGGAAGCGATCCAGATGGAGCTGGTCAACGCCGAAACGACGCTGCTGCAACAAAATAACCATATCCCGGTCAACTGGTCGGCGGGGATCACCGGCGGCACGACGATCTCCTTTGCCGATGGCGAGTTGGGGATCATCGCGACCGCGGGGATCAGCAACAAATGGCGCACCCGCGACACGTTGCAGCAGACCTCTCTCAACCTCGATCTCGCGGGCGATCCGCAGACCAGCTACAACCGCGTCATCACCGACAATCGCATCGTCGTGAACGGCCTGATCGGCTTCGGGCTCGAACTCGGCGATCACAAGCTGCGGTGGACCAACCTTTATATCCGCGACACGTTGAAGCAGGCGCGGCTGGGGCTCGGGACCGACGCGAACCAGGTCGGCCGCGACATCATGAAGCAGGACACCGCCTGGTACGAACGCCAGCTGATCAATACCCAGCTGGTGGGCGAATTCCAGTTCGACGCGCTGAAACTCGACCTGCGCGGCGCCTATGCCAATTCGCAGCGCGAAGCGCCCTATGAGCGCGGCTTTACCTATGTCCGCACCAATCTGCCGACGACGCAGGATCCCACCGGTGACAAGTTCGTCAACGATCTCGGCGGCAACCGCGGCGATGCGACGATCGCATTTTCGGACCTCAACGAAAATCTGTGGTCGGGCGGCGTCGATCTGTCGTACGAGCTGGCACCGCAGATCACCGCGACGGTCGGCTACGCCTATACCGACACCAGCCGCACCGCGGTGCGCCGGGCGTTCCAGTTCCGCGCCCCGGGGCTGCCGGTCGCGGTGACGCAGCTCCGCCCCGACTATCTGCTGTCCGACGCGACGATCCAGCTTTACGACATCGCCCTGCTCGAAACCTCGGCGCAGGACGGCACCGCCGCCTTTGACGCCGGGCTGACGACGCACGCCGGCTATGCCCAGCTGCAGGCCGAACTTGTGTCGGGGATGAACGTCAATGTCGGCATCCGGTACGAAGATGCCAAACAGACCGTCGTGCCGATCGACCTGTTCGGGTCGGGCGGCAGCGCGATCGCGCAGACCAACCTGAACAACAGCTATTGGCTGCCCGCGGTCACGCTGACCTGGGAAGTCGCGCCCGATATGCAGGTGCGCATGAACGCATCGAACACCATCGCCCGGCCGCAGTTCCGCGAGCTGATCGCGCAAATCTATCAGGATCCTGAATCGAACCGCCAGTTCCGCGGCAACCCGTCGCTCAGCGACAGCGAGCTGTGGAACGCCGAGCTGCGTTACGAATGGTATTTCGCCAAGGATCAGCGGCTGACCGCGGCGGGCTTCTTCAAGAAGATCGAAAACCCGATCGAGGCCTATACCTCGCTCAGCACCGATTCGGTCGCGAACACCAGCTTTGCCAATGCGCCCAAGGCGTTGCTGTATGGCGGCGAGATCGAGGTGCAGAAATATTTCGCGCTCGACACGCTGTCGGATGCGGCCTTCTGGGCCAGCCGCCGGCTGGTGCTGATCGGCAACTACACCTTTACGAAGTCGGAGATTCAGGTCGGCGCCGGCGACACCACCGTCATCAACGGCGTGGTGCAGGATGCCCGCAACTTCTTCTTCGACGGATCGCCGTTGACCGGCCAGTCGGACCATCTGATCAACTTCCAGATCGGGCTCGAAGATCAGGACAAATTGTCGCAGCAGACAATTCTGGTCACCTTCGCCAGCCCGCGCGTCACCAGCCGCGGTCCGTCGGGCCAGCCCGACATCCGCGAAAAGCCCGGCATCTCGGTCGATTTCGTTGCGCGGCAGGGGCTGAGCCTGCTGAACAAGGAGATCGAGCTGAAGTTCGAGGCGCGCAATCTGACCGGGCGCAAATATCAGGAAGTGCAGGAAAGCGGCGACAACCGCCTCTTCCTTAACCGTTATAAACTCGGGCGGACTTTCTCGCTCAGCGCTTCGCTGAAGTTCTGAAGCTCCAATCCTCCCTGTGGCGAAGCCATGGGGAGTCGCAGACGGCGCGCAGCGCCAGCGGGACCGTCCCCGCGAAAGCGGGGATGGTGGAGGGGCATTTACGTCTGCGCCAAAGCCCCTCCGTCAGCGCTCCGCGCTGCCACCTCCCCATCGCTGCGCGACAGGGAGGATCATGGCCCCCACCCGCCGCACCGGACTCGCCCGTCCGTCAAAAAACTGTAATCTCCCGGTCAACTGATTGTCACCAACCGCCCCTAGGCGATTCGTGAGACCGCTTTTCAGTTGGGGGACAGGGAAGAATAATGGCGACGCTGATGTCCGGATCGGCTGTTCGGTTGCCCCGTGCGCTGCCTTCCTGGCTGCGCGCCGGCAAGCGCTCGCCGCGCGAGATCTGGCCGGCGCTGCTCGTCGGCTTGCTCGGCGCGCTGCTGATCTGGCAACTCGTCCGCCTGCTCTGGACCGCCATCACCCCCTTGTCGCCGCTCGGCTCGTGGCAACCGCAGGCGGCGGTCATCGCCTCGCCCGCCGAACGGCGCGCGCTGTTCACCAGCCTCGATCCCTTTTTCCGCAGCAACACTCAGGGTGCGGCCACCGCGACCGTGACGTCGGCGGGGCTGACCCTGTTCGGAATCAACCTCAACGAGGCGACGGGCGGCGGCTCGGCGATCATCGCGGGCGAGGATGGCGTGCAGACCAGCTATGCCGTCGGCGACGAGATTGCGCCGGGATTGAAGCTCGCCGGTATCGCCTTCGATCATGTCCTGCTCGATCGCGGCGGAGCCCGCGAAAGCCTGTTCCTCGACCAGAGCGGCGAGGCGCCGGTCGCGACGCCCGCGACGCCGCTGCCCGCACCGACTCCCGAAGTCGGGTCGGGCGCGGCGAGCGGCGTGAGCGCCAGTGGCGAAATGTCGCCCGCGACGCTGAAGGCCGGGGTCGGGTTTGCGCCGCGGACCGAAAATGGCCGCGTTACCGGACTGGTCGTCCAGCCGCAGGGCGACGGAGCGGTGTTCCGCGCCGCAGGGCTGCGCCCGGGCGATGTCATCCGCTCGGTCAACGGCCGTCCGATCGGGTCGGCCAGCGACGCCGCAGCGCTCGCCAACCAGATCGCGCCCGGCGCGCGCATCTCGCTCGAAGTCGAACGCGGCGCCAGCGTCGTTCCCGTCGCCATCTTTCTTTCGAAATAGGTTTTATGCGTTTCAAACTGTCCCTGATGCTCGCCGCCGCGCTCGTATCCGCCGCTCCGGTACCGGCATCCGCCCAATATACGCTCAACGTCCGCGACGCCGACATCCGCGCCTTTATCCAGGATGCGGCGCGAATCACGGGGCGGACCTTCGTGATCGACGGGCGCGTCAACGGCAAGGTGTCGGTCGTCACCGACCGGCCGCTGTCGCGCAGCGAATATTTCGAGATTTTCCTGTCGACGCTGCGGTCGAACGGGCTGGTCGCGGTCCCCGGCCCCAATGGCAGCTACCGCGTCCAGCCGATCGACGGCGCCGCCGCGCAGCCGGGCCGCATCGGCAGCGGCGGCGCGGCGCAGAACCAGTTCGTCACCGAAATCATCCGTCTCCGGCATATTGACGCGGTCGCGGCGGTCGAAACCCTCCGCCCGCTGGTCAGCGCGCAGGGCTCGCTCACCGCGAACCGCAACGCCAACAGCCTTGTCGTCGCCGACTTCGCCGACAATATTCGCCGCATCCGCGCGCTCGCCGCCAGCATCGACCGCGACAGCTCGACCAGCCAGATCGTCACGCTCAAAAATGCTGGGGCGCGCGAAATCGCCGCGGCGCTGACCGCGCTCGTTCCCGCGGCGGGCGAGGGCGCGCGCGCGCCGCTCGCGATCGTGCCGATCGACAGCAGCAATGCCATCGCGCTTCGCGGCGACCAAGCGCTCGTCGCGCGCTTCGTGTCGATGGCGAACGACCTCGACGCCAAGGCGGCGGGCGGTACCGAGCTTCGCGTCTATTGGCTTGAACATGCCAATGCCGAAACGCTGCTGCCGACGCTGCAACAGCTGATCGGCGGCGGCAGCGATCCGGCACAAAAGGCGGGCCTGCCGCCCGCGTCTACCTCATCGTCGTCGTCCGGCGGCGGCACCGCGCCCGTCGCCGCGGCACCGGCGCAAGCGACATCGGTCGGCGGGGGCGGCAGCGGCAGCATCTCGACCCGCGGCCCCGCGATCGTCACGCGCTACGAGGGCGCCAACGCGATCATTGTGGCGGCGAACAGCGAAGTGCAGCGCATGCTCGGCGAATTGATCCGCCAGCTCGACAGCCGGCGCCAGCAGGTGCTGGTCGAGGCGATCGTGGTCGAAATTGGGGACGATGCGGCCAAGCGCCTCGGCGTCCAGTTCCTGCTCGGCGGCAAGAATATCCCGTTCGTCGCGACCAGCTACAGCAATGCGTCGCCCAATATCCTGACGCTCGGCGGCGCCTATGCCGCGAACCAGCTGTCGCAGGAAACGACGACGGTCAACGGCAACACGACGGTCACGCAAACGAACAGCTCGCTCGGCAACAGCCTGCAGGAAGCGGCGGCAGCATCGCTGTTGCAGGCGACGGGCGGGTTCGCGGGCTTCGCGGGCGACATCGGCAAGAACACGATCTTTGGCGCGATCATCAACGCGGTGAAATCGGACACGACGTCGAACCTGCTCGCGACCCCGCACATCGTCACGCTCGACAATCAGGCGGCAAAATTCCTTGTCGGGCAGGACGTCCCGATCACCACCGGCGAAAAGCTCGGCACCAATTTCGAAAATGCCTTCCGCACCGTTCAGCGCGAAGAGGTCGGGATCAAGCTGGAGGTCACCCCGCAGGTCAATGGCGCGGGCGAGGTGAAGATGTTCCTGCGCCAGGAAGTATCGAGCGTCGCCGGGCCGGTGTCGTCGCGCAACAGCGACCTCATCCTCAACAAGCGCGCGTTCGAAACCGTGCTCACCGTCGACGACGGCGAAATCCTCGCGATCGGCGGTCTGCTCAACGATGACGAGCGCAAGACGATCGAGCGCATCCCGCTTCTGAGCGACATTCCGCTACTCGGCGAATTGTTCAAATCGCGCAGCCGCACCCGGTCGAAAACCAACCTCATGGTCTTCATCCGCCCGACGATCCTGCGCAATCGCGAGGATAATGCCGCGCTCACCGCGCGGCGTTACGGCTATATCCGCGACTTCCAGCTCCAGCGGAACCCGGACGAGGAGCCCGCGATCGATACGCTGGTGCGCGACTATCTGGGCGCCGTCCCGCCGGTCCCGACCGAGGCGACCGCCGCCGACATCACCGTCGGTCCGGTCAACCTGCCCGAACTGCGCGGTCCCGATGGCCGCGTCATCTCGACCGACGTGCCGCCGTCGGTTTCGCAGACGCCAGCGCCGCCGCCCGGAGACTATCCGTGACCGACATCGAACCGGCGGCGCCTCCCCCGGCGCCGGTTGATATTCCCTACGGCTTCGCGCGCAGCCATGGCGTCGTCATCGCGCCGGATGGCGAGGGCCGCTGGCTCGCAACGCTGCGCGAAGGCAGCGATCCGGCGGTGCTGATCGAGGTCAAGCGCTATCTGGCGCAGCCGCTGCGCGTCGCGACCGCGGGCGCCGCCGATTTCGACCGGCTGCTCTCCGATCATTATGCCGTCGACAGCTCGGCCGCCGCGATGGCGGGGTCGCTCGATGGCAGCGACCTCGAACTCGGCATCCCGAGCGCCGAGGATCTGCTCGACAGCGCCGACGACGCCCCGGCGATCCGCCTGATCAACGCGATCATCGCAGAAGCGGTGCGCCAGGGCGTCAGCGACATCCATATCGAGCCCTATGAAAGCGGCCTCGTCGTCCGCATGCGCACCGACGGCGTGCTGCGCGAACATCTGCGGATGCCGCCGCATGTCGCGCCGGTGGTGGTCAGCCGCATCAAGGTGATGGCGCGGCTCGACATCGCCGAACGCCGCGTGCCGCAGGACGGGCGCATCGGGCTGACGCTCGCGGGCAAGGCGGTCGATGTCCGCGTCTCGACGCTGCCTAGCCGCGCGGGCGAGCGCGTCGTGATGCGTATCCTCGACAAGGATGCGGCGGGGATCGACTTCGACGTGCTCGGCCTGTCGGGCGCCGCCGACCAGATTTTGCGCGAGGCGCTCGCCGAACCCAATGGCATCATCCTCGTCACCGGCCCGACCGGATCGGGCAAGACGACGACGCTTTACGCGGCGCTCAAACAGCTCAACGACGGCCAGCGCAATATCCTGACCGTCGAAGACCCGGTCGAATATGCCGTCGACGGCGTCGGCCAGACACAGGTGAACAGCAAGGTCGGGCTCGATTTCGCCGCGGGCCTTCGCGCGATCCTGCGCCAGGATCCCGATGTCGTGATGGTCGGCGAAATTCGCGACCGCGAAACCGCCGACATCGCGGTGCAGGCCTCGCTCACCGGCCACCTCGTCCTCTCGACCGTCCACACCAATGACGCCGTCGGCGCAATAACGCGCCTTAAAGACTTGAAAGTAGAACCTTTTCTTCTCGCCTCAACCTTGCGCGCCGTGATCGCCCAGCGCCTTGTGCGCAAACTTTGCGACAATTGCCGCGAACCGGTGCAGGCCGACAACAGCATGGCCGCGATCCTCGGGCTCGACATCGGCACGGTGATCTGGCGCCCCAAGGGCTGCGACCAGTGCGGCGGCACCGGTTTCAAGGGCCGCATCGGCGTGTTCGAGGCGATCAAGGTCGACGAGACGGTGCGCCGCTACATCTATAACGGCGGCGACGAGGCGATGATCACCAAGCACGCCTTCCTGAAAGCGCCGACGCTGGCGTCATCGGCGCGGGCGATGGTGGCCAAGGGGCTGACCACCGCCGAGGAAGCGATCCGCATCGCGCGGCGCGAGGAAATCGATGCCTGATTATCGCTATGTGGCGATCGACAGCCAGGGCCGCGAACGCAAGGGGCGGCTGACCGCCGCGAACGACGACGCCGCGCGCGCCGATCTCGTTCGCCGCAAATTTCATATCGTCGAAGTCGCGGCGGCGGGCGCGAAACCGACGGCGGGGCATTCGCTCTTTGCCTTTCGCCGCACCCGATTGTCGTCGAAGGAACTCGCGCTCTTCACGCGCCAGCTCGCGACGCTCGCCGAGGTCGCGCCGCTCGAGGAAGCGCTGCGCACGCTGACGCGGCAGAGCGAGGCGGAGAAGGCGCGCGACGTGATCGGCGACGTCCACGCGGGTTTGCTCGAAGGCCGCCGCCTTGCCGACGCGATGGCGCGCCAGCCCGCCAGCTTTCCGCCGCTCTACCGCGCGATGGTCGCCGCCGGCGAAACCACGGGCAGCCTGACGACCATCCTCGCGCGCCTCGCCGATCTGCTCGAACGGCAGGCCGAGGTGCGCGGCAAGCTGATCGCCGCACTCGCTTACCCGATCGTGCTCGCGGTGGTCGCGATCGGCGTCGTCGCGGCGCTGATGATCTTCGTCGTCCCGCGCGTCGTCGAACAATTCACCGACACCGGCCAGCAGCTCCCGTTCCTGACGCGTGCGGTGATTGCGATTTCGGGCTTTGCGGCAAACTGGTGGTGGTTGATTGCGCTGCTCCTCGTCGCGGCGAGTTTCGGCTGGGCGGCGGCGATGCGGCGGCCCGCGTTCAAGGCGCGGGTCGATGCGCGGCTGCTGCGCCTGCCGCTCCTCGGCCGCTTGCTCCGCGATCTTTATGCCGCGCGCTTTGCCCGCACCCTGGCGACGATGGTGTCGAGCCGTCTGCCGCTCGTCGAGGGGCTGCGGCTCACGCTCCCGACGATCCGCAACGCCGCGCTCGCCGGCGCGACCGCGACCATCGTCGATCAGGTCCGCGCCGGGGGCAGCCTGTCGGCCGCGCTCCGCGACGCTGGCGTCTTTCCGCCGCTGCTCGTCTATATGACCGCGAGCGGTGAAAGCGCGGGGCGGCTCGAGGTGATGCTCGAGCGCGCGGCCGATTATCTGGAGCGCGAATTCGACCGCTTTACGGCGGCATCGATGGCGTTACTCGAACCTGTCATAATAGTCCTTATGGGGTCGTGCGTCGCCCTCATCATCCTCGCCATCCTGCTTCCGATCCTTCAGTTGCAGAACCTTGCCGGAATATAATAAATGTCGCTGATGCAGCTTTTCCTTCGCCTGATGCTCGACACCTCCTTTCCCGGCGAAGGCCGCGCACCGGTCCGCCGCCGCCGCAAAAAGGGCGAGCGCGGTTTCACGCTCACCGAGCTGATGGTCGTGATCTTCATCATCGGCCTGCTCGCGACCGTCGTGATGATCAACGTCCTGCCCAGCCAGGATCGGGCAATGGTGACCAAGGCGAAGGCGGATATTGCGACGCTGGAAAGCGCGCTGGAACAATATCGGCTCGACAATCTGACCTATCCCGCATCGACCGACGGGCTGAATGCGCTGTCGACCCCGCCGCCCTCGCTCGCACAGCCCGAACGCTATCGCCGCGGCGGCTATATCAAGAAACTGCCCGCCGATCCGTGGGGGCGCCCCTATAATTATCAGGCGCCGGGGCCGAACGGAAAGGCGTTCGACGTCTGGTCGCTCGGCGCCGATGGCGCGCCCGGCGGGACCGACGACAATGCGGATATTCGCGCCGACAGCTGAGACGCGCCCGCGTCCCCACGCCAACGGCTTTACCCTCGTCGAACTGATGATCGTGCTGGCGATCATGGCGCTCGCCGCGACCGCGGTCGCGCTCACGCTTCCGGGCGAGGAACGGAGCGTACGCAGCGAAGCCGACCGGCTCGCCGCGCGCCTCGCCGCGGCGCGCGATGTCGCGGTGATCGAAGGGCGCAGCGTCGCGGTCAATTTCGCGCCGTCGGGCTATGGCTTCGAGCGGCGGATCGGCGGCGAATGGCAGCCGCTTCCCGGACGCGCCTTCGAACATCGCAACTGGCCGGGCGATGTCCGGTTTTCGGCGGGCGATGGCCGCGGTGCGGCGCGCATCTTGTTCGATCGCGTCGGCATCAGTCCGACGCCGCAGGCGGTCGTGCTGACCGGCGGCGATGCGCGCGAGATCGTCCGCGTCTCGGCGACGGGGGAGGTCAGCCGTGGCCAGTGAGCGCGGCCAGACACGCGAAAGCGGCTTCACCCTGCTCGAAATGCTCGTGGCCTTGAGCGTCATCAGCATCGCCGCGCTCGCGCTGATCCGGCTCGACGCCTATGCGGTGCGCACCGCGGGCGACCTCGACGAAAGCACGATGGCGGGTATCGTCGCGCAAAATCGCGCCGTCGAGCTGTGGACCGATCCGGCGCCGCCCACGATCGGCAACAGCGCGATCGGGGTGGCCAATGCAGGACGCAACTGGCGCGTCGAACAGCGCGTCGCGCGAACCGCCGACGACAGCCTGCTGCGCATCGACCTCACCGTCCGCCCCGAAAGCGGGCGTGGGCAGGCGGTGCTGACGATCATCCGGCCGTCGCGATGAGATTGCGCGCCGCCCCCCTGTTTCCGGTCGCCCTGAGCCTGTCGAAGGGCCGTTCTTTCTCTGCGACGTCGAGAAGGAGGAACGGTGCTTCGACAAGCTCAGCACGAACGGAGGTGGGGGCATATCCGAATGGCTTCACCCTCGTCGAAATGCTCGTCGCGCTGTCGATCTTCGCCGCGATCGCGGCGATGGGCGTCGGGCTCTTGCGCAGCAGCGTCGATACGCAGGATGCGGTTCAGAGCCGGCTAAAGGCGATGGGCGGGGTCAACCGGCTCCGCGCCGTGATGGCGAACGATCTCGCGCAAGCGGTGCAGCGCGCGACGCGCGGCCCGGCGGGCGAGGCGGTGCCGACCTTCATTGGTTCGTCCACCGGCTTTGCCTTTGTCCATGGCGGTGCCGGGTCGATCGATGGATCGCCGCGGCCCGCGCTCGAGCGCGTCGCCTATGCGCTGGTCGGCGGCGAGTGGCGCCGCGCGACGCAGCCGATGCTCGACGGCACCGCGCTCGGCGAGGGCGACCGGTTGATCGGCGATGTAACCGGCGTTGCCGTCCGATACCGCGACGAGCGCGGTAATTGGGGTGACAGCTGGACGTCCGAACCCGGCGACCGTCTGCCGCGCGCGGTCGAGGTGCGCGTGTCGCGCCGCGGGCGCGAGGCGCTGACGATGCTGTTCCTGACCGCGCCAACGCTACCGCGGCCGCCTATCGCCGAAAGCCCGGCGCCATGATGCGCCGCCCGCCCGGCGAACGCGGTGCCGCGCTGCTCAGCGTCCTGTTGCTGGTCGCGGTCATGGCGGTGATCGCGGCGACCGCGCTCGATCGCCTGACGCTCGCGACGCGGATCGCGGGCAGCGCGGCGACGGTCGATCAGGGCCGCGCCTATAGCTTCGCCGCCGAACAGATTGCGCTGCGCCGCGTCGCCGATCTGGTCGGGCGCGATCCCGCCAAGCTGACGCTCGCGGGCGATTGGCTGGGGCGTGATTTCGTCCTGCCGCTGCCCGGCGGCGAGGGGCGGGCAAAGCTGGCCGACGCCAATAATTGCTTCAACCTCAACAGCCTCGTCGCCGAAACCGCCCCGGGACGCTTCAGCCAGCGGTCGGGGTCGATGCGCCAGTTCGGCGAGCTGATGACGTTGCTCGGAATCGATCCGGGGCAGGCGCAGGCGATCGCGGGGGCGGCGGCGGACTGGATCGACAGCGACAGCAACGAAGGCCCGCTGGGTGCCGAGGACAACGCCTATCGCGCGATGCCGGGGGCCTATCTGCCCGCCAACCGCAAGATGGCCGATGTCAGCGAGCTGCGCGCGGTGCGTGGGGTCAGTCCGAAAATCTATGCGCAGCTGAAACGCTGGATCTGCGTCTTGCCGGCGACCGAGCCGGTGCGGCTCAACGTCAACACGCTGGCGCCCGAGCAGGCGCCGCTGATCGCGATGCTGGTCCCCGGCGAAATCACGCTCGCTAACGCGCGGGCGGCGCTGGCGGCGCGTCCCGCGGGCGGCTATGGCAGCAGCGTGCGATTCTGGGAGGCGGCGCCGTTCGAAGGGTTCGACCCGCCGACCGACGTCGCGGAGCAGGCCGGGGTGACGAGCCGCTGGCTGAGCCTGACGACGAATGTGACGATGGGGGACGGTTTTTTGACGGCAGTTTCGCTCATCGACGCCAATGGCGGTGCGCCGTCGGCCGGGCTCGCGCCGCCGACGGTCGTGCGGCGCGACTGGGGTGAAGCCGACTGAGATGAGCGCGACGCTGGTTCTTTGGCTGCCCCCCGTGGCGGCGCTCGGTGACGGAGACGCACCCGACCCCGCATGGCTGCGCGTCGACGATGGCGTGATCGTCGATTCGGGGCAGGATGACGGCTGGGTCGATGCGTGGGAAAAGCCGCATAGCGATGATGCCGACGATCGGCTGATCGCGCTCGCTCCGGCGTGTGACGTGCCGCTGCGCTGGCTGGCCTATCCCGAAGCGGCGCCCGCGCAGGCGATGGCGGCGGCGCGGATCGACGCCTTGAAAGCCAGCTTGGGCGACGCGGCACTGCTGCACGTCGTCGCGGGCCAGCCGGTGGAAGCGGGTCAGGCGGCGCCGGTCGCGGTGACGACGCATGCGGCGATGACCGCATGGACCGACTGGCTGGCGGCGCGCAGCCTGTCACCCGCCGCGATCATTCCCGCCGCCGCCGCGGTGCCGCCGCCCGAACCCGACAGACTGTGGTCGGCCGAGGTCGGCCGCGAACAGATCGTCCGTTCCACCGACCGCGCCTATGTTTCCGACCCCGAACTCGATCCGCTGATCGCGGGCGGTCACGCGATTGCGCCGCTCGATGCCGAACGGATGCGCGACGCGCTGTTGCTGACGCTCGCAGCGCCCCCGCTCGACCTGCTGAGCGGCGCGTGGAAGCCGCGGCGGAGCTGGTCGCTGGACCCGGCGTTGGTACGGCTGGTCAAGCGGCTGGCGATCGCGCTGCTGGTCGTCAGCCTGCTGATACCGATCATCCACGCGTTTCGTTTGTCGCGCGACAGCAGCCGCGCCGATGAAGCAGTCGTCGCGATGGCGAAAAAGGCGGGCGTCACCGCGCCCGACGCGACGGCGGCGGAGGCCGAACTCGATCGCCGCCTGGCGACCGCAGGCGGTGGCCCGCTGGCCTTTTCGGTCCCCGCGTCGGCGCTCTACGACGCGATGCGCGATGCACCGGGGGTCGCGCTCAAAACGCTCTCGCACCGCACCGACGGAACCTTGACGACGACACTTGCCGCACCGCGCGTCGAGGACATTAATCAGGTGCTGCTCGCGCTCCAGGCGCGCGGCTATCGCGTCACCGCGCAGCCGATGGCGGGCAGCGACGGCCAGCAGATGGCGAATATCACGATCCGGGCGGTGCCATGACCGAAGGGCTGCAAAATTGGTGGACCGGGCTGTCGCAGCGCGAACGCTGGCTGGTCGCGATCGCGGGGGTGCTGGCGGTCGGCGTGCTCGTCTGGGGTCTTGGCCGCCCGGCGGTTGCGGCGTTCGTCGATCTGGAAAGCCGACATCGCGCCGCGATCGAACGCGAAGGCCGCGTCGCCGCCAAGGTGCAATTGCTGGCTCAGCGTCCCGCGACATCGGTGGCGACGGCGGTGGATGCCGTCGCGATCGACCAATATCTCGCGCAATCGGCGGGCGAAATCGGGTTGACGCTCGACCGCAACGAGGCGCGCGGACAAGGGCAGGCGACAATCGCCATCGCCACCGCGCGCGCGCCGGTCTTGACCGACTGGCTCGCGTCGCTCGAGGGGCAGGGCTTTGTTATCGACCAATTGACGATCACGCCCGCCGCCGACGGTACCGTCGGACTGACGGCCGAACTTCGGAAGGGTGGCCAATGAGCGTACGGCAACGCTGGGGCGTCGCGGCGCTGTTGCTGGCGCTCGTCCTGATCGTCGCCACCTTTCCGATGCGGCTCGCGCTTGCATGGTCGGGCGCGACCGACGCCGGGGTGACCGCGCGCGAGGTGCGCGGTTCGGTGTGGGCGGGCGAGTTGGTTGAAGCGCGGCTGGGCGCGTTGCCGCTGGGGACCGTGCGCGCGAGCCTGTCGCCGCTGGCGCTGCTCGAGGGCGATACCGAACTCGTCTTTTCGCGCACCGACCCGCGGCTCGGCGCGCTGGCGGGGCGGCTGCACGGCAGCAATCCGCGCGGGGTATCCGAAGTCAACGGGACGACGACAATGTCGGGCGGGCTTGGGATGATTCCTGTGGACACCATCCGGTTCGAAGGCGCTACGCTGCGCTTTGATGGCGCCGGAAAATGCACCAGCGCCAGCGGACGCATTCAGCTGGCGGTCAGCGCGCCCATCGCGGGGCTCGACCTGTCGCGCGGGCTGGCGGGGCCGCTTGGCTGTGCGAACGGCCGCGTGCAGGCGGCGCTGGCCAGCCAGTCGGGGATGGAACGGCTGACCTTGTCGTTCGACGGCAGCGGCGCTTATCGCGCCCGGTTGGCGATCAACGTCGATCGCGATCCGGCGATGGCGGCGGCGCTGGCGACGCTGGGCTTCAAGGCCGGTTCGGGCGGTTTCGTACTGGCGACGACGGGTCGCTTCTGACGTGACGGCCCTGGATGCCTTGCCCTTTGGCATGGGCGTCCCGTTCGCCGTGCTGATCGGGCTGGTCCTCGGCAGTTTTGTCGCGACATTGGTGCTGCGCTGGCCCGTGGGGCGTTCGGTGCTGGGGCGCTCGCAATGCGATGGGTGCGGGCGGCCGCTTGGCATCGCAGAGCTTGTGCCGCTGCTTTCGGCAATCCTGGCACGCGGACGTTGTCAGAAGTGCCGCGCAGCGATCGATCCTTTCCACTGGCGAGTGGAATTGGGATCGGCGCTGATCGGCGGGATTGCGCTGACGATCATGCCGGGGACGTCCGGCTGGCTGTGGGCGCTATTCGGCTGGCTGCTGCTACCGCTCGCGCTCCTCGATGCCCGTCACTTCTGGCTTCCCGACCGGTTGAGCGCTTTGCTGGCGGTGGTGGGGTTGCTGCTGGCGGGCCCGCTGCTCGATGCGTCATTGCTCGACCGCTGGATCGGTGCGCTCGCCGGCGGCGCGGTGCTCGCGCTGATCGCCTGGGCCTATTGCCGCGCGCGCGGCGGCGAGGGCATGGGCGGCGGCGATCCCAAGCTGGTCGCCGCGATTGGCTGTTGGCTTGGATGGCAGGCGCTGCCGCTGCTGCTGCTCCTCGCCAGCTTGGGCGGCATCATCTGGGCGCTGATCGCCCAGCGAAAAGGGGACCAGCCGCTGGTGCAGCGACGGGTCCCCTTCGGTGTCTTTGCCTGCACCGCCGCTTTCGCGACGGTGCCGCTATGGCCGCTGATCAGCGCCCGATGACGACGGTCACCGCGCGGCGGTTCTTGGCATAGGCCTCTTCGGTCGAGCCGAGTTCGGCGGGGCGTTCCTTGCCATAGCTGATGACGCTGATCCGCGAGGGATCGATGCCCAGCGAGGCCAGATAGTTTTTCGCCGCATTGGCGCGGCGTTCGCCGAGCGCGATATTATAGTCGCGGGTGCCGCGTTCGTCGGCATGGCCCTCCAGCGTGACGCGCACCGCGGGGTTGCGCTGCAACCACTGCGCCTGCGTCTGCAACGTCGCCATGTCCTCGCTGTCGACATTATATTGGTCAAAGCCAAAGAAAATGCGGTCGCCTTCCAAGCCGACGCTTGCCAGGAAATCTTCCTGCGACCCCGGAATCACGCCGGTGCCCGTATCGGTTCCGGTATCGGTGCCGGTGCCTTCGGGGACAGGGGGCAGCGTATCGGGCGCTTTTTTCGCGCAGGCGCCAACGGCAAGCATGGTGATCGCCGCTATCATTGCGGTGCTCTTGCGTATCGTCATGTCGTCTGTCCTTTTGTTGTTGCTCGAAAAATCTCGTCTCGGCCCATTTTGCCGCCATTTTATGCCATTATGGGAACCCTGATGGCCGATTTTGGTTCCGCTTTCCTTACGGCAGCACCGGCCCCCAGCTGGGGTCCGATCCATCCTGCGGGGTAGGCAGACGGCGCAGATTGACGCCGGTCAGATCGACTTGCCACAGGCTCGACTTGCCCTCGCGCCCCGGGGTGGTGCGGAAAAACTGGATGACGCGGCCGTTCGGCGACCAGGTCGGCGCCTCGTCCTGCCAGCTGTTGGTCAGCATCCGAACGCTGCCGCCCGACGGAGTCATCACCCCGATGCGGAATTCGCCGCCGCCCATGCGGGTAAAGGCGATCAGGTCGCCGCGCGGCGACCATTCGGGGGTCGCGGCGCGCCCGCCGCCAAAGCTGATCCGCTGCTGGTTCGACCCGTCGATGTTCATCGTATAGACTTGCTGGCTGCCCGACCGGTCGCTTTCGAACACGATCTTGCGCCCATCGGGCGAGAAGCTGCCGCCGACGTCGATCCCCGGGGTGCTCGTCAACCGCACCGGGGTGCCGCCGTTGGCCGAGATGCGATAAATGTCGGTATTGCCGCCGACCGCCATCGAATAGAGGATCTGGGTGCCGTCGGGCGACCAGCGCGGCGCAAAGGTCGCATTGCCGCTTTCGGTGACCAGCTTCTGCGATCCGCTGGCGACGTCGTAGATAAAGACGCGGACGCGGTTGTTCAGATAGGAAACATAGACGATCTTTTTGTAATCGGGCGAAAATCGCGGCGAAATGGCGAGCGCCTGCCCGTTGGTGATGAAGCGGTGGTTGCCGCCGTCGCTGTCCATGATCGCTAGGCGCTTGATGCGGTTCCCCTTGGGGCCGCTTTCGGCAATATAGGCGATGCGGCTGTCGAAGAAGGGCGCTTCGCCTGACAGGCGCGAATAGATCGCGTCGGCGCATTTGTGCGCGGCGCGGCGCCAGTCGCCGGGCTGGATCTCGAACCCCTTGCGCACCAGCTCGCTGCCGAGCGCGGTGTCGTAGAGGTAACAGCCGACGATCAGACTGCCGTTCGATCCGGCATCGACGAAGCCGTGGACGACATTTTCGGCGTTGCGCGCCTGCCAGTCGGCAAAGCGCGGCGCCTGCACCTCGGCGCGGGTGATCGCGCGGACGCCGCTGGGGCCGAAGGGATCGTAGAGGCCGCTGCGTTCAAGGTCGGCGGCGATCACTTCGGCGATCTGGCGGCCAAGGCTGTCGGTGCGCAGCCCCGCGACGGTCTGCACCGATGAGGTGGCGAGCGCCGGGATGGCGATGACGGTGCGGTCCTGCGACAGCGTGCCTTCGATCGTTTCGCGCGGTTCGGTGGGCGTCACCGCAGGCGGGGTGGGGGCGGTCTGCGCGAGCACCGGGGCGGTGGTCATGAGCAGCGCGAGCGAGAGGCCGATCGGGCGAAGGAACATGTCTCTTACCTCTTGATGAAATCGAGCGTGTAATTCTGCCAAAAGCTGTAATTATCCTCGGGCAGATCGAAAGGTGCGGCAAGTTCGACCGCGCGTTTGGCGCATTCCTGGTGCCGCTGAATCTGAAATTTGTTGCTGTCGTTTTCGCCCGACGTCGTGACGCTGGTGAAGCCGGCGAGGGCGCCCGACTGCGTCAGGCGGAATTTGACGACGGTCTTGAGCTGATCGACATCGACGCCCGAAATGCGGCACCCGTTCCAGCGCGGCGCGACGGCCGATTTGATGCTGACGTCGATCGAGCGGCGCACCTCGGCCGCGGTGGCCGCGGCGGGTGCGCCCTTGCTGGCGGGTGATTTGGGCTGCGATTTCGACAGCCCTTCGGCAATTCCGTCAAGGCGTCCGGTCGGGCGCGCGGGGCGATCTTTGGCCGGGGGCGCCTTGGGCGCGGCCTTGGGCTGCGCCTTGGCGGCCGCGGGCGGGGTCTGTTTGGGCTGCGCCTTCGGTCGCGCGACCTGTTTCGGGGTCGGCGCAGGCGTCGGGCGGACGATCGGTTCGGGCAGCGGCGGCGCGGGCGTCGGTTCGGGCGCCACGATGTCGGTCATATCCTCTTCGCCCAGCCGCGCCGCGGGCGGGGTTTCGCTGATCACCGGCGCGGTTGATTGCACCGCGGTTTCGGCGATCAGATCGACCTCCATCGGTGGATTGTCGAACCGGCGCTCGCCCGCAGTCCACTGGACGGAAAGAAGACCGATGATCACGACATGCGCCGCCACCGCGATGGCAAAGCCGCGTCTTTCCTTTCCCCCCAATGCCCGTGCTGCGGCCATGATGCGACCCTATTGCCCCGTTTCTGAACCGTCGGTGACCGCGGTCTCGGCGGTCGGTGCGGCTTCGGCAGCACCCTCCGCGCCCGTGGTTACCAGCGAAATGCGCGTCAGTCCCGCGCGATTGAGTTCGCCCATCACGCGCATCACGCGGCCATAATCGAGCCCCTTGTCGGCGCGCAGCATGATCTGGCGCGGCTTGTCCTCGCCCTGACGTTCGCGCGCGATGGCGTCGAGACGGGCGGGAAGTTCGGCCTCGGGCACCACCTCTTCGCCGATGTAGAGCGTGTCGTCGGCGTTGATCGACAGCTGGACCGGTTCCTGCTCCTCGGTCTCGATCGGCTTGGCGCGGCTTTCGGGCAGGTCGATCGGCACGGCAGAGGCCAGCAGCGGTGCGGTGATCATGAAGATGATCAGCAGCACCAGCATCACGTCGACGAGCGGGGTGACGTTGATGTCGGCGATCGGGGCGCGGCGCCCGCCGCGCCCGCGCCGCCCGCCGATACCGCCGCCCGAGGGACTGGTCATGCCCATCAGGCGTCCACCTCCAGCTCACGGCTGAACGTCGCGTGCAGCCCGTCGGCGAAGCGGCCGAGGCGCGATTCGAGGCGGTTCAGGCGCTGCGAGAAACTGTTGTACGCTATCACCGCGGGGATCGCAGCGAACAGGCCGATCGCGGTCGCGAACAACGCTTCGGCGATACCCGGCGCGACGACGGCCAGGCTGCTGTTGTTGCTCGCGGCAATCGCGGTGAAGCTGCGCATGATGCCCCATACGGTGCCGAACAGACCCACGAACGGCGCCACCGAGCCGATCGTCGCCAGCGTCCCGATCTTGTCAGCCAGCCGGTCGACCTCGCCCGCAATCGCCGAGTTCATCGCGATGCCCAGCCGTTCGCGCGTGCCGTCGCGGTCGATAACCTTGCCTTTGGTCGAGCGGCGCCATTCGCTGATCCCGGCGCCCAGCACCTTGGCGCTCGGCAGATCCTCGCTGCTGTTCTTGTCATAGAATTTGTCGATATTGTCGGCGCGCCAGAAATCGCGCTCGAAATTTTCGGATGCCCGCATCAGCTTGCCGACGCCGCGCCCCTGGGTGAAGATCACCGCCCAGACATAGATCGACGCGAGCAGCAGCCCGATCATCACCGCTTTCACGATGATATCGGCCTGCAGGAACAGCGCGACCGGGGACAGGGTCGCCGCGTCGGCGGCCAGCGAGATATTGTCTAGCAAGGGATTTTCTCTCCATTCATGATGGCGGTAAAGCGGTCGGCCCAGCCCGCGGGCTGGCGGCGCGGCCGACCCTCGGGCGACAGGAAGGCGGCGGTGACTTGCCCGTCCGTCAATGTCTCGCCGCTTAACGTGTCAGTTCCGCGAAGGATGCGCTGCGTAATGATCACGCTGGCGCCGCGCACGGCTTCGACAGTGCTGACCACGAGCAGGTCGTCGTCGAGCTTGGCGGGGCGGCGATATTTGATGGCGAGGTCGGTGACCGCCCAGCTGCCATCGCCCGCCTCCATCGCCGCGCGCTGGTCGATCCCCGCGATCCGCAGCATGTCCGACCGCGCGCGTTCCATATAGCGCAGGTAATTGGCGTGATAGACGATGCCGCTGAGGTCGGTGTCCTCGAAATAGACGCGCGACCGGTAATGATGTTCGGCCCCGACAAAGGCGCCGGGGACAAAAGGGGGCGGGGCGTTTACCATGGCCTTGATCGATAGCCGCCCTTCGACTCGTCGCAAACCCCAAACCAACGGTTCGTCGCAGATGGGAGCCATTTGGTGGGAGATGATGGCGGAAATCCGCGCCATTCTTCTGAGGCTCGTGCCCCTGCGAAGGCAGGGGCCCATCACCGGTCATTGCGGACTACCCCGCCGCTCGTGCAAGGGCGCGACATTCGGTGATGGGCCCCTGCCTTCGCAGGGGCACGGTCACTTACCGTTATCGAACAACCCGTCCTGCGATCCTGCGGGCGGATTGAGCCCCAGATGCTTCCACGCGCTGGCATTCAGCATCCGCCCGCGCGCGGTGCGCGCGATCAGGCCGACTTGCAGCAGATAGGGTTCGATCACATCCTCGATCGTGTCGCGCGGTTCGGACAGCCCCGCCGCCATCGTCTCGACCCCGACCGGGCCGCCGCGATAGATGTCGGCGATCATCGTCAGGTAGCGCCGGTCCATCGCGTCGAGGCCGAGCGCATCGACTTCCAGCCGGTTGAGCGCGGCATCGGCGGCTTTCGCATCGACGATTGCATGGCCCGCAACGGTCGCGAAATCGCGCACCCGGCGGAGCAGCCGCCCGGCGATGCGCGGGGTCCCGCGCGAGCGCTTGGCGATTTCGAGCGCGCCGTCGGATGCGATCGGCAGCGCGAGCAGGCGCGCGGCACGCGTGATGACCTGCTCCAGCTCACCATGCGTATAGAAATTGAGCCGCACCGGGATGCCGAAGCGGTCGCGCAGCGGCGTCGTGAGCAGCCCCTGCCGCGTCGTCGCGCCGACCAGCGTGAACTTCGGCAAATCGATCCGCACGCTGCGCGCCGACGGCCCCTCGCCGATCATGATGTCGAGCGCGCGGTCCTCCATCGCGGGGTAGAGGATTTCCTCGACCGCGGGCGACAGGCGGTGGATTTCGTCGATGAACAGGACGTCGCCATCCTCGAGATTGGTGAGCAACGCGGCGAGGTCGCCCGCCTTGGCGATCACCGGGCCGCTGGTCGAACGGAAGCCCACGCCGAGCTCGCGCGCGACGATCTGCGCCAGTGTCGTCTTGCCGAGGCCGGGGGGACCGTAGAACAGCACATGGTCGAGTGCGTCGGAGCGCGACTTCGCGGCCTCGATAAAGATGCGCAGATTCTCGCGCGCCGCCGCCTGCCCGACAAATTCGGCGAGCGATTTTGGGCGCAGCGCCGCGTCGGCGTCCTCGGGGGTGCGATTGGGGGTGGTGAGGTCGGTCAAGTCAGCATCCCAGTTGCGCCGCCAAATCGGTCAGGCTGTCGGCGCTATACTCCCAATCCTGCGCCGCGTCGGCGTCGGGCGCGCGGGCGCCGCCATATTCCATCGGCCGTTCGATATGCGCGGTCATCAGCCCGCAAGCGCGCGCCGCGGCCAGGTCGCTGTGGTGCGAAGCAACAAGGCAAAGCTCGTGTGGCGCCAGCCCCAACGCCTCGGCGGTCGCAAGATAGGCGGCGGGTTGCGGCTTGTACGCGCGGGCATATTCGGCGCCGAGGATCGCGTCCCACACCAGCCCCGCGCGGCGCGCCATTTCGATCATCAGCGATATATTGCCGTTCGACAGCGTGACGACGGGAAAGGCGGCGCGCAGCCGCGCGATCCCGGCGACGCTGTCGGGCCAGGGGTCAAGCCGGTGCCAGGCGTCGGTCCAGTCGGCTAGCAGCGCCGGATCGAGCGCAGCGGGGTCGATGTCTTGCGCCTCCAGCACTGCGTCAAGCATCTCACGGTGCAAAATGTCGAGCTTGACGAACCCTCGCTGGCCGCTGCTGACCGCCGCCATCGCAGGCAGGTAGCGGCGGCGCCACTGGTCGGCGAAATCATGCGGATCGATATCGGCGCGGTCGATCTGCGCCAGATAACGCGCGGATTCGCGCGCGATGCTGCTACGCCAGTCGACGACGGTGCCAAACACGTCGAAGGCGACGGCTTTGGGGCGGCGGGCGGCGGCGGGATCAGTCATGATGCTCTATTGCCTCGCCGCTGATCGAAACCCAAGGCTCCATGCGGTCCTCGTACACCGAATAATTGGGGACGAAGCCGTGGCCGGGCGCAAAATTGCCGAGCGGGATGGCGAAAGCATCATGATAGGGCCGCGCGCGGTACCAGACGCCCGAACCACAGGTGGCGCAAAAGAAGAAGTCGGCGGTGTGACCGCTGTCGCCAGTATACTGCCACATCTTCGCGTTAGCCTCGCCCTCGATGCGGACCTGCTCGGCGGCGAAGCGCACCTGCGCGGCAAAGGCACTGCCACTGCGCGCCTTGCACTCGCGGCAATGGCACACCGACACGCGGATCGGCTCGCCGGAGCAGGCGATGCGGATTTCGCCGCAGCGGCACGCGGCGTGGCGGGTGGGGGCGGTCACTTTGCTGCCTTTGTGATGCCATTAATCGTCGCCAGCAGTCGACGATATTCTCTCAAATCATTCCCCGCTTTTTCAACCACTGTGGATACAAGCTTCAGGTCATCCAATCGGTCAATTTCTGCTGAGATACGTGAAATCGTGTCGATCAAATCTTTCATCGAATGTGACGGAACCGATTTAGAAAATCCTTTCCGGCGTTGAGCTTGGACCGGTCCATACCTCCTTGATAGTGCGGTCAGATTTTTGCCTTTGCGTTCAATTATTTCATCAATGCCATCTGGATGGTCAGCCACACGCTTCAACTCATGGAACCAGTCTTTTGCACTTCCGCCCAAAGCTTCTTTTACGTCGTTCAAAGTTATCAGGGTTTTCGACCCGCCGTTGGATTTGAACGTGGCGTTTGCGACAGATATGATGTGAGCTTTCAGCTGATTGAGGGTTAGTTTTCCGTCCGCAATTCGTAGAGCCGCCTCAAATGCAAAATCCTCTTTGGGGCCGTTGCGTTGCCTAGCGGCCTCCCACCGTGGTGTGCCATCTTCGTCAACTGCAAGCATCATTTCGCCGCCTTTTTGAGTGCCACGCGAACGAGCGCATCAAGCCCGACATCCGTGCCCAATTCCTCGCTCGCCGCCGCGACGGCGGCGCTCGCTTCGCCGGGTTTAAAGCCGAGGCCGGTCAGGGCGGTGACGGCGTCGGCGAGGGGGCCGGGGGTGGTGGGCACGTAAGCTGCGCCGCTGCCCGATATGCCGCCGAGCGCGCCGGCTTTGTCCTTCAGTTCATGGGTGATCCGCTGCGCCAGCTTCGGCCCGACGCCGTTGGCGCGCGCGATCATCGCGCTGTCGCCGCTCGCCAGCGCGCGTTGCAGGTCGGCGATCTCCAGCGCCGAGAGGATCGCGAGCGCGACCTTCGTGCCGACGCCCTGAACGCTGGTGAGCATACGGAACCAGTCGCGTTCCTCAGCCTTGGCAAAGCCGAGCAGGCGCAGGAAATCCTCGCCGACCAGCATTTCGGTGTGGATGGTTACGTCGCCGCCGGTGGGGCCGAGCGCGTCGAGGGTGCGCGCCGATGCCTCCACCAGATAGCCGACGCCGCCGACGTCGATCACGGCATGGCCTGCGCCGCTGGAGTCCAGTCGTCCGGTGAGTTTCGCGATCATTCACCCTGCGTAGCGCGGGGGGAATGAAAAGGGAACAGTTTCCCTGCTTCGTCATGCCGGACTTGATCCGGCATCCATTCCAGCCGCGCCGCCTGGACCCCGGATCAAGTCCGGGGTGACGAGGGTTTAGCAGCGCGGCCGATGGTTCGCGTGGCAGATAGCGACCGCCAGCGCGTCGGCGGCATCGGCGCCCGTGACCTTCGCGCCCGGGAGCAGCACGCGCAGCATCGCCTGCACCTGTTCCTTTGCCGCGGTGCCGGTGCCGACGATCGCTTTCTTGACGAGGCGCGGGGCATATTCGGCGACGGCCAGCCCGCCGCGCGCGCAGCCGAGCAAGACGACACCGCGGGCGTGCGCGAGCTTCAGGGTCGATTGCGGATTGTCGTTCACGAACACGTCCTCGACCGCGGCGCAGATCGGGGCGTGGTCGGCGATGACCGCCGCAAGCACCGTGTCGAGCTGCGCGAGGCGGTCGGGCAGGGGCGCCTTGGCGTCGGTCTTGATCTGGCCGTTCGCGATGTGGCTGATCCGGCTGCCCTCGACGCGGATGATGCCCCAGCCGGTGCAGCTGAGTGAAGGATCGAGGCCAAGGATGATCATCATTCCTCCCCGCTTGCGGGGAGGGGGACCGCGAAGCGGTGGAGGGGGTTCGCGGGCTTACACAATGTTGCTGGCCGCACCCCCCCTCCGTCAGCGCTTCGCGCTGCCACCTCCCCACAAGTGGGGAGGATTGGGTTCAACCCAATTTCTCCATCACCGCATCGGGGATTTCGTAATTGCCCCACACGGTCTGGACATCGTCGTCATCGTCGAGCGTGTCGATCAGCTTGAACAGCGTCTGCGCGATGGCTTCGTCGGCGACTTCGTTCTTCAGCGTCGGGCGCCATGCGAGCTTCACGCCTTCGGCCTCGCCCAGCTTCGCTTCGAGCGCCTTCGCGACTTCGTGCAGGCTGTCGACGCTGGTCCAGATGTCGTGGCCGTCCTCGGACGATTCGACGTCGTCGGCGCCCGCGTCGAGCGCGGCTTCGAACACCGTGTCGGCGTCGCCCGCGCTCGCGGCATAGTTGATCAGGCCGAGCCGGTCGAAGCCGTGCGACACGCTGCCCGAGGTGCCGAGGTTGCCGCCGTTCTTGCTGAATGCGGTGCGGACGTTGGTCGCGGTGCGGTTGCGGTTGTCGGTCAGCGCTTCGACGATCAGCGACACACCGCCGGGGCCGTAGCCCTCGTAGCGGATTTCCTCGTAATTTTCGCCGTCGCCGCCGGACGCCTTGTCGATCGCGCGCTGGATATTGTCCTTGGGCATCGACTGCGCCTTGGCGGCATTGACCGCGGCGCGCAGGCGCGCGTTCGCGTCAGGGTCGGGCAGGCCCATCTTTGCCGCCACGGTGATTTCGCGGCTGAGCTTCGAAAACAGGCTGCTGCGCTTTTTGTCCTGCGCACCCTTGCGGTGCATGATGTTCTTGAATTTACTATGGCCGGCCAAGCCACCCTCCATCGGTCAATTTGAAAGCTGGCGCCGCCCTACAGCGGCGGCCGACAAGAGACAACTGCGTCAGATGACGACTGCGGTCCCCGAGGCGCTGACCATCAGCATCGACCCGTTCTGACCCAGCACTTCATAATCAAGGTCGACGCCGACGACCGCATTGCCGCCGAGGCGGGCCGCTTCGGATTCCATCTCGGCGATCGCTTCCTTGCGGGCGCGGGCGAGGACGTCCTCATATTTGCCCGACCGACCACCAACGATGTCGGTGATGCTGGCGAACAGGTCGCGGAACAGGTTGGCGCCGACGATCACTTCGCCGGTGACGATGCCCAGATATTCGCGGGCCGGACGGCCTTCGATCGTATTTGTGGTGGTGCTGAACATCGTCACTCTCCTAGGCTGATAAATAGGGGGCTCAGTCGATGCCGAGCGCCGATTTGTAAACGTCGAGGATCGCTTCCATTTCCTTGCGGTCGTTCGGCGGCAGTTTGCGCAGGCGAACGATCTGGCGCATGATCTTGGGATCATAGCCCTGCGATTTCGCTTCGTTATAGGTGTCGCGAATGTCGTCGGCGACGCCTTTTTTTTCTTCTTCCATCCGCTCGATGCGCTCGATGAAAAGGCGCAGTTGTTCGTCGGATACGGTGGCTTCGCTCATTTTGGGCTCCGGTGATTGGTATGATGCGGCGCGAGAATCGCGGCTGCCGCGTCCCTAGTCGTCCCGCTGCGTTTTCGCCATGCTTTCTTGGACTCAATCGCTCATTCGGGCGGAAACGGCTGGCGCTTGCCGCCATCCTTGTGGACCACGCCGCGCCGCATCACGAAATCGACCTTTTCCAGCGCGGTAACGTCGGCCAGCGGGTCGCCGCTGACGGCGATGATGTCGGCGTCGCGTCCCGCCAGGATCGCCCCGATCGGCCGGTCGAGTTCGGTGGCATTGTCGATGGTCGCGGCCTTGATCGCCTGCGCGGGCGTCATCCCCGCCTTGACCATCAACGCAAATTCCTTGGCATTGTCGCCGTGCGGCGCGACGCCGGAATCGGTGCCGAACAGGATGCGGACATTGCCCCGGACCGCGCGGGCCATGCTGGCGGCGTGCGATGCGGCGGCTTCCTCGGCCTTGGCGAGCTGTGGCCCGGGCGCGTCGCCGCGACGGGCCTGCGCCAGCGCGGCGATCGGCGCCACGGCGGTCGGGACCAGCGCCGCGTTCGACGCCTTGAACAGCTTCACCGTTTCATCGTCGATGAAGCTGCCATGTTCGATCGAATCGACCCCGGCGCGCAGCGCCGCGTCGATGCCCTCCTTGCCATGCGCATGAGCGGTGACCTTGCGGCCAAAGCTGTGCGCGGTGTCGACGACCGATTTCATTTCGGTGTCGGACATTTGCTTGCCCAGCCCGCCCGCGACGTTCGATCGCACGCCGCCGGTCGCGGCGAATTTGATCACCTCCGCCCCGATCGAGATCTGCGCGCGGACGGCGCTGGCGCAGCCGTCGGGGCCGTCGCAGATATTGGTCCGCTCGGCCGTGACCGCGTGCGTCAGGGTGCGGTTGAGGCCGTTGACCCCGCCATGACCGCCGGTCACCGAAATCATCGTTCCGGCGGGGACCACGGTCGGCCCGACGATCACGCCATTGTTGATCGCGTCGCGCAGCGTCGTCGTGGTCCGCCCGTCGCCCCCCAGATCGCGTACCGTCGTAAAGCCCGCTTCAAGCGTCTTGCGCGCATTGTCCTGCGCGATCACGAATATATCCTCGACGTCGCGGCCCGAGCTTTCGAGGCGACTGCGCAGCAGATTGTCGTCGCTGGAAATATGGACGTGCATGTCGATCAGGCCGGGGAGGACAAAGGCGTTCTTCAGGTCGACGACACGCGCATCGGCCTCGGGCGTCGCAAAGCCGTCGTGTACTTCGGCGATCTTCCCGTCGCGAACGACGATCGTCGATGGCCCGCGCGGCTCGCGCCCCGGCTGGTCGAGCAGGCGCCCGGCGTGGATATAGGTCGTGGCCGACGGCTGAGCGGCCAGCGGCGTGCTCGCGATCAGCCCTGCCGCGATGGTCGCCGCGGCCCATGTCGTACGCATCCCGATTATCTCCCTGTTGGCTGTCCGCCTTGTCGTCCGATCATGTCGCGAAAGCCAGGGCGTCGCAAGCTCAGTCGCGCGGGTTTCTTGCCATGCTCGCCTCCATCCGCGCCAGCTGTTCGGGGGTGGCAGCGGTGTGGTGCAGCGCTTTCCATTCGGCGGTCGGCATGCCGTGGACGATCGCGCGGCCGCTTTCCTTGTCCATGCCGCCCGCTTCGGCGATCCAGTCGCCGAGGCAATTGCGGCAGAAACCGGCGAGCCCCATCAGGTCGATGTTCGCGGCGTCATGGCGGTGCTGGAGCAGGCGGACGAGGCGGCGGAAGGCGGCAGCCGCTACCGCATCGTCGAGCGCGCCGAGCGCATCGTTCGGGGCGGCTTGGTCGTCGCTGCAGGACATGGCGGATTTCCTTCTGGTGTGGGCATGAATAGCTATACGCAGCTTGCCTTGCCGGGGGCAGTGAGACTAGGCAAGAGGTGTCTATCTGTTCGGGCAAAACCGTAGCCCTGAGCCTGTCGAAGGGCGCTTATCGTGGATAGGCGCCCTTCGACAGGCTCAGGGCTCCGGCGATGATCGAAACCATATCGGAGCATCTGTGGTCCAGAGTTTTACCCCCCGCCAGCGCAAGGTGCGCATCCTGGCGACGCTTGGTCCTGCGAGCGCGAATCCCGAGATGATCGCGGCGCTGCACCGTGCCGGCGCCGACGCCTTTCGCGTCAATATGAGCCATGGCGACCATGCGGGGCACGCCAAGGTGATCGCCGCGATCCGCGCGCTGGAGAAGGAAACCGGGCGCCCGACGACGATCCTGGTCGATTTGCAGGGGCCGAAGCTGCGCGTCGGGACGTTCAAGGATGGGCCGGTCGAACTGGTCAAGGGCGCGGCATTCGCGCTCGATGCCGACGAGGCGCCGGGCGACGCAACGCGCGTCCAGCTGCCGCACCCCGAATTGTTCGCGGCGCTCGAACCGGGCACGCGGCTGTTGATCGACGACGGCAAGCTGGTGCTGCGCGTCCAGGCCGTCTCGCCGCAACGGATCGGCACAGTGGTCGAGGTTGGCGGCAAGATTTCGGACCGCAAGGGGGTCAACGTCCCCGACGTGGTGGTGCCGCTCGCGGCGCTGACCGAGAAAGACCGCAAGGATCTGACTTTCGCGCTCGAACAGCATGTCGACTGGGTCGCGCTGTCATTCGTCCAGCGGCCCGAGGATGTCGCCGAGGCGCGGCGCCTGATCGGCGGCAAGGCGGCGCTGCTCGTGAAGTTCGAAAAGCCGTCGGGGGTGCAGCGGATCGAGGAGATCCTCGAGCTCGCCGACGCGGCGATGGTTGCGCGCGGCGACCTGGGGGTCGAATTGCCGCCCGAGGCGGTGCCGCCGCTGCAGAAGCGCATCGTCGCCACCGCGCGGCGGATGGGCAAGCCGGTGGTCGTCGCGACGCAGATGCTCGAATCGATGATCGTCTCGCCTTCGCCGACGCGCGCCGAAGTCAGCGATGTTGCCACCGCGGTGTACGACGGCGCCGACGCGATCATGCTGTCGGCCGAGACCGCGGCGGGCGCCTGGCCGGTGGAAGCGGTCACCATGATGGATTCGATCGCGCGCTCGGTCGAAAGCGACCCTGACTATTTCCGCCGCCTGCACTTTACCGAAACGCTGCCCGACGCCACGACCGCCGACGCGCTGGCGGAGGCCGCTGGCGGTATCATCGGGACGATCGCCGCCGATGCGATCATCTGCTTCACCGCATCGGGATCGACCGCGCGGCGGGTGGCCCGCGAAAGGCCGAATGCGCCGCTGTTGGTCCTCACGCCCAAAAAGGAAGCGGCGCGGCGGCTCGGGCTGCTCTGGGGCGCGCATGCGGTGCCAACCAAGGACATTGGCAGTTTCGAAGAGATGATCGCCAAGGGGAAGCGCATGGCGCTGCGCCACGGTATCGGCAAGGCGGGCGCGAAGCTGGTCATGATGGCCGGGGTTCCGTTCGGCACGCCGGGGTCGACGAACGTGCTGCACGTCGCGACGCTGACCGGCGACGAGCTGCGCGGCTATAGCTGAATAGAGAATCCTCCCTGTGGCGAAGCCATGGGGAGGATCGTTGAGACCATAGTCGATTCAAATCGGCACAATCCTTACCGCCCGATTCAGATAATTTTCGAGGTGATTCAGAACGGCACGACTAAAAATGGTAAACGGACTTTGCACCATTGACGCCGCGCGGCATAGTTGGTGGGTGGTGAGCGTCGGACCCGCGTCGGGGGATTCCGCATCGCATATCTGGAGGTTTAAGCCGCGTGTCCGCACCGTTCCGTTTTCCGCGCTTTTTCGTCACCAGCCCGGCACCTTGCCCCTATCTGGCGGGCAAGACCGAACGCAAGGTGTTCACCGAACTCAGCGGCAATACGGCCAACGAATTGAACGACGCGCTGGGCCGCATCGGATTCCGGCGCAGCCAGTCGGTGGCCTATCGTCCCAGCTGCGCCGATTGCGCGGCCTGCGTGTCGGTGCGCGTCTGCGCTGCCGAATTCACCCCCAGCAATTCGCAAAAGCGCACGATCCGCCGCAACGGCGATCTGGTTGCGACCGCGTGCAAGCCGTGGGCGACCGAGGAACAATATGCGTTGCTGCGCTCTTATCTCGTCTCGCGCCACCCCAATGGCGGCATGGCCGACATGGACGAGCAGGATTTCGCCGACATGGTCGAACAGACCCCCGTCGACAGCTATATGATCGAGTATCGCGAGCCGACCACCGACGGCAGCAAGGGCCGCCTGGTCGGCTGTTGCCTGACCGACCGGCAGGGCGACGGATTGTCCATGATCTACAGCTTCTTTGACGCCGCGCACCCGCTGCGTGAAGGGCTGGGCACCTATATCATCGCCGACCATGTCCAGCGCGCGGCGCGGGCGGGCCTGCCCTATGTCTATCTCGGTTACTGGATCGAGGGGTCGGCGCGCATGGCGTACAAGGCGCGTTTCCGCCCGATCGAGCGGCTTGGCCCCGATGGCTGGTCGCGCTTCGAACCCGCCGCTCCGAGCGGCATTGCGGCGATGTTCGAACTCGCCTGACTTGGCGCCGCCCATCGCGGTGTACTGGTTGTGATTTTGGTCACAGTGGCCGCGTGACGCGCGCCATACCCTAGTCTTATGCATTGCAACCGCACGACACACGCTATTGGCGTTTCACGCTATTTTGCCATGCCCGCCGATATCGACCCGGGTCATGCGGAGCGATGACCGGCGCGCCCGAAGCCTCTAGACTCATGGCTGGAGAGGTCTCGCTTGCACCCCCGCGATGGAAGATAAGTAAATGATTGTTAATGTTTTTAACCGCGTGTCGGCGGCATTATTCGCCGTTCTACTACTATCGTGGACCCTGCCCCAGGCGGCGCAGGCGCAATATCCGTGCGGTAACGGCCCGGGCCCGGGCGAGGTCGTGGTCGGCCAGACGGGCGGGGGGGCGGGGCATGCGCCGATCCTGCTGTGCCAATATGTTGGCGGTGGTGAGAGTGGCGATAATCCGAACGAGTCGCCTTTTCGCGCACCGACAAAGCATTATGAACCCCAGAAAGCGGGCTTCATGGCGGCTGCCTATCATATCGACACCTCATCGGTGTGGATGTCGGCGGGACACAAGACGATGGAAGCAGCGAAACAGCGCGCGCTTGCTGGCTGCAAAGCGGGGACCGGTGCTGAATGTTATGTCGCCGACACGCTGTCGGAATTTGGGCTTATCTATGTCGCAGAAGACGCCATGGGCCTGTTGTGGATCAAGGCGATGACGACATTAGACGATACGACACAAAAAAATGCCACAGCGTCCCGGACTGTCGTCGACTGGAATCCGTCGATCGAACTATGCTCGCGCAACGCATTCGGGTGCAAATTCCTGGGTTATACCCAGACAGGCCGGATGCCGCTCAATGACAATCCCGATGCGCAATATGTCTCCGATTCCTTTCCCAACGGTCCGTTGACATGGAATCGTTGGGCCTTGGTCGCCAGACCGGAAAAAACGCCGATTGCGGCGTGGCAGAACAAGAGCTGGCTGAGCAGCGGCCAACAGAAATCCGCAGCTGCGCGAGCGGAATTGCTGGCGCGGTGTCAGGCCGACGGGGGGGTCCCCTGCGCAATCATTGCTTTTGCCGCGAACGGCGTGCTGGTCCAGTTTGTCGATGCGCAGGGAAAGGTCGGCTGGACCAGCGCCGTACCCAATGCGGCCAAGCCCAAACGAAAGACAAAGAAGTCGCTGGTGTCCGACGACACGTCGGTCGCGGCCAGGATCGCGCGGGCCTGTCCCTCGGCCGCAGCGCCGTGCCGCGTTGTCGCCACATACGACGCCGGTACTTCGCGACTGGATGTCGTCGCGGACGTTCCGTGATGATCGTCCGACTCGCCTTGTCCTTGTTTGTCAGTTTTTGCGTTTCGGAGAATTGTCATGTTTCGCGCCGATTTGATCAAACCCTTAGTGCGGGGCGGCGCTGCGGCGTTCGCTTTGTCGGTCAGCGCACCGGCCGCCGCCTGCTCTGATCTTCCCAACATCTGCGCCGCCAATGCCGAGCATCACCGGCAGATGATGGATATTGCGGCGACACCGCAGCAGGGCGGACCAGACGGCGGCGGCCCGCGCTATGCAGAGCCGCCGGCGGACCCGATGCGCGATCGGATGAGCGTCGCCACGGGTATGATCGCGCTGATGCAGCAGAATGTCGACAACATGGCACGGCGAGCCGAAATGATGAAAGACCCGCGTTACGCCCGGTACGAAAATGGCGGTTGGGACTTTTTTCAGGATCATGCCAAACCGGCGCCGGGCGAATATTGTGCCGCCTTTTACTGGAAAAAGGACGGGCTGGTCCGTGTTTCCGGGCCGGGGGGCGACTATAAGGGGGCGCTGCTAACCTTCTGGAGCGACGACATCCCGCAGCCGGTCGGAGTCGAAAAGATCAAGGTGACGCTGGTCCAGTCGGACGGCAGCCCGCCGCAGACGGTCGAAGCATATAATTACCGTTTGCCTGGGGAAGCCTATGGCGCAATCGCGCTGGCGGTGCCGTCGGTCGAAGCGCTGCTCGACAATATGCTCGACACCCACGGCTTCGACTTGCAGATCAAGAGTAAGTCGGTCGCAAAGGTTGACTGGACGGGCGGACATGCGGCGCGCGATCGGCTGAAACAATGCGTCGCGCGGCGCGCGCGTGGTTGATTTGCCCCCGGCCATCGCCGCCCGCCGCCGCCGGACAGCCGCGAACGGTTGACCTTTCCCCGCTTTCAAGGGCATAGCTTTGCGTCCAGGACATAAGTCCGGGTCGCATCCGTTATGTATTCGCCGGGGGGCTGGCGAGAGGGGGGTAGGATGCCCGTGCGCGCGTTCGTCAGCATCACGGCCAGCGACAAGGACACCGGCCTTGGCCGCGCGGTGACGAGCGCATGAGCGAGCCCGTGAAGGTCGCGATCATCGGGTCGGGTCCTGCGGGGCTCAGCGCCGCATCGCGCGCGGCGCAGCTGGGGCTCAGCCACATATTGCTCGAAAAGACCGACCATCTGTCGGACACGATCTTCAAATATCAGAAGGGCAAGCGCGTGCTGGCAACGCCCGAACGGCTCGACCTGCGCTCCGACTGCCGCTTTGCCGAGGGCGCACGCGAATATATCCTCGGCAATTGGGACGAGGATGCCGCGAACAACAAGGTGAATGTGGCGTATCACGCCGAGGTCGCCGAAGTGACCGGCGCCAAGGGCGCGTTCGCGATCAAGACCACCAAGGGCGACGTCTTTCACGCTGAAAATATCGTGCTGGCGATCGGCACGCAGGGCAACCCGAACCGGATGCGCTGCGAAGGCGCCGACCTGCCGCACATCATCTATCAGGTCGACGATCCCGAAGATTTCAAGGACAAGCATATCACCGTCGTCGGATCGGGCGACGCGGGGATCGAGAACGCGCTGGGGGTGGCCGAGGAGGCGCTGGAAAACACCGTCACGATCCTGAACCGGTCGAAGGATTTTGCGCGCGCCAAGGCGAAGAATGTCGCCGACATGATGGAGGCGGGCGAGAATGGCTTCATGTCGATCCGTACCGAGACGCAGCCGAAGAAGGTCGAGCCGGGCTGGCTGACGCTGGAAACCCCGAATGGCGAGGAAAAGATCGAATGCGACGTGATCGTCGCGCGGCTGGGGTCGGTCGCGCCGCGCGGCTTTGTCGAATCGATGGGGATCGAATTCACCGGCCCCGACCGTGAAGCCTTTCCCAAACTGTCGCCGACATTTGAAACGACCGTGCCGGGCCTTTACGTCATCGGCGCGCTCGCGGGTTATCCGCTGATCAAGCATTGCATGAACCAGGGTTATGACGTTGTCGAGTTCATCAATGGTAACAGCGCGCTGACCCCGGCGGACGAAAAGGATCTGGCGGCGATCTTTGCCGATCTGCCCCAGAAAAAGTCGGTCAGCGAATGGTTGGAATATCTGCGCACCCGCATCCGCATCTTTGCCGATGTGTCGCCGCTGCAGATGCGCGAATTCATGCTCGATTCGAAGGTCGCCTTTTATCGCAAGGGCGACGTCGTGTTCGAAAAGGGCGAGCCGGGCTCGTCGCTGTTCGCGATCGCCGACGGCCATGCGGTCGTCGAGGTCGGTCCCGACATCACTGTACCGATCGAGCAGGGGTCGATCTTTGGCGAGGTCGGGCTGATTTCGGGCCGCAAGCGCGGCGCGACGATCTGCGCCGGCGAGGACAGCATCTTCGTCGAAGTCTCGCGCACCGCGGCGCTGAAACTGATGGCGGCGGTGCCGGGCGCCAAGCGCGTGATCAATCGCATCTCGCTCGAGCGACAATTGCTCCAGATCTTCAAGGGCGGACTGACGGTCGACGATCTGGCGGAGGTCGTCGATGCCGCCGAGGTCGAGCGCGTTCCCGCAGGTAAGGTCGTGCTGACCGAGGGCGAACAGGGCGATGATGTCTATGTCATCCGCTCGGGATCGATGGTGGTCGAAAAGGACATCGGCGGCAAACCGATCTTCCTCCGCTACCTGCCCGCGGGCAGCTTTTTCGGCGAAATGGGGGTGCTGAGCGGGCAACCGCGTAACGCCACGGTCAAGGCGGCGGTCGGCGCCGAGCTGATCAAGCTGACCGGCGAAAGTTTCCGCAAGATGCTGAGCGCACGACCGCAGGTGCGCGCCGCGACCGAGGCCGCGGTCGCCGAGCGCGCGGCGATGAACGACTTCATCGAATCGCGCAAAGCCAGCTATTCGAGCGCGGTCGATCTTTATTCGGACACCGCGACCTTCATCATGAAGGAGGGGCTGGGCGAGGCGACCGACGCGCTGTTGATCGACGAAAATCTGTGCGTGGGCTGCGACAATTGCGAAAAGGCTTGCGCCGACAGCCATGAAGGCTTGTCGCGGCTCGACCGCGAGGCGGGCAAGACCTTTGCGCATCTGCATGTGCCGACGAGCTGCCGCCACTGCGAGCATCCGCACTGCATGGCCGACTGTCCGCCGAACGTCATCCATCGCGGCCCCGACGGTGAAGTCTTCATGGAGCCCGGGTGCATCGGCTGCGGCAATTGTATGCGCAACTGCCCCTATGGCGTGATCCGGATGGAAGCGGCGCCACCGCAAAAACCCAGCTTGCTGCGCTGGCTGCTCACCGGTTTCGGCCCTGGCCCGGGCGAGCCGTCGCCAAAATGGACCAAGAAACAGTTGGGCGACGAAAAGCCCAAGAAAATCGCGGTCAAATGCGACATGTGCAAGGGAATCGCGGGTGGCCCGGCGTGCGTGCGCGCGTGTCCGACGGGTGCTGCGATCCGCGTCTCGCCCGAAGAATTCCTGTCGATCGCGCGGCTCGACGAGGCGACCGACTGATGGCCTCGCTTTTTCAGCGGCGTCGCAACAGGGCGACCCAGACCGAGCGGGTGCGCGAGCGCAAGCATGAGGGGTTCCTACGTTATGCGGGATTTCGCTGGGCGAAGATTTCGGGCGGGCTGTGCCTGCTGATCATCATCTCCTACGCGCTGGTCGATGTGACGCCGCGACACAATGGCGGCAGTTGGTACGGTTACACGCTCGGCACGATCGGCGCCGGGCTGATCCTGTGGCTGACCGCGCTCGGCTATCGCAAGCGCAAGATGACGAGTGATTACTGGTCGCTGAAAGCGTGGACGTCGGCGCATGTCTATCTGGGGCTCAGCCTGATCGTCATCGGCACCTGGCACACCGGGTTCCAGCTTGGCTGGAACGTCCACACGCTGGCGTGGGCGCTGATGATGCTGGTGATCCTGTCGGGGCTTTACGGGGTGATCGTCTATGCGACCTTGCCCGCGGCGCTGTCGAACAACCGCGACGAGATGACGCAGATGCAGATGCTGGAGGCGATCCGCGCCTTCGACCGGCAGCTGCACAGCGCCGCGCAGCCGCTGACCCCCGCCGACACCGCGCCGGTGCTCGCGGCGCTCGATGAAGATCCGTTCGCGGGGGGCATCGGCGCGCGGCTGAGCGGGCGTTATCCGAACTGCGCGACCGCAGCGGCGCTGCGCACGCTGGCGGCGTCGCAGAGCAGCGATGCGGCGGCGCGCGACAAGGTCGTCGGGCTGCTGAAGCAGAAGGTCGCGGCGCTGGCGCGCCTGCGCGCGCATCTGCGGCTGCGCGCCTTGCTCGAAATATGGCTCTATGTGCATGTGCCGCTGACCTTTGCGCTGATCGCGGCGCTGTCGGCGCACATCATCAGCGTCTTTTTCTACTGGTGAGGCGGGGATCATGAGCTTCATCCTGCGCCGCGTTTCGACGACCAAGACGGGCAAGCAGATCGTCCGCGATCAGCCGCTGCCGGGCGATGTGATCACGCTGGGCCGCGACAGTTCGAACATCATCCACGTCGCCGACCTGGCGGTGAATCCGCAGCATGCGACGATCAGCAGCAGCGACGGGCGGACGGTGCGGGTAACCGCGCAGGAGGGGCTGGGGTTCGACGTCAACGGGCGCAGCGAAACCGTCGCCGACATCGACAGCGCCGCGGGCGGCGAGCTGCGTTTCGGCGGCCACCGGCTGACGATCGCGCGCGAGGATGACAAGATCATCCTGCTGGTCGAACGCATCGACGAGCTGTCGCAATCGTCGAAGGATGTCGACGAGGCCAAGGCCTTCTCGCTGCAAGGCGTGATGCTCGGCAAGCGCGTCGGCGCGTGGGCGTTCGCCGTGCTGATGCTGCTGGCGTTTCTGGTCGGACCGATCTGGGCCTGGTACAGCTACAAGAGCGTCGACGAGCGCCCCGAGGGCTTCCACGCCGACAGCAGCTGGTCGTCAGGACCATTGTCGAGCGCGCACGCGAGCCTGAAGGACGATTGCCAGTCGTGCCACGTCGAACCGTTCGTGGCGGTCACCGACACCGCGTGCGTCAGCTGCCACACCGGCGAGCACAAGGCGATGAGCACCGCGCATGCGGGCGCGCCGACTGCGATGCTGCTCGCGGCGCGCGCACCCGATGGCGGGTTCGACAAATTGCTGGCCAATGTCGGCGAAGTGTTCAACCGGCCGCAGGGCCGCTGCGTCGATTGCCATACCGAACATGAGGGCGCCGGGCCGATGGCGGCGACGCCGCAGAAATTCTGCGCCGACTGCCACGACGGGATGCAGGGGCGGCTGAAGGCGGCGGGGCATCCGACGATGCTGGCCGATGCTGCCGACTTCGGCACCGGCCACCCCGAATTCCGTCCGCTCGTCCGCGCTGCGCCGGGGGCGAAGCTGGCGCGCGCCGCACCGGGCAAGGGGACGGTCGATTACAACGGGCTGAAATTCCCCCACGACATGCACTTGCAGGCGACCGGCGGCGTCGCGCGCATGGCGGCGAGTTTCCGCGGGCGCTATGATTTCGGGCAAAAGCTGGAATGCGAAAATTGCCACCGCGTCGAGGCCGACGGCGTGCGCGTCAAGCCGGTCGAGATGGAGCGCGATTGCGCGATGTGCCACAGCCTGGCATTCGAGACGGTCGGCGGGGTGACGCGGACCTTGCGCCATGGCGAGCCCGATCAGGTTGTCGCCGACCTCACCGCCTATTATCGCTCGACCCCGCCCGCGCGCCCGCTGCAGCTGGGCGGGATGCAGCGGCGGCGTCCGGGCGCTTATGCCGAGGGGCAGGTCTACAATATCTATTTCAACGAGGTGGCGGTGCGGCCGAGCCGCGCGCAGGATGCGGTGCGCGCGGTGTTTTCAAAGGGCGGCGCCTGTTATGATTGTCACACGATCTTTGCGCCCGCCGCAGGAAATAACTGGCGCGTCGCGGCGGTAAACCAGACCGCGCGCTATCTGCAAAAGGGCTGGTTCGACCATGACGCGCACCGCGAGACCGATTGCGCCGATTGCCACACGGCGGCACCGGGGTCGAAGACGTCCACCGACCTGCTCGTCCCGGGCCTCCGCCAATGCCGCGACTGCCATGTGGGCGAAAGCGGCGCGCGGCTGGTGAAGGTCGAAACCGCGACCGAATCGCCCTGCGCGATGTGCCACGAATATCACTCCGACGGCGGCCAGCCGTGGGCGCCGAAGCGTCAGCGGAAGGTAAATAGCGCGGCAATCACAAATAAACCCCTGCGTGCTACCTATGGTGTGAGCTTGATCACAGGCGCCGAGGGGCGGGGACTTTACAAAGTGACATGGCGCACACCTGCTTTGCACGCGGCAAGTCGGGGCGGATAGGTTCAGGACCGGGGCCAGAATGGGCCGGAGCAGGGGGCGGATGTGCTGATCGCGCAGATCACCGATATCCATTTGGGGTTCGATCCGGACAATCCGGCCGAATATAACCGCAAACGGCTCGACGAGGTGCTCGACATGCTGATCGAAGGGCCGAACCGCCCTGATCTGCTCCTCGCCACCGGCGACGTTACCGACCGCGGCGACGAGGACAGTTATCGGCGTCTGGCGAACGCCTTTTCGCGCTGCCCCTTTCCGGTGTGGGTCAGCGTCGGCAATCACGACCTGCGCGATAATTTTCATGCGCGCTTCCCGGGGCTCGACGATGGCAATGGCTTTGTCCAATATGCGATCGAGCTGCCTGAACTTCGGCTAGTGACGATCGATACGCTGGAGGAAGGGCGTCATGGCGGCGCTTTTTGTACGGCACGCGCAGCGTGGCTGGACGCCGAGCTGGCGAAGGAGCCCGCAAAGCCGACCTATATCGTGATGCACCACCCGCCGATCGAAAGCGGCATCGAGTGGATGAACACCCATCCGGACGAGCCGTGGGTGGCGACCTTTACCGACGTCGTGCGGCGGCACCCGCAGGTGCGCGGGCTGATCTGCGGCCATTTGCATCGCAGCGTCACGGTGGCGTGGGAGGGGCGCACCGTCGCCATCTGTTCATCGACCGCGCCGCAAGTCTCGCTCGACCTGCGCCCGATCGACGCCGACCGGCCCGACGACCGCCCGATGATCGTCGCCGAAGACCCCGCCTATGCGCTCCACCGCTGGAATGGGCGCGAGCTGGTGAGCTTCTACGATTTCGCCGGGGCGCACACGATGCTGGCGAAATATGATGCCAATCTGCAGCCGCTGGTGCGCGAGTTGAAGGCCGAGCGGCCTAGTTAAAAGCCGTCGCCCCCGCGAAGGCGGGGGCCGCAATCGGCCTTGTCGTGCCTCGCTGTGTAAACCGACAGCGGCCCCCGCCTCCGCGGGGGCGACAACTTGCTCAATAACCCAGCGTCAAATCCACCCGCGGCTCGACCGCCTCGCCCTTGTGCCAGCGCGCCAGATTTTCCAGAAACCGCTGCGCCGACCGCACGAACATTTTGTCCTGCGCGCGGCCCGACAGGTGCATGGTGATATGCGCATTGTCGAGGCTCCACAGCGGGTCGTCGGCGGGCAGCGGTTCGGGGGTGGTGACGTCGAGGAAGGCGGCCGCGATCTGCCTGCTGTCGAGCGCCGCGACGAGCGCGTCCTGATCGACGACACTGCCGCGTGCGATGTTGATCAGCGTCGCGCTCGGCTTCATCGCGGCGAGTTCGGCGGCGCCGATCATGCCATCGGTTTCGGGGGTCGCGGGGACCGCGAGGATCACCCAGTCGAAATCGCCAAGCTGCGCGCGCCACTGGTCGGGAGTCAGCGTGTTCGCACCCGGCGAGCGGCGGACGACCGTGACGTCGACCGCAAACGCTTTCAACCGCTCTTCGATCAGCTTGCCGATCGCGCCATAGCCGAGCAGCAGGGCTTTCGACCCGAACAGCTCGACCTTGCCCGGCGAATCGATCAGCCACTCGCGGCGCTCCTGCGCGCGGACGACTTCGCGATAGCCTTTGGCGATGGTGAGCATCCCCATCACGACATATTCGGCGATCGTGATCGCGTTGATCCCCGCGCCGTTGGTGACGACGGTGCCGCGCTGCTGCAGCAGGTCGAGCGGCATGCCGTCGACCCCGGCATAGATCGAGTTCAGCCATTTGAGCTGCGTCGCGGCGGTGATGACCGCGGCCATATCCTTTTTATCGTACATATCGAACCAGCCGATCTCGGCGTCGGGCGCGAGGGCAAGCGCCTCGTCCTTGGACGCGAAGAAACGCGGTTCGACCCATTCGGGCAGGCGGTTTTCGACGAGCGGGCGGATGAGTCCGGACAGGACGGTGACGGTCTTGGTCATGAAATCCCTATTGCTGAAATGCGTGCCACCCCGCCCAGGCGAGCGGGACAAGGCCGATCAGATCGACGAGCGCGATGGTGCCGAGCTGCGCGGGGCGGCCGTAGGATTGATAGAGAAAAAGGAAGCTGAGCATGCTGATCGCCGCCAGCAGGGTCGCGATCTTGCGCCCGCCGGGATCAAAGGCGGCCCAGATGCACGCGACGAGCACCGCAAAGAACAGCGCGGCGCGGTGCTGCATCAGCAGGAAGAGCGGGCTGTCGGGCTGAACGCCGTAGAGCCGCGTGATCAGCGCCGGGCGGAACAGCGCGAGTGCGGGGATCAGATGGACGAGCCCGAGGAGAAGCCAGCAGATCAGTTGCGACATGCAACGAAGCTAGCAGCCCGCGGCGCCGGGGCAAGTCTTTAAAGCGCGATGATTCCCGTTCGCATCGTCATCCCGGCCTTCGCCGGGATGACGAGAGGGGAGCATTCGGTTCGGATTGAACCGTAGCCCTGAGCTTGTCGAAGGGCGCCTATTGCCGAGAGGCGCCCTTCGACAAGCTCAGGGCTACGGTGATTGGTGATCCCGACTTTCCAAGCCGGAATCGGGAAGGTGGTGTTTCGACCCAACCAGATGATGCTCAATTGGCGTCGAGCCGCCAATCCCAGCCAAGCGGGTCGCCATCCATCACCTCGACCCCCGCAGCGGTAAGTTCGTCGCGGAGTTTGTCGGAGGTCGCGAAGTCCTTGGCCGCACGCGCCTCCTTGCGGCGGGTGAGGGCGGCTTCGATTTCGGCCTCGGTGATGGTGGCGGCGTTCGGGCGGATGCGAAGGTCAGCGCGCGACGTGGAACAGATCGCCAGCCCCAGCACATCGTCAATAGCAGCGAGCGTGTTCAACCGATCGGACGCCGATTGCTTTTTTGCTCCCGGCCCGAGAACCAGTTCGACCTCTAGGAGCGCGCTCGGCGCACCAAGGTCATTTGAAATCTCGCGATCAAATTGGGTAAGGTTGTTAGATTCGATCGACTTGACCGGCATCGCATCCAGAAATTTGCGCAGGGTCCATTCCCCCGCCGCGTAAGTCGGCGACCACGCCGACGACGTCGTTTCAAGATGTCGAGCCTTTAGCTGTTCGACGCCCATCACCATCCGCTTCAACCGCGTCAGTGCCGCGCCCAAACCCTCCCACGAAAATTCCAGCTCGCTGCGATAATGCGCCTGCAGGCACATCAGGCGATAGGCGAGGGGGTGGTAGCCCTTGTCGATCAGCAGTTGCAGGCGCAGGAATTCGCCCGCGCTCTTGCTCATCTTGCCGCTGCGTTCGATCAGGAAATTATTGTGCATCCAGATGCGTGCGCCGCTCGCGTCCGAGCAGCTATGCGCCTGGTTCTGCGCGATCTCGTTCGGGTGGTGGATCTCGCGGTGGTCGATGCCGCCGGTGTGAATGTCGAACGGAAAGCCGAGCAGCGCCTCGGACATCACCGAACATTCGAGGTGCCAGCCGGGCGCGCCTTTGCCCCACGGTGAATCCCATTCCATCTGGCGCGTTTCGCCCGCGGGCGTCTTGCGCCAGATCGCAAAGTCCGCGGCGTGACGTTTGCCCTCAACCTCCTCGATCCGGCCCTCGCCCTCGTCGGTTTTTGCGCGTGCCAGCGCGCCGTAATCGGCGACCGTCGAGGTGTCGAAATAGAGGCCGCCCTCCAGCTCGTAGCAATGCTTGTCGGCGATCGCCTTCGCAAATTCGATCATTTGCGGCACATAGTCGGTCGCGATCGACCAGTGCGCCGGCTGGCGGATATTGAGCGCCTTCACGTCCGCCCAATAAGCCTCGGTATAATGGCGCGCGATGTCCCAGATCGACTGCGCTTTCTCCGCCGCCATCTTTTCCATCTTGTCCTCGCCCGCATCGGCGTCGTCGGTCAGGTGGCCGACGTCGGTGATGTTGATGACGTGGGTGAGCTTGTAGCCCTTGAACGACAGGGTGCGGCCAAGCGTGTCGGCAAAGACATAGGCGCGCATGTTGCCGATGTGCGGGTAGTTATAGACCGTCGGGCCGCAGCTATAGACGCGCGCCTCGCCGGGATGGACAGGCTGGAATTCTTCCAGCTGGCGCGTCAGGCTGTTGAACAGCATCAGCGGCTGCGAGGCAGGGGCGTCGGTCATGCTCGCGCCCATGCCTCGCCCGATGGGGAGGCGTCAACCCGATTGAAGAACCGTAGCCCAGAGCCTGTCGAAGGGCGCTTCTCCGAGAGGCGCCCTTCGACAGGCTCAGGGCTACGGTCTTGTCGCAAAGCCCGCTACGGACCTTCCGTCGGCGTCCACAGATCATCGTTACCCGCCCCCGTCACCGGATCGTCGAGCAGCGGCTCGCCGCTCAGCGGATCGAGGTCGCGCATCGTGATCAGCGGTACAGGCAGGCTCTGGCCGTTGCCATCCTCATCGACGGCGTCTGCCTCTTCTTCGATGACGTCCTGGACCGGGAAGTTGCTTTGTACGTCGATAAAGGCGCAGGCGCTGGCATTGGCGATCAGGCAGCCGTTAAAGGTTGAGCGCGGATCGAAGTTGCCCGCGACGGGCGCTACCCCGCCGATGGTGAGGAGCAGGATGGTGTCGAGTCCGGTCACCTGGCCATTGGGCCCGATGTGGACGCCGTTTATGACGATCCGCGACGGACCGCTCGTGACCACATTGAGCCCGCCTGCGCCAAAGCTCAGACCGCGGCGGCTGGCAAAATCGGTGCCGACGCCGCTGTTTTGCACATAGAAACCGCCGACGACTTCGGCGCGGATGCCGCGCGCGAACAACGCGCCTTCGTCGATCAGCACGCCGTCGTTCTGTGCCAGACGCGTTTCGATCGCATCGGTCGATGTCGCGGCGCCGACGTCGTTGATCGCGGCGGTCGTCGCGACGATGATGTCGTCGGATACCATGTTGAGCTGACCGGCGGCGTTGGCGCCGTTGACCAGTCGCACCGTGCCTTGTCCCAGGATGACTTCGAGCGCGTCGTCGGCGAACAGGTTGAGCGCGTTGGTGTCGGACAGGCCAGTCAGCTGGACATTGCCGATAACGCGCATCTTGCCCGGGGTGCGAATGGTCAGCGCGCCATTGGCACCGAGGTTCGACCCGGCGGCACCCCCGGCGAGGGTGAAGCTGTCGACGATGAGGTCGGGCGGGGTGGTACTGCCGACCGACCCGCCGCTGACGACCTGAACGTCGGGCGCGAAGATTTCAATATTCGTACCGAACAGCCGGGTAAGCTCGTTCGCGTCGAGATGGAAGCCGTTGCGGGTGCCGGTGCCGCCGACGAACGTCTGGCTGAACACATCGTTGTTTTCGATCGACAGCGTATCGGTGCCGCCCGCGGTACCGACCCGTGCGCCGCTGGCTATGATGATGTCGTTCGATTGCAGCGAGATATTCCGGGCGGTCAGCAATGTGTTGACGGTGATGTCGCCCTGCGTCGTCACATCGGCACGGTTCGCGGTGAGCTGGTCGATGATGATGTCATCGCCGCTCTCCGCGCTCAGCGCGGCGCGTCCGGCAACGACGCCCGACGTGACGGTCAATGTGCCCGAACTGGTGCGCACCACCGCATCGCCGACATCGGCAGTCAGGCTGGCGAAGACAATATTGCCACCGGTGCGAAGGTTGACGCTGTCGCCGCTGACGGTCACCGGACCGGTCGAGATGAGCCCGTCGGAAGTCACGGCGCCGTTGCTTGCGTTGAGCAGGGTGGCCCCGCCGGCCTGGATATTGGTGGAATTAACGCCGTTCGTTCCGTCGAGGGTCAGTTGTCCGGTCCCGGTGGTCTGGGCGCGGGTGATGTCGATGCTGGCGCCGGTCAGCGTCAGGTCGCCCCCGGCGCGCACCCGGCCCCCGATGATGGCTCCCGCGGCGGTGACGGTCAGATTCGCTCCGGCGTCGAGGGTGCTGACAAAGGAGCCGCCGGGGCTGGCCAGCGTTTCGAGATTGGCGGCCGTAGCGGTGACGGCAATGTCGCGCCCCGCGGCGACGGTGCCGGTCGCGCTGAAGGTGCCGGTCGACGTGACCAGAACGTCGGTAAAGGCATTGAGCCCCGCCAGCGTCGTGTCGCCGCCCTGCGTGCGAATGTCGCTGCTGCCCCCGGTCGCGCCAAGGCCAAGCGTCGTCGCTCCGTCGATCGCGATGGCCCCGGGTGCTATCGCGACGATGTCGTCTCCTGCCGATAGCGCCGATGCGCTGATCGCCCCGCCAGCCGACAACCGGACATCGGAGCCATCGGTTGCCGACACCCCTTCGCCCGAATTGATCGTGAAGCCGCTGCCCGCAACAAATCCCAACATGGCGGTATCGGCCTCGGCGCCCGTCGCGCTGACCCCGGTTGCCGAGAGATCGCCGACCGTGCGTACATCGACGTCATCGCCCGCGGTGATCCCTGTGAGCGTTGCGGTCGTGCCTGCGAGGACGAGCATATCCTCGCCCGCATTGGCGCCCGCGATCGTCGCCGACCCGCCTGCACTGACCCCGAACATGCGTGCGGCGGCGCTGTTCGCCAGCACGACATTGCCTGCCGCCTCGACAAAGACATTGCCTTGGGTTGGAATCCCGCTGGGATCGGGGAAGCCGCCATTAGCGGTCGCCGAAGCATCGACATTCGCGTTGGAATTCAACCGAATATCGCCGCCAGCAACATAGGTTCCGGTGAGGTCGCCGTCCGCAAAGATCGAAATCGTCCCGGCGGCGTCCGCCTGATTGACCGCGACTGGTCCGCCGAGGCCAAAGGCAAAGAAGTTTGCGCCGCCGGTTACCGTGCCGGTCAGCGAAATGCTGTCGCCGATCAGGTTGATATCGCTGCCTGCGGCGATGTTCGCGCCGGTGATGGCGTTGGTCGCGGTCAGGTTGACCGTGCTGCCCGCATCGATCGCGGCAAAGGCGATGCTGTCGCCGCTGACACTGGTGGCCTGACCCGACGCCAGCGTGCCGGTTGTCGTCACCGCACCCGATGCTGTCAGGCTGAGATTGTCGAATGCTGCGATATTGCCGCCGCCGATGGTACCCGCCGATGCGGTGAGGGTGATGTTCGACAGGTCGGGGGGCGACGAATTGGCCTGGAAGAAGCTGGGGCCGGACGGGCTGAACGGTCCGTAGCTGAGCGTCCGATCATCGGGCCCGGTGCCGGTCGTCGCGAGGCCGTTGGCGCTAATCCCGCCCGGCGCCGTGACCGTCAGGTCGTCGCCCGCCGTGATGTTGGCCAGCGTTGCGGTAGTGCCCGCCAGCACCAGCACGTCTTCGCCGACATTGGCGCCGTTGACCGATGCCGACCCGCCCGCGCGGACCCCGAACATGCCGGTGGCGCTGTTATTGGTCAGGACGACGTCACCGCCCGCATCGACATAGACGCTCGCGGCGATCGGGGTGCCGCTGCTGGAGCTTTCGAACCCGGTCGCGTTCGCCGATGCGCTGATATTGGCGTCCGATGTCAGTCGGATGCTGTTCGGCGTGTTGTAGGTGCCGGTAATGTCGCCGGTGGCCGACACCGATATGAAATCGCCCATATTGGCAAGCGCGATGGCCACTGGTCCGGCGCTGCCATTGGCAAACAGGGCGCCGCCGCCCGCTATTTCGCCGCTGATGGCGATGCGGGTTGCGTTGAGGTTGATGCTGCCGCCTGCATCGATCGATCCGCCGCCGATCCCTTCGGCGCCGGGGGTGTTGCCGGTCGCGGTCAGGAAGACCGACGACCCGGCATCGATATTGTTGAACAGGATCGACTGGCCGCTGACCTGGACGAAGCCGCCCGCGGTCGAATTACCCAGGTCGACTGCGCCCGGCGAGGTCACGAAGATATCGCCGCCGGTGATGATCGAATTGAGCCCGGTTCGGAAGCTGGCGCCGCTGGCGGTAAAATCATTGACCGCTTCGGCATGTTCGACCGACGCCGCGCCTGCCGCGGTGACGACGATGTTGTTGCCGTCGAGCCGGTCGACCCCGATGCCGCCAAGGGTCGAGGTCAGCGACAAGGTCCCGTCCGCGCCCAGCAAGCTGCCCGGCGCGCCGCTGATGCTGCCCGCGGTGGCCGACAGGCTGCCGGTCGCGCCGATTGTGCGCGCGGTTCCTTCGCGCCCGTCGTGCCGGATGTCGATCTGGTCGGCGGCGGTGATCAGCAGGTTGCCGCCCACCGCGACGCTGCCGTTCGACTGGCCATAGGTACCGAACGAGCTGTCGGTGGTCAGCGTCATGTCGCCGGTGGTGGCGATCGTGCCGCCGGTTACGTCAAAGAAGATCCCCGCCGGGGCTTCGTCGGTGTCATTGTTGGTCGGCGGTGCCGTTCCCAGCGCATCGGCCGTCAAGCTGGCGAACGTGATTTCGCCGCTGCTCCGGACCTCGATCCGGCCCGCGGCGTCGCCGTTCGCGGCGATCGTGGTCGCCCCCAGATCGACCACGCCAACGCCGGATGACGTGGCCGAGGCGTCGATGACCGCGCGGCCCCCCGTTGTCCCGACCGATCCGCCCGCGGCGCCGTTCCCGGCGCTTCCCGTGCCGCCAGCGCCGCCGATTCCCGACAGGCCGCTGACGTTGATGTCGACCGCCGCGCCGTTCGACGTGATGGTGCCGCCATTGGCCGACAGGCGCACGGTGCCGCCAGTGCCGCCGCCCCCGCTGCCGCCGTCGCCACCAACCCGCATCCCGCCGAAGCCGTTGAATGCGCCGTTGCCGCCGTTGCCGCCGGTTCCCGCGCTGCTGAGCGCGATGATGCCGCTGGTTTCCGGGGTGATCGCGACGGTCGAACCGTTGCTGGCCGCAATCTCAAGCGTCCCGCCGGTGGCATCGCCGCCGCGGCCACCCGCAGCACCGACAAGTTCTTCGGAGAAGAAGCTGCTGTTGGCGCCGCCGCCATTGCCGCCGGTCGCCGCGGTGACGAAATTGGCCTGCGAGACGCTGATATTCGCATTGGCGCCATCGGCTTCGATCCGTCCGATGCCGCCCGCCGCGTTGCCGCCATCGCCGCCGGCGCCGTCATCACCAAAGCCGCCATTGCCGCCGATCGCCGACGCATCGACGGTCAGCGCCAGCGCGCCCGCATCGAAATCGGAAACGATGACCTGCGCCAGACCGCCCGCCCCGGCGCCGCCATTGCCGCCGACCGTGCCAAAGCCGCCGACGCCGCCCGATCCGCGCGACGTGCTGGCGACCGTGCCGGTGGCAGTAAAATCGGTCGCGAAATTGATCGTCGCCGTGCCGCCCTGGCTGTTGCCGCCATTGCCGCCGACGCCGATTCCGGTGACCGAACCCGAACTGCTCGACGCAAAGACGTTGCCGCCCGCGCCGCCGATGCTACCGGCGTCGGCGATCAGATCCCCGGTGGTCAGCGTTCCCGACACGATATTGATCGTCGCGGTGCCGCCGACGCTGTCGCCCGCGTTGCCGCCATTGCCGGCGACGCCATTGAACGCGAAATAGCTGCCGCCCTCGCCGCCCTCGCCATTGGCATAGGCCGCGAGCGTGGCGGTATTGATCACCGCCGTACCGTCGATGTTGATGATCGCAGTCCCGCCCTGTCCTGTACCCCCGGCACCGGTCGGGGTCGGGTTGGCCGGATCGTCGTCATCGCCGTTGGCGCCGTTGCCGCCCTCGCCGTTGGCCGAAACCGAGACATTGCCGCCGTTCAGCGTGCCGCCGAGCAGGTTGAGCGCTGCGGTGCCGCCGATCCCGTTGCCCGAAACGGCAGGATCAAAGCCGCCGCGACCCGATGCTGAAACCGACAGCGTGCCGACCGTCATCGTGCCGCCCGTTTGCGTCAAAGTCGCCGTTCCCCCGCGACCGATTCCGGCGGCGGTGCCGCCAAAGCCGTCGGCGCTGACGGACAGCAGGTTGGCGGTGAAGCTGCCGCTTTGCATGTCAAAGGTCGCGGTGCCGCCAACCGCGCCGGCTGCGCCATCCCCGACATTCACGCCTTCGGAAAAGCTGTTCGTGGCCCCAAGCGCGTCGACGAAGATGTCATCGAACGTCATGCTGCCGGTACCGGTCGTGCTGTTACGGATGCGGATCAGAACCGTCCCGCCGACGCCCGATTCAATCGGCGACGCCCCCTCGGTCAAATTGCCGCCAGATACGCCGCTGGCCGAAAAGCTGGCGAAATTCGCCATCGAAATCGTGCCGCCGTCGGCAATCACCTGAATCGCGCCGCCGGTGGTCAGCACATCGGTGGGCGCGGAACCACTGGACGCCGAGGCGGAAAATTCGTTGAAGCCGCCCGAGTCGGTCGCGCTGATCGTGCCGTTATTGGTTGCGATCAGGTCGATCGTTCCCCCGGTGACCGCGCCGCCGCTGGCGTCGGAATTGGGTCGTTGGGCATTGGCCTCCATAAAGAAGGATGCCGCGGTAATCGTCCCGCCATTGGCGGTCAGATCGATATTGCCGCCGGTCGAGGCGCCTGCATTGATCAGCCCCGATGACAGAAAATTGCCACCCGAGGCGCTGATTGCAACGCCGCCATCGGTGGAGAACAGACCGCCTGTGGTCGCCGTAATCGCGACGTTGCCGCCGGCACCGGTTCCGATGCTTTCGCTGGCGCCGGCAATGCCGCTGACATCGATCGTGGTGTTGCCGTCGTTGATGATGCCGCTGCCGTTGGCGACGGCAATCGTGACGGTGCCGCCGACGCTGTCGCCCGAGCGAGCGGTCAGGTTGCTGGGCGACAGCGCGCCGCCGCTACGTGCGCCAGCGCTGAGCACCAGGTCGTTCATGTCGACAGCGATGCCACCGTCGACCGACAGGCTGACCACGCCGCCGGTGCCACTGGCGCCGGTCGCGCCTTCAACGACGCTACTTTCCCCGCCGACGCCGTTGGCGGACATCGCAACAGCACCCAAATCGACGATCGTGGCCGCGGGCGCGTTGATGACGATCGCGGCGTTGCCGCCTGTGCCTGCTCCACCATTTTGCGTGGGGATGGGCGATCCCGATTGCGAAGCCCCGCTACCACCGACGCCATTGGCGCTGACGCTGGTCCCCAGCGCATTGAGCGACGTTCCGGCGCCGGTCACCCCGATCCGCGCGGTGCCACCGGTGCCGCTGCCCGACTGGATGTTGCCGGTCTGCCCGATGCCCGTCGCGGCGACGTCGACTAACCCGTTGATCGCGAGCGCGCCGCCATTTTCGACGGTCAGCGTCGCGTTGCCGCCGGTGCCGTCGCCGCTGTTGTCGACCGCCGTGCCCACGCCGCTCGAATCAAAGGTGACACCGCCGCCGATCCCCGTCGATTGGACATTCAGGCCGTTGGCGGTGAGGGTGCTGCCGGCGCCCGAAATCAGGACGGACGCATCGCCGCCCGTCCCGTCGCCGCCGCCGGTCCCGATACCCGCTGCGCCGATCGACGCGACGGTGATGAAGCCCGCGGTGACCGAGCCGCCGAGGACCGACAAGGTTGCATTGCCGCCCTGCCGCGATCCGTCGGTTTGCAGCTGGCCCAGCGACTGGAGCGCCAAGGCGCCGTCGACTTCGATCGCCTGGTCGGCCCCGACGGTCAGCGTCGCACCCGCATCCCCGCCGAAATCGGCATCGCCACGTACGATGATCTTGCCGGTTTGCGGGGTCGGCGGGGTGCTGGCCGGGATCAGATTGTCGGGCCGACCGGCAAAGGTGCCGCTGGCGCGCGCCACGACGCTGCTGCTGAACAATGTATCGCCGACGGTGATGTTCGCCGCGACGCCGTTCACCGGCGTATCGTTCACTTCGCCATTCGTGACATTATACCCCGCCGACAGGCGCACCGCGCCGTTGGGATCGACCTGCGCCGACACCGCGTCATAACCGATCTGGCCCGACACCAGCATCGTGACCGCCAGATTTTTCGGGATTGCGACCATATAGACGCGGCTGTCGTTCGGGTTGCTGTCCAGATGGCCCGGACCGCCGGTGGTGCCGGTGTGGGTGATGACGTTGCCGCCCTCTGCGCCGACCTGAACATTGATGTCGAACAGCCCGCCGTTGATCCGGATATCCGCCTGCTCGGCGGCGACATAGCCGACCGATCCGTCGACGCGGACGGCGCCTGCCTGGACGACGCGCGGCGCCACCAGCGCGACATAGCTGCTGCCGGGACTGAGCGCGGTGTTGGCATTGATCGCGCCGTTCACGGTGATCGCCGAAGTGCTGCCCGCCGCGCCGCGGAAACGGATTTCGCCCGCCGGCCCGAGCAGGCCGTCGGAGGTCAGGATGTCGTTTGCCGTCAGCACCAGGCTGCCGACATTGATCACGCCGCTCGCGCCGATCAGAATGCCGCCGGCGTTATAGAACCAGATATTGCCGCCGCGCCCGCCCGAGGTGGCAAAGTCGATGCTGTTGACGGTGCCGTTGATCGCGATCTGGTCGGAAATCGGCAGGCCTGCGCCGGAAATGAAGCGGTTGAGGACGATATATTGGCCGGTACCGGTGAAGTTGAGCGAATTGCCGGCGGGCAGAAAGTCGATCACCCCGCCGACCGGCGCATTCGACGGCGTCCAGTTGATGATGGTCTGGGCGCCCGTCGTGTCGACGGTGGTTGGTCCTGGTCCCGGCGGCGAGATTGTCGGCGTGCTGAGCCCCGGACCGGTGACGGCTTGCCCGGTACCCGCCACCTGCGCGAGCGCCGGTCCGCCGTAGGCCAGCGCCGCCAGCCCGGCCACGATCGCACAGCTTTCGAGGAGGCGGCGCTTGCAGTTGCGGGTCGGTGCGGGATTGGCCGTGGCACGCATGTCTGTGGTCCTCGATGTCGTCGTCATGGGTCAGCGCGCCTTCACGCCAAATTGGGTGGTCAGCGACACCAGCAGCCGCGGGTCGGGCTTTTTGACCAGGAAACCGCCGCGGTTCAGCGGCGCCGCGACCGTCACGTCGAGCCGCGCGACATCGCCATAGGCAACGCGCACCCCGCCGCCCGCGGAATAGAGTTTCTGCGGATTGAGGCCGTTGAATGCGGTATCCTTGTTCCACACCCAGGCGGCGTCGAAGAAGGCGAAGGGCTGCACCGCGAACGCCTTGGTATTGGCGGGGACGAACGACCCGTAGCGCGCCTCGAGCGCGACGCCGATGCCGCTGTCGCCGATGATCGTGCCGGGATCGAACCCACGCCCGACGGTGAAATTGCCGCCCGAAAACTCCTCATAAGCGAGTAGCGGATCGTTCGACCATTGCGCGCGCGGGGCGGCCGACAGGGTGAATAACTTGTGCGGTCGCCATTCGGCGAGCGCATTGGCGCGCAGCAGGAACGCATCGGGTTTGCCCTCGACGCGGGTCAGTGGCACCGCGCCGGGCAGGAAACAGGTTGCCCCGCCGGGACCGCAATCGTCACTCGCGCCAAGGAAGCTGGCACCCTGCCGCGCTTCGATCGACGTCGACAGCGCCCAGCGAGGTTCGCTGGGACTGAAGCCGCCGCGACCCGCCACCGACGACGGGTCGATCCAGCTGGCGTCGGCGCGTAGGTTAAAGACGCGCAGCCGGTCGCGGTTGATCGGCACGCCGCCAAGGCCGATGTCCTGATCGATCAGGTCGAGCCCGCCGCCGACGGTCAAGCGCCGCGCCTGCGTCAGCGTGACGGGATAGGAGGCAAACAGGCTGACGATCTGGGTTTTCGACTTGATCGGGAACGCCGCGATGTCGGGGCGCGTCCAGGCGTAAGTGTAGCTGGCCCCCAGCCGCAACCCTTCTCCGCCGACGCGGAATTCGTGCGCCAGTTGCACCACCTGCTGTTCGTCGAAATCGGGGGTCGAATAAAAGCTGGCAGTCGTCAGATCGCCCATGCCGGTCAGCCCGGCCAGGCGGACGCGCGCCACCCCACCCCAGCGGCCGACGTCGCGCGAGCCGAAATTCTGCGCGTTGAAATCGAACAGCACCGGGGTGCGCGCGACGGTAACTTCGCCGACGACCTCGCCCGGGGCGCCGCCCGGACGGAGCGTCAGCCGCGCATCCATGCCCGGAATATCGCGCGCCAACAGCAGATAGCGTTCGGCGTCGATGATGTTGAACACCGGCTGATCGTCGAGGCGCGACAGATAGCGCTGTAGCAGCGGTTCGTTGGCACCGGCGTCGCCGCGCACCTCGATCCGCGACATCCGCGCAGCAAGAATCTCGAGCTGCACGACGCCATCGTCGATCGTTTGCGGGGGAACGCGGACCGCAGCGAGATAACCTTGCGACCGCAGCATCGTCGCGGCGCGGTCGCGGATGTCGCACACGACCGAAATCGGCAGATCCTGCCCGACCTTATCCGACCAGCTGGACGCCAGCATGGCATTGTCGATGCCTGCCACACTGGAAAATTCGACCCCGCGCAGCGTGATGCGGACGTTGGCGAATTCGGGGTTGGCGAGCGGGCAGGGCGCGCGCTCGATGCCGTCGTCGGCGGTCACCACCTGTTCGTTGGGCGGGGTCAGCGGCGCAAGGGTCGGCTGCTGGATTTCCTCGCGCGTCGGGATCTGCGGGGTGACCTGCGCCAGCGTCGCGGCGGGCATCGCTGCCGCGACCAGTCCGGCCGAACCGATCAGCGTTCGCCGCAGGGCCGCCCGTTTCGGTCGCCCGCGCGCAATATATCCCACATCCCCCTTGATCATCACCACCCCTTAAGTACGAACGCGACCGCGAAATCGCGGTGCGGAAATTCATATGGCTCTGCCGCAAAGCCGGGCAGCGCGAATTGTTCGACCCAAGGAAAGGTTCTGCCGGTTGTAGCGGCAGATTTTCGCCCGTTTTGTATCAGATGGCTCGACCGGGTTCAATGCCCGGCCGAATCCGTTTGCCTCAACCTGCTTCAGATTCCGACATCGCGTCGACCAGCCGATTGAGCTGCGGTGTGCAGCCCTTTGCCATCAACATATCGACCGATCCTTCGACCGTGTCAGGCGCGTTTTCGAGCGCGGTAAAGCGCACCGTCACCGGCGCCGCGAGGCCGCCGCCGGACAGCCGGTAATCGACGCCATATTGTACCGGCAGCACATCGGTCGGCCATTTGCGGAAATTGGCGCCATCGACGATCGCGACGGTCGATTTTTTGCCCGCGCTTTCGATTTCCAGCGCGGTGTCGCCCTCCATGTTGGGACGCCACAGCATCAACGTGGCAGGGTTGGCGACGCAGAAGGTGCCGCCTTCGCGATAGTCGAGCAGCCACAGGTTCGGCGCCCGCGCCTCGACCGGTGCAGTGTCGCCGGGACCACGGGAAAAACCGCCGCGCGACCGCATCATCGGCCCCTTGGCCAGCATCCGGGTCACGGTTCCGCTCATCGACTGGCTGGTCTGGATCGTGGCGCTGGCGCCAAAGGTGCCGGGGCCGGACAGGGTGCGGGTCTTGCCCGCCTGCATCAATACGACCTTGTCGCCTGCGACGAGGGTCAGCTTGTCGGCCGATTTCAGCTTGGCTCCCGTCGGATATTTGCTCGCCGACGGGCCGGTTGAACGGACGACCATCGATTGCGCGGCAGCGCTGCCGACCACCGCAACCGCCATGATTGCCGCGGCGGCAGAGAGGGCAATGCGGCCCTTTGGCAGATCAGGAAAGGACATAGCTTTCTCCATTCTTCGTATTGTTCAGACGTTCTATCAGAAACATTATGGCTGGATCCTGACCGAATTCGGCCTGTGCTGCTGTGGCACAGGTCACATAGGCATTTTTATCGCCCGCGCTGTGCGCCGCGACCATGGCCGCAATCCGCGCGCGTTGTTCCGGCGCAAGGTCGGGGCGCGGAGAGAGAACGTCGACGGGCTGGGCGCGGCCGCGCAGCGTCACCCGCCCCATCGGTACCAGATCGTCGCGATCCGATCGCGCCGCGGCTTCGGCGGAGATCAGGACACCCGTCTTCAGGCTCTTGTTCGCGGCTTCGAGCCGCGAGGCGGTGTTCATGCTGTCGCCAAGCGCGGTATATTGGATGCGCCCTTCGCCGCCGAAATTGCCGACGATCGCATCGCCGACGTGCAACCCGACGCGCGTCATGCCGATCGGCGGAACATCTTCGGCGGCCAGGTCAACGCGGTATTTCTCGCCGGCCTGATACATGGCGAGCGCAGCGGCGGCGGCTTTTGGCCCGTCGTCGGGACGGCTGAGCGGCGCGCCCCAGAAGGCGACGACGGCGTCGCCGACGAACTTGTCAATCGTGCCGCCATGTTCGAGCACGATGTCGGACAGCCGATCGAGATATTCGTTCAGCAACCGCGCGACGGTTTCCGGGGTGACTGCATGGCTCAGCTTGGTGAAGCCTTCGAGGTCGGTAAAGACGCAGAATATGTTGCGCCGTTCGCCGTGCAACGACAGCTGGTCGGGATCGCGCATGATCTGCGCCGCGACATCGGCGGGCAGATATTTGCCGAGCGCCGACTGGGCAAAGGCTCGCTGGCGCGACCCGATCGTGCGCGCGGCGGTGCCGACGGCCGCATAGCCAAACAGCCAACCGATCGCCCAGCCGAAGGTGGGCAGGGTCGTCGTATCGACCCCGCGTCCCTGCAACCAGAAGGGGAAGGCGACAAAAAACGCCATCTGCCCGAAAAAGGCGAGCGCGACCCAGCGCGCGCGCAGGTCGATCAGGCTGGTCAGCCCGCCCGCCAGCACGATCAGGATCGCCAGGATCCACAGCGCCGGAACCGACAGGGGCCGTGACCACGCATTGTCGAGCTGCTGCGCCAGCATGTGCGCGTGAACTTCCAGCCCGATCATCGTTTCGTGTTGGCCGGTGATCGGATCGGTAAAACGGCTGAGCGGGGTGTTGAACTGGTCGTTGTCGATGATGTCGCCGCCGATCAGGACGTAACGGTCTTTCACCAGCTCGGCGAACCCGGCGCGCATGTCGGCGTCCATGGGCATCGCAAAGGTGTCGATCGGGATATTGGCGAAAACGGGCTCCTCCTGTCCCGCGGCGGCGCGCGCGGGAACCAGGAAACGGATATTGCCCTGGAAATTCGCAAAGGCCGGATCGACCGGCGCCAAGGCGTTCGACATGAGCGGCGGCAGGTTTTTGGGCCGGTCGGGCCAGGTGCGGATCACGCTGTCGTCGTCGGTCCGAAACAGCACGCTGGTCGGTTTGGTCTTGTCGGTCGCGACCGCAGCGATGAAGGCTTCGAGAAACTTCTGCTGTTCGTAAAAGATCGTGTTCGGATTACTCGCCTGCTCGGCATAGGCGAGCCAGGTCGGGGTGGTCATGGCGCGCAACTGCGTCTTCAGCACCTCGTCGTCGGGCCGGGGCGAATCGAACGCGATATCGATGCCGATCGCTTTTGCCCCCATCTGGTCGATATTGCCGAGCGCATTGGCAAGGAGGGTGCGGTCGAGCGGTGACCGGATGCCGGTGTTGAACAGGGTTTCATCATTATAGGTGATCAGGACGATGCGTTTGTCCTGTTCGACATGCGGCGCCATCAGTGTCGCGCGCGCGTCATAAAGTGCCCGCTCGGCGGCATCGATCAACGGCATCTGCCAGCTGAAGCGCGCGATCAGGATCGCGACGAGCAGGAAGACGATCGTTGCCGCCATGCGCGACGGGCCAAGCTGCATGACCAGACGCCGCACCTGCTTGCGCAGCGGCACAGCGGGGCGCTGGTCATCGGGCGCGACCGGGTTGTCCGCGGTGGGGCCGGCTTCGGGCAAGGGCATGGGTTCAGCGGGCAGCGCGGCCGATACCTTCCTGCGCGGGGGCGGCGGCAGTGGCCGTGGTCCCGTGCAGCAACGGCTGGCCGCCGTCACCGATGATCGCAAAGCCCGCCCAATAATAAGGATGCGACGTCTGCTGATCGTCCATCAGCCGCAGCTGCGTTCCCCACATGGCGTCGGCGACGCTGGTACCCTGACCCGATCCGAACAGGCCGCCGATCAGGCGCTTCGTCGCGTCGAAATCGTCGGGGGCCGGCCAATGGCTGGCGATCACCGAGCGGCCCCCGGCGCCGATGAAGCTGCGCACCAACCCGTCGAGCGCGTTGCCGCCGCCTGACAGCCCCGCTTCGCGGGTGGCCGCGACCGATGCGGCGCCCGCGGTGTCGCACGCCGACAGGATGACCAGGTCGGCGTTGATCTTGAGGTCGAAAATTTCCTGAAAGGTCAACAGCCCGTCCGAATCACCGTCGCCGAACGAGGTGACGAGTGCGGGGCGCGCCGGGCAGGCGGGGCGCGGCGCGGTGACGAGGCCGTGGGTCGCGAAATGGATGATACGATAGTCATCGAGGTCGGTGCGCGTCTTGACCGCGCTGTCGGTGAAGGCGCCGCCGGTCAGCAGCGTCCCCGCGTTGCCGCCCATCGCGTTGCGCGCGGTCACCAGCTCGTCGGCAGAAATCGGCCGCGCCCATTGCGCGATGTCCCACTGGCAGTCGCTGTCGATCGCGCTGCCCGCTGCGCCGCGGGTGCCAAGCGACGGGAGGGTGGTGCCGTCGACCGGCAAATTCTGGCCCAGCCCGAAATATTGGTTGGCGGCCTTCGACGGCGCCGCCTGCCGAGCGTTGCGGAAAGCCAGGGTCGATACCGCGGTGCTCGGCCGCGAGGTCCGCCCAAGCCAGGCGACCTGGCGCATGTCGAACGGATCGGCATCGGGATCGAGCAGTCGCTGTTCGTAAGCGGCGAGCCCCGTATCGGCGCTGATCAGCAGATTGATCGGCAGTCGCAGCATCGCGCCATCGGGTTCAAAGATCAGATGGGCAACGCCGGGCAGCTTGGCGGCGACCGGGCCGAACAGCTGGCCATAGAGCTTGTACGCGGTTGCCGCATCGAACGGATAGGTCACGCGGCGGCCATTTTCGACGATCGAGATCGTCGAGCGGATCGCGTCGACCGCGGTGTCGAGCCCTGCCGCGCTGATGTCGGATTTCCAGAGCTGGGCGCCGCCCGGTTCGATCAGCATCGCATAGACGGAAGCGCCGACCACCAGCATTTTGAGATAGGCTTCGTCGGCGCGCAGCACCTGTTGCAGTTCGACAAGGTCGAGCTTGCCCGGCGCGACGACGCGATATTGCGGGAAGGCGTTCAACGCGACGATCGTTTCGGCCTGCTGGAAAGACAGATTGTCGATCTGGGTCTTGAGGTCGGCGCGCAGCGCATTGATTTCGGGCGAAACCGGCAATTGGCCGAGCCGGGCATCCTCGATCCGGGCGCGCTCGATGTCGCGGTTCAGCGTCGTTGCCTGACGGAACAGCCGCGCGCCATCGTCGCTGCCGCTCGACAGTTCGCGCGCCAGCACCGCCTGGGTATCGGCGACGCCGGGACGAACCTGCAACTGGCTGGCGACGAAGAAGTCGCTGACCGCGGTGGCATCGGTGGCGGCGCGGCTGGCGAGCAACCGGTAATAGGGCGCCATCATATTGGCCATGCCGGTGGTCGAGCGCTGCGATCCGGCAAGCGCGGCAACAACGTCGCGATAGATGGCCAGCGCCTTGTCGTCCTGCCCGTGGCGGGTCAGGAAGGCGGCGTAGCGCGCGCGGGCAGAGGCAAGCGCGTTGGTTTCGGGATATTCGACCGCCAGCGCGTTCACCGAATCCAGAAAGCGCGCATCGGCGGCGGCAATGTCGCCGAGCGCCTCTTCGGCCAGCGCGAGCTCGCCCAGCATTTGCGAGCGCAGCCGGACGATCGAGGTGACGCGGCCTTCGCGCACCGCCAGCGCGTCGGTCAGCCCCTTGAGCTGCGCCGTCTTGGCCGCGGCGCCATTGCCGCGCAGCCGCTCGACGGTGCCGAGCAGGTGCACCGCCTGCGCGTCGATGATCTGGGCGCGTTCGATCGGAGTCAGCCGTTCGCGGTCCGATGCCTGCTGGACGGCGCGGGCGTTGCTGCCGCTGTTCACCCCGGCGACGATCGCCGGGGTCAGCGTGACGCTGGCGCCATCGACCGTGACGGCGCTGGTCAGCGGCGCGATCGGTTGCTGCAAGAGTTCGACCGCCCCGTCGTAATTGCGCTGGTTCAGCGCATGAATGGCGCGGAAATTGCGGCGCAGGCGGAGCTGGACGGGATCGCTGGTCGGCACCGCCTCGGCTTCGGCAAACAACCGTTCCGCCTCGCCAAATTCGCCAAGGTTCGATCGTTGCAGCGCGCGGTTCAGGGTGAATTCGGTCGGGTCGATGTCGGCGGCGGCCTCGTCTCCCTGTGCGCGGCGCGACAGGGTTTCGAAAAATTCGGCGGCTTCGGCATAATCGCCGCTGTGGTTGCGCCGATATCCCTCCGCCAAGGCCTTGTCGACGTCGATGGCGCCGGCCAGCGTGCGCGCGAAACCGTCGTTGGCGCCGACCGATGTCGTCGCAACCTTGATCACGCCGGGGACGACCCTGCGCTGACGGACCGATTCGAGCGCGAGGTTGAGCGCGTCGCCATAGGCGGCAAAGCCTTCGACCGTGTACGCGGTGTTTCCGTCCGCTTCGACCCGCGTTTGCCACGCGACGCTGCTGTCCCTGACCGTGCAGGTTCCGTCGGCGGCGCAGGTGATGCTGTCGGCGCGGCCGCGTTCGATCCGGGCGAGCGCCTGGTCGGGGCTGGCGCGCAGCATGCGGACATATCCCACCGGCTGGCTGGCGTCGCGGCACAGGATCACCCAGGCACGATCGAACATGCCGCCGATGACATTGTCGCGCACCGTCGCTTGGACGGCGCACAGCGAGCCGCCCTGGTCGCCGATCGAAAAACTGTCGCGCAAAGTGGGGTCGGTGACCTGCGCCTGAGCGGTTCCGGACGACGCGACACAGAGCGCGGTCAGAATTGGCAAGCAAAATAGACGTCGCACGGTCATCACCAATTCCCCAAACCTAAGGTCAGAGGCGCCATGCCGACGCGATCGTGGCTAGGCGCAGTCTTCATGGCTGCGGTGCGACCCATTCCCCGGGACGGACCCTAAACCCTTCGCCCGAAAAAGGGAAGTGATCAGCGGCACAGGCCGCTTGCGCCCATGGGACGCGCAACCTATCTGCAGGGCGACTGTTTCAAACCCATGAGGACATTATGAGCGGATTCGACGATCGTGAACGCGCCTTCGAGACCCAATTTGCCCGCGATCAGGAGCTGCAGTTCCGCATCACGGCGCGGCGCAACCGGCTGGTCGGCGAATGGGCCGCCGAACGCATGGGGCTGACTCCAGAGGAAACCGACGCCTATGCCAAGGCGGTCGTGCAGGCCGATTTCGAGGAAGCGGGCGACGAGGATGTGATCCGCAAGCTGGCGGGCGACCTGACCGCCGCCAAGGTCGAGATCAGCGACGCCGAAATCCGCGCGGTGCTGAACGAAAAGACCGTCGAGGCACGGCGCCAGTTCATCGACGCGCAGGGCTGACCCGATGGGTATGCGCGCCGACGATTTGCGGGCGATGATCGCCGCCGCCTTTCCCGAAGCGGAGGTCGAAATCACCGACCTCGCGGGCGATAACGATCATTATGCCGCCCATGTCGTCAGCGAATCCTTTCGCGGCATGACCCGCGTCGCGCAGCACAAGGCGGTCTATGCCGCGCTCGGCGGACGCATGGGCGGCGATCTTCATGCCTTGCAATTGACGACCGCCGTCCCCTCATAAGGGATAGCTTAAAAATTTGGCGCGCTGCGCCGCCGGAGACGATTATGACCGAACCCACGCATGACCGCATCGCCAAGCTGGTCGCCGACAATCCCGTGCTGTTGTTCATGAAGGGCACGCCGCTGTTCCCGCAATGCGGCTTTTCGTCGCGTGCGATCGCGATGCTCGATCGGCTGGGGATCGAATATGAAACCGTTGATGTGCTGCAGGACATGGAAATCCGCCAGGGCATCAAGGAATTTTCCGACTGGCCGACGATCCCCCAGCTCTATGTGAAGGGCGAATTTGTGGGCGGCAGCGACATCATGATGGAAATGTGGGAAGCCGGCGAGCTGCACACGCTGATGGCAGGAATTCCGGCGCGGGCGGAATAACGCACCTCGAACAAATAGAAGCCCGCCGGAACGTGCGTTTCGGTGGGCTTTTGTTTGGCCGCTTTGGGGTGAAGAGCGAACTTACCTAAACCGTCGCCCCCGCGAAGGCGGGGGCCGCTACCGGCCTTTTCCTGCGTCGCTGCGTAAGCCGACGGCGGCCCCCCGCCTTCGCGGGGGCGACGGCGAATTCCGCGCGTTTCCAGCCGTCAACCCGCGCTGAGAACCGAAAAGCGTCCTGGAGGCACTAAAGCTTCCGGGGGGCGGGGCCTTTCGGCCGCTCCGCCCCCCGTCTGCATCGGGGGCAAGTGGGGATTTCCCGGTGGGGGCAGGGGGCATCAGGGACCAGACCGATGCCCCCCACCGCTCCATTGAGCGGAACACTCGGGAACATCTGAAACTATTCAATTGCCGTGCCAATTTGGCGCGGTAACGGATTTGGGCGGGAGACGGTGGTTAGCGATTTCTTACCGCCCTCACGGCTTGTCAAAAATCCCGACACACCGGCTGCCGCCCAGTCGCGCCGGGGTGACGGATGCTGGGTCGTTCAGCTTCGTTCATCGACCATTCAGCCCTTTGACTACAATTGTAGTCGCGTTGCAGTTCAGCGATGCCAATGGGAGGGGTTCTGATGGCAGAAAGAGCAAGCGAGTCGGAGATGCAGGTGCTGTCGGCCCTGTGGGACGACGCCCCGCAAACCGCGGCCGATCTGACCGCCCGGGTGGGCAAGGCCAATGGCTGGACGCAGGCGACGGTCAAGACGTTGCTGGCACGGCTGGTTCAAAAGGGCGCGGTGACCGCCGAGGCCGATGGCCGACGCTACCTCTATAGCCCCGCGATCGAGCGCGCCGATGCCGTGGGCGAGGAATCGCAGCGCTTCGTCGACCGCCTGTTCGGTGGCCGCGTCAGCCCGCTGATCGCGCATCTTGCCGATCGCGAAGCCTTGTCGGACACCGACATCGCCGAAATCGAAGCCTTGCTGCGGAAGCTTAAGTCATGAGCGCCGCGACCTGGATGCAGGTGTGGAGCGACACGATGCTCACCACCGCGCTGCTCGTCCTGGCCGTGCTGATGATCCGCAAGCCCTTTGCACGCCACTTCGGGCCGCGGCTGGCGTATAGCCTGTGGCTGATCCCGGCGCTGCGGCTGGTCTTGCCGCCGCTACCCTTCGCCGATCCGGTTCCCGCGCCCGAAAGCGTCGACGTCATGCTGGTTGCGGTCGATACGGCGATGACCGCACCGGTCGCCCCGAGCTGGTCGGTCACCGATGCCATGCCCTATGTCTTTGTCGCGTGGGCTATCGGCATGGCCGCGGTGCTGACGATGGCCCTCTTGTCACATCGCCGGTTTCGCGTCGCCGTGCTCGCCGAAGCGGTCGAGCTGGAGCCGATCGGGACGATCCGGCTGGTGATGACCGACGCGGTCGACGGCCCCGTCGCTTTTGGTCTGTGGCGGCGTATCGTCGCGGTGCCGCAGGATTTCTTTGCCCGCTACGCCGCCGACGAGCGTGCGCTCGCGGTTGACCATGAACTCGCGCACCATCGCCATGGCGATTTGTGGGCGAATGCCGCGGCGCTCGTGCTGCTGGCGTCGCAATGGTTCAATCCGTTCGCCTGGCGCGCGATCCGCGCCTTCCGTTTCGATCAGGAAGCAGCGTGCGATGCGCGCGTACTGACGATGGCCGACGCGGACATGCGCGGCGATCGCACCGCCCGCTATGCCACCGCGATCGCCAAGGCGGCGGTGGGGTCGCGGCTGTCGCTGGCGGCGCCGATGGCGGTTCACGATAATTTGCAGGAGAGGCTGACGATGTTGATGCGAAGGGATATTTCGAAACAGCGCGGGCTGGCTGGCCGGTTGCTGATCGGCGGCGCGGCACTGGCGGTGCTGGCGACGACCGCGACGCTGGTCCCCGCGGGGGTCGAGACGGCGACGGCGCAGACGGTCGATGTCGCCGAACCGCCCGCACCGCCGCTGCCGCCCGAGGCTCCGCTACCGCTCGAAGCGCCCGACGCCCCCGATGCCCCGGGCGTCATGGTCTTCACCGACACCAGCAAGGACGTCACCACCGATAAGGATGGCAAGAAGCGCGAAGTGCATCGCATCGTCATCCGCCGCGACGGCCAGGGTGACGGCAAGGCGCCGACGGTGATGTTCGCCCCCGCCGATGGCAAGGACAAGCTGCGCCATATCGATGTACGGATGCCGGGCAGCCTGTCGCGCGACGACGTGCTGGCGACGCTGAAAGAACAAGGCATCACCGGCAAACAGGCCGATGCGATCGCCGACAAGCTGGAGGCCAAGCGCAAGGAGCGGATCCGCACCGTGCTCGCCCCGATGCCGCCGATGCCGCCGATCCCTGCGATGCCGCATGGCGGCTGGTCGTCGGTGCATGGCCAGACGATGGTGCTGGGCAAATGCGGCGACAGCAAAAAGGCCGCGCCGATCGTCAACCGCGACGAGACCGATGGCAGCAAGCGCACCCGCGTCCATATGTTCGCGTGCAATGATAGCGCCGAGGGCAAGGCCGCGCGATTGTCGGCGCTCAAGAAAGCACGCGAATCCTTTGCCGACGGCGAGCGTGCCCGCGGCCTGTCCGACGACATGCGCGCCAAGGTCGCTGCCGATCTGGAAAAGGCGATCGCCGAGATCGAGAAATCGGGCAACTAAGCCCGACCAGCTTCGGCGCCAGCCTTTGCTCCCCGGTGGGGCTGGCGGCAGGGGCGGGGAAAGGGAGCGGGCAACCGCTCCCTTTTTCGTGGGCGGGATTTGAGTCGTTCCCCTCCCTTCTAGGGCGGGGTTAGGGGTGGGTGTGAGCGCTAGCGAGCCGAGGTAGAGCGCCGCTTTCGGCGGCCACCCACCCCCGACCCCTCCCTAAAAGGGAGGGCAGAAGAAACTTCCGCGCCGGTGGTTTCCGCCATTATCGCCAAATGATCGCCGCCACCCCTTTCGTTCCGCCGCCCGCAGTGCCACATGACACCCATGAGCGAAGAAAAGCCCTGGCCCGACAGCATCCGCGCCGGCGATTGCGAGCAGCATGAGCCGCTGGTGCGCCGCGTGCTGGCGCCCAACCCGTCGCCCTACACCTTTACCGGCACCCAGACGTGGATCGTCGGCGCGGGCAGCGATGTCGCGGTGATCGATCCCGGCCCGACCGGATCAGGGATGAGCATCGGCGATCCCGCCGACATCAACGGCGTCGGTCATGTCGATGCGATCCTGCGCGCCGTGGACGGGCAGCGCGTCGCCGCGATCCTGTGCACCCACACCCACCGCGATCACAGCCCCGCCGCCGCGCCGCTAAAAGCCGCGACCGGCGCCCCCATCATTGGCTGCGCGCCGCTGGCCCTGTCCGACAACGGCCCGCGCGCCGATTCCGCCTTCGATCCCGATTATGCCCCCGACCGCGTGCTCACCGATGGCGAGCGAATTTCCGGCGACGGCTGGACGATCGAGGCGGTCGCGACCCCCGGGCATACGTCGAACCACCTGTGTTTTGCACTGGTTGAAAGCGGCGCGTTGTTCACCGGCGATCATGTCATGGCGTGGTCGACCAGCGTCGTCAGCCCGCCTGACGGCGACATGGCGGCCTATATGGCCAGCCTGTCGAAGCTCTATGACCGCGAGGATCGCGTCTATTACCCGGCGCATGGCCCCGCGGTGACCAAGCCGCGGCAGCTCGTCCGCGGCATGCTCGGGCATCGCAAGCAGCGCGAGCGCCAGATATTGCGCGAGCTGGAAAAGGGAACCCGGGGCATCCCGGCCATGGTCGCGCATATGTACAAGGGGCTAGACCCGCGGCTGACCGGCGCCGCCGGACGATCGGTGCTGGCGCATCTGTACGATCTGCGCGCGCGCGGGGTGGTGCGCGAACGCGATGACGAATGGGAACTGGCCTGACATGCTTTTGACGATGCTGCTTGCCGCGGCGCAGCCGATGACCGACCCCGCACCCGACCCCAGCGTGGGACTGGTCGATCTGGTCGCTGACGCCAGCGGCACCCATTGCCTGCCCGACGGCCGGATATGTTTTGCGCTGCCGGATGCGACGGATGCGGACACACTGCCCGCCAATCTGGTCGTCTCGTTTCCAGGGTCGGGCGATGATGAAAAGACCGTCCTGCCGCTGCCCGCGCTAGCCGGTGAGCCGCAGGCGCTGCGCCTGTGGTCGCACGCGGTGTGGGTGCGCGGCGGCGACGAAGCGGGCAGTGGTGAGGGGCTGGAAATGCTGGTCGGCGTCATCGGCGAACAACATGCGATGTATTCGGGCGGTGGCGGGTCGGGCAGCCGGCTCCACCTGCTGCGTTTCGGTATGGCGCCGCATGCGATCGGGCTCGGCGGCGAGGTTCTCGATGTCGCATGGGACAGTTCGCTGATGATCCGCGCCTGCTTTTCCGAACAGGACGCCAAGGATCGGCTCGATGCATGCCACGACGAATATGAATATAAGGCGGTACTGAAGCCCGGACCCGACGACGGCGGCGAACTGCCGAGCCTGACCTATCGCAGCTTTGCGACCGCCTATCCGCAGACGTCGCGGCGGAGCGAGGACAATAGCGGGCAAAAACTGAAACCCAGCGATCTGGCCGAGTGGAAGGACCCCGAGTGCAGTTACGAACGCGTGCTGCGGTTCAACAATGCGACGGGCCGTTATGAAATGGATCGCCCCGCACCCGATTGTTCGGTCTATACGGAGCCATGACCACGACTCCATCCGCACCGCCGCCGCGCTTGACCGGGCGCTTGATCCTGCTCGTCGCCGCGGCCATGCTGCTGCTCGCCGTCTGGTGGGCGGTGTCGGCTTGGCGCGATTGGGAAAAGGGCTATGATCCCGAAACGGTCGTCGCCGCGAGCCTGCAAGGCTTGCAGGAACAAAATGTGCTGGTGCCGTTCACCGCGCGCTATGTCGCAGTCGTGACATCAACGCAAAGCCGCATGGGGCTCAGCGCCAAAAAGACGCTGATCATGCCCGGCACGGTGCGCTACGAAGTCGATCTGGGCAAGCTGAAGCAATCGGATCTCGATTGGGATGCGGCGAACAATGCGCTGACCGTGACGCTGCCGCCGCTGCGCCTCGCCCGTCCCGAAATCGACATCGACGCGATCAGCGAGTTTCGCGACGGGACGATCCTTTTGACGCTGACCGATGCCGAGGCGTCGCTCGACGCCGCCAATCGCAAGGCGGCGCAGGATGAGCTGATCAAGCAGGCAAAGGGGCCGACCCCGATGCGGCTGGCTGAGGGCGCGGCGCGGGCCGCGATCGAGCAGAGCTTCGCGATGCCGCTGAAGGCTGCGGGGATCGAGGCCAAGGTCACCGCGCGCTTTGCCGATACCCCTGCCGGATAGGCGGCTTTCGCGCGTCATCGCCGTGCGTTAATCTGCCCAAAGATTTGGCCGACTGGGGGGTATGGCATGGCAACGACAGCAGCGGGCACGGCGCGGCCCGAACGTTTCTGGCAACATATGGCGATCGGCCTCGCGGCGTTCATCATCATTGGCTTTGCGCAGTTCGCGCTGCGCGGGTTTGTCGATCCGGTCGCGGCGCCCTTCTGGGTTCATGCGCACGGCGTGCTGATGCTCGCCTGGCTCGCGCTCCTGGTTGTCCAGCCGACCCTGGTCGCGCGGCAGAATCTGGCACTCCACCGGCGGCTCGGGTGGGCCGGTGCGGCGCTGGCGATTGCGATCACCGCGCTGGGGGTCTTTACCGGGATGGCGTCGCTGGTGCTCGGGCGCTTCCCACCCTTTTTCTCGCCGCCCTATTTTCTTGCCCTGACGGCCATCGAATCGCTGGTGTTCGGTTTGATGGTGTGGGCGGCGGTGCGAAGGCGGAACCGGACCGACTGGCATCGCCGGCTGATGATCGGGGCGACGATCGTCATCCTCGAGCCCGCGCTGGGCCGGTTGTTGCCGATGCCCCTGATGATCGGCTGGTCCGACATCCCGATCGGCCTGTTCCAGCTCGGCGTCGTCGGCATCATCGCGCTGTACGACCGCCGCACGCTCGGCACCGTCCATCCCGCAACTAAAGCGATTGCGGCAATTGTCATCGCGGTGCGCGTCGCCATCTATCTGCTGGCGTTGACGCCCCCCGTCATCGCGCTGGCGGAGCGGCTGGTTGGCGGCTGACGCCGCGTTGCCCTGTCCGGGGTCGCGGTGTAGGGGGGAAGCCAAGGCAAAAGCCAGATAAGGAAAAGCGATGACTGCTCCCATCCGCGAGAATCTCTCGGGTATCGACCTGCGCGCTGAAATCGAGCGGCTGCGCAAAGAACGCAATGCCGTGATTTTGGCACATTATTACCAGAAACCTGAGATTCAGGACCTTGCCGATTTCGTCGGCGATTCGCTGGAGCTGTCGCGCAAGGCGGCGGACACCGACGCCGACGTCATCGCCTTTTGCGGCGTGAAGTTCATGGCCGAAACCGCCAAGATACTGAGTCCCGAAAAGATCGTGATCCTGCCCGACATGGACGCCGGATGCAGCCTGGAGGACAGCTGCCCGCCCGAACAGTTCAAACGCTTCCGCGAGAAGCACCCCGACCATATCGCCCTGACCTACATCAACTGTTCGGCGGCGGTGAAGGCATTGAGCGACATCATCGTCACCTCGTCGAGCGCCGAGACGATCATCAGCCAGATTCCCGAAAGCCAGCCGATCATCTTTGGCCCCGACCGCCACCTCGGCGGCTATCTCAACCGCAAGTTCGGGCGCGAGATGCTGCTGTGGCCGGGCGTGTGCATTGTGCATGAAGCGTTCAGCGAAACCGAGCTGCTGAAATTGAAAGCGCAGCACCCCGGCGCCCCGGTCGCCGCGCATCCCGAATGCCCGCCGCACATCGTCGATCATGCCGACTATGTCGGGTCGACCAGCGGCATCCTGCAATTCGCCAAGAGCTTTCCCGGCGACACGCTGATCGTCGCGACCGAGCCGCACATCATCCACCAGATGGAGCTCGCGCTGCCCGAGAAGAATTTCATCGGCGCGCCGGGCGCCGACGGCAACTGCAACTGCAACATCTGCCCCTATATGGCGCTCAACACGATGGAGAAACTCTACCTCGCGCTGCGCGACCTGAAACCGCAGATCGAGATGGAGGAAGGCCTCCGCCTCGCCGCGCGCAAGAGTCTCGACCGGATGCTGGAGATGGCGTCGGGGACGGTGGGCAAGGGCGATCTGGGCCGGGCGTGATTGACGTAGCGAGTCGGATTTTCGACTCGCCGATAGTGAGTCGCGCGGCGGATTCCTTCTCGACAAGTCGCAAAACCACATCCGAAAATGCTGCACCCTTGTTACAAAAATGCTGCACCGAATCCGCTTGTTGCTAATGCCGGACTTATCCACAGCGGGCGATGCGCATAGGGGGTATTTACGCGTTTTTCTGTTGGCGCCCTGAACGCTTCATGTCAGCTTCAAATCATCGGATGACGGAGACGAAAGGCCGCCGGGACATCAAGGGTAGTTGCAAGACTAGCCAGAAGAGAACGGACCGGACTTGCGAGGAAATCGACCGATAGCTTGGTCACGGAACGTAGCGATTCCCACGAGTTGATGCGAACCCGACCAGGTACAGGAAATGCAGTCCATCGCTTGGACAGCGATCGCTTCGGCGGACGCAGGAAGAGATGATGAAGGGCTTTCCAGGTGCGGCCGGCCCCCGAAAGGGGGCCGACCAAACCGTCGCCGGATTGTTCCGGCGTGCGCCGCAACGCATCGTTTTGCGGGCTGCTGATCGCAAGAGAAGCGGACCGGGATGAAGGCGGGGTAGCGAGACGCGGAGCAGGACCGGATAGTGGGGGTTGGCAGTGATGTCGGCCCCCATTTCGTTTGTGCGCAGCGCGCGGCGCGTGCGCCGTCTTTGCCGTTCTCAGGCACGCCATCATATTTATTTTTGTCCGTGTGACCTTCGTCACATCGTCGTCAAACGCGGCTGCTTAGAGCCGTCGTTGCGACCCGGAGCAGTTCTTGATCTGGAACTGATCCCACTTTCCCGGCTGCGTCCTTCGGGACCGGCCGGGAACCTTTCGCTTCCTTTCCGCATTGTGTCGGCATCGTTGAAACGATGTCTGGGCGCGACCGGACGTTCATAAATGGGCCGGGTATCTGCGTTTGCCCGGCGGTTCAGGAAGGGAAAAATCATGGGCTTGATCATCACTTTGATCGTCGGCGGAATCATCGGCTGGCTGGCGAGCATCGTCATGCGCACCGACGCGCAGCAGGGCATCATCCTGAACGTCGTCGTCGGCGTCGTCGGGGCGTTCCTCGGCAATTTCCTCGGCAGCTTTTTCGGCATGGGCGCCAGCCTCGATACCTTCAGCCCGGTCGGGCTGCTGTGGGCGTTTATCGGCGCCGTCGTTTTGCTCGGCATCATCAATCTGGTCCGACGCGGCAGCGTTCGTTAACCGGGGTCGCGGCGGCGCACCTAGCGCCGCCGCTATTCCGCTAGGCGCTTTCAAATAACTGGGTTAACAATGCCATGCCTGCCAAGGCGGGCGACACCAATGATCGTAGGGGGTCAATATCATGGATTTCATTATCGCAATCATCATGGGCGGTGTTATCGGCTGGCTGGCCAGCATTGTGATGCGCACCGATGCGCAGCAGGGTATCTTCCTCAACATCATCGTCGGCTGCGTCGGCTCGATCCTCGGGCGGTTCCTGTTCGGCCAGTTCCTGGGTGGCGGGCACCTGCGCGGCAATGCGTTTGACCCGATGACGCTACTGACCGCATTTATCGGCGCCGTCGTGCTGCTCGCCGTCGTCAATCTGGTGCGCCGCGGCCGCGTTCGCTGAATCGATCATAGACCGGCATCGGTCGTTCGCGACCGACCGGATCAAAGGGTGGCCCGCCGTCAGGCGCGCCGCCCTTTTTCATGTCTGCAACCACTGGAAATCGCAACAATATCGGCTTATGGACCGCGCCCCGGCGCGCGGGCAGGGGGACGCGTTTTGGCCTCTTGCAAGCGGTGATTTAATTAGGTAATACACCTCGTGCGGGATTTCGGTCCTGTCGTGCGGGCCTGAGGGGGCGAAGCGCAGTCGCGCTTGCCGCATCGGATGCCGCCACAGGCAGGGAGGAATATGGCGTGAACTACGAGCGGAAAGTGGATGTGATGGACAGCCTCGCGGGTTCGACCCAGAGCTATTATGACGAGGCGGAAAGCCGCCGCAAGCGGACGCGACTGATCATCGCAGTGGTGCTGATCGCACTCGCGCTGGCCGCCGCATGGTACGCATTCAGCTCCAGCAAGGAAGGCGCCGCGGGCGCTGGCGGTGCAGCAGGCGGCGAGGGCGCCGCGGCGGTGCCGAGCATCACCGTGATGATCCCCGGCCGCCAGTCGGTCGAGGCGACGATTTCGACCAACGGGACGATCGCGGCGCGCCGCGAAATGCCCGTCGGGGTTGCCGGTGAGGGCGGTCAGGTCGTGCGCGTGCTGGTCGAACCCGGCCAGTGGGTCGGCGCTGGCCAGCCGCTCGCAATCGTCGATCGTGCGGTGCAAGCGCAGCAGGCCGCCGCGCTCGCCGCATCGATCCGCGTTGCGCAGGCCGATGCCGATCTGGCGCAGGCCGAACTGACGCGCGCCGACGCACTGGTGTCGCGTGGGTTCATTTCCAAGGCTGATATGGATCGCAAGCGCGCAACCCGCGACGCCGCCAACGCGCGCGTCCGCGTCGCGCAGGCGCAATATGCCGAGGCGCAGGCGCGCAACGGCCGCTTGAACATCGTCGCCCCGGCGGCGGGTCTGGTGCTGACGCGCCAGGTCGAAACGGGTCAGATCGTGAGTTCGGGCAGCGGTGTGCTGTTCCGTATGGCACGCGGCGGCGAGATGGAATTGATGGCGCAGATGGCCGAAGCCGATCTGGCGCGCGTCCGCGTGGGTACCCGCGCGACGATCAGCCCGGTCGGCACCAACCTGCAGATCGCGGGTCAGGTGTGGCAGGTGTCGCCGGTGATCGACCCCGACACCCGGCAGGGCATGGTGCGCATCGCGGTGCCGTACAGCAGTGCGCTGCGCCCCGGCGGCTTTGCCGATGCGCGGCTGGTGTCGGGGACCGAAGAAGCGCCGTTGCTGCCTGAAAGCGCGGTCCAGAGCGGTCCGGAAGGCAATTATGTGCTGGTGGTGGACGGCAAGGACACGATCCAGCGTAAGCCGGTGAAGGTTGGTACCGTGACCGACGGCGGCGTGTCGATCGCATCGGGCCTCAACGGCAACGAACGTGTCGTCGTGCTGGCCGGTGCGTTCCTGAACGTCGGCGACAAGGTGAAGCCGGTGGTCCAGAAATCGTCGCAGTAATCTTCCCCGATCGCGTACGCACAAGGGCGTTTGAATCATGAGCTTTCGCAACATTTCCGCCTGGTGCATCCGCAATCCGGTGCCGCCGATCGTGATGTTCGTGCTGTTGATGCTGGCGGGGATCGTCAGTTTCAACCGGATGGACGTCAACGACAATCCCGATATCGAATTCCCCGCGGTGCAAGTCATCGTGTCGCAGCCGGGGGCGGCGCCGTCGGAGCTGGAAACGCAGGTGACCCAGCGCGTCGAAGCGGCGGTACGCGGGGTCAGCGGGGTCGACGAAATGTCGTCCTATGTCGGCGAAGGCAACAGCCGCACGATGGTGCAGTTCGCGATCGGCACGCCGATCGACCGCGCGTATAACGACGTCAACCAGGCGATTTCGCAGATCCGTAGCGACCTGCCCGACGGCATCTTGGAACCGCAGGTCGTGCGCGTCGACATCGCGGGCGGTCCGATCACCTATTTCGCGGTTGAGGCGTCCGACATGACGCTGGAGCAATTGTCCTGGTACGTCGATAATACCGTCGCCAAGGAATTGCTGTCGATCCCGGGCATGAGCCAGGTCCGCCGTTCGGGCGGCGTCGATCGCGAAATCCGCGTGATCCTCGATCCCGCGCGGATGCAAAGCTATGGCCTGACCGCCAGTCAGGTGAACCAGCAGCTGCGCCAGACCAACGTCAATGCGGCGGGCGGGCGTACCGAAATCGCCGGCAGCGAACAGGCCGTGCGCGTGCTGGGCAATGCCGCCAATGCCTTTGAACTTGGCGAGACGCGGCTGTCGATCGGCAATGGCCGTACCGTGCGCCTGTCCGACGTCGCCAAGGTTACCGACGGCTATGCCGAACAGCGCAATCTCGCGAAGATCAAGGGTCGCCAGGTGCTCAGCTTTGCGATCGAAAAGGCCAAGGGCGCGTCGGACGTCACCGTGCATGACGAAACGATGAAAAAGCTGGCGGCGATCAAGGAAGCCAACCCGAAGGTCGATTTCAAGATCCTGTTCACGCGCACCGAATATACCAAGGAACAATATCGCAGCTCGATGCTGGCGATGATCGAAGGCGCGGTGCTTGCCGTCGTCGTCGTGTTCCTGTTCCTGCGCGACTGGCGCGCGACGCTGATCAGTGCGCTCGCGATCCCGCTGTCGGCGATCCCGACCTTCTGGTTCATGGACATGATGGGCTTTTCGCTGAACAGCCTGTCGCTGCTCGCGCTGAGCCTGGTGGCGGGGGTGCTGGTCGACGACGCGATCGTCGAGATCGAGAATATCGTCCGGCATATGCGCATGGGCAAGACCGCCTATCAGGCGTCGATCGACGCCGCCGACGAAATCGGCCTCGCGGTCGTCGCGACGACGATGTCGATCGTCGCGGTGTTCCTGCCCGTGGCGTTGATGCCCGGGATTTCGGGCCAGTTCTTCATCCAGTTCGGGATGACCGTGGTGTTCGCGGTGCTCGTCAGCCTCGCGGTCGCGCGCATGATCACCCCGATGATCGCCGCCTATTTCCTGTCGGCGCAGGGGGAACAGGAACATGCGGCGGGGCCGTGGGTCGACCGCTACGAAAAGGTCCTGGCGTGGACGTTGGACAGTACGAAGCAGCAGACAGTGCGTGCGCGTTACGACGGTACCCGGACCAGCGTTGCCTATCTGGCTGTACCGCTCATCCTTGCGGGTCTGTACATGCTCTATGCGATCTACGCCTATTTCCAGCCGGTTCCGGCGGGACAGGATGGTCCCAACCCCGCGCTCTACTTCCTGTTGCAAACGCCCTTCACGGCGATCGGCATCTTCCTGCTGACCAGCCTGGTCGCGATCATCGGCGGCGCACTGGTCTACGCGGTGGGCATGCGCGGCTGGGGCTTTACCCACTGGGCAAAGTTCATGGTGCAACGCGCCTATGCGCGCCTGCACGATCATCGCGTCTGGATCGTCGGCATCGGGCTGCTCGCTTTTCTGTCGAGCATCGGGCTGTTCGCGGTGCTGCCGCAGCAGTTCCAGCCGACGACGAACAGCGATTACAGCCAGGTTCGTTACGAACTGCCGCCGGGTTCGACGCTGGCGCAAAGCGAAAATATCGTGCGGCAGATTGGTGCCATCCTCGACAACAGCCCGGTCGTCCAGACGGCTTTCTATGACGTCGAGGTCGGTGGCGGCAATGCGTTCATCACGCTCAAGAAAGAGCGCCCGATGACCAGCGTCGAATGGGAGCGCAGCCTGCAACCCAAGCTGGCGGCCATCCCCGACGCGCGCGTTTCGTTCCAGAGCCAGTCGGGCGGTTTTTCGGGTCGCGACATGACGATGGTCATCGGCGGTGACGATCCGGTCGCGCTGGAAAAGCATGCGCGCACGATCGTGGCCCAGATGGGCGGGCTCAAGGAACTGCGCGCACCGCGTATCGAGGGCGACATTCCGCGCCCCGAAATCATCGTCAATCCGCGGATGGACCTGGCGGCCGAGCTGGGGGTCACGACCGCGGCGCTCAGCCAGACGATCCGCATCGCGACCCTTGGCGACATCGATCAGAATGCGGCGAAATTCTCGCTGTCCGATCGCCAGATACCGATCCGCGTACTGCTGTCCGAAGATTCGCGCCGCAGCCTCGCAACGATCGAGAACCTGCCGGTACCGACCTCGCGCGGCGGTACCGTGCCGCTGAAATCGGTTGCCGAGATCGGGTTCGGCGCCGGGCCGACCGAACTGCGCCGTTATAACCAGACGCGGCGTATCGTGATCGGCGCCGATCTGGCGCCGGGGCTGGTCACTGGCGACGCGCAGAAAAAGATCGACGCGCTGCCTGCGGTCAAGGAAATGCCGCAGGGCATCCGCAAGGTGGTGCAGGGCGATGCGAAATGGCAGGCCGAACTGATCACCAATTTCATGATCGCGGTGGTGTCGGGATTGCTGCTCGTCTTCGCGACGCTGGTGCTGCTCTATCGCCGCTTCCTGTCGCCGCTGGTCAATATGTCGTCGCTGCTGCTAGCGCCGCTCGGCGGCCTGCTGGGCCTCGCGATCACCGGCATGGAAATCTCGATGCCGGTCTATATCGGGCTGCTCATGCTGCTCGGCATCGTCGCCAAAAACTCGATCCTGCTCGTCGATTTCGCGATCGAGGAAATGGATCATGGCGTCGGCAAGATGGAGGCGCTGCTCGATGCCGGGCGCAAGCGCGCGCAGCCGATCGTCATGACCACGGTCGCGATGGTGGCGGGCATGGTGCCCACGGCGATCTCGCTGTCGGGCGACGGGGCGTGGCGCGCGCCGATGGGCGTCGTCGTGATCGGCGGGCTGATCTTGTCGACGCTGCTGACGCTGCTGATCGTCCCGGCGGGCTTCAGTCTGGCCGACAGCATGGAAAAGCGCCTCGGCCGCTTCTTCTCGCGCAATCTGCTCACCTATCGAAAGGGTGACGACACGAAACCGCATGGGGAACCGGCGCCGCAGCCTGCCGAATAGCGTGACGCGCGCAAATGTGCGGCCTTGGTTGCAACTTTTGCGTCGCGTCGCCATTTTAAGCGGATGATCGATAAAGCTTCGACCCCGGCGACCGCCGGACGCGCCCACCCCGGCGGGGTGGGCGTTGCCGTTCCGACCGGCGGACTGAACGTCCGGATGGTCGCGACGGGCATGTTGGTGGTGATGGCGATCATATTCGTCACCGCCAAATTTTATCAGGATGTCCACCCCGCGATCGGGTTTGTCCGCGCCTTTGCCGAGGCGGCGATGGTCGGCGGGCTGGCCGACTGGTTCGCGGTGACCGCGCTGTTCCGGCACCCGATGGGGCTGCCGATTCCTCATACGGCGATCGTGCCGCGCAACAAGAACCGCATCGGCGACACGCTCGCCCGCTTCCTGCTCACCAACTTCCTGTTGCCGCGACTGATCGCGCGCAAGATGCAGACGGTCGACGTTGCGGGCGCGGTGGGCAAATTCCTGTCGCAGCCGGGCGAGGGCGGCGGGCGGCTGCGGCTCGGAGCGTCGCGGATCATCGCCGACGGGCTCGGGGCGCTCGACCAGCAGCGGCTGGGCGGCATGGTCAAATCGGCGATCGCCGATCGCTTGCGCGAACTCGACGTCGCGCCGCTGCTGGGGCAGGCGATGCAGGCGGCGCTGGCTGAGGGGCGGCATCAGCCGCTGCTCGACGCGATGGTCAAATGGGGGTCAAAGACGCTCGAACTCAACGAGCATCTGATCCACCAGATGGTGCACGACAATTCGAACGCGATCGTGCGCTTCACCGGGCTCGATGAAAGCATTTCGAACCGCATCGTCGCCGGGCTGTCAAAGCTGCTCAGCGAGATGGCGGTGGATGAAACCCACCCGCTACGCATCCGCGTCGAGGAAGGGCTGGCCAAGATGGCGCTCGACCTGCAGCATGACGCCGAAGTGCAGGCAAAGGTCGCCAAGGTCCGCGACGAGTTGCTCGAGAATAAGGCGGTCAAGCGTTGGCTCGACGGCCTGTGGGAACAGGGACGCGGCGCACTGCTCAAGGCGGCGCGCAACCCTGACACGATGCTGGCTGGGCGGATCGGCGAGCTGGTGACGCAATTCGGCGCGATGCTGGGCGAGGATGCGGCGATCAAACGCACGCTCAACCGCTACGCGCGCCGCGCCGTCGTCGGCATGGTCGATAGCTATGGCGAAACCGCGCTGAAGCTCGTGTCCGACACGATCCGCGGCTGGGACGCGAAGACGATCACCGACCGGCTGGAAAATGCGGTCGGAGACGACCTGCAATATATCCGCATCAACGGCACGCTGGTCGGCGGGCTGGTCGGGGTGTTGATCCACACGGTGGATGTGTTGATTTGATCCGTCGCCCCCGCGAATGCGGGGGCCGCATTCGGTTTACACAGCGATGCCGGAATGCGCTGCCAGCGGCCCCCGCCTTCGCGGGGGCGACTCTTATGAGCAGCTCACCACCCCTTCGCGAAAGCTGGGATAACGCGGCGTCCAACCCAAGAGCCGCTTCGCCTTGCCATTCGCAACGCGCCGGTTCTCGGCGTAAAAGGCCCGCGCAGCCGGCGACAGGCCCGCCTCGTCCAGCGTTTGCAGCGGCGGCAACGGCATTCCCAGGATCGCGCAGCCCCATTCGACCAGCCGGTTCTGGTGGCACGGCTCGTCATCGGCGAGATTATAGGCCCCCGCCGGTCCACGAAACGACGCAATCACGCCGCCCGCGATGTCGTCGACATGCACCCGGCTGAACACCTGCTCGGGCAAGGCGATCCGGTGCGCGCGGCCTTCGCGGATGCGATCGAGGATCGAGCGACCGGGGCCATAGATGCCGGGCAGGCGAAAGACCGATACGTCACCGCGCAGTCGCTGCCACGCTGCATCGGCGGCGTTGCGGTCTGCGCGGCGTCCCCTGATCGGCGCGCTCTCGTCCACCCACGCGCCACCCGCGTCGCCATAGACTCCGGTCGAGGACAGATAGCCGACCCATGCCGCCGGGGCGAGCGCGATGGCGTCACCATAGCGTGCCAGCACCGGATCGGCGCCCTCGACAGGCGGAACCGACGACAGGATATGCGTCGCCGACCGCAACGCCGCCAGCACGCGTGCCTCATTGCCGAACGCAATGCTGTCGCCGCGTCCGTCCTGCGTCGTCCCTGCCACGTCCCACCCGCGCGCGCGCAGGCGGTCGGCAAGGTGGCTGGCGGCATAGCCCAACCCGAAAATCAGCATCTGTCCCATCGCCCGCCTTATTGCGCGGCCCGCGCCCCGCGCCTAGACCCGAAACATGACCGACGCCTCTTCCACTCCCGTCCTTCCCGTCACCATCCACCGCGGCGATTATCGCCCGCCCGAATGGCAGGTGCCCGACGTCGCGCTCGATTTCGCGTTGGCGGTCGAGGCAACGCGCGTCGCGGCGGCGCTGTCGGTGGTGCGCCAGGCCGATGCGCCGGTGCCGCTCGTGCTGCGCGGCGACGGGCTGACGCCGGCGGCGGTGCGCGTCGATGGCGAGGGCTGGAACGACTGGCGGATGGACGGCAGCGACCTGATCGTCGACCTGGGTGAGCGGACCACGGCGACGGTCGAGATCGATACGCTCATCCACCCCGCGGCGAACACCCAGCTGATGGGGCTCTATGCGTCGAACGGCATGCTGTGCACCCAGTGCGAGGCCGAGGGGTTCCGCCGCATCACCTTTCACCCCGACCGTCCCGATGTGCTCAGCCGGTACAAGGTGCGGATGGAGGGCGATAAGGCCGCGTTCCCGATCCTGCTGTCGAACGGCAACTGTATTGCCAAGGGCGACGGAGCGGGCGGCAATCATTGGGCGCTGTGGGAAGACCCATGGCCGAAGCCGAGCTATCTGTTCGCGCTGGTCGCGGGCGACCTCGTGGTCAACCGCGACAGCTTCACAACGATGTCGGGGCGCAAGGTCGAGCTCGGCATATGGGTCCGCGACGGCGACCTCGATCGCACCGGCCATGCGATGCAGGCGCTCAAGGACAGCATGGCGTGGGACGAGCGCGTCTATGGCCGCGAATATGATCTCGACCTGTTCAACATCGTCGCGGTCAGCGATTTCAACATGGGGGCGATGGAGAACAAAGGGCTCAACGTCTTCAACACCCGCTACATCCTCGCCGACTCGGACACCGCGACCGATGTCGATTATGACGGGGTCGAGGGCGTCGTTGCGCATGAGTATTTCCATAATTGGTCGGGCAATCGCGTCACCTGCCGCGACTGGTTCCAGTTGAGCCTGAAAGAGGGCTTCACCGTCTATCGCGACCAATGTTTCTCGGCCGACATGGGGTCGTCTGCGGTCAAACGCATCGAGGATGTTCGTCTGCTCCGCGCCGCGCAGTTTCCGGAGGATGCCGGGCCGCTCGCGCATCCGATCCGCCCCGACAGCTTTCAGGAAATCAGCAACTTCTACACCGCGACCGTCTATAACAAAGGCGCCGAGATCATCCGCATGATGGCGACGATAGTCGGCGCGGAGCGGTTTCGCAAAGGCACCGACCTCTATTTCGATCGCCACGACGGCGAGGCGGCAACCTGCGAAGATTTTGTCCGCGCGATCGAGGAGGGCGCCGGGATTGACCTGACGCAGTTCCGCCTGTGGTACAGCCAGGCGGGGACGCCGCGCCTGTCGCTGGCGCTGGCTCAGGACGACGGCGAATGGATGCTCGACATTCAGCAGACGGTGCCGCCGACCCCGGGCCAGCCTGACAAGCAACCGATGATGATGCCGCTGAAACTCGCCGCCTTTGCCATGGACGGCAGCGGCGCCGCGCTGCCCGAAACATTGGTCACGCTGACCGATGCCACGCAGCGGATCGCGCTCGGCGCCTTTGCGGCGCGCCCGGCGCTGTCGATTAACCGCGGCTTTTCGGCGCCGGTGATCGTCGACTATGCGCGCGCGGTGGGGGAGCTGGCGTGGCTCGCGGCGCACGACGACGATCCGTTCGCGCGCTACGAGGCGTTGCAGCAGCTGATGCTCGACACGCTCGTTGCCGCAGTGTCGGGCGAAGCGGTGGATCATGCCGCGGTGATCGATGCGGTAGCGGGAACGCTCGCGGGCCGCGCCGACGACCCGGCTTTTGTCGCCGAGGCGGTGCTGCTGCCCAGCGAAGCCTTTATCGGCGACCAGATGGTGACCGTCGATCCCGATGCGATCCGCCGCGAACGGCTGGCGCTACAGGCGGCGATCGGGGTTGCGCTCGAAAGTGAATGGCGCGCGATCCTGAGCAGCGCCGCGCCGCCCGCCACCGACCTGTCGCGCGCCTCTAAGGGTGGTCGCCGCTTGCGCGGCGTCGCGCTCGCCTATCTCGCGGCCACCGGGCTGGACGATGTGCCTGAGCTGGCGTTCCGGATTTTCTCCGCCGCCGACGGGATGACTGAACGGCAGGCGGCACTCGCAACGCTGGCGCATGGCGACAGCGACGAACGCGTGGCGGCGCTGGATATTTTCTATCAACGCTACCGCGACAATCCGCTGGTGCTCGACAAATGGTTCCAGGTGCAGGCGTGGTCGCTGCGCCCCGATACGGTCGATGCGGTGAAGGAACTGGCGCAGCATCCCGACTTCACGCTCGCCAACCCCAACCGCGTGCGCTCGCTCTATGGCGCCCTGTCGGGCAATCAGGCCGCGTTCCATCAGACCGACGGCGCGGGCTATCGCCTGATCGCCGACCTCGTCATCGCGCTCGATCCCAAGAACCCGCAAACCGCGGCGCGGATGATCCCGCCGCTCGGCCGCTGGAAACGCTTCGACGAAGCGCGCGCGGCGATGATGCGGAGCGAGCTGGAAAGAATCCTGGCGCAGCCGGGCCTGTCGCGCGACGTGACCGAGCAGGCGAGCAAGAGTTTGCTGGGGTAGGCGAGGGCTGCGTTGGGGTGGGAAGCGAACTAACGCTTAGGGGGAGGTGTGGGCACGAAAATCGGATTTGGATTTTTGCCCCCACGACATAACTCAAAGTTACCCGCTTCTTCCTTTTGGAAACGCGTTGGCCATCCGCCGACACAATCAGTCGGCGTCATATCGATACCGTCCGTGATCACGATCGACATCGAACGAATCCGGGCTTCCCCAATTACGCAGTTCAGATTGGCTTTCGGCATCCCGTCGATTCTCACGAACGATCATCCAGCATAATCTGCTCGCGACGTGTCCGTTGTGAACTGCTCGATCTTGCAATCTCTGATTATCTGCGCGCTCGTCGGGCCGTCCTCCGGCTTATATGTCGGCCCCAGAGTGTAATCGTAATCGTCATCGACGATGCGGAGATACTGCGGGGCATCTTCTTTAGATAGCCACGCTGCAGCTGCAGCACTTATCAGCGCCAGTGCTGCACCAGATAGCATTCCTATTAGAAAAGGCCGACCGTTCATCCCAATGCTCATGAAGGAAACTTACCCGGGGTTCCAATGTCTGCAACTGATCGCTACCAGACCCTCGTCACCCCGGACTTGATCCGGGGTCCATGAGGCCATGCACCGTCCGCTGCTGAGAGGGCGCATGGATCCCGGATCAAGTCCGGGATGACCAAGTAAATTACTGAAGCTTCCGGTTGCTAACTGCCGTTCAAAGCGCAGTGCTTACCCTCCAAGCCACCCAGTAACTTCACCCGCCACCTTGTTCGCCGCCCGCGCCAGCGCTTCGCCGACCGGCTTCGCCTCGATCTCGCCGCCGATCGCCTCGCGCGCTTCGAAGCGACGCTGGCTGACCGTCTTGCCGCCCGCCGACACCAGCATAGCCTGATAGACGACGACCGCTTCGCCCGTTCGCGCGTCGACGCCAAATTCCATAAGCTGCCCGGCGAGCTGCTCGCCCGGTGCGGTCAGATATTGCCCTTCGTCGAGTACGACGCGCGCCGTACCCGCGGCGACGGTTTCGGACACCAGCCGCTGGAACAGCCGCTGCGGCGCTTCGACCCATTGCGCGTCCTTGACGTACGTCACGCTGCTGTTGTCCTGCTGCACCGGAATGCGCGTCGTGCGCAGTTTCTGCGGCGCGGTCGGGATCAGGATGGTCAGCGTCGATGCGTCGGCGGCGGTGCGCGCCGCGCCTGCTGCGGGCGCCGCTGCGGCATCGAGTGTCAACAGAAAGGGCGGCGTCTTGCCGCCGAGGCCGATGCACGCCGACAGCGATACGGCGAGCGTGGCGGCGAGCAGCGGGGTGCGGAGGTGGCGGATCATGATCGTCCTCATTTCTTGTAATCGGGCAGCTTGCTGCCGCCCAGCACGGCGCCGGCGCCTTGCTGGTCGAGCTTGTCCGTCAGGCTGGACAGCGAGGCGGAAGTGCGGCGCAGGTCGCGGATCAGCGCATTGGCTTCGGGGATCGTCGTCTGGCTGAAGGTTTGCAGGCCGGGCCGCGCGTCGGCGATCGCGCCTTCCAGCGTCTTCATCGATTCATTTGCCGACGCCAGCGTATCGCGCAGGTTCCGCATCGCCGGGTCGACGTTGCGGTCGATCGTGCCTTGTGTTGCCGCGGCCAGATTGCCGATCTGTTCGGCGGCGACCCCGGTCTGCTGGATCGCGATGCGCGTGTCGGCCAGCGCGCGTTCGATCGCGGGACCATTGCGCGCCAGAATCGCGGTCGAGGCTTCGACATTGTTCAGGATGCCGCGCATGCTCGCCTGGTTTTCGTCGTCGGCCAGTTCGGCCAGCCGCTCGGTCAGCGTCGACAGGCGCTGGAGCAATTGCGGCGCGGTGTTGAGCAATTCGCCGAGGCCGCCGACGCGGGTCGGGATGACGGGCTTGCCCGCCGGACCCTTGTCGGTGATCGCGGGCGCGCCCTTGACCGCGCCGTCGAGCGAGATTTGCGAGACGCCGGTGAAACCGACCCCCTCGATCGCGGCGGTCGTGCCTTGCAGAACGGGGACGCCCTCATCGACCTCGATCCGCACGCGGACGAATTGCGGATCCTCGGGCCACAGGGCGATTTCGCGGACCTGCCCCGATGGCACGCCCGAAAATTGCACCGCGGCTCCCTTGTTCAGCCCGTCGACCGACTGTTTGAAAAATATGTCATATTCGCGCTTCTCGCCGCCGGTGTCGTTGGCCAGCCAAACGACGAAAAAGGCGAGGGCCGCGGTAAAGAACAGGACAAAGGCGCCGACCAGGACGTTGTTCGAGCGAGTTTCCATCAGCTTTTCCTATCGTGCCGTTCGGCGGCAATGTTGCAGCCGGCGGCTGCGCGGCCGCGGGGGCCGTTGAAATAATCCTGTATCCACGGATGCTCGGTGGCAAGCAGTTCGGTTATGGTGCCGACCGCGATCACCTTCTTTTCGGCAAGCACCGCGACGCGGTCGCACGTGGCATAGAGCGAGTCGAGATCGTGGGTGATCAGGAACACGGTCAGCCCCATCGTGTCGGCAAGCTCGCGGATCAGCTCGTCGAATTTGGCGGCACCGATCGGGTCGAGCCCGGCGGTCGGCTCGTCGAGGAACAGCAGCGCGGGATCGAGCGCGAGGCTGCGCGCCAGGCCCGCACGCTTGACCATGCCGCCCGACAGCTCGGCGGGATATTTCGGCCCGGCGTCGGGGGGCAGGCCGACCATGGCGACCTTGTAGGCCGCGATCTCGTCGAGCAGTTTCTGGTCGGTGCGCGGATAATATTCGCGCAACGGCACCTGGATATTTTCGGCGACGCTGAGCGTCGAGAACAAAGCCCCGCCCTGGAACATAACGCCCCAGCGGCGACGCAGGTCGCGTGATTCCTCTTCGTCGGCGATGGCGTCGAGCGTCTTGCCATAGACCTCGATCTCGCCCGCCGTAGGGGTCTGCAAGCCGATGATCGAACGCATGAGCACCGATTTGCCGGTGCCTGATCCGCCGACGACGCCCAAAATCTCGCCCGAACGGACGTCGAGGTCGAGCCCGTCGTGGATCACCGCGTCGCCAAACTGGTTGACGAGGCCGCGGATACGGATCGCATAATCGAACTCGTCGGGGCGCACCGCGTCGGCGGCGGCGAGCTCTTCGGCAACCTGTTCGTCGATCTCGTTGCTCATCAATTCCATCCGATCGACGAAAAGAAGACCGCGAACATCGCGTCGAGCACGATGACGAGGAAGATTGCGGCAACGACCGCGGAGGTCGTGCGCTGCCCGACTTCTTCGGCGTTCTGGCGCACCTGCATTCCTTCATAACAGCCGGTAACCCCGATCAATATGCCGAACACCGGCGCCTTGATCAGCATCGCCCAGAAATCGGTCATCGGGATGATGTCGCGCAGCAGTTGGATATAGGTGAGCGGCGGAATATCGAGTCCGATCCAGCAGAACACGCCGCCACCGACGATCGCGCAAATGCTGGCGTAAAAGCCCAGCAGCGGCATCAGGATCGTCGCGGCGGCGACGCGCGGCAGCACGATCGCTTCCATCGGCGACACCCCGATGGTGCGCATCGCGTCGATTTCTTCGGTCAGCTTCATCGTGCCGATCTGCGCGGCGAACGCCGATCCCGATCGCCCCGCGACCATGATCGCGGTCATCAGCAGGCCGAGTTCGCGGATCGACGCGCGGCCGACCAGGTTGACGGTGAATATCTCCAGCCCGAATTGGCGCAGTTGCACCGCGCCCTGCTGCGCGACGACGATCCCGATCAGGAACGTCATCAGGCCGATAATTGGCAGGGCATCGACGCCGACAGTCTGGAACCGGGTGACGATGGCGTGCCAGCGCAGGCGCCGCCGCGCGCGCAGCTGGGTGCCGAGCGCCATGATCATGGCGCCAAAGAATCCGACGATGCCGAGCAGTTCGTGCCACACCGCCCGGCTGGCGACGCCGACCTGTTCGAGCATGCGGATCAGCGGGGGGCGGCGGTCGCGGTGGATGCGGTATTCGCTTTTGTCACTCGCCAGCGCATCGAGCAGCCGCTGCGCTTCGGGGCTGGCACCGGTGACTTTCGCGCCATGTTCCTTGACCGTACGGGTGACAATCCACGCGCCGACGGTGTCGATCCGTTCCAGCGCCGACAAATCGAGCGAAGCGATCGGACCCAGCGCATCGAGTCGCGCCGGCAGATCGCCGAGCCGCGCCAGCGTCAGCCGACCGGTGAAGCGGATGTCGGCGCCGTCCGCGCCCTCGCTCTGTTCGAAATCCGCTTTGGCCACCATCGTGCGGAGGACATTGTATTATTTGCCCCATGACGGCAAGCGAATCCCGCCCCCTTGGCCGCCGCGCGGCGGCGCACTATGCTGGCCTTATGGAAACCCCGCCGATCGCTCCGCCACCCGACTATGCGCACCGCGTGGCGATGTACGACATGGACAGGACGATAACGCGATCAGGGACTTACAGCGGGTTTCTGATGCATGTTGCACGGCGGCGGCAGCAATGGCGGCTATTGTTGCTACCGCTGGTCGGGCTGGCCGGGGCTGCCTACGCGCTGCGCCTGATCGATCGGTCGCGGCTGAAGGCGATCAACCTGCGTCTGCTGGTGGGACGGCGCTTTGCGCGCGCCGAAATTGCGCCGCTTGCCGCAAGCTATGCCGACAAGGTGGTGGCGCGCGGACTGCATCCCGCGGCGCTCGAACAGATCGCCGCCGACCGCGCGGCGGGTTACCGGCTGCTGCTCGCGACCGCGTCTTTCCATCTTTACGTCGATGAAATCGCCAAGCGACTGGGCATTGAGGATGTGCTGGCGACGCGGCTCGACGAACCCGACGGCGGCGATCATATTCACGCCCGGCTGTCGGGCGACAATTGCTATGGCGACGCCAAATTCGCCCGGATCGACGGCTGGATGGCGGCGAACGCGATCACCCGCGATAGCGCCCATATCCGCGCCTATTCGGACCATGTGTCCGACCACCCGATGCTGCGTTTTGCCGATGAAGCGGTCGCAACGACGCCATCGCGCGGGTTGAAGAAACTGGCGCCGCAAATGGGGTGGTCGGTGGTCGATTGGCGGGGAGCGAAGCGGCACACCAAATAGCCCTCCCCCTTGATGGGGGAGGGTTGGGTGGGGGTGATGGCGCAGCCTTGCACTGTCGCTTCAGGCCGGGAGCGCACCCCCTCCGCTGCGACTAGGAAGCAAGCTTCCAAGTCTCGCTGCCTCCTCCATCAATGGGGAGGGTTTTGTGGTTTTCAAACCGCGCCCAGTGCCTGCGCGAAGTCGGCGATCAGATCGTCGGCGTCCTCGATCCCGATCGAGATGCGGACCAGATTGTCGGTGATCCCCAGCGCTGCCTTGCGCGCGTCGGGGACCGACAGGTGCGTCATTGCGGCAGGGTGGCTGGCTAGCGTTTCGGTGCCGCCCAGGCTCACCGCGAGCTTGGCGATCTTGAGCGCGTCGAGGAAGCGGAAGCTTTCCGCCTCGCCGCCCTTAATAAACAGCGAAAAGGTCGAGCCGGCGCCGGTGCAATGGCGCACGAAAATATCCTTTTGCGACCCGTCGGGCAGGAAGCCGAGATAGCCCAGCCCCTCGACCTTGGGATGATCGCGGAGGAAGGCGCAAACCTTTTCGGCATTTTCGCCGGCGCGGCTCATACGCAGTTCGACGGTTTCCAGGCTGCGCAGCAGCATCCACGCGGTGTTGGGGTCGCAGATCGTGCCGATCGTGTTGCGCATCATCCGGATCGGACCGAGCCAATGCTTCGATCCCAGCACCCCGCCTGCGACCAGATCGCTGTGGCCGCCGGCATATTTGGTCAGGCTGTAAAGGACAATGTCGGCGCCATGCGCCAGCGGCTTTGACCACAAGGGGCCAAGGAAAGTATTGTCGATCGCGATCGGCGGCCGCGCATCGGCGGCAAAGGCGGCGTCGGTCGCGGCGCGCATCGCTTCGACATCGACCAGCGCATTGGTCGGATTGGCGGGGCTTTCCAGATAGACCATCGCGACCTTGCCGCCCTGATCGGCGGCCATCTGCTTGGCGCGGACGAGGATCGCGTCCATGTCCTCGCGCGACGCTTCGGCCGGGAAATCCACGTAAGTTGCACCGAAGCGCGACAGGATACGCGCGATCAGCGTCTCGGTCGCGGCGTAGAGCGGCCCCGAATGGACGATGACATCGTTCATGCTGACATGCGCGAGCAGCAGGGTGGCGATCGCCGACATGCCCGACGAAAACACCAGCGCATCCTCCGCCTTTTCCCAGACGCCAAGCCGCGCTTCCAGAATCTCCTGATTCGGGCCGTTGAAGCGCGAATAGACCAGCCCGTCGGCGCCGCCGGGACGCTTGCCAGTGATCCCCTCGAAATGGCGCTTCCCTGCTGCCGCGCTTTCGAAGGCGAAGGTCGATGTCAGGAACACCGGCGGCTTCAGCGATCCTTCTGACAGCATCGGGTCATACCCATAACCCATCATCAGCGTCGCCGGCGACAGCGGACGCCCGCCAATCTCGGTGACGTCCTGCTTGGGCTTGCGGCGCGGCGAGGTACCGGTGAGGTCGCTGTTGTCGATCGGGGGCATGAAGATTTCCTTGGGGCCAGATTAGTTTCGCTTGCAACTAGCGCCCTTTGCCGCGCGCGTCACCCCAGCATCGCAATCGCCCAGATCACCCCGATGAGCAGCGGCACCCCGATGACGTCGAGCGCCAGCCCCGCCTTCAGCATTCGTGGCAGCGCGATATGGTCGGTCGCCCACGCCAGCGCGTTCGGTCCGGTCCCCGACGGTAGCATGAAGCCCCAGCTTGCCGCCATCGCGACCGGCAGGGCGAGCAGGACCGGATCGACCCCGGTCGCCGCAATCAGCGCCGCGAGCACCGGCATGATGCCACTGGCGGTCGCGACGTTGCTCGCGAATTCGGTGATCAAGATGGTCAGCGCTACGATGATCGCGGCGAGTGCGACCGTCGGGATGCTGCCGAGCGGCGCCAGCACGGCGCCGAGCCACGCCGCGAGACCGCTGGCGGTGATCGCCGCGGCGAGCGCCAGCCCGCCACCGAACATCATGATCACGCCCCACGGCGCGCGATCGGCCTCTTTCCAGACGAGCAGCGGCCGCCCGGTGCCGTCGGGCAGGACGAACAACAGCAGGCTGCCCGCGATGGCGATCGTGCCATCGGTCAGTGCTCCCTTGGGCAGCAGGGGTTCGAGCCACGGCTGCGCCACCCAGGCGAGGAACACGAGCAGAAAGACCGGGACGACCCGGCGCTCGGCGATCGACCAGATCGCCTGCTTGCCGAGCGCGGCGGCGGCGCCCTGGCCATCGAACGCATGCGCCGAAAGTCGCTGCACCCGCGCGATGATGAAAAGCGCCGCCGGGGTCGCGAGCAGCACAACGGGGACGCCGTAGAGCATCCAGTCGAGGAACGAGATCCGCAGCTCAAGTGTCTTTTCGATCAGCCCTGCGGCGATCGCATTGGTGGGGCTGCCGACCAGCGTGCCGAGCCCGCCGATCGATGCGGCAAAGGCGATCCCCATCATCACCGCCCCGGCAAATCCCTCGGTCTCGCCCTCGCGAATGCCACCGGCGCGGACGACGGCCAGCGCGATCGGAACCATGATCAGCGCGGTCGAGGTGTTCGAAATGAACATGCTGAGCAGCGCGGTTGCCGCCATGAAGGCGAACAGCAGCCCGGTCGCGGTCGGCGCGGCGCGCTTGAGCAACGCGAGCGCGAGCCGTCGGTGCAAGCCGACCCGCTCGATCGCCAGCGCCAGAAAGGCGCCGCCGAGGATCAGGAACAGAATGGGCGAATAATATTCCTTGGCGATCGCATTGGCGTCCATCACCCCGAACGCCGGGACCAGCAGGAACGGCAGCAGCGCGGTGACGGTCAGCGGCATTGCCTCGGTCATCCACCAGATCGCCATCAGCACCGTCATTGCCGCGACATGCCAGGCGGTCGTTTCCATGCCCGTCGGGGCGGGGAGGGCGAGCATGACGATGAAGGTCAGCAGGCCGCCGATCAATCCAAACAGGCGCGTCCGTGTCATCCGTCCCCCAAACGCTTGTTAGCTCAGGCCGATCACCGATAGCTGGCGGCCATAGGAATTTTCCCCTTGGTGGCACGCGCGGCGATAGCTGAAATAATCTTGCTGCAAGGCATAGGTGTCCTGTCCGCCGATGGCAATTCGCGCAACCCCCGCCGCGGCGAGGCGCGCGGCGACATAGGCGGCGATGTCGAACATGGCATGTCCGGGCTTGGCCGCGGCAAAGAAGCGTTCGTTGGCCGGACCGGCGGTGGTGAAGCGCTCCACGAATGCGTCATCGACTTCATAGGAAGCGCGTCCGATGCACGGGCCGATCGCGGCGGCAATGTTCACGCGGTCCGCGCCAAGGCTTTCCATCGCGGCAAGCGTCGCATCGGTGACCCCGGCCAGCGCGCCCTTCCAGCCTGCATGCGCGGCGCCGATCACGCCCGTATCACGGTCGGCGAACAGCACCGGCACGCAATCGGCGGTCAGGATGCCCAACACGATGCCCGGGGTGCGCGTCGCGAGCGCGTCGGCCTCGGGACGTGCGGAAAGATCGCTCGTTTCATCGACGATGACGCAGCGATTGCCATGGACCTGATAAACGCCGGTCAGCGCCGCGCCGGGCAGCACTGCATCGGCGACGCGGCGCCGGTTTTCGGCGATCAGCGCCGGATCGTCGCCCGAGCCAAGGCCGCAGTTGAGCGACGCGAGGTCGCCGGTCGACACCCCGCCCCGGCGGCCGAAAAAGCCGTGCGCGATGCCGTCCAGCGTCGGCGCTGTGACAAATGGGGCGCTCACAGGTCGAGCCTGAAAAAACGGTCTTCGTCGATGTGGTTGCCGACGCGAAATGCGTTCCGACCGACATCGTAAAAACCATAGCGGCGATAGAAGGCCTGCGCGCGGGCATTTTCGGTAAAGACCGAGAGGTAGAGCACCGACGCGCGCGCGCGCGCCCAGCCAATTCCCCAGTCGGTCAACCGCGCGGCCACCCCGGTGCCCTGCGCGGCTTTGCCGACATAGAGCTGATGGAGCTCGACGGCATCGTCGACGGGCTGATCGGCGGGCAGGTCGAAATCGAGCGGACCCATTTTGATATAGCCCGCGATCGCCCCCGCCGCGTCCGCTTCCACCGCAATAGCAAATTGCGGATCGGCAATCTGGGCGCGGACGCGCTGCACGGGATTCCACTCGGCCAGGAACGCGGTCAGGTCGGCGGGATCATAGATATGGCCAAAGGTTTCGACAAAGGTCGCCTCGGCAAAGGCCCTGATCGCGGCGGCGTCGTCGGCCGTCGCGCGTCGGGGGGCGGTCATGCCACATCTCCTGAAAGTCCGGCGGGTGGCGGCCAGCCCGCCGCGCAAATCGCCATCACCTTGAACAAATCGCCCATCGCCTGCGGGTCGACCAGCCGGTCGCGCTGCCCCTGCAATTCGGCGGCGCGGGTGGGCGCCGCGGCGGCGAGCGATGCCAGCCGTGCGTCGATCCCCAGCCGCCGCAGCCAGTCGCCCTGCGTCGCGACTGGCCCGATGTGGGCGCCCGGCACCGCAGCGGCGGCGGCGAGCGCGGCAAAGTCGACATGTGCGGTCAGGTCGGCCTCGCCCGGATCGGCGAAGGGGTCGGCAAAGCGATGCGCCTTGACCGCTTGCAACGTGTCGCCCGCGGCCGGGCCGACATAGCCATAATCGATCGCCAGCATCGCGCCGCCCTGCCGCGCCATGCGAAAGGCACAGCGCTGCATGATCGCCGCAGCAACCGGCGCGGTTTCGACGATCGTGCCGACATCTTTGCTGCGCAGCATTTCGGGGATCGCGGCCGCCGCATCGGCGTCGCCCGGCACCGCGGCAAACACGTCGCCGCGACGTTCGACCATCCGCTCGCGCCAACCGTCCATGGTGCGAATATATTGATGCACCGGCAGCGCGTCGAAAAATTCATTGGCGACGATCAGCAGCGGCAGATCGTCCGGCAGCGCGTCGACCTCGTCATGGTGGGTCGCGGCGGGCAGGCGCGCCAATTGCGCGGCGCGCAGCGTCGGGCTGGTTTCAACGAGCTCGATCCCCGCGGGGATGCAGCCGAAGCGCGCCATCGCGCGCAGTGAATCGGCCGCCAGCGTCCCGCGCCCCGGACCCAGCTCGACGTAGCGAAACATGGGGCTGCCCGCGCGCGCCCACAGGTCGGCGATCCACACGCCGACCATTTCGCCGAACATCTGGCTGATTTCGGGCGCCGTGGTGAAATCGCCCGCGGCACCCAGCGGGTCGCGTGTCGCATAATAATGGCTGTTTGCGGCGGCCATATAATCGGCGACGGTGGTTGCCCGCGCCGCTGCGATGTCGCCGATCAGCTGTTCGGGGGTCGGCGGTCCGTCACGCAACGCTGTCGGGTCCGGCGACCGGCTCAACCCGCTGGCGGCGCCCCTTCGCGGTCGCGACAAGCCAGATGCCGATAACCAGCATCGGCACGGTCAGCGTCTGCCCCATCGTCAGCCCCCACGACAGCGTGCCAAGCTGGACATCGGGCTCGCGCACGAACTCGACCGCGAAACGGCTAAGGCCATAGATGATGGCGGCCATGCCGAACAGGAATCCGGGCTTGTAACGCGCATCGGTGCGCCAGAAGAGGAAGGTGAGGATGGCCATCATCAGCAGCCCTTCCAGACCCGCTTCGTACAGCTGGCTGGGGTGGCGCGGGTCCATCGTGCCGCTGTCCGGAAAGATGATCGCCCAAGGCACGTCGGTGGCGCGGCCCCACAGCTCGCCGTTGACGAAATTGGCCATGCGGCCAAAGAACAGGCCGAAGGGGATGACGCAGGCGACATAGTCGCAGAAGCGCAGAAAATTGAGCTTTTCCTTGCGCGTCACATACCAGATCGCGATCAGCACCCCGATGACGCCGCCGTGGAGCGACATGCCGCCGTCCCACAGTCGGAAGACGCCGAGCGGCTCCTCGATATATTCGCCGAGGTTATAGAAGAGTACATAGCCTAGCCGCCCGCCGATGATGATGCCGAGCATCGCGTAGAAGATCATGTCGTCGGCGTGGCGCCGCGCCATTGGGGCGCCGGGCTGCGCGATCAGCTTGAGCAGATACCAATAGCCGACAAAGATGCCGGCGAGATAGGCGAGCGCGTACCAGCGGATCGGCAGGCCGAAGATGCTGAAGGCAATTTCGCTATTCTCTCCCATCAAGTCATGGAAGTTCACATATTGCGTTGCTTCGGCTAGGGTTGCAAAAAGAAACATAAAGTCGCGCGGTCCTTCCCCAGGAGAGGCCTCCCCATAAGGGGTTAGGCCAGCGAGACCAAGAGGAGAGATACAAGATGCCATCTGCGCTCGATTTGCGCCTGGAAGCCGCCTATAATCTGATCACCGGTCCGGGCGGACCGATCCAGGTCGGGTCCGTCGAACGCTTCGGCCGACAGCTTCCCTTCATCACCAATGCGCCGACCAATCTCGCCGACTATGTCGCCTATTTCGCGATGCAGCACGGGGACGCGACCTTTCTGGTCGAAGGCGACGAACGGCTGTCGTTCAAACAGGTCTATATGGCGGCGCGGCAGGTCGCGGCGGGGCTGATCGAGGGTTATGGCGTCCAGCGCGGCGACCGCGTCGGGCTCGCGATGCGCAACGCCAATGCGTGGTGCGTGTCCTACATCGGCATCTTGCTCGCGGGTGGCTGCGCGACCTTGCTCAATGGCTGGTGGCAGGGCGGTGAACTCGCTGCAGGCATTACCGACAGTGAGGCCAAGCTGGTTATCGCCGATGTGCAGCGCGCGGCGCGGCTCGACGAGGTCGACCATGGCGCCAAGGTCGTCACGCTCGACATTGCGCAGCCGATCGATCTGGCGATCGCCCCGATCACCGGCGCCGGCGGCAATGCCGCGACGGTGCTGCCGACGCTGACCGGGCAGGATCTGGCGACGATCCTGTTCACCTCGGGCTCGACCGGCCAGTCGAAAGGCGCATACTCGCGCCACGAAGCGGTGGTGCAGGCGATCTTCAACTATGTGACGCAAACCGCCAGCATCGTACATCTGCTGACCGAAGACGGGCTTATGTCCGACATCCAGCCCGCGACGCTGATCTGCACCCCGCTGTTCCACGTCACCGCCGAAATCCCCGTGTTCCTGCAAAGCTTCGCGCTCGGGCGTAAATTGGTGCTGATGCCGAAATGGAATGCCGAGGAAGCCATGCGGCTGATCCAGGACGAACAATGCAATTATTTCGTCGGCGTGCCGCTGATGAGCTATGAAATCCTGATCCACCCCAACCGCAAGAATTACGACCTGTCGACGTGCAAAAGCTACGCCGGCGGCGGCGCGCCGCGACCGCCCGAGCATGTCAAACGCCTTGCGACCGAAATGGGCGAGGGCAAGCCGCTGCTCGGCTATGGCCTCACCGAAACCAATGCGGTCGGCTGCGGCATCATCAACGAAAATTACCTCGCCAAGCCGCTGTCAACCGGCCCGGCGTCGAAACCGCTGGTCGACCTCGCGATCCTCGACGACGACGGAAACGAGCTGGCGCCGGGGAAGGTCGGCGAGGTCTGCATCCGCTCGGTGTGCAATTTCGAAGGCTATTGGAACAACGAAGCGGCGTCGAAGGCGGCCTTTTTCGACAATGGCTATTTCCGCTCGGGCGACCTCGGCTATCTCGACGAAGACGGCTATTTGTTCATCGTCGACCGCAAGAAGGACATCATCATCCGCGGCGGTGAAAATATCAGCTGCCAGGAGGTCGAGGCGGCGATCTACGAACATGGCGACACCAACGAATGCGCGGTGTTCGGCCTGCCCGACGAGCGGCTGGGCGAGGTTGTCGGCGCGGTGATCTGGACCAAGCCGGGGAGCAGCGTCACCGCCGAGGATATGTGCTCGTTCCTCAGCCAGCGGCTGGCGCCCTACAAGGTGCCGTACAAGATCTGGATGGCCAACGACGCGCTGCCGAAGCTCGGCAGCGAAAAGATCGACAAGGTCAGCTTGCGCAACAAATATCGCGACGAATATGCGGCGGAGGTAGCGTAACCTTTTTTTGGTGGCGAGCGAACCGTCTTAAGCCCCTCCCTTTCACGGGAGGGGTTGGGGTGGGGGTCAGCGACCTTGTGCAATGCCGCTGACCCCCACCCGCTGCGACTAGGCAGCAAGCTGCCAAGTCTCGCTGCCCTCCCCTGAAGGGGAGGGCGTGTAGAGGGAGTGCCGGATGCGATGAGCGACGTTGATCCTTCTCCCACCCCGCCACCGCCGCACGTCTATCGCCACCGGCTGCCGACGCGCATCTGGCACTGGGTGAACGCGGTCACCTTGCTCGTCCTGCTGATGAGCGGGCTGACGATCTTCAACGCGCACCCGCGGCTCTATTGGGGCGAATATGGCGCCAATTTCGACCGTGCCTGGCTGGTGATCGGCTCGACCGCGGATGAGGGCTATTTGCGGATCGGCGACTGGCGGGTCGAAACGACCGGGGTGCTCGGCCGCTGGACCGATGCCGAAGGGATCCGAAAAACCTGGGCCTTCCCCGGCTGGGCGACGATCCCGACCAGCTACAGCCTTGCCGACGGGCGGCGCTGGCACCTGTTCTTTGCCTGGGTAATGGCGATGGGGCTTACGCTCTACATGTTGTGGACCGCGATCGGCGGGCATCTGAAAAAGGATTTGCACGTCCGCCGCACCGAATGGTCGCCGCGCCATATCTGGCACGACATCAAGGATCATGCGCGGCTGCGCTTCCCGAAAGGCGAAGCGGCGGGGCAGTACGGCATCCTCCAGAAGCTGAGCTACATCGGCGTGATCTTCATCCTGCTGCCGCTGATGATCGCGACCGGGCTGACGATGTCGCCGGGGATCAATGCCGGCGCGCCGTGGCTGCTCGACCTGTTCGGTGGTCGCCAGTCGGCGCGGTCGATCCACTTCATCGCCGCCTGGGCGCTGGTGGCGTTTTTCCTCGTCCATATCCTGATGGTCTTGCTCGCGGGGCCGGTGAACGAAGTGCGGTCGATGGTGACGGGCTGGTTCCGCCTGCCGCCGGAGAAGGATGCATGAACGAGATCATTCTGCCGCGCCGCCAGCTTATCGCCCGCGCAGGCGGCCTTGCTGCAACATTGCCGCTGCTGTCGGCTTGCGACGCGATCAACGACGCGCCCGCGGTGCGCAAGATATTGTCGATGGGCGAGGAGATGAACCGCGCGAGCCAGCGCGCGCTGATCGACCGCAACGCCCTGGCGCGCGAATATAGCCACGCCGACCTGTCGCCTTACTTTCGGCCCAATGGCACGCGCCTGCCCGCGGGCGCGGCCTATGCCGCGCATGCCGCGAGCGGCTTCGCCGACTGGCGGGTCGCGGTCACCGGACTGGTCGCGCGGCCGCTGTCGCTGTCGATGGCCGACATCCGCGCGATGCCGCAGCGCACCCAGATCACCCGCCACGACTGCGTCGAAGGTTGGAGCGCGATCGGGCAATGGACCGGGGTCCAGCTGTCGCGCATCCTCGCCGCCGCCGGGGTCAGCGACAATGCGCGCTATATCGTCTTTCGCTGCGCTGACCGGCTCGGCGACGCGCTCTATTATGAAAGCTGCGACATGATCGACGCGCGGCACCCGCAGACGATCCTGGCCTGGGCGCTCAACGACGCGGTGCTGCCAATCGCCAACGGCGCGCCGCTGCGCCTGCGGATCGAGCGCCAGCTCGGCTACAAACACGCCAAATATGTGAACGCGATCGAAGCAGTCGCCAGCCTCGACGGCACCGGCGCGGGCAAGGGCGGCTATTGGGAAGATCGCATCGATTATGAATGGTATGCGGGGATTTGACCGGTTGGCCCCTCTGGGCCGGAAGGGATGGCGCCTTTGGGGTGGGGAGCTGCCACGAGCTCCTCTCCCCTTGTGGGAGAGGATAGCGCAGCTTGCTCCGTCAGGAGCTAGCGAAGCTTGGTGAGGGGGCGGACGCCAGCACGCGCAAACCCCCTCTCAACTGCGGCTAGGCAGCAAAGCTGCCAAGCCTTCGTATCTCTCCCACAAGGGGAGAGAAGAAATGACGTACGTCCGCAATCGGTCGTTTCCAGTCGTCCGAGCTAGAAGCGCTTTCGAAAGTGCCGTATTAAAGCGATCGCCGCCCACGCCGTCAGCGCCAAGGTGAGCAGATACACGACGATCTGAAAAGGACTCATTTCGCTCTCCCTTGCTAACGAGGCTTGTGTTTCCTGCATCCCTAAACTGAGCTGTCTAGGTCCGCAATTGGTCGCAACCGGCCATTGGCCATGTCCGCAATATCTATCCCGGATAACGCTCGTTCATGACATCCCAGCTGAGCACAATCAGCTGCTCCAGCACGTCCAAATCAACATCCGCCAGCTTGTTGACGTAAAGACACGACTTGCCCGTCTTATACTTGCCCAGCCGCGCGAACAGCGCATCCGCCTCCGGCTGGCGGTCGCAATAATGGCCCATCAGATACAGCGTCATCGCCGCCTTGCGCGGGCTGAATCCGGCACGGCACATCGTCCCCGAATGGCCGCTGCCATAGACATAATCATAGCTACCATAGCCGATGATCGACGGCCCCCACATCTTCGGCTCTAGCCCAGTGACGCGGCGGTGGATCGCATCGATCACCGCCGCCTCCTCGCGGCGCCGCGCCTCGGGAACCGCGGCGATGAAGTCGGCGACCGACACCTCGGTCGCCTTGGTCTTGATTTCGGCCTTGCCCATGACGTGTCTCCCGCCGTCAGATTAGCGGCTTGGCGCGCAGAATCCAGTCACCGGTGGCGAGCCGCGATCTGTGCCGCCAGCGCCGCGATACGGCGGCGGAAGCTGGCGGGGGCGACGACCTCGACCTCGGCGCCCAGCGCCAGCATGTCGCGCGCGCCATGGTCGCTATTCTCGACCATCATTGCCATCGCGCGCCAGCCGTCGGCGGCCTGCACCCCGGCCGCGGTGACGGCTTCGGCGCCGCGCGGCGATTGCGCCGCCAGCCGCTTGCACCCGTCGGGCGAGGCGCGGACGGTTGCGCGCGTCGCGAACAATTCGCCCTCGAACCGCGCCTGTTCGGCCTGCCACCAACGCGCGAGGTGGAAATCGGCCGGGCGCTCGAAGGATGTGGTGCCCACCGCCAGCCGGTCGATGTTTGCGATACGAAAGATGCGCGTCTTGCCGCCGCCGCGCGCCGCCAGATACCATATCCCGGCTTTCAGGACGAGGCCTAGCGGATCGACCGTCCAGTCGCGCACCCCCTGCCAGCTGTCGTAGCGCATCGACAGCGCGTGCTGGTCGAGCACGGCGCGGGCGATCGCGGGCAGGTGCGGCAAGTTTTCACCGCTGCGATACCAGTCGACCGCGTCGAGGTGGAAGCGCGTCGCCATCCGGTCGGCCAGCGCGCCGCCATCGCCCGGCAGCGCCGCGATCAGTTTGTTGTGCGCGGCGCTCGTCGCTGCCCCGATGCCAAGTTCGCTCGCGGGACCGGGCAGGCCGATCATCGCCATCGCCTCGGCTTCGTCCGCCGACAGGCCGGTGAGCTGGGTGCGGTAGCCGTCCAGCAGCTGAAAACCGCCGCCGGGTCCGCGGTCGCCATAGACGGGCACCCCCGCCGCCGAGAGCGCGTCGATGTCGCGGTAGATGGTGCGTTCGGACACCTCGAATTCAGCGGCGAGCCCGGCGGCGGTCAGGCGCCCACGCAGCTGCAACAGGATGAGGATCGAGAGGAGGCGGCTCGCACGCATTTTTTCGCTGTAGCAGAAAATAACTGACAGAAAATGTCAGGATCAGGCGTCTAGAACGACGGTGCCAAGGGAGCAACAAATGAGCCCGATCGACCGCCGCACCGTCCTCTTCATGTCCGCAGGAGCCATTATGTCCAGCCTGATCCCCGCCGCCGTTTCCGCCGCGATCAACCCGGCGCCCGTCGGCAAGCCCGGCGATTTCGATTTCCTGACCGGCGAATGGCGGATCCACAACAGATTCCGCGAAGGCGAAACATGGATCGAATTTCCCGGCGAAGCGACCGTCGTCGCCATTCTGAACGGGATCGCTAGCGTCGAGGAACTGCGCATCCCGGCGCGCGGCTTTTCGGGCATGGGGCTGCGCCTGCTCGACGTCGAAAACAAAATCTGGTCCGACCATTGGGTCAACGCCAAATCGGGGGTCGTGACGGTGCCGGGGCAGATCGGGGTGTTCGAGGACGGTGTCGGCACCTTCCTGTCGGAAGGCGAGGGGGCGAGCGTGCCGGAGCTTTATCGCGGGGTGTGGGACCGGATCACCCCGACCAGCTGCCGCTGGTATCAGGGCACGTCGCGCGACGGCGGCAACAGCTGGGACGACAGCTGGTTCATGGACTGGACCCGCGTCGGCTGAGGCGGCGGGGGATCCCGCGCCGCCCCGCCGTGCGATCAGCGTTTCGCGCGCTTGCCCGCGAGTTCAGCGACCAGCGCCGGAGCGGGCCAGATTTTCTCCAGCCCTTCCTGGATCGCCGCGGTCGACACCGCGACGGTGCGGTTCAGCGTGCCGTCATAGCCGAAATTGCCGCCCAGCGAGTGGATGTTGCCATCGAACGCCGTCCCGATCACGCTGCCGTCGCGCGCGATCACCGGCGAACCCGAATTGCCGCCGATGATGTCGTTGGTGGTGACGAAGTCATAGACGACATTCTTGTCGATCCGCGACTCGGCCTTCACGAAACCGTCGGCCAATTTGTAAGGCAGCTGCCCCGTCGCGCGGTCATATGTGCCGCCCACCACGGTCGTCGCCGGCACCGGCTTGCCGCGCTCGGTCCAGCCTTTCACCTGGCCATAGGACAGGCGCAGCGTGAAGGTCGCGTCGGGATAGAGCTTGTCGCCATAGGCGGCAAAGCGCGCCTTTGCCAATCGTGCCTGCGCCGCGGTCACCGGCGCGTCATAGTCGCGGTCGAACGCCGTCTTGATCGCGCGGGCGCGCGGGTCGAGCTGGGTGAAGAAGCGGATCATCGGGTCGTCCGACGCCGCGATCGCGGCGGAGCCGCCCTCCCACAATTGCTTGCGATAGGCGGGATCGGCAAGCTTCGTCCCTTCCACCAGCCGCTTGCCGAGCGCTTCGGGGCTTTCCTTGCCCAGCAGCATTTTGACGTCGCCATTGTCGGCGCCCAGATATTCGCGCGCCTTGCTTGCCCAGAAGCTGACGCCCAGCTCTTCCAGCCAGGGATAGGTCGGTACCGGATCGGTCAGCCGCTTTTCGGTGAGCGGCAGCGCCGAGTCGGTGAAACCGGGCAGGCGCTCGCTGTTCGGCTTGCCGCGTTCGGCGGCGGCGCGCACCAGCGTCATCGCGTAGCCGGCCAGCGTCGAATAGCTCGCTGGGCCGCTCTGCAGGAACACGCTGTCGAGATAGGTGTTGCGGCGCTCGGCCATCGCCTTGTCGATTTCGGACCAGGGATCACCGATTTCGGAATTGCCTTTGACCCGTGCGCGCAGGTCGGCTTCTTCGGCGGCCATCTTGGCGGTAAAGGCCGGATCGTTGAGCGCGCGCAGCTGCCCCGACAAGGCCTTGAAGCTGTTTTCATATCCGAACAGCTCGTCGCCGCCTTCGCGCGTCTTGGTGGCGTCGCCCTCCATATTGGCAATCAGGCGACCGCGAAATTCGGACAACAGGATGAGCGTCAGCGGCAGGCGTTCGGCGCGCTGGAATTCGCGCTGCGTTTCGGTCAGCAGGCGCTGGGTCGAACCGGGGTTGCCGACGACGAAGGTGATCTCGCCTTCCTGCGGCGCGCGCGGATTCCATTTGAAGTGGGTGGGCGTTGCGACCGGCTTGTCATCCTCGTAGGCGCGCAGGAAGGCGGCATCCATCGCATAGCGCGGGAAGTTGAAATTGTCGGGGTCGCCGCCGAAAAATGCCGCCTGGAATTCGGGCGCCCATGCGATGCGGACGTCGCTGTACTTGCGATATTGATACAGCTTGTACTGGCCGCCGCCGAACAAGGTCACCACCTGGCAGCGGGTCTTGGCGCGGTCGGTGCAGCCAGCCGACTCGAGTTCGGCGATGCGCGCGTCGCGCGCCTTGACCAGCGCCTCGCCGGTCAGCGATCCGATCACGCCCTGAATATTGCCGGTGACGTCGGTGATCGACGTGACGACTTCGGCCTGTTGTCCGGGGCACTGGCGTTCGCGCGCGCGATCGGCGGCGTTGAAACCGCCCGCGACCAGGTCGCTGTCGGCGGTCGACAGATTCTGCAGGCAGCTGATGACGCAATGGTGGTTGGTCAGGATCAGCCCCTCGCCCGACACGAACGACGCCGAGCAGCCACCGGTCAGCCGCACCGCCGACGCCTGCGTCCGGTCCAGCCATTGCTTGTCGGGCGCCCAGCCATAGGTGCCCCGAATCGCGTCGGTGGGAACGCCGTCGAACGTCCACATACCTTCCTCGGCAGCAGCGGGGGTGGCGACGGCGAACGCCGCGGCGGCGGCAGAAGCGAAAGCAAGGGTCAGGCGCATCAAAAATCCTCGTCCGTGAGATATGGTATCATCTGATACTAGCGGTCGACGTCCGCGCGGCCAAGGGGAATGTTGTGGTAGCGCATCGCGGTTGCGCGGGGGCGGGCAGGCTGCTAGCCGCGCCCGCGATAATCTCTCGCCAAAGGTACCGCCATGTCCGATTCCATCAAGCGCGTCGTCCTCGCCTATTCGGGCGGCCTCGATACCAGCGTCATCCTGAAGTGGCTGCAGATCACCTATGGCTGCGAGGTGGTAACCTTCACCGCCGATCTGGGGCAGGGCGAGGAGCTGGAGCCCGCGCGCGCCAAGGCCGAGTTGATGGGGATCAAGCCCGAGCATATCTATATCGACGACCTGCGCGAAGAATTTGTTCGCGACTTCGTTTTCCCGATGATGCGCGCCAACGCGCGGTACGAGGGCGATTATCTGCTCGGCACGTCGATCGCCCGTCCGCTGATTTCGAAACGGCTGGTCGAAATCGCGCGCGAAACCGGCGCCGATGCGGTCGCGCATGGCGCGACGGGCAAGGGCAATGACCAGGTCCGCTTCGAACTGTCGGCCTATGCGCTGAACCCCGACATCAAAGTCATCGCGCCGTGGCGCGAATGGGACCTGACCAGCCGCACCGCGCTGATTGCCTGGGCCGAACAGCACCAGATTCCGGTGCCGAAGGACAAGCGCGGCGAAAGCCCCTTCTCGACCGACGCCAATCTGCTGCACACCTCGAGCGAGGGCAAGGTGCTGGAAAATCCGTGGGACGAGACCCCCGACTATGTCTATTCGCGCACCGTCAATCCCGAGGATGCGCCCGATGCCCCCGAATATATCACGGTCGATTTCGAACGCGGCGACGGGGTGGCGCTGAACGGCGAAGCGATGTCGCCCGCGACCTTGCTCGCGGCGCTCAACGACTTTGGCCGCAAACATGGCATTGGCCGCCTCGACCTCGTCGAAAACCGCTTCGTCGGCATGAAGTCGCGCGGCATGTACGAGACGCCGGGCGGCGAAATCTATGCGCGGGCGCATCGCGGCATCGAAAGCATCACGCTCGACCGCGGCGCCGCGCACCTCAAGGACGAGCTGATGCCCAAATATGCCGAGCTCATCTACAATGGCTTCTGGTTCGCGCCCGAGCGCGAGATGTTGCAGGCGGCGATCGACCACAGCCAGGAAAAGGTCAGCGGCACGGTGCGGCTGAAACTCTATAAGGGCAACGCGAGCGTCGTCGGCCGCAAGTCGCCGAACAGCCTCTACAGCGAACGCCATGTGACGTTCGAGGACGATGCCGGCGCCTATGACCAGAAGGATGCGGCGGGGTTCATCAAACTGAACGCGCTGCGCCTCAAGCTGTTGGCGAAGCGCGACCGCTAGAGCGCCGCCGTCAATTGCGGCGCGGCAAGGGCCAAGATGCTCTGTCGGTGCGTCGCGCCGCCGCGGCACTTGCCTGACTCGGGCGCGGATATGTGTTAGAGAAAGAGTTGAAAAGCGGGGAAGATGTAAAAGCCGATGGTGCGGGTTGGGCTTATTGCAAGGATCAGCCATGCCGATCGAACCTACCCCCCAAACAGCCGATTATGACTGGCAGCCATGCCAGATCTGGTTTCCCCGTGCGGGCTTGGTGCTCGACCGCCACGGCGTTCGAACGCGTGTCATCTGGCCGGGACAATATATGGTCCGCAAATCGCGCACGCTACGCAAATGGATGTATCGGCACCGTTAAACCGGGCGCAAATAGCCATTGTGAAATGAAGAATTAGCAAGACGGCGAGACCTGCGCTAAGGCGCGATTCGTGACTGCTACCCGCTTTTTCTCCGACAATGCTGCAACGGTTCATCCGGCGGTGATGGAAGCGATGGCGGCTGCCAATCATGTCGACACCGCCTATGATGGCGATGCGCTGAGCCAGTCGCTCGACGCGGCCTTTTCGGAGCTGTTCGAAACCGACTGCGAAGTCGTGTGGATCCCCACCGGAACCGCCGCGAACAGCATCATCCTCGCCCATTTCGTGCGACCGTGGCAGGGCATCCTTTGTTACGAGGAAGCGCATATCGAGGTCGATGAATGCGGCGCGCCGACCTTTTATTCGGGCGGCGCCAAGTTGATGACCTTGCCGGGGCGCGGAGCGAAAATCGACGCCGAGGCGCTGAAAGCACGAATCGCCGGGATTCGTCAGGATGTCCATCAGGTGCAGCCCGCGGCGATCAGCATCACCAACGCGACCGAATATGGCCTCGTGTGGCGCGCCGAAGAGATTGGCGAGATCAGCCAAGTCGCGCGCGCCAATGGCATGAAGCTGCATATGGACGGCGCGCGCTTTGCCAATGCCGTCGCCTATCTCGATTGCGCCCCCGCCGATGTGACCTGGCGCGCCGGGGTCGACGCGCTGTCGTTCGGCTTCACCAAGAATGGTGCGATGATGGCCGAGGCGATCGTCTTCTTTGGCGGCAGCGGCGGGCCAGGGGTCCGCGAGCTGAAAAAACGCGGCGGCCATTTGCTCAGCAAGGGTCGGTTCGTGGCGGCGCAGATTCGCGCGATGCTGACCAACGACCTGTGGCTCGACAATGCGCGCGCGGCGAACGCCGGGGCGGCGGCGCTGGCGGCGGCATGCGGCGACCGGTTGATGCACCCCGTCGAAGCGAATGAATTGTTCGTCCGGCTGACGCCTGCCGAGGCCGCGAAACTGCGCGGCGCCGGTTTTGATTTCTACGATTGGGGCGAAGGCGCGGCGCGGTTGGTGGCGAGCTGGGATCAGGATGCGCAGGCGGTCGCGCCATTTGCAGCCGCGATCGCCGCGCTATGAGCGCGCCGCCCAGCCTGCTGGCTCCGCGCGTCCTATTCCCCTTCCTCTTCATCACCCTGATCTGGGGATCGACGTGGATCGTGATCACCGGGCAACTCGGCGTCGTGCCCCCCAGCTGGTCGGTCGCTTACCGCTTTTTCGTCGGCGCTGCCGCGATGTTCGCCTATGCGGCCTGGCGTCGCGAACGATTGACGCTCTCGGGGTTCGGCTGGGGGTTTGCGGCGCTGCTCGGGCTGGCGCAGTTCGCGCTCAACTTCAATTTCGTCTATCGCGCCGAGCTGCACATCACCTCGGGACTGGTTGCGGTGCTGTTCGCGCTGCTGATTGTTCCGAACACCCTGCTCGGGCGCATCTTCCTGAAGACGAAAGTCGAGGGACGCTTTCTGCTCGGCGCCGGAATCGCGATCGTCGGGGTGGGGATGATGATCCTGCACGAATATCGCGCCGCCAACGTCGGGGCCGCCGAAGTGCTGATCGGCACCGCGCTCACCCTGTGCGGCGTGATCAGCGCGTCGGCATCGAATGTGATGCAGGGATCAAGCGTGGCGCGCGAGCAGTCAATGGCGGTAATGATCGCGTGGGCGATGCTGTTTGGCGCCCTGGGCGATGCCGGCTTTGCCTGGGCGACCACCGGCCCGCCGGTGATCGAGGCGACACCGGCCTATCTGGGCGGCGTGCTGTATCTGGGGGTCGTCGCCAGCGCGGTGACCTTCCCGCTCTATTTCAACATCATCCGCGCGGTCGGACCGGGACAGGCGGCATGGTCGAGCGTGCTGATCCCGATCATCGCGATGGGCTTTTCGACGCTGTTCGAGGGCTACCGCTGGGCGCCGCTGTCGATCGCGGGCGGTGCGGTGGCGCTGGTCGGGCTGGTGATCGCGGTGGCGAAAAGGCCCGATCGCCCGTCGGTCAGCGGCAATATGGTCGCGGTTCCAGTGGAGCGCGACGCGTAGGTTCGCGACCCTTGGTTGTCACGGGTGTATTGTTTCGGTAGGACGGCGACATGAAACGTCTCGCCACTCCGTTCGTCCTGCTCGCTGCCTGCCTGTCCGCACCGGCGCTCGCCCAAACTTCCTGCCAGCCCGGCACTTATGCCGCACCCGATGGCGATTTTGTTGTCCTCGTTCCCTTGCCGTCGATCGCGGCGCCGGGGCTGCGCTACCTGTTCCGCGACGGCCGCCGCGGAGCAACCACGGATGCGACGGCGCCGCTCGCGTGCAGCAACGACGGCGTAATGATTGGCGGGGCGACGTGGAAGCCGATCGCCTTTCGCGAAACGCCGACAACATTCAACAGCGTGGGGACCAAGCTGTCCGGGGTGCTGATCGAGCCGCCAACCGCCGATCCCAAACGCCCGCTCGTGGTCATGGTCCACGGGTCGGAGCGCAATTCGCCGATCGGCGGGGTCTATGGCTATGCGATGGCGGCGCAGGGGATTTCGGTATTCGTCTATGACAAGCGCGGCACCGGCGCATCGGAAGGCGAATATACGCAGAATTTCGAACTGCTCGCCGCCGATGCCGTGCACGCGCTCGATCAGGCGCGCAGCATGACGCCGGGCCGGGCCGGCCGCGCGGGATTTTTCGGCGGCAGTCAGGGCGGGTGGGTCGCGCCGCGCGCCGCGACGTTGACGAAGGCCGATTTTGTCGCGGTCGGTTTCGGCCTTGTCGCGTCGCCGATCGAGGAGGATCGCGAACAGCTGGTGTCGGAAGTGCGGGCCGCGGGGCAGGGCGATGACGCGGTGCAGCTTGTGAACCGACTGTCGTCGGCGACCGGCAAATTGCTGCTGTCCAATTTTACCGCGGGTTATGACGAGCTCGACGCGGTGCGGCGCGACATGGCCGGCAAACCGTGGGCGGCGACGATCGCGGGGGAGCATAGCGGCGCGATGCTGCGCATGTCGAATGACGAACTGCGCCGCGTGGGCCGCGCGCGTTTCGATAATCTGGAGCTGATCTGGGACTATGACGCTCTGGCGGCGCTGAAAAAACTCGATGCGCCGTTGCTGTGGGTGCTGGCCGGAGAGGATCGCGAGGCGCCGATCGAAACGACGCGCGGTGCGCTGCTTGGTCTCGCCAAAGACGGCAAGTCGGTCGACGTCTATCTGTTTCCCGACACCGACCATGGCATGTTCGAATATCGAACCAACGCCGACGGGTCGCGCAGCGGTACGCGGATCACCGACGGCTATCTGAAGCTGCTCGGCGATTGGATAAAAGGCACAGCGCGCGGTCCTTATGGCCGCGCCGAGCATTTGACAAAAGGCGTCAGCCCGCGCTGATCCGTTCGATGTCGGCGCCGACCGCCTGCAATTTCTCTTCGAGCCGCTCGTAGCCGCGGTCGAGGTGATAAACGCGGTTGACCTCGGTCGTTCCCTGCGCGGCCAGCCCCGCGATTATCAGGCTCATAGAGGCGCGCAGGTCGGTCGCCATCACCGGGGCGCCGACCAGATGGTCGACCCCGCGCACCACGGCGCTGCGGCCGCGCACATCGATGTCGCAGCCCATGCGGGCCAACTCGGGAACGTGCATATAGCGGTTCTCGAAGATCGTTTCGGTGAACAGCGACGCGCCCTTGCCCAGCGTTGCCATTGCCATGAACTGCGCCTGCATGTCGGTGGCGAAGCCCGGATAGGGCGCTGTCGACAGGGTGACGGGTTCGGCGCGGCCCGACATCGCAACGCGAATGCCCGTCTTGGTTTCCTCGACCGTCGCACCGGCTTGGCGCAGAGCCGACAGCGTCGCTTCCATCTCGTCGGCCTTGGCCCCGACCAGCTCGACATCACCCTCGGTAATCACCGCGGCGCAGGCGTAGCTGCCTGCCTCGATACGGTCGGCCATCACGCGATAGGTCGCGCCGTGCAGCCGGTCGACGGCCTCGATCGTCAGCGTTTCGGTACCGATGCCGTCGATATGCGCCCCCATCGCGACCAGGCAGTTGCAGAGATCAACAATCTCCGGCTCGCGCGCGGCGTTCTCAAGCACGCAAGTGCCCTTGGCGAGCACCGCGGCCATCAGCGCATTTTCGGTCGCGCCGACCGAGACGACGGGGAAGGTAAATTTGCCGCCCGCTAGGCGACCGCCGGGAGCAACGGCCTTCACATAGCCCGAGGTCAGCTCGATCTGGGCGCCAAAGGCTTCCAGGGCTTTCAGATGCAGGTCGATCGGGCGGTTGCCGATCGCACAGCCGCCGGGCAGCGACACCGTCGCCTCGCCCGCACGCGCCAGCAGCGGGCCGAGGACGAGGATCGACGCGCGCATCTTGCGCACGATGTCATAGGGCGCGACGGTCGAGGTCAGCGTCGTCGTGCGCGCGGTCATCACGCGGCCGAAATCCTCGGGCCGCGACCCCTCGATCGTCGTCGAGCAACCGAGCTGGTTCAGCAGGTGGCCAAAGCCGTCGACGTCGGCGAGCCGCGGCAGGTTGCGCAGCGTCAGCGGCTCGTCGGTGAGCAGCGCGCAGGGCAGCAGCGTGAGCGCCGCATTCTTGGCGCCGGAGATGGGGATACGGCCCTTGAGTCGCTGGCCGCCGCGAATGACGATTTGATCCATCGGCTGTCTTTAGCGCACGGGCGCGGGCGCGCAAGCGGGCGTGCCTTTCGCCGTGGTCTTCTGGTTCGAAATGTGAAACTATCCCGGACGATATCCGGATCGCGCACGGGCAGTGCGAACCGAGGCGGCTTTTCACGGGGGAGAAGGTCATGCGGAACAATGTCGTCACGATCATCGCGTCAACGGCGTTGATCGCCAGCCAGCTTGCTGTTCCGGCGATGCCGCAATCGACCTATCCATATCCGGCCCCGGGTGGGCCGCAGATCCAGCCGCCGCGCCCCGGCGAAGGCTACGCCGGAACGCTCCGCTGCGAATCGCGGGGTAACAAGATCCAGCGCTGCAATGTCCGCACCGACAATCGCGTCGACCTGTTGCGCGTGATGGGCGGCCGTTGTTCGAAGGGGCGCGATTGGGGCTTCACCGCGAACCAGATTTGGGTGTCCGGCGGTTGCCGCGCTGAATTCGGCTATGGCTATGCCAATAATGGCGGTTATCCGACGCCGCTGCCGCAGCCGGTCGATGATTATGCCGGGACGCTCCGCTGTGAATCGTGGAACTATAAATATCAGCAATGCAATGTGCCGACGAACAATCGCGTCGAACTGACCCGCAAGATCGCAGGCAAGTGTAACGCGGGGCGTCAATGGGGCTACACCGGCGATTATATCTGGGTCGACAAGGGCTGCCGCGCCGAATTCGGCTATGGCTATCGCAATGTACAGCCGACGCGGCCCGACAAGGACAAGGGGCCGAGCACCGGGCTGATCATCGGCGGCGTCGTCGTCGCGGGCGGGCTGCTCGCGCTGCTGCTCAGCAAAAAGAAGAAATCGGCGGACGGGACGACCGAGGAAAGCGCCACGACGCATCCGCCGCGCGGACCCGCTACAGTGAGTGCGAACCTCAGCGGCCTGCCCAGTGCAGCACGAGCGTCGGTGCAAAATTGCATGACCGATGCGGCGCGTCAGATCGGGGTGACCGGCGGGACTAAGCTGTCGTACGACAAGCTCGTATCGCTCGAACAGGGCAATGGCGGCTGGCGGATCCGCGCCGCGATGACCGCGACCTATCCCGACGGCACCAAGTCCATCGAAATGTACTGCCGCGCGACGCCGAGCGACATCATCCAGCTCGATTTTTCGTAGCGAGGGTTTCGCGCCCTACTTCTCCGCCTCCCGGCGAAGGCCGGGATCTGCACGTTGCGTCATGTCGCGAAGGCGAGATCCCGGCTTTCGCCGGGATGACGATATAGGGAACTGGATTTAAGCCAGCAGAGCCTCCTCGACCTGCCCCAGCCGGTCCTTGCCGAAAAACATCGCATCGCCGACGAAGAAGGTAGGAATGCCGAACACGCCGCGCGCGACCGCGTTTTCGGTGTTGGCGACCAGCTTGGCCTTGATCTCGGGCTCTTGCGTCCGCGCGAGCAGCGCCGGGCCGTCGAAGCCGTTCGCCGACAGGAAGGTCGCGATGACGTCCGGGTCGTCCATCTTCAGCCCTTCTTCCCACATCGCGCGGTTCACCGCGTCGATATAGTCGTCGAGTACACCTTCATCGTCGGCGACGATCGCGCCGCGCATGATCGTCAGTGTGTTGACCGGGAAGTGCGGGTTGAGGCGGAATTTGGTCAGGCCATGTTTTTCGATGAAGCGCCGCATCTCGAGATTTTCGTAGGCAATCTTGGCGGGTGCGTCGGCATATTGGATCATTGGCGCCTTGTTGCCGGTCGCCTTGAAAATGCCGCCGAGCAGGCAGGGGGTGATGACAAGGTCGGCGCCGGTCCGGTCGAGCAGTTCGGGCAGCGCCTTCATCGACAGATAGGCGTTGGGGCTGCCGAAATCGAAGATGAGTTCTAAGGTCCTTGTCACCATTTTTCTCCCCAGGGGCGAAGGTCGAGTTCGTGCGTCCAAGCGCTTTTCGGCTGCTTGTGGAGCATCACATAATTGGCGGCGATCGCGGCCGGATTGAGGATCAGATCCTGCGCCTTGGCATTGTCGAAATCGGGGTGGCGGCCCTTGATGAAATCGGTGTCGATCGCCCCGTCGATGACGGTGTGCGCGACATGGATGCCCTGCGGCCCCAATTCGCGCGCCATCGCCTGCGCCAGCATCCGGAGCGCGCCCTTGGCGCCCGAGAAGGCGGCATAGCCCGATCCGCCGCGCAGGCTCGCGGTGGCGCCGGTGAAGATGATCGTGCCGCGGCCGCGCGGAGCCATGCGCTTCGCCGCCTCGCGCCCCATCAGGAAGCCGCCGAGGCACGCCATTTCCCAAACCTTGGTGTAAACACGCACCGTCGTCTCGGTGATCGGGAAATTGACGTTGGCGCCGATGTTGAACACCGAGACTTCGACCGGGCCAATCTCGGCTTCGACCTGATCGAACAGCCCGATCATCGCCGCTTCGTCGCGCGCATCGCCGGGGAAGGCGCGGGCCTGATACCCGTCGTCGCGGATCGACTGCGCCAGCGTTTCCAGCTGATCGGCGTTGCGTTCGCGGCGGTTGACGCAGGCGGTCAGACCCTCGGCGGCGAACGCGCGGGCGATGGCGCCCCCTGTGGCGTCGCCGGCCCCGATGACGATGGCTGCAGGATTGGGCATAAGCGACTCTCCTCTTGCGTCCGATAGTAACTATGATAATCATAGTGACAAGAGGTTTTTGGGGACACCAAAGAAAGCTGTTGAGATTGCGCGTAAGAATGTCGTCATGGCGAGCGAAGCGAAGCAATCCAGAGCGGATCACGCTACCTTGGACTACTTCGCTTCGCTCGCAATGACGGGAGGTCGATTGACCCGATGCCCAAACGCACCGATCTATCCGACACCTTCTGCCCCGTCGGGCGGTCCGCCGAACTGCTCGGCGACCGCGCGGTGCTGCTCATTCTGCGCGACCTGTTCTTCGGGAATCGGCGGTTCGAGGTCATCGCCACCAATACCGGACTTGGCCCGCAGCTCGTCTCGGCGCGGCTCAAGCGGCTCGAAAGCGAGGGCGTGGTCGAGCGGCGCGCGTATCAGGAGCGCCCCGTCCGCCACGAATATTGGCTGACCGCCAAGGGCAAGGATCTGTTCGACGTGCTCTATGCGATGCGCGGCTGGGCCGAACGCTGGGCGTATCGCGATGGCGAAACCGGCGGCGGACCGGCGATGCGCTACATCCACCGCGCGTGCGGCACCGATGTCGGGACGGCGATGATCTGCCCGGGCTGCGGCGAAACGCTGGGTTATGGCGATTTAAGGGGCGAGCCGTCGCCAGCGCTAAGAGCCGAACGGGCGCGGCGCGCGGGCTAGACACATGGCCGCGTTCGGATAAGCTTTCGTCTCGATGCCAAGGGAGGCGAAGTTGCGCGGTCGGTCATTTGTCAGCCTTGTCGCTTTCTTGGCCTTTGCTATGCCGGTTCACGCTATCCCGCCTCCGCCGCCGGCACCCGACCCGGCGGCGGTGATCGAAGCCGATTCACTGGCCCATGAACTGATCGTCTTGAACGAAAGCGATTTGCAGGATCGAACCGGTTTCGCCGTTGCCAGCGAGGCGACGGGGTGGCTGACGACGACACATCCCGAAGTTCAAGACCCTGCGGTTCTCCGCCGATTTCATCGCGCCATTCGAGCCAGAGTGGACGCTGTGTGGTTAGAGGAGCGGACCAATATACAGGCGGTTCTAGCCAATCTTTATCGTCAATTGATGTCGGCGAACGACTTGGCCGCCACGCGTGCTTTCATCGCCAGCCCGGCGGGGCAGAATTTCGGACGGATGCTTGTCGGGGCCGACATCCACTTGCTCGACGGTACGGCGTCCGACGCCTTGTATCGCCGGTTTTTCCCGGAATTGCCGGGCCTACTCGACGCCGCGCAAAAGCGGGCAGCTGAATAGGCGTCAGGCTTTCTCCAGCGTGCATTGCAGCGGGTGCTGGTTCTGGCGCGCGGCGTCCATCACCTGGTTCACCTTGGTCTCGGCGACTTCATAGCTGAAAACGCCGCACACGCCGACGCCCTGCTGGTGAACGTGCAGCATCACCTGCGTCGCCTGTTCAATGTCCATGTTGAAAAAGCGCTGGAGCACCATCACCACGAATTCCATCGGCGTGTAATCGTCGTTGAGCAGTAGCACCTTGTACATCGACGGCTTTTTCGCCTTGGCGCGGGTGCGCGTGGCGATGCCGACGCCGGGGCTGCCGGGTGCGCCGTCGTCCTTGTCCGCCATCGCGCGGACATCATCTGACTCCGCCATCGCGCGGACCGGCTGGGTGGTCGAAACTGGAAACATCATGGCAGGAATATCGCAAGCCGCGGGCGAAGCGCAAGGGGCGCGCGCGCGGTTTTTAACCTCTTGTTCGCCAGCTCGTCGCCGGCGGCGCCGAAAGCAAGAACCGCCCGCTTCCTTGGGGAAGCGGGCGGCCTTGGGGGTGTCGGCGCAGGCGGGGAGGGAGGGGGGATGCCCGCGCCAACGGAAGGTGAAAGCGGCTTAGGCGGCCTTCATCTTCGAGGTGATGACCGAAACGCGGTTCGAGATCGGCGCAAAGCTGTCGTTGGCCATCTTGACGACCAGTTCGCTGGTCTTCGAGGTCTGGGCAACGGCGGCGTCGAAGGCCTTCTTGCTGTTTTCGGCATAGAGCTTGAAGAATTCGGTCGGCGACTTGACCGAGCTGTAGCCTTTCAGCGCAGCGGTGGTGTCTTCAAAGCTCTTGCGAGCGAAGGTCACGCCTTCCTGGCCCAGAACTTCCATGTTCTTGGCAGCGATCTTGCCGGCTTCGACCAGCGCTTCGATGTTGGCCTTGTTGAATTCGACGGCTTCTTCGGCCAGCTTGCTGGTCTTGCTCATCGCTTCCTTCGCCTTTTCGTTGAAGTCGGCGGTCAGGGCTTCGGTGCGGGTCTTCGCTTCGTCGGCGAACTTTTTCACGGTGTCGTTCATGGTCTTGATTCCTTTGCTGACGGCAGCAACCGGCGTCGGTGCAGCCCGGGTGGCAAGTTTCGGGGCAATTTTCTTCACGGCTGCCTTCTTGGGGGCAACCTTCTTGGCAGCGGCCTTGGGGGCAGCAGCCTTCTTCACCGTCGGCTTGGCTTTTGCCTTCACCGTCTTGATCTTGGCGGGAGCCGCAGCTTTCGCCACTGCGGGGGCAGCGACAACGGCGGGGGCCGCCGGAGCTTCCACCGGCTTGGCGGCGGTTTCCAGCGTCGCGGCTTCGAAAGCCTTCTCGGCACTATCCATCTTGGTAGCCATGGGTAAAACTCCTTTATGTTGCAGTGCACAATATAGGAGTGCTTCGGCGATTTCAAGGATATTTTTGTGCAGCGCACAAAAAACCTGTCACCGCCGCCCATGGGCAGGATAATCGCTAGATATTACCGCTGTTTGACATAGCGGCCGGGCGCGTCCTCGATCGCCTTCCTGGCCCCTTTCCCGGGGATGCGGGCGCCTTTGACGGCGACTTTTTTGTCATCCTGTGCCGCAATCCAGTCGATCCAGTGCGGCCACCAGCTGCCTTTCGTTTCGCTGGCACCGGCGATGAATTCGTCCAGCGTCGCAGCTTTGCTGTCGCCGGTCCAATATTGATATTTGCCCGCGGCGGGCGGATTGACGACCCCCGCGATATGGCCCGACCCGGCAAGCAGGAAGGTTTTGGGTCCCGAAAGATGATCCATCAACCGCCACACGCTGGCGAGCGGCGCAATATGATCCTCGCGCCCCGCCTGGATATAGGCCGGGGTCTGGATTTTCCTCAGGTCGATCGGCGTGTCCAGCGCGGCCAGGCTGTTCGGGATCACCATGCGATTGTCGCGGTACAGGTCGACCAGATATTGGCGGTGCCATTTCGCGGGCAGGTTGGTCGTGTCGCCGTTCCAATAGAGCAGGTCGAAGGGCGGATAGTCGTTGCCGAGCAGATAATTGCTGACGACATAATTCCAGATCAGGTCGCGTCCGCGCAGGCTGTTGAAGGTCGCCGCCATATAACGGCCGTCGAGATAGCCCGGCGCCGACAGCTGTTCGAGCAGCGCCAGATAGCTGTCGTCGACGAACAGCTTAAGGTCGCCGGCCTGTTCGAAATCGACCTGCGCGGTGAAGAAGGTCACTGACTTGACCCGCTCCGCCTCGCCCTTCGCGGCGAGCACCGCCAGCGTCGCGGCGAGCGTCGTTCCGGCGACACAATAGCCGATCGTGTGGACCGCAGGCACGTCCAGCGCCGCGCGCACCGTATCGATCGCATCGATCTGCGCCGCGATATAATCGTCCCACACCACGTCCTTCATCGACGCGTCGGCTGATTTCCACGACACCATGAACACGCTCAGCCCCTGTTCGACCGCCCAGGCGACGAAGCTTTTGGCGGGGTTGAGATCGAGGATATAAAAGCGGTTGATCCACGGCGGGAAGATGAGGAGAGGCACGGCGAGCACCTCCTTGGTCGTCGGCGTATATTGGATCAGCTGGTAAAGATCGGTCTCGTGGATCACCTTGCCCGGCGTCGTCGCGATATTCACCCCGACCTCGAACGCATCGGGATCGACGTGACTGAGCTGCCCGCGCGACAGGTCGGTCAGCATATGCTTCAGACCCTTGAGCAGGCTTTCGCCGCGCGTTTCGACAGCGCGCCGGATGACTTCGGGATTGGTCAGCGCCAGATTGGTCGGCGCCATCGCATCGGCGATGCTTTTGGCGGCAAATTCCATCTTGGCGCGCGCCGCGGGGTCGAGCCCGTCGAGCTGGCGCGTCGTCGCGAGCATCTGTTCGGCGAGCAGGCCATAGGTCTGGCGGATCATCGCGAACACCGGGTTCGCCGCCCAGTCGGGATCGGCAAAGCGGCGGTCCTTTGCTGCGGCGGCATCGGGCGCTGCCGGGGTCATCGGGTTGAGCGTCGCGAGCGACGTCCAGAAGGCGACGCCCTGTTCCCACATCCTGGACGATTGCTGTGTCCACGTCTGCGTCGCCGGGTTTTCGAGCCATGTCGCCGGATCGAACAACGCAGCGGCGCCCATCTTGCCGTCGTTCACTTGCCCCAGCGCATATTCGAGCATCATCTGCTGCGCGCGCCCGATCACGCTGGCCCAATGCTGCATGTCGTCGGGGGTCGGCAGGAAGGGGTTCGGAGCGTCGGTCGTGTCGCTATTGTCTGCGTCGCTCATGTTCGTTCCTGCTGGTCAGTGCGGTTAGAAGCCTATAACAAGCCGCGGTGCGGCTGGCGAGGCGCCGTTCGCGCTATATCCGATAACGAAAAGGAGTTGTTCTAGTTTCCCATGTCCGAAGATGAATTCTATCGCATCAAGCGCCTGCCGCCCTATGTCATCGCCGAAGTCAATGCGATGCGTGCGGCCGCCCGCGCCGCGGGAGAAGACATCATCGACCTTGGGATGGGCAACCCCGACCTGCCGCCGCCCGCGCATGTGATCGAAAAACTGTGCGAAGTCGCGATGAAGCCCGACGCGCACGGCTATTCACAGTCGAAGGGCATTCCGGGGCTGCGCAAGGCGCAGGCCAATTATTATGCGCGCCGATTCAACGTCGACCTCGACCCCGAAAGTGAAGTCGTGGTGACGATGGGGTCGAAGGAAGGGCTCGCGAGCCTTGCGACCGCGATCACTGGCCCGGGCGACGTCGTGCTGGCGCCTAACCCCAGCTACCCCATTCACACCTTCGGCTTCATCATCGCGGGCGCGACGATCCGCAGCGTGCCGACGACGCCCGACGAGAATTACTGGCGCGCGCTCGACCGCGCGATGGCCTTCACCGTGCCGCGTCCGTCGATCCTGGTCGTCAATTATCCGTCGAACCCGACCGCCGAGGCGGTGGACCTCGCGTTTTACGAACGGCTCGTCGCCTGGGCGAAGGAGAACAAGGTCTGGGTGCTGTCGGACCTCGCTTATTCCGAACTTTATTACGATGGTAATCCTACGCCCTCGATCCTGCAGGTGCCGGGGGCGAAGGACGTCGCGATCGAATTCACCTCGATGTCGAAGACCTATTCGATGGCGGGCTGGCGCATGGGTTTTGCGGTGGGCAACAAGCGTCTGATCGCGGCGATGACGCGCGTGAAGTCGTACCTCGACTATGGCGCCTTCACCCCGATCCAGGCCGCGGCCTGCGCGGCGCTCAACGGGCCGCAGGACATCGTCTCGAAGAACCGCGAGCTTTATCAGAAGCGCCGCGACGTCATGGTCGAAAGCTTCGGCCGCGCCGGGTGGGACATCCCGAGCCCAAAGGCGTCGATGTTCGCCTGGGCGCCGCTGCCGCCCGCGCTCAAGGACATGGGCAGCCTCGAATTTTCGAAACAGCTGCTTACCCATGCCAAGGTCGCGGTCGCACCCGGCGTCGGGTACGGCGAGGATGGCGAGGGCTATGTCCGCATCGCGATGGTCGAAAACGAACAGCGTATTCGTCAGGCGGCGCGCAACGTCCGCAAATTTCTGGCCATGCACGGCATCAACACGCCTTCGGTCGCGGCGGGCGGCGAGGGGTGAGCATGACCGGCTCGGCGATGATCGCCGAGACGATCCAGCTGTCGGTCACCCCGGTGTTCCTGCTCGTCGCGACGGGCAGCCTGCTCAACGTGCTGACCGGGCGCCTGTCGCGCGTCGTCGACCGCTCGCGCGCGCTGATGGAGCGCTGGGCCGAGACCGAGGGGCAGGAGCATGAGCGGGTGGTCGCCGAACTGCGCGCCGCCGACCGGCGGATGGACGTGATCAACAATGCGATCGCCGCCGCGGTCGCGTGCGGGATTGTCGTGTGCCTGCTCGTGGCGCTGTTGTTCGCGCAGGCGATCGCCGGGTTCAACCTGGGGCTGGCGGCGTCCTGGGCGTTCGCGATCGCGATGCTGTTGTTGCTCGCGTCGCTGGTGCTGTTCCTGATCGAGGTGCGGATGGCGATCCGCAATATCCATGTGCCGATGGAATTGCTCGAGCTGGAGGAAATGGGCTGGAAGCGGCGGCGGGATAAAAGGTGAAGCGATCCTCCCTGTCGCGCAGCGATGGGGAGGTGGCAGCGCGAAGCGCTGACGGAGGGGCCCCTCCACCATTCGCTTCGCGAACGGTCCCCCTCCCCATGGCTTCGCCACAGGGAGGATTTTACGGTGCTACCCCCACCCGATAGGTCGGCGCCACGCGCTTGCGGCTTGCCTGCTCATAAGCATAGCCGGCCGCCAGTACCTCGGCATCGGTCCATTTTCCGCCAATGAACGACACGCCGATTGGCAGCCCCGCGACCGTGCCCATCGGTACCGTCAGGTGCGGATAGCCCGCGACGGCGGGTAGCTGGCTGGCGCTGGGGCCAGTGTAATGATCGCCGTTCACCAGATCGCTCGCCCACGCGGGGCCGTTCGTCACCCCGACGAGCAGGTCGAGCTTGTGCGTCGCGAGCAGCCGGTCGATGCCCTCGGGCCCGGCAAGCCGCGCGGCTTTCGCTTTCGCTTCGAGATAGGCGGGGCTGTCGAGCCCGCCCTTGGTTTCGGCAAGCTCGAACAGCGACTGGTCGAACCATTGCAGCTCGGCAGGGTTCGCCTTGTTGAAGGCGATCAGGTCGGCGAGCGTCTTGGGACCGTCATTGGCCGGAAGACTCGCGAGATAGGTCGCCATGTCCGCCTTGAGCTCGGTCAGCAGTATTTCGAACTCGGCAGCGCCCAATTCTTCCAGCCCTTTGCGGCTGTCGGCGATCTCGACCACCGTCGCGCCGAGTTGTGCCATCTGTTTCAGCGCTGCGTCGAACAGCGTGGCGATGTCGGCGCGGTCGCCGATGCGATCGCGCAGCACGCCGATGCGCTTGCCCTTGAGCGCTGCGACCGAAAGCTCTGCGGCATAGTCGGTCTTGCGCGCGTCGGCCTCCGCGGTCGCCGGATCGGCCGGGTCGGTGCCCGCGATGACCGACATCACCAGCGCCGCGTCGCGCACGGTCAGCGCCATCGGACCGGCGGTGTCCTGGCTATGGCTGATCGGGACGATATGCGTGCGGCTGACCAGCCCGACCGTGGGTTTGAAACCGACGATGCCATTGACCCCGGCGGGGCAGGTGATCGATCCGTCGGTTTCGGTGCCGATCGCGATCGGCGCGAGGCTTGCCGCGGTCGCGGCGCCGCTGCCCGCCGACGATCCGCAGGTGTTGCGATCGAGCGCGTGGGGGTTTTTGGTGAGGCCGCCAATCGCACTCCAGCCGCTGGTCGAATTGTTCGAGCGAATATTCGCCCATTCGCTGAGGTTGGTTTTGCCGAGGATGACCGCGCCCGCCTCGCGCAGCCGCGCCACCAGCGGCGCGTCGCGGTTGGTGACATTGTCCTTCAGCGCCAGCGATCCGGCCGTGGTCGCGATCGGCCCCTTCGCCTCGATATTGTCCTTGAGCAGGATCGGGATGCCGTGAAGCGGGCCGCGCAGGCGGCCCGCTTGGCGTTCAAGGTCCAGCGTATGCGCTTGGCTCGTCGCGTCGGGAAAGGTCGCGATGACCGCGTTCAGCTGCGGGCCGTGGTCGTCGATGTTGCGGATGCGGTCGAGATAGGTTGCGGTGATGACGTCGCTGTTCACCCGCCGCTCGGTCATTTCCGCCTGCAATGTCGCGGCATCCTTGCCCTCGACCGGCGGCAGCGGCGGCGGCATCGCCATAGCGGGAGTGATCAGGGCGAGGGCGGGGACGGCGAGCAGCGAGATTTTTTTCATGCGCCGCAGGCTGGCAGCCGTAGCGGCAATTGCAAGTGGCGATTTTCGGGGCGCCGCAAGGGCGTTGACACCAGTCCCCCCGGTCTGCTCCCATGGGTGCGGGAGATCAGAATGACCGATAAAGCTGCCTTGTCGCAGGGCGTCACCACACCCGCCGCCGGGGTGTCCGCGCAAACGCGGACGATGCTGTGGATCCTGCTGATCGTCTATATCTTCAATTTCCTCGACCGGCAGATCGTCAACATCCTGGCCGAACCGATCAAGGCCGATCTTGGGCTTTCGGATACGCAGTTGGGCTTGCTGGCCGGACCCGCCTTTGCCGTATTCTATGCGCTGCTTGGCATTCCCATCGCCCGTTATGCCGACAAGGATGGCACGAACCGCGTTCGCTTGATCGCGATTTCGCTCGCGATCTGGTCGGCGATGACCGCGGTGTGCGGACTGGCGCAGAACTTTGTCCAAATGCTGCTGGCGCGCGTTGGCGTCGGCGTCGGCGAAGCGGGCTGCACGCCAGCGGCGCATTCGCTGATTTCCGATAGCGTGCCGGTCGAAAAGCGGTCGTCGGCGATCGCCTTTTATGGGCTGGGCGTGCCGATCGGGTCGTTGCTCGGCCTGATCATCGGCGGCGTGGTGAACGACATTTATGGCTGGCGTATCGCGTTGATGATGGTCGGCGCGCCGGGTATCCTGCTCGCGCTCGTCGTGCTGTTCGTCATGCGCGAACCGCGCCATAGCCGTTCGGCGGAGGCGGTCGCCACGGCGCGTGCGGTCGTTCCGCTTTCGACCGGTGAGGCACTGCGCGAGATTTTCAGCTCGCGCGCCTTCATCTATATCCTGATCGCGGCGTCGGTTGTTGCCGTGCTGGGTTATGGCAAGGCGCTCTGGACGATCAGCTTTTTCATTCGCAGTCACGGGCTGTCGACGACCGAAGCGGGGCTGTCGATGGCGGTTGTGCTGGGACTGGCCGGGGCGTTCGGCACCTGGCTCGGCGGCAAGATGGCCGACAAATATGGTCCGCGCGACAAGAAGCACCTGCTGACCTTTCCCGCCTATGGCATGGCGATCGCAGCACCGATCCTGTTCCTCGGCTATTATATGGAGGATTGGCGGATCGCGGTGGCGATGCTGATCATCCCGACCATCCTCAATTCGGCCTATTACGGCCCGGCCTATGGCTGTGTGCAGGGGCTGGTCCAGCCGCGCGCCCGTGCAGTCGCGGCGTCGATCATGCTGTTCGGGCAGAACCTGATCGGGCTTGGGCTGGGGCCGTTCCTGTTCGGGGTGTTGTCCGATGCGCTCCAGCCGCTCGCGGGGCAGGAAAGCGTGCGCTGGGTGCTATACGGCGCCGCGTGGCTGGGCCTGATCCCGGCGTTCTTTTTCTGGCGGGCGAGCCTGCGGCTGAAGGCGGAGCTCAAGTCGGGATAAAGATAAAGCCGTAGCCCTGAGCCTGTCGAAGGGCGCCTCTCGGATAGGCGCCCTTCGACAGGCTCAGGGCTACGGTGAAACTAGTAAGGCGGGTCCTGTCGCGCGCGCTGTGCTTTCGCGGCATCCACCCACCAGTTGAGATCATCGGCAAAGCGCGGGAAGTTTTTCACAAGACGCGCACCGTCGTCGCCGGTCGGCTGGCCATCGGCATCGAAAGCGCCGCCGATCCGGCCGACCGGCAGGATCGACGAGGTGACCGCCATGCCCATCTCCCCGAGCGTATCGCGCCACCCCATCATCGCGCGCACCCCCGACCATGGCCCCGCCGAGTAACAGGCGATGGCGGCGGGCCGCCAGAACCATTCTTCGAGGAAATGGTCGGTGAGGTTTTTAAGTCCCGGCTGCGGCCCCCAATTATATTCGCCGGTGACGAAGACGAAGCCGTCGGCAGCGCGAATCTTGGCCGCGAGTTCGGCCATTGCAGGCGGCGCCTCGCCCTTCGGATATTCCTTGTACATGCGGTCGAGCATCGGCAGGCCCACGGTCTTGGCGTCGATCAGTTCGGCGCGGTCGCCGCGCGCGAAGATGGCATCGACCAGCCACTGCGCAAGTTTGATGCCCTGCCGGTCGCGACGGTAGCTGCCATAGAAGACGAGGATCTGTCGGGTCATCGCGCGACCGTGGCATGGCTTGCGCCGCAACGGAAGTCCCCTAAGCTGATCGCGGCCAAGAGTGGGGGGGGAAGATGATGCGCGTTTATCGCACGCCGGACGATCGTTTCGTGGATTTGCCGGATTGGCCCTATGCGCCAAATTACATCGAGATCGTGGGCGGCCTGCGCGTTCATTATGTCGACAAAGGGCCACGCGACGCGCAGCCGGTGCTGATGCTCCACGGCGAGCCGACCTGGGCCTATCTCTATCGCCACATGATCGGCCCCGCGGTCGATGCCGGGTTTCGCGTCGTCGCGCCCGACCTGATCGGCTTCGGTCGCTCGGACAAGCCGCTCGATCGTTCGGCCTACAGTTATGCGGCGCAGGTTGCGTGGATGCGGCAGTGGATCGAGGCGCTTGATCTGAAGGACATCATCCTCGCGTGCCAGGATTGGGGTTCGCTGATCGGCCTGCGCCTCGTCGCCGAAATGCCCGAACGCTTTGCGGGCGTGGCGCTGTCGAACGGCGGGCTTCCCGAAGGCCAGCGCGCGCCGCGCGCTTTCGCGATCTGGCGCGCCTTTTCGCGCTACAGTCCGGTGTTCCCGATCGGGAAGATCGTCAAAGCGGGCGCCAAACGCGAATTGAGCGCGGCGGAAATCGCCGCCTATGACGCGCCATTCCCTACCCGCGCTTCAAAGGTGGCCGCGCGGGTCTATCCGTCCTTCGTGCCCCTCGGCGACAATATTGCGGTCCCCGACCAGAAGCGCGCCTGGGCTGCGCTAGAAGCGTTCGACAAGCCGTTCCTGTGCTGCTTTTCCGACGGTGATCCCATCACGCGCGGCGGCGATGCCCTGTTTACGTCGCGCGTTCCCGGCGCGGCGCGCGTCACGCATCGCACGCTGCACGGCGGCCACTTCATTCAGGAGGACGACCCGGCGGGCTTCGTCGCGGCGATTCGCGACGTCGGCAATGCGGCGATCCGCGCCAGCTCATAGGCTACCGCCTAGGGCATAGGAAAAATCCGGCTTTGTTTGACCACGCCATAGGCAAAGCTGGTGTCGATCGATGCCACGCCGGGGATCATGTGCAGCGTTTCGCGAACAAAGCGCTCATATCCCTCCAGGTCGGGGGCGACGACGCGCAAAAGATAGTCGATGTCGCCGGTCATCAGGAAGCAGTCGAGAATCTCTTCGATCGTTGCGACACGTTCCTCGAATTGTCGCACATTGAGTTTGCCATGACCGTCGAGCTTGATGCCGACGAAAATTGTGAGCGGGAAACCATAGGCCTTTTGATCGACCAGGGCCGCATAGCCCTTGATAACCCCGCGCTCCTCGAGCAGGCGGACGCGCCGCAAACAGGGTGATGGCGACAGATTGACCCGCGCCGCCAAATCCTGGTTGGTCAGGCGCCCGTCCTGCAAAAGTGCGCGGACAATCTGGTGATCTTTTTGGTCCATAGTCATAATCGTGGCATAATATGCCAAGATTGTCCTGATTTATAGTCATATTGGGCAGCACATGCCAGCGCGGTCCTGATATCCCCGACTTGGTTCATATGATCGGGAGAGCAAAAATGGCGGGCGTTTCGAAGACAGGTTTTGCGACGCAGGCGATCCACGCGGGCTATGATCCCAAGGCGCATGACGGGGCGCTTTGCCCGCCGCTGCACCTCAGTTCGACTTTTGTCTTCGACACGGCGGAGGCTGGGGCCGAAATCTTTGCCGGCGAGCGGCCGGGATATTTCTACAGCCGGATTTCCAATCCGACGCTCGACCTGCTGGAGAAGCGCATGGCGCTGCTCGAGGGTGGCGAAGCGGCGGTTGCGACGGCATCGGGGATGGGGGCGATCGCGGGCGTGCTGTGGTCGTTCCTGAAGCCGGGCGACGAGGTGATCGTCGACAAGACGCTCTATGGATGCACCTTTGCCTTTATGCGCCACGGCCTGGCGCGTTTCGGGGTCAAGATCACCCACGTCGATCTGACCAATGCCGACAATCTGTCCGGCCATATTTCGCCCGCCACAAAGATCGTCTATTTCGAAACGCCAGCGAACCCCAATATGCGACTGATCGACATCGCCGCGGTGTCGGCGATCGCGCGCGACCATGGCGCGCGAATCGTGGTCGACAATACCTATGCGACCCCGGTGCTGACCCAGCCGATCATTTTGGGGGCCGATATTGTCGTCCATTCGGCGACCAAATATCTCGGCGGTCATGGCGATCTGGTCGGCGGGATCGCGGTTGGCAGTGCGCGCGATATGGCCGAGGTGCGGCTGGTCGGGATCAAGGACATGACGGGTGCGATCATGGCGCCGTTCAATGCGATGCTGGTGATGCGCGGCCTGAAAACGCTGAAGCTGCGGATGGCCGAACATTGCCGGTCGGCGATGGTGATCGCGGCCATGCTGGAGGCGCATCCGGCGGTGGCCGCGGTATACTATCCGGGACTGGCGAGCTTTGGTCAGCGCGATCTGGCGCTTCGTCAGATGGGCGGATTCGGCGGAATGATCGCGTTCGAACTCCATGGCGGTCATGCGGCGGGGGTTGCGCTGATGAACCGCCTGAACCTGATCCATCGCGCGGTGTCGCTGGGCGATGCCGAAAGCCTGATCCAGCACCCTTCCAGCATGACGCATTCGACCTATTCGCCCGAAGAGCGCGCCGAATACGGCATCTCCGACGGATTGGTCCGCCTGTCGGTCGGGCTGGAGGAGGTCGAGGATATTGTCGCCGACCTGACCCAAGCGCTCGAAGGCGCGAGCGCCGAAGCGCCCGGCGCATCGTCAGTCGCTGAACGGGTCGCGGATCAGGATCGTGTCTTCGCGCTCGGGGCTGGTTGATACCAGCGCGATCGGGGTTTCGATCAGTTCCTGGACGCGCTGGATATATTTGATCGCCTGCGCGGGGAGGTCAGCATAGCTACGCGCGCCCGCGGTCGATTCGTGCCAGCCGTCCATTTCCTCATAGATCGGCTCGACCTCAGCCTGATCGGCGGCGTGGGCGGGGAAATAGTCGAGGATCTTGCCGCGGAGGCGATATCCCGTGCAGATGCGGATGGTATCGAAGCCGTCGAGCACGTCGAGCTTGGTGAGTGCGATGCCGGTCACGCCCGACACCGCGCAGCTTTGCCGTACCAGCACCGCGTCGAACCAGCCGCAGCGGCGCTTGCGCCCGGTGACGGTGCCGAATTCATGCCCGCGCTCGCCGAGCCGCTGGCCGATCGCATCCTCCAACTCGGTCGGGAAGGGGCCGCTGCCGACGCGCGTCGTATAGGCTTTGGCGATGCCGAGCACGAAGCCAACCGCAGAGGGGCCGAGGCCCGATCCGCTCGCGGCGGTACCGCTGACGGTGTTCGAGCTGGTGACGAAGGGATAGGTGCCGTGGTCGATGTCGAGCAGCACGCCCTGCGCGCCCTCGAACAGGATGCGCGCGCCGGCCTTGCGCACCTTCTTCAGTCGCTTCCACACCGGCTGCGCATATTCGAGCACATAGTCGGCGATTTCCTTGAGGTCGGCGATCAGCCGCTCGCGATCGATCGGCGGTTCGCCGAACCCGGCGCGCAACGCATCGTGGTGCGCGGTGAGGCGGTCGAGCTGTGGTTCCAGCTTGTCGAGGTGCGCGAGGTCGCAGACGCGAATCGCGCGGCGGCCAACCTTGTCCTCATACGCCGGGCCGATGCCGCGCCCGGTGGTGCCGATCTTGCCCGCGCCCGCGGCGGTTTCGCGCAGCGCATCAAGGTCGCGATGGAAGGGCAGGATCAGCGCACAATTGTCGGCGATCGCGAAATTCTCCGCGTTGATTTCGACACCCTGCCCGCGCAGCTTGGTAATCTCGTCGCGCAGCGCCCACGGATCGAGCACGACGCCATTGCCGATGATCGACAGCGTGCCGGTAACGATGCCAGAGGGAAGCAGCGACAGCTTGTACACCTGTTCGCCGACGACCAGCGTATGACCGGCGTTATGGCCGCCCTGAAAACGCACCACGGCATCGGCGCGGCTGGCGAGCCAGTCGACGATCTTGCCCTTGCCCTCGTCGCCCCACTGCGACCCGATGACGGTAACATTTGCCATGATGCTGTCCTGCTGAACCGGACCCGAAAACGACCAGCGCGGGTCCGGCGCGGCCTTAGCGGATTTGGCCGCAGAGGCAAGCGCGCTGGGATGAATTTGCGACATTTGCGCTGGACAATGGACCGGCGCCGGGGGGCGATGGAGGTGCGGATATGAGCAAGCGATACGGGATCGGCGCGGCAATGATCGCCGCTTTGGTGGCGAGCAGCATGCCCGCCAGCGATGCGCACGAAAAGCTGCGCGAGCGGCTGCGCGAACGGATGGCCGAGCGGATGGGTGCCGAACAGGGGCCGAAGGCGCCGGGCAGCGAGACGATCAACTATGGCAGCGATCCGTTGCAGGCGCTGGACATTTGGCGCGCCAAGGGCGCCAAGGGACTGGCGCCGCTGATCGTCTATGTTCATGGCGGCGGGTGGAAACGCGGCAGCAAGGACAATGCCACGGGGCGGTTCAAGCCCGTGCATTATCCGGAGCAGGGCTATGCCTTTGCTTCGATCAATTACCGACTCGTACCTGCGGCGACGGTCGAGCAGCAGGCGGCCGATGTGGCCAGTGCGGTCAGGGCGTTGATCGACCGTGCCAGCACGCTGGGCATCGACCGGCGGCGCATCGTGCTGATGGGACATAGCGCGGGCGCGCATCTGGTCGCGCTGGTCGGGACCGACGAACGCTATCTCAAGGGCGCCGGGCTGTCCTTCGCCGACATCGCAGGAGTGATCCCTAACGACGGCGCGGCTTATGACGTGCCGGCGCAGATGAAGGACGGCCCGCCGATCATGCAGGCGACCTATAAACAGGCGTTCGGTACCGATCCGGCGCGGCAAGAGGCCTTGTCACCGACGGCGCACGCCGCGGCACCCAATGCGCGCGAGTTCTTGCTGCTCTACGTCCAGCGTCCCGATGGGGTGCGGCAAGCCAAGACGTTGGGTGACGCGCTGGTCGCGGGCGGCAGCCGAGTCGAGCATGGCAGTTTTGCGGGGGAGGGACTGAAGGGGCATGCCGAGATCAACCGCAGCCTTGGCGATCCGGCCTATCCGGCGACCGCGACCGTCGATGCGTGGTTGAAGCGGGTCTTCGCCAAATAGCCACCGTCATTGCGAGCGTAGCGAAGCAATCCAGAGCAGGATAAGGCCGCTCTGGATTGCTTCGCTACGCTCGCAATGACAATGTGAATGCGAAAGGATCGACATATTGACCAGCCCTGACGCGCCCTATCATGCCCACATCTATTACGACCCCGCCGAACGGCCAGTCGCCGCGGCGATGCGTGACGCTTTCGGACAGGATCCCGCGATCCTGTTCGTCGGCGCGATGACCGATCGCGCGGCGGGGCCGCATCCGATCGCGCAATATGAGGTGCATTTCCTGGCGCGATCGCGCGATGCCGTGGTGGCCGCGATCGAAGCGACCGGGCTGCGCGCGCTGGTCCACCCGCTGACCGATGACGATCTGGCCGACCATACGACGCTGGCGCATTGGATCGGCGAGCCGGTGGAACTCGACGTGACCGTGCTCGATCCGCCGGGGGTCAATCAGGGGGTACCGCGGTTCGGGATTTCGGATTTCTAGGCTGGGCTTTTAGCGCCCGTTCGTATCGAGCGAAGTCGAGATACGTTGGGGCTGTCTATGCGGTCGCGTGTCTCGACTTCGCTCGACACGAACGGAATTGGGGGATGGCTCAGGCCTCGACCGGCCCGTCGGCACCAAGTCGCCATCCGCAGCCCAGCGCCGTTGCATCATCCGCGTCGCACAGGGCTGCCACCGTCTGCCAGTCATCAGCGCGCAGGCTGGCGGCGAGCGCCGGATCATGGCCGAGCGGCAGGAAAATGCGGCGCTCGGTGTCGTCTTCGGCGCCAAGACCCGCGTCGATCAGCGGATCGGGATAGAGCGAGAAACCGACCGCCGATTCTTCCTGATCCTCGCCGACGGGGATAGCATAGCCGCCGCCGCGACCGACCGCGTCGCCTTGGCCGGGGACGAAGATCTGAAAACCGAACCAGCTTTGATAGGCGAAGCCATGGCGCTCGGTCGGGTCGAGCGTCAGCGTCACGCGGTCGCGGATCGGGGCGGCGATGGCTTCGAGCGCGTCGATGCGCGCGGCGAGGACGCCCGCGGTGTCGAAGGCGCGCAGGTCAGCGATCGCCTGATCGAAGGGACCGGTTGCGCGGAGCAGCGGCAGATAGGCGGCAGCGCCGATCCGCGTCAGCGCGCCGGCATCCTTGGCGTCGAGTTCGTCGCGCAGTTGCTGGATATCGGCCTCGACGGGGAGCGGGCCGTTCGCGAGCAGGTCGACGACATCGGGCAGGGTGAAGTCGATCGTGACGGGGCCGATGCCCGCCGCTTCGAGTGCGTCGATGGCGACGGTGACGATCTCGCGCGCCGCGGCGACGCTGTCGCTGCCGATCAGTTCGGCGCCGACCTGCAGCATTTCGCGCGCGGGGCGCAGCTGGCTGGCGCGCAGTTTGACGACCTGTCCTGCGTAGCAGAGGCGCAACGGTCGCGGTGCCTTGGCGAGCAATGACGTCGCGATGCGGCCGACTTGCCGGGTGATGTCGGGGCGCAGCGCGAGCGTCCGCTGCGACACCGGATCGGTGAAGCGGAGCAGGTCGCGCGACGAGCGATCGTCATCACCGCCGAGCGTTTCGCGGAATTCGGCCAGCGGCGGTGCCACGCGGCCATAGCCGTGCGCGCGCATCGCGTCGACGAGCGCGCGGGTGACGCGCGACGCGGCTTCCGCCTGTTGGGGGAGGCGGTCGCGGAGGCCTTCGGGCAGCAGGGCGGGGGGGCGAGGCATGGTGCGGCCTTAGGCGGGTCGAAAACGGGATTCAACAACCCAGAATTTCCGTTCGCATCGAGCGAAGTCGAGATGCCGTGAAGGCATAGTATCCCAATGGGTGTCTCGACTTCGCTCGACACGAACGGAATTAGTGGGTCCTGTCCCTAGAACTTCAGCCCCTTCACCGTCTTCACGCCCGGAAGTTGGCAAAGTTGCCACAGCAAAGGTTCGGGCATCGGCGAGTCGAGGCTGAGCAGGAGCACCGCTTCGCCGCCCGCGGCGCGGCGGCCGAGGTGGAAGGTGCCGATGTTGAGCCCCGCTTCGCCGAGCGCCGTCCCGATACGGCCGATGAAGCCCGGTGCATCTTCGTTGACGATGTAGAGCATATGGCCGTCGAGATCGGCCTCGACCTTGATGCCGAACATCTCGACGAGGCGTGGGTCGCCGTTGCTGAAGAGCGTGCCCGCGACCGAGCGGTCGCCGGACTCGGTGGCGACGGTGACGCGGACAAGCGTGTGATAGTCGCCGTCGCGGTCATGCCGCACTTCGCGAACATCGAGCCCGCGTTCGCGCGCGAGGTGCGGGGCGTTGACCATGTTCACGCTGTCCGAATAGCGGCGCATCAGCCCGGTCAGAACAGCGGCGGTGATCGGCTTGAGGTTGAGCTCAGCGGCGGCGCCCTCGACCTCGACCGAGATCGTCGTGAGATTGTCGTGCGCGAGCTGGCCGACGAGGCTGCCGAGCTTTTCGGCGAGGCTCATATAGGGGCGCAGCTTCGGGGCTTCCTCGGCCGACAGGCTCGGGACGTTGAGCGCGTTGGTGATGCCGCCGGTGAGGAGATAGTCCGACAGCTGCTCGGCCACCTGGATGGCGACATTGACCTGTGCCTCGTCGGTCGAGGCGCCGAGGTGCGGGGTGCAGATGAAGTTCGGGGCGCCGAACAGCGGATGGTCGGCGGCCGGCGGCTCGGTCTGGAACACGTCGAGCGCGGCGCCCGCGACATGACCCGATTCGAGCGCCTCCTTCAGCGCCGCCTCGTCGATCAGCCCGCCGCGCGCGCAATTGATGATGCGAACACCCTTCTTGGCCTTGGCGATATTCTCCTTCGACAGGATATTGCGCGTCTGGTCGGTCAGTGGGGTGTGCAGCGTGATAAAATCGGCCTTGGCGAGCAGGGTGTCGAGGTCGGCCTTTTCGACGCCGAGTTCGATCGCGCGCTCAGGCGTCAGGAACGGGTCGAAGGCGACCACCTTCATGCGCAGGCCGATCGCGCGCTCCGCGACGATGCTGCCGATGTTGCCGCAGCCGATCAGGCCGAGCGTCTTCGACGTCAGCTCGACGCCCATGAAGTCGTTCTTCGGCCATTTGCCCGCCTGCGTTCCCGCGTTGGCTTCGGGGATCTGGCGGGCGAGTGCGAACATCATCGCGATCGCATGTTCGGCGGTGGTGATGCTGTTGCCGAAGGGCGTGTTCATCACGATGACGCCCTTTTTCGACGCTTCGGGAATGTCGACATTGTCGACGCCGATCCCGGCGCGGCCTACGACTTTCAGGTTCGTCGCGGCGGCGAGGACGTCGGCGGTGACTTTGGTGGCCGAGCGGATCGCGAGGCCGTCATAGGCGTCGATCATCGCGATCAGCTCGTCCTTGGTCTTGCCGGTGATGACGTCGACGTCGATGCCGCGTTCCTTGAAGATCGCGGCGGCTTTGGGGTCCATTTTGTCGCTGATGAGGACTTTGGGTGCGGTCATTGGTATAGCTTTCAAAAACTCCGTTCGTCCTGAGCTTGTCGAAGGACAGTTCTTCTGGTGGACGTCGGAAGAAAAGAGCGGCCCTTCGACAAGCTCAGGGCGAACGGAAGAAGGGAAGCGTCAGGCCGAAAGGCTCGCGTAGGCCCAGTCGAGCCACGGGCCGAGCGCCTCTATATCGGCGGTGTCGACGGTCGCGCCGCACCAGATGCGAAGCCCCGGAGGCGCGTCGCGATAGCCCGCGATGTCGTAGGCTGCGCCTTCCTTTTCGAGCAGCGCGGCGAATTTCTTGATGAAATCCGCATCGGCCCCGGCGACCGACAGGCAGACCGAAGTCTTCGAGCGGCTGGCGGGATCGGCGGCGAGGTGGCTCAGCCATTCGCGGTCGGCGACGATCTTGTCGAGCGCCGCCGCATTGGCATCGCTGCGCGCCTTGAGGCCGTCGAGGCCGCCCAGCGACTTCGCCCATTCGAGTGCAAAGATCGCGTCTTCGACCGCGAGCATCGACGGAGTGTTGATCGTCTCGCCCTTGAACACGCCCTCGGAGAGCGCACCCTTGGAGACGAGGCGGAACACCTTCGGCAGCGGCCAGGCGGGGGTGTAGTTTTCGAGGCGTTCGACCGCGCGCGGGCCGAGGATCAGCACGCCATGGCCGCCTTCGCCGCCGAGCACTTTCTGCCAGCTGAAGGTGGCGACGTCGATCTTGTCCCACGGCATATCGTACGCGAACACGGCCGAGGTCGAGTCGGCGAAGGACAGCCCTTCGCGATCGGCCGGAATCCAGTCGCCGTCGGGGACGCGCACGCCGCTGGTCGTGCCGTTCCAGGTGAAGAGCACGTCGTTCGACCAGTCGACTTGGCCGAGGTCGGGAAGCTGGCCGTAATCGGCGCGGACGACGGTCGGATCGAGCTTGAGCTGCTTGGCGGCATCGGTGACCCAGCCCTCGCCGAAGCTCTCCCATGCGAGCGTCGTGACGGGGCGGGCGCCGAGCATCGTCCACATCGCCATCTCGAACGCGCCGGTGTCGGAGCCCGGGACGATGCCGATGCGGTGCGTATCGGGGAGTTGGAGCATCTCACGCATCAGGTCGATGCAATAGGCGAGACGCGTCTTGCCGATCTTGGCGCGGTGCGAGCGGCCCAGCGATTCGGTAGCGATTTTGGAGGCGTCCCAGCCCGGCGGCTTCGCGCAGGGACCGGAAGAAAAATAGGGGCGCGTCGGGCGCACCTGTGGCGTCGTCACTTCACTCATCATAGTCTCTCCTTGCAGAGAGCTCGCGCGGCGTTGGGACCGCGTGGCCCGGCGCCGCGTTTAGGGTCGGACACGCAACTGTCAAACAAATTGCGCGGGCCGCGCGAAATTTTCGGTGAGCCGAAGCAAAACTAAAGAGCTTGTTAACCATCTTGTCGGTATTTTGACGGTCATGCGGATTCCGACCGTCTTGCAGCCCCGAACGCTGATCGCCGCCACTGCGGCGCTGGCATTGTCCGCCTGTTTCGGCAGCCCCGAGGTGATGAAGCGCGGCGATCCGAAACGCCCCACCGCGAGCGCGCCGAAGCGTCCGCAGATTGCGCCGACGCCGTCGTTCACAAGCGCCGAAGCGCAGCAATGTGCGTTCGATCTGAAGCAGGCGGGGGTGCGCTTTACGCCGCTACCCAACCAGGATCATGGCGGCGGATGCAGCTCGATCGATTCGGTGAAGCTTCTCGACATCGGGACCCCGACGACCAATCTTGGCGCGATGACCTGTCCGCTGGCGAAAAATTTCGCGGCGTGGGCGCAGCATGCGGTGAAGCCTGCGGCGCGGAAATATTTCGGGCAGGAGGTGGTGAAGATCGAGACCTTTGGCACCTATAGCTGCCGCAACATCTATGGCGGGCGCTCGGGCCGTTTGTCGCAGCATGCCTATTCGAACGCGATCGATGTGTCGGGGTTTGTGCTCGCCGACGGACGGCGGATCATGCTGGACGGCGGGTGGAAGGGCGACAAGGCGTCGCAGGATTTCCTGCGTGCGCTGCACAAATCGGGCTGTCGCCGCTTCGGCACCGTGCTGGGGCCGGATTACAACGCCGCGCACTATAATCATTTTCATTTCGACATGAGCGGCAACGGTTATTGCCGTTAACCTTTGATCCTCCCTGTCGCGTAGCGATGGGGAGGTGGCGGGGCGAAGCGCTGACGGAGGGGCTTTGGCACTACCGTTGCGGCCCCTCCACCATTCGCTTCGCGAACGGTCCCGCTGGCGCTGCGCGCCGTCTGCGACTCCCCCATGGCTTTGCCACGGGGAGGATCGGGATGGGTTCGTCTTGGCAAAGTCACGCCGAACGGCTAGCCGCTGTTCAATGGCAGAAGATAAACAACCCCATCGTTCGCGTTTCCACAAAGCCAAGGATGACGCGCAGTTCGCCAAGCAGGCGACCACCACCCCGCAGACCGCGAGCGCGGCGTATAAGCTGGCGTTTCAGGACACCGACTTTTTGCTGCGCGAAGATTTGCGCCCGGTGCGATTCCAGCTCGAACTGCTCAAGCCCGAACTGCTGCTCGACGAGGCAAAGATCGAATCGATGTTGGTTATCTATGGTTCGGCGCGCATTCCCGAGCCTGCGGAAGCCGACGCGCTCGAAGCGGCGGCGACCGACGATGTCCAGCGCAACATTGCGCGGCGACTGAAAGCCAAGGCGAAATATTACGAAGAAGCGCGCAAGCTGGCCCGCCTCGCAAGTCAGGTGCCGCCGGATGAACATGGCTGTCGTCACTTCGTCGTGTGCTCGGGCGGCGGGCCGTCGATCATGGAAGCGGCGAATCGCGGTGCCGACGACGTCGGCAAGGAATCGGTCGGGCTCAATATCGTGCTGCCGCACGAACAGGCACCGAACCGCTATGTCACCCCGTCGCTGAGTTTCCAGTTCCACTATTTCGCGCTGCGCAAGATGCACTTCCTGCTCCGCGCCCGCGCGGTGTGCGTGTTTCCGGGTGGTTTCGGCACCTTTGACGAGATGTTCGAGCTGCTGACTTTGATCCAGACCGGCAAGATCAAGCCGATCCCGATCGTGCTGTTCGGCAAGGAATTCTGGGAACGCGTCGTCAATTTCGAGGCGCTGGTCGAGGAGGGCGTGGTGAGCGCGCGCGACCTGGGGCTGTTCAGATTTGTCGAGACCGCCGACGAGGCGTGGCAAATCGTCCAGGATTTTTACGCGAATATCGAGGAGCAGGGGTAGGGAGTCGTCGCCCCCGCGAAGGCGGGGGCCGCTTTCGGCTCAACTCTTCATCGCTGCGTATATTCTCCAGCGGCCCCCGCCTTCGCGGGGGCGACGATGCTATTTCTGCGCTTCCAGATACAGGATCAGCGCCTTGCGATCCGCAGCGTCGATCACCCCGGCAAACGCCATGCGGGTGCCCGGAACCGCCTTCATCGGCGCTTCGAGATAGGCATCGAGCGCGGCTTCGTCCCAGACGCCGCCCTTCGCCTTCATCGCGCTGGAATAGGAAAAGTCGGGCTTCGCCGCGACCGCTGCGCCGACGACGCCGTGCAAATTGGGGCCGATCCCGTTGCGGCCGCCCTTGTCCACGGTATGACACGCCACGCAGCGTTTGAAGACCTGCTCGCCCATCGCCGCGGTTGGCGCGACGGCAACCGCAGGGGGAGCTGCAGCTTCGTCCGCGGCGACATCGGCGGGGGGATTGTCGGCCTTGCCGCAGCCGGCCAGCGCGAAAGCGCCCGCCAGCAGGACGGGCGCGAGCCGCATTATTTCTTGGCTTCGGCCGGAGCCGGGGTCGCCGCGGCGGCATCAGCCGCGGGAGCGGCAGCGGCGCCTTCGGCCGCCGGGGCAGCCGCTTCGCCTTCGGCCGGGGCAGCGCCTTCGGCGGGTGCGGCAGCTTCGGGGGCGGGCAGCGGCAGGTTCGAACCCTGGCTGTTCATGTAAACGATCAGGTTGGCGCGATCTTCGGCGCTGCTGAGGCCTGCGAATGACATCTTGGTTCCCGGCGCATATTTGCGCGGGCTGGCGAGCCAGGCGTCCATGCCTTCGAAATCCCAGTTGCCCGGAACCGACTTCAGCGCGTCCGAATAGGCGAAGCCTGCGACGTGGCCGTGCGGCTTGCCGAGGGCGCCCCACAGATTCGGGCCGATGCCGTTGGCGCCGCCCGAGGCGATCGTGTGGCAAGCGGCGCATTTCGCGAACACCGCTTCGCCCTTCACCGGATCGGCGGCGGCGAGCAGGTTGGCGATCGGCACGGCCGCGGCGCCACCGGCGCCCGCTTCGGCATCCTCGATCGGGAAACCGGGCTTTTCCGGGTTGTGACCGGCGAACAACATGCTCGACCCGATGGTCAGGCCCAGCGCGCAAATGCCGGCGAACAGCACCCAGCCAGCGATAGTGTTGTTGCGATTGTCCATGCTCTTTGAGCCCCGTTTGCTGGCGCCCGCTTGCCGGACGCATATCTGATTTGGACGCTCCCTTACTGGCGCGGCGACGGCGGCGCAAGGGGAGGAATCGGGGTTCGCGACCAGATGCGCCGGTTGCGTGCATGCGGCTTGGCGGCTATGCGCCGCGGCTCCACTCTGGGAAGGCAGTCATGGGCAGTTATTCGGCTTCCGCGCAGCATCTGGTCGACAAAATGCGGGCGGTCGCGCTGGCCGATCCCGCACGCGGGCTGGCGTTTCAGGGCGCGCCGGGGGCCAACAGCGATCTGGCCGCGCGCGAATATGACCCGAACTCGTTGCCGCTGCCCTGCTACGCCTTTCAGGATGCGATCGACGCGGTGCGCGACGGCAGGGTCGATCGCGCGATCATCCCAATTGAAAACAGCCTGCATGGGCGCGTTGCCGACATCCATTTCCTGCTCCCCGAATCCGGGCTGTCGATCGTCGGCGAGCATTTCCTGCCGATCCGCTATGGCCTGATGAGCCGCGATCTGGGCCCTGTGACGCGCGCGATGAGCCATGAACAGGCGCTGGGCCAGTGCCGCCACTGGCTGCGCGCCAACAATATCGCGCCGGTTGCGCATAGCGACACCGCGGGCGCCGCGGCGTGGGTCGCCGACAGCGACGAGGTCGGGCTGGCCGCGCTGGCACCGCCGCACGCGGCGGAACTGTACGGGTTGACGCTGCACGGCACCGGGATGGAGGATGCCGACCATAATATGACGCGCTTCGTCGTGCTGGCGCGCGAACCGCTCGCCGATTTTGCGGCGATCGAGGGGCCGGTGATGACCACCTTCATGTTCGAGGTGAAGAATATCCCGGCGGCGCTGTACAAAGCGCTCGGCGGCTTTGCGACCAACGGGGTCAACATGACCAAACTGGAAAGCTATCAGACCGGCGGCAGCTTTGCCGCGACGCAATTTTACGCCGACATCGTTGGGGCGCCGGGGGACGAACGTGTCGATCGTGCGCTCGAGGAACTGGATTTCCAGACCAAGTCGCTGCGCCTGCTCGGTACGTACGCGCAGGCGCGCCTGCGGCCCTAAAATTTGCGAAAGTCGTTGCCGCTTGGAATGAACCGTAGCCCTGAGCCTGTCGAAGGGCGCTTCACCGAGAAGCGCCCTTCGACAGGCTCAGGGCTACGGTGATTGGAGATTTCAGCACCACGCTACAAGCATTATCCGCCGCGGCGGCGGAGCATCCGGGCGGTCGCCGACGTCTGCACGATGAATAGCGTTACCAGGATGCTCGACACGACCAGCGCGAACAGGTCGAACGCCGAGAAGTTGGTGCCGCCGATGTCGGCGCCGCCAACCACCGGCATCAGCGCGGTCATCGCCATCAGCATCAAGCGCAATTCGGTCGGTCCGCCCGCCATATAGGACAGGCGAAACTCGCCGACGACCTTGGCGGCGATGAAGGTATGGATCGACAGCAGGAAGTAACCGATCACCGCCATCAGCGCGACGTCGAACCGCATATAGGGGCTCATCCCGATCGCGCTGACCATCAGCAGCGTCGCGAGCGCGTCGACACTATGATCGACAAAATAGCCATAGTTCGGTCGCTCAATCTGGCGCCAGCGCGCCAGGCTGCCGTCGAGCGAATCGCCGAACCAGTTGACGACATAGCCCGCGAGGCACAGACCCAGCCATTCGTCGTCGATCCAGCTGAGCATATAGCCCGCGGCGACCATGACGGCGCCGAAGAAGCCCAAAACGGTGAGCTTGTCGGGGGTCACCCACTGCGGCAGGCGGGGGCATATCCAGTTGAGCAGGCGGCGTTCGCCGCGCGCGAGGATATTCTGCTGAATACGGACCGGCGCCTGCGCGACGGGCTGGAACTTGCTCATGGAAATCCTTTGAAGCTGGCTGTCATGCAATCGCCAGCCAAATGTCATGGGATCGTCATAGAGCGAAAGTTGCGGGTCGGAAAGGGGTGGGGCGACGCGCCAGCTTACCGGGGCGCCGGTTTGCCGACGGCCTCGAAATGTGTCGCCGCTTCCGCGCCGCGCGTCGTGACAAGATAGTCGAAGCCGAGCAACAGGAAGCGCGAGAAGGCGGGGAGGTCGCGCAATTTCTTTCCCTGCAAATTGTGGCGCAGCGGCGCGATGGAGATCAGGACGTGACCGTCGGCCGGAATGGCGTCGTGCGCTATTCCGGCCGCATCGAGGATCGGAGCGATCGCCTCGTCGCGATAGGCAGTAACGTCGGTGAAGCGTTCGGGCGACGGCTTCACCTGTCGAACCATGCCCGCAGTCGGGACATAGGCGATATGCAGCGACGTGCGTCCATTGGCCGCGGCCATACCCGGGAGCAGCGATCCGATGTCGTAGATCGAGGTCGGCGTCGTCCCGCGCCCCATATGATAGGCGCCCATCTTGAACAGCACCCGCGGTGCCGGCACCGCAGCTTTGCGGTAGGCGGTGAGGAAATAATCCTGCATCAGAGCCTGTCGTTCTTCATTATTCTGAAGATATTGGCCGCTGTTGTTCAGGCCATAGATGCGCGCACTTTCGGCGAGCGCGTCGATGATCGCCGCCGCTTCGGCATCGCCCGCGAATGCCTTTCGCAGCGCGGCGAAGTCGGCCGGTGCGGCGGTCGACATCATGATGGCGCCGAAGTTTCCGGTGCTGAGCGCGGCGCGGTCCTGTTCCAGCCACGCCGCGAGGCGGGCGCGTACAGCCTCGTCCTTCGTTCGCGCCGCGAGCGTTTCGAGCAGGATCGATGGCGCGCCGATAAATTCCTGATCGATCCCCCACAACCGCCCGGATCGCGCAAAGGGCGCGGCGAGCGCGGCGTCTTCGCGGTTGGAGAGGAACGGCATCGCCCACGGCCGTCCGGCAAAGGCATCGGCCAGCGAATCCACGCCGCCGGTTTCGATCCGGGCGCCGATCCACGCGGCGCTGTGCGGTCCGACCTCGACCGCATGATAAAGCGGCCCGGCGTTCTGCGTTTCGGCGATTGCCGCGGCGTCATGCGCGAGCGCCTCGGCCAGTTTCGGGGCGCCCGCAAGGCCATGGTCTTCACCCAACGCGACGAACTGCGCAGCCGTGAGCGCGTCGCGCAAGCGATCGCCGCCGGGTCCCGAAAGACCGTTAGGGGAAAACCCCACCGGCAGGATTTCGACCTTTTCGCCGACCGGCGGCGGTGCGGTGGTTTGAGCTCCAGCCGGGTTGGCGAGCGCCATGAACGCAAGGGCGATGAAACCGTTCAGCTTCCAGCTTGGCATGATGCACGCTCCTTCTTTGTTACTGTATTATATTAACAGTACAGTTGAGCGCAAGGCGTTGTTTGGCGATCGTCAGTCCTGCCAGGGACCGATTTCGCCGACGTCGCCGATCGACCGAAAGCGCACGGCATCGTCAACCCATGCCACTTCCCACATCGGCGCGGGGCGCAGCCATTCGCCGATCACGAACAGCGGCAAGCGGTGCGCGGTGACGAACGCCAGATCGCTCGCGCTGGGGCCGGGGACGGGGGTATCGTAACGCTGGCGCAGCCGCACGACCGCGACGATGTTCGGCGGCGGTGCGGGCAGCGACTGGCGCGCCGGAAAGCCGGTGCTGATCGCGATCACCGGAAACCCCTTGTCGTCGCGCGCGATGAGCAGCACCTTGTCGGCGCTGGCGATCGGGCCGCCGACCGGACGCCCGGCAACCTTGCGAGCGGAAATTGCGACGAATTCGCGCACGTCGGTGTCGGCGATTGGCGCGACCGCCGCGGTGGTCGGCGGCGCAGGCGCAGGCGCAGGGTCGGCGGCGAGGGCCGCGGCAAACAGCAGCCATGCGATCAATGCGCTTCGCCCCAGCTTTTGCCGATACCGATTTCAACGTCGAGCGGCACCGATAGCGTCAGCGCGGGTTCGGCGGCGCCCATCATCACCGTACGGATGACCGCACCTGCGGCCTCCGCCTTGTCCGCGGGCGCTTCGAACACCAGTTCGTCGTGGACCTGGAGCAGCATCTTGACGTCGGACAGCCCCGCGTCGGCGAGCGCCGCGGGCATGCGGGCCATTGCGCGTTTGATGAGGTCGGCGCTGGTCCCTTGGATTGGCGCGTTGATCGCGGCGCGTTCGCTGCCCGCGCGTTCGTTCTGGCTCGCCGCCTTGATGCGCGGGAACCAGGTTTTGCGCCCGAACAGCGTCTCGGTGTACCCCGTCGTCCGCGCCTTATCTAGCGTGTCGGTGATATAATCCGAAATGCCGGGGAAGCGTTCGAAATAGCGCGCGATCAGCGCCTGCGCTTCGTCGGGAGTGATCTCGAGCCGCCCCGCCAGTCCCCAGCGCGAAATGCCGTAGAGGATTGAGAAGTTGACCGTCTTGGCCTTGCCGCGCGTGTCACGGTTGCTTTCGCCGAATAATTCGATCGCGGTCGCCGCGTGAATGTCCTGCCCCTGCGCAAAGGCCTCCCTCAGTTCGGGGACATCGGCCATATGCGCGGCGAGGCGCAGCTCGATCTGGCTGTAGTCTGTGGCGATCAGGACGTGGCCCGGCGCGGCGATAAAGGCGTCGCGGATCTGGCGCCCGGTTTCGGTACGGATCGGGATATTCTGGAGGTTCGGATCGGTCGATGAGAGGCGTCCGGTCTGCGCGCCGACGAGACTGTAACTGGTGTGGACGCGGCCGGTTGTCGCATTGATCTGTTGTTGCAGCGCGTCGGTATAGGTCGATTTCAGTTTGGACAGCTGGCGCCATTCGAGGATCTTGCGCGCGATCGGCACGCCGTCGCGTTCGAGCCGTTCGAGTTCGTTCTGGTCGGTCGACCAGTCGCCCGACTTGCCCTTGCGCCCGCCCTTCAAACCGAGTTTGTCAAAGAGGATTTCGCCGAGCTGCTTGGGGCTGCCGATCGCAAAGGGCTGGCCCGCGAGTTCGTGAATCTCGCCCTCGATGCGCAGCATTTCGGTGGCAAACTCGCCCGACAGCTTCGCCAGATAGTCGCGGTCGACCATGATCCCGGCGCGCTCCATGCCCTCGATCACTGCCGCCAGCGGGCGGTCGACCATTTCGTAAACGCGCGTCCCGCCCTCGATCGGCAGCCGCAGCTTGAGCAGCTTCCACAGGCGCAGTGCCACATCGGCATCCTCGGCGGCATATTCGGTCGCGCGGTCGAGCTGCACCTCGGCAAAGCTGATCTGCGATTTGCCGGTGCCGCATACATCCTTGAATGACAGGCAGGCATGGTCGAGGTGGAGCTTGGCAAGTTCGTCGAGCCCATGCTGATGCTTGCCCGCGTCGAGCGCGAAGCTCATCACCAGCGTGTCGTCATAGGGCGCAATGGTGACGCCATGCTGCGCGAGCACGCCGATGTCATATTTAAGGTTATGCCCGACTTTTAGCACCGCATCGTCAGCGAACAGGTCGCCGAGCCGCGCGAGTGCGTCACCCATCGCGATCTGCTCGGGCTTTTCGGCGAACATGTCGGTGCCGCCATGACCGAGCGGGATATAGCACGCCTTGCCGGGCGCGATCGCGAGGCTGACCCCGACGAGCCGCCCGGTAACGCTGTCGAGACTGGCCGTTTCGGTGTCGATTGCAACGACATGTGCGGCGCGGGCGTCGGCGATCCAACGGTCGAGCGCGTCGAGCGTCGTCACGGTTTCATAGGCCGCGCGGTCGATGGGCGGCATCGCGGGCAGGGTCGGCGTCGATGGCGTGCCGCTCGCAGCAGGCGCAGGCACGGCGGCAGCGCGCGGCAGGGTCGGCGGGCCGCCCGGCGTCGCGCCAAGGTCGAGCTTGGCCGACAGCGAGCGGAAGCCATGCTCGTCGAGAAACGCCTTGAGCGGCAGCGGCGGAATGGCGCCGAGCTTGAGGTCGTCCAGCGCATCGGGCAGCGGGCAGTCGCGCTTCAGATCGACCAGCACGCGCGACAATTCGGCCATCGCGCGATGTTCGATCAGATTGTCGCGCAGCTTGCTGGCCTTCATCGTCTCGGCGCCGTCGAGTGCAGCGGTGAGACTGCCATATTCCTGGATCAGCTTGGTCGCGGTCTTCGGCCCGACGCCCCGCACCCCGGGGACGTTATCGACGCTGTCGCCCATCAGCGCGAGCACGTCGCCGACCAGGTCGGGGGTGACGCCAAACTTCTCGTTCACCGCGTCGAGGCCAAGGCGGACATTCTTCATCGTGTCGAGCATGTCGACGTGCGGCCCGTCAGCAGGCTCGCGGATAAGCTGCATCAGATCCTTGTCCGACGAAACGATGGTGACGTCCCAGCCTTCGCGCACCGCGGCTTCGGCATAGGAGGCGATCAGATCGTCGGCCTCGAAACCCTCCATCTCGATACACGGCAGCGAAAAGGCGCGCGTCGCGTCGCGGATCAGGGGGAATTGCGGGCGCAGATCCTCGGGCGGTTCGGGGCGGTTGGCCTTATACTGGTCGTAAATTTCGTTGCGGAACGACTGGCTGGAGTGGTCGAGAATGACCGCGAGGTGCGTCGGCCCGTCGGCGTCATGCAGGTCCTTGGCCAGTTTCCACAGCATCGTCGTATAGCCATAGACCGCGCCGACCGGCACTCCGTGCGGGTTGGTCAGTGGCGGCAGGCGGTGATAGGCGCGGAAGATGTAGCTGGAGCCATCGACCAGATAGAGATGATTCTTCTCGGACATGGCGGCGGTGTAGCAGCGGCGGGCAGGGCGGCCTAGGGCAAGGTTCCCGCTTTCTTCTCCGTCACGCGGCGAGCAAAGGCCACGGTGCGATCGAGTGCTTGCTTGCCCGCGGCGCTGTCGAGATCGAACTGATATTCATGGCCGAGCGCCGGGACATGATCCTTTGCGAAGAACAAGGTTTCGACCGGCGCGCCCACCCTTTTCAGGCTGTTTGCCAGCCGTTCGGACTGGCCGAGCAGGGGATCGCCATTGCCGGCCGTGATGAAGGCTGGCGGAAAATCGGCGGTCACATGATTGGGCAGCGCCATGAGGCGGAATTGCGGATCGTCCATCGCGTCGCGCTTGCCGCCATAGGCCCAGACGACGGCGCGCAGGAACGGGCCGAGCGTACCGTCGAGGTTCAGCATCGTGACATCGTGCGCCCCGCAAAAGAGGATGGCGCCCTTGATCCGGTCCGGTCCGACCGACGGCGCGATGCCGACGGCCTTTGCATAGGCAGGATTTGTCGCGATTGTAGCCACCTGCGCCGCGATCTGCGCGCCCGCGCTGTCGCCGCCGATCAGGATCCGGTCAGGGGCGATCCCGTAGCGGGCCGCGTTGGCCACGACATAGCCGAGCGCCTTGTTGGTTTGCCGGACCGGGGTGGGATAACGCGCTTCGGGGGCGATCGTATAATCGACGGTGATCGTGACGAAGCCCTGCGCGGCCAGAATCTTGAGATACTCGGCGACGATATGGCGGTTGCCCGATACGAAACCGCCGCCATGCACCCAGACGATGGCAGGCCGCGCGCCCGATGCAGCCTTGGGCCGAAAAATGTCGAGCAGCGCGTCGGGATCGGCAGGATCGTAGCGGATCGCGGCGAGCGTCTCGACATCGGACGGTACTTTGGGAAGCAGCTTTGCGCTGGCCGCGTCGGAGCCCGAATCGAACAGCGCGCGGATCGCCCAGATCGCGGGCTGCGGCGTGATGTAACTGACGGTCAGCCACAGGGCGGCCACGATCGCGACAAGGCTCAGTATGATGCGAATGAACCAGCGCAGCATTGCGCGTCCCCTTCGTCGGGTTCAGTCTTTCGTTCGCGGCAAGGGCGGCAGGCCAAAATGCATCACATCCTCGCGCGCGCCGAGCCTGGTGTATAACGCAACCGCGGGATCGTCGCCATAGTCGGCCTGCACAAACACCGCCCAGGCACCGATGTCGGCGGCGATATGCTGAAGTTCGGCGATCAGCGCGGTGGCGATGCCGCGGCGACGGTGCGCCGCATCGACCGCGAGATCGTAGAGATAGATTTCGCTCCGCGCCGCTTCGAGCTTCGGGAGGTCATAAGCGGTGAGGCCGCCGACAATCTGGCCGTCGAGCTCGGCGACCAGCAGGATGAGGCTGTCTCTGCCGAGCTGGCGCGCCAGCCATGCGTCATCGGGCTGATCGATCCGATAGGTGACGGGGTCGTCGAACGCAGCGGCATAGACGGCATTGAGCGCGCGCATCGCGGCGACGTCGGCGGGTCCCAGGCGTCGGATGATCATCATCGTCTCCATCGTTCGATCGCCTGCCAGCCGAGCCATGCGGCAAGCGGCACGCCAATCGCTCCCAGCATCAGCAATTCGGTCGATGTCCGCTCGACCGCCGCGGCGCCGATCGCGGCATAGACGACGCCGACCCCCAGATTGCCGAGCGCCACGGCGAACAGAAAGTGCCCAAATGCCATTCCGGCAATCCCTGCGGCGATCGGGGTCATCTCGCACAGAATGGGGACCGGGCGCGATACGATCAGCGCCACCGGGCCCGCGCGTTCGGCGATCCGGTGCGCGCGCTCCAGATCATCGGCGCCGAGCAGCCGCGCGGCAAGCGGACGCGCGCCCCAGCGACCGAGCGCATAGCCCGCAGTGCTGCCGCCCATCAGCCCCAGCCAGATGACGAAGGTGCCAAGGGCAAAGCCAAAAGCGGCGCCCGCCAGTGTGTTGGTCACCCCGTTCGGTACCGGCAGGAAAACGTCGAGCGTCAGCGCGGCGACGATCAGCGCGGCGGCGGCAAAGGGGCGTTCGTCGGCCGCCGCCAGCACCCGGTCGCTGATCGCGACAAATTCCTCGCGAAAGATCAGCGGCACGCCGACGACGATCGCCAGCAGGCCGATGATCATCAGCCAGCGTCGCAGCAGGGAAGGGCGTTCTGCCATGCCCCCCGTCTAACGCGTCAATCGCGATAGTCGATGGTCAGCCGCGCCGCCGCCGCGACCGCCGCGGCGCGCGCGTCGTCGGTCGTGCCGCCGGCGACGCGCGCGAGCGTGACGCCCATGCGGCGGTAGGGGCGGGTCACCGGCTTGCCGAAGATGCGGGCGTCGATCGCGGCTGCGGGGCTGGGCGGGATGAGTGCGTCGGCCAGCCCGCTGATCGCGAAATCGCTGGCGTCGCGGTCGGCGAGCAGCACCGCGCTCGCGCTGGCGTCGGGAACCGCAATCGCCGGGATCGGCAGGCCGAGGATCGCGCGGGCGTGGAGGTCGAATTCGGACAGCGACTGCGAGATGAGCGTCACCATGCCGGTGTCGTGCGGCCGCGGGCTGAGTTCCGAGAAGATGACCGTGTCGCCCTTGACGAAAAACTCGACCCCGAAAATGCCGTGGCCGCCGAGGGCATCTACGACCTTGGTCGCCATATCCTGTGCGCTGGCCAGTGCGGCCTTGGACATCGCCGCAGGCTGCCAGCTTTCGCGGTAATCGCCGCGTTCCTGGCGGTGGCCGATCGGCGGGCAAAAGGTCACACCGTCCTTGTGGCGGACGGTGAGCAGGGTGATTTCATAATCGAAGTCGATGAACGCCTCGGCAATCACTCGCAGCCGATCGCCGCGCATCCCGGCGGCGGCATAGTCCCACGCTGCGTCGATGTCGGCTTCGCTTTTGATCGTGCTTTGGCCCTTGCCCGACGACGACATCACCGGTTTGACGACCAGCGGAAAGCCGATGCGCACCGCGGCCGCATGCAACTGCTCGCGGGTTTCGGCATATTCGAAGGTCGAGGTGGTGAGCGCGAGTTCGCTGGCGGCCAGATCGCGGATCGCGTCGCGGTTCATCGTCAGCTGCGCGGCGCGGGCCGACGGAACGACATGATAACCGTCGGCTTCGACCTCGGCGAGGATTTCGGTGCGGATCGCCTCGACCTCGGGGACGATATGGTCGGGCCGATGCCTTTCGATTGCGCTTCGGAGGGCATCGCCGTCGAGCATCGAAAACACTTCAAAGGCGTCGGCGACCTGCATGGCGGGCGCGCCGTCATAGCTGTCGCACGCGATGACGCGGCAGCCGAGGCGTTTCGCGGAAATGACGAATTCGCGGCCCAGCTCGCCCGAACCGAGCAGCAGGATGGTGGCGGTGGGGGTCATGGCAGGGCTCCGCTACAGGAAATTCGCCCTGCCTCTAATCGCAGTCGCCAGGATTCGCCAGCGCGCCGGTCGTCATTCCGGCCAGCGCGCCGTGTCGTGGTCGGGATGCTGGTGGTTGCTTGTCCTGATGGCATCGACGTAGGCGGCCATGGTTTCCTCGGTGGTACCCTCGGCGTTGATCGGCAGCTGTTCGAACAGCGGCAGCTGGCCCTCGACCCCGAACTGGACGCGCGGCGGGAATTGCGCCGGGTTGTCGAACGAGCCGGTGGTCAGGTTGATATGCTTGCTGTCGTGATAGTCATAGGTCAGCGGGGTGCCGCAGTCGCTGCAGAAGCCGCGCGAAGCCTTATCCGAACTGGCGAAGGTCGCGGGTTCGCCGCGCGTCCAGCGGATCGCGTCGCGCGGGACGCCGATCAGCGCGATGAAGAAATTGCCCGCTGCCTTCTGGCACATCCGGCAATGACAAATGTGCGAGGTGTCGAGCACCGCGGTGACATGATAGCGCACCGCGCCGCACTGGCAGCCGCCCGAGGCCTGGGTTTCGATCCGGTCCATGCCGCGATGCTATCAAGGGCGGCGCAGCCTCGCAACCGCGCCGCCCTTGATCATCACGCGCCGAAGCGGTCGATCACCTCGGTCAGCGGGACATGGCCGCGGAGCGCGCCGCTGCCCGTCACGCTGTCGCCGCTTTCCAGCGCGGTGGCAAAGATCACCGCAGGGTCGGCCTCCAGCCGCGCGCGCAAGGCGGCGAGCTTTGGCCAGCGCGCCGGATCGGCGACCCCGTGAAACTCTAGCCACCGCGCGACGCCGATGAACAACGCATCGGCCAGCGTCGGGCGATCGCCGACCAGATAGGGGGTATCGCCGACCATCGCTTCGAGCTTGTCGTGGCGCCCGATGACCGCTTCCTGGCCAAATTCGCGCATCGACGCTTGCATGGCCGGCCGCGGCGGGTCCATTTCGAGCGCGACCCACAGCGGGCTGAACGCGCCGGTGAAGCCGCTGTTGATGAACGCCATGATCTGGCGCATCCGGTCGCCGTCGGCCGACAGCGGGTCGGGGCTGATCCGCCGCTCGGCATCGCGCGCGGCGAACCAGTGCGCGATCGCCATCGTTTCGGTCAGCACCCTGCCGTCATCGGTGACCAGCGCGGGCGTTTCGTGCCGCGCGTTGATGCGGGCATAGGCGGGCTCGCGCATTTCGCCGAGCATGTCGACGCGGCACAGGCGATAGGGTTTGCCCAGCCATTCGAGGGCCGCAACAAGGCCCATGGAACTTCCCAGCGGGAAGCCATAGATAAGGATCGGTTCCAAGATATTGCTCCATTTTCTTGAGGGGAGCTGCGCAGCGATTTGCGATATAGGGTGTCCGTTTCGTGCGTAAATTACGCACCTTTTTGTAACCATGAGGGTTGTGATGAAGAATCTGGTTTCGCGCTGTCCGATCGAGGAAGTGATGCAGCTGCTCGGTGGCCGCTGGCCAACGCTGCTTATCTATTATCTCAGTGACGGGACGAAGCGGTTCAGCGATCTCCAGCGCGACAATCCGACGGTTTCGCACAAGATGCTGACGATGGAACTCCGCAAGCTGGAAGATGCCGGGATCGTGCGGCGCACCGAGTTCGAGGGTTATCCGCGCCGCGTCGAATATGACCTGACGGCGGATGGCGAAAGGCTGGTTCCGCTGATCGATGCGCTGGGAGACTGGTGGGACGGGGTCAACGCCGCGGCGGAAGCGCCGGCAGCTAAGGTTACGATGATATAGTGTAACAAAATAGCGTGGCCGCGCGGGTTGGAGCTGCGTATAGCGGCTGCGAGGGAAAGAGGGAGGATCTTGAATGCTGGACAATTTGCCAGAGCAGTTGTTGCGCCATCGCCGCGCGGTGGGCATCGTGGCCATCCTGATCGCGGCGTTGACGTGGACGGTCGATTTGACCGGCGTGGTCTATGAATGCCCCTATTGCCGCAGCCAGCGGACGGTGATCGGACTGCTTGGGCTGTTGCTGATGCTGCCCAACCCGGCGCATTGGCTGGTGCGTTACCTGTCCGCGGTGTTTGCGGTGTTTGGGCTGTCTGTCGGCGCGACGCAGCATTTTCGCGGCTGGGCGCGCATCATGGGCGGCGAGTTCGAATGGGGCGAACAATGGTATGTGAACCCGTGGATGCTGTCGGGCTTTGCCCTGTTCATCATCGTCGGCCTGCTGCTGCTGATCTGGAGCTGGCGGCCCGGTGCGCCTGCCACGACCTGATCGCTCAGGCGGTCACTCCCACTCAATTATCGGATAGACGATCCATCTCATTGAAAAATAAAGCGAAAAAATTTTTCTGAACACCGATATACCGTCGCGCTTACCGTCAAAAAGCTACCGCTTATGAAAACATTGGGTTTTTTCGGCCGATCGGCTCGATGAAAACTTCGCCATCTATCGCCGGTGACGGCGGCACCGCCATTTGAGGAGAACAGACGGAGAAAGTGCTCACAACAATTACATCGTACCGCATCACCGTCCAATTTGTTATCTTTTTAGAAGGATTCCGCCTGTTACGCTGCCACATTCTCACGCATCGTCGTGCCGGCGGCCGGCGATCTCCGCCGCATCGAATAACGCCAGCACCATGTTCGCACCAACTCTATTTGTGCAGTACACGAATTCGGCATGATCTAAACTTACCTGCTTGCCACTGTTCGTCCCGACGCGAAGGTCTCTGGAAAGAGCGCCACGGCGATGCGTCCAGCAAGACTCTGCGGATCGTCCTGCACTGTCTTAAGCGCGGTTGCTATCTTGTCCCGGACACTCTTTGTCTCAAGCTCCTCCTTCCGGCCGGTAAGCTCGGCAAATCGACGGATGAGACGCGCAAGACGGTGCCGACGTTCTACGTTCAGGAACGTGTTCAGCACCTCCACGAGCTTCCTCTGCCGTGACCCGACAGGATGGCCGTCAAGCAAAGACAGCAGGCAATTAATCAACGCGTCGATGTCGGCCTCCTCAAGGGCACGGTTGTCAGAACCGGCCAGCGAGAGCTTGGAAACCAGTTCGGTCAACAGCACCCCGCGCTCGGGCCATCGCGTGCCATGGTCGCCCGTGGCAGCGCGCCAGCGAGCCAGAAAATCATCATGCCAAAGTGGCTCGGGCGCTACGGCAAAAGCGCGACCGCTCGAAAGCCAATTCAGCTCATGGAGGTTGACGACCTTGGAATGCCATACGTCCTCGCGGACCCAGAAAGCGCGAAGGATGACCTCATTCCGCTGCCGTGAAAGTTGAATCGTCTCGTCATCGATCGAGAAAAGGTTCTTGTTGTGGGAATAAAATATGTCCTCGAATGAACTGAGAAGCCGTCCGGTTGCCGCCGGCGGCTCGAAATTCCAGGTGAGCCATAGGAGTCGGTAGGCCTCGCTGTCATAGAAGTCTTCGCGCTGGATAATGATCGGAATCTGGGTGGTCGCGAGTTGAACCTCGACGGCAAGTGATACCTCATTGTAGACCGCGCGCACATCGGGGCGTCGGCGGCCCCCTTCAGTTATAAGATATGCGTCAACAACCACGCTTTCCGGCTTGGTGCGGCGATCTGCGGTCAGAAGCTCTCCAACAATGTTTTTGATCTTCGCGTGCAATGGGCTCTCTTGAGCACCGTGAAATTGCCGTCCACTGACGGCGTCCACGCCTGATGGCGTCCCCGTCCACCATTGGCAGTCTTCCGGAGCCCCCGGATGATGCTTCCAATAGGGCTGCCCAGTTCGACCTTCGCGCGGAGCGTAAACCGCATGTCCGCATAGGCCGCAAACATAGCGCGGTCGGCGATCGAGGCGGGCTCTGGTCGCCAGCCGCCTGATGATCTGGTAATCGTCCTTGGACATGCCCATCAAGGCATCGCTTGATATCGTGCGCATCGTCTCCAGGTCGACGGCTCTCTTAAGCGTCCTCTTGAATTGTCTCTCCACCATCCCAGTCAACCGCATTCAATCCAATGTAATTCCAGTGCAGGCCAACGGACCACTCAGTATCCGGTTAGGCCCTACGCCCGGTTGGCCCTGAACAAGACGCAGACATCGTCCCTTGGCGTCAGGATTGTAGTGCGGGTCTTTGCGCGCGTGACGCTGACACGGAAATTCTGTCGTGCCTGCGTCATCGCCCCATCGTGAACATTACCGGGTACGATCCGATCCGGATTGCCTACAACCTCGTTCCTCACCCGCTTCGGCCATCCTTCAAAGATGATGACCTCATCGAACTGCTTCCCCTTCGCCTTGTGCATGTTCATGACCACAACACCGGACTCCGGCTTGTGGGCCGTTGCGAAATGCTCCTGCACAAACGACTGACGAGTGATAGTCAGCGCGTTGCTGTAGCCACCGGCATCACGCCAGTCCTGAGCCAAGCCCAGACGGAGTTGCGTACCTCGTTCAAGCAGGCGCACGTTGCGAACGTCCTTCGCGGCATCTTTCAGTCGCTGGCAGGCCCCGGCCTCCAGCACACCACGTACTGCAACCCAATCGGCATCGGGATCACCCGTGAACACCAGCGCGGCAATTGCCTGGTGGATGGCATAGGCCCCCTTCAGAACGCTATTCCCCGGCGTAGGCCGGCCTTTCGCAAGACATTCGTTCCACTTGCTCAGCGCAACACGAAACCGCGCAGCCTCATCCATGTCTCCCTTGGTCGGCGTCGCGCCACCTCGACCGTGGAAATAGCTACACATCAATTCCACCAGTTCGTCGAAGCATCTCTCATGCCCGCGTTGCTGGAGCAGGAAGGCGATGATCTCCGCAGCGAGGATCGGACCTTCCATATCGACGGCGGCCGTGTGAGAAATCGGGGGGACATTGCCGAATGGCTCGCGCAGAATATCCGACACCATCCGGGTCATTTTCTTGGTCGGCACGAGAATCGCCAATGACCAATCGCTCCGACCAGTCTCGATCAACCGCTTCCGGGCTTGCAACACCTGACCGACCAATGAGGCATAAGCCTGGTTGGGATTAGACTCGAACAGCGCGCAATCGATTCCCTTGTAGTCGTTCTGGCGAAATTTCCCCGTAAGGATGTCGTTCCCGAATAGGGCAATCTCAGTCCCCTTACTCCGATGGTTGTCACCGGCGAGATCGTGAACCGTTGGTGCGAAAGCCGCCGTGAAATGGTTCAGCCTCTCAGGATCGGCGCCAATGAAATCGAAGATGCGTTGTTCCGGGTCAGCAAGAGCAATCAGCGTACTGCTGGCGCCCAGAGCTTGGACCACCCGCCATTGATCGGCACTAGTGTCCTGAAACTCATCGAGGATGATGTACGGGTACATCGTGGAGATGAGTGATCGAACCTTTTCCGAACCATGTAGCAAGGTCGCTACGTGGCCTGCGAACAGATCGAAGCAGACCTTTCCCTCTTCGGTCGCCAGACGGATGCGTTCAGCTTCCTCCTTTGCGCGCTTCTCAGCCTTTTCCGCGTCCGACAGCTTTTTGGCTGCCTTGTAGCCGCTTCGCACCGAAGACAACGCGATCGCCTCATTCGGGGGCGTAAGGATCGTCATTCGCCGTGGGAAGCCGACGAGATAGCCATGCGTTTTGAGGATGCGCCAAAAAAACGAGTGGTAGGTATCGACCTCGATCCGCCGCCTCTCCTCCCGCGTGATCGCGCTTTCTTCGTCGATCGCCTCAAGGACGCGGGAAACAGTGGCCCGCGCGAAGCTGAGGAAAAGGATACGCTGGCCGGGCTTTAACTCCTCGCGCGCGATCTTCGCCGCCTTGAGGATGGAAACGGTGGTTTTCCCCGAACCGGGACCGCCGGTGACGAGCTGATGTCCCACGGCCTGGAGAATTGCCTTCTGCGTTTCGGTTAGGTCGACCACCGCGCAACCGCCTATCCCAAGATGTCAGCAAAAAGATCTTCGCCATCGGCCTCGGCCAGTTGAGGTGGCGGGTCACACGCTGCCTTCAAGGTGGTGCAGGCATCCCGCAGCCACTGGGGGATTTCGACCTCTGAGCACTGGGCCAAGAACTCGGCTATTCCCCAATTACCTTTTGACCACTTGAAATAAGCTCCAAGCGCGGTAGCCGCCTGTGCTTTTGGATTCGGATATTGGTTCAGCAGATGCTGCGGCCAATCGAGTTGATCGGCAAATCGCTCCAATGCAGCCTGCGTGGTGTTGTTGAGGATCAAATCCTCAATGCCCTTCTCGTCGTGCATGAACAGGCGTTCCACCTGAGCCTCAATGGTAGCCTTGGCGGCATCTGTCTGCTTGTCGCACAATGCAAAGGTCCGCTTCCCAAGGCTTTTGTATAGAGTACCAAGGTCGGCGATGTGGCTCTCGCTTCCGGCGTCGATTACGCACACACCCAAGGCTTCCAAAGACGCATAGGTGGCCGGGTTAAGCTCAGCCAAACGCCGCGCGACGACCGGGAAAGAGGCCGCCTCTGTCGCACCTTCAGCGATGAGGACACGGCGCGAAAGGAGCCCCTCACAAAACCGGGTTCGGAAATCCTGCCGGTAGCGCTTGTGTTTGATGCTCTCCGGTAACTGGATTTTGGATTGGCTCAGTTTGCCGTCATCCGAGCGAGCCAGAATAACCGTTTCGTCGAGGTTGAACTCTTCGAGCACATACGGTGAGTGCGACGTGAAGAGCGACTGCGCAGATAGCTTGCGCAGCTCATGGACAATCCGCTTCTGCGCGTATGGCGGAATAGCCGTTTCGGCTTCCTCCATCGCAAAAATTACATTCTGCTTGTCCTCGGCTATCTGTGACAACATCGCGAGCACCAACATGTTGATCGTCCCCGTCCCCTGCCGGAAGAAGGGAGCGGCATGATCGCCCGCACCCGTGGCGATGAACGCGGTGATGACCTTGCGCAAATGCTCGCGCGTCAGGTTCGACACCTTCAGGTGCGGCTTCACTCCCCATTCGCGCGGAACGTATTTCTTCAGCGACTTGTCAATGCTTTCGAGCACGCCCGAGATGCCGATGGCCGGGTCGCTCGCGACATCGAAGGCTGCAAGCGTTCCGATCGTCCCTTCCCACATCTGCGGCCGGATTTCTTTCAGCCGGAGGATGATGTCCAGCAGGCTGCCGTGTTCCAAGCTGAGCGCCCGAGATCCTGTCCTCAACGACCGCAGAAAAAGAAATCCGCAGTGCTGCTTGTCTTTCTTCGAGAACGATGCAGGTGTCTCATCCTCTGAAAGGCTGCGCGTGAAATAGCTGTTGCCGACGAAGTCATCCTCATCAGGATCGTATTGGCCGACGAATGTGACGCGCAGCGCCGCCTTGATCTCGGCGGCATCGACCCCGGCCGGGTTAGCCTCCTGGTAGAAGTCTCCGGTAGTGGTATTCAGCCACTCGACGTTGGCTCCAAATCGTGCCTCCTGCTCTGGCGACAGATTTGTGATCGTCACTTCGACCGTGATTTTCGGCGCAGGGCCTGGCTCCGCCCCCTCAGGAGCATCGGGGTTGGGGTTGGGAAGATAGCGCCCCTGATAGAAATCATGCTCATCCACGGGTGGTCGCCGGCTCAACCGATCCGGCCCCAAGGCGAGATCAATCGCTTCGAATACTGACGATTTGCCGGTATTGTTGTCGCCGATCAGTACAGCGTGATCAGGCAGCAACAGTTTGGCCGACTGGATGCCGCGAAAATTTTCGATCATTACCGAGAATATCTTCAATGCCCGCCCCCCCTTTAGGCCCCCATTCGGTTAGCCCGCGCAGCTATATCTGTACATCGTGCCATGAGCGCTTCGAACGGATCGGCATCATCGAAGAGTAGCCCGTCCTCGACCATGTGAGCATAGTCTTCCGCCAGCGCCTTCGCGCCGTCGCCGACGGGCACGAGTTGCAAGCCGCCGCTGACAGCCGCTGCATAGTCGATCAGCGTGCGGTCGGCGGCCTTTTCCGCGAAGAACACCGACTTGTGCCGGGCGACAGCGTTGGCCAGTTCGCGATTGGCGAAAGCAGCTTCTGCGAAGCCGGCTTCATCCAGCCGGACAACATCGTGCCAGTGACGTGCAAAACGGTCGCCGCGCAGCCGCTCCTGGAGGCAGAAGACGTGGATGGCGGTCGCCTTCTCCCAGAAGGTCCGCTCGGCGTGCATCACGCGCGGACGCGCCGTCGGGAATACCAGTCCGTCGATCAGGCCGGCGGCGTCGCAGGAGACATCACGCAGGCTCGCCGGTTCGCCCGTCGAACGGGCGCCGAACTCCAGCATGACGCTGGGCGCGACATAGCCGGACCCGGCCGCGGTCGCCTCATAGTCGATGAAGAGCTTGTCACCCTCGATGCGGATGGCCGCCGCCAGACCTTCGGCGGCCAGTGCGTTCGCGATCACAGGTTGCACGGTTTCCGCGACCCATGCCGGCAACCGCCGACGGACCTCGCTGGACCAGCGTTTTTCCTCGCTGCGCGTCGTTGGCAAAGCTTCGCCGTTTTCGCCGACCAGATCAGGCGCGATCGCCCGAATGTCATAGGTCAGATCGACATCCTCGGAAAACCGGCGGATGACCTGATAGGCTTTCGACAGCGATGTGCCGCCCTTGAACACAAGATGCTCACCAAGCGGTGCCGCATAGAGGGTCGCTAATGCCCAAACCACCCAGACATCCTTTTCGAGAAGATGCGTGGGACGGCCTGAACGGTCGGCCGCGACATCCAGCGCCTCGCGACGGTCCTGAGCGGAAAGCTGGAGAAAGGCGTCAGCCATAAGCGGCCCTGCCGACGCTCTGCGCAAGCCATGTCGGAAGCTGCGGCGCGGCAGCGACCAGTTCACCGAACGCGACAGGTGGCATCTTCCGCTTCAACGTCCTGAGCGCGGTTTCCGCCTTCTCCGGGCCAAGCCAGGCCAGCGCCCGGACAGCTTCTCCCGCTGGTCGGTTAGCCAATGCCAATTGCCAGCGCGGCGCGTGCCGCAATTCCACGACCTGCTTGCCGAGGTGCATCTTTCGGCTGCGGCCCGATGTCAGATAGACCGACCGCACGGGCACCTGCGTCGTCAGGCCAAGAGCGTTCGCCGCTGCGGCCCCGTTCGAGACGATAATCTCTCCCTTTTGGGTCGCTAGAGCCTCTACGGCCTGCTCGACCGAAGGCGCTCGGGTGCCAAATCGACCCGTGACGGGACGAAGATAGACGCCGCGACCGGCACGAATGAGCTGGCCGCGCTCGGCCAAACGCGACAACGCCTGATCCACAGCGGCGCGATTTCCGAGGTGGAGCAAGCCCTTGGCAGATATGGGAGCGCCTTCGGGCAATCCCGTCGCATACGCCTGAATCTGTTCGGTCAGCCGAGTCATCATCGTTCTCCTGTCAGAAATATACGCAGATTTCTGACAGTTTTCAAGAAACCCTTTTGCAGAAGGCGGTCGGATGAAGGGGGGAAAGCCTTCCCCTGCGGCTGAGCCACGGTCTCGGCCGACCCCTTCTGCGGGGAGACCCCGCAACGCCCCCTAGAGAGTGAGAGTGCGGATCGGGTTTGCCGTGACGGGTAGATAGCCGGAGGAGAGGCTTCCGGCGCCCGTCGCGGAGAACCGCGATGTCCAGATATGATCGCCGCGCGCGCACCGGCTCCGACCGGGCGAACCTCTACGACGAAATCACCGACAAGATCATTGCCGAGCTGGAAGCCGGCCGCGTGCCATGGGTCCAGCCCTGGGGCACCTCGGCCGCCAAGGCCCCGCTCGGCCTGCCCAGGAACGCCGCGACCTCCCGAAGCTACAGCGGCATCAATGTCCTCATTCTCTGGGGCGCCGTCATCGAGCACAGCTTTCCGGGGCAAGGCTGGCTTACCTTCCGCCAGGCCCTGTCGCTCGGCGGCAATGTCCGCAAGGGCGAGCGCGGCACCACCGTCGTCTATGCCGATCGCTTCACGCCTGAGGACGAGAAGCGCCGCGCCTTCGAGGCGGGCGAGGAAGCCCACGCCATCCCCTTCCTGAAACGCTTCACGGTGTTCAACACGGCCCAATGCGACGGCCTGCCCGACGACATCGAGGCGGCCGTGCCACCGCCGCCGCCCGGCATGATCGAGCCCCAGGTCGAGGCGCTCATCAAGGCGACCGGCATCGACTTCCGCATCGGCGGCGACAGGGCGTTCTACGTTCCGGCCCTCGACTATGTGCAGGTGCCCCCGCCGGCCGCCTATTTCGAGCCGATCAACTGGCACCGGACGGCGCTGCACGAACTCGGGCACGCCAGCGGCCATCACAGCCGGCTCGCGCGCGACCTGTCCGGCTCGTTCGGATCGCGCAAATATTTCGTCGAGGAATGCGTCGCCGAGCTGGCGAGCGCCTTCTGCTGCGCCGCGCTCGGGATCACGCCCACCGTCCGGCACAGTGACTATATCGGTGCGTGGATCGAGACGATGCGTGAGGACAATCGCGCCATCGTCCGCGCCGCCTCACAGGCCAGTAAGGCGGCCGACTGGCTCCTCTCCTTCCTGCCGGACGCGGGCGGCCTCGGCGCGGATGACGACCTGCGGGAGGCGGCGTGATCGACCGTCTGCCAGCCTGGTGCGTGGCGCTGCCCCTTCAGAGGAAGAGGGCGGCGCTTCGCTTCGTGACGGATTGAGATCCGAGAGAGAGCCTCTTGGAGTCCGTCATGGAGTGAAGACCATGGCCAAGGCCACACGCAAGAAGACCCCCGTCGCCCCGATGATCGAATTTTCCCGGTCGCGCGACATTCCCTTCAACCGAATCCACCTGTCCGACAGCAACGTCCGCCAAATCGACGTCGAAGACGGGCTCGACGAGCTGACCCATGACATCGACCGCCGTGAAGACATCGTGCAGGGCCTCAACGTCCGCGCGGTGCTGGACGCCGACGGCGCCGAGACCGGCGATTTCGAGACCCCGGCCGGCGGTCGGCGCTATCGCGCCATCGCGCGGCTCGTGCAAGCCGGGCGCTTCCCCGCCGATGGTCTGGTGCCGTGCCTCGTCAAGAAGGCCAATGCGAAGACCTCGGCGGTCGACGACTCCTACGCCGAGAACGTCATCCGCCTGGCGCTGCATCCGCTCGACCAGTTCAAGGCGTTCAAGCGCATGGTCGATGACGGCATGTCGAAAGAAGAAGTCGCCGACGCCTATCGCACCACGCCGCGCTACATCGCCCAGCGCCTGCGTCTCGCCCGTGTCGCCACGTCCCTTCTCGACGTCTATGCGCGCGGCGAGATGACGCTGGCCATGCTGGAGGCGTTCACCGTCAATCCCCACCACGCCCGCCAGGAGCAGGTCTGGGAGGCAATCCAGCGCTCGCACAACCGCCAGCCCTGGCACATCCGCGACCTTCTCACCGAGACGACGGTTCCGACCGACGACAAGCGCGCGCTGTTCGTCGGCGTCGATGCTTATGAGCAGGCCGGCGGCGTCATGCTGCGCGACCTCTTCTCCGACGAGGACGAGGGCTGGCTGGAAAACCCCGAGCTGCTCGACCGGCTCGTCTCCGACAAGCTGAAGGCCATCGCCGACGAGGTGGCGGCCGAAGGCTGGAAGTGGGTCGCGGTCGATACCGATCTGCCCTACGGCCATGACCGCGGCCTTCGCATCCTCGCCGGCACCTTCCTCGACCTCACCGACGCCGAGCGCGCGACCCGCGAGGCGCTGCGCGAGGAATATGAGCGGCTGGAAGCCGAGAACGCCGATTACGACGAGCTGCCCGATGATGTCGATGCGCGTCTCGGCGAGATCGAGGCGGCGCTGGCCGCCTTCGAGAAGCGCCCGACGATCTACGACGAGGCCGAGATCGCCCGCGCCGGCGTCTTCATCAGCATCGGCCGGGCCGGCGAACTCGTCGTCGCGCGCGGCTATGTCCGCCCCGAGGACGAGGCGCCCGTCGATGTCGAGGGCCAGGACAACGCCGGCGATGGCGAACCGGGCGCCGAGACCGGCGCGGTTGCCGCCCATGCCGGCGTTCAGCGCGCCGTCATCACCATCGGCGGCGAGCCGGTCGATGCGGAGGACGACGAGGATGAAACCATCAAGCCGCTCCCCGAACGGCTGGTGATCGAACTCACCGCCCATCGCACGCTCGCGCTCCACGAGGCGCTCGCGAACAATCCGCATGTCGCGATGACGACGCTCCTGCACCGCATGGTGATGGAGCGCTATCATTACTCGGCTCCGACCGGCTGCTTGGAGATCTCCGTGCGTCAGCCGTATCTCTCGACGCAGGGCAACGATCTTGGTGAGACGCCCTCGGCCAAGGCGATCGGCGAGCGTTACGACGCCTGGAAGGCTGATATGCCGACCGACGAAGGCGCGCTCTGGGACTGGCTCGCCGCGCTCGACGACGCCAGCCGGATGGCGCTGCTCGCCCATTGCGTCAGCTACGGCATCAACGCCCTCTATGAGCGGCCCAATCCCCATAGCGGGTCCGGCGTCTCGCAGCACGGCCTTGATCGCCGCCTTTCCGGCGCGGATCGGATCGCGCGTGCGACCGGCTTCGACATGGTGGTCGATGGCGGCTGGAGGCCGACCGTCAGCAACTATCTCGGCCGCGTGACCAAGCCCCGCATCCTCGAAGCGGTTCGCGAAGGCGCGGGCGAGCGTGCCGCCCAGCTCATCGGCCATTTGAAGAAGGGCGACATGGCGAAGGAGGCCGAGCGCCTGCTGGCCGACACCGGCTGGCTCCCAGAGCCGCTGCGCCTTGCCGATCTCGACGGCGATGTCGCCGGGGCCGAAGGCGGCGGCGAGGCCCAGGAGCTGCCGGACTTCCTCGCCGACGACGAGGACGATGGCGACGGCACCGACGATACCGACACGGCCGATCTCGACGACGAGCGCCATCTCGCCGCGGCCGAGTGACCGGAGGGGCGTCCGCGCCCCTTCGAGCCCATCCACCTCATCGGCCCCGGTCCTCAGACCGGGGTCTTTTCATGTCTGGAGAACCGCCATGGCAATTCCCGAACACGCCCGCACGAACTTCAACACCCTGCTGCGCGCGGCAGGAGACGGCAATCTGGCCCTCATGGAGTGCCTCGATGCCGACACCCGCAAGCCGCGATACGTCCTTTGCGCCGTCGACCGCGATCACGGCGACTATGTGATGACGCCCTTCGGCCATCTCGCCGACGGCAACCCCTATGATGCCTATCTGCCACCGGACCCCGACGATCCGACCGGATTCCTGTCGGCAGACGCGAGCACGGCGTCGTGACCGTCGACGACATCTTCGCCGAGGACCGGCGCAACCCTCCCGCGGAGCGCTCGCTTCCGTGGGAGGAAGTCCGCGACGGGATCATCGTCGTGGTCGAGCCGAAACCGCATTGGGCGTCGGACATGGCGGCGTTCCGGCTCATGGATCGCCAGTGGTGCGACTATGCCGACTGGCGGGCGAACGGCCCCGGCGCGCGTTTCGTCCACAATCCCGAAACGCGCGGCGACGATGTGATTATGAAGGCGCGCGCCATGATCGCCCGCGAGATCGCGGACGGCCTCTAGGATGCGCAAGAGAGATAGAGAGGGGCCGGGACGGGTTTGAGCCCGTCTGGTCCGAGAGAGAGCGCCGGCGGGCTTGCCCTTTTCCGCTCTCCCGAGGATGTCCCGATGAACGCTCCGTTCCCTCTCGCCAATACGCTGTCGGCAGCACCGCTCGCCGCGCCCGTCGATCCCGCCGCCGCCGTCCACGCGGCCGCGCTCGCGCTCCTGCCTCATCTCGAACGCGGCGCGCGCGTCGATGCCGCCATCCTGCGCGGCGCCATGGAAACCGCGTTCGGCGCGTCCGACGCCACCGGCCTCTGGGACTGGAAAACCGCCTATGAGGCTTGCGAGGCGGCGACCGTCCTCTTCCTGCGCAAATATGGCAGGACGCTGCTCCGCAAGGCCGGTTCCACAGCCTCGGCGCTGCCCCTGCTCGGCAAGATCGCCCATCTCCTGCCCACCCACACGCGCCGCTCCGAAGAGAGCCAGGCCCTCCAGCAATTCTCGACTCCGATCCCGCTCGGCCTCGTCGCTGTCGCCGCTGCCGCCATAACGCCTTCGGATCGCGTGCTGGAACCATCGGCCGGCACCGGCCTGCTCGCCATTCTGGCCGAGATCGCCGGCGGCACACTCGTTCTCAACGAGCTGGCCGAGATGCGCGCCGCGCTGCTCTCCTCCCTCTTTCCGGCCATCGCCGTGACCCGCTTCGATGCGGCACAGATCGACGATCATCTCGACGCGGCCATCGTCCCTTCCGTCGTGCTGATGAACCCGCCATTCTCGGCCATGGCGCATGTCGATGGCCGGGTGGCCGACGCGGCGTTCCGCCATGTCGCCTCGGCGCTCGCGCGCCTGGCGCCCGGCGGGCGGCTCGTCGCTATTACCGGCGCGAACTTCTGCCCCGAGGCTTCGGCTTGGACCTCGGCCTTCGCCCGCCTGCAGGAGCGTGGCCGCGTCGTCTTCTCGGCCGCGATCGACGGCTCGGTCTATGCCAAGCATGGCACTACCGTCGCCACGCGCCTGACCGTCATCGACAAGCTGCCGGCCGAGGACGCCACCGTCTTCCCGGCCTCTCCCGGAGTCGCGCCCGACACGGCGACGCTCATGGGCTGGATCGAAACGCTGGTGCCCGCGCGCGCGCCCGTCGATTCGGCGATGCTGGTTCCGGTCGCGGCGCCTCTCGCCCCGCGCAGCGTGCGCGGCTATCTGAACCGCGTTGCCAGGACCGCACCCGCCGCTGCGGCGACCGACCCGGATGGCGTCGCGCTCGACTATGAACTCCTCGACGCGCAGGCCGAGGACAGCGGCCGCCTCTCCGACGCTATCTATGAAGAATACGGATTGCAGGCGATCCGCATCCCCGGTGCCCAGGCCCATCCGACCAAGCTGGTCCAGTCGGCCGCAATGTCGAGCGTGGCTCCACCGAAGCCGAGCTATCGCCCGCAGCTCCCCGCCAACATCCGCGATCTTCTGTCCGACGCCCAGCTCGAAACGCTGATTTACGCGGGCGAGGCCCATTCCGACTATCTCGCCGGTTCGTGGACGGTCGATGAGACCTCCGATCTCGTCACCGCCGCGCGCGACGACGCCGAAAACGCCGTGCGCTTCCGGCGCGGTTTCATGATCGGCGACGGCACCGGCGTCGGCAAGGGCCGCCAGTCGGCCGCGATCATCCTCGACAACTGGCTGCAAGGCCGCCGCAAGGCGGTCTGGATCTCGAAGTCCGACAAGCTCCTCGAGGACGCGCAACGCGACTGGTCCGCGCTCGGCATGGAGCGCCTGCTAGTCACGCCTCTGTCACGCTTCCCGCAAGGGCGGCCGATCACGCTCAGCGAAGGCGTCCTATTCACCACCTATTCCACGCTGCGCTCCGATGATCGCGGCGAGAAGGTTTCCCGCGTCAAGCAGATCGTCGAATGGTTGGGCTCCGATTTCGATGGAGCGATCATCTTCGACGAAGCGCACGCCATGCAGAATGCCGCCGGCGGCAAGGGTGAGCGGGGCGACGTCGCCGCGTCCCAGCAGGGACGCGTGGGCCTTCGCCTCCAACACGCGCTCCCCAATGCGCGCATCACCTATGTCTCGGCGACCGGCGCCACCACCGTCCACAATCTCGCCTATGCCCAGCGCCTCGGCCTCTGGGGCGGCGAGGACTTCCCGTTCGGAACCCGCGCCGAGTTCGTCGAGGCGATCGAGGCCGGCGGCGTCGCGGCGATGGAGGTGCTGGCCCGCGACCTGCGCGCGCTCGGCCTCTACACCGCCCGCTCGCTCTCCTTCGACGGCGTGGAATACGAGCTGGTCGAGCACGCGCTGACGCCTGAGCAGACCCGCATCTACGACGCCTATGCCGGGGCCTTCGCCATCATCCACAATCATCTCGACGCGGCGATGGAGGCGGCCAACATCACCGGATCGTCGGGCACGCTGAACCGGCAGGCCAAGTCCGCCGCGCGTTCGGCCTTCGAGAGCGCCAAGCAGCGCTTCTTCGGCCACCTCCTCACCAGCATGAAGACGCCGACCCTGATCCGGTCGATCGCGCGCGATCTCGATGAAGGCCATTCCGCCGTCATCCAGATCGTCTCCACCGGCGAGGCGCTGATGGAGCGGCGGCTGTCCGAACTGCCAACCGAGGAATGGAACGACGTGCGCGTCGACATCACGCCGCGCGAATATGTTCTCGACTATCTCGCCCATTCCTTCCCGACGCAACTCTACGAGCCGTTCACCGACGGCGACGGCAATATCTCCTCGCGCCCCGTCTTCCGCGACGGCCAGCCCGTCGAAAGCCGCGAGGCTGTCGCACGCCGCACCGAGCTGATCGAGAAACTCGCCAGCCTGCCGCCCGTGCCCGGCGCGCTCGACCAGATCGTCCAGTATTTCGGCACCGACATCGTGGCCGAGGTGACGGGCCGCTCGCGCCGCATCGTCAGGAAAAGCAGCCCCGGCGCGATCGACCGGCTCGCGGTCGAGAACCGCGCCGCCTCGGCCAACCTCGCCGAAACGCAGGCGTTCATGGATGACGCCAAGCGCGTGTTGATCTTCTCGGACGCCGGCGGCACCGGGCGCAGCTACCATGCCGAACTCTCGGCGCGGAACACGCGGCTGCGCGTCCACTATCTGCTCGAACCGGGCTGGAAGGCCGACGCCGCCATCCAGGGCCTCGGCCGCACACATCGCACCAACCAGGCGCAGCCGCCGTTGTTCCGCCCGATTGCGACCGACGTAAAGGCCGAAAAGCGCTTCCTCTCAACGATCGCGCGCCGTCTCGACACGCTCGGCGCCATCACGCGCGGTCAGCGCCAGACCGGCGGTCAGGGCCTGTTCCGGCCCGAAGACAATCTGGAAAGCGCCTATGCGCGCGATGCGCTGCGCCAGCTCTATCTCCTCCTGGTGCGCGGCAAGGTCGAGGGCTGCTCGCTCGACCGCTTCGAGTCCGCCACCGGCCTGAAGCTGATGGACTCGACCGGCATCAAGGACGAACTGCCGCCGATCACGACCTTCCTCAATCGCCTGCTGGCGCTGACCATCGAGCTTCAGGGCGTGCTCTTCACCGCCTTCGAGCAGCTTCTGACGGCGCGTATCGAGGGCGCGATCGCCAGCGGCACCTATGATGTCGGCCTGGAGACGCTGAGCGCCGAGCGGTTCATCGTCACCGACCGCAAGACCATCTACGCCCACCCCGGCACCGGCGCGGAAACCCGGCTGCTGACCATCACCCAGCGCGAGCGCAACCGTCCGCTCTCGCTGGACGCGGCGCTCGGCCATCTCGATGACCGGCGCGCCCGGCTCCTCGTCAATGAGCGTTCGGGCCGCGCCGCCGTGCAGGTGCCGACGACGAGCATCATGCTCGACGATGGCGAGATCGAGCGTCGGGTGCGGCTGCTACGGCCGATGGAGGCGCATAACCTGCCCGTCAGGGCCATGGGCGAAACGCACTGGATCGAAGCCGATCACGCCGCTTTCGCCGCGGCCTGGGCCGCCGAGATCGCCGAGGTGCCGGAATTTTCCGACAGCACCATCCACGTCGTCACCGGCCTCCTGCTGCCGATCTGGAAACGCCTGCCGAACGAATCGACCCGCATGTATCGGCTCCAGACCGATGACGGCGAGCGCATCATCGGCCGCAAGGTCTCCCCGGCCTGGGCCGTGAACGCGACCACGACCGGCGCTACCACGCTGACGGCGGACGACGCCTTCATGGCGCTGATGGACGGACGCACCATTCTCGATCTCGCCGAGGGCCTTCAGCTTCGGCGCGTCCGCGTCATGGGCGCCAACCGCATCGAACTCTCCGGCTTCACCGACACGATGCGCGAGCGGCTCTCGGCCTATGGCCTCTTCCACGAGATCATTTCGTGGAAGCTGCGCATGTTCGTGCCGACCGATGACAAGGGCGCGGCCGTCGTCGACAGGCTGCTCGAACGCTGGCCCGTCCAGCGCATCGGCGAAAAGGAGGCCGCATAATGGCCCGCCTCGACGCTGGCGAACTCGCGATCCGCCTCGGCCGTCAGGCCGAGGCGGTATGCCGCCACTATCTGTCCTCGGGACACCGCGAGGGGCGCTACTGGCTGGTCGGCGATGTCCGCAACACGCCCGGCCGCTCGATGTTCGTGCGCCTCAAGGGTTCGGAGACCGGCAAGGGCGCGGCAGGAAAATGGATCGATGCGGCGACGGCAGAACATGGCGATCTTCTCGACGTCATCCGCGAAAGCTGCGGTCTCATCGACTTCAAGGACGTCGCCGAGGAAGCGCGGACGTTCCTCAGTCTTCCCCATCCTGACCCTGAACCGGGGAGATGGAAGGGGAGCGCCGCACCCGCACCGGCAGGATCGGCGGAAGCGGCGGGGCGGCTGTTCGCCATGTCGCAGTCCATCGCGCGGACGCGCGTGGAGACCTACCTCCGGGATCGCGCCATCACGGCCTTGCACGAAACCGGCGCGCTGCGCTTCCATCCGCGCTGCTACTATCGGCCCGACGAGCACTCACCGACCGAGATCTGGCCGGCGATGATCGCCGCCGTCACCGACCTCTCCGGCAAACTGACCGGCGCGCATCGCACCTGGCTCGACCCCGGCGGCTTCAGCGAAGCGCGACTCGGCCGCGCGCCTATCGAGACACCCCGGCGTGCGATGGGTGATCTACTCGGATCGGCCGTCCGCTTCGGCATGGGCTCGGAAGTGATGGCGGCCGGCGAAGGCATCGAAACGGTGCTGTCCGTCCGATCCGTCCTGCCCACCATGCCGTCCATGGCGGCGCTCTCGGCCGCGCACCTCTGCGCGATCCTGTTCCCGGCGACGCTGCGGAGGCTCTATATCGCCCGCGACAACGATCCGGCGGGCGACGGCGCGATGAAGACCCTGATCGAGCGCGCCGGCGCAGTCGGGATCGAGACGGTCGTGCTCACACCGCGCCTCGGGGACTTCAATGAGGATCTCCGGCTGCTCGGTCGCGACACATTGGCGGCGGGGCTGCGGGACCAGATCATCCCCCGGGATGTCGCCCGCTTCATGTCCCTGGCGGCCTGACCGGCAAGGGAGGGTGATGGGGCCTCGCGGCGTCGGGACGATCAAGGTGATGGCGGGGTTTTCGTCTCAAGGAGCCGCACCCACGGCCTTCTGAGAGGGCGATCGGGCGACAGCCGGGCCGGACAGGCAATAGCTGCGCCCGACGATTTTCCGCCGCGTCCTGCGGACGCTTTGCATCGCGAAGCAAAATCGCCGGCCTTCGCCATCCTCCTCTGCGTTCCGGCCTTCCGCTTCGCGTCAGGTGCAGGTCCGTCCCGCCCGCCGCCTTCGTCGCCATGAAGGCCGCGATGGGCGCGGTCACGAGACGAAGGAAGTCCGCCATGACCGAAGAACACGACACCAGCTACGAACCGCACCACGCCTCCTCCCCGACCGATCACGTCCTTCAGGAACTCGCGCTCTACGGCTACCGTCCCTTCGAGGACGAACCAGACCCGCGGCCGCTCCCCGAAGGCCATGTCGTCGCCGGCAGCATCGCTGACATCTTCGACGCCCTCGTGGTGGCGCTCGCAGATACCCGCCTCGAACCCGACCTCGAAGAATTGCTCTGGGGCACGGTCAACCTCTTCCACCGCGCCACCGACCGGATCGAACGCGAGCTGGACGATAACGAAGTCGCCCAGCGCCGCCTCCAGCGGGAACAGGATGGCTCCGAGGTGAAGTCGGTCGAACTCGAACGCCTGACGGCCGAGGGACAGACCCTTCTCGAACGGCGCGACGCCTTCGAGCTGATGCGCGACCAGGCCGCCGAACACTTCGAGCGCAACACCCATTCGATCTGGCGGCCCCGCACCGGCTCGATGGTCAACCATCGCAACCTGACCGCCGCGATGATCGACAGTCGCGACTTCCTCGCCGCCAAACGCCGCGCCTCGAACGAGGTGCTGTTGCCCGCCGGCCCCAAGATCGCCTTCACCGGCGGTCTCGACTTCAACGACCACCGCCTGATCTGGGCCAAACTCGATCAGGTTCTCGCCAAGCACCCCGACATGGTGCTGCTGCACGGCGGAAGTCCGAAGGGCGCCGAACTCATCGCCGCGAAATGGGCCGCCAATCGCAAGGTCGTGGAGGTTCCCTTCAAGCCCGACTGGACCAAGCACGCCAAGGCGGCCCCCTTTAAACGCAACGATGCGATGCTCGATACGATGCCGATCGGCGTCATCCATTTCCCCGGCACCGGGATTCAGGACAACCTCGCCGACAAGGCCCGCAAGCTCGGCATCCCGGTCATGAAGTTCGACGGCGGCGCGTAAAGCGCCGCCTTTCAACTCAACCTTGCTGAGCGTCGGGATTGTTGGTGATGGTCGGCGTTCGGTCGTCGCTTGTTCGACCGGAAATGAAGGTAATCGTCGGAACCTCAACATCATGTTGCCTGACGCGGATCGACGGGCCATCCGGCAAGCGGCGACCGACATCGCTGGCGACGACGAGGCCGTTCGGCTCCAGAAGGCGGCGGATGACCGCATCCACATCGTCCCTGCCTTTGGCGCCAAGGGCATCCCAGCGATACCGCTCTCTCAAGGATTGCTGCACGAAATCCGGCGGAGGAACGGCTTCGCCCTTCCAGTCTCCGGGCGGGCACAGGATCGCCTCGATCCCGAAGAAATGCTTGCGCAGATGGCTGAGCCGTTTGTGGTGCTTGATCTTCCTCGGCGTTGCCGACGCGGAGGCCAGTTTCACCTCAAGCTCATCGGCGATGTCACTGGCAAAGGCCAGATTGATCCCCTTGATGGTCGGCGTTGTCCTGACGAATGCGGGATCGCGCGTTACGCTGTGATGATTGTAAAACATATAGAGCGGTATCCACGGATCAGGCGCGTCGCGCAGAACCCGGAACTGGTAGTCCGTGGCCGTCGGCGGATAGTGAAGCAGCTCATTGTAAGCGCGATGTTTGATCTTGACCGCTTTGGAGCCCTTGTCCGCGGCGTTCAGGCGCTTGGCCTGAATCCTGACGCAGAGGTTGCGGCGGCTCTCGGCGTGCCAGAAGCGCAGATCAAGATCGCCGCCAGTATTGACTTCGACCGGATATTGAATCACGAGATTGGGGCCGGCAAACGCAGCCAGCGCACCCGTGAAAATATCGGTCATCGTCTCCTCCCGAAAACGCCCGCGCTCAAGATGGCTTTCGCGATCGAGAAGCTGGCCGATCAAGAGCGGCAGCTTGGTCGCCAGTTCACACATTGTCGTCGGCATGAATCCCCCTTTGCGAACACAGATAGAATTGCGCCGGGGGTGACGCCAGCTCGGGAGCGCCGCCCGTTCACCGTTACTTTCCCCAACACACTGTCCTGGCGTCCCTCTAAAGCAAATCCGCTTCCCCAAGCTGACTTGACGAATGGATCAAAGCTCACTCTTATCTTTTGCGAAGAACCGGAGAAGCAACATAGTCGCAGGCAGAGCGTATCCAGAGGCAGCCTGTCGTGATCCTCATCCGTTCACCCGGAGGTTTCCATGACGCTGATCCTTCTTGCCGCCTCGCTGACCATCGCGCTTAGCCTGATTGCCTGGCACCTCGCCATCTATGCGCTGCCCGTGATGACCGCCATCACGGCGTTCCAATATGCCCATGGGGCCGGCGCCGGCTTCCTCATGTCCGCCGCCGCCGCCATCGGCGCGGGGCTCGCCTCGGTCGTGTTCGTGCTCGCCGTCCTCGGTTTCGCGAAGAACCCGGCCCTGCGCCTCGGCGCGCTCGCGCTGTTCGCCACCCCGGCGGCTATCGCCGGCTACGCGCTGGTGCATGGCGCGACGAAGACCATGATCGACTCGGCCATCGCGCTGAACCTGCTCTGCGGCGCGAGCGGACTGATCGTCGGCATCGCCGCCCTCATCAATCTGAACGGCGTCGCAGGCTCCAACCCATCCCGTTGAGGGGCGGCGCTCCAGCGCTCCCATGCCGATCCTGGCAGCTTTCGCCGCCGGTTTCCCCTTCCGGTCAGAGGCTGGCGTCAAAGCCGTGGCGCTTCGATCGTCCCATCCCCGGCGCGCTTCATCCGGCACTGAGAGAAGATCGACATCGGCGGAGATCCGGGCGCGGAGAAGGTCGGCGCGATGCCGGCCAGTCCCTTGGCTGCGTCTCGGTCGTGGCCGTGAACCCCGTCATCCCTCACGCGCATGGTCTGGAGCCACGCCATCTCCTGTCGCCGGATTCGATCCTGTCCTGTTGGTGTCCTGATAACCCGTCAGGCGCTTCGCGGTGACGAGGGCCTTTCCCATCGCAGCGATGCGGTGATCGGGTCGAAACGGCCTGATGCGATGCGCAGGGCGTCGATGCGGGCTGGGGCCTGATCCGGGCGTCACGCCGGCAAGGACGATGGTTCTGAAAAGGCGTCTCCATCGGGCTTTCGGACGCACCAATCCCCCCGACTGACTGATCCCCTAAGTCCGTTCTGTTTCCTCCGGCAACCCCCGCGGTTTCCGGCCGTGTTGCCGCGCAAGCGCGGCTGCCCGCACCACCCGGACCTTGCGGGTCAAGCCGCCGCCGAGGGCGGCGATGCAGGAGTCTCCAGACGTCCTTTTTCGGGTCTCGTCGGAGGGAATGGTCCCTTCGGGAAGCAACGGAGACTTGAAAATGCAGAACATCGTCATCCTCGCCGGCAACATCGGCCAGACCCCGGAAACCCGCAACACCCAGAGCGGCACGAGCATCACCCACTTCACCCTCGCTACCTCGCGCCCCCGCTACTCGGAAGGCAAGGTCGTCCGCGACAGCGAAGGCCGCCGGGTGCAGGACACCGAATGGCACCGGATCACCGTCTTCAACGGCCTCGGCAAGACGGTCCAGGCGCATTGCGACAAGGGGATGAAGGTTCTGGTTCGCGGCCGCATCCACTACACCAAATGGACCGACCAGCAGGGCAACGACCGCTACGGCTGCGAGATCATCGCCGAGACGGTCGACTTCCTGAGCCGGGCCAAGCAGGCCCAGGACGGCAACGACCAGCGCGACATGGATGACGACATCCCGTTCTGATCGGAAGGAAAGAACCCGGCGGCGAAAGCCGCCGGGATTTTTCATGTTCGCGCAGGACCACCGCCACACACGGGCGATATCGCCGCCAGATCGCGCCATCCCCGGTTGACGCGGAAGGATCGAGAGGCTGGCGCTAACGGCGCCGTCATATTCGGCGGCAGGCATCACATTCGTCCAGACGATCACGACGGACGATGCGGCCATCGGGGAGCCAGTGTCGCGAAAGCGGCGATGGCGGCTGTGAGGCTCACCCGGCTTGCCGAAGAGGCACGAACCACCCCGCTCTATGGGCTCAACCTTGGTTCTGGTCCCGGCCTTCCAGGGTCAACCCTCATGGGGTCCGCTACGCAAGCGTGCGGTCGCTTCAGCTTCGCCTGCGCGATGACCCCGGCCCAGACCAGAACACTTCGGCCGCCGTCGAGCGGGGAATGGTCCCCGCCGGAACGGGAGCCGGATCATGAGCTTCACCACCGCCAACGCCTACGCCGTCAGCCTGGCCGCCACCCTGATGGTCGCCATCGTCATCTTCCGCGCCGGCGACGGCACCATGAGCGTGATGCCCGCCACCGAATATGACGGCGATGAAGACAGCATCGTCTCCGAGATCGATCCCTTCGCGTAGGCCAGCGAGGCATTCGTCCCTCTGAACGCAAGGGTGTTCGCGACCATGCCGATCCGACGGTGCGGACCGGCGGTGCGGCTACGCCCGAGGACATGGCCGTGCTCGCCGTACTGCGCCCGGCTCGCAAAACAACAACTGTGATGCTACGAATAAATTAACCAATAAATTGATCGTGTTAGCCGATCCAGTTATCGCGACAAAACGGCTACAGTTATTTCCACCGATGCTGGAAGGTCTCTATTCGGGCGTTGCTTTGCATGTGTCCGGTATAGAGAGGTAACGCCATGCTGAGCATCGACTGGCGTTCTCCGGCGGCATACAGATTTGCCAAGAGCATCCCCGCTGCCGGTTTCGCTTGGGAATATCTTCGCCGCGATGACGAGTATCATCGCGAGTTTCAGGCCATCACCGCGTCGCCCAAACCGGACCCGGAGCGGCTGGAAGCGTTCGCGCAGCGCTGGGGGCTGCGATTTTCCGACTGATCCTGAAACCCCATCCGATCGGCAATCGCTGTTCTGGAATCCGAGCCTTCAACCGCGGGCCATATGGCTCTCTCCCGTGCAGCATCACGCCAACGAGATGCAGCCGATCGTCACGCTGGCGCATCTCGACGGCCTTGACCTGCGCCAGGCCGCGGACGGTTGGCACGGCATCTGGCAAGTCAACGGCGTTGCGCACCAATTCTGGTTGCCCCACGCCGTTCCCGACGCCGCGGCTTTCTATGGAACAGTCCTGCCGATGGACGACCTCTACGACCTGCGCGTTCACGCTGCCCGGAGACTTTGGCGGTCCCTCAAAGGTCGACCGCCCGGTCCTGATTTTCGCGCGTTGCCCGAGCAGCTCCGGCAATGGCACATCCTGTCCTTGCGTGCGCTCGACGCGCGCCTTCGTGGAGAGAGCTACCGCGCCGTCGCCGAAGTCCTGCTTGGTTTCAGCGGCACGAAAGAGGATTTCGAGGTCGATCCACGCAAGAACAAGGCTCGCCGCCTTGTCGCCCATGGCATCAGAACGATGCGGGGCGGTTATCGACTCCTGCTGCAATATCCGATCAAGGCAGTGGGCAAGTAAGCTTACGCCTGCCTGCCGCCGCGCGTAGCCATTGCAACCGCCTGTTCCAGAATGCGCCGATAGCCTGAGCCTGAGAGCCACTGCGCGCGGGCGAGATGACTTTCCCAACAATGGCGGCTGCGCGCTTCTTCGGCAATTGGATCGCGATGCAGGACGATGCGAGCGACCTCCCGCCAGTCCGCGCCGTCCCGGCTGGCGTCCAACAGGCGCAGGTAGGTGACATAGTGCTGCTCGTCATAGGGCGAGACGGCGTTTCCGCTCGGCGCTTCGTCCGCAACGTCGGGATCGAGTTCGACTGCAACTGGCATAACTATTCCCCAAGTCCGAGGTGGCTTGGTCTGCGGTACGCCCCCGCAAACATCCTCTATGACTCTTGGTGATCGGGGAGTTCGAAACCGTCACGAAACGGCCCCGTGGCCTTTAGTTCGGGTGAACCTGTTGCATACGCCACAGGCTCCCCGACCATAAGGTCAAGGAGTGTGGTGCTGTAACGGCCAACACCAACCGTTCGTGAGGGGTTTCGACGCCCCGAAGCAGTGCGTTCCTGCTCCGTCGCCAGTCATAGCCGAACCACGCGGGAATGTCTTCGCCGAATCTACCCAGTCGACAATGACCCGCTGAATTACCTCAGCTTATTCGTTCCGGAAAAGCTTCTTGGGGTGCCGCCTGCGCATAGGCGCAAATGCGGCACGCTACCGGCCGCCGATCCCTCGCCATGGTTCGCCATAGCCCGCCGCCACGACGGCAGCGGCATCCATCGACGAACCAGAGGTGATCCCTATGGCCATCCGCCCTAACGCGGACATGCCGCCGCGTCTGCTGCGCACACAGGAAGCCGCGCGCTTCCTCGGCATCTCCATCCGCACCCTTGAGAAACATCGCACCTACGGGACCGGCCCGACCTATCGCAAGGTCGGCGGTCGCGTCCTCTACGCCATCCGCGATCTGGAAGCCTGGACCGAGATCGGCACCCGCAAATCCACCCGCGATCCGAACGCCGGCACGGTCTTTCCCGCGCGTCCGCTGACACCGCAAGAGCGGGGTGAGTGCTGAATGCTGCGCGACGACGATCATAGCCCCGCCGCCGGGCAAGGCCGCGACGCCAGCGAACGGAGCCGCCTCGACCCTTTCGTGGTCGCGACCGGCGATGCGAGCCCGCGCGATCAGCGCGACCTGATGGAACGGCCGTTCTTCTCGCTCGCCAAGGTCAAACGCACCGCGCCAATCCTCTACGAATCCGGTGGCGTCCGCGTCGAGGTCTTCGGCATGGCCGAATACGGCATGGCGACCATCTGGGACGCCGACGTGCTGATCTGGGCCGCCTCGCAGATCGTCGCGGCCGAGAATAACGGCCTGCGCACCTCTCGCTTCTTCCGCTTCACGCCCTATCAGCTCCTCATGGCCGTCGGCCGGGGAACCGGCGCGCGGGAATATCGCCTGCTCAAGAACGCGCTCATCCGCCTGCAATCCACCTCCATCCGCACGACCATCCGCCAGGGCGAGCACTGGCGGCGGCATCAATTCTCCTGGATCAACGAATGGGAGGAGCTGACCACCCGCGACGGCCGCGTCGAGGGCATGGAATTCGTCCTGCCCGACTGGTTCTATCGCGGCGTCACCGATCGCTCGCTCGTGCTGGCGATCGACCCAGCCTATTTCCGTCTGACCGGCGGCATCGAGCGCTGGCTGTATCGCGTCGCCCGAAAACATGCCGGACATCAGCCGCACGGCTGGCTGTTCGAGGTCACGCACCTTCACCAGAAATCCGGCAGCATGGCGCGGATTTCGGACTTCGCGCTCGACCTGCGTCGCATCGCCGCCAAGCAATCGCTGCTCGGATACCGCCTCGAAATCTACCGCGAAGGCCGCCGCGAGCTGCTGCAAATCCGGCCCGCCGGCACGTCCACAGTGCCTGTTGAAAAGGGTGTGGAAACACTCGTGACTTCGGGCGCAAAGGGTATCGGGACTTCAGGCGCAGCACTATCGGGACTTCAGGCGCACGAACCCCAGTTAAGCCTTTGGCCTGCAAAGCGGAATCCGGGCGCTAACTTAGAGTCTAACCAAGAATCTAACTTTTCTTCTTTGACGGGCGCGCGCGCAAAGCGTGGTGCCGGTGCCGCAAGGTCCGTCGCCGACGTATTGCGCGACCTGTTCTCGCATGACGCCCCCGGCAGCGACGGAGAGCGGCTATGAGCGGCAAATCCTCCCGCCGCGTGCATGGCCGTCCGCAGCCGGACGGGCCTGCGCCGTTCACCACCCTGGTCGAACTAACCTTCGAGAAACGCAAGGTCGAACGCTGGATCAGGTTCGGGCGCAAGAGCTACGAACAGATCCTCGACCGTCGCCGCAGCATCGTCGGCTTCGCGCCCGACAGCATCTTCGCTTTCGTCCGCTGGGCGGCGGGCGAGTATGGCACAATCGTCTCGCGCATCGACATCGTGCGCGCCATCGGCCGCGGCGAACCCTTCCAGACCTTGCCCTTCGTGCAGCCGGGCGGCGACATCCTGTTATGGATCGACGGCTGGCCCAAGGTCCAGCGCGCGCTTGCCGCGATCGACGCGGTGGAAGGGCTCGGCCTCGATCCCGCCGAGGCTTCGCCCGACCACTGGCGGCACGTCCATAACCGGCTCGCCGCCGGACTGGCGCCGAACGCCTACACACCCGAGCGTCATGCCGCGTGGATCGGCCGCCGGAGGATCGACCCATGAGCCGCCGCCGCATCGTCGCGGTGTCGGCGTTCGCCGTCATCGCCATCGCCGCGACCGCCGTGGTCGAGATGCCGACACGGCTGGTCTGGAACGTCACCGCCAGCGCGCCGGTCGGGCTCTACGCCATCGCCCCGGCCGAGCGGCTAGCAGTGCCCGAGCTGGTCGCCATCATGCCGCCCGAACCGCTCGCCCGCTTCATGGTCGCGCGCGGCTATGTCGGCGACGGCGTGCCGCTCTTGAAGCGCGTCGCAGGGCTTCCCGGCCAGCAGGTTTGCCGCACCGGCCGCGTCGTCACGGTCGATGGCGCGGCGATGGGCGATGCGCTCGACCGCGACCGGATCGGTCGCGATCTGCCCGTCTGGCAGGGCTGCCACATCATCGCGCCCGGCGAACTCTTCCTCATGAATCCCGGCGTCCGCGACAGCCTAGACGGCCGCTACTTCGGCCCCGTTCCGGCGCGCGCCGTCATCGGCCGTGCGCGGCCGCTCTGGACCGACGAGGACGGCGACAGCCGCTTCGTCTGGCGCGCCCGAACGCCTTCCGCCGCGCGCTGACCGCTTCGCCGTTGGCGGGAGCGGTGCCCGCCGATGGCTTTTCCACCACCACCGCATGGAGACAGTCATGCCGCAAATCGGTCAATTCCATCGCGACGCATCCGGCTTTGCCGGAGAGCTTGTCACGCTCACCCTCAAGCGCGAACTCGTCATCGTTCCCGCCGATCCTTCGGACTCGGAGAACGCGCCAGACTATCGCGTGCATCACATCGCCGATGACGGCCCGGAAGTTGGCGCGGCATGGAAACGCACCGGCGAGAAGGCCGGCGAATATCTCTCCGTCCTGCTCGACGATCCCGCCTTGCCGCAGCCGATCCGCGCGAACCTCTTCCGCGACGACGATGCGGGATCGTCATGGTCGCTGCACTGGACGCGCCCGAAGTCGCGCGAAGAGCGGGACTGAAGCCATGCGGTCCCGTATCATCACCGCGCGCAAAGCCCGCATTCCTTTGTTCGCGGGAAAACCGTCTCATTCCTTCGTCCCGCTCGACCACAAGTCGGCCGGCGCGCGCAGCGAAGGTCAGGGGCGGCCTCCGGCCGGCGCTTCGCGCGCACCCTTGACCGCAGCGAGCACGCTGGCAGGCTGGTGGTTCGGCGGAGAAAGATCGTCACGGCGCAGGACCGTTCTTCTCCTCGCCATCGCGCTCGCGCTTCCGGCGGGGCCGACGGTCACGATCGCGCAATCGGCATCCGTCATGCGCCCCGCCGCCGATCCGCACCGCGCCCACATCACCGAGGCGTCGCAGCGCTTCGGCATTCCCGAGCACTGGATTCGCGCGGTGCTGCGCGCCGAGAGCGCGGGCGACGTGCGCGCGATCTCAACGGCCGGGGCGCTCGGCTTGATGCAGGTCATGCCCGACACCTGGGCGGGCTTGCGCGTGCGCTATCGGCTCGGCAGCGATCCCTACGATCCACGCGACAACATCCTCGCAGGCACCGCATATCTGCGCGAGATGTGGGACCGCTACGGCAATGTCGCTGCGATGCTCGCCGCCTACAATGCCGGTCCCGGCCGCTACGACGATCATCGCGCGACGGGCCGCCCGTTGCCCGCCGAAACCCGTGCCTATGTCGCTGCGCTGCTGCCGCTGCTTGGCGGGGCGGCTGCGCCCGAGACGCCGGAGAAGCGTTCGGAACCGCCGCCCGATTGGCGCGAGGCACCGTTGTTCATCCTGCGCGCGGCCGACACGCAAACCGCAGCCGGGCCGTCATCAGGCGCACAGTCCGGCGGACGATCCGGCGACGGTCGCGCTGCCGTTCCGGTGCGCGATCCCGCCGATACGGAGCTGCAGCGCGGCGTCATGTTCGTGGCCCGAGCGAACGGCGGAGGGGTGCGATGAGCATCGCGTTCTCGCGTTCGAGCGGGCCGCATCCGGTGTGCAGTCAGGCAGGGGGTCGCCTGGCTGCATTCCAGGTTCTCAGGGCAGGAAGGGAAGAAAGGGCGGAGGGCAAGATAAAGGAAACCGGCACCATGGGGTGGCGGTTTCGGGGCAAGCCCTTGTCTGCACACTGTTTTGGGGCACCGTTTCCGGCACCTTCCTTGTGGAACCCGCGTGCCGCGTATCGGCGGAAAGCCTTGGCTTTACAGGGTTTCGACCGGCACCATAGCCCAATATCGGGAGGTTTTCTGCGTTTTAGGCCGGAGGCGCATCCTTGAGCGCCGACGACGAATTCCACTTCCGGCCGAAGCCCGGCCGCATCCGCGCCGATACGCCGAAGGCGGGCAAGGCCAGGAGCTTTCTCACGCAGGCGAAGAAGCTCGCCCGCCAGCAGAGCAACAGCCCGTCGCGGTCCTCAGCGTCATCGCCATCGCGCTCCCGATCGTCGGCCACGGCCAAGGGCGGCAAGGCTTCACGGACGAGCGCGCCGGGCCTCAAGCGCGGACGCGGTGCTGCCTTCGTGCGCGCCCGAACATTGTCGGGCGGCTGGAAGCACAGCGCACCGGGGATACGCCGCGTCGTCGTCAAAACCCGCTACGTTCAGGGCGCGGGCAAGAACGGGAAGTCCGCCGCTCATCTGCGCTACATCCAGCGCGACGGCACTTCGCGTGATGGCGAGCGCGGCCAGCTTTATTCCGCCACCGAGGATCGCGCTGATGGCGCAGCCTTCGTCGAGCGCGGCGCGGATGACCGCCACCAGTTCCGCTTCATCGTCTCGCCCGAGGATGGCGCGGACCTATCGGACCTCACGGCCTATACCCTAGACCTGATGAGCCAGGTCGAAACCGATCTCGGCACGAAGCTCGATTGGGTCGCAGTCAATCACCACAACACCGGCCATCCTCATGTGCATGTCATCGTCCGCGGCAAGGACGAACTGGGCGAAAACCTCGTCATCAACGGCGACTATCTGGCCAACGGCATTCGTGAGCGGGCGAGCGATCTGGCGACGCTCGAACTCGGCCCCGTCACCGAGATCGAGCAGAGCCGCAAGCTCTCGGCTGAAGTCGATCAGGACCGTTTCACCCGCATCGATCGCACTATGACCGAGGAAGCCCAAGACCGCCTTCTCGACCTGCGCCACGAGCCCGCCGATCCGAAGCGCCAGTTCAACCGGACGCTTCGCCTGCGTCGTCTCGCCAAGCTGGAGAAGATGGGCCTCGCCACCGAGCACGCACCGGGCGTCTGGGAGTTGGGCGAGTGCATGGAACCGGCGCTGCGCGAGTTGGGCGAGCGCGGTGACATCATCCGCACCATGCACAAGGCGCTGAAGGCTGATGGGCTGGAGCGCGACCCCATGACCTTCCGGATTCACGACGCCGCGCCGGAAGTCCCGATCGTCGGCCGCGTCGTCGATAAATATCTGACCGACGAGCTGGGCGAGAACCTGACCGTCGTGGTCGATGGTATCGACGGCCGCACGCACCATGTCGCCGGCATCGACGCCGCCCATGTCGCGGATGCCCGGATTGGCAGCGTCATCGAGATCGGACCGGCCGAAACCTCGAGCCGCCCGTCCGACCGCACCATTGCGACGATCGCCGAGCGCGGCGTCTATCGGCCGAGCCGCCATCTTGAACAGGCGAAGTTCGAGGGCCGCGTTCCGGGCGGCGATTACGACGGCTATGTCGATGCCCATGTGCGTCGGCTGGAGGCCCTGCGCCGCGCCGGGATCGCCGAGCGGATCGACGCCGACCAATGGCGCATCCCGCAAGACTTTGAGAGCCGCGCCGCCGCCTATGACGCCGGCCGCAACCGGCAGGCCAATATTAGCATCCTCGCCACCGCCCGGCTCGAACAGCAGATCGGCGCGGACGGCGCGACCTGGCTCGATCGGCGGCTGGTCTCAGCCGAGACGTCGGATCTCGCGCCCGCCGGCTTCGGCCGCGAGGTGCGCGACGCGATGGACCGCCGCTGCGAGCATCACATCGACCGGGGTGATGCGGCCCGCCAGCCGAACGGTGGCATCGCCTATCGGCGCAATCTTCTCGCCACTCTGCGCGAACGGGAGGTCGCCCGTGTCGGCAGTGAACTGGCTGCAACCAAGGGCCTGCCGTTCCGCGCCGCTGCTGACGGCGAGACCGTCAGCGGCCAGTTCACCGGCACGGTGCAGCTCTCCAGCGGCAAGTTCGCCATGGTCGAGCAGAGCCATGAGTTCACCCTTGTCCCATGGCGGCCGGTCATCGACCGTCAGCTCGGCCGTGAGGTGAGCGGCATCGTTCAGGGCGGGTCGGTGTCGTGGCAGTTGGGCCGGCAGCGGGGGCTGGGCTTATAGACAATTTTCTCTCAGGAAAGCTCAGCGATTGCTTCCTCGAACGCTACGGGGCTGGCAAGCACATTCGCCAACAACATTGCCCCTTCCAGTATAGCCATTACTCGCATTGCCTTTGCCTGCGACAAGCCACCCCCGATGAGCTTTTTAAGCCCAAGCTCGAAAAATCGCCGTGCCTCGACTAAGACCTCATTCGGAAGATTACCCGAGGTAGCGCCGAGCGCACCGCACAGGCACATTTTGCCATCACTGCGCAGCGCGTGCTGGAACGCTGCTATCCAAGCTCCGACCACGTCGCTGCCGCCTGCCATTTCCTTGTCTATCGCAGCCATGAAACGCTCGGTGTAACGACGCGCGACTGCCGCTGCCAGGCTCTCCTTGGTCGGAAAGTGATAATGCACGCTCGCACTCTTCACGCCTACATCAACGGCGATCTCTCTAAAGCTGAATCCGTCATAGCCTGCGTCCCTTATGCGACGCTCGGCAGCGTCCATGATGGCATCCGCCGTCTCGCTCAATTTCTCATCCTTTCATCTATCATCTGACAGATAGGTCTTGCGCGGACCGAACGCAATCGCTATGTGTTGTCTATCTACCGATAGATATACAAAGGAGCCACAGATGCGTTTTGAAGGAAAAATCGTTGCAATCACCGGCGGGGGGTCGGGTATCGGAAAGGAAACCGCCTTGCGCTTCGTTGCGGAAGGTGCCCGTGTGGCGATCAACGGCCGTGATCTCGGCAAGCTCGAAGCCGCTGCTCGTGAAATCGACCCGAGCGGGCAGAAGGTTGTCGTCTCGGCTGGAGACATCGCCGATCCGGCAACCGGCGTGGCTCTCGTGGACGCGGCCGTTTCGCGCTTCGGCAGGCTCGACGTGCTGGTCAACAATGCCGGCGTGTTCAATCCCAAGCCCTTCCTCGAACTGACCGAGAAGGACTACGACTGGTATCTTGATACTATTCTGAAAGGTAAGTTCTTCACGGCGCAGGCCGCCGCCAAAGCTATGAAGGACAAGGGCGGCGCGATCGTGCAGACAGGCTCGATGTGGGCGATCCAGGCAATCGGCGCGACCCCTTCGGCTGCCTATTCCGCCGCCAATGCCGGCGTCCACGCCATGGTGCGCAATCTCGCCATTGAACTCGCGCCCTACAAGATCCGCATCAACGCGGTCGCGCCCGCTGTTGTCGAAACCCCAGTCTACAACACCTTCATGACCAAGGAGCAGGTCAAGGAAGTGCTGCCGACCTTCGACTCTTTCCATCCGCTCGGTCGCAACGGCCAGCCGCGGGATGTGGCCGAGGCGATCCTTTTCCTCGCCTCCGAGCAGGCGTCGTGGATCACCGGCGCCATCTTGCCTGTCGATGGCGGTGTCACAGCCGGACGACAGTAGTTGCGATAGGGGCGGTGCTTTCACCGCCCCATAATTATTCCCGCGCCGGCACAAGTCCCTTCTGGCTGCCGCCCTGAAATTCACGTCTGCGGCGTCGTCTGAATATCGGCGTCTGCTTTTCGCCCCATTCAAAGGAACATGGACCCATGAACAACATGCAAGACTGGAACGCCTATCGCGGCGCGCTTCTCAATCGCGTTGGCGATTTCGCCAAACTGAGTCCCGACGTGATGCGCGGCCTCCATAGCATTGAAAACAGTGCAGCCAAGACCGGCAAGCTGGAGCCGAAAATTCACGAACTGATCGCGCTCGCCGTGGCCGTCACGACTCGTTGCGATGGCTGTATCTCCGTCCATGCCAAGAAGGCTGTCGAGTTGGGTGCGACGAACGAGGAAATCGCCGAGGCTCTCGGCACCGCGATTGCCCTCAACGCGGGCGCGGCTCTGACCTACACTGCTCGCGTCTTCGATACGATCGAAGCTCTTCCGAAAGAATGACAAGGAATCGAGGGTTGCTTTGCCTGCCCTCGTATTCTCTCTCGAAAGCAAAACACCTTGAACTATCCTGTCCTCATTATCGGAGGCGGCCTCGCCGGCCTGAACGCAGCCCGTCTCATTCATGAGGCCGATATCGACTTCCTGCTATTGGAAGCGCGGGACCGGCTCGGCGGCCGTATTCTTTCAGCCGATGCCGCTGGCCAAGTATCCGATGACGGCTTCGATCTCGGACCTTCGTGGTTCTGGCCAGACATCCAGCCAGCAATGGGTGATCTGGTTGGTAGGCTTGGGCTTCCCTTCTTTCCGCAGAACAGTGCCGGCGATGTTGTCTTCCAGAGGATGTCGCGGGAGACGCCGCAACGCTATCGCGGTATGCGGCAGGAACCGGAATCGATGCGGATCGCCGGAGGAACGGGAGCCATTATTTCCGCGCTTGCGTCCGGCCTTCCGAAAGAGAGTATCCGCCTCGGCGCTCGCGTGACAGCTATCACGCTCAGAGGGCCGGAGGTCGAGGTTGGCTTCATCGATGCGAGTGGTGCAAAGAGAACTGCAAAGGCGGCGCACGTCCTACTTGCTGCGCCGCCACGACTGATCGAAGCGACAGTTTCCTTCTCACCTGCTCTCGACGCGGCAACGGTCCGGCGTTGGCGCGAGACGCCGACTTGGATGGCCCCACACGCGAAGTTCTTCGCACTCTACGACCGGCCCTTCTGGCTTGAGGCTGGTCTATCCGGCACAGCCCAAAGCATGGTCGGCCCGCTCGTCGAAATCCACGACGCGACGACAGCTTCAGGGCAAGGTGCATTGTTCGGTTTCGTCGGCGTACCCGCCGGGCAACGCGCGGCGGTCGGACGCGACGCCATTATTGCGGCTTCCGTCCAGCAACTCGCACTGTTGTTCGGGCCGGCCGCCGGAACGCCGCGCGCGACGCTGTTTAAGGATTGGGCGGCCGACCCCCTCACGGCGACCAAAGACGATCAATCAGCCGGCGGCCATCCTGTCCCTTCGGCACAGTCATGGGTCGGCGCTGAATGGCAGGACCACGTCGCTCTGGCCGGGAGCGAAACCAGTCTTACCGAGCCTGGCTATCTCGCCGGTGCGGTCGAGGCGTCCAAACGCGCCGCGGCCGCCATCGTGAGCAAACTGGCCAAGTCTGGAGAGCGGACCTCCGCTGCTCCCTCCGAACAACCTGGATTCAGGGAATCAGACCATGAAGAGCACATATCGAGCCATGCAGGTCACAACGCCCGGCACGCTGGAACTGGTCGAGCGCACGACGCCTAAGCCCGGCAAGGACGAGGTGTTGATTGCGGTCGAAGCTTGCGGCATTTGCGGCGCAGACAGTGCTGATATTGAGGGTGCCGATCCGTCCCTGAATCCGCCGCGCGTGCCCGGCCACGAGGTCGTTGGGCGCATTGTCGCCATCGGTGAAAACGCACCGTCGATCTGGAAACTCGGGCAGCGCGTCGGAGTTGGGCGGCTCGGGGGTCATTGCAATGAATGTGCCCAGTGCCGTCAGGGCCAGTTCCAGCTTTGCGAGAAACAGAACTTCGTCGGCGCATCGTGCGACGGCGGCTATGCCGAACTGATGCTCGCGCGTGGTACCGGCCTCGTTTCTATTCCTGACGAACTCGATTCCGAGGAGGCCGCGCCGATCCTCTGCGCTGGTATCGCCACTTTCAACGCGCTGAAGAAGTCGGGCGCGGAAGCCGGTGATCTCGTCGCAATCCTGGGAATCGGCGGCCTCGGCCACATGGCGCTGCAATATGCCCGAAAAATGGGTTTTAAGGTCGCAGCGATCGGACGTGGGCGGGACATTGCCGAAGATGCTCTCGACCTCGGCGCACACCTCTATATCGACACCAAGTCTGAAGATGCCGCAGCCAAGCTCAAATCCATGGGCGGGGCGACGGCGATCATCACCACGATCGGCAATACCGAAGCAGTGTCCTCGCTCCTGGGCGGTCTCGCACCGCGCGGCCGTCTTGTGCTGCTTGGCTCGGGCAAAGACCCGCTGCCGGTCTCGTCCGGCCAATTCGTAGTCGGCGAACGCAGTCTGCGCGGCTCCATCACCGGGACGCCCTACGAGAATGAAAAAACTCTCAATTTTAGCGTGCTCGCCGGCGTGCGCCCGCGGATAGAGACCATGCCGCTAGAGAGGGCTTTCGAGGCTTATCGAAAGATGAAGTCCGGTGACGTCAAATTCCGAATGGTCCTGACAATTAAGGAGGCGGACGATGCGCATTAACGACGATCTGACCAAACCTGTCATCGTCCATTCCGCGAAACTCGACTGGGTATCCAGCCCGGCGGCGGGCGTCGATCGACGCATGTTGTTCCGCATCGGGCGTGAAGTAGCGCGTGCAACAACTATCGTGCGCTACGCCCCCGGCAGCGTGTTCCCGCGCCACACCCACACCGGCGGGGAAGAAATCCTTGTTCTGGACGGCACATTTCAAGATGAACATGGCGACTATCCGGCCGGTAGCTACTTCCGCAACCCACCCGGAACGTCTCATGTCCCTGCCGCTAAGGACGGCTGCGTCATTTTCGTTCGTCTCTGGCAGTATCGCGAAGGCGACCAAGCGCAGATTGTACACCGGCCCGGAGAGGGTGAACGGGTCGAACCGCGTGCAGGTGCAGATTCCGCGACTGTTCTCTTCGACGACGGCCACGAGCAAGTGCGCCTGGAGGACTGGAAAGCGGGTGAGACGGTAACGATCGCCAACGCACGCGGATTGGAGTTCTTCGTCCTCTCGGGCGGAATGATCGTTGCTGGTGAAACGCTGGAGCCACTGAGTTGGGGGCGGCTGCCTGCCGGCACTGACCTTATCACGACCGTCGGCGCCGAAGGCGTCAAAGTCTGGCTCAAGGATGCGCCGCTGATACATCCCGACGTTCTCCAAATGCCGGAATAGACCGGCCCAATCATTTGCACTGTTCCTATTAGGAAAGAAAACAGAAAATCCAGCGCCAAGGAAAATACGACGAGTTCTTGTGAACGGTGAAAGTTGCGTTGCTTTGGAGCCAGGTTGATCTTGGCGGTAGACCTGTAGGGAGTGATATGCGGCGACAGGGAAAGAAAAGGCACGACGCACCGGAATTGATTTCACTGCCTAGCCGTCGTGTTCCGATGATCGCTCTGATTCAGACCCTTGCCGTTGCAGAGTATCTCAGCTTCCATCGCGCGGCTCGGGCGCTCGGCACCAGCCAGTCGAGCGTAAGCGCGCGGATCAAGGCATTGGAGGACGACCTTGGCATCGTCCTTTTCGACCGCAATACACGCGGCGTCCGTTTGACCGAAGCCGGCCGCCGTTTTGTCGATCAGGTCCATGACGCCATCGGCATCCTCGACCATGCGATCAAGACGGCGGGGATGCAGGCGCGCGGTGAGGAAGGGGAACTACGGATCGGCCTTCATGGCTTGATTCCCGGCGGCTTTCTCGACCACCTGCTGAAGCGATACCGTGTGGAACATCCCGCCATCGCTGTCGCTATGATTGAGGGATCGGCACGCGATGCGATCATGCAAGTGAGAGCGCACCAAATCGACGTCGCGTTTCTAGTCGGAACCTTCAATCTACTTGATTGTCTTTCTCGGCCGATCTGGACCGAACCGTTAGTCGTCGCACTGCCGGCAAACCATCGGCTCGCCGACGCGTCCGCCGTCACATGGGCCGATCTCGCCGATGAGACATTCCTTGTGCGGCACGGTGGCACGGGACCGCAAGTCCATGACCATATCGTGTTGCGTCTTGCTGGGCGCTGGCCACCACCCGCCATCCAACGCTTCGAAGTAGAGCGCTGCACGCTGCTGTCCATGGTTGCGCAGGGATTCGGGATCACAATCCTTGGAGCCGCGAGCCGGCTGTTCCCGACAGCAGGTATCGTCTTTCTGCCTTTCCTCGACGAGCCGGAGCCGATTGTATTTTCGGCGGTCTGGTTGCCGCAAAATCGCAGCGCCTCACTCCAAAACCTGCTGGCGCTGGCAAGTGAAATGGCGCGGTCAATGCCGCCCAACTGACTTCCTGTTGTTCGCCAACAAGCCCAAGCGTATCGCCGCGACGCCAACCCATCCTATTCGCCGCCTACAGTATCCAGCGCCCCTCCGGGATCGTCTTAGCTGTTGCACCTCCCGAAAACCTCCATTCTCTGATCGGCTCCGACATTTTTGCCGATTGGAGCTTGTATGCGTGGAGGCCGAATTCTCTGGGGTCAAATTGCCGTCGTCCTGACCATCGTGTTCGTGATGATGTGGGCGGCGACGCAATGGACCGCATGGCGGCTCGGCTTTCAGGCGCAGCTCGGGGAACCCTGGTTCGAGTTGGCGGGCTGGCCGATCTACTATCCGCCGGCCTTCTTCTGGTGGTGGTTTTCCTACGACGCCTATGCGCCGTCGATCTTCACCGAAGGCTCGATCATCGCCGCATCCGGCGGATTCATCGCCATCGCCGCCGCGATCCTCATGTCCCTCATTCGAGCGCGCGAAGCCCGCAACGTCGCGACCTACGGTTCGGCGCGATGGGCCGAGAAGGAAGAGGTGTTGGTGGCGGGGCTGCTCGGCCCCGATGGCGTCGTGCTCGGAAAATACGAACGCGATTACCTGCGCCACGATGGCCCCGAACATGTCTTGTGCTTCGCCCCGACCCGCTCCGGCAAGGGCGTCGGCCTTGTGGTGCCGACGCTGCTGACCTGGCCGGGGAGCTGCATCGTCCATGACATCAAGGGCGAGAACTGGACGCTGACGGCGGGCTTTAGAGCGAAGCATGGCTGCGTGCTGCTGTTCGATCCGACCAACGCAAAATCGTCGGCCTACAATCCGCTGCTGGAAGTTCGGCAGGGCGAATGGGAAGTCCGCGACGTGCAGAACATCGCGGATATTCTGGTTGATCCCGAAGGCAGTCTCGACAAGCGCAACCACTGGGAAAAAACCAGTCATAGCCTGCTGGTCGGCGCGATCCTGCACGTCCTCTACGCCGAGACGGACAAGACGCTGGCCGGCGTCGCCAACTTCCTCTCCGACCCGCGCCGCCCGGTGGAAGCCACCTTGCGCGCGATGATGGACACGCCGCATCTCGGCGAAGCCGGCGTCCATCCCGTCATCGCGTCGTCGGCGCGCGAGCTGCTGAACAAATCCGACAACGAACGCTCCGGTGTGCTCTCCACCGCCATGTCCTTTCTCGGCCTCTACCGCGATCCGGTCGTGGCGCGCGTCACGGCGCGCTGCGATTGGCGCATCGCCGATCTTGTCGGAAGCCGAAAGCCGGTGAGCCTCTACCTCGTCGTGCCACCGTCCGACATCAACCGCACCAAGCCGCTCATCCGCCTCATCCTCAACCAGATCGGCCGCAGGCTGACCGAGGAGCTGACTGCAACGGCCAAGCGCCACCGGCTGCTTCTGATGCTGGACGAGTTTCCGGCGCTGGGGCGGCTCGACTTCTTTGAATCGGCGCTCGCCTTCATGGCGGGCTACGGCCTCAAGGGGTTCCTGATCGCCCAATCGCTCAACCAGATCGAGCGCGCCTACGGGCCGAACAACGCCATCCTCGACAACTGCCATGTGCGCGTGAGCTTTGCGACCAACGACGAGCGCACCGCCAAGCGCGTGTCCGACGCGCTCGGCACCGCGACCGAACTGCGCGATTCCACCAACTATGCCGGCCATCGTCTCTCGCCCTGGCTTGGCCATCTCATGGTCTCGCGGCAGGAGACGGCGCGGCCGCTACTGACGCCCGGCGAGATCATGCAGCTTCCGCCGTCCGAGGAAATCGTCATGGTCGCAGGCACCCCACCGATCCGCGCCACCAAGGCCCGCTATTTCGAGGACGCGCGCTTGCAGGAGCGCATCATCACGCCGCCCGAGCTGGCGGCCGCTCCCGCCAACGCCGCCACGTCCGACGACTGGTCGGGCCGCGTCGTCGCGGCGACAGGCCAGGCGGGCGCGATGGGCGCAGGCGAAGACGGCGGCGATCCGGCCAATGCCGGTATCCGCCGCGAGCCGGAATTGCCCGAGCACGAAGAGATCATCCCGCCGCCACGGCTCGCGCAGGAATTCGAGCTTCTGGACGACGAACCCGATGTCGATGCCGCCAAGGCCAACGCCATGCGCAGCCGTATGCGGATGGTCGCGCGGCAAGCCTCGCTCGACCCCGGCGACGGCATCGAACTTTGAGGACCGCACCATGACGCCCCGCACCCGCAGGAATGTCTATTTCGATCCCGCCTTGCTTAAACAGGTCGACGCCCTGGCGATGCGCCGCAAGGTCTCGGCATCGGCCATCGTGGAGGCCGCGGTCGCGTCCTTCCTGTCCGGCGACACGACCGAGAAGCTGGAGGCGGCCATGTCGCGCCGCCTCGACAAGCTCGGTCGCCAGGTCGATACGCTCGACGAGGATCTCGCCGTGCTCGGCGAAACCCTCTCGCTCTTCATCCTAATCTGGCTGTCCGCCACGCCGCCATTGCCGGAGAACGCACAGGCCGCCGCACGCGCGAAGGGCGCCGAGCGGTTCGAGGGCTTCATGCAGAATCTCGGCCGCCGGTTGGCGAGCGGCGACAGGTTCCTGAAAGAGCTTTCGCGCGACGTCGAGTCGATACCCGAGGGGCCGACGGCGGACCGGCAAGCGACGAACGGCGCTCCGCCAGAATAACCGATCCGTCCTATTCGCCGCCGATAGCCGCCGATAGCCGCACGCCTCTCGATACTTGTTGAACAGGCCCGATTTCGGGCTCTTTTAATCATCCCCGATCGGGGAACTGTCTGTTGCGTCCCCTTCAAATTTGGGGACGGCATGACTTCTTCTCACCAGAAACCGGAGGCGATCCAGCGTGGCGCGCGAATGCTCCGCACCGCGCTCGGCCCCGCCATCGCACGCTTTCTGGAAGACCCCGCCGTCGTCGAGGTGATGCTGAACCCCGACGGGCGCATCTGGATCGACCGCCTCTCGGAAGGACTGTCCGACACCGGCGAAATCCTGTCGCCTGCCGATGGCGAGCGCATCGTGCGCCTGGTTGCTCATCACGTCGGCGCGGAGGTTCACGCCCGGTCGCCGCGCGTCTCGGCCGAACTGCCCGAGACCGGGGAGCGGTTCGAGGGCCTGCTTCCTCCCGTTGTCGCGTCACCGGCCTTCGCCATCCGCAAACCCGCCGTCGCCGTCTTCACGCTCGACGACTATGTAGCCGCCGGGATCATGCGCGCCGATCAGGCCGCGACGCTGCGCGAAGCCGTCGCATCGCGTGCCAACATTCTCGTCGCAGGCGGCACCTCCACCGGCAAGACCACGCTTACCAACGCGCTGCTCGCCGAAGTGGCGAAGACCGCCGATCGCGTCGTCATCATCGAGGACACGCGCGAGCTGCAATGCGCTGCGCCCAACCTCGTCGCCATGCGGACGAAGGATGGCGTGGCGACGCTCTCCGATCTCGTCCGCTCATCGCTACGCCTGCGCCCCGACCGCATCCCCATCGGCGAGGTGCGCGGCGCCGAAGCGCTCGACCTCCTCAAAGCCTGGGGCACCGGCCATCCCGGCGGCGTCGGCACCATCCATGCCGGAACCGGCATCGGGGCGCTGCGCCGCCTCGAACAGCTCATCCAGGAAGCCGTCGTCACGGTCCCGCGCGCGCTGATCGCCGAGACGATCGACCTCGTGGCCGTCCTCTCCGGCCGCGGCGCCGCGCGCCGGCTCGCCGAACTCGCCCGTGTCGAAGGGCTCGGGCCGGACGGGGACTATCGCATCACTCGCCCCAGCCCTTTGGCCACCCCCAGCAGCACAGGAGAACCCTCATGATCCGTATCCCCATGCGCGTGCGCCGCACCGTCGCGACGGTCGCCGCCGTCGCCTATGTCAACCTCGTCCTCGCGCCCGCCGCGCACGCTTCCGGCTCCTCCATGCCGTGGGAAGCGCCGCTCCAGAAGATCCTCCAGTCGATCGAAGGCCCGGTCGCCAAGATCATTGCGGTCATCATCATCATCGCGACCGGCCTGGCGCTTGCCTTCGGCGACACATCGGGCGGCTTCCGCAAGCTGATCCAGATCGTGTTCGGCCTGTCGATCGCCTTCGCGGCATCGAGCTTCTTCCTGTCGTTCTTCTCGTTCGGCGGCGGGGCGCTCGTCTGATGGCAGTCGCATTCGAGCAACTGGACGTGCCGGGATTCACGGTCCCGGTTCACCGCGCGCTGACCGAGCACATCCTGCTCGGCGGCGCGCCGCGCTCCATCGCGATCCTCAACGGGACGCTGGCCGGGGCCGTGGGCCTCGGCCTGCGCCTCTGGCTGGTCGGCTTGGCTATCTGGGCCGTCGGTCATTTCGCGGCGGTCTGGGCGGCCAAGCGCGATCCGCTCTTCGTCGAGGTCGGGCGCAGGCACCTGCGCATCCCCGGCCATCTGTCGGTCTGAGGGGACGCAGCCATGATGAATCTCGCCGAATATCGCCGTTCCGCCAGCCGCCTCGCCGACTATCTGCCGTGGGTCGCGCTCGCCGCCGAAGGCGTCGTGCTCAACAAGGACGGCAGCTTCCAGCGCACGGCGCGCTTTCGCGGTCCCGATCTTGATTCCGCCGTCGCCGCCGAGCTGGTCGCGGTTGCATCCCGCATCAACAACGCCTTCCGTCGTCTCGGCTCCGGCTGGAGCATCTTCGTCGAGGCGCAGCGCTCCGAAGCCGCGACCTATCCCGATAGCACTTTCCCCGATCCGGCCTCCGGCCTGGTCGATGCTGAGCGCAAGGCCGACTTCGAGGAAGCCGGCGCGCATTTCGTGTCCGGCTATTTCCTGACCTTCCTCTATCTGCCGCCCGCCGAGGAAGCCGCCCGCGCTGAGACCTGGCTCTACGAGGGCCGCGAGCGCACCGGCGTCGATCCCCATGAAATCCTGCGCAGCTTCACCGACCGCACCGACCGCGTACTGGCGCTGCTCGACGGCTTCATGCCCGAATGTGCTTGGCTCGATGACGCGGAGACGCTGACCTATCTGCACTCGACCGTTTCGACGAACCGGCATCGCATCCGCGTTCCCGAGACGCCGATCTATCTCGATGCGCTGCTCGCCGATCAGCCGCTGACCGGCGGGCTCGAACCGCGCCTTGGCGGCGAGCATCTGCGCATCCTCACCATCATCGGCTTTCCGACCGCGACGACGCCCGGCCTGCTCGACGATCTGAACCGTCTGGCGTTCCCCTATCGCTGGAGCACCCGCGCGATCCTGCTCGACAAGACCGACGCAACCAAGCTCCTCACCAAAATCCGCCGCCAGTGGTTCGCCAAGCGCAAGTCGATCGCCGCGATCCTCAAGGAAGTCCTGACCAACGAGGCGTCGGCCCTCGTCGATACCGATGCGTCCAACAAGGCGGCCGACGCCGACATGGCCTTGCAGGAACTCGGCGCGGATGTCGCCGGCATGGCCTATGTCACGGCCACGATCACGGTCTGGGACGCCGACCCGCGCATCGCCGACGAGAAATTGCGGCTGGTCGAGAAGGTCATTCAGGGCCGCGATTTCACGGCCATGACCGAGACGGTGAATGCGGTGGACGCCTGGCTCGGCAGCTTGCCCGGCCACGCCTACGCCAATGTCCGCCAGCCGCCCATCAGCACTTTGAATCTCGCCCACATGATCCCGCTTTCAGCAGTGTGGGCGGGGCCGGAACGGGACGAACATTTCGGTACGCCCCCCTTGCTCTATGGCAAGACCGAAGGCTCGACCCCGTTCCGGTTATCCCTTCATGTCGGTGACGTCGGCCATACGCTGGTCGTCGGCCCGACCGGCGCGGGCAAGTCCGTGCTGCTCGCGCTCATGGCCTTGCAGTTCCGTCGCTACAGCCAAGCCCAGGTCTTCGCTTTCGACTTCGGCGGCAGCATCAGGGCGGCCGCGCTCGCCATGGGCGGCGACTGGCACGATCTCGGCGGCGGCCTCACCGAAGGCTCCGACGCTTCCGTCTCACTTCAGCCGCTCGCCCGCATCCACGATTCCTACGAACGCGCCTGGGCGGCCGACTGGATCGTGGCGATCCTGATGCGCGAGGGCATCACGATCACGCCGGAGGTGAAGGAGCATATCTGGACGGCGCTAACATCGCTCGCGTCGGCCCCGGTCGAAGAACGCACCATCACCGGCTTCGCCGTCCTGCTCCAGTCTAACGACATCAAGCAGGCGCTCCGGCCCTATTGCGTCGGCGGGGCCTATGGCCGGCTGCTCGACGCCGAGGCCGAACATCTCGGCGCGGCCGACGTGCAGGCGTTCGAGATCGAAGGGCTGGTCGGCACCGGCGCGGCGCCCGCCGTGCTCGCCTATCTCTTCCATCGCATCGGCGACCGGCTCGACGGCCGCCCGACGCTACTCATTATCGATGAAGGCTGGCTTGCGCTCGACGATGACGGGTTTGCCGGCCAGCTCCGCGAATGGCTGAAGACGCTGCGCAAGAAGAACGCCAGCGTCATCTTCGCCACGCAGTCGCTTTCCGACATCGACAACTCGAGCATCGCTCCGGCCATCATCGAAAGCTGCCCGACACGGCTCCTCCTGCCGAACGAACGCGCGATCGAACCGCAGATCACGGCGATCTATCGCCGCTTCGGGCTCAACGATCGCCAGATCGAGATCCTGGCGCGGGCGACGCCCAAGCGGGATTACTACTGCCAGTCGCGGCGCGGCAATCGCCTGTTCGAGCTGGGCCTGTCCGAAGTCGGGATCGCGCTCTGCGCCGCATCCTCCAAATCCGACCAGACCCTGATCGCCAACCTCGTCGCCGAACACGGCCGCGAAGGTTTTCTCGCCGCGTGGCTGCGCGCCCGCGACGCCGCCTGGGCGGCCGACCTCATCCCGACTTTCCCCAAAGCAGCAAAGGAGTCCTGACCATGATTATCCGCCGTTTCCGCTCGCGTGCCATGGCGCTCGCCGCAACCATGCTCGCGGCCGCGCCGCTCGCGCTGTCGCCGATGGTGGCGACGCCCGCGCACGCCATCATCGTCTTCGATCCCTCGAACTACGCGCAAAACGTCCTGACCGCCGCGCGCACGCTGGAGCAGATCACCCACCAGATCACCTCGCTTCAGAACGAAGCGCAGATGCTTATCAATCAGGCGAAGAACCTCGCCAGCCTGCCGTTCTCGGCGCTCCAGCAGATTCAGCAGTCCGTCCAGAAAACGCAGCAGCTTTTGCAGCAGGCCCAGGGCATCGCCTTCAACGTCCAGCAGATCGACCAGATGTTCCAGCAGAAATATGGGAACGTCTCGCTCTCGGCGTCCAATCAGCAGCTCGTCGCCAATGCCCGCGACCGTTGGAAGAATACGGTCGGCGGCTTGCAGGACGCGATGCGCGTGCAGGCCGGTGTCGTCGGCAACATCGACAGCAACCGCGCGCAGATGTCCGCGCTGGTCGGCCAGAGCCAGTCCGCCACCGGCGCATTGCAGGCGGCGCAGGCCGGCAACCAGCTTCTCGCGCTCCAGTCGCAGCAGCTTTCCGATCTCGTCGCGGTCATCTCCGCCAATGGCCGGGCGAGCGCGCTCACCGATGCGGAACGCGCTGCCGCCGCCGAACAGGGGCGTGAACAGCGCCGCAGGTTCCTGACGCCCGGCGCCGGCTACCAGCCCGGCAACGCCCAGATGTTCAACAGCGGCAAGTAATCGCCAGAAGGAGCAGCCTCATGGACGGCAAGATGCTGGCCCGCCTCGGCGCTATCGTGTTCGTCGCTGTCGCCATCACGGCAACGGCGATCGAGATGACCCGCAAGGAGGACGCGCCGGCATCTTCGCCGACTGCCCTTCACCAACCCGACCGCGATCCGCTGCGCGAAGGCCAGCGCCGATGCCAGAGGCTCGGCCAGAAAGCGGCCGATGACGCCGACTGCCTGCGCGTCTGGTCCGAGACCCGCGACCGCTTCCTTGGCCGCGCGCCCGCGCCGGCCGCACCGGAAGGAAGGTGAGTCATGGGCGGCGCAGGCGTCATCGACAACTTCCTCGGAACCTTTACCCGCTACATCGACTCAGGCTTCGGCCTTCTCTCCGGTGAAGTGGCCTTCATCGCCACGACGCTGATCGTCATCGACGTAACCCTGGCCGCGCTCTTCTGGTCCTGGGCCGCCGATGACGACATCATGGCGCGGCTCGTCAAGAAGACGCTGTTCGTCGGCATCTTCGCCTACCTGATCGGCAACTGGAATAGCCTGGCGAAGATCGTCTTCGACAGCTTCGCCGGCCTCGGCCTCAAGGCCAGCGGCACCGGCTTTTCGACCGCCGATCTGCTCCGCCCCGGCAAGGTCGCACAGACCGGCCTCGACGCCGCCCGGCCGCTGCTCGAATCCATTTCTGACCTCATGGGCTGGGTCGCCTTCTTCGAGAACTTCATCCAGATCGCGTGCCTGCTCTTCGCCTGGGCGCTGGTCATTCTCGCCTTCTTCATCCTCGCCATTCAGCTCTTCGTCACCCTGATCGAATTCAAGCTGGCTACGCTGGCCGGCTTCGTCCTCATTCCGTTCGGCCTGTTCGGCAAGACCGCCTTCATGGCCGAAAAGGTGCTCGGTAACGTCATTTCGAGCGGCATCAAGGTTCTGGTGCTCGCCGTCATCATCGGCATCGGCTCGACGCTGTTCAGCCAGTTCACGCAAGGGTTCGGCGGCCAGACCCCCAGCATCGACGACGCCATGGCCGTCGTGCTCGCCGCACTCTCGCTGGTCGGTCTCGGCATCTTCGGTCCCGGCATCGCCAACGGCCTCGTTTCCGGTGGCCCACAGCTTGGCGCGGGCGCGGCGATCGGCACGGGCCTCGCCGTCGGCGGCGCCGCCATGGCCGCAGGCGGTGGTGCGATGCTGGCCGCGAAGGGTGGAACCGCCTTGCTCCCCGGCGGAGCCGCAGCGGCGCGCGGCGGCGCGACCGCGGTAGGTGCTGCGTCTGCCGCTTACAGCGTTGGCTCGCTCGGCAAGTCCGGGGCTTCCGGCGTCGCATCAGGCATCGGCGGTGCCGCCCGCGCAGCCGGCAACGCCGCAGGCAATGCCGCGTCGTCGCCGCTTCGCCGTGCCGCCGCCAGCCTCAAATCCAGCTTCAGCGACGGCGCGAAGGCCGGCTTCGGTGCGACCGGCGGCTCTTCGACCATGGGAACGGTAGGCGGCGAAGCTGCCGCCGCCGCACCCACGCCATCGGCCACGACGGACGGCACGCCGCCCAATTGGGCCAAGCGCATGAAGCGCGGCCAGACGGTCAGCCACGGCGTCAGCGCCGCCGCCCATGCCGTCCGCTCCGGCGACAGCCACGGCTCCGGTTCTTCCATCAACCTCTCTGAAAGCGACCGCTCATGAACCTCTTCAAACGACCCGCCGCGCACTACGGCAAGACCGTCCAACCCGAGACGCCCTATCAGAATGCCGCCCAGGTCTGGGACGAGCGGATCGGCTCGGCCCGTGTGCAGGCCAAGAACTGGCGCTATATGGCCTTCGGCTCGCTGATCCTCTCGGCGGGCTTCGCCGGGGCGCTCATCATCCAGTCCGCGCGCGGGACCGTCGTGCCGTGGGTGGTGCAGGTCGACAAGCTCGGCCAATCGCAGACCGTCGCGCCAGCCGTGGCGGATTTCCGCCCGACCGATCCGCAAATCGCATGGCATCTCGGCCGCTTCGTCGAGCAGGTCAGGAGCATTCCCGCCGATCCGATCATCGTCCGCCAGAACTGGCTTCGCGCCTATGACTGGACGACCGATCGCGGCGCGGCTGCGCTCAACGACTATGCCCGTACCAACGATCCGTTCGCCAAGGTCGGCAAGCAGCAGATCGCCGTTGAGGTCTCCAGCGTCATTCGCGCATCGCCCAACAGCTTCCGTGTCGCCTGGATGGAGCGGCAATTCGAGAACGGCGCGCTCGCCTCGACCCAGCGCTGGACCGCGATTCTCACGATCACACTTCAGCCGCCGCGCGACGCCGAACGGCTGAAGGCCAATCCGCTCGGCATCTACGTCAACGCCATCAACTGGTCGCGGGAGATGGGCCAGTGAACCGCGCAATCCGCAAGCCCGCCGCCATCGTCCTCTTGCTGTCCGCCTCAGTGCTCGCCGGCTGCGCCACCAACCGGCCGCCCGAGATCAGCTACGACGCCAGCGTGCCGCCGCTGCCCGCCGTTCCTGCGACCGTCACGGACGAGCGCCCGAAGCCCCTCAACACGCCGCCGGCCTGGACCGTCGCACGCGGCGGCGAGACTGCCGGCACGCCCACCGGCCGCGTAGAGAACGCCAATGCCGCCGCGCGCGTGCAGCCGCGCCGCGAGGGCTATTACAACGCCATCCAGGTCTATCCGTGGTCGGAAGGAGCGCTCTATCAGGTCTATGCCGCGCCCGGCCAGATCACGAGCATCGCGCTCGAACCGGGCGAGAGCCTGACCGGCTCCGGGCCGATCGCGGCGGGCGACACCGCCCGCTGGATCATCGGCGACACCGAATCCGGCTCCGGCGTCGGTCGCCGCGTCCTCGTGCTGGTGAAGCCCTCGCGGGCCGACATCACCACCAATCTTGTCATTACGACCGACAAGCGGACGTACATGATCGAGCTGCGTTCGGGCGAGAAGCCCTATATGCCCGCCGTCGCCTGGGCCTATCCGTCACCCGCACGCGGCGGGCAGCAGGCCATCCCGGCAACGCCGGTCATTCCCGCCGCCCCCGCGCGCAACTATCGCTACGGCCTCACCGGCGATACGCCGCCCTGGAAGCCCGTCGCCGTCTATGACGACGGCCGCCGCGTCTATGTCGAGTTCCCGCGCGGGATCGTGCAGGGCGAGATGCCCCCGATCTTCGTCATCGGCCCCAACGGCGAAACCCAGATCGTCAACAGCCGCATCTATCAACACATCCTGATCGTCGACCGGCTGTTCGGCGCGGCCGAGCTGCGCCTTGGTGCCGGCGACCGCCAGCAGACCGTCAGGATCGTCCGCACCGACGGGAGGCCACAATCATGACCGAGACCCCAGACACCAATGCCGCAACGATGCGCCTGCGCAGCGAGCCGCCGCGCGTCACCCGACTATCGCGCAAGATGCTCGCCAGCGTCGCCGCTGTCGCCCTGATCGGCATCGGTGGATCGCTGATCTATGCTCTCCAGACCCGCGCGCCGGGCGATACCGGCGAAGAGCTCTATTCCACCAACAACCGCCAGACCGCCGATGGTCTCGCCGGATTGCCGAAGGACTATACCGGCCCGGTCCTCGGGCCGGCGCTGCCCGGCGATCTCGGCCGACCGATCCTCGACGCGCAGAACAGCGGCCAGCCCGTCGCCACGCCCGCGGTCCCGACGCCCGGCGTCAGCGAGGCCGAACAGCGCCGCCGCGCCGAGGAAGAGGCCGCCCGTCTCAGCACCGTCTTCTTTCAGTCGCGGCAGGGCTCGATGGCCGCCAGCCCCGCCGGCGCGATGCCCGGTCTTGCGGGCCTCGACCTGGCCGGCGCAGCGGGCCAGCCTGCCACCGGCCAAGACAAGCAGCTCGCCTTCCTCAATGCGGCGGCCGACCGCCGCACGGTCACGCCCGATCGCGTCACGCCGCCGGCTTCGCCCTTCGTGCTTCAGGCCGGCGCCGTCATCTCAGCGGCGCTCATCACCGGCATCCGTTCCGATCTTCCGGGCCAGATCACCGCCCAGGTCACGGAGAACATCTATGACAACCCGACCGGGCGCATCCTGCTCGTGCCGCAGGGCACGCGCCTCATCGGCCAATATGACAACGGCGTCCAGTTCGGACAGCGCCGCGTACTGCTCGTCTGGAACCGGCTCATCATGCCGAACGGCCGCTCCATCGTTCTCGAGCGCCAGCCGGGCGCGGACACGCAGGGCTATGCCGGTCTGGAGGATGGCATCGACTACCACTGGTGGGATCTCGCCAAGGCCGCCGCGCTCTCGACCCTGCTCGGCGTCGGCGCGGAACTCGCCACCGACGACAATGATCGCCTGATCCGCGCCGTCCGCGACGGAGCACAGGATACGGTAAACCAGGCCGGCCAGCAGATCATCCAGCGCCAGTTGCAGGTCGCGCCGACGCTGACCATCCGCCCCGGCTTCCCGGTCAGGGTCATCGTCACGCGCGACATCGTGTTCGAGCCCTACAGGAACTGACCATGGCCAAGCTGAAACTCGGCCCCATCGCCGACGACAAACCCGTCAGGATCGCGCTGGAGCTGCCGGCGGCGCTCCATCGCGACCTGACCGAATACGGTCGCCTGCTCGCTGAAGGCGGCGCGCCGATCGAACCCGCCAAGCTGATCGTGCCGATGCTGGAGCGCTTCATTGCCACCGATCGCGGCTTTGCCAAGGCGCGGCGGACGCCGGGCTAAGCCGTGGGAGCGGCGGTTACGCTCCCGCTGCTCCCTACGCTTCGACCTTCTCCAGCCAGCGCCGGCGGGGTGCCTTCTGCGCGTAGGCGCGAATACGGCACGCTACACGCCGCCGATCGCCCTCCACAGTCCGCCATGCGCCGAGGAGATCGCAGTCACGTTGCTGGCCGCCTCCCGGCGAACGCTGAACACGGTGCTGAAGGAGCGAGGCGCGCTATGGCGACCCTGAACGTCGGAGCTACCGACAAAGAAGACACGAAGGCCCGCACCACGCGGATCGCTGGCGACGGGGGCCGGAGATGAGCCAATCGCCCCCACTCACCAAGCGCACCATTCGGCGGCATCAGCTTCGCGAGATCGTCCCGCTTGCCGACACGACCATCTATGACATGGAACAGCGCGGCGAGTTTCCGCAGCGCTTCTATCTGACCGCCCGAACCGTGGTCTGGGATCTCGGCGAAGTGGAGGCTTGGCTTGAGCAACGCCGCCAAGCCTCCAGAGCAAAAGCCATCAAGCGAGCGCCGTCACCTGACGTCAATCTGAGGAAAGCCCGGCCCGTCAAAGACTAGGCTCGGGAACCAGAAGGTCCATGGACGCCGGATAGAGCGTCGGGACGTATTTCTGGCCTGCGACCCAGGCGTCGATGAGATTGGCCCATTCCTGCATCATGTGGCGGCGCTGGTGCTCATATTCCGCCTTGTTGTAGATGCCGCGCGACGACCGGCCGTCCTCATGCGCGAGGCACTTTTCGATCCAGTCGCTGTTGAAGCCCAGCTCGTTGAGCAGTGTCGAGCCCGTCCGGCGGAGATCATGGACGGTGAACGGGTCCAGCGGCAGTCCCGCCTTCTTGGCCTGCTCGACGACCGCATAGGTCACGCGGTTGAACGTCGCCCGCGACATCGGCGCGTCCGCGTCATAGCGCGACGGCAGCAGGTATCTGGAGTTGCCGGCGCAGGTCTTGAGCGCGACAAGGATGTCGATCGCCTGATCCGGCAGATAGACATTGTGCGCCTTGGAACGCTTCATCCGTTCCTTCGGGATCGACCACACCGCATTCTCGAAATCCACTTCATCCCAGGTCGCGTCCTGCAACTCGCTCTTGCGAACCATGGTGATGAGGAACAGCTTCAGCCCGAGCCGGATGGTCGGCAGGGTCGCCACATGCTCAAGTTGGCTGAGCATGACGCGGATTTCAGCGGGCGATAGCGAGCGGTCCTTGGGAACGAAGGTGGCGATCGAGGCCGGCCCGACTTCCTCGGCGGGATTCGGCACCTTCTCCCCGTGCAGGATCGCGAAGGCGTAAACCAGCTTCACGATGTCCCGGACATGGACCGCCGTGGCGGGCGCGCCACGGGCTTTCACCTTCGCACACATCGCCCGCAAATCCTCAGAGCTGATTTCCGTCAGCAGCCGATTCCGAAACGTCGGAAGGATGTCCCGCTCGTAGATCGAGCGGCGCATCGCACGGGTGCTTTCAGCCATCCGGTGCTCTTGCAGCCAGCGTTCACCAAACTCGCCGAAGCTCTTTGCCTCCTTGATCCGGCGCTTCTCCCGCTGCTTTTCCTGAGCAGGCGACCGCCCTTCGAGAATGGCGCGCTGCGCGTCGATCAGCTTCTCCCGCGCACGCGCCAGAGATAGGTCGGCCGAGCCGTATCGGCCAAGCGTCAAGGTCTCGCGGCGACCGTTCATGCGGTAGTCGTAACGAAACACGATGGCCCCCGAGGGCTGCACCGCGACGTACATACCGTCACGGTCAGCGACCTTGTATAATTTGTCTTTTGGTTTCAGTGCCTTGATGGCGGCGTCAGTCAGCATTGGACCCTCCGAAATCGTTCAAAAAACGCTAGAGAGCCACCAATTATACCGTCAGGCCAAAACCGGCCTCCCTGAACGGAACATTTCCTTTTTATTTCAAAGAAGTAATGCCGAAAAAAATACCGTCATAAGCTCTCTAAGCCGTGACGGTATATGCAATCTGACGATGAAACAAGAGCCGCCATACCGTCAGCTATACCGTCGATCCCGAGGCATGCCCCGCGATAGACGGCGATAGATGGCGGACAATTTATTTAGCTATTTCAGCGTGTTATGGAGGGCTATAGCGTAAAATCGGCGGCGTTCGGATGGGCCTGAATCATTCCCACTCGATCGTCCCCGGCGGTTTCGACGTATAGTCGTACACCACGCGGTTGATGCCCTGCACCTCGTTGATGATGCGCGTCGCGCAGCGGCTGAGGAAGCTGGCGTCGAAGGGGTAGATGTCAGCGGTCATGCCGTCGGTCGAGGTGACGGCGCGGAGCGCGCAGACATGATCGTAGGTGCGGTAATCGCCCATCACGCCGACGGTCTTCACCGGGAGCAGCACCGCGAACGCCTGCCAGATCGCATCGTAGAGACCGGCATTGCGGATTTCTTCCAGATAAACCGCGTCGGCCTTGCGCAAGATGTCGCAGCGTTCCTTGCTGACTTCGCCGGGGATACGGATCGCGAGGCCGGGGCCGGGGAAGGGGTGGCGGCCGACGAAGATGTCGGGAAGGCCAAGCTCCTTACCGAGCAAGCGCACCTCGTCCTTGAACAGCTCGCGCAAGGGCTCGACGAGCTTCATGTTCATGCGCTCGGGCAGGCCGCCGACATTGTGGTGGCTCTTGATCGTGACGCTGGGTCCGCCGGTGAACGAAACCGATTCAATCACGTCGGGATAGAGCGTGCCCTGCGCCAGGAAATCGGCGCCGCCGATCTTCTTCGCTTCTTCCTCGAACACGTTGATGAATTCGGCGCCAATGAATTTGCGCTTCTTTTCGGGATCGGTGACGCCCGCGAGGCCCGCCATGAAGCGCTCCTCGGCATCCACGACGACCAGCGGGATATTGTAATGGTCGCGGAACAGCCGCTCGACCTGTTCGCGCTCGTTCATGCGCAGCAGGCCGTGGTCGACGAAAACGCAGGTGAGCTGCTCGCCGACCGCTTCGTGGATCAGCACCGCCGCGACCGCGCTGTCGACGCCGCCCGACAGGCCGCACAGCACGCGCTGGTCGCCGACCTGCGCGCGGATTTCGGCGATCTTGGTGGCGCGGAATTCGGCCATCGTCCAGTCACCGTGGCAACCGCAGACGTGGCGGACGAAATTGGCGATCAGCTTGGCGCCGTCGGGGGTGTGGACGACCTCGGGGTGGAATTGCGTCCCATAATAGCGACGCTCGTCGTCGGCGATCAGCGCAAAGGGGGCGCCGTCGCTGACCGCGACGATGCGGAAGCCCGGGGCGAATTGGGTGACCTTGTCGCCGTGGCTCATCCAAACCTGATGCCGTTCGCCGACCTCCCACAAGCCGTCGAACAGCACGCAGGGTTCGGTGACGGTCAGGAAGGCGCGGCCAAATTCGCCGTCGCGCTCGCCATCGGCACCGCCGGGTTCGACGCGGCCGCCGAGCTGCTGGCTCATCACCTGTTGCCCGTAACAGATGCCGAGGATGGGGAGGCCACTGTCGAACACCGATTGCGGTGCACGCGGGCTGCCGTCAGCGGGGACCGAGGCGGGCGAGCCGGAAAGGATGATCCCTTTCGGCTGCATGCGTTCGAGCGCGGCCTCGGCCAAAGTGAAGGGGACAATCTCGCTATAGACCCCCGCTTCACGGACGCGGCGGGCGATGAGCTGGGTCACCTGGCTGCCAAAATCGATGATCAGGATTGATTCACCATGATCGGACTTCGGCGCGGCGGATGTGTCTGGAGTCGGCATGGCTGGCCGATAAGGGCAGCGCGCCATGCTGTCCAGCGGTCGATATGGCCCGTTGGTGGAACGCGGATGGCCTCGACACATTGTTGCGACAATTGCGACATAAATGAACCGGCCACAAAGATGCGCGTCAGCAAGGGTTCAGTCCGGTCGCGCCAAAAAGAAGCAAGAAAAAACAGAAGGCTCTCCCCCCATGAAGCATGCCCATCTCTCCCTTTCCGCGCGCGCGCTGTTGCTCACCGCCAGCGCCGCGCTCGCCTGGCCCGCCATGGCCGAAACCGATGCGATGCCTGCCAGCGCCGCGGTGACGGCGATCGCTGACCAGCCATCGGCGCCGGTCGTCAGCGCGTCGAGCGACCCCGAAGATGAATATGAAGAGATCGACGGCGACGAAATCGTCGTGACCGCGCCGCGCCTTGCCGGGCAGCTGGAAACCGACATCAAGGCCGAGGCCGAGCTCGATGAGGCGGCGATTGCCAGTTACGGCGTATCGAACGTGTCGGAGCTGCTCGAGGCGCTGGCGCCGCAGACGCGCTCGGGCCGTGGGCGCGGCGGCGGGCGACCGATCATCCTGATCAACGGACGCCGGATCGGCGGCTTTGGCGAAGTGCGCAACCTGCCCCCTGAGGCGATCGCCAAGGTCGAGATTTTCCCCGAAGAAGTCGCGCTGCAATATGGCTATTCGGCCGACGAGCGCGTCGTCAACATGGTGCTCAAGCCCAATTTCCGGCAGGTCGCGGTCGAGGCCGAAGGCGGCGTTCCGACGCAGGGCGGGCGGTTCCAGAGCGAAGTCGAGGGCAGTTTCCTGGCGATCGGCGAAAATGGCCGGGTCAACGTCAATGCGGGCTGGGAACAGTCGACGATGCTCACCGAAAGCGAGCGCGGACTTGGCCCCGCAACGCGCAGCTTGTTGCCCGAAAGCGATACCTATCTGATCGATGCGACGATCCAGCGCAGCCTGAACAAGGTGACCGATGCGTCGATCAACCTGCGGCTGGACCAGACCGACAGTCTGTCGTTCCTTGGTCCTGTCGTCGCGGGCGGCGATGTGCCGCTGGAACGTGACAGCCGCAGCCGCAATCTGACGACGACCGCCAGCGTCAACGGCATGCTCGGCGATTGGCGCTGGTCGCTGTCGGGCAATTATGGCGACGCCGATCAGCGCACCTTCACCGACCGGGTGACCGGCGCGCGCGACCGCTTCGACAGCAGCCAGCAAAGCTTTGGCGGCAGCGCGAACCTGTCGGGGACGGTGACCGAGGGCTGGGCCGGGCCGATCCGCCTGTCGATGACCGGCAGCTATTCGGGGCTGCGCTTTGACAGCCAGTCGGAACGCTCGGGCCTGGTCACCACCACCGATCTGTGGCGCGATACGCCCAGCGTGTTCGGCTCGCTGACGCTGCCACTGCTCGATCCCGAATATGAGGTGGGCAACATCGGCCGGATGTCGCTGACGCTGAGCGGTCAGGTCGCCAATCCCAGCGATTTCGAGGCGCTCAAAAGCTGGGGGGCGAGCCTCAACTGGGGCGTCACCGACAATCTGTCGCTGATCGCCAGCTTCAACAATGACGAGGCGGCCCCCGGCATCCAGCAGCTCGGTGCGGCACCGCTGGTGACGCCCGCGGTCACCTATTATGATTTTGCGACCGGGCAGACGGTGGAGATTACGACGACGACCGGCGGCAATCCCTTCCTGCTCGCCGAACAGCGGCGCGACCTGAAGCTGGGGCTGAACTGGGAAGTACCGATGATCGAAGGCCTGCGCCTGTCGGTCAATTACAACCGCAACAAGAGCAACGACACCGCGAACAGCCTGCCGCTGCTGACGCCCGAGATCGAGGCGGCGTTCCCGGGCCGCGTGACGCGCGACGCCAATGGCGTATTGATCGCACTCGACCAGCGGCCGGTGAACTTCGACCAGGTCGAAAATTCGCAGATTCGCTGGGGCTTGAACTTCGGCAAAAGCTTTGGCCAACCCGAGCAGGCTGGACGCCCCGGTGGCGGCCCGGGCACAGGTGCGGCAGGCCCGCGCGGCGCTGGTGGTCCGCGGATGGGTGGGCGCGGCGGGCGCGGCGGCGGCGGGCCCGGTGCCATGTTTGGCGGCGGTCCGCAGGGCGGACGCTGGTCGGTGTCGCTGTATCATACGTACAAGCTGACCGACACGATCCAGATCCGCCCGGGGGTTCCCGAACTCGATTTGCTCGACGGTTCGGCGACCGGCAGCGGCGGCGGCAGCAACCGCCACCTGCTCGAACTCGACGGCGGGCTGTTCTACAAGGGGCTCGGCTTTCGCCTGAGTGGCAAATATGACAGCGGCAGCACGGTGACCGGCGGCACCGCGGGCGACCTCAACTTCGGCGATCTTGCGACGTTCAACCTGCGCTTTTTCGCCGACCTTAATCAGGTGCCGAAGCTGACCGAGAAGCTGCCGTTCCTGAAGGGATCGCGCCTGCGCCTGTCGATCGACAATCTGTTCGATGCGCAGCGCAAGATCACCGACGCGAACGGGGTAGTGCCGCTGAATTATCAGCCCGGCTACATCGACCCCTTGGGCCGTTATATCGAGCTGGAGTGGCGCAAGACGTTTTGACGAACATCTTCCCTCCCCCTTGATGGGGGAGGTAGCGAGACTTGCCAGCTTGCTGGCGTAGTCGCAGCGGTGGGGGTGGGCTCTCGGTCTGAAACTACGGTGCAAGGCCGCACCGCCACCCCCATCCAACTTCGCCTAATCACTTCGCGATAAGGCTGCGTATCCTTCCTCCATCAAGGGGGAAGGGATCAGGCTGCGACACGGACGGTTTCGAGCTTGCTTTCGGGCATCTGACCAGCGGGGACAAATGACAACGCCTGGACGAACTGCCCCGTGCAGCTCATCCAGCTGTAGCGCGCACCCAGCGCAGCGGCGTCGGCGCGGTCGCACGTCAATGCGGTATCGATCGCGCGGCCTAGATCCTCGTCGAGCGCTCCGGCGCCATCGCGGATGATGTCGCCGGGGCCGGGAACCGGGAAGGCGGCAACGGGCGTCCCGCAGCTCAGCGCTTCGATCACCACCAGCCCGAAGGTGTCGGTGCGGCTGGGGAAGACGAACACGTCGGCACCGGCATAGGCCGCCGCGAGCGCTTCGCCGCCAAGCTTGCCGAGGAACAGCGCGCCGGGGTGCTGCGCCTTGAGTGCCGCAAGCGCGGGTCCATCGCCGACGATCACTTTCGTTCCCGGACGGTCGATGTCGAGGAACGCCCCGACATTCTTCTCGACCGCGACGCGGCCCACATAGAGCTGGATCGGGCGCGGCAGACCGGCATAAGAGGGGTGTGCGGCGCGGTCGGGGCGAAACAGATCGTGGTCGACGCCGCGCTCCCACATCATCGTCTGCTCAAGTCCCTGTTCGGCGAGTTCGCGCACCAGGCTGCGCGTCGCGACCATGATGTGCCGCGCAGGGCGGTGGAACCAGCGGATGAAGCGCCAGACGACTTTGGGGGAAATCGGCAGCCGCGCCGCGACATATTCGGGAAAGCGCGTGTGATAGGCAGTGGTGAAGGGAAAGCCGTGCTTCAGGCACCAGCGCCGCGCTGCCAGCCCCAATGGTCCTTCGGTCGAGATATGGATCGCCTGCGGGGCGAAGGCGCGGATATGCCGACCGACCTTGCGCCACCCCGCCAGCGCTAGGCGGATTTCGGGGTAGGAGGGGCAGGGGATCGACCGGAACAGGTCGGGCGAGACGACCGCGACCTCATGCCCCGCCTGGCGCAGTTCGGCGATCGTCGCCTGCAGTGTCCGCACGACGCCGTTGACCTGCGGCTCCCATGCGTCGCTGACGATCAGGATCTTCATGCGGCGCGCGCCGGTGCGGGCAGTTCGAGCGTCGCGGGAGCGCTGCGCTTCGCGACTTCCTCGGCCCAGTGCAATATCTCCATTCGCCCGTCATGATGCTCGACCAGCGCGGTGCAGCCTTCGACCCAGTCGCCGTCATTATAATATTCGGTGCCCTCGATCTCGCGCATCTCGGCGCTGTGGATATGGCCGCACACCACGCCGTCGACCCCGCGCGAGCGCGCGGCGTGGGCGACGACTTCTTCGTACCGCCCGATGAATTGGACCGCATTCTTGACCTTGTGTTTGGCGACCATCGACAGCGACCAATAGGGGAGGCCAAAGGCGCTGCGGATGCGGTTGACCACCACATTGCACTTCATCAGCGCGGTGTAGGCAGCGTCGCCGACGAAGGCGAGCCAGCGGTGCGCGAGCATCACTGCGTCGAACTCGTCGCCATGGACGACGAGCAACTTGCGACCGTCGGCGGTTTCGTGGATCGCCTCGCGGCGGATTTCGACCCCGCCGAAATCGAAGCCGTCGAACGGTTTGACCATCTCGTCGTGGTTGCCGGGGACATAGACGACGCGCGTACCGCGCTTGGCGCGCTTCAGCACACGCCAGACGACGTCATTATGCTCGGGCGGCCAGAAATGCCGCTTTTTGAGCCGCCAGCCGTCGATGATGTCACCGACCAGATACAGGGTTTCGCAATCGACATGGTCGAAGAAGTCGATAAGCATCGCGGCGTTGCAACCCCGGGTGCCGAGGTGGATGTCGCTGACCCACACGCTGCGATAGTTGCGGCGCTCGCCGATCACGCGTTCGGGAATATGCGGATCGGTGGTGAAGGGATCGGCAAAACGGGCGGGGATCGGCAGGGTCGAGATCGAGGCCATGTCATGCTCCGTGGCAGCCTTAGCTGCTCACGGGCTAGACAGGAGTTTTGTTACACTGTGCGATTCAAACCCGCGTCGGTTCGGCGACGGTTTGGCGGCGGTTTTGTGACGTTAGTCGGGTAACGTCGCCCCCGCGCAGGCGGGAGCCGCGATCGGTTTACGCGGCCCTGCAGGAATAGGCGGCTAGCGGCCCCCGCCTGCGCGGGGGCGACGAATTACGTCCGCCGGATCACCAGATTGCGGATCTCGCTCATATCCTCGATCGCAAAGCGCACGCCCTCGCGGCCGAGGCCGCTGTCCTTCACCCCGCCATAAGGCATGTTGTCGACGCGGTAGCTCGACACGTCGTTGACGACGATACCGCCGACGTCGAGATGATCCCACGCCTCCAGCACCTTTTGGATGTCGCTGGTGAACAGACCGGCCTGCAGGCCGAACTTGCTGTCGTTGACCTCGGCCAGCGCTTCGTCCCATTGGGCGAATTTCGACAGCACGACGACCGGGCCGAAGGCTTCCTCGACGACGACATCCGCATCGCGCGGCACATCCTCTAGCAGCGCCGCCTCGAGCATATTGCCCTCGCACCCGCCGCCCGCGAGCAGCGTTGCGCCCGCGGCGACCGCATCGTCGATCCAGCCTTTCAGCCGCTGCGCTTCCTTGACCGAAATCATCGGCCCGATGAAGGTGTCGCGATGCTTCGGATCACCCGATTTCAACGTCTTGACCTTCGCGGTGAGCATGTCGCGGAACTTGTCGTAGATGTCCTCGTGGATGATCGCGCGCTGGACATGGATGCAGCTTTGCCCCGACTGGTAATAGCCGCCAAAGATGATCCGCGCGAGCGCATGGTCGAGGTCGGCGTCCTTGTCGACGACCACCGCCGCATTGCCGCCGAGTTCGAGCACGACCTTTTTCTTGCCCGCCTTGGCTTTCAGATCCCAGCCGACGCCCGGCGATCCGGTGAAGGACAGGAGTTTCAGCCGCTCGTCGGTGGTGAACAGGTCGGCGCCTGCGCGGCTCGCGGGCAGGATGCTGAACGCGCCCTCGGGCAGGATGTCGCATTCGGCGAGCACCTCGCCCATGATGATCGCGCCGAGCGGGGTCAGCGACGCGGGTTTCATCACGAACGGACAGCCGATCGCGATCGCCGGGGCGATCTTGTGCGCGGCAAGGTTGAGCGGGAAGTTGAAGGGCGAGATGAAGCTGCACGGGCCGATCGGAACGCGTTTCCACATCCCCATATAGCCCTTGGCGCGCGCCGAAATATCGAGCGGTTGCACCTCGCCATAATTGCGCGTCGCTTCCTCGGCCGCGATGCGGAAGGTGTCGATCAGGCGCGTGACTTCGCCCTCGCTGTCGGCGATTGGCTTGCCCGCCTCGACACACAGCGCATAGGCTAGCTCGTCGAACCGCTCCTGAAAGCGCGTCACGCAATGCAGCAGCACGTCGCGTTTCTCGAAACTCGCCAGCCGCGCCATCGGTTCGGCGGCGCGGACGGCGCCCGCGATCGCCTCGTCGATCACGTCGGGGGTCGCCAGCGCGGTACGAAACGCGACCTCGCCGGTGAACTTGTCGGTCACCTCTAGATCGGTGTTCGGCTGCACCGCCTTGTTGTTGAGATAGAGCGGATAGACGTCGTTGAGTTTCATAGCTTACTTCTCCGTTCCCCGGCGAAAGCCGGGGTCCAGGGCTGGAACGCGCAACGGTGGCGCAAGGGCGCTCTGGACCCCGGCTTTCGCCGGGGAGCAGCGAGCAAGGAATTACATTTCCTTCGATATCTTCTTGATATCGATGTTCAAGATCTGATCATTCTCCGAATAATCGACCGGGCAGTCGATCAGGTGCACGCCCGGCGTATCGCGCGTGTGCGCCAGCAGTTCCTTGAGATGCGCGGCGCTTTCCACGCGGTGGCCGTGCGCGCCATAGCTTTCGGCATATTTGACGAAATCGGGGTTGCCATAGGTCAGCCCCCAATCCTTGAACCCCATGTTCGCCTGTTTCCAGCGGATCATGCCATAGCTGTTGTCGTTGAGGATCAGTACCGTCATGTTGAGCCCCAGCCGCACCGCGGTTTCCATCTCCTGGCTGTTCATCATGAAGCCGCCGTCGCCGCACACCGCCATCACCTTGCGGTCGGGATAGACCATCGCCGACATCATCGCCGACGGCAGCCCCGCGCCCATCGTCGCGAGCGCATTGTCGAGCAGCACGGTGTTCGGGCGATAGGCGGTGTAACCGCGCGCGAACCAGATTTTATAGACGCCATTGTCGAGGCAGATGATGCCGTCGTCGGGCATCGCGTCGCGGATCGACTGGACCAGATGCGGGGGAAAGATCGGAAAGCGTTCGTCCTTCGCCAGCGGCGCGGTATGGTCGACCTCGCCCTGACGATAGGCCAGCATATGGTCGAATTTCCAGCTGCCGCTGGGGACGATGTCTTCCTTCATCTGCCAAACGGCGTTGGCGATGTCGCCGATCACTTCGATATGCGGGAAATAGACCGGATCGACCTCGGCGGTCTTGCTCGAGATGTGGATCACCGTCGGGCCATCTTCCTTCATGAAGAAAGGCGGCTTTTCGATCACATCATGGCCGAGGTTGACGATGCAGTCCGACGCCTCGACCGCGCGGTGGACGAAATCGCCAGCCGACAGCGCAGCGCAGCCGAGAAACTTCGGGTGCCGCTCGTCGATCACGCCCTTGCCGAGCTGGGTGGTGAGGAAGGGGATGCCGGTCTTTTCGATGAACTGCAGCAACATGCGGCTCGTCATCGTCCGGTTGGCGCCTGCGCCGATGACGAGCACCGGGGATTTTGCGTTCTCCAGCGCCTTCACCGCCTCGCGGATCGACTTGGTATCGGCGTTCGGGCGGCGCGAATGGCTGCGCTTCAGCGGACGCGAATCGGTGTGTTCGTCGGCAATATCCTCGGGCAGCTCGATATGCACCGCGCCGGGCTTTTCTTCCTCGGCCAGGCGAAACGCCTCGCGCACGCGGCTCGGAATATTGTCCGACGACGCCATCTGGTGGGTGAATTTGGTGATCGGCGACATCATCGAACAGACGTCGAGAATCTGGAAGCGGCCCTGTTTCGATTTCTTGATCGGTTTCTGCCCGGTGATCATCATCATCGGCATGCCGCCGAGCTGCGCGTAAGCGGCCGCGGTGACGAAGTTGGTCGCGCCGGGGCCGAGCGTCGCGAGGCAAACGCCGGTCTTGCCGGTGTGGCGGCCATAGGTCGCGGCCATGAAACCGGCGCCCTGTTCGTGGCGGGTCAGGATCAGCTTGATCTTCGTCGACCGCGACAGGCTGTCGAGAAAGTCGAGATTTTCCTCGCCCGGAACGCCGAAGATATATTCGACACCTTCTTCCTCCAGGCATTCGATGAACAGGTCGGATGCTTTTTTCATGTGACAGTCGCCCCCTCAGCCGCGCACCGCCATCGGTGCAGCCCCAAGCCATGCTGGCGACCCACAGCATGATTATTCGGTGCAGCGGCGCTCGTCGTCAGGCCGCGAGTCCCTGCTGCTCCGGTGCCAGTTTGTAACGAGGGGGGAGGGGGTTGTCACCCTAGCGTTGGAAGGACCGCGGAGACAATTCCCTCCCCCTCGATGGGGGAGGCAGCGAGACTTACGAACTTGTTCGTTAGTCGCAGCGGTGGGGGTGCCGTCTGGGCATGCGATGACGGTGCCATGACGCGCCCTCACCCCCATCCAACGTCGCCTAATCGCTTCGCGATAAGGCTGCGTATCCTTCCCCCATCAAGGGGGAAGGGCAGCGCAGTCAATCCACGTCAAACAGTCCCGCCAGCTGCTCGACCATCGTGCCGCCCAATTGCTCGGCATCCATGATCGTCACCGCGCGGCTGTAATAGCGTGTGACATCGTGGCCGATGCCGATCGCGCACAGTTCGACGGGTGAGCGGTTTTCGATCCAGTCGATCACCTGGCGCAGATGCTGGTCCAGATAGGCGCCGTGGTTCACCGACAGCGTGCTGTCGTCGACCGGCGCGCCGTCGCTGATCACCATCAGGATGCGGCGTTCCTCGGGGCGCCCGATGATGCGCTGGTGCGCCCACATCAGCGCTTCGCCGTCGATATTTTCTTTGAGCAACCCCTCGCGCATCATCAGCCCCAGCGATTTGCGCGCGCGGCGATAGGGTTCGTCGGCGGGCTTGTAGATGATGTGGCGGAGGTCGTTGAGGCGACCGGGATGCGCCGGGCGGCCCGCGGCCAGCCAGTCCTCGCGGCTCTGTCCGCCCTTCCACGTCCGCGTCGTGAAGCCCAGGATTTCGGTCTTCACGCCGCAGCGTTCGAGTGTGCGCGCCAGGATGTCGGCGCTGATCGCGGCGATGCTGATCGGCCGCCCGCGCATCGATCCCGAATTGTCGATCAGCAGCGTGACCACCGTATCGCGGAAGTCGGTGTCGCGTTCGATCTTGTGGCTCAGCGACTGGCCGGGCGAGACGATGACACGCGCCAGCCGCGCGGCGTCGAGCTGGCCCTCTTCCTGGTCGAAATCCCACGCGCGGTTCTGCTGCGCCATCAGGCGCCTCTGCAACCGATTGGCGAGCTTGGTCACCGCGCCCTGCAGATGCTGCATCTGGGTATCGAGATAGGCGCGCAGCCGCGTCAATTCGTCGGCATCGCACAATTCGGTCGCGAGGATGATCTCGTCATGCTTGTCGGTGAAACGCAGGTAATTGAAATCGGGAATGTCGCTCGGCAGGCGGTTGGGGCGCACGGGCAACATGCCCTCATCGCCTTCGCCGCCCATTTCGGGTTCGCCATCGGCTTCCATTTCCTGCGCGTCGGGGTCGCTGTCGCCATCGTCAGCCTGATCGCCCGCCATTTCGGCGCGCGCATCGACCTGGCTTTCTCCGGCGCCGCCGTCCTCGCTTTCCTGCTCGTCCTGGCTTTCCTCGGCTTCGCTCTCATCCTCCTCGCCGCCACCTTCGCCGCCCTGTTCCAGCGGTTCGTCGCTGTGGATCAGGTCGAGGTGGCGCAGCGCGAGCTTGGCGGTTTCGGCGAACGCCGCCTGATCGTCGAGCAGCATCGACAGCGCGGTCAGATCGCCGCCGGCTTCCTTGGCGATCCATTCGCGGACCATCGAGAGACCGGTTTCGGTCCCCTGCGGTGCGGCGTCGCCGGTCAGCGCCTCGCGCAGCATCAGTTCGAGCGCGCTCGACATTGGGACATCGTCGCGGCCCTGCGCGCGCGAAATCGGGTCGCTGCGCATCCGCATCGCGAGGCTCGCCGACAGGTTGGCGCGCATCCCGTCCATGTGGCGCGCGCCCAGCGCCTCGATCCGCGCCCGTTCCATCGCATCGAACGCCGCGGCAGCGAGCGGTTCGGTGGGGCGCGCCGCCGCGTGCAGCTTCTCGCTGTGATGCTTCATGCGCAGCGCATAGCCATCGGCAAACCCGCGCGCTTCGGCGACCTGATCCGCCGGGAGCGTGCGCGACGGCGTCGGCACCTTGATCGCCTTGCCGATCTGCGCCGGGGCATCGGCGGTAAAGCCGACCTCAACCTCGGCGTCGCGGGTAACGGCGCGCGCAACGCTCGACAGCGCGGCTTTGAAATCTTCGAGGGGCGATTGGGCGGTCATGGCAGGATGCGGTCTTCTAAAGCCCTCCCCCTTGATGGGGGAGGGTTGGGTGGGGGTGAGGTCTCGGCCAAAGCTCTTGTCAGAATGGTAGCAACACCGTCAATATTGGCGAGGACATCATTGTTCCAGAAACGGATCACGCGATAGCCGTCATTTTCGATGATCGCCGTGCGCGGCGCGTCGATAGCCTCATTATGTTGCCCGCCGTCGATCTCGACGACCAGTCGGGCGCGATGGCTCGCGAAATCGGCAATGTACTGACGGATTGGGACTTGGCGGCGGAATCTCCAATTGGCAAACGCCGTGCGTAGCAGAGTCCAGACTTTCCGTTCAGCGTCAGTCATTTCCGCCCGGAGTTTACGAGCACGCTTCGTAGTTCCGTCGGGCGGTGTTCGCTTCACGGTGCGAAATTATCCGCTCTGCTGCGGCGGTGATGAGAAGACCTTCCCCCTTGATGAGGGAAGGATACGGAGCCTTGCCGCGCAGCGGCTAGGCTAAGTTGGATGGGGGTGACGGTGCGCCGTTGCGCCGTCGCTTCAGGTCGAGAGCACACCCCCTCCGCTGCGACTAAGCCAGCAAGCTGGCAAGTCTCACTGCCTCCCCCATCAAGGGGGAGGGATCCAAACTGTCCGGCGATAGGGTGTGAAAACTGATGCGTCGCGATGATGTGCTGTACCCGGCATTCGGCTTGCGGGGAATATAGCTATGCTTGCTTGACCTTGCACGAGCGCGGGCGCATCCGCGCGGCATGGTCTCTCCCATGCGCCGTCCCTGGATCGTCATCCTTTGCGCCGCCTTCATCGTCACGCTGGCGATGGGGGTGCGCCAGTCGTTCGGGCTGTTCCTGCCGCAGATGAGCACCGATATCGGGATCAGCCGGTCGGATTTCGGGCTGGCGATGGCGCTTCAGAACCTGCTGTTCGGGCTGGTGCAGCCCTTCGTCGGCGCATTAGCGGACAAGCATGGCGCGGGGCGCGTCGTGCTGGTGGGGGCGCTACTCTATGCCTTGGGGCTGATCGGCGCGGCGTTCGCGACCGACGCGATCGGGCTCCACATCAGTTTTGGCATTTTCATCGGCATGGCGCAGTCGGCGACGACCTTTGTCGTGGTGCTGGGTGCGGTCGGGCGCGTCGTCAGCCCGGAAAAGCGCAGCAGTGCGTTCGGTATCGTTACCGCGGGCGGCTCGCTAGGCCAGTTCCTCGTCGTGCCGCTGGCGTCGATCCTGCTCCGCGATATCGGTTATCACGAGACGCTGTGGATCATGGCGGGGCTGGTCGCGCTCTGCGGACTGCTCGCGATCGGGGTCGCGGGGCGGACCGATGGCGGGCCGGGCGTCGCTGCCGACGTCGAGCAGACCGCGCGCGAGGCGCTGCGCGAAGCGTCGGTTCACCGTGGTTTCTGGCTGCTCAACGCCGGATTTTTTGTCTGCGGTTTCCACATCGCGTTCATCGCGACGCATCTGCCCGCCTATCTCGACGACAAGGGGCTGGGGATTGAAATCGGGGCGCAGGTGCTGGCGCTGGTCGGGCTGTTCAACATCCTTGGTTCTTACATCTTCGGCCGCGCGGGCGACGTGCTGCGCCAGAAATATGTCCTGTCGGGGCTTTATACCGCGCGCTCGGTGGTGATCGCCTTGTTCCTTTTCATGCCGCTCAGCCACGCGAGCGCGCTGGTGTTTGCAGGGGCGATGGGCTTTCTGTGGCTTGGCACCGTGCCGCTGACCAGCGGCATCGTCGGGCGCATCTTCGGCATCCGCTATCTTTCGATGCTCTATGGCATCGTGTTCCTGAGCCACCAGGTCGGCAGCTTTTTCGGCGCGTGGATGGCGGGGCTGATCTTCGACGCCACCGGCAGCTATGACATCGCCTGGGGCTTTGCGATCGCGCTGGGGGTCTTTGCGGGACTGGTTCATCTGCCGATTGCGGATGCTCCCGTCAGGCGGTTACAACCGGCATGAAATGGGCGCGGCAGGACGCAGCAGCGCTCGGGCTGTTCGCGGTGATTGCGGCGGGTGGGTTGTGGCTGTGGCGTGGCGAAGGCCCAGCCGTCTGGCTCGCCGACTTTGCCATCATGTGCGGCTTTTAGAAGCTGGCAGCCACCGGCACGCGATTGCAGATCGCTTCGTCATCGGGCTTCGGTTCCGCCGGGTCGGGAAGCAGCCGGAACACATGCGCCAGGTGCGTTGCCACCCGGTCGGGTCGCGCGCGCTTGTCGGCTACCACGTCCACGAAGTCGCGGCACGCGACCGCGCTGCGCAGGAAATTGCTATGCCCAGTGGTGGTGCGCGACACATCGGTGGTGTCGACCACGGTCAGGCCTGCAACCGATTTCGGATAGCAGCGCACCGGCAGTCCCTTGGTTTTCAGATCGGCAGCTTCAAAGGGGTTGAAGCAATAGGGCGACCCCAGCCGCGGATAGCCGTGCAGCGCGCGTGACGCGGCGAGTGCCTTGTCGGCGTGCGAGACGTAAACGGTGATCCGCCGGTTGTTGGCGACGCGGCGCGGCGCCAGCACTTCTTCCTCGATATCGCGTTCGAATGTTTCGCGATCGATGTCGGGCGATGCCAGGATGACGTTCGAGATGTTGCTGCTGTCGGCGCTGCTCGACGTGCGGTCGACAAAGGCGATGGCCGGGATCACCAGCCGCGCGCCCAGCGAGTGCGACACGACGACGATTTCCTTGACCCACGGCCGCTCGGCGAGCGTTTTCAGGAAGTCGCGGAAATTGCGGACGTCGTGATACATGTTGGTTTCGTCGACCGCATAGCTCAGCACCTCGCCCTGCGACGGCCAGCTATATTCGATCACCGGCCCGTCGAAGCCCGTCATCCGGGCGATCTGCGCGGCGTCCTTCGACGTCGTCTCGAATGTCTCGCGATAACCATGGACATAGAGCAGCACGCGGCCCTGCCGCCGGTCGGTCTCGGCCTGCAACGCGGTCCACCAGTCCACTGACGCCTGAAACGCCATCGGCGTACGCAGCTTCTTCTTGCCGCCGACCTCGCTTTCGCGCGGCACGGCAAAGCGGCCATAACGGATCGTGTCGCCGCGGTGTCGGAGCAGGCGGATATCGTCGGTGCGGCAGTCGGGCAGGCGGCTCGTCGCGAAGAACAGCGGCAAGGCGTCGCCATCGACCACTGCGCCCGGCTGGGCGGTGCAGCGCGGATCGGCGACATAGTCGGCATGGCGTACGGGGCCATAATCGACCGCGGCGATGCTGCACCCAGACAAAGCCAGCGTAGTTGCGGCCACCAACAGGCGGCGCGGCATCGTCACTTGCCGATTACGCTTTCGGGCAGGTCTTGGCCGAACACGCGCTGATAATATTCGGCGACAATCATCCGCTCGGCCTCGTCGCACTTGTTGAGGAAGCTCAAGCGGAACGCGAAGCCGATATTGTGGAAGATCGCGGCGTTCTGCGCCCAGCTGATCACCGTGCGCGGGCTCATCACGGTCGAGATGTCGCCGTTGATGAAGCCCTGGCGGGTCAGGTCGGCGACCTTGACCATATTGGCGACGGTCGTGTCGTCGGTGTCGGGCACCTTGGCGAGGATGATCGCGCTTTCGGTCGCGGCGGGCAGATAGTTCAGCGTGACGACGATATTCCAGCGATCCATCTGGCCCTGGTTGATCTGCTGCGTGCCATGGTACAGCCCGCTCGTGTCGCCGAGCCCGACGGTGTTGGCGGTCGAGAACAGGCGGAAGTGCGGGTTCGGGCGGATGACGCGGTTCTGGTCGAGCAGGGTCAGCTTGCCTTCGGTCTCCAGCACGCGCTGGATCACGAACATGACGTCCGGACGGCCCGCATCATATTCGTCGAACACCAACGCGGTCGGGGTTTGGAGCGCCCAGGGGAGCAGGCCTTCACGGAACTCGGTGACCTGCTGGCCATCGCGCAGCACGATCGCGTCGCGACCAACGAGGTCGATGCGACTGATGTGCGCGTCGAGGTTGACGCGGATACACGGCCATTTCAGCCGCGCGGCGACCTGTTCGATATGCGTCGATTTGCCCGTGCCGTGATAGCCCTGCACCATCACACGGCGGTTATATTTGAAGCCCGCCAGGATCGCGAGCGTGGTATCGCCGTCGAAGACATAGGCGGGGTCAAGGTCGGGGACACGCTCATCGGCCTCGCTGAAGGCCGGGACCATCATGTCGATGTCGACCCCGAACATCTCGCGCGCGCTGACCTCGACGTCGGGCGCCGCGAGAAGCGTCGAACCGTGGTGATCGGGGAGGCTGTTCGGAATATCGGTCATGTCACAAGGTCCAGCGAAGGCGGTCGGTAGAGAGTCGCCGGTCGCGCGGCGCTTCGGCTAGCGCGGTATAGGCGTCGGTTTCAGCTTGCAACGCCTTTTCAGAGCAACCCAAGCGCCTTCATCACCGCAGACGGGTCGTAATAGGGGCGTTCGCAGATAATTTTGTCGCTATCCGGGGCAAATTCGAAACTCGCCGCCATGCGGATGCGGAACGCCTTTCCGGTCGGCTCGATCGTGCGCAGGCCAAGCTTCAGCGGGCCAAGATGCGTGCCGGTCAGCCAGAATTCGACGAGCACGGTATGCGTCACGGCGTCCGCGGCGATCGCGATGACTTCGTTCGCCTGATCGGGAAAAGGCTCGCGCGACGCCGCGAAATAGGAGCGGACCGCGGCTTCGCCGTCAAACACCGTGCCGGGGCCGAGCAGTTCGTAGCGCGGATGATCGAAGGTCGCGATGACGCCGTCCCAATCGTGGGTGATCTCGAGCGCCATATGGCGGCGCACCACGTCGATCCGTGCTTGGTCCAGCTCGCTCATTGCGCGTCTCCTATGCGAATGCCTTGGTCTTCCTCAGCAACTGATATGCTGCAACCACCTCGCCGAGTCTCGTCTCGAAACTACGATCGCCGCCATTTCGGTCGGGATGATATTTGCGCACCAACTCGCTGTAGCGGCGGCGGAGCGCGGCGCGGTCGGCGTCGGCGGCGAGGCCGAGCAATTGCATCGCGGCCCGTTCGTCGCGCGAAAGGCCGGGGTTGGCGGCCTCGCGCCGCGCTTCGTCCATTCGCTGGCGAAATCGCGCGCCGAGCGCGTCGATGGGATCCTTGAAATCGGCCCAGCGCGGCGGCAGGTCGGCGCTGCCTGCGGCGCGGAAGGCACGGCTTTCGGTTTCCCAGCCCGCGGTCGGCGATTGCGCGGCCATGATCTGGTCGGCGCTCATGCCTTCGAAGAAATTGTAGCCCGCGTTGAATTCGCGGACATGGTCGAGGCACAACCAGCGATATTGCGGCGGCCCGTCGGGCGAGCGGGTCCAAGCCATCGGCGCGCGAAATTCGCCCGCCTCGCGGCATCCGGGCACGGCGCACGGTGCCTCGCGGGGAACGCGGCCATGGAAGCGGTTAGGGCGAGGAGGCGTGGACAAAATGCGCTTTCGAGGTGGGGAGCAGGGGACGGGGGGTCTTATAATTTGGCGACGGACCACTTATGGTCAACCCCATGAGCAGCAATGGCCCCGTGCAACAAGAGATGGAAAGGCTGCTCCGCGCGGCATTTCCCGATGCCAATTTTGTCGTGAGCAACGACAGCGCCAAGCATCATGGTCACAGCGGAGACGATGGATCGGGCGAATCGCATTTCAGCCTGACCATCGAATGGGCAGGGTTCGCAGACATGAACCGCGTCGCACGCCAGCGTACGGTGAACAAGGCGCTTGGCGATTTGCCGGGGCAGCGCGTTCATGCTCTCGCGATCAAGGCGACGGCGCCGGGGGAGTGACGATGGTTGCCAAGGTGAACCTCGCCGAAGCCTTCGCCAAAATCCCCGAAGCCTGGAATCCGCATGTCGCGGGCGACATCAACAATTTCCAGATCAAGCTGGTCAAGCTCGAGGGCAAGTTCGATTGGCATCATCATGATATCGAGGATGAATTGTTCCTGGTCGTCGCGGGCCGGATGAAGATGGGCCTGCGCAGCGGCGATGTGATCGTCGAGCCCGGCGAGTTCATCATTGTACCGCGCGGGGTCGAACATTGTCCCGAGGCGCTGGACGGCGAATGCCATGTCGTGTTGCTCGAACCGGGATCGACCCTGAACACTGGCAATGTCGAGACCGAAAAGACGCGGCGAACGCTGGCAAGACTGGACGCGCGATGACGGCCGCCCCTGTCGAGCTTCGCTACCGCTCGCGGTTGCGTACGCCCGCCGCCGATGTCTGGGCGGCAGCGATGTCGCTTGCAGGGGTCAACGCCGAGGCGATGCCGATCTTCCGGATGACGGCCCCGCCGGGAATTCGCGGGATGGTCGATGCCGAATTTGTTCCGGGGCAAATGCTGTTTCGCAGCCGCGTGCTGGCGTTCGGGCTGATTCCATATGACTGGACCGAACTGACGCTGGTCGAATTCGAACCGGGCAGGCGTTTCGTTGAGCGGTCGCGGATGGGGTCGACGCACAGCTGGCAGCACATCCGGACCGTCGATCCCGTGGATGGCGGTTGCGTGGTCACCGACGAACTGCGCTTCGAACCGAAATGGCCGCGGCCGATCGCCCGGCTGATGATCGACATCGCCTTTCGCAATCGTCATCGTCAGTTGAAGCGCCGGTTTGGCAAATATGGAGATGCCCCAAATGCCTGACGCCGACTTGCAGATTATCACCCCCTCGACCCACGACCTTGGCGCATTTGAGGTGCGGCGAACGCTGCCGAGCAAGGCGCGCACGATGGTCGGCCCTTTCATCTTCGTCGACCAATTCGGCCCGGCGCATTTCGACATCGGCGCGGGCATGGACGTGCGGCCGCATCCGCACATCAATCTGGCGACGGTCACCTATTTGTTCGAGGGTGCGATCGACCATCGCGACAGCCTGGGGACGCTGGCGACGATCCGCCCCGGCGCGTGCAATCTGATGACGGCAGGGCGCGGTATCGTCCATTCGGAGCGCACCCCGGCGGCCGAGCGGGCGACCGGGTCGGGCATTTCGGGGATGCAGACCTGGCTCGCCTTGCCCGACGGTCAGGAAGAGATCGAACCGGCATTCGAACATGTCGCAAAGGGCGACCTGCCGCTGATCGAGGATAGCGGCGTTTCGGCGCGGGTGATCATGGGCAGCCTGTGGGGCGCCACCTCGCCGATCACCCAGCATGCCGCGACGATCTACGCAGACATATTGATGAATGCCGGGGCGAGCATTCCGATCGAGGCCGAGGCCGACGAACGCGCGGTGCTGGTGGCGCTCGGGGATGCCAGTCTCGATGGCGACCGGCTCGATCGCCACAGCCTTTACATATTGAAGCCGGGGCAGGCGATGACGCTGCGTGCCGACAGCGACGCGCGGGTGATGCTGCTCGGCGGCGAAGCCTTCGCGACGCCGCGCCATGTATGGTGGAATTTCGTCAGTTCGTCGCGCGACCGCATCAACCAGGCCAAGCATGATTGGAGGGATGGCAAATTCCAACTGGTTCCGGGCGACAGCGAGGAATTTATCCCGATACCTGAGGTGCCGAAGACGGTGAGTTATCCGTAGGGGTTGGGTTGCGGCCGGAAGCTGCCGGTCAATCCAATCCCCGTTCGTATCGAGCGAAGTCGAGATACGCGTGGCTTGGCGTGAGTCTTCGGCGTGTCTCGACTTCGCTCGACACAAACGGAGGTAGGAGACGGGCGGGAATCCACCCCAACGCCGCCGCGATCCATCCTTTCAACCCGCACCGCCATTTGCTGCAACTTGCCAGCCACGCGCTTCCTCGCCATCAGGTTTCGAAACGAAACCAAGGGAGCGATGGCGATGATCGGCGATTTTGAGCAGCAGCGCGTGAAACTTTCGACCGGTGTGGAGCTCGATGTCGTCGATATCGGCCCGCGCGACGCCCCGGTGCTGATCTTCCTCCACGGCTTTCCCGAATCGCACCGGACATGGCGGTACCAGCTGCCGCATTTTGCCGAGCGCTTTCGCTGCATCGCGCCCGACCAGCGCGGCTATCGCGGTTCGTCGAAGCCGCAGGATGTCGAATCCTATACGCCCGACAAGCTGATCGCCGACGTCTTCGCGCTCGCGGATGCGCTGGGCGTCGGTGAATTTACCGTCGTCGGCCATGACTGGGGCGGGGCGATCGCGTGGGGGGTAGCCTTGGGTGGCCAGCCGGACGGGCTGCATCCGGCGTGGTCGGGCCGCGTCACCCGCGCCGTCATCGCCAACGCCCCGCATCCCGCGATCTTTCAACGCCTGCTGCAGACGAACGAACAGCAGCGCGCGGCGAGCCAGTATATCAGCATCTTTCGCGATCCGGCGAGCGATGCGATTATCGAGGCGCATGGTATCGCGGGCATCCTTGCCCACGCCTTCGCGGGCCGGGTGCCGAGCGGCGGGATCCAGCCGCCCGACGAGATCGCGCGATTGCTGAAGGATTGGGAAGATCGCGATACCTGCCGCGCGATGATCAACTGGTATCGCGGTTCACCCGCCATCGTTCCGGCCACGGACGCGCCTTATGCCGAGCCGCCTGCGGTGCCGTTCCCCAGGCTCACCATACCGACGCTCGTCATCTGGGCGCTCGACGATGTGGCACTGCCGCCATGCAACCTCGACGGGATGGCCGACCTGGTTCCCGCCGTCGAGATCGTACACGTCGCCGATTGCGGCCATTTCGTTCCGTGGGAAGCGCCCGATGCAGTCAATGCGGCGATGGATGCGTTTCTGACCAACGGCTGATTTGGGCCACGGTGACGCCCCCAAAAAAGGTGGCGGGCGGCATATTTGCCGCCCGCCTTGGGGGGGGTCTCGTCAGGCGCGCCAAAGGGCGCACGAAAGGGGCGATGCAACAGCATTTTTTCCCCAATTTCCGCCGTTTCGGAAGAATTTGGAGCTTCGATTTAACCATAGATTTGGCGTAAATGGCAGGCTTTCACATTCTCCCCAACTTGCCATACTTGTGTCATGGAAGTGGGAGGACTCAGGGTCGCCTCGATCGTTGATCGTATCGAAGGTCCGTTGAGCTGGACGGTCGAACGCGACGTCCATCTCCTCTACTTATACGAAGCTGGAAGCTATCATTGGCTGGAAACCTGGCTGGACGATCAGCGGACCTCGCTGGGCGACCCCTTGCCCGGCGAGATGTGGCTGGCGCCCGCCGGACGCCGCTATCATGGCGAAGCAAAGGGCGGCGGGGTCCGCTATATCGAGGTGGAAATACCCGCGGCACGGCTGGTCGTCGCGCCGGACGCACGCGCGCTTGCCGGGCATTATGACATGGCCTTGGCCGCGCTGGTGCGCGCGCTGGCCGCAGGCGACGCCGCCGCGGCCGATCCGCTGGTCACCATCCTTGCCAAAACGATGGAAGCCATGGTGGGGCGCCGCGATTCGTCCGCGGTCACCCAGCGCATCAACGACTTGATGGCCTATATCCAGACCCAGCTCGAATTGTCGCTGACGGTTGAGGAAATGGCGGCCGAGGTGGGGATGTCGGTCAACAGCCTGATCGTTCATTTCGCGCGCGCGACGGGGTACACCCCGGCGCAATATATGCTGCGCCAGCGGCTGCGCCGCGCCTGCTGGTTCCTGATGAACCGCCCGCTCTCGGTCGCCGAGATCGCCTTTGCGACCGGCTTTTCCAGCCATGCGCACCTGTGCGCGATCTTTCGCCGCAAGCTGGGCATGTCGCCGGGCGAGTGGCGACGGCGCCATGTCTCGGCGATTTTGCCGCCAGCCTGGGAGGACTGATCGATGTCGCATACGGCAATCATGCTGCTCGCCGGACTGGCACTGCTGACCCTGCTCCGCCTGACGAACCGCGACGCGGCACGGGCGACGCGGATGTTCCTCATCTTGTGGCTGGTCATCTCGATCGGCAACCTACTCGTCGGAGTGCTTTACGCCGGTTACGGCTGGGTCGAGGAAGCCGGGATATGGTTGCTGGTGTTCGGCGCCCCGGCGGCGGCTGCGCTGTTGGCGCGGCGGATCGCGGCTTAGTTTTCGGGCCGCAGCAGGCAGCCGCTCACGCCCGCATAGCGCGCACTGCGCGAGGCGAGCAGCGGGACGCTGCCGGTCACCGTCTTTGTCGCCGGGTCTTCGCTAAGCGATACCATCTCCATGCCGGGTTCGAAATCGCTCTGGCAGCTCTCCAGGCTGCGCCCCTGGACATAGCGGCACGAACAGCCGACCCGCGCCGCATAGGCCGATCCGAGTTCGGCCTGTGCCTTGAACGACGGGAATTTCCAGATCGCAAAGCCGGTCAGCAGCACCGCAAGGACGAGCAGCCATGGCAGGCAGCCGCCCCAGCGGCTCGGCGTCTTGCCGGGGCGCGGTCGGGTTGCGGATTGTGTCTCGGGCAGCGGTGCCGCGGTCGGCGTCTCGCCCGTTGAAGGACCGGTCGGGTTGGTGCTAGTCACTCATCCCATGATCACGAAAAAACGGCTGCTGGCAAGTGCCGCTCTCGCGATGCTCGGCGCCTTGTCGCTGGTACAGGCGGCGGGGCAGGGCAACATGGCGCCCGCATCGCCCGCGCCGAAATTCGGCACCTCGCTCGATGAAGTGGCGGCAACCGACACGCTGCAACCGCTGCCGGTGCTCCCCGCGGCGATCAAGGCGCGCGCCGATGCGCTGTTCGTCAATGGCGACGACGTCGGTGAGACGCGCGCGCTGATCGTGCTGCGCGACGGCGAGCTGATCTATGAACGCTATGCCGCGGGTTTCGGCCCCGAGACCAAGCTGATCAGCTGGTCGATGGCAAAAAGCATCACCGCGGTGCTCATCGGCTTTCTGGTCGCGGACGGGCAGTTGGCGCTCGACGGTCCGGCGCCGGTCGCGGCGTGGCAGCGCAGCGGCGATCCGCGTGGTGCGATTACGCTGAAGCACCTGCTCCATATGTCGGCGGGGCTCGAGCATGTCGAAAACGGCGATCCGATCTGGCAGGGCGATACCGTCAATATGCTGTTCGGCGGCGGCGCAACCGACATGGCGGGATTCGCCGAAGCGAAGCCCGCGGCGGCGCAGCCGGGTGAGATTTTCAACTACAGTTCGGCGACCAGCGTCATCCTGTCGGACATTTTGGCCGACACGCTGACCCCGTCGCAAAGTCCGGCGGCGCGGCGCGACGCGATGCGCGAATTCATCGCGGGCCGCCTCGTCGAACCGCTCGGCATGACCAGCCTGACGCCCGAGTTCGACGCGAACGGCACGATGATCGGCGGGTCGATCATGCACGCGACGGCGCGCGATTATGCGAAGTTTGGCGAATTCCTGCGCAATCATGGTGTGGTGAACGGCCAGCGGCTGCTGCCCGAAAGCTGGATGAATTTCATGCTGAGCCCGTCGCCCAATGATCGCGGCTATGGCGGCCATATCTGGCTCAACCGGGCGCGCCCGGCGGGAGCGCAGCCGGCGTTGTGGCCCGACCGCGGCCCGAACGACCTGTTCGCGTGCATCGGCCATCAGGGGCAATATATCATCGTGTCGCCGTCGCAGCGGGTGACGATCGTCCGGCTCGGGGTGACAAAGGGCGACCAGTTTCCGGCGCTGCGGCGCCATCTCGCGGATCTGACGGCGGCGCTTTGAGCGGTGCAGGGGCGCGCCGTTCGCTCAAAGTTCAGTAAAGTTCAGCTTTATGCGCTGCCGATTTGCACCTTGGGAGGCGCCCGACGCGCGCGGTGCGCCCGATCGTGTGCAAGCCGGGGAGCGACGGCTTGATCCACCGCATCAACGAGCCGGGAAGAAGGCTGGCACAGCCGGATAATGTAGGAAAGCGCCTTTTTTTTTGCGGCGGATGGTGGCTTGGAGGTGGGAAGCGGACGGAGCAATCCTCCCCGGAACGGGGAGGGGGACCAGCGAAGCTGGTGGAGGGGCACCATCGGTTTGCCTTGCCGCCGAAGTCGTACTCCACCGCGAGGCTCCCGGAAAGCGCAGTTCTTTAGGCCCGGCGCTGCGGTAACCTCCTGTGCCCCTCCACCACCCTTCGGGTGGTCCCCCTCCCCCGGTGGGGGAGGATCGGCTATGTCCGCAACGGGTCGCAAGCCGACACGCCGTTTTTTTTACAGCAGGAAATCGCCCACCAGCGTCGTGACGCAGCGACCGGTCAGTTCGACCATGTCGCCGTCGAGGCGGCAGCCGACGTGGCCGCCGCGCGCGCTGGCCTGATAGGCGGCGAAACGGTCGCGGCCCAGGCGCGCTGCCCAATAGGGGGTGAGGACGCTGTGCGCCGAGCCGGTGACCGGATCTTCGTCGATCCCGGCACCGGGGGCGAAGGCGCGGCTGACGACGTCGGCGCCCGACGGGTCGCCGTCGCCGGGCGCAGTCGCGATGTAAAGCACATCGCCGCCTTCCTTCAGCGCGCGGAAGTCGGGAGCCAGCGCACGAACGCTCGCCGCATCGCGATAGGCGATGATCGCATAGCCGCCGGGGTGCCACTGCGTCTCGACGGGATCACCGCCCAGCGCGCGGACGATGTCGGGCATCGCCTTTGGCGCCGGGGGATAAGCGGGCAGCGCCATGCGGTAGCCTTCGTCGTCGTCCCCGTCGCCAGCGACGCGAGATACCTGCAAGATGCCCGCCTTGCGGGTGCGAAAGCGCATTTCCTGCCGCCATGGTGCCGCCGACAGCAGCACATGGCCGCTGGCGAGCGTCGCATGGCCGCACAAGGCGACCTCGACCGTCGGGGTGAACCAGCGCAGCTCATAATCGGCCTCGCCGCTCTCATCGGGGACGAGGAAGGCGGTTTCGGCGAGATTGTTTTCGGCGGCGATCGCTTGCAGCACGCCGTCGCCCAGCCACTCCTCGAGCGGCATCACGGCGGCAGGATTGCCGGTAAAGGGTCGGCTGGCAAAGGCATCGACCTGGCTGATCGGCAGGCGGCGCGCCGCGCTCATGGATAGAGCATCCCGCTCGCCCAGCCATCGCCGGTACGCGTAAATACCATTCGCTCGTGCAGCCGGTGCGCGCGATCCTGCCAGAATTCGATCGCGGCAGGGGTCACCCGCCACCCCGACCAGCGCGGCGGGCGCGGTACATCCCGTCCTTCGAAGCGCGCCTGCATGTCGGCAAAGCGCGCCTCGAACGTGGCGCGATCAGCCAGCGGGCGCGACTGGTCGCTCGCCCAGGCGCCAAGCTGGCTGTCGCGGCTGCGCGTCGCGAAATAGGCATCGGCGGTGGCGTCATCGACCGGCGTCACCGGACCTTCGATCCGAATCTGACGCCGCAGCGATTTCCAGTGAAAGAGCAGGGCGACATGCGGATTGGCGGCCAATTCGCCGCCCTTGCGGCTGTCGAGATTGGTGTAAAAGATAAACCCGTCGGGCCCATGACCTTTGAGCAGCACCATCCGCAGCGACGGGTGCCCGTCGGCGGTCGTCGTCGCGAGCGCCATCGCATTGGCGTCATTGGGCTCGCTCGCTCGCGCTTCGGCGAACCATGTGTCGAACAGGTCAAAGGGATCGTCGGCCATGCGCGCTGTCATAAGGCGGTGCGTGATATCGCGAAAGCCGGAACTTGATCGCTTTGCGACACATTCCCACATCGACGCTCAATCGGGCCTTCCCGGCCAATCACTTATCGGGCTACAGGAACAAAATGGCAGATCCCTATTCCACCCTGGGCGTCGCAAAGGGCGCGAGCGAAGCTGAGGTCAAATCGGCCTATCGCAAGCTCGCCAAGGAATTGCACCCCGACAAGAACAGGGACAATCCGAAGGCTTCGGAGCGATTTTCCGAGGTCACGCGGGCGTATGACATATTGTCCGACAAGACCAAGCGCGCGCAGTTCGACCGCGGCGAGATCGATGGCGACGGCAATCCCGCGATGCCGTTCGGCTATGGCGGCGGCGGCGGTTTTCGCGGCGACCCGCGCGGCGGGCAGGGCGGATTCGGCGGCTTCGGCAATGAGGGCGCCGATTTTGGCGACATATTTGAAGGCCTGTTCGGGCGCGGCGGCGGTGCGGCGGGCGGCGGCTTCGGCGGCTTTGGCGGGCGCAGCGCGCCGCCGCAAAAGGGCGCCAATGTCGCCTATCGCCTGTCGGTGTCGTTCGTCGACGCCGCGACGCAGGCGCCGCAGCGCATCACGCTGGCCGACGGCGGTACGATCGACCTGAAACTGCCCGCCGGGGTCGAAACCGGCACCCAGATGCGTCTGGCCGGCAAGGGACAGGCGGGACCGGGTGGCACCGGCGACGGGATTGTGACGATCACGGTGAAGGATCATCCGTTCTTCGTGCGCGAGGGCGCCAATATCCGGCTCGACCTCCCGGTGACGCTGGACGAGGCGGTGAAGGGCGCCAAGGTCAAGGTGCCGACGGTCGACGGCCCGGTCATGCTGTCGATCCCGGCGGGGTCGACGTCGGGCAAGGTCATGCGGCTGAAGGGCAAGGGGTTCAGCCAGAAGGGCGGCGCGCGCGGCGACCAGCTCGTTCGCCTGATGGTCGATCTGCCCGCCGATCCCGCCGAGCTGTCGGCCTTGCTCGGCAACTGGACCGATCCGCGCGCCGTGCGGGCCGATCTGGGTGTGTGATGCGTGACTGAGGCGACCGACCAGAAGGCGGCGGATGCTCTCGCCAAACAGGTCGCCGAAGAGGTCGGCAAGGAATTTCTGGCCGAAGGTCATTCGCCGCATTCGCCCGAAGCGCGCGCCGAGCGTGAGAAGCGGATCAAGCTGCGCGCGCGCGCCCAAGGGATCATCGATCGCGGCCGCGAACGGCTGGGGCCGGGGACGCGGGTGTTTCATATCGTCCGCCGTGTCGTCGTCGGCACCTATACCGACGGCTTCATCCATGCCGGCAACCTTGCCTATCTGGCGCTGATCGCGCTCTTTCCCTTCTTCATCCTGCTCGCCGCCGCCTTTTCGCTGATCGGTGGCAGCGTCGGGGGCGAAGCGGCGATCGAGGCGGTATTCTCGACGATGCCGCCATCGGTCGCCAAGGCGCTGGCGGGGCCGATCCGCGAAGTGATGAGCGCGCGCACTGGCATTTTCCTGTGGCTCGGCGCGCTCGTTGCGCTGTGGACCGTGGGCAGCCTGATCGAAACGGTGCGCGACATATTGCGCCGCGCCTATGGCACGCATTTCAGCAAGGGCTTTTTCCATTATCGCCTGCTGTCGATCGGCATCATCACCGGCGCCGTGGTGCTGATGCTGCTATCGTTCAGCATGCAGGTGCTGATCGTCGGGGTCGAACAATTCGTCACCCGCGTGCTGCCCGAGCAATATCAGTCGGTCGGCGTCGTCGCGATCTCGCGCACGGTGTCCGGGCTTGGCCTGTTCCTTGCGATCTACATGCTGTTCTACAGCCTGACGCCATCGAAATACCGCACGCGGCAGTTTCCGAAATGGCCGGGGGCGCTGTTCACGACGCTGTGGTGGATCGGCGTGACGCTCGCGCTGCCGCCCCTGCTCGCCAGCCTGCTGAGCTATGACGCGACCTATGGCAGCCTTGCAGGGGTGATGGTCGCACTGTTCTTTTTCTATCTCGTCGGATTGGGTATGGTGATGGGCGCCGAACTCAACGCTGCGCTCGTCGAGGTTGAGGATTTGGGCCATGACGCTATTGGGCGCGTCGATGATGTGATTATTGAAAAGGCCGGAGACACAAAATGACGGGTCTGATGACGGGCAAGCGCGGGTTGATCATGGGGCTTGCGAACGACAAGTCGCTCGCCTGGGGTATTGCCAAGGCGCTGCATGCGCAGGGCGCCGAGCTGGCGATCTCGTACCAGGGCGATGTGATGCTGAAGCGGGTGAAGCCGCTCGCCGACGAGCTCGGCTGCGATTTCCTGATCGATTGCGACGTGTCAGACATGGACAATCTCGACGCCGCCTTTGGCGCACTGTCGGCGCGCTGGCCGACGATCGACTTCGTCGTCCACGCGATCGGCTATACCAACAAGGAAGCGCTGCGTGGGGCTTATGCCGATGTGACGCTCGACGATTTCCTGATGACGATGAACATCAGCGTGTACAGCTTTACCGCGGTGGCGAAGCGCGCCGCGGCGATGATGACGCCGTTCGACCCCGAGACGGGCAAGGGCGGCGGCTCGCTGCTGACCTTGAGCTATTATGGCGCCGAAAAGGTCATTCCGCATTATAATGTCATGGGCGTGGCCAAGTCGGCGCTCGAGACCAGCGTGAAATATTTGGCCAATGATTATGGTCCGCAGGGGGTGCGCGTGAATGCGATTTCGGCGGGGCCGATCAAGACGCTCGCGGCGTCGGGCATCGGCGATTTCCGCCTGATCCTGAAATGGAACGAGCATAATGCGCCGCTGCGCCGCAATGTGACCATCGACGATGTCGGGGGGTCGGCGCTGTACCTGCTCAGCGATCTGGCGTCGGGGGTGACGGGTGAGACGCACCACGTCGATGCGGGATATCATACGGTGGGCATGAAACAGGAAGACGCGCCGGATATCGCGCTTGTCTGAAGCCTTCGGCATCCGCGCCGCCGCGGCGGCGGATGCCGACGCCATCGATGCCGTTATCCGCGCCGCCTTTGCCGGGACCGAATTCGGTCATCAGGGCGAGGCAGAGCTGGTGCGGATGATCGACGCCGACGGTGACGCCATGGTGTCGCTCGTCGCCGAGCAGGGCGACGAAATCGTCGGGCATCTGCTGTTCAGCCGCATTGATGTCGAGGCCGACGGCACCGCGATGTCGGGCGCCGGGCTCGCGCCGGTGTCGGTCGCGCCCGACTGCCAAGGGCAGGGCATCGGCGGGGCGCTGATCCGCGCCGGGATCAAATTGCTCGGCGCGCAGGGCTGTGCGATCAGCTTCGTGCTGGGGCACGAAGGCTATTATCCGCGCTTCGGCTATTCGCCCGACCTTGCGGCGCGCTTTAAGTCGCCCTTTGCCGGGCCGCATTTCATGGCGATGATGCTGGACTCGGCGGCGCCTTGGCCGCTAGGCGGTCGGGCGGACTATGCGCCCGCATTCGGCCGGATGGGATAGAGGCATGAGTTTCAACAGCTTCGGACGCGTTCTTCGCTTCACCACTTGGGGGGAGAGCCATGGCCCCGCGCTCGGCGCGGTCGTCGACGGCTGCCCGCCACGGCTGTCGCTGTCCGAAGCCGACATCCAGCCTTTCCTGGACAAGCGTCGTCCGGGCCAGTCGCGCCACACGACGCAGCGGCAGGAGCCCGATCAGGTCCGCATCCTGTCGGGGGTGTTCGAGGGCAAGACGACGGGGACGCCGATCAGCCTGATGATCGACAATGTCGACCAAAGGTCGAAGGATTATGGCGAGATCGCGCAGGCCTATCGCCCCGGCCATGCCGATTATGCCTATGACGCCAAATATGGCATCCGCGATTATCGCGGCGGCGGCCGGTCGAGCGCGCGCGAGACCGCGGCGCGGGTTGCGGCGGGCGGCGTCGCGCGGCTGGTGATTCCGGAGGTACAGATCCACGCGTGGGTCGCCGAAATCGGCGGCGATGCGATTGATCCTGCGAACTTTGACCTCGAAGAGATTGATCGCAATCCCTTTTTCTGTCCTGATCCCGCTGCGGCGCAGCGCTGGGAAGGGCTGATGGATGCCGCGCGGAAAGCGGGCAGCTCGCTCGGCGCGGTCATTGAATGTGCGGCAAGCGGGGTTCCCGCAGGATGGGGCGCGCCGGTCTATGCGAAGCTCGACAGCGATCTCGCCGCGGCGATGATGGGGATCAACGCGGTCAAGGGCGTGGAGATCGGCGCGGGGTTCCATGCGGCGCGGCTCCGCGGCGAAGAAAATGCCGACCCGATGCGCCCCGCCACCGACGGCAGCAACCGCCCGGACTTCCTGTCGAACAACGCTGGCGGCATCGCGGGGGGCATTTCGACCGGCCAGCCGGTCGTCGTCCGCGTGGCGTTCAAGCCGACCAGCTCGATCCTGACCCCGGTGCCGACAATCAACAAGGCGGGCGAGGCCGCCGACATCGTCACCAAGGGCCGCCATGACCCCTGCGTCGGCATTCGCGGCGCGCCGGTGGTCGAGGCGATGATGGCGCTGGTGCTGGCCGATCACAAATTGCTCCACCGCGCGCAATGCGGTTGACGCGACGGTAATGGAAGCGATCCGGGCTTTTATCGAAGCGCATCAGGCGGTCATATCGCTGGTCATTCTGGCCGGTATTTTTGTCGGCTTCATGCTGGAACGGCTGCCCGCCACGGTCATCGCGGTCGTTGGCGCCTGCATCTATCTGGCGCTGGGCATTCTCGATTCCGATGCGATGTATTCGGTGTTTTCGAACTCGGCGCCGATCGTCATCGGCGCGATGTTCGTGCTGTCGGGGGCGCTGATCCGCACCGGGGTCATCCAGCGCGTCGCCGATGCGATCATGAAGCGCGCCGACAAACATCCGCGGCTCGCCATTGTCGAAGTGCTCGTCGGCGCGCTTGTCGCCTCGGCATTCCTCAACAATACCCCGGTCGTCGTCGTGCTGGTCCCCATCATGTTGAAGCTGGCGGAAGTGACAGGGGTCAGCGCCAAAAAACTGCTGATGCCGTTGTCGATCGCGGCAGTGCTTGGCGGCACTCTGACGTTGATCGGGACATCGACGAACCTCGTCGTCGACGGCATCGTGCGCGATGCGGGAATGGAGCGGTTCGGCATCTTCGAGATTACCCCCATCGGCTTGGTGACCGCGGCATCGGGCATGATCGGGCTGGCGCTGATGTGGTGGCTGTTGCCGTCGGACAAGCCGGTCCACGGCCCGGCGGGAACCCATGACGCGCACCAATATCTGACCGAACTGGTGCTGGAAGACGATGATGACCTGGTCGGAATGACGATCGAGGCGTTCCGCGACCTGCCGCGTTCGGGGCGCATCGTCGGGATTCGCCGCGCGTCCGCGGTTGTTCATGGCACCGACCTCGAGAATTGGATTCTGGCGCCCGGCGACCGTCTGATCCTGCGGGTCGATGGCGCCACGCTGATGACATGGCGCGAACAGGGGCGATTTCGGCTCGGGATCGGGAGCGGCGACCCGGCGGAGGGCGATATGGTCGTCGAAACCATGGTTGCATCGAACCATCCCGCGATTGGCCAGCGGCTGATCGACATCCCCTTTCTGCAAAAGATCCGCGCGCGGATCATCGGACTTGACCGCCCGGCGCACCAGCCCGGCCCCGATCTGGCCAGCGTCCGCATTCGCCCTGCGGACCGGCTGTTGGTTGCGGGGGGGGCGGACGAGGTCGAAGCCCTGCGCGATAACCCGCACCTGATCGGCGCCGACCTCGCAAAAGTGCGCGCCTTTCGCCGTGGCAAGGCGTGGATTGCGATCCTCTGCATGCTGGGAGTGGTCACGCTCGCGGCGCTAAATGTGCTGACCATCGGGGTCGCGGCGATCATCGCGATCGGCGTGATCCTGATCACGCGTTGTATCGACAGCGAAGAGGCATGGGGGACGATCGACGGCGACGTGCTGATCCTGATCTTTGCGATGCTGGCCGTAGGGCTTGCGCTGGAAAACAGCGGCGCGGTCGCAATGATGGTCGGCTGGGTCAAGCCGTCGCTCGCCGATGCGCCGCCGTGGGTGCTCGTCTTTGGCATCTATTTCTTTGCGTTGATCCTGTCCGAACTGCTGAGCAACAATGCCGTCGCGGCGTTGATGACGCCGGTCACCCTGGCGATCGCGTCCGAACTGGGAGTCGATCCGCGGCCGCTGGTGATCGCGCTGATGATCGGCGCCTCGGCCTGTTTCGCCACCCCGATCGGCTATCAGACCAATACGATTGTCTATGCCGCGGGCGACTATCGCTTTATCGATTTCGTCAAGATCGGCGTACCGCTCAACATCATCACCGGGGTGTCGACCTGTTTCGCCATTGTATTTTTCATGACATGACGCGCCCTTGACGCTGCGCGTTGTGGCGGCTCAAAGGGTGCGCAGAACGGGTCCGCAAAAGCGCGCCACTCATTAAGAAATTCAAGGGGGACGGCCGCATGGACCGCAAGCTGACTTGGTATATATTGGCGGGCATGGCGCTCGGTGTGATCGCGGGATATGCGGTTCACGTCGGCCTGCCCGCGGACCATCCGTGGTTCGAATATCTGACCAAGACGTTCAAGCTGTTATCCGACATCTTCCTCAACCTCATCAAGCTGCTCGTTGCGCCGCTGGTGCTGTCGACGATCGTCGTCGGCATCGCGAACATGGGTGACAGCAGCGCCCTCGGCCGCATCGGGACGCGCGCGATCATCTGGTTCATCACCGCCAGCTTTATCTCGATCGCGCTGGGCCTGTTGATGGTCAATCTGTTCCAGCCTGGCATCGGCGCGCCGATCCCCGACGCGGCCGAGGCCGCCAAAATGGTGGGCGAGGTCAAGAAGCTCGACGCGTGGGAATTCACCCTGTCGATCTTTCCCAAAAATGCGCTGGAAGCGTTGGCGACCAACAATATCCTGCAAATCCTGGTCTTTTCGATCTTTGCCGGCGTTGCCTTGTCGGCGATCGGCGAAAAGGGGTCGGCGCTCGTGCGCGGCGCCGACGCGCTCGCCGAAATGATGCTCCAGATCACCGGCTATGTGATGCGCTTTGCGCCGTTTGCGGTGTTCGGGGCGATTGCCAATGTCGTTGCAAAAAGCGGCCTTGGCATCCTCGCGACCTATTTCGAGCTGCTCATCGAATTTTACATCTCGCTGGTGCTGCTCTGGGTCATTCTGCTCACGTTGGGCTGGGCCTTCCTGCGTCAGCGTATCTGGATGCTCATTCGCTATATTCGCGAGCCGCTGCTGATCGCCTTTTCGACCGCCTCGTCGGAAGCGGCGCTGCCCAAGATGTTCGAACAGCTCGATCGCTTCGGCGTGCCGCGCCGCATCTCGGGCTTCATGCTGCCGCTGGGGTACAGCTTCAACCTCGATGGTTCGATGATGTATATGAGCTTTGCGACGATCTTTATCGCGCAGGCCTATGGCATCGACCTGTCGATCACCACCCAGGTCCTGATCCTGCTGACGCTGATGATCAGTTCAAAGGGCATCGCCGCGGTGCCGCGCGCTAGCTTGGTCGTGATCACCGGGACGTTGGCCCAGTTCGGCTTGCCCGTCGAAGGCGTGGCGATTATTCTGGCGATCGACCAGTTCCTCGACATGGGCCGCACCGCGACCAATGTCGTCGGCAACGCGGTGGCAACCAGCGTCATCACCAAATGGGAAGGCATGCTCGAAGTGCCCGAACCCGCCGACGCCGAACGACCGCATGCCCCGGCGCATACACCGCACCATGGAACCCGCGGGCTCGATCTTCGTGATGACATAGGGGACGGCGCCAACAAGCCAGCGGTCGACAAGGCATAAACCGCAGCTTCGCGCCGTCCCCATGGGGGCGAGCAAGGAGCTGAGCCATGGCCGAGGCCGCCGCGATTGACGAAGCAGACCGGGACGCTTTGCGTGCACGGCGGCTGCGATGGCGCATGCTGCTGGGCTTTCTCGCCGGGCTGATTATCGGGCTGGCGGTTCATTATGGCGCGCCCGACGCCCCTTGGGTTGCGGCGGTGACCACCTATGTCACCGGGCCGCTGGGCCAGATATTCCTGCGCCTGCTGTTCATGCTCGTTATTCCGCTGCTCGTATCAGCGCTGATCGTCGGCGTCGCCGACATGGGTGAGATGCGCGCGCTAAAATCGATCGGCACGCGCACGCTGATCTACACCGTTGTGGTTGCGGCGATTTCGGTCGTGGTCAGCCTGATCGTCGTCAACCTGCTCCAGCCGGGGGGTGGGGTCGACCCGGCGCTGGCGCGCAGCCTGATCGCCGAGGGGGCTGAGGGCGCTAAGGCCATTACCGACCGCGCGGGCGAGGCGAAGACCGGGATGGACGCGGTCGTCGCGATCGTCCCTGACAATTTCGTCGCCGCGATGGGCGCCAATGACGTCCTTGCGGTGATGTTCTTTGCGCTATTTTTCGGCATCGGGCTGATGCTGGTGCAAACACCCCAGACGGCAGCGCTGAAATCGGTCGTCGAGGGGGTGTTCGCGGTTGCGATGAAACTGATCGGGCTCGTGATCCAGCTCGCGCCGATCGCGATTTTCTGTTTCATGTTCAACTTGGCGTCGCAGTTCGGATGGGATCTGATCATCCGCCTGTCGGCCTTTGTCGGGGTCGTGCTGCTCGCGCTCGCGCTTCAGATGTTCATCGTGTTCCCGGTCATTTTGAAGACGCTGGCCAAAAAGTCGCCGATCGCCTTTTTTCGCGAGACGCAGGAGGCCTTTGTCATGGCCTTTGCCACCGCGTCGTCGAACGCCACGCTGCCGACCGCGCTGCGCGTCGCGCACGACCGGCTGCACCTGCCCGACAAGGTGGCGCGTTTTGTCCTGACGATTGGCGCAACCGCGAACCAGAACGGCACCGCGATGTTCGAGGGGGTGACGGTGATCTTCCTCGCACAATTTTTCGGCATCGAGCTGACGCTGACGCAGCAGATTTTCGTGATGCTGATCTGCATATTGGGCGGCATCGGCACGGCCGGCGTGCCCGCCGGGTCGCTGCCGGTGATCGCGTTGATCCTGGCCTCGGTCGGCATCCCGCCCGAAGGCATCGGGCTGATCTTGGGGGTCGATCGCTTCCTCGACATGTGCCGCACGACGCTGAATGTCATCGGCGATCTGGTCGCCGCCACCGTAGTGTCGGCAGGGGTGAACGACGATGAGGCGGTGGCGCAAGACGCCACCGCCTGATGGCTTGAATCCTATTCCGGACGAACGGCGTTTTCGGCGTCGACCCGGCTGACCGTGGCCGGCGGGTTGGCGCGCGGCGCTTGCGCAGCGGCCGGCGGCGGGCGGAATGTCGGCGCCGGACGCTCCGACCGCGGGGGGCGATCGGGCATCGCGGATGACGATGGCCCGCGACGTGGGGGCGAAACCGCTTCGCCGGGCGCGCGTACCGGCCTGTTGCGGACGGGGCGGGGCTGTCCCGTGTTGCCGTCGACTTGCGGAACGGGGCGCGGGCGAGCGGTCCCCCAATCGGGGCGGCCGGGGCGTGCGGGAGTGGTCGTCACGGGCGGCGTGCCGGTTGCACTCTCTCCGCGCTCGCGACCCGGCCGCGTGCCGCGCGGTCCGTCACTGTCGCGATCGCCGCGGTTCCAACCGCCGGGACGACCCGGTCGACCATCGCCCGGCCGCCCATCGCCGTCACCGCGGTTCCAGTCGCCGGGGCGTCCCGGCTGGCCGTGGCCGCGGCTGCCATGATGTTTCCACCACGCGCGGCGGCCGCCCCAATAGTTCAGATAATGGTCGCGCAGTGGATAGCGGTTGCGGTAATTGTCGAACATCCACATCCCATAGCCGGGATAATAATAGTCATCGTACCAGCCGCCACCGAAGCCAATGTTGACGAAGCCGCTGCCATAATCCGACGCGTCGTAACAATCATAGCCATAGCCGTCGTCATAGGCATAGCCGTCATAATCATAATAGGCGCTGCCATAGCGCGCCGCGCAATCGCCGCCCGACGCATAGCTCGCGCCATAGACGTCGCCATAATAGCAACCGCCGAGCGTCGTCGTGGCGAGGGCGCCGAGCGCGAGGGAGAGGGGGCGTTTGTAGGTCAGGGGCATCGAGCCATTCCTTTGTCGGGTCCGGGCGGACCGGTCATGTTGGCGGCGAAGCTGCATGAGTCGAGTTGAATTTGCGGTGAATAGTGGCGCAGTGGACAAATCGCGTTACTTGCATCGATGTCAGTAGTGCGATACGCTTGGCGATAAAGCAGCACCACAGAGGATGGACCCGATGAACGCGCCGACCAAGATCACATGGCCCGAAGCCCGTTTTGGCCCCGAAACGCAGCATTGGCTGCCGCGCAACCCCGATCAGGCGCTCGATCATATTCCCGGCGAGGATGGCTATCCGGTGATCGGGAACACCCTGGAACAGCTCAGCGACTATCGCAGTTTTACCAAGCGGATGGTCGCCAAATATGGCCGCGTCTATCGTAACAACAGTTTTGGCGGGCGCAGCGTCGCGCTGCATGGACCCGAAGCGAACGAGCTGGTCATGTTCGACCGCGAAAAGATCTTTTCGTCCGAACAGGGCTGGGGACCGGTGCTCAACCTGCTGTTCCCGCGCGGGCTGATGCTGATGGATTTCGAAAAGCATCGGGCCGACCGCAAGATCCTGTCGGTCGCGTTCAAGCCCGAGCCGATGCGCCATTATGCCGAATCGCTGAACGAAGGGATCAAGGATCGCGTCGCGTCATGGAGCGGCCAGACGTTCCAATTTTATGCGGCGATCAAGAAGCTGACGCTCGACCTGGCGGCGACCAGCTTCCTCGGCATTCCCTTTGGCCCCGAGGCCGACAAGGTGAACAAGGCCTTTGTCGACATGGTGCAGGCGTCGATCGGCGTCGTCCGCGTGCCGATGCCGTTCACCGCGATGGGCCGCGGCGCCAAGGGTCGCGCCTATCTGGTCGAATATTTCGGGCGCATGGTGCCGGAGCGGCGCGAAGGGACGGGCGAGGATATTTTCAGCCAGATCTGCTGCGCCCGCGACGACAATGGCGACTATATGAGCGCTGAGGCGATCGTCGATCATATGAACTTCCTGATGATGGCGGCGCACGACACGATCACCAGTTCGATCACGTCGATGGTGTGGATGCTCGCCAAGCACCCCGAATGGCAGGACAGGCTGCGCGAGGAAATGCTGGCGGTGTCGCCCGCGGGCGAGGGCGTCGGCCACAACAGCCTGGGCGAGCTGGAAATGACCGAATGGGCGTTCAAGGAGGCGCTGCGGCTGGTGCCCCCGGTGCCGAGCTTTCCGCGCCGCGCGCTCAAGGATTTCGAATATGGCGGCTATCGCATCCCGGCCGGGACATCGGTCGGGGTCAGCCCCGCCTATACGCATATGATGGAAGAACATTGGCCCGAGCCCGACAAGTTCGACCCGATGCGCTTTTCGCCCGAGATCGCGCGCGAGCGGCACAAATATGCGTGGGTGCCGTTCGGCGGCGGCGCGCATATGTGCCTGGGGCTGCACTTTGCGTACATGCAGGCGAAGATCTTTTTCCATCATGTCATCACGACGCACCGCATCGTGGTCGAGTCCGGCTATGAGCCGAAATGGCAGGTGCTGCCGATCCCGCGTCCGAAGGATGGTCTGAAGGTGACATTCGTACCGCTCTGAGCTTGCACAGTTCGGCGTCGCACCCCATTGAAATGGGGTGAAAAGCGCGCGTCCCTATCTGATCTGGTTCGGTATCGCGGTCGTGCTTGCGCTTGTCGCGATCCGCGGCATGCAATGGGTGCGCGATCATCCCGAACATATGCCAACCGCGCGCTTCGAGGTCGCGCATCCGCAGGGATGGGCGACGCAGCGCAAGCTGGTCGGGCTCGCGCGCGACGACACGGCCTGCTTTGCGGCGCTCGACCGCGCGGGCGCCGGATATGAACGGCGTCCGGTGATCGGCACGGGCACCTGCCGCGCCAGCCAGCGCCTGGTCCTCACCGGCAATCGTTTCGTGCCGACGATGCGCCCGGCGAATGCCGCGCCGGGTTGCGCGGTGACCGTCGCGATGGCGCTATGGAATCGCGACGTCGTTCAGCCGCTGGCGCAAAAGCATTTCGGGCAAAAGGTCGTCGCGCTGGAAAATCTGGGCAGCTACAACTGCCGTGCCATCCGCGGCGGGCAAGCGCCGAGCCAGCATTCGACCGCCAATGCCATCGACATTTCGGCGTTCGTCCTGGCCGATGGAACACGCATCGCGTTGATCAACGACTGGGACGATGCCGACGTCCGCCGCCAATTTCTACACGAGGTTCGCGACGGGTCGTGCGACCTGTTCAGCACGGTGCTTTCACCCGATTACAATGCCGCCCATGCCGACCATTTCCATTTCGACATGGCGGCACGGACTGCGGGATGGTCGGTTTGCCGCTGATCAGACGGTGAAGCTTTCGCCGCAACCGCAGGCGCCCTTGGCGTTCGGATTCTCGAACACAAAACCCGCGGCGAAATCATCCTCGACCCAGTCCATGACGCTGCCGATCAGATAGAGCACCGACGCGCCGTCGATGTAGAACACCCCGCCGGGGGTTTCGATCTTCTCGTCGAACCGTTCTTCGCTCGTCACATAATCGACCGAGTAAGCGAGACCCGAGCAGCCGCGGCGCGGGGTCGACAGCTTGACGCCGATCGCGTTTGCGGGCGCGGCGGCCATCAACGCTGCGACGCGGGCTTCGGCGTTGGGGGTCAGCGTGACTGCGGCGGGGCGGGTGCGGGTTTTCGTTTCGCTCATTACAACATTCCCAACTCAAGCCGCGCTTCGTCGCTCATGTTCGCGGGCGACCAGGGCGGATCCCAGACCAGATTGACTTCGGCGTCGCCCACGCCCGGCACCGCGCCGACGCGCAATTCGACTTCGGCAGGCATCGATTCCGCGACGGGGCAATGCGGGGTGGTCAGCGTCATGGTGACGACCGCATGGCCCTCGTCGATCTCGACATTATAGATCAGGCCAAGGTCGTAGATGTTCACCGGGATTTCGGGATCGTAAATGTCCTTAAGCGCGTTGACCACGGCCTCGTACAGGTCGCCGCCGACGCCGTGCGGATCGACCGCCGCGGGCTTGGCAGCAAGGAAACCCTCAAGATAGTCGCGCTTGCGTTCCAATTTCTCGGGCGCCGTCTCGACATCCGCGACGCGCGCCTTGGGCGGCGCCTCGACGCTGGTGACTTCTTCCACCTTGATCATCCGATCCTCACTCATCCGAAAATCCTCTCGACGCGGGCGAGGCCGTCGGTCAGCGCCGCCACATCGTCGTCATTGCTGTACACACCGAAACTTGCGCGCGCTGTCGCGGCAACGCCCAGATGCTCCATCAGCGGCTGCGCGCAATGGTGCCCAGCGCGGATCGCGACCCCGCTTTCGTCCAAGATAGTGCCGATGTCGTGCGGATGCACCCCCGCCATCGAGAAACTTACGATTCCAGCACTGTTTTCAGGGCCATAGAGGGTGATGCTGTTCTTGCGCGCAAGTTGTTCGCGCACGCTGGTTACCAATGCGACCTCATGCGCATGGATCGCATCGACGCCCAGCGCCGCGACATAATCGACCGCTGCGGCCAGCCCGATCGCCTCGATAATCGCGGGCGTTCCAGCCTCGAAGCGGGTGGGGGCGGGGGCGTAGGTCGTCTTTTCAAACGTCACACGGTCGATCATCGAGCCGCCGCCCTGCCAGGGCGGGAGCGTATCGAGTTTGTCGCTCCACAGCACGCCGATCCCGGTGGGGCCGTAGAGCTTGTGGCCCGAAAAGACGTAATAGTCGCAGCCAAGCGCGGCGACATCGACGGGCAGGCGCGGCACCGCCTGACAGCCGTCGATCAGCAGTTCGGCGCCGACGTGGTGCGCGATATCGGCGGCACGCGCGACGTCGAGCGGGCTGCCGAGCACGTTCGAGACATGCGCGAAGGCGACCATATTATGCTCGGGTGTGAGCAGCTTCTCGGCGGCGTCGAGGTCGATGCAGCCGTCCGCTGTCAGCGGGCAGACATCGACCTGCCAGCCCGCGAGCTGCCAAGGCACGATATTGCTGTGATGCTCGAGCATCGATAGCAAAACGCGGCCCTTCTTCGGATGCGAATAGGCTACGAGGTTGATCGCCTCGGTCGCGCCGCGCACGAACGCGATCTCATTCTCGCGCGCGCCGATAAACGCCGCGATCCGCCGCCGCGCCGCCTCATAGGCGAGCGTCATGTCGGCCGAGCGCGCATAGACCCCGCGATGCACCGTCGCATAGTCGCGGCCCATCGCGTTCACGGTCGCGTCGATCACCGCCTGCGGCTTCTGCGCGGTCGCGGCGGTGTCGAGATAGTGCCAGCCGGGCGTCAGACCGGGAAAATCGGCGCGGACGTCGGGGAAGGTGCGAAGAGCGGTGGTGGTGCTCACACCAATTCCCCCAGCTTGGCGAGCGCCAGTTCCTGCAACCGCGCCTCATCCTCGGCGCCGTCGAACACGCCCGCGACGAAGGCCTGCAGCAGGATCTTTTTCGCTTCGGCGGGCGGCAGGCCGCGCGACTGGAGATAATAGAGGCTCATCGCGTCGAGCTCGCCGATCGCGCAGCCGTGCGCGCATTTGACGTCGTCGGCGAAGATTTCGAGTTCGGGCTTGGCGTTCGCGGTCGCGCTGCGACCCAGCAGCATTGCCTTCACATCCTGTTCGCTGTCGGTCTGCTGCGCATCGCGCGCGACGGCGACCTTGCCGAGATAGGTTCCGGTCGCGGTGCCGCCGAGGACCGAGCGCACCATCTGCCGCGACGTCGCGCCGGGTTCGGCGTGGGTGACGGTGGTGACGATCTCGAGATTTTGATCGCGGCCGCCGATCTGCGCCGCGCCGAGCGTGAAGTCGGCACCTTCGTGGAGCGTCACCGCGAGCTCGATGCGGCCATAGGCACCGCCGATGTTGAGGATGTGCAGCGCGGCGGTTGCGCCCTTGCCGATGCTCATCTCGATCTGATGGATCGCGCCTGCATCCTGCACGATCGCGCGGCGAAATTCGCCGCCCGCGGGCACGACGATGCTCTCGGGCGCGGGCAGCGGCCATGCGGCAGTCACCGCGTCGATGTCGGAGTAGCGCCATGCTTCGTCGCGGCGTGAAGGGTGGGTGGTGGCCGTCATGCGATCCTCCCTGTGCCCATAGGGCATGGGGAGGGGGACCGCCGCGAAGCGGTGGTGGAGGGGCAGCGACGTCGCGCCATGGCCCCTCCGTCAGCGGCTTCGCCGCTGCCACCTCCCCATCGCTGTGCGACAGGGAGGATAAAGACGGGCAGCGTCATCACGCCGCGATCTCCGCATAGCCTTCGCGTTCGAGTTCGAGCGCGAGTTCGGGGCCACCCGACTTCACGATCCGCCCGCCCGCCAGCACATGCACGAAATCGGGTTGCACATAGTCGAGCAGGCGCTGGTAATGGGTGATCAGCAGCACCGCCTTGTCCGGGCGCCGCATGATGGAATTGATCCCGTCGCCGACGGTGCGCAGCGCGTCGATGTCGAGGCCGCTGTCGGTCTCGTCGAGGATCGCGAGCTTAGGGTCGATGATCCCCATCTGCACCATTTCGTTGCGCTTTTTCTCGCCGCCCGAAAAGCCGACATTCACCGGGCGCTTGAGCATGTCCATGTCCATCTTGAGCAGCCCCGCCTTCTCGCGCGCGAGTTTCAGGAAATCGCCGCCCGACAACGGCTCTTCGCCGCGCGCCTTGCGCTGGGCATTGAGGCTTTCGCGCAGGAACTGGACGTTCGACACGCCGGGGATTTCGACCGGATACTGGAAGCCGAGGAACAGCCCCGCCGCAGCGCGCTCATGCGGCTCCATCTCGAGCAGGTCGGCACCGTCAAAGGTCGCCGATCCGTCGGTCACCTCGTAACCCGGCCGACCGCCGAGCACATAAGACAGTGTCGACTTGCCCGCGCCGTTCGGCCCCATGATCGCATGGATCTCGCCCGCATTGATGGTCAGCGACAGGCCTTTCAGGATCGGCTTGTCGGCGACGGTGGCGTGCAGGTTTTCGATTCTCAGCATGTCAGACTTTCAGGCAGAATGAAGCGCGGCGCGCGCTGATCGGGTGCGCCGGTTTGTGGACTGGATGTGGGAAAAGCCCGCGAAGGGCAGGGGCTGAGCGGCGCCTATTCGGCGGCGAAGATTTCCGCCAGCTCCGAATTGGCGACTTCCTCGACGCTGATCACGCTGGTGTTCTGCAGATGCTGCAACCGCCGGATCAGCATGGTCACCGCATGATGCGGAACCATGACCACCTCGTCGCGATCGCGTTCCGATTTCCGCTGCTGCCGGATGATCACGCCCTGATGCGTCGGATAGGCGGTCACGGCCTGCACAGGATGGACGACCAGATCGGCGTCCGACCAGTTGAATTCCAAACCGCGTGCCATGACTGTTTCTCCGGATCGACTCGGACAGAGGGCGAGCATATGACAAAGGCGTGACGTCCCATGTCCCCGGATGCGGACTGGTGATAATTATAGTTAATTCGGGCCGGTTAATGCCGGAGTTGAGGTGGTTTCCAGCCCATATTGTCTCAATTCGGGGCATAAGCGGGGGCACCGCGGACATCGCTGTCCCCGTCGGTTTGGCTTGGTGCCTGGGCGAGCCGTTAAGATCGTCAATTTTGCGCATCTTGCGCTTTCATCCGGTCCAGAACGCGCCGCTCGGCGGTGCCGATGATCGCATCGGCGGCCTTTTCCGACGTCTCTCGGCTGGCAAAGGGAATCTGCTCGCCGATGCCGTCAGCTAGGATATTCATCGCAACCTCACGCGCCCCGGCGACCGATGCCACCTCGGCGAAGCTGACCGGCCAGCGGCCGAACTCGGCCTTGTAGGTGGCCGCGGCGTTCAACAGGTCCTGCTCGTAGGAGGTGACCGCGCCGCGGACCTCCGGCGGCAATTTCTCCACGAGCGTCGCGGTGTCGAGCAGGCCGCTCTCGCCCGCTGAGCCAGCGTCGCCGCACGCGGCGAGCAGGGCAAGGCTTAGGCAGGCGGGAATGACGAAGCCGCGGCGCATCATCCGACGCTCCCCTCAAGGCTGATGCCCAGCAGTTTCTGTGCCTCCACCGCAAATTCCATCGGCAGTTGCTGCAGCACTTCCTTGGCGAAGCCGTTGACGATCAGCGCCACCGCCTCTTCCTGCCCCAGCCCGCGCTGCATCGCGTAGAAAAGCTGGTCGTCCGAAATCTTCGACGTCGTCGCTTCATGCTCGACGGTCGCGGTCGGATTGCGGACTTCGATATAGGGGACGGTATGCGCGCCACAGGTGCTGCCCAGCAGCAGGCTGTCGCACTGGGTGAAGTTGCGCACGCCTTCGGCATTCGGCGCGACGCGCACGATGCCGCGATAGGTGTTGTTCGACTTGCCCGCGCTGATCCCCTTGCTGACGATGGTCGAGCGCGTGCGCTTGCCGTTGTGGATCATCTTGGTGCCGGTGTCGGCCTGCTGATAATTGTTGGTGACCGCGACCGAATAGAATTCGCCGACGCTGTCGTCGCCGTTGAGCACGCAGCTTGGATATTTCCAAGTGATCGCGCTTCCCGTTTCGACCTGCGTCCACGACACCTTGCTGCGCTTGCCCTGACACAGTGCGCGCTTGGTCACGAAATTATAGATGCCGCCAAGACCCTCGGCATTGCCCGGATACCAGTTCTGGACGGTCGAATATTTGATCTCGGCATCGTCCAGCGCGACCAGTTCGACCACCGCGGCATGAAGCTGGTTCTCGTCGCGCATCGGCGCGGTGCAGCCTTCGAGGTAGCTGACGTACGCGCCCTTGTCGGCGACGATCAGGGTCCGCTCGAACTGCCCCGTATTCTCGGCATTAATGCGGAAATAGGTGCTGAGCTCCATCGGGCAGCGCACACCCTCGGGCACATAGACGAAAGTGCCGTCGGAAAAGACCGCGCAGTTGAGCGTCGCGAAATAATTGTCGTGCATCGGCACGACCTTGCCGAGCCACTTTTTCACCAGCTCGGGATATTCGCGGATCGCTTCGGAGATCGACAGGAAAATGACGCCCGCGCGCTTCAGCTCCTCGCGGAAGGTCGTTGCGACGCTGACGCTATCGAACACCGCGTCGACCGCGACCTTGCGCGCGCCCTCGACCCCGGCGAGCACCTTCTGCTCCTCGATCGGGATGCCGAGCTTTTTATAAACTTCGAGGATCTCGGGATCGACCTCGTCGAGGCTGCCGAGCTTGGGCTTCGGCTTGGGCGCCGCGTAATAATAGGCGTCCTGGTAATCGATCGGCGGCACGTTGAGCTTCGCCCAGTCGGGGGTCGCCATCGTCTGCCAGTGGCGGAACGCCTTCAGCCGCCAGTCGAGCATCCATTCGGGCTCGTTCTTCTTGGCCGAGATGAAGCGGACCGTATCCTCGGTCAGCCCCTTGGGCGCGAAGTCGGTCTCGATGGCTGAGGACCAGCCATGTTCGTAGTCGGCGACTTTGGCGGCGGCGTCGTGCGCAGCCTGGTCCTTGATGCGGGTTTCGGTGTTGTCGGTCATATCTATCTCGTCGCCCCCGCGAAGGCGGGGGCCGCTGTCGTTGGTGCACTGGGTCCAGCGGCCCCCGCCTTCGCGGGGGCGACGGACAAGGAGGCCAAGCTGATCTCCGCCAGCGCGCCGCGCACGGCGCCGTTCACGACACCCCAGTGCGGCTGCACCTTGCAGCTGCCCTCCAGCGTACAATCGTGGCGGCCTTCGACAACGCAGCTGGTCAGCGCGATCGGGCCTTCGACCGCTTCGATGATGTCGGCGACGCTGATTGCCGCTGCCGGCCGCGCCAGCCGCACCCCGCCGCCGCTGCCGCGCGAGGCCACGAGCAGGCCAGCGCGCGCGAGCTGGCTCACCAGTTTCTGTGCGGTCGGTCCCGGAATCCCCGTCTGCTCGGCAAGCATGCCGGCGTGAAGCGGCACCGACCCGCATTGGCGGGCGGCGGCGCTCATCAGCACCACGGCATAATCGGCAAGGTTGGACAGGCGCATCGTTTCTCCGCTCGCAAATTGCGAACGATTCTTAACTGGAGTAAATTACTCCACTTATATAGGCGCGCCGTTTGGACGGTGCAAGCAAGCGCGTTTGTCGGCGGGGATAGAAATATTGCGCCAAAAAAAAGGCACCCACCTGGCCGGAGCCAAATGAGTGCCGAGATGAAGGTCTCAGTCCTCGTCAGAGGATGAGCTCTTCTGGGTCGCAGCACCCGATTATGCTCGCGCGGCGATTCGCGATTGTACGGAAACGCCAAAAACGGCCTAGGTCAGATTTTCGTGGTTAATAGGGTCGAGCGACCGCGAACGCCGCCGCCGAACCTTCACCGTAGCCCTGAGCTCATCGAAGGGCGCCTGTCCGAGAAACGCCCTTCGACAAGCTCAGGGCTGCAGTGACGATCACACCGCAAAATCCGCCCTACGTCTCCGACACCAGCGGACTGACCTTGCCGGCAAGCTGCTTGCGGCCCTTGGTCGTCGCCTCGGTGTAGGAAGTCGGCTTGCTGAGCTGACCCGGCGTCGCGCCGGCGAAGCGCTTGATCTCGCGGATCAGATGCGACTGGTCGTAAAAGGCATCGCCGAGCTGTGCGGCATCGAGCCCTTCGCCGCGCGCGAGCGCCGATGCGGCGCGCACGGCGCGATATTTGCGCGCCAGCATTCGCGGCGACAGGCCGTAATAATGTTTAGTCATCCGCTCGACCGAGCGGATCGACATGCCGGTGGCATCGACCAGATCGGCGACCTGCGGCGAGGGCGTCGCGGTGAGCCACTCGTCGACGGTGCGGATGAACCACAAAGGCGGCGCTTCGCCGCGGGTCAGCACTTCGCGCGCAAAATTATTGCCGATCACCAGCTTGGCCTCGACGTCCGCCGCCTGTTCCAGCGTTGTCGCCACGTCTTCGATCCACGGCCCGAACCGGTCAGTGGCATCAAGCGCGCGGTCGGTCAGCTTTTCCGCATCGTCGCCCATCAGCGCCGCCCATCCCGCGGGCAGCAGGCCGAACCCGAACAATTGCGCCGGGCAATTGCTGATCGCGCGCACCCGTCCGCTCGTCGGGCCGATGATGATCGCGCGCGTCACGTTGGCGCGGTGGCCGTCGGCAAAGACATATTCGCCGTCGGCATTGGTGACGAAACGGAACTGCGGCCGGTCGGCGCGTTCATATTCGTCGAATTTCGGCATATTGAGCCGCGCGAAATAAAAGCTCGACACCAGGTCCGCCAGATCGGGATCGGGCGGGAAATAGTGCAATTCGAACGGCGCGCTGCCGTCCACGCTGTCACGCGACGATGATGATTCCGACATGAGACCCAGCCCCGACAGCCTTTCCGCGGCTGCCTGTTATCTGGAACAAGTCTTTTGCGCTTCTTCCCTGCGCGTCAAGCGTGAAGTTTGTTCGATTATTAGCTTTTTTGGCTTGCGATCCATGCATCGACGCGCCGTTCGAGGATGTCGAGCGGGACCGGTCCCGATTCGAGGACGACGTCGTGAAAGGCGCGATAGTCGAATTTGGCGCCCATCGCCGCTTGGGCACGGCCGCGCAGTTCCATGATCTTGAGCTTGCCGATCAGATAGGCGGTCGCCTGTCCCGGATAGACGATATAGCGCTCGATCGCCTTTTCGATGTCGCCGTCGGGGTTCGGCGTATTGTCTTTCAGATACTGGATCGCGCGTTCGCGGCTCCAGCGCTTGTCGTGGATGCCGGTGTCGACGACGAGGCGGCAGGCGCGCCATAGCTCCATGCCGAGCCGCCCGAAATCGCTGTACGGATCGGTGTAAAAGCCCATGTCCTTGCCGAGCTCCTCCGAATAAAGCCCCCAGCCTTCGGTATAGGCGGTGAAACCGCCAAAGCGGCGGAAGGGCGGCAGGCCGGTGAGTTCGGTCTGGACCGCGCGCTGGAGATGATGGCCGGGAACCCCCTCATGATAGGCGAGTGCTTCCAGCTCGGTCTTGGGCATGTCGCGCAGGTCGTAGAGGTTTACATAATAGGTGCCGGGGCGCGACCCGTCTGGCGAAGGCGACTGGTAGAAGGCCTTGCCCGCCGATTTCTCGCGGAACGCCTCGACCGCCTTTACCTGCAACGCGGCCTTGGGCAGCGTGTTGAAAAAGGCCGGGAGCCGCGCTTCCATCGCCTTGGTGCGGGCGTCAACTTCGGCGAGATAGGCCTCGCGCGTCGTGTGATAATATTGCGGGCTAGTGCGCAGATGCTCGAAGAATTGCTGCAGCGTGCCCTTGAAGCCGACCTTGGCCATGATCGCCCGCATCTCGCCGTGGATGCGCGCGACTTCGGCGAGGCCGAGGTCGTGGATCTCGGTCGCGGTCATGTCGGTCGTCGTGTAATTGGCGAGCAGCGCCTCATAATAGGCTTTGCCGTCGGGTAGGCGCCACACCCCGTCCTGCGTGGGCGCGCTCGCCTGCTGGCGCTTCATTTCGGCGAGCAGGCGCCCATAGGCGGGGCCAGCGCTCTCTGCCCATGCGGCCTTCGCCGCGGCGGTCAGTCGCGCCTTTTCGGCGGCATCGATGTCGAGCTTGGCGACTTTTGCGGCGAGATCCTCGACGACGGCGTTGTTCGGTCCTTGCAGGTTGCCGATATCCGAAATCAGATAGGCATAGACCCATTTGGGCGGTTGGACGCCCTTGGCAGCGCGCTTCACCGATTCCGCATTCAGCGCGTCGAGCACCGGGCCCAGCCCGCGGATGCGCGTAACATAGGCTTCGGCCTCGGCAACATTGGCGACGCGGTGGATGTTGATCAGAAAGGCGGGGAGCTGGCTTTGCGGGCCGTTCATCTGGTCAAAGACATAGCCGCGATCGCGGAACGGGAACAGCCGCTCGGCGCGCCCCGCCTGCGCGTTGAACAGCTCGAATGACAGCGCCTCGTCGGTCGACATGCTGGCCGGATCGAAGCTGCCGCGCATCGCTGCGGCGGTCGCCTGTTGCAATTTGTGGTTCGCGATCGCCGCTTCGTCGCTGACGTCGTTCCAGCGGCCATAATCGGCGTCACGAATTCCGCGATACGCCTTGCCCTGCGGGCTCAGCGAGAGCTGCGCGGCGTCATAATTGTCGAAAAATTGCGCGAGGTTCGCTCCTGCGGGCACCGCATCCGGCGCGGGCGTCGCTGCCGCGGTGGCGGGCGCGTCCTGCACCGCGGCGGGCGCGCAGCCCGCGACGGCGAGCAGCGCGATGGCGGTAGACAGGCGAGCGATGAGGTGAAGCTGCGACACGATTTTCTCCCGGTTTTTCCGATGGCTTTTTGGCGATGGCGAATTGGTTGCAGCGGGGCTTGCCATAGCCGCGCGGGGCGCGCAATGGCGGGCCATGTCGCTCTTTGCCTCCGCCGCCGATGCCGCTTATGCGCTGGTCCGCCCGATCGTCCATGCCACCGATGGCGAGGCGGCGCATAATCTGACCCTCAACGCGCTTCAGCCGCTGCCGCGCGCGCGCACCGCATTGTCGAGCCCGGTGCTGGCTACCGAACTTGCGGGGCTGCATTTCCCCAATCCGGTCGGCCTCGCGCCCGGCTTCGACAAGGATGCGCGCGTCGCGCATGCGATGCCGCATTTCGGTTTCGGCTTTGTCGAGGTCGGCACGCTGACCCCGCTGCCGCAGGACGGCAACCCGCGCCCGCGGCTGTTCCGGCTGGTCGAGGATCGGGCGGTGATCAACCGCATGGGGTTCAACAATGGCGGGCAGGAGAGGGCGGCCGACCGCATCGCGTGCCTGCGCCGCCACGGGCTGCCGGTGCCGCTCGGCATCAATATCGGCGCCAACAAGGACAGCGCCGACCGCATCGCCGATTATGCGCGGGGCACCGCGGCGATGGCGCCGCTCGCCGATTATTTGACCGTCAATATCAGCTCGCCGAACACGCCGGGGCTGCGCGCCTTGCAAGACAAGGGCGCGCTCGAGGCGCTGCTCGACGGTGTGGCAGCAGCGCAGCCGGTGGGCGCGGCCAAACCGGTGTTCCTGAAGGTCGCGCCCGATCTGGAGCCTGCCGACATCGACGACATCGTCGCGGTTGCGATCGACAAGGGGCTCGCTGCGGTGATCGTCTCGAACACCACGATCACGCGCCCGACGCTGGCATCGCGCCACGCCGCGCAGGCGGGCGGCCTGTCGGGGGCGCCGCTCGCCGATCTGGCGCTCCCGCGCGTTCGCGATTTCCGCGTGGCTGGCGGGGGCAGGGTGCCGCTGGTGGCGGCAGGCGGCATCGCCTCGGCAGAGCAAGCGTGGGAGCGCATTCGTGCGGGCGCCAGCCTGGTGCAGATTTACTCGGCGATGGTTTACGAAGGACCGGGGCTCGCCGCGCGGATTGCGAAAGGGCTCGAAAAGCTGGCGGTGCGTGACGGTTTTGCGCGGGTGAGCGACGCGGTGGGGGTAGGCGAATAAATCCTCCCTGCCGCGAAGCGGTGGGGAGGGGGACCGCTCGCGCAGCGAGTGGTGGAGGGGCTTTGCAACGTCGCGTCATGGCCCCTCCGTCAGCGCTTCGCGCTGCCACCTCCCCATCGCTGCGCGACAGGGAGGATCGGTTGGGCTTGCACTCCCTCCGACCGCGCGCCAATGTCGCTGGCATGTTGAAAAGATTCCTGCCGCTCGTCGCGCTCGCCACCCTGACCGTCCCATCCACCGCGCTCGCACAGGGTGTCACCTCGTCCGCCGACTCGCGCGCGACCGAGGCGGGGCGGCAAATTCTCCATCAGGGCGGCACGGCCGCCGATGCGGCGGTCGCGATGGTCGCGGTGCTGACGCTGGTCGAGCCGCAATCGAGCGGAATCGGTGGCGGCGGCCTGATGCTGCATCACGATGCCAGGGACGGCAGCATATCGACGATCGACGGTCGCGAAATGGCGCCCGCCTCGGCGAAACCCGACCGTTTCCTCGGCCCCGATGGCAAGCCGCGAAGCTATTCGGACGCGATCCCCGGCGGATTGTCGGTGGGCGTGCCCGGCAATATGCGCCTGATGGAAATGGCGCACAAGAAATGGGGCAAGCTGGAATGGGCGGCGCTGTTCCAGCCTGCGATCAAGCTGGCCGAAGAGGGGTTCGAAGTCACCCCGGTGCTGCACAACTGGATGACGCGGTTCGAATCCTTGTGGAAGGATTTCCCCGAGGCGCGCGCGATCTATTATGTCGACGGCAAGCCTGCGCCGGTCGGCACCCGCATCCGCAATCCCGCCTATGCCGCGCTGCTGCGCGACGTCGCGGCGCGCGGTCCCGACGCCTTTTACACCGGCGCCAACGCCAAAGCGATCAGCGACGCGGTTGCCAATGCCCAGCGCAACAAGGCAACGCTGACGGTCAAGGATGTTGCGGCCTACAAGGCCAAGGAGCGCCCCGCGGTCTGCACGACCTATCGTATCTACAAGGTGTGCGGCATGGGTCCGCCCTCGTCGGGCGCGACGACCGTTTTTGGCATCCTCGGGATGATCGAGGGCTGGGACATGAAGACGATGGGCAAGGATAATCCGATGAGCTGGCACCTGCTCGCCGAAGCGATGCAGCTGTCCTACGCCGATCGCGGTGCCTATCTGGGCGATGCCGATTTTGTTGACGTACCCGTGGCGGGACTGCTCGACAAAAAATATCTTGCCGAGCGTCGCCAGCTGATCTCGCCCTTTGCCGCCGCCGGACGCTATGAGCCCGGTACGCCGCCGGGCGCAAAGCCCCGCGCCGAAGCGCCGCCGATCCCCGAGCAGGGCACCACCCATTTTGCCGTCGCGGACAAGGCGGGCAATGTCGTGTCGATGACCTCGACGATCGAAAGCATTTTTGGCAGCCACCTGATCGCCAACGGCTATTTCCTCAATAACGAACTAACTGATTTCGACCTTGCGCCGACCCAGAACGGCGTGCCGACCGCCAACCGCGTCCAGGCGGGCAAGCGCCCGCTGTCGTCGATGTCGCCGACGATCGTTTATGGCCCCGACGGCAAGGTCGTACTCGCGGTTGGCTCGGCGGGCGGCAAGCGGATCATCATGCATGTGACGAAAGTGCTGGTCGGCGTGCTTGACTGGGGGCTCGATGCCAAGACGGCGATGGAACTGCCCAATCTCTATTTCGGCGAGCCCGGCGTGCTGATCGAAAATACCGACGCGGGCGAGGCGATGGCGGCGAAGATGAAGCCCTTCGGCTACAGCTTTACGCCCACGGACCTTGGTTCGAAGCTGAACGCGGTCGAGCGCGTTGGCGATGGCTGGCGTGGCGCCGCCGACCCGCGCGGGCCGGGAACATCCTCGGTGGATGGCGCACCGCCGCAGGGGTGAATTCGCTGATCTTGCGATCTCGTCATTGCGAGCGCCGCAGGCACGTGGCAATCCAAAGCGGCGCAAGACCATATTGGATTGCTTCACCCAGCATTCGCCGCGGTCGAAATGACGTGTATTTGAATCGATAAGAACAGAAAACAATCTCCCTGGAGAGAGGTAGAATGAAGCTGGACAACCCCCATCTCGACCATTTTCCAAGCCTGGTCGCGATGTTCTTCGACCGCGCCGCGCGCGGCGGCGAAGATCCGTTCCTGTGGCGCAAGGCGGACCGCGTCTGGCATCCGCTGAGCTGGCGGCAGGTCGCCAACCAGGTTGCGGCGCTGGCGCATAATCTGCGCGAAATGGGGTTGAAGGACGGCGACCGCGTCGTGCTGGTTAGCGAAAACCGCCCCGAATGGTGCATTGCCGATCTCGGCATCATGGCCGCCGGTTGCATCACCGTGCCGACCTACACGACCAATACCGAACGCGACCACCAGCACATCCTCGACAACAGCGGTGCGACCGCGGTGATCGTGTCGACCGCGAAACTGGCCCGCACGTTGATGCCCGCGGTCACGCGCTCCGACGCGCATATCGTCATCACCATGGAAAGCCTGCGCGTCGGGCAGCAGGGCGATGTCGCGATCCACGAATGGGAGCCGCTGGTGACCGGCGGCGAAGCCTGGCTGGACGGAGCCAAGGCGCGCGCCGCCGCGATGACGCGCGAGGATACTGCGTGCCTGATCTACACCAGCGGCACGGGCGGCGCGCCACGCGGGGTGATGCAGCATCATGGCGCGATCCTGCACAATGCCGCGGGCGCGGCTGAAGTGCTGGTCAATGATTTCGGCATCGGCGACGAGGAAGTGTTCCTGTCGTTCCTGCCGCTTAGCCACGCCTATGAACATTCGGGCGGGCAGTTCCTGCCGATCATGGTCGGCGCGCAGATTTATTACAGCGAAGGCCTGGAAAAACTGGTTTCGAACATCGAGGAGACGCGCCCGACGATCATGGTCGTCGTGCCGCGCCTGTTCGAAGTGATCCGCGCGCGGATGATCAAATCGGTCGAAAAGCAGGGCAAGCTGGCGAACTGGATGCTGAACCAGGCGCTGCGCGTCGGCGAGAAGGATTATGAGCGCCGCATGGGGCTGCTCGACCGCCCGGTCGACCTGCTGCTCGACAAATTGTTCCGGCCCAAGATCGGCCAGCGCTTCGGCGGACGCATGAAAGCATTGGTTTCGGGCGGCGCGCCGCTCAATCCCGAAATCGGCGTGTTTTTTCACTCGATCGGGCTGACCTTGCTCCAGGGCTATGGCCAGACCGAGGCGGGGCCGGTGATCAGCTGCAACCGCCCGAGCGCGGGGGTCAAGATGGACACCGTCGGCCCGCCGCTGATGAACACCGAGGTCAAGATCGCCGATGATGGCGAGATATTGGTGCGCGGCGAGCTGGTGATGAAAGGCTATTGGCGCAATGACGCCGAGACCGCGCGGGTCTTGGTTGATGGCTGGCTCCACACCGGCGACATCGGCCATATCGACGAAAAGGGCCGCATCGTCATCACCGATCGCAAGAAGGATCTGATCGTCAACGACAAGGGCGACAATGTCTCGCCCCAGCGCGTCGAAGGGATGTTAACCCTCCAGCCCGAGATTTTGCAGGCGATGGTCTATGGCGACAAACGCCCACACCTTGTCGGCTTGCTGGTACCCGATCCCGAATGGATGGCCGAATGGGCGGAGGCCGAAGGGCTACCGAAAGACCTGTGCCGTCTGCGCGAGCATGAAAAATTCCGCGCCTCGCTGCGCGCCGCCGTGGACCGCGTCAACGGCCAGCTGTCGGTGATCGAAAAGGTGCGCAAATTCGACTTCGCCGACGAGCCGTTCACGATTGAAAATGAACAGATGACCCCGTCGATGAAGATCCGCCGCCACGTGCTGCGCGAGGTCTATGCCGACAAGATCGCGGCACTTTACAAGGCTTAATCGTCGCCCCCGCGAAGGCGGGAGCCGCTTTCGGATTACACCGCGAGCGCTGCATAAACCGGCGGCGGCCCCCGCTTTCGCGGGGGCGACGGTTTGTTAAAGCAGGCGGGGGTGCGACCCGAAGGGCTCGGCGCAAACCGGTCCCCGCCTGCGGCTGAACCGCGGGTTCAGCCAGCGTCCCCCGCCGGTTTGCGATAGGGGACGAATTCGCCAAAAACGCAGGTCGGACCGCGAATGCCGCTCGACCGATCGACCAGATGGAAGAAATCGCCTTCGCAGGTCGAGGATCCGAACTGGCGGACGACCATGATATCGCTGTCGCGGGCGAGGCCGGGGCAACTGCTTTTCAGGTCGTTGCGATACACAAGGTTGCCGCCCGACCGATAAAGCAGAATATTGTCCGACACGCGGATCGTGTCGTTGCTGCGGTAATTGGGCAGGCAGCGCATCGGTTCGCCCGGAACCTTTCCCGCCAGTTGTTTGTCGAGCCGCTCGGCCTGCTTGGGGGTCAGCGCCGCGGCGCCGGGTTCGGCGGTGCCCGCCGGCGCGCAGCTGGCGACCAGCGGCGCCGCTGCGATCAGCAGTACGGCGCGCATCGGGTTCAGCATGGCCATGGCATTGCTCCTTGAGATTGCTGAATATATTGCTGGCAGATGAACGGGCGCTGAAGCGGCAGCATCAGGCCGCGTCCTTCAGCGCGCGGATACGCCCGAGTTCGGTCGCGCTCGTCGCGCGCAAAAAGGGGTTGGTGGCGCGTTCGGCGCCGATCGTCGTCGGGACCGTCGCTTCCCCCGCCGCGCGCGCCGCTTCGACCGCCGCGAGCCGCGCCGCCAATGCTTCATTGTCGGGGTCGACAGTCACCGCAAAGCGCGCATTCGAAAGCGTATATTCGTGCGCGCAATAAACGCGCGTTGCATCGTCGAGCGAGCCGAGTTTTTGCATGTTCGCGAACATTTGTTCGGCGGTGCCTTCGAACAGGCGGCCGCAGCCCATCGCGAACATCGTGTCACCGACAAAGATCGCGCCGTCGTCAGCGAAATGATAGGCGATATGGCCTGCGGTGTGGGCGGGGACGTCCCACACACTCGCGACATGATTGCCCAGTCGCACCGTGTCGCCGCCCTGTACCTGCACGTCGAGCGTCGGGATGCGCGCATATTCGGCGGCGGGACCGGTGATCGTGCAGCCGGTTGCTTCCTTGATCGCGGCGTTGCCACCGGTGTGGTCGGGGTGCCAATGGGTGTTCCAGATGTCGGTGATCGTCCAGCCGCGCATGGCTGCGGCTTCGAGTACCGGATCGGCAACCGCGGGATCGACAACCATCGTCGCCCGGCTTTCCGCATCATGGACCAGCCAAACATAATTGTCGCTGAGCACCGGGATGCGGGCGATTTCGAGTGCAGTCATGCGTCGCTCCTTTCGTTCACCGGCCTCATGCCTGCAAGACGGAGGCGCAGCGCCGCCGCCTTGGTCGCGCCGCCTTACCAGCTACCGACGTTCGGCATCGACGACCAGGGTTCCTGCGGTGGTAAGTGACCGTTTTGGAGGAGTTCGACCGAAATGCCGTCGGGTGACCGGACGAACGCCATATGGCCGTCGCGCGGCGGGCGGTTGATCGTCACCCCGGCGTCCATCAGTCGCTGGCACGTCGCGTAGATATCGTCGACGCGGTACGCCAGATGGCCGAAATTGCGCCCGCCCGTATATTCCTCCGGCACGCTGCCGTCTTCGGGCGGCCAATTATAGGTCAGTTCGACCTCGGCGACCCCATCCTGCCCCGGACAGGCGAGGAAGATCAGCGTGAAGCGCCCCTGTTCGCTGTCGAAGCGGCGGACTTCTTCCAGCCCGACAAGCTTGAAAAAGGCGACGGTCGCGTCGGGATCCGACACGCGGATCATGGTATGGAGATATTGGGTCATGCGGCCATCCTACGCGCGCAGGCTCTGTCCTTCAAACGCTTCGAACAGATTTACGAATTCATCGGGTACCGGTGTCGGCGCGCCTTGGGCTTCGGCGACATGGACGCTGACCTCCAGTCCGGTCGCGCGCAGATCGTCTTGCCCCGCGCCGTGCAGTTCAAACAGAAATGTCATCGAGCTTCGGCCCACGCGCGAACAGCGCACGCAAATGTCGATCTCTTCGTCGAGCAGGATCGGTACCTTGTAATCGACCTCGGCGCGCGCGACGTGAAATTCGGGGCTGTCGCGCTGCGGCCAGCGGTCATAGACCCCCGCGGCGCGCCAATATTCGGTGATGCCGATGTCGAAATATTCGAGGTAGCGGCTGTTGAACACCACCGCCTGCGCGTCGATTTCGGCGTAGCGGACGCGCTTGGTGACGTGAAATTTGAAGTCGCTCCGGGCCATGACAATCCTCTAATTTGTCGCGATCCGCGCGACGGTGTCGATCAGCAGCGCGATGTCGGTATCGCGCGACAGGCGGTGGTCGCCGCCCTTGACCAGCGTCACCTGGACATCGTCGCTGGCAAGCGCCGCCGACAGCCGCATGCTGATGTCCGGGGGCACGTCGCCATCCTCTTGTCCGTGCAGCAAGCGCACCGGGCAGGCGAGGGGGATCTCGGCATCCAGCAACCGGTTCGCCTCGCCCGACTGGAAAAAACCGCGTGTCGTCACATAGGGCTGGTCGCTATATGGGGTTTCCTCGACCAGCGCGCCCTCGGCAAGGATGATCGCTTTCTCCGCGTCGCTGAAACCCCAATCGGTGAAATCGGGCGCCGCGGCGATGCCGACGAGCCCCGCGACGCGGCTTGGCCCGTCGCGCTGGACCAGCGCGATCGCGGTCAGCAGCATCAACCAGCCGCCCATCGACGATCCGACGATGACGACCGGCCCATCGACCTTTGCATCGATGACGTCGAGTATATCGCCGCGCCAGTCGAGCAAATCCTGCTCTGCAAACAACCCGTCCGACAATCCGCATCCGGCATAGTCGAGGAGCAGGCAGGCATGGCCTTCCGCGACGGCCCAGTCGAACAGCGCGGTCGCCTTGCCGCCCGCCATGTCGGACATATAGCCGGGCAGAAAGATGATCGTCGGACCGGTGCCCGGCGTATGGCGACAAGCGAGCCGCGGGCGGCCCGCGCGGTCGAGATAGTCGGGGGCGGCGGGCGCCGTCATTCTCTAATCCCGCTCGACGCGAGAGCAAAATGGGGCGCGTGGACGAAGCGCACCGGGATCAGATGACCCAGTCGATCGTGCTCATCTGCATCACGGCCTGGCCCTTGGCGCGCCGCTGCTCGACCATGATATGGTTGAGCCGTTTGATCGTGTCGCTGCCCGTGGTGATGCACCAGCCGGGAACAACCGCGTGAACCAGCGCGCAGAGCCCCCCATAGATCATCGTCACCCCGAATTTCGACGCGACGCCGAAATGTTCGATATAATTTTCATCGACGCTCTTGGGATGGTCGACGAACAGGCGCTTGAACATGGAGGTCTCCCTTTCCGGCTGCCGCCGCCCTAGCGGGCGGTCGACCGGCTCGCAAGGCCAGGGTGCCGATCGACGCTCATTCGGCGAGAAAAGCATCGATCGCGCGGGCAAAGGCCGCGGGTTGGTCGAGCATGATGAAATGGCGGCTGCCCGGTACCATGTGCGCAGAGAAACGGACGAGCCCTGCATATTGAGGTTCGAACGCCGCCTTTGCGCGCTCCGGCGTCATCAGCGCATCGTCCTGTGCATAGAGCAAGGTGACCGGCGCTGCGACCGCTCCCAGTTCGCCGCGCATGTCGGTGGTCATGACATCGTAAAGGACCTGCGCCGTGACGCGCGGGTCGGCCTGGCGCATCCAGCCGGCGATCGCGGTGCGTCCCGCGGCGCTGTTCGACATGCTGGCGGCCATGCTGGCCGGGCCGGGATCGGTGACGGGGGTTGTCGGCACCGGATGGCCATATTGCGCGCGCATCATCGCGGCCATCTGCTCGGCCTGCGGCTTCGTGCTTTCTGCCGTCGCGGCGGGATTGAACAGGGTGCCGATGAAGGGCAGCGCGTCGACGATCATCAGGCGCGCGACTTCGTCCGGCGCGCGCGCCGCGATCATCAGCCCGGTAAGGCCGCCCATCGAATGACCGATGATTGCGGGCGCTGCGCGGCCCCGATCGGTGATGCAATCGTCGATATAGTCGGCAAGCTCGCGCATCGTCGAACCGAGCACCGGCCCCTCGGCGTTGACCCCCGCTGCGTCACCAAAGCCGCGGATCTGGACGCGGTGCAGCCGGTGCGAGCTTTTCAGCCGGTCGGCGGTGGCGTCCCACACGCTGCGTGGGCTCGACAGACCGGGGATCAGCACGACGTCGGGTCCGTCGCCCTCGATCAGCACGGTGATGCGCTTGCCCTCGACCAACCCCGCGGGGCAGGGTTCGGTGGCGTCGACGGGGCTCGCGATCAGGCCGACGAACAGGGCGAAAATTGTAGCAATCGCAATGCGGCGTTTCATGTTCTTCAGTCTTTCAGAAAAATCTCTTCGATCGGCAGCCCGAACAGGTCGGCGATGCGAAAGGCGAGGGGGAGGGAGGGGTCATATTTGCCCGTTTCGATCGCGTTCACCGACTGGCGCGACACCTCCAGTCGCTCGGCCAGATCGCCCTGGCTCCAGTCGCGCTCGGCGCGCAGAACTTTCAGGCGGTTTTTCACGCGCATGGTCCCGCGTCGCCAATGGTGGCCTTGTTGACCAGCGATCCGACCGCCAGCCCCAGGCACCAGACCGGGAATACATAGAATAGCTGTACCCGCGGCACGTCGGTGAACAGCTCCAAAATGCCCCAGCCGCTAGCGAGCGCCAGCGTCAGGCCGGTCGCGACCAGCATCTTGCGGATTTCCAGCATCCGGACATATTCATCCTTCAACTCGGCGATATAGCGCGCCATCGCCCAGATGAAGCCCGAGGTTGCGAGCGCGGGGACGAGCGCGATCGCCACGGTCAGCGGCGTGGCCGCCGCATCGTCGGGGATGAGCCAGCTCGCAATCATCACCGTCGCGATATAGACGAGCGAAAGCGGGATCATCCGGCGGATATAGCGGCGCTGGGCAGGGTTTTGGGTCATGGTTCAGCGCTCCAGCGGGCGGCAGCGCCGCGAGCCGACGACTGTCGTCACCATGATCAGCGGAAGGACCGTCACCAGCGTGCTTGCCACGTCGGCGGGGATCACGTCGACAGCACCCAAAAAGGCGATGGCGAGGATGGCGATTGCCCAAGGCAGGGCGCGCAGCATTGGCGGCATTGGTCAAGCTTCCTTGTTGTTCAGTCAAGGAACATTGACATCTGGATTCGTGATTGTCAAGTAACATTGACCAATTGACAAGCTCGCCAATCTCATAGGCCGGTTCGTTGCGGCGCTGCGCGCGCTGGTATCAGCGAAGATGCTCGCGAAAAATGTGGCGCCAGCGCCAGTTGAGCAGGTGCGCGGTGGCGAGCACTATCGCGCCCAATGACGTCAGCAACCGGTCAGCGGCTTCGGGCTCGGCCAGCGCCAGCCATCCCTCGTGCGCCGCCAGCCCTGCCGCCAACAGGCCCAGCCCCGCTCCGGCAAGCAGCACCGGCAGCGCCCGTCCGTGCCGCCGCCAACCATCCGTCATCGCAAAGGTCGCCGCGGGCAGCGCCAGCATCAGGATCGCGGCATGCACCCATTCGGGCATCGCGAACCAGGTCCCGAGCGCGGGCGCGAGCAGGATCAGCAGCGGCAGCGCGAGGCAATGGACGAGGCAGGTCAATGACAGCGTGATCCCCAGCAGGTCGGCAAGGCGCGGGCGCGCGGCGGGGATACACATGAGGAACGATCTTTCGCGGGAGGAGCTTGCGGTGCGAGATAGTGATACAATGTATCATTGCAAGCCCGATTGTGAATCCGCCCCTTGCCGCCCCCACCGCATGCTGGCAAAGGAACCCGGCAATTTTGCCCAGAAAGGCCGATTTTCCCGATGTCCCAGATGATCCGCGTCACTCTTCCCGATGGCTCTGCCCGAGAAGTCGCGCGCGGCACTACCCCGGCGCAGATCGCCGCCGACATCGGACCCGGTCTCGCCAAGGCGGCGCTTGCCGCGAAAATCGACGGCGAGCTGCGCGACATCATGCGTCCGCTGGAGGAAGACACCAACCTGGCGCTGGTGACGAGCCGCGACGAGGCCGATGCGCTCGAGCTGGTGCGCCACGACTATGCGCACGTCCTCGCCGAAGCGGTGCAGAACCTGTTCCCCGGAACGCAGATCACTTTTGGCCCCTCGACGGGCGACGGCTTCTATTACGACTTCGCACCGACCGCCGAGCATGGCCCGTTCCGCGACGAGGAATTGCCGCTGATCGAAGAAGAGATGCGGCGGATCATTGCCGCCGACCTGCCGCTCACGCGCGAAGTGTGGGAGCGCGACAAGCTGATCGCCAAATGGCAGGCCGATGGCGAGACGTTCAAGGCCGAATGGGCCGCCGAACTGCCCGCGAACGAGCAACTGACCGTCTATCGCTCGGGAGACGGCTGGATGGATATGTGCCGCGGGCCGCACCTCGCCTCGACGGGCAAGCTCGACCCGGCGGCGTTCAAGCTGACGCGTGTGTCGGGCGCCTATTGGCGCGGCGACCAGAAAAATGCGCAGCTCTCGCGCATCTACGGCACCGGCTGGCTCAACAAGAAGCAGCTCGGCGACCATCTCGTCCGGCTGGAGGAGGCCGCGAAACGCGACCACCGCAAGCTGGGGCAAGAGATGGACCTGTTCCACCTCCAGGCCGAAGCGCATGGCTCGGTGTTCTGGCACCCCAAGGGCTATATGATCTGGCGCGAGCTGGAGGCCTATATGCGCCGCGCGATCGACGGCGCGGGGTACCGCGAGGTCAAGACGCCGCAGGTGATGGACGCGCGCCAGTGGGAGCAGTCGGGCCATTGGGGCAAATATCGCGAGAATATGTTCGTCATCCCCGACGAGGTTCCGAATGTCGAAGACGAAGGCCCGATCGTTTCGAACGAAGCCGAGTGGATGGCGCTGAAGCCGATGAATTGTCCGGCGCATGTGCTGATTTTCCGCCAAGGCATGAAGTCGTACCGCGACCTGCCGCTGCGCCTCTATGAAAATGGCTGCTGCCACCGCAACGAGCCGCATGGCGCGCTGCACGGGCTCATGCGCGTGCGCCAGTTCACCCAGGACGACGCGCATATCTTCTGCCGCGAGGACCAGATCGTCAGCGAGGTGCAGGCCTTTTGCGCGCTTGCCGACCGGATCTACAAGGAATTCGGTTTCACCTATTCGATCAAGCTCGCGCTCCGCCCCGAAAAGCGGTTCGGGACCGAGGAAATGTGGGACATGGCCGAGGCCGAGCTGCGCGCCGCCGTGGTCGCCGCGGGGCTCAACACCCCCGAATATGGCTGGGAAGAACTGCCGGGCGAGGGCGCCTTTTATGCGCCCAAGCTCGAATGGCATCTGACCGACGCGATCGGGCGGACGTGGCAGGTCGGGACGATCCAGTCCGACCGCGTGCTGCCTGACCGCCTCGATGCGTCGTACATCGCCGAGGATGGCGAACGTCACCGCCCGGTGATGCTCCACCGCGCGATCTTTGGCAGCTACGAACGCTTCATCGGCATCCTGATCGAGCATTTCGCGGGCAAGCTGCCGGTATGGCTGGCGCCGGTGCAGGCGGTCGTTGCGACGATCGTCAGCGATGCCGACGACTATGCGCGCGACGTGACGGCGCAATTGACCGCCGCCGGGGTGCGTGTCGAAACCGACCTGCGCAACGAAAAGATCAACTACAAGGTCCGCGAGCATAGCCTGGCCAAGGTTCCGCACCTGCTCGTCGTCGGCAAGCGCGAGGCCGACGAAGGCACGGTTGCGATCCGCACCCTCGGGCAGGAAGGTCAGCGTATCATGCCGCTGGCTGAGGCGATTGCGCTGCTCAAGGGCGAAGCGACCCCGCCCGACCTGCGCCATTGATCGCCACGCCTGAACGTCGACCGCGCCGGTGGCGGCGCTGGCTGCTGCTGCTGGCGCTGTTCGGGGTGGCGCTCCTCGCCAAGGGCTATTGGAATGCGACGCGCGATCCGCTGATCCGCACCGCCTCGGTCGCGGTCGCCGACTGGTCTGCGGGGCAGCCGCCGCTGAAATTGCTGCTCTTGTCGGACATTCATGTCGCTGGTCCGGACATGCCCCCTGAACGGTTGACGCGCATCGTCGCCGAGCTCAACCGGCTGCGCCCCGATCTGGTGCTGATTGCGGGCGATCTGGTCAGCGAAAAGCGCAGCGCGACGCATATCTATTCGGCGGCAGAGGTTGTTGCGCCGCTCGGCAAGCTGCGCGCGCCGCTGGGGGTGGTGGTCGCGCCGGGCAATCACGACCATTGGTTCAAACCCGACGCGCTGCGCGGCGAACTGGAAAAGCACGGCCTGCGCGTGTTGCAGAATGACGCGGTGAAGCTCGGCCCGCTGGTGGTCGGCGGGGTCGATGACGATTATTCGGGGCATGACGACGTCCCCGCGACGCTGGCGGCGATGGAGCGCGCGGGGCCGGGCGTGCCGTTGCTCCTGACGCACAGCCCCGACATCATCCCCGACGTCGAGCGCGCGGTCGCCGCGATCTTCGCCGGGCATACCCACTGCGGCCAGATCCGCTTCCCCTTCGTCGGCGCGCTCACTTATGTTTCGCGCTACGGTAATCGCTTTGCGTGCGGCGACATGACCGACAAGGGCCAGCGCGTGTTCGTCGGGGCAGGGCTCGGGACCAGCCTGTTGCCGCTCCGCTACCTGACGCCGCCCGATGCTTGGCTGGTGACGGTGGGGCCGCAATCATCGGCGGCCGGGACAATGCCCTGATGACCGGGATGGGCATCGGTGTGCACGCGGCCAACGAGTGCCTGCCGCGGCACCGCCACGCCGACGGCTATATCGCTGTCGTGCTCGGCGGCGGTTATCACGAGGCGGGGGACGAGGGACGGTTTGCTGCCCATCCGGGAACTGTGGTCGTCCACGGCCGCTGGACCGCGCACTTCGACCATTTTGGCAATCGCGGCGCGCGGGTGCTCAACCTGCCCGCCATTCCCGGGCTGGCGCCGGGAGCGGGAACGATCGCTGACGTCGACATCGTGGCGCGGATCGCCGAACGCGATCCGGTTGCTGCTGCCGAGCATGTGCGCGCGCATTGCTGCGCCGACGTCGGCCTATCCAACGACTGGCCCGACCTGCTCGCGGCAGTGCTCCGGTGCGACCCTGACACGCCGCTGGCGCCATGGGCGCGGCACATGAAACTTGATCCGGCCTCGGTCAGCCGAGGCTTTGCGCGCGCATACGGGGTCAGCCCCAAGCGCTTCCGACTCGAGGCGCGAACGCGGCGCGCAATTGCCGCGCTCGCCGATTGGCACGGCAGCCTTGCCGATCTTGCCGCCGATCAGGGCTTTGCCGATCAGGCGCATCTCACCCGGTCGGTTGGCGCGATGACCGGGGTTCCGCCCGTCGTCATACGGGCAAAGTCCGTTCAAGCGCAGGGCAAACAGACCGGTTAATCCGGCCCCATGGATCGCCGTTTCTTCCTCGCCGCATCGCTCGGCAGCTTCGCCATTCCCTCGCTTGCCTATGCACAGCGTCCACCGATGCGCACGCGCTGGAAAGTCCGGGCTTCCGAGGGGTTCGATGCGCTGGCCTTTCTTGGTCCGTTGGCGGGCGGCGAGCTTTATCTGCCCTATTACCAAGCCGACGTGGACGCATTTGCGCCGCGCCTTGCCGCCGCAGTCCGCGCCGATGTCCCGGCGTTGGCGCAAGAGGCCGAACGCAGTGGCTTCGGGTTGCTCGGACCCAATTTGTCGGTGCTGTTTTCGAACGGGGCGGACGGCGATCTGGGGAGTCTGATTGCGAATATGTCCGCGCCCGAGGCACGGCTGCTACCGGCCTACCGCGCCAGCCCCTATTGGAACGAGAAGGACTGGCGCTGGTTCATGGCGGCTGTTCCCCGGCTGCGGACGGTATTCGAAGCGATGCAGGCCGCCGACTTTGCCGCCTTTCGCGACGAGCGGGCCGGGGGTATCGCACGACGTATCGCCGAACTCGACCGCGATCTTGCTGACTATGACGTCATTCGCTGGCACGAAAAGCTCACCGGGCGCGTTTTCGATCCGCTGATTGAAGTGGTATTGCTGCAATTCTGCAAACCGCATGGGATCAAGGTACAGGGGCAGACCTTTCTGCAGGCAGCGGACTGGAACACGCCGACCACGGTGCGCAACGCCGCCCATGAAATGCTCCATCCGCCGGTGCCGATGGATGGTGCCGCGGCACAGGCTGCGCTGGCGGTGCTGGCTCGCGACCCGCTGATCCCGCGCATAGTCGCCGACCACGACCCGAAATGGGGCTACACCACGCTCGAAGGCCTGCTCAGCGAGGATATTGCCCAGGCGCTCGATCAGCTGATTGCCGAGGCGCTGGGCGTCGCGCGCAATCCCGCGGACCGCTGGCGCAAGGCCGACGATGGCATCCATGTTCTCGCGGGTGCCATCTATGGCATTTTGCGCCGCGATCGGTGGATCGACACTGGCGGGTCGATCGAAGATTGGTTGGCCGATGCGGTGCGCGGCGGACGATTTGCCCCGGGCCACCTGCACGCCGTCGCCGCGCAGGTGCTCGAGCGCCTGGTGACGGGGCTGTGGCCGCTGGCCTGAGCCGATCTCCAGGGGCTAGGCGGCATCGCTTTGATGCCCTATCGGCCAACGCAGCCCGTTCGGGCGCGCGGAGGACTCAACTGCCCATCAATTCAACCCTGTGCGGTATGGCCGCAGCCCGATGAACGATCTGCAAAGTCTCACGGGGATTGCGCCGCTCACGCTGGTTGGCGCGGCGGCGATGACCTTTGGCGCGGCCTATGTGCGGGGGCTCACCGGGTTCGGCATGGCGATCATCCTCGTGCCGTTGCTGGGGCTGATCATCGCACCGGGGGAGGCGGTGGTGCTCGGCATCCTGCTGCAACTGCTGATCGGGCCGGTCGGGCTGAAGGTGATCCTTGCCGACGCCGACCGGTCGACCGCGGTGCCGATCGCGCTGATCGCGATGGTGACAACCCCGATCGGCATGGTCGCGCTCGATCTGGCGACCCCGGACGTGGCGCGGCTGCTCATCACCTTGATCGCGGTCGGCGCCTTTGTTGCGGTGCTGCTGCCCAAACAGCCCGAGGGACATCGCCCCGGCCGGGCCGCGATCAGGGGCACGGGGATCGCCTCGGGCATATTGACCGGCTTTGCCGCGATGCCGGGGCCGCCGGTCGTTCCCTTTTACCTGCGCCGCTCGCTGCCCCCCAGCGTCGCGCGCGCATCGATGATGCTGATCTTTTTTGCGACCGCGATTGCCGGGACGCTCGCCGCGCTGTGGGTCGGGATCGCCACCGGACGCCTGTTCATCCTGTCGCTGCTGCTGTTCGCGCCGATGTGGCTCGGTAACCGCATCGGCGGGCGCCACTTCGGCAGCGTCGCGCCGCATGTGTGGCAGGCGATGGTCGCGGTTGTGCTGGGCGTGGCGGCGGTCGCGGCGGTGGTACGGATCCTGAATTAAAGGCTCCGCAGCGCCTGCGCCGGTTTCGCAGACAACAGCGGCCAGCTGCCCGCAATCCCGATCAGGAACGACAATCCGGCCCCGCCGACCAGCGTCGCGCCGACGATCAGCGGGTCGGGGGCGAAGGTGAAATCGAACAGGCTGACCACGACATAACGCGCCGCGATCAGCCCCAGCCCGAGCGCCAGCACCGCAAGCACTGCCGCAAGCACCGCATATTCCATCGCCTGCGCCCCCAATATCTGGCGGCGCGTCGCGCCGAGCAGTTTCAGGATCACGCTGTCATATACGCGCCGTTCGCGGCTGGCGGCGATCGCGCCGATCAGCACCGCGATGCCGGCGAGGATCGCGATGCTGGCCGCCGCGGCGATCGCCTGGCTCATCTGGGTCAGCAAAATCGTCACCTGCGACACCACATCGCGCACCGCGATCAGCGATGCCGAGGGGAAGGCGCGCGGGATGCTGCGCGCCAGCTCGGTTTCGGCCTTGTCGTCGACCGCCACCGTCGCGACCATATTGTGCGGGGCGGCGTCGAACGTCCCGGGTGAGAAGACGAGTACATAGTTTAGCCCGAAATTGTCCCAATTGACGGTGCGGAAGGATGCGACCTTCGCCTGCACTTCGACCCCCAGCACGTTGACGCTCAGCGTATCGCCGATCTTGAGGTCCAGCGAGGTCGCAACCTCCTGTTCGACACTGACCAGCGGCGGTCCCTTGTAATTGGCGGCCCACCATTGGCCGCCGACCAGCTCGCTGCCGTTTGGCGGCGCGGCGCTGTAGGTCAGCCCGCGATCGCCGCGGAGCACCCACGCACCCTCGGGCAGTTCGGCGAGTTCGTCGACGCGTACCCCTCGAAATTCGGTGACGCTGCCGCGCAGCGCCGGGATCATGTTGATCTGCGCGTCAGGTGCGGCGTTTGTGACCATCGATCGGAACTGCGCGGCGCCTTCGCGCGGCACGTCGAGCACGAAAAAGCTCGGCGCGCGCTGCGGCACGGTGCGCGAAATTTCGTTGGTGATGCTGGTCTGGATCGCCGCGAGGGTGACGAACAGGGTCAAGCCTAGCCCGAGGGCTACCACCAGCGCGCCGGTCGACGCGCCCGGCCGGTGCAGATTGGCCAGCGCCAGCCGCAAGAGGGGACGGCGCGGACGGGGTAGGCGGCTCGCGATGCGGCGCACCAGCCAGCCCAGTCCGACGAGAATCAGCAGGAGGCCGATCGCGGCGCCAATAAAGCCGAGCGCGAACAACGGCTCACGCGCGGTACCGACTGCGAGCGCGACGATGGCGAGCAGCGCCACCGCGACGGCGATCAGCGCGGGGCGGTCGATCCGCGCCGCTTTATCGACCGTCGCCCGGTACAGCCCCGCCGCCGGGATGTGCTTCGTTGCCGCCAGCGGCGGCAGCGCGAAGGCGATCGCGATCAGCAGGCCATAGGCGGCGCTGACGCCAAGCGGTAGCGGGTAGAGCGCCAAGCCCGGGCGTACAGGCAGGACATCGCCCGCAATCGCCCCGATCGCGAACGGCGCCAGCGCGCCGACGACCAGGCCCGCAAAGATCGACACCGCCGCAACCGCCAAAATCTGCAAGCCATAGATGCGCAGAACGGTCGCGCTGTCGGCGCCCAATACTTTCAGCGTCGCCAGGCCGGGGCGTTTGCCCGCCAGATAACTTGCCACCCCATTGCCGACGCCGATCCCGGCGATGACCAGCGCGGCGAGGCCGACGAGCGACAGGAACTGCCCCATGCGTTCGATGAAGCGCCGGGTCCCGGGGGCGCCGTTGCTGCTGTCGGTGATGTCCCAGCCGGCGCCGGGGAATTGCGCGGTCAGCGCCTCGCCGACTACTTGCGCGTTGGCGCTGGCGGGCAGGCGGACACGATATTTGCTCTCGAAAAGGCTACCCGGTTGGATCAGCTGCGTCGCGGGGAGGTCGCCCAGACCGATAATCGCGACGGGACCAAGGGTGAAGCCCTCGCCCAGCCGGTCGGGCTCTTCGGCGATGATGCCGTCGATAAGGAACGCTTTTTCGCCGAACTTTACGCGCGATCCGACTTTCAGGTCGAGCCGCGACGCAAGATCCTTGCCGATCCAGATGCTGCCAGCGGGTGGTGGGCCGCGGCGTGCGCCGCTTTCCAGCCGCAAGGTTCCATAGAGCGGATAGGCGCCATCGACTGCCTTGAGTTCCGACAATAGCGCGTCGCCCTCAGGCGCATTGGCCATCGCGCGCATGCGCACGGTGGACGATGTCGTTCCTGCCTTGCGGAATGCCGCCATTTCTTCGGCGGTCGCTTCGCGCTGCGGAATACCGAATTCGATGTCGCCGCCCAGGATCGTCTGCCCGCGCACCTCCAGCTCGGAGGTGATGCCGCGCGTCAGGCTGCCGATCGCGGCGAGCGTCGCGACGCCGAGGAACAGGCAGACGGCGAGCAGGCGCAGCCCGCGGATGCGGGTCGCGAGGTCGCGGCGCGCGATCCGCCAGAGGGAGGCGAGAGGGAGCATCAGATCAAGGACTCCCTTACCCCGTTCGTATCGAGCGAAGTCGAGACACGCCGCTTGGTGGCGCTTGTCTGCCGGGTGTCTCGACTTCGCTCGACACGAACGGAATTGGACGGCGGCATCACGCCGTCCGCTCCTCGATCCGCCCGTCATGCATCACGACAACACGGTCGCAATGCTCGGCGAGTTCGGGGTCATGGGTGATGATCAGCAAGGTCGCGCCCAGCGATGCGCGGCGCGCGAAGATCAGATCGATGATCGCATGGCCCGTCGCGGTGTCGAGGTTGCCGGTGGGCTCGTCGGCAAAGATGATCGCGGGTTCGCTCGCCATCGCGCGCGCAATCGCGACGCGTTGCTGCTCGCCGCCCGACAGCTGCGCCGGATAATGGGTCAGGCGGTGGCCAAGCCCGACGGCCTCGAGTTCGGCCGCCGCGCGCCCGAACGGGTCGGCGATCCCCGCCAGTTCCAGCGGCACCGCGACATTTTCCAGCGCGGTCATCGTCGGCAGCAGGTGGAACGCCTGGAGCATGATGCCGATCCGCCCGCGCCGCGCGCGCGCAAGTTCGTCTTCGTCCATCGTGGCAAAATCGAGCCCGGCAACGCGGATGCTGCCGCCGTTGGCGCGCTCCAGCCCCGCAAGCACCGCCATCAGCGAGCTTTTGCCCGATCCCGACGGCCCGAGCAGCGCAACCGACGCCCCTGCCGGTACCTCCAGATCGACGCCGCGCAAAATTTCCACGGGGGACTTGTCGCTCCCTAGCGTCAGCGTCACATTATGGGCGGCGATCGCCATATCAGGCGCCACGGCCTGAGGGGGTCGAGTGTCGGGCAAGGAGAGAACCCTTTGGAAAAACGAACGGCCGGATGGCGCTCTTACGCCATATATGGTTGCGCGCTGGCGCTTTGCCAACCGCTTGCTGCGTGTGGATCGGCGGAAACCCCGGCGGCTTCGACCAACGACAAGGTAGCGGCCCAGGCGTCCCCCGCAATCCCCGCCGACGCGCCGCTCGTCATCGCGTTCGGCGACAGCCTTTATGCGGGCTACCAGCTTGGGCCGAAGGAGGGCTTGGCGCCGCAACTGCAGGCCGCGCTGGCCGCAGACAGCGTTGTCGCGCGGGTACAGAATGCGGGCGTGTCCGGCGACACGACGGCGGCGGGGCGTCAACGGCTGACCTACGTGCTCGACAATGCCAAGGTGAAGCCGGCGCTGGTGTTGCTGGGCCTGGGCGGCAACGACATGCTGCGCGGCATCGGCCCCGACCAGACGCGCGCCAACCTCGACGCGATGCTCGCCGAGCTTAAAAAGCGCGAGATCCCGGTGCTGCTGACGGGCATGATGGCGGCACCCAATCTGGGCAGCGATTATGCGAAGAAATTCAATCCGATCTATTCGGAACTTGCCGCCAAATATGATGCCAGCTTCTATCCCTTCATCCTCGACAATGTTGTCACCGACAAAACGCTGATGCTGAGCGACAATCTGCACCCCAATGCAAAAGGGGTAACGGTCGTGGCGGAAGCGCTGGCGCCGCTGGTGGAGCAGGCGCTGCCGGATGCGGGGTAGGCCTATCCTCCCTGTGGCGAAGCCATGGGGAGGGGGACCGTCCGCGAAGCGGATGGTGGAGGGGCCGCGACGGTAGCGCCAAAGCCCCTCCGTCAGCGCTCCGTGCTGCCACCTCCCCATGGCTTCGCCACAGGGAGGAACAAGGGCTCAACCGCCGCGCGGCCCGAACAGGATGATCGCGGCGCCGCCGAGGCATACCGCGGCGCCGATCAGGTCCCATCGGTCGGGCTTCGCGCCCTCAACCACCCACAGCCACAGCAGCGCCGCGACGATATAGACCCCGCCATAGGCCGCATAGGTCCGCCCCGCATGTTCGGCATCGACCAGGGTGAGCAGATAAGCGAACAGCGCCAGCGAAGCCATGCCGGGAACCAGCCACCAAATTGGCTTGTCGAGCCTGAGCCATGCCCAGAAGGCGAAGCAGCCCGCGATTTCGGCGAGCGCGGCGGCGATATAGGCAAGAGCGGTCATGCGCCGATCGTGGCGCTGCGCCGGCCGAAAGGGAAGGGTGTTATCCCGCCGCTTGCTCGAACTTCGGTTCGCGGCCGGTCAGCGCGGCATCGACCAGCTCGTCCAGATGCCGGTTCCGCTCTGCCGACATCATTCCGGCGCACTGGTTGACCACACGGCTGGCCTTGCCGTCTTCGCCCACCGGTTCGATTGCAAGCGGGCACCACCAGCCGCTGCCGTTCTGGCTGTCGTCGAGAACCTGCCACTCCAGCGTTTGTTCGTAGTTCACCCACACCTGGGGTTTCAGCAACGACCATCCGGGCAGAATGCCGCGCTCAAAATCGGCCGATAGCAAAATGCGCCGCGCGTCCTCGGCGGGCATCGCGTAGGTCTTTTCCGCCACGCCGCCCGCCGAACAGCCCCCGAGCGCCGCGCCTGCAATCAGACCGAAAACAAGATTCTTCATCCCCATCCTCGGTTGGCGACGGCCCTAGTGCAATGGGGTAAATATCGACTGAACACGGGGTTAGCGGCAGCTGGCGTTCAAAAGAAAAGGGGCGACCCGCAGGCCGCCCCTCCCCGTTTTGGCATGTCGCTTCCGAATAATCAGAAAGCGAAGCCGACGCCCGCGACGAAGGTGTCGAAATCGCCGAAGTTGTTGATGAACTGGTGGCGATATTCGGCCTTGGCATAGATGTTCTGGCCCAGCTTGTGCTGGTAACCGGCGCCGACATAGGGATCGTCGATGTCGCTGAAGGTGTAACCACCGGTGACATAGGCCTTGCCGTTCGCGCCAACCTTGGCGCCGACGCGGCCGCCGGCCGAGAACTGGACGTCCGCACCGTCGATCAGTACCTTGTCGCCGGCAACTTCGGCGCCGACAAACGCGGCCGAGCCAAGGTCGAAGTCATAACCGGCGGCGAGGCCGATGGTGCCTTCGTCAATGCCGTTGCCGGTGATCAGGCCACCGCGCAGTTCGACGCGGCCTTCGCCGCCTTCGGCTGCCATGGCGGGGGTTGCAACGATGGCCGTCAGGAGAGCGGCTGCAACTGCGAATTTCTTCATTTTATTTTCCTTCTGCTTTTACATGGCCACGCCCTTTGGGTCGCGGTCCACCGCCTAAATGGCGTTCGCAGCTGTCGCTTCAATGAACGGATCGTTCAGAATGTGACAATTTTCTTACCTGTGTTATTTTTACCACACGGTATATAATGGACGTGCAAAAGCGCGGCCAAAAATGTGGCGGAAAAGCTCGGATTTTCGTGATGTTCGCTTGGCGCAGCGAAGGGCGATCAGCCCAACGCCGCCTGTTTCTCTTCCGCAATCCGGTCGAGTTCGGCGCGGGTCGGCTTGGTTGCGGCGCTTTTCAGCTGGCCGCACGCCGCCATGATATCGCGCCCGCGCGGGGTGCGGATCGGGGCCGAAATCCCGGCCTTGAAAATCAGGTTGCTGAACGCCTTGACCCGCTCGGGCGACGAACATTCATAGATCGCTCCGGGCCAAGGGTTGAACGGGATCAGGTTGACCTTGGCATGCAGGCCATATTCGCGGATCAGCCGCACAAGCTCGCGTGCGTCGTCGTCGCTGTCATTCTTGTCCTTCAGCATCACATATTCAAAGGTGATGCGCCGCGAATTGCCCGCGCCGGGATAGTCGGCGCAGGCTTTCAGCAGCTCGTCGATCCCATATTTGCGGTTGAGCGGCACGATCTCGTCGCGGATCTCCTTCGACACCGCGTGCAAGGATACCGCGAGATTGACGCCAATCTCTTCGCCCGCGCGTGCCATCATCGGCACCACGCCGCTGGTCGACAGGGTGATGCGGCGGCGCGACAGCGCCAGCCCGTCGCCGTCCATGACAATCTTCAGCGCGCCCTTGACCTCGTCGAAATTATAAAGCGGCTCGCCCATGCCCATCATCACGATGTTGGTCAGGATGCGGCCGTCGGCGGTGTAGTGGCCACCCTCTTCGTCATCGTCATCCTCGGGGTCGGGGCCGAAGCCCGCCATCGTCCCCTTGGGCCATTCGCCGAGTTCGTCGCGCGCCAGCATGACCTGTCCGACGATCTCGCCCGCGCCCAGATTGCGGACCAGCCGCATCGTCCCGGTGTGGCAGAAACGGCAATTGAGCGTGCAGCCAACTTGGCTCGAAACGCACAAGGTTCCCCGATCGGCGTCGGGGATGAAGACCATCTCATACTCTTGGCCGTCGGCGGCGGCGAGCAGCCATTTACGCGTGCCGTCGCTCGACACCTGCGCCTCGCGCACCGTCGGACGTCCGATGATGAAGCGGTCGGTCAGCCAGGGGCGCATCGCCTTCGCAATATCGGTCATCGCCTCGAAATCGGTGACCCCGCGGTGGTACATCCAGTGCCAGATCTGCTTGGCGCGCAGCTTCGCCGCCTTGGCGTCCAGACCCGCCTCGACCAGCACCCCGCCGATCGCGTCGCGGCTCAGCCCGACCAGGTCGATGCGGTTGCCCCCGCGCAACGGGACGGTGCCCGTGGTGACGGGGTCGATGTGGCCGGGAATCTGCATGATGCGCGGCCATATAGGGGGGAAGGGGGAAATGTGCAATCTGCTGAACCGGTACATGATTGCGGGTGCCGACGACACGCCGCGCTCCCTAGAATATCGGCAGACATTGAAAAGGTTATGCCATGCGCCGCGCGCTTTCCCTTGCCGCCTTGCCGTTCGTGATCGCGCTCTCCCCGACCGCGTCGGCGGAGGCGGGGCAGAAAATATGTACGCGCCATTCGACGATCGTGCTGGAACCCGGCGAAACGGCGGAGGTCAATGGCGCGGGGGCGAGCGGGGTCGAACTGTTGATCTCCGGCCCTGCGGGGCAGTGGATTTTTGTCGATTACAACGGGCTGCCCGCTCCCGGCGCGGGTGACGTGCCGGTCGCATCGAACAAGACGCAAACGGTCGTCCGTCGCGGCCACACGCCGCTAATCTATGCCATCTATTCGAAGGCGTCGCGGCTGATCGAGGGCAAACAGCTCACCGCGTTCATCAGCGGCCTGTACATCGACCGGCGACCGCTGGCCCAGCCGCGGATCAAGGGCAATGACGCCGACAAGGCGGTGTGGAGCCGCATCCTGCTGGGGCAGACGAGCAGTTGCGACCTGCGCTGGGTGCCGGGGCAGGGGCTGGTGAACTAGCGCGGGCGTCGCACCGTCGCCGCCAATAGGGTGGCGGGGCAACGCCCGCGATATGCGATCATGCCGCTGTGACGGCTTATTTCCGGATCGACGAGACCCGGATCATCTGCGGGCGGGCCGCGTCGGCGATCACCTGTTCGGCCTGTGCCGAGGCAAGCTGCCGCGTGTCGGCGCGGCACTGGCGGACGTCATTCTTGCCTTGAAGGTCGTAATCGGGTGCGCTTCCGCACACTTCGACGACGGCGCGCCAGATGCGGCGATCGAGGCTCTTGGCCCCGGCCTCGGTGCTGAGGTCAAGGTCGCGATGCTGGACGGTGACGCTCGGGTTCGCGAGCGGCGCCGGTTGGGCGAAGGCTGGCTGGCCCACCGATGCGGTAGCCAGCGCGGCGAGGATCAGAAGCTTTTTCATCTTGTGTCTCCATCGACCGGCTGAAGAGGAGGGGAGGAAGCCGGTATCGGAGAGATAAGCGATTGGTCGGCGCGGCAGGAGCAACGATGTTGCGCGGCCATTCTGCAAAATTGCAGAATGCCGCGGCCACGCTTATGACGCACAAGACGCCATGTATGATTGGAACGACCTGAAAGCCTTTCTGGCGGTGGCCGAAACGGGCAGCACCCTGTCCGCGGCGCAGGCGCTGCGCGTCAGCCAGACCACCGTCGCGCGGCGCATCGCGGCGCTGGAGGAAGCGACCGGACTCAACCTGTTCGAACGGCGGCAGGCGGGCTATGCGCTGACCCCGGTGGGCGAGGCGATGCTGGGCAGCGCCGCGGCTGTCCGCGACGCGGCGGCCCGGTTCGGCGAAGCGGCCAGTGCTTCATCGCGCGAAGTCGGCGGCACGGTCAGCCTGACGACGATGGAGATTTTTGCGGTCACCATCCTGCCACCGATCCTGCGCGATTTGCGCGCCGCACATCCCGGCATCCATATCCAGCTCGATACCTCGGACGAGGCGCGCGATCTGGCGAGCGGCGCCGTCGACATCGCGATCCGCAGCAGCAAGCAGCCGACCGGCGCGGGACTGGTCGGGCGCCGCATCGCCGACAATCCGTGGACGGTCTATTGCAGCCGAGATTACGCCGACCGCCACGGCATCCCGCACAGTCGTGAGCAACTTGCCGCGCATCCGTTCATCGGCGGCGGCGGCGGGGTGTGGGAACCCTATCTGGCGTGGCTCAGGCAATATGGGCTCGAGGAGGCGGTGGTGATGAAATATGACAGCGCCACCGGCCTGCTCGCCGGGGTGCGATCGGGCATGGGGCTCACGGTGCTGCCCGCCTTCATTGCCGACCGGGAACCCGATCTGATCCGCTGCATCCCGCCCAAGCAGGAAGACACGACAGGGCTGTGGCTGCTGACGCATGAACGATTGCGCCATGTCCCGCGCGTACGGCTGGTGCTCGATTTCCTCGCGGTCGAGCTGACGAAATTGGCGCGCGCCTAGGCGTCGCCACCCGTCTCGCGATCAACGGATCTTGGCGCACCCCAATGCCGCGGCGTCGATCGCCGTCGCCGCACCACGCAGCCGATAGGTATCGGCGATCGCACCGCCGGTCGCCGTGCTGCTCGTGACGCTCATGCTGGGGGCCGATCGCATCGCGGCGATGATCGCGGCGTCCATCCGCGCGTCGCTGGCCCAGCCATGCGCGCCGTTGCCGGTCAGGATGAAGCGGCGGCTACCGATCGTCAGGCGCAGGTCGCGCCCCGGCGCGCGCGCCTTTGACAGGCGGACATAGAATTGCCCGCGGATCCGCGATTTCGGCCAGTAGCCGACGCTGGCATAGCCCTTGACCGTCGGCGTGCCGATCGTCGCCGCGGGTGCCGCCAGCGCGTAGCAGCGCGGGGTGGCGGGGTCGCGGAAGGCGCCCCAGCCGTCAAAAATGCCGAGCGCGGTCGGGGTGGCGGCAAGCGTCGTCGCCGGCAGCGCCGCCAATGTCGCAATTAAGAAAGTCCGGAGCCGCATCGCGCCTTCGTTCGCGCGATTGGGGATGCTTTGCAAGCATGGCTTGCACGTGCTGATGCGTGCGTTAAGGAAGGTGGGCATTTTCAGGGGCCGGGAATCGGGGCAGCGAATCGCCGCCGACGCCTTGTCCCTCAGGGACTTTTCCCGCGGAACACAGGGATGGCGGATTAGAATGAAAGCGACGATCGAACGCGCGGTGTTGTTGAAGAGCCTTGGCCACGTCCAGTCGGTGGTCGAACGGCGCAATACCATTCCCATCCTGTCGAACGTCCTGATCGAAGCCGACAGCACCGGCCAGCTGAAACTGATGGCGACCGACCTTGACCTGCAGGTTGTCGAAACGATCGCGGCCAAGGTCGAAACCGCGGGGACGACCACCGTGTCGGCGCATACTTTGTTCGAAATCGCCCGCAAGCTGCCCGAGGGCGCCGAGGTCAGCCTGGCCGCCGCCGAGGGCAAGATGCAGGTCAAGGCCGGCCGTTCGAACTTCAACCTGCCGACGCTGCCGCGCGACGATTTCCCGGTGATCGCCGAGGGCGACCTGCCGACGAATTTCGAGTTGCCGGTCGCCGAACTGATCCAGATCATCGACAAGACGCGCTTTGCGATCTCGACCGAGGAAACGCGCTATTATCTGAACGGCATCTTCCTGCACGTCGCCGAGGATGCCTCGGGTCCGGTGCTGAAGGCCGCGGCGACCGACGGCCACCGCCTCGCGCGCTACACCGTCACGCGCCCCGATGGCGCGGCGTCGATGCCCGACGTCATCGTGCCGCGCAAATGCGTCACCGAAATCCGCAAGCTGCTCGACGAGGCCGAAGGCAATGTCGAAATCAGCCTGTCGGCGTCGAAGGTGCGCTTCCAGCTTGGCAATGCGATCCTGACCTCGAAGCTGATCGACGGCACCTTCCCCGATTACAGCCGCGTCATTCCGACTGCGAACGACAAATTGCTCAAGGTCGATCCCAAGAGCCTCTATCAGGGTGTTGACCGCGTTTCGACGATCGCCAGCGAAAAGACGCGCGCGGTCAAGGTCGGGCTCGACAAGGACCGCATCACCCTCAGCGTGACCAGCCCCGAAAACGGCACCGCGGCTGAAGAAGTGGCGGCGGCCTATGACAGCGACACGATGGAAATCGGCTTCAACGCCCGTTACCTCAGCGACATCCTGGGTCAGGTCGACGGCGACAGCGTCGAACTGCACCTCGCCGATGCGAACGCGCCGACGCTGATCCGCGAGAGCGAGAAGAGCCCGGCGCTGTATGTGTTGATGCCGATGCGGGTTTGATGCAATTTCCTTCTCCCTGGATGGGAGAAGGATACGGAGCCTTATCGCGAAGCGATTAGGCGGAGTTGGATGAGGGTGACGGCGCGCCCTTTCGCCGTCATGTCAGGCCGACAGCGCACCCCCACCACTGCGACTAGGAAGCAAGCTTCCAAGTCTCGCTGCCTCCCCCATCAAGGGGGAGGGAACTTTTTTACCCCGCCTTCGCGACCCGCCAGATCACCCCGCCGGTGTCGTCGGCGACCAGCGCGCTGCCGTCCTTCGCGACCTTGACGTCGGCCGGACGGCCGCGGGTGGTTTTGCCGTCCTTGCCCAGAAACTGGTCGAGCAGGGTGACGGGCAGCGCGTCGACGGGCTTGCCGTTGGCACCGAATTTCACGAACACGACGCTGTAACCCGCGACCGGCTCGCGGTTCCATGACCCGTGCAGCGCGATCAATGCGCCGTTGGCCCAGCGCTCGCCGAGGTCGAGTCCCTGGGTAAAGGTCATGCCCAGCGGCGCGGTGTGCGCGCCGAGCCCATATTCGGGGCGCTTCACATATTGGCGGCGATCCTCGGCCTCGGGTTCGACGCGCGGGTCGACGAACCCGCCCCAATAATACCAGGGCCAGCCATAAAAATCGCCTTCGGTGACATCGGTCAGATAGTCGGGGACGAGGTCGCTGCCGAGCATATCGCGTTCGTTGACGACCGCCCACAGTCGCTCGCTGCCCGGATGGAAACCGAGCCCGACGGGATTGCGGATGCCCCCGGCGAAGGTGCGGATATATTTCTGTTCGGGCCTGACTTCGAGCACGCTGGCGCGGCGGAATTCGCGGTTCATGCCCGCTTCGCCGATATTGCTGTCAGCCCCGACGCCGACATAGAGCCAGCCGTTGGGGGCAGCGACAAGGCTTTTCGTCCAGTGACGATTGGTGCCCTTGGCGGGCAAGTCGACGATTTTCGTGGGCTTCCCACTCATCTTCGTTTCCCCCGCGACATAGGGGAAGGCGAGCAGCGCGTCGGTGTTGGCGACGTAGAGCGTCGTCCCGACCAGCGCCATGCCATAGGGCGAGTTGAGCCCGGTCAGATAGGCAGTCCGGACCTCGGCCTTGCCGTCGCCGTCGGCATCGCGGAGCAGGGTGATGCGGTTCGCCGACGGACGGCGGCTGGTGCCGCCCTTGGTCATCAGGCGGTTCATGATCTTGCCTTCGATCCCCGACGTATCGCGCGGCGGGCTCTGCGATTCCGCGACAAGCACGTCGCCATTGGGCAGCACGAGCATCGTGCGCGGATGATCGAGCCCTTCGGCAAAACGGGCGACTGCCAGCCCCTGCGCGGCGCGCGGCGCCTGCCCCGCGGGCCAGCTTGTCGCTTCGGGGACGTTGATCGTCGGGAATGTCTCGGTCTTTTGCGACGCCATCACCGGTACCCGGCCGCTGAGTTCGGCGGTCGAGAAGCGCGCCACGTCGGGCCGCGACATGATGTACAGCGTCACGCCGCCGACGATGATCAGCAGCAGCAGGGCGAGGGCGACATATTTCAGGATCTTGCGCATCGCGCTTATCTACACGGCTGATGCGCGGCGGCAAAGGGTTGAAACATCGGCGGCGCGGCGACGAACGCGGTTAACAGCGGAGCGATCGCGATTAACCTTACCCGAATCTTCATCATGGTTGGGAACGGCGCGGTGAGGGGCGCGGTTTAGAAGGGGCGCTCCAAGGCAACGGACGGGGACTCCATGCATCTGCCTGCACCATTTCTGTCCGATCGCGCCGCGGTCGAGGACGCCCATGCGCTGATTCGCATGCACGGCGAAGAGGCCGGCTTCGCCGCCGCCGCGCGCGCCGAGCAATATCGCGTGCTGGGCAATCACGTCCATTTCGCGCGCTGGCGGCAGATCGAACGACTGATCACCTATCTGGCAGCCGAGGATGTTCTCGACACGGTGCATTGAATATCCTTCCTCCCCCTTGATGGGGGAGGCAGCGAGACTTGCCAGCTTGCTGGCCTAGTCGCAGCGGTGGGGGTGCTGTATCGGCCTGAGATGACCGTGCAAAGACGCACCATCACCCCCATCCAACGTCGCCTAATCGCTGCGCGATAAGGCGACGTATCCTTCCCCCATCAAGGGGGAAGGAGGTCAAATCCGCAGCCCTGCCGTCTCCGGCAATCCCGCCATGATGTTGAGGTTCTGGACACAGGCACCGCTTGCGCCCTTGCCCAGATTGTCGAGCCGCGCGACGAGGCGCGCCTGGCTGGCATCAGCATTGGCAAAGACGAACAGCGCGATCCGGTCGTCACCCGCGTCCGAGGCGCGGAGCAGCATTTCGCCGTCGGTCGGCGCTTCGCCCATGACGACCACCGGGCTCGCTCCGTAAAAATCGGCGAGCGCCGTGCGCAAGGCGTCGGGCGACGCGGCACCGGGCATTACGCCGAGCGGTAGCGGAACCTCGACCACCATCCCGCGATGCGCGGGGATCACTGCGGGCGAAAAGAGCGGGCCGATCGCCAGCCCGCACTGCGCCTGCATCTCGGGCACATGCTTGTGGCAGAGCGTCAGCGCATAGCCGCGCCAAGCGATGTCGCAGTCCGCTTCGAAGCGTTCGATCAGCGCCTTGCCGCCGCCCGAATAGCCGCTGACCGCGTGGCAGATATAGGCCCAGTCGGCAGGGAGCAGACCCGCGCGCACGAGCGGTGCGACGAGCGCAATGAAACCGGTCGAATAACAGCCGGGGTTCGACACGCGCGCGGCGCCGGCGACGGCGTCATGTCCGCTGACCTCGGGAAAGCCATAGACCCAGCCAGGCGCGACCCGATGCGCGGTCGATGCGTCGATCACCCGGGTGCGATCATTGGCGATCATCGCCACCGCCTCGCGCGCGGCATCGTCGGGCAGGCAGAGGATGACGAAATCGGCGTCGTTCAGTGCTTCGCGCCGCGCATCCGCGTCTTTGCGGCGCGTATCGTCCAGCGTCAGCAGCGAAAACTCGCGCCGTCCGGCAAGCCGCTCAGCGATTTCGAGGCCCGTCGTTCCCGCCGCGCCGTCGATGAAAACCGTCTTTGTCATATCTTATCGCAGTCGTTTATATCCGCTCACCGGCGGATCATGATCCTTGGCAGCCGATCGCGCGATGACGTCGGCCAGCGGTTCTGCTTTCACCGCCATCCATCGTCGGCTGGCATGGATGATGTTGCGCTCGTCGGCCATGATGCCGACATGGCCGGGGAAAAATACGAGGTCGCCGCGCGCGAGCGCCGCCGGGTCGACATCCTTGTCCGCGCCGAGCGATGCGAGTTGCAGGTCGCTGTCGCGCGGCAACTGGACCCCCGCGGCAGCCCAGCTCAGCTGGACGAGGCCCGAACAGTCGATGCCCTTCGACGTGCGGCCGCCCCACAGATAGGGCGTGCCGATCAGCTCCTCGGCGCGTCCTGCGGGGTCGCTGTCTTCGGCGCCAACCTCGACCAGCGCGGCCAGCGGAAAATAACCGTGCGCGGTCGCCAGCCATTCGCCCTCGATCTCGCCCATCACCAGCGCGCCGCGCGGCAGTACCGCGGGGCCGCCGCTCGCGGCGTCAGGCGCATTGTGCAGGATCGCCTCGATCATCTCGACGCGGTGCGTCGGCGCGATCGGCGCGGCGAGCGCGTCGGCCGACAGATAGCCAACATAATGGTCGGCAAGGCAATAGCCCCACGCCCAGCCGCCGGTGAGGTCGAGCAGCGCAAAGCCTTCGCCGAACAGCAGCTCGCTCGTCTGGTCGGCGTCGAGCGACGGCGATCCGCGCAGCACCGCGGCGGGCAGGATGCCGCTGCGCATCATCGGCGCAGCATAATGCGGTGCAAAATGCTGCCCCGCGACCGCGATGTCGGCCAGGTCGGGGCGGATCGCGACGATGCGCGGGTCATAGGCCTGCGATGTGCCGGTCAGGCCAAAGCGATCGCGACCCGCGCCGACGGCGCCGGGGCGCCCCATGCGAACGCGATTTGCCGCTGAATTGTCGCCGCTTTGACCTGTCACTTGCCGTCCTGTTGTCATCCGACGTCCGCCGGGCGCGGACAGTCGCGCGCCATTAGACCAGCCGGGGTCCGCATATCAAGAATGTTCAACCCCTGCCGCGCCGGTCGTATCGCGCCTGCAGCATGGCCCATGCGGCGCGCAGCCCCAGCGCGGCGCCGCCCTTGGGCCGCCCGGGCTTTGCCGACGGGCGCCAGGCAAAGGTGTCGAGATGCGCCCATAGCGCGCCCTCGGGTACAAAGCGTTTGAGGAACAGCGCCGCGGTGATCGTCCCGGCAAAGGCCGAGCTGCCGGCATTGCCAAGGTCGGCGACGTCGGTTTCAAGGAGCTCGGCATAGCCGTCCCATAGCGGCATCCGCCACAACGGATCGTCGCGGTCGGTACCGGCGGCCAGCATCCCGTCGGCCAGCGCGTCATCATTGGCGAACAGCGGCGGGAGGTCGGGGCCGAGCGCGACGCGCGCGGCCCCGGTCAGCGTCGCGAAATCGATGATCAGCTCGGGCTTGTCCTCGCCCGCCTTCGCCAGCGCGTCGCCCAGCACCAATCGGCCCTCAGCATCGGTGTTGCCGATCTCGACCGTCAGGCCAAGACGGCTCTTCAGCACGTCACCGGGACGGAAGGCGTCGGCGGAGATGGCATTTTCTGCCGCGGCAACCAGACAGTGCAGCCGCACGGGCAGCCCGCTCGCCATCACCAGCTCGGCAAGCGCCAGCACATGCGCCGCGCCGCCCATATCCTTTTTCATCAGCCGCATGCCCGACGCCGGTTTAATGTCGAGCCCGCCGCTGTCGAAACTGATCCCCTTGCCGACCAACGCGATGCGCGGGTCGCCGTCCTTGCCCCATTCGATCTCGATCAGCCGTGGGGCGTGGTGCTTGGCGGCGGCACGTCCGACCGCGTGGATCATCGGATAGCCCTGTTCCAGCGCCTCGCCCTTGGTGACGGTCAGCTTGCCGCCATGCGCCTTGGCGATCCGTTCGGCGGCCTTTTCGATCGCGGCGGGTCCCATATCGGCGGCGGGGGTGTTCACCATGTCGCGAACCAGCGCGACCGCGCGCATTTCGGCGACCATCGGTGCGATCGCGCCGACATCGCTGGTCAGCAGCACGCGCGGCCCCTTGCTCTCGACCTTCGTGCGATAAGTGTCGAAACGATATTGCGCGCTCATCCACCCGAACAGCGCCTTGCCGGGTTGCTGACCTTCGAGCCGATAGCGTCCGGCGGGCAGGATCTGGCCCAGTTTGGCAAGGCACCACGCCGACAGGCTGTCGACCTTCGCGACGGTGGTGACGACCGCCCAATTGTCGGGGTCGTCACCCGGCAGGATCGCTTGGACATAGGGGTCGGGCTTGAAGCCTACGGCGGCAAGGTGCGCGCGTTCGCGGGCGCTGCGGCTCTTGAGCCATTCGTCATAGCCCTTTTTGTCGACAAGATGGATCGTGCGCGCGTCCTGCCCCTTGTCGGGCTGGATCAGGTCGGAATAGTCGGTCATGCCGACGGTGCTAGGCCGCCGGGGATATTTTGTCGATTCCCGGCGTTATGCTGACATGACGACAGAAATTCGGCCCCGTTCCGCCCTGCTGCTCCTGACCGGTGCGGCGCTGCTTGCCGCCTGTGCCGAGGATCCGCCGACGCCCGCCGAGCAGGCGGCCGCAGCTGCGGTTCCCGGCGCGCCGCCTGACGGCGTCGCCGACGTGGAGGCGAAAAACGCGGCAGCGTCCAACGTCAGCGAAAGCAATGACCTGATCGAGTTCGCTTATGCCTATCCGCGTGATGCCGCCACGATTCCGGAACTCGCCGGGTGGCTGGACAATGACCGCGCGACGAGGCGCGATGCGCTGATCGCGGCGGCGGGGCGCGACAAGGCCGCAGCCGAGAAAGCGGGCTTTCCCTATCGCAAGCATAGCCATTTGCAGACATGGCAACGTGTGTCGAACACGCCGCGCTTCCTGAGCCTGTCGGCGGAGATCCAGACTTATACCGGCGGCGCCCATGGCATGACCAGCTTTGCGACGCTGTTGTGGGATCGCAATCGCGCCAGGCGGCTGCAACCGCTCGACCTGTTCACCAGCGGCGAGGCGTTCGATGCCGCGATCCGCGAGCCTTTCTGCGCAGCGATCAAACGCGCCAAAGCGGCGAAGGGCATCGTCCGCGAAGAGGCGCCCGACAGCCCGTTCGCGGGCTGCCCCCCGGCCTCGGCGCAGACGGTGTGGATCGGATCGTCCGACGGACGTTATCTCGACCGCATGACGATCGCGATCGCCCCCTATGAAATCGGTCCCTTTGCCGAGGGCAGCTATCGGGTGAACGTGCCAATGACCGGCGCGGTGGTCGCGGCGGCGAAGGACGAGTTCAAGCGCGACCTGCTCCCCATCAACTGAGGTGGCCGCACGCCCCGCGCTGCATCGCCAAACGCTATTCGGCGGCTTCGAGTTCGCTCGCAGCGGCTGCCGCTTCGCGCGCATTGGAAAAGGTCAGCACGCCGTCGTCGATCGCTCCGCTGCGCATGTCGATCCGGTCCTGCACATAATTTTGGCTGAGCCGCCAGGGCAGCGCCACCGTGCTCTTGGGCATGATGTGCAGCGAACGCTGGATATAGCCCGACGAGAAGTCGAAGACGTTCTCTTCCTCCAGGCTCGCCGGATCGGCGAGCGCGGGGGTTGCGACCGTCGTCCCGGTGGCCTGCATATGGTTGAGCACGCGGCAGACATATTCCGACACGATGTCGGCGCGTAGCGTCCAGCTGGCGTTGAGATAGCCGAATACCGCCGAGAAGTTTGGCACGTTCGAAAACATGCACGCCTTGTAATAGAAATGATCGTGCCAGTTGACGGTTTCGCCATCGACACGCACCGGAATCTTGCCCGCGACGGCCAGCTTCAGCCCCGTCGCGGTGACGATGATGTCGGCGTCCAGATGCTGGCCCGATTTCAGCTGGATGCCCGTCGCGTCAAAGCGTTCGATATGGTCGGTGACGACCGACGCCTTATCGGCCTTCATCGCCTCAAAGAAATCGGCATCGGGGACGAGGCACAGCCGTTGATCCCATGGGTTATAGGGCGGGGTAAACGCCTTGGCATCATAGCGGTCGCCGAGGCTCGCCTTCAGCTTGTTGGTCAGGAATTCCTTGACCTTTTCGGGCTTTTCGCGCGCGCGCCGAAAGGCGATGTCTTGCAGGCGGACATTCTTGAAGCGGGTGATCTTGTACGCCAGCTCCTCGGGCAGGAATTTACGCAGGAAATTTGCCAGCCCGTCCTTTGCCGGGCGGATGAAATACCAGGTCGGGGTGCGTTGCAGCATCGTCACATGCGCGGCCTTGTCCGCCATTGACGGGACGATCGTCACCGCGGTCGCCCCCGATCCGATCACCACGATCTTCTTGCCCGTATAATCGAGATTCTCGGGCCAGAATTGCGGGTGGATGATCTGGCCCCGGAAATCCTCGCGCCCGGTGAAATTGGCGTCGAACGGCTCGTCATAGTCATAATAGCCCGCGCCGAGGTACAGCCAGCGCGCGGTGGTGGTCGATGTCGCGCCCGCGGCATCCTCCAGCGTCACCGTCCAGCGCGCAGCCGTGCTGTCCCAATCGGCCCCGACGACCTTGCGGTCGAAACGGATGCGCTCGCGGATATGGCGTTCGTCGACGATGCGGTTCAGATATTCCAGGATCGACGGACCGTCGGCGATCGATTTTTCATGCTTCCAGGGTTCGAACACGAACCCCAGCGTATGCATGTCGCTGTCCGACCGGATGCCGGGATAGCGGAACAGGTCCCAGGTACCGCCCAGATTGGCGCGGCGCTCGACCAGGGCAAAGCTGCGATCGGGGCAATGCATCTGCAAATGCACCGCCATGCCGATGCCCGAGATGCCCGCGCCGACGATCAGCACATCCTGATCGACCGGTGCAGCGTTCGCGTTCGCGGGGCGTTCCATCGTCGCCGTGCCTGCCATCATCCTGTCTCCCGACTATGTTTGGAGGCAGATTACGCACCGCGTTGCATTTTGCAATCGAATTGACGTTTACGGAAAGCAGCGACGCGGTGAAGCCCGCTTGTCGCTGTCACAATATTGTCATAGGGGCGTAACGATTTTGTCACCTTGGGCCGCCGCGCCCGCCCTTGCAGGAAAGGATAGAGCCCGTGCGTCAGATCGCTGTCCTTCCCTATCGCTTCAGCGGCGCGGCGCACGATGGCCCGACCGAAATCCTGTTGATCACGTCGCGCGAGACCAAGCGCTGGGTGGTGCCAAAGGGCAATCCATTGACCGGAATGACGCGCCATGCCGCGGCGGCGATCGAGGCGGAGGAGGAAGCGGGCGTAACCGGCTCTGTCTGTCCGACCCCGATCGGCAGTTATGAATATCGCAAGCGCCGCGCGAACGGCGCGGCGATCATGTACAATGTCGAAGTCTTTCCGCTCGCCGTGACCAACGAGCTCGCCGAGTGGAAGGAAATGGACGAACGCGAACGCAAATGGTTCTCGTTCCGCGATGCCGCTTCGGCGGTCGAGGAACCCGATTTGCAGGCGTTGATCCGCTCGTTCGGCGATGGCGGTTTTCGCGCCGTCGCCGCACCGCGCAGCGTTGTCCTGGATGTAGCCGAAAAAGCAGGGGTAAGCCGAATGTTCGCATGGTTTCAGCGATTGCTGCCGCGACAGGGAAATTTCTTTGAATTGTTCGAAAGCCATGCCGCGACGCTGGTCGCCGGCGCCAATGCGCTGTCGCGCATGTTGCAGGGCGGCGAGGGGATGGCCGACCATGTCCAGGAAATCATCGAGCGCGAACATGACGCCGATGCGATCACCCGCGAAGTGCTCCAGACGGTTCGCCGCACCTTCCTGACCCCGTTCGACCGCAGCGCGATCACCGATCTGATCGCGTCGATGGACGATGCGATCGACGAGATGCAAAAGACCGCGGGCGCCGTCGATCTGTATGATGTCACAGAATTCGAACCCGAAATGCGCGACATTGGCGGCATCATCGTCGACGCGGCGCGCTTGACCGCGGAGGCGCTGCCGCTGCTGCGCAATATTTCGGCCAACGCGACGCGCCTGCATGAACTGACCGAGCGACTGGTACGGATGGAAGGTCATGCCGACGAAATCCACGCGGCGGGGCTCAAGCGCTTGTTCAAGGAACATGGGCAGTCGAACAGCGCCCGCTTCCTGATCGGGCGCGAACTCTATCGTCATCTGGAGCGCGTCACCGACAGCTTCGAGGATGTCGCGAACGAGATCGACGGCCTGGTCATCGACCACGCATAAGCGGGGGCGCAAACCATGCACGAACTCGCTTTCCCGCTCCTCGTCGGCCTGATCATCCTGGCGCTGGCGTTCGATTTCCTGAACGGACTCCACGACGCGGCGAACAGCATCGCGACCGTCGTTGCGACGCGCCTATTGCGTCCGGTGCAGGCAGTGGTTTTTGCCGCCTTCTTCAACTTCGCCGCCTATTTCCTGTCGATCATCTTTCCCGAACTTCACAAGGTTGCCGAGACGATCGGCAAAGGGATCATCGACAAGGATCTGGTGACCCCGGCGGTGGTGTTCGGGGCGCTGGTCGGCGCGATGTTCTGGAACATCGTCACCTGGCTGAAGGGCATTCCGTCGTCGTCGAGCCACGCGCTCGTTGGCGGCATCGTCGGCGCAGGCGTCGCGCACGCGGGGTTCGAGGGGATCGAGTGGACGGGGCTCAACAAAACCGTCATCGCGATTTTCCTCTCGCCGATGCTCGGCATGTTGCTGGCGATGCTGGTGATGCTGGTCAGCAGCTGGGCGCTGCACCGCGCCACCGCCAAATTCGCCGAAAAAACCTTTCGCCGCCTCCACCTGCTGTCATCGGCTGCCTATTCGGTCAGCCACGGGCTGAACGACGCGCAAAAGACGATGGGGATCATCGCGGTGCTCCTATATTCGACCGGCTATCTGCAGGGCGAGTTTCATGTCCCGCACTGGGTGGCGTTCAGCTGCTATGTCGCGATCGCGCTAGGCACCCTGTCGGGCGGGTGGAAGATCATCGAGACCATGGGCGGGCGGATCACCAAGCTGTCGCACCATCAGGGTTTCGCGGCCTCGACCGGCGGGTCGATCATGGTGTTCACCGCCAGCCTGCTTGGCATCCCCGTGTCGACGACGCACACGATCACCGGCAGCATCATCGGCGCCGGCGTCGCCCGCCGCGCCAGCGCCGTACGCTGGGGCGTGGCGAGCAATGTCGTCGCGGCGTGGTTCATCACCATTCCCGCGAGCGCGGTGGTGGCGGCAGCGTTCTACGGCATCACGCGGCTGTTCTGATCAGCGCGCCGGGCGGTAGTCGACGCGCGCGCCGCCGACCATGCGCACCGGCAGGTAAAGTCCGTTGCCATAGGCCTTGATTGCGCCGATTTCGAACCCGTCGATCTGGGTACGAATGACAAAGGCGCCTTCGCGGCGCTGGTCGACCGCGCGCTTGATCTTGCCCTGCAACTCGCCAAGGTCGCGGGTGAAATTCTGGGTCAGGGCGTCGGCGATCAGCGGCGCAAAGCCGGGATTCTGTCCGAGCGCGATGAGCAGGTCGCCGCCGACTCCGTCGGTATCGCCGGTGATCAGCAGGTCGGCAAAGCGCACCTCGGCCGACCCCGGTTTGTTGACCGGTACCGCGGTCATCCAGATGCGGCCATGGGTCGGTTCGCCGCTGCGACTGGCGAGCCGCATCGCGACATCGACGCCCAACGCGACGCGCCCGTCCGGCGCGCCATAGATTGTCGACGGCCCGAACTTGACCATCATCGGGCCGACCTTGGGCAGGTCGAACGGCCGCGCCGACCGTTTCTTGAGCGCGCGATCGACGACGGGTTGCAACTGCGCATAGTCGGCGAGCACGGGCACCCGCACGTCAAAGTGCGGCGTCGGTTTTTCGCGAACCATGGTCGGCAAGGGCGTCGGGGTGGGATCGGCGGGTCGGCCCGAGACAAAGGTTTCGGTGATCGCCTCCAGCCCTAGGTTGAGCCGCATTTGCTGCCCTTCCATCCGATACCCGCCATAGAGGATGCGCTGCGGCGTGACGCGCATCCACACCGGCGGGTTTTCGCGATTAAGCTCGAGCGCGGTGAAGCTCTGCCGCCAGACATCGGCGGCTTGTTTGCGGATGTCGATGCGGGCTATTTCGCGGTTCACCTCACGCTCGACGTCGCGCACGACGGGCTTGAGCTTGGCATCGGCCTCGTCGGTAAAGGTGATGCGCTTGCCCAGGAAATCGATCCCGGGCGCCCTGGTCCAGCCATAGCTGATCCGCGCCGTGCCGCGCGTACGCCAGTCGGGGGTGACGTCGATCCTCACGCGCGCATGCGCCATCGCGGCGCCGGTCGCGGTCTCGCCCTTCAGCACCCCGCCGACGTCGCGCGCCGCGATCGTGGCATTGAGCGGCACGTCGACGATAATTTCGTCGCCCACCCCGCGCAGCCGCAACGCCCCGCGCGTGACGCGCCCGACGATGGTGCAGGCGATCGGCGGCGTCACCTTGACCTTCTTGCCAAACACCTTGACCCGCTGCGGCTTGACGCACGCGCGCTCGTGCCGGTTGATCGTCCACAGCGTCTTGGGGACAGCACGCTCCAGCGCCCGTTTGAGCGCGCTGGTATCGGCGTTGATAGGGACCGCGATCAGCGATTTTTGCGACGGGGAAGGGGCTTTATCGGTGGATCGCGGTGGCGGTTCGACATCGACCTTGCGGTCGCACGCCGTGAGCATGCTTGCCGACGCTATGGCCACGGCCAACAAGTTGATCGCCCGCATGTCTCAGCCCCCGATTGATGCCCCCATGGTAACACCAGTCGGTAAAGGTTGTTCCAACAAATGCGCGGATCAGGCGCGGACGACCCCGAACAGGTCATGCTCGTCGGCGTCCTCGATTTCGACGTCGACGATATCGCCCGCCTTCAGCGTCGCCGCGACGTCGCGAAGGTAGACGTGGCCGTCGATCTCGGGCGCGTCGGCCTGTGACCGGCCCGTCGCACCGATGCTGCCATCTTCGTCCGCCTCGCCAACCTCGTCGATGATCACGGGCAGCGTGCGGCCGATCTTGGCTTCGAGCTTCGCGGCGCTGATCGCGGCGGTTTTCGCCATGATCCGCTGGAAGCGTTCTTCCTTGACCTCTTCGGGCACCGGATCGGGCAGGGCGTTCGCCTGCGCGCCCGCGACTGGTTCGAAACTGAAGGCGCCGACGCGGTCAAGCTGCGCCTCGTCGAGCCAGTCGAGGAGATATTGGAAATCTTCTTCGGTCTCGCCGGGGAAGCCGACGACGAAGCTCGAGCGGATTGCGATGTCGGGCGCGATCGCGCGCCAGCTTTTCAGCCGCTCGAGCACCTTCGCCTCGTTCGCGGGGCGCTTCATGCGCTTGAGGACGCTCGGGCTCGCGTGCTGGAATGGGATGTCGAGGTACGGCGTCAGCAATCCCTCGGCCATCAGCGGGATCACCGCGTCGACATGCGGATAGGGATAGACATAGTGGAGGCGCACCCACGGGGCGCGGCCTTCGCTGGTGTGCAGCTGGCCGAGTTCGCGAGCGAGGTCGGTCATGTGGGCGCGGACTTCGCGGCCATGCCACTGGCGCGGATCATGTCTGATATCGACACCATAAGCCGAGGTGTCCTGGCTGATCACCAGCAGCTCCTTGGTCCCCGCGGCAACGAGCTTCTCCGCCTCGCGCAGCACCGCATCGATGCGGCGGCTGACGAGTTTGCCGCGCAGATCGGGGATGATGCAGAAGGAGCAGCTGTGGTTGCAGCCTTCGGAAATCTTCAAATAGCTATAGTGCCGCGGCGTGAGCTTGAGCCCGCCCTCGGGAACGAGGTCGACGAACGGTCCCTGCGTCGGCGGCGCGGCGTCGTGGACCGCATCGACCACCTGCTCATACTGATGCGCGCCCGTGACCGCGAGGACGTTGGGAAAACGAGCGCGGATAACCTCGGCTTCATTGCCCATGCAGCCGGTCACGATGACGCGGCCATTCTCCGCCATCGCTTCGCCGATCGCTTCGAGGCTTTCCTCCTTCGCCGAGTCGAGGAAGCCGCAGGTGTTGACCAGCACGACGTCGGCGCCCGCATAGTCGGGCGACAGGCCGTAACCGTCGGCGCGCAGCTTGGTCAGAATCCGTTCGCTATCGACCAATGCCTTGGGGCAGCCGAGCGAAACCATGCCGACCTTCGGCTGGGTGGGGAGCGTTTTGACTGTCATGATTGCGGGCGCGCATAAGCGATTTTTTGCGGTTTGTCACGCGATGCTGTCGTGGGTGCGGCGCGAAGCGTTCGGATCCAGCCAAAGCCGCTCCTATCGCTCCGCTCCCCCGACCCTCACCCCAAACTGGGCAGGTCGAGCCCCTTTTCGCGCGCGCAGTCGATCGCGATGTCATAGCCTGCGTCGGCGTGGCGCATCACGCCGGTGCCGGGATCGTTCCACAGCACGCGCTCCAGCCGCTTCGCCGCTTCGGGCGTGCCGTCGGCGACGATCACCATGCCGCTGTGCTGCGAATAGCCCATGCCGACGCCGCCGCCATGGTGGAGCGACACCCAGGTCGCGCCCGACGCGGTGTTGAGCAAGGCATTAAGCAAAGGCCAGTCCGAAACTGCGTCGGACCCGTCGCGCATCGCTTCGGTTTCGCGGTTCGGTGAGGCGACCGAGCCCGAATCGAGATGGTCGCGGCCGATGACGACCGGCGCCTTGAGTTCGCCGTTCGCGACCATCTCGTTGAAGGCAAGGCCGAGCCGGTGACGGTCGCCGAGCCCGACCCAGCAGATGCGTGCGGGAAGACCCTGGAACTGAATCTTCTCCCGAGCCATGTCGAGCCAGTTGTGGAGGTGCGTGTTGTCGGGAAGCAGCTCCTTCACCTTGGCGTCGGTCTTGTAGATGTCCTCGGGATCGCCCGACAGCGCGGCCCAGCGGAACGGGCCGATGCCGCGGCAGAAGAGCGGGCGGACATAGGCGGGGACGAAGCCCGGGAAGTCGAACGCGTTCTCGACGCCCTCGTCCTTCGCCATCTGGCGAATGTTGTTGCCATAGTCGGTCGTCGGCACGCCTGCGGCCTGCATTTCGAGCATCGCCTGTACATGGACGGCCATCGACGCCTTTGCCGCCTTGGCGACCGCAGCGGGATCGCTCTCGCGCTTCGAAAACCACTCGTCGAGCGTCCAGCCCGCGGGGAGATAGCCGTTGACGGGGTCGTGCGCCGACGTCTGATCGGTCAAGAGGTCGGGGCGGATGCCGCGGCGCACCATCTCGGGCAGGATCTCCGCCGCATTGCCGAGCAGGCCGACCGAGGCGGGCTTGCCCTCGGCATGGCTGGCGTCGATCATTGCAATGGCTTCGTCGATGGATGAGGCCTGCTTGTCGAGATAGCCGGTGCGCAGGCGCATTTCGATGCGGCTCGGCTGGCATTCGATCGCAAGGCACGACGCGCCCGCCATCACCGCCGCGAGCGGCTGCGCGCCGCCCATGCCGCCGAGGCCAGCGGTGAGCAGCCACTTGCCTGCAAGGCTGCCGCCATAATGCTGGCGGCCCATTTCGACGAAGGTTTCGTAGGTGCCCTGAACGATGCCTTGGCTGCCGATATAGATCCAGCTGCCCGCCGTCATCTGGCCGTACATCATCAGGCCCTTTTTATCGAGCTCGTGGAAATGGTCCCAATTCGCCCATTCGGGGACGAGGTTCGAATTGGCGAGCAGCACGCGCGGGGCGTTCTCGTGGGTGCGGAAAACGCCGACTGGCTTGCCCGACTGAATGAGGAGGGTCTCGTCACCTTCGAGCCGTTTCAGCGTCTCGACGATCCGGTCATAGCTTTCCCAGTCGCGCGCAGCGCGGCCGATGCCACCATAGACGACGAGCTCGTGCGGCGCCTCGGCGACGTCGGGGTGCAGGTTGTTCATCAGCATCCGCATCGGCGCTTCGGTGAGCCAGCTTTTGGCGGTGATTTCGGGGCCGGTCGCCGGGCGGATCACGCGGCTGTTGTCGAGGCGGGTCATGCTTGTCCTTTCGCAAAGTCGAGGGTCGCGGCGATCACTTGCTCCAGCACGGGCCGAATCGCGGGGTTGGGATCGATGGGGGACGGCCAGTTGGCGTGGGTGATCGGGTCGGGTTCCGCCATGTAGCCGCGCTGCGCGAGTTCCATCTGGATGGCGTGAATGCCGTCCTCAGGCTGGCCGTAGTGACGGGTCGTCCAGCCGCCCTTGAAGCGGCCGTTGACGACATGGCTGTACCCGCTCGCGCCGCAGATATTGGCGATAATCGTTTCCAGCCGTGGATCGCAGGTCGTGCCGCCGTTGGTGCCGATGTTGAACTGCGGCAGCTCGCCGTCGAACAGGCGCGGGACGTGGCTGCGGATCGAATGGGCGTCGTACAGGACGACGCGGCCGTGCGCGGCTTTCAGTCGGCCCAGTTCTTCGCTCAGCGCATCATGATAGGGGCGGTGATAGAGATTGAGCCGCTGGGTGATCGACGCCTCGTCGGGCTGGTCGAAGCGATAGAGCGGTTCGCCGTCGAAGGTCGTCGTCGGACAGAGTTCGGTCGTCGCCTGTCCGGGATAGAGCGACGCACCCGACGGATCGCGGTTCATGTCGATCACGCTGCGCGAAATATCGGTCGCGACCAAGGTCGCGCCCAGATCGGCGGCGAAGGCGTAGAGATCCGCGATCCACCAGTCGGTATCGATCTGCGCGTGCCAGGGCGAGACGAACTGCGCGTCCAGACCCGCGAGGTCGGTGCCGCCATGCGGGAAGGCGATGACGAGCGGCGCGTCGCCGCGATGGACGCGCAGCCACTCCATCAGCCGAGACCCGGCAGGTCGGCGGAAACCGCGGCGACTAGGCTGCCGTCGCGGATCAGCGCGGTCGCCGCTTCCATATCGGGATAGAAATGGCGGTCGTCCTCGAGCGTCGGAACCGCGGCGCGGAGATGTCGGCGCGCCGCTTCCAGCGCGTCGCTCGATACGAGCGGCGCGTGGAAATCGACGCCCTGACACGCCGCGAGCAGTTCGATGCCGAGCACCGCGCTGACATTGTCGGCCATCTCAAGGAGGCGGCGCGCGCCGTGCGCGGCCATCGACACATGATCTTCCTGATTGGCGCTGGTCGGGATCGAGTCCACGCTGGCGGGATAGGCGCGCTGCTTGTTCTCGCTGACGAGTGCGGCGGCGGTCACCTGCGGGATCATGAAGCCCGAGTTGAGGCCGGGGCGCGGGGTGAGGAAGGCGGGGAGGCCCGACAAGGCCGGATCCACGAGCATCGCGATGCGGCGCTCGGAGATGGAGCCGATCTCGCACAGCGCCATGGCGATCATGTCGGCGGCGAATGCCACGGGTTCGGCGTGGAAATTGCCGCCCGACAGGGCTTCGTCCCCAAACGGACCAGCGTCGGCGAAGATCAGCGGATTGTCGGAGACGCCATTGGCTTCGACGCCGAGCGTTGTCGCGGCTTGGCGGAGCAGATCGAGCACCGCGCCCATCACCTGCGGCTGGCAGCGAAGGCAGTAGGGATCCTGCACGCGCGGATCGTCGACCGCGTGCGAGGCGCGGATCGCCGATCCCGCCATCAATCCGCGCAGCGCGTCGCCCACCTCTCGCTGCCCGGCATGGCCGCGCAGCGCGTGGATGCGCGGGTCGAACGGCGCGTCGGAGCCTTTGGCGGCTTCGGTCGAGAGCGCGCCAGTGATCAGCGCCGAGCGGAACACCGTTTCGGCGCGGAACAGCCCCGCGAGTGCGTTGGCGGTGGAAAATTGCGTGCCGTTAAGCAGCGCCAGCCCTTCCTTCGGGCCGAGTTCGAGCGGCGCCAGGCCCGCCTGTGCCAGCGCCTCGGCGGCGGGCTTCGTTTCGCCGCCAAACTCGATGTCGCCGACCCCGATCATCGCCGCGGCCATGTGCGACAGCGGCGCAAGGTCGCCGCTCGCGCCGACCGATCCCTGCGACGGGACGACGGGGATCAAGCCCCGGTCTAGCATCGCCTCGAGCATCGCCACCGTTTCGCGCCGCACCCCCGAGGCACCGACGCCAAAGCTCGCGAGCTTGAGCGCCATCATCAGGCGGACGACGGGGGTGGGCGAGGGCGCGCCGGTCCCCGCCGCGTGGCTGAGCACGATATTGCGCTGGAGCGTCGCCAGATCATCGCTCGCGATGCGTACGCTGGCCAGCTTTCCGAAACCGGTGTTGATGCCATAGACGGGGTCGCCCTTGGCAACGATCCGCGCCACCGCGGCGGCGCTTGCGTCGATCGCACCCCATGCCGCGGCATCGAGCGCGGCGCCCGCGCCGTCATAAATGGCGCGCCAGTCGGTCAGCGTCATTGCGCCGGGGGTGATCGTCACAAATGTCATTGGCCGTCCTTGATGCGTTGGTAAAGCGGGTTGAAGCCGATGCGATAGACCAGCTCGGCGGGGTCGCTGACGTTCCAGATCGCGAGGTCGCAGGCCTTGCCGGGCTCGAGCGTGCCGATCTCGGCGCCGAGGCCGAGCGCCGCGGCAGCGTTCACCGTCACCCCGCGCAAAGCCTCAACAACGGTCAGCCCGAACAGCGTCGCGCCCATATTGAGCATGAGGAGGAGCGAGGTCACCGGCGAGGTGCCGGGGTTGCAATCGGTCGCCAGCGCGATCTTTACCCCGTGGCGCCGCATCGCGGCGGTCGGCGGCAATTTCGTCTCGCGCATGAAATAATAGGCGCCGGGCAGCAGCACCGCGACCGTCCCGGCCTCCGCCATCGCGCGGACGTCGTCGTCGGTCGCATGTTCCAGATGATCGGCCGACAGCGCCCCATGCCTTGCCGCAAGCGCACTGCCGTGCAGCGCCGACAATTGTTCGGCGTGGAGCTTCACCGCGAGGCCATGCGCTTTCGCCGCCTCAAACACGCGCTCGCACTGCGCGGGTGAGAAGCCGATGCCTTCGCAAAAGGCGTCGACCGCGGTCGCGAGCGGCGCCGCGGCCGGGATCATCGCATCGACGACAAGGTCGATATAGGCGTCGCTGTCGCCCTTATATTCGGGGGGTAGCGCATGGGCGCCCAGAAAGGTCGGCGCGACGCGGACCCGCCGCCGTTGGCCCAGCGCGTGCGCGGCGCGCAGCATTTTCACTTCGTCGGCGGCGGACAGGCCATAGCCCGACTTGATCTCGATCGTCGTGACGCCTTCGCCGAGCAGCGCGTCGAGGCGGGGCAGCGCGGCTTCGACGAGCTCGGCCTCGGTCGCGTCGCGCGTCGCGCGCATCGTCGACACGATCCCGCCGCCAGCGCGCGCAATATCCTCGTAGCTCGCGCCGTCGAGCCGCATCGCCCATTCGTTCGCGCGATTGCCGCCGTGGACGAGGTGCGTGTGGCAGTCGATCAGCCCGGGGGTGATCAACCGGCCGCCGCAATCGGTGCTGTCCGCCGCCTTGCCCGGCGCGCCGTCGGCGGGTCCGGCATAGACGATGCGCCCGTCCTCGGCCGTGACGACGCCATCGTCGATCAGCCCCAGCCCGTCATCGGTCATCGTCGCGAGTCGCGCGTTGGTCCAGCTATGCTCCATCTGGACAACATCTCCCGAATGGGTCATTATGTCTAGACATAATATGAGGGCATGTGATGATGGCTTACTGGTTTCAGCGCGCGTGGATCGACAACAGCTGGCAGCATGATGTGCGGCTGACCGTCGAAGATGGGCGGATTGCTGCGCTTGAAACCGGGGTCGAAGCGGCGCAGGACGACGAGCGCCACGCGGCGGCGCTGCCCGGTTTGTGCAATGTCCACAGCCATGGGTTCCAGCGCGGCATGGCGGGGCTTTCGGAACGCCGCAGCCGCCCCGACGATAATTTCTGGAGCTGGCGCGAGATCATGTACCGCTTCCTCGACCGGCTGACGCCCGAGGATGTCGCGGCGATCACCGCGCAGGCCTATGCCGAAATGCTCGAGGGCGGGTTCACCCGCGTCGGCGAATTCCACTATCTGCACCATGATCCGGCGGGCGCGACCTACGCCGACCCCGCTCAAATGGCGGGCGCGATCGTTGAGGCCAGCGCGGCGACCGGGATCGGCCTGACCCTGCTCCCGGTATTCTACGCGCACGGCAATTTCGGCTGGGCAGCACCAAGCCCCGGCCAGCGCCGCTTTCTCTGCGACATCGACGGTTTCGCACGGCTGCTCGACGGCGCGCGCGCCAAGCTGGCCGGCGACGCCAATATCGGCATTGCACCGCACTCGCTGCGCGCCGTCGGACCCGACGAGTTGGCGGCGCTCCTCGCCATGTCGCCTACCGGCCCGGTCCATATCCACGCCGCCGAACAGGTGAAAGAGGTCGAGGATTGCGTCGCGTGGAGTGGTGCGCGGCCGGTCGAATGGCTGCTCGACAATGCCGGGGTCAACGAACGCTGGTGCCTCATCCATTCGACGCATGTCGATGCGCGCGAGGCGCCGCGGCTCGCCGCCGCGGGGGCGGTCGCCGGGCTTTGTCCGATTACCGAGGCAAACCTTGGCGACGGTATCTTCCCCGCGATCGACTATCTCGCGGCGGGCGGCGCGTTCGGGGTCGGCACCGACAGCAATATCCTGATCGACGCCGCGGGCGAGCTGCGCGCGCTCGAATATTCGCAGCGGCTCGCGCACCGCGCGCGGGCCTTGCTAGCGGGCGAGGCGTCGCCATTCGTCGGCGCCAACCTCTACGCCCGCGCGCTCGCTGGCGGCGCACAGGCGCTGGGGGTCGAAGCCGGCTTCGCGGTCGGCCAGCCCGCCGACATCGTCTCGCTCGACCTCGACCACCCTAGCTTCGCCGGCACCGACGACGCGACGCTGCTTGATCGCTGGATTTTTGCGGGCGGGGCAGGGACGATCGACTGCGTCTGGCGCGCCGGGGTGAAGCGCGTGGCACAGGGGCGCCATGTCGATCGCGCCGCCATCGCCGCCGCGTATCGCAAAAGCGTCGAGCGGATCGTCGCGTGACGCGCGCGGCGCCGAACCCCGCGCGCCGGATCCGCGAGGATATTGAGGGCCGCATCCACTCGGGCGAATGGAAACCCGGCACGCGCATCCCGATCGAACAGGAGCTCGCGGCACGCTACGGCTGCGCCCGCGCAACGGTCAGCAAGGCGCTGGCCGAACTCGTCGCGGCGGGACTGGTCGAACGGCGCCGCAAGGCCGGGTCGTTCGTCGCGCATCCGCCGGTGCATTCGGCGGTGATGACCGTACCCGACCTTGCCGAGCTGATCGCCGCGCGCGGTGAATCCTATCGCTGGGAAGCGCGCGCGATCCTGAGCCGCAAAAATGCAGGCGGCGGCGACACGCTCCAGATCGACGGCATTCACTTTGCCGCCGACGAACCCTTTGCGCTCGAGAATCGCACGATCGAACTCGCCGAAGTGCCTGCCGCAGCCGAAGCGAACTTCGCCGCCGAGGCGCCCGGAACCTGGCTGCTCGCGCATATTCCCTGGACCTCGGCCCGCCATGTCGTGCGCGCCGTCGCCGCGACCCGCGCCGAAGCCGCGGCGCTGGCGACCGGCAGCGGCGCCGCCTGCCTCCAGCTCGAACGCGATACTTGGCGCGGCGACCGTCCGGTTACCCATGTCCGCCAGCTTTTCCGCGGCGACCGGTTCGACCTGGTGGCGGAATTTCAGGCAGGAACGGGCAAGCGCGAGGGCAATTGAGCCTAGGGTTGCAACACCGCTTGTTTTCGTCCCGACACGCTGTTAGAGGCGCGCCTCGTTGCCGCTTTAGCTCAGTTGGTAGAGCACATCATTCGTAATGATGGGGTCACAGGTTCGAGTCCTGTAAGCGGCACCACTACTTCCAGAAGGCAAATGCGAGACATAAGGCTGAAAGGCCTTTCCCGTGGGAACCCAAATGGGTCCTGCTTGGGACGCTTTAGCTAGGTCGTGTTGACAAAAGATTTCAGCCATAGTCGCATGGCGGCGAGGTTGAGGAAGCTCTCGAACGAGAGCAGGGTTTTGTCATAGCGTGTTGCAATGCGTCGTTGCTGTTTTAGCTTGCCGAACATGCGCTCGACGCGGTTGCGGTCCTTGTAGCGGCGATAGTCGGGATGCTCTGGCACCTTGCGGTTCGAGCGAGGCGGGATGATCGGCAGGATGCCCCGGACCAGCAGGCTTTCCCGGAAGCGATCACCATCATATCCCTTGTCCGCGAGCAGCGCCTTGGGTGTGGCGACGGGGATCGCCATCAGCGGTTCGGCAGCAGTGTAATCGGAAGCCTCGCCGCCGGTCAGGATGAAGCCGACAGGCAGTCCTTGATTGTCGCAGCGGGCGTGGATTTTGCTCGTAAAGCCGCCGCGTGATCGACCAAGAGCGTTCGCACAAGCCCCCCTTTTCCGCCCGCTGCCGAGACGTGGCCGCGAACGCTGGTGCTGTCGATCATGTGTTGCCAGTCGTCGGTTAGACCCAGATCGACCAGTGTTTGCAGCAGGGCATCCCAGACACCCTGTTCGGCCCAGCGCCGGAAGCGGACATAGACCGAGTTCCACTTGCCGTAGCGCTCGTGCATGTCGCGCCAGGGGCAGCCGACCCGCAGCACGTGAAGCATTCCATTGAGGAACCGCCGGTTATCGCCCGCCGGCCGCGCCCAACGACCGCGCTCAGGCGGCAGCAGCGGCCCAATCAGATCCCACTCCGCTTCCGACAAATCCCCGCGACCCATGACTGCTCCTCAAAAAGCAGTCTTGAATCAGAAGTCGACGCGATTGGGAATCCCTTTTGTCAACACGGCCTAGACTGTTATCCCTGAACAATGCAACAGCATGCATCGGCAAACGGGGAGAAGACATGCAGCCGAATTATAGCTCGATCGGGCAGATTTTTAGTGCGCAAACCCGCTACATTGTCCCGTTGTTTCAGCGCCCCTATGTTTGGAACGAAGAGGATCAGTGGCGCCCTCTTTGGGATGATATCGAAGCACTAGCCTCTCGGGTCTTAAATCCACCATCTCACAAGCCAGTCGCAGGCCACTTTCTTGGTACCGTGGTCTTGGAGCAACTTCGAACCGCGGCTGTCGCCATGCCTCAGCGCCAAGTCATCGACGGCCAGCAGCGCTTGACGACGCTTCAAATCTTCCTTCGGGCAGCTGAACATGCGCTAACAATAGCAGGCACGCGCGTGGATGAGGCATCGGCGCTCTCGTTCCAGCTCGCGGCTGGCCAAGTGTCTCAGCTCTCCCGCAACCAATATGCGGGATCAGCGGAAGAGGCTTACAAGGTCTGGCCAACAAACGATGATCGCGAAGCCTTCAAGGCGGTAATGGACTGCGAAGCGAAAGAGGGGGTGGGCCAGGAGACGTCGCGAATGGCGGACGCGTACCGGTTTTTCAAGCGTGCAGCCCTCGAATGGTTGGATGGTGACAAGCCAGCAGAGCGAGCGCTGGCGTTTGCATCGGCTTTGAAGGATCACCTCCGCTTGGTGGTGTTGGATCTCGATGAAAATGACGAGCCCCAAGCAATCTTCGAGACCTTGAACGCACACGGCACGCCCCTGCTACCGGCCGATCTCGCCAAAAACTGGTTGCTATGGAAAGCTGGTGAGCAGGGTCTTTCGCCTGAAGAACTCTACTCGAATTTTTGGTCCGGCTTCGATCGCGACCACGAATATTGGCGGAAGAAGATCGGTACGGGCCATGCAGCCCGGCCACGTGTCGATACATTCCTGCAGAATTGGCTGACGTCGGCGATGTTGGAATCAATCTCGGCCAAGCATCTCTACGATCGCTTTTTGGCTTTCGCCAACAATCCTGAAAACTCCGACATCGCAGGTCTGATGGCTGAAATTCATCGCAACGCTGCACTCTACCGCCAGATTGATGCACCCGATGGTGCAACCGAGATCAGCAAGGTTTTTCAACGCCTAAATCGCTTGGACTTCATCGTTTTTAGGCCTGTGTTGATAGCGATACTTTCGCGTCCAGGGAGCGATGAAGCGGACAAGCTTGCCGCCGCAATCGCACTTGAGAGCTTTTTGGTTCGCCGTATGGTCTGCGATCTTCAGACGCGAGGATATGGCATGCTCGCGCTAGAATTGGTGCGGGTCGTACAAGAAGCGCCGACAGACGAGCCCGTCACCATCCATCTGACTTCATCGCTTGCAGGCGCCCCGGCCGGTGGCTGGCCAGACGACGAAGCTTTCATGCAAAACTGGACCACGAGAAAATTCTACGGATGGTTTCGGCGTGATCGCGTTGCGATGCTTCTGCAGGCGATTGAGGAACATTATCAGAGCGAAGCGTCCAAGTCGGAGCCCGTGCTGAAGTTTGATTATTCAAAGCTGACCATCGAACATATTATGCCACAAACTTGGCAAACTCACTGGCCGTTGACCGACGGGATGGAGATCCCTGAACGGGAGAGATGGATCCAAAACATAGGCAATCTGACTTTGGTCAGCGGAAAGTTAAATCCGTCTCTTTCAAACTCGCCTTGGCATGCCGAGGGCGCCGGGCAGTGCAAGCGCATCGGCTTATCGGCACACAGCGATTTGAAGTTGAACAAGCAGTTGCTCGCCACGACGGATAACAAGTGGGACGAGAGCTTGATTGCCCAGCGCTCTAAAGCCTTATTTGTCGCCGCTACGGCGCTCTGGCCTCCGTCGTCGAAGAACGCCTAGAAGATCGACTGCAAACGGCGTTGGTTATCCGTCGCCCGGCATGGTGTTGGTCGACGAATAATCTTTGAACTTGTCTGTGAAGTTCGCGTGATAATCATCGACCTGCATTTCGGCGTTATCGGCGGCGTCCGCGGCGGAATCTCCACCTGCTCGGTTCGCAGCTGTGACGGCCGCTTTGAACGCGTTCTGCTGGGTCTCGCACGCAGACTTAACCGACAACGAAAACTCACCTTCACCGACCTTCGCCTCAAGCTGCTTCTTCAGGTGCTCACGAAGACATTTGGTGAAGGCGGCACGGGTGCTGTCCACGTTACCGGCCGGTGCGGGCGCCATAGCGGCCAAGAGAATTGAAGCGATAAGCATCCTGCGACTCCCCGATTGCAGTTATGTTGTGGTGTGAAAGCTATCTCAGCTCGGCCGAAAATGGGAGCAGCATTTTGCGGGGTCTGATCGATCTTTTCGCCGCTTCACCAACAATTGCAACTTTCGGTCGGGCTGCGCGATGATGAATATAAGTCCTTGCCCATAGGTTGCTCCCAGCCAGCCGATATGTCTGGCTTGATGGGTGTCCGGCTTCAGCGTCCGTTCCCCCCTTCGGCGCTAGGCCGGGCACCAATCCTATTTTTCAACCGATGATGCAGAAGGGCTTTCCTACAATATATTGCAGTGGCATCGCCCGGCACATGGAGCGACCTGACCCCAAAACGCGCGACCGGGCGTTGGCCATCGCATATTGGATTGCTACGATCCTTATAAGTGGCGCGTTCGTCGCGGGGCTGATCGGAGGCCTCACCTCCTTAATTGGTGGATGAACGACAGGATCATCACATCATCTCATCGAGCGAGGCCAGCATGTCAGTGAGAAGACGCTTTAGCGATATCATGCTTGCTCCCAACGACATCTCCGGCCGGTCCGCGACGAGCATGATCGCCTTGAGGATAGCGTTCGATTCCCGCGCCAGCAGCACGAGATGAACCCCGTTCGGGGCATGCGTTCCATTCAACCAGTTCTTTGCTGTGCGCTGGCTTGCCCCAGTCCATTTCATGATCGTTTTTGTACCATTCCGCGTCGAGCCGAACTCGACCTTCAACGCTGACGCGATGACCTGAGCAAACTCCGCATCAGTGAGGATGTCCCTTCCGATTGGAAACGAACTGCCCTTCTTTGGAAACATGTTGCCTCTCCTTTGCTGTTACGTGGGGAGGCCACGCGGCCAGTGGCAATTACGGGCTTTCCCAAGGCGCTCCGATGGTCATCGAATGGACGACAGACGACGACAGCCAACCCGGCAATCCGCCGAAGAAGCGGGCGGCCGAATATGTCCGCATGTCCACGGAACATCAAAAATACTCTACCGATAATCAGGCGTCCGAAATCAGAGCCTACGCAGAGCGCCGCGGGTTCGAAATTGTTCGCACCTATGCCGACGAGGGCAAGAGCGGTCTCAGCGTTGACGGCCGCGCGTCGTTGCAGCGCCTGCTAGCCGACATCGATTCCAACAACATCGATTTTGAGGCGTTGCTGGTTTACGATGTCAGCCGACTGGGCCGGTGGCAGGACACCGATGAAGCGGCTTATCACGAACTGCGGTGCAAGCGCGCGGGCATCACGGTCCACTACTGTGCCGAACAGTTCGAAAACGACGGCACCATAAGCTCCTCAATTATCAAGACGGTCAAGCGGGCAATGGCTGGCGAGTACAGCCGCGAACTCTCGGTGAAAGTGTTCGCCGGGCAGTGCCGTCTGATCAGCTTGGGCTATCGACAAGGCGGCGCCCCCGGCTTTGGGCTGCGGCGCATGTTGGTGGATGAGCGAGGCCAACAGAAGGGGATGCTTGAGCGAGGCGAGCACAAAAGCATCGCAACTGACCGGGTCGTGCTCGTGGAGGGACCGGCCGAAGAAGTGGCAGTTGTGCAGGAGATCTATCATCAGTTTGTGGACGGGCAGCGATCGGAGCGAACAATTGCCGAGTGGCTGAACTCTGAAGGAATTCTATCCGATCTCGGCCGCCGGTGGACACGCGGCGCTGTGCATCAAATTCTGATCAACGACAAATATGCTGGCCATAACGTGTGGGGACGCACGTCGTTTAAGCTGAAATCGAAGCATGTGCGCAACGATCCGGCCGACTGGATCAGGCACGATCAGGCGTTTCCGGCTATCGTGTCCCAACTGCAATTTGATCAGGCGAGGCTCATAATTGAGCAGCGGTCGAAGCGCCTGAGCGACGAAGAAATGCTCGCGCAGCTTGCCCGCATTCTTGACGCCAGTGGATACCTGTCAGGTCTCATAATCGACGAATTTGATGAGAGCCCTTCGAGCAGCGCGTACCGATCCAGGTTCGGCAGCCTGCTTCGCGCTTACGCCCTCGTTGGCTTCGATCCTGCCCACGACTACCGCTATCTGGAAATCAATCGGGCGCTTCGCCAACTGCATCCCACGATCGTGAAGAGCGTCATTGAAGGCATACACGCCGCTGGCGGCACCGCGGTGCAAATGCTGGAAAGCGATGCGCTTTTGATCAACGATGAAATATCGGCATCGGTCGTAATCGCACGGTGCAAATTGACGCAAGGGGGTCACCGGCGCTGGAAAATTCGCCTTGAACAAAGTCGCCAGCTCGACCTTGCAATCTGCGTCCGGATGGACGCGGACAACTCGAAACCTCACGATTTCTACATTCTGCCCCGCATGACGCTTGCCGAAAGCGTGATGAGACTGGCCGACCACAACGGGCTGTCGCTGGACGCGTTTCGATTTGACACCCTGGACGGGCTGTTCGCGTTGACGGAACGCGTACCTGTCCGGCGGCAGGCGGCCTAACCATGGCCCTTCCTGCACAGCGCGTTGAAATGATCCCCATCGATTGCATCACAATCGTCAATCCGCGGTTGCGCAATAAGAAAGGGTTCAAAGACATTGTCGACAACATCGCGGATATCGGCCTCAAACGACCGATTACCGTGACGGCCAGACAGGGGCCTGAGGGTCCATTATACGACCTAGTCTGTGGTCAGGGGCGGCTCGAAGCGTTTCGCCAGCTCGGCCAGACCGAGGTGCCCGCGTTAATTGTTACGGCCGATGCCCAAGACTGCCTTGTCGCCAGCTTGGTCGAAAATTGCGCGCGCCGCCAGCATCAAGCCGTCGATCTGCTTCAAGACATAGTGGGGATGAGGAAACGCGGTCATTCCGACAGCGACATTGCTGAAAAGACGGGGCTTACAACCTACTACGTCAGCTCAATTGCGAAACTACTGGAACAGGGCGAACGTAGGCTCGTTGCGGCCGTCGAAGCAGGGTATCTGCCCATCTCCGTTGCTCTGGAAATCTGTGAATCCGACGATCAAGGTGTCCAGGCCGCCTTGCACAAGGCGTATGAGGGCAAGCTTTTGCGTGGCCGAAGTTTGATCGCCGCCCGCCGTCTCGTCGAGGTTCGAAAACGGTCGGGGAAATCGACCAATCTGGAGAAACGGCTACGCAAGCAATCTATGACGCCGGAAGCGCTCGTCAAAGCGTTTCAGGAAGACACCGAACGCAAGCGCATGATCATCAAAAAGACCGAAGCGACCCGCAACCGCCTAGTCTTTGTCGTTGAGGCGCTCGGTCAGCTGGCGAACGACGAAACCTTCGTCGCCCTGCTGGAGGATGAAGGGCTGGAGACTATGCCCAAACGTCTTGCCGAACGCATTCATAACACGCGGGTGATCGTGTCGTGAAGTCGCCTAGCCGTCACCCGAAAATTCGGTTGGCCTTCGAGGCAACCAGTTTGCGGATTGCGCTTGCCGATATCGAGCCGTTGCGAGAGGTGACTGCCGCCGTCAGAAACTCCAAAAAGTTCGCGCAGATTGCGGCCTCAATCCGCGAGGTCGGCATCATTGAGCCGCCGGTCGTCGTTAGGCTTCCAGGAGCGGACGATCGGTATCGGCTTTTAGACGGCCACTTGCGCCTCGATATTTTGAAGGACCGTGGCGACGTTGATGTGGTGTGCATCGTGGCGACCGATGATGAGGCGATCACGTACAACAAGCGGATCAGCCGAATTGCGATCGTTCAGGAACATAAAATGATCCTGAAAGCGATTGAAAAGGGAGTTTCGGAAGAGCGGCTTGCACGCGCGCTCAACGTCAACATTGGAAGCATTCGGAACAGGCGCCGTTTGCTTGACGGAATTTGTGATGAAGTGGCGAAACTGCTTGAGGAGCGGATGGTCCCGATCATGACGTTCCAGGAGTTACGGAAGCTGCGCCCCATGCGGCAAATCGAAGTTGCCGAGACCATGATCGCTATGAACAGGTTCTCGTGGCCATACGCGCAGTCGCTCGTTGCAGCGACACCGCAGGGTCAACTCGTTGACGAGCAGCGGAAGGCGATCCGCGGTCTGACGGACGAGCAAATAGACCATATGGAGCGCGAGGCAGGCAACATCGATCGCGAATTTCGAATGGTTGAACAGTCTTATGGGACCGATCATCTCGATCTGGTTTTAGCGATGGGCTACGTTTGTCGGCTGATCGAGAATGTACGCATCGTCCATCATCTGGCAAAATGTCACCCGGAGCTACTGGCTGAGTTTCAGCGCATCGTCCTCTTGAGAAATGCGGCATAGTGCAGGCCGGAAAATCGCTGATCCCGTTTTTTCGAACTGTTTCAAACGGGTCTGGCCGGGGTCGTTTTTCCGAACTTGATCGGACCAAAGATCGTTCGACTGGGAAACGCCAAATCCGGAACTCACTTGCGTTTAGGAAGCGTTTGGGTGGGGGCCAATTTGGGGGCTTAAAAACGACCTAACTACATAGTAAAGATTGTATTTTGTTGATCAGTAAAAGGTCTTCGTAATGATGGGGTCACAGGTTCGAGTCCTGTAAGCGGCACCACCCTCCCGTTCATTCGCGCGCAATCGGCGGGTTGCGATAGCTGGCAGGCCGCATAAGCCATTTGCTTATGCTGTATTGCGATTGTAATACGGCGAGTGAGCATGACGTGGTTTCGTAAATCCCAAACGCCTGAACCAGCGCCCGCTGCGCCATCGTTCGCGATGCCGGACACCCCCGGTTTCGACGCGCCGCCGCCGGTTGTGCCGGAAAGCCGCCGCAGCAAATGGCTGCGCCGCGTATCGCGCGGGTTTGCGGTCTTCTGTATTCTGCTGCTTCTGCTCGTCGGCTGGCTGGCGCTCACCGCGCCGCTGTCAAAGTCGCTCGAACCAATTGCTCCGCCGCAGGTTACGCTGCTCGCGTCGGACGGCACCCCGATCGCGCGGTCGGGCGCGATCGTCGATGCGCCGGTGAAGGCCGCCGACCTGCCGAAACATGTCACCGGCGCCTTTCTCGCGATCGAGGATCGGCGTTTCTATACCCATATGGGCGTCGATCCGCGCAGCATCGGGCGCGCGGTGTGGAGCAATCTCACCGGCGGGCGGACGCAGGGCGGCAGCACGATCACCCAGCAGCTGGCGAAATTCACCTTCCTGACCCCGAAACGCACCCTTGGCCGCAAGGCGCGCGAGGCGCTGATCGCCTTCTGGCTCGAAGCGTGGCTGTCCAAGGACGAGATCCTCGAACGCTATCTGTCGAACGCCTATTTCGGCGACAATACCTATGGTCTGCGCGCCGCGTCGCTGCATTATTTCTATCGCCAGCCCGAAAAGCTGACTCCGGCGCAGGCGGCGATGCTGGCGGGGCTGGTGCAGGCGCCGTCGCGGCTTGCGCCCACCAAGAACCCCGACCTGGCTGAAAAGCGCATGAAGCTGGTGCTGAACGCGATGGTCGACACCGGCACCATGACCGCCGCCGAAGCCAGGGCGATCCGCACCCCGCGCATCGACGTGCGCACCCGCAACACGCTGCCGACCGGGACCTATTTCGCCGACTGGGCGCTGCCCGAGGCGCGCAAATTGAGCGACGTCGGCTATTCGCGCCAGACGATCACGACGACGCTCGACGCGCGGCTCCAGTCGATCGCGCGCCGCGTTACCGGTCGGGCGGGGCTGGGCCAAGCGCAGGTCGCGCTCGTCGCGATGCGCCCGAACGGCGAAGTCGTCGCGATGATCGGCGGCAAGGACTATTCGGCGTCGCCCTTCAATCGCGCGACGCAGGCGAAGCGCCAGCCGGGCTCGACCTTCAAGCTGTTCGTCTATCTCGCGGCGCTCAAGGATGGCTGGGACCCTGACGACATGATCAGCAACGAGGCCATCGTGACGGGGGCGTATCAGCCGAAGAACTCGGGCGGCTCATACTCAAAGGAAATCAGCCTCGAGGACGCCTTTGCGACGTCGAGCAATGTCGCCGCGGTGCGCCTGCTGCGCGAGGTCGGCGACGACAAGGTGATCGACATGGCGCGCGACCTGGGCGTCACCGCGCCGATGACGAAGGGCGACCCCAGCCTCGCGCTCGGCACGACGAGCATGACCTTGCTCGAACTCACCGCCGCTTATGCCGCGGTCGCCGCGAACAGCTATCCGGTCGTTCCGCACGCGTTCAAGGGCGAGGAAAAGGGCTGGTTCGAAAATCTGATTTCGGGGCCGAGCCGCTTCGGGTCGGGGGTGCATGAAGACATCGAACAGATGCTGCGCGCCGCGGTCAATCGCGGCACTGGCCGCGCCGCGCGGTTGCCGCAGGCAAATTTCGGCAAGACCGGAACCAGCCAGGACAATCGCGACGCGCTGTTTGTGGGCTATGCCAACGGGCTGGTCGTCGGGGTGTGGATCGGCAACGACGATAACAGCCCGCTGCGCGGCATTTCGGGCGGCGGACTGCCGGCGCGGATCTGGCGCGACTTCATGATGCAGGCGTCGGGACAAAAAGCGACACCGCGGCGCGAGACGAACCCGCGCGGCCCGGTCGAGCCGCAGGATATTCCCGACGTCGGCGCGATCCCAGTGGGCGAAAATAGCAGCGTCGGTATCGAAGGCGGCGATGCGGTGATCTCGACCGAAATCAACGGCAGCCGGATCGACGTGCGGTTGCCGCTGCCGAAAGAGACGCCTGCGGAGCCTGTCCCGCCGCCGCCGTAAGGGGCGGCGGAAGCCAAATCTCATCGATGTCGCCGTCTCCGTGGCCCTGAGCTTGTCGAAGGGCGCTTCTCGGATAAGCGCCCTTCGACAAGCTCAGGGCTACGGTTCGAAATCAGCCGGGTTTATTGGGCACCGTCCGCCAACAACTCGAACCCGCTTTCCCCCATCGTCTCCCCATTGACGATCAACTCGATCGCGTGCCGCCCCGGATGATGGCGCCGGGTACTGAAGTCGCGGATGACCTGGCTGATACGCAGCGCTGCGGACTCGCCTGCCGCGAGGTCAAAGCTCTTCCACTTGAATACCTTTGCCGCCGTCTTGCCACCGCCGCGCGCATAATGGACGCGATAGTCGACCACGAGCGGTTGGTTTTCGGCAGCGGTGGATGCGATGTCGACGCTGATCGCAATCCGCTCGCCCAGTCGCACCACCGCTGGCTCGACGACAAATTTGCCTATGGTTACCGCCGCGCCATGACCGACGCCGATCAGCGCGAGCGCGCGCGGCTCGCCCTGCTTGATCAGCGTGCGCAGCGCGTGGCGGATGATCCAGGCGGTGTGCGGATCGTCCTGCGGCCAGTCCGCCAGCCGGTCGAGCAGCCAGTCGGGCTGGTCCTTGGCGATGTCGTTCAGATGATTGGCGACCGATTTGCGGACATAGATGGCGGAATCGGCCTTCAGCGCCTCCAGAATCGGCGCCGCGCGGGTCGGATCGGCCTTGAGCGCGGGAACGCGCGCGGCCCAGGGCAGCCGCGGGCGGGCGCCTTCACTCGCGAGGCGGCGGACATGCTCGTCGTCGCTCGCGGTCCACCCGGCCATCGTCGCGAGCGCCCGATCGGCGTCGAGCGCCAGAAACGGCCGGATTGCGAATTCGGCGGTGCCGAAGCGCGTCAGCGCGGCGAGTGCTTCCATCGACCGGTCGAAATCGTCGAGGCCGTATCGCGCGACATATTCGGTCACCGCGACTGCCTGAAACCCGTGGCTCAGCCGCGGCGCCATAACGGTAATCACGCCCAGCGCCGCATCATAATCGCTCGGAAGGGCCGGACGCAGCGCATCGGCGATATGGCGCACTCGTTCCATGATCGACAGTGCCTGGAGGCCGTCGCTGGCAGCCGCAACGAACACCTCCCGGTCAAAGCGCGGCGAAGCAGCGGCGCCCGCGTCGGCGATCGTCGCCAGCGCTTGCGGACCCAATATGTCCTTCAGCAGGGCAGGGCTGGCACTATCCGAAATCGGTCTGGTCCTTTACCGCCGCTCGACCAACCCGCCGCCGAGCGCCACATAGAGCGTCACCAGATTATCGACCTGCGCGCGGCGGATTTCCACCAGCGCCTGTTCGGCGGCGAACAGATTGCGTTCGGCGTCGAGCACTTCGAGGTAGGTCGACACGCCTTCGCGGTACCGCTTGCGCGCCAGATCGGCGATGCGCCGCTGCGCCAGCGTGCCGCGTTCCTGCGCCTCGACCTGCTCGGCGAGGAAGCGGCGCCCGGCGAGCGCGTCGGCGACTTCGCGGAACGCGCCCTGCACTGTGCGCTCATAGGTGGCGACCGCGATATTCTCGCGCGCTTCGGCGACGGTCAGATTGCCCTTGTTGCGCCCGAAATCGAAAATCGGCAGGCGGATCGACGGGCCGAAACTCCACCCGAACCCATCGTTGCTGAACAGATTGTCGAGCGAGCCGGACGCAAAGCCCAGGTTGCCGGTCAGCGAGATCGAAGGGAAAAACGCCGCCCGCGCCGCGCCGACATTGGCGCGCGCAGCGCGCAGCCGTTCCTCTGCCGCCAATATGTCGGGCCGCGCGACGAGCAGGTCCGACGGCAGACCCGCGGTCAGCACCGGCGACTGCGCCTGCGCGACGAGCGGCAATGGCGCGGGCAGGGGACCGGACACCGGTCCGCCGGTCAACACGGCCAAGAAATTGTCGGCCTGCGCCTTGCCGAGCTTCAGGCTCGCCAGCTGTGTTTCGGCCTGTGTCAGCAGCGTTTCCGACTGGCGGTAATCGAGCGCCGAGGTCACCCCGGCATCGAGCCGCCGTTTCGCGATTCGCAGCCCTTCCTTGCGGCTGGTCACCGTCGCTTCGGCGAGCGCGATCTGCTCCTCGGCGCCGCGCGATGCGAAATAGGTCGACGCGACATCGCGCACCAGCGCCAGCCGGAACGCGCGCTCGGCCTGTTCGGTCGCGAGGTACTGGCTGCGCGCCGCTTCGGACAGATTCTTGACCCGGCCCCAGAAATCGAGCTCGAACGAGGTCACCCCGACCCCGACCGAATAGCGGCTCGTGGTGTCGGTCCCTGCGCCGGTCAGCGATGGGCCGCGCGTGCGCGCCGCATCGGCGCTGGCGCCCACCGTTGGCAGCCGGTCGGCGTCCTGGATGCGGTAGAGCCCGCGCGCTTCCTCGATCTGCGCCACCGCCACCGCCAGATCGCGGTTGCGTTCGATTGCTCGCGCGATCAGCACTTCAAGCTGCGGGTCGGCGAAGAAATCCTGCCACGCGACGTCGGTGGCGCGCTGGCCCAGCGTCACATCGCCCGCAAAGGCCTGCGGATAGTCGGGTGCGGTCGGCAGCGCCGGGCGCTCGTGCGGCGGCGCCATATTGACGCAGCCGGCGAGCGCGGACGCGGCGAGCAGGACGATCAGCTTACGCATGGGTCGGCTCCTCGCTATGATGGCCCTTTTCGGCGGGTGAGGGCGGGCGTTTGCGGCTCAGCCATTTGCGCACCGACAGATAAAAGAGCGGGATGAAAAAGATGCCGAGCAACGTCGCGGCGATCATCCCGCCCATCACCCCCGAGCCGACCGCGATGCGGCTCGCCGCGCCTGCACCGCTGGCGATGACGAGCGGCACCATGCCCAAAATGAACGCCAGGCTGGTCATGATGATCGGCCGCAGGCGGAGCTTCACCGCCTCCATCACTGCATCGAGGGTCGATTTGCCCTCGGCCTCCTGCTCGATCGCGAATTCGACGATCAGGATCGCATTCTTTGCCGACAAGCCGATGATCGTGATCAGCCCAACGTTGAAATAAATGTCGGCGGAAAGCCCGCGGAACATCGAGAACAACACCGCGCCCAGCACCCCGAGCGGCACCACCAGCAGCACCGACACCGGCACCGACCAGCTTTCATAGAGCGCCGCGAGCAACAGGAAGACGACAACCAGCGACAGCCCGAGCAGCAATCCGATCTGCCCCGCCGACTGCTTCTCTTCATAAGAAATGCCGGTCCATTCATACGCGAAGCCCGGCGGCAGCTGCTCGGCCAGCCGTTCCATTTCGGCCATCGCCTCGCCGGTCGATTGTCCCGGCGCGGGCTCGCCCGAAATCGTCATCGCCGGATAGCCGTTATAGCGTTGCAACTGCGGCGCTTCCGCCGACCATGCCGCCTTGCTGAACGATCCAAACGGCACCATGTCGCCATTGGCGCTGCGCACGCGCAGGTCGAGCACGTCCTGCGGCGTCATCCGGCTCGCGGCGTCGGCCTGGAGCAGCACGCGCAGCACGCGGCCTTCGCGGGTGAAGTCGTTGGCGTAGGCGCTGCCGAAACTGATCGCCAGCGTCGCGTTGACGTCGCCGATCGACAGGCCGAGCGCGCGCGCCTGTACGCGGTCGATGTCGACCTTCAGCACCGGCGCATCTTCCTGTCCTTCGGGGCGGACGTTGGCGAGCAGCTTGCTCTGCATTGCGCCGCCCAGCATCTGGTTGCGCGCTGCGACCAGCGCCTCGCGCCCGTTGGCGCCGCGGTCCTGCAACTTGAAGGTAAAGCCGCTCGACGTGCCCAGTTCGGGGATCGACGGCGGGCTCAGCGAAAAGGCGAACGCCTCCTTGATCCCCATCAATGTCCCCATCGCCTTGCCCGCGATCGCATCGGCGCTGTCGCCGTCGCCCGTGCGTTCGTCCCAGGGCTTCAGCGGCGTGAACATGATCGCGTTCGCCTGACCCTGCCCGAAAAAGCTGAAGCCATTGACGAGCACGATGTTCGCGACCTGCGGCTGCTCGGCGAAGAAGGCCTTGACCTGCTTCGTCGCCTCGGCGGTCCGCTGCGACGTTGCGCCCGGCGGCGCCTGCACCACGGTGATCAGATAGCCCTGATCCTCCTGCGGCAGGAAAGACCCGGGCAGGCGGGTGAACAGCAGGCCGGTCACCAGCACCATCGCTGCGAACACGCCCAGCCAGCGCAGCGGCGCCGCCAAAATCTTGCCGACGCTGCCCTGATAGCGATCGGTCGTCCGCCCGAACCAGCTGTTGAAGCGCGCAAAGAAGCGATCGAAGAAGGCGCCGATCTTGCCCTTGCGCGCGGTGTCGTCGTGCGGCTTGAGCAGCGTCGCGCACAGCGCCGGAGTCAACGTCAGCGCGAGCAGCGCCGAGAAAGCGATCGAGATCGCGAGTGTCATGGAAAACTGGCGATAGATGCCGCCGGTTGATCCGGGGAAAAATGCCATCGGAATGAACACCGCGATCAGCACCAGCGTGATGCCGATGATCGCGCTGGTGATCTGCCCCATCGCCTTCACCGTCGCGTCATAGGGCGACAGATGCTCTTCGTTCATGATCCGCTCGACATTTTCGATCACGACGATCGCGTCGTCGACGAGGATGCCGATCGCCAGCACCATGCCGAACAGCGTCAGCACGTTGATCGAAAATCCGAACATCCACAGGCCAAGGCACGCGCCTGCCAGCGCTATCGGCACCACCACGGTCGGGATCACCGTCGCGCGCCAGTTCTGCAGGAACAGGAACATGACGAGGAAGACGAGGACCATCGCCTCGACGAGGGTGATCACCACCTCTTCGATCGACAGCTGGATGAAGGGCGTCGTGTCATAGGGGATCGACCAGGTGATGTCGGGCGGAAAGCCCTTCGCCAGTTCGTCCATTTGCGCGCGTACGCCTTCTGCCGTCGCCAGCGCGTTGGCGCCGGGGGTCAGCTGGACCGCCAGCCCCGCCATCGGCTTGCCGTTGAGTTCGGAGGAAAAAAGATAGCTTGCCGATCCCAGCTCGACGCGGCCGACATCGGCCAGCGTGACCGCCGACCCGTCAGGATTGGCGCGCAGGATGATGCTCTCGAACTGCTCGGGCTTGGTAAAGCGGCCCTGCGTGGTGATCACCGCATTGAGCTGCGCGCCCTTGGCGATCGGCTGGTCGCCCAGCTGCCCGCCCGGGGTCTGGCTATTCTGCTCCTGCACCGCGCCCAGCGCTTCGGCGGCGGACAGATTGTACGAAGCCAGCTTTTGCGGATCGAGCCAGATGCGCATGGCATATTCGGGGGCGAAGGCCTGCACATTGCCGACGCCGTTCACCCGCCGCAGCTCGTCGAGGACGCGCGTGTTGGCGAAGTTGTTGACCTCCATCGGATCGGTGTTGCCGCTTTTCGAGGTGATCGCGACGATCAGCAGAAAGCCCGAATTGGCTTCCGTCACCGAAATGCCCTGACGCCGCACATCCTCGGGCAGTCGCTGTTCGACGCGGCGCAGGCGGTTTTGCACCTCCATCTGCGCATTGTCGATGTCGGTCCCGGCCTCGAAGGTCAGGTTGATCGACGCGGTGCCGTTCGATTCGCTGGTCGAGGCCATGTAGAGGAAGCCCTCGACCCCGTTCAGCTCCTGCTCGATGACCTGCGTGACATTCTGTTCCAGCGTCTTGGCGTCGGCACCCGGATAGGTGACCCCGATCGACAGCGATGGCGGTGCGACCGACGGATATTGTTCGACGGGTAGGCCGCGCAGCGCGATGATCCCGGCAAGCAGGATGCCGATGGCGATGACCCAGGAAAAAATGGGTCGGTCGATGAAAAAGCGGGGGGTCATCGATCAGCGCTTTGCCGCAGGCGTCGATGCCGTTCCCTTGGGCGGCGCGATGCGCACCGGCTGCCCCGGCTGGACCTTTTGCAGGCCATCGACGATCACCCGGTCGCCGGGTTTCAGGCCGTCGAGCACCGCCCACTGGCCCGCGACCATGGCACCCAGCTTGATCGGGCGCGGCGTCGCAACATTTTTGGCATCGAGCACCATCACGCTGGCTTCGTCGCCGGTCAGCTTGACCGCGCGCTGCGGGATCAGCATCCCGTCGGCGCGATTGCCCGCAAAGATGCGGGCGCGCACGAACTGGCCGGGCAGCAACGCGGCATTGGGGTTCGGAAATTCGGCGCGCAGCGCCGCGGTGCCCGTCGCCTCGTCGATCGACAGGTCGAGGAAGTCGAGATGGCCGACCACCGGATAGGCGCTACCATCCTCCAGGATCAGCTGCACTTCGACGCGCTCGAGCGCGGGGGCGCTGACCTTGCCTGACCCCATGTCGCGGCGCGTCGCCAGCAGGTCCGAACTCGACTGGCCGAAATTGACGTACACGCGATCGATCTGCTCGATCGTCGTCAGCAAGGTTCCCTGCGCCGCGCTCACCAGCGCGCCCTCGGTCACCTCGGCGCGGCGCGCCCGGCCCGAAATCGGCGCGGTCACCGACGCATAGCCAAGATTCAGGCGGGCCGATTCGAGGTTTGCCTGCGCCGCCTGGACATCGGCCTCGGCGGTGCGCTGGGCGGCGACCGCCGCGTCATATTCCTGGCGGCCGATCGCCTGGTCGGCAAGCAGCGGCTGGTAGCGCGCGACAACCTGCCGCGCGTTGGCGGCGGTGGCTTGCGCCCGCGACAGCTGCGCGCGCGCCGCATTGGCGTTGGCGGTAAGCTGGCGCGGGTCGATCCGGAACAGCGCGGTTCCGGCACGCACAAAACTGCCCTCGTTGAACAGCCGCCGTTCGACGATCCCATCGACGCGGGCGCGGACTTCGGAGGTGCGAACCGCCTGTACCCGGCCGGGCAGCTCGATGACGTTCGGGACCGCCTGCGACCGGACCGTCACGATAGTGACTTCGGGCGGCGGCGGGGCCGGGGGCGCTTCGGGCGAACAGGCGGTGAGCAACAGGGCCAACGCGGCGGCGCTGACGCTGGCAAAGGAACGAGCGCGACTCATGAGAACCCCTGAATAATGCTGTATTATGACGCGTGGATGGCGCAGAAAACGCCTTGCACTTATCTGTGTGTAATTTAGATTACAGAAAAGCACAAGGGAGAGAATCGCGGATGACACAGTCCGACTTGCTGGAATGCGTCGCAGAGCCGATGTCGCTGCGCGAACGCCGCCGCGACGCGATCCTCGACGCCGCCGAGGCGCTGTTTCTGGAACAGGGCTATGACCGCACCAGCCTCGCCGAAATCGTCAAACGGTCGGGCGGGTCGCTCGCGACGCTCTACGACCTGTTCGGCAACAAACAGGGGTTGCTCCACGCCATCGCCTCGCGCTGGGGCAATGAAGCGCGGTGCCAGCCGGCCGAGTGCCTCGCGATGGCGGACCTGTCGAATGTCGAACTGCTTCGCGGCTATGCGCACCGGCAATGCGACCGGATGCGGTCGCCGCGCGCCGTCGCCTTGATGCGGATGCTGATTTCGGAAAGCCTGCGCGACCGCGACTTCGCCCTGCAAATCTACCGCGATCTCCACATCCCGGCGATCGAGGAACTGGCGACGCTGTTCGCCGAATGGGCCGCGACGGGCGAGGCTGAAATTGACGACCCCGAAGCAGCGGCAAAACTGCTGCTCAGCATCGTCATCGGCGATTCGATGCTCCACACGCTGGCCGGGCTCGAGGATGAATGGCTCGACAATGACCAGCTCGACTGGCGCCTCCAGCCGTTTCTGTCGCATTTCAAAATTGGTTAGCCAGAGCGCGTTGCTGGGCGTCTCGACCAATCACCGTAGCCCTGAGCCTGTCGAAGGGCGCTTCGCGGCGAGGCGCCCTTCGACAGGCTCAGGGCTACGGAGATGGACGATCGAGCTGAACGGAACAGGCTTCGACAAGCTCGGAGCAAATGGCCCGGCTATTCTGTGATCGTCCACACCCGCACCTGTTGACATGACTGTCAATAACTGAAAGCCTGCTCGCCTCGGCATCGGGAGCATCGCATCGTGGCCAATACTGCCCCCGACCGGACCGAGGCATTGCGACCGCGTACCGTCGCCGCTTATGCCGCGACCGCCGGGCCGACGGTCATCCTCGGCCTGCCGTTCAGCGTCTATCTGCCGCCCTATATTGCCGAGGGCGGGGTGATTTCGGTGGCGCTGGTCGGGCTGCTCTTTTCGCTCACCACGATCTGGGACGGCGTTGTCGATCCGCTGATCGGGACGATGGTCGATCGCGTGCGCACCGGCCTGGGTGCGCATCGCCGCTGGATGCTGCTGGCGCTCGTGCCGCTCGCGTCGCTGTTGCTGGCGCTCGTCACGATCGGCGACCGGTTGCCCTTCGCCGCGCTGTTCCTGATGATGGTGCTCTTCTATTCCAGCTACAGCCTGTACGAGGTCGCGCAGCTCTCCTGGGGTTCGGCGCTAGTCCGCACCCCGCGCGACAGCGCCTTGCTCTATGGGATGCGCGACTGGTTCGCGAAGATCGCGCTGATCCTGGCGTTCGCGGCCCCCGCCGCCGCGCAGCTGCTGGTCCCCGGGGTCAGCTTGCAGGGCCGGATCATGGCCTATGCCAGCCTGTTCATGCTGATGGTGCCGATTGCGCTCTACGCAATCCGCCAAGTTCCGTTACGCGCCGTCGTCGCCGAACCCGGTATCGGGTGGCGCAGCGAGCTGCGGGCCTCGCTGTCTTTCCCGCCGCTCATGCTGCTGCTGGGGGTACAGTTTCTCAATAGCTTCGCCTTTGGTTCGCTGACCTCGCTGTTCGTCTTCTTTGCAGCGGCGGTCCTTGATCTGGATGCGCAAAGCGCATTGTTGCTGTTCGCCAGCTTCATCGGCGGCGCCATCGCTTCGCCGATCTGGACCATGGCGGCGCGCCGTTTTGGCAAGCCGCCGATGATGATGGCGATGGGGTTGCTGATCGCCAGCCTGCTGGTTACGACCTTGCTTCAGCAACCGCGGGGGATTGTGCAGGCGACCGGCTTTTCGCTGATGCTGGGGACGGGGTTCGTCGGCTTGCTGTTCACCTATTCCATGCTGGCCGACATCATCCCGCGCGATGCCGCGCGCTGTGGGCGCAATCGTTCGGCCTTCCTGTTTGCGCTGCTCAACCTGATGCAGAAATTCGGCGTCGCCGCTGCCATCGCGGTCAGCTATTTGCTGCTCGACCTTCTCGGCTTCGATCCGAAAAACGGTGCCGTGGCGGCGCGCGAACTGCATCTGGTGTTCGCGCTTCAGCCGACGGCGAGCTGGATCGTGATGATCGGCTTGCTGATTTTGATGCGCCGGGCGCTCGCGCGCGATGCCGACCCCGCACTTGCAATCGCCGCAGCGCGCCAGTAAAGGGCGCTTTCATTCGGACAGATGCGCCGTTTTCTTTCCGCCTTTCGCCGACATCGTCGGGGAGGGTGGGCGGACTATTGCCCAAAGCGCGCTTGACGCGCGGGGCACGGCAACCCATCTGGCCCGAAGCATTAGTTTGTAGGACAGGACGATCGACATGGCGAAAACCAGCCCGGCTGAGTTCATCAATCAGGTGCGCGCCGAAGCCAAGAAGATCGTCTGGCCCACGGGGCGCGAGACGGTGCAGACGACGATCATGGTTCTGATCATGACGACGATCCTGGCGCTGTTCTTTTTCGGCGTCGACACGGTTTTCAACGCGATCGTCAGCTGGCTGACGTCGCTCGCGCGCTAAACGCCGCGGCTTTCAGGGACAGGATACGGGATAGACATGGCGCGCTGGTACATCATTCACGCCTATTCGGGTTTCGAGAACAAGGTACGCGATTCGGTGCTCGCCGAAGCCGAGCGCATGGGGCTCACCGATTTTGTCGAAGCGGTCGAGGTGCCGGTGGAAACCGTCACCGAGGTCAAGCGTGGCAAGAAGGTGCAGGCCGAACGCAAGTTCTTCCCCGGCTATGTCCTCGCCAAGCTGACGATGACCGATGACATCTATCACCTGGTCAAGAACACGCCGAAGGTCACCGGCTTCCTGGGGTCGATGGGCAAGCCGCAGGCGATCAGCGAAGCCGAAGCCGCGCGCATCCTGAACAGCAAGGAAGAGGCTGCGGCCCGTCCGAAGCAGGAAATCCGCGTCGATTACGAAATCGGCGATCAGGTCAAGGTACTCGACGGTCCCTTCGCCAGCTTCAACGGGCTGGTCGAGGAACTCGATTTCGAAAAGGCGCGCGTCAAGGTGTCGGTGTCGATTTTTGGTCGCGCCACCCCGGTCGAGCTCGACTTCGAACAGGTCGAACGCATGAAATAGTCGGCGTCGCCCTCGCGAAGGCGGGGGCCGCTGGCGGCATTGCCTGGCAGTGCTGCATCAACCGATGGCGGCCCCCGCCTGCGCGGGGGCGACGGATAGGGGCTAGCCCGTCTTATGAGTTCGCTCACTCCCGCCGAGATTCAGGCTCGCATCGATCGCGCACGGCACATCCAGTCGACCTTCTCGCCCGAAAAAGTCGTCAGCGCGGTCACCCGGCTGTTCGATCTCGTCCCCGCCGACGAACCCGACGAGTTCACCTTTCCCGCGTTCGCCAAGCCAACGCGCGACCGCATCTTTGGCGGCCAGGTGATCGCGCAGGCGCTGGTCGCCGCGGCGCGCACCGTCGATCCGGGCAAGTCGGCGCATTCGCTCCACGCCTATTTCCTGCGCGGCGGCGACGAAGCCAAGCCACTGCACTTCCGCGTCCACCGCGATTTCGACGGGCGCAGCTTCGCCAATCGTCGCGTTGTCGTGCGGCAGGATGGCAAGGTGATCTTCAACCTCACCGCGTCCTTCCACGCCCCCGAACCCGGCGCCGCGCACCAGGTACCGATGCCCGACCTGTTGCCGCCGGGCCAATGCGTCGAATTTACCGAGAACCTTGCCGCCGACCCGAATGTCAGCGACGCGCAGCTCGACCGCATGGCGCGCCTCCGCCCGTTCGAGATGCGCAGCTTCCGGCCGCCCTCGACCGAAAAGGCGTCGGCGCATTATCAATGGTATCGCCTCGCGGCGCCGATCGGTGACGACCCGCTGCTCCACCGCGCGTTTCTCGCCTACGCCTCCGATATGGGGCTGCTGTCGTCATCGCTGCTGCCGCACGGCTTCACCTGGTCGACGCCGGGGCTGTTCTCGACCAGCCTCGACCATGCGATGTGGTTTCACGACGACATCCGCGTTGATGAGTGGTTCGCTTACGTCATGGACAGCGACTGGACCGGCGGCGCGCGCGGGATCAACCGCGGGCTCGTCTATCGTCAGGACGGCACGCTGATCGCGTCGGTGATGCAGGAAGGCTTGCTGCGGCTGGTGCCTCCCGCCGCCTGACCGCGCCACAAGGCTTGTTTTCTGCGCCGTTTCGGTCTAACGGCGCCGCTTCGCGTCAGATAAGGGCGTGATTCCGCGCGGGAGGAAGGGGTGATGCCCTTCTGCTTGACCGCTAATTTTGAGGTTCACCGGCAACGGCGGACCGACAGAAAGACAGGAGGCCATCATGGCTAAGAAGATCAGCGGCTATATCAAGCTGCAAGTTCCGGCAGGGACCGCAAACCCCTCGCCGCCGCTCGGGCCGGCGCTCGGCCAGCGCGGTGTCAACATCATGGAATTCTGCAAGGCGTTCAACGCCGCGACGGATGGCATGGAAAAAGGCACCCCGACCCCGACCATCATCACCGTGTTCGCCGACAAGAGCTTTTCGTTCGTCACGAAGACGCCGCCGGCAACCTATCTGATCAAGAAGGCCGCAAACCTCAAGTCGGGTTCGAAAGAGCCGGGCAAGATCAGCGGCGGCAAGATCGCGCGTTCGAAGCTGACCGAAATCGCCGAGATCAAGATGAAGGATCTCAACGCGAACGATCTGGAACAGGCAACGAAGATCATCGAGGGCAGCGCGCGCTCGATGGGCCTCGAAGTGACGGAGGGCTGAACCGATGGCCAAGCTGACCAAGAAGCAGAAGGCGCTCGAGGGCAAGGTTGACAGCCTCAAGCTGCACACTGTCGACGAAGCGCTGAAGACCGTCCGCGAACTCGCCTCGGCGAAGTTCGACGAAACGCTCGAAATCGCGATGAACCTGGGTGTCGATCCGCGCCACGCCGACCAGATGGTCCGCGGCGTCGTGACGCTGCCCGCCGGTACCGGCAAGGACGTCAAGGTCGCCGTGTTCGCGCGCGGCGACAATGCCGACAAGGCGCTGGCCGCCGGCGCCGACAAGGTCGGTGCCGAAGACCTGATGGAAGACATGCTCGCGGGCAACCTCGACTACGGCCGCGTCATCGCGACGCCGGACATGATGGGCATCGTCGGCCGCCTCGGCAAGACGCTGGGTCCGAAGGGCCTGATGCCGAACCCGAAGCTGGGCACCGTGACCCCGAACGTCGCCGAAGCCGTGAAGGCCGCCAAGGGCGGTCAGATCGAATTCCGCGTCGAAAAAGTCGGCATCATCCACGCCGGCCTCGGCAAGCTGTCGTTCGGCGAGGAAAAGCTCCGCCAGAACTTCGACGCCTTCGTCGACGCAATCGTCAAGGCGAAGCCGGCTGGCGCGAAAGGCAAGTACGTTCGCAAGATCGCGCTTTCGTCGTCGATGGGTCCGGGCGTGAAGGTCGATACCGCCGACGTCACCGGCGCCTGATCGAAGCGCCAACGAATTAAGGAAGGGCCGGGGGAAACTCCGGCCCTTTTCTTATGGGCGAAATGCCACTTTGAGGCGGTTTCGAGACCATCCCTTATTTCCGTTCGTGTCGAGCGAAGTCGAGACACGCTTGGGAAGCACCAGCCTTCGCGTGTCTCGACTTCGCTCGACACGAACGGGATTATAAGTTCGGCTTGACCACGATGGCCCGCAACCGGTCGCTAGCGGTCATTCCCTAAGCCCCCGCATTGCCGCCCCCGCCGCAAACGGCCCGATCATCGTCAGCAGCAAGCTCGTCGCGCCCAGCAACTTCATCGCCCCGCGCCCCGACGGGTCGAGCATCCCGGCGCCAAAGATCAACAGCGGCACCGCCAGCGGCAGCACCAGCAGCCCGCCGATCGCACTTCCGCCCTTCAGTCCCGCGGTCAGCGCCGCGCTCAGGACCGCGAGCGACGCCAGCGCCGGGACCGCGGTCGCAATCCCTATCGCCAGCACTTCCACCCGCGCCGCATCCTGCGCCAGCAACGCCGCCGCGGGGAACAGCGCGATCATCAACGGCACTCCGAACGCGATGGCATGCGCCAGAATTTTCACCGCCGCGATCACCTCGTCGGCGATTCCGCGCACTGCGAGCTGGTCGAGCACCCCGGCGTCGCGGTCGGGCCGCACCAGCCGGTCGATCGGCAGCAGTGCCGCGAGCAGCGCCGCGACCCAGACCATCCCGCCCCCCGCGCGGCGCAGCAGCGGTGCGTCGGGGCCGACCGCGAAGGGAAAGGCGGTCGCGACGAGCAGGAAGAACAGCACCGGCAACCACAGCGCTCCGCTGCCCCACGCGCGCCGCAGATCGCGCCAGAACAGGGCGAGGAGGGTGGTCACGCCAGCGCCCCCATATCGAGCTCGGCCAGGTCGGGCAGCCCCAGCGCAAAATGCGACGCCAGCAACACCACCCCGCCATTCGCCCGATGCGCCGCAATCGCCGCGACCAGCCGGGCCTGCGCCGCATCGTCCATGCCGTTGGCCGGCTCGTCGAGTAGCCAGATCGGCGCTCCGCTTGCGATCACGCGCACCATCGCGGCACGCTTGCGCTGCCCGGTCGACAGCATCGCCACCGGCACCTCGCTGAGCGGCGCCAGCGTCATCGCCGCCATTGCGCGGTCGACCGCATGGCCATCGACGGTATCGACCCGCGCCCAGAAATCGAGCGCGCGGCGCAGCGGCAGTTCGGCGTCGAGCGCCGCCGCCTCGTCGATCAGCGCGATACGCCCGCGGCGCTCGACCGTCCCCGCCGCGGCGCGCAACAATCCGGCCGCCAGCCGGATCAGGCTCGACTTGCCCGCGCCATTCGGCCCGCGCAGCCACAGCGCCTCGCCGGGCGCCAGCGCCAGCGACAGATTTTCAAACAGCAGCCGGTCGCCGCGAATACACGCCACCCCATCAAGCTGCAAAAGCGCACTCACGCCATATCTTCCAGCGCGTGCATATCGTCGTCCGAAAAACCAAAATGATGCCCGATCTCGTGGATCAGCACATGGCGCACCAGCCAATCGAGCCTCTCGCCGGTTTCGATCCACTCGACCAGGATCGGCACCCGGTACAGCGTCACGCGGTCGGGCATCCCACCGCTTTCGCTGACGCTGCGCTCGGTCAGCGGGCGGCCTTCGTATAGGCCGGTCAGGTCATAGGGATGCTCGATGTCGAGCGATCGCAGCACCTCGTCGTCGGCAAACTCCTCGATTGCGATGACGACGCCCTGAATATGCGGCAGGAACACCGCGGGCATCGTCGCCAGCGCCGCCTCGGCCATCGCGAACATCGCGTCGGCGTCGGGCGCGACGCCAGTCCAGCCGGCTGGCAAATCGGGAAGGGCGGTCTTGTCGCTCATCGCGCCCTTCCTTATGGCGGCGGCACGGCCTTTACCAGCGGGAGAAACCAGATGGTCCAGAAACTCGACGACACCGCCCGCACCGCCTTGCTCGCCCGCTTCCCCGACTGGACGCACGAACCGGTGCGCGATGCGATCACCCGCCGCTTCACCTTCGACGATTTCGCGCAGGCGTTCGGCTTCATGGCCAGCGTCGCGATCATCGCCGAAAAAATGGATCATCACCCCGAATGGTCGAACGTCTATAACCGCGTCGACATCCTGCTGACCACGCACGACGCCGACGGCCTGTCGGAACGCGACGCGAGGCTCGCCGAAGCGATCGAAGGGTTGCTTTGAGCCGATGCTCCGTTTCGACCCCTCGCACCAATTACTCGCGGTCGGGGTGGCGATCCTTGCCGGGTTCGTCGATGCGATCGGGTTCGTCGAATCGGCGGGATTTTTCGTTTCCTTCATGACCGGCAATTCGACCCGGCTCGCGGTCGGGCTGGCCGAGGGGCAACATGCCGCACTGGTCGCCGCGATCATCATCGCGACGTTCGTTTTCGGCGTGGTCGCGGGGGCGCTGGTCGGGGCGCAGGCCGGGCGGCGGCGCTCGCTCGCGGTGCTGATCGGCGTCACCATCCTGCTGGCGATCGCCACGCTGCTGCGGCTCGAGGGCGAGGGATGGAGCGCGATCCTGTCGCTCGCGCTCGCGATGGGGGTCGCCAATGCCGCCGTTGCGGGGCGCGACGGGTCGGTGATCGGCGTCACCTATATGACCGGGACGCTGGTCCAGATGGGGCAAAAGATCGCCAACGCCCTGCGCGGGGAAGGGGATCGCCGCTGGCTACACCATCTGGGCCTGTGGGCGGCGCTCGTCGGCGGCGCGCTGCTCGGCGCGCGCGCCGTCATCTGGTCGGCGCCGCTCGCCTATGGCTTTGCCGTCATGATGGCGGCGCTGCTCGCCGCCCGCGCGGGCTGGATTGTCCGCGACGCCGGATAGCGGGCGCCCGATAATGGCCGTAAAACGATGCGCTTGCCGAGCCAGGCGGGTCGGTGACAGCAATTCGGACGGCGCATCTTGCGCTCGTGCCACACCGGTCTAAAAGGCAGGAAAAATTTTTCCTTTAGGAGAGGGGTCCGCATGTCTGGCAGCCTGCTGCGTCGCAAACCGATCGTCCCGGAACAGCAGGAGGGGCAGCACGCGCTCGCGCGCACGCTCGGCTGGCCGCACCTCATCGCACTCGGTGTCGGGGCGATCGTCGGCACCGGCATCCTGACGCTGATCGGCGTCGGCGCCGACAAGGCCGGTCCCGCGGTCATCCTGTCCTTTGCCATCGCCGGGCTGATCTGTGCCTGCGCCGCGCTCGCCTATGCCGAAATGGCGACGATGATTCCCGCGTCGGGCAGCGCCTATACCTACAGCTATGTCGTGATCGGCGAACTGATCGCGTGGGTCGTCGGGTGGAGCCTGATCCTCGAATATTCGCTCGTGGTCAGCGCCGTTGCGGTCGGCTGGTCGGGCTATGCCGCGCCCTTGCTGGAGGCGTGGGCGGGGGTGCCGATGGCGCTCATGCAGGGGCCGGAGCTGGACGGCATCGTCAACCTGCCCGCGATCGCCATCATCGCGGTCGTCGCCGGATTGCTGCTCGTCGGCACGCGCGAGAGCGCGACGCTCAACGCCATCCTCGTGCTGGTCAAGGTGCTGGCGCTGGTGATCTTTGTCGCCGTCGCGCTGCCCGCGTTCAATGCCGCCAATCTCGAACCGTTCAGCCCCTATGGCTTTGCCAAGCATATGGGGCCGGATGGCGTCGAGCGCGGGGTCATGGCCGCCGCCGCGATCATCTTCTTCGCCTTTTACGGCTTTGACGCCATTGCCACGGCGGCGGAGGAAACGCGCAACCCCGACCGCGATCTCAAGATCGGCATCGTCGGATCGATGTTTGTGTGCGTCGTCATCTACATCGCGGTCGCGGTCGCCGCGGTCGGGGCGATCGCCTACACCCGCTTCGCCAACAGCCCCGAACCGCTGGCGCTGATCCTGCGCGAACTCGGCAGTCCGCTCGCGGCGCAATATCTGGCGGTGTCGGCGATCATCGCGCTGCCCACCGTGATCCTCGCCTTCTTCTATGGTCAGAGCCGCATCTTCTTCACCATGGCGCGCGACGGGCTGCTCCCCGCCAGCCTCGCGAGACTGTCGGCGCGCGGAACGCCGGTGCGGATTACCATCTTCACCGCGATCGTCGTCGCGGTGCTCGCGGGCTTCATCCCGCTTGGCGAACTGGCGGCGCTCGCCAATGCCGGCACGCTCGCAGCGTTCACCGCGGTCGCGATCTGCATGCTGATCATGCGCGTCCGCGCCCCCGACGCCCCGCGTACCTTCCGCGCCCCGATGCCATGGGTGATCGGGCTCGGCGCGATCGTCGGCTGTATCTATCTGTTCTTCAGCCTGCCGATGCAGACGCAGCTGTGGTTCCTGGTGTGGAACGTCGCCGGGCTGGGGGTTTATTTCCTCTATGCACGGCGGAATGCCCGAGTGGCTTCGGCGTAGCGGCCACGCTTCAGCGGCAGCCACCTTCCTGCAAGGCCCGGTCGACCGACGGGCTGACGCTCGCTTCGAAAACCTGGTTTTCCAGCTCGCGTGCCGGCGAGCTGTCGGCCTTGATCGTGAAGGCGAAACTGGGGGTCGATACGCGCATCGCTCCACCAGGCTTCATGGTCTGGACCGTATAGGCGACGGAATAATCGTAGAGATAGCGTAGCGGTGGCTGGGCAGGGCAAACCAGCCGCATCAGCACGTTCTTGCTGGCGTTGGCGCAATTCTTGCGATGGTTGGTATATTCGGGATTGGCGCGATAGGTGCGGTCGAGCTTGGTCACCGTCAACCCGATGGCGCAGGCCCGCTGCGCGTCGGCCCCATAGGTGAGCTGGACATTGGGCTTGTCCTGCAAGGCCTTGACCGCCAGCAGGTTCCAGTCGTCGCGTCGGGCCCGTCCAAACATCACGGGAAGCAGGGCGATGCGCGTGCGCAATCCGTCGGGCTGGAAAATGGCCGGCCAAAGCTGGAGCGCGGTGAGCAGCGAGGTGGCGTGCACTTCCCCGCGGCCAGCATCAAGCCTGGTTGCGATCGCCATGGGGCGATTGTTCATCAGCACCATCGAACCGCTGTAGCCCGTCGCGACGGTACCTTTGCGCTGTTCCGAAAATGTGAACCCCGACGTGTGCGATTCGCTCACCCGCAGCGGGACCTGGCGCAATGCGGTTGGGGATGTGCGGTGCAGCAGCAGCGCCTGGCTGTTGGCGCGATAGTCGAACCCCCGCGTCCATGTGGGGTCGATAAAGGTCTCGACGCAGCTCGGGATGCCACCGGCCGCGACCGTTGCATAGGCGATGTCCAGATCGCTGTGCGGGGTCCATTCGCCAGCGCGGATTGTGACCCTCGCCCGGTCGTCGGCGACGACCATGTCGCCCTTGCCCTCGACAACATGGGCAGCGGTCAGGATCACGCACTGTTGACCGATACGAAAGCCATAGCCGCCGCCCTGGCTGTCATCGCTGGTGATCGCGAGCGGTCCGGCGTTGCCCGGCGACGCCTGTGCAAGGATCAGCAGAGCAAAGCAGGAGAGGGCGGCCTTGATGGTCGGGGCGCGCTGCACGTCATGGCTCCTTTGTTCGAGATTGTCCGTCGGCCTTGCGCGGTGCCCGGCGTCGCGGCTTTTGTTCGGCCCGCCCGGATGGGGCGGCCTGCGGCGCTGCTGGCGATGCAAGCAGCTGCTCCTCGTCCTCTTCTTCTTTTCGCAGGGCAAGGATCGACGCGATGAGGCCGCCGATCGTGACCAGCGTCGCCGCCATCGCGAAAGCGGCCTGCAATGCCGGAGACTTGACCACACGCGACCAGGACGACACCTGGATCAGCTTGGGCAGTCCGGAGACCGGCGTCACTTCGCCCATTGTGGCCAGCCCGATAGCATCCGTCCGGCGCATCATGCTGACGGCGAGCAGCGGCGCGCCCGCCGCTTCGTCGGCGCTGGTGCCGAAAGCGAAGAAGGCGAGCGGCTGGCGCCGGTCGGGCCCCGGGTCCGCGCAATTGGCGGACAGCAGCTTGTCATAGGTTTTGCGGTATCCGCCCGATTGGGCATCGTCGGCAACGATGAGCTCGGGATGCGAATAGATGATGCTGAACTGTTCGACCTTTTCATCGACGAACCGGATGCGCTCGGTCCCGATATAGGGGGATTCGATTGCGGTAACCTGTGCCTCCGACGACAGGCGGGCGCCCGCACCTGTTTGTCCGTTCAGACCACCGATTTCGATGACGCCGCGGCTCGCGACGGTAAAATCGCTTTTATCGGTCGCGATCAGGATGCGGCTCCCCGATGGCAACTCTTGGACCTGCGATCCGGTATCGATGGTGGCGACCGGTTCGGGATCGGACGACGATGCTTGCCCCCAATTGTCGAGCAGATCGCCGTCGATGCCTTGGCGGAGAAAAATCTCCAGTCCTTCGGGTGTGGCGCGATAATCGGCGGTCACATTCGCCGCGATGCGCATCCGGCTGGAATCGACGATCGTCAGATCGCTCTCGGCGTTCGGTGCCATGATCGTGATCGGCGGCAGGGTGATGGGGTCGGTGGCTTCGCAGCCGGTGAATTGGGAAATCGATCCGGTCCGTCCGGTGGCGATGAATTGCACGATTTCGACGCGCGAACTGGCCGCATAACCGGCCAGAAAGATCAACAGCATGGCGAGCAGCAAGCACAGGCCGAGCAGTTGCCACCCGGCGATCCGGCCAGCTCTGCCCGCTAGGCGTGGCAAGATGCGACGTTTTCCCCCGTTCGCCATTGTCATAGCAGCGGACGCTGAACCCGCCTGACATCCATACCCTGGACAATTTCGATCGTCAGAGCCCTCATCGCTTCAAGCTCCGCCAGCGAAAGGCGGCAAACGGTGTTGTAAACCGGTGACGGCCCGCGGCCGAGGCCGGTGACGCAATCACGCTTTTGGCGGTCGGGCAGGACCAACCGGACGCGTGAGCTGGCGCCCAGATTCTGGAACGCAACGGCGATCGTGTCGCCCTTGGGCGGTTGGCCGTCCGCGGTCCAGGCCGCGAGCATGACGCCGCGGCCGCTGGCGGAGGGCGTCTCGGCAAGCGACGCGAACAATGGGTCGGCACGGGCGGAACGAATGGCCGCAGGCTTTCCCTTGTCGGGAAGGGTCAGGACGTTGGTCCACTGACGCGCGACCGACTTGCCGCTGAACTCTCCGATACCCGAATAGAGGCCGTCGTTGGTAACGGCCGAAACCTGAACCTTGCCACTGAAATTGGCGAGCGGACGAACCCACAAGGAAAGCCGCTTTTCGCGCGGATTCTGCCGTGCGAGCGTCAGGCCGACGATCGTGCCGCCACTGATCGCGCGGATCTGGCTGGAGCGCTCGACGAAGCTGGGTCTGGACGTTGCCGTGAATTGCGCGGCGGCAGTACTGATGGTCAACAAACCGCCGAGAACGGCTGCGCCGAGCAGGCCCAAATTCGCACGAAACATCAATGCCCCCAAATACATCTGTTCCGAAATGAGAGCAGAGCATGGCAGAAGGCGACACCAAATCCAAACATAATGTCTTGGTTTGGCGTGATAACAACAGGGTTCGCGGTTCCCCTCCCCATGGTTTCGCCACGGGGAGGATCGTTCAGCTCAATCGAACAATTCGCTCAGGAAACTCTTCTTGTAATTCTTCTTGTAGGGCTTGCCGCCATAATAGCGGTCGTCATGGCCATGCTCGCGATATTGCGGCTGCTGTTGATAGGACGGCTGGGGCGGCGGCGGGGCCGACGCGCGCGGGGCCGGGGCGGCGGCTTCGCTGCGCTCGATAATCTTGTCGAGCTCGCCGCGGTCCAGCCACACGCCGCGGCATTGCGGGCAATAATCGATCTCGATCCCCTGGCGCTCGGACATCGTCAGATTCACGCGGCAGGTCGGGCACAGCAGCCCTTGGGCATCGGTCACAGATTTTCCTTTCGTCGGTCGCGAAAAAGGCGGCGCAGATCCGCTGCCTCGTTCAACGCACGATCGCAGATTCGCGTTCCGCTTCCAAGACGAAGAAACCCCGCTCCGACCGGGGGCGGAGCGGGGTCAAGGGTCTGGCTGGCGGCGCGGTCAGCGTTCGGGTTCGAACGCCAACAGGTCGCCCGGCTGGCATTCCAGCTCGGTACAGATCGCCTCCAGGGTCGAAAAGCGCATCGCCTTTGCCTTGCCGGTTTTCAGGATCGACAGATTGGCCAGGGTGATTCCGATCCGCTCGGACAGGTCGGTCAGCGTCATCCGCTTGGCGTGCAGCAGGTCATCCAGTTTCACGACGATCGCCATCACACCGTTCCTTCCAGCTCACCGCGCATCGCGGCGCCCTGTTCGAATACCGCCGCCAGGACGAAGGCGAGCAGGATCGACAGCAGGCTGCCGATGGAAAGGCCGCCCATCTGGCTGAATTCGCTTCCGGCCCTGGCGATGTTGGCCGCAGTCCAGTGGACGGGCAGGGCCAGCACCTGGATGGTCACCAGCGACCAGCCGATCCGCCGCAGCCGCGCCGCATTGTCGATGATGAAGGGATCGCGCGACGCACTGGTCACCAGCGCCTGCAACTGGCGCAGGATATAGGCGGCAACGCCCAGCACCGCGATCAGCAACAGCATCAGGATGCCCAGCGGAAAGCGGATTGTCGCGACGTCGACAAATTCGGGCATGGTGCGAATTTCGGCCATCACGTCGGGCCAGGCGACGACCAGCGCGATGGCGACGCCGGCGACGATGAGCGCGGCGGCGGCGACCAGCGCCAGCATCAGCCAGAGCAGGCCGTGGGTGGCGCGGAACAGGGTGGGGTTGGTCGTAGGCATATCGTTCTCCAATAGGGTGGTTATTGAAGAACAATATATTGCGATTCGAATTTATCGTCAATCAATAATATTGAAAAACGATATGGAGGGGGTGCGGGGATACGGTCGGCCCGGTTTTCCCGATCACCTCAGGCTTGCCGGGCGTCTGACTCTCTCGACCACATATCTGTTCCCCGGCGAAAGCCGCGGCCCAGGGCGTCCGAATGCAACGCCTGTGTGAGAACGCTCTGGACCCCGGCTTTCGCCGGGGAGCAGCCCATCACTTGCCGTCAGGGGATGAGTGTCGACGTTCAGCCCGGGATAACGATAGGGAAGGGTTCAAGCCTCCCGCCAATCGAACGGCAGCGGCGCCTCGCGGAACGCAAACCGGACGAGGTGGCGTGCGACGGCGCCTTTCAATCCTTCGAGCTGTCCCTCGACGCTGGCATCGATGCGGACCGAAAGCGTGTCTGGTCCCGCGTCGAAGGTCACCAGGCCGTCGCCCGGCCAGTCGGCTCCGCGCGCATCCTTGGGAAAGGTCACCGTCCCATGCTCGGCGTTGAAGGTGACCGCCAGATTATGCTGCCAATGCTTGCAAAGCTGTTGCAGATATTTGCTTGCATGCGCGGTCGGCACCGCTGCGGTGGCGCTGACCGTCATCATAGCCGCTCGATCTTTTGCGCGGCTTCGTCGATCAGCGCGACGATGTCGTGCAGCGCGGCCTTGTCGAGGTCGCGGTCGCTCAGCCGGTCCATCAGCACTTGGCGCAAATTGCCCATCGCGCGGCGGACCGACGTCGAATCGGTGCGCTGCGTTTCTTCGCCGACCGCGGTCAGGCGGGCGATCGCCGCGGCGACAACGTCGGCATGGGTTTCCAGTTCGGTGCGCCCGGCTTCGGTGATTGCGAACAGCTTTTTCGCGCCCTCGCTCTGCTGCGCCGCGATCTGGCCCATGTCGTCGAGCAGGGTTAGCGTCGGATAGATCACTCCCGGGCTGGGCGCATAGGCGCCGCCGGTCAGCTCCTCGATCTGGCGGATCAGGTCATATCCGTGGCGCGGTTCGTCGGCGATCAGCTTCAAGAGCACCAGCCGCAGTTCGCCGCTGTCGAACATGCGCTGTCGGCCGCCGCGCTCACCCCGGCCACCGCCGCCGCGTCGCCCGCCAAAGCCATGCCCGAAACCATGGCCAAACCCGCGTCCGCCGCCGCGGTGCATTGCGTGCCGCCCGCCGCAGCCGCGGCTCGCGATCTTTGCATAAAACATCATTATTCTTCCTTTGTGCGATTCGTGATGTGTCTAAGATATATCTTAAAACGAATTTTGCAAGCTTGCGACGGCGCGCTGTGCGACACTTTCGTCAACTTCCCGCCCGCTGCCTTGACTTCCGGCGGTTTCCGGCTATTAGCGCCCCCGTGTTGTTGCAGGTCCGCCTGCGGCAATTCCGTCCGAGACAGTTGGTGCAGGGGATTTGCCCTGCTTAATTTCCAGCCGAGACGGGGAACAGTCTTTATCGGTCGCCCGCCTGCATGTTCAGGCGACGCGTCTTGACCGACCCCTTCGGACATCGTTGCGCGATTGCAGGCGAGCCTTGGCTCGCATCGGCATTTGCGTGTGTGAGCCGCCCGGCGGCGCGTGCGTTTCGGCGCCCGCGGATCCGGGCACAGAGTGGAGTATAGGCATGGATCGTACGGAAAAGGCCGAAGCCGTATCCTCGCTGAACGCTACGCTGTCGTCAGCTGCCGCGGTTGTGGTCGTCCGCAACCTTGGCATGACCGTCGCCCAGTCGACGGTGCTGCGTCAGCAGATGCGCGATGCAGGAGCCGATTTTCGCGTCACGAAGAACCGTCTTGCCAAAATCGCGCTCGACGGCACGTCCTATGGCGGGATCGGCGAACTGCTGACCGGCCCTACCGCGCTTGCCACCTCGACCGACCCGGTCGCGGCGGCGAAGATCGCGGTGGAATTTGCCAAGACCAACGACAAGCTTGAAATCGTTGGCGGCGGCATGGGCGACGTGGTGCTCGACGTGGATGGCGTGAAGGCGCTGGCTTCGCTTCCCTCGCTCGACGAGCTGCGCGCCAAGATCATCGGTCTGGTGCAGGCTCCGGCCACCAAGGTTGCGCAGATCGCCGCAGCCCCGGCTGGTCAGCTGGCGCGGGTTTTTGGCGCGTATGCCGCCAAAGAAGCAGCGTGATTTCGAACTATTATTGAAACTTAATGCCGGGTGCGTCCCGGTTCTGATGGAGAATGAACATGGCTGATCTCGCAAAGATCGTTGAAGAACTGTCGTCGCTGACCGTCCTCGAAGCGGCTGACCTGTCGAAGATGCTCGAAGAAAAGTGGGGCGTTTCGGCTGCTGCTGCTGTTGCTGCCGCTCCGGCCGCTGCCGCTGCTGGCCCGGCTGCTGAAGAGCAGACCGAATTCGACGTCATCCTGACGGGTGACGGCGGCAACAAGATCAACGTGATTAAGGAAGTCCGTGCGATCACCGGCCTGGGTCTTGGCGAAGCCAAGGCGCTGGTCGAAAGCGCACCGAAGGCGCTCAAGGAAGGCGTGAGCAAGGCTGAAGCTGAAGAGCTGAAGGCCAAGATCGTTGCCGCCGGCGGCACCGTCGAACTGAAGTAATCGGTTGGCGGGTCCGGTCGGATATTCCGGCCGGTGACGGAAAAAAGAAAGGGCGGCGCCGCGAGGCACCGCCCTTTTTTTTGCGGTGAGGGACTACCGCAGGAGGTGGTTCAGCCGTTCGAATAACCGGGACGAAACGTCGTGGTCGTGCGCGGACGCGCTGCTTCCGGACGGCGGACGTCCTGCTGCTGCATCGCGGGTCCGGGGCGCTGGGCGATTTCCCAGGCGCTGACCGGCTTGCGCGTCATATCCTTCTGCGCGCCGAGCGTTTCATTATAGGTCAGGCGTTCTTGGCGATCGAGGAAACGCGCCCGCTTCAGCCGCTTCGACAGCGTCACGAACGGATTTTCGGGGGTGGGACCGGCCATCGCCATCGCTTCATGGCGCCCCATGCTGCCACTCGGCGCGGCGGCAAAGGCGGGCGTCGTGCGCGGCGCTGCCACTTCCGGCGTGCGCGGCGCATAAGCTGGGCTGACCCATTGCTGGCCTTCGCCCGCAATGGGCGCGCTCGCAGCGGTCCGCTCGATGGGCGCGTCGCGGACGACCTCGGCATAAGCCATGTCGTCGGCGGGGTGACGGCGGCGACGGGCAAAAGCTAGCCCGGCTCCGCCGATCACCAGCAGGGCGGCGGCCCCGCCAACGATTTCCCACGGAAACTCGCCGCTCACCGCGGGTGCAGGTTCGGCGGGCGTCGAAGTCGGGTCGATTACTGGTTCGGCGGGCGCGGCGATCGGCGCGGCGAGCGGTGCCAGTTCGGCGGTCGGCGCGGTGTCCGCAACGGGCGTCGCGACCGGCGCAGCAGCCACCGGTGCGGCAGCGACCGAGCGCGCGCGCTGTGCGGGGCGCGGAGGTGCGGGCGCTTCTGCCCGTTCGGCGGCGCGCGGCGCGGGGGTGGTTTCGGCAGGTTCGATTTCAAGCGGTACGCGAATGACCGGCGCCGGTGCCGCGGGCTGCGCGGCCTGCGGTGCAGCGGCCGGCGCGGGCGTACTCGGCTCAGCGACCGTCGGCGGAGTTTGCGGCGTCGGCGCGGTCGGCGCGGTGACCGGCGGGGTCATCGTGATGGTCGGCGCTTCCTGTGCGAAAGCGGCGGGGGTGGACAGGACCAGGAACGCGGCAATCGCGCTCGTGGCGGGGCGGGAGAGGGCGATATTCTTCATCATAGTGAAGGAGGAACGAACCGCGCTCGAAAAGCGCTGCGCCAAAGCGCGGATTTCCGCGACGAGCCGTGGCGGTCGGGCGGCGCGGCGAAGATTCTGGCCCGATTGATCGTGGGTAACGACCGGCTTTGCGGTCAGCCACACGGTTCTGGAAGATTGGTACGGCGGAGCATAATTCACTGATTTTCCGTGCCTTGTCGGCGAGTGTGACACTGTTTTTGCATTTCGCGGTCATCAATCGTCACCAATTCGTCATCACTGCGCAACCCCGGCGTGGTCAGGCGCGCCCATGAAAACGACCGACCTTGCGCCCACCCGGCTGCCCGATCGCCTGCGCGAAACACAGCGCCTGTTGTTCATCGCCAAGCACGCCCGCTGGACCGGCGGACTGCACGCCGACGACGGCAATCATGCGCTGTATCATCGCGAAATGCGCGAGACGTTGGAGGGGCTGGGCGTCGAATTGCTGATCGCCGACAGCTATGCTGCGCTGTTCGATCGGCCCGCGGCTGATTTCGTCTTTCCGCTGCTCAATCGCGGCGGCTTCTTCAATTCGGAAATGTTGTTGCCCCTGCTCTGCAACCAGCATGGCCTGCCCTATCTTGGCGCCTCGCCGATCGTGCGCGGGCTGTCCGACGACAAGCATCTGACCAAGCTGGAGGCGGCTGCGCGCGGGATACCGACGGCGCCATGGGCGCTGTTTCGTCGCGGCGCGCCGGTCGATGTCGCGCGGTGTCCGCCCGCGCGGCGCTGGGTGATCAAGCCCAACAACAGCTCGGCGTCATGGGGCGTCCGCGATGCCCACGACCGCGCCGAACTGGCGCGGTCGATCGCGGAAATCCACGCGCTCGATCATGACGCGCTCGTCGAGCCCTTCATCGACGGCAGCGACATCGAAGTGCCGGTGATCACCCTGGACGGCGAACCGGCGATGCTGCCGATGATGATTTTCGAGCAGGCCGACCCGGCGCAGCTGCGTACCTATCAGGAAAAGCGCGATCTGGTCGGGCAGGTCGGATATTGCATCAAACGCTTCGACGATCCGCTGATCAGCCGACAGGTGGCCGAATATACCCGCCGCATGGCCGACGTGTTTTGCCCGTTCGATTATGGCCGGTTCGAATTTCGCGTCGATCAGGCGACCGGCGACGTCCGACTGCTCGAGGTCAATCTCAACTGCAACCTGTGGTCGGAAAAGCTGTTCGCGCGTTCGGCAGTGATTGCGGGCTTCACCCATGCGGCGCTGGTCGAAACCATCGTTGCCGAAAGCATGATCCGCCAGATCGGGCCCGCGATGGCGCGGCGCGACGCGGCATGACGGGGGCGGTCCTGATCCTTGCGGGGCGCCGACCGGGGACGCCCGATCCGCTGGCCGTCGCGCATGGCGTCGCCGACAAATGCCTTGTCCCGGTGGCGGGCCGACCGATGATCGCGCATGTGCTGAGCGCCGCCGCGGCGAGCGACGCGCGGCAGATTTTCGTGTCGACACATCATGTGAATTTACTGGCCGATCTCGACGATCCGGTCGTCGCATCGTTGGGCAAGCGCCTGATCATCGTCCCGGCGGCGAACAATCTGGCGGACTCGGTGCTTGCGGTCGCGGGCGTCGCGGCCTTTCCGTTGCTGGTCACCACCGCCGACAATTGCCTGCTGACCCCCGAAACGATCGCCGAGATTGCCGCCGAAGCCGCGCGGCTCGACATCGAGGCAGGGGTGGCGCTGGCGCGGCGCGACGATGTGCTGGCGGTACATCCCGAAGGCCAGCGGCGCTTTTACGAATTTTCCGACGTCGCGGTATCGAACTGCAACGCCTATTGGATTGCCCATCCGGGCGCGCTCAGGGCGACCGAGGCGTTTCGTGGCGGCGGTCAGTTTGTCAAAAGGCCGCTGCGGGTGATGCAGGCGTTCGGGCTCATCAACCTGCTCCGCTTTCGTTTCGGGCTGGGGCCGATCCACCATATCTTCGCGCGCATTTCGCGTCACATGAACGTCGAAATCGCCCCGTTGCTGGTCAGCAACGGGGCGACGGCGATCGATGTCGACAATGAACGCTCGCTCGGCGTGACCGAAGCGCTGTTGGCACGTCGCGGCGGGGTCAGTCCGCCACCCAATTGCCGTGAAAGCCCGGCGGAACCCGGTGCGGCAGATGAACGACGGCTTGCGGTGACCCGGTAAAATCATCGGCGTTCAGGATGACGAGCGCGGTCGTCTCGTCCTTCATGTCGACGACCAGGCCGATCAGCCACCCGTCATCCTCGGCGCCGTTGATGCCGCGCGGAACGAACACGAACTCGCCGGGATGGCGGCCGGGGCCGAAATCGTGGATTGCGGTGGTGCCGCTTTGCAGGTCGTGGCGAAACAGGCGGGTATCGGCGATCTCCATTTCGGTCGTCGCGCGGTCGGGCAGCGCGACCGAATAAATATACCGGTAGGGCTGCGTCGTCAGTCGCTCGTCGTAACGCGGAAATTCCTGTGGGTGGTCGTAAATGATCGCGCGGGTGGTCGTGCCCGCTGCCGGATCGATCGTCCAGCGCTCCATCCGCGACCGCTCGCTGTCCGGGCCGCGTTTCGAGCTCGCGAACATCGTGTCATGCGCCACCACATCGACGATGACTTTGCCGTCGGCGGTCTCATAGGCGTTGGCGGGATGAAAGACATAGCAGGGCTCGACCGGCACCCAGATGATGCTGTCGCCGCTGCCCTTGCGCGGAAGCAGGCCGACGCGCGCCGGATGCGCTTCGTTCCAGGCATAGGGGAAGCGATAGCCCGCGAGCAGCATCTTCATCGAAAAGGTGACGGGCAGGTCGAATACCAGGGCATAATTGCGGGTGATCGCGCAGTCGTGGATCGACGGACCGTCGCTGACCGCGATCGCTTCCTCGCGGATGACATGGGCGTCCTTGTCGAGCACGACGTGCCAGACCTTGTTCGGTTCGTCGCCGCGATAGGTGATCGCATGGACCTCGTCGGTGACCGGGTCGTGGTGCGGGTGCGCGGTGTACGCGCCGACCAGCGTTCCGTCGAACGGGTTGTGCGCGATCGTATTGAGCTCATAGCCGAGCTCGACCGGCTTGCCGCCGGCTTCGACGATCGCGAATGTGCGGCCGGCCAGCCCGACGACGTTGGTGTTCGGGGCGTCGTTGCGATCGGCACGCGGGCCGGGGGGCAGTTCTTCGCCCAGCGCTTCGCACGCTTCGCTGCCGCGCACCCAGCGGTTGCGGTACCAGTCGGCCTTGCCGCCTTCGATGCGGATACCATGGACCATCCCGGCGCCGGTGAACCAGTGATAGCTGGCGGGGTCGGGCGCGATCGCGGGGTTCGGACCGTTGCGCAGATAGCGGCCGGTGAGGGCGGCGGGGATTTCGCCTTCGACGCGCAGTTCCTCCAGCGTCAACTCCTCGGTCATCGGTTTATGGATGCCGGTAAGATAGGGATGCGCGTCGGTGGGACGGGGCAGGCGCTTGCGGTTGAAATCGGCGACTTTGCCAATCCCCTTGACGACGGCGCCGCGGATCAGGGTTTCGACGTTGCTTGCCATGATATTGCTCCTTACGGATGTTGGCGAAAGTGCCGCACGGCGTGGAGGGGATTGCGCCGACGACTCGGAATGTTTACGGTGACAACATGATCGATCAAGATAACAGTGTCAACATAAAAAGCGACGGCGCGAAGGCGGCGGGCGCTTATCATCATGGCGACTTGCGCGCGGCGGTGATCGCGGCGGGGCTCAAACGGCTGGAGGCGGGCGACGACGGCGAGCTGGGCCTGCGGGCGCTTGCGCGCGACGTCGGGGTCAGCGCAACCGCGCTTTACCGCCATTTCCCGGACAAGGAGGCGTTGCTCGACGCGCTCGCCGACGAAGGGTTGCGGCGGCTGGGTGCGCGGCAGGCACAGGCGTGGCTGAAGGCCGGCGGCGGGCGCAACGGGTTCAAAGCGACGGGGACGACCTATGTCCGCTTTGCCCACGACGAGCCCGCATTGTTCCGCCTGAGTTTCACGCGGCAGATGTCGGCGCGCCATGCCAATGTTGGCGGCGACGGCGGCGAAGTTGCCTATAACCTGCTGCGGGCGGGCGTCGGCGAAGCGTTGCCGGGGGTCGAAAACCCCGATAGAGCGGCGTTGCACGCTTGGGCGCTGGTCCATGGGCTGGCGATGCTGATCCTCGACCGGCGGCTGGAGTGGGACGAAGCGATGGTCGAAGAAGTGGTCGGTTTGACCTTTGGCGGGATCGATTGAGCGCCGACGCGACCTGATCGCGCGACAAAAGGGGAGGCAAGCGGCAACATGTTAGCGGTTTCTTTCCCTCTTTTCGGTTAATTGGGGCGATGACCCGGCCCCTGTCCCCCCGAGTTGAGGCGGTCTTCTGGTTCCTCCTGACCGCGACGGGCTATTTTCTGCTCGCCAGCCTGGCGCTTCATGCGACCAAGGGCGCGGACAATATCGCCGCCGTCTGGCCGCCCAGCGGCTATTTCCTCGCGCTGTTGCTGCTGATGCCGACTCAGGCGCGCATCCCCGCCTTTCTGGCGATGGCCGCGGCCAGTGTCGGTGCCAATATGGTGGAGGGGATCCGGGCCGGGGCCGCGGCGGCCTACACCGTCGCCAACGCCGCCGAGGCGACGATCGCGCTGTGGCTGATCCGGCGGCACGAACGCGGCGAGATGTCGTTCATGGTCCCCCGCGCGGTCGGGCGTTTTTGCGCCGCCGCCTTTGCCGCCAGCGCGGCGAGCGCCGCAATCGCGATGCTGTTGACGGGCAATGGCTTCAACTTCTTTCTGTCGTGGATGACGACCGTCGCACTCGGGATGCTGATCGTCACCCCGCCGATCGTCATGCTGGCGCGCATGATCGCGTCGAACGCGGTGAACAAGGTGCCGACCGCGATGAAGGTCGAAGCGATCGCGCTGCTGACCGTCGCGGCGTTCGTGACCGGCGCATCTTTTTCGCAGTCCGACTTTCCCGTGACCTTCCTGCCGTGCGTTGCGTTGATCATCGCTGCCTATCGCCTGGGGCCGTTCGGCGCCGCGGCGGGGATGCTGATTGTCGCGCTCATTGCGTCGCTGCTGACCGGGCAGGGGCATGGCCCGATCGCGGCGATGGACGAAAGCCAGAAGGTCGAGGTGCTGTTCCTGCAATTCTATCTGGTGACGATGCTGTTCATCGCGTTGCCGCTCGCGGCGCTGTTGGTCGTCCAGCGGCGGCTGGCCAAGCGGCTGGAGCAGAGCAATCGCTGGCTGCTCCAGGCCGAAGCCGCGGCGCTCGTCGGGCATTGGCGCGTCGACCTGACGGAATGGACGATCCAATGGTCGGACCAGACGTATCGCGTCCATGGGCTGGAGCCCGGCACCGCGGTCGATGTCGAATATAGCGTCGCGCAATATCTGCCCGAGGACCGGGTGGCGGTGCAAAAGACTTTGGCCGAAGCGGTCCGGTCGGGCGAGCCTTTCGTGTTTCAGGGCCGGATAAAGCGGACCGACGGCGAAATCCGGCATGTCAAATCGCACGGGTCGATCGAAATGGGCCGCGGCGGCAAGGCGATCGGCATTTTCGGGACCGTGCAGGACGTCACCGACACGGTCGAAAATGCGCGCATCCTGGAATCGGCGCGCAGCGCGGCGGAGCGGGTGGCCAACACCGACATGCTGACCGGGCTGCCCAACCGGCGCCGCACGCTGAGCTTCCTCGATCAGGCGCTGCGGCGGGCAGAACAGGATGGCGCGCCGCTGGCGGTCGCGATCTTTGACATCGACCATTTCAAGGCGATCAACGACGTGCACGGCCATGCCGCCGGCGACGAAGTGATCCGCCGCGTCGGCCAGCGCGCCAAGGCGTCGCTGCGCGACGACGATATGGTCGGGCGCTATGGCGGCGAGGAATTTGTCTGCGTGCTGCAAGGCCGCAGCGCGCTGTCGGCCGAACTGGTCGCTGAACGGGTGCGCAAGGCGGTCCACGCCGACGCCGAAGGCGCGGTGGCGGGCCTGCCCAGGGTGACGGTCAGCATCGGGCTGGCGGTCTATGCGGGCGAGGCCAGCATCGAAGACCTGCTCCAGCGAGCCGACAAGGCGCTGTACACCGCAAAGCGCGAGGGACGGAACCGGCTACGCATGGCAGCGTGAGGGTTGCGCAGGCGGTGGTTGCCGTCCGCTGGGCGATGGCGGTGGGGTGGAAACGGTCAAAGCACGACATTTATGTCATCGTCATCCCGGCGTAGGCCGGGATGACGGAAGACAAGAGGTCGGGCACGTCCGAAGTCGACCGGAAGTGGACGTACGTCATTTCCTCTCTCCCCTTGTGGGAGAGATACGAAGGCTTGGCAGGCTTGCTGCCTAGCCGCAGTTGAGAGGGGGTTTGCGCGTGCTGGCGTCTGCCCCCTCACCAAGCTTCGCTAGCTCCTGACGGAGCAAGCTGCGCTATCCTCTCCCACAAGGGGAGAGGAGCTCGTGGCAGCTCCCCACCCCAAAGGCGCCATTCGCCATCAAACCCTGCTGAACACCGCTCACCCTTTGGCGGCGGCCTGTTTGCTGTTAGGGTTGCCCCGAACCACAAACAGGGGAGCCGCGCGATGGAATCGAACGATGTGATGATCGCACGGCGGTTGCTGCTTGCGGGGGCGGTCGGGATGGCGGCCTTGGCGCAGGCGCCATGGGCGCTGGCGAAATTGCCGAGCAGCGGGGTCAAGGGGCTGATTGGCGGCGCATCCGATGGCGCGCTCGACAAATTGGCGCAGCCCGGCGCCTTCTATCGCGACACCGCGGTGCGCATCTTGTTGCCGGGTGCTGGCGGCAAGCTGGCGTCGAAGCTGTTCGGCGTGGGCGACAAGCTGGGGCTGACCACCAATTTGACCAAGAGCCTGAACGATGCCGGCGGCAAGGCGGCGGGCGAGGCCAAGCCGATCTTTCGGTCGGCGATCGACAATCTACGCTGGTCCGACGCGCCCGCGCTGGTGAGCAAGCAGGACGGCGCGACGCGCTATCTGCAGACGAGTGCGGGCGATACATTGTTTGGCAAGGTGTCGCCGCTGGTCGGATCGGCGCTGGAGAATGTCGGCGCCTATCGCCAGTTCGACCAGCTGGCGAAGGGCAATTCGCTGATGGCTTCGGTGGGGCTGACGCGCGACGGGTTGACGCGATCGGTGACCGAACAGGCGCTGAAAGGGATATTCCACTATATGGCGAACGAAGAGGCGGCGCTGCGGCGCAATCCCGGGCGGTTGCTGAAAGGGATTTTTTGAGCTGGAAGGGACCGTAAGCGGGCGAGGTAAGCCGTCGATCCTCCCTGTCGCGCAGCGATGGGGAGGTGGCAGCGCGAAGCGCGGACGGAGGGGCTTTCGCGCTAACGTCGCCGCCTCTCCACCCCTTGCCTCGCGAGCGGTCCCCCTCCCCATCGCTGCGCGACAGGGAGGATTTTTCCTCATCGTCATCCCGGACTTGATCCGGGATCTATAGCTGCACTGTCGTCGTGGATCCCGGATCAAGTCCGGGATGACGAGGCTGGCACCACCCATTTCGGACATTGCCGCCGATCCAGAACGAAGGACTGGAAGCGACCGGAAGCGGACATGTCTTCTCCCTTCCCTTTTAGGGAGGGGCTGGGGGTGGGTAGCCGCCGAAGGCGGCATTCTGCCTCGGCTCGCTTCGCTCGCACCCACCCCTAACCCCTCCCTAAAAGGGAGGGGAATGGCTTAAAACAACCCCAAACCAGCCCTCCTCACAACCGCTCGTCATCGCCCTTCATTCGCGCTATACTCACCGCTGCCAGAGGGTCGGGCGATCGCCGCCGGCGGGGTATCCTGCCGGGGGAGGAAAGTCCGGGCTCCACGGAAATCACGGTGCCGGATAACGTCCGGCGGACCGGTCCGAAGGACCGGTTCAGGGAAAGTGCCACAGAGAGCAAACCGCCACGGCTTTGGCCCGGCGAAAGGTGAAAGGGTGCGGTAAGAGCGCACCGCGCGGACGGTAACGGACGCGGCACGGCAAACCCCACCGGGAGCAAGGTCGAATAGGGATGGCACGGGAGCAATTCCAGGGCTGGTTCCGGCCCCGCCGTCCGGGTTGACTGCTTGAGCGTATGGGTAACCATTCGCCTAGAGGAATGATCGCCCATCCCCGGAAACGGGGTGGACAGAACCCGGCTTACAGACCCTCTGGCAACATTCTCCCCAACGCGGCGCGCGGAACGCCCGTGCGCCGCCCGCGTTCTATGTCGGACCAGTTGAAAGGGAAATGCACCATGAAAGTCGTCGATGACCATGTCGAAGTGACCGAGACCGAAGCCAGCGGCGGGGTCAAGGGTCACAATGTCCGCTATGTGCTGGGCTTTTCGCTGATCGCGGTGGTGATCGTCCTCTCGGCGATCTGGATTGTCCCGGCGCTGCTGCAACCCTGAGCAGCCGCGACTTTCCGCTTTCCTACATTGTCCGCGTCACTTACCATCGGTGACAAGGGTGCGCGAAAGCGGGAATTGATGCGATTTTCAGCGTAAAGTTGCGCAGATTTCCGCCACTTTTCATGCGGGCGCAGGTTCGGGGCGGATAGGGGCAAGGATGGCGATTCAGGCACGTTTGGCGGCGGTGTTGGCGGCGCTGTTTATTGCGATGGCGACCACGCCGATCGCCGCCGCCCAGCCTGCCGCCTGCGGCACCGCGCCGCTTGCGGGCGATCGCGTCGCGCTGCTGATCGGCAACAGCGCCTATAATGACTGGGAATGGCCGTCGCTGAAAAATGCGGTCAACGACATCGATTATGTCTGCGACGCTTTTGCCCGGGCGGGGATTTCGCCGCGCATCGTGCGCAACGCCGATATGGCAACGCTCGACACCGCGCTGACGCGCTTTGCCGCCGAGGCAGCCGGGGCCAAGTCGGTGATCATCTATTATGCCGGGCACGGCTTTGAATATGGCGGGCGCAACTGGCTGGTCCCGATGGAGGCGCCGCCCGCGGCGCGGCGCGCCGATGTCGAAAAGCGCTATCTGTCGATCGAAGCGGCGGTGAAGCGGGTCGTGCCGACGGGCGCCTTTACCCTGCTGTTCGTCGATGCCTGCCGCACCGCCGAGCCGGTGGTGCGGATCGAGGACGTCAATGTCGCCGCGGGCGAAGCGGCCTCGGCCCCGCTGGGGCTGCTCGATATTGGTCAAGGCGCGGTTTTCTATTCGACCGCGAAGGGGCGGCCCGCGCTGGATTTTGCGCCGGTCGGATCGCCCGTCAGCCCGTTTGCCGCGGCGGTGGTCAAGGAACTGGCCATTCCCGGGCTCGAAATCTCCGATTATTTCAAGATCGTATCGCGCGAAGTTTACAAGCGCACACATGGCATGGAGCTGGGGCCGCAGCAGCCGTTTCATTATGGCAGCTGGTTCGACGATTATTATCTGGTCGCGCCGCCCGAGGTTCCGGCGGCTGCGCCCGCCCGCCCGACGTCGGCGGTGGCGGTCGTTCCGCTCCCGGCGAAGGGGCAGGCGACCACCGCCGCGCGAAGCGCGGCGACCGACCCGCTCGCGGATATTTCGCTCGACCGGCTGGCGATCGAGGACGAGCCGGTGCTGATCGCCGATGTGCTGTCGCGCCATCCGGCCGCCGAGCTGGTCCGGCTGGCCGACGGCGGGCATCCGCTGGCACAGCAGCTGGCGGGCTATATGTTCTCGCTGGGGGTCGGGGTGAAGCGCGACCTGCCGCGCGCGCGGACGTATCTGGAGGCATCGGCGGCGCAGGGGTTTCCGGCAGGGCAGCAGGAACTCGCCTATCTGCTGCTGGAAAATGATCCGTCGGCGGCCGACGTCAAGCGCGCCTATGATCTGTATGTCGCGGCGTCGAACGCGGGCTTTTCGAAAGCAAAAACGCATCTGGCGTACCGGCTGGCGGCGGGAACCTTTGGACCTGCCGATTTCGCGCGGTCGCAGGCGCTTTATGCCGAGGCGGCGGAGAAGGGGCACCCGGCAGCCATTTTTGCGCTGACCTATTTCGCCGACACCCGCGCCGCCAATCTCGCACGGCTGCGGACGATTGCTTCGGCAGGCAATCCCGAGGGCAATCACTGGCTGTGCGAGGCGCATTTTGCCGCCAAGACGCTGGCCGGGGCGATCGAGGATTGCAGCGTTGCGGCGCGCGCGGGCTTTGCGGGTTCGCGGGCGATCCTGGCCGATGCATATGCCAAGGGGGTCGGCGTTACGGCCGATGCGAGCGAGGCGGCGCATTGGGCGAAGCTGGCGCGCGCGCTGCCCGAACTGCGCAAGGATCAGCGGGCGTTGATTGCGGGGATCGGGGAGTAGCGCTTTACCGATTGTCCCGGTCGCCGCCGCGAGGACGATCGTCAGGAGGGATAGCGGATCGCCATCACCTCCCACTCTTTCGGCCCTGACGGAAGCTGGACCACGCGCAAATCGCCGACCGCGGCGCCGCGCAGCGCACGGGCGAGGGGGCTGTTCCAGCCGATCCGGCCGTCGCCCGCCTCGGCCTCGTCGTCGCCGACCAGCGTGAGGGTGCGCCGCGCATCGTCGTCGTCGGCGAGTTCGACGGTGGCGCCGAACCAGATGCGGCTCTTGTCGGGCTGCTCGGCGGGATCGACGACGCGCGCCGCCTTCATCCGGCGCGCAAGGAACGAGAGCCGCCGGTCGATTTCGCGGAGGCGCTTGCGGCCATAGATATAGTCGCCATTTTCGCTGCGGTCGCCATTGCCCGCCGCCCAGCTGATCACGTCGACCAGTTTTGGCCGCTCGTCACCGAGCAGCGCGTCATACTCGGCGCGCAGCGCGGCATAGCCGGCTGGTGAGATGATGTTGCTGCGTTCCCCCGCCACGCGGATTACCCCGGCGTGCGTTTGCCAAGGTAGAAGCTGAGCGGCGCCTGCGGCATCGTCTTGCCCGGTTGCAGCGTGTCGTAAACGACCGCATTTTCCAGGACGCGCTGCACGTAATTTTTGGTCTCGAAGATCGGAATCGCCTCGATCCAGTCGAGCATCTCGATCGATCCGGTGCGCGGATCGCCATTGGCGCGCAGCCACTTGTTCACATTACCCGGCCCGGCGTTGTATGCGGCGACCGCGAGCGGGTAGCTGCCGCCATAATAGCGCAGCATCTGCTGGAAATAGGTCGATCCCAGCGTCATGTTGTAATTGGTGTCGGTGGTGAGCAGGTCGCGGGTGTAGGAAAGGCCGAGTTTGCCCGCGACTTCGTTCGCGGTGCCGGGCATCAGCTGCATCATGCCGCGCGCCCCGGCATGGCTGATCGCCTGCCGGTCGAACTGGCTTTCCTGCCGGGTGATCGCGTGGATGAAGGTCCAGTTGCCTTCGTGCCCCGCAGGCACGCGGACGGTCGGGAAGCCCGCGACTTCGACCGCATCGAGGCTGTTCGCCTGCGCGCTGCGGCCGATCATCACGCCGAGGTCGGGGCGACCGATCTGCGAGGCCAATTGCCCGGCGAGGACATGGTCGGCCGGCGAGGTCGCCTTTTGCGACAGCGCGCGCAGGAACAATGTCTGTTCGCGCCACGCGCCGATTTCGCCGAGCGCGCGCGCGGCGCGGACGAGCCGGTCATCGGCAAAGGCGCGCTTTTCATCATCGCTGACCCGAATCGTGGGATTGGGTGTCGGCTTGGGCTGCGGACGGCCCAGCCGTTCCAGCGCGAGCTGGCCGTAAAATTGGTCGTAATGCTGCGCGGCGTCGGCAAAATGCGCGTTGGCGGTCGAACGGTCGCCCGCGGCAAGCGCGGCGCGGCCGGCCCAGTAGAAACCCTTGGTGCGCGTCTGCGCCGATCGCGCGGCTTCGCCATAGGCGCGGTACAGCCGCACCGCCTCGGCTGGACGGCGCAGATCCTTGTACGCCAGCTGCCCGGCGAGCCACGTCAGCGACGTATAATCGTCGCGGACGGCGAGCGGGGTTTCGCGGATCACTGTTCCCGGCGGGAACGCGTCGTCGATCTGCCGTGCGATATTATAGGCGGTCAGCTTGTCGCCGCCGCTGTCGGCCTGCCGCGCGTTGGTGAGCAGCGTTTCGATCCATTCCTCGGCATCGGTCGGCGCTTTGGCCAGCGCGCGCGGTGCGGCGAGCAAAGCACGCGCTTCGCCGACCCGGCCGGTCTGGCGCAGCCAGGTCGCCTTGTCGGTGATGTAGCCGGCGTCGGTGCGGACCAGCGACGGGTTGGCGCTTTCGACCGCCGACGCCTGGAACGCCGCGTCGACCGCGCTGCTGCGCATCGCGAGGCGCGCGGCAAAGACGCTGCGCCGTTCGGGCGAGGTATAGGCGAGCTGGCGGCTCGCCGCGCCAGTGGCGCCCGACCACAGCAGCCGGTCCATCCGCGCGTCATGGTCGGCGACCGACAGCGCGCCCGGAAACAGGCTGAGCGCGCGGCTGACCTCATATTCGTCGAGCGCTCCGCCGGTCCAGGCGCGGCGCACCGCGGCGTTGGCATCGTCGCGGCGGCCCGATGCGTTCAGTGCCATCGCATGGCGCAGATGCCCGCTGGGCGTCTGCGGGGGATAGGCCTGAAAATAGGCGAGGGTGCGCGCGGGGTCGAAGCTGTCGATCGCGATCGCCTTTTCGGCGCGGACGCGCATCTTGTCAGCGTCGGGCCAACCCTTGTTCGCCATCAGGAAGCGCGACAGCTGGTCGAACGAGGCGCCGGTGTTGGCGGTCAGGCGGCGCCATTCCATCACCGCATCGCCGACCGAACTGGTCGCTGGCGGCGATCCCGATGTCGACGCGAGGCCCATTTGCGCGCGATACCACTGCATCTGTTCGGGGGTCAGTTCGCTTGCCTGAGCGGTGGTCGGGACGAGCAGCGCAAAGGCCAAGGCAAGACGAGAAATTCGGGGCAGCGTAATCATGGCGGCCATGTTAGTGGCAAACTCCTTGCGGGGCGCTGAATAGGCGTCCATTAGCGGCGCGCCGTCGGGACTCTACCGGCTGGCCCGTGTTTTTGTAAAGGAGCGGGGCATGTTTTCGGGGTCTATTCCCGCCTTGGTGACGCCATTTCGCGATGGGGCGTTCGACGCTCCGGCATTTTCGCGGCTGGTCGACTGGCAGATCCATGAAGGCACCAGCGCGCTCGTGCCGTGCGGGACAACCGGCGAAAGCCCGACATTGGGGTTCGACGAACATTATCAGGTGATCGACAGCTGCATCCAGGCGGCGGCGGGGCGCGTGCCGGTGATCGCGGGTTGCGGATCGAACGATACCGCGACCGCGGTTCGCCACATGCGCTATGCGCAGGCCGCTGGGGCAGCGGCGGCGCTGATCGTCGCGCCTTATTACAATCGGCCAAGCCAGGCCGGGATGCTTGCGCATTTTCAGGCGCTCGCCGACGCCAGCGACCTGCCGATCGTCGTCTATAACGTCCCCGGCCGCACCGTCGCCGACATCAGCGCCGAGACGCTGTGCAAGCTCGCCGAAATCCCAAGCGTCGTTGCGATCAAGGATGCCAGCGGCGATCTGGCGCGGGTGACGATTCAGCGCGCTGGGGCGGGCAAGGATTTCTGCCAACTCAGCGGCAACGACGACCTGTGGCTGCCGCACGCGGTGTTGGGCGGCGTCGGCTGTATCTCGGTCACCGCCAATGTCGCGCCGCGCCTGTGCGCCGATTTTGCCGCGGCGTGCGCTGCCGCCGACTGGGCCCGCGCACTGACGCTGCACGACCGGCTGTTCGACCTGCATCAGGCGATGTTCTCCGACACCTCGCCGGGGCCGGTCAAATATGCGCTGTCGCGCGTCCACGACTGGTTTTCGCCCGAAGTGCGCCTACCTATCATTCCGGCGAACGATGCGTCGCGCGCCGCCGTCGATGCCGCATTGTCCGCGGCAGGAGTGATCTAGGTTACGTCATGGCCCGTCCGCAGTCCGCCGCCGAATTCGACAAGAAAAAGATCGTCGCCGAAAACCGGCGCGCGCGCTTTGACTTTGCCATTGAACAGGTGTTCGAGGCGGGGATCGCGCTGCAGGGGACCGAGGTCAAATCGCTGCGTTTCGGCGAAGGCACGATCGCCGAGAGCTATGCTGAGGTGAAGGGCAGCGAGGTGTGGCTGATCAACAGCAACATCCCCGAATTCAGTCACGGCAACCGCCACAATCACGAACCGAAGCGCCCGCGCAAGCTGCTGCTCAGCGGCAGGGAGATCAACAAGATGTACGCCGCCGTCGCGCGGCAGGGCATGACGCTGGTCCCGCTGTCGGTCTATTTCAACAGCCGCGGCCGTGCCAAGGTCGAACTCGCGCTCGCCAAGGGCAAGAAGGCACATGATAAGCGGGAGTCGATCAAGGAACGCGACTGGAAGCGCGACAAGCAACGGCTGATGAAAGAGCGCGGGTGAGCGGCGGCAAGCCCAAGGACAAGGCGGCGGTGATGAACTGGATCCGCCGCAACTCGCCGACGCGCGAGGAGCTGCTCGCCAGCCGCTTCGTCAAGCCGTTTGCGCACCGCGTTGCGCATAGCCATTTGTGGCGTTTTACCCGCACCTCGGTACCGCGCGGTACCGCGCTGGGGCTGTTCGTCGGGATATTCTTTCTGATCCCGGGTATCCAGATATTGGGCGTCGCGCTGCTGGCGCTGCCCGTCCGCGCCAATATTCCGATCGGTGCCGCAATGACGTTCCTGTCGAACCCGGTCACGACGCCGTTCATCATCCTGGCGTCGGTGTGGCTCGGCGACTGGCTGTTTGGCTTGCAAGCCAACAGCGCCACCTTTTCGGCGATGATCGAGCATGGCGCGTCGGCGGGCGAATGGGCGCGCTGGGCCTTTTCGGACGCCGCTCCGGCGATGCTGGGCGGGCTGCTGGTCATTTCGCTGGTGTCGGCGGCGCTGGGCTATGTGCTGGCGTCGGTGTTCTGGGACAATTGGATTCGCCTGCGCTGGCGGCGCAAATTGCAGCGGGCACGCGACCAACGACATGAGGCATCGACCAGCGACACCCCCGCCGGTTGAACGGCGCGCCCGCCGTCGTATAGCTGTCCCATTGCGATGCTGTGCCCCGCCGATGCGCCGCACGTCATCGCGTCATTTTGAGAACTGGGGACTATCATGATGTTTTCGCATGTTTCGTCGCGCCTGATGGCGACCGCCGCGCTTGGCGCGATGCTGATTTCGGCACTTCCCGCCGCCGCCAAAGAAAAGGCCGCCCCGGCGCCCGCCACCGAAAGCGCGGCCAAGCCCGAACTCGGCACCTTTGGCTTCGACACCGCGGGCATGGACACGTCGGTGCAGCCTGGCGACGATTTTTATGCCTATGCCAACGGCACCTGGGCCAAGAACACCCCGATTCCCGCCGACAAGTCGAACTATGGCATGTTCACCGCGCTCGGCGATCTGTCGCAGGTGCGTACCCGCGAAATTCTGGACGCCGCGAAGGGCGATCCGAACAGCATGATCGGCCGCAACTATGCCGCCTATCTGGATGGCGCAGCCGTCGAAGCCAAGGGGCTGGCGCCGATCCAGCCGTGGCTTGCCAAGATCCGCGCCGTCGACAAGGCGGGGCTTGCCGCGCTGCTGGCCGAAGCCGATCGCAACGGCGTCCAACATTTCTTTGGCGGCTTCGTCGGGCAGGACGACAAGAATCCCGAAGTGTATATCTACACGATGTTTCAGGGCGGCATCGGCATGCCCGACCGCGATTTCTATCTGAAGGACAATGAGCGCAACGCGAAGCTGCAGGCCGCGTACCTCAAGCATCTGGAAAATGTCCTGACGCTGGCGGGCGAGGCCAATGCCGCGGCGCGTGCCAAGGCGATCTATGATTTCGAAAAGCAGATCGCGACCGTCCATTGGGACAAGAATGACAGCAGCGACGCGACCAAAGTCTATAACAAGATGACGATCGCCGAGCTCGCCGCTGCGGCGCCGGGTTTTGACTGGGCGACCTTCTTTCGCGGCATCGGCGTCAAGGAAGATGCACTGCTGGTGTCGCAGCCGAGCGCCTTTACCGGCGAGGCAAAATTGCTTGCCGATGCGCCGATCGCGGTGCTGCGCGACATGCTGATGATCCGCAGCCTCGACGGCTTTTCGGGCGTGCTGCCCGACAAGTTCGCGCAGGAGGCCTTCTCCTTCTATGGCACCGCGCTGTCGGGCACGCCGCAGATGCAGGAACGCTGGAAGCGCGCGGTCGATTTCACCACCGGCAACCTCGGTGAGGCGGTCGGTCAGGACTATGTCGCCAAATATTTCCCGCCCGAAACCAAGGCGGCGATGGATGAACTCGTGAAGAATGTCCTCGCCGCGATGGGTCGCCGTATCGATGGCCTCGAGTGGATGCAGCCGCAGACCAAGGTGAAGGCGAAGCAGAAGCTCGCGAATTTCACCACCAAGATTGGCTATCCCGATCGCTGGAAGGATTACAGCAAGCTCGAGATCAAGGCCGACGACCTGTTCGGCAACGCGCTGCGGTCGAACCAGTTCGCGCACGACGACAATATCAGCCGCCTCGGCGGGCCGATCCGCCGCTGGGAATGGGGCATGACCCCGATGACGGTCAACGCCTATGCCAATTTTGGCATGAACGAGATCGTCTTTCCCGCCGCGATCCTGCAGCCGCCCTTCTTTGATCCGCACGCCGACCCGGCGATCAACTATGGCGGCATCGGCGCCGTGATCGGCCACGAGATCAGCCATCATTTCGACGACCAAGGCGCGAAATATGACGAAACCGGCAAGCTTGCCGACTGGTGGACCCCCGCCGACGTCGCGGCGTTCGAAGCCGCGGGCAAGGCGCTGATCGCGCAATATGACGCCTATGAGGTGCTGCCCGGCGAAAAGCTCGACGGGACGTTCACGCTGGGCGAGAATATCGGCGATCTGGCGGGGCTGACCGTTGCCTATGACGCGTACAAGGCGTCGCTCGGCGGCAAGGAAGCGCCGGTGCTCGGCGGGCTCACCGGCGACCAGCGCTTCTTCCTCGGCTGGGCGCAGGTGTGGCGGCGCAACTATCGCGACCAGAATCTGTCGCAGCGTATCACGACCGATCCGCATTCGCCCTCGATCCAGCGGACTTGGGTCTCGCGCAACCTTGACCCGTGGTATAAGGCGTATCAGATCAAGGAAGGCCAGAAGCTGTATCTGGCGCCGAAAGACCGCGTCCGCATCTGGTGATGCACCGATAAGAAAGACTGTCATTGACCGCGACGAGCCTGCCTTCCGCTGATTCCGATATCGGCAGGGGGGTGGGCTCCGCTGGTCCGCTGTCGGAGCCGCCGGGCCTGTCGCGCGTCGATATGGCCATACTCGGCGGCCTGGCGCTGTTGTCGACGCTGCTCCTGTTCTGGGCGACGCGCGACGCGGTGATTGCTGCCGGTTTCGTCGCCGGGCTCGCGGTTGCGGTCGGCGGCGTGTTGCTCGCGCGGCGCCTTTTTCCCGCCGTCGTGGCGGGCGAGGCGGTAGCGCCCGACTGGACGATGCTGCGCCAGGCGGTCAATCACGACGATGTCGCGATCGCAGTCACCGACCGGGCCGGGCGGATGGTGTGCGCGAACGACCTGTTCGGCACCTGGATGGGCGGCTTCGTGACCCCGCCGGGGCTGCCACTCGAAGGACGCGGCGCCGAGCTGCTCAAAAATGCCGGTCGCATCGCGTGGCGCGATGGCGAGGGGCGCGTCGACGATCTGGCGATCGGCCATCTGCAACTGCGCGCGCAGGTGACGCGCACCGGTCAGGCGGAGGATTATCTGGTGTGGCGCTTTGCGGCGCTCGAACGACTCGATCTCGCCTCTGAAATCACCCGCCATCTCGATGGCCCCGCGGGCCGGACCCTGAGCCACGCCGGGGTGATGGCGGCGCTGGTCAATGCCGAGGGGCGGCTGCGCGTCGCCAATCAGGCGTTCCTGCTCCGCGCGCTCGGCGAAGATGACGCCGGCCATTATGCCGGCCGCGATGTTGCCCCGATGTTGCGCATCGATGACGGCGGTGCGCTGTATTTCGCGCGCGAGGGCGACCGCGCGACCCCGGTGCGGATGCTGCAAATCCCGCTGGCCCCGGCCGACAGCAATACGCCGGTGCTGCTCGCGATGCTCGACGAGGAAATGGGTCCGACCGATCGCGGCACCGCGCAGACCTATGTCGAAACCCTGCTGTCGCTGCTTCCCTTCGGGCTGGCGATGGTCGATCGCGACGGGCGCTTCCTCTATATGAACCGCGCCTTTGTGCGCGCCGCCAATCTGGGCGAGGGCAAGATGCCGCGCTATCCCGGCGACATTGTGGTGGGCGAGGACAAGGGGCCACTCGCCGACATGATCCGCCGCCACAGCAGCGGGCAGCAGGTGGGCGGCGACCTGTCGATCCGGCTGGCGGGACAAAGCGGCGAGCCCGTGTCGATGCGCGTCGTCGGGGTGCGCGGGCTCGGTGAGGCAGCGGTGCTGCTGAGCCTGAAGGATTCGAGCGAGGAATCGCGGCTGAAGCGTCAGGTCGCGCAGGCGTCGAAGATGCAGGCGGTCGGCCAGCTCGCGGGCGGCGTCGCGCATGACTTCAACAATATCCTGACCGCGGTGCTCGGCGCCTGCGACCTCATGCTGATGCGCCATACCCCCGGCGACAGCGACTATGACGACATCCAGCAGATTCGCAGCAACGCCAATCGCGCCGCCAGCCTGACGCGGCAATTGCTCGCCTTTTCGCGGCAGCAGACGTTGCGGCCGCAGATCCTGCAGCTGCCCGACGTGATTTCAGAGGTCTCGCACCTCTTGAAGCGGCTGATCGGCGAAACGGTGCAGCTGGCGGTCCATCATGGCCGCGGGCTGGGCGCGGTGCGCGCCGATCCGGGGCAGCTGGAACAGGTGATCATCAACCTGGCGGTGAACGCGCGCGACGCGATGCCGGGCGGCGGCACGCTGACGATCGAAACCTATCCCGTGTCGGCGGCGGACGTGCGCCAGATGGGCAATGAATTCATGCCCCCCGCCGATTATTGCGCGCTCAAGGTCAGCGACACCGGCACTGGCATCGCGCCCGATGTGCTCCCCAAGATTTTCGAACCCTTTTTCACCACCAAGGATGTCGGCAAGGGAACGGGGCTCGGACTGTCGACGGTTTATGGCATCATCAAGCAATCGGCGGGCTTCATCTTTGCCGACAGCAAGCCGGGGCAGGGGACCAGCTTTACCATTTACCTGCCGATCCATCGCAGCGGCAGCGAGACGCCGAGCGCGGCTGCGCCGCCGCCGAAGCCCAAGAAAAGCCAGTGGGGCAGCGGCACGATCCTGCTCGTCGAGGACGAGGATATGGTGCGTGCGGTGGCCGAACGCGCATTGACCCGCGCAGGCTATACCGTCGTCACCGCGTCGCAGGGTGAGGAAGGTCTCGAACGCTTTGCCCAGATGGCCGAGGTCGACCTGATCATCAGCGATGTCGTGATGCCGACGATGGATGGCCCCGCGATGGTCCGCGCGCTGCGCGCCAAGCGCCCCGACCTGCCCGTGCTGTTCATGTCGGGCTATGCCGAGGAACAGCTGCGTCAGTCGATCAACATCGACGATGTCGCTTTCCTGCCCAAACCCTTTTCGGTCGCGCAGCTCGCCGAGGCGACTTCGGCGGCGCTGGATGACGCCGCGCACAGGATGAAAAATGGCTGATAATCCGCGCATTCTGCTGGTCGAGGACGATGTGCTGATCGGGATGATGCTCGCCGACATGTTCGACGCGCTCGGGCTTCCCGAACCGGCGCAGGCATCGAGCAAGGACGAGGCGTTGGCAATCATCGCTGCCGAGCCGCTGGACGGCGCGCTGGTCGATATCAACCTCGGCGACGACAAGGGGTGGCCGGTCGCCGACGCGCTGGCCGATCGCGGCATCCCCTTTGCCTTCACCTCGGGCGGCGGCGACATATTGCCGCCCGCCCACGCGCATCGCCGCCTGGTCGGCAAGCCGTTCCGGATCAGCGATATCGAAGCGGCGTTGGCCGAGTTTGGGGGCTAGCCGCCACGTCGCCCCCGCGCAGGCGGGGGCCGCAATCGTCCTTTTTCTTGCATCGCTGCACAAACCGACGGCGGCCCCCGCCTGCACGGGGGCGGCGTGGCAAAAAAATTTGTTCCCCTCTTGTTCTTTGAGAACAAATGACGTACATGGTTCCGGCGTTGCGGTGGTTCAGCCTTCGCTTTAGAGCAGGAAAGGACGGCACATGGCCGGTCAATTGTCACTCGTCGAATCGGGGAAATCAGTGAACAACACGGACAGGCAAAAGGCGCTGGACGCCGCGCTCGCGCAGATCGACCGCGCCTTTGGTAAGGGCTCGGTGATGAAATTGGGATCGAAGGAGGCGATGCAGGTCGAGGCGATCTCGACCGGGTCGCTCGGCCTCGACATCGCGCTCGGCGTCGGCGGCCTGCCGCGCGGTCGCGTCATCGAAATCTACGGCCCCGAAAGCTCGGGCAAAACGACGCTGGCGCTGCACACGCTGGCGGAAGCGCAAAAGACCGGCGGCACTGTCGCCTTCGTCGATGCCGAACATGCGCTCGACCCCGTCTATGCGCGCAAGCTTGGCGTCAACATCGACGAATTGATCGTGTCGCAGCCCGACACCGGCGAACAGGCGCTCGAAATCGTCGACACGCTGGTGCGCTCGAACGCGATCGATGTACTCGTCGTCGACTCGGTCGCCGCGCTCGTGCCGCGCGCCGAAATCGAGGGCGAGATGGGCGACAGCCATGTCGGCCTGCAAGCGCGCTTGATGTCGCAGTCGCTGCGTAAGCTCACCGGTTCGATCAGCCGCTCGCGCTGCATGGTGATCTTCATCAACCAGCTGCGCATGAAAATCGGCGTGATGTACGGCAACCCCGAAACGACGACCGGCGGCAATGCGCTCAAATTCTATGCCTCGGTCCGCCTCGACATCCGCCGCACCGGCCAGATCAAGAATGGCGACGAAATCGTCGGCAACACGACCAAGGTCAAGGTCGTGAAGAACAAGGTCGCGCCGCCGTTCAAGCAGGTCGAATTCGACATCATGTACGGGCAGGGCATTTCCAAGATCGGTGAGATCCTCGACATCGGCGTCAAGGCCGGGCTGGTCGAAAAATCGGGTGCCTGGTTCAGCTATGATTCGATCCGCATCGGCCAGGGCCGCGAGAATGCGAAGAATTTCCTGACCGAGAATCCCGAATTGCGCGAACGGCTGGAAGCCGCGATCCGCGGCCGCACCGATGCGGTCGCCGAAGAAATGATGATCGGCTCCGACGAGGACGGCGGCGACGATAATTGATCCCGATCCGGTCGGCCCGCACTGGCGGACCGGCCGGGAAACGGCGGCGGGTCTTCAGCCCCCCTTGTAACTACGGGCACCTGCACTCCCCTCTCCCCGCAGGTGGACCCGCCGGCCGTTGACTTTTTTGTGCCTGTCGCTTCGTGCGTGTTGCCGGAGATGGCTGCTTTTGGGGTGGGAAGCGGACGTCCAGACTGACCGTCGCCCCCGCGCAGGCGGGGGCCGCTAGCTGCCTATCCCTGCGTCGCTGAGTAAACCGACAGCGGCCCCCGCCTGCGCAGGGGCGACGGCTAGTTTCGGTCGGTTCCAGTCCAGCGAACCAGTGGGGCTGCGAACGGCCTATATGGGGTGGCTTGCGGACGTTGCGCTGATCGCTGAGCTCAGCCATAAAGATGCCATGCATGACTATCGAGATCGGTTCAGCGACGACCGGCTAGGGAAGCTGGTGAAGCATAAGCCCGTGCCGGAAAAGCCGAAGGCGTGATGCCCAGCGACAAATGGCTATTTGGCGTTGCGATGTTTTGGTTCGCCTATTCCGCCTATCGTTTGAGTGATGGCCGTGGCTTCTCTGAAAATTGGAGCATGATGTTCCCGCTCCTCACCGGCATCGTTTTTCTATATCTTGCCTATCGCCGCCCACGTGGCGCGACAAAATAGGACGTACTAGGGCTTCCAACTACATCCTGGCCTATCATGTTCGCCGCCAGCATCCTGCACTCCATATCGTGATACCGGAAATCTCTTCCGCCGGTAGGGAAGTTGAAGGGCGCGAATGGGGTGGGAAGCTGAAGTTGTCCGCGTATGATCAGGCGAACAGTTGAAATGCAAAATAGCTCGCAGGGATGGCCACTCCGGCGGCCAGGAACGCCGTTCTAGTTGTGGAAGTCTGAGACCATTTGAGAAGAAGGTAGAACCATAGCGGAGACGCCACGATCATCAGCCATACGACGGTGACTAAGGGTGCCTCCGAACGCCAAAGATTAAATCCGAAAGTCACCCCGACGAACAGCGCATAAGCCGCGATTAGGCTGATCGGGATGAACGCCAGTTCCAGCAGGAACCGCAGGGAATAAAATCGTTTGCGTTGGCGCATTGCTTCATCCGTTCGCCACTCATCTTGCCGCTGCGCCCGGATGTCCGCAACTGGTCGTTAGCTGACACTTCCATTTCCGTTCGTGTCGAGCGAAGTCGAGACACCCATAGGACATGCTAGGTTCTGCCGGGTATCACGACTTCGCTCGATGCAAACGGAGGTAGGACGGGCGGCTGCCGACCGGGCGCGATTCTCCTCGACGTCGCGCTCCCGTCTCTCCAGCGCAATCCTCGCTGCCGCGCCTTGCGCGCGCCCGACCACCAGCTACAAGCGAGCCATGCCTGCGATCCGCCTCTTCGGTCTGCCCACCGACATCAACAGCAGCTTCGAGCGCGGCGCCGCCGCTGGACCGGCGGCGATCCGGGCGGCGCTGTTCAGTGATCGCGGCAATATGGCCAGCGAACTCGGACCGGAGATCGGTACCGACATCGCCTTCACCGATGATGGCGACCTGCCGCTGACCGAGAACACCGCGCAGGACGATGCCGCGATCCGCCGCCATGTCGTGATGCTGCACGAGGATAGCGAGGTGCCGCTGGCGCTTGGCGGCGATCATGCGGTGACCTTTCCGCTCGTCGAAGCCGCGGCGACCTGTTTCGGACCAGTGACCATCCTGCATTTCGACGCGCACCCCGATCTCTACGATGATTTTGCCGGCAATCCGCGCAGCCATGCCTCGCCCTTCGCGCGCATTTGCGAAGCGGGGCATGCGGCGCGGCTGGTGCAGGTCGGCATCCGCACCCTCAACACCCATTGCCGCGAACAGGCTGCGCGCTTCGGGGTCGAGGTCATTCCGATGGCCGATTTCTACCCCGACGACGTCCCCGTGCTCGACGGCCCACTCTATATCTCGATCGACCTCGACGGCATCGATCCGTCGGCGGCGCCCGGGGTAGCGCATCCCGAGCCGGGCGGGCTGACGGTGCGCGAAGTGCTGGCGGTGCTGCACAAGCAGACCGCGCCGATCGTCGGCGCCGACATCGTCGAGCATCATCCCGGCCGCGACATCGGCGATGTCACCGCGATCCTCGGCGCCAAGCTGGTCCGCGAGCTCGCGGCGCTGATCGACCGCAATGGAAGCTACAAATTTGACCCTTTGAGGAGAGCATCATGAGCCTGATCGTCCACCATCTGAACAACAGCCGCTCGCAGCGCATATTGTGGCTGCTCGAAGAAATCGGCGCGCCGTACGAAATCAAATATTATGACCGCGACGCGACCACCAACCTGGCGCCGCCCGAGCTGGTCGCAGTGCATCCGCTCGGCAAGTCGCCGGTGATCTCCGATGGCGACCGCGTCATTATCGAATCGGGCGCGATCACCGAATATTTGTGCGAGCGCCACGGCGGCGGCCATCTGGTCCCCGAACGCGGCACCGACGACCATATCAGCCACCTCGAATGGCTGCATTTTGCCGAAGGGTCGGCGATGACCCCGATCCTGCTGCGCATCTACACCGCGCGGCTCGGCGAAGCGGCGGCGCCACTCGAACCGCGGATCAACCAGCAGCTCGACGCCCATTTTTCCTATATGGAAAGCCGCGTCGGCGACAGCGGCCACTTCATCGGCGACAGCCTGTCCGCCGCCGACATCATGCTGAGCTTTCCCGCGGAAATCGCGATCATGCAGGGCATGGTGCCGCGCTATCCCAAGCTCGCGGCGTTCGTGAACGCCTGTCACGCGCGTCCCGCTTGGCAGCGCGCGCGCGAAAAGGGCGGCGCCTATTATGGCTATTGACCGGCGCCGCTGGCTGCCGCTCGCGGCGCTGGCGCTGCTCGGCAGCGCAGCGGCGGCGCAGGTGCCGCCGCTCGGCCCCGAGGTCGAGCGGGTCGCGACGACGGCCGACGGCGCGGCGTTTGCTGTGGCGGCGGCCGACGAAAGCGCGGCGATGGGCCGCTTCGCCGCATACACCATGGCGCTGGCGAAGCGCGATTATGCCAGCGCCTATGCCATGCTGCGCCTGTCGTTCCAGGCGGCGAACCCGCGGCTCGAATGGGAAATGAACCTTCGCAAGCGGCCGGTGCTGTGGGCCGATGGCACGCTTCGCGTGCTGCGTGTCAGCTGGTACGCCGACCCCGCGGGCCAGCCGCCGGGGCTGTACGCCGCGTTCGATTTTCGCGGTGATCGGTCCGACCGGACGATGGATTGCGGCTATGTCGTCGTCCACCGCACCGAAACGGGCGCCGAATGGACCGTCGTGCGCACCGACACGTCGGAGGTGCCGCCCGACCTGATCGAGGACGGCGTACCAAAGGCCGACGTGCTGCGCCAGCTGCCCTGCTATCTGGGCAAGGGTATCGCGACAAACTTTTGATATTGCCGCAAAAACCCCTTGCAACGCGCAGGCCTTGTCCGCAGGATGGGCGCGTACCGCGAAGGAAGCTTCGGCCTTTGCGGCGCGGGGTCGCGATTCGAAGGAATCGTTGGGGGTTTTGAGACATGACAGCCATTTTTCTGGCGGCGCTGATGGCGTCCGCTCAGCCATTGCCGCCGATCAAGGTAGAGGCCGTTCCGGGCAAGGGTTTTGCGGCAACGGTCGCCACGATCGACGCCGACCAATATGACCCGGTCGTCGATCGCATCAAGATCTTGGCCGAGCAGCGCTGCGGCGCCAAGAAAGTGCGGTTCGGGCGCTATTTCTTTGACAATCACATCGATGTCGAGCGCGGCGTCACGGTCATCAAGGACTTCCGTCAGGCGTTCAGTTGCTTCGATCCGGCGACCGGTCCCTACAAACCCGTTCCCGCCGACTGGAAGCCGAGCGCCGCCGAAACCACCGCCGCCACGCGCTTTGCGCAGCGCTTTGTCGACAATCTCGACGCCGGGAACACCGTGCTGCTCGCCAAGATGATGGACCCTGCGCTTGAGACGAACCCGACCGAAATGAAGCGGTTCAGCGACGAAGCGAAGATGTACCAGACGGGCCCGGGCGAATTCACGCTGCGGCTCGACGGTTGGATGACCAATCCGCCCGACGCCATTTATCCGGGGGCTTACGCTTATTTTGCGGTGCTGAGTTCGCATCCCGGCATCGCCGGAACCTGCGGCGGGATCCTGCTCTATCGGCTGCGCGATGGCGAGTATCAAATCTCGCAATATGACGTGCGCTATATCTCGCAGCGGCTGATCGACGAAGAGGGGTTCAGCGACGAGGAACTCAACCGCCTTTGCAAGCGGTAGGATTCCGTTGCGAGGCTGGGGCTGCGGCGCGTATCTTGCTTGAGAAACGCGCCGCGGCGCACTAGATCGCGCGCATGACATCGACCAATGACATTCGCCGCTCGTTCCTCGACTATTTCGCGGGGACCGGCCACCATATCGAACCGTCGGCGCCGCTGGTGCCGTACAACGACCCGACGCTGATGTTCGTCAACGCCGGGATGGTGCCGTTCAAGAATGTCTTCACGGGCCTCGAAAAGCGCCCGTACAGCACCGCGGCGTCGTCGCAGAAATGCGTCCGCGCGGGCGGCAAGCACAATGATCTCGACAATGTCGGCTTCACCGCGCGTCACCACACCTTCTTCGAAATGCTCGGCAATTTCTCGTTCGGCGACTATTTCAAGGAACAGGCGATCCACCATGCGTGGACGCTGATCACCAAGACGTGGGGGCTGGCGCCCGAAAAGCTCACCGCGACCGTCTATCACACCGATGACGAAGCCTATGACCTGTGGCGCAAGATCGCGGGGCTGCCCGAGGAGCGCATCATCCGCATCGCGACCAACGATAATTTCTGGTCGATGGGCGACACCGGGCCGTGCGGGCCGTGCAGCGAAATCTTTTACGACCATGGCGACCATATCGCGGGCGGGCCGCCGGGATCGACTGATGAGGACGGCGACCGCTTTGTCGAAATCTGGAACCTGGTGTTCATGCAATATGAACAGCGCGCGCCGGGCGACCGCGTCGACCTGCCGCGCCCCAGCATCGACACCGGCATGGGGCTGGAGCGTGTCGCGGCGGTGCTGCAGGGCGTCACCGACAATTATGACACCGACACGTTCAAGGCGCTGATCGCCGCGTCGGTCGAGCTGACCGGGGTTCCGGCCGAGGGGCCGACCCAAGCGAGCCACCGCGTCATCGCCGATCACCTCCGCGCATCGAGCTTCCTTGTCGCCGACGGGGTGCTGCCGTCGAACGAAGGGCGCGGTTATGTGCTGCGCCGGATCATGCGCCGTGCGATGCGCCACGCGCATCTGCTCGGTGCCAAGGATCCGCTGATGTACCGGCTGCTGCCGTCGCTGACCGCCGAGATGGGCGCCGCCTATCCCGAGCTGATCCGCGCGCAGCCGCTGATCGCCGAAACGCTGGAGCGCGAGGAGACCAAGTTCCGCCAGACGCTCGATAAGGGGCTGCGCCTGCTCGACGAGGCCACTGTCGGGATGGGCAAGGGCGATACGCTGCCCGGCGAGGTCGCGTTCAAGCTCTACGATACCTATGGCTTTCCTTACGACCTGACCGAAGACGCACTGCGCACGCAGGACATCGCGGTGGATCGCGCTGGTTTCGACGCCGCGATGGCGCAGCAGAAAGCGGCGGCGCGCGCGGCGTGGAAGGGCAGCGGGCAAAAGGCGTCGGAGGAAATCTGGTTCGACCTCGCCGAAACGAACGGCAGCACCGAGTTCACGGGATATGGCGCAACGGTGGGCGAGGGTCAGGTGATCGCGCTGGTCAAGGACGGCGTGCAGGTCAGCGAGGCCACGGCGGGCGACGAGTTGGTCGTGCTGACCAACCAGACGCCCTTTTACGGCGAGAGCGGCGGCCAGATGGGCGACAGCGGCACGATCGCGACGCTCGGCGGCGCGAAGGCGTCCGTCAGCGACACCAGCAAGCCGCTCGGGCGGCTGCACGCGCATCAGGCGAAGCTCGAAGCGGGGACGCTGAAGGTCGGCGATACGGTGCAGCTGACCGTCGATGCCGAGCGTCGCGACCGCATCCGCGCCAACCACAGCGCGACGCACCTGCTGCACGCGGCGCTGCGTAACCGGCTGGGCGAGCATGTGACGCAAAAGGGCAGCCTGGTCGCCGAGGACCGCTTCCGCTTCGACTTCTCGCACCCCAAGGCGCTCACCGCGCAAGAGATCGCCGACATCGAGGCAGACGTGAACGCGCAGATCCGCGGCAACGAGGTGGTGACGACGCGGCTGATGACCCCCGACGACGCCGTCGCGGCGGGCGCGCTGGCGCTGTTCGGCGAGAAATATGGCGACGAGGTGCGCGTGCTGAGCATGGGCGCAGCCGATGACCATCATTATTCGGTCGAGCTGTGCGGCGGGACGCATGTCCGCGCGCTGGGCGACATCGCGTTGCTCAAAATCATCAGTGAAAGCGCGGTGTCGTCTGGGGTGCGGCGCATCGAGGCGCTGACTGGCGAGGCGGCGCGGACGTGGCTGAACAGCCGTGACGAGGCGCTGAAGGCGGCGGCGGCGGCGCTCAAGACATCGCCCGACGATGTCCCGGCGCGCGTCGCGCAACTGGCCGAGGCGCTCAAGAAAGCCGAGCGCGAGCTGGCTGATGCCAGGAAGGCGCTTGCAATGGGCGGCGGCGGCGCGGCAAGCGGACCCGCGGTCGAGCAAGTGGGTGACACGGCGTTTATCGCACAGGTCGTTGATGGGCTCGATCCCAAGGAACTGCGTGGTACGGTTGACGGCCTCAAGAAGCAGGTCGGCAGCGGCGTCGCGATGCTGGTCGCGGTCAACGACGGGCGCGCCTCGGTCGCGGTCGGGGTGACCGAAGGCGCCCCCCATAATGCTGTCGATCTGGTCAAGGCGGCGGTTGCGGCGCTCGGCGGGCAGGGCGGCGGCGGGCGGCCCGACATGGCACAGGGCGGCGGTCCTGATGGGAACGCGGCGGATGCGGCGGTGGCCGCGGTCAAAGCCGCGCTCGTTTGAAACCGACCAAGAAAACGCGGCGCACCGATCATGCCGAACGGCTGATCGCGGCGCCGCTGGTCGACGTCTTTTCAGCCTTCACCAGCGAAGCGAAACTCGCGCGCTGGTTACCGCCCGAGGGGGCGACGGGCGAATTCGAGCATGTCGATTTGCGTGCGGGCGGCGGCTTTCTGATGCGGCTGACCTTTGACGATGCCGACGTCGAGACCAAAAGCGACGACGACAGCGATGTCGTCGAGGTCTATATTCCGACGCTCGATGACGGCCGCCTGATCGTGTGGGAGGTCGAGTTCGTGTCCGACGACCCACGCTTTTCGGGAACGATGGCGATGCACTGGTATCTGTCGCGGCGAGGCGGGGGGACGCTGGTGACGATCGATGCGCATCATGTGCCGCCGGGGATTTCGGCGAAGGATCACCTGGAGGGGTTGAATTCGTCGCTCGCGAATTTGGCGAGGGTTGTGGAGGGCTAGCGCCGCCCTTTATAGCGTGTGTCCCCGCGAAGGCGGGGACCCATCTCCTGCCGATGCAAAATAGCACCGACCGGAGATGGGCCCCTGCCTTCGCAGGGGCGCGTTGGCTTTTTTGGGCGGTGCTAGTTTAGCTCTCCACCCCCTTCGCTTTCCCCCACGCCCGCGCCGCCGTGTACCCCAGATACCCCGTGCCAAAGAGCGCGTAGAGGGGCTCGGGAATCCCCGCCAGATAGGCGTTCATCCCCCGCGCGATACCCTCCGCCATCTCGGGCCGCGCCGCGGCGATCAGGCCCATCGGAATCGCCCACAGCAACAGCGCGTACATCACATAGAGGAAGCTTGGCCGCGCGCGACTCGTCCAGGGGTCGGCGCTGTTCGCCTCGGCGACGATCGCGGTCATCCGGGTGCGGATCGCTTCCATTTCCTGGCTGCCCTCCAGCTTGAGCAGTTCCAGCTTGGCGCGGTCGCGCGCTTCGGGGTCGGGGATGATCTTGTCGATCAGCTTGGCGATCGGGCCGATCAGGCCTTCGATGATGCTCATTTCGATGCTCCTGTATGTTCAAAGTTCAGGAAAGTTCAGTCCATTGGCGCGCAGAACATGGTCAATGCTGGCCGATGCGGTTCGCCAGCCAGCCGTAGAGAAACGCCTCCTGGCTCGGGCGGCGTTCGGCGAGCGCGATGTAGCGTTCGCCCTGCAGCGCCTCCATCGCGCGCAGCAGCACCGTTTCGCCGCCCGCTGCGCGGGCGCGCAGAAAGGCGTCGAGCGCCGACAGCGTGCGCGGGCCGATTTCGCGATCGACCGCGATGTCGGGATAGTCGCGCGCGGCGCGGTTCAGCGCGTTGAGCGCGCGTTGCAGGAACCCCGCGGCGACGGCGGTGCCCATGTTGACGCCGGTGTCGAACAGCTCGGCGGCGATTTTCGGCGCGCGCAACGCCACGCGATCGAAACCGGGACGCAGCCAATAGATGCGGCGATAGATCGCCGCGGCCTCGGTGCGCGGCAGGTCGCGCATCGCGCCGCTATAGCCCTGCGCGCGCGCCACCGCTTCGGTGATTCCCCAGCAGGTCGGGCCGCCGCGATCGGCGGGGTGGTTTACATATCGGCCTTCGCGGTCGATGACGGCATCGATCAGCGCGTCGGCGTCGACGGGCGGGCATTCGCGGTTGGGCATGATTCGCTCCTTTGGTTTGTTGTCACTTAAATAACGAACCATATGGGCAAATTGTAGGAAAGGCTTTTCTTGATGCGCGCTTTGCAGGTCACAGAATTGTTGCCCGATCACGCGGGAACGGCGCTGGCCGACCTGCCGCTTCCGCAGCCGGGGCCGGGCGAGGTGCGCGTACGCGTGCGTGCGGCGGCGGTGAATTTCCCCGACCTGTTGATGACACGCGGCGATTATCAGTTGAAGCCCGAGCTGCCGTTCGTGGCGGGAATGGAATTTGCTGGCGAAATCGATGCGCTGGGCGACGGGGTCGCTGGCTGGGGAATTGGCGATGCGGTGGTCGGCGGCAACCGGTTCGGCGCGATGGCCGAATATTGTACCGTACCCGCGGCGGCCCTGCGCACGAAGCCCGAAGGGCTGACGTGGGAGGAAGCGGCGGCCTATCCGGTCGCGTATCTGACCGCCTATGTCGCGCTGGTCCGCTGTGCGCGGATCGAGGCGGGTGAGTGGCTGCTGGTGCATGGCGCGGCGGGCGGGGTCGGGCTGGCGGCGGTCGATCTGGCCGGGGCACTGGGGGCGCGAGTGATCGCGGCGGCGAGCAGCGCCGACAAGCGGGACGCGATTGCGCGGCTTTATGCGACCGACGCGGTGATCGACGGCGCGCCGGGGTTTCGCGAACGGGTGAAGGAACTCACCGGCGGGGTGGGGGCCGACGTCATCTTTGACCCCGTCGGCGGCGATGTCTTCGACGAATCGACGCGCTGCATCGCGTTCGGCGGGCGCTTGCTGGTGATCGGCTTTGCGTCGGGGCGTATTCCGGAGGTGTCGGTCAACATGCCACTGATCAAGGGCTTCTCGGTCGTCGGGGTGCGCGCGGGCGAATATGGCCGCCGCTTCCCGGCGCGCGGGGCCGAGAATATCGCTGCAGTCGATGCGCTGGCCGCGGCGGGCAAAATCCGCCCGCACGTCCACGCCGCACTCGACCTTGCCGACTGGCGCGAGGGCTTTGCGATGCTGGAACGGCGCGAGGTGGTGGGCAAGGTCGTGCTGAAACCGTGACGAACCGAGTCCGGCTGCCATAGTTTTGCGACGTCGAAGCTGTCATGTCGGCGCGGGGTATCCCGGCGACTTTGCCGACCATCACCAAAGGATAGACTATGAAGACATTGACGATGACTGCCGCTGTGCTTGCGATGGCATTCCCGGCGCTCGCCAGCGCGCAGCCGAAGCCGGACGACGGCCGCATCTTTGCGATGATCGACGCCAACGGCGACGGCAAGCTGGACAAGGCCGAAGTTACCCGGATGGCCGAAATGCGTGCGCAGCGCCAGGGCGACCCGACGCTGGCGTCGCCCGAAAAGGTCGATGCGTTCATCAAGCACGTCGACGCCAACAAGGATGGCGTGATCGACAAGACCGAAATCGCGGCAATGCGCGATGCGCGCGCATCGGCACCGCCGGCCGAAGCGCCAACGGCTGCGAACTAAGCCTGCGCGCGGGTGGCGGCTGTGGCCGCCGCCCGCCGCTTACCAAGATTTGCTGGTTTGGAAATTGGTCGGGACGAGAGGATTCGAACCTCCGACCCCCACACCCCCAGTGTGATGCGCTACCAGGCTGCGCTACGTCCCGACCGGCCCTGTTGGGCAGGCGTGGCCCCTAGCGCGGGTCGGCAGGGGATGCAAGGCTTCCCTGCGCAAAGTCGTTCGATGCGGTGAACATGGGCGCCGCGGGCCACCATGCCCTTGACGTGATCGCGATCCTCCCCATTTCGGCGACGCTTGCCAGCGGGGGAGGGCGCAGCGACCGGTTGCGCGCGCCGCCCCTGCGTGATAGGCGCCGCGCCATATATGCGCGCCGGTTCCCTGCGGAACGGGCTGCGTTTTCAAACGGAAAGTTTTTCATCCATGTCGACGCAATTGCTTCTGACCCAGGCGGCCGGATCGGGCGGCGGGGCCGCCGGTTTCCTGATGCTGGTCCCCTATCTGCTGATCTTTGTCGTGTTCTGGTTCTTCCTGATCCGCCCGCAGCAGGTGCGGGCCAAGGAACATCGCGCCAAGATCGCCGCGGTGAAGCCGCGCGACCAAGTGGTGACCGGCGGCGGCATCGTCGGCAAGGTCACGCGCGTCGACGATGATTTCGCCGACGTTGAAATCGCGCAGGGCGTCAAGATCAAGGTCGTCAAGGCGACCCTGGCCGACGTGATGCAGCCCGGCGCCAAACCCGCCAACGACTGACGCCGCAGGGGCGGTTTCGTGCCGCCCCGCGCATGTTATCGGACCATCAGACCATGCTCGATTTCCCGCGCTGGAAAACCATCAGCATCAGCATCATCCTGGTGCTGGGCATCCTCTTTTCCATCCCCAGCTTCCTGCCCGAAAAGACGCGCGAGAGCCTCCCGGCGTTCATGCAGGCAAAGGTCAATCTGGGGCTCGACCTGGCGGGCGGCAGCCATTTGCTGCTGGAGGCCGACGTCGCCGACCTGCGCAAGACGCAGCTGGCCAATATGGAAAAGACCGTTCGCACGGTGCTGCGCGGCGAGCGCGGTCCCGACGATGACATTGCGATCGGCGAACTGACGACCGAGGGCGGCAGGATCAGTTTCCTGATCCGCGATCAGGCGCAGCTCGATGATGCGCGCGACCGGTTGTTCAGCCAGACGCAGGGCGCGGCGCTGACCGGACAGCGCGACTGGAACATCGACATCATTGATAACACGCGCATCGTGATGACCCCGACCAACGCTGGCCAGCAGCAGGCGGTGGCCGATGCGATGGATTCGGCGCGCGACATTATCGACAAGCGCGTCAACGACCTTGGGACCCGCGAGCCGACGATCATCCGCGAAGGCAATGACCGCGTCGTCGTGCAGGTGCCGGGGCTTCAGGATCCGGCGGCACTGAAGGAATTGATCGGCAAGACCGCGCGGCTGGAATTCCGCATGGTCGACCCCAACGCCGATCCTGCGGAGGCCGCCGCGGGTCGCGTGCCGGTGGGCAGCGAGATCGTCCCCTATGCCGAAGGCGAGGGTAATGGCGCGACGTTCGAGGTGCTGCGCCGTCAGGTGATGATCAGCGGCGAACAGCTGATCAACGCCAAGCAGAGTTTCGACCCACAGTCGAACGAACCCGTCGTGTCGATCAGTTTCGATTCGGGCGGATCGAGCACCTTTGCCAAGGTGACCGCACAGAATGTCGGCAAGCGGTTCGCGATGGTGCTGGACGGCAAGGTGCTGTCGGCGCCGTCGATCAACGAACCGATCCTGGGCGGTAGCGCGCAGATTTCGGGCAGCTTCTCGGTCGCGAGCGCGAACGCGCTGGCGATCTCGCTGCGTTCGGGCGCGCTGCCGGTGAAGATGGAGGTCGTCGAAGAACGCACCGTCACGCCAGAGCTCGGCGCCGATTCGATCCGCAAGGGCGTGATCGCGGGCATCATCGCCACCGTCGCAGTGCTGGTGTTGATGATGGTCGTCTATGGCCGGTTCGGCATCTACGCCAATATCGCGCTGTTCTTTAACGTGTTCCTGATCATCGCGATCATGGCGGCGTTCAACGCGACGCTGACCTTGCCGGGCATCGCCGGCTTCGTGCTGACGATCGGCGCTGCGGTCGACGCCAACGTGCTGATCAACGAACGAATACGCGAGGAGCTCAAACGCGGGCGCAAGGTGTTTCAGGCGATCGACCTTGGCTATTCGGAAGCCAGCCGCGCAATTTTCGACGCCAACGTCACCAACGTCATCGCCGCGGTGCTGATGTTCTGGTTCGGCTCCGGCCCGATCAAGGGCTTTGCCGTGGTGCTGACCATCGGCATCGTCACCAGCGTTTTCACCGCCGTTACCGTCACGCGTATGTTCGTCGCCCATTGGCTGCGGACCAAGCGTCCGACGACGATCAATATTTGAGGAAGGCGATATCATGCGCTTGCTGAAACTCGTCCCCGACGACACCAACATCGACTTTCTGCGCTGGCGGAAGCTCGCGTCGTTCATGAGCTTTTTCCTGGTCGCGGTGTCGATCGCGCTGGTCGCGGTCAAGGGATTGAACCTGGGCGTCGATTTCGTCGGCGGCCAGTCGGTGCGCGTCGAATTCGCGCAGGAAATGCCGCCGATCGATGAAATTCGCGAAAAGGTCGGTCAGATCGGCCTCGGCGAAGCGACGATCCAGCAGTTCGGGTCCGACAAGGCGGTGTCGATCCGCACTGCGCTGCCCGAAGGCGACAAGGCGGCGGCCGAGCGCGCCGGGCAACAGCTGGTCGCGGGCATCCAGAAAGCGTTCCCGACCGCAAAGGCGGGGTCGGTGGAGACGGTGTCGGGCAAGGTGTCGGGCGAATTGATCCGCACCGGCGCGATCAGCCTGGGCCTCGCGATCATCGGCATTTCGATCTACATCTGGATCCGCTTCGAATGGCAGTTCGGGGTCGGGGCGCTGGGGCGCCTGTTCCACGAAGTGTCGCTGACCTTTGGCCTGTTCGCGGTGACGCAGATGCAGTTCGACCTCAACAGCGTCGCGGCGTTGCTGACGATCGTCGGCTATTCGCTGAACGACACGATCGTGGTGTATGACCGCATCCGCGAAAACCTCAAAAAATATCGCAAGATGGATATCATTCCGCTGCTGAACCTCAGCATCAACGAAACGCTGTCGCGTACCGTGATGACCACCGTGGCGATGGTGCTGGCGCTCGGCGTGTTGCTGCTCTTTGGCCCCGACGTGATCTTCGGCTTTACCGCGGCGATGCTGTTCGGCGTGTTCATCGGCGGCTATTCGTCGGTGCTGATGTCGACGCCGGTGCTGGTGTGGCTGAAGGTCGGTCCCGACAGCTTTATCCCGCGCACGAGCGCGGGCATCGCCGGCGGCGAGCGGATCGAGCGCAAGGATGACGGCGCGGTCGTCTGACCGGGCCGACACTATAGAAATTGCTGTAGCCCTGAGCCTGTCGAAAGGCGCTTCTCCGAGGAGCGCCCTTCGACAGGCTCGGGGCTACGGTTCCTTTTGGGCTGACCGATTTATACAGCGGCGCAGATGCGCGGCGAGTTCGCGGCCGTTGCGGTTCCAGTCGAAGCGGCCCGCCAAGGTGGCGGCAACGTCCGACGCCGCGGGCGGGTTGGCGAGGATTGCCTGTACCGCCTGCACAATGGCTTCGGGCGACCGCGCCGCAATCCGGCCCGCGACGGGCGAGGTGACCAGTTCGGCGGCGCCGCCCGCGTCGCTGATCACGATCGGGGTGCCGCAGGCGATCGCCTCGACCCAGGCGTTGGCCAGCCCTTCGCTGACCGATGGCATCACCACCGCGTCGGCGGCGCGATAGAGCATTGGCAGGTCGGCGTTGGCGACCGGCCCCATGAAATGCACGCGGTCGGCGACGCCAAGCCGCCGGGCGAGCGCGCGATAATGCCCTTCGGCTTCGCCGGCGCCCGCGAGATAATAGTGGACGCCGGGAAGCGCGGCGAGCGCCTCGATCACCAATTCCTGACCCTTGCGCGGGATCAGCGCGCCGACGGTCAGGATCATCGGGGCGTCGTCGATATCGAGCGCGGCGCGCGCGGCGGCGCGGTCGCCCGGATGGAAGCGCGCGGTGTCGATCCCGGTGTAGTGGGTGGTGACCTTGGCCGGGTCGATGCCGATCGCGGCCATGTCGCGGCGCATCGCGTCCGACACGGCGAGCAGGGCGGCGGCCTTGTCGGCGGCGGCCAGCAACTGCGGCGCGGTTGCCGGGCCATGGCCGAAATGGCTGATGTCCGCGCCGCGCGCCTTGGCCGAAAAGGGCAGGCCGAGCGCGGCGGCGACGCGCATCGCGGCGGGACCGTCAGGGTAGAAAAATTGCGCGTCGACGACGTCGAACGTCTGGCCCTGGACCGCCGACAGCACGGCGCGCGCGACCAGCGCCGGGTTGAGGCGCGCGCCGATACGCGGGATCAGGGGAAAGCGCGGGCGATGGACGGTGAGGCCGTTCCAGCTTTCGGTCCGGGGCAGGCCGCGGAGCTTGCGATAGCGCGGGTGCAGCGACAGCGGGAAGGGCGGCAAGCCGACGGGCGCGACGACGGTGAGTTCGATCCCCGGCTGTGCGGCGAGCGCGCGCAGGCTCTTTTCGACGAACAGCCCGAAGTTCGGGCGGGCGGCGTCGGGGAACAGCGTCGCGATCGACAGGACGCGGAGGGGCGGGGCGTCGGTCACTCAGAGCGTGCGGATCAGCCGCACCGCGACCGCCGCCCATGTCGGATTGCTGACCACCTGTTGCCGGGCGCCGGAACCGAGCGGCAGCAGGTGCAGTTTTTCGCCATCGACGTTGAGCAGACGCGCGAAGAAGAAGCGCCCGGCGGGGCGGGGGACGAGCAGGTCGCGGTTGAGCGCGCTGGTCCAGTCGCCGGTGATCCGGCGGCACCAGATTTCATCGCCGGCACGATAGTCGCCGATCGACGAGATAACGCGAACCGCGACCATATCCTCCCTCGGCCGCGCGGTCAGCGCCTGTTCGACCCGCGTTGGTGCCTGCGCGCCATCGGCGCCAAGGTGCGCGGTGATCGTCAGCTGGGTATCCTGCGGCAATTGCACCAGTTCGGCAGCTTCGACGCCCAACGCCGCGGCAATGCGGTTCATCCAGCCGAGCGATAGCGTGCGGGTGCCGGTTTCGAGGCGGCCGATCGTCTGCGCAGTCGTCGGCGGATCGCAGCGCGCGCCGACCTCTTCGAGCGTCAGTCCTTTGGCGCGGCGCACGGCGCGGATGCTGTTGATCATCGCAAAACCTTCAAATAACCAAATCGGTTTCTTCTTTCCTACAAAATATTCCAGTGTCAAGACCTGTCTTCGAATCAAGGAGATTGCCATGACCGCACGCCAGCTTGCCACCCGCCTGCATCCCGACGACCGCATCGACCCCGCCAAAAGCGGCCCGCAGACGATGCGGCAGGTGACGGTTAATATCGCCGAGAGTCCGATTGCGTGGTTGGCGGCGCGCGGGCATCTGACGTCGGCGCAACTCGATGCGGGCGAACGGCTGCGCGCCGATTACGAGCGCGCGGGGCTGGCGGCGCGGGTGACGATGCGCTGGGACGCGGCGCCGCCCGCGAAGCGCCGTGGCGGCGCGCGCGCGGCGGATGCGTCACTGGCGCGGATCGACGCCCACCGGCGCTTTCAAGCGGCGCTCGACGCCGCGGGGCCGGGGTTGGCCGACATCTGTTGGCGGGTGATTTGTGCGGGTGAGGGGATTGCCGGGGCGGAGAAGGGGTTGGGCTGGCCAGCGCGGTCGGGGAAGCTGGTGCTGGGGCTGGCGCTGGACCGGCTGGCGCGGTTTTATGGGACGGGGTGAGAGGGTGCGCGGCCAGAATCGACCGATAGCTGCCGTCGCCCCCGCGCAGGCGGGGGCCGCTGTCGGTTTACGCAGCGACGGAGGGATAGGCAGCTAGCGGCCCCCGCCTGCGCGGGGGCGACGGTCAGTCGGAACGTCCCATTCCCACCCCAAAGTGGACGCGGCGTGCCAATGTTACCCCAGTGCCTCGACCGCTTCGGCGAGCTCCAGCCAGCGATCTTCCGCTGCCGCCTTTTCCTCGCGTAACTTTTCCAGCTTGCTCGTCAGCGCCGTGAATTTTGCATGGTCGCGCGTGAACAAGGTGCCGTCCGACAACTCAGTTTCGGCTACAGCCATCTCCGCCTCGATTGCCTCGATCCGTCCGGGCAGCAAATCATAGTCGCGCTGATCCTTGTAGCTCAGCTTCTTGCGCGCGGTGGGCGGCGGCGGGGCGGCGGTTGGTGCCGCCTTTTCCTTGGCGGTGTTCGGCTTGACCCGCTTCGCTTCCCAGTCGGCATAGCCGCCCGCGACGATGTCGACCTTGCCCGTGCCGTCGAGGCCGAGCGTCACGGTGACGGTGCGGTCGAGGAAGTCGCGGTCGTGGCTGACCAGCAGCACGGTGCCGGCATAGTCGGCGATGACTTCTTGCAACAGGTCGAGCGTTTCGAGGTCGAGGTCGTTGGTCGGCTCGTCGAGCACGAGCAGGTTCGATTCGCGGGCGAATTCGCGCGCGAGCAGTAGCCGCGAGCGTTCGCCGCCCGACAAGGCGCCGACGCTGGCTTCGACGACGCCGGGGTCGAAGAGAAATTCCTTCAAATAGCCCTGGATATGCTTCTTCACCCCGCGCACCTCGACCCAGTCGCCGCCATCGGCAAGGATGTCGCGGACGGTCTTGTCGGGTGACAGCAGGCTACGCTGCTGGTCGATGATGATGCCGTCGAGCGTCGGGGCAAGGGTGATGCTGCCGCTGTCGGGCGCAATTTCGCCGGTGAGCAGCTTGAGCAGGGTCGATTTGCCTGCGCCATTGGCGCCGACAATGCCGATGCGGTCACCGCGCTGGACGCGGAAATCGAAATTCTTGATGATGACGCGGTCGCCGAAGCTTTTCGACACGCCCTCGGCGACGATCACCGATTTCGAGCGGACATCGTCGTTGGCGAGGCCGAGCTTGGCAACGCCGGGGCCGCCGATCATCGCGGCGCGGGTGGCGCGCATTTCCTTGAGCTTTTCGAGCCGTCCCTGATTGCGCTTGCGGCGCGCGGTGACGCCGCGTTCGAGCCAGTGCGCCTCGAGCCGCAGTTTCGAATCGAGCCGTTGCGCCGCGCGCGCTTCCTCGGCGGCGACGGCATCGCTCCATTCCTCGAAACCGCCGAAGCCGATTTCCTTGCGGCGGATGCTGCCGCGGTCGAGCCACAGCGTCTGGCGCGTCAGGCGGGTGAGGAAGGTGCGGTCGTGGCTGATCGCGACGAACGCCCCGGTGTAGCGCGCGAGCCAGCTTTCGAGCCAGTCGATCGCGGCGAGGTCGAGGTGGTTGGTAGGCTCGTCGAGCAGCAGCACGTCGGGGTTCTGCGCCAGCGCCCGGGCGAGCGCAGCGCGGCGGCGTTCGCCGCCCGACGCGCTTGCGGCGGATCGGCTCATGTCGATCCCGAGCTGGTCGGCGATCGCGGCGACTTCAAATTCTTCCGGCGCATTCGGAGCGGCGACGGCGAAGTCCATCAGCGTCGCGAAACCCGAAAAATCGGGTTCCTGTTCAAGCATCACGACATGGGTGCCGGGGACGATGACGCGCTTGCCCTTGTCGGGCTCGATCCGGCCCGCGAGCAATTTGAGCAAGGTCGTCTTGCCCGCGCCGTTGCGCCCGATCAGCGCCAGCCGGTCGCGTTCGCCGACATAGATGTCGAGATCCTGGAACAGCCAGCCGCTGCCCTGCACAAGGCCAAGGCCTTCGTAAGATAAAATCGGTGCTGCCATTGGGTCAGGGTCTGCTTCTTGCACGTCCGAGGCGTCGAAATGGCGAAGGTATCGACTTCGTGCGACCGCCGCGGATGGTGGTTCCATCCGCAAGGGCGCATGGTGCCGAGACCGAAGCCATTTCGACGTCCCTGCGGGATTTGATCGATTTCGTCCATGGCCGCGTCAGCGAGTCTTGGAATATAGTCATATGCCTGCGTCCCGCTTCCTCGCCCTGAACGAAATCGCTTCAAACCTCGAACGCGCAAGAAGCAGACCCTGACCCATATGAACGGCTCGCTACTGGCGCGTTCAGCATCATGCAAGCGCCGAGCGCACAAAGGCCGGAACGGGTCTGCTCCGTCAGCGTTACGGAACCGGATTTCACAACTGGCCGGGGGTCCGGCCGACAGGAGAATGAAATGACGAAGCAATTGTTCGCCGTTATGGCAACCGGACTGGCGCTGATGGCGGCGACGCCCGCGCTGGCGCAGCAAGGAGGTTCGACGGTGACGGCAGCAACGGTCCAGGGTCCGATCCTGAGTTTCAGCGTCAATGAAGAGGTGCGTTCGCGCCCCGATCAGGCGAGCGTCGGCGCAGGCGTGACGACGACCGCGCCGACCGCGGTCGAAGCGATGCGTGCCAATGCCGCGGCGATGGACAAGCTGATCGCCGCCGCCAAGGCGCGCGGGATCAAGCCCGCGGACATCCAGACGAGCGGCATCAACCTGTCGCCGCAATATGATTACAGCAATCAGGGCAATGGCCAGCCGCCGCGCTTCATCGGTTATCAGGTCAGCAACACCGTTCGCGCGACGACGGGCAAGATCGACGACATCGGCCCGCTGCTCGACGCGCTGGTGGCCGCGGGCGGCACGAATATCGAGGGTCCGTGGTTCGGCATGAAGGACGCCGATGCCCAGCTGGTCGGCGCGCGCGGCGCAGCGATCAAGGCCGCCGAGGCGAAGGCCGCGGACTATGCGCGGCTCGCGGGCTATCGCGGCGCCGAACTGGTGTCGATCAGCGAAGGCGGCAGCTTTGGCGGGCCGCAACCGCCTATGCCCTATGGGCGCGGGCTGATGGCCGCCGAGGCGAAGGCAACGCCGGTCGAACCGGGGCAGGTCGCGAACACGCTGACGCTAAGTTTCCAGTATCGGTTGGTGAAATAAGCGGATCGGGGAGTTGGTTTTGGCCGACTCCCCTTTTCCGTTCGTGTCGAGCGAAGGCGAGACACGCTGCGTTCGTGGTTGACCTCACATGTCTCGACTTCGCTCGACACGAACGGGGTTCTGAGCAGGTTTACCCCAGCTCCCCCTCCGCCCACGGCCAGGGCCGTTCGCGGAACCATTTGGTGATGATATATTTGCGCCCCTTGCGCACCTTCATGCCGTGATGGAGCGTGTCGGGGTTCGTTGTGCCATCGGGCCGCACATTGTTCCATGCGAGCAGCTTGCCGACCTCGGGCTGGTGCAGCTTTCCGGTCGCGAGAAAGCGCGTCGCGCCGCCCGCTGCGGGCTCGTTGAGATAGATCATCAGCGTCCAGCTGCGCTGGCCCGGAACCGCGCAATAGGTTTCCCAGTCGGCCCCATGCGGGTCGAAATAATCGGTGTGCGCCTTGAATTCCTGGCCGACATCGTAACGCTGCCCCTGCATCGGTTCGCCAAATTCGAGCGGGATGCCGGTGAGGTCGTGGAGGCGATTGTTGAGTGCGATCACCAGCGGGTCGCGGTGGTCGAGATCGCATGTCGTGCTGGTGCGAAAGGCGTCGTCGCCATTGGGATCGGCGATCGTCGACGGGCGCACGTCGCGGTCGATCTGAGCGATCAGCGCGGCACAGGTTTCGGGGTCGAGAAAGAGCGAAAGCATGAACTGTTCAAGCTTTGGCGTCGGCGCGCGGCGGATGCCGGGGACCGCGGCGAGCCGCGCCGCGGTGCGATCGGCGCCCGAGGTTGTCATATCGACATGTTCATTCGCAGCCATGGCGCGCTTTTTAGCAGGGAAGCGCGTGCGAACAATGCTTGACGAAGGGCCACCCCCGCGCCTATTCGCCGCGCGCTGTCGAGGTCGCTTTTCGCGTCCCCGTTCTGTGTGGCGACCATAGCTCAGTTGGTTAGAGCGCCGGTTTGTGGTACCGGAGGTCGCGGGTTCGAGCCCCGTTGGTCGCCCCATTTTTTCCCGAGACTTTCGAGGCAATCGTTCGAACCGCGTTTCGACGTGACTCTCACCTCGCGTCTGATTATTACGCCCTGACGTAATTTTTTAACGCAAGGATTGAATCCATGTCCGCAGTCTGGGATTTCGCCGATTTTGACGATCATGAGCATGTTCACATGTTCCGCGATCGGGCCAGCGGACTTACGGCGGTCATTGCGGTTCATTCGACGCATCTTGGCTCCGGCGCGGGCGGCGTACGCTACTGGCATTATCCGCAGCGCGCCGCGGCGATCACCGACGCGCTGCGCCTGTCGCGCGGCATGAGCTATAAGAATGCCATGGCGGGGCTGCCGATGGGCGGCGGCAAGGGCGTGATTCTGGCCGATGAGGGCGCGGCGAAGACCCCCGAACTGCTCGCGGCGTTCGGGCGCGCGGTCGAGTCGCTGGGCGGCGCCTATGTGACGGCCGAAGATGTCGGCATGTCCGACGCCGACATGGTCGCGATTTCCAAGCATACCAAGCATGTCAGCGGGCTTCCCGTGGCGAGCGGCGAAGCGGGCGGCGACCCCGGCCCGCTGACCGCGCTCGGCGTCTATCTGGGCATCAAGGCGGCAATCAAGCAGGGGCTCGGGACCGACAGCGCCAAGGACGTGCGGATCGCGATCCAGGGCGTCGGGAGCGTCGGCGGCGGCGTCGCGCGGCGGCTGGCTGCCGAGGGCGCGAAGCTGACGCTGGCCGACGTCAACCTGACGCGCGCGAAGGAACTGGCCGAGGAACTGGGCGCCGAGCTCGCCGATTCGGCAGCGATCATGGAAATCGAAGCCGATGTGCTGAGCCCGAACGCGCTGGGCGCGATCCTGACCGAACGCAGCATCGAAAAGCTGCGCGTGCCGATCGTTGCGGGCGGCGCCAACAACCAGCTGGCGACCGCCGCCGATGGGCAGCGCATTCACGACCGCGGCATCACCTACGCCCCCGATTACGTCATCAACGCCGGCGGCATCATCAATGTCGCGCTGGAATATCTGGGGCAGGGCAGCCGCGAGGAAGTCGAAAGCCGCATCCATCTGATCCCCGGCCGCCTCGCGGAAATCTGGGCCGAGAGCAAGGCAAGCGGCACCCCGGCATCGGCGGTGGCCGACCGGATGGCGCAGAAGCTGATCGGGCGAGGATAGGAAAAACGTCGCCCCCGCGAAGGCGGGGGGCCCTAACCGCCTATTTCCGCGCTGCTGCGTAAACCGACAGCGGCCCCCGCCTGCGCGGGGGCGACGGGAAGTGGGCTGGCGTCGATTGTGAAATCCGCTAAGCCACCCCGCAATGAAGCGGCATTTGTATCTGGTCGGCGGCTGGGCGTCGCTGGCGATCGGCGCGGTGGGCGCTTTTTTGCCGTTGTTGCCGACGGTGCCGCTGGTGATTCTGGCGGCCTTCTGTTTCGCGCGATCGTCGCCGCGGCTCGAGGCTTGGCTGCTGGGCCATCCGGCCTTTGGGCATCATATTGTCGCGTGGCGTGAAAAGGGCGCGATCAGCCGCAAGGGCAAGATCGCGGCGAGCGTCGCCTTTGCGGTCAGCATCGTGCTGGCATTGTTGTTCGCCCCCTGGCCGTGGATGATGGCGCCGATCATCGCGGCGGCGGTGGGGGGCAGCTGGATATGGACGCGGCCGGAGGGGTAAGCCCTCCGGCCTTGTCGATTTTTTGGTTCTGCCGAACGCCGTTAGAAATCGACCGTCAGGCGACCGTACACAAAGCGACCGCTGAAGCCGAAGGGCGACTGCGACGAATAAGGCAGGAAGCTGTTGTTCAGGCCGAAGTTGAAGCCGTTCACGGTACCAAAAGGCAGGCGGTCGGGATATTCGTCGAGCAGATTGTTCGCCCCGACCGCCAATTGCACCGGCTGCACCGGACGGAAGCGGAATTCCAGATCGACAATCCATTTCGGCGACAGGGTCACGTCGCCCGGCGCGGCGTCCTTGGGAATGGTGATGTCGAGGCTGGGTCCGGGCAGGAACACCTTGCCGTAACGGTTGGCGCGCAGCGTCATGCCGGCCGGGCCCGCTTCCCAGTCGATACCGGCGTTGAACTTGTTCGACGGCTGTCCGTCGGTCAGACGAAAGCTTTCGGGCCGGGCGAACAGGCGCTGCGCGGTGAAGCCGCTGAAGGTCCGGCGGTCGGTAATTTTTGTATCATTGATGTTGTAACCCGCGGTCAGGGTGAAGCGGCCCGCACCGAAGTCGGGTAGGCGATAGCTGCCGACGATGTCGAGCCCTTGCGTCCGCGTATCGATGCCGTTCACGAAGAAGCGCGCCGAGGTTCCGGCCACGCCCGCCGCTTGCAGGATGGCGACGACGTCGGCGCCCTGCAGATTTTCGGTCAGGGTGATGCGGTCCTTGATCTTGATCCGGTAGTAATCGACCGTCAGGCTGAAACCGGAAATCATATTGAACGCGATGCCGCCACCGATATTGACCGATTTTTCGGGATCGAGCGGCTGGGCGCCTAGCGCAACCGCGATTGGCGATCCGACCGGGAAGGTACCGATTTCGATCAGCCCGACCCCCGCGACATTGTTGGTTGAGGTCGTCGAGAAGAATTGTTGGGCCATACCCGGCGCACGAAAGCCGGTGGATATCGAACCGCGCAGGGCAAGGCCGCTGACCGGTTCAAGTCGCGCCGCGAGCTTGCCGTTCACCGTGTCGCCAAAATCGGAGAAATGTTCGTAGCGACCTGCAACCTGGACGTTGAAGATGTCGCTGATGTCGGCATCCAGCTCGAGATAGCCGGCGAAGCTGTCGCGCGAGGCATCGATCGCGGTGGTGGGCGAGAAACCGGGAAACACCTGCGATCCCGGCGCCGCGCCGTTGGTGAAGGTGAAAGGCCCGGCAATATAGCTCGACACTTCACCGGGTACGATCTTGTAGTTTTCGTTTCGCCATTCGCCGCCCAGCGCCAAGGTCGTGTCGCCCATGCCGAAGTCGATCGAGCGCGCGGCGTCGAAATTCACCGACATCTGGCCCGAGCGCAATCCGCCCGCGTTGAATTTCCTGGGGCTGTTGAGGCCGCCGAGCGATGTGTTGAAGCTGTTTTCGACCCCGTAGTTCAGACGGTTGGTGCCATAATTGATCGAAAGGTCGAGATTCCAGCCGGCCGTTTCGCCGCGCACCCCGCCGGCGATCGCGATGTCACGGATTTCGCTGGTGATGAGCGGCAGGAAGCCGTCGGGATAGAAAGGCTGGCCGCCATTTGCCCAGTCGGCGTTCCGCACGTCGAGCGCGCGGCGATAGAAGCCGGCACCATTTGCGTCGCGCACGCCGTAGCTGCCGAAACTGTAAAGCTCAAACCCGGGGCCGACATCCATGCCGGCGTTGAAAAAGAAGTTCATATCCTTTGATTCGCCGTCGCCGAAGCGGTGGGCATAGCGGTTGAAGGTGGTCTCGCGGGGATCGCCGATGCCGGCGTAGTTGCGGCGAATATCGGGGCCGGAGCGGTTGGTCGGTGCCCTGTCCTTATATTCGGCGGTGATGTTGAAATAGCCGCCCTCGCCAACCGGCAGGCCGATGTTCGTCGTAAAGGTATAGGTGTCGCCGTCGCGGCGTTTGCGATCGCGGCCGGTGAAGGTGATCACCGGATCGCCGTTGGCCGTCGTTGTCGGCGCGACGCTGGCCACCTGAGCGACGTCCTCCATCGTCGTGACATATTTGCCGTAGCTGATCTGCGCGCGGCCGCCTTCGCGGCGCTTGAGCTGGATGTTGATGACCCCCGCGATGGCATCCGATCCATATTGCGAGGCGGCGCCGTCGCGCAGCACCTCGATCCGGTCGATCGCGAGCGGCGGAATGGTGTTCATGTCGACGCCCGACGAACCGCGTCCGACCGAGCCGTTGAGGTTGAGCAGCGACGAGAGATGGCGACGCTTACCATTGACCAGAACTAGCACCTGGTCGGGTGCAAGGCCGCGCAGCGTGGCAGGGCGCAACGAGTCGGTGCCGTCGGTCAGCGACGGCTGCGGGAAGTTGAAGGAGGGTACGAGCTGGTTGAGCAGTCGGTTCGTTTCGGTGGTGCCGCTGTTTTGCAGCATTTCGCTCGAAATCACGTCGATCGGCACCGTGCTGTCGGCAATCGTCCGGTCGGTGCGACGGGTGCCGGTCACAATGATGGTGGCGCTGTCCGACGCGTCGCTGGCGCCATCCTGGGCGACAGCGGGAGCGGCGATGCTGCCGCTGGCGATCAGCGCTGCGGCAAGCGCGAGCGACGGGATTCGGGAAGTGTTTCGCATAAGTGCCCCCTTATTGTGTCTGGCCGAAACGGCCGGCCACCAGAGGATTGATACGAAAGACAGCAATGGCCACCCAAATCACGTCGAAGCACGGTCATATCTTACGTTTTTGTGACGATTGTGGCAATCGAGACACATATCAATGGCATAACATGATATAAAATTTCAATTCTTAGAAGTTATCGATACCATTATAACCAGGCGGAAATCTGCAATTGGCTGGACCGCTGCCTTCGCGTCGCCTAAGGCTCTGGCCGCGATGCACGCCTATGCGAATCCCACCCGTTTTCTGGCAATCGCCCGACCCTTGACGCCGTGGCTGCTCGGCCTCGGGGTGCTGCTCGTGCTGGCGGGCGCGTGGGCCGGGCTGACGCAGGTGCCGGGCGACTATAAGCAGGGCGAAACGGCACGGATTCTTTATGTCCATGTCCCGGCGGCGTGGCTCGGGATGGGCGGCTGGACGTCGCTGGCTCTTGCGGGGTTGATCCAGCTGGTGTGGCGCCACCCGCTGTCGGGTATCGCCGCGCGCGCGATCGCGGTGCCGGGGATGTTGTTCACCGCGCTGTGCCTCGCCACCGGGTCGATCTGGGGCAAGCCAACGTGGGGAACCTGGTGGGAATGGGACGGGCGGATGACGTCGATGCTCGTCCTGCTGTTCCTCTATGCGGGCTTTATCGCGCTGACCAATGGCGACGACGGGCAAAGGCAGGGCGGCTCGCTGTCGCGCGGCGCGGCGATCTACGCGCTGGTGGGCGCGATCAATATCCCGATCATCAACCGCAGCGTCGTGTGGTGGAACAGCCTGCACCAGGGGCCGAGCATCACGTTGCGCGGATCGAGCATCGACAATGCGCTGCTGTGGCCGTTGGGCTTGACCTTGCTCGGTTTTTCGCTGTTATTCGGCGCGATCGTGCTGATGCGGATGCGGCGGATCATTGCCGACAACCGCGTTGCGGCGCGGCTACGGCGGCTCGCCGACGAGGAGGATTGACGCGTGACGGGGGTGATCAGCGGCAGCGGCCAATGGGCCTATGTGGCGGCAGCTTACGGACTGACGGTGCTGCTCACCGGCGCCGTGCTGTGGTCGAGCTGGCGCGCCATGGCGAAGGCCGAACGGCGTAGCGATGCGCTGCGCCGGGACCGCACATGAAGGCGAAACATCAACGATTGGTGCTGGCGCTGGTCGCGCTGGTCGGCGTCGCCGGCGCTGGCGTGCTCGCGGCGAGCGCGCTGCGCGACGAGGCGGCCTATTTCCGCACCCCCGTTGAAGTGCAGGGCGGCAAGGCTGCGGTCGGCGAGGCGATGCGGCTGGGTGGTATGGTTGCCAAGGGCAGCATCAAGCGCCAGAGCGACGGGCTGACGATCCGCTTCGTCGCGACCGACGGCAAGGCGTCGGTGCCGGTCGAATATACCGGTATCGTCCCCGACCTGTTCGGCGAGGAAAGCGGGATGGTCGCCGACGGCCGGATGCGCGCCGACGGAACCTTTGTCGCCGACCGCATCCTGGCGAAGCATGACGAGCGTTATATGCCGCCGCAGATGGGTGAGATGCCGAAGAATATGAAGGCGCCTGCGGTATGATGGATATTCGTCGCCCCCGCGAAGGCGGGGGCCGCCATCGGCTTTTTTCTGCATTGCTGTGTAAAACGACAGCGGCCCCCGCCTGCGCGGGGGCGACGATCATATGATTGCCGAACTCGGCCTCGCGCTGCTGTGGGTCGCCGCTGCGCTTGCATGCCTGTCGCTGGTCGCGGGCATATTGTTCCTGCGCGGCGGGCCGAAGGATCTTGGGGCGCTCGTGCGCCCCGCAAGCGTGGCGCAGGGCGTGCTCACCGCCGCGGCGTTCGGCCTGCTGATCGCGCTGTTCGTGCGGTCGGATATGTCGGTCGAACTTGTCGCGCGCAACAGCAACAGCCTGAAACCGATGATTTTCAAGGTCGCGGGAACGTGGGGCAATCACGAAGGGTCGATGCTGCTGTGGTTGATGATCCTGTCGCTGTCGGGCGGGCTGATCGCGATTTTCGAGAAAAGGCTGCGCGAGGATACGCTGATTGCCACGCTCGCCGCGCAGGCGGCACTGAGCATCGGCTTTTTCGCGTTCCTGCTCTTCTCGTCGAACCCGTTCAAGCGGCTGCCGGTTGCACCGCCCGACGGGCAGGGGCTCAACCCGCTGCTCCAGGACATCGGTTTGGCCTTCCACCCCCCGACGCTTTACGTCGGCTATGTCGGGCTTTCGGTGGCGTTCAGCTTTGCCGTCGGCGCGCTGATCACGCGCGAAATCGGCTCGGCGTTTGCGCGCGCGATGCGGCCGTGGGTGCTGGGGAGCTGGATTTTCCTGACGCTCGGCATCACCGCGGGCAGCTATTGGGCCTATTATGAGCTGGGCTGGGGCGGCTGGTGGTTCTGGGATCCGGTCGAGAATGTCTCGCTCGTCCCCTGGCTCGCGGGCGCGGCTTTGCTCCATTCGGTCGCGGTGACCGCGACGCGCAATGCGCTGCGCGCGTGGACGGTGATGCTCGCAGTGATCGGCTTTTCGATGTCGATGGTCGGCACCTTCATCGTCCGGTCGGGGCTCCTTACCAGCGTTCACAGCTTTGCGGTCGACCCCGAGCGCGGCACTTTCCTGCTTGTGCTGATGGCGATCTATATCGGCGGCGCGCTTACCCTGTTTGCGCTGCGCGCCGGGGCGGTCGCCGAGGGCAAGAAATTCGCGCTGCTGAGCCGCGAGGGCTCGCTCGTCATCAACAATCTGCTGCTGACGACGATCCTCGCGCTCGTGCTGCTCGGGACGCTCTATCCGATCGTCGCCGAGGCGATGGGCGAGAAGATTTCGGTCGGGCCGCCCTATTATAACCGCGTCGCGGGCCCGCTCGCGCTAATCCTCTGCCTTGTCATGGTTGCGGGACCGCTGCTGAGCTGGCGCAAGGATGATGGGAAGCGGCTTTGGTCGCGCCTGCCGCTCGCGATCTTCGCTGGCTCGGCGGTGCTGTTCGCCCTGATCCTGTTCGGCGGCAAGGTTGGAATATTGCCGCTGCTCGGCATGACCGTCGCGGGGATCGTCGCGGTGGCGAGCCTCGCGCCGCTGTGGGGACGCAACCTCCGCCGCACGCCGCTGCCGACATGGGGCATGGTGGTGGCGCATTTCGGCGTCGCGGTGTGCCTCGCCGGGATGGGCGCCGAAAGCGCCTTCATCAAGGAGCGGTTGGTCGCGGCGGCGCCAGGCGACGACATCAAAATCGGCGATTTTTCGGTGAAATTTGTAGGAGTGAAGCCCGTCGCGGGGCCGAACTATACCGCCATCGAGGGGACGCTGGTCGCGACGACATCGTCAGGAAGCAGCTTTACGATGAAGCCCGAAGCGCGCACCTTTCCCGGCCTGATGGGTGCCGCGCCGACCGAGACGAACGAGGCGGCATTGCTCACGCGGCCGGGCGGGCAGCTCTATGCGGTGCTCGGCCAGCCGGTGACGGGAGAGGACGGGCGCGCCGACCGCTATCAGATCCGCCTGTGGTGGAAGCCGCTGGTGTGGTGGATATGGCTTGGCGGCGGGCTGATCGCCGTCGGTGCGACACTGTCGATGCTCGGCCGCGCGCAGCTTTTGACAATCTTTCGCGCGCGCCGCGCGCGCAAGGCAGAGGAACGATTTGCGCCATGAAGAACCGCTGGGTCCTTTTTGTGCCGCTGGCGATCATGGGGCTGCTGTTCGGCGCCTTCATCTACCGGTTGGTGACCCCCGCCGAGACGTTGATCCAGTCGCAGTGGATCGACAAGCCGATGCCGCTGTTCGACCTGCCGCCCGCGGCAGCGGGGGTCGAGGGGCTGAAGAGCAGCCAGCTCGCCGACGGCAAACCGCGCCTCGTCAATGTCTTCGCAAGCTGGTGCATCCCGTGCCGCGCCGAGGCGCCGCAGCTCGAGGCGCTGAAGGCCGCGGGGTTGCCGATCGACGGCATCGCGATCCGCGACCGGCCCGAAGATGTCGCGATGTTCCTGAACGAATATGGCAATCCGTTCGACCGGATCGGCGCCGACATGCAGTCGAGCGTGCAGATTGCCTTGGGATCGTCGGGGGTTCCCGAAACCTTCCTGATCGACGGCAAGGGGATCATCCGCGAACAGATCCAGGGGGTTATCCTGGCCGATCAGGTGCCCGAGATCATCGCCAAGCTGGAGGCGATGAAGTGAGCAAGACATGCTCCACCTCGTCGCGCTCCCCCGCGAAAGCGGAGGTCCAGGGCGGCAAAGTGCGACGTGGGCGCAAGGTCGCCCTGGACCCCCGCTTTCGCGGGGGAGCATGGTTTTTGGCGGCGCTGCTGCTGGCGGTTAACGGTATGTTCTCGTCGTCATCGCTCGCGCAGGACCGCTTGCCCCCCGCACCCTATGCCTATCAGCAGCTCAAAGACCCGGCGCAAGAAGCGCGCGCGAAGGCGCTGATGGAGGAATTGCGCTGCCTTGTCTGTCAGGGGCAGTCGATCGCCGATTCGGACGCGCCCTTGGCGGGCGACATGCGGCACGAGGTACGCAGCAAGATCGCTGCGGGCGAAAGCCCCGGCGAAATCAAGACGTGGCTCGTCGCGCGTTATGGCAATTGGGTGAGCTATGATCCGCCGTTCGATGCGGCGACGGCGTTTCTGTGGCTCGGGCCTTTGCTGTTCCTCGCGATCGGCGGCTGGCTTGCCTTTGGCCGCTTCCGGCGCGGCGCGAGCGATGGAGAGGATGCGGCATGATCTGGCTCTGGGTATTGCTCGTCGCGGCGCTGACGATCGGCGGCATCTTCTGGCTCGGCAAGCTGCCCGCCGCGGCGCGGCCGCTCGCGGGGGCGGCGGTGATGCTGGGGCTCGCAGGCTATGCGCTGCAGGGCAGCCCGTCGCTCGCGGGCAAGCCGGTCGCGGCGCCCGAGGAGCCCGAAGGGTTCGGTGAGGCGCTGACCGACCAGCGGCAGGGGATGGCGGACCGTTTCGGCCCCGCGGCGCAGTGGCTCGGCATGTCCGACGGCTTTGCGCGCACCGGCAAGACCGAGCTCGCGGCGCAGACGCTCGAAAAGGGGCTTCAGAAATATCCCGACAATGTCGACCTCTGGGTCGGGCTCGGCAACGCGCTCGCGGCGCATGGCGGTGGTATGATGTCGCCCGCGGCGGCGCTCGCCTTCGACGAGGCGGCGAAGCGCGATCCCTCGCACCCCGCGCCGCCCTTTTTCGCGGGGCTCGCGCTCGCGCAGGGCGGCGACCTGAAGGGCGCCGAGGCGGTGTGGAGCGAGCTTCTGGCGCGCAGCCCCGCCGATGCGCCGTGGCGCGCCGATCTGGAAATGCGGCTCGGTCAGCTGCGGCAGGCGCTCGGGCCGCAGCTGCCGCTACCATCGGCCGATGACGCCCCCGGAGCGGCGGCGGGCGTCCCGAATTGAAACCTATTCCAAAGGCGCTGGCTCGTCTAAAGGCGCGCGATGACTGCTGAGTCGCAACAGGAGGCCGCAGGCGCGCCAAGCGCCGCACCGGTCGCCGCCGATACCGGCCACCATGGCCACGGACACGAAGGCGATGGCAAGCTGAAGCTTGCCGTCGGCGCGGTCGGCGTCGTGTTCGGCGACATCGGCACCAGCCCGCTCTATGCGTTTCGCGAGACCTTTGCCGGGCATCACCCGATCGAACCCGATCGGCTGCACATCTATGGTGTGCTGAGCCTGGTGTTCTGGTCGATGATGCTGGTCGTCACCTTCAAATATGTGCTGACGATCATGAAGGCCGACAACAAGGGCGAGGGCGGCAGTCTCGCGCTGCTCGCGCTGATCAGCCGATCGTCGGGCGAAAAGCGCTGGACCTGGCCGATCATCCTGCTCGGCGTGTTCGCGACCGCGCTTTTCTATGGCGACAGCATGATCACCCCGGCGATGTCGGTGCTGTCGGCGACCGAGGGGCTGCGCTACATCAACCCCGGGTTTGCGCCCTATATTGTCCCGATCGCGCTGACGATCCTGATTGGTCTGTTTGCGCTGCAGTCGCGCGGCACGGCCAAGGTAGGCGCGCTGTTCGGGCCGATCATGCTGCTCTATTTTCTGACCCTGGCCGGGCTGGGCATCATGCACATTGCGGATAATCCCTGGATCATCGTCGAGACGATCAATCCGGTGAACGCGCTGCGCTTCTTTTACGTCGATGGGTTTACCGCGTTCATCGCCTTGGGCGCGGTGGTCCTCGCGGTGACGGGTGCCGAGGCGCTCTATGCCGACATGGGCCATTTCGGGCGCGGGCCGATCGGGATCAGCTGGCTGGCGTTCGTGCTGCCCGCGTTAATGCTCAACTATATGGGGCAGGGCGCGATGGTGCTGGCCGCCGAAGCCGGGCCGCGCGCCGACCTCATCTCCGACCCGTTTTTCCAGATGATGCCGCAATATCTGGAGGTGCCGGTCGTCATCCTCGCGCTGCTGGCGACGATCATCGCCAGCCAGGCGGTGATTTCGGGCGCCTTCTCGCTGACCCAGCAGGCGATCCAGCTCGGCTTCATCCCGCGCCTCCGCGTCGAACACACCAGCGCATCGGCGGCGGGGCAAATCTACATCCCCGTCGTCAACTGGTTCCTGATGATCATGGTGATCATCCTGGTGTTGTTCTTTGGTTCGTCGAGCAATCTCGCTGCCGCTTACGGCATCGCGGTCACCGGCGCGATGTTCATCGACACCTGCCTGCTGTCGGTCGTCCTCTTCACCTTGTGGAAATGGCCGGCGTGGAAGGCATTGCCGGTGCTCGCGGTGTTCTTCATCGTCGATATCGCCTATTTCGGCGCCAACCTGATCAAGGTGCCCGACGGCGGTTGGGTGCCACTGGCGATCGGGCTCATCATCTTTACGATGCTCACCACTTGGTCGCGCGGGCGCAAGTTGATGCAGCAGGAAATGGCCGAAGGCGCGATGCCGATCCCGGTGTTCGTCAAATCGGCCGCGAACAGCGCGACGCGCGTGCCCGGCACGGCGGTGTTCATGACGTCGAGCAGTGATGGCGTACCGCACGCGCTGCTTCACAATTTGAAGCACAACAAGGTGCTGCACCAGCGCATCATCTTGCTGACGATCAAGATTGCCGACGTCCCTTATGTGCGCGAGGAAAATCATTGTGCGCTCGACGATCTGGGGCAGGGGTTCCATCGGCTGATCCTGAACTATGGCTTCATGCAGCCGATCGACGTTCCCGACGCGCTCAAGCGCGTGACGAGCTGCGGCGGCGAGTTCAAGATGCTGGAGACGAGCTTTTTCCTGTCGCGCCAGACGCTGATCGCGGCGAGCAAGCCGGGGATGCCGATCTGGCGCGAAAAGCTGTTCGCGTGGATGCTGCGCAATTCGGAAAGCGCCATGGAATATTTCCGGCTGCCGACCAATCGCGTGGTCGAACTGGGCAGTCAGGTCGCAATCTGACGCGGCCGACCGGATTAACTCGCCGTCATCGGCAATTATGCGTTTGATCATTGCCGCCGGTCTTGCGATGCGGGCGCGAGGCGATGGAGGTTGGCCGGCGAGATGGGCGCGGGGAACACGGACGATCTGATCCTGCCGGTGCCGCCCGAACCCTTTGGGCTGATCGTCGGCGGAGCGATGCGCGGGCAGTCGGCGGACGCGCTGGAAACGGCGCTGCGCCATATGGGGCTGCGGCCCGAACGGGTCGCGCTTGACGCTGCCGATGGTGGTCCGCCGCGCTTTCGCCTGCGCTTCGGGGCTGTGTCGGTCCTGGCTGGTCCCGCTACGGATCATGCGCTCGATGCCGCCGATCCCGACCATCCGTCGACCAGTTTGCTCGCCGCCAGCCTGCCGGGCGAGTGGCGCGGCGACGACCATTGCTGGATGTTCGTACCCGAACCGACCGACGAGCCCGCGACGGCGACTGCGCAGCCGACGCAGATGCGCCAATTCTTCAAGATGTTGGTGCTGCTGATCGACCTGTTCGATGCCAGCCACCTTTTTTGGTCGCCCGCGCGGCTGTGGTCGGACGCGGCACAGTTTCGCGCGGCGATCGCCGAAATGCTTGCGAGCGGGATGCCGCCGGTGCTGCACCTCGTCGCGTTTCGGCGCCGCGAGGATGCCGGGGGTGCTAGCATGGGGACGCGCGGACTGGCGCTGTTCGCGGGGCAGGAATTGGAGGCTCGGATTCCCGAGGGATGGACGGTTGCCGACATGGTGAAACGGCTGTCCCGCCTGGCGCTGGATATGATGCTGAACGGTCCGGTGCGGCACGGCCGCACGATGCGCGGGCTGGAGAGCGGCGAGTGGATCGACCTGTCGCCATCGCCCGCTGCCGGCGGTCAGCGATCGAGCGTGATCGTCGAGTTTGGCCGCGATCGCTGATGCCGGGCCGCGGTTGGCTGCGCGCACCGCCACCGCAACCGGGCTTTCAGCGACATCATCTGATCCCGATCGCGCTGCTGCACAGGGCGCAAATGGTGTCGATGTTCGATCATTTGCAAACCGAGGGCTTTGTCCTCGCCGATTTCCATCGCAACGGGGTGATGCTGCCCGCCTGCGAGGGGACGGCACTGTCGTCGGGCTATGCACTGCACCGCGGGCCGCATCAGGGCTATAGTGACGTCGTCGCGGCGCGGGTCGAGGGCATTCGCGTCCATTTCGCGCTGCACGCGGCGTCGGATCCGCGTGCTGCGCGGCGGACGGCGGTGATGCGCCTGCGGCTGTTGCAGGACACGACGCGCCGCGCGCTGACCGACCGGCACGGGGCCGGATTCTGGCTCAACCGCCGTGATCCGATGCGCCTGTTCGTCGATCGGCCCTATCTGGATGATGCGATCGAGCGGTTGTTCGGGGGCGTCACAGCCTGACTTTCGCCTCCAGCTCGCGCCGCGCCGCCAGATATTGTTCTTCAAGCTCGGCGACGAATTCCGCGACGGGGCGGACCGCGGTCACCGGGCCGATGCCCTGGCCCGATCCCCAGATGTCTTTCCACGCCTTGGCCTTGGTGTTGCCACCTGAACCGAAGTTCATCGTCGACAGGTCGCCTTCGGGCAGATTGTCAGGGTCCATGCCCGCAGCGACGATCGACTGGCGGAGGTAATTGCCATGTACCCCGGTGAACAGGTTCGAATAGACGATGTCGGCGGCGCGGCCTTCGACGATGCCATCCTTATAGCCTTGATCGGCGTTGGCTTCGGCGGTCGCGATGAAGGCGCTGCCGATATAGGCGAGGTCGGCGCCGCATGCCTGCGCGGCGAGGATCGAGCGGCCGTGGCCGATCGCGCCCGACAGCGCGACGGGGCCATCGAACCATTCGCGGATTTCCTGCACCAGCGCGAAAGGCGATTGCCGCCCGGCATGACCGCCCGCGCCGGCAGCAACGGGGATCAGCCCATCGGCGCCCTTTTCAACCGCCTTGCGCGCAAAACGGTCGTCGATGACGTCGTGCAGCGTGATGCCGCCCCAGCTATGCACCGCCTGATTGAGCTCCTCGCGCGCGCCGAGCGACGTGATGGTGATCGGCACCTTCCATTTGGCGCAGGTCGCAATGTCCTGTTCCAGCCGGTCGTTCGATTTATGGACGATCTGGTTGACGGCGTAAGGCGCCGACAGCCGGTCGGGATTGTCGCGGTCCCACGCGGCGAGTTCTTCGGTGATCTGGTGCAGCCATTCGTCGAGCAACGTCTGGGGGCGTGCGTTCAGGGCGGGAAAGCTGCCCACGACGCCCGCCTTGCACTGCGCGATCACCAGTTCCGGCCCCGACACGATAAACAGGGGCGAGCCGATGACGGGCAGGCGCAGGCGGTCGAAAATCGGGGGAAGGGCCATGAATCACTCTCCGGTAGCAGTTTGAAACTGACCTTAACGTAAACGGAAGGTCGTGCAAGAGGGGTTGACGGTGACACAACGGACAAAGGCGGCCGAAGCCGCCTGTGCCATTAATCCCGTTGTGTTCAGGCCGTGACGGTTCGGCGACGGGCCGCCTTGAACGCCAGATAGCCGAGCCCGACCATGGCAATCAACAGCGCGCCTTGGGCGATGGCGAAGGGCGGTTCGGTTCCATTGGGTGCCAGCGCGTTGAGCGCGGGAACCTTCAGGAAGCTTTGCACGACCAGCACGAACAGGTTGAGGTAGAGCGCGAGCGTGGCGGTGACGACATAGACCGTAGCGGCGCCCCCGACGAGCTTGCGCCCATACCAGGCCCAGAAGGTCGCGACGAGGATCAGCGTCGAGAGGATGCCGAAACCGAGCGCCGGGGTGAAGGCGACGATCGGGAACAGGAAACCCGTCAGGCTGGTGAGCAAGGTCGTCCAGAGGAAGATGCCCGTGGTGCGCGGCAGGATACGACCGCGCGCGAAGGCGGGAAGGGCGATCAGCCCCGCGGCGATCGCGATCAGGCTGATTGCGACGTGCAGCGCGGTGAACTGCGGGATGGTGAGACCCAGGATCATGGCACGCCTCCTTTACAGATAGCGTGGCGCGGGGCGCGCCAGCGACAGGTTGGGACGAAGCGCCGCGCGCGCCGCGATATAGGCGTCATAATCGGCCATGTCGTGCAGCGCGGGAATAGTGACGGTTTCGCCAGCATCGAAACCGGCGAGTGCGGCATCGACCATGTCGTCCACGTCCATCACGATTTCGGCGGGCAGGCTGGCCAGTTGCTCCTCGGTCCAGATCGGGGTGCGCGTGGCGCCCGGCAGCACTGCCTGGATCCGTACGCCCTTGGCGCCGAGTTCGACGTGCAATGCTTCGCTGAACGCCAGCACATAGGCCTTGCTGGCGGGATAGGTGGCGGTGAAGCCGTCGGGGATCAGCGCGGTTACCGAGCTGATGTTGATGATCGCCCCGCTGCCCTTCGCGGCAAGCCGCGGGGCAATCGCCGCGGCGAGCCGGGTGGCCGCCAGAATGTTGAGATTGATGAGCGTCGTCAGATGCGCCGGATCGGCGTCGACGAAGCGGGTTTCGCCCGCGATCCCGGCATTGTTGATGAGGCCGGTGACTGCATCGTCGTCGCGCAGGCGCGCTTCGACACGGGCAAGGTCATCGGGGTTGGCGAGATCGGCGGCGATGACATCGACCGCGACGCCCGTGTCTTCGCGTAGCCGGTCGGCGAGTTCGGCAAGCTTGTCGGCACGGCGCGCGACGAGGATCAGATTGTGGTCGCGGCGGGCGAGGCGGTCGGCATAAACGGCGCCGATGCCGTCCGATGCGCCGGTGATGAGAAAGGTCTGCTTGGTCATGATATATCTCCTTGACGAAGGAGGAGGCGCGGCCCCGCTGGATCGCGCCTCCGTGTATCAGCTGTTGATGAAATCCAGAAGGTCGGCGTTGAAGCGGTCCTGATGCGTGACCGTCAGGCCATGGTCGGCGCCTGCATAGATTTTCAGCACCGCCTGTTTGACGATCTTCACCGTGGCGTGGGCCGAGGCATCGACGGGAACGATCTGGTCGTCGTCGCCGTGCAGGACCAGAGTCGGGACGTCGAATTTCGTCAGGTCGGCGTTGAAGTCGCTTTCCGAAAAGGCGCGGATGCTGTCGAGCTGGCCCTTGAGTCCGCCCATCATGCCCTGCCGCACAAAGTCGTCGCGCACTGCTTCGCTGACCACCGCGCCGTCGCGGTTATAGCCGTAGAAGGGGATGGTCAGATCGTGGAAGAACTGCGGCCGGTTATCGAAGGTGCCTTTGCGGATGCCGTCGAACACGTCGATCGGCAGACCGCCTGGATTGGCTTCGGTCTTGAGCATCAGCGGCGGAACTGCCCCGATCAGCGCGATCTTGGCGACGCGATCCGTGCCATGACGGCCGACATAGCGGGTGACTTCGCCGCCGCCGGTCGAATGGCCGACGAGGATGACGTCGGTCAGGTCCAGCTGTTCGATCAGTTCGGCGAGGTCGTCGGCGTACTGGTCCATATTGTTGTTGTCCCAGACCTGATCCGACCGGCCATGGCTGCGGCGGTCGTGGGCGATGGTGCGGAAACCCTGATTGGCGAAGAACACCATCTGGGCGTCCCAGGCGTCGGCGCTGAGCGGCCAGCCGTGCGAAAAGATGATCGGCTGCCCGTCCTTCGGACCCCAGTCCTTGTAGAAGATGTGCGTACCGTCCTTGGTGGTGATCGTTGTCATGGCTTGGTTCCTTTCGTTGGAGGGGGGCGGGGTGTCCGTCCCGATGAAGGAGAGATAGGCCAGAGCGGGCTTGCGCGGGATTGGCGGACCCGACATTATGCGGGCCGATTCCGACAAAAGGTTCGCCATGCCGAAAGTGAAGCTGCCCGAAGCGCCGCAACCGCTCGTCGAGGTCGGGATGATGCTCTATCCCGACTGCCAGATCGGCATGGTCCACGGTATCACCGACCTGTTCGACATCGCGGGACGGTTCGCGGTGCAGCACGGCCGCGCGCCGATCCGCGCCAGCCACTGGCGGTTGCAGGAGGGCGGGGGCTTTGCGCGCTGTTTCGACAGCCATCCCGACGAGCCCGCGGGCAATTCGCCCACGGTGCTGATCGCGCCGGGCAGTTTGCACAAGCTGCTCGAGCCCGGCGAGGTCGAACCCTATGCCCGCTGGCTGCTCGATCGCCATGCGCATGGCGCGGTGCTGGCGTCGAATTGCGGCGGCGCCTTTGCGCTTGCGGCGACCGGGCTGCTCGCGGGGCGGCCGGCGACGACGCACTGGTTCTTTGCCGAACAGTTCCGCGAACGCTTCCCCGACGTGCGGCTGGAGATCGACCGGATGGTGATCGACGATGGCGACATCGTCACAGCGGGCGGGCTGATGGCGTGGACCGACCTTGGGCTGCGCATCGTCGAGCGGCTGCTGGGGCCGACGGTGATGATGGAAACCGCGCGCTTCCTGCTGATCGATCCCGGCGGGCGCGAGCAGAAGAATTATGCCAGTTTCGCGCCGCGGCTGACGCATGGCGACGAGGCGATCCTGAAGGTGCAGCACTGGTTGCAGGGACGCGGCGCGGGGCCGGTCGCGGTCGCCGCGATGGCGGGCGAAGCCGGCATGGAGGAGCGGACGTTCCAGCGCCGGTTCAAGGCGGCGACGGGCATGACCCCGGTCGAATATGTCCAGCATCTGCGCGTCGGCAAGGCCCGCGAGTTGCTCGAGTTCACGCGGCGCACCGTCGATCAGGTCGCATGGAGCGTCGGATATGAGGATGCGGCGGCCTTCCGCAAATTGTTCCACCGCCTGACCGGCCTGTCGCCGCACGAATATCGGCAGCGATTTGCGACGCCGCAATCGCTCGCCGAGGTCGCCTGAAATTTTTTCGCAGCGCGTGTCGATTTGGCGGAGGCTCGTTCGTCATGTGGTCAGGCGCCGCTGTTGGCCCGACCAAAAGGAGATGAAGAATGCGCGTGATGGTTTTTGTGAAAGCGACCGAGGACAGCGAACAGGGGATGACGGCGTCGCCCGAGCTTGACCAGATGTTCGTCGATATGGGCAAGTTCAACGAGGAGCTGGTCAATGCCGGGGTGTTGGTCGCCGGTGACGGCCTGAAACCCTCGTCGTTCGGCAAGCGCGTCGCCTTCGATGGCCCCAGCCGCACCGTGATCGACGGTCCCTTTGCCGAGACGCGCGAACTGGTCGCCGGCTATTGGCTGTGGGAAGTCAAGGACATGGACGAAGCGGTCGAATGGGTAAAGCGCTGCCCCAACCCGATGTTCGGGCCGAGCGAGATCGAGATCCGCCCGCTGTACGAGATGGAGGACTTCGCCGACATCATCCCCGACGAAGCCGCCGCGATCCACGACGGCGTGGGCGAAAAGCTCGCGAACGGCTGATCGCTTGCCTGCCCCGCCATGCGCCTTTAACCGCGGCGCATGGCGGCGGACCCCACCCATCGGACCATTGAGGCGGTTTTCCGGATCGAGCGGGCGCGGCTGATCGCCGGGCTGGCGCGGCTGACCCGCGACGTCGACCGCGCCGAGGAGCTGGCGCAGGATGCGCTGCTGGTCGCGCTGACCGAATGGCCGGCCCGCGGCGTCCCCGACAATCCCGGCGCCTGGTTGATGGCGGCGGCGAAGCGGCGGGCGATCGACGGCATCCGCCACGCCCAGATGCAAAGCCGCAAACATGCCGAAATCGCTCGCGAACGGGACGAGGAGCAGGACATGAGCGCCGCGGCGGTAGAGGCGGCGCTCGACGATCCGCTGGGCGACGAACTGCTGGGGCTGATCTTTGCCGCATGCCACCCGGTGATCGGCGCCGAAGGGCGCGCCGCGCTGACGCTGAGGCTGGTCGGCGGGCTGACGGTGGAGGAGATTGCACGGGCGTTCCTTTCCAACGAAACGGCGATCGCGGCGCGGATTACCCGGGCCAAGAAAGCGATTGCCAAGGCCGGGGTCCAGTTCGAAGTCCCCCGCGGCGCCGAGCTGGCGGCGCGGCTGCCGTCGGTGCTCGAGGTCGTCTATCTGATCTTCAACGAAGGCTATGCCGCAACCGCGGGGCCGTCGCTGGTCCGCCCGCCGCTCTGCGCCGAGGCGCAGCGGCTGGCGCGCATCCTGGCCGGCCTGATGCCCGAGCAGCCCGAGGTGCTGGGGCTGCTCGCGCTGGTCGAGATCCAGGCGTCGCGGCTGGCGGCGCGCGCCGGTCCCGACGGTCAGTTCGTGCCGCTGACCGAGCAGAACCGGGCGCGCTGGGACCAGCTGCTCATCCGCCGCGGCCTCAACGCACTGGCCCGCGCCGAGGCGCTGGGCGGCGCCAATGGCCCCTATGCGTTGCAGGCGGCGCTCGCGGCGTGCCACGCGCGGGCGCGGCGCGCCGAGGACACCGACTGGCGGCGCATCGCGGCGCTGTACGACCGGCTGGGGCAGGTGATGCCCTCGCCGGTGGTCGAGCTGAACCGCGCGGTCGCGCACAGCATGGCGTTCGGCCCCGACGCCGGACTGGCGCTGGTCGACCGGATCGCGGACGACGCAGCGCTGCGCCACTATGCCCCGCTACCCGCGGCGCGCGGCGACTTCCTGCTCCGCGCCGGACGCCCCGCCGAGGCGAAGGCGGCGTTCACGGCGGCGGCGGCGCTGGCCGGCAATGACCGCGAACGCGACTATCTGTTGTCGCGCGCCGCCGATTGTTAATAGCCCCCTTCGGACCCCGGGGCGCGGTAGAAACGGTGGCGGGTGACGGTGCCGTCGATCAGGCTTTTCTTCAGCTTCTTGCGCATCGTGTCGGCGCCGTCGGGCGAGACGCAGACGAGGCGGGTGCCACCATCGGGCAGGGGTTCGATCGCGCTGATGATCACCCCCGCGCTCTTGCACAGCGCGATCACCTCGGCCTCGGTCAGCGTGACGTTCATCGCGCGGCTCATGACGGGGTGGCGCCAGGCGCCATGGCGCGGATTGCGGCGGCCACCTGTTCAAAGCCTTCGGCGCTGGCGGTGGCGAGCGCAAGCGGGCGGCCACCGAGCGCGGCATTTTCGCTGTTGAGGAATTCGACCGCCGCATCGCGCCCGCCCATGGTCAGGAACGCCAGCTGACTGATGTCGCCCTGCCGCTTGGCATCGTCGCGCGCGAGTGGCGTACGTTTCTTGCGGAAATAATTATTGGTACGGGTGCGGGCGGGCGCGTCGGCATCGGTCGCGGCGTCGGCCCTCGCCGCAGCGCTGGCGGGCTTGGCGGGTGCGGTGACCTGCGCCTTGCCGACGGGAGGGGTAGCGGGTTTGGCTCGGCTGTTCATCGGGCGCGGCTCCTGTGCGGGTAAGCGGGAGCGCGCAGGTCTCTCAGCCGCGGCGGCTCATGACCATCAATACCGCGATGATATCTATATGGGGGCGGCGCAAGGCGATTGTAAGGCGCCGCCGCCGGTGCCTGACCGTGAGCGATCACCACCGTCGCTCACCCGCGCGCCCGCTGCTCCGGCCAGGCATCCGCGCCCGCCTGATCGGCTGCGGCATCATTGGCCGGATCGAGCGAAGCGAAAAAGGCGCGGCGCGCGGCTTCGCCCGCGATCAGCAGCGGGGTGACCTCGGCCGCGCGCAGGTTTTCGTAAACTTCCAGCTCGTCGTCATCGAGCGCGCGGGCATAGGCGGGGTCGCCGAACTGCCCCTCCTCGTGCCCCCAGAAATCGGCGGGCGGCGGGAAGTCGGTGCGCCAGTCGCCCGCATGGTCGTCGAACCACACGGTCATCGCCGCCGCCGCCTCTTCGGGGGTTTCGCTGCCATCGTCGCCATAGCCCGGATCGGCGGAAATCTGCGCAACTTGACGCGCGATTTCACTATCCCCGGCCAAGACGGCGACCGGGTCGGTGCAGCGGTCGCGCGCCGCCAGCCAGACCGCGAGCGCGGCGATAAGGTCGCCCGGCGCGCCCTCCGCGCCCGTGGCGTCTGCGGCGCCCGGCGCCGCAGCGGCGTCGAACAGCGCCAGAAAGCCGGGCCAGTCGGCCGCGATCGATTGGGCCAGCATATCCTCGCCCGCCTCTGCGCGCGTTTCGACCATGCGGTCGAGCCGCGCGAGCATCGCGAGGCCAAGGCGGCTGTCGATGCGGCGGCGCTTGATGAAGCTGCGGCCGTCCTCGCGTTGCAGCTCGGTGGTTTCGTCATGCCCCCAGATCGCGCGGTCGAGCAGTTCGTCGACGAGTCGCCCGCGCGCGATCAGCAGTGCCGCGCCGCAACCGAGCCGGAACGCCGCGCCCGCGGGCCGCTGTTTCAGCTGATAGACGGCGGCGGGTGACATGCCGACCTTTGCCGCCGAAATCTTTACCGACCCGTTGGTGGCAAACGCCTCCAGAAATTCGCGCTGGAGCCGCGGCGTCCAGTGATAGCTGGCGGGGGCGGGGATAGCGGCGGGGTCGTACGCATAGTCGTCCATCGATTCGTCCTTTCGGTTTGGTGAAACCGTCAGAATGAACCATATGGGTGAAATGTAGGAAAGCGGTTTTTGGTCAGGCGTTGGTCGCCGCCGCGCGCTCCTTGTCGGCGCGCAATTTTTCAGTGTGGAGCAGCTTGTCGGCCATCGCCTGCCAGGCCGCCGCGGCGCGCAGATTGCGGTCGCGGACCTGGGTCAACGCCGACGCATCGGCTTCGGCGGTGCATTTCGCGGCTTGGGCGGAGTAGAATTCGATGGTGGCCGACATGGCTGCTTCCTTATGTTGGGTCGATCAATCGACCATATCGGCGATCAAACGCCGGAGCTCGCGGCGCGAAAGCGTCGGGCGGCGGTGGCGCGACGGGTTGACCGTCTGGGCCTTGCCAGCCAGCGACAGCGCGGGCAGAGCGGGAAAAATCGAGTTGTTGTTGAATGAAATCATCATCTTTATCTTTGTTTTGAGTGTCTTGCGTTGAAGGTCGGCGCGGATCGCGCCGATCCCCTTGGGATCACGGCCCGCGCCGTTTGCGCTGGCCGGGTGGAACCGGCCCCGCCCCGCGTTCGCGGTAGACGAGGCGGCCCTTGCTGAGGTCATAGGGCGTCATTTCGACGCGCACGGCGTCGCCGACGACCGACCGGATGCGGAAACGCCGCATGCGGCCGGCCGTGTAAACGACGACCCGATGGCCATTTTCGAGCACGACGCCGAAGCGCCCGTCGGGCAGGATCTCGTCGATCTGCCCCTCGAAGGTCATCAATTCCTCTTTGGCCAAAAATCAGGCCGACTGGAGGTTGATGGCAGAAACCTTGCCATTGCGGCCGGTTTCGAGTTCGTAGGACACGCGCTGTTCCTTGTTGAGCGTGTCCATGCCCGCGGCCTGAACCGCGGTGATGTGGACAAAACTGTCGCCCGAGCCGTCTTCATTTTCGATGAAGCCATAGCCCTTGTCGGCGTTGAAGAATTTTACGGTGCCGATCGGCATGGGGTGTTTCCTTTCACGAGAAACAGGAATCCCGCGGCAAAAGCACCGCAGGAGCTGGTGGCGTGTGAAGGGAAGATAATGTCCCGAAGGACCGTAAATTTCCGTCGCAGGCGACGATAGCCGAGGCAATATGGCAGTTTTCCTTGAAAAGTCAAGGTTTCAGCCGATGGCGCGCAATCCGGGCGCGGTTTTGCGCGCTTTCGCGCCGTTGATGAGGCGAACCTGGGTGATCGGCAGCGCCGCGCCGCTGCCGAGCCGGAACGCTGCGCGGTCGGGCGGCCGTTTGGGTTGATAGACGGCGGCGGGTGATGTGCTGCTTCGCCTTTTGGCGCCCGAACGCCACCTATGCAGACTCTTCCCCTGTATCTTCCATCTGATCTTTCGATCGAGCTTCGGTCAGCGCAGTCAGCTTCTTTTGCGCGGCCTTTTGATCGGCTATTAGGCCAATATCGGCAAGTCGAGCTGCCCGGCGCGCTCTGGCTCCATACCATTCATCGAACAGCATTTCGACCAGCCCAATTAGAGCTTGAGCTTCTCCCGGATCGACATCGATGATTTGGTCAATGTCTTTTTCCATATGAGCACCGATGTTTCCGATGCCGCGCACATGATCAATTGCTTGGACGCTTTCTTCAGAAATGGCTCGATCGGCTGTGCCATCTTTCACTGAGTTTTATAGCATCTGAATTTCTTGGTAAAGAGTTTTTCCTGTAATTTTGGCGAAGTTTCGGATCATTCCTTGTAGGCAACGCCTAACTAAAGTTGCCGACGCCTTTGGACTTAGGTCTCGGATGAGGCATGCTTCATAGTAATCATCGCGGATTGGTTTAGGTATATAATCTGGTTGCGGTTTTCCGGTGCCCTGCGGACATAAGTATTGTTTGAAAAGAGGGGATTCTCCATCCTTAAGGAGGAGGTCAGTACTATAGCCATTGGAAACCCGATGGCAGGGTCCAACAGTTGCGTGCACAGTCGTTCGTAAGCATGCTTGGTTTGAGCATCCGACAGCTGTCGTGGAGATGGCGATGGGCCCCTCCGCTTGGCCGCTAATTTCCAGAGATGAAATTTTAGTTGTATGCTTGTTGTCGGTGACCGTCTGCACCATCGAACAGTGAGGGCAAGTCCACCCGAAAGACGTATTTCCCATTCCCGCATTCCTCGATAAATCCGCAGGTCCGATATAGGATTGGAACGGATTGAGAACAATGGTCAGCGGACAGTCGATTGCCTGGGCGTCGACATCCAGTTAGCTCACGAGCAGACCGAATAGCGCAACTCCGCCCCTCCACCACTCGCTGCGCGAGCGGTCCGCCTCCCCATCGCTTCGCGACAGGGAGGATTGGCGTACTAGAATCCTCCCTGTGCCGAAGGCATGGGGAGGGGGACCACGAAGTGGTGGAGGGGCGGCGGGCTTGCGCCCGCCTGTGAGGGCGTTGGCCCCTCCGTCAGCGCTTCGCGCTGCCACCTCCCCATGGCCTTCGGCCACAGGGAGGATTTTCAGGCGCCGTTGGCGGCGCTGAGGATCGCCCGCACGCTCGCGGTCGCGACGTCGGTGTCCAGCCCGCAGCCGAACAGGCTTTTCCCGTCCGCCGTGCGGCACTCAACATAGGCCGCGGCCTGCACATTGCTGCCCTGGCCGATTGCGTGCTCGCTATAGTCGACGATGTCCATCACCGGGCCGCCGCTTTCGCTGAGCGCCGCGATGACGCTCGACATCAGGCCATTGCCGCGGCCGCTGACGCTGCGCGGGGTGCCGTCGATGGTGAGCTTGCCGGCGAAGATGCGGTCGGCGCCGCTGTGCGTCTCCGACCAGTCGACGAGCTGGAAGCGCTTTCCCGATGTGGCGAGATATTGGCCCTCGAACGCCTGCCAGATGTCTTCGGCGCCGAGTTCGCGGCTCGTCCGGTCGGCGAGCGCTTGCACGACATGGCTGAAGCTGGCCTGCATTTTCTTGGGCAGTTTCAGCCCCTTGTCCTGTTCGAGCACCCAGGCGACGCCGCCCTTGCCCGACTGGCTGTTGACGCGGATCACCGCTTCATAGCTGCGGCCGAGGTCGGCGGGGTCGATGGGCAGATAAGGGACTTCCCAGCGCTCGTCATTCTGGCGCTCGCGCGCGGCGAAGCCTTTCTTGATCGCGTCCTGATGGCTGCCCGAAAAGGCGGTGTACACCAGCTCGCCGCCATAGGGGTGGCGCGGGTGGACGGGCAGGTTGTTGCAATATTCGACCGTCTGGATGACTTCGTCGATGTTCGAGAAGTCGAGCGCGGGGTCGACGCCCTGCGTGTACATGTTGAGCGCGATGGTGACGAGGCAGGTGTTGCCGGTGCGCTCGCCATTGCCGAACAAACAGCCCTCGATGCGGTCGGCGCCCGCGAGCAGGCCAAGCTCGGCCGCGGCGACGCCGGTGCCGCGGTCGTTGTGGGTGTGCAGCGAGATGATCGCGCGGTCGCGGTTCGGAAGGTTCTTGCAGAAATATTCGATCTGGTCGGCGTAGATGTTCGGCGTCGCGGCCTCGACCGTGGCGGGCAGGTTGAGGATGATCGGCTTGTCGGCGGTGGGCTGGAGGATGTCCATCACCGCTTCGCAGCACGCGATGCTGAAATCGAGCTCGGCGGTCGAGAAGGTTTCGGGGCTATATTCGAAGCGCCAGTCGGTGCCGGGGAGGCGCGCGGCATTGTCGCGGAGCTGCTTTGCGCCCTCGATCGCGATGCCCTTGATCTCGTCCATCTCCATGCCGAAGACGATCTTGCGCCACGCCGGGCTGACCGCGTTATAAACGTGGACGATCGCGGTTTTCGCGCCCTCCAGGCTGTCGAAGCTGGTGCGGATGAGGTCGGCGCGGCTCTGCGTCAGCACCTGCGGGGTGACGCCCTCCGGGATGCGGCCCGAGCGCACGAGGTTCTGGATATAGTCGAAGTCGGTCGCGCCGCTGGCGGGAAAGCCGACCTCGATCTCCTTGAACCCGATGCGCACGAGCAGGTCGAAGAAGCGGGTCTTTTTCTCGGCATCCATCGGGTCGATCAGCGACTGGTTGCCGTCGCGAAGGTCGGTCGAGAGCCAGATCGGCGCCGCGGTGGTGACGCGGGCGGGCCATTCGCGGGTCGCGAGCGGAACCTGCGGGAAGGGGCTATATTTCGCGGACGGATCGCGGAGCATGGTCATGGTGAGCTAACTTCTTCCGGTGGTGGCGCTGTGTGTCGGTCGGACCCTTGGGCGGGTGGCCGCGACTAACGCGCAGCCAGTGTCACGCCCAAGGGCGTGTAAGTCGCAGAAGAAGAAGGGCGTTGCCGCTCATGGCCGTGCCAATGATGCAAAATGTCGCGCTTGGCAAGGGGGGAGTGGGAAAATTGCGTGGGCGGGGTGTTATCCCTTCACCCACTCCACCTGGGGATCATTGAAATCGACGACGTCGGCGAGCTCGTACACATTGGGATAGCCATAGCCGACGAGGTTGATGAAGGTCTGGATATTGAGCGCGAGCGCGGCCGCCTTGACCGGCACCGGGGCGACATTGTTGCGGAAATTATTGTTGCAATAGATGAGGATAGGGCGGTCGGGGTTGGCGCCGATCACCGCGGCGAGGCTGTCCGCGGTAAAATCGGTCAGCGGCAGGTTGACCGCACCCTTGATATGCCCGCGCCGGAAAGCGTCGCTGGAGCGCGCGTCGAGGAGGAGGGTGCCGGGCTTGGCGGCTTCGGCCTTGAACGCGTCGAAGGCGAGCAGGCGGCTGGCACGCGCGGGCGCGACGCCGGCAGTGAGCGTCTGGAAGGCGGGATAGTCGATTTGCGGGTTGGCTTGCGCGAGCGCGGGGGCGGCGGCGAATGCGGCGGCGAGCAGCAGGATACGCATGATGGTCCTCCCTTGGTTGGGGGGAGGTTAGGCCCGCGATGCTGGCCCCGCGATGAACCGAAAATGCCGCCGGGCCGCGGTGCCAACCCAAGAGGGAGCATAGGGCCCGGCGCAGTCCAGGGGGCCGGAAAGCGGGTGGGTCAGGCGGCCTCGCTCGCGGCGTCGTCGGCGTCCTCGTCCCACGGCTCGAAAATCTCGTCCTCCATCATATTGTCGACGGCGTGGACGCGCACTGCGATCAGCCATTCGGGGAGCGGTCCTTCCCATGCCGCCTCGACCGCCGCCATGTCGCCCTCGTCGCCGCCGACGGGCCGGTCGCCGACAAGGTCGAAGTCCTGCACCCCGTCTTCGGGCGGGGTGACATAAACATGCGGGTCGAGCCGGACACTGGTCCAGCCCGCGGTCGGGGTCAGCCCTTCGGCTTCGACCGTCAGCAGCGGATTTTCCTCGTCGCCGCCGATGAAGGCGTTCACGTCGACAATTTCGCGTACCAGTTCGCTCATCACACGCACTCCTCGCAAAAGGGGCGGGACCGGTGAGATCCCGCCCCCGTTTTTACGCGGTGCGTGTGACAGATTGGGGTGCGTTCCCGTCATTCCGGCGCAAGCTGGAATATCGCCGTCGCGCGTGGCCGCACCGGCGAGACCCCGGCCTACGCCGGGGTGACGAAAAGAAAGCTCACTGCTTTTCGAACGCGGCGTGGATTTCGAGTTCGACTTCGTCGCTGACCGCGGGAATGCCGTAGGTGATGCCGAAATCGCTGCGGCGGATCGTGGTTTCGGCGTTGAAGCCGACGGTGGCTTTCTTGTTGTAGGGGTTGGTCCCGGCGCCGTGGAAATCGACGTCGAGGGTAACCGGCTTGGTGACGCCGTTGAGGGTCAGATTGCCGGTGACCTTCGCCTCGTCGCCGTCGTCGCCCAAGACGACGCGGGTCGACACGAATTTGGCGTCGGCGGGGGCGGGGCCGAAGAAGTCGGGCTTGCCGCCGTCCTTGCCCGCGCGGAGAAGGTGGCCGGTGAGGCCGCTGCTGGCGGTGGTGACCTTGGCGACCGGAATCGTCACATCGACCCTGGACGCGGCGGGATTGGCGGGGTCGATGACGAGCGTGCCGGTGACGTCGCCGAAGATGCCGCTATAGTCGCTGAAGCCGAAATGATCGACTTCCCAGACCACCATCGTGTGCCCCGCGTCGGCGGCATAGGTGCCCGCGGCGACGCGCGACTTGTCGGGGGCGCCCGGCATCCCGGGGCTTTGGGCGACGACGACGGGAACCGCGACGATGGCGGCGGCGAGGGCGGCGAGCGGGATGATGCGGCGCATGAACATGATCTCCTGTTGGGGGTGCGCGCAAGCTAGGCCGCGCGCGGCGTGGCGGTCAATCACGAGGCTGGAAACGCTGCGTTTCGTTGCATGGTTCCGTGTTCTGTGCGTCCGCTGCGATCCGCAGCCCGTGCACCGTAGCCCTGAGCCTGTCGAAGCCTGTCCTGAGCGCCTGCAAGGCAGTCGAAGGGGGCGCTTATCGGCGAGAGACGCCCTTCGACAGGCTCAGGGCTACGGTAAATTCTTGCGAGGAATCGCGTCAGCGGGCGCGGCGCGCCTCGAACCATTGGCGCAGCGCCAGCGCGGCGCAGCCGGTGTAGCCATAACTGCCGACCGGCGAGCAGCTGTCGGGGCGCGTCTGGCGGGCAATATTGTCATAGCCTTCGACCTTTGACGCCCAGCTGCCGCCGCCGACCGGCGCATCGTCCTTCAGTTCCTCGCGCAGTTCCTTGGGCACCCGATAGCGTTCGGATTCGGGCTGCTGCGCGCAGACGACGATTTCATTGCCCTCGGGCTCGGGACAGGGTTCGTCGCCATAGGTGTAGAGCACCGAGGTGCGCTGCGGCGGCTGCGCCGATTGGCCGAGGCTGTCGTCCTGCGCCGCGGCGGGCATGGCGAGGGTGAGCGTGGCGAGAAGGGGGAGGAGAAGGCCGGCCTTGTTCATTGTCGTTCGTCGCCTTCCCGGTCGCTGTCGCTGCCGTTTAGCATGAAGCGTGCAGATGAACCTAAGCCGAACCTGTCCGCGTAACCCTTTGCGCCCTGGCCGCGAATTGGGAGCGAAGGGCGGCGGCATCGGGCCGTTCGACCCGGATGGAGATCGATCGTGAAAAACCAAGCCCTGTTCTTCCTGCTCGCGGCGGCGACGGCGCCGCTGTCGCTCGCGGCCTTTACCCCGCAGGCCTATGCCGCCCCGGTCTATGTCGGGGTCGAAGGCGGCAATGTCGCGGTCAGCGGCTATGATGCGGTGAGCTATTTCGACGGCGACGGGGTGCCGGTGAAGGGCGACGCCGATTTCGCGGTCGCGCATGACGGCGCGGTCTATCATTTCGCCAATGGCGCCAATGCGGCGCGCTTTGCCGCCAATCCCGAAGCGTTCATGCCGCGCTATGGCGGGCATTGCGCGTGGGCGATGGCGCGCGGCTATCTCGCGCCGGGCGATCCGCTGGCTTATGCGGTGGTCGATGGGAAGCTGTACCTGAACTTCAATCAGGCGGTGAAGGCGAAGTGGGACGAGGACCGCGCGGGCTATATTGCGGCGGCGGAGAAGAATTGGGCGGTGGTGCCGGCGGATGCGAAATTTGGGGGGTGAGGTCGATGTCTGCTAAGGGGGGAGCGGACGAGCCGATCCTCCCCGGAACGGGGAGGGGGACCAGCGAAGCTGGTGGAGGGGCACCATCGGTTTGTCTTGCCGCCGAAGTCGTGCGCCCCTGCTACGTTCCCGTAAAGCTTGGTTCTTTCAGCCCAGCGCAGCGCAAACCGCCTGTGCCCCTCCACCACCCTTCGGGTGGTCCCCCTCCCCCGTTGGGGGAGGATCGGCTATGTCCGCTATCGGTCGTTAGCTGCCATCTCTATATCACCTCCAGCGACGCCCTGATCGCATCCCACACCTGCGCCAGTTCCTCTGCCGTGATGCAATAGGGCGGCATCACATACAGCGTGTTGCCGAGCGGGCGGAGGAGGATGCCGTGGTCGCGGTAGAAGGCGATCAGGCGCGGGGCGAGGTTGGACAGATAGCCGCCGTCGGGGACGACGATGTCGAGCGCCGCGATGGTGCCGAGGCGGCGGGGGCCCGCGATGCGCGGGTCGTGGCCGAAGAGCGAGAGATGCGCGGCCTGTGCGTCGGCGAGCGCGTCGATGCGCCCCTGCACCGGTTCGTCGCGCCAGATTTCGAGGTTGGCGCCCGCGGCGGCGCAGGCGATCGGGTTCGCGGTGTAGCTCGACGAATGATAGAAGGTTTTGGCGCGGTCGGTCGAATAATGCGCCGCGAAGATCGGCTCGATGCAGAGCGTGACCGCGAGCGGCAGGCTGCCGCCGGTGAGGCCTTTCGACAGGCACATGATGTCGGGGATCACCCCCGCCTGGTCGCAGGCGAAGCGGGTGCCGGTGCGCCCCCAGCCGGTCATCACCTCGTCGGCGATGAAGAGGACGCCGTGGCGCGCGCAGATGCTGCGCATTTCGGCGAGCACCCACGGCGGATAAATGAGCATGCCGCCCGCGCCGAGGATCAGCGGTTCGACGATGAAGGCCGCGGGTTTGGCTGCGCACGCCGCTTCGAGCGCGTCGAGGGTGGCTTGCTCAAGCCCCTCGTGCGGAAAGGGGATGGTGTCGACGTCGAACAGCAAAGGCTGCCAGGCGCGGTTATACACGCCGCGCTCGCCGACCGACATCGTGCCGATCGTGTCGCCATGATAGCTATGTTCGAGGACGAGGATGCGGTGGCGTGGTTCGCCGATGTTATACCAATAGCCGAGCGCCATTTTGAGCGCGACCTCGACGCTGGTCGAGCCCGAGTCCGAAAAGAAGACGCGGGTGAGCGGATCGGGCGTGATGCGGATCAGCTCGGCGGCGAGGCTTTCGGCGGGCTCATGCGTCCAGCCCGCGAAGATGAGCTGGTCGAGCTTTCCGGACTGGGCGCGGATCGCGGCCATGATGCGCGGGTGCGCGTGGCCGTGGGTGGTGACCCACCAGCTGGAGATGGCGTCGATCCAGTGGTTGCCGTCGGCGTCGTAAAGCCGCGCACCGTCGCCGCGGGCGATGAGCGGGATGGCGTCGCCGAGGCCGTGCTGGGTGAAGGGGTGCCAGATGGGGGAATGGTTGGTGGTCATGGCCTGGGCCTTACTCAATTCCGTCATCCCGGCGAAGGCCGGGATCTCACCCTGTCAGGAAAACGCACCGGCGAGATCCCGGCCTTCGCCGGGATGACGATTGTCTATTGGAAATCCGTGAGATCGAAGTTCGCGTTAAACGCCGCCGCCAGATTTTCCGGCGTTAGCGGATCGACGAGCGGCAGGCGGCCCAAGCGGCGGACGCCGCCGATCGCGGCGATGATCGCTTCGCTGTCCTCCACCGCATCGCCGAGGAAGGCGAGGCCGTGGATGGGGACGCCGCGCGCGCGCAGTGCCTCGATCGTCAGCAGACTGTGATTGATCGTGCCGAGCGCGGTGCGGGCGCAGACGATGACGGGGATTTGCCAGCGCGCGAAGATGTCGGCGTAGAGGGTCGTGCGCGTCACCGGGGCGAGCGCGCCGCCCGCGCCTTCGACGATCAGGTCGCCGGGGGGCGGGGTGAGCCGGTCGAGGTCGATCGTGACGCCGTCGATCTCGGCGGCGATGTGCGGCGAGGCGGCGGTGACGAGGCGATAGGCTTCGGGAAGGATGTTGCCTCCCTGTTGCGCAGCAATGGGGAGGTGGCAGTCCGCAGGACTGACGGAGGGGCTTTCAGGCACCGTCGTCGCCCCTCCACCACCGCTTCGCGGCGGTCCCCCTCCCCATCGCTGCGCGACGGGGAGGAGTCTGGCGACCGTCTCACTGTCGGTTTCGTCGTCTAGCCCTGCCTGAATTGGCTTCCAATATGGCGCGCCAGTTGCGCCCGCGAGCGCGGCGGCGAAGATCGTTTTCCCGATGCCGGTGTCGGTGCCGGTGACGACGAAGCGCGTCATGCCACGGCCATCGCCTGCGCGAGCGCGTCGGCCATCGCGTCGATGTCGGCCTCGTCGATATTCAGCGTGATTGCAATGCGCAGCCTTGCGGTCCCCTGCGGGACGGTCGGCGGGCGGATGCCGCGGATGTCGAAACCCGCCTCGCGCAACGTCGCGGCGATCCGCATCGTGCGCTGGTTGTCGCCGATGACGACGGGCAGGATTTGGGTGCCGCTGGCCGGGACGCCGAGCGGGACGAGGCGTTCGGCAGCATGGCGAACGACGGCGTGCAGGCGCGCCTGCCGTTCGGGCTCGGTCGCGACGATCTCGATCGCCTGCTGCACCAGCCACGCCATGAGCGGCGAGGGGGCGGTCGAGAAGATGAACGGGCGGCCGCGGTTGACGATGAAGTCGCAGGCGATGGCGGGGGCGCAGAGCAGCGCCCCTTCGGCCCCCAGCGCCTTGCCGCAGGTGTGGAGGGTGATCAGATTGTCGCGGCGCGCCAAACCGTGTGCCAGCCCGGCGCCGCCGGGACCGAAGACGCCGGTGGCGTGGGCTTCGTCGACGACGAGGATCGCGTCATGGCGGTCGGCGACGGCAGCGAGCGCGGCGAGCGGGGCGCGGTCGCCGTCCATCGAATAGAGGCTTTCGACCGCGATCCACGGCGTTCCCGTGCCGCCGCCGACGCGCCAGCGGGTGATGATGTCGTCGAACGCCTGCGCGTCGTTGTGCGCTGCGGCGACGGTTCCGGCGCGGCCGAGCTTCATGCCGTCGTGGGCGCTGGCGTGGATCAGCTCGTCGTGGACGACAAGGTCGCCGCGCTGCGGCAGCGCCGCGAACAGCGCGGCGTTGGCGGCGAAGCCGGTGGGAAAGAACAGCGCCGCCTCGCTGCCATAATGGCGCGCGGCGTGCGCCTCGAGCGCTTCATGTTCGGGATGGTTGCCGCGCAGCAGGCGCGAGCCGCCCGACCCCGTGGGCAGGCCGCGCGCGATCCCGGCGGTGAGCGCATTGCGCAGCGCGTCGCTGTCGGCGAGGCCGAGATAGTCGTTCGAGGCGAAATCACGCCCGGCGCGGGGTGCGAGGGCGCGGCGGCGGTTGTCGTGCGCGAGCGCCGCGAGGTCGGCGTGATGGGCGGCGAAGGGAGAGGGCGCCATGGTTTTCTTTCTCTGGTCACGCCCGCGATGGCGGGGATGCCGCTTTCGCCGCGACGACAAAATTCCTAGTCTGTGCGGCCGCTGCCGCGCAGCGCCTGCCGTTCTTCGGCGGTCAGGCGGCGGGGCGTGGCAATCGGTTCGAGGGTTTTTGGGTCGAAAAGCGGGCAGCGGCGGCGGTCGCCCGAGAGGAGGTCGCGGAACATGCGCGGGAAGAAGCGGCGCATCAGCTGGCCCATGCTCATCCTGGGGAGCGCGCTGGTATCACCGATGCCGTCGTCGGTGAAGAGATGGCCGCGCGGCGGGCCGACCAGCGTGTCCCGCGTCGCGGGATCGCAGGCGGCGAGCTGGGTGGTGATATAGGGCAGCTTGCCGTTGGCATAGGTGTTGAACAGCGGCATGCCGCAGCAGGCGGCGTACCAGCGCAGCGTCGGCTTGTCGGTGAGATGGACGCAGGCGAGCTGATCGCGGCCGGTGTCGAGCCGCAGGCGCGCGCAGCGCGACTGGTAGAGCGCGCTGCCGCCATGCGCATCGAGCACATGCTCGGCATGGCCAAGATGGCGCGTCAGATCCTGGCAGTCGGTGCAATGGCAGACGACATGGTCACCCTGATCGGGGCCGACGTCGAGCAGGGCGCCGGTGACGGCGCCGCACCGGCAGGCGAAGGGGAGGGGGGATGGCATGGTCGGTCGTTAGCGTTTTGGCTGCCGATGCGGAAGGGTCTCGGGGTTTGCTTGTGCCTGATCCTCCCTGTGGCGAAGCCATAGGGAGGGGGACCGTTCGCGAAGCATATGGTGGAGGGGCCGCGGCGTCGCGTTATTGCCCCTCCGTCAGCGCTTCGCGCTGCCACCTCCCCATGGCCTGCGGCCACAGGGAGGATCGTTCCCGTCAGTTCACCGCCTTGTCGACCAGCTTGTTCTTGGCGATCCACGGCATCATCGCGCGCAGTTCGGCGCCGGTCTTTTCGATCGGGTGCGCGGCGGCGGCCTTGCGGCTGGCCTTCAGTTCGGGCTGGCCGGCCTGGTTGTCGAGCACGAAATCCTTGACGAAGCGGCCCGACTGGATGTCCTGGAGGACGCGCTTCATTTCGGCCTTGGTTTCTGCGGTGATGATGCGCGGGCCGGTCTTGATATCGCCATATTCGGCGGTGTTCGAGATCGAATAGCGCATGTTCGCGATGCCGCCTTCATAGAGCAGGTCGACGATCAGCTTGGTTTCGTGGAGGCATTCGAAATAGGCCATTTCGGGGGCGTAGCCCGCCTCGACCAGCGTTTCGAAACCCGCCTGGATCAGGTGGGTGATGCCGCCGCAGAGCACCGCCTGTTCGCCGAACAGGTCGGTTTCGCATTCTTCCTTGAAGGTGGTTTCGATGATGCCGCTGCGGCCGCCGCCGACAGCGCTCGCGTAGCTGAGCGCGAGCGCCTTGGCATAGCCGTTGCCCGATGCCGCCGCACCCTGTGCTTCCTGCGCGACGGCGATCAGGCAGGGGACGCCGCCGCCCTTCTGATACTCGCTGCGCACGGTGTGGCCGGGTCCCTTGGGGGCGACCATGAAGACGTCGATATCAGGGCGCGCCTCGATCAGGCCGAAGTGGATATTGAGGCCGTGGGCGAAGGCGAGCGCGGCGCCGGGCTTCATGTTCGGGCCGATGTCGTCGGCATAGATTTTCGCCTGATGCTCGTCGGGGGCGGCGATCATGATCACGTCGGCCCATTCGGCGGCTTCCTTGTTCGTCATGACCTTGAAGCCCGCGGCTTCGGCCTTCTTGGCCGTTGCTGAGCCGGGGCGGAGCGCGATCGCGACTTCACGCACGCCGCTGTCGCGCATGTTCTGCGCGTGGGCGTGACCCTGGCTGCCGTAGCCGACGACGGCGACCTTCTTGCCCTTGATCAGATCCTGGTCGGCGTCGCGATCGTAATAAACCTGCATTGGACTAAACCCCTTCGTGTATTTGCTTGGTCGTCATCCCGGCGGAGGCCGGGATCCCGCCTTCGCGTCTATCTGCAACGGTGAGATCCCGGCCTTCGCCGGGATGACGAAGTTAGTGGTAAACTCTAGAGCGCCTCCGACCCGCGGGCGATGGCGACGACGCCGGTGCGGCCGACCTCGACCAGCCCGCATTCGCGCATCAGCGCGATGAAGCGGTCGACCTTGTCGCTCGTCCCGGTGATTTCGAAGATGAAGCTGGTGAGCGTCGTGTCGACGACCTTGGCGCGAAAGACGTCGGCCATGCGCAGCGCCTCGATGCGCTTGTCGCCGGTGCCCGCGACCTTCACGAGCGCGATCTCGCGTTCGACATGCGCGCCGCCGTCGGCAAGGTCGGTGACCGAGTGGACGGGAACGAGCCGGTCGAGCTGGGCGATGATCTGGTCGATCACCGCGGGCGGGCCGCTGGTGACGATGGTGATCCGCGACAGCGCATGATCGGCGCTGATGTCGGCGACGGTCAGGCTTTCGATATTATAGCCGCGCGCCGAGAACAGCCCGGTGATCTTGGCAAGAATGCCGGCTTCGTTATCGACGGTGACGGCGAGCACATGGCGCTCGCCCGCTTCGGTGTGGATTTTCATCGGCTTAGACCAGTGCTTTCGCTTCGTCGTCCATCGTGCCGACGATGTCGTTCGGCTGGAGGATCATGTCGGTGTGCGCAGCGCCCGAGGGGATCATCGGGAAGCAGTTGGCGAGCTGCGCGACGCGGCAGTCGACGATCACCGGGCCGGGGGTATCGATCATCCGCTGGATGCCGTCCGCCAGTTCGCCCAGATTGTCAATGCGGATGCCGGTCCAGCCATAGGCGTCGGCGAGCTTCACGAAATCGGGCAGGCTGTCCGAATAGCTGTTCGAATAGCGGCTTTCATAGGTGAGTTCCTGCCACTGGCGGACCATGCCCATCCACTGGTTGTTGAGGATGAAGATCTTCACCGGCAGGCGATACTGGCTGACTGTGCCCATTTCCTGGATGTTCATCTGGAGCGAGGCTTCGCCCGCGACGCAGATGACGAGGCGGTCGGGGTGCGCGATCTGCGCGCCGACCGCGGCCGGGAAACCATAGCCCATCGTGCCGAGCCCGCCGCTGGTGAGCCAGCGGTTGGGGCTGTCGAAATGGAAATGCTGCGCCGCCCACATCTGGTGCTGGCCGACTTCAGTGGTGATGATCGGATCGCGGCCGCGGGTTGCGTCGAACAGCGCCTTGACCGCGCGCTGCGGCATGATTTCGGCGCCATCCTCTTTCTTTTCGGGAAAGTCGAGGCAGCGGGTGGCGCGCCAGCCGTCGATGCGGCGCCACCATTCGCCGAGGTCGCGCGCCTTATAACCCTTGTCGCCCCACGCGGCGATCAGCGCATCGAGCGCGCGCCCGGCATCGCCGACGATCGCGAGGTCGACGGGGACGATCTTGTTGATCGAGCTCCTGTCGATGTCGATGTGGATCTTTTTGGAATCGGGCGAGAAAGCGTCGAGGCGGCCGGTGACGCGGTCGTCGAAGCGCGCGCCGACTGCGATGATCAGGTCGGCGCGGTTCATCGCCATGTTCGATTCATAGGTGCCGTGCATGCCGAGCATGCCGAGCCACTTGTCATCGTCCGCCGGGAAAGCACCGAGCCCCATCAGCGTCGAGGTGACTGGCGCGCCGGTGAGCGCGACCAGCTGGCGCAGCGCCGCGCTGGCGTCGGGGCCGGCGTTGATCACCCCGCCGCCGGTGTAGAAGATCGGGCGCTCGGCGGCGGCGATCATCGCGGCGGCCTGGGTGATCGCGGCAGCGTCGGGATCGACCTGCGGGCGATAGCTTTTATGGTCGATCCGGTTGGGGATCGAATAGGTGCCGGTGGCGACCTGGACATTCTTCGGAATGTCGATCACGACCGGGCCGGGACGGCCATGGGTCGCGATATAAAAGGCCTCGTGCAGGATCGGGCCGAGGCGGTCGGGGTCCATCACCAGATAATTATGCTTGGTGCAGTGGCGCGTGATGCCGACGGTGTCGCATTCCTGGAACGCGTCGGTGCCGATCAGCGTCGTCGGAACCTGCCCGGTCAGCACGACCATCGGGATCGAGTCGAGCAGTGCGTCGGTGATGCCGGTGACGGCATTGGTCGCGCCGGGCCCCGAGGTGACGAGCACGACGCCGGGCTTGCCGGTCGAGCGCGCATAGCCCTCGGCGGCGTGGGTCGCGGCCTGTTCGTGGCGGACGAGGATGTGCTTGATCGTCGGGTGCTTGAAAAGCGCGTCGTAGATCGGAAGCACCGCGCCGCCCGGATAGCCGAACACCGTATCGACCCCGAGGTCGACCAGCGCCTGAACCACCATGTCGGCACCGCTCATTTCCGTCACGACGAAACTCCTTCTTGGCGCAAAAACGCTGCGCTTGTGCGCTGCAACAGGGTTGCGGGCAATAGGTGTATGATTCTATCCTGTCAACAGCCTTTGGCGTAATAAAATTGCTAATTCATCAATAGAATCGTAGTTTAGTGACTCGGTGTGGCGTGGCCAATCCGCCGGGGGCTGGTTGCGGAACCAGGTATATTGGCGCTTGGCATATTGGCGCGTCGCCGCCTGGGTGAGCGTGAGCGCTTCGTCGCGGTCGATGGCGCCGGTGAGATATTGCGCGATCTGCGGGACGCCAATCGCGCGCATCGCGGGAAGATCGGGGTCGAGGTTGCGCGCGAGCAGCGCTTCGACCTCGGCGGTCGCGCCATGATCGAACATCTGGACCAATCGCTCGTCGCAGCGACCCCGCAGCCATTCGCGCGGCGGCAGCAGGATCAGCGGAGCGAGGGTGATCGTGTCGCCGATGCCGCCGGTATGCGCCGCGTGCCAGTGGCCGAGCGGGCGACCGGTCGAGCGGACGACTTCGAGCGCGCGGGCGATGCGCGTGGTGTCGGCGGGATTGAGGCGCGCTGCCGTATCGGGGTCTTCGCGGGCAAGCGCGGCATAAGCATCGGCGACGGGCAGGGCGCGGACTGCCGCGCGAACATCGGGATCGATGTCGGGGATCGGCGAAATCCCGTGGAGCAAGGTGCGGATATGCAGGCCGGTGCCGCCGACGAGGATCGGGATGTCGCCCGCGGCGTGCGCGGCGGCGATCGCGGCGCGGGCTTCATCGGCCCAGCGCGCGGCATTGTGCGGCTCGGCGGCGTCGACATGGCCGAACAGGTGGTGCGGGATGCCCGCCATGTCTTCGTCGGTCGGGCGCGCCGACAGGATCCTGAGGTCGGCATAGACCTGACTGGCGTCGGCGTTGATCACGACACCGCACTCGACGGTTTTTGCCAACCGTACCGCCAATGCACTCTTGCCGCTGGCGGTGGGGCCAGCGATAAGTGCGACAGGCGGCCGCGGGCCGCGAGAGGATGAAGGAGCCGCCATGTTCGTCGCGACGCTGATAGCAGCAGGAAAGCTGACCGACGAGGTGGTTCGCGAAGCGATCGACCGGCTCGACGCCACGGGGCATGATGTCGGGGCGCCGCACTGGCTGGACATCGGCGATGCCGCCGACATCGTCTTTCAGGGCAGCCTGGTCAGCGCGCGCGCCGAACTGGCCAAGATGGACCATGGCGCGCTCGACATCGTCGTCCAGCCGCAGGGCGACCGCACCAAGAAGATGATCATCGCCGACATGGATTCGACGATGATCACGGTCGAATGCATCGACGAACTCGCCGATTATGCGGGGCTGAAGCCCGAGATTGCAGCAATCACCGAACGCGCGATGCGCGGCGAGCTGGATTTCCGCGCGGCGTTGATCGAGCGCGTAGGATTGCTGGCCGGGATGCCCGAATCGACTTTGGTCGAATGCCGGATGGAACGGGTGAGGCTGACCCGCGGCGCGCGCACGCTGGTGCAGACGATGAAGGCGCACGGCGCCTGGTCGGTGCTGGTGTCGGGGGGCTTCATGCCGTTTGCGGGGCCGGTCGGCGAAGCGATCGGGTTCGATAAGGTGCTGGCGAACGAGCTGGAGATACAGGGCGGCAAGCTGACCGGGCGGGTGATCGAACCGATCGTCGACAGCGCCGCAAAGCTGGAAACGCTGAAAGCCGAAGCCGCGAAACACGGCCTGCCGCTCGCCGAGACGCTGGCGGTGGGTGACGGCGCGAACGATATTCCGATGATCACGTCGGCGGGGCTGGGGGTCGGATATTATCCGCACCCCGCGGCGGGCGAGGCGGCGGCGGCGGTGGTGCGGCATCATGACCTGACCACGCTGCTGTGGGCGCAAGGCTATCCGCGGCGGAACTGGGTGCTGGGGTAGGGGGGCAGGTAACGGCCGGAAGCGGACGTAGCCGATCCTCCCCCAACGGGGGAGGGGGACCACCCGAAGGGTGGTGGAGGGGCACAGGAGGTTACCGCAGCCTCAATCGAATGTGCTGACTTTTCCGACGACCGAGCCGTGGAGCACGACTTCGGCGGCAAGGCAAACCGATGGTGCCCCTCCACCAGCTTCGCTGGTCCCCCTCCCCGTTCCGGGGAGGATCGCTCCGTCATCTCCCCACCCCAAAGCAGACAAGCTCCTCGTCATGCTGGACTTGATCCGGCATCCATGACTCCAGCGCCGCGGTGGATCCCGGATCAAGTCCGGGATGACGAAGGGGTGGGCGACGGTTATGGTGTCCGCCGTGAAGGCTTCGATGACCAAACACCGCATCTTTTCGATCAGCGTCGCGAGCGTCTATCCGCATTATATTGCCAAGGCGGAAAAGAAGGGGCGGACGAAGGCTGAGGTCGACGAGATTATCCGTTGGCTGACGGGCTATAGCCAGACAGCGCTGGAGAGCGAACTGGCGAAGGGGACGAACTTCGAGGATTTCTTTGCGCGGGCGCCGCGGCTGAACCCGGCTCGAGAGCTAATCACCGGGGTGATTTGCGGGATCCGCGTCGAGACGATCGAAGACCCGCTGATGCGCGAGCTGCGCTATCTCGACAAGCTGATCGACGAATTGGCGCGGGGGAAGGCGATGGAGAAAATCCTGCGCGGGTAGCGGCTTTGATCTGTGCTGTTCCCGGTGCCGCCAGCCGATCCGCAACATGTCGATTTCTTTCAGCTGGCGCAGGACAGTATCGCGGCGGCGCGGCGTCGCCGCGAGCATGATGCCGAAGCCGCCTATCTGGTCGCGCTGGGCGTCATGCAGCAGTTTCACGCGCCGTCCTAGCCTCCTCGTCCGCCACGATTTCACCCGAGAGCCACCCCCGGAACCGCGCCATCGCGTCGCTTTCGGGGCGCGATATCAGGCGAGTGAGCCAGTAGCGGCCCGCGTCGATGGTGGCGGCGAACGGTTGGACCAGAATCTCCGCGGCGAGCTCGCGGGTGAACATGGCGGGCGGGGCGAGGGCGATGCCCTGGCCGGCGGCGGCGGCGGTCGCCATCAGTGCGCTGCTGTCGAACATCGGGCCGCGCAGCAGCGGCGCGACTAGCCCGATGCTGGCAAACCAGCGCGCCCATTCGTCGCTGCGGTACGAACGCAGCAGGCGTTCGGGGATGAGGTCGGCGGGCGATTGCAGCCGCGCCGCGAGGGCGGGGGTGCAAAGCGGTGCGAGCGGGGCGGCGAGCAGGGGCTCGGCGTGGGTGGCGTGCCAGGCGCCATCGCCGAAGCGGATCGCGAAATCGAGCGCCTCACCCGCGAGATCGACGCGGTTGTTGTTGGTCGCGATCCGCAGATCGATCGACGGATGCGCGCGCGCGAAGGCATCGAGGCGCGGGAGCAGCCAGCCGGTGGCAAAGGTGCCGACGACCCCGACCTTGAGCACCTCGCGGAACCGCCCGTCGGCATATTGATCGAGCGTCGCGGCGACGCGATCGAAGGCGTCGGCGACGACGGGGACGAGCGCCTGCCCCTCGTCGGTGAGCGCGAGGCCGCGCGGCAGGCGGTGGAACAGGCGGGTGCCGAGGCGGCGTTCGAGCTGCGCCACCTGATGGCTCACTGCGCCCTGGCTGACGCAAAGCTCGATTGCGGCGCGGGTGAAGTTGAGGTGGCGCGCGGCGGCATCGAAGGCGCGCAGGGCGTTCAAGGGGAGCTGGGCGCGGTCCATAGCTTGCTATCAATTATTCTCATGGCTTTGTCGAGAATTCATGCTTTGTCGGGCGCGCGCGCGCTTGGCATCCTGACTGCGAAGGGAGACGAAAATGTTTGAAGCAATCAGCCTGTTGGCCTGGCTCGCCGCGGCGAGCGGGGCGCCGGTTCCGGCGGTCGATCCGCTGACCCAGCCGATCGTGACGTCGCGCTCGGCAGAGTGGCTGGCGCCCGCGAAGCCGGAGAAAATTCTGGGCAGCAGCTATCTGGTCGGGTTCGGCGGGATGAGCGTCGTGCTGATCGATACCGGCGCCGGGCTGGTGCTGGTCGATGGCGCGCTGCCGCAGGCGGCGCCCGCAATCCTGGCGAACGTCCGCGCGCTGGGGTTCGACCCCAAAGACATCAAATTTATTCTGAGCACCGAGCCGCATTTCGACCATGCGGGCGGGATCGCGGCGCTGGCGCGCGACACCGGCGCGACGGTGGTGGCGAGCGCGCGCGGCGCCGAGGGGTTGCGGTCGGGGCGGCACGCCGCCGACGATCCGCAGCTTGCCTATGGCGGCAGCTGGCCCGCGGTCACGACGCCGATGCGCGTGATGGCGGACGGCGAGGTGCTGCGGCTGGGCAAGACCGCGATCACCGCGCATGCGACCCCGGGGCATACGATGGGCAGCATGAGCTGGAGCTGGCAGGCGTGCGCCGATGAAGGTGGGGCGGAGGCGTGCAAGGAGATCGTCTTTGCGTCGAGCCTGAACCCGGTGTCGGCGGACGATTACAAGTTCAGCAGCGCGGCGGGGGCGCCTTTCGTCGCGGCCTTTGCGCAAAGCTGGCGCACGGTCGAAGCGCTGAAATGCGACATATTGATCGCGGCGCATCCCGACAATGCGGGCGAGGGGCGGTATAACGCCAGTCCCGGCGCGTGTCGGAGCTATGCTGATCGGTCGCGTCAGGCGCTCACGAAGCGGTTGGCGGCGGAGAAGGGGGAGTAGATGGGTTTCAATCCTCCCTGTGGCGAAGCCATGGGGAGGGGGACCGCTTGCGAAGCAAGTGGTGGAGGGGCTTTGCGACGGTAGCGCTACCGCCCCTCCGTCAGCGCTTCGCGCTGCCACCTCCCCATGGCTTCGCCACAGGGAGGATTTTGGCGTTACTTATCCACCACCAGACAGGCCTGCCCGCTCTTGCTGAGCGCGGCGCAGAAATTGTTGGCTTCACCCTTGTTGGCAAAGCCGCCGGTCTGGAGGCGGGTGACCTTGCCCGTCTTGAGGTAGATCGGCTGGCGCGCGGCGACGGCAGGGTGTTTCTTGCCGAGCGATGCCCAGAGGTTGCGGGCGTTGGCCTCGACACCAAAGGCGCCGAGCTGGGCGCGCCAGGGGCTGTTGCCGCCGGTGGGGCGTGCCGGGGTCGGGGTTTCGCGAACCGCGATCGGCGCATTATTTGCCGGTTTCGGCTTGGGCGCGGCCGCCGCGGGCGGCTGCTTTTCGCTGGCGGGCGGCGGGGCATAGGTCGTGCCGGGCTTGCCCTTGGCCGCATCGGCAGCGGCCGTCGCTTCGACGGCGGCGATCGTGGCGGCTTGCGCGGCGGGTGTCGGCATCGTGGTGGCGTGGGGAAGCGGTTGCTGTTTCTCTGGCGGCACACGCGGCGGTAAGGCGAGCACCGGCGGCGGCGTATAGCTGGCGCCGGGAACCGAGGCGGGGAGGCTCGCGGTCTTGATCGGTGAGGGCGGGGCGGCGCTGGACGCGGGCGCCGGCGTCGAAGCGGTCACCGCGGCGAGTCGCGCGCGCGCTTCACTTTTTTCGATCTCGGGCAGCATCGCGAGGCCGCGCTGGCGCTGTTCGAGCGGGATCAGGCTGTCGAGCTGCGCGAGCCGTGCCGAGGCGATGCCGAGCCCGGCGTCGCTGGCGCGCTTGGTCAGCGCATAGGCGCGGGCCAGATCGCGCGGCGCCAGGTCGCTGTTGAAATGGGCGGTGCCAAGGACATATTGGGCGCGGGGTTCGCCGCGCTCGGCCGAGCGGGTGATGAAGGGCATCGCCTCGTCGCGGCGGTTCGCGGTGAACAGGACGAGGCCGAGATTATCCTCGGCCTGCAGATGCCCCTGTTTGGCGGCGCGGCGATACCAGGCCTCGGCCTGCGCCAGATCGGTGGGAACGCCGCGGCCGAGCTTGTACGCCTGGCCGAGATTGAACTGCGCATCGGCATCGCCCGCAAGCGCGGCAGGGCGCCATTGGGCGACGGCACCCTGATAGTCGCCGCGCTGCCACGCATCGACGCCGTCCTTGACGTCGGCATGGGCGGGTGCGGCGAGCATCGACGCCGCGAGCAGCGGCAGCGCCAGCGAGACGGCGGTGCGGAAGTGAGGCATCTTGTTCTCCAATGACTGGCATTGCTGCAGTCCCCGACGGCTTTTTAGGGTGGAATGGCTAACAGCGCGTTAGCAACCCGCAGCTTGTGCCATATTTGGTCCATTTCGGGACAGGTTGATGTTGAACGCTTGTTAACCATGATCGCGAGCGGGCCGTTCACCTTCTTTTTATCATCGTTAACTCAATTTTAGCGCCCCGCATGGCATTCCACCGCCAATTACTGGTTTTTCAGGGGGACAGCTGTGCGCGTTTTGGCATTGGCTTCACAAAAAGGCGGGTCGGGAAAGACGACCCTGTCGGGGCATCTCGCGGTACAGGCGCAGCTTGCGGGCGCGGGCCCGGTTGTCCTGATCGACATCGATCCGCAGGGCTCGCTCGCCGACTGGTGGAACGAGCGCGAGACCGACCTTCCGGCTTTTGCGCAGACCACCGTCGCGCGGCTGGCATCCGACCTGGAAATCCTGCGTCAGCAAGGGTTTAAACTCGCGGTCATCGACACGCCGCCGGCGATCACCATGGCGATCCAGAGCGTGATTTCGGTCGCCGAACTGATCGTCGTGCCGACGCGGCCCTCGCCGCATGACCTGCGCGCCGTCGGCGCCACCGTCGACCTTTGCGAACGCGCCGGCAAGCCGCTGGTGTTCGTCGTCAACGCAGCGACCCCCAAGGCAAAGATCACCAGCGAGGCCGCGGTCGCGCTGTCGCAGCACGGCACCGTGGCGCCGGTCACGCTGCACCACCGCACCGATTATGCCGCGTCGATGATCGACGGACGCACGGTGATGGAGGTCGATCCCAATGGCCGCTCGGCCGAAGAGATCCGCCAGCTGTGGACCTATATGAATGATCGGCTGGAAAAGAATTTCCGCCGTACCGTGTTTGCCGCGCCGACCCCGACGCAGGGCAATTATGGCGCGGTGCGCCCGATGGGTGGTGGCTTTGGCCGCCGCATCGCTGGCCAGTGACGGGAGGGATCGGAACCATGGGCGAACCCAAACCTCTCGCATCGCTGAGCGCCGGATTGCTGGCCCGCAAGGGCGGCGCACGGCCCGCCATGCGCCGTCAGCCGCTGGGCAGCGGCCCTGCACCGGTCAACGCGGTCGGCTATGACGATCTTGGCTGGAACGACATGGGCTATGACGTCGACCCCGACCAGTCGGGCGAACCGGCGCGGATGCTCGACCTGAAGCCGCTGCTCACCGGGTCGGTGCTGGCGCATAATGCCGAAGCCGAACATGCGGTCGACGACAGCGTCGGCCACGAACTGACCGATGCGATCGCTGAGGATTATGCTGCGGCAGATCATGGTGCCGAGGCTTTCGAGCCGGAAGTGCATGAAGTGCCCGAAATCGTTCGCCAGCAGGAATCGCTGATCGACCGCGTCGCCGCCGTGGCGCGCAAGGTCGAGGCGCGGCCCGAGCCGAAAGCGAAGAAGGAAAAGGCGCCGCGTGCCTTGCGGGCCCGCGAAAAGGCGGCGTTCACGCTGCGGCTCGATGCCGAACGGCATCTCAGGCTGCGGCTGGCGAGCGCGGTGACCAACCGGTCGTCGCAGGTGATCCTGACCGATCTGCTCGACGAATATCTGGCGTCGCTGCCCGAAATCGACGCGATGGCAAGCCGCCTGCCGGCGGCGCGCCCGACGCGCCAGACGATGCCGCGCTGAACCAATCAAGAGGGGACCGAGTCATGAACCGCAAGATGCTGATGAACCTCGCCATGTCGGGCTTTGTCCTGAGCGTTGCGACCGGATGCAGCGGGATGGGGGCGATGGCCGAAGCGCCGTCGCGCGCCGCGGGCAAGCCCGCGCTCGCCGTCAAATCGGCGACGCAGGCGCGCGCTGCACTGGAGGCCGGGAAGGTCAGCAAGGCGGTCGGCCTGGCCGAAGCCGCGGTGGCGGGAAGCCCGCGCGACGCAAGCTATCGTGCGCTGCTGGGGCAGGCCTATTTGAATGACGGTCGCTTCGCGTCGGCGACGGCGGCGCTCACCGAAGCGATGGAACTGGGCGCGACCGACAGCAATACGATCATCGCGCTGACGCTGGCGCATATCGCGCAGGGCAAGGGCGCCGAGGCGATCACGCTGCTCCAGGCGCATCGCGACACCGTACCCGCATCGGACATCGGGCTGGCGCTGGCGCTGGCCGGGGATAGCGAAGGCGCGATTTACGTGCTGACCGACGCGGCGCGCGCGCCCGACGCGAGCGCGCGGACGCGCCAGAATCTGGCGCTGGCCTTTGCCCTGTCGGGGCGCTGGGCGCAGGCGCAGATTTTGGCATCGCAGGACCTGTCGCCCGCCAAGCTGGAAGCGCGGATGGCCGAATGGTCGAAGCTTGCCGAAACCCCGAACGCTCAGCTGCGCGTCGCGAGCCTGATCGGTACCAAAGCGCAGAGCGACACCGGGATGCCGGTTCGTCTGGCGCTGAGCAATTTTGCCGACACCCAGATGGCCGCCGCCGAGGCGCCTGTCGAACTGGCGAGCGCCGATCCGGCGCCGGTCGCCGCCTATGCGCCGCCGCCGCCGGTGCTGGCGGACGCGAGCAGCGCGATCCGCAGCGTCGAATTGCCGATGCCCGAACGCACCGCCGATGGCGTGGTGCCGGTCACCGAATTGCCGCAGCCGAAAGCCGCGAGCGAAGTCATCATGGCCGACGCCGCCCCTTACCGCGCCGCGCCGCGCGTCGCGGGCGAGGGACGCATTCGTCCCGCGCAGCAACAGGCGCTGGAACTGGCGACCGTGCTGATCCCAAAGGCGATCGCGTTCAACGCGCAAAAGCCGTCGGGCTGGGCGGTGCAGCTGGGTGCCTATGACAGCCTGGGGATCGCCAAGGAAAAATGGGGCGGGCTGAAAAAGCGCAATGGCGTGCTGGCCAATTTCCCGGCATCGAGCCACGCGGCGACGGTGAACGGGCGCACCTTCTATCGCCTGACCGTCAACGGCCTGGCGACCCGCACCGATGCGAACAATCTGTGCCGAGAGCTGAAGGCGAAGGGCCAGACCTGCTTCGTCCGCGCGATGGGCGGCAGCGAAAGCATCCAGTGGGCGGCGAAATCCAGCCCGATGCGGCTTGCTTCGCGATGATTTAAGTTTCCCAGCCTGTCGGCGGGATCGATGGAAAAGGGGCGGGGCCGAGAGGCTGTGCCCCTTTTCTGTTGGGGCTCACGACGGGATGGCGAGGGGAGGGACGTGGCGGCGTGGTGATGGGTACGAGCAGCGGGCCTGCCTGATCCTCCCTGTGGCGAAGCCATGGGGAGGGGGACCGCGCCCGCAGGGCGTGGTGGAGGGGCAGCGACGTCGGCGCCATTGCCCCTCCGTCAGCGCTTCGCGCTGCCACCTCCCCATGGCTTCGCCACAGGGAGGATTCGTCGGCAGCGCCTTCCCCGAAAGCGGTAGCAGCCCTATTTATAGATGCACCCGTCCAGCCCATCACGGCGGACCTGGCCGATCCTCCGCTGGATCGTGTTGCCGTAGCGGCGCGTAAAGCCCGATGGGCTGACCGCTTCGCGTTTCTTGGGGAGCGGGAGGATTGCGGCGATGCGGGCGGCTTCGGCGGGGGTCAGCTTGCCCGCGCCATGCTTGAAATAGCGCTGTGCCCCGGCTTCGACGCCATAGGTGCCGATGCCGGTCTCGGCGACGTTCAGATAGACTTCCATGATCCGCCGCTTGCCCCAGATATTTTCGATCAGGAAGGTGAACCATACTTCGGGCACCTTACGGACGTAGCGGGTCCAGCCGCTGCCCTGCCACAGGAATACATTTTTCGCGGTCTGCTGGCTGATCGTCGATCCGCCGCGCATCCGCTTGCCCTTGGCGTTGCGTTCGATCGCCTGTTCGATCGCTTCGGTATCGAAGCCGTCGTGCGAGCAGAATTTGCCGTCCTCCGCGGCAATCACCGCACGGACCATGTTGCGGTCGATGGCGGACAGGCTGGTCCAGTCCTTGGTGATGTCGTTGCTGTCGGCGAGCATCGTGAAGGTGACGGGCGGCGGCACGACCGCGTAAAGCAGCACCCAAAGCACTGAAATTGCGACGAACCACAACAGCCATTTGAACGGTCGCAGGTACCAAGGGAGATTGCGGCGCTTCGGGCGTTTTTTGGCGGCGGTCGTCATGCCGTTTTCATAGCCGCTTGCCGATGGTCGGCAAGCGGCTGATTGACATGATGCCTTTTCAGGGCGCCTTGGGCCGCTCGCCGCGCTTGCCAATTGGCGCCGCGTCGAACGCGATCACCGCATTGGCGGGCGGCAGGCCGTCGATGGCCCGTGCGGCCACTGGTTGCCAGGCCTTTCGCTCGTTGAAGTCGGCGATGTCGGCGTAGCGTCCGACGATCCGCCCGGCGCCAAAGCGATAGGGCAGGCCTTCGCCGTCGAGCGGCGCGGCGCGGTCGGCGATATGGAAATGGAGATGCGGGCGGGTCACATGCCCCGACGATCCGACGCGTCCGATCACCTGTCCGCGGCGCACCCGCGTGCCGACCCTGATCCCGATGCCGGGTGCCAGATGCTGGTAAAAGGCATAGCGGCCATCGGGCAGGCGCAGCACGATCATCGCCCCGGTTTCATCCTCGACGCTGGTGGGCGCGCCGGGGGCAGCCACCTCCTTGACCGTCACCACCTCGGCGTCGGCCACCGCGAGCACGTCGGCGCCCGATCCGTCGGCTGCGACGTCGGTGCCGGTCGAGCCGGGATCAAAACCCGCCGCGGGCATCCAGTCGATCGCGTGCCGCCCGGGCAGGCGCACGCGCCCGCTGACCGCATAGGGAAAGCGGCGATGGCCGTTGTCGACATCGGGCAGCGCGACCGCGGTCCATGGCCCCCCGCGCAGCGGGGCGCCCAGCGCCGCGGCAAAGGCGCGCGTCGGGATGAATTCGCCGCCGGCGATCGTGACGCGGGCGCCCGGACCGCTGGCGCGGATCGGTGTCAGGCTGATCCGGTGAACGAGCGTCTTGGCATCGCCGCCCGCCCACGCGATCGACAGGTAAAAGATCGCGCGGCCGCCCGGCGCGATTTCGGTCGCGCCGCCTGGCTGCGCGCCGATGCGGCGCATCGGTCCGGCCGGGTCGATCCGCGCGACGCAGGCGCCATGCGCCGCCGGGCAAATGTCGATGGCGTTGATCGCGAGCGGCTGCGCGGAGAAATTGGTGGCGTGCAGTTCATAGACCAGCCGGTCCGCGCCATCGATCCGCGCGATCGACGGCACATAGGGGACCTCGAGATGGAGCGACTGAAAGGGACGCACCGCCGCGGACGCGGCGGTCGGAGCGGGGGTGGGGGCGGCAAGGGCGATCAGCAGGGCAAAGATCATCGGCAGGGCTCCAGTCGGGAAATGGGCCTGCGCTTTGGCGCCGAGAGGCACCCGCAATCGAGCGCCGATCTGTAGGCGGGATTATGGCACCGGTTCGGCGGGCGGCGATCGGGGCGCCAGCAGCATCGCCAGATTGGCGCGATAGCGGCGGCTCAGCCGCAACTCGGCGCCGCTCGTCAGCCGGACATGGGCATCGCCGCGCCCGATCGGCGCGATTTCGCGCACCCGGTCGATCCGGATCAGCGCGCCGCGATGGATGCGCGCAAACTGGCCGGTGGGCAGCCGCTCGGCCAGCGAGGTGAGCGACTGTTCGATCAGATGGGCGCCGTGCGCGCTGTGGATTTCGGCATAATCGCCCGCAGCGCCGATCCAGTCGATGCTGTCAAAGCGAAGGCGGTGGACGGTGCCGCGATTGCGGACGACCAGCGCATCGTCGTCGGTCGTCGGGGACGATGCGGCGCGCGCCGCCTGTCGCCGCGGCCAGCGCAGCCAGCCGATCGTCAGGCCGACGAGCGCCAGATAGAGGAGCCCGCTCGTATCGAGGATGCGCACGAACATGACCGACGTCATCTCCCAACGCGTCGCGGCCGCTCCGCCGCGATAGACCGGCCAATAGATCAGCGCGAACAGCAGGACATGCGCGCCGACCACCACCGGCCACAGCGACAGATAGGCGATGATGCGGAGCGACAGGCGGCGTATGCGGCGCTCGATCGCGATCACCGCGCCGACGATCGGCCAGCTCAGCAGCGCCCAGATCGAATAGATCGCCGCCGTATAGCCGAAGGTCGGCCACCAGGGTTGCGGGGTGCCGCGATAGGCGGCGAGGAAATTGCCCTGCAACGCCTGCGCCAGCGCGACGAGCGCCCAGCCCGACAGGATGATCGCGCTCCACGCGCGCCGATTGTCGGACAGGAACAGCCGCCGCGCCCGCGGCTCAGGCGCTGACGAGGCGCCGGTCACCGGCGAGCTTCAGCATCGCCTTTTGCAGCTTTTCGAACGCGCGCACCTCGATCTGACGTACGCGTTCGCGGCTGACGTCGTATACCTGGCTCAGATCCTCGAGTGTCTTGGGATCGTCGGTCAGGCGGCGCTCGGTCAGGATATGGCGTTCGCGCTCGTTCAGCGTTTCCAGCGCTTCGCTGAGCAGCGAATGGCGCAGGTCGCGTTCCTGTGCCTCGGCGACGCGCTCGTCCTGGAGCGGGCCTTCGTCGCCCAGCAGATCCTGCCACTGGCTGTCGCCATCCTCGCCCATCGGGACGTTCAGCGAGGTGTCGCCGCCCATCGCCATGCGGCGGTTCATGCTGGTGACCTCTTCCTCGGTCACGCCAAGGTCGGTCGCAATCTTGGCCAGATGTTCGGGCGACAGGTCGCCATCCTCGAACGCTTCCAGATTGTTCTTCATCCGGCGGAGGTTGAAGAACAGCTTTTTCTGCGCCGCGGTGGTGCCCATTTTGACGAGGCTCCACGACCGCAGGATGAATTCCTGGATCGAGGCGCGAATCCACCACATCGCATAGGTCGCGAGGCGGAAGCCGCGTTCGGGGTCGAATTTCTTCACCCCCTGCATCAGTCCGATATTGCCTTCGCTGATCAGCTCGCTGACCGGCAGGCCATAACCGCGATAGCCCATCGCGATCTTGGCCACGAGGCGCAGATGGCTGGTGACGAGCTGCGCCGCAGCTTCGTTGTCGCCATGCTCCTGAAACCGCTTTGCGAGCATATATTCCTGCTCGGGGGTCAGCAGAGGGAATTTGCGAATTTCGGCCAGATAGCGGTTCAGGCTGGCTTCGCCGCCGAGCGCTGGCACCGTGGCCGGAACATTGCTTTTAGCCATTGGAGAGCGTCTTCCCTTTTATATCTTGAGTCAGAATATGCCGCGGTTGGTTCCGGCGGTCAAAATAGATTTTCATTCGAAACCTAAACGCGCAATTCATCGATCAGTTCCCGCATGTCCGCTGGGTGTTCGCTGTCGAGCGCGATCCTGTTACCGGTCACCGGATGAATAAAGCCCAAATGGGCCGCGTGCAATGCCTGCCGCGCGAAATTCCGCGCTTTCAGAACCTCCGACAGCGGCTTTTTGGCGCGTCCATAGACCGGGTCGCCGAGCAGCGGATGGCCGATATGCATCATGTGGACGCGAACCTGATGGGTTCGGCCGGTTTCCAGCCGGCATTCGACCAACGTCGCGCCCGCCAGCGGTTCGACGGTGCGATAATGGGTCACCGCCCGCTTGCCGCGCCCTTCGCCGACGACCGCCATTTTCTTGCGATTGGTGGACGAGCGCCCGAGTTCGGCGTCGACCGTGCCGTTCGCGGGCATCGGACGCCCCGTCGCGATCGCGATATAGCGGCGGTCGATACTGTGCGCGGCGAACTGCTTCGCAAGCCCTTCGTGCGCGCGGTCATGCTTGGCGGCGACGATCAGCCCGCTGGTGTCCTTGTCGATGCGGTGGACGATGCCGGGCCGCGCGACGCCGCCGATCCCCGACAGCTGGCCCGCGCAATGATGGAGCAGCGCGTTGACCATTGTCCCGTCGAGATTGCCCGCGGCGGGGTGGACGACCATGCCCGCGGGCTTGTCGACGACGATCAGATGCTCGTCCTCGAACGCGATCACCAGCCCCATATCCTGCGCGATATTGTGCGCCGGGGCGGCGGCGGGAACGCGCACTTCGAGCGTGGCGGAGGCCGCGGCCTTTGCTGCGGGATCCCACAGGATCGTGCCGCTGCCATTGGTGACGCGGCCACCCTTGATCAGGCTTTTGACCCGCTCGCGCGACAGGCTGGGCAGCGCCTCGGCGAGCGCGCGGTCGAGCCGCAGTCCTGCCGCGCTGTCCGCCAGCGCCACGGTCAAAATATCATCATCCCCCTGCATTGGTCAGGATGTGGAAATTGGCGGCGCAATTTCAAGAGGAGGGGGCTTCGCTGCCACGTCAACGCACCATAACGTCATCCCGGCCTAAGCCGGGATGACAAACTATAGGGATCGTTCTTGCTCTGAACCGGCTCGGTGTCCTAGGGAGCATGCGCGCGCCGCTGATGTCTGGCTTGCGGGGAGTTAACCAATTCATGTCCGACGACCGCGTCGATTTTGCCTCCATGCTGGCCTCGCGCCTGTGCCACGACCTTTTGAGCCCGGTCGGCGCGTTCGCCAACGGGCTCGAACTGCTCGCCGACGAAAAAGACCCGGCGATGCGCGAACGCTGTTTCGAACTGCTCGAACAGAGCGCGCGGACGTCGGCGAACAAGCTGAAATTCTTTCGTCTCGCCTTCGGCTCGGCGGGCGGCTTTGGCGAGCTTGTCCCGGCGGACGAGGCCAAATCGGCGATTCAAGGGATTATTGGCGATCGCGCGATCGACCTCAACTGGATGATCGGGACCGAGCCGCTGCCCAAACCGGCGGTAAAGATCATCCTCAACCTGTCGCTGCTCCTCGTCGACGCGCTGGTGCGCGGCGGCCGGCTCGACGTCGGCTGCGAAAAGCAGGGGGAGGGCATCGAAATTGCCCTGCACGTCGAGGCCGAGCGCATCTTCCTCGACGCCGATGTCGAACGCATCCTGGCCGAAGGCGAGGGCGCAAGCCCGATGACCTCGCGCACCGCGCCCGCGGTGCTGGTGCAGGCGGTCGCGCGGCAGAGCGGCGGCACCGTCATGCTCGCCCGCGAAACGCCGACGTCGCTGCTGGTCGGCGCGGTGCTGCGCGGGCGCGGGTGAAGGCTCTCTGCAAGGCGGGCATTTGCCTGACCGAAAAACTACGCCGCGATCAGGCTGCGAACGGCCAGTTCGGTGCCGTGTTCGCGAGCCTTTGCCAGTTCGTAGCGGGCCTGCATCCGCATTATCGTTTCGGCCTTCACCCCGAAGGCGTTTTCGAACCGGATCGCCATCTCGGCGGTCAGCGCATAGCGACCGTTGAGCAAGCCGCTGATCGCTTGGCGGCTGACCCCAAACGCCTCGGCCAGATCGTTGATCTTGACGCCGTGCGCCTCGACGATTTCGGTCTTCAGCCATTCCCCGGCATGGATCGCGAACGACGGGTGAACCTTGATAGCCATAAGTGATAATCCTCTAAATCCAGATCGATGATCGCATCCTGATCGTCGATCGCGAATGTCATGCGCCAATTGCGCGTCACGGTCATCGCCCAGGTTCCGGCGCGGTCCCCGGTCAGGGGATGAAAGCCGTAGTTGGGCGGCGTCGCAAGTTCGTCCAGCGTGTCCGCGGCGATGATGAAGTTCAGCATCTTGAGCAACCGGTCGGTCAATTCACCCGGCAAGCCCTTCGGCTTTCCGGTTTCGACGAACCGACGGAGCGCCTTGTGCCGGATGCTCCCAATCTCCATGCGTAAAGCAATGCCTTACATTCCGTCATTCGTCAAGCGATAATGTAATGCACCGCTTTACGTGTGGCGGCGCCTGTCGCCAAGATTCGATCGGTCATCGCCGAAAGGGGGGAGAATATGCAAACCCTACATTAACCATTATCGGCCATGGTGCTGCTTCAGTTTCTGGGGCGCACCGGTACCGTGATAGACGATCTGCTGAACGATTTTTTGGCCGAAACGGCGGAAATCCTGTCCGAAGCGGGCGGGGCACTGGTGGCGTGGGAAGCCGATCCGGCCGACCGCGCGCAACTCGACGCCATTTTCCGGCTTGTCCACACGATCAAGGGCAGCTCGGGCTTTCTGTCCTTGCCGCGGGTCACCGCGCTGTCGCACGCCGCCGAAGATGCGCTCGATCAGGTCCGGCGCGGCAAGCGCGAGGCCAATTCGGCGCTGGTCACCGGGGTCCTTGGCATCATCGACCGGCTGAACATCCTGTGCGCCGCTCTGGGCAAGGATGGCGTCGAACCGACCGGCGACGATAGCGATGTGATTGCGGCGCTCGGCGAGCAGGCGGCGTCGACCGAGACGCGGTACGAGGTTGCCGGCGTGCCGCTGCGCCGCGACGATGATTTTCAGGCCGAACTGCAAAGCTGGCGATCGATCCGGGTGCCGCTGCCGCTGCTCGACAGCGTGATGACGGGGGTCACCGACATCGTCCTCGCGCGCAACGACTTTGCCCGGATGCTGCGCGAATCGGGTGCCAGCGCGACGGTGATCGCGTCGTTCGACCGGCTGTCGGATTCGATCGCCGGGATGCGCCAGTCGGTCAGCCAGATGCGGATGCAGCGCATCGACAAGCTGTTTGCGCCGCTGCCGCGGATCGTCCGCGACCTGGCGCAGGACATGGGCAAGAAGATCGCGTTCCAGACCAGCGGCGGCGAAGTCGAGCTGGACCGCGAGATGATGGAAAATATCCGCGACCCGCTGATCCACATCGTCCGCAACGCGATCGACCATGGCATCGAAGCGCTGGAGGATCGCGTCGCGGCGGGCAAGGATATCACCGCGACCATTTCGGTGTCGGCGCGTCAGTCGGGCAACCAGATCGAAATCGAAATCCGCGACGACGGCCGCGGCATGTCGCCCGACGCGCTGGTCGCCAAGGCGATCGCGTCGCGCGCGATCACCGCCGCCGAGGCGCGCGCGCTGTCGCCCAAGGACAAGCTGGAACTGGTCTTTCGCCCCGGCTTTTCGACCGCGGCGAAAATTACCGAAGTGTCGGGGCGCGGCGTCGGCATGGACATCGTCAAGGCGAATGTCGAAAAGATCGGCGGCGTCGTCGAGCTGCGTAACGATGAAGGGCGCGGCCTTTCGATCCTGCTCCGCGTGCCGATGACGCTGACCATCATTTCGGGGCTGATGGTGCGCGCGGCGGGCCAATATTTCGCGATCCCGCGCGGCGCGGTCCGCGAAATCCTGCTCGAAAATGGCGACACGGTGCGGATCGACCGCGTCGGGGGTGGCGAACTGGCGATGGTGCGCGGCGAACAATATCCGCTGTTGCGGCTGGAAACGGTGTTGGGACGTGCGGCGAGCGACGATGATGATATCGACGACCGGGCGCTGGTGATCGTGCGGCCGGGACAGGGGCAAAGCTATGCCCTGAGCGTCGCGGCGATCCACGATCATGAGGAACTGGTGATCAAGCCCGCCGCGCCGATGATCATGGCGACCGGGCTTTATGCCGGGACGACGTTGCCCGACAATGGCCGCCCCGTGTTGCTGCTCGACGTGCAGGGGCTGGTGGCGGCCGCGGCGATCGATGCAACCGAAGCCGGCCGCAATCATGATCAGATTGTTGCCGCCGAAGCGCAGGCCAATGCGGCGCGCAACGCGGCGCAGCTGCTGCTGTTCCGCGACACCAATGGCCGGGTCCGCGGCGTCCGCTTGTCGGTGATCGAGCGGGTCGAGGACGTGCCCGCATCGGCGCTGTTCGAAAGTGCGGGCCGGGTTCAGGCCCAGATCGGCGACGATATCTTCGCGGTTCATGCCGCAAAACTCCCCGAGACGGAGGGCTCGCTCAAGCTGCTCCGCCTCTACGACGGTCATTCGGTGCTCTGCTATCCGATCGCCGAAGTCATCGACATCGTGCGCCTGCCCGATGCGGTTCAGCCGTCGGCGGCGCCGGGGCTGATCGCGGGCGTCGTGCTCGTCGGGGGCGATCCGGTCGAGCTGATCGATCCGTTCTGGCTGATGGCGCAATATGCGGCGGGCGCCGCCGCGCCGGTGCCGCACCAACCGCTTTGCCGCCTTGCTGACGACCATGACGGGTGGGGTGACAATTTCCTCGCGCCGATCCTGCGTAGTGCCGGTTATCGCGTGCTGTCGGGCAGCGAAGACGCCGACGAGGCGCCCGATGTGCTGCTGTGCCTGACCGAGGATGGCGCGTCCTGTACGCATAGCGGCGAGGAAATTCCGGTGATCCGTCTGCGCAGCGCGATTGCCGCGACCGGGCCCGACGATGAAACCGTCTATCGCTACGACCGCCAGGCGTTGCTCGACGCCCTGGCGCGGCGCGTCGGAGGAGGCCGGGCATGATGGAAAAACTGTATCTGATCGCGCGCATCGCCGACACCCGCGTCGCGCTGCGCAGCCGCGCCATCAATTCGGTGGTCACGGTCGGTACGCCCGTTGAAGTGCCGGGCGCGCCGCCGCATGTCGCAGGGCTGTTCGCGCTGCGCAGCCGCGTCTTTACGCTGATCGATCCGCATGTGGTCATCGGCCTGCCGCCGGTCCCCGTCGCACCCGGCCAGCGGGTGATCGTCGTCGATGTCGCGGATCATGGCTACGCCCTGCTCGCCGACGAGATCGAGGATGTCTGCTTCATCGACGCGCCCGAAACCCGGGTCGCGGGCAAGCTGCTGCCGGGTTGGGCGCGGGTGGCCGACGCGATGATCGAACATGAAGGCGCTTCGCTGCTGGTCGTCGATCCGTCGCATTTCATCACCCTGCCGGTGATGAAAGCCGCGTGAGTTAACGGGCTGGATACGCATTCACACTAGCATGACGTGAAATATGGGTGTTGCGGAGGAATGAATGTCTAAATCTTGCCTGGTTGTCGATGACAGTAAAGTCATTCGCAAGGTCGCGCGCCATATTCTTGAAAGCATGGCCTTTGCCGTGGAAGAAGCCGCCGACGGGCAGGAGGCGTTGACCTTTTGCCGCGCCAACCGCCCCGACGTGATCCTGCTCGACTGGAACATGCCGGTGATGAGCGGGATGGAGTTTCTGGGCGCGTTTAACGACCTGGATTATGGCCATGAGGAACGCCCGCGCGTCGTGTTCTGCACCACCGAAAACAGCATCGACCATATCCGCGCCGCGATCGAAGCGGGCGCGGACGAATATGTGATGAAGCCGTTCGATCGCGAAACGCTGGAAGGAAAATTGCAGCTCGTCGGCGTCGCGTAAGCCGATGTCGATGCCGCGTCCGGTCCCCCTGATCCCCGACCCGGAACCGTCGACGCGCACGGTCCGGGTCATGCTGGTCGACGACAGCCTGGTCGTCCGCAGCATCCTCGAACGCATCGTCGATCATCATCCCGGGCTGGAAATTTGCGCGTCGGTTGCCTCGGCGCACGATGCACTGGCTTATCTGGCGCGCGAGCCCGTCGATGTCGTCGTGCTTGACATCGAAATGCCGGGCATGAGCGGGATCGACGCGCTGCCGCATATCCTGACCCGCGCCGCCAAGGCGCGCGTGCTCATCCTCTCGTCCAACTGCGTCGAAGGCGGTCCGGCGGCGATCGAGGCGTTGGCGCTCGGCGCCAGCGACACGCTGGCGAAACCCGGTCGCGGCAGTTTTTCGGGGCGCTTCGCCGAAGTACTCACCGATCGTATCATGTCGCTGGGGAACCAGCAGGATTTCCCGGCACCGGTCCTGGTCGCCGAACGCCGCGCGCCTGCTCCGGTGGCGCTCGCCATCGACAGCGATCAGGCAATCGACTGTATCGCGGTTGCGGCATCGACGGGCGGCATCCCCGCCTTCACCAACTTCCTCGCCAACCTCGACCCGCGGATCACCGCGCCGATCCTGCTGACGCAGCATCTGCCCGATGCCTTCATGGAATTTTACGCCAAACAGATCGCGCTGATGACGACGCGCCAGGTGTGCGTGGCGCAGGCCGGGATGGTCGTCGAGCGCAACAATATCTATCTCGCGCCGGGCGATGCCCACCTGCTTGTCGTCGCCAACGGCCGCCGCCGCGAAATCGCGCTCGACCATCGCGTCGTCGACAACGGTTGCTGCCCTTCGGCCGACCCGATGCTCGATTCGGTGGCCGACGTATATGGCAAGGGCGGGGTCGCGATCATCCTGAGCGGCATGGGCCGCGACGGCGCGATCGGGGCGGCGCGCCTGAAAGAGGCGGGGGGAACGATTTTTGCCCAAGCGCCCGAAAGCTGCGTCATCTGGGGTATGCCCGGCGCGGTGGCCAAGGCGGGGCTTGCCGCGGCGACGCTCAACCCCGACGCGATCGCCCTGATGCTGCGGAGCTTCAGGCCGGGGCCGCACAAGCCATGATGGGGGCCAGCGCCAGCGAGTCAGCCTATCGGGTGCTGATGGGGGTGCTGGAATCGCGGACCGGACAGACACTGTCGCCCAGCCGCATCTGGCGCATCGAAATGTCGCTGAAACCGGTTATGCAGCGCCATGGCATCGCCGACCTGGACGCGCTGGTCGCGGCGCTGGTGACCTCCAGCAGCCGCCAGCTGCTCGACGACACGGTCGATGCGATGCTGAACAATGAAACCTATTTCTACCGCGAATACAGCGTATTCGACGACATTGCTGTGAAAGTTCTCGAGCAGCTGCGCGAGATCAACAAGCTGAAGCGACGGCTGACGATCTGGCATTGCGGCGTGTCGACCGGGCAGGAAGCCTATTCGCTGGCGATGCTGATTGCCGAACAGGGCGAAAAATGGGCCGGCTGGCAGGTCGACATCGTCGGCACCGACGTCAGCTATCATGCGATCAGCCGCGCCCGCGTCGGGCTGTACAGTCAGTTCGAGATCCAGCGCGGGCTGCCGATCCAGCGCATGGTGCGCTGGTTCGACCAGACCGAAGGCGGCTGGCTCGCCAAGGCCGATCTGCGTCGCCGGATCGATTTTTCGGTGCAGAATATGCTGACCGACCGGCCACCGCTCGCCAGCCCCGCCGACCTGATCTTCTGCCGCAATCTGCTGCTCTATTTTTCGGCGCCGATGCGGCAAAAGGCGTTTGCGAAATTGCGCGCGATGGCGGCGCCGCAAAGCTTCCTCGTGCTTGGGGCGGGCGAAACCGTGCTGGGGCAGACCGATCAGTTTGTCGCGAGTCCGCGATTGCGCGGACTATATGAACCCGCCGACCAGCAGGTGCGGCGCGCGGCGGCCGCCTGACCTTGCATTTTGTGCGCTAGTGGCGCAATCGACGCACTGGCAAGCACAGGACGGGCCGCGAACCGCATGAGCGATTTTATCGAACGCTGGTCTCCCAATTTCGACGAGCGTGCGCTGCCCATCTCGATGGTCGTGCTGCATTACACCGGCATGAAGAGCGGCCCCGAAGCGATTGATTGGCTTGCCAATCCTGAATCGAAAGTGTCGGCGCATTATGTCGTCAGCGAGGACGGCCAGATCACCCATATGGTGCCCGAGGAAAAGCGCGCCTGGCACGCCGGAAAATCGCATTGGCGCGGGATCAGCGACATTAATTCGGCCAGCGTGGGGATCGAGATCGTCAATCCGGGGCATGAATGGGGCTATGTGCCATTCCCCGACCCGCAGGTCGCGTCGGTCGTCCGCCTCGTGCATCTGATCAAGGATCGCTACGCGATCACCCGCGGAAATGTCGTCGGCCATTCGGACATCGCGCCGACGCGCAAACAGGATCCGGGCGAGCTGTTTCCGTGGGAAGAACTTGCCCGCCGCCGCCTCGCCCTGCCGCGCCCGCGCAAGAAACTGACCGACCCGCTGTGGACCGACGCCGGATTCCTGCTCGCGCTCGAACGCTTCGGCTATGACGTGACCGACGGCTTTGCTGCAACGGTCGCGTTCCAGCGGCGCTTCCGCCCCGAACTGATCGACGGCACGATCGACGGCGAATGCCGCGCGATCCTGCTGGCGCTACTGCTGCCGCAGCCCGAGGGGAATTGATCTTCGGAACGCGCGGCGCATTGCCGCGCCGGCCATTCAATGCGGATCGGATACCGCCCTAGCGCACCCGTATGCCGCCCTTCCACATCGCGGTCGCGCGGCCCTGGACGGGCATGCCGTCGAACGGGGTGTTGCCCGCATAGGCCGCCATTTTCTTGGCATCGACCTGCCACGGGGTGCCGTCGTCGATCAGGATGAGGTCGGCGTCCTTGCCCACCGCAAGGCGCCCGGCGTCGAGGCCGAGCAGGCAGGCGGGCGTGGCAGCGAGCATGTCGAACAGGCGGCCCGGCGACACATGGCCGTCGCGCACGAGGTTTAGGCCCAGCGCGAGCAAGGTTTCGGCGCCCGCCATGCCGGGGAGTGCCTCGGCAAAGGGCAGGCGCTTGTCCTCGGGGCCGCGCGGGTCGTGGCCCGACGACAGGACGTCGATCGTGCCGTCGGCCACCGCGGCGAGGCACGCCTGACGGTCGTCCTCGCTGCGCAGCGGCGGCGACAGGCGCGCAAAGGTCCGGAAATCGCCGATCGCGGTGTCTGACAGGAACAGGTGCGCGGGGGTGATGCCGCAGAGGACGGGCAGTCCCTTGGCCTTGGCGGCGCGGATCAGGTCGAGCCCGCGTGCGGTGGTGACCTGGCGGAAATGGACGGGGGCGCCGGTTTCCTCGACGAGTGCGAGATCGCGGGCGATCGCCATCGCCTCGGCGATCGCGGGCGCAGAGGCGAGGCCGAGCCGCGTCGCCATTTCGCCGTCGGTGGCGACCGCGCCCGCGGTCAGCCCTTCATCCTCGGCATGGATGATCGTGACGAGGCCGAGCGAAGCGGCGTAGGCGAGGACGCGGCGCATCACCCCGCTGTCGGCGATGCGGGTGCGGCCGGTGGCGATGGCGCGGGCGCCGGCGCCTTTCATCAGGCCGATTTCGGCGAGCTCGCGGCCTGCGAGGCCTTTGGTGGCGGCGGCGAGCGGGTGAACCCACAGGTCGGGTTTGCCGCCCTTGGCGGCGCGCTCGACGAGGCCGGGGTCGTCGAGCGGCCCGGCGTCGGGCATCAGCGCGGCGCGGGTGATGCCGCCGAAGTGAAACGCGGGCTTGTCGGTCGCAAAGACGCCGAGGTCGATGATCCCGGGGGCAAGCCACTGGCCTTTGGCATCGACAATTTCGGTGCCCTCGGGCGTTTCCGTCGGGTCGAGCGCGGCGATCCGTCCGTCGATGACGAGCAGGCTGCCCGCGCGCGGCGTTTCGGCGTCGACCAGCTGCGCGTTGACGATGTGGAGCGGTTTCAGTTCCATCCCGGCACTCCCCGTTTGCGGCGCGTCAGGATGTCGAGGCACGCCATGCGCACGGCGACCCCCATTTCGACCTGTTCGGTGATCGTCGAGCGGGTGGGGTGGTCGGCGACATTGCTGTCGATCTCGACCCCGCGGTTCATCGGGCCGGGGTGCATGACGATCGCGTCGGGTTTGGCCTTTTCGAGCCGCTTCGGCGTCAAGCCATAGAACGCGTGATATTCGCGCGCGCTGGGCAGGTAGGCGCCGTCCATGCGCTCGTTCTGGAGGCGGAGCATCATCACGACGTCGGCGTCTTTCAATCCTTCGTCCATGTCGGTGAAGGTGGTGACGTGCATCCGGTCGACCGCGGGCGGGGTGAGCGTCGGCGGCGCGACGATCCGCACTTCGTTGCCGAGGAGGGTGAGCGCGAGGATGTTCGAGCGCGCGACGCGGCTGTGGAGGACGTCGCCGCAGATCGCGATGGTGAGGCCTTCGACCCGGCCCAGACGGCGGCGGATGGTGAGCGCATCGAGCAGCGCCTGCGTCGGATGCTCGTGGCGGCCGTCGCCGGCGTTGAGGACCGGGCAGTCGACCTTGTCGGCGATGAGCTGCACCGCGCCCGACGACGCATGGCGAATGACCATCGCGTCGGCGCGCATCGCGTTCAGCGTCATCGCGGTGTCGATCAGCGTCTCGCCCTTTTTCACGCTCGACTGTGCCGCGTGCATGTTGACGACGTCGGCGCCGAGGCGCTTGCCCGCGATTTCGAACGACAAAAGCGTGCGCGTCGAATTTTCGAAAAAGGCGTTGATGATGGTGAGGCCCGCGAGCCGGTCATCATGCTTCGCCGCACCGCTGCGGTTGAGTTCGACCCATTGTTCGGCGGCGTCGAGGACGTAGCTGATCTCCCACGGAGTCAGCTGGGCGATGCCGATCAGGTGGCGATGGCGAAAGGCATCGCCGCCGGGCGGATAGTCGCTGGCGGGTCGGGTGGTGGCGCTTGTCATTAAAGGGGAGCGTTTAGGAGGCGAGGGCGGGTCTGGCAAGCGAAGAAGGATCGTCGCCCCCGCGAAGGCGGGAGCCGCTATCGGCCTTATGCTACGTCGCTGGCGGCCCCCGCCTCCGCGGGGGCGACGGTCTGTGTTTGACCTGCCGTCAGCGCGTCATCGCGTCGATCGCGCCTTGCAAAATGAAGGCCGCTGCCGCGCTGTCGACGCGTTCGGCGCGTTTGGCGCGGCTGACGTCGGCGGCGATCATCGCGCGCTCGACCGCGGCGGTCGACCAGCGTTCGTCCCAAAGCAGGATGGGCAGGCCGAGGGGCAACAGGTTGCGGGCGAAGGCGCGGGTACTTTGAGTGCGCGGGCTGTCGCTGCCGTCCATGTTGAGCGGCAGGCCGACGACAAGGCCGACGATATGGTGCTGCGCGAGGACGGCCTTCAGCGTTTCGAGATCGGCGGAGAATTTCTTGCGAATGATCGTCTTATCGGGGGTCGCGAAGCTCCAGTTCACATCGCAGGTCGCGACGCCGATCGTTTTGGTGCCGACGTCGAGGCCCGCGAGGCGGCCGCCGCTGGGGAAGTTGGCGGCGAAGTCGGCGGCGGCGGTGGTGATCATCGCTCCCCCTCTACCCGCTCGTGTCGAGCGAAGTCGAGACACGTCGAAGGGTTGTGCGTGGCGAGCGTGTCTCGACTTCGCTCGACACGAACGGATTTAGGTTTTCGGCGTTGCGGCTGCGGGCGGTGTTGCGATTGGCGCCGCCGCGGGCGGCACCGGCGACGGCTTGCCTTCATACACCGCCAGCCGCCGCAGCGCATCGGCGCGGACATTCGCCCAGAACAGGGTGATGTCATAGACGTGATAGTTGTTGCCCGGCAGGACATAGCCCGCGACGACGTAGTTTTTAGCGATTTCGGCGTCGCCGATCATCAGCAGGCCGCGCGTGTCGTCGCATGTCGCGCCGATCTTGCCGGCGATCAGCGCGCCGCTCTTGAACCCCTCGGTGGGTTTGAGGGTGCCGAGATTGGCATCGGGTGCCCCCGCTGCATCGGGGGTGCCGGTCAGCGGATTGGTGCACAGCATCCGCGTCCCCGCGCGCGGACGGCCGTCGAAACCGATCGTGCCGTCATAGGCGCTGGTCACCATTTCGGGGTCGGCGGGGTCGGCAAAGGTCGCCCAGCTGAGGATGCAGCCCTTTTGTTCGGGGGTCTGGCACGCGGGCAGGCCGAGCGCGGCCATGTCGGTGTCGAGGCTGATCGGCCAGCCGACGACATAGGCGGCAACGATGCGTTTCGCGAGCGGTGTCCCTGCGACCTTGTTCTTGAGCAGGGTGGTGAGGTGGAGCGCGCCCTGGCTGTGACCCGCGAGGATGATCGGCTTGCCCGCGGGCTGCGCGGCGATGAAGGCGTCGAAGGCCTTTTCGACGTCGCGATAGGCGGCATCGATCGCCTTGCCCGCGGTGACGCGATCTTCGGCGAGGAAGGCGCCGAGCGTCGCCTGGCGGTACCGCGGCGCCCAGATTTCGCCCGCATCGGCAAAGGCGCTCGCCATGCCCTGAACGAAAAGGTTGGCGCGATGGTCCGAATCGCGATCCTCGAGCGGGGCGTTCCAGCTCGAGCGGCTGTAATAGCTGGTCGGGTGGACGAAAAAGACCGCGGCATTGCCCTTTTCGATCGGCGGCACGGCGGGTTCGGCAGCGCCTGCGGACGGGATCAGCTGGTCGCGCGACTGTGCGGCGGCGCTGTCGGGCGATGCTGTGCCCGCTCCTCCGTTGGCGGGGCGCCATGCCGACGGGTCGTTCGCCATGCCGGGACGCGCAAACCACATTTTGGCATCGTCATAGGCATTGGGTTCGACCGCCGCCTGTTGCTGAAATTCGGCGCTCGGCACGAAGGCGGTCCGCGCGACCCAGCCCGGAAACAGCTGGTACACGATGCCGGCAGCGAGGATCAGCAGGATGATCGCAGCGATGAAATAAAGAAATTTGCGGGCCAATGCGGGCTCCATGGGGGAGAAGGTGGGGGAGGACTGGTGCGCTGTTTGGCTTGCGCTTGGCAACGAAACAAGCCCAGATGTGGGGAATGACCGACGCGCCTGCAACCACGGCTCTCGCCGATTCGACCCGAGGCTCCGCCCGGTTGGACGACAATGACCCGCCCTGGCCGCTGCGCCCGTGGATCATGGCCGCGATCTGCGCGGCGGCGGGGCTCGCGTTCCATGCGCTGGTTGATCACAATTATGAGGACGGGCTGGCGCAGTGGCGCAGCGCGCTGGCGACCGCGGTCGCGGTGGCCGCGGTGGTGTTCGTGCTTGGGGTCGAGCTGCGCCGCTGGAGCTGGGCGCTGGGGTTTGCGTTGCTGTGGGGCGTCGTGCTCGGGCTGATCGCGTGGCAGACGGCGGCGTATAATCTGCAGGGCAGTCCGATCGAATGGCCGTTCTGGTCGGGAATGCTCGCGGTGCTGGTCGCGACGCCGTTGTTCCAGACACGGCGCGATGTCGCACCCGACTGGCGGTTCTGGAAGCTATGGCAAATGCCCTACGACCGGCTGCACAGCCATGCGTGGACCGACGCGGTCATCGGCGCGGCGAGCCTGGCGTTCGTCGGCATCGCATTCCTGCTGACCTTCCTGATATCCGAGATGTTCCACCTGATCGGGATCGACCTGATCCGCGACCTGCTCAACGACGAATGGTTCGGCTGGATGCTCGCCGGTGCGGCGTTTGGCGGCGCCGTCGGGCTGCTGCGCGAACGCGACAAGCTGGTCGCGACGCTGCAACGGCTGGTGATGATCGTGCTGGCGGTGCTGGCGCCGGTACTGGCCGCAGCGCTGCTCATCTTCCTGCTGTCGCTGGCGGGGACGGGGCTCGCAAAGCTGTGGGCGTCGGGCTTTTCAACCGCCGCCCTGATGCTCGCGGCGGCGGCGTTCGCGGTGCTGCTCGCCAATGCCGTGATCGGCAACGGGACCGACGACCGCGCGACCAACCCCTTGCTCCGCTGGGCGGCGCCGGTGCTGGCGGTGGCGGTGTTGCCGCTGGCGGGGATTGCCTATTTTTCGATGCAGCTCAGGATCGGGCAATATGGCTGGACGCCCGAGCGCATTTGGGGGCTGATCGCGACACTGATCGCACTGGCTTATGGCATCATCGGCCTGTGGGCGGTCGTGAAGGGGCGGCGCGATTTCGACGATGTGCTGCGCCCGTTGCAGCAAAAGCTGGCGATCGGGGTGGCGTTGCTTGCCCTCTTTCTCGCGTTGCCGGTACTCGATTTCGGGGTGATTTCGACGCGCGATCAGATGGCGCGGTTGAATTCGGGGGCGGTGAAGATCGAGAAATTTGATTGGGCCGCGCTTGCCTTTGATTTTGGTCCACGCGGGCGCGCGGCGCTGAATGATCTGGCCCGATCGCCGTACAAGGACCGCGCCGATGCAGCCAAGGCGGCGCTGGCGGCGGCGAATCGCTGGGATTTGACCGGACCCAAGGGGCCGGTACTGCTCAAGCCAATCGCCGAGCGCCTACGCATCATCCCCGCCGACCGCGCCCTGCCTGCCGAAGCGATCGAGCGCATCGCGGGAACCTATATGTGCAGCCGGGCAAGGGCATGCGTCGCGCTGTGGCTGGCCGATGACCGGATCGGGGTGCTGGGGCAGAATGAACCGGGCGAGGCGACGCAGTTCGATTTCGTGTCGCGTAATGCCGAAGGCCGCTGGGTGCAGGGCGATCTGCGCCGCAATACGCCGCAGCCGCAGATGATCGACGATCTGTCGAAGGCGACGATCACGGTCGAAACGGTTCCGCAGCGCCGGATCCAGATCGACGGCGTACCGCAGACGGCAACCTTTGACTGACCGGATCCTCGCGGCGACGAAGCCATGGGGAGGATCATAGTTGAAGCGATCGGGTGAGAATGCTAGCGGCGCTGCTTCTCCCGATAAGGCGAAATACATGGCAATCGATCAGGCAACGGTCAGGAAAATAGCGTCGCTGGCGCGCATCGCGATCAGCGATGCCGAAGCCGCCGCGATGGAAGGTGAACTCAACGGCATTTTGGGCTGGGTCGAGCAACTCGGCGAGGTCGATGTGACCGGGGTCGAACCGATGACCGCGGTGATCCCGAACAAATTGCGGCTGCGCGACGATGTGATCGACGCCGACCCGCTGACCGGCGGCAACCGCCGCGATGATATTTTGGCCAATGCGCCTGCCGCGCAGCATGGCTTCTTTGGCGTGCCCAAGGTGATCGAATAATGACCGAGCTGACCAACCTGACCGTCGCGCAGATTCGCGATGGCCACCGCGCGGGCGACTTCAGTGCCGTCGAGGTCGCCGAGGCGTTCAACGCCAATGTCGCGGGCGCGAAGGCGCTGAACGCGTTTATCGTCGAGACGCCCGAGCATGCGATCGCCGCGGCGAAGCAAGCCGACGCCGACCGCGCGGCGGGGACGCTGAAGCCGCTGTCGGGCGTGCCGATCGGGATGAAGGATCTGTTCGCAACGAACGGCGTCCAGACGACCGCCGCGAGCCATATGCTCGAAGGCTTCGTGCCGCGCTATGAATCGACGGTTTCGCAGAAATTGTGGGACGCGGGTTGCGGCATGCTGGGCAAGCTGAACCTCGACCAGTTTGCGATGGGGTCGTCGAACGAGACCAGCTATTTCGGCAACGTCATCAGTCCGTGGAAGCGCAAGGACGGCGGCAATGCCGCGCTGGCGCCAGGCGGCTCGTCGGGTGGGTCGTCGTCGGCGATCGCGGCGCGGCTCTGCCCCGCGGCGACGGGAACCGACACCGGCGGTTCGATCCGCCAGCCCGCGGCCTTCACGGGCATTTCGGGGATCAAGCCGACCTATGGCCGCTGCTCGCGCTGGGGCATTGTCGCGTTCGCGAGCTCGCTCGACCAGGCGGGCCCTATGGCGCGCGACGTCCGCGACTGCGCGATTATGCTCGAAAATATGGCGGGCTTCGATCCAAAGGACGCGACGAGCCTCGATATGGCGGTGCCGAATTGGGAAGCGGCTTTGTCGAGTGATTTGAAGGGCAAGACGGTCGGGATTCCGAAGGAATATCGTCTCGAGGGCATCGATCCCGAGATCGATGCGATGTGGGATGCCGGCATCGCGATGCTGAAGGATGCTGGCGCCGCGGTCGTCGAGATCAGCCTGCCGCACACCAAATATGCGCTGCCGACTTACTATATCATCGCGCCCGCCGAAGCGTCGTCGAACCTCGCGCGCTACGACGGCGTGCGTTACGGGCTGCGCGACCTGCCGGAGGGGGCGGGGTTGCAGGACATGTACGCCGCGACGCGTGCCGACGGCTTCGGGCCCGAGGTCAAGCGCCGCATCATGATCGGTACCTATGTGCTGTCGGCGGGCTTCTACGACGCCTATTACACGCAGGCGCAGAAGGTGCGGACGCTGATCGCGCGCGATTTCGAGGCGGCTTTTGGCTCTTGCGACGTGATCCTCGCGCCGACCGCGCCGTCGGCGGCGTTCGGGCTGGGCGAAAAGATGGCCGACCCGCTGGCGATGTACCTCAACGACGTGTTCGCGGTCCCTGCGAGCCTCGCGGGGCTGCCCGCGATGTCGGTCCCCGCGGCGCTGAACCGCGAAGGGCTGCCGCTGGGCTTGCAGATCATCGGCAAGGCGTTCGACGAGCAGGGCGTGCTGAATGCGGGGCTGGCAATTGAAGAGCGGGCGGGCTTTACCGCGCGCGCCGAGAAGTGGTGGTAAGCGCACTGATCGAAGCGTTTGCCGCTCTCGTGCAAGAGGCTTTGCAGAGCCTCTTCATCAGGGACAAGCGCGCCGGCAAGAAAACCGGCACGGCGCAGTCGAGTGACAAAACGGGAAAGAAAAAACGCGATGTCTGATTATCGCATCAAGGGCGAAACCGGCGAGTGGGAGGTCGTGATCGGCCTTGAGGTCCACGCGCAGATCACCTCCAACGCCAAGCTGTTCTCGGGCGCCGCGACGGCGTTCGGAGCCGAGCCGAACACGCAGGTGTCGCTGGTCGACGCCGCGATGCCGGGGATGCTGCCGGTGCCGAACCGCGAGTGCATCCGCCAGGCGGTGCGCACCGGCATGGCGATCGAGGCGCAGATCAATCGCTGGTCGCGGTTCGACCGCAAGAATTATTTCTACGCCGACCTGCCGCAGGGATACCAGATTTCGCAGCTTTATCATCCGCTTGTCGGCGAAGGTTCGCTGACGATCGCCGCCGATGAAAAAGCGGGGATTCCGGCCGACAAGGTGATCGGGATCGAGCGTATCCATGTCGAGCAGGACGCCGGCAAGCTGATGCACGACCAGCATCCGACGATGTCGTACGTCGACCTCAACCGCTCGGGCGTCGCGCTGATGGAGATCGTCTCGCGCCCCGACATGCGCTCGCCCGCCGAAGCCGGCGCCTATGTGCGCAAGCTGCGCTCGATCCTGCGCTATGTCGGCTCGTGCGACGGCAATATGGAAGAAGGCTCGATGCGCGCCGACGTCAACGTGTCGGTCCGCAAGCCCGGCGACGAGTTCGGGACGCGCACCGAGACGAAGAATGTCAATTCGGTGCGCTTCGTGATGGCGGTGATCGAGGGCGAGGCGAAGCGCCAGGTCGAGCTGATCGAAAGCGGCGGCACGGTGGTGCAGGAAACGCGGCTTTACGATCCCGACCGCAATGAGACGCGCTCGATGCGGTCGAAGGAAGATGCGCATGATTACCGCTATTTCCCCGATCCCGATTTGTTGCCGCTCGAACTCGACGATGCGTTTCTCGACGAATGCCGCGCGAGCCTGCCCGAACTGCCGGACGCCAAGCGCGCGCGTTACCTGAGCGAAGGCATTTCGGCGTATAACGCCGATGTGCTGACCGCCGAGGTCGAGGCGGCGCGCTGGTTCGACGCGCTGCTCGAAGCGGGCGCGAAGCCGGTCGCGGCAGCGAACTGGGTGACGAGCGAGCTGTTCGGCGCGCTCAACCGCCTCGGCCGCGACATTTCGGATTCGCCGGTATCGCCCGCGCAGGCGGCCGAACTGCTCGGGCTTGTCGCCGATGGCACGATTTCGGGGACCATCGCCAAGCAGGTGTTCGAAAAGATGCTCGAAACCGGCGACGGCGCCGCGGCGATCGTCAATCGCGAGGGGCTGAAGCAGACGAGCGACACCGGCGCGATCGAAGCCGAGATCGCCAAGGTGCTCGCCGCGAACGCCGACAAGGTCGAGCAATATAAGGGCGGCAAGGAAGCCTTGTTCGGTTTCTTCGTCGGCCAGACGATGAAGGCGATGCAGGGCAAGGCGAATCCGCAGGTGGTCAACGAGCTGCTCAAAAAGGCGCTCGGCTGATCCGTCCTTGTGATCGACTTCACAGCAAATTCAGCGACTTCTGCCGCATATAGGCGCAACTGCGACGCGGATATGCGAATGAAGGAGCAATGATGGGGCGAACGATGATTACGGTGGGCGGCGCAATGATGCTGGTGCTCGGCGGCACCGCAAGCGCCGCGCCCGCGGTGAACGACGGCTATGACTGGACGATGCGGGTCAACGAGGACCGGATTTCCGACGCGATCCTGGCCTATGAAGTCGACGGCACCGACGACCAGCCGCTAAATTTCACTTGCGAGCAGGGCGGCAATCGTATCTTTGCCGGGATTTCGGGCGGGTCGCCCGATCTGACCGCGATCGAGCTGGTGTCGGGCAGCGCCAAACTACGCGTCACCGGCACCACCGAAGTCGACGAAATGCCCTTCTTTCGGTCGCAGGAAATTGCCGGCGGGTCGCCGCTGATCCGCGCCTTTGCCGCGAATGGCTGGTTGCGCATGACCGCCAAAGGCCGCGCAGTCGACATGGCGGCGACGGCGACCGGCAGACAGGCGATCGCGCGCTTCGTGGCCTTTTGTACCGAGTGAAGCGGGGTTAGTCGGCAGCGCGCCAGACGCTGCGGCCCTCCTTGATCGTTTCGACAACCTTCATGGCCTTGATGGCGCCCACCGGCGTCGTCAGCGGGTTTTTGTCGAGGATGACGAAATCGGCGAGCAGGCCGGGCTTGATCCGGCCTTTGCGGTCTTCTTCGAAGATTTGCCATGCCGGGCCGGTGGTGAGCGCCTGAAGCGCCGCATAGGCATCGACGCGTTCGTCGGCGCCGCTGACGACGCCGGTGGGCGAGACGCGCGCCATCGACGTCCACAGCATGAAGCGGGTATCGAGCGGGGTGACGCTATAGTCGCTGTGGTTCGACGGGATGAGCCCCGTGGCGCGCGCCGAGCGGAGCGGGCTGATGAAGTCGACGACTTCGGCGGGAAAATTGGTGCGGTGGACGTCGCCCCAGTACCACGCATGGTTCGAGAAATAGGCGGGGCCGACGCCGATGCGCTTATAGGCGGGCAGTTGGTCGCGGCGCTGGAACTGCGAATGGATCACGATCGGGCGGCGATCGTCGGCGGCCTTGATGCCGAGCGCGTCGAAGCCGCGGACCGCCATGTCGATCGCGGCATCGCCATTGGCGTGGACGAACAGCTGCCAGCCGCGGTCGTGAACCTTTTTGGCCTGCGCGATGAAGTCGCCTTCGGACAGGATCGGTTCGCCGTGCCAGGGGTGATGCCCCTCGGGACTGCCGCGCCGGTAATCGCGGGTAAAATAGCCGGTGCGCGCCTGCACCGATCCGTCGAGGACGAACTTGATTCCCTGCAGCTTCACATGGCCCTGATAGACGCCGAATTTGAGGTCGGGATTGGCAACCAGGCCGTCGAGGCCGGTCGAAAAGGGGAGCAGCGCGAGATCGATCCTGAGCCGCTCGCGCGCCGCCGCGCTGGTGAGGAAGGCGATATCGGGCGGCTGCGTCGCGCCGTCCTGCGCATGGGTATAGCCTTCGGCGAAATAGGCATTTTGCGCGGCGTCGAGCGCGGCGAGCTTTTGCTCGGCGGTCGGCTGCGGCATTTTGGCGAGCAGCAGGAACATCGCCTTTTCGAGCAGCACCCCGTTGAGCTTGCCTGCCTCGTCGCGCAGCATCATGCCGCCGGGCGGCACCGCAGTCGCCTCGTCGATCCCCGCGGCCTTTAGCGCGGCGCTGTTCGCGACCGCGCCGTGAAGTGAGACATGGAGCACGACGACCGGATGGTCGGGGACGATTGCGTCGAGTTCGGCGCGCGTGATGTAGCGCTTTTCGGTTAGGTTTTCCTGATCGAATTGCCAGACCGTCGTCCAGCCGCCGGGCGTCGGACCACGGCGCTGCATATAGTCGCTGATCTCGCGCTGGACGTCGTTGATGTCGGAAACCGGCTGACGGGCGCCCGTGCGCAGGTCGAAACCACCCGCGCTCATCGTCGCGACGGTGAAGTGCGAATGGGCGTCGATGAAGCCGGGGAGCAGGGTTGCGCCCTTCAGGTCGCGAATGGCGGCATCATCGCCAGCGGCCGCGCGCGCTGCTCCCTCCGGACCGGCAAAGATGATGCGGCCATCGCGTGCCACGACCGCCTCGACGGTCTGCGGTGTGTCGCCGTCCATCGTGATGATCGGCCCGCCGTGGTAGAGCGTCGCGCCGTCCTGCGCGCTGGCTGGCGCGGCTATCGCCAGCAAGGATGCGGCGATGGCGGCAATAATCGCTTTCATACAACTCTCCCCGCCGCGCACCGTGCGGAGCGGGCGGGGAGAGGTCAAGTCTCTCTATGCAAGTTATCGGGCGCTTGGCTGGTAAACGCGACCGTTCAGACCTGCTGCGGCGGGACTTCGTCGGGGCCGCGGCCCGGTTCGTCGATGTCGCCGCCGCCGGGTCCGCCGGGGATTTCCTGCGGCTGGCCCGCCGGGTCTTCCTGCGGGGTCGGTTGCACCGGATGCTCGGGCGGCGCCATCGGCTCGATGGTGTCGGGCTTGGGTTTGGGAAAGGGGTCGGTGGCGCGGACGTGCAGGCTGGATGCAAAGGTCATTGGGGCTCTCCTTGTCCCCAACAACGAACGGGCGTGACGCGCGTTCCCGCCGCCGAATTGTCGGGCTTTCGGCGCTTGCCCTCGGCGCCGCGTCTGCTATAGCCCCGCGCGGCCCGCACGGGCGTGCGCGGCACAGCGCGCGGCTTTGTGCACCCGGCCGACAGCCTCTGCGGGCGTGGCGGAATTGGTAGACGCGCTGGTTTTAGGTACCAGTATCGCAAGATGTGGGGGTTCGAGTCCCTTCGCCCGCACCAGTTCCGACGATCTGACGGGGATGCAGCCGGGATAGGGGAACCCCGCCATATGGCCGGGGTTCATCGATACGAGATTTTGAGCAAGGATAAGACCAAGGCAATGAAGACCGTCGAAACGCTGAACGAAGGCCTGAAGCGCGAATTTCGCGTGACCATCACCGCCAAGGATATCGACGCGCGCGTCGACGACGAGGTGAAGAACATCGCCCCGACCGTCCGGATGCCCGGCTTCCGCCCCGGCAAGGTTCCGCCGAACCTGATCCGCAAGATGCACGGCGCCGCGCTGTCGGCCGACGCGCTGAACAAGGCGATCGATCAGAGCGTCCGCGACCTGATGGCCAAGGAAAAGCTTCGCCCGGCGCTGCAGCCGGCGGTGACGCTGGCCGACGGTTATGAAACGGGCCAGGATGCTGAACTGACCGTGGCGCTGGAAGTGCTGCCCGACATCGAAACCCCGTCGATCGACGGTCTGAAGCTCGAGCGGCTGACGGTCCCCGCCGACGACAAGGCGGTGATGGCCAAGATCGAGGAATTCGCGGCGCAGATGAAGCGCTTTGAAGAAGCGCCCAAGACCAAGAAGGCCGCCACCGGCGATCAGGTCATCATCGACTTCGCCGGCAGCGTCGACGGCGTTGCTTTCGACGGCGGCACCGGCGAAGACATGGCGGTCGAGATCGGTTCGGGCCAGTTGATCCCGGGCTTCGAAGACCAGCTGATCGGCGCCAAGGTCGGTGACGAAAAGACCGTCAAGGTGACCTTCCCCGACGAATATCCGGTCGAGAATCTGAAAGGCGCCAAGGCAGAATTCGCCGTGACGGTGAAGGAAGTGAAGGTTCCGGCGGCGTCGAAGATCGACGACGAGTTTGCGAAATCGCTGGGCCTCGAAAGCCTCGACAAGCTGAAAGAGCTGATGAAGGATCAGGTCGAGCAGGAACTGAACGGCCTGACGCGCACCTATATGAAGCGCAAGCTGCTCGACCAGCTCGCCGCTGCCCACGACTTCGACGTGCCGCCGACGATGGTCGAGGCCGAATTCGGTCAGATCTGGCAGCAGCTGGAACAGGAAGTCGAGCGCGAGGACGATCCCGCTGCGGCAAAGGCCGAACTGGAAGCCGACCGCGACGATTATCACGCGATCGCGGTGCGCCGCGTGCGCCTGGGCCTGCTGCTGTCGGAAATCGGCCAGGCGCATGGCGTGCAGGTCAGCCAGCAGGAAATGCAGCGCCTGATCATGCAGGCTGCGCAGCAGTATCGCCCCGAAGATCGCGGCCGCTTCATGGAATATGTGCAGCAGGACGCGCTCGCCGCGGCCCAGCTCCGCGCCCCGCTCTATGAAGACAAGGTCGTCGACTTCCTGTTCGAAAAGGCCGAGATCAGCGACCGCGAAGTGACGCGCGAAGAGCTGGAAGCAGCGATCGAAGCCGACGACGACAGCGGCCATGTCCACGGCCCGGGCTGCGGCCACGACCACGACCACAAGCCGGCCAAGAAGGCGGCAGCGAAAAAGCCCGCGGCCAAGAAGGCCGAGGTGAAGGAAGAAGCCAAGGCCGAGGAAGCTCCCGCCAAGAAGGCTCCGGCGAAGAAGGCCGCCGCCAAGGCTGAAGCCGAAGAGAAGCCCGCTGCGGCGAAAAAGGCTGCTCCGGCGAAGGCCGCAGCAGAAAAGCCCGCCGCCAAGGCTCCGGCGAAAAAGGCCGCGGCGAAGAAATAAGCTTCGGCTGACGGATCACCGAAAAGGCCGGGTGGAGGATGCTCCACCCGGCCTTTTTTTTTGGATTTCGTGTAACCCTCCCCCTTGATGGGGGAGGCAGCGAGACTTGCCAGCTCGCTGGCTTAGTCGCAGCGGTGGGGGTGCGCTGTCGGCCTGAAGCGACGGGCGATGACGGGCCCTCACCCTCATCCAACTTCGCCTAATCGCTTCGCGATAAGGCTACGTATCCTTCCCCCATCAAGGGGGAGGGATATTTGACGATGAACTTCAAATCACCGCCATATTATAGCAATGCCAGCTGAAGATCGCGGCGGCACCGCGGTGCGGGCGCCAGGGTTCGGCGAGTTCGCGTGCCTGCTTCTCGCTCGGGCGCGCGCCGAGTTGGAGGATGCGGCCCACCGCTTCCTGTACCGCAAGATCGCCCGCGGGCCAGATGTCGGGGCGTCCTTCGGCGAAGAGCAGGTAAATCTCCGCCGACCAGCGGCCGATGCCCTTGACCTTGGTGAGCAGCGCGATGGCGTCCTCGTCGTCGGCGGGGAGGGCGTCGAACTTCAGCTCGCCATCGAGGATCAGTTGCGCGAGGCTCTTGGCATAGCTCTGCTTCTGCCCCGACAGGCCGCAGGCGCGCAGCGTATCGAAATCAGCGGCGGCCACCACCTCGGCAGGACAGCCTGCGCCAAACTGCGCTTCCAGCTTGTTCCAGATCGAGGTCGCGGCGGCAACGCTGACCTGCTGGCCGACGATCGTGCGGAGGAGGGTGGTGTAGCCCGGCGCGCGGATGCGCGGTTCGGGGTAGCCCGCGTTGCCGAGCGCGCGGGCAAAATTGGCGTCGCGCGCCGCCAGTGCGTCGATTCCGGCGTTCAGCTGTTCTTGCGACAGACCCATATATATTCCCTTTTTGTTCCTCTGATCGTCACTAGCAGCGCTTGATTTGGCGCGCAACGCGCGACATAGCGCCAGCAACTTCGAAGATATGGGGACTAGCATGGCCAAGCTGATTGTCGTGACGCGTGACGGAACCGAACATGAGATCGAGGGCGACACCAGCCTGACGGTGATGGAAAATATCCGCGACGCCGGGTTTGACGAACTGCTGGCGCTGTGCGGCGGGTGCTGTTCGTGCGCGACGTGCCATGTCCATGTCGAGGCGGGCGCCACCGATCAACTGCCCGCGATGAGCGAGGACGAGAACGACCTGCTCGATTCGACCACCGACCGCGATGCCACTTCGCGCCTGTCGTGCCAACTGCCGTTCAGCGAGGCGCTGGATGGGTTGAAGGTGCGGATCGCGGCGGAGGACTAAAACGTCGCCCCCGCGAAGGCGGGGCCGCTAGAGGTTTATGCCGCGGCGAAGGACACGGCCGACAAGGGCTCCCGCCTGCGCGGGGGCGACGCTTACTTGCCCGCCGCCGCGACCGCGTAGAGCGCGATCGCCGCGGCGTTCGAGATGTTGAGGCTCTCCATCCGCGGCGAGATCGGCAGCTTGGCCAGTACGTCGCAATGCTCCATGACATTGTGCCGCATGCCGTCGCCCTCGGACCCCAGCACCAGCGCGACCTTGCTGCCGTCGAGCGTCGAGCCGAGCGTCGTTTCGGTGTCGCCCATCAGCCCGATGCGCCAATATTGCGCCTCGGCGATTTCCTCCAGCGCGCGCGACAGGTTGACGACGCGCACCCATGGCACCGTCTCCAGCGCACCCGACGCCGATCGCGCGATCACGCCGCTTTCGGGCGGGCTGTGCCGATCCTGCGTGATGATCGCCGCCGCGTCGAACGCCGCCGCCGACCGCAGCACGGCGCCGATATTATGCGGGTCAGTGACCTGGTCGAGGATGACGAGCGGACGTTTGCTTTCGGCGTCGACCTCTTCCTGCAACAGGTCGCCGAGGTAGATGCCCTCCAGCGGATCGACCTCGATCACGAGTCCCTGGTGCGGCGCATCGCGCGCAACGAGTCGCGCGAGGTCGGTGACGTCGGCATAGGAGATCGGCACCACCGGCGGCAGATCGAGCTGGCCCAGCGCATCGCGGGTGCCCCAGATGCGCTTGACGGTGCGCTCGGGGTTGGCGAGCGCCGCCAACACGGCGTGGCGACCCCAGAAGCGAATGGCCTGTCCGCGCTGGCTTTGCCCGGCGGGACGGCGATGGCGAGAAAATTGACGCATGATGGGGCGCCTTTCCCACGACTGCCATTGACAGGCAAGCATCGTTTCGCCATTGGACCGCTTCCCAAAGCGGACCCCATGGACAGGTGGCCGAGTGGTTAAAGGCAGCAGACTGTAAATCTGCCCGGGTTTCCGTACGCTGGTTCGAATCCAGCCCTGTCCACCACCCTCTTCGATCGATGCCAGCAATGGCCCGGAGCCCGAGAGGCTCCGGGGTGATCGCGTTATTTTCTCTCCACCAGTTCCCGCAGCAGAAAGGCGTGGAGCATCGCGGCGCGGACCGCGTCTTCGGCGTGGTCGGCGCCGACCGAGTGGCCGCCTTCGATATATTCGTGGTAATAGACGCTGTTGCCGAGTTCCTTCAGTCGCGCCGCATATTTGCGGGCGTGCCCCGGATGAACGCGGTCGTCCTTGGTCGACAGGTAAAGGAAGATCGGCGGATATTTCACGCCCTTGCGCAGTGCCTGATAGGGCGAATATTTCGACAGGAAGGCCCAATCTTCGGGAACGTCGGGATCGCCATATTCGGCGACCCATGACGCGCCCGCGAGCATCTTGTCATAGCGCCACATATCCTTGATCGGCGATCCTGAGATGACCGCGCCATAGAGGTCGGGGCGCTGAGTCATCGCGGCGCCGACCAGGACGCCGCCGTTCGAGCGGCCCGAAATCGCGATCTTGCCTTTCGCGCTGATCCCGGCGGCGACCAGATCCTCGGCCACGGCGTGCAGGTCATCGAAGCTGTTCTGGCGTTTTTCGCGCAGCGCCGCCTGATGCCAGGCCGGACCATATTCGCCCCCGCCGCGGATGTTGGCGAGGACATAGGCATTGCCGCCCTCGACCCAGTACAGGCCGAGCGGGCCGGCGCGGTAAGGCTGGCCCGTGAGATAGCCAGGCGTCTGTGCGGCGCGGAAACCGCCATAGGCATGGACCAGCGCGGGGACGGGGCCGCTGGCGCCTTTTTTGCGGGCGAGGAAATAGGGGATTTTGGTGCCGTCCTTCGACGTCGCAAAGCGCTTCTCGACGGTCATGTCCGCGGCGTCGAAGGTCGCGGGCAGGCTCTGTACCGCTTGCGGTGCCTTGTCTTCGGCCACTGCGTAGAGGGTCGGCGGGGTCAGCATCGTTTCGGCGGTAGCGAGCACAAGGTCGCGTTTGCCGACCGTCCCGGCGATCCCGACGGTGGCGTTGGCGGCCAGCGGCACCTCCTTCTGGCTCCATTGGCCGGTTGCCGGGTTGCGGCGCAGCGCGAACAATTTGCCTTCGACGTCGTCCAGCGCCTTGACCCACAGGATATTGTCGGTCGCCGACACCTCCTCGATTGCCTGCGCGCTGGTCGGCGTCATCGCCGTGACGATCGGCACCTGCCGGTCGGCGGCCATGTCGGCGAGCGACAGCGAGACGAGTGATCCCGCGGGGATGCCCGACCATGGCTGGTTGAGGAAAATGATGAGCTGTCCGCCGATCACGTCGCGGATGCTCGCGGTGTCGGGGACGATGGTGGAGATGTAGCGCGACCCGTCGCCGCTGCGCAGCTTGATGTCGGCGGTGTAGAATGTCTTGCCGCGGCTGATCATCGGCCAGCGCCGGTCGCCATCGGTCAGCGCAAAGACGTTCATCCCGACGTCTTCGGTTTCACCCTCTGCCACCGTTTCGGCGGCGGCCAGCGGTGTCCCGCGTTTCCAGCGCTTGACGATGCGGGGATAGCCCGACGCGGTCATGCTGCCCGCGCCATAATCGGTCGCCACCAGCAGCGTGTCGGCATCCTCCCACGTCACGCTGCTTTTCGCCTGCGGCACGGTGAACCCGCCCTCGACAAAGCTTTTGGTCGTCCGGTCCCATTCGCGCACGACATCCGCGTCGGTGCCGCCGGGGCTCAGCGACACGAGGCAGCGGGTATAGGTGGGCGCCAAGCACTCGGCGCCGTGCCACACCCAGCTTTGCTTTTCGGCTTTGCCCAGTACGTCGACGTCGATCAGCGTCGTCCACTCGGGCTTGCCAGCCAGCCAGGCATCGAGCGGGCTTTGCCGCCACAGCCCGCGCGGGTTGGCGGCGTCGCGCCAGAAGTTGACGATCATGTCGCCCATCACGCCGCCGGGCATCGCGATCTGGCGATCATCGTCCAGAATGTCGCGGGCGCGCTTGCGATCGGCCTCGAAACCCGGGCGATTGACGACCAGCGCGTCGGTGGCGGCATTTTCCTGTTTGACCCAGCCGAGCGCCTTTTCGCCTTCGATGTCTTCCAGCCACAGATAGGGATCGGATTCTTGCGCGGCGGCGACCGCCCCGAACGAACAGCTGAGAGCAAGCGCGGCAATGCTGGCGCGGATCATCAATATATCTCCCCTGGGGTATGGTGACGCTGTGCTAGCATCATCAGACACCCAAGGGGAAGGCTCTACCCGGTGTCGTTTCGTTCCGCGCCAAGACGGGGCTATTGATCGATAATCATCGTCCCGGGGTGATGTTTGTCGAGGTGGCGCTTGATGATCTTGAGATTGCGGCTGTTCGAACGAAAGAACAGGTCGAACGCGTCGCCCACCAGCGGGATTGCGCCCAGCGCCGTATCGACGCCGACGTTCCCGGCCATGCGCCACAGCTTCCATTTCGGCATGCCCAGATTGCGCGCTTCCCAGATCAGATAGGCGCCCATCAGTCCGGCGATGACGTCGCCGACCACCGGTACCAGACCGACGACGGCGTCGAGGCCGACCTGGCGATTGATGCCAGGAATGACGAAGCTGCGTTCGAGCAGGACTTCCAGCGTCTCGACGCGCTTGCGTAGCGCCGCAGGGTCGGTGCGGTTCGGGATCAGCGCGTCGAAAATGGCGTCGGGATTGGGCGGCGAAGGGGCCATGGGCGTGCTTTCATAAAGCGCCAAGATTGGCGCCGTCATTTTAGTTGGGAGCGGCGATCACGTGATTCAATGGGTGCTGCGCGCGCGGGTTCGCGCGCAGGCCGGTCAGACGCTGCGCGGCGACCGACCAGCGGAGCGGGGTGGCGAGGGGGATGAAGGGGGTATAGCGCGCCAGCAGGACCTCGGCCTCGGTCACTTGGGCCGACCGCTGGCCGACGTCGATGTTGCGCATCGCCTGTTCGATCAGATCCTGTGCCTCGCGATTGCACAGCGTGTCGCGTCGGCACGACAGGCGGCGCAGCGCCCACAGCGGATCGTCATTGGGCGCTACCTCGTCGATCAGGCGCAGGTCGGCCGTCGACGCCATCGCCACCCGGCGGCTGGGAACGCCGATCGCGGTGAAATCGGCCGCGATATAAGCGAACAGGATGCGCCCGCCCGGCGAATCGGGGACGGCGATGCGGATCGGCTCGATCTCGCGGCCCGCCGCGCGCCACGCGTCGACGACGCGTTTTGCCTGCGCCTGCCGCGACGCATCGTCATAGTCGGCCCATGCCGGCTGCAACGGCGCGGGGCCGCCACTGCGAACATGGACCACGGGGCGCAAGGTCAGCTGCGCTTGCCATTCTTCGAGCCCGAACGCTTCGACCAGCCGCTCGCGCCGGATCGCACGCGTCAGCGCGTCGCGATTGGTGTCGGTCGCCAGAAACCCTTCGGCGCGGACGAACGACAGGCCGAACAGGCCGGGCGCGGGGTCGACGACTAGCCGCGATCGCGCGATGTTCGATGCGGCGAAATAGGGAAGGGTCGAAAATCGGCCGCCGACCACCCCGTCGGCATAGCCGTTCTTGAACCGCGCGAGCGCCCCGGCGGGCGAGGTGCCGACAAGCTCGATCGACGCGGCGGGATCATTGGCGGCGGCTTCGGCGGCGGCGGGGTCTTCCGCGAGCGGATCGGGCACCGGCGACAGCAGGATGGCGCGGCCGATCCTGCGCGCGCGCATCGGACCCCATCCCATCCCCTTGTTGACGATCGCCATCGACGGTTGCGCCAGCAGTTCGAGAATCGCGGGCTGCGGCACCGACAGCCGGATTTCGATCACCGTGTCGGTCATCGCCCGGATCGTCTCGATTTCCGGGAAGTCGTTTTTCAGCATGTGGCGGCTCGCCGGGGCCAGATAGGTGCGAAGGATCGCCGCGACATCCTGAGCCGTCACCTTGCGACCGTTGCCCCACTTTGCCTCGCGCAGCCGAAAGATATAGCTTCGCCCGTCGGTGGTCACCGTCCAGCGATCGGCCAGCCCGGTATCGATCTGGCCCTCGCCATCATAGCTGACCAGCCCCTGCGACGTCGCGTCGAGCAGCGCGGCGTTGGTCGCGGACAATTCGCCGTTCAGCGGACTGGCGGCAGGGTTGATCGATCCCATCGCGGCGATCCGCACCGGGCCCGCCTCTCCGAAGAGGCCGCAGCTCGACACGGTCAGCACAAGGCCTGCCGCCGCCATCAGCATGGTGGTGCGCCGATATCTGCCTGCCGCCGTCATTCCTGGTCTGGTCCTTTTCGTCTGCGTAAGCCAATCATAACCAAAGGCTGCGAAACCGGAATAGGGCTATCGTCGCAAATGGTGAGAGAATGAACGGGCAGGGCGACCAACTACCGGGGCAATCGGTGGCGCTGCGCGTCGAGGTGGCCGGGCGCGCGGTCGGGCATGTCCGGCGGCAATTGAGCGTGGTCCCGCACGGGCTGGACGCCGCCCTGGCAGGGGGCGCGGCCGTGCTGCCGCCGGCAGGGCGCGACGGCTGGCTGCTGCGGTCGCTGCCGGCGCAGCATCTGCCCGCGCTCCGCGCCCAACTCGGCGGCTGGCTGTTCGCCGTCCGCCAGCATTATCCGCGCCACTATATCGCGATGCAGGGCGGCAGTTTCGACGATTGGTGGCAGGGGTTTTCGTCAAAGACCCGTTCGACGCTGTCGCGCAAGGCGCGGCGGCTGGGCGACCAGTTCGACGGTGGTTTCACCGTACGCTCATATCGCACTGCGGCGGAGGTCGCCGAATTCATGGCGATCGCGGGCGATCTGTCGCGCCGCACCTATCAGGCCCGGTTGATGCAGGCCGGGCTCCCTTGCGACGTGGCGGACGTTGCGCAGGCGGTTGCCGCCGCTGCGGACGACAAGATCCGCGCCTTTCTGTTGTTCGCGGGTGGGCGGGCGATCGCCTATCTGTATCTGCCGGTCGAGCACGACGTGCTGGTCTATGCCTATCTTGGCTATGATCCCGACTACGCCGATCTTTCGCCCGGCACGGTCTTGCATGTCGAGGCGATGCGCGCGCTATATGGCGAAAACCGCTTTCGCGCCTTCGATTTCACCGAAGGCGATGGCGCGCACAAGGCGCAGTTCGGCCGCGCGACCATCGCCTGCGCCGATATACTCATACTCCGCCCGACGCTGCGAAACCGGCTAACACTGGCGGCGATGCAGGGAATCGACAGCGCGGCGGCGCGTGGCAAGGCGGTGCTCGACCATCTGGGACTGCGTGCCAAAGTGAAGGCACTTATCCGCCGCTGACGGGACTGGATTGCTGGTGCGGACGGCGGGACTTGAACCCGCATATCCAGAGGATGGCAGATTTTAAGTCTGCTGCGTCTACCGATTTCGCCACGTCCGCACGGGGCGGTGCCGGTCAAGCCGATGGGTCGATTGAGGTCAAGCAATGTTTGCCGCTTCACCCGGCGATGCTGCTCGGCTAGACCGCGAACATGACAGCAGTTCTTGAAATTTCCGGGCTCGGGAAAACCTATAAAAGCGGCCATGTCGCACTCAGCGACGTCGACCTTTCGATCAACAAGGGCGAGATTTTCGCGCTGCTCGGGCCGAACGGCGCGGGCAAAACGACGCTGATCAGCATCGTTTGCGGCATCGTGACCGCCAGCGAGGGGAGGGTGACCGTCGCGGGGCATGACCATGCGCGCGATTATCGCGCGGCGCGGACGATGATTGGACTGGTGCCGCAGGAATTGCACACCGACGCGTTTGAAACCGTGCTGGCGACGGTCAGCTTCTCGCGCGGCTTGTTCGGCAAACCGCGCGATCCCGGGTTCATCGAACAATTGCTGCGCGACCTGTCGCTGTGGGACAAGCGCGGGTCAAAGATCATGGAATTGTCGGGCGGCATGAAGCGCCGCGTGATGATCGCCAAGGCGCTGAGCCACGAGCCCGAAATCCTGTTCCTCGATGAGCCGACCGCGGGGGTCGACGTCGAGCTGCGCCGCGACATGTGGCAGATGGTCCACGGGCTGCGCGAGCGCGGGGTGACGATCATCCTGACCACCCATTATATCGAAGAGGCCGAGGAAATGGCCGATCGGGTCGGGGTGATCAGCAAGGGCCGGTTGATCCTGGTCGAAGAAAAGCACGCGCTGATCAAGAAATTGGGGCGCAAGACGCTGACCCTGAACCTTGCCGAACCGATCGCGGCGGTGCCCGCGGAACTGGCGGACTGGAAACTGGTACTTGCCGGCGACGGCCACGAACTCGTCTATGAATTCGACAGTCAGGCGGAGGCGACGGGGGTGCCGTCGCTGCTGCGGCGGATGACCGACATCGGGATCGCGTTCAAGGATCTGCATACGAAACAAAGCTCGCTCGAGGATATTTTCGTCGGGCTGGTGCATGAAACCAAGGGAGAGGGCGCATGACCGCGAACTGGCGCGGGGTGCGCGCGATCTATGCGTTCGAGTTGGCGCGCTTCGGGCGGACGGTCTGGACCAGCCTGGCGCTGCCGGTGATCACCACCGCGCTCTATTTCGTGGTGTTCGGATCGGCGATCGGCGGCCGGATGAGCGAAGTCGGCGGCGTGCCTTATGGCGCCTTCATCGTTCCCGGCCTGATGATGCTGACGATGTTCACCGAAAGCATCAGCAACGCGTCGTTCGGCATCTATATGCCGAAGTGGACGGGGACGATCTACGAGATGCTGTCGGCGCCGCTGTCGCCGCTGGAAACGGTCCTTGCCTATGTCGGGGCGGCGGCGACCAAGTCGGTGATCATCGGATCGATCATCTTTGCGACCGCGCATCTGTTCGTCGATGTCCAGGTCGCGCATCCGCTGCTGATGGTCGGCTTCATGCTGTTGATGGCAGTGACATTCTGCCTGTTCGGCTTCATAATCGGCATCTGGGCGCAGAGCTTCGAACAGTTGCAGGCTATCCCGATGCTGGTGATCTATCCGCTCACCTTCCTGGGCGGCGCCTTCTACTCGCTCGACATGCTCCCCGCCGCGTGGCGCGCGGTGACGCTGTTCAATCCGGTCGTTTATCTGATCAGCGGGTTCCGCTGGACCTTCTTCGGCAAGGGCGACGTCGGCATCGAGGTGAGCATGGCGGCGGTCGCCTTGTTCTTCGCGCTGTGCCTGGGCGTGATATTCTGGATGTTCCGTACCGGGTACCGGCTCAAGAACTGACCCTCGATCAGCGACCGAGGCGGCGCAGCGCCGCTTCGACCGCGGCGATCTGATCGGCGCCCAAACCGGCGAGCGATTGCCGCGCCAAGGCGAAGCGGGCGTCGATCAGCTCTTCGACCATCGCAAAGCCCTTGGGCGTCAATCGGGCGGATAGCTTGCGCCGATCGTCTGGGCTGGTGCCGCGCTCGATCAGTCCGGCGCACTCCAGCCGCCGCAGACACGCGGTCATCGCGCCCGATGTCAGCAGCACATTGTGCTGAAGTCGGGAAGGGACGCTTTCATAGGGCGGTCCCGCGCGCCGCAGCGTCGCGAGCACGTCGAAGTCGGAATAGCTCATGCCGTGCGTGCGCAACAACTGCGAAGCCTCCTGTTCATAGACGCGGCCGAGCCGGATGATCCGGCCGACGACCTGCATTGCCTCGGCGTCCGACGCGGGCCGCTCGCGCCGCCAGTCGGCGACCAGATTGTCGATCAGATCGGGCGGTGTCGTCATATGTACCGGTGCTTTGTCCGAGGTCAGTTGCTGCAATTAATCTTTATATGAAGATAAATTCGTGTGGCAATATTCTGGCGTGGAGATTGATCGAGTGGCTAGCGTGAAGATGACCCGGTTCCAGCATGTGCTGCTGTCGTGCGCAGCGTTAATGTCGATCGCCGCGCCCGTCGCCGCGCACACCAGCGCGGCGCCCGCTGTCGTACCGGCTCCACCGCCGTCGCACGCCGATGTCGACAGCGCGAAATGGCAGGCGATGGATGTCTATATGCAAGCGCAGGTGCGGAACGATATGTTCAGCGGCACCGCGCTGGTCGCCCGCGATGGCGAGCCCCTCTTCGTCAAAAGCTATGGCATGGCGAATTATGAATTGGGGGCGCCGAACACGGCCGAGAATAGTTATTTGCTGGGATCGGTGGTCAAGCAGTTCACCGCGACCGCGATCCTGCAATTGCAGGAGCAGGGGAAGCTGAAGGTCAGCGATCCAATCTGCCGGTACCTCGAAACCTGTCCGCAAAGCTGGCAGGAGATCACGCTGCACCATCTGCTGACCCATACGTCGGGCATTCCCAATCTTACGAGCCTGCCCGGTTGGGACGAGAAACTGGCGATGCTGAGCTACACCCGTCCCGAGCTGGTCGCGCTGTTTCGGGACTTGCCGCTGGACTTCGCGCCGGGCGAAAAGTTCGACTATTCCAATTCAGGATATACGCTGCTCGGGGTGGTTATCGAACGCGTCGCGGGGCAGGGATATTATCAATATCTCGACGAAAGGCTGTTCAAACCCGCCGGGATGACGCGCACCTACAGGGGTGACACGCGCGCGCTCGTCCCCGGTCGGGTGACCGGCTATTATTCGGTTGGAACCGATTTTATCAGCGCGCGACTGGTTAGCCCGACCGTCGACCTTGGCTCCAGCGGTGTCTATTCGACGGTGGGCGATATGCTGCGGTGGGACAAGGCGCTGACCGACGACCGCCTGATCTCGCGCGCGTCGCGCGACGCAATGTTTACCGCGGGCAGGGGGGATTATGGCTATGGCTGGTTTATCGGCCAGCGGCATGGTCGGCCGATCCAGTTTCATTCGGGCAGCGACAACGGGTTTTCGACCAATATCGCGCGCTTTCCAGACGACCGGTTGACCGTGGTGGTGCTGAGCAACAGCGACCGGGCCAACGCCGGGCGGGTGAGCAGCGACCTCGCGGCGATCGCTTTTGGCGCGCCGTACAAAATGCCGGCCGAACGATTGGGCGACCTGCTGTGGAATGTCATGCGCGATCGCGGCGTGGCGGCGGCTCTGGCGCGCCATGCCGAGCTGAAGCGGACGGCGCCGACGGCCTATGACTTCGGCGACGAAACGCTCGTGACGATGGGCTATGACCTGTTCGAAGTCCGGCGACTGGCCGAGGCGAAAGCGGTTTTCGAATATAATCTGCAGCAATACCCCAAATCGGCATACAGCTATGACGGGCTTGCCGATGTTGCCGATGCCGAAGGCGACAAGGTTCGCGCGATTGCGATGTTCGAAAGGTCGCTCGAGGTGGATCCCAAGAACCGCTATGCGGTCGAGGGACTGGCCCGGCTCCGCGCCGTGGGTGCGACAACGCCCTGACGGGTTCCTGAATCATATCGAACGGGGCCGCTGATGAACAATCTTAGGCGGCCCCGCGATCGTGTCAGCAACCGCGGGCAGCCCGAAGCGCCGCGCGCCGCCAGTGCATGGTGGGCCGATTTCGCGGCTGGTTTCGGCCGGAAACCGGCTCAAACTTAACGTCTGTATTCGGGTTCGGTGCCGCTTCGACCGGCGAGGTCAGTCGTTCAGGCGCTCGCGCATTTCCTTGCCGGGTTTGAAATAAGGGACGTTTTTCGCCTTCACATCGACCGACGCGCCGGTGCGCGGATTGCGGCCGGTGCGCGATTCGCGTGCACGGGTCGAAAAGGCACCAAAGCCGCGCAGCTCGACGCGGCCCCCCGCCGCTAGCTGCTCGACAATGGAATCAAAAAAAGTATCGACGATGCGTTCGACTTCTTCGACGCGCAAATCGCTGTTTTCGCTCGCGATCTTCTGAACCAGTTCTGACCGGATCATCTGCTTCCCCTATTATATAAGTCACGCGTTTCCCGCCAAAGCGGGCGTCCGGTCGTTGCCGGTCCATTCCTTGCGTGAGACCCCTCCCAACGCGCGCCGAAGGTATCACGAATCACTGTTTGGTCAAAATATATCACCAAAAGAAAAAGGCCCGCAGAGGGACACTCTGCGGACCTTTTTGTTCGTTTCGCTATGCAAGTTTGAAATTAATCTTTCTTGCCGGCTTTCAATGCTTCGCCGAGGATGTCGCCGAGCGAGGCGCCCGAGTCCGACGAACCATATTGTTCGACCGCCTGCTTCTCTTCGGCGATCTGCATCGCCTTGACCGAGAAGTTCGGCTTTTTCGAACGGTCGAAGCCGATAACCATCGCATCGAACTTCTGGCCGACCTGGTAACGCTCGGCGCGCTGTTCGTCGCGGTCGCGGCCAAGGTCGGCGCGCTTGATGAAGCCGGTGGCGCCATCGTCGCCGGCCTGCACTTCCAGGCCGTTGTCGCGGACTTCGAGGACGGTGACGGTGACGACGTCGTTCTTCTTCACCGAACCGGCAGCGGCTGCGCCACCGCCAACGGCCGGAGCGCCCTTTTCAAGCTGCTTGATGCCCAGGCTGATGCGTTCCTTCTCGACGTCGACGTCGAGAACGACGACCTGAACCTGCTCGCCCTTGCGGTGGAGGTGCAGCGCTTCTTCGCCCGAGATGCCCCATGCGATGTCCGACATGTGAACCATGCCGTCGACGTCGCCCGGCAGACCGACGAACAGGCCGAATTCGGTCGCATTCTTGACTTCGCCTTCGACGACCGACCCGACCGGGTGGGTGTCGGCGAATGCGCCCCAGGGGTTCGACTGCGCCTGCTTCAGGCCCAGCGAGATGCGGCGCTTGTCGCTGTCGACTTCGAGGACGATGACGTCGACTTCCTGGCTCGTCGAAACGATCTTGCCGGGGTGGACGTTCTTCTTGACCCACGACATTTCGCTGACGTGGACCAGGCCTTCGATGCCGGCTTCGAGTTCGACGAACGCACCGTAATCGGTGATGTTCGTGACGGTACCCGACAGCTTCGCACCGACGGGGTACTTGGCGGCGACGCCTTCCCACGGATCGCTTTCGAGCTGCTTCATGCCCAGGCTGATGCGCTGGGTGTCGCGGTTGATGCGGATGATCTGCACCTTGACCGTGTCACCGATGTTGATGACTTCGCTCGGGTGGTTGACGCGCTTGTAGCTCATGTCGGTGACATGGAGCAGGCCGTCGATGCCGCCGAGGTCGACGAACGCACCATAATCGGTGATGTTCTTGACCGCGCCTTCGATGATCTGGCCTTCTTCCAGGTTCAGGATCAGACCCGAACGCTGTTCGGCGCGCGTTTCTTCGAGGATGGCGCGGCGCGACACGACGATGTTGCCGCGGCGGCGATCCATCTTGAGGATCTGGAACGGCTGCGGCAGGTCCATGAGCGGGCCGACGTCGCGCACGGGGCGGATGTCGACTTGGCTGCCGGGCAGGAACGCCACGGCGCCGCCGAGGTCGACGGTGAAGCCGCCCTTGACGCGGCCAAAGATGACGCCTTCGACGCGGGCTTCCTTGTTGAATTCTTCTTCCAGGCGGTCCCACGCGGCTTCGCGGCGAGCGCGGTCGCGCGACAGCATGGTTTCGCCATTGGCGTTTTCGACGCGGTCGACATAGACTTCGACTTCGTCGCCGACGTTGATGTCGGCCTTCTGGCCCGGCATGGCGAATTCGCGCAGCGGCACGCGGCCTTCGCTCTTCAAACCGATGTCGATGACTGCCAGGTCGTTTTCGATCGCGGTGACGGTGCCCTTGACGACGCGGCCTTCAAAGCCGCCATCAGCACCACCAAGCGATTCATTGAGCATCGCGGCGAAATCGTCGCGCGTCGGGAAAGCCGTAGTGGCCATAAAAACAGGTTCCTTACTTCATTGTTCCGGCCAAGCGGTTGGTTCCGCTGGTCTTGTGGCCGATATGTCCTGCGCGCCGGATGCGATGCAGAACATCCTTCGGACCACAGCGGACGGGGCAGGGGCAAAGCAAAAGGGGCGCGGCGGGAGAGGCCCGTCGCGCCCGACGCCCGGTTTCGGGCGGCGGTTGTCCATGCCTCGACCGGCGCTATGGCCCGTCGGACCGCGCGCCTATAGCCCCCAAACCCCGCAAACGCAAGGTTGAAAGCCAGGTTCAGGCGGCGCCGCGAGCGCGCGCTTCGACAAACGCAATGGCTGCGGCAATGGCGGCTTCGCGCGGCATGTCGCTGTTGTCGAGCAGCATCGCGTCGGGCGCGCGCAGCAAAGGCGCGTCGGCGCGCCCGGTGTCGCGCGCATCACGCGCGTGAACATCGGCAAGCACCGCGTCAAAGGTGACGTCGACCCCGCGCGAAAGCATCTCGGCATGGCGGCGCCGCGCGCGCACGTCGGGGCTGGCGGTGACGAACAGCTTGGCATCGGCATGCGGGGCGATGACGGTGCCGATGTCGCGCCCGTCGAGGATCGCGCCGCCGGGCTGGTTGGCAAAATCGACCTGACGCTGAAACAGGGCCGCGCGCACTTGTGGATGCACCGATACCCGGCTGGCAAGCCCGCCGGTGGTTTCATAGCGGAGCGCCGGATCGTCGAGCAGGCTGTCCGGAAAATCGCAGGCGGCGAGGGCGTCAGCGGCATTGTCGGCATCGCCATGGTCGAGCTGCGTCTGATAGCCGACGGCGCGATAGAGCAGCCCGGTGTCGAGCACCGGCAATCCGAAATGATCGGCGAGCGCGCGCGCGATCGTGCCCTTGCCCGACGCGGTGGGGCCGTCGACGGCGATGATCATCAGTTGCCCTGAAATGCGTCGATACGCACAAAGGTCAGCCGGTTATCGGGGCCGAACAGCAATTTGATCCATCCATCGGGTTCGAACGAGCCGCCGCACGACGCGATACCTTCGCCTTCGCCCGCCTGACCGGGTTCGAGGCAGTCGATCGCGATTTCAGGCAAAAAGGCGCGAACGCGCGCCATGACCTCGGGCCGCGTGCGCGCGGTGCCGATATTGAGCGCCGAAATGTCGCGGTTGCCGACGTCGGCGGCATTGATGATTTTGATCGCGACCACCTCGCCGAAAATGATGTGGCGGACACCGGCGCGGTCCTGCCATTCGCAATCGATCGCGGTTTCGGTGCAATCCTTTTCGTTGACCAGTCTCCCGATCTTTTTCGGATCGACCGCGCGGTTCAGCTCGTGCGCCGAAAAGCTGGCGTCGGCGCGGGTCAAGGGATCGGCGATCGTTGCCTTTGCCTGCGCCTGCGGGCTCGCGGCCAACATCGCGGCGGCGGCGAGGGGCCATGCGACCGCGTTGCGATATATGATCATGCCTGCAATTCTCCCAACAGCGTCTCGAAATTGGGAAAGCTTGTCGCGACCGGCGCCATGTCGTCAATCGTCACCGGTGACCTGGTGACAAGTCCGGCGACGGCAAAGCTCATGCAGATGCGATGGTCAAGATGACCGGCAATGGTGGCACCGCCGGGCAGCGGATCGCCCCCGCTGCCGTCGATGACCAACCCGTCCTCGCCTTCCGTCACGCGCGCGCCAATGGCTTTCAGGCCGGTCGCCATCACCGCCAACCGATCGCTTTCCTTGACGCGCAATTCGTCGAGCCCTCTGGTCGTCGTGCGGCCCTTGGCCAGCGCCGCGGCCACGAACAGGATCGGGAATTCGTCGATCATGCTCGGCGCGACCGCGGGATCGACGTCGATGCCGGTGAGCGCGCTGTGCCGGACGCGCAGGTCGGCAACGGGCTCGCCGCCGACTTCGCGCGGATCGATCAGTTCGATGTCGCCGCCCATCTGGCGCAGCACCTCGATCAGCCCGGCGCGCGTCGGGTTCAGCCCGACATTGGTGATGCTGACGTCGGATCCGGGGACGATCAGCGCCGCGACGATGAAGAAGGCCGCCGACGACGGGTCGCCGGGAACGACGATCGTCTGCGGTTTCAGCTCGGCCTCGCCCATGATGCAGATATGGCGCGTGCCGGTCGGATCGATTTCAATGCTGAGATTGGCGCCGAACCCGCGCAGCATTCGCTCGCTATGGTCGCGCGTCGGTACCGGCTCGATCACTTCGGTGACGCCAGCGGTGTTGAGTCCCGCAAGCAGGACCGCGCTTTTGACCTGCGCCGACGCGACGGGAAGGCGGTAGGACATCGGAATGGCCGGAGCGAGACCGCGCACCATCAACGGCAGGCGCCCCCCCGACGAGGCGGTGATGTCGGCGCCCATCTGCGACAAGGGATCGATGACGCGGCCCATCGGGCGGCCCGACAGGCTGGCGTCGCCCACAAAGGTGGCGGTGATCGGGTGGCTGGCGACCAATCCCATCAAGAGCCGGGTCGAGGTGCCGCTGTTGCCCATGTCGAGCGCTTCGCGCGGTTGGAGTAGCCCGCCCACGCCGACGCCGTCGATTCGCCATTCGCCATCGGGGCGGCGTTCGATGCTGGCGCCCATCGCGCGCATCGCCGCGGCAGTGGCCAGCACGTCATGTCCTTCGAGCAGGCCGGTGACGCGGCTTGTCCCGACCGCCAGCGCGGAGAGCATCAGCGCGCGATGCGAAATGCTCTTGTCGCCGGGGATCGCGATCCTACCTTTGAGCGGAACGGATGCGGCAAAGCTGCGCGGGCTGGCAGGTTGATCGGTCATGGCGAGCGGCTTTTGACAGCGCCCTAACAATCTGGCAAGGCGCACGCCGATTTGACGGATAGCTATTCAGGCGCCGTCGCTTTCCGATATTTTTATCCTGTTTCCAGAAGGTTACGAGGCTTATATGATCAAGGCTGAATGGGGCACGAAGCGCAGCTGCCCGAAATGCGCCACCCGATTCTATGATTTGACCAAGGATGATCCGGTCAGCTGCATCAATTGCGGGTATAACTGGATTCCGGAATCGGTGCTGAAATCAAAGCAGTCGACCCCGTTCGAGGCTGAAAAGCCCGGCAAGACCGTCAAGGAAGATGTCGCGGTCGACGAGGATCTGGATCTGGACGTCGATGTCGACGAGGACAATGATTCGCCCGACAATGACGTCGACCTCGGCGGTGACGACGATCTGGGCGTCGCGACGGCGGATGACGACGACGTCGAAACCTGATTTATTTCGCCTTTGGTTTCAGGGGGCCAAAAAAGGCATCGCGAGATGCATTTGGCCCCTTGCATCAGCCGCCCGCACTGTTAAAGGCGGCAACCCGATCGCAGCAGCCTTGATGGCGAGGGTGGTCGAATGAAGATGTGGGGCCTTAGCTCAGCTGGGAGAGCGCCTGCATGGCATGCAGGAGGTCAGCGGTTCGATCCCGCTAGGCTCCACCACTTCTTAAAAAAATGGCCCGCGAAAGCGGGCCTTTTTTGTTGGACGTGATGGGTTCAAGTTGGCGTCGTCGATGCTGGGCTTGAAGGTGGGGAACTGGCGTTGATACAGCGTCGCCCCCGCGAAGGCGGGGGCCGCTAGCCGCCTATTCCTTCGCCGCTGCGTAAACCGACGGCGGCCCCCGCCTTCGCGGGGGCGACGGCTGGTCGGCCGCTACCAGCCGTTGCGCCTTTTACCCTGCAACCTCATCAAACAGCGGTTCCAGCGCGATCGGATCGGCCAGCGTGATGCGGTCGAGAATTGACGCGGTGTCGTCGCGTACTTTCAGCATCAGGCTGCGCAACCGGCATTCGGATTCGGGCAGGCAATTCTTGCAATGCTCGTGCGCGTTGCGCGCCGCGCAGGGCACGAGCGCCAGCGAACCGCGGGTCAGGCGAACGAGGTCGCCATAGCTGATGTCGATTGGCGAGATCGCGAGCTGGTAACCGCCGTCGCGCCCGCGCTGTGAAATCAGCAGCCCTTCGCGCGCCATTTCGGACAGGATCACGGTCAGGAATTTGGGCGGGATATTCTGTGCCTCCGCAATATCCGCGAGCTGGACCTGCCCCTTGCCCCAATGATCGGCAAGATGCTGGAACGCACGGATCGTGTAGCGGGTCTTTTGCGAAAGCATGGCGGGCTTACTGTGACATATTCAGGCTTAATTCAACCTGTCGGGATGACATTTCGCCCGGAGTTGATGAAAATCACAGCGGGTGGCATGAACGCGGTCTATAAGCGCGGCCAGGACGCTGATGGTGGCGACGATTGGGGTGTAGCGGATGATGCGTAAATTCTGGGGTGCTCCGGCGATGTTGGCGGCTTGTATGCTCGCCGTTACCCCCGCGCAGGCACAATTTGGCGGGCTGCTGCGCAAGGTGACGACACCGGCGCCCAAGCCGAGCAGCGATGACAATGGCGGCTGTCCCAAGGGCAAGAAGGGCAACAGCATCGGTCGCAACATCCTGGGCAATGTGCTGAACGACGCGGTCGGCGATGCAGCGAGCAAGGCTGGCGTGTACAGCTATGTGCCGATTTCCGAGGTCAGCGGGACGCTGACCGATGCCATCGCGTGCCGCCTCGACCCCGGTGAGCAGGTGCAGGCGGCGGTCGCAACCGAGGAAGCGACGCGCAGCGAAGAGGTGGGGGCAACCGCCAATTGGACCAGCGCAACCCGCCCCGAAGTCAGCGGCTCGTCAACGGTGGCGTCGATCAATGAAGAGGGCGGCGGGCGCAAGTGCATGAACGTCAACGACTTCATCATCGTCGAAGGCGAAGAGACACGCGTGACGAAGCGCATGTGCAAGGGACCGGGCGAGTCGCGTTATGTCCTGGCGGCGTAGGGCAGCGCGCTGCGGCATTTCGCTGCTGGCGCTCGGCAGCCTGAGCGCCGCTACGGCGGTCGATCCGGTCAACCCGACCTGTCCGCTCAATCCCAACTGGTCGGCCCATCCGACGATGAAGCTGACCGTCGAAAAGCGCGGCGGGATGAAAGTCATGCTGGCCGAAGGGCGGATCGATGCCGGACTTCCCGACCGGCTGACCGCCGCGTTGAAGGCCAATCCCGATGTCAGCGAAATCTGGCTGCGCTCGCCCGGCGGCGATGCCCGCGCCGGCAATGCGGCGGGGCGGATCATCCGCTCGAACCTGGGGGTCACGACGCGCATCCCGGCGGGCTGGGCCTGTTTCAGCGCCTGCAATTTCGTGTTCATGGGCGGCGCGCCGCGCGTCATCGACCCCGGCGGGCTGTTTATCGTTCACATGTTCACGCGAACCGGCGACCGATCGGCGATCGACATGAGCGTCGCGTTGGGGACCGACGCGACGCGCGAGCTGATCGGCGACATCGAACAGGATTCGGCGCTGCTGGCCAGCGAGGACAATGATTTCCTGATCCGCATGGGCATCTCGCGAAAATTGCTGACCGAGGTCATGTATCGCCAGCAAGCCGTGGCGACCGAGGAGAATAAATCGACCCGCCGCTGCCTGACGCTCGACGAAGCGCTCAAATATGGCGTCACCTACGCGCCCGAAGAATGATCGGGCCACGCGTGGAGCGTTGCAAACTGAAACCAATGTCGTAGATTGGCCGCCAAAGAGGAGAGGCTGCCATGAACGAGATGACGCACGACCATGCGACTTTCCGGTCGATGATCGACGGGACGCAGGACGACTGGGACATTATCGCGCGCGAGCAAAAGGAATTCGCGCCGCAGAATGGCAAGCGCATCCTCGACCATCTAGAATTGCTGGGCGGCGATTATGGCGGGTTCCCCGTCGACCGGCTCGAACATTGCCTGCAGACCGCTACGCGAGCGCACAGGGATGGCCGCGACGAGGAATATGTCGTGATGGCGCTGCTCCACGACATCGGCGATACGCTCGGCGCGTTCAACCACCCCGACGTCGCGGCGGCGATCCTCAAACCCTTCCTGTCAGAAGAAAATCTGTGGATCGTCCAGCATCACGGCATTTTCCAGGGCCATTATTTCTTCCATTATATCGGCCTTGACCGCGACATGCGCGACCAGTTCAAGGATCACCCCCATTACACGGCGTGCGCCGAATTCTGCGAAAAATATGATGCCCCGGCGTTCGACCCCGATTATGACAGCGAGCCGCTGGAATTCTTCGAACCGATGGTGATGCGCATTTGCGGCTATCCGAAGAACAGCATCTACAAGAAGGTGATGGTCGAGGAAGCGGCGGAGTAGATTGACGCCGCCCCCGCGAAGGCGGGGGCCGCCATCGCCGCGCATCGATCCGCCAGCGGCCCCCGCCTTCGCGGGGGCGACGTGCTGTTACCTCCCCTTGAACTCGGTCTTGCGCTTCTGCTGGAACGCCATGATCCCTTCCATCGCATCGGCGGTGCCGCCCGCGATGAACTGTCCCTTGGCTTCGGCGTCGAGCGTCGTTGCGAAATCCTGCGTCAGCCCGTCGCGCAGCACCTTGCGCATGGTGCCGAGCGCGATCGTCGGGCCGTTCGCCAGGCGCGTCGCGAGCGCCTTGGCCTCGGTCAGCAGGTCGGCATCCTCGACGCTCTTGTAGATCATGCCCCAATCGGCGGCCTGGTCAGCGGAGATTTTTTCGCCGAGCATCATCATCTGCAACGCGCGCGGTACGCCGACCAGCCGCGGCAGCAACCATGACGAGCCGCCGTCGGGGACAAGGCCGATGTTTACGAAGGCCTGGAGGAAATAGGCGCTTTTGCCCGCGATGGTGAAATCGCCCGACAGCGCAAAACTGCACCCGACCCCGGCCGCGGGGCCGTTGACCGCGACGACCACGGGAATGTCGAGGTTAGCGAGCGCGAGCAGCATCGGATTGTAATGCCCGCGCAGGGCGTTACGGCTCCGCGCGCCGCCGCTGACCGCACCGCCGGCGGAACGATCGCCCGCAAGGTCGGCGCCCGAACAGAAACCGCGTCCCTCGCCGGTGATCAGCAGCGCGCGCGCGCCGAGACCCGGCAGATGATCCAGCGCTTCGCGAATATCGTCGGCCATCGCGGGCGGCATCGAATTGAGCCGGTCGGGGCGATTGAGCGTGATGGTCGCGACATTGTCGGCGCTGTCCAGCTTGATCGTGTCGAAGGTGGGGATGTCGGTCATGGGGAAGAATCCTCTCGCAGGCACTTTACCTTTACGTTCACGTAAAGATGTGACTCATTTGGCCGACGAGTGCAAGGGGGAAGGGGGCAACGGCTACGGAGCACCACTGGGTTCGGCGTAAGGTAAAGCACCGATTCGGGAAAACGAGATGATGTCGGAGCCATCAAGGGGGGTGCTTTGGGGTGGGAAGCGGACGCACCAAAACCGTCGCCCCCGCGAAGGCGGGGGCCGCTAGCTGCCTATCCCTGCGTCGCTGGGTAAACCGACAGCGGCCCCCGCCTTCGCGGGGGCGACGGCTAGTTTCGATCGGTAACCGCTACGCTCAATTCGTCATCCCGGCGCAGGCCGGGATGACGATGCTATAGATCCTCCCTGTGGCGAAGCCATGGGGAGGGGGACCGTTCGCGAAGCGAATGGTGGAGGGGCCGCAACGGTCGCGCCAAAGCCCCTCCGTCAGCGCTTCGCGCTGCCACCTCCCCATCGCTTCGCGACAGGGAGGATCGATGGCAACCACCGCCCGTCACCGGCCAGCTAGACCGACTTCGCGGCCTTCATCTGCTGCGCATAGCCCGCCTGCACCATGGCGCTCATGCGGTCGAACAGCGCGTCGGGGTCGCTGCGGCGCAGGTCCGCAATCGCGGCCTCGGCGCCCTCGGCCACCACCAGCTCGCGCGTCCCGGCATCGACCGCCGCCAATATCTGCGCGGCGGCGATGTCGGGCGACAGGCCATTGTCGATCGCGGCGTCGCTCTCCCCGCGGACGCTGCCGTCGGCGTTGAGCGCGTTGCGGCTGACGTTGGTCTGCACCGAGCCCGGCGCGACGACCAGCACCTTCAATCCCAGATGCTCATTCTCGGCGCGGACGCTGTCGTGATAGCCGATCAGGCCGTGCTTGGCGGCGCAATAGGCGCTGCGCAGCGGCACCCCGGCGATGCCCGCAACGCTGGAGATCGCGACGATCTGGCCGCCGCCCGCCTCGACCATGCGTCGCAGCAGTTGCTGGGTCAGCGCGATCGGGGCGAGCAGGTCGACCGCGACAATCTGTTGATAGACGGCAAAGTCGGTGTCGATCGCCAGGCTGCGCTGCGAGATGCCCGCATTGTTGACCAGCCCGTCGATGCGGCCCTGCCAGTTCCATGCTTTCTCCGCGATGGCGGGGAGGGCGGCATAGTCGGTCGCCTCGAACGGCAGCACCAGGGTTTCGGTCGCGCAGTCAGCAGTGACCGCCTCCAGCGCGGCGAGATTGCGTCCCGACAGGATCAGCTTGGCGCCGCGTGCGCCGAGCGCGCGGGCCAGCGCCGCACCGATTCCCGACGAGGCGCCCGTAATCCACCAGATCTGATCTTTCATACCCGCTCCCATTCTTGGCTTTCGTTTCAACCTGAAACGGGTTCGTGCAGCCGTCAAGGCGTCGCCCAGGGGCAATCCCGGGCGGGGGTGGCAATTTTGTTGCGAATCTGTTATAATAAATATCAACGCGCCGACATTCTGCCTCTTCCCGTCGCTGGGCTGGGGCGCTTTTCGGCGTTCCGATGGAGCCATATCCCTTGTCACTCTGACTGGCTAGCGCCGAGCGATCGTAGGTCCCCCTTGGCTAGAGGGCGGGAAGCGCCGCTGTTGTCGCAGTTTCAGATCGGGGTCAAGGCACAACAAAAGGAATTTGCATGTCCGTGAGCACGCTCTTGTTCGAAGTCGGCGATTATGTTGTTTATCCCAAGCATGGCGTGGGGCGCGTCATTGAATTGCAGCGGTCGGAAATCGCCGGCATGCAGCTCGAACTTTATGTCCTGCGTTTTGAAAAGGAAAAAATGACGCTTCGCGTGCCGACGAACAAGGCCGAAGGCGTGGGCATGCGCAAGCTGTCGTCGGACAAGACGCTGAAGGAAGCGCTGCAGGTCCTGACCACCAAGCCGAAGGTAAAGCGCACCATGTGGTCGCGGCGCGCGCAGGAATATGAAGCGAAGATCAATTCGGGCGACCTCGTGTCGATCGCCGAAGTGACCCGCGACCTGTTCCGCGCCGACGACCAGCCCGAGCAGAGCTATTCGGAGCGTCAGATCTTCGAAGCGGCGTCGAGCCGCCTTGCGCGCGAACTGGGCGCGATGGAAGAAAGCGACGAAAAGACCGCGCAGGCGAAGATCCTCCAGATTTTGAATGAACATGCGCCGCTGTATTACGCCGAAAAGGTGTAAGTTCGCGGGGTAGCGATTGGGGAAAGGGCGGTCCGAGAGGGCCGTCCTTTTTCGATGTGCGCCGCATTCTTTCGTCATGCCGGACTTGATCCGGCATCCATCGCGGCGCTGAAGTCATGGACCCCGGATCAAGTCCGGGGTGACGAGTGATGGGATGGCTCGCCTAGGGATACACCGCCCCCACGAAATAGAGCCCGTCGGGCGGCGCATTCAGCCCCAGCGCTTGCCGATCCGCCGCCTCCAGCGCCGCTTTCAAATCGCGCGCCGACCATTTGCCATAGCCGACGAGCGTCAGGCAGCCGACCATCGAGCGTACCTGATGGTGCAGGAAGCTGCGCGCCGCGGCCTCGATGATGATTTCCTCGCCGTGGCGGCTGACGGTCAGCTTATCGAGCGTCTTGACCGGGCTTTGCGACTGGCAATGCGCCGAGCGAAAGGTCGTGAAATCGTGCAGGCCAATCAGCTGTTGCGCCGCCGCGTGCATCGCATCGGCGTCGAGCGGGCGTGCGACCTGCCACGACAATCCCTTGTCCCACGTCAGCGGTGCGCGGCGGTTGACGATGCGATATTCATAGGATCGGCCGATACAGGCAAAGCGCGCGTGCCAGTCGTCGGCGACGATCTCGCACCCGACGATCGCGATCGGCGCGGGGCGCAGCTGCGCGTTCAGCGCCTCGGTCAGCTTGAACGGGGTCAGCGGCTTTTCGATGTCGACATGCGCGCGCATCGCGATCGCATGGACGCCGGCGTCGGTACGCCCGGCGCTCAGCACCTGCACCTCTTCGGCGGTGAAGCGGTGGATCGCCTCCTCGATCGCCTGCTGGACGCTGGGGCCATGCGCTTGCCGCTGCCAGCCCATAAAGGGGCGGCCGTCATATTCGATGGTGAGGGCGAAACGGGTCATACGGGCCCTTCTTTCCCAAAATCGTCACCCCGGACTTGATCCAGGGTCCATGTCGTCAGCGCTGGAGTGGACCCCGGATCAAGTCCGGGGTGACGAGGGAGGAGTCGGTGTGTCATGCCAAGCGCGTGCCCGCCGGGATCGCCCGTCCGCGCAGCAGCTCGCCCGCGTCCATCGCGGGCTTGCCCGCGCGCTGCACCCGCATCGCACGGATCGCGCCGGGGTTGCAGGCGATGGTGAGCGCGTCGTCGAGCGTGACGCCGGGCGCTGCGCCCGCGATCGTCTCCGCCGGGTGGACGATTTCTGCCGCCAATATCTTGTACCGCTCGCCGTCGAGTTCGAAAAAGGCGCCGGGCATCGGGTTGAACGCCCGAATCTGCCGTTCGACCTGCGCCGCGCTGGGCAGGAAATCGAGCCGCGCCTCGCTCTTGTCGATCTTGGCGGCATAGGTCACGCCGTCAGCGGGCTGGGGTTCGGGCATGAAGGCGTGGAGGTCGCTCAGCACCTTGACCATCATCAGCGCGCCCATTTCGGCAAGCTCGTGGGTCAGCACGCCCGCGGTCTTGCGCCCGATCGGGGTTGCTTCGACCAGCCGCATCGCGCCGGTGTCGAGCCCGGCGTCCATCTGCATGATCGTCACGCCCGTTTCGGCATCGCCCGCCAGGATCGCGCGCTGCACCGGTGCGGCGCCGCGCCAGCGCGGCAGGATCGAGCCATGGACGTTGAGGCAGCCCTCGCGCGGGGCACCGAGCACCGCTTGCGGCAGGATCAAGCCATAAGCGGCAACGACCGCGACATCGAGGTCGAGCGCGGCGAATTCGGCCTGCACTTCTTCGCTTTTCAGGCTGCGCGGTGTGCGGACCGGCAGGCCATGCTCCTCGGCCCAGACCTGCACCGGACTCTTCTGCAGTTTCTTGCCGCGCTGCGCCGGGCGGGGGGGCTGGCTATAAACGCACGCAATCTCATGCCCCGCCGCGTGGAGCGCGGCAAGCGTCGGTACCGCAAAGGGCGGCGTTCCCATGAAGGCGATACGCATGGGTGCGGGCTTTGGCGGACGGCGACGCGTGGTGCAAGCCCCTCTCCCCTTGCGGGAGAGGGCAGCGAGACTTGCGAGCTTGCTCGCCAGTCGCAGCGGGTGAGGGGGCTGCGCCGTCGCAACCCCTCTCCAGCCTTCGCTAAGCGCTACGCGCCAAGCTGCGGCATCCTCTCCCGCAAGGGGAGAGGATTGTTGTGCGACCGGGCGGGCCGCGATAGGTGCTGTGCATGGCCTCCACCGAAATCGAAGCCCTCGTCCAGCAACTCGCCCGCTTGCCGGGCCTCGGCCCGCGGTCGGCGCGGCGCGCGGTGCTGCACCTGATGAAAAAGCGCGAGAGCGCGTTCGCACCGCTGCTCGCGGCCCTCCAGACGGTGTCCGAGCGGCTCGTCACCTGCGGCACCTGCGGCAATGTCGACACGAGCGACCCCTGCGCAATCTGCGCCGACCCGCGCCGCGATGCGCTGTCGCTGTGCGTGGTCGAGGAGGTGTCGGACCTCTGGGCGCTCGACAAGTCGCGGCTGTTCCCCGGCAAATATCACGTCCTCGGCGGGCGGCTGTCGGCGCTGGAGGGCATCCGCCCGCAGGACCTCAGCATCGACGCCCTCGTCGCGCGCGTTGCCGCGGGCGGCATCGACGAGGTCGTGCTGGCGATGAACGCGACGCTGGAGGGGCAAACGACCGCGCATTATCTGGCCGAGCGGCTGGAGGGTTATCCGGTACGGCTGACGCAATTGGCGCATGGTTTGCCGGTGGGGGGCGAGCTGGATTATCTGGATGAGGGGACGCTGGCGCAGGCGCTTAGGGCAAGGCGGCCGGTGGGATGAAAGTCCGTGCGGTCGCAGCTTATACCGATGGTGAAGGAACCCGCCGTTTTCGAATTTGTATACGGCCGGACGGTTTCTTTCAGATCGCGACAGAGGAGTGGTGTTCGCGCAACGAAGATGGGCAGCAATACTCGTTCTGGCGTTACCTCTATCCGCCGTCGGGCATCTATCAATCCGTTGAGGAAACGAAAGCCGCCATCGATGTAATGCCGGAAGCGCTAGTGGCACTGGCTCTAAATTCAGACGTCGAGTTTGATCTTAGTTGTGGCCCGTATCCCGATTTGTAATCGGGATCGGAATTGCGCCCCCTTGACCCCACGCCCCTCCGACCATACCTGCACCCGATGGCCATCCTACCCATCATAGAGACCCCGGATCCGCGGCTGCGCGTCATTTCCAAGCCCGTCGAGACCTTCGACGCCGAGCTGAAACAGCTTGTCGCTGATATGTTCGAGACGATGTACGACGCGCCCGGTATCGGGCTTGCCGCGATTCAGGTCGGGGTGGCGAAGCGCATTCTGGTGATCGACCTGCAAGAAGCCGATCCTGAGGACCCCGAGGGCAAGAAGGTGATCCGGAGCCCGTGCGTCTTCATCAATCCCGTCTTTTCGGACGAGAGCGAGGAGCATAGCGTCTATTCGGAAGGCTGCCTGTCGGTCCCCGAGCAATATGCCGATGTGACGCGCCCCGCCGAGGTCACCGTCGATTGGCAGGACGAGGACGGCAAGCATCATCAGGAACGGATGACCGGGCTGATGGCGACGTGCATCCAGCACGAGCATGACCATCTGGAGGGCATCCTCTTCATCGACCATCTGTCGCGGTTGAAGCGCGAGATGGTGTTGAAGAAGCTGATGAAGATGCGCAAAGCGGCGTGATTAGCTCGTCCCTCTCCCCTTGCGGGAGAGGGCTGCGAGACTTGCCAGCTTGCTGGCTAGTCGCAGCGGGTGAGGGGGCTGGCGCACCTGTGCGCCAAGAGACTCTCTTGCCAACCTCTATGTCGCAAATTCTTATGCGGCGCAGACGCGCCGCGGCACCCACCCCTGTATCCCCTCCCGTAAAGGGAGGGGAGGGTTTGGCTACTCCGCTTTCTTCGCCACCGCGACCATCGCCGGGCGTAGCAACCGGTCCTTCATCATGTAACCCGCCTGCATTTCCTGCACGATCGTACCGGGTTCGGAATCGCTGCTCGGGATTTCCAGCATCGCCTGGTGCTGGTTCGGGTCGAGCGGCAGGCCGATTGCCGCGATGCGCGTGATACCGTGGCGTTCGAAGACGCCGAGCAATTCGCGCTCGGTGGCTTCAAGCCCCGTGATCAGCGGCTTGATGCCCTCGTTGGCGCGCTGTTCGTCGGTCAGCGCCGCCAGCGCGCGGCCGAGGTTGTCGGCGACCGACAAGATGTCGCGCGCGAATTTCGTCGCGGCATAGGCGTGCGCGTCGGCGATTTCCTTGTCTTTGCGGCGCGTGACATTCTGCGTCTCGGCGCGCGCATAGAGCAGGTCCTGCTGCAGCGCGGCGAGCTGTTCGGTGAGCTGCGCCAGCTCGTCATTCGCCTCTTCGGCGGGCGCCGCGGCTTCGGCAGCTGCGGCTTCGGTGTTCGCGCCGTCGTCGACCGGCGTGTCGTTTTCTTGTGTCGTCATAAACCTATCGTATCAGTCTGGAGAGCGATTGTGCGGTGAAATCCACCATGGGTACGATGCGGGCATAGTTCAAGCGGGTGGGGCCAATGACCCCGACCACGCCGACCACGCGCCCGTCCGATCCGCGATAGGGCGCCGCTATCACGGACGAGCCCGAAAGCGAGAATAATTTATTTTCCGATCCGATGAAAATCCGGGTTGCGCTGCCCTCGCGCGCGCTGTCGAGCAGCTGCGCAATGTCCTGTTTGGTTTCGAGCTCGTCGAGCAGCTGGCGGACGCGGTCGAGGTCGCCGACCGCATTCTCGTCGAGCAGGTTCGCCTGCCCGCGCACGATGAGCACCGGGCGGTCGGCGCCGTCCGACGACCAGATCGCGAGGCCGCGGCTGACGAGATCCTGCGCCGCGCGGTCGATCGCGATGCGTTCGGCCTCGATCTCGTGCCGCACCCGCGCCATCGCTTCGGTGAGCGTCAGGCCGGTCAGCATCGACGAGATATAATTACCCGCCTCGACCAGCGCCGACGGATTGAGCCCGGGCGGAATGTCGATGACGCGATTCTCGACCGCGCCGTCGCCCGCCACCAGCACGACGAGCGACTGGTTCGCCGATAACGGCACGAAGGCGAGTTGTTTCAGCACGCGTTCGTGCTTCGGCACCAGCACCAGCCCCGCGCACGCCGAGAGACCCGACAGCGCCGAGGTCGCCTGCGCGAGCGCGCTCTCGATCGGGCCGGCGTCGGCAAGTGACGCTTCGATCTGCGCGCGGTCCTCGGCCGACGGTTCGGCGACCTGCATCATGCCGTCGACAAACAGCCGCAGTCCCTGTTCGGTTGGCAGCCGCCCGGCGCTGGTGTGCGGGCTGGCGAGCAGGCCGAATTCCTCCAGATCCTGCATCACGTTGCGGATCGACGCGGGCGAAAGGTTGAGGCTCGCGAGTTTTGACAGTGTGCGCGACCCGACCGGCTGCCCGGTTTCGAGATAGGCGTCGACCACGAGCCGGAACACGTCGCGCGCGCGCATGGTCAGTTCGGTGATCGGCGGGGTCGTCATAGGGTGGATTTAGGGATGGGGAGGGGCGGGGGCAAGCGCATGATCCTCCCCGTCGCGAAGCGATGGGGAGGGGGACCGCGCCCGCAGGGCGTGGTGGAGGGGCTGCGACCTTGGCGCCATTGCCCCTCCGTCAACGCTTCGCGCCGCCACCTCCCCATGGCTTCGCCACAGGGAGGATTGTGTTGCGCCAGATCGCCGCTAGCCTCTCCCCGGGGGAGAACGCCATGACCACACGCCCGCTCGACCGTGACGACCCGCTCGACGATTTCGACCACCGCGACATCATCCTGCTCGGCCGCAAGCACCGCGTCTATACGATGGGCCGCGGCCCCGCGGTGGTCGTGATGACCGAAATGCCCGGCATCAGCCCGCATGTCGCGCGTTTCGCGCGCTGGGTCCGCGACGCGGGCTTCACCGTCTATATGCCGCACATCTTCGGGAAAGATGGCGCGGTGCCGCGCATGCCCGGGGCGCTGTTCACGATGCTCGGCGGGTGCGTCAGCCGCCAGTTCCGCGCTTTTCAGGCGAACGAAAGCTCGCCCGCGACGCAGTGGCTGCGCGCGCTGGCTGCGCAGGCGCATCGGGAATGCGGCGGCAAGGGCGTCGGCGCGATCGGCATGTGCTTCACGGGCAATTTCGCGCTGTCGATGATGCTGGAACCCGCGGTGCTCGCGCCGGTGCTGGCGCAGCCGTCGCTGCCGCTCAATGATCCCGCGGGGATGCATATCGCCCCTGACGAGCTCGCCGCGGTCAAGGCGCGGATGGAGGCCGAGCACCTGACCGTTCTCGCCTACCGTTTCGAGGGCGACAAATATTGCAAGGCGGCGCGCTTCGCGGCCTATGAAGATGCGCTCGGCGACCGCTTCATCGGCAAGGTGCTGCCCGATAGCGCCGCGAACCCCGACAGCCCGATGAAGAACCCGCACAGCGTGGTGACGATCCACCTGATCGACGAGGCCGGCCAGCCGACGGTACAGGCGCGTGACGAAATCCTCGATTTTTTCAGGATGCGGTTGAGCGAATGAAGGTGGCGGCCTAAGGGCGTCGGCAATCACAAATCGAAAGGACTGTTTATGCGCCCCTCCGGCCGCGCGCCCGATCAGATGCGCTCCATCGCGATCGAAACCGAATTCACCATTCATGCCGAGGGCAGCGTCCTCGTCAGCTTTGGCAATACCAAGGTGCTGGTGACCGCCAGCGTCGATGAAAAAGTGCCGTCGTGGATGCGCGGTAAAGGGGCGGGCTGGGTCACCGCCGAATATGGCATGCTGCCCCGCGCGACGCACACCCGCGGCAGCCGCGAGGCGGCGAAGGGCAAGCAGTCGGGGCGGACGCAGGAAATCCAGCGGCTTATCGGGCGCAGCTTGCGCGCCGTCGTCGACATGAAGAAGCTCGGCGAGCGGCAGATCGTCATCGATTGCGACGTGATCCAGGCCGACGGCGGCACCCGCACCGCGTCGATTTCGGGCGCGTGGGTCGCGATGCGGCTGGCGGTCGACAAGCTGATTGCGGCCAAGACGATCGCCGAGGATCCGATCGCGGACAAGGTCGGCGCAATCTCGTGCGGCATCTATCAGGGAACGCCGGTGCTCGACCTCGACTATGACGAGGATTCGGTCGCCGAAGCCGACGGCAATTTTGTGCTGACGGGCAAGGGCCAGATCGTCGAGGTACAGGCGAGCGCCGAGGGCGCGACCTATGACGAGGAAGGCCTGCTGCGCCTGCTGCGGCTGGCGCGCATCGGCTGCGGCGAGATTTTCGCGGCGCAGGACAAGGCGACGGGTCGCTGAGGTAAAGAAGATTCGATTCGCACAAAGACACAAAGACTCGAAGACGGCAGTTTGGGCCGGCAGGCCCCGTCCTTCACCAGCGTTGCGACCAGCCGCAACGCCAAAAGCGAAGGCCGCTTCACGGCAAACACGAACTCTTCGTTTCTTTGTGCCTTTGTGCGAAACTCTCTAAACTCAGGCTTTGCGACCTGATCCACGGGAAAATCAGCACACCATGGCCCACCGTAAGCTCTCCCCCGGCAAGCTCGTCATCGCCAGCCACAATGCCGGCAAGGTGCGCGAGATTCGGGCGCTGCTGGAGCCCTTCGGGATCGATCCGGTGTCGGCGGGCGACCTCGGTCTGCCCGAGCCTGAAGAAACCGGGACGACGTTCCGCGACAATGCGCTGCTGAAGGCGCATGCGAGCGCATCGGCGGCTGGGCTGCCCGCGCTTGCCGACGACAGTGGGCTCGAGGTTGCGGCGCTGGGCGGGCGGCCGGGGGTTTATACCGCCGACTGGGCCGAGCGACAGGCATTTGAAGGCCCGCCGGGTCGCGACTGGTATATGGCGATGGGCAAGGTCGAAGGGCTGCTCGCGGAGCAGGGGGGCGACGTCGATCGCAGCGCCTGTTTCGTCTGCACCCTCGCGCTCGCGTGGCCCGATGGCCATGCCGAAGTGTTTGAGGGGCGTGCCGAGGGCAGCCTGACCTGGCCACCGCGCGGGCTGCTGGGCTTTGGTTATGATCCGGTGTTCGTGCCGACCGGCAAGTCGTTGACTTATGCCGAAATCGACCCGGCGGAAAAGCATGCAATCAGCCACCGGGCGGATGCGTTTGCGAAGCTGGTGGCGGGGGTGTTTTAGAAGGCCGACCTCCCAAACCTCGTCACCCTGAACTTGTTTCAGGGTCCATGGCCGCCGTTTCTTTCGGCGCCGCCCCAAATTCGGCGTCCGGCCATGGATGCTGAAACAAGTTCAGTATGACGAAGATGGATAGGCATCGCTATATCGCCCCGTATGGCCGAACCACTCGCCCTTTATGTCCATTGGCCGTTCTGCGTCAGCAAATGTCCCTATTGCGACTTCAACAGCCATGTGCGCGAAAGCGTCGATCAGGACGTCTGGCGCGCCGCGTTGCTGGCGGATTTGCGGCATGAGGCCATGCTGCTGCCGGGGCGGACCGTGTCGTCGATCTTCTTTGGGGGCGGCACGCCGAGCCTGATGCCGCCCGCGACGGTGGCGGCAGTGATCGCCGAGGCGGCGGCGCTGTGGGGGCTGACCGACGATTGCGAAATCACGCTGGAAGCGAACCCCAATTCGGTCGAAGTCGCCGCTTTCGCCGATCTGGCGGCGGCGGGGGTCAATCGCGTATCGATCGGCGTCCAGAGCTTCGATCCGCAAGTGCTTGATTTTCTGGGCCGTGCGCACAGCGGCTACGAGGCGCGGCGCGCGATTGCCGCGGCGCAAACCTGTTTCCCGCGCGCGAGTTTCGACCTGATCTATGCGCGGCCGGGGCAGGGGCTGGGCGCGTGGGAAGAGGAACTGTCCGCTGCGCTGGCGTTCGGAACGGGGCATTTGTCGCTGTACCAGCTCACCATCGAGCCGGGGACGCGCTTCGCCACGCTCGCGGCAAAGGGCGAACTGGTCATCCCCGATGGCGACGCGGCGGCCGATCTGTTCGACGCGACGCAGGCGCTGACCCGCGCCGCCGGGCTGCCGCGCTACGAAGTGTCGAACCACGCGCGCGTCGGCGAGGAGAGCCGGCATAATCTGACTTATTGGCGTTATGGCGATTATGTGGGGGTCGGGCCGGGGGCGCACGGGCGGCGCACGGGCCAAGCGACCGAACGGCACAAGAAGCCCGAGAATTTCGTCGCGGCGGTCGAGCGCAACGGCCACGGGATCAAGGGCGAAAGCAACCTGCCCGCGCACGAACGCGCGACCGAGGCGATGCTGATGGGGCTGCGGCTCAATGAAGGCATCGACCTTCGCCGCGTCGAGCTGCGGAGCGGGCTGGGGCGCGAGGCGTTTGTCGATGCAGACGCGGTGGCGCGGCTTGCGCGCCAGGGGTTCTTGCGCGCCGCGGGCGACCGGCTGGCAGTGACCGATGCGGGGATTTTGCTGCTCGACTCAATCCTTTCCGAGGTGGTGAAAACGCACTAACCTGTTGGCACCGTTCGTCCCGAGCGAAGTCGAGGGACGTGCGGCACGGCGCAAACATGTCTCGACTTCGCTCGACACGAACGGAATCAAGGTGCGGTCTTTGTCTTCTGGCATCATCCGCGACTGGGACGCCCATCTGGCGCACGAACGGCGCCGGTCGGAGCATACGCGCCGCGCCTATATCGCGACCGCGACCCGCTTTTGCGCCTTCTTGTCGCGTCATCAAGGCGGCGTGGTCGATGCACGCATCCTCAAAAGCCTGACCCCGAACGACCTGCGCGCCTACCTCGCCGAACGCCGCGCCGAGGGGCTGGGCAATGCGTCGGCGGCGCGCGAGCTGTCGGCGCTCCGTACCTTTCTGCGCTTCGTCGGCGGATCGAACGCCAGCGTGCCGCAAATGCGCGGGCCGCGCGTCAAGAAGGGGCTGCCGCGTCCGGTTTCCCCCGCCGAAGCCTTGCAACTCACAGAGGACGTCGCGGACAATGCGCGCGAGGGCTGGGTCGGCGCGCGCGATTTTGCGCTGCTGCTGCTGCTCTATGGCGCGGGGCTGCGTATCGGCGAGGCGCTGGCGCTGACCGGTGCAGCGCTGCCGCTGGGCGATACGCTGCGCGTCACCGGCAAACGCAACAAGACGCGGATCGTGCCGATCCTGCCCGCGGTTGCGGCGGCGGTGGCGCGCTATGTCGCGGCCTGCCCTTATCCGATCGCGAAGGAGACCCCGCTGTTCCTCGGCGCGCGCGGCGGCCCGCTCCAGCCTGGCGTGGTGCGCGCGAGCGTGCGCGCGGCGCGGCGCGCATTGGGGCTGCCCGAACGCACGACGCCGCATGCGCTGCGGCACAGTTTCGCCACGCACTTGCTGGCGGGGGGCGCTGATTTGCGCAGCTTGCAGGAATTGCTCGGCCATGCGAGCCTGGCCTCGACGCAGGTGTACACCGCGGTCGATGCCGCGCACCTGCTCGATATCTACCGCAGCGCGCATCCGCGGGCAGGTTAGCCTATTGCCGTAGCCCTGAGCCTGTCGAAGGGCGCCTCACTGGGAAGCGCCCTTCGACAGGCTCAGGGCTACGGTGACATGGTCAGCCTTCGCGCGTTTTCGGTTTCCACGTAATCACCCGGTACACATACAGCAGCACCAGCGATCCGATCGCCGCCAGCGCCACCGGGCCGACGAAGGCATCCAGATTGGCGAACTGACCGCCGAACCAGTTGCCCGCGCCGGCCAGCGCACTGATCCAGATCGTCGATCCGGCGGCGGTCCACGCCAGGAATTTCGCCTGGTTCATCTTCACCATGCCCGCGGGCAGCGAGACCATCGTGCGCGCGACCGGCATGAAGCGCGCCACGAACACGATGCCGGGGCCATATTTCAGGAACCAGCTATGCAGTTTTTCGACCTCGTCCCAGTCGAGGGTCAGCCAGCGGCCGTGGCGGTCGATGAAGGGTTTGAGCCGTTGGTAGCCGATCCAGCGCCCGACCCCGTACCACACCCAATTGCCCGCGGTCGTTCCGGCGACGGCGACCGCGACCAGGGTCCAGAAGTCGAAATGCCCTTTTGCCACCGCGATGCCGCCAAGGCCCATGATGACCTCCGACGGGATCGGCGGGAAGACATTTTCAAGGAACATGAGGATGAAGATCCCGGCGTAGCCCCAGCTCTGGATCAGGTTCAGGATGAAATCGGTCATCGTTCAACAAGCCTCGTCATTGCGAGCGAAGCGAAGCAATCCAGAGGCGGCCTTACACCGCTCAGGATTGCTTCGTCGCTTCGCTCCTCGCAATGACGCATAACATTGGCTAACCGATCCTTCGTTTGATCGCGTCCCAGATCATGCCCGCCGTATCGCTGTTGTTGAACCGGTCGATCGCGACGATGCCGGTGGGCGAGGTGACGTTGATTTCGGTCAGCCATTCGCCGCCGATCACGTCGATCCCGACAAAGATCAGCCCGCGGTCCCTGAGCGCGGGACCGAGCGCGGCGCAGATTTCCTGTTCGCGCGGGGTCAGCTCGGCCGCCTCGGCATAACCGCCGACCGCCAGGTTAGAGCGGAATTCGCCTTCGCCGGGTTTGCGGTTGATCGCGCCCGCGACCTCGCCGTCGACGAGGACGATGCGCTTGTCGCCTTGCGCAACGCTGGGCAGGAATTGCTGAACCATGAAGGGTTCGGGCCACACCTGCCCGAACAGCTCGACCAGCGCGCCCAAATTGCTGCCGTCGGCGTCGATCTTGAACACCGCCTTGCCGCCATTGCCGTGGAGCGGCTTGATGACGACCGCGCCGTGGCGCGCCTGAAAATCCTTCACCGCGTCGAGGTCGCGGGTGACCATCGTCGGCGGCATAAATTCGGCATAGTCGAGCACGAAGACCTTTTCGGGGGCGTTGCGGACCGAGACGGGATCGTTGACGACCAAGGTTTCCCCGGCAATGCGTTCGAGCAGCCAGGTGCCGGTCAGGTAGCCGAGGTCGAACGGTGGATCCTGCCGCATCAGTACGACATCGACATCACGGCCAAGGTCGAGGGTCACCTGGTCGCCGAGGCGGTAGTGATCGCCGGCCTCGCGCTTCACGTCGAGCACGCGGTGCGCCTTCGTCGTCAGCCGTCCGGCCTCCCACGTCAGGCCGCGCACGTCATAATGGTAGAGAGTGTACCCGCGTTCGAGCGCCTTCAGCATCAGGTGGAAACTGCTGTCGCCCCCGATGTTGATATTGTCCATCGGGTCCATTTGCACGGCTGCGCGCAGGGTCATTCGTCTATCCTTCTCAAGCCCCTCCCCTTCAGGGGAGGGGTTGGGGTGGGGGCTGTCGGCGTGATGCAAGGCCGATGGCCCCCACCCCGCTCGACTAAAGGCCCGGCTAACGCCGGGCCAAGTCTCGCTGCCCCTCCCCTGAAGGAGAGGGGCTTGAATATTTTCAGCAACCCGTCACGGCTGCCAGACGTGGACCAGATGGCGCGGCAGGCGCCCCGGCGCAAGGAGCATCACGTCGATGCGGATGTCATCTTGCGGCCGGGCAAAGCGCGGGCTGAGCATTTCTGCCGCCGCCGCGACGCGGCGCAGGCGATATTGGTCGATCGCGAGGTCGAGGTCTTCGGGGCGTTCGCGCCATTTTACCTCGATGAAGGCGACGACGCGCCCGCGACGCGCGACCAGATCGACTTCACCCGCCGCGACGCGCAACCGTTCGCCCAGGATACGCCAGCCGTGCAGCCGCAGCCACCATGCCGCGCGGCGTTCGGCCTTGCGACCTCGCGCTTCGGCGGCGGCGCGCTTCAACCGGCATCCTTTAGCGCGAGCGCGCGGGCATAGACGTCGTGCCGATCGAGCCCGAAGCGTTTGGCGACCGCTTTCGCGGCCTGTGCGACCGGCTTGTCGGCCATCGCTTTGCGCAGCGCCGCGGCAAGTGTCGCGTCATCGGCCGCTTCGGGGGCCGCTTCGCCCGGCGGGGCGACGACGATGACGATCTCGCCCTTTGGCGGGGCGTCGGCATAACGCGCCGCGAGTTCGCTCAGCGTGCCGGTGACGCATTCCTCGTAGAGCTTGCTGATTTCGCGCGCGACCGCCGCCTCGCGGTCGCCCAGTCCCTCGGCGAGCGCGGCGAGCGCGGCGGCAAGGCGCGGGCCACTTTCGTAGAAAACAAGCGTGGCGCGCAGCGCGGCAAATTCGGCAATCGTGTCGGCGCGTGCCTTCGCCTTGTTGGGCAGGAAGCCCGCGAACAGGAAGCGGTCGCTGGGCAGCCCCGACAGGGTGATCGCGGCGATCGCGGCGCAGGGGCCGGGCAGGGTGGTGACGTGCCGCCCGGCGGCGCGCGCATCGCGCACCAGCTTGTATCCGGGGTCCGAAATCAGCGGGGTGCCGGCGTCTGACACCAGAACGACAATTTCATAAGCCATGCGGCTGATCAGCGCCGCGCGGGTCCGCTCGTCGCTATGGTCATGATAGGGAGTCATCGGCACGCGCAGGCCAAGATGTGAAAGCAGCTTTGCCGTGACGCGGGTATCCTCGGCGGCGATCAGGTCGGCGCGCCCCAGCACCGCCGCGGCGCGCGCGCTGATGTCGCCGAGGTTGCCGATGGGGGTCGCGACGATATAGAGACCGGGCAAGGGAGAATTTGAGATGGTCGAATCTGGCATGACGCCGAAAATGGCAGAAACTGCTGCCGAGCGCCAAGCATATGCATCGCCGCGGCGGCAGCTGCTGCGCGGACTCGGCGCGGTGGCGATGGCGGGGTTGCTCGCCGCGTGCCAGGTGGTGCCGAAAAGCAATGGCCCGGCGACGCCGCCGCCGCCCGAAACCCCGACCGACAATGTCGGGCCCGGCCTGCCGACCGACACCGATCGCCACCGCGTCGCGCTGCTGGTGCCGCAGACCGGCGCCAACGCCGACGTCGGCACCGCAATCGCCAACGCGACGACGCTGGCGCTGCTCGATTCGCGGACCGAGCGTGTGCGCATCACCACCTATGACACCGCGCTCGGCGCCGCCGCGGCGGCGCGGCAGGCGGTCGCCGATGGCAACAAGCTGATCCTCGGTCCGCTGCTCAGCGAAGATGTCGCCGCGGTGGCGCCGATCGCGCGCGATGCCAAGGTGCCGGTGCTGAGCTTCTCGAACGACAGCAGCGTCGCGGGCAATGGCGTGTTCATCATGGGCTTTGTCCCCGGCCAGTCGGTCGAGCGCGTTGTCGCCTTCGCGCGCGGCAAGGGGCATCAGCGCTTTGGCGCGCTGGTGCCGAAAAATGTCTATGGCGACCGTTCGGTCGCGGCCTTCCGCAGCGCGGTCAGCGCCGCGGGCGGGACGCTGGTCGCAGTCGAAAGCTATGACCGCAGCGCCACTGCGCTGACCGGCGCGGCGCGGCGGATCGCCAATGCCGGCGCGATCGATGCGGTGCTGATCGCCGACAGCGGCGGCAATGCGATCCGCGCCGTTCCGGTCATCAAGGGCAGCGGCCCGCGCCAGATTCTGGGGACCGAGCTATGGAACACCGATGCGTCGCTCGGCAGCAGCCCGGTGATGCGTGGGTCGTGGTTCGCCAGCGTGTCCGACGGGCTCTATGGCCAGCTCGCGGGGAAATATCGCACCCGGTTCGGCAAGGCGCCGTATCGGCTCGCCAGCCTCGGATATGATTCGGTGCTGCTGACCGTCCGGATTGCGCGCGACTGGAAACCCGGCACCAGCTTTCCGGTGAACCAGTTGCTCGCGGCCGACGGGTTCGGCGGCATCGACGGCATTTTCCGCTTCAACAACCGCGGCATTGCACAGCGCGCGCTGGAGGTCAGCGAGATCGGCGCTGGCGGCTTCCGCGTCGTCGATCCGGCGCCGACAAAATGGTGATCGGCGTGGCCTGACCGGCACAGTAGGCCCAAAAAGCGTCGCCTGAATGTCACGCGCGGCCTTTACGGCGCGTGCGCGTTCACTATATGAACATGGCGTGCGTGGATCGCGCTGATTCCGCGCGCCACCCGTCCACGATCAGGAGATACAGCTATACCACCGCCCATGACTCGCCGCCCGATGGCGCCGATGCCGCCGAAAAACGGCCCGCGATACAATGAATTCATCGCCTCGCCCAAGGTCCGCGTGATCGACGAGGAAGGCGAAAATCTGGGCGTGATGCTGACCGCCGAAGCGATCGAACAGGCCGCCTCCGTCGGGCTGGACCTGGTCGAAGTCTCCCCCAACGCCGATCCGCCGGTGTGCAAATTCCTCGATGTGGGCAAGTTTAAATACGAAGCCCAGAAAAAGGCGAACCTGGCGCGCAAGAGCCAGAAGACGCAGGAAATCAAAGAGATCAAGATGCGTCCGAACATCGACGATCATGATTTCGATGTGAAGATGCGCAAGGTTTTCGACTTCCTGGAGGAAGGCGACAAGGTCAAGATGACCATGCGCTTCCGCGGCCGCGAAATGAGCCACACCCAGCTTGGCCTGAACGTGCTCCAGCGCGTTGCCGAACTGACGTCGGAAATCGCGAAGGTCGAGGCGCATCCGCGCACCGAAGGCCGCCAGATGCTGATGGTCATCGCGCCGAAGTAACTTATTCGTCGCCCCCGCGAAGGCGGGGGCCGCTGTCGGCGTGGCGTAAGGTTGCTTGCGGCCCCCGCCTCCGCGGGGGCGACGGTATGTTCAGCCAATCCGAAATTCCAGGGCGGTCGTTCCAACGGGACGGCCGCCCTTTTCGTATCGGCGTTCGGTCATCCGCACGCGGCCGTCGGCGGCGATCGCGACGAGCGTCGACGCGCGCGTGCCATAGACGTCGCCGCGCAGGAACAGCGCCGGGTCGCTTGTCGCGGTCAGCGTGTCGAGCAGGCCTTCGGGGTCGGCGCGCGCCTCGACCACCGCTGCCAATGCGGCGCGCAGGCGCTCGGCGCGCGGGCAGGGCGTGTCGACGGGCTCGTTGGCGAGCGCGTAGATACCGGCGCTAAGCGTGGCGATCTGTGGCAGCGGCCGATTGGTCAGCAAGCGGGCCTGCCCGTCGCCGACAGCCAGCAGGTTGAAGGCGTTGAAACGGTCGAGGTCGGTTGCGGTTGGATTGGCAAACCGCCCCTCGCCGCGCAGCATGTCGGTCACGAGCGCGCCGCGCGATTCCTTCGCCGGATCGGGCATCGCGCCACGCACATTGGTGACGACGACCGCGCGGCCGCTGGGCGCATGGACGCCAAGCCACGTCCCGCCCGCCTGCAAATCACGCCCGGCGACGATACCGCTGCCATCGCTCCACGCCGCGAGCGGCGCCGCGGCGCGCGCGTGGAATTCGTCGCGGTTGCCGATCAGGATCAGCGGCCAGTCGGGATGGACCTGCCAGGCGAGAGCAACAACGCACATCATGCGCCTATCGCGATCTCGGCGCGGCTTGCCAAGCGCCTTGGCAGGTCGCCGCGACATCTTTGTTTCGGTTGTGCCGCCAGTGTGTTATATCATTAGCGCACCGCGGTTGCTGAGGGGCGCCGGCGGTTTGCGCGTTGCAATCTTTCTGGGGAGGGAGATCATTATGACCGAAGCTGGAAAAACGCCGTGGCACTTGTGGGCCGTCGGCATCATATCATTGCTGTGGAACGCTTTCGGCGCGTTCGATTACGTCATGACAAAGCTGAAGAACCCCGATTACATGGCCGCCTTCACCGCGGAGCAACAGGCGTATTTCTATAGCTTCCCGCTATGGGCGAATGTCGGCTGGGCGCTGGGCGTGTGGGGGTCAGTGCTAGGGTCGGTGCTGCTGCTCGCGCGCAGCCGCCATGCGGTGACGGCATTTCTGGTTTCGCTCGTCGGCCTGGCGATCAGCAGCGTCTATCAGTTCGGCATGCATTATGGCGATTTGGAGCGCATGTTCGGGACGTTTCCGATGATCTTTACCGCCGTGATCTGGGTGATCGTGATTGCGCTGTTCCTGTATGCCCGGGCGCAGGCGGCGAAGGGCGTTTTGCAGTAAGTTGCTTTTAAATCCTCCCTGTCGCGAAGCGATGGGGAGGTGGCAGCCCGCAGGGTTGACGGAGGGGGAAAGACGCAACGTCGCGGCCCCTCCACCGCCGCCTGCGGCGGCGGTCCCCCTCCCCATCGCTTCGCGACAGGGAGGATTTTGTGACCGCAATTCGCCGCGGCTCCTATCGCGCCCGAATAAACGCCCGCACATCCTCGGACAGCTTCCGCCGATCCTCGTCGCGGATATACATCATATGGCCCGCGCCATAATATGTGTAGGTGATGCGATCCTGCGGGATGCCGGTGCGCGACAGCGCATATTCGGCGGCGAAAAAGGGCGTCGAGAAATCATAATAGCCTTGTGCAACCAGAACCTTCAGTCCTGAATTTTCGCGCAGCGCCTGTCCGATATAGGGGGTGACGTTCAGATAAGCGTTGACGTCGCGGGCGCCGATGCGCCAGTCCCACTGGCTGCTGATATTGCTGATCGACTGATATTCACGGTCGGTCTTGAAGCCGAGCCCGTCGCGGCTCCAGCTGTTGATCGCCGCTGTGTAGCTCGCATCAATGCCATAGAAGCTGGGATCGTTGTCGGGACGTTCACCGGCGTTGTCGTAGTCGCGGCCCGTGTAACGAGCATCGAGCCGGCCGACGGTCAGGCCGCGGTCGCGCAACAACTCCTTGTAGAAACGGTTGGGCAAGACGCGCAGGTCGGTGCTGTCGAGATAGGTTTCGGAAAGGCCGGTGAAGCGCGCCAGATCGCGGCGGATCACGGCGCGTTCTTCGCCCTGCAACTTCTGCCCTTTGAGCAGCGCCGAGGCATAGGGGCCGATCGCCCATTGCCGGGCTTCCTCGGCAAAGGCCTCGGGCGACGTCGCGGTCGCTTTGCCATGATAGAGCGCGGTGACGGCCATCGACGGCAGGTTGGTGATCGGTGACAGCTCGTTGCCCGGAACATCGGCGCCGGCGCCAAAATCGAGCACGGTCGAAATGAGGATGATGCCGTTCAGCGCGACGTCGTTGTACGTCGTGTTCATCAACTGGTTGGCGACTGCGGCGGATCGGGTGGTGCCGTAGCTTTCACCGCCAAGATATTTCGGGCTGTTCCAGCGGCCATTGTCGTTCAGCCAGCGACGGATCACCTCGGCGACCAGCTTGGCGTCCTGCGTCACACCGTAATAATCCTTGGGATCGGCCTTGCCGATCAGGTGCGAGAAGCCGGTGCCGGGCGGGTCGATGAACACCATATCGGTGACGTCCATCAACGCGTCGGCATTGTCGACGATCGGATAAGGCGGCGCGCCATCGTCGGTGCCGTTTCCCGGGATCTCGACGCGTTTCGGCCCGAACGCGCCCATCATCAGCCACACGGTGCCCGACCCCGGGCCACCATTGAACAGGAAGGTGATCGGCCGGTTCGGGTCGCGCGGTTCCTTGACGTAGGCGGTGGTGACGACCGCGACTTCGGGCACGCCATCCTTATTCTTGATGATCGTCTCGCCGATCGTTGCGGCATAGTTGATCCGCTGGCCCCCGAACGTACCGGAGAGTTTGGTGGTGCGAACCTGGGGTTCGTAGTCGGAGGGTTTTTCGGCTTTCGGTTTGTCGGCGATGTCCTGCGCGTAAAGGATGGACGGCGCCGCGGCGGCAACTGCCATGGCGACAAGCGACAGGCCCGATTTCATGCGTATCTTCTCCCCGATTGCGGTGGCGGTCCTTATGCCGCGGGCAAGGGCGGGGCAAGAATACTAGTCTATTTTCGAGCGATAAACGCGCGCACATCCTCGGACAGCTTCCGCCGGTCTTCGTCGCGGATATACATCATGTGGCCCGCGCCATAATAAGTGTAGGTGATCCGGTCCTGCGGGATGCCGGTGCGTGACAGCGCATATTCGGCGGCGAAAAAGGGCGTCGCGAAATCATACCAGCCCTGCGCGACGAGCACCTTCAATCCCGAATTTTCGCGCAAGGCCTGCCCGATATAGGGCGCGACGTTGAGGTACGCGTTGCTGTCGCGGCCGCCGATGCGCCAGTCCCACTGGCCGCCGATGCCGCCGATCGACTGATATTCGCGGTCCGTCTTGAACCCCAGTCCGTCGCGGCTCCAGCTGTTGATCGCGGCGGTGTAGCTCGCGTCGATGCCATAGAAGCTCGGATCATTGTCGGGGCCTTCGCCCGCATTGTCGTAATCCTTGCCCGTGTAGCGGCTGTCGAGGCGGCCGACGGTGAGGCCGCGGTCGCGGAGCAATTCCTTGTAGAAGCGCTGCGGCGTCACGCGAAGGTCCGCCTGTTCTAGATAGGTTTCCGAAAGCCCCGTGAAGCGCGCGAGCTCGCGGCGGATCGCGGCGCGTTCTTCGCCCTGCAGTTTCTGGCCCTTGAGCAGCGCGGTGGCATAGGGACCGATCGCCCATTGGCGCGCTTCCTCGGCAAAGGCTTCGGGCGAAGTGCCGGTCGCCTTGCCGTGATAGAGCGCGGTCACCGCCATCGACGGCAGGTTGGTGATCGGCGACAGCTCGTTACCCGGCGTGTCGGCGCCCGCCGCGAAATCGAGCACGGTTGAAATAAGGATCAGCCCGTTGAACGCGACGTCATTATAGGTCGCGTTCATCAGCTGGTGCGCAACCGCGGCGGTGCGCGTCGTGCCATAGCTTTCGCCGCCCAGATATTTGGGGCTGTTCCAGCGGCCATTGTCGGCGAGCCAGCGGCGGATGACCTCGGCCACCAGCTTGGCATCCTGCGTCACCCCATAATAATCCTTGGGATCGGCCTTGCCGATCAGGTGCGAGAAACCGGTCCCCGGGGGATCGATGAACACGACGTCGGTGACGTCCATCAGTGCGTCGGGATTGTCGACGATCGGATAGGGCGGGGCGCCGTCGTCGACCCCGGTGCCGGGGATGGCGACGCGCTTCGGCCCGAACGCGCCCATCATCAACCAGACGGTACCCGACCCGGGGCCGCCGTTGAACAGGAAGGTGACGGGGCGGTTCGGGTCGCGCGGTTCCTTGACATAGGATGTGGTGACGACGGCGACTTCGGGCACGCCGTCCTTGTTCTTGATGATCGTCTCGCCGATCGTCGCGGCATAATTGATCCGCTGGCCGCCGAAGGTGCCGCTCATCCGCGTGGTGCGGACCTGCGGTTCGTAATCGGCGGGCTTTTCGGCCTTTGCCTTCGCGGCGCCAGCATCGTCGCGCTTGTCCTGCGCGTGGAGCACGGCGGGTGCCGCGACGGCGAGCGCCAGAGCGATAAGTGACAGACCCGATTTCATATTTTCCTCCCCGGTTGCGGCGCGGACGCTAGGCCGCGGACGCGGAGGAGACAAGGTTACTTGTCGGTTACAAAGGGACTTTGGTCGAAGGGGTCAGGCGGCTTTGGGTTGTACTCCGAGTTGCAGGCCAAGCGCGTCAAGAACCGCCGTCAACGTCTGAAGGGTCGGATTGCCGTTTTCGGAAAGCGCGTTGTAAAGCGCCTGTCGCCCGAGCCCGGTCTGGCGGGCAATTTCGGTCATGCCCTTCGAGCGGGCAACGGCACCCAGCGCGCGGGCAATATGCTTCGCGTCATTCCCTTCCATCGCCGCTTCGAGAAAATAGCGAATGTCCTCGGCGGTTTCGAGATAATCGGCCGCGTCAAAGGGATGTGTCTTCAAAGCCATTTTCAATCTTCTTTGCTAGCGTCTTGGCTTGCGCGATATCGCGTGCCTGACCGTCTTTGTCACCGCCCATCAGCAGCAAGATCAGCTTGTCGCCATTTCTCATATAATAGATTCGATATCCGGGGCCGAAGGCAAATCGCAGTTCGAACACGCCGTCGCCAACGGACTTCGCATCTCCCGCATGACCGAACGCCAGCCGATCGAGCCGATCAATGATCCGCGACCGTGCCGAGCGGTCCCGCAAAGCCCGCAGCCATTTATCGAATTGCGGCGTTCGATGGAGTCGAACAATTTGTCCTTCATACAGGACATCTCGCCGATTGTCAACGGATTCGTCCATGGGAGCTTCATAGCCGATAGCTCGCTAAGGCTGTCGTACCATCAGGGTAGATAAGTCCGTTTCGGTGGCGATTGCGCGACCGGCCGCGCCTTGTTTTACTCTGCTCATTCGAGCTTCAATCAATTGGCGATTGCGCCAGATGCGCGTCACCGCCGCAACAAGATCCGGTCCATCACCCAGGCGGTGTGCGCGCCGCTTTCGCCCGTCGAGGGATGCGGGGTTCCTCTGGTGAGGTGGTCGCGCATCGCTTCGACGTGGAAATATTGCACCGTCGGCGGGTGTTCGATGACGCGTTCGACCATTTCGTCGCCGCGGACCAGCCGCAGCGGTTCTTCGTCGAAGATCGAGAAGGTGATGCGACCCGTGCTGCCCGTGATTTCGACGCGGTCCTGCCGGTCTGCGGCGCCGAAGTTCCAGCTGCCCGAACCGGTGACGCCGCCGCCGTGTAGCCAGCACCCCGTCACCGCGTCCGCCGCGCTGTAGCGGCCCTGCTGGTTGATCGCAAAACCCGCGACGTCGGTCACTTCGCCGAACAGCCAGCAGAAAAGGTCGAGGCCGTGGCTTGCGAGGTCGTCGAAATAGCCGCCGGGGGCGACTGCCGCGTCGACGCGCCAGTTGTCCCCGGCAAGGTCGGCGGGGCTGGCGGCCTTGGTCAGCGTCCAGTGGACGTGCCGCACCGCGCCGATTTCGCCGTCGTCGAGCCACGCGCGGACCTGCCGAAAGCGGGGGAGCGAGCGCCGATAATAGGCGATGAACAGCGGCACGCCCTGTGCGGTGAAGGCATCGCGGATGCGAACGCAGGCGGCGTGATCGGGCGCCATCGGCTTTTCGATACAGCACGGCTTGCCCGCGCGGGCGACGGCAAGCGCATAGGCTTCGTGGCTGTCAGGCGGCGTCGCGATATAGACGGCGTCGATTTCGGGCGAATGGATCAGCGCCTCGGCACTGGCGAACGCATGCGGCACGCCATGGCGCGCGGCATAATGTTCCGCTTTCGCCAGCGTGCGGTTGAACACGCCGTGCAGCGCGAAACCCTCGACCTGCTGGTAGGCGGGGCCGCTCTTGCGCTCGGTCACGCTGCCGCAACCGATCACGCCCCAGCGGATCGTCGTCATCGGGCGGTCATCGCCCCCACTTCGTCTTGCTCTGTTTCCCAAATCGCCCCTTGCGCGTCCCCGGTTTGCCTTCGTTCGAGCGGCCGACGCGCGGTGCAACCTGCTCATCCGGGGGGAGCCCCAGCTCGTCGGCCTCGAGCTTGCGGATTTCGTCGCGGAGGCGGCCGGCTTCCTCGAACTCCAGGTCTGCTGCCGCGTCGCGCATCTTCTTTTCGAGCTCGGCAATATAGGCGCGCAGATTGTGCCCGACCATGTGCGCGGGCTTGTCGTCGCCGATGTCGATCGTCACGCCGTCCTTCGACGCGACATGCGCGATGATGTCGCCGATGTTGCGCTTGATCGTCGTCGGGGTGATGCCGTGCGCTTCGTTATATGCCTTCTGCTTTTCGCGGCGGCGGTCGGTTTCGCGCATTGCGCGTTCCATGCTGCCGGTGATGCGGTCGGCGTAGAGAATGACGCGGCCGTCGACGTTGCGCGCGGCACGGCCGATCGTCTGGACCAGCGACGTTTCGCTGCGCAGAAACCCTTCCTTGTCGGCGTCGAGGATCGCGACGAGCCCGCATTCGGGAATGTCGAGCCCTTCGCGCAGCAGGTTGATGCCGACGAGCACGTCGAACACCCCGAGCCTCAAGTCACGGATGATCTCGATGCGTTCGAGCGTTTCGACGTCCGAATGCATGTAGCGGACCTTGAGCCCGGCTTCGTGCAGGAATTCGGTCAAATCCTCGGCCATGCGCTTGGTCAGCGTGGTGACGAGGGTGCGGTAGCCTGCGGCAGCGGTTTTCTTCGCCTCGGCGATCAAATCGTCGACCTGTTCCTCGACGGGCTTGATCTCGACCGGCGGGTCGATCAGCCCGGTGGGGCGGATCACCTGTTCGGCGAACACACCCTGCGTGCGGTCCATCTCCCATGTCCCGGGGGTTGCCGACACGCTGACCGTTTGCGGGCGCATCATATCCCATTCGGCGAAGCGCAGCGGCCGGTTGTCGATGCAGCTCGGCAGGCGGAAGCCATATTCGGCGAGCGTGATCTTGCGGCGATGGTCGCCCTTCGACATCGCGCCGATCTGCGGGATCGTCTGGTGGCTTTCATCGACGAAGAGCAGGGCGTTGTCGGGGAGATATTCGAACAAGGTCGGCGGCGGCTCGCCGGGGAGGCGACCGGTGAGGAAGCGGCTGTAATTCTCGATCCCCGCGCAGCTGCCCGTGGCGGCGATCATTTCGAGGTCGAAATTGGTGCGCTGCTCAAGCCGCTGGGCTTCGAGCAGCCGGCCTTCGGCTTCCAGCTCTTTGAGCCGCTCGGCGAGCTCGTGGCGGATCGCCTCGCTCGCTTGTTTGAGCGTCGGGCCGGGGGTGACATAGTGGCTGTTCGCAAAGACGCGGACGTAATTGAGGGTTGCGATCTTCTTGCCGGTGAGCGGGTCGAATTCGGTAATCTCCTCGATCTCGTCGCCGAAGAAGCTGACGCGCCACGCCATATCCTCATAGTGCGAGGGGAAGATTTCGAGACTGTCGCCGCGCACGCGGAAATTGCCGCGCGCGAAGGCCTGATCGTTGCGCTTGTACTGGAGCGCGACGAGCTTGCGGATGATCTCGCGGCTGTCGGCGACCTGGCCCTTCTTGAGGTCGAAGATCATCGCCGAATAGGTTTCGACCGAGCCGATGCCGTAGAGGCACGACACCGACGCGACGATGATGACGTCGTCGCGTTCGAGCAGCGCGCGCGTCGCCGAGTGGCGCATGCGGTCGATCGCCTCGTTTACCGAGCTTTCCTTCTCGATATAGGTGTCCGACCGCGGCACATAGGCCTCGGGCTGGTAATAGTCGTAATAGCTGACGAAATATTCGACCGCATTGTTCGGGAAGAAGCTCTTGAATTCGCCATATAATTGCGCCGCGAGGATTTTGTTTGGCGCCAGGATCAGCGCGGGGCGTTGCAGCTCGTCGATCACCTTGGCCATGGTAAAGGTCTTGCCCGATCCGGTGACGCCGAGCAGCACCTGGTCGCGTTCGCCGGTCAGCGCGGTGTTTACGAGTTCGCGGATCGCGGTGGGCTGGTCGCCGGCCGGTTCATAATCACTAACCAGTTCAAATCTTTTGCCCCCTTCGACCTTGTCGGGGCGCGCGGGACGGTGCGGGACATAGCCCTCCGCCGTGTCGATTTCATCGAGCGATGTACGAATCTGAATTGCCATTGCCGCCAATATGGTATCGATGGGGCGGGTCCACAATCGCAATGAGTCCGCCACAGAGCAGGCAGCGGCAAGTCACAGGAGACAGGGTATGAAAAAGATTTTGACGATTGCAGCTCTCGGCACGCTCCTGGCGGTCGCGGGCTGCGGCAAAAGCGAAAATGCCGGCGGCGCGGTGAAGCGCGAGGCGGGCAACTGGAAAACCGACATCAAGCTGGTGAAGTTCGAAGTTCCCGGCATGCCGCCCGAAATGAAAGAGGGCATGGCGAAGATGATGGAAGGCGCCAGCGGCATGGACCAGTGCTTCACCCAGGAGCAGGTCGACAAGGAAGACATCGCCGCGGAACTCGCCAAGGGTCCGGGCAATGGCGGCGAATGCAAATGGTCGAAAAAGGACATAGCGGGCGGCAAGATCGACATTGCCGGGACCTGCACTGCCAATGGCCAGACCGTTGACATGGCGATGAACGGCACGATGGAAGCCAAGAAATCGGACGTGACGATCACGACCAAGGGCAAGGTGCCGACTGGCGGTGACATGGAAATGGTCATGCAGATGACCAGCACCCACACCGGACCGTGCAAGGCTCCGGCAACGACTTGATCTGCGAGGTAATTGCCAATCGATCGGGGCGTCAGCAGAGCTGACGCCCTTGTCATGTCCATATCGTGTCGATGCTGAAAAGGAGTCCGGGAATGCTGGGTTATGTGACGATGGGAACCGACGACATCGATCGCGCGCGCGACTTTTACGCCGCGCTGCTCGTGACGATCGGCGCCAGCGAATTGATGCGGATGTCGGACGAAGACAATGGCTTTACGCTCTACGCGACGAGCTGGGGGCAGCCGGGGATTGCGGTGACGCGGCCCTATGATGGCCAGCCGATGCATGCGGGCAACGGGCATATGGCGGCGATCGTCGTCGATGAACGCGCCAAGGTCGATGCCCTCCACGCGAAGGCGTTGCAACTGGGCGGGACGTGCGAAGGAACCCCGGGCGTGCGCGGCGACGACGGCGATCAGGCCTTTTACGCCGCCTATTTCCGCGACCTTGACGGCAACAAGCTGTGCGCTTTTCGGATCGGGCCGGCCTGAGTTTGGCCGGATGGCTTGACCGCCGATCGGCATCGTTGTTGATCGGTTTGTTCGCGAAATTGCTATGGCCGCGCTCGCGGTCGGCGTGTTGGTGGGCGCCGATGTCGCCGAGCGCGCCGCGCTTATGCAGCGCCTGAGGCGCCGCCGCCGGTCCGCGATCGACTTGCCGGACGCGTGACAGGTGGGGCTGCCATGCATCCGGCGAAGTCTTGAACTGAGGCCGAAGGGGGTCTGAAGAACGCCAGGGACCAGCTCGCATTCTTCGCCTGTCAGCCTCAACATCGCAGCCTTGTAGGAAAACCGCGACGTTGAAAGAATGACAGAATTGCGAAAGTGCGGCAGTTACAAGGGGTCACACGCGCGGATGTCGCCATTTGATAACCCTTTATTCACCCTGTTTCGAATTTCGTCGTTCCAGATTGGCGGCTCATCGTTCTTCTGATATGGCGGTGGGCCTTCCTGTTACCGTTACGTGGAAGTAACAAGGACTGGTCGCGCGACTTGATTGGCGTATCACCCGCACCGCCCGTCGGGGGCAATTGAGGGTAGCATGGACCACGCGAAAGCGAACGATACTCAGGGTACCGGGGACACCGACCGTATTATCGCGGAAGAATTGGAGCGTTTGCTCGAATCCCCGATGTTCGTGCGGTCGCCGGTACTGACGCGCTTGCTGCAGTTTCTGGTCGAACATCGGCTGCGCGGCGGGCGCAGTTCGCCCAAGGCCTATGCGATCGCGACCGAGGCGCTGGGGCGCAGCGAAGATTTCGACCCTGCGGTCGACAGCTATCCGCGCGTGATGGTCGGACGCCTGCGCAGCCTGCTCGACCGCTACTATGCCGAAACCCCCTGGATCCATCGTTTGCGGGTGCCGCAGGGGAGCTACGAGGTCGTCGTCCAGTACCGCGTCGCGCCGCCCTCGCGTTCGATCGACGAGCCGGGGAGCGAGGATGACGTCAAGGCCGCCACGCGCGCCGACGCTGCCGGGGCACCGCTTCCACCGGGCGCGCCCCGCCGTTCGCAGCCTGCCGACGGGCCGCGCTATGGCCGCTGGGTCGTCGCGCTCGTCCTGCTGGCGCTCGCGATATTTGCCTTGTGGTCGCTGCGCAGCGGACCGGAGCGATTGTTCGTCAGCGATGCGCAGCGGATGCCGCTCCTCGATGTGAGCGAGCCGGTCGCCGGCAGCACCGCGCCATCGCGCGCCTTGGCGCGCGCGCTCGACGGCAAGCTGCGCGACGGCCTGCGGCGGTTCGATCTGGTCGATCTGCTGAGTGCCCAGGCGCCGGGCGGCGCTGCGCCGCGCACCGCCGACTATCGGCTCGACACGTCGCTGGTCCGCGACCTTGAGGGCAATGCGGAAGTGACGCTGGTGCTGAACCGCGTCGCCGATCAACGCGCCATATGGTCGCAGCGAATCCGCGTGGCCGACCCCGACACGCCGCAATTTGTGTCGATGGAACCGCTGATCGCCCAGATTGCGGGCGATTATGGCGTCATCGTCCGCGATCAGATCCAGCGCCAGCCGGACAATTTTGCTCCAGGCTTTCCGTGTCTCGCGCAGTTCAACCGGTTGCGCCAGATGCGCAATCCGTCGGGCGCGAAGCAGGTCGATGCCTGCCTGCGCGCGACGCTGAAGCGGGACGACCGCGACCCGGTTGCGCTCGCCGCGCTGTCGCTGCTGCGCTTTGGCGACTGGCAGCCGCAACGGGCGACCCCCGCCGGACGCGCGGCCTTTGCCGAAGCGCGCGGACTGGCGCTCAAGGCCTATGAAGCCAGTCCCAACTCGTCGGCGGGGCTTTTTGCCATGGCGCGGGCGAATTTCTATGTCGGCAATTGTTCGGGCGGCAACACGATGGGCGACGCCGCGCGGCGGCTCAACCCGTTCGATTCCGACATTTCGGGCTTTCTGGGGCTGTTCAAAATCACCTGCGGTCAGGCCGCCGAGGGGGAAATATTGCTCCGTCGGTCGCTGGCGCTCGACGACAGCTATCCGGGCGTTCCCGCGGTGGCCTTGGCCTTCATCCTGTCGCAGCGCGGCGAACAGGCCGAAGCGCTAACCGTGCTCGACCAGATGCCGTCGCCAAGCAATATGGAGCCGCAATATCTGATGGTCCGCGCGATCGTCACCGCGCGGCAAGGCGACGTCACGGCGGCGCAGGCGCATTGGCGCCGCTTGCTGGCTTACACGCGGCAACCCGAAGACGCCGCCCCCGAAGCGGTGCTCGGCCGCTTCATGATCACGCCGGTCGTGATCCAGCGGGCATCGGCGGCCTTGCGCGAATCCGGCGTCGTTCCTCTCCGGCCCGTGTCTTGACGCACTGAAAACCGCCAAGCACAACGGGCCGATGCTGCTCGCATTCGCCTTGCTCGCCTCTGCGCCGTCGGCGCCTGCCGCGGTCGCGGTCGATTTCGATCGCGACGGAAGAATCGCGACGCGCGTCGTCGTCGGGCAGGCCGACCGCGCGAGCCAGCGTCCGTTGACCGCGGATGATCCGGTCCGCATCGCGTCGGTATCGAAACTGGTCGTCGCGCTTGGCGTGCTGCGTCTGGTCGAGCAAGGGCGCCTCGACCTCGACCGCGATGTTTCGGACTATCTGGGGTGGCGGCTGCGCCATCCCGCTTATCCCGGCCAGCCGATCACGCTGATCCACTTGCTCGGCCACCGGGCGGGGCTGGCCGACAATGTCGATTATGCGCTGCCGCTGGGTGCCGATCTCGAAAAGGCGCTGCAAGACCCGGCGGCATGGGACGCACCGCGCCCGCCGGGCGGCGATTTCGTCTATGCCAACCTCAACTATCCCGTCGTCGCCGCCGCGATCGAGGGCGCGACGGGCGAGCGTTTTGACCGCGCGATGGCGCGGCTGGTGCTGCGCCCGCTCGGCATCGACGCCTGTTTCAACTGGCCGACATGCAGCGACGCCGCGGTCGCGCGCGCCGTCGTGCTGTACGGCCCCGACGGTTCAGCCGTGCGCGACGACATGAAGGGCATCCGTCCCGCCTGTCCGGTCGTTCCGGCAAGCGACGGTAGCTGCGACCTTGAAACCTACCGGCTCGCGCGCCACGGCGCGGGGTTCAGCCCGCAGGGCGGGCTGCGCATATCGGCCAATGGATTGGCGCGGATCGGGGTCATGCTGCTGCGCCGCGGCGAGGATTTTCTGACCCCGGCGAGCCTCGCGCGCCTCGAAGCGATGGCACCGGTCCGCCCGGCGACGGGTGAGGGGACGGGCGGGTTTTTCTGCGAATATGGCGCGGCGATGCACAGTAACGGGACCGACGCGGCGACCGGGCCGGGGTGCCGCGATAACCTGTTCGGCGACGGGCGGCGGCGGCTCGGCCATTCGGGCGACGCCTATGGATTGCGTTCGGGGCTCTGGTACGATCTTGAAGCGGGCAATGGCACCGCCTATTTCGTGACGCAGGTGCCGAACGGACAGAAAGGGAGGCGTTCGGCTTATAGCGCGGCGGAGGAGGAACTGGTCGCTACCAGCCCTCTTGCCAGCCCCGCCGACGGACACTAGGGCAATTTCCAACATTCACGGCTTAGTCAGAAAAGGAATAGCGCATGAGCGATTCGGCCGAAAAGGTTAAGAAGATCGTCGTCGAACATCTGGGCGTCGAAGCCGACAAGGTCACCGAGGAAGCGAGCTTCATCGACGATCTCGGCGCCGACAGCCTCGACATCGTCGAACTGGTGATGGCATTTGAAGAAGAATTCGGCGTCGAAATTCCCGACGATGCGGCGGAAAAGATCGCCACCGTCAAGGATGCGATCGACTATATCGAAGCGAACAAGGGCTGATCCAGCCTGTCCGGCGTTGCCGGATGCGGCGGCGACGCCGTCAACGCAATTCCGGCTCCCCGGTCTCGAGCGCTCGTGCGCAGCGACCGGGGAGCTTTTTTTTATGGATATAGCCCGGCACGGCGCTAAATCCGTCATCCCGGCGAACGCCGGGATCTCGCGATTTCGGTAGCAGCAGGTCGAGAGGGCGAGGCCCCGGCCTTCGCCGAGGTGACTGGGATTAAATAATGCGGGCGCCTGCGGGGGCAGGAGCCGACGAAAGGAATGATTATGCGCCGGGTTGTGGTGACGGGTTTGGGTTTGGTGACGCCGCTGGGCGGCGATGTCGAAACAAGCTGGAAAAATCTGATCGCGGGCAAATCGGGTGCGGGTCAGATCACCCACTTCGACACCGCCGACCAGAAATGCACGATCGCGTGCGAGGTCAAGGGACCGGACCATGAATATGGTTTCGACCCCGGCAAGCGCGTCGACCACAAGGTGCAGCGCCAGGTCGACCCGTTCATCATCTATGGCATCGACGCCGCGGGCCAGGCGATCGAGGACGCGGGGCTTGAGGATATGACCGACGCCATGAAGCTGCGCGCCGGTTGCTCGATCGGGTCGGGCATCGGCGGCCTGCCGGGGATCGAAAGCGAAAGCCTTTTGCTCGCCGAAAAGGGGCCGGGCCGGGTTTCGCCGCACTTCGTCCACGGCCGCCTGATCAACCTGATTTCGGGGCAGGTCAGCATCAAATATGGCTTGCAGGGTCCGAACCATGCCGTCGTCACCGCCTGTTCGACCGGCGCGCATTCGATCGGCGACGCGGCGCGGATGATCCGCGACGACGACGCCGACATCATGCTCGCGGGCGGCGCCGAAGCGACGATCTGCCCGATCGGCATCGCGGGCTTCGCGCAGGCGCGCGCGCTCAACATGAGCTACAACGACCGCCCCGAGCAGGCGAGCCGCCCCTATGACAAGGACCGCGACGGCTTTGTGATGGGCGAGGGCGCGGGCGTCGTGGTGCTCGAGGAATATGAGCATGCCAAGGCGCGCGGCGCCAAAATCTACGCCGAAGTCGTCGGTTATGGCCTGTCGGGCGATGCTTATCATGTCACCGCGCCGCACCCCGAGGGTTCGGGCGCCTATCGTTCGATGGAAATGGCGCTGAAAAAGGCCGGCATGACCCCGTCGGACATCGATTATATCAACGCGCATGGCACCTCGACAATGGCCGACACGATCGAGCTCGGCGCGGTCAAGCGGTTGTTCGGCAATGCGATCGGCGATGTGTCGATGAGCTCGACCAAATCGGCGATCGGCCACTTGCTCGGCGGCGCGGGCGCGGTCGAAACGATCTTCTGCATCCTCGCGATCCGCGACCAGATCGTCCCCCCGACGCTCAACCTCGACAACCCCGACGAAGGCACCGACGGCGTCGACCTCGTTCCGCACACCGCCAAAAAACGCCCGGTGAAGGCGGCGCTCAACAACAGCTTCGGCTTTGGCGGCACCAACGCGAGCGTGATCGTCAAGGCGGTGGATTGATCACCCGATCCTCCCTGCGGCGAAGCCGTGGGGAGGTGGCAGCGCGCAGCGCTGACGGAGGGGCTTTAGCGCTGACGTCGCCGCCCCTCCACCACTCGCTTCGCGAGCGGTCCCCCTCCCCATGGCTTCGCCACAGAGAGGAACAAAATCCCTTTCCTACATTGTGCGGCCATGCTCTAGCATTCTGGTGCTTGCCGAGGCTTTGCTTAAAGCCACAAGAGACACAAAAGGCCGCTGCACCTGCGGGGCTTTTGTGGCTTTAAGCACCATAGGACCGACGGGAGAATGAAGTGCATCCGTTCCGCTGGCTGACGATCGCCATTTTGGCCCTCCTCCTCGCCGCCTGTTCGGGCGGCGCGCCGAAGGATGCCGAGGTTGTGATCCCGGCGGGCGCGAGCATCGCGAAGGCGGGGCAGATCCTCGAGGACGCAGGCATCGTCTCGGCGTCGAGCTTTCGCAACGAGGCGCGCTTCTTTGGCGGCGACGATCCGATCAAGCCCGGCGAATATAAAATCGAAAAGGGGATGGACGCGGGCGACATCCTCGCTCTGTTTCAGTCGGGCAAGACGATCCAGCGGCTGGTGATGATCCCCGAGGGCATGCCGTCGATCATGGTGTGGGAACGGCTGATGGCCGAAAAGCGGCTGAAGGGCGAAATCCCGGTGCCCGCCGAGGGCAGCATCTTGCCTGACAGCTATGCCTTTACCACCGGCGAAAGCCGCGCCGCGGTGGTGAAGCGGATGCAGGCGGCGATGGACAAGGCGTTCGCCGAGCTGTGGACCAAACGGACGCCGCGCACCGCGGTCAAGAACCGCAATGAAGCGCTGACGCTCGCCTCGATCGTCGAAAAGGAAACCGGCGTTCCCGCCGAGCGCCGCACCGTCGCGGGGGTCTATACCAACCGGTTGGCGGTCGGCATGCGGCTGCAAGCCGATCCGACGATCATCTATCCGATCACCAAGGGAAAGCCGCTCGGTCGCCGGATATTGCGGTCCGAAATCCAGGCCGTGAACGGGTACAATACCTACAGCATGGCGGGGCTGCCGCAGGGACCGATCGCCAACCCCGGCAAGGCGTCGATCGCGGCGGTGCTCGATCCCGAAGCGAACGATTATCTCTTCTTCGTCGCCAAGGGCGATGGCGGGCATATCTTTGCGCGCACGCTGTCCGAACATAATGCCAATGTGCAGAAATGGTATGCGCTCCGTCGCGAACGCGGGGAGATGGAGTAGGGGGCTGGGCCCGTAATCGTCGTCATCGCGGCCGACGCCGGGATCTCGACATTGCGGACCAACGCGACGGTGAAATCCCGGCCTCCACCGGGATGACGGAGAAAATGCATGGCCATGCGACCTGTTTCGAGCCTGATCATGGTTTCGCTTTTGCTCACTGCCTGCATGGCAGGCGGCGGCAGCGCAGCCGAGAAGGGCGCGGCCGATGTCCGCATCGAACCGGGACCGGGCCTCGGCGCACCGCGCGCGACGCACCAGCTGGTCGCGGCGGGCGAGGGCAGGCTGCTCGCGATCGGCGGTTGCGTTAGGTCGGGCTGCGAAGCTGGGCCGGCGAGCGCGACGGTCGACATCATCGCCGCGCCGGACATGCGGGTGATCGCGACGGGGCGGCTGCTCGCACCGCGCATCCAGCCCTCGGCGGCGGCGCTGCCCGATGGCAAGGTGTTGATCCTCGGCGGCTGGGTCGGTGGACGGGTGAGCGCGGCGACCGAGATATTCGATCCCGCGACGGGCAAGTCGGTCGCCGGACCGGCGATGGCGGGGCCGCGCAACGCGCCAACCGTCGTGACGCTCGCCGATGGCCGCATCCTGATCGCGGGGGGATATGACGGGCGCGATGTGCGCGCCGACGCCGAAATCTTCGACCCCGCGACAGGCCGGATGACCGCGACCGGGCCGCTCGCCGCCGCACGGAGCGGGGCGACGGGAACCTTGCTTGTCGACGGGAGGGCGCTGGTCGCCGGGGGCGGACGTCCCGACCGCGAACCGCGCCGCGCGCTCGCGAGCGCCGAGCTGTTCGATCCCGCCACCGGGCGCTTCACCCCCGCTGGAACGATGGCGCAGGAACGCTACAAGCATGGCGCGGTGCGGCTGGCGAATGGCGACGTGCTGATCGTCGGCGGATCGGACATTCGCGACTATGGCGGCAAGCTGCGCTCGGTCGAGCGCTTCGATGTCGCGGCGGGGCGCTTTGTCCCTGCCGGAAACCTCGCCGACCCGCGCTTCAAGATCGCCGATGGGCTGTTGCTGCTCCCCGGCAATCGCGTGCTTGTCGCGGCGGGCGACGCGGCGCCGGAGATTTTCGACGTCGCGCGCGGGGTGGGTACGCGCCTCGACTATGACCTTGGCGGGCAGTGGAATTATATGACGCTGGTCCGCGCCGACGCGCGCACCGCGCTGCTTGCGGGTGGCTATCGCGAGGGACGCATCGAGCCGACCGACCAGAGCTGGATTGTCCATTTGCCGAAGGGGTGACCCGATGACGACTGCCAAGCTGTTCCTCCACGGTGTCCCCGACAGTCCCGCGATCTGGCGCCCGCTGCTCGGCCAGCTCGACCTGGGCGATACGCCGGTCGCGGTTCCCGCGCTGCCTGGCTTCACCGCGCCGCTGCCCGCGGGTTTTCCTGCCACCAAGGAGGCCTATGCCGACTGGGCTGTGGGGCAGGCCGAGGCGCTGTACGCGGCTCACGGGCCGATCGACATCGTCGGGCATGACTGGGGCGCGCTGATCGCGCAGCGCGTCGCGATGCTGCGCCCCGACCTTCTCCGCAGCTGGGCGGTGTCGAACGCGGTGATCGATCCCGACTATCGTGGTCACCGGATCGCGCGCATCTGGAACACGCCGATCCTTGGCGAGATCTTCATGGCGCTGAGCAAGGCCGATAAGCTCGCCGAGGGACTGGCCGGACAGGGCATGCCCGCCGACATCGCCGCCGAAGAGGCCGAGCAGTGGCGTAACAAGGACAAGCGCCGCGCGATCCTGAAGCTCTATCGATCGGCCAAGGGGCTGAGTTTCGAACACGACTGGGCGCGTGACATCGGAAAATTGCCCGCAAACGGCGCGCTGATCTGGGGCGCGGGCGACCCCTATGTCGAACTCGCGGTTGCGCAGCGCTACGCCGCGAACACCGGCACGCCGCTGACCGTCATCGAGGGGGCAGGGCATTGGGCGATCGCCGAACGGCCCGCCGAGGTTGCCGCGGCGCTCCATTGCTTCTGGTCAACACTCTGATCGGTTGGGTCGATCAACGAAAGCGGCGCACTCGATTTGACCTGGGCGCGCCGGTCTGCTCTTGGTGCGCCGCACAAAAATCCCCACAGAAAGGATTCTCTCCCATGATCAATCAGCCCGTTCCCGCCGTGACCCTCAAGACGCGCGTCCGCGACGAGGCCGTCGATGGCCCGAACCCGTTCCGCTGGCAGGACGTCAACACCGGCGAAGCGTTCGGCACCGGCCGCCACATCCTGTTCGGCCTGCCCGGCGCCTACACCCCGACCTGCTCGAACGAGCAGTGCCCGGGCTTCGAGCGCCTCTATGGCGATTTCATCGCCGAAGGCGTCACCGACATCCATTGCATCAGCGTCAACGATGCGTTCGTGATGTATAATTGGGGCAAGAGCCTGGGCGTCCAGAACGTCAAGATGGTTCCCGACGGCTCGGGCGCCTTCACGCGCCGCATGGGCATGCTGATCAACAAGGATCACGTCGGTTTCGGCATGCGCAGCTGGCGCTACACCGCGATCGTCGACGACGGCATCGTGGTCCAGATGTTTGTCGAACCCGGCATCAATGACGTCGGCACCGACAGCGACCCCTATGTCGAATCGACCCCCGAAAAGGCGCTCGAATGGGTGAAGGCGAACCCCTATCAGGGCAAGCTGTCGCAGGCGGCATAATCGACACTGGTATAAAGTTGAGCGGCCCGGCCATCCCCCCTCCCATCCGGGCCGCTGGCGCCGCACCCATCATCGTTACCGCGACGATGGGTGCGGCCGACCAGCGATATTTTGATCATCTGCGCGCGGCCCATTTCCCGCCCGAGCGCAACTATCTTGCCGCGCACATCACGCTGTTTCATCAGCTGCCGCCATCGGCGCTGGGCGAGCTGGAAGGCCTGATCCGCCGCATCGCCGCCGACACCCCGCCACCCGCGGCGCGGCTGCGCGAGCTTTATTCGCTGGGCAAAGGCGTCGCCTATCGCATCGACAGCCCCGACCTGCTGGCGATCCGGGCGCGGATCGCCGATCATTTCACCGGCATGCTGACGGCGCAGGACCAGGGGACGCCGCGCCTCCACATCACCGTCCAGAACAAGGTCGCGCCCAGCGACGCGCGTGCGCTGCTGACCGAACTCGCCGCCGATTTCGTGCCGCGCCCGCTGGCGATCACCGGCCTCGCCGCGCACCATTATCGCGGCGGCCCCTGGGAAGCGGCTTTCGCACGGAATTTTCGCGGGGCTCGCACATGATATTGACCCGCGGCGACGGCCTGCCTATAGGCGCTGCTCGCCCGTCGAGGCGGCCCCTTGGGGCGGAGTAGCTCAGCTGGTTAGAGCAGCGGAATCATAATCCGCGTGTCGGGGGTTCGAGTCCCTCCTCCGCTACCAATCCCGATCTATTCGAGGCTGGTGCGCTGTGCGGAGTCCGGCGTTTGTAACGCCATGGTTCTAGCTAGCGGCCTCGCATGCCGGTTCGGCGACCGTAATGAATCAATATGAGTTTCCTCGGGGCAAAGGCCGATCGTTCGGCACGCGCTCACGTCTCCGCCAGCGTGTCTGCCACGATCCGCCACACCCGGGGATTGATTCCCAAGCCCAGATGCGTGCTGTCGACTTTGACGTTGCGGGCGTGCGCATTGTAGATGTCGACCGCGATGCCGGGGCCGACGATGCCGTCGCGGTCGGAATAGATGACGGTCAGCGGCTGGGTCAGGCCTTTCAGGTTGCGTGCGTGGATTTCGCGTTCGATCGCGTCGAAATCGCGGTCGGCAAAGCGCTGCGCGAGCGCGGTATATTTGGGGCCGCCGATGATCGGGGTGCCCATGGTGATGATCGCGCGGGCCAGGTGCGGGTAGCCGCGCGCGGTTTCGCGGGCGATGACGCCGCCAAGGCTCCAGCCGATCAGGGTGAGCGGGGCGCCGTCGGCCTTGACCCAATCGGCGGCTTGCGCGGCAAAGCGTTCGACGTCGGCGGCGACGCGGCCCTGGTTGCGCCCCATGCCCCAGTCGCGGACGTGGTAGCCAAGGTGGCGGAGCCAAGCTTCGAGCGGTCGCATCGACAGCTCGCTGGCGCCGTAACCGGGGAGCAGCGCGATCGGGCGGCCGTCGCCGCGCGGCGCGCCGAACAGATGATAACCACCAAGGCCATAGCGCAGCATGTCGAACGGCAGCGCGAGTTCCCCCAGCTGCGCGAGCCGGGTCGGGGGCTTCAATCCGGTGGGAAGCGGAACGTCGCGGGGCATCGCCTTCTCCCTTTCATATCGTTATAGTTTGTCGCCTCGGCACGGTATTGCAAGCCGGTAAGGGGGGGGAATATGGCAAATCTGAACTGGATCGCGATCCTGGTCGCGGCGCTCGCGGGATTTCTCGTCGGCGGACTGTGGTACGGGCCGCTGTTCGGCAAGGCGTGGATGCAGGAACGCGGGCTGACCGAAGCGGAATTGCAGCAGGGCAATATGGTGCAGATCTATGGCACCACCTTTCTGCTCAGCATCGTCTCCGCGGTATTTCTTGGCCATTTGCTGGCGCATTTTGGTGATATGAGCGCGCGGTCGACGATGATGATTTCGGTCGGGATTGCGCTCGGCTTTATCGTCCCGGCGATCGGCACCAATTATCTGTTCAGTCGCGCGAGCATGAAGCTTTTCGGGATCGACGCCGGATATTGGATCGCCTTTTACGCGGCGATGGGCGCGGTGTTCGTGTTCTTGGGCTAGCCGCCCGGCACGCTCGCTTCACATTCTTCGCAGCGGACGACCTCGACGATCAGGTCGCCAGCGGCGAGGCTTTGCGCTTCGGGTTCCCAAAAGCCGAAGGGCTTGCCGCCGCGATAGATACGCAGTCCGCGGCCTTCGCTGGCGAGCTGGTCGATGCTGCGGCCGATTTCGGCCGCCGCGACGGGGCGTTCGCGGAGCTGGACCCGCCCGCCAATGCTGGCAAGGTCGGCCATATAGTCGGCGACATGCGCGCCCTGCGCCGATCCGGCGAGGAGCAGGCCCGTGAAGCTGACCGGATTGATGACATTGTTCGCGCCCGCCTGGCGCGCGAGCAATTCATTGTCCTGGGCGCGGATGACGACGCTGATCGGTACTTTCGGCGACAGGTGGCGGACGGTCAGGACCATCAGGATCGAGGTGTCGTCGCGCCCAGCCGACACCAGCACCGATTGGGCGCGCGCGATATGGACGTCGATCAGCGTGTCGTCGTTCGATGCGTCGCCCTGCAGCACGTTGCAGCCCATCGCTTCTGCCTCGGCAATGCGCGTCGGCGATTGGTCGATCACCACGATGCACGACGGATCGGTACCGCGCGCGATCAGTTCCTTCACCGCCTCGCTGCCGCTGACGCCGAAGCCGAGGACGACGATATGGTCGGTGAGCTTTGCCTGAATGCGGGCCATGCGCCATTTTTCCCATGTGCGTTTGAGGACGAAATTATAGGCGGTGCCGACAAAAATGAAGAGCACCGCGATTCGGATCGGAGTGACGATCACCGCCTCGATCAGCCTTGATCGGTCCGATACCGGATGGATGTCGCCGAACCCCGTCGTCGTCACCGAAATCATCGTGAAATAAACGACGTCGAGAAAGCTGATGTGATTATCGACATTGTCGCGCAACCCCGCACGGTCGATCCAGTGCACCAGCACGACGATGCCGATCAGCGCAAAGGCCAGGCTGAGCCGCGCCAGAACGTCGGCCCACACTGGCCATTTGCTGGCACGTTTCAGCGGCTGAAACCGATGGTGCAGCTTCAGTTTCGACCGTTTTCGATCGCTCATCGGGGCGGCAATTGCTTCATCGGATCAACGGGTATGCGATTTTTGCGCAGCTGGAAATGGAGTTGCGATGTCTGGACCTGTCCGGTCGCCCCGGCGCGCCCGATGACGTCGCCGCTCCGCACCGCCTGACCCCGCTGGACGTCGATCCGCGCGGCATGACCATAGGCGCTGACCCAGCCGCCGCCATGGTTGATCAGGATGAGCCCGCCATAAACGCCGATCTGGTCGCCGGCATAGGCGACAACGCCGTCGGCGGCGGCGCGGATCTGGGTGCCCGCGGCGGCCGCGATGTTGATCCCGTCGCTGACCTTGCCCGGCGCGAGCGGGCCGAAGCGCGCCAGGATCGGACCGTTCAATGGCCATTCGAAGCGGCCAGCGAAGCGCGCCGGTGCGGCGATCGCGGTGGTAACCGGCTGGCGCGGCGCGGCGCTGCCGGTCGTCGGGCGCGCGGCCTCGGCCAGCGCGGGTTGGCTGCCGGTGACGATGTCGTCGATGTCGAGGGTGAAGGCGGCGGCGCGGGCGCCGACGTTGACCGGACCGGGTGGGGCGGGGCGTGCGTCGGATGGTAGACGCAGCCGCTGGCCGACGCGAAGGATATAGGGTTCGGCGAGCGCGTTGATCGTGATGATCTCGCCCCAGTCGGCGCCATAGGCGCGCGCGATGCCGATTCCGGTCTCCCCGGTGCCGACGCGGTGATAGAGGCCGGCGGGGATGAGCAGCAATTGCCCGGCGCGCAGCGTGAAGGGCGGGGTGAGATCGTTTTCCAGCGCGATCGCTTCGGACCCGGCGCCGCTCATCTCGCCGATCGCCCGCAGCGTGTCGCCGGGGCGGACGGTGTAGCTGCCTGCGGCGATCTGGACGGCGTTGGTCGCGACGGGCTTCAGCGTCCAGGTCGGGCGGGCATCGCCGCCGACGACATCGGTTAGCGTGCGGCGCTCGAAGTCGAAGCTGTCCAGGAGCATTGTTGGGGCAGGCGCGGGGGGCGCGGGTCGCGGCGGCGGGGTAGGTGCAGCCGGAATGCAACCGGCGAGCGCCAGCGCGCCCAGAACTATCCCGCCATGATGCCTGATTTGCCCCACGCAAGGCTTTTGCCAAAGCTTTGGGACGGTGGCTAGAACTTCTGTTTCAGTCCGGCACGGGTTTCGTATTTTCGTCATCCCGGCGCAGGCCGGGATCTCTCCCTTGCATTGGTCCGCGATGGCGAGATCCCGGCCTGTGCCGGGATGACGAAGTTAAGGGGTTTCGGCCCCATACGCCCCGCGCAGCGCGGCGAGCGATGCGTCGTGCGTCAGGTCGAGCTGGAGCGGGGTGACCGAGATATAGCGGTCGTCGATCGCTTCCAGATCGCTGTCGTGGCCCGGCGAATGTTCGATGCCGTGCAGCCCGAACCAGTAATAGCGGTAACCGCGCGGGTCGGTGCCTTCGACTATCGAACCGCGTCCATAATCATGGAAACCCTGCCGCGTCACGCGGATGCCCTGCACATCGGCGGCGGGGATCGCGGGGAAGTTGATGTTGATCAGCGTGCGCGGCGCCATGTCGAGGTCGAGCAGCGGGCGCAGGACCTTGGCGCCCCATGTTTCGGCGGGTTCGAAGGGGACCGTGTCGCCCATGCCTTCCTTCGCATAAACCTGGCTGAGCGCGATCGAGCGGATGCCCGCGAGCGCACCCTCGATCGCCGCCGAAACGGTGCCCGAATAGGTGACGTCGTCGCCCAGATTGGCGCCGCGGTTGACGCCCGACAGGATCAGGTCGGGCTTTTCGGGCATCAGCTTGCTGATCGCCATCATCACCGAATCGGTCGGGGTGCCGCTGCACGACCAGCGCTGCGGTCCATGTTCGCGAATCCGCACCGGGCGTGACAGGGTCAGCGAATGGCCGGCACCCGACTGTTCCTCGGCCGGGGCGCAGACCCAGATATCGTCGCTGAGCTGGCGGGCGATCGCTTCGAGCACGGCCATGCCGGGGGCGTGATAGCCATCGTCGTTGGTGAGGAGGATGCGCACTTTTGATCTTTCCTTTTTCGTCACCCCGGACGTGATCCGGGGTCCCGCTTTCGCCGTCGCTGAGCGGGACCCCGGATCAAGTCCGGGGTGACGATTGTGTTAGCGTGCCGGAGTGAGTCTGGTCATCCCGTCCATATAGGGCAGCAGTGCCGTTGGAACGATGACGCTCCCATCCGCCTGCTGATAATTCTCCAGCACCGCGACCAGCGTCCGACCGACTGCCAGACCCGAACCGTTCTGCGTATGAACGAACTCATTGCCCTTCGCGCCCTCGCGGCGGAAGCGTGTGTTCATCCGGCGCGCCTGGAAATCGCCGCAGTTCGAACAGCTCGAAATTTCGCGATAGGCGTTCTGGCCGGGCAGCCACACTTCAAGGTCATAGGTCTTGCGCGCCGCAAAACCCATGTCGCCGGCGCACAGCAGCATTTTGCGATACGGCAGTTCGAGCGCTTCCAGGATCGCCTCGGCGGCGCGCGTCTTGCGTTCCAGTTCGGCGTCGCTGTCTTCAGGACGGGTGATCGACACCAGCTCGACCTTCCAGAACTGGTGCTGGCGGATATAGCCGCGCGTGTCGCGCCCCGCCGACCCCGCTTCGGACCGGAAGCAGGGGGTGAGCGCGGTCATCCGGATCGGCAGATCGGCCTCCAGCACAATCTCTTCGCGCACCGCGTTGGTCAGACTCATTTCGGACGTCGAGATCAGCCAGCGACCGTCGGTGGTCTGAAACAGATCTTCGCGGAATTTAGGGAGCTGCGTGGTGCCGAACGCCGCCTCGTCGCGGACCATCAGCGGCGTCGCGCATTCGGTATAACCCGCATCGATCGTCTGCTTGTCGATCATGAACTGGCCGAGCGCGCGTTCGAGCCGGGCCATCTGGCCCTTCAGGAAGGCGAAGCGCGCGCCCGACATCTTGGCCGCGGTTTCGAAATCGAGGCCCAATGCAGGGGCGAAATCGGCGTGTTCCTGCGGCGCGAAGTCGAACGACCGCGGGGTGCCCCAGCGAGCAATTTCGACATTGCCGCCTTCATCTTCGCCGTCCGGCACGTCGGCAGCGGGCAGGTTGGGGAGCGCCGCCAGACGGTCGTGGAGGGCAGCGAGCTGCTCGCGTTCGGCGTCTTCCTTCGCGGGCAGCACGGCCTTCAGCTCGGCAACCTCTGCCTTCAGCGCTTCGGCCTTTTCCTTGTTGCCCTGTGCCATCGCCTGGCCGATCAGCTTCGACGCTTCGTTGCGGCGTGCGAGCGCGGCCTGGATTTCGGTCTGCAGCGCGCGCACCGACGCGTCCGCGGCCAGGATTTGAGCGGACAGGGGTTCGAGGCCGCGGCGCGCAAGGCCGGCGTCGAAAGCTTGCGGGTCGTCCCGGATCAGGCGGATATCGTGCATCGCCGCGCTATGGCGTTGCTGAGCGGGGGGTGCAAGCCCGTCCTTTCGTGATCCTCCCTGTCGCGTAGCGATGGCGAGGGGGACCGCTTGCGAAGCAGGGGTGGCGGGGCGGCAAGGGTCGCGCCATCGCCCCTCCGTCAGCCCTGCGGGCTGCCACTTCCCCATGGCTGCGCCACAGGGAGGATCATAATCGCGCCGTGCCGCGCAAACTGGAGCGGCTCATAAAAAAGGGCCGCCCCGAAAGGCGACCCTTCAGTAGGTGGTCTGGGTAAAAGCCCCCCCGGACCGCCAGTGGATTGCTTAAGCCGCGTCGGCGTCCTTGTCGTTGCGATTGGCGGCGCGGCGGCGCGCGACGAGCGCGGCGGCCGCGGCGCCGAACAACAGCAGCATCGGCGGCGCCGGAACCGGGGTCGGGGTGCCCGACGAGGTGCTGGTCGTTCCGCCCGAGCTGGATGACGAAGACGAGGATGACGATGAGCTGCTGCTCGACGACGACGAAGACGACGAGCTGGAGCTTCCCGTGCTCGTGCTGCCCGTCGAACCCCAGCTGCTGCTGCCGCCGGTCGCGCCCGACGAGGTCGCGCCGCTCGACGTGCTGCTGCTCGACGATGAGGAGGACGACGAGCTCGACGACGAGCTGCTCGATCCGCCCGAACTGCTGCTGCTGGAACCGCCCGAGCTGCCGCTCGAACCATTCGATCCGCCCGAACTGCCGTGGGACGAGCTGCCCCAGCCCGAGCTGCCGTGCGACGAACCGCCCTTCGACGAGCTGCCGCCCGACGAGGACGAGCTGGACGAGGATGACGACGAGGAGGAGCTCGACGACGAACTGCTGCTCGACGAGGAGGTGCTGACGTTGCCCGACGACGTCGAGACGTTACCCGACGATGTGCTGACATTGCCCGACGAGGTCGAAACGCCGCCGGTCGAGGTGCTGACCCCGCCGGTCGAAGTCGACACGCCACCCGTCGAGGTCGAAACCCCGCCGGTCGAGGTCGACACGCCGCTCGACGTGCTCACGCTGCCAGTCGAAGTCGACACGCCGCCGGTCGAGGTCGAGGTGCTGACGCCGCCCGTCGAGGTGGACACGCCGCCCGACGTGCTGCTGCTGGTCGTGCTGAGGCCGCCGGTGGTCGTCGATGTGACCACCACGCTGCCGCCGCCGCCCGAACTGCTGCCGCCAAAGAAGCCGCCGAAAAAGCCGCCGCCGAAACCGCCGCCGAAGCCGCCGCCGATAACGGTCACGCCGCCGCCGCTGCCGCCGCCTTCAAAACCGCCGCGCTGCGGGAAGGGCGCGTAAGGGATGGGGGGCAGGGGGATCGTCTGCGTCACCACCTGCGTTTGCGGGGTCGCGGTGCGGATGACGCGCTTCGTCGTGACGACGCGGCGGATCCGTTTCACCGGCTTGCGCGCCGCGTGGCGCTTGCGAACGACCTTTTTGCCAACGCAGGGCGAACAGGATTTTGCCGTCTGCGCCCGCGCCTTGGGGACATCGGTAATCTGCATCGCGCCGGTGCCGATAAGCGCGCCGCCGCAGGTGCAGGCGCAAAGCTTGGCGAGGGCCATTCGGACAGACATAGGTTTCTCTTTCTTTCCCGTTGCAGGTGCAAAGCGCCAGCTACCGACACCCGTTTCACCTTCGCTATACCCCAAAAGGTCAAAGCTTTGCGAACGCGGCAATTGCGTTAACCGCGTTTGCCTGTCCGACAGCGGGAAAAGAGCATCGGAATCAACCCAAATCGCCGTTCTTGTCCCAAAATAGTACGGAAATCGCAATGATTCTATGCGATTGGTTAACCTTCGGCCCTAAACCGGGCTTCGGCGATCGATGACGCAAGGCGTGATCGGCCACCCAGAATCGCTGCGATCATCGTCTCTGTTCAGCCATGCTTCACGCGTCGACGCTATTGGCTGCTTCGGCGCTTGTATCGAAACCAGCGGCTGGTTATAGGCGCGCCACTCCCTGCGCCGCATGGCCGGTCGCGGGGTGACAGGAAAGGACGCGAGAGCCCCTCATGCCGACCAAGATTGCCGACGTTGGCGCTGACGCGCTTCGCGAAGCCAAATCAAATCTCGATACGGATTATGTTCCTGGCGACGACGAAGAGTTTATGAACGAGCGGCAGCAGGAGTATTTCCGCGGTCTGCTGCTCGCCTGGAAAAAGTCCATCCTGTCCGAATCCGAATCGACGCTGGCGCATTTGCAGGACGGGCCGCTGCGCGAACCCGATCTCGCCGATCGCGCGTCGAGCGAGACCGATTGGGCGATCGAGCTTCGTACCCGCGACCGCCAGCGCAAGCTGATTGCCAAGATCGATTCGGCGATCCGCCGCATCGATGAAGGCGAATATGGCTATTGCGCAGTAACCGGCGAACCGATCTCGCTGGCCCGCCTGCAGGCGCGCCCGATTGCCACCATGACGCTGGAGGCGCAGGAGCGTCACGAGCGCAACGAACGGATTTCGCGCGAAGATTGATCCGCGCCGGGACAAAAGGCCCGATCAGCGGCGGCAATTTACATTTCGGCAACGGCTGAACTCTAGATTCGCGACCCTGACAACAACGCGGGGAATGGGTCGCAATGGATTCGCGTGGGCCGGTATCGGTTGATGAAGAAGTCGCAGCGCTGTCGCGCGGCGCGGATCGGGACAGTCTGTTCCTGCAGGCGGGATTGATTCTGCCGGGTCGCACCGATCCGGTTATCGTCCGGGTGCGCAACCTGTCGCCGGGCGGCATGCTGGCCGAGGGCAAGGTCCGCGTCGAACAGGGCGCGGCGATCGAGATCGATCTGAAAAATATCGGTCCGGTGCCGGGGCGCGTCGTATGGGCGGGCGAGGGCAAGTTCGGGATCGCCTTCGATCATCAGATCGATCCGCAGGCGGTGCGTCGTCAGGTGGTGTCGCAGTCCGATTTGCCACCGCATCTGCGGCGTTCGGGCCTCGAACGGGGGCCGCTGTACCGCCGACGCTGATGCATCCGGTTTAGGGCAGCATCAGCGGGGCGGTAACGACTGGCGATCGTCAAGCGATCGCGAGCATCTCTTCCTTCACTTTCAGCTTCTGCTTTTTCAGCTGCGCCAGCGCTGCCATGTCGGGCGCAGGGCGCCGCTCTTCATTCGCAATTTTCTCGTCGAGGTTCGCGTGGCGCGACTTCAGGGCGGAAAGATGCGACGTGCTCATGGACCATTCTCCTTTTCGACTCGATTGGCAGGTCCGAGTAAATCACGAATCGGCACGAATGTCGTCGCGATTCGGCCAGCCGGTCCCCGTTGCGGACCAGTGGTGAACGTGGCAGGGAAGCGCGCGTGAGCACCGATGAAATTACCCAGCGCCTGGAACTGCTTCGCGTCGAGCATCGCGACCTCGACGCCGCGATTATTGCGCTCGGCGAGGCGGCGGTCCCCGACCAGTTGCAACTCGCACGCCTGAAGCGACGCAAGCTCAGGCTGCGCGATGAAATTGCGTGGTGCGAGGATCAACTGCTGCCCGACATCATCGCCTGACTCAAAACGGGACGACGGCAGGCAGCGATTTCATGGTTACCGCCATTGCATTGCCGGGCAGCCGTGGCATCCATCGGTAGATGGTGGCCCAGCATTCAGACATGATGGCAATCGCAGCGCCGGTGCAACGCGCCCAGGTCGAAAATCTCTATGTCGAAGCCATGGTGCTCGCGGACGAAGCGCACGCGGCCTTTGCCGCGCAGCGCGACCTCAGCAGTTCCCGGCGCGACGGTCTGATGCAGATCAGCCTCGCGTGCGAATCGCTCAAGACGACGACGCGGCTGATGCACGTCATCGCATGGCTGCTCCATCGCCGTGCGATGATGGCGGGCGATCCGGGCGCCGGTCCCAACGACAGCGCGGCGCGCATCGGCGATCCGATCGCCGCCGACTGGGGCGTTTGCGACGGATTCGAAGGATCGGTGCAGCGCATCATCGCGGCGAGCGAACGTCTGTTCGAACGCATCGCGAAGATCGAGGCGGGCTGGAACGCGCCGCAGGCCGCGACCCCGGTGCAGCGGTTGCTGGCGCAGTTGGAGGCGCGGCTTTAGGCTTGGGGGGACTGGCTTTGTGGGGGGCGGACGTTAGCGATAACCGTCGCCCCCGCGAAGGCGGGGGCCGCTAGCTTCCTATCCCCGCGCTGCTGCGTAAACCGACACCGGCCCCCGCCTTCGCGGCGGCGAAGTCATATTTCAGTCGCTGCCAGCCCTTACCCCGACCACTCCACCCACGCGCCATGGGCGTGCGCATGCGCCAGTTTCACCGGCGCGCCGCCGCCCGGCCAATACCGTACCACCAGCTCGTGATGATGCACCGTCCGATTGGCCTCGAGCGCGATCCAGGCTAGCGGGCGCTCCGCGGTCGCGCGGGCGCCCGCGGCTTCCATCGCGGCGGTGACGCGCGCCTGCTGATCGGAGGGGACATATTGCCAGACGATTGAGTGCATCAGCACCCGGGTCGTGCCTTCGGCTTGCGGGCGCACCAGTTCGGCCTCGACGAAGTCGGCGGCGTTGGCGTGGATCAGCTTTGGGGCCTGCTCGGTCGCAGCAGCGATCGCGGCCTCCATGCGCTGGAAGCGGACATGATGTTCGGGCCAGATATAGGCTTTCAGCCGCAGCGCCTGCGCCGGGTCGGTCAGGTCGACGGGCGCGACGTCGCAGCCTTTGAGGCCCGCAAATTCAATGGCGTGCATCGGCGGATGGTTGCCGCGCCATTCGGGGGCGAACGCCATCGCACCCGGTGTCGGGCCGACATGCACCCCGCCAAGATCATAATGATAGCGGTCGATCATCAGGTTGATCCCCGCGCTCGACCCGATTTCGAAGCAGTCGAAGCGCTGCGGCAAACCCTTGTCGGCAAGCCACAGCATCGCCGCAATGAAGTTCGACGAGCGCCCCGCCTCGTTGGTCTGCGGCGGCCCGTCGAGCCACGGGAGCAGTGCTGCCTCATGTCGAGCGACGACCCCGGCGGCGATCGCGGCATCGTTGATGTCGTCGGCATCGGCATAGATCGGCGCCAATTCGTGCGCGGTTCCCGCAAGATGCAACGCGTGCAGCCCGCCCGCGGCGCGCAGCGGCAGCGCATCGGCGAGCGGGGCGCCCTTCCAGTCGGCGATCCGCCGCGCAAATTCGCTGGCAGGCTGGTCGAGCAACGCGGCCAGCGCTGCCACGATCCGCGCGGTCACCGGGGCGCCGTTGGCCCGGCAATAGGCGACCTGATTGGCAAAGGCGGCACGCACTGCGACGGGTCCGGTATCGCCCAGTTCGATTGGCTCGTAACGCTCGCTCATTGCCCTTTGCCCCGTCGCCGCCTATGTGCGCGACGCTTATGCCCGAACCGATCATCTTTGCCATCCCCAAGGGACGCATCCTCGACGAGGCGCTGCCGCTGCTGGCGCGCGTGGGTATCGAGCCCGCGGCAGACTTTTTCGACAAGAAAAGCCGCGCCTTGGTGTTCGGGACGAACCAGCCGCATATTTCGTTGATCCGCGTCCGCGCCTTCGACGTCGCGACGTTCGTGGCCCACGGCGCGGCGCAGCTGGGCATCGTCGGGTCCGATGTGGTCGACGAATTCGATTACAGCGAATTGTATGCGCCGGTCGACCTCGGCATCGGCCATTGTCGGCTGTCGCTGGCCGGCCCCGAAGGCAGCGCGCCGCCGGGGCTGGGCGAGAGCCATATCCGCGTCGCGACCAAATATCCGTCGACGACGCGCCGCTGGTTTGCAGGCCAGGGCATCCAGGCCGAGTGCATCAAGCTCAACGGCGCGATGGAAATCGCGCCGAAGCTGGGGCTCGCCTCGCACATCGTCGATCTGGTATCGACGGGGCGGACGCTGGTCGAAAATGCGCTGGCCGAGCAGAAAATCATCAGCGAGGTGTCGGCGCGGCTCATCGTCAATCGCGCCGCGTTCAAGCTGCGCTCGGCCGAAGTGCCGGCGCTCGTCGAAAAATTCCGCCAGGCGGTGGGCGATGCGGCGGCTTGACGCCTCCGACCCGGGCTTTGCCGCCGCGTTTGACGCGCTGGTCAACGACCGGCGCGAAAGCGCATCCGACGTCTCCGCCGACGTCGCTGCGATTATCGCGAGCGTAAAGGCCGAGGGCGATACCGCGCTTGCCGAATATACCGCGAAATTCGACCGCTTCGATTTGGACGCGAGCGGCTGGAGCATCTCGAAGGCCGAATGCGCCGCAGCCTATGAGGCGCTGGTCCCGGACCTGCGCGACGCGCTCAATCTCGCCGCCGACCGCATCCGTGCTTATCACGCCGCCCAGCTGCCGGAGGACCGCGATTATCGCGACAGCACCGGCGCACGGCTCGGCGCGCGCTGGAACGCGGTCGATGCGGCGGGGGTCTATGTTCCCGGAGGTCGCGCCGCCTATCCGTCGTCGGTGTTGATGAACATCCTGCCTGCGAAGGTCGCAGGGGTCGGGCGTATCGTCATGATGACCCCGACGCCGGGCGGTGAGACCAATCCGGTGGTGATGGCGGCGGCGCATATCGGCGGGGTCGATGAGATCTGGCGGGTCGGCGGGGCGCAGGCTGTCGCGGCGCTGGCTTATGGCACCGACAAGATTGCACCCGTTGACGTTGTCACGGGCCCCGGCAACGCGTGGGTCGCCGAAGCGAAGCGCCAGCTGTACGGCGTCGTCGGCATCGACATGGTCGCGGGGCCGAGCGAGATTGTCGTCGTCGCGGATAGCCGGAACGATCCGCGCATTATCGCCGCCGACCTTCTCAGCCAGGCCGAGCATGACCCGACCAGCCAGTCGATCCTGTTCACCGACGATGCCACCTTCGCCGAGGCGGTCGCCGCAGCGGTCGACGCGATCATCCCGACGCTGAGCACCGCGGCAACGATGCGCCAAAGCTGGGCTGACAATGGCGCCTTTGTCATCGTCACGGCGCTGGCCGACGCGATCCCGCTCTGCGACCGGCTCGCGCCCGAACATCTCGAACTCGCGGTCGATCCCGCCGAGGCTGACGCGCTGTTCGCCAAGGTCCGTCACGCCGGCTCGGTCTTTCTCGGCCGCCAGACTCCCGAGGCCATCGGCGATTATGTCGCTGGTCCAAACCACGTCCTCCCGACCGGCCGCCGCGCGCGCTTTTCGAGCGGCTTGTCGGTCACGGATTTCATGAAGCGCACCAGCTTTCTGGCACTGGACGAAGCCAGCCTCGCCGCGATCGGCCCCGCAGCGGTCGCGCTTGCCGGGGCCGAGGGGCTTCCCGCGCATGCGCTATCGGTCAGCCAGCGTCTCAAGTAGAAAAGAACCATGAACCAACGCGCCCAGTCTCGCTCCGCCGCACGTCTCGCCGCCGTCCAGGCGCTTTATCAGCACGAGATGGAGGCGACCCCCGTTGCCAAGCTGATCCACGAATTTCACCAGCACCGGATCGGCGCGACGATCGAGGATGCCGAATATGCGGGCGCCGACGTCGCCTTTTTCGACGACATCGTGAAAGGCACGTTGGCGCGCGTCGACGAGATCGATGCGGCGATCGTGGCGCGGCTGGCCAGCGGCTGGTCGATGGAGCGGCTCGACCGCACGATGAAGGCGATTTTGCGCGCCGGCGCCTATGAACTGATCGCGCGCGGCGACGTGCCGGTCGGCGCGGTGGTCAGCGAATATGTCGATGTGGCCAAGGCGTTTTTCGATGCGCGCGAAGCGGGGTTTGCGAATGGCCTGCTCGACGCGATCGGCAAGGACGCGCGGAAGAATAGCTAAGCTCCTTTCGTGTCGAGCGAAGTCGAGATACGCAGACCGTAGCCCGTCCCAAGCGTGTCTCGACTTCGCTCGACGCGAGCGGAATTAGGGCACATTGTTCTGGGTGAGAGGGTATCGCATGTCCGAAACCGATTTCATCGCCCGTCTGCGCGCCATCGCCGCTGACCCCGCCGCGCGTGGCCTGACCGACGATGCCGCCGAGTGGGAAGGGCTGGTCCTCACCCACGACATGATCGTCGAGGGCGTGCATTTCCTGCCTGACGACACGCCGCAGGATGTCGCGTGGAAGCTTGTCGCGGTGAACCTGTCGGATCTCGCCGCGAAAGGCGCCGAGCCGGTTGGCGTGCTCGTTGGTTATAGCCTGGGCGACGCGGAATGGGATGCGGCGTTCGTGGAAGGGCTCGATCTGGCGCTTCGCCGCTTTGGCGTCATTCTGCTCGGCGGCGATACCGTGCGCGCGCCCGCGGGCGCGCCGCGCAGTTTCGGGCTGACCGCGATCGGCCGCGCGCCGCCGGGCGGGGCGCCGTCGCGGTCGGGGGCGCGGCCGGGCGATCAGCTGTGGGTGACCGGATCGATCGGCAATGCCGGGCTAGGCCTTGCGATGCGCCTCGGTCACGAGGAAGCGAACGAGACCTGCCTTGCCGCCTATCGCCGCCCGCAGCCGCAACTGACCTTCGGGCAGGCGGTGGCGCCCCACGTGCATGCGATGATGGATGTTTCCGACGGGCTGCTGATCGACGCCGAGCGGATGGCGACCGCCAGCGGGTGTGAGCTGGTCCTGATGCTGGAGGCGGTGCCGCTGTCGGCGGCCTTGCTCGCAGTGCGCCCCGATGTCGTCGATACCCGGCTGGCGGCGGCGAGCGCCGGTGACGATTATCAATTGCTGTTCGCGGCCGATCCGGCGGCGGCAGGCGCGATCCGTGATATTGCGGCTGCATTGAATATCGCGGCGACGCCGATCGGCCATGCCGGGGTGGGCGAGGGGCTGTTGCTGACGCACCGCGCCCAACGCATCGCGCTGCCCGAGCGTCTCGGTTTCACACATTGACGCGAAACCGTTACAAAAGTGCCGAAAAACCGGGCTTGCCCTAGGCTTTCTTTCTTCCCATAACGCGGCGTCCAAATATTGGGGCGGTCGCATCAGGGGAGAGGGCGAACCGGCAATCATAAGTCGGACGTGCTCGACTGTTCACTGGGTCCGCCCCGTTCAATGGGGAAGGAAATTCATGATTGATCCGGTTATGATCGCGATAGCGTGCGGCCTTGTCGCCGTGCTCTATGGCTTCATTACCTCGCGGCAGGTGCTCAGCGCCTCGGCGGGTAACGAAAAGATGCAGGAAATTGCTGGCGCCATTCAGGAAGGCGCCAAAGCCTATCTGGGCCGCCAATATCGTACCATCGCCATCGTTGGCGTCGTCGTCGCCGTGCTCGTTGGGATGTTCCTCGGCGCGATTTCGGCGACGGGCTTTGTCATCGGCGCCGTCCTGTCGGGGGTTGCCGGATACATCGGCATGAATATTTCGGTCAAAGCGAACGTGCGCACCGCGGCTGCGGCGCAGACCGGATTGCAGGCGGGTCTAACCATGGCGTTTCGCGCCGGTGCGATCACCGGCCTGCTGGTGGCGGGCCTCGCGCTCCTCGCGATCTCGGTCTTTTTCTGGTATCTGATCGGCCCCGGCGGTTATACCGTTGGCGGTGAGGATCGCACGGTCGTCGACGCGCTTGTCGCGCTGGCCTTTGGTGCTTCGCTGATCTCGATCTTCGCGCGTCTGGGCGGCGGTATCTTCACCAAGGCTGCCGACGTCGGCGCCGACCTCGTCGGCAAGGTCGAGGCTGGGATCCCCGAGGATGATCCGCGCAACCCGGCGGTGATCGCCGATAACGTCGGCGACAATGTCGGCGACTGCGCCGGTATGGCCGCCGACCTTTTCGAAACCTATGTCGTGACCGTCGGCGCCACCATGGTGTTGATGGCGCTGCTGCTCAAGGGGGCGGGCGAGATGCTCGTGCCGCTGATGAGCCTGCCGCTGCTGATGGGCGGCGTCTGCATCATCACCTCGATCATCGGCACCTATTTCGTCCGTCTCGGTAACGGGACGAATGTCATGGGCGCGATGTACAAGGGGTTTCTCGTCACCGCGATCCTGTCGATCCCGGCGATCTGGTTCTCGACCCAATATGCGCTGGGCAGCATGGAAGCGCTGATCCCCGGGACCGATTTCAACGGTCGTTCGCTGTTCTATTGCTCGCTGCTCGGCCTGATCATCACCGGGCTGATCATCTGGATCACCGAATATTACACCGGCACCAACTATCGACCGGTGCGCTCGATCGCCAAGGCATCGGAAACCGGTCATGGCACCAACGTCATTCAAGGGCTGGCGATCAGCCTCGAATCGACCGCGCTGCCCACGCTGGTGATCTGCGCGGGGATCATCATCGCCTATATGCTGGCGGGGCTGATCGGCATTGCGTTTGCCGCGACCGCGATGCTGGCGCTGGCCGGAATGGTCGTCGCGCTCGACGCCTATGGCCCGGTCACGGATAACGCCGGCGGCATTGCCGAAATGGCGGGCCTCGACGACAGCGTGCGTGAAAAGACGGACCTGCTCGACGCGGTGGGCAACACCACCAAGGCGGTGACCAAGGGCTATGCCATCGGTTCGGCGGGTCTTGCGGCGCTGGTGCTGTTCGGCACCTATACCGCCGATATCACCGAATATTCGGCGGCGCTGGGGCTGACCGAGCCGCTGACCTTCTCGCTGTCGTCGCCCTATGTCATCGTCGGGCTGCTGCTGGGCGCCCTCCTGCCGTACCTGTTCGGGGCGATGGGCATGACCGCGGTCGGCCGCGCGGCGGGTGAAGTCGTCAAGGATGTTCGCGACCAGTTCAAGAACAACCCCGGCATCATGACCTATGAATCGAAGCCCGACTATGCACGCACCGTCGATCTGGTGACCAAGGCGGCGATCAAGGAAATGATCATCCCGTCGTTGCTGCCAGTGCTCGCGCCGATCGTCGTGTTCTTCGTGATCCGCGCGGTCGCCGGACCGGCTGCGGCGCTCGAAGCGCTTGGCGCACTCCTGCTCGGCGTGATCGTTGGCGGGCTGTTCGTCGCCATCTCCATGACCTCGGGCGGGGGCGCATGGGACAATGCGAAGAAATATATCGAAGACGGCAACCACGGCGGCAAAGGCAGCGAGGCCCATAAGGCCGCGGTGACCGGCGACACCGTCGGCGATCCGTACAAGGACACCGCGGGCCCGGCGGTCAACCCGATGATCAAGATCACCAATATCGTGGCGATCCTGCTTCTCGCGGCGCTGGCGCACGGCGCGGCGTAAGCCGGGCCGCCCTTGCGGGCAAAAAAGAAAGCCCCGTCGGAGCGATCCGGCGGGGCTTTTTTTGGTGGTCAAGCGATCGCCATCCGGAACACGGCAAGATTGCTGCATTGCACCAACCCCTTCCCACATTGCCGCGCCGCTGCTAGGCGCCCGCCATGTCCCAGAAGCATCCCGAACGCCGCACCTTTGCCATCATCTCGCACCCCGACGCGGGCAAGACGACGCTGACCGAAAAATTGCTCGTCGCAGGCGGGGCTATTCATATCGCGGGCGAGGTCAAGGCGCGCGGGCAAGCGCGGCGTGCGCGGTCCGACTGGATGAAGATCGAGCAGCAGCGCGGGATTTCGGTCACCTCGTCGGTGATGACCTTTGAACATGCCGGGCTGGTATTCAACCTGCTCGACACGCCGGGGCACGAGGATTTCAGCGAGGACACCTATCGCACCCTGACCGCGGTCGACAGCGCGGTGATGGTGATCGACGCCGCCAAGGGCATCGAGCCGCAGACGCTGAAGCTGTTCGAAGTGTGCCGCCTGCGCTCGGTGCCGATCATCACCTTCATCAACAAGGTCGACCGCGAAGGGCTGCCGCCGTTTGAACTGCTCGACGAGGTTGCCGACCGGCTGGCGCTCGACGTGACCCCGATGAACTGGCCCGCGGGCATGGGCGGGCAGTTCGAAGGAATCTACGATCTCGTGGATCCGGCGATCATGAAACCGGGCGCCGATGCATCGCGGATGTATGAAGGGCACCGCGCCAAGGTGGCGGGGCTGGATGACCCGGCGCTGGCCGCCGAGATCAGCGCCGACGCGCTCGCGCACCTCAAGGAAGAAACCGAGCTGGCATCGGCATGCTATGCCGAGTTCGACGCAGCGGCGTATCGGAATGGCGATCTGACGCCGGTCTATTTCGGGTCCGCGCTCAAGGAGTTCGGCGTCGTCGACCTGCTCGCGGCGCTCGCGAACCACGCCCCGGGGCCGCAGCCACAGCCCGCCGAACCGGCACCGGTCGAGCCGACGGACAGCGCGGTGACCGGCTTCGTGTTCAAGGTGCAGGCCAATATGAACCCGGCGCACCGCGACCGCATCGCCTTCATGCGCCTGTGTTCGGGCAAGTTCGAACGCGGGATGCGGTTGATGCAGGGCGGAACGGGCAAGGCGATCGCGATCAGCCGCCCGATGCTGTTCCTGGCGCAGGACCGCGAAATGGCCGAGGAGGCCTTTCCCGGCGACATCATCGGCATTCCCAACCACGGCACGCTCCGCGTCGGCGATACGCTGTCCGAACGCACCGACATCACGATCACCGGGCTGCCCAATTTCGCCCCCGAATTGCTGCGCCGCGTCGCGCTGGTCGACCCGACGCAGACCAAGAAACTGCGCAAGGCGCTCGACGATATGGCGGAGGAGGGGATCATCCAGGTTTTCTACCCCGAGATCGGATCGAACATGATCGTCGGCGTGGTCGGCCAGTTGCAGCTCGAGGTGCTGATCAGCCGACTCGACGTGGAATATAAAGTCGAGGCGAAACTGGAGCAGTCGCCGTGGGAAACCGCGCGCTGGATCGCCAGCGACGACGCCGCCAAGCTGAAGGCGTTCCAGTCCGAACATCGCGGCGCGAGCGCCACCGATCGCGACGGCGCGCCGGTGTTCATGGCGAAGGACGGCTGGGAAGTGGGCTATATCACCCAGCGCAATCCGGATATCCGATTTACGGCGACGAAGGAGCGGCGGTTGGGCGCTTTGGCGGAGTAGAGTCCGTCGCCCCCGCGACGGCGGGGGGCCGCTTGCCGCCTTCCTCAGCCTCGCTGCGCAAACCGACGGCGGCCCCCGCCTTCGCGGGGGCGACGCTATGTTCAGATCAGGCTCAGCAGATCCGTCGTTGCCCCAGCTTCCGCGCCTTCCTCCTCCTCCTCTTCCCCCTCGAACTTGCTCAGCGTCAGCCCCAGCAAGCGTATGCCCTGTTCGGTCGGTAGCAGTGGTGCCAGGATCGCTTCGCCCGCCGCGAGCAGCGATGCGCCATCGAGGATCGGCGAGGGGACCGACTTGGCCCGCGTGATCGTCCGGAAATCGGCGTAGCGCAGCTTGAGCGTCACGGTCCGCCCGCGCGCGCCTTTCTTGGCGGCGCGGTCCCACACCACGGTGCACACATGCGCCAGCGCCTCGCGGATTTCGGTATCGGTGATCAGGTCGTTGAAGAAGGTGCGTTCGCCACCCAGCGACTTCAGCGGGCGGTTCGATTTGACCCGGCGATGATCGATGCCGCGCGCCAGGTTGAACAGCCATTCGGCACTGTTGCCGAAATTCTCTGCCAGCCACAGCGGGTCTTTTGCCGCGAGATCGGCGCCCGAAAAGACCCCGAGCCCTTCCATCTTCGCCGCTGTCACCGGCCCGATGCCGTGAAAACGGCGGATCGACAAGGTCTGGACGAACGCGGCGCCCTTGGCCGGTGGGATGACAGTCAGGCCGTCGGGCTTGTTCTGATCGGACGCCAGCTTGGCAATGAACTTGTTATAGGAAACGCCGGCCGACGCGGTCAGGCCGGTTTCCTCGCGGATGCGGCGGCGGATCAGCCTGGCGGTCGCGGTTGCGCTGCCCAATCCCATCTTGTCGGCGCTGACGTCGAGATAGGCCTCGTCGAGCGACAGCGGTTCGACCTCGTCGGCATAGTCGCGAAAGATCGCGCGGATCTGGTGCGAGATGTCGCGGTACACCTCGAACCGCGGCGGGACAAAGATCAGCGCCGGGCACTGGCGCTTCGCGGTGATGCTCGGCATCGCTGACCGCACCCCGAACTTGCGCGCCTCGTAACTTGCCGCCGCGACGACGCCGCGCCGCGACGATCCGCCGACCGCGACCGGCTGCCCGCGCAGCGCCGGATCGTCGCGCTGCTCGACCGACGCGTAAAAGGCGTCCATGTCGACATGGATGATCTTGCGAACAGAGGCGTCCGCGCCGTCACCGGGGTTGAGGTCCGCGTCGTCGTGCACGGCGCAGCTTTAGCATGTTGCCATGATGTTCTCAACGATGCGCACGACGGCGGGCTTGACGAAGATGGGGCAAACTGGCAATCGCCGCCGACCTTGGGTGAGCGGGTATAGCATAGTGGTAATGCTCTAGCCTTCCAAGCTAGCTAGGCGGGTTCGATTCCCGCTACCCGCTCCATGTTCCTTTTCTTACTTCGCCGATTCAATGCCCAGCAACTCGACCGTGAACAGCAGGGTCGCGGCGCCCGGGATCGGGCCTTTTCCTTCGGGCCCATAAGCGAGCTGGTAGGGGATCGCGAGTTCGACCTTGTCACCGACGCCCATCAGTCCCACGCCTTCCTGCCAGCCTGGAATGACGCGATTGAGCGGAAAGCTGGTCGGCGTGCCGCGCTTGATCGAGCTGTCGAACTCCTGTCCATCAGCGAGCGTGCCGACATAGTGCACCGTGACGACGTCGGTGGGGGCGGGGTGCGCGCCGCTGCCGTCGCCCGCGATGCGGCGCCAGCGGAGGCCGCTGGGGGTGACGTGCCAACCGTCCGCACCATTGCGTTCGGACAGCGCGGCCATCTGGCGGTTGAGCCAGGCGGTCCCTTGCGTGGGCTCAGCGGCGACCGCCGCGGGCAGGAAAAGGCCCAGGCTGGCGGCGGTCAGTAGCAGGCGAAGGGGTAGCGATGCGGCCATAATGTCTCCTGTTGTCTTGGCGCCGCATAAGCCCGGACGTGCGCGGCGAGCAACCCCGATCGACCCCGCCGTGCCGCCGCCGCCCCGCCGACCCGTCAGATTAACGCGACGAACGCCGCCCCCGTTGGGATCAATCGGCGCTGCCGGGTCGTTGATCGGGTTCACCCCCTTCTGCTCAATCGATGGAGAATGAAATGCATATGGCCAAAAAGCTAGTCATCGCGCTGGCGGCATCGTCAGCCGTATTGGCGCCGGTCGCGGCATCCGCAGCGGTCGGTGTGCGGGCGCCATCGTACGTTGCTGGCGAAAGCAATCTTGAGGGCGATTCGAGCTGGATCATCGGTCTGGTCGGTTTGCTCGCCGGGATCACCGCCATCGTCCTGATTTCCGACGATGACGAGGATTCGCCGGTTAGTCCGTAATCGACGCTGTTGCTGTTGGAACGGGTGCGTGCATCGGTGGTGCGCGCACCCTTGCATTTTTGCGCGCAAGGCTGTCGCGGTTTTCGCGAAAATGAACGGCGCCGCCGAACTGCGACAATTTGCGACAATTTTGCGCCGATCCGGCAAGTGGCTGGGACAAATGACGCCTAGAACGCCTTCATCGGGATCCGGTCATCCCCCGGATCGATCCCCTGAAGGAGTTCGTACCATGTACAAGAAGATTTCGTTTCTGACGCTGGGCGCCGCGTTGATTGCTGCGCCCGTTCTGGCTGCCCCCGGCGGCGCCAAGGCCGACACCGACGGTAACGGCACGCTATCGCGCGCAGAGGCGCAGGCGCATGCCGCCGAGCGGTTCGCCAAGATGGATTACAACAAGGACGGCAAGATCGACGCTGCCGATCGGACGGCGAAGCGCGCCGAGATGCAGGCCAAGAAATTCGCCAGCCTCGACGCCGACGGCAATGGCAGCATCAGCCAGGCCGAATGGACCAACCAGAACGCCGAACGGGCCGCCAAGCGTGCAGAGCGCGTCGCCAAGCGCGCCGAGGCTGGCGAAGCCGGCGACGGCAAACGTCACGGCATGCGCGGTCATGGCAAGCGTGGCGCGCGCCATGCCATGCACGGCGGCATGATGGCCAAGGCCGACACCAATGGCGACAAGGCGATCAGCCAAGCCGAATTCCAGGTTGCCGCGCTGGCTCGCTTCGATGCGGCGGACGCCAACAAGGATGGCCAGGTGACCGCCGATGAACGCAAGGCGCAGCGCAGCGAATGGCGCGCCAAGCGTGCGGCACCCGCTGCTCCCGCCAGCTAATTGGCATTTGGCAGGGATCGGCGGCGACGGGCAGGCTTTCTTCCCCCCTCCCGGCATTGCCTTTGCGGCTGGTCCCTGCCAGCTATCGCCCATCGGTCGTTCGACCGGTGGGCGAACTAGCGTTCCGACTTTGGCGTTTTCAGCGGATCGACAATGACCGAAAACCATAACCCGCGCATCCTGCTGATCGACGACGAACCGTCGATCCGCGAGCCGCTGACCGAATATCTGACCGCCCAAGGCTTTGCGGTGACCGCCGCAGCGAGCGCCGCCGAGGCGCGATCGGTGCTGCGTGCCCAGTCGATCGACTTGGTCGTCAGCGACATCATGATGCCCGGCGAGGACGGTCTGTCGCTGACCCGCCACCTGCGTGAAAACAGCGCCATTCCCGTTATCCTGCTCACCGCGCGCGCCGAGGATACCGAACGGATCATCGGGCTGGAGATCGGCGCCGACGATTATGTTGTCAAACCGTTCAACCCGCGCGAGTTGGTGGCGCGCATCCGCACCGTGCTGCGGCGGACGCAGCAGGGCGGGCGCGTGCTCGATCCCGGCGGAACCAGCTATGCCTTTGCCGACTGGGTGCTGCGCGAAGTCGAACGGGTGCTGGTCGATAGCCAGGGCAATGAAGTGGCGCTGTCATCGGGCGAATATCATTTGCTTCACGCGCTGGTCCGCCATCCGCGGCAGGTGATGAGCCGCGACCGGTTGCTCGATCTGGTGCGCGGGCGCGAGGCCGAAATTTTCGACCGCGCGATCGACAATCTCGTCAGCCGCCTGCGCAAGAAGATCGAGGTGGACGCGGCGCACCCGCAGATCGTCAAGACGGTGTGGGGCGGCGGCTACACGCTGGCCTGCGAAGTCAAGCGGATGGGACCGGCGGCGTGAAAATTCGGTTGTGGCCGCGCAGCTTGATCGGCCAGCTGGTCCTTGCTGTGGCGCTGATGCTGTTCGCCGCGCAAGCGATCAATTTTGCCCTGCTCGTGCGCGGCCAGAGCCAGCAGACGCTGGCGCATGGCGGCGGCATGGCGGTGGCGCGGATTATCGATGCGGTCGACCGCGCCCGGCGCGGGGAATTGCCGCCGCAACAGGATGAGCGGTCGGGGGAGCATGGACGTCCCAACCGCGCCCAGAAACTTGTGGTTTCGGACCGGCCGCTGCCGTTGCCGACGGGGGCCGTCCCGCTGCCCGATCTTGCCGATTATGTCGAAAAATTGCTTGGCGAGGCGGACGTCACCGCTGAGTCGGTCGATGCGTGGGCATTGCCACAGCGACCGCGGCTGCGAGCCAATATTCCCGGCAGGACCGTCATCGTGTCGGCCCAGATCGATGGCCGTTACATCGCGGTGCGCGGTCGTATTCCGACCAGCGGCAATCGCTTGCAGGGCTTTCTGGTCTGGCAGACGCTGTCGCTCTATCTGCTGCTGCTGATACCGATCATGGTCATCGCCTGGCGCGCTGCGGCGCCGCTGCGTGACCTGACCCGCGCCGCGCGGTCCAATCCGGCGCTGCGCGACGCGACGCCGCTGGAAGAGGAGGGGCCGTCCGACGTCCGCGACCTGATCATCGCCTTCAACGCCTATCGCAGCCGGATCGCGACGATGCTGTCAGACAAGGACCGGATGCTCGGCGCAGTCGGCCATGACCTGCGAACCCCGCTCGCCAGCCTGCGGGTAAGGGTCGAGCAGGTCGACGACGACGCGCTGCGTGACAAGATGATTGCGTCGATCGAGGAAATGGCGGCGATGCTGACCGACATATTGGCGCTGGCGCGGTCGGGCGCGGGAACCGAGGGGCGCGAGCCGGTGGCGCTGCGCGGACTGGTCGAAGAGCTGGCCGCGGATTATCGCGAACGCGGCAAGGATGTGGCCGTGGCGGCAGCCGTCGACGCTGGGGTGCTTGCGCGTCCGTTGCTGCTGCGCCGCGCGCTCCGCAACCTGATCGACAATGCCGCGGCTTATGGGGTGCGTGCGCGCCTGTCGGTCGAGCGCGCGCCGGGTGCGGTGCGGATCATCGTGTCGGACGATGGCCCCGGCCTGTCCGACGATCAGATCCGGACGCTGGTCGAACCCTTCGCGCGCGGCGAGCAGTCGCGCAACCGGGCGACCGGCGGGTCGGGGCTGGGGCTGTCGATCGCGCGCGACATCGCCGAGGGCGAGGGCGGCGAACTGACGCTTCGCAATCGTGCCGACGGCGGTCTGGACGCGGTGATCGCGTTGCCGACAGCGTAGTTCGTCGCCCCTGCGAAGGCGGAGGCCGCTAGCGGTTTACTCGGAAGCGCTGGAATAGGCCAACAGCGGCCCCCGCCTTCGCGGGGGCGCCAAGTGGGTCAAGCGTAAATCGCGATCGCCTGACTACCGCTCAGCACTGGCTCTCCGGCGCGGTTCCACAGCATCATGTCCTGTACCGACAGGCCGTGGCAGGCATAGCCGGTTTTTGCCGACAGCAGCCACCAACCATCGTCTGTTCGCGGATCGGCGGTGAGCATGTTCACCGTCCAGTTCATCGAGCTGATCGGGCCGAACTGGCTGAACAGCGCCATCGCAGCGGGCGGCAGCGCGTCGCCCATCGCGAGCAGCGCGACGGCCGGATGGCACGCCGGTTCCTCGACGAAGCGGACCCAGGTCAGATATTCGCCGACTTCGCTTTTCCAGGCAAAGCGCGGGCCGGTGGTCGGACGCATGTCGAAATGGCGGGTAAAGGCGGGGCGCGCGTGATGTTCGGGAACGGGCGCCAGCGTTTCGGGCGCGGGTGCGTCGGGCATCGCCAGCCGATTATGGTCGAGATGACTTTGGCGATCGGGCGAAAAAGCAAAGACCGCCGCCGTACCGAAACCTGCGTCGCTCGACACACCCGCGTCGACAAACAGCGAGGATTTCGACTGGCGCAGCACGCGCGTGTTCACCGTGCAGTCGCCGCCGACCGGACCGACAAAGCTGATCTGCGCATAGCGCAGCGGCGTGTCGGTGGGGTGGAGCGCCATCGTACCGGCGAGTGCGACCGCCGAGCTGATCCCGCCATAGGCGGTGCGCCCCTGCATCCAGCCGTCGTCGATATGTGCCTTTGCCACGCCGTCTTCGGTGCGCAGCGTCGATAGCAGCGCGTCGAGCGCGCTGGGAGAGGTGGTCATCTTGCGGTTATTCCTCGATTTGGAAGGTCAGTCCGGCGTGCTCGGTCAGCCGCGCGATCAGCGCGTCGCCGAGCAGTGCGCCGGGGGTCCACACGCCGCCCGCGCCTTTGTTCGCGAGTAGCGCCATGCCCGTTTCGGCGAGCATCTTCGACGTCGAGCCATAGCCGGGGTCGCGGTCGCCCTGAACGCTGGCGCGAACGGTCGTGCCGTCGGGATATTCGCCGATGAACAAGATGTCGTAGAAGCCGTTTTCGCGCTCTTCCTTGCTCGGTCCTTCGCCAGGTTTGAGATTGGAGTCGCCGAACGGGTTTGCCTTCGCCATCGCTTCCGCCATTGCTTTTCCGGCATCGCCGATCGTCGTCATCACCATCTCATCATACACCAGATCGACGCCCCACGGATGTCCAAGCAGGAAGTTGGTGCGGTGGACATTCTTGGTGTTGATCGGCGCCATCACGAACGGTGCGGTCCAGGTGCCGGTGGCGCTGTCATATTCGGGGAACAGGCCGGTCGGTTGCGACGGACCCTCGAACCCCGGGGTCAGCGCGAAGGAGGATTTGAGCAGCAGCGCCAGCGACGGCTTTTTGGCGACGGCCTTTAGCGTTTCGGTCAGGCTGGCGATGGTGCCGCCCGATGCGCCGCCCGCCATCTTGCGGACCCGGCCCTTGACGCGCGGCGCGGGCTTGCCGCGGCGCTTCACGGCCTCGGCCTGCAGGAAATGGACGCCAAGGTCGAAGGGGATCGAATCGAAGCCGCAGCTGAAGGTGATGCGCGCGCCCGATGCCTTCGCCGCACCCTCGTGCACGTCGATCATCTCGCGCATCCAGCCGGGTTCGCCGCACAGGTCGGCATAGGCGGTGCCCGCCTTGACGCAGGCGGCTACAAGTTTGCTGCCGTAAAGCTGATAGGGGCCGACGGTGGTAAGCACGACCTGCGTGCTAGCGGCCATCGCATCGAGGCTCGCGGGATCGCTGGCGTCAGCGACGACCAGCGGCGTATCAGCGGGGGCGCCGATGAGGTCACGTACTTCGGCAAGCTTGTCGAGGCTACGCCCCGCCATCGCCCATTTCGGCGCGTCCGGTCTGCCCCCATAATGCTGCGTCAGATATTCAGCGACGAGCCGACCGGTGAAGCCGGTGGCGCCATAGACGATGATGTCAAATTCGCGGCTGGCCATAAATGCCTCCCTTTACGTAAACGTAAAGGGAGGCTAGCGCAGCGTGGCTTCGATGCCAAGCGCCAAGCGTCAGCGGCGCCAGAACGGTCGTTTTTGAATCACCACCGGCTCGCCGACCGCCGCCGCTTCGGCGCGGCCCTCGGCGCGTGCGGCGCGAACCTCGGCTTCGCTCGCCCGCAGCTGCGCATCGCGCGCCGCCAGTTCGTTGCGGCGGCGCTGGCGCAGCGCATCATAGCTCCAGCGCGTGTGACCATAACCGAACAGCGCGAGCAAGCCGCCCGCGATCGCCAGATTCTTCATCGCCGCCATCGCCTGCACCGGATCGGTAAATTCGCGGTGGAAAAACAGGATCGTCGCGAGGACAAAGCCTGCCAGCAAGATCGACCACAGACGAACCGCGATACCGAGCGCGATGCAAACACCCGCAATCAGCTCGAACAGCCCGGTCGGGATGGCGAGGCCCGCGGGCAGGCCCGCGGCGGTGATCATCGCATTGGTGTCGTTGACGTGGATCAGCTTGTTGATCCCCGACACGATGAAAATCAGTGAAATGAAGAGGCGGCCGATAAAGACAGCGATCATGGACATGCGTCGATCCTCCAAACGATGCCCCGTCCGCTTGTGCAAGGAGGACGCGCCGCAGCGACGGAGGTTCCGCGTCAGAGTTTCGGCAGGGTCACACCCTTTTGCCCCATATATTTGCCCGCGCGATCGGCGTAGCTCGTCTCGCAGGGCTCGTTACCCTGGAGGAACAGGAACTGGCACGCGCCTTCATTGGCGTAAATCTTGGCGGGCAGGGGGGTGGTGTTGGAAAACTCCAGCGTCACATGACCCTCCCAGCCGGGCTCAAGCGGGGTGACGTTGACGATGATCCCGCAGCGCGCATAGGTCGACTTGCCGAGGCAGATCACCAGCACGTCGCGCGGGATACGGAAATATTCGACCGTTCGGGCTAGCGCAAAACTGTTCGGCGGGATGATGCAGACGTCGGTTTCGCGATCGACGAAATTCTTGGGATCGAAATCCTTGGGATCGACGATCGTCGAATCGACGTTGGTGAAAATCTTGAACTCGGGCGCGACGCGCGCATCATAGCCGTAGGATGACAGGCCATAGCTGATGCACCCGTCGCGGCGTTGCGCCTCGACGAACGGTTCGATCATGCCCTGCGTTTGGGCGGCTTCGCGAATCCAGCGGTCGGAAAGAATGGCCATGGTGTCTCTTGTCGGTCCTGTGGGGCTTGCGCAAGCGGTCAGTCGATGAGGCCGAGATCCTTTGGCCCGAAAGCCGCGGGAAGCAGTTCGCTGAGCTTGTAGGTCTTGACCGCGCTACCATCGCCCGATGCGCAATGGACAAGGATGTCCGTCTGCGACCGCTCGGCGGCTTCGTTCAATATCTGGCGACAGCGGCCGCACGGATTGACCGGATCGGTTCCGAGCAGGTCGTCACCGTCGGGGCGCCCGCCGATGATCGCGACCTCGGCGAGTTCACCAATCCAGCCCTCATTCGCAATCTTGGCGACCGCGGCGGTTTCGGCGCACAGCGTCAGGCCATAGCTGGCGTTTTCGACATTGGCGCCGGTGACGACGTCGCCGTTCCGGAGCAGCAGTGCTGCTCCGACGTGAAAGCCCGAATAGGGGGCATAGGCCCGGCGCGCGGCGTCGCGGGCGGCGGCGATCAGTTCGTCACGGGTTTCAGTCATGGTTCATTTCCTTCCGGGCGGACGACGTTCCAGCCGACGGTCCCATCGGCGCCCGACAGGCGGACATAGTCGTTCGCCTGCCACATCGCCCAGGGGTGGGCGCCATAATCGGGCTCGAAGAAATCGCGGCGCAGCCAGATCGTCCGCGCGATCCCCTGCGTCACCTTATAGTCGCTCTCGAACGCCGGACCGGGCGCGATCAGGCTGCGCTTGCCCATATGCGCCTCGATCTGCGCCAGAAAGGTCGCGAGTTCGGACAAGAGCAGCGCGCGCGTCGGGCGGTCGGGGCAGCGATCGTCATAGTCGAGCCAAACCACGGCGGGCAGCGCGTCGGCGCGGCGCGGGACATGGCGGATAAAATTGGCGGCCTGATCGGTCGCGAGCTGGCACAGGCTGTAACGATGGATCGCGCCGACCTGTACGCCTGCCTCGCGCGCCGCCGCCATATTGCGGGCGAATTTGGCGTCGATGCCGCGGCTGCCGTCGGTTCCCATCACATAGGCAAAATCGGCGCCTGCCGCCTTGATCGACCCCCACTGGACATCGCCATTGTCGGCGTCGATCGTCACACCTTGCGTCGGAAAGGCTGCACGGTCGGGGGTCCAGCGCGCAGCCCACCATAGCGACAGGCCTGCCGCGAGCAGCAACAGCACGATCGCGGCGCCGATCCGCCGCAGCGTTCGTGCGACCGCTTCGCGCCAACCACCGCCTTTTCCGGCCCTGTTGCTCTTGATCGCCCCCGTCGCCACCCGTCAGCCCTTGATGTGGAGGACGCAGATCAGCGTGAACAATCGCCGCGCGGTGTCGAAGTCGACCGCGATCTTGCCGTCGAGCCGGTCCATCAGCATTTCGGCGGCTTCGTTATGCAACGCCCGGCGCGCCATATCGACGGTCTCGATCTGCTGCGCGGTCGAGGTCTTGATCGCCTGATAATAGCTGTCGCAAATCGCGAAATAATCGCGGATCGGACGGCGAAAACGTCCCAGACCCAGGATGATCGCTTCGAGCGGCGACCCGTCCTCGCGGCTGATTTCAAAGATCAGCCGCCCGTCCTCGACGCGCAGCATCAGACGGTACGGGCCGGCATAACCGTCGGGGTGGCCGCGCTGCGGCACGAATTTATTGTCCTCGATCAGGTCGAAGATCGCGACGCGGCGTTCCTGTTCGACGTCGGGATTGCGCCACACGATCGAACCCTCGTCGAGTTCGACCGAAATGATCCGCTGTTTGGAAGGGTCTGCGTCAGCCATGCTGCCTGTGCTTCTACTTGCACCGGGCCGAAGGGCAAGGGGGGGACTTATTCACAGCAACCCACAGTTATGATAGCCTGCACGGCATCGCCTGTTGCGCCGCTCGAAGCGGCACCGCATGAGGGTCGCCATGCCAGAGCTAGCCCTGATTCCGACCCCGGCCACCCCCGGGGATGAGCGCCAATTACCCCGGAATATCGAGGCCGAGGCCGCGTTTCTCGGCGCGATCCTGATCGACAACCGAGTCGTCGAGGATCTGCCCGTCGCGCTGACGCCCGATCATTTCTTCGAACCGCTGCATGGCCGTATCTTTCAGCAGGCGATGGCGCTGATCGAACGCAACAGCATCGCGACCCCCGTGACGCTCAAGCCCTATTTCGAGGCCGACGAAGCGATGAAGGCGGTCGGCGGCCCCGGCTATCTGGCGCAGCTGACCGGAAGCGGCGCGGGTCTGATCGGCGCGCGCGATTTCGCGCGGCAGATTTTCGATCTTGCATTGCTGCGCGAACTGGTCGGGGTGGGCCGGGTGCTGGTCGACAATGCACTCGACACCAGCGAGCGCGTCGATCCGCAGGCGCAGATCGAGGAAGCCGAAACCGCGCTCTATCGCGTTGCAGGCGGCGAGGCCGAGATGGGGACGGTCAAAAGCTTCAGCCAGGCGTCGAAAATGGCGCTCGACGGGGCGGAGCGCGCGCTGAATTCGGGCGGCCACCTTTCGGGCGTCACCACCGGCCTGTCCAGCATGAACGCCAAGATCGGCGGCATGCACAATTCGGACTTGATGATCCTCGCGGGCCGTCCGGGCATGGGCAAGACCTCGCTCGCCACCAATATCGCCTATAATGCCGCCGAGCGGTACCGCCGCGACGAAGCCGACGGCATCCCGCCCGAAAAGAATATGGGCGCCAAGGTCGCCTTTTTTAGCCTCGAAATGTCCGCCGACCAGCTCGCGACGCGCGTGCTCGCCGAACAGTCGGAAGTGTCGGGCGAAGCGCTGCGCATGGGCAAGATCAGCAAGGAGCAGTTTCAAAAGCTCTCGCGCGCGGCGCAGCAACTCCAGACGCTGCCGCTGTTCATCGACGATACGCCGGGGCTTACCATCGCGGGCCTGCGAACGCGCGCGCGGCGCCTGCAGCGCCGACACGGCATCGGGCTTATCATCGTCGATTACCTCCAGCTGCTTCAGGGGACGTCCAAAGGCGGAGATAATCGCGTTCAGGAAATTTCCGAAATCTCGCGCGGTCTCAAGACGCTGGCAAAGGAATTGCATGTCCCGGTGATGGCCTTGTCGCAGCTCAGCCGCGCGGTCGAGCAACGCGAAGATAAACGTCCCTTGCTCTCGGATTTGCGCGAATCGGGCTCGATCGAACAGGACGCCGATATGGTGATGTTCGTGTTCCGCGAGGATTATTACCTCGCCGCGCAGGAACCCGACCAGAATGATACGAAGCTGCAACAGGCCTATATGGACTGGCACGAGAAGATGGAGCGGGTGCACGGCACCGCCGAGCTGATCGTCGCGAAGCAGCGCCACGGTTCGACCGGGCGCATCCGGCTGCGCTTTGAATCGCACATCACGAAGTTCAGCGACCTTGCCGATAATGGCATGGCCTATGAGGATTATGAGTAGAGGTCGTCGGTCAATCCGGTCCTTGCCGGGTTGATCGACTGTCAGAACGCCGGGTCGTTCGCCGGATCCTCGCCGATCGGCGACACGGCGTCATGGATACCGCATTCGGTCTTGTCCCAGCCGCGCCAGCGCCCCGAGCGCGGATCTTCGCCCGGGCGAACCTTTGACGTGCAGGGCGAGCAGCCGATCGACGGATAGCCCTGCGCCTCCAGCGGATGGCGCGGCAGATCGTGCGCCGCGAAATAGGCGTCGAGATCCTCGCGCGTCCAGTTGGCGAGCGGGTTGAATTTCAGGCGGCCGGTGGTGCCGTCGAGCTCGAAGCGCGGCAGGCCGGTCCGCGTCGCGGCTTGGAAGCCCTTGCGTCCAGTGATCGAGGTGTCGAAGTCGGCGAGCGCTTTTTCGAGCGGCTTGACCTTGCGGATCTCGCAGCAGCCGTCGGGGTCGTAGGACCAGCGCAGCTCGGTCGCGTCTTTCTTCGCCAGATCGTCGGCATCGGGCGTCAGGTTGACGATATTGAGCCCTAGGCGCACCGCCAACTCGTCGCGGTATGCGAGCGTTTCGGGGAAATGCTTGCCGGTGTCGAGGAACAGCACCGGCATGTCGGGCGCTACCTGCGCGACAAGGTGCAGCAGGACGGCGCTTTCGGCGCCAAAACTGGAAACGATCGCCGTCTCGCCGAGCAATCCGGCGCCGATCACGCTCGCGACGACTTCGGCGGCGTCCTGCCCGCGGAACAAGTTGTTCAGGCGGATGACGTCGGCCTGGGTGAAGCGCGGCGCGACGTCGATGCGGTCGCGGGTGCGGTCTTCGCTTGCTCTGGGGAGAGAGTGTTTCACGTCAGCCATGCCTCAGCTTCCATATCGGCACCGCGCCGTCGGCGGCGGTCTGATAATGTTCGGGCCAGCGGGTCAGCGCCGCCTCGACATCGGCGGGATTGAGCGACTTTTCGGGTGCGAAACTGTCAAAGCCGCAGCGCTTCATATAAGCGATCTGGTCGACGAGGACGTCGCCTTGCGCGCGGAGTTCGCCCGCATAGCCCGCTTCACGAAGGATGCGCGCCGACGAATAGCCGCGACCGTCGCGGAATTTCGGGAAGGCCACCTCGATCAGCGAAAGCCGGTCGAGGTGCGGGATCAGCGCGCGCGCGTCCTCGTCGGGCTCGAGCCGCACCGCCGTGGCGTTCGACTGTTCGAGGAAAGCGTCGAGGGTGACGCAGGGTTCTTCGCCATCGGCTTTCAGATGCTCAACCATAGATCGCTTCCTTGAAGGGCGCCATGCCGACCCGGCGATAGGTGTCGACGAAGCGTTCGCCGTCGGTCCGTTCGGCGAGATATTTGTCGGTAACGCGCTCGATCGCATCGACGATGCCGTCCTCGTCGAATCCGGGGCCGGTGATCGTGCCGAGCGACACATCCTCAGCACCCGAGCCGCCGAGCAGCAATTGGTAATTTTCGGTGCCCTTGCGGTCGACGCCGAGGATGCCGATGTGGCCGGCGTGGTGGTGCCCGCACGCGTTGATGCAGCCCGAAATCTTGAGCTTGAGCTCACCGAGTTCCTTCTGGCGGCCAAGGTCCGAAAAGCGCGCCGCGATCTTCTGCGCGACCGGGATCGATCGCGCGTTGGCGAGGCTGCAATAATCAAGCCCGGGGCAGGCGATGATGTCGCTGATCAGGTCGAGGTTCGGCGTTGCGAGCCCCGCGGCGTCGAGCGCCTGCCAGATCGCATAAAGATCGGCCTTGCGGACGTGCGGCAGGACGATGTTCTGCGCGTGGGTAACGCGCAGCTCGTCATGGCTGTAGCGTTCGGCAAGGTCGGCCATCAGGTCGATCTGTGCCGACGACGCATCGCCGGGGATGCCGCCGACGGGCTTCAGGCTGATGTTAACGATCGCGTGTCCCGGCACCTTGTGCGCCGCGACATTCTGGTCGACCCACACCGCGAAGTCGGGATCGCTGCGGTCGATCGTGTCTAAAGCTGACGCATCGAGCGGCGGCGGTGCGAATTGCGCCGCGATCCGGTCGAATTCGGCCTTCGGCGGATCGATGCCGAGCGACTTCACATGGACGAATTCTTCCTCGACCTGGCGGCGATATTCGTCGGCGCCGAGTTCGTGGATCAGGATCTTGATTCGCGCCTTGTAGATATTGTCGCGGCGGCCGTACCGGTTGTAGACGCGCAGGCACGCCTCTGCATAGCTCAGCATATCCTCGAGCGGCACGAAATCCTTGATTAGCGGCGCGATCATCGGGGTGCGGCCCATGCCGCCGCCGACGTAAAAGGCCGCGCCGTGGACGCCGTCCTTCTCGACGATCTGGATGCCGATGTCGTGCAGGCGCATTGCGGCGCGGTCCTCGTCCGCGGCGATCACGGCGATCTTGAACTTGCGCGGCAGATAGCTGAATTCGGGGTGAAAGCTCGACCATTGGCGGAGCAGCTCGGCCCACGGGCGCGGATCGGTGATCTCGTCGGCAGCGGCGCCCGCCCATTGGTCCGAGCTGATGTTGCGGATGCAATTGCCGCTGGTCTGGATGGCGTGCATCTCGACCGAGGCCAGATCCTCGAGGATCGCGGGCGCGTCCTCCAGTTTGATCCAGTTATACTGGATATTCTGGCGGGTGGTGAAATGGCCGTAATCGCGGTCATATTTGCGCGCGATATGCGCGAGCATCCGCATCTGGCGGCTGTCGAGCGTGCCATAGGGCACCGCGACGCGCAGCATATAGGCGTGGAGCTGGAGGTAGAGGCCGTTCATCAGGCGCAGCGGCTTGAACTGGTCCTCGGTGATTTCACCGGCGAGGCGGCGCTTCACCTGATCGCTGAACTCGGCGACGCGGGCGGCGACCATCGCATGGTCATATTCGTCATATTTATACATGTCAGATCACCCAGTCGCCGGCCGCGGGATCGGCGGGCTTCAGTGTCAGGTCGGGACGCACGGTGGGGCCGAGCGCGCGGATGCGGTCCTTGATATGCGCGGGGCGCGGGCCATCGGCGGTTTGCTCTCCGGCGATGATATAGGGCGCGTTGACGCGCCGCGCGGCTTCTTCGACGGCAAGGATCGCTTCGCCAGCTTCGCCGACATCGGCGGCGTCCTCGATGTGCAGCGACCAGTCGGTGCCAGTCCACCAAGTCACGAAGCCCGTTTTCAGGTCGTTGCCGGTCAACAGTTTCATGCAAAATTCCCCATAATTTCGGTGATGCCCGGAGCGCCCAGGCAATCCAGCGCATCGGCCCGCGCGGCGACCTTGCCGACGACGATCAGCGCCGGACTCGCGACCTTTTCGCGCACGACGAGGTCGCCAAGGTCGGTGAGCAAGGTGCGGAGTACGCGCGCATCCTTGGTGGTACCGCGCTCGATTACCGCGACGGGCAGGTCGGGCGACACGCCGTCGGCGATGAGCTTGTCGGCGATGGCGTTGGCGCTCGCGAGGCCCATGTAGATGACGAGCGTGCGGCCATGCCCGGCCAGCCCCGACCAGTCCTGGTCGCTCAAATCCTTGCACTGGCCCGCAACAAAGCTGACCGCGCTGGCGTCTTCGCGGTGGGTGAGGGGGAGGCCCGCCTGCGCGGCGCAGCCCGCGGCGGCGGTGATGCCGGGGACGACTTCACAGGCAATGCCCGCTTCGCGCGCGGCGTCGAGTTCTTCGCCGCCCCTTCCGAATATGAACGGATCGCCGCCCTTGAGGCGCACGACCTGCTTGCCCGCCAGCGTCTCGCGGACGAGCAGTTCGTTGATCAGTTCCTGCTTCATTGTGTGGCGGCTGCGCTGCTTGGCGACGCTGATCCGCTCGACATGCGCCGGGATCAGCGCGAGCACGCCGTCGCCGACCAGCCCGTCGTGCACGACCAGATCCGCGCTCGCCAGCAGCCGCGCGGCGCGCAAGGTCAGCAGGTCGGGGTCACCGGGACCGGCGCCGACCAGCCACAACTTGCCGGCAGGAGGGAGAGTCTTTTCCATGCTGGCGAAGATGGTTCACGTACCCGGAAAGCGCAAAGCAGGCTTTGTTGACGGGGGTGTAGGTAAAATTGCCCCAAGGCTTCGTCGCCCCGGACTTGATCCGGGGTCCATGGCTTCGCTGCTGGATTGGACCCCGGATCAAGTCCGGGGTGGCGAGGGCCATTCAGAGATATTTCTTCGTCACAAGCTGCGACCCTTCAGGATCGCGCAATCCCACGCCGATCGATGCACGCATGGTATCGCTTTCGGACGACGCGACGGGATAGGCGCAATAGTCCGCTGCGTAGAAGGCGCTCGGGCGATGGTTGCCCGACAGGCCGATGCCCCCAAAAGGCGCGGCGGACGAGGCGCCGTTGGTCGGTCGGTTCCAGTTGATCACCCCGGCGCGCGCATTGGCCCAGAACTGGTCGTACAGCTGCGGTGTTCCGCCGATCAGCGAGGCCGAAAGGCCGAACGCGGTATTGTTCGCCTCGGCAATCGCCGCCTCGAAACTGTCGACGCGGATCACTTGCAGCAAAGGCCCGAACAGCTCGATGTCGGGGCGTTCGGGCATGCCCGTCACGTCGATGATGCCGGGGGTCAGGAACGGGCGCCCGGCAATCGGCCGCGTCATGTGGCGGATCACCTGGCCACCGTTCGACATCAGGATCAGGAAGCTTTCGGTCAGATGATCGGCGGCCTCATTGTCGATCACCGGCCCCATATAGGGTGCAGGGTCGGCGTGCGGATGATCGACGATCAAGCGGCTCGCGAGTGTCTTGACCTCTTCGAGCAGCGCGTCGGCGAGACTGTCGCGTACGATTAGTCGCCGCGCGTTGCTGCACCGCTGCCCGGCGCTGAGGAAGGCCGACTGAACGACAAGGATCGCCGCCGTGCGGATGTCGGCGGTGTCCCACACTACGATCGGATTGTTGCCGCCCATTTCGAGCGCGAGCATCTTGCCCGGCTGGTCGGCGAACTGGCGGTTGAGCGCGAGTCCGGTGCGCGCCGAGCCGGTGAACAGCAGCCCGTCGATGCCTGCGTGTCCAGCGAGCGCCTTGCCCGTCTCGGGGCCGCCGACAATCAGCCGCAGCACCTCGGGCGGCACCCCGGCGCTGTGAAACAGCTCGACCAGCTTGGCGCCGACCGCAGGGGTTTTTTCCGATGGTTTGAACAGCACCGAATTGCCCGCGATCAGCGCCGGGACGATATGGCCGTTCGGCAGATGCGCGGGGAAATTATAGGGACCGAGCACCGCGAGCGCGCCGTGCGGTTTGTGGCGCACGGCGTTGCGCAGCCCCATCGCGCCCTCGATCCGGCGGTTCGGGGTGCGCTCGGCATAGGCGGTGACCGAGATATTGACTTTGTTCACCACCGATTCGACTTCGGTTCGAGCTTCCCAGAGCGGTTTTCCGGTTTCGCGCGCGATCAGGTCGGCGAGCGCTTCACCCTCCGCCTTCGCCCGGTCGGCGAAGCGGCGCAGCGTTTCGGTGCGGAAGGCAACGGGCTTGGCGGCCCATGCAGGCCAGGCCGCGCGCGCGGTCGCGACTTCATCATCGACGTTGCTGACCGCGCCGCGCCACAGTGCTTCACCGGTTGCGGGTTCGAAGGAAAGCAGGGCATCGCTCATGGTCACCCCGCTCTTATCGGCGAAAGCGGGTGGCGGCAACCTGTGCGGCGCGATGGTACGACGGATCGCTTGCGCCGCGCGGTCTGGTTGGCGATAGACACGGACGACTCCCGCGGACGGCACGCCAGGGACATCAGCCAAGGGGACGAGCCATATTGGCCAAGCACGACGCAAAGCAGGACGGGCGCCGCGACTGGTCGGACCAATATTGGTGGTCGGGCGACGGCGTGCGACTGCACGCGCGCATCTATGCCGGGCCTGAAGCGGCAGAGAGCGCGCCGCCGGTGCTGTGCATGCCGGGGCTGGCGCGGAATGCGCGGGATTTCGAAATGCTGGCGCCGCACGTTGCGCAGCACCGCAAGACGATCGTGATCGAATTTCGTGGGCGCGGCGAGAGCGCCTATGCCAAGGACCCGATGACCTATATCCCGCTCACCTATGTTCAGGATGTCGTCGCGCTGCTCGACGAACTGGGCATTGATCGGTTTGCAACGATCGGTACGTCGCTCGGCGGCCTGGTGTCGATGCTGATGGCGGCGACGCTGCCCGGGCGGTTGGTCGGCGCGGTGCTGAACGACGTCGGCCCCGAATTAGAGACCGCGGGGCTTGACCGGATCCGCGACTATATCGGCGCCGGGGGCAGCCAGCCGACATGGATGCACGCGGCGCGCGCCTTTGCCGAACTGAACGGTGCGATTTACCCGCACTATGGCGTTCACGACTGGTTGCGGCTGACCAAGCGCACCCACCGCCTGACCCCCGAAGGCCGCATCGTTACCGATTATGACAAGCAGATCGCGGCGCCGCTGCGCGCGCCGGGCGGGGAGGGCGCGTTCGACCTGTGGCCCGTGTATCACGCGCTGGGCGATGTGCCGCTGTTGATCCTGCGCGGCGAATTGTCCGACATATTGGCGCGATCGGCGGGAGAGAAGATGGTCGCCGCGCTGCCGCAGGCGCGCTTTGTCGAGGTTCCGGGGGTCGGTCATGCGCCGACGATGGACGAGCCCGAAGCTCTCGCTGCGATCGACGCCTGGCTGAGCGACTTGCCCGCCGCGTGATCGGCGCGAATACGCCTCTGCGCCTGTTGCACCTTCATTCCAGTTTTTCGCTGGGCGGAAAGGAGGCGCGCGCCGTCCGCCTGATGAACCTGATGGGGCCGCGCGCGCGGCACACGATCCTGTCGGCCGTCCCCGACGCGCTCGGCGCCCGCGATGCGATCGATCCCGGCATCGATGTCGAATTTCCGGGCGATAGGGCGCCGCCGCTGCATGGCAAGCCGGGGCTCGCGCGATACCGCGACCTGGCGCGCTTCATGCAGCAATTCGACCTTGTGCTCAGCTATAATTGGGGTTCGATGGACGGGGTGATGGCGCACCGGATTTTCGCGCCGTTTCGCGACCTGCCGCCGCTCATCCACCACGAGGATGGGTTCAACGAGGATGAAAGCGTCCGGCGCCACTGGAAACGCAACACCTTCCGGCGCCTCGCGCTCCCGACCGCCGAGGCGTTGGTCGTGCCGTCCGAACTGCTGCAGCACATGGCCGCCGACGAATGGCGCGCGCGGCGGCGTACCGTGTTGATCCGCAACGGCATCGACGTCGCGGTCTATGCGGGCGCCCCCGCGATGCCGATTCCGGGGCTCGACAAAGGCGAAGAAGGGGTGGTGATCGGTACCGTTGCGGGGCTCCGCAAGGTTAAGAATCTGACCCGGCTCGTCCGGCTGACTGCGCATCTTCGTGATGACGCGCGGCTCGTGATCGTCGGCGAAGGGCCCGAACGTGATGCGATCTGGGCTGAAGCCATGGCTTGCGGATGGGGCGATGATCTCGTCCTCCCGGGCTTCATGCCCACGCCCCATCGCTGGATCGGCCATTTCGACATCCTCGCGCTGACCTCGCTCAGCGAACAGGCGCCGATCGCCGTCATCGAGGCGATGGCGGCCGGGCTTCCGGTGGCGAGCCTCGACGTCGGCGACGTACGTGCGATGGTGGCGCCGGAAAACCTGCCTTTCATCACATCGGACGAGGCTGCCTTTCGCAACGGGATCGAGCAGCTTGCATCCGATGCCGCGCTGCGCCGCCGGATCGGCGAGGCGAACCGGCGCGTCGCTGCCGAGCGTTTCGACGAATCAATCATGGTCGCTGCCTATGAAAAACTCTATGGTCGGGCGCTGGGCGGACGCCGCCTCTTTGGTGGCTGAACCACCGCGGAACCATTGACTTTCGCCGCGCGCTTCCGCTTACGGAACCGGCACGGGGACTGGCCCAAAACACGGCGGCCGGTGGAGAGAAAGAGATATAAAATGTTCAAAGGATTGAAGCCCATCCTTTACGGCGGACGCGAAGTCTGGCCGTTGGTCGAGGGCGGCAAGGGCGTGTCGGCGACCAACCATATGTCGAGCGGCGCGTGGGCGGCGGCGGGCGGCATCGGCACCGTGTCGGCAGTCAACGCCGACAGCTATGACGCCGAGGGCAAGATCATTCCGCAGGTGTACAAGTCGCTGACGCGCAAGGAGCGCCACGAAGAACTGATCCATTACGGCATCGAAGGCGCGGTCGCGCAGGTCGAACGCGCTTATGAAATCGCGGACGGTAAAGGCGCGATCAACATCAACGTGCTGTGGGAAATGGGCGGCGCACAGCAGATATTGGAAGGCGTGCTGGCCCGCACGCCCGGGAAGATCGCCGGGGTCACCTGCGGCGCCGGGATGCCGTACAAGCTCAGCGAAATCGCCGAGCGCCACAATGTCATGTACCTGCCGATCATCAGCTCGGCGCGCGCTTTCCGCGCGCTGTGGAAGCGCGCCTATCACAAGGTACCGCAGCTGCTCGGAGCGGTCGTTTACGAGGATCCGTGGCTCGCGGGCGGTCACAACGGCCTGTCGAACGCCGAAGATCCGCTGGTGCCGCAGGATCCTTATCCGCGCGTCAAGGCGCTGCGCGACGTCATGCGCGCCGAGGGAATTTTGGACGATGTGCCGATCGTGATGGCGGGCGGCGTCTGGTATCTGCGCGACTGGGAGAATTGGATCGACAACCCCGAACTCGGCCAGATCGCGTTCCAATATGGCACCCGCCCGCTGTTGACCGAAGAAAGTCCGATCCCGCAGCAATGGAAAGATCGCCTCCGCACCCTCGACGACGGCGATGTGCTGCTTCATCGTTTCTCGCCGACCGGATTTTACTCCAGCGCAGTGCGCACCCCCTTTCTGCGCGACCTGGAGGCGCGGTCGGAACGCCAGATTCCTTATTCGAAGCAGGAAGCGGGCGATCATATCGTCCAGCTCGACGTCGGGGTGAAGGGCAAGAATTTCTGGGTCACCCCGCACGACCGCGCCCGCGCGCGCGATTGGGCGGCGGAGGGCTATACCGAGGCGCTCAAGACGCCCGATAACACGGTGGTTTTCGTCACCGAAGCCGACAAGGCGGTGATCCGCAAGGACCAGACCGACTGCATGGGCTGCCTGTCGCATTGCGGCTTTTCGTCGTGGAAGGATCATGACGACTACACCACCGGCTACCTCGCCGACCCGCGCAGCTTTTGTATCCAGAAGACGTTGCAGGACATCGCGCATGGCGGCGATCCCGAACAGAATCTGATGTTCGCGGGCCATGCCGCGTTCAATTTCAAGACCGATCCCTTTTATTCGAACAACTTCACCCCGACGGTGAAGCAGCTGGTGGATCGGATTTTGACGGGGGATTAAAGAGTGTCGCCCCCGCGAAGGCGGGGGCCGCTGGAGATGTTGCGCAAGGCCGATTGCGACCGCGCCCAGTGGCACGTGACTCTGGTCGCATTTCCGCGGGGGCGACGGGTTGCTAAGCCCATCCCTCCAGCACCTGATCCTGCGGGCGATGTCCGTCGCACCAGGCGCGGATGTTCGCGATGACTTTTTCGCCCGATGCCTCGCGCCCCTCGATCGTGGCCGAGCCGAGGTGCGGGAGCAGCACCACGTTGTCGAGCGCGAGCAGCGCGGGGTCGACCGCGGGTTCGTGCGTGTACACATCGAGTCCGGCGCCGGCGATGCGCCCGGTCTGGAGCGCAGCGATCAGCGCCTTTTCGTCGACGATCTCGCCGCGCGCGGTGTTGATCAGATAGGCGGTGGGTTTCATCGACCCGATCCGCGCTGCACTCACCATCTCGTGCGTTTCGGCGGTGTGCGGGCAGTGGATCGTCACGACATCGCTGATCCGCAGCAACGTGTCGACGCTGGCATGATAGCTGGCGCCCAATTCCTCCTCGATCGCTTCGGGCAAGCGGCGGCGGTTGTGGTAGTGGATCGACAGCCCAAACGCGCGCGCGCGGCGGGCGACGGCCAGCCCGATGCGCCCCATGCCGATGATGCCGAGCAATTTGCCGCCGACGCGGTGGCCCAGCATCGCGCTCGGCGCCCAGCCGGCCCATTGGCCCGATCGCATCAGTTTCTCGCCCTCGGCCAGCCGCCGCGGCACCGACAGGATCAGCGCCATCGTCATGTCGGCAGTGTCTTCGGTGAAGACGCCGGGGGTGTTCGACACCATGATGCCCTTGGCGCGCGCCGCCGCGAGGTCGATATGATCGACCCCGGCGCCGAAATTGGCGATCAGCTTGAGCCGCTCGCCTGCTGCCGCGATAACGTCGGCGTCGATTTCGTCGGTTACGGTCGGGACGAACACATCGCAGTCGGCGACCGCCGCCTTCAACTCGTCCTTGGTAAAGGCGTGGTCGTGCGCCGACAGCGCGACGTCGAACAATTCGGCCATGCGCGCCTCGACATGCGGCATCAGCTGGCGGGTGACGATGACGCGTGGGCGTTTCGGGCGGGATGAATCGGGCATGGGGGCCGATAGAGCGCGCCGCGACGCCACGGTCAAGGGTGCGAACGCAGAGAGAAGCTTGAAAAGGCTGGGGATGAACGCAGCCTTTTGCGCGGCGAGCGGTTGAATATCGGGTCCGAGTTTGACAAGGCAGAATGATGACCAGCCGCCTGATATTCGCAACTGCCGCGCTGCTCGCCGTCGTAGGACCGGCCGCGGCGCAGTCCGATCCCGTATTGCCCTACTGGGCGTCGATCAGCGTCGATGAGGCGCGGATGCGCAAGGGGCCGTCGCCCGACGTTCCGGTGATCTGGGAATATCGGCGCAAGGATTTGCCGGTCAAGGTCGTCGCGCGGCACGAAACCTGGCGCAAGATCGAAGACCCTGACGGAACGCAGGGCTGGATGGCGGCCCGGCTGCTCAGCCGGACGCGGACAGCGATCGTAACCGGGGATATTCGCCCGATGCGCGAACAGGCCAGCGCTTCGGCGGCCATCGCCTATCGCGCCGAACCGGGCGTTGTCGGGCGGATCACCGAATGCAGCGCTGGCTGGTGCCTGTTCGACGTCAAGGGCCGCAAGGGTTGGATCCAGACCGACCATATCTGGGGCGACTGATCGCCTGCACCAAAAAGGGCCGGACGGCTTCCCGTCCGACCCTTCCTTGGCTGTCGGCTGATGCCGTTAGCGGTTAGCGCCACCGAAAATGGTTGCGGTAAACCTTGATCACCCGGCCGTTGCGCTCGTTGACGAGCAGCAGGTCATTATAGTGACGCACATAGGTCAGGTTGCGACCGGCGCGCGGCACACCCCAGCGGCTATCCCACGACGGGCGATAGGCCGGTGCGTAATAGTTCGGTCGGATCGTCGCGCCGACCGCGAACTGCTGGTAACGGAAGGGCGCACGATAATTCTGGTAGCGCGTGTCGCGGCGCCAGTCGCGCTTGCTGTCGCGCAGATCCTGACGGGCGTCGCGCAGCTCGCGACGTTCTTCGCGAATGTCGCCACGGTCACCATAGCGCTGCGCCTGACGCAGTTCGCGCTGTTCTTCGCGCACGTCGCGGCGGTCTTCGCGGATTTCGCGGGTCTGCGCCTGCGCGGCGGCAGGCACCATCATGGCGGCGATCAGGCCGACGGTCAGAAACTTGGTCTTCATAGGTCTATCCTTTCAATCCGTCAGGGGGAGGGGACTGCCCGATGACAAGGATAGATTTACGCGAGTCGATTTGAATTGTTCCGGAACGGCGCGTTTATTTTCAGGACATTAGTGTCGCAATTTGTCGCGGTGATGCGATGGGGCGGGCGTAGGGTACGACCAAGTAATGCAACCTTTGGCGCCGTCATTGCGAGCGCAGCGAAGCAATCCAAAGCGGCTTGTCACGCTCTGGATTGCTTCGCTGCGCTCGCAATGACGGAAGTGGCGGCTAGACCAGCTCGACCGCGACCGCCGTTGCCTCGCCGCCGCCGATGCACAGGCTCGCGATGCCGCGCGTCTTGCCGTGCCGCTGCAGCGCTGCGATCAGCGTCGTGATGATGCGCGTGCCGCTGGCGCCGATCGGGTGGCCGAGCGCGGTCGCGCCGCCGTGGACGTTGATCTTTTCGTGCGGAATGCCGAGGTCGTGCATCGCGAACATCGCGACGCAGGCAAAGGCTTCGTTGACTTCGAACAGGTCGACGTCGCCGATCGTCCAGCCAGCCTTGGCCAGCACCTTGTTGATCGCGCCGACGGGGGCGATGGTGAAATCCTTCGGTTCCTGCGCGTGCGCGGCGTGCGCGACGAGGCGCGCGACGGGCTTCGCGCCCTTGGCGTCCGCGACCGACTGGCGCGTCAGCACCACCGCAGCGGCGCCATCCGAAATCGAGCTGCTGGTCGCCGCGGTGATCGTGCCATCCTTGGCAAAGGCGGGCTTCAGGGTCGGGATCTTGTCGGGCATCGCCTTGCCGGGGGCTTCGTCGGTATCGACGATGGTGTCGCCCTTGCGGCCCGCGATCGTCACCGGCGCGATTTCGGCGGCGAAAGCGCCGTCGGTGATCGCGGCCTTGGCGCGGCTCAGCGATGCGAGCGTATAGTCATCCTGCGCCTGGCGGCTCAGCTGGTAGGCGTCGGCGGTGTCCTGCGCGAAAGTCCCCATCGCGCGGCCCGCTTCATAGGCATCTTCCAGCCCGTCGAGGAACATATGGTCATAGGCGGTGTCATGACCGATGCGCGCGCCGCCGCGGTGCTTCTTGAGCAGATAGGGCGCGTTGGTCATCGATTCCATGCCGCCCGCAACAATCAAATCGACGCTGCCCGCGGCAAGCGCTTCGGCGCCCATGATCACCGTCTGCATGCCCGACCCGCAGACCTTGTTGACGGTCGTCGCCTGCACCGATTTGGGCAGGCCCGCCTTGATCGCGGCCTGGCGCGCGGGTGCCTGCCCAAGGCCAGCGGGCAGGACACAGCCCATATAGATGCGCTCGATGTCGTCACCCGCGACGCCCGCGCGCTCGACCGCCGCCTTGACCGCGGTCGCGCCCAGGTCGGTTGCGCTTGCGTCCGACAGGCTGCCCTGCATGCTCCCCATCGGAGTGCGGGCATAGGACAGGAAGACGACGGGATCGGTGGCGGCCATGGGACAAGACTCCGTAAGGGAAAACAGGATCGGCGGCCCGATTAGCGGAAATGCTGCAACTGCGAAAGGGGGTGATATAGCGCACGGCTTTTGTCGGGAGGGGGCGACCCACCCGCGCGGCGCGGGTTCAAAGTTCCGTAAAGTTCAGCCCAACGACGAGCCCTGCGGCCTTGCTGTCCGCGGCGGGATCGCGTGCCTGAGCCGGCGTGACGTCATTCCTCTGCCCTGTTGAAGCATGGCGAAATATAATAGGAAAGCGGTTTCTGTGCCGCCGGGCGTCAAAGGCAAGGACGGTATCTCAACCGTCCAGCCACTCGCAAATAATCTCTCCCCTATGCCCCTCCGGCGCGAGCGCGCCCCGCATGGCTTCCAGCAGCGGCGGCAACGCCTGCGTGAAGGCATAGGGCGGGTTGACGATGAAAAGGCCCGCGCCGTTATAGATGTCGGGCTGATCGCGATCGTACAGCCAATGCTCGACCACCAGAAACTTCGGGATCCCGAGATTTCGCAACTGTTGCTTCCACCGCCAATGCGTTTCGCGGTGCTTCAGCGGAAACCAGATCACCGTGACGCCATGCGCCCATTTGCGATGCGCGGCGGCAAGGGTCGATGTGATGCGCCCGCGTTCGTCGGTCTGCTCGTAGGGCGGATCGACCACCACCACGCCGCGCGGGGTGCGTGTCGGCAGCAGCGCCAGCCAAAGCTCGTAGGCGTCGCGCTGATGCACGGCGGCGGATGTGCCGCGCATCGCACCGCGCAGGGTGTAAGCATCATTGGGATGCTTTTCGTTGAGGATCAGAAAATCCTGCGGCCGCAGAAGCTGCGCCAGAACCTGCGGCGAGCCGGGGTAGAGACGCGGCTCCGCCCCGGCATTCACCGCCCGCACGGCGGCGCGATAGTCGTCCAATAAGGGATTGTCGTCGGCAAAGGCGCGCAGCACGCCCTGGGTGGCTTCGCCGGTGCGCTGGGCCTCCTCGCCGCCCAGGTCATACAGGCCGCAACCGGCATGGGTGTCGATCAGGGTCAACGGCCCTTCTTTGAGTTGCAAGGCCCGCACGAGCGCGATCAGCAGGCCGTGCTTTACGACATCGGCGCTATTGCCAGCATGAAAGGAATGACGATAATTCATGGCGATTCAAAATCCCGGCGATTTGCCTTCATGCCGACGGCCGGGCGCAGCAGCCGAGCGCGAGGCGGTGAAAGCAATCAATCCGGTGCCCGTATAGCGTCGGGCGGAAAGCTTCAAAGCTTTCTGCGCAACGCTTGGCCCCACGATGACAATCGTCGCCAGAGGCGGAGATGTCGCGAACGCGGGTTTCAACTTGCAACGCACCGCGCGTCATGGTGAAGTCGTGCAAATCGAAACAGGGGAGACGGGTCATGGCCACCGCCATCAAGCAGGATATCACCGGCGAAACCGCACGGATGCACAAGATACTCGAGGCGCAGAAGGCGAGCTTTACCGCAGCGATGCCCGAAAGCCTGAGCGTCCGCACCGATCGTATCGACCGCGCGATCGCCTTGCTCGTCGACAATGCCGAGGATTTCGCCAAGGCGGTCAGCGAGGATTTCGGGCATCGCAGCCGCGAACAGACGCTGATGACCGACATCATGCCCTCGGTCAGCGCGCTCAAGCATGCGAAGAAGCATATTGCCGCCTGGTCGAAGGGCGAGAAACGGAAGCCCACCTTCCCGCTCGGCCTGCTCGGCGCGAAGGCGGAGGTCGTTTATCAGCCCAAGGGCGTCGTCGGCGTTGTCGCGCCATGGAATTTCCCGGTCGGGATGGTCTTCGTCCCGATGGCGGGCATCCTGGCCGCGGGCAACCGCGCGATGATCAAGCCGAGCGAGTTCACCGAGAATGTCTCGGCGCTGATCGCGCGGCTGGTGCCCGAATATTTCGATGAGACCGAAATGACCGTGTTTACGGGCGATGCCGATGTCGGGGTCGCTTTTTCGAAGCTCGCGTTCGACCATCTGATCTTTACCGGCGCGACGAGCGTCGGGCGCCACATCATGCGCGCCGCGGCGGACAATCTGGTGCCGGTGACGCTCGAACTCGGCGGCAAGTCGCCGACCTTTATCGGGCGCAGCGCCAACAAGGATCTGGTCGGGCAGCGCGTGGCGCTTGGCAAGATGATGAACGCAGGGCAAATCTGTCTCGCTCCCGATTATCTGTTGGTGGCGGAGGATCAGGAGGGCGAAGTCATCGACAGCGTCACCAAGGGCGCGACCGCGCTTTATCCGACGCTCCTCGCCAATGACGACTATACGTCGGTGGTGAACGGCCGCAATTACGACCGGCTGCAATCCTATCTGGCCGATGCGCGCGAAAAGGGCGCCGAGGTGATCGAGGTCAATCCGGCGGGCGAGGATTTCGCGAGTGCCAATGGCCACAAGATGCCGCTCCACATCGTCCGCAATCCGACCGACGACATGAAGGTGATGCAGGAGGAAATCTTTGGCCCGATCCTGCCGGTCAAGACGTACAAGAATATCGACGAGGCGATCGACTATGTGAACGCGAACGATCGCCCGCTCGGCCTCTATTATTTCGGGCAGGACAAGAGCGAGGAGGATCGCGTGCTGACGCGGACGATCTCGGGCGGGGTGACGGTCAACGACGTGCTGTTCCACAATGCGATGGAGGATCTGCCGTTCGGCGGGGTCGGTCCGTCGGGGATGGGCAATTATCACGGCGTCGACGGCTTCCGCACCTTCAGCCATGCGCGCGCCGTGTATCGTCAGCCGAAGCTGGATGTAGCGGGCTTAGCGGGCTTCAAGCCGCCCTATGGCAAGGCGACGGCGAAGACGTTGGCCAAGGAATTGAAGAAATAGGTAAACCACAGCGACAAAATCACCGTAGCCCTGAGCCTGTCGAAGGGTGCCTCTCGGATAGGCGCCCTTCGACAGGCTCAGGGCTACGGTCTTTGTCTCAGCGGCGGCCTCAATCCGCCCCGGCGATCTTGATATCCTTGCCCAGCAACGTCTTCACATAAACCCGCTGCACCAGCACATAGACCACGACCGTCAGCGGCGCCGCGAGCAGCACGCCGAGGAAGCCGAACAAGACCCCCGCCGCGACCACCGCGAACAGCAGCACCGCGGGCGGCACGTCGACCGCCTGTTTCTGGATCATCGGTTGCAGGAAATTGCCCTGCAATTGCTGAATGACGAGGAACAGGACGAGCGTCCACAGCGCGGTCGCGGGCGATACGGTGAAGGCGAGCAGCACCGCGGGGATCCCCGCGATGATCGGCCCGATCATCGGGATGACGTCGAGCAGGCCGGCGATCAGGCCGAGCCCGCCTGCGGCCGGAACGCCAAGCAGCGCCAGCCCTGCCCAGGTCAGCGCCGCGACGACCAGCGACGACACCGCTTGTCCGACCATCCAGCCCTTCAGCCCGCGCCCTGCATCGTCGAGCGCCAGCGCGGCGGTTGCTTCGGCCTTGGCGGGCATCAGCAGCAAGAGGCCGCGGCGGTAGGTGGCGGGATCGCTGGCGAGGAAGATCGCCGCGACCAGCACCAGCACGAAATCGGCGATGCCGCTGCCTGCGGCCAGCGCATAGCCGCCCGCTTGCGACACGAGCTGCGAGATGTCGTTGCCGCCGACTTCGGCGAGTTCGCGCACCCGCTCGCCCAGGCCATAGCGATCCAGGAACGCTTCGACCCCCTGCAGCGCGCGCGGAACCTGTTGGCGGATCGTGTCGACTTCATTCGCGAGCTGCGATCCGAACAGCACGAAGGCGCCGGCAAAGACGGCGATGATCCCGGCCACCGATCCGGCCAGCGCGAAACCGCGCTTCATGCCGGTCCGGCGCACCAGCCAGCTGGCGATGGCGTCGAAGATCGCGCCCAGCACGATCGCGGCGAACACCAGCATGAAAAAGCGGGTGAGGGTAATCGCCAGCCACGCGACCCCGATGATCGCAATGACGATCAGCGCCGTCATCGCGATCTTGCCGGGGCCGAAAGGCGCGACCGTGGCTGGCTGCGCGCGGGCGGGCTTGGCGGGGGCGGGGCGCGAAGGCGATGCAGCGGGGGCTGGCTTGCTCTTGTCGGTCATGCCAACGTCTTATGCACGATGCCGCTTATCCACTAGACTAAAACCACCTTTCTGTGGCAACGGCACCTCCGCATCGGTCGCCCGGCGGGAATCAGTCCCGGCGCGGGCGCCGTCCACGGGCCCCTGTGGTGAAATTGGTAGACGCGCCGCACTCAAAATGCGGTTCCGCAAGGAGTGCTGGTTCGAGTCCGGCCAGGGGCACCATCATCTTTTCAGCCGCCTTTGCGAACAGAAAAAATGGCGGACCGCATGGCGGCCCGCCAAGGTTTCGACCGGCGTGCTTGGGGTCATCGCCGGTCGCCCCGTTCGATGGGTTATTCGGCCGGTTGCTGCTGTTCCGCGGTCTTTTTCAGCTGGCCCTTGGTCATTCCCGTGACCAGCACGTCGCCCGATCCGGCAAAGCTTGCGGCGGGCAGCGTCGCAACGCGGTTGCCGACTTCGACAGTCACCGCTTCGACCACGCCGCGACTCGTCTGGCGCAGCTCCTGGACATGGCCGATCACCTTGCCGCGCGCGTCGGTCACGGGCATTCCCGGTTCCACCGCGAACATGCCGTTGCCGCTCGCCGCGCCGCTGCCCGCGGCGGCAAGCTGCCCCAGACTGCCCTGGAAGCTGCCCGCAGCCGATCCGGCGCCGCTGGCGCTGCCTGAGACGTTCGACAGCGCGCCGCCGGTTCGATCGCGGACAGTCCCGACCGCACCCTGCGCGGTGCCGGTTACGGTCGAAGCCGTGCCCCGGGCGGTGCCGACGGCGCCGCGCGCGGTCTGCCCCACAAAATCGGTTCCCACGGCCTGCGCATCGACGCTGCCGCTACCCGCGGCGCTGCCCGACCCATTGGCATTGCCGCCGATGCTGTTGCCCAGCAGGTCGCCATTGCCGCCCGCCGAACCCCGGCCGTTCGCGTCCGCGCTGCCCTTGCCCTGTACGCGGCCCGAACGGCGATCGACCTGCGCATCGCCGCGGCCCGAACCGGAGAGCTCGCCCGCCGAGCCCAGCGTGCCGCCGATCGGGCCCGTCGGATTGCCAAGCGTTCCGCCCAGCGTGCCGCCCAAGCCGCCGGTCAGCCCGCCGCCGCCGCCAAGCAGCTGCGCCGACGCCGGTACCGAAAGGGTCATGGCCGACGCAGCGATTGCGAGGGCCGAGACGAAGATCTGTTTTGCCATTGCTCTTCTCCTGAATTTGCGGCCCGAAGGGGATGGGCCTGACAAGAGAACGATGGCGCTTGCGAATTTCTTCCGAAAAATTTCGGGTCGGGGTCAGCGGCCGCCGCAGCTGCCGCAGATCAGGCCGTGGCCATAGATTTTGTCGCGGCCCTTCTTGCCCAGATCGCGCGCTTCCAGCACCAGCGCGGTGACCGCGGCGGCGATCCGGTCCGTCGCGGGCGCGGCATAATGCTGCGCCAGTCGCCCGGCGACCAGCGGTGCGGCGAAGGATGTTCCGCGCAGCCGATCGCTGGTGGCGGCACCGGTGGCGGCGTGGACATCGACGCCGGGGGCGGCGAAATCGACGTGCAGCGCGCGGCCTGCCTCGGGCAGCGCGCGGTAGCGGGCGTCGACGCCGGTCACCGCGAAGACGCCCTTGTACGAGGCCGGATAGGCGGGCGGCGCGGCGGGGCCGTCGTTGCCCACCGCCGCCACGATCAGCATCCCGCGCTGCTGCGCGCGCGATACCGCGATCGCGAGCAGCTTGTTGTCCGGACCGACAAGGCTGATCGTCGTGACACCGACACCGCGCTCGGCAAGCCAGCCCAGCGCGCGGGCGATGGCGCTGGCATTGCCGCCTGCCGCGTCGCCGCCATAGACATCGGCCGCCGCGAGGCGCCGCCCCGGCGCGGCGCCGCGCACCGTGCCGGTCCCGATGAGCAGCGAGGCGACCGCGGTGCCGTGGCGGCTTGGTACGGGCGCGCCGCGCGCGAACCCGCGCTGCTCGACGCGGCCGGCGACCGACGGGTGCGCGGCGACGCCGCCGTCGATCAGCCCGAGCGGGGCGCCCGATGACGAAGCGCTGGCGGTCGCCAGCGCGGCGACGGGCAGCGCGCCGCCCGGGCCGCTCGTGAAATAGAGATGGTCGACGTCGATCGCCGCACCAGGAAGGTGCTTGGCAAGCCGCTTTTGTGCGCGCGCCAGGCTTTGGCCTTCGGGGACCGCAAAGCGCGCGATGTCGAGATCGAGCCCGGCAATCTGCTCGCGGTCGATGAGAGCAAAGCCGCCGTGGCGGGCGCGGGCGACCATGGCGTCGTCGATGCCCGTGGCGATCAGCACCCCGCGCACTGCGGGTTGGCCATTGCGATCGGGCTCGATCCGGTCGCGGCGATCACGCAGCAGGTCGGCAATCCGTTCGATGCGCGCCTGCGCCAGCGTATCCCTGACCGCAATCAGTGGCTCGGTGCCAATTCCCGGCAGCGACGGCAATGTCCGCGCCGCGTCGGGGATTTGTACCGACGGCACCGCGATCTGCGCGCGGGCGTGCGGACCGCTCATCGCCAACATCAGGCTCAGGATCAGGGCTGTCGAATGTCGCACGGTGCTTCCTTGTTCATCCCGCGCGCGAAGACGGGCGCGGGGTGGCTTCGAAAAATTTAGCATGTCGCGGAAGAAACGATAGGGTGGCGTCGTTTCTTCCCCAGTAATCACGAAAAGGCGATTATGCGCTTCGAAGAGGAACTGGTGGCATTATTACCCCGCTTGCGCCGATTTGCGCGCGGTCTCGCGCGTCATCCGGCCGATGCCGATGATCTGTGCCAAGCCGCCATCGAACGCGCGCTGAAATCGCGCGATCAGTGGCACGAGGGAACGAGACTGGATAGCTGGATGTACCGCATCACCCGAAATCTGTGGATCGACGAGCGCCGCGCTGCCGGTCGCCGGGGCGTTCATGGCGCGATCGACGATGCCGCGACCCAGGTGGCTGGCGATGGCGCGGCCGAGGTCGAGGCGGGCGCGCTGCGCGGCGACGTTGACGGCGCAATGGCGCGGCTACCCGACGAGCAGCGCGAGGTCGTGATGCTCGTTCTCGTCGAAGGCTATGCCTATCGCGAGGCGGCCGACATTTTGGACGTGCCGATCGGCACCGTCACGTCGCGGCTGGCGCGCGGGCGCGAGACGCTGATGCACTATCTGGGAGAGGCGGCATGAGCGTGGATCGGGACATTGTTGCGGCCTTTGTCGACGGCGAACTCGACGATCTGACCGCGCGGCGCATCGAACGCGAAGCGGCGGGGGATCCCGCGCTGGCGGCGGAAATCGCGCGCCACCGCGCGCTGAAGGCGCAGCTGACCGCGCATTATGCGCCGATCGTCGAGGAAGCCGTACCCGAACGGCTGCGCGCTTTGCTCGTCGGGGCGGGCAACGCGGATGGGGTCGATACCAGTTTGGCGGATCGCCGCGCGGCGAATCGGGCGCGCTTTGAACCCTTGCATTGGGGGGCGCTCGCCGCGTCGCTGGTGCTCGGGCTGACAATCGGATTGCGGCCCTGGCTGCCTGCCGCCGATGTCGCGAGCGACAAGGGCGTGCTCGTGGCATCGGGTTCGCTGGCCGACGCGCTCGATACCCGGCTGGCGTCGAACCAGCCCGCCGACGCTGCGGTCCGGATCGGGCTCAGCTTTCGCGACGGTGAGGGGCGTTACTGCCGCAGTTTCGAAAGCGCCACGGTCGACGGGATCGGTTGCCGCGAGGGTGGCCGCTGGCAACTGGAACGGACACAGCGCGGACGGGCGCCCACCGACTATCGTCAGGCGGGCTCGGGCGAACTCGCCGCGATGGTGGCGACGATGATGGCAGGCGATCCGCTCGACGCGGACGCCGAGCGTGTCGCGCGCGATGCCGGGTGGCGAGCGCGATAACATCGTTGCCGCGCCAATGCTGCCATTTTGGCGCTTAATGCCGCCGCTATGGCACCGTTAAAGCATGAAAATAACGAAATTTATTCATCGTTAGCAATCAAACATGGCTAAGGATTTTGTGGCGTTAACCTAATTCATGTCAACTTCGTCTGCATGGACATTGAAAAATAATGAAAAATACGATATTCGAGCTGGATCATATTTGCGAATTTTGCAGCTTTTATCGCCGTTTGCCGACCCGATCTGACTTTGTGCCGACAAGGTGGACGCCATGAACCAACCTCGCCCCAACGCCGAGCAGGAATTTGCCGCCGCCGCTGCCGCCAGCGATCGCCGAGGGGCGGATCGTTACCGCACCGTGTGGCGCATCGCGAAAATCATTCGCAACGGCGACGCGGGACTATGGCGCGTACGCAATATATCCGACCGGGGCATGATGCTTGCCGCCGATGTGCCGATCAGCGTCGGCGAACAGCTTGAAATCGCCCTGTCCGATACGGTGCAGCTGCGCGGCAAGGTGGTGTGGTCCGAGGGTGGGCGCTGCGGCGTTGCGTTCGACCAGGAGGTCGACGTCGCCGATGTGCTCAAACAATTGGCCGCCGAACAGCGCGCCACCGGCTACCGCCAGCCGCGCCTGCCGGTGCATAGCCGTGCGCAGGCGGTCACCGATGAAGGGACGGGCAATATCGAACTCGTCGATCTGTCGCAGCATGGCGCGGGGTTTCTGCACGACGGGCATTTCGAGGTGGGCAAGGAGCTTGACCTGATCCTCCCTGGCGGGGTCAAGCGCCGCGCGATCGTGCGTTGGTCGCGCGCCGGGCGCGGCGGGTTGTGGCTGACCCAACCGCTCGATCGGGCTGACCTCGAAAGCATCCGCCGATTTGAAAGCTGACGGCGCTTTGCGGTGTCAGATATCCTCGACCAGCCGCCCGTAAAGCTGCGGGCGGCGGTCACGAAAAAAGCCCATCCCTGCGCGGTGCTTCGCGGCGCGGTCCAAGTCGATCGTTTCGATCAGCACGCCGGTCTCGCTGGCACCGAATTCCTGCGTCAAATCGCCCCATTCGTCGCTGATGAAGCTGTGACCATAGAAATTGGCGTCGCCCTCGGTCCCGATACGGTTGGCGGCGATGACCGGCATGCAGTTCGACACCGCATGCCCCTGCATCGCGCGGCGCCACATGCGGCTGGTGTCGAGATCGGCATCATAAGGCTCGCTGCCGATCGCGGTGGGATAGAACAGCAGTTCGGCGCCCATCAGCGCCATCGCGCGCGCGCATTCGGGATACCATTGGTCCCAGCACACCCCGATGCCGATCCGCGCCCCGAACACATCCCAGATCTTGAAGCCGGTATTGCCGGGGCGGAAATAATATTTCTCTTCATATCCGGGCCCGTCGGGAATGTGGCTTTTGCGGTACGTGCCCATGATCGCGCCATCGGGGCCGATCATCGCCAGCGTATTATAATAATGATGCCGGTCGCGCTCGAAAAAGCTGGTCGGGATCGAGACCTTCAGCTTGGCAGCGAGCGCCTGCATCGCGACGACGCTGGGATGCTCGGCGGTCGGACGCGCCGACGCGAACAGCGCTTCATCCTCGACCTGACAGAAATATGGTCCCTCGAACAATTCGGGCGGCAGGATGACCTGCGCGCCCTTCGCCGCCGCTTCCTCGACCAGCGCGGTCACGGCATCGATATTGGGCTGAACAGGGCCGGGCAGGGGAAGCTGCAATGCAGCGACGGTGATGGTGCGGGTCATGGGTGCGCTATGCCGGAAGCTGCTGGCTCGAGCAATGGAAGCTGCCGCCGCCAGCGATGATGCCGCGCGCGGGGACGCCTACCGCGCGGCGGTCGGGAAACAGCACCGCGAGGGCATCGACCGCTGCCTGATCGTTTCGGGCGCCATAGGTCGGCACGACGATGGTGCTGTTGCCGATATAGAAGTTCATATAGCTCGCCGCCGCGATCTCGCCGTCGATTTCCACGCGGCCGGGCGAAGGGAGGTCGACGATCTCGATGCCGCCAAACGCCGCGATGCGTGCGCGGGCGTCGGCGTAGATGTGGACGTTGGGATCGTCATTTCCATCCGCAACGGGTAGCGCCAGCCGTCCTTCGCCGACGAACCGCGCCAGATTGTCGACATGGCCGTCGGTGTGGTCGCCAACGAGACCGTTACCCAGCCACAGCAATCGGTCGATGCCGAGCGACTGGTGCAGCCGTACCGCTATATCCTCGCGCGTCAGCGTCGGGTTGCGGTTGGGGTTGAGCAGGCACTCCTCGGTGGTGACGCACAGGCCGGTGCCGTCGACGTCGATGCCGCCGCCTTCGAGTACCCAATCAAGGTGCTGCGTCTCCAGGTCCGCGTGCGCGGCGAGGATCGCGCCGATCTCCCGGTCGCCGGGCATCACGAACTTGTTGCCCCACCAGTTGAAGTCGAAATTGCGCGCCTCGCGCCGAGCGCCGGTGCCGACGATGATCGGCCCTGTATCGCGCAGCCAGATATCGCCGAAGGGAGCGACGAAAAGCTGCACGCCCTCATCGACGAGCGTCTCGGCAATGTCGGCATTGTCATGATCGCGAACGAGAAGATGGACCGTCTCGCCGCGCCCGCCGTCGTGGACGGCGTTGGCAAAGGCGGCGACATCGCGCCGCGCGGCGTCGATCTGGCCCGACCATTCCTCGGCCATATGCGGAAAGCCGATCCAGACGGCTTCGTGCGGCGCCCATTCGGCGGGCATGCGTAGGGTCATGCGTCTTCTCGTTCTGAAACTAGCTCCCTGGTCCGTTCGCCCTGAGCCTGCCGAAGGGCCGTTCTTATCTTCAGCGTCGAAAGGAAGAGCGGTGCTTCGACAAGCTCAGCACGAACGGAAAAGGGCGGCGTGCTACTTTGCTCCGGCGCGCGACTTGTCGCGGGCGGCGCGGAATTCGTCGCCCTCGACCCAGTTCGGCCACGCCTCGGTCATCGCCAGCATGCGGCCCGCGGCATAGTAGAGGCGCAGGTCGGCCATCATGCCGCCCCAATTGGTGATCGCCTCATATTCGTCGCCAGGCGCGTGATAGCGGTTCTTTTCATAATCTTCGGACGCCTTCTGGCCCGCTTCGACGCCGCCCTCGACCAGATCGTCGCCGCTGCCGAAGTTGAACATCGGCACGCCGAGCTTGGCAAAGCTGAAGTGATCCGACCGGTAGTAGAAACCCTTTTCGGGGGTCGGTTCGGCCTTGACCGTGCGGCCCTCCATCTGGGCGAGCTTTTCGACATAGGCGTCGAGTTCGGACTTACCGCCGCCAACGACCACGATGTCCTTGGCCGGGCCGACCGAGTTGAGCGCGTCCATATTGACCCCGCCGACGGTCTGCGACAGCGGAAACACCGGGTTTTCGGCATAATATTTCGATCCGAGCAGCCCCGATTCCTCGGCGGTCACCGCCAGGAATACGATGCTGCGGTCGGGCGCGCCAGCCTTGTTGAACGCCTCCGCCAGCGTCACCAGGCCCGCGATGCCGGTGGCATTGTCGACCGCGCCGTTGCAGATGTCGTCGCCCGCGACCGGCGTGCAGCGGCCCAGATGGTCCCAGTGGCCGGTGTAGAGCACATATTCTTGCGGACGCTTGGCGCCCGGCAAGATGCCGATGACGTTGCGCGACATTTTCTTGGCGATGTCATTGTCAAAGCTGAAGTTGGCCTTCACGCCGGTCAGCGCGACGGGCTTGAAGCCCTTCTTCTTCGCCGCGTCGCGCAGCGCGTCGAAATCCTGTCCGGCGCTGGCGAACAATTCCTTCGCCTTGGGCAGCTGGATCCAGCCGTTGGCGACGGTCTGGCTGGCGCCACCGTCCTTGCTTTCGGCCAGATATTGCGTGCCGGTGTTGCTCGATTCGACGACATTCCAGCCATAGGCGGCGGGTTCGGTGTCGTGGACGATCAGCACCGCGGCGGCGCCCTGCCGCGCCGCTTCCTCATATTTATACGACCAGCGGCCATAATAGGTCATCGCGCGGCCGTTGAATTCGCCCTTGGTTTCGGCGGTCTGCCAGTCGGGATCGTTGACGAGGACGACGACGGTCTTCCCCTTCACGTCGAGCCCGGCATAATCGTTCCAGCCCTTTTCGGGGGCGACAATGCCATAGCCGACAAACACGACGTCGCTGTCCTTGACCGCGGTCGTCGGCTGGACGCGATAGCTGAACGCGACATAGTCCTTCGCATATTGTGCGGTGACCGGCGTCTTGCCGCCGGTAAACGTCAGCGGGGTCGCATTTTTCGCAGTGATTTCGACCAGCGGCACATCCTGCGTCCAGCTGCCGTTGTTGCCTGGCTTCAGCCCCGCTTCCTGATATTTCTTGATCAGATAGGCGACGGTCTTTTCCTCGCCGGGCGTGCCGGGGGCGCGGCCTTCATAGGCGTCGAGCGACAATTCCTTCGTCACTTCCTGCAACGTCGCCAGCGACAGCTCGGGGATTTCGACATCGGGAATAGCGGTGGCGGTGGTCGCCGCCTTGTCGGACGCGTTGCACGCGGCGACGGTCAAGAGAACCGCGAAAGCCGCGGCAGATCGGGGGAAACGAAGCATGGGAATGTCCTTGGAAGGTTTCGTTTGCGGTCGGACGGGCTTGTGCCAGCCCGTCGGCGCGGGTGCAAGCGGTTGGGCTTGCGCATAAGGTCAAATCGCGGAAAGAACGTGGAAATGATCGCGCGGGGCGTGACAGTATGAGTGGAGGGGAGCAGATTTTAATGGCTCGATTTGAGGGTTTGCGTTCGACATCTTCGGCTTTTGCGGCGGCCTTACTCCTATTTTCAGCCGGATTGGGGCAAGCGCAAACGACCGTCTCTGATTCGGCGGCCCTGTTCGGCTCGGTAGGCTCGGTCGATGATATCAGTCTCTCGCCTGATGGTACTGCGATCGCCTTTATCTCGCCGTCGCCGACTGGCGGAAATGATCTGTTTGTTGTTGGTACCGCCGAAGGCGCCGTCCCCCAACGGATCATGCGCGCGAGCGGTGATCCCGAGTTTTTCTCGTGGTGCGGGTGGGAAAATGCAAAGCGCTTGCTTTGCGAAATCGCTGGTCGCGAAAAAGGAAAGGGACGCGACGTCAATTCTTTCCGGCGATTGATGGCGCTCGACCCCGACGGTAAGAACCTGAACGTCGTCGGCCCTGAAGGAAAATATGCGTTTGCAGGCAGCCATTTGATCGACTGGCTGCCCGCCGAAGACGATCGGATCATGCTTTGGCATCCCAGCAACCGCGTTGTTACGATTTCGACGCGCAACGAGGATGAAAAGACCGTCGAAGCGCCGCGCACATATGCAGTCAATTATTTGTCCGACGAAACCGGAAAACTGCGCGTTTTGGTCAGCAATGCATCCAGCGAGAGCGGGATGATCGATGGGAAGAACCGCTATTTTTCGAGGCCTGCTTCTGGCGGAAGCTGGCGAAATCTATCAGTATATGACATCTCAGCGCGCGACGGTTTTCGCCCGGTGGCGATCGAACACGGCGCCGACCGCGTGTTCGGTTTTGGCCGAGTGAATGGTCGCGTCGCATTGCAGCGGATGGAACTGCAAGGGGCAGTTGATGCCGAGACGATCTTTTCGCATCCTGAGGTCGACGTGTCGGGCACTCTGCGGATCGGGCAATCGGGGCGGGTAGTTGGGGTCGCCTATTCGACCGATCGACCACATGCCCATTATTTCGACCCGCGTATCAAAGCGCTGGCCGCACAACTTGAAAAAGCCTTGGGTGCCCGCACGGTGCGGCTTATCGACGCAACGCGCGACGAGAAGACATTTCTTGTTTGGGCGGGTTCGGACACCGATCCCGGGCATTATTACCTGTTCGACACCGCACTCAAAAGCTTGCGGCCGTTGCTGGCGGACCGGCCGATGCTTGAAGGCGCGAAGCTGTCCGAGGTACGCCCGATTAAATATCCCGCGGCGGACGGCACTGAAATTCCTGCATATCTCACGCTTCCGCCCGGCAAAGTCAGTGCCGCCGGCCTGCCAGCAGTGGTTATGCCGCACGGCGGGCCATCTGCTCGCGATGAATGGGGCTTCGATTGGCTGGCGCAATTCATCGCTCAGCGCGGTTTCGCGGTACTCCAGCCGAATTTCAGAGGTTCGACCGGCTACGGGGACGAATGGTACCAGCGCAACGGTTTTCAATCGTGGCGGACATCGGTTGGAGACGTGAGCGATGCTGGGCGTTGGCTGCTCAGCCAAGGTGTGCCAGCGGCCAAGCTCTCGATCGTCGGCTGGTCGTACGGTGGTTATGCGGCCTTGCAGTCCGGCGTAATTGCTCCTGACCTGTTCAGGTCGATTGTGGCGATCGCGCCAGTCACTGACCTTGCCCAGCTGCGACAAGAGGAAAGTCGGTACACGACGGCGCGGATCCAGCGCGACTTTATCGGGACCGGTCCGCATCTGCGCGAAGGTTCGCCTGCGCAAAACGCCGCGCAATTCAAGGCGCCCGTATTGCTATTCCACGGGACGATTGATCAGAATGTCGAGCCGACGCAGTCAAAGACCATGGTCCGCGAACTGCAAAAAGCAGGACGCGCCGTAGAACTGGTCGAATATCCCGGTTTGGCCCATGACCTCGGATCGTCGTCGGCGCGCATCGACATGCTCAAACGGATCGAGGCTTTTTTACCGAAGTGAAAAGGCAACAAAAAAAGGGCGGTCCTTGCGGGCCGCCCTTTTGAATTCTTCCGGTGGTAACCGATCAGCGCGAATAGAATTCGACGACCAGATTGGGTTCCATCTTCACCGGATAGGGCACTTCGTCGAGCGTCGGCACTCGGACATAGGTCGTCTTGGTGCCGTCGACCGCCAGATATTCGGGCAGGTCGCGCTCGGGCAGGCTCTGCGCTTCGGCGACCAGCGCCATTTCCTGCGCCTTCTTGCCGAGGGTGATTTCGTCACCCGGCTTCACCAGGCGGCTGGCGACGTTGCACTTCACGCCGTTCACATAGACGTGGCCGTGGCTGACGAGCTGGCGCGCCGAGAAGATCGTCGGGGTGAATTTCGACCGATAGACGACGGCGTCGAGGCGGCGTTCGAGCAGGCCGATCAGGTTCTGGCCGGTGTCGCCCTTCATACGGCTGGCTTCGAAATAGTTCTTCTTGAACTGCTTTTCGGTGATGTCGCCGTAATAGCCCTTCAGCTTCTGCTTCGCGCGGAGCTGGATGCCGAAGTCCGACACCTTGCCCTTGCGGCGCTGGCCGTGCTGGCCGGGGCCATATTCGCGGCGGTTGACCGGGCTCTTCGGGCGACCCCAGATGTTCTCGCCCATGCGGCGGTCGAGTTTATACTTGGCGCTCTGGCGCTTCGACATTGTCGTCTCCAATATGCTGTGTGCCGAAGGATTTCGGCGGGTTCCCGGGTCGCACCATAGGAGCTGGGTCCTATGCGACCGCCGCTTCACCGGGGTGCGGGGTCCATTGCGAAGGCGCGCGGTTAGCCGGGGGGCGGGGCAAAGTCAAGCGTGCGGCGCTGTGTCCGTACTGGTGCCTCGACAGCCGGATAAATTCCGCTAAACGCTCGGCACATGACTGACATCAAACTTCCCGAACAGTGCGAGACGATGATCGACGTGCGCGCCGGCGTCGATCAGATGGACCGCGAACTTGTCGCGCTGCTGGCGCGGCGCTTTGGCTATATGGACGCCGCGGCGCGGATCAAGACCGATCATGGCGCCGTGCGCAACGAAGCACGCAAGGCGCAGGTGCTGGACAATGTGGCGCGCGAGGCCGAGCTGGCCGGGCTGCCACCCGAGCATTTCCGCGCGATATGGGACGTGCTCGTCGAGCAATCGATCGCCTATGAAGCCACCGAGTGGCGCCGCATTCGCGCCGATCACTGATCCTGGTTAGCGGCGCCCCCCGGTAGGCGCCGCTGTTTCGGCGCGCGTCGCGTCGGGGGCAGGCTGCGCCGGTTCGGCGATGATGCGGCAGACGCGCTTTGGTACCGTTCTGCCGGTCGTTTCGACCTTTTGGCAAATCTTCTTGGGCTTAGCGGGCTTTGTCGAACCTGCTGCGTCGGGGGTCGCAGGCGGGGCTGCCGTTGCCGCATCGGGCGCGGCGGACGACAGGGCGAGGGAGAGGAAAAGCGTCAGCATCGAATCAAACTCCTTGATCGGATCAAGGCCTAAATTCGCTTCGCTAAACGGCCAAGGTACCGGTGCACCGTGGCTTGATAGTGATGGGCAAGGGATGATGGGGGGCGGGCGCCGGGTCAGGCACCCGCCGCCATCACTTGGCGCCCTTCAGCTGCTGGCTGGTCGTGTCGGCCTGACGATCCCAGCTTTCCTGCGTACGGCATTCGCGCTCGGGCAGGCGGCTGCCGGTGTTGGCGATCCGGCGGCAGATCAGCTTCGGCTTGACCTTCTCGGGCTTGGCCGCCGTCTCGGTCGTCGGCGATGCGGGCGGGGTTTCGGTGGTCGCAGCTGCAAGCGCCAGCGACATCATCAAGGTCAACATGAACGATCGAACTCCAGAGAGGGGAGGCGTCTGTTATCGCGCGCGGGGCGTCCTGCCAAGACTGGTTATGACCCCGTGCATCATCCTGATATCATTGTGCGACCAGCCGGTCTTGGTCAGCGCGGTACGCAGCGTGCGCAGCGTCGCCTCGGTTCGTTCGGGCGGATTGAAATAGCCGCTGGCGTCGAGGTCGCGGACCAGGTGCTGGATCAATTCCTCCAGCTCGCCATGCGGCGCGACGGGATCGAGCGCCACGGTCGGCGGGCTGGCGAGCGCGACGCCGCCTTCGGCTTCGCTCGGCGCATGCTTCGACCATTCATAGGCGAGCAGGATCACCGCCTGCGCCAGGTTCAGCGATGCGAAGGCGGGGTTGATCGGAACGGTCACGATCGCGTGGGCGAGGGCGACGTCGTCGGTTTCGAGCCCCGAACGCTCGGCGCCGAAAACATAGGCCGAACGTCCAGCCTCGGCATGCACGGCGCGCGCCGCGGCTTCCGGGGTCAGCACCGGCTTCATCACCCCCCGCTTGCGCACGGTCGTGGCATAGATGGTGGTGCAATCGGCGACGGCGTCGGCCAGGCTATCAAACACCCGCGCCTCGGCCAGTACGACGTCGGCCCCCGCCGCCGCCGGACCTGCGTCGGGGTTGGGCCAACCGTCGCGCGGCGCGACGAGTCGCAACTCGGTCAGCCCGAAATTGAGCATCGCCCGCGCCGCCTTGCCGATATTTTCGCCAAGCTGCGGACGGACAAGGATGATGACGGGCGGTGGTGCTACGGCCAAGGTCAATTTTTATGCGCCGCCTCGGTCACCGACGAGGCGAATTCCTCGAAATCCTTGGCCTCGGTGAACTCGCGATAGACGCTGGCGAAGCGGATATAGGCGACGCTGTCGAAACCTTTCAGCGCTTCCATCACCATCGCGCCGATTTGCGCGGCCTGCACTTCATTCTCACCCGATGTTTCGAGCTGGCGCTGGATACCCGACACTAGCCGTTCGATGCGCGCGCCGTCGATCGGGCGTTTGCGGCACGCGATCTGGATGCTGCGCATCAGCTTTTCGCGGTCGAAGGGCTCGCGACCGCCGCCGGCCTTGAGCACCGATACTTCGCGCAGCTGGATGCGCTCGAATGTCGTAAAGCGCGCGCCGCAATCCTCGCACTGGCGGCGCCGACGAATGGCCGCGCCGTCCTCGGTCGGACGGCTGTCCTTCACCTGGCTGTCTTCATGGCCGCAATAGGGACAGCGCATGGTCTAGCGTTTCACCCGCGAATAAAGCGCGATCGCGGCGCCCGCGAACAGCCCGACGGGCCAGCTCACCACCGGCAGGACCGCGCCTGCGACCGCTCCAATTACGCCGCCGGTGAGGACTGGCTTGGTTGACGGATGCGCCAGCCCCTGCTTGCCCATCGCCTTGACCTCTTCGATCGTCAGCTCGGCCAGTGTCGGCTCTTCAGGATGTTGGCGCGCCAACGGTTTCAGCCCTGATAGATGGGAAAGCGTTCGCACAGGGCGCGAACGCGGCCGCGCACATTGGCTTCGACATCGGCATCGCCATGCTCGCCCTTGTCGCGCAGTGCTTCGAGCACGTCGGCGACCATGTCGCCGATTTCCTCGAACTCGGCGATGCCGAAGCCGCGCGTCGTGCCCGCGGGCGATCCGACGCGGATGCCGCTGGTCTTGATCGGCGGCAGCGGGTCAAAGGGAATGCCGTTCTTGTTGCAGGTGATCGCGCTGCGTTCGAGCGCCTCGTCGGCGTCGCGGCCGGTGACGCCGAGCGGACGCAGGTCGATCAGCGCGAGATGCGTGTCGGTGCCGCCCGCTACGATATCGGCGCCGCGCGCCTTGAGTCGACCGGCGAGTGCCTGCGCATTGGCGACGGTGGCCTTCGCATAATCCTTGAAATCGGGGCGCAGCGCTTCGCCGAACGCCACCGCCTTGGCAGCGATGACATGCATCAGCGGGCCGCCCTGCAGGCCGGGGAACACCGCCGAATTGATCCGCTTGGCGATCGCTTCGTCATTGGTCAGGATCATACCACCGCGCGGGCCGCGCAGCGTCTTGTGTGTCGTCGTGGTGACGACATGCGCGTGCGGCAGCGGTGAAGGATGAACGCCGCCCGCTACGAGTCCGGCGAAATGCGCCATATCGACCATCAGCAACGCGCCGACGTCATCGGCGATCTTGCGGAAGCGGGCAAAGTCGAGAGTGCGGGGATAGGCCGAGCCACCTGCGATGATCAGCGCCGGACGATGTTCTTTCGCCAGCGCTTCGACCTGATCGAAATCAACGAGATGGTCGTCGGCGCGCACGCCATATTGCACGGCGTTGAACCATTTTCCCGACATCGCGGGCGGTGCGCCGTGGGTCAGGTGACCGCCGGCGTCGAGGCTCATGCCGAGGATCGTCGCGCCGGGCTTGGTCAGCGCCAGCATCACCGCGCCGTTCGCCTGCGCCCCCGAATGCGGCTGGACATTGACATAACCGCAATCGAACAGCTGCTTGGCGCGGTCGATGGCGAGCGTTTCGACCTCGTCCGACGGCGCGCAGCCCTGATAATAGCGACGGCCGGGATAACCCTCGGCATATTTGTTGGTGAAGACCGATCCCTGCGCCTCGAGCACCGCTTTCGACACGATGTTTTCGCTAGCGATCAGTTCGATCTGATATTGTTCGCGTTCCAGTTCATGCTTCATCGCCGCGGCGACGGCGGGATCGACGGTGCCGACGCCGTCGGTGAAATAGCCGGCCGATTTGATGGGCTTGTCGAGCGTGTTGGTCGTCATCGGCTGGTCTCCAGTTGCGGCGGGTTTGAAAGTTTGTCGACGCGGCGCGCATGGCGATCGCCGGCAAAGTCGGTGGTGAGGAAGGCGGTGAGGCAAGCCTTGGCCATGTCAATGCCGGTCAGCCGCGCGCCCATCGCGATGACATTGGCGTCATTATGTTCGCGCGACAGTTTCGCCGACAGCGGTTCGGACACCAAAGCACAGCGCGCGGCGGGGTTGCGATTGACCGAGATCGAAATGCCGATCCCCGATCCGCACAGCGCGACACCGCGGTCGGCGCGGCCCGCTGCCATAGCATCGCCCAGCGCATATCCAAAATCGGGGTAATCGACGCTATCGGGGCCGTTTGTGCCCAAATCCTCGACATCATGGCCTTCGGTGCACAGCCAGTCGGCGAGCAGCGCTTTCAGCTCGTAGGCGGCATGGTCAGAGGCAATGGCGATGCGCATCGGCGCGGCTCCCGCTGGGGTCAAGGGAATCGATGTCGGCCCTTTAGGCGACGCCGTCCGATTTGGCCATAAGTGAGGTGGCAAATTTGTGACGCGGCCGATAAAGCTCCGCCATGTCCGATACCGTCATATCCGTGCTGATGCTCACCGGGGTCGTGCTGACCGGCGGGGCGGCCTATGTTTTCCGCCAGGGCGACAAGCGCCGCGCACTGCTGATGCTGGTCGCGGCGCTGGTGATGTTCGCCAATGTCGCGGTGTGGCTGGTGCCGGTGAAATAGTGCGCGTCGCCCCCGCGCAGGCGGGGGCCGCTGGAAAGATAGCGCGAGGCCGATAGCGGCCCCCGCCTGCGCGGGGGCGACGGCGATTATCAGCGAATCGGCGAATCCGGCGCGAGCCGCATATCCAGATAATTATCGAGCGACTTCATCAGCTGGTCGAGCTCATGTTCGAAGAAATGGTTCGCACGCGGGATCTCGTCGTGATGGATCGTGATGCCCTTCTGCGTGCGCAACTTGTCGACCAGCTTCTGCACCGCGGACGGCGGCACGATCTCGTCCTGCCCGCCCGCGACGATGATGCCCGAAGAGGGGCAGGGCGCGAGGAAGCTGAAGTCATACATGTTCGCCGGCGGTGCGACCGACAGGAAGCCGCGGATTTCGGGACGGCGCATGAGCAGCTGCATGCCGATCCAAGCGCCGAAGCTGAAGCCCGCGATCCACGTCGTCTGCGCTTCGGGATGGATCGATTGGACCCAATCGAGCGCCGACGCCGCATCGCTGAGTTCGCCGATGCCGTTGTCGAACGTGCCCTGGCTGCGGCCGACGCCGCGGAAGTTGAAGCGCAAGACTGCGAAACCGCGCGCGACGAAGCTCTTGTACATCGCCTGCGTGATGCGGTCGTTCATCGTCCCGCCACCCTGCGGATGCGGGTGCAGGATCATCGCAACCGGCGCACGCGGGCGCGGCGGGGGCGAAAAACGGCCTTCGATACGGCCCTCGGGGCCGGGGAAAATCACGTCGGGCATGGGAGCACCTCTTATCTTTTGCGGCTGACCGCCGAATCGCCGGAGTGGCAGGGTGGCGGAGCGAAGATGGCGCCTATATAGAAACAGCGTTGCAACTTGCAACTTTTGCGAATCGCTCGCAATAAGACGCGTTCAAACGACCGCCTTTTTTCCGTTCGTGTCGAGCAAAGTCGAGACACGTTGCGTAGCGCACGCGTTCGCGTGTCTCGACTTCGCTCGACACGAACGGGATTTAGAGGCAGATGCCGCGCATGATTTACCTCGATTATCAAGCCACGACGCCGCTCGCCCCCGAGGCGCGCGCGGCGATGCTGCGCTGGCTGGAAGGGCCGGGCGAGGGCGCCAATGACCTTGGGGGCTTCGCCAACCCGTCGAGCACCCATAAGGCTGGCCGCGCCGCGGCGGCCGCGGTCGAAGTGGCGCGCGATCAGGTCGCAGCGTTGCTCCCCAAGGGCGGCCGCGTCTTCTTTACCTCGGGCGCGACCGAGGCGCTCAACTGGGCGCTGCTGCGCGGCGCCGAGATCATGCCCGGCGGCGTCGCGGGGTTCAGCATCGAGCATGCCGCATCGCTGCAATGTCTCGAGCGTTTGAATGCGACGATCCTGCCGGTCGATGGCGACGGGGTGGCGTTGCCTCCCGACCCCGCGCTGATCCCCGAAAATGGCATCGTAGCGGCGATGCTGGTGAACAATGAGGTCGGCACGATCCAGCCGGTCGCCGAATATGCCGCCGCCGCGCATGCGACGAACAGCCTGCTGCTGTGCGACGCGGTGCAGGGCTATGGCCGCGTCGCGATTCCCGAGGGCGCCGACCTGATCGCCATCTCGGCGCACAAAATTCACGGGCCGAAGGGTATCGGCGCGCTGTGGATCCGCGATGGCATCGACCTGCCGCCGCTGATGTTCGGCGGCGCGCAGGAACAGGGGATGCGATCGGGCACGGTCTCGCCCGCGCTGTGCGCCGGGTTCGGCGCCGCCGCGGCACTCGCCGCCGAACGGGCGGACGCGGATGCCGCGCATGTCGAACGGCTGTGGTCGCTGGCGCGCGAAATGTTGCCCGAATGGAGCGTCAATGGCGCGGTCGATGCGCGCTACCACGGCAATCTCAACATCCGGCGCGAGGGCGTCAACGGCCTGCGCCTGATGTCCGACGCGCGCAATGTCGCCTTCTCGCTCGGTAGTGCGTGCGGCAGCGGTTCGGGCAAGGTCAGCCATGTGCTGCGTGCGATGGGGGTCAGCGAAGCCGACGCCCGCGCATCGATCCGCCTCGGCTGGGGGCGCTATACCAGCGAGCAGGAATTGCGCGACGGGCTGACCGCGATCAAGGACGCCGCGCGATTGCAGAGGGTCAATTGATGCGCGTCACCTTCATCCACGCCGATGGCAAGGAGCGCACCGAGGCCGAAGCAGAACCGGGCAGCATCCTGCTCGACGTCGCGCAGGCGCATATGATGCCGCTGGAGGGGACGTGCGAGGGGCAGATGGCCTGTTCGACCTGCCATGTCATCGTGGCGAAAGAGGATTTCGAGCGCCTGCCTCCAGCGAGCGAAATGGAAGAGGATATGCTCGACCTCGCCGCCGGGGTGCGGCGAACGAGCCGTCTTGCGTGCCAGATCGTGCTGACCGAGACGATGGACGGGCTGACGGTGCATATTCCAAGCGAAAGCCGGAATATGCAGGGACCGCGCTGAGTGGTGAAGACCGGAAGCGGCCATTTATAAATATCGTCGTCCCGGACTTGATCCGGGATCCATAGCTGCGCCGTCGTCATGGATCCCGGATCAAGTCCGGGATGACGAAGGTCGGGAAACGACCGAAACTAGCCGTCGCCCCCGCGAAGGCGCGGGCCGCAACCGGTTTGCGCGGCCCCGCAGGAATAGGCGGCTAGCGGCCCCCGCCTTCGCGGGGGCGACGGTTTAGGTCCGTCCGACCCCACCCCAAAGCCGACCTAATGGCCGACCTTGCATTTCCCCTCGACCCCCGCCATATGCGCCGCGGGAGTCGGGCGGACGCAGTCTTCGCCAACCCGGTCAGGTCCGGAAGGAAGCAGCCGCAACGAATTCGCTGCGGGTCGTTCCGGCTCCCACCCCATTTCCCCCTTCGACAAGATCGCGCGTCGTCCCTAAGACGATGCCATGAGCGATTCCGCCGACGACGAACCCGCGATGCTGGGAATGGACCTGCCCGAGGTGAAGCCGCAGGCCTCATCCGGCCCGTACCGCGTCCTTGCCCGTAAATACCGCCCGCAAACCTTTGCCGAGCTGATCGGGCAGGATGCGATGGTGCGCACGCTGGGCAATGCGATCGCGCGCGACCGGCTCGCGCATGCGTTTCTGATGACCGGCGTGCGCGGGGTCGGCAAGACGTCGACCGCGCGCCTGATCGCCAAGGCGCTGAACTGTATCGGCGTCGACGGCCAGGGCGGGCCGACGATCGATCCGTGCGGCGTGTGCGAACCGTGCCGTGCGATCACCGAGGGCCGCCATATCGACGTGATCGAAATGGACGCCGCGTCGAACACCGGCGTCGATGATGTGCGCGAGATCATCGAGGCGGTGCGCTATGCTGCGGTGTCGGCGCGCTACAAGATTTATATCATCGACGAAGTGCACATGTTGTCGCGTAACGCGTTCAACGCATTGCTGAAAACGCTCGAAGAGCCGCCGCCGCACGTCAAATTCCTGTTCGCGACGACCGAAGTGAACAAGGTGCCGGTGACGGTGCTGTCGCGCTGTCAGCGCTTCGACCTCCGCCGCATCACCCCCGATATGCTGTTCGCGCATTTCAGCGCGATCTTGCAGAAGGAAGGCGTCGAGGCCGAGGCGCCGGCGATCTGGCTGATCGCCAATGCCGCCGAGGGATCGGTGCGCGACGGTCTGTCGATTCTGGATCAGGCGATTGCCCATGCCGACCTCGATGGCGGCGGGATGATCGGCGCGGCGCAGGTGCGCGTGATGCTCGGGCTGTCGGATCGTTCGTCGATTGCCAATCTGATGGCGTCGATCCTGGACGGCGACAGCGGCGGTGCGATCGATCTGGCGCGCGCGCAATATGCGCTGGGGATCGAGCCGGTGGCGATGGTGCGCGGGTTGATGGACCTGACCCATGCGGTGACGCTGGCCAAGGTGTCGCGCCATGACGATCCCGCGCTGGCCGAGGCCGACCGCGAACGCATCGGCGACTGGGCGCAAAAACTGGGGTTCGCGCCGCTCAACCGGTTGTGGCAGTTGCTGCTCAAGGGCCATGACGAGGTGCTGCGCGCGAACAACCCACTCGAGCATCTGGAAATGCTCTTGTTGCGGGTGATTTATGCGGCGTCGATGCCCGATCCGGGCGAACTGGCGAAGTTGCTGGAATCGGGGCGGCTACCGACGATGCCGCTCGCGGCGCCCGCCGCTGCGCCCGGGGGCGAGACGGCTACCCTCGCAGCGCCGGTCGCCGAGGCGGCTCCCGTCACCGAAAGTCCGGCCACGTCGCTGACGATCGCGCAGATTCATCAATTGCTTGAAAGCAGCGGCAATCATCGGCTGGCGGTGCAGGTGCATGATCATGTGCGGGTCATCGACCTTGCGCCGGGCGAGCTGGTCTTTGCCGCCGACCCGGCGCTGTCCGCCGCTTTTCCGCGCGATCTGGGCGACGCGCTGTTCGCGGCGACGGGCAGCCGCTGGCATGTCAGGGCGGGGGAGGGTGATGCGCGGCCCAGCCTGGGCGAAGTGCGCGCCGCGACCGCCGCCGACAATGATGCGCGGATCCGCGAACTGCCGGTGGTGAAGGCCGCATTGGCGGCTTTTCCCGACGCCAGCCTTGAAGACCCCGCCGACAATCGCCATAAGTCCAACCCATGAAATCGATCGAAGAAATGATGAAGGCGGCGCAGGAAGCTGCCGCCACCGTGCAGGCGCAGATGCAGGAGGCGCAGGCGAAGCTCGACAGCGTCGAGGTCGAAGGCGTCTCGGGCGGCGGGCTGGTGCGGATTTTGGCGAGCGCCAAGGGCCGGATCAAGTCGATCAGCATCGACGACAGCCTGATCGTTCCTTCGGACAAACAGATGCTCGAGGATCTGCTCGCCGCCGCATTCAACGACGCGCGCGAAAAGGCCGACCGGGCGAGCAACGAAGAAATGGGCAAGATGACGAGCGGCCTGCCGCTGCCGCCGGGTTTCAAGCTGCCGTTTTGAGCGAAAATGGTCCTCCCTGTCGCGAAGCGATGGGGAGGGGGACCGCCGCCGCAGGCGGTGGTGGAGGGGCTGCAACGTCACGTCATCGCCCCTCCGTCAGCGCTCCGCGCTGCCACCTCCCCATCGCTATGCGACAGGGAGGATTGATCAACCCATTCAGCACTCCGACATTGAATGCGTGCGAAGTTACGCCATATTAGCGATGAACACCCTATAAGAGGGGCGGTGCGTCCGGTCGTGGCGCCCGTCCGGGAGCCGTAATGACGCAATCTTTTCCCCTGCTGCCGCTGCGTGACATCGTCGTTTTCCCGCACATGATCGTGCCGCTGTTCGTCGGGCGCGACCGTTCGGTCGCCGCGCTCGAGACCGCGATGGAAAGCGACAAGGAAATCTTCCTCGTCGCCCAGCTCGATCCGGGCGAGGACGATCCGCAGCGCGAAGACCTGTACGACGTCGGCGTCATCGCCACCGTGCTGCAGCTGCTCAAGCTGCCCGACGGCACCGTTCGCGTGCTGGTCGAAGGCAAGGAGCGCGCCAAGCTGGTCGCGCTGACGAATGACGACAAGACAGTGATGGCGAGCGTGAAGCCGATCGCCGACACCGTCGACGACAGCGTCGATACCGCCGCACTGATGCGTTCGGTGGTCGACCAGTTCGAAAATTACGCCAAGCTCAACAAGAAGATGCCCGCCGAAACCGCGGTTCAGCTGTCGCAGATCGACGACGCTTCGCGCCTCGCGGACTCGGTGGCCGGCAACCTCAATATCAAGGTGTCCGACAAGCAGGCGTTGCTGGTCGAAGATACGCCGTCGAAGCGGCTCGAAATGGTGTTTGCCTTCATGGAAGGCGAACTCGGCGTGCTGCAGGTCGAAAAGAAGATCCGCGGCCGCGTGAAGCGCCAGATGGAAAAGAGCCAGCGCGAATATTACCTCAACGAGCAGCTGAAGGCGATCCAGCGCGAGCTGGGCAACGACAATGGCGAGGGCGGCGACGACCTCGCTGAATTGCAGCAGAAAATCGACGGCATGAAAATGTCGAAGGAGGCGAAGGCCAAGGCGAACGCCGAGCTGAAAAAGCTGCGCGCGATGGCGCCGATGTCGGCCGAGGCGACGGTGGTGCGCAACTATCTCGACACGCTGATCGGCTTGCCGTGGGGCAAGAAGTCGAAGCTGAAAAAGGACATCGCCGCGGCGCAGGCCGTGCTCGACGACGACCATTATGCGCTGGAAAAGGTCAAGGACCGGATCGTCGAATATCTGGCCGTGCAGGCGCGCACCAACAAGCTGAAGGGGCCGATCCTGTGCCTCGTCGGCCCGCCGGGCGTCGGCAAGACCAGCCTTGGCAAGAGCATCGCCAAGGCGACCGGGCGCGAATTCATCCGCCAGTCGCTGGGCGGCGTGCGCGACGAGGCCGAAATCCGCGGCCATCGCCGGACGTACATCGGTTCGCTGCCGGGCAAGATCGTCACCAACCTGAAAAAGGCGGGGACGATGAACCCGCTGTTCCTGCTCGACGAAATCGACAAGCTGGGTCAGGATTTTCGCGGCGATCCGGCATCGGCGCTGCTCGAAGTGCTCGACCCCGAACAGAATACGAAGTTCCAGGACCATTATCTGGAAATCGACGTCGACCTCAGCGACGTGATGTTCGTGACCACCGCGAACTCGCTGAACCTGCCGCAGCCGCTCCTCGACCGCATGGAGATCATCCGGCTCGAAGGTTATACCGAGGACGAGAAGGTCGAGATCGCCAAGCGTCACCTGATCGCCAAGCAGATCGAGGCGCACGGGCTGAAGAACGGCGAATTCGAGCTGACCGAGGAAGGCCTGCGCGACCTGATCCGCTATTACACGCGCGAAGCGGGGGTTCGCACCTTGGAGCGCGAGATCGCCAAGCTTGCGCGCAAGGCGCTCCGCCGCATTCTCGAAGGCAAGGCGGAAAGCGTCACGATTACGCCTGACAATCTTTCGGACTTCTCGGGCGTGCGCAAATATCGCCACGGCATGGGCGATCTGGAGGATCAGATCGGTGCCGTCACCGGCCTGGCCTGGACCGAGGTCGGCGGCGAATTGCTGACGATCGAGGCGGTGACCGCGTCGGGCAAGGGCCAGGTGCGGACCACCGGCAAGCTCGGCGAAGTGATGACCGAATCCGTCCAGGCGGCGCTGTCGTTCGTCAAGGCGCGCGCGCCGAGTTACGGGATCAAGCCGAGCCTGTTCGCGCGCAAGGACATCCATATCCACTTGCCCGAAGGCGCCGTGCCAAAAGATGGGCCGTCGGCGGGCGTCGGCATGGTCACCGCGATGATTTCGACGCTGACCGGCATTGCGGTGCGCCGCGATGTCGCGATGACCGGCGAAGTCACGCTGCGTGGCCGCGTGCTGGCGATTGGCGGCCTCAAGGAAAAGCTGCTCGCGGCGCTCCGCGGCGGGATCAAGACCGTGTTGATCCCCGAAGAAAATGAAAAGGATCTGGTCGAAATCCCGGCGAATATCACCAGCGGGTTGAAGATCATTCCGGTCAGCCATGTCGATCAGGTGCTGGCGGAAGCGCTGGTCAGTCCGGTCGTGCCGATCGAATGGACCGAGGCGGATGAACTCGCCGCTTCGCCGCCGCTGGCGCCGGGAACGGACCCCGAGACGACGATTCGCCACTGACGGCGGTGGATCGAACTCTCGCAGCCCTGCTTTTCGTCGCAAAATCGTCGTTTAACCGCCGTTTTCGCCCTTTTTTGCTTTGACAAGGCGGGGCGAAACGGCGTTAGTGGCGCCCCATGGCATGACCATGACTCATTCAATCAACCATAAGCAGGGGTTCCTTAGGCATGAACAAACAAGACCTGATCGCCGCCGTCGCTGACTCGAGCGGCCTGACCAAGGGTGACGCGAGCAAGGCGGTCGAAGCCGTTTTCGAAGCGATCACGGGTTCGCTGAAAAAGGGTGGCGAAGTTCGTCTCGTTGGTTTCGGCACGTTCGCAGTCAGCAAGCGCAAGGCATCGACCGGTCGCAATCCGCGCACCGGCGAAACGATGACCATTGCGGCATCGAACCAGCCCAAGTTCAAGGCCGGCAAGGCGCTCAAGGACGCGGTCAACTGATTGGCCAGCCCTTTCGGTGAGAATATTTCAGGCCGCGGCGCAAGCTGCGGCCTGATTTGCATCGGGACGGCCGTTTCGGCGAAATCGCCGTTGCAATCATCGGCGCAGCGGCTATGGACGTCCGGCTTTCGGGCGTCGAACATTCGGTCGATCCCCGGACGGGCGCGTAGCTCAGTGGTAGAGCACACCCTTCACACGGGTGGGGTCGCAGGTTCAATCCCTGCCGCGCCCACCATGGCCCGGTCGACCCGACGCGCAAGCGAAACGCCAGCTGACCGGACCATTCATCGCCTATTCAATGCCTTTGCATTAGAGAGACGGCCATGACCCGTACCCTGATCTTCTCGCTCATCTCGGCCCTGCTGCTGTCCGCAGGCGCACCCGCGGCCGCGCGCGGCAATCGCGATCAGGACCATCTGCGCGATGCGGCGGCGCAGGGGCAGGTCATTCCGCTCAACCGGCTGATCGCCGAAGTCCGTTCGCGCGCGCCCTATAGCGAGATGACCTATCTCGGCGGGCCGCAGTTCGATGCTGGCCGGATGATCTATGCGCTGAAGTTCATGGACGGCAGCCAGGTCGTCGTCGTCTATGTCGATGCCCGCACCGGCCGGATCGTCGGCCGCAAACCCTGAAGCTTCCGAAATCGCCGACGCGCTTCGCAACGACATTTTGCGATGATCGTTCGGACTTGATACACAGTCGAAACATGCGGCCGGGGTCACCGGTCCGCCAAGGAAAGGCGTCCGAATGCGGATCTTGATTGTCGAAGACGAACCCACCCTCGGCCCGCAGTTAAAGGCGACGCTGGAAGCGACCGGTTATGCCGTCGATCTGGCGACCGATGGCGAGGATGGCCATTTCCTCGGCTCGACCGAAAATTACGATGCCGCGATCCTCGATCTGGGGCTGCCCGAAATCGACGGGCTGACGGTGCTCGACCGCTGGCGCCGCGAAAAGCGCAATTTCCCGGTGCTGGTGCTGACCGCGCGCGACAGCTGGTCGGACAAGGTCGCGGGGCTGGATGCCGGCGCCGACGATTATCTGGCCAAGCCGTTCCAGACCGAAGAACTGATCGCCCGTCTGCGCGCGCTCATTCGCCGCGCCGCCGGCAACGCGTCGAGCGAACTGACCGCGGGCGACGTGCGGCTCGACACCCGTTCGGGCCGCGTCACGCTGGCGGGCGAAGCGGTCAAGCTCACCGCGCAGGAATATAAGCTGCTGTCCTATCTGCTCCACCACAAGGGCAAGGTGGTGTCGCGCACCGAGCTGATCGAGCATATTTACGATCAGGACTTCGACCGCGATTCGAACACGATTGAAGTGTTCGTGACGCGTATCCGCAAAAAGCTGGGCGCCGACATCATCACGACGATCCGCGGTCTGGGTTACCAGCTCGACGATCCGCAGGGCTGAACCGTTCGGCCATGGCCGATATGGACTCCAGTGCGACAGGCGTCACGGCGCGCGAACCGGTGGAAAAACCTGTCGCGCTGACCAGCCGCATGACCGGATCGCTGGCGCGGCGCATGATCGCGATCGCGGCGCTGTGGATTTCGGTGCTGCTGATCGGCGGTGGTTTCGCGCTCGATCGCGTGCTGACCGGCGCGATCACGCGCAATTTCGATTCCAGCCTCGAATATGTGCTGATCGCGATGATCCGTTCGTCCGAAATCGGCCCCGATGGCGAGGTGCGGCTGGTCGAGCCGCTCGGCGACCAGCGATTCCTGGAACCGTACAGCGGCCTTTACTGGCAGATCAGCGGGGGCAATCAGGAACCCTATCGCTCGCGATCCTTGTGGGAACGGTCGCTGAAGGCGTCGACACCGCATATCGACGACCAGATCCACACCTATGACAGTACCCAGTTCCCTGACGAGGAGCTGCGCGTGCTCGAACGCAACGTCATCCTGCCGGGCAGCAAGGTCAGCTGGCGATACCAGATCGCGCAGTCGCGCGAGGCGCTGGACGCCCAGGTCGGCGCGGTGCGCCAGACGCTGATCCCCAGCCTGGCGCTGCTCGGGCTCGGGCTCATCATCCTTGCCGCGCTTCAGACCTTTTACGGCCTCTGGCCGCTGCGGCATATCCGGCGCGCGATCGCCGCGATGCGCGGCGGGCAGAATCGCCGCGTCGATGCGCCGCTGCCGCTGGAAGTGCAGCCGATGGTCGACGAGCTCAACGCACTGCTCGCGCATAACGAGAAACAGGCCGAGGAGGCGCGTCTCCACGCGGGCAATCTGGCGCACGCGCTCAAGACCCCGCTCACCGTCCTGCTCAACAGCGCGACCAGCCAGACCTCGCCGCTCGCCGACACGGTGCGGCGCGAGGCCGCGACGATGCAGCGACAGGTCGAACATCATCTGGCGCGGGCGCGCGCGGTCGGGCGTCGGGGTGCGGCGCAGGCGCGCGCCAATGTCCGCGAAAGCGTCGACAGCGTGACGCGCGCGGTGGCGCTGCTCTATCCCAAGGTCCGGCTCGACGCGGCGGGCGACAAGCAGCTGGTGGCGCGCGTCGAACGCCAGGACCTTGATGAACTGGTCGGCAACCTGCTCGAAAATGCCGCGAAATATGGCGGCGGCAGCGTGTTCGTCACCATCCAGCGCGACGGGTCGATGGCGGAGATACTGGTCGAGGACGACGGCCCGGGGATCTCGCCCGCCGACCGCACGCGCATTTTCGATCGCGGCGTCCGCCTCGACAGCGGCAAGCCCGGTACCGGGCTCGGCCTCGCGATCGTGCGCGACGTCGCCGAAATCTATGGCGGCAGCATTGCGCTCGAAGAGAGCGACGATCTGGGCGGGCTGCTGGTGCGGCTGCGGCTGCCGGCGGGCTAAACGCCCCCAAAATTCCCGCGATGCGGGGCGCTTTGCATCGGTTCACCGCACAATCCGCCCATATTGTCTGCGCAATCGAACGTCCCGTCTTGCCGGGCGAACCGAGTTGCAAGAAGGGGCGACGGGAATTCGCGGGGGCGGCTCACTGAAGGAGTAGGGTCATGCTTACCGTTTCCAAAAGACCAAAGACTTTGTTGTTCATCACCGCGCTGGCCGCTGCGACGCCGGTCGGCCTTGCCGCGCAATCGCAAGAAGCGCCCGCCGACGGCGACGTCATGGCGACCGTTTATGGCACCCTGCCGACCCCCGACCAGATGACCAAGGGGCCGCAGGTCGAAGGCATCATCTCGGCGCGCAGCGATGGCCGGATGCGTATTCGCACCGCCGATGGCAATGACACGACGATCGCGATCGCCGACTATACCAAGATCAAGGCCAAGGGCGGCTTCCTGGGGCTCAGCACCAACAAGCTGGCGGCGGACTCGCTGCTCAACGGTCTTCCGGTGACCGTCGATACCCTGCAATGGGACGGCGGCCTGGTCGCGAGCGAGGTCGATCTCAAGAGCAAGGATCTGCGCACCGCGTCGATGATCCGTACCGGCACCGACCAGCGCTTTGCCGAGCAGACCGCCGCAACCGAAGCGCTGCGCAGCCGCGTCGGCGACATCGATCAATATAATGTCAAAAGCACGATCAACGTGAATTTCGACACCGGCAAGGCGATCCTGTCGCCGCAGGCCAAGGCCGACCTCTGCTCGACCGCCACCCAGGCCGAAGCGATGGACAATGCACTGCTGCTCGTCGTCGGTTACACCGATTCCACCGGCAGCGAGGAATTGAACCAGGCGCTGAGCGAAAAGCGCGCGGGCCGCGTCGTCAACCACCTGCAACAGGCGTGCGGCTGGAAGCCCTATCGCATGCTGACCCCGACCGGCATGTCCGAAGCCGATCCCGCGGCGGACAACAGCACCCCCGAAGGCAAGGCGATGAATCGCCGCGTCGCGGTGAATGTTCTCGTCAGCAAGGGTCTGGACGGGATGTAAGCGAACGCGCCGGGGGCGGGTAGAACCCGTCCCCGGCCGTGCTTCGAAAAGTTCACGCTGCGGTGACGACCAGTCCGCGCTGCACCGCCGGCCGCGCAAGGCCCGCATCCAGCCAGCGCTGAACCTGCACGAAACGGTCGAAACCGACGATCTCGGCGGCTTCGTAAAAGCCGATCAGGTTGCGCACCCAGCCGAGCAGCGAAATGTCGGCGATGCTGTAATCATCGCCCATCACCCACGACCGATCGGCCAGCCGCGCGTCGAGGACGCCGAGCAATCGCGCCGATTCCGCCGCATAACGGTCGCGCGGGCGCTTGTCCTCATATTCGCGCCCCGCGAATTTATGGAAAAAGCCGAGCTGGCCGAACATCGGCCCGACCCCGCCCATCTGCCACATCAACCACTGGATCGTTTCGTAGCGCGCGGCGGGATCGGCGGGCAGCAATTGCCCGCTCTTGTCGGCCAGGTAGATCAGGATCGCGCCCGATTCCCACAATGCCAGCGGCTTGCCGTCGGGGCCGTCCGGGTCATAGATCGCCGGGATCTTGCCATTCGGGTTGAGCGCCAGAAAGGCCGGGTCATGGCTTTCGTTCGCCATGATATCGATGCGGTGCGGCTCGTAAGGGAGGCCGGTTTCTTCGAGCATGATGCCGACCTTGACCCCGTTCGGCGTCGGCGCCGAGAAAAGCTGGAGCCGGTCCGGATATTGCGCGGGCCATTTGGCAAAGATCGGATGGTCCATCGTCAGACGTCCTGCTCGCGCTTCGCCTGCTGGTGATGGCGGATCACTTCTTCGATGATGAAGCGCAGGAATTTTTCGGTGAAATCGGGATCGAGGTCGGCGTCGCGCGCCAGGCTGCGGAGCCGCTCGATCTGCCGCTCTTCGCGGCCCGGATCGGCGGGCGGCATGCCCTCGCGCGCCTTCAGCTCGCCGACCGCCTTGGTGACCTTGAACCGTTCGGCCAGCATATAGACCAGCGCCGCGTCGATATTGTCGATGCTCTGGCGGTAACGGCTCAGTTGGTCGGTCATGCGCGGCTCCTCTCGTGCCCGGCCCGCTTGGCACCGGCGAGGGGGCGCTGGCAAGCCGAAAGTCGTTGCAAAATCGTGGCCGCGCCGCCAAGGCTCGCCGCATCATGACTGCCGAAATCCACCAGCTCCACGGCGACCGGCCCCCCTCGCTCGACCCTATGATGGCGCTTGTCGCCGCCGATATGAACGAGGTGAATTCGGTCATTCTCGACCGCATGCAGTCCGAAGTGCCGCTGATCCCCGAACTCGCGGGGCATCTGATCGCAGGCGGCGGCAAAAGGATGCGGCCGATGCTGACGCTCGCCTGCGGCAAGCTGCTCGATTATCCCGGACGGCGCCATTGCAAGCTCGCCGCCGCGGTCGAGTTCATCCACACCGCGACGCTGCTCCACGACGATGTCGTCGACAAATCGGACCTTCGCCGCGGCCGCAAAACCGCAAACATCATCTGGGGCAACAGCGCGTCGGTGCTGGTCGGCGATTTCCTGTTCAGCCGCGCTTTCGAGGTGATGGTCGAGGACGGGTCGCTGAAGGTGCTCAAGATCCTGTCGCGCGCGTCGGCGGTGATCGCCGAGGGCGAGGTCAACCAGCTCTCCGCCCAGCGCCGCATCGAAACCAGCGAGGACCAATATCTCGCGATCATCAACGCCAAGACCGCCGAACTGTTCGCCGCGGCGTGCAAGATCGCCGCGGTCGTCGCCGAACGCGACGAAGCGACCGAGGCCGCGCTCGACGCCTATGGCCGCAACCTCGGCATCGCGTTCCAGCTCGTCGATGACGCGATCGATTATGTCTCGGACGCCGAAACGATGGGCAAGGGGGTCGGCGACGACTTTCGCGACGGCAAGGTCACGCTGCCGGTCATCCTCGCCTATGCGCGCGGCAGCGCCGAGGAACGCGAATTCTGGAAACTGGCGATCACCGGCCACCGCACGTCGGACGAAGACCTTGCCCACGCGACCCGGCTGCTGCGCCAGCATGGTACGATCGACGATACGCTCGCGCGGGCGCGCCATTATGGCCAACGCGCGGTCGACGCGATCGGCGGCTTCCGCGCCAGCCACGCCAAGGCCGCGCTGACCGAGGCGGTCGCCTTTGCGGTCGCGCGGGCCTATTAGATTCTTGGTAATCCCTCCCCTTCAGGGGAGGGCAGCGAGACTTGCCAGCTTGCTGGCTTAGTCGCAGCGGGTGGGGTCCAGCGGCCTTGCGCAAGGCCGACGGCCCCCACCCCAACCCCTCCCCTGAAGGGGAGGGGCTTTGCGGGGGAACGGACGATGCCGATGATGGGCCCAGCAGCGGAAACCCCCGATGCCTATATCGCCGCCCTCTCGGGCTGGCAGCGCGAACGCTGCGAAATGATGCGCGCCGCGATCCTCTCCGCCGCGCCCTTTTCCGAAACGATCAAATGGACCAACCCGGTGTTCATGGCGAACGGCCCGTGCATCCTGATCCGCGCCGAGGAGCACCGCGTCCTGCTCGGTTTCTGGCGCGGCAAGCGGCTGCGCGACATCGAGCCGCGGATCAAGGCGAGCGGCAAATATGAGCTCGGCAATCTGGTGCTGACCGAAGCGACCGGGGTGACGGCGGACCAGGTGGCGACGCTCGCCGCCGCAGCCCATCGGCTCAATATCGAACTCGGCAACCCGGCGGCGCGGACCTGATGCAGCCGCTGCCGATCGACCAGGTGCTGCCCGACATTCTCGCGGCGCTGATCCTGAAACCCAATGCCGTCGTTGTGGCACCGCCGGGCGCGGGCAAGACGACCCGCGTCGCTCCCGCGCTGCTCGATCAACCCTGGTGCAAGGGGGCGGTCTGGCTTTTGTCGCCGCGCCGCCTCGCCGCGCGCGCCGCCGCCGAACGGATCGCCGAGGAGATGGGCGAAGCGGTTGGCGGCAAGGTCGGCTATGCCACACGGCTCGACAGCAAGCAGTCGGCGGCGACGCGGCTGCTGGTGATGACCCCGGGCCTGTTCCGCAACCGCATCCTCGCCGACCCCGAATTGGCGGGCGTATCGGCGGTGCTGTTCGACGAAGTCCACGAACGCAGCCTCGACGGCGATTTTGCGCTCGCGCTCGCGATCGACGCGCAGCAGGGGCTGCGCGACGATTTGCGGCTGGTCGCGATGTCGGCGACGCTCGACGGCGCGCGGTTCGGCGCGCTGCTCGGCAATGCGCCGGTGGTGAAGAGCGAGGGCAAGATTTTCCCGCTCGAGCTGCGCCACATCGGCCGCCGCGCCGAGGACCGATTGGAGGCGAGCGTGCTGGTCGCGGTGCGGCAGGCGATGACCGACGAAGCGCAGGGCGATATGCTCGCCTTCCTGCCTGGCGCCGCCGACATCGAACGCGCCGCGGTGGCGGTCGAGGCGGCGGGTCTGCCGCTGGTCGTTCACCGCCTGCACGGCCAGATCGACCCGGCGCTCCAACGGAAAGCGCTCGTCCGCGATCCCGATGGCGGGCGCAAACTGATCCTCGCGACGAGCATCGCCGAAACCAGCCTGACCATCGACGGTGTGCGGATCGTCATCGACGCGGGCCTGTCGCGGCGCCCGCGCTTCGACAAGGCTGCCGGAATCGCGCGGCTGGTCACCGAACGCGCCAGCCAGGCGTCGGCAACCCAGCGCGCCGGGCGCGCGGCACGGCAGGGGCCGGGGGTCGCCTACCGCCTGTGGGAAGCCGCGGCGACGGCCGGCATGCCGCCGTTCGATCCGCCCGAAATCCATGAAAATGACCTGATGCCGGTGGTACTCGATTGTGCCAGTTGGGGCATCATCGATCCGCGCCAACTCGGCTGGCTCGACCCGCCGTCACCCGCAGCGATTGCCGAGGCCAAGACGCGGCTGCAGGCGATCGGGGCGCTGGGCGACGACGACCGCATCACCGCGCATGGCAAGGCGTTGGCGGCGATCCCGCTGCCGGTGCCGCTGGCCCATATGTTGCTCGACGCGGCGCGCGCGGGCGAGGGCGAGCTGGCGGGCCGCTTGGCGGTGCTGCTCACCGAGCCGGGGCTGGGCGGGCGCGGCGTGGATGTCGAGGCGCGGCTCGGGCGCTGGCGCGGCCAGCGCGGCGACCGCAGCGAGGGCGCGGTGCGGCTGGCGCGGCGGCTGGCAGGTATCGGCGAGAAGTTGGCGGCGGGGACCGACCCGGTGCCATCGCGCTCGATCGGCGGCTGGATCGCGACGGCTTGGCCTGACCGCGTCGCGCGGCAACGCGCCGGGCAGCGCGGCGAATATCTCAGCGTCGGCGGCCGCGCCTATCGCATCGATCCGGTCGAACCGCTGGCGGGCAGCGAGTGGCTCGCGATCGCCGATGCGCAGGGTCATGCCGCCGGGGTCCGCATCCTCGCCGCAGCGCCGATCGACCAGGCGGAGGTTGAGGCGATCTTTTCCGATCGCGTCGTTGCGCATGCGGCGAGCAGCTACGACGCCGCCAGCGACCGCGTCGATCATCGCCGCGAACGGCGGCTCGGTGCGATCGCGCTGACCAGCGGGCAGGCGGGGCGCAGCGACAATGTCGATCATGACATTGCGCTGCGGCTGTCGGCGGTGCGCGACAAGGGACTCGGGCTGATCGGCTGGGGACCGCTGGCGCAGGCGCTGCGCCAGCGTGCCTCGTTCGCGGGCATCGATACGCTATCGACCGGCGCGCTCGCCGACAGCCTCGACATCTGGTTGCCGCCGCTGCTTGCCGAGTGCCGCGGGCTGCGCGACATCGGCGACCGCAAGCTGGCCGACGCGCTGATGGGACTGCTCGACTGGTCGGCGCGGCAGCTGCTCGAAAAACATGCGCCCGCCGATTACGTTACCCCGGTCGGCAGTCGTCATTCGATTGATTATGGCGCCGACGGTGGGCCAACGGTCGCGGTGCGGGTGCAGGAATTGTTCGGGCTGGCGCGGCACCCGACGATCGGCGATCCGCCGGTGCCGCTCGTCCTCGCCCTGACCTCGCCCGCGCACCGCCCGATCCAGACGACGCGTGATCTGGTCAGTTTCTGGGACGGCAGCTGGCACGATGTCGCGCGCGAGATGCGTGGGCGCTATCCCAAGCACAGCTGGCCCGAAGATCCCGCGAACGCGCGTCCGACCCTGCTGACCAAGGCGGCGCAGGCGCGGCGCGGCGGCGCATAAGGTTGGCTCTTTTCGTCGGCCCGCCAAGCCGCTAAGGCACGGGCAACCCAACCAACGCAGGACTGTCCCGATGAAAGCGCGCATCTTCCAGAAACCGAAAAATGCGATGCAGTCGGGGCGTGCCGGGACGGAGCGCTGGATGCTGGAATTTGCGCCCGCCGAAGCGCGCAAGCCCGATCCGCTGATGGGCTGGGCCGGGAGCGGCGATACGCAGCGCCAGATCCGGCTGACCTTTGCGAGCCGCGAAGAGGCGGTCGCCTATGCGGACCGCAATGGCATCGACGCGGAGGTTGTTGCGCCGCCGGTGCGGACGCTCAAGATCCAGGCTTACGCGGATAATTTTCGGTAAGCCGACGTGGGAAACAAACCCCGTTCGTGCTGAGCTTGTCGAAGCACCGTTCTTATTTTGACGTTGCAACGAAAGAACGGCCCTTCGACAAGCTCAGGGCGAACGGGGTTTAATTGGTGCCTTAACGCTTACTCGCTGTCCGGCTGCAGCAACTTGTGCAGATGCACCACCACATATTTCATTTCGGCATCGTCGACCGTGCGCTGCGCCGCGGCGCGCCACGCCTTTTCAGCGGTCTTGTAGTCGGGGAACAGCCCCACGACGTCGAGATTGTGGAGGTCGACAAAGTCGGTGCCCTGCGGATCGCTGACGCGTCCACCGAACACGAGGTGCAATTTGCTCATGGCTGCTTTCCTTGCGGGCTGGCGCTGGGGAAGGGGAGAAGGCGCGGCCCCTAACAGCGCGGCGCCGCTACGGCAAGCCGGTCAATCGTCCTTGCGATCCGCCGAACCTGACTTGGGGAGCAGCGAGCCGAGCAGCGCGCCGATCGCCACCGCGCCCGCGACCAGTGCCAGCGGCTGCTTTTCGGCGACGTCTTTGAGCTTGCTGTTCGCGCGCTTGGCCTGCGCCTTGCCGCGTTCATAGGCTTCGCCCGCAGCCTCGCGCGCGACGCCAGCCTGCTCGCTCGCCTTGGCGGCGAAATCGCCGGTCGCGGCGCGCGCGCGGCCATAGCCGTCCTGGATCCGCGCCTTTGCCGCTTCGGCGGTCAGCCGGGCATTTTCGGCGGTTTTCTCAGCAAGTTCACTCGCTTTTGCGCGGGCGTCGCTGGCGGTTTCACTGAACGGCTTCATCGTCATTCTCCACTGGTGCGTCATGGTCGCCGTCGTCGGCGCTGGCCTGATCGGCGGGGGTTTCATCGGCGGGGCGCAGTCGATCGGCGACCGCATTCGCCATATCCTGAATCTTCTGGGTCAGCCGCGGCGCATGTTCCTTGATCGGTTCGCGCAGCAGCCACGCCATGCCTGCCACCGCGGCGAGCGCGATCGGCAGGCGGTTGTTGCGAAACTCCTGCCGCACCGCGTGCGCGGCGTCGTCGATCTTCGCATTCACCCGATATTTGCCGCGATCGACCAAGGCGCCCGGCTTGAACGCCGCCTTGGCGACGTCGAGCCGGCGATATAGTTCGGCGCGTTGCAGCATCGAGCGGCGCGCGGCAGAGATCAGGCGGTTACGCGTCCGCGGCATCGTCTAATCCTTCGCCGGTCAGGTCGCGCCGCAGCGCGGTGCGGATGTCGCCATAGCCGATGTGCGCGCGCCACGCCGCGCCGCCCGCGATGATCAGTAGTACGCTCACCACGATCAGCGTTGCCAGCAGCGGGCCGACGCGCGGCGCCAACACCAATATCGCGCCGAACGCGAGCGCCAGCAGCGCCACGCCCGCCGCGGTTGCGGCCACACCGCCCCAGATCGCCGCGCGGCTGGCGCCGTAAAGCGCCAGCTCGCTCCGCGCCTCGATCAGCGCCAGTTCGGCTTTCGCCGTCGCCGACAGGTTATCGACGACGTCGCCGACGATCTGTTCGAGCGGCACCGGAGGCGGCGCAACCGGCGCGCCGTTGGGCGCGTAGCCGTGGCTTATGCCGTCAAAGCTGGGCGCGTCGGGCGTCGATGGGGTGTGCGGGTCAGGGGATGGCAACGGCCGATCAATCGTTCGAGCCGCCCTTGAGCATCCGGGCCAGCACGAAGCCGATCACGGTGGCCGCACCGACTGCAATCGCCGGGTTCTTCTTGACCATGTCGCGGGTGGACGCGGCCAGCTCGTCAAGATCCTTCTTGTCGAGCGAGGTGGCAAGACCGGCAACGGTCGAAGCCGCCGAGCGCGCATAATCGCCATATTGCTTGCCGAACTTGCTGTCGACCGTGCCGGCGCTGTCTTCGAGCAGCTTGGCGAGGCTGCCAACGGCTTCGGCGGCCTTGTCCTTGCCCTTGGTCGCGGCGTCGCGCGCCTTGGCCGACGCCTGATTCTTCAGCGTCGTCGCTTCGTCCTTCAACGAGGCGGCCTTTTTCGAGGCTTCGGATTTGATCGTGTCGCGCGTCGCGGCGAGCTGGTCGCGGATCGGGTGGTCTTTTGCGGCCTTCGCGGCAGCGGGCTTGCGCGCCGGCGCAGCCTTGGTCGCGGCAGCCTTGGCAGGCGCTTTGGGACGCGGAGCGGCAACTTTCTTGGTCGCGGGAGTAGCGGCTTTGGCCATGGCGTTGTCCTCTTCTTCTTCTTATGTCGGGCGCCGCAACGGCGAACATCCCTTTGGTCCTGTCTGAATATATAGCAAGGCACGCCGAATGGTTCCATAGGCGCGCAAAATTCCTATGCATTATTGCGATTTCCGCGCCGCGCCGATAACAGGCGGGCGCCTTTCCCTACCGCCCTGCCGCCAGGGCTTTCAGCAGGACAATATCCATGACCGCCATCATCGACATCCACGGCCGCGAAATCCTCGACAGCCGCGGCAATCCCACCGTCGAAGTTGATGTGCTGCTGGAGGATGGCAGCTTCGGCCGCGCCGCGGTCCCCTCGGGCGCTTCCACGGGCGCACACGAAGCCGTCGAGCTGCGCGATGGCGACAAGGCGCGCTACCTTGGCAAGGGCGTGATCAAGGCGGTCGCGGCTGTGAACGGCGACATCGCCGACGCCCTGATCGGCCTCGATGCCGAGGATCAGCGCGAACTCGACCAGGCGATGATCGACCTCGACGGCACCGCGAACAAGAGCCGCCTCGGCGCCAACGCGATCCTCGGCGTCAGCCTTGCCGCCGCCAAGGCTGCGGCCGATGCCCGCGGGCTGCCGCTTTATCGCTATGTTGGCGGCGTGTCGGCGCGCACGCTTCCCGTTCCGATGATGAACATCATCAACGGCGGCGAACATGCCGACAACCCGATCGACGTGCAGGAATTCATGATCATGCCCGTCGGCGCCGGCAGCATCGCCGAAGCGGTGCGCTGGGGAGCTGAGATTTTCCATACGCTGAAGAAGGGCCTGTCGGCAAAGGGTCTCGCGACCGCGGTCGGCGACGAGGGCGGCTTCGCCCCGAACCTCGCCTCGACCCGCGCCGCGCTCGACTTCATCGCCGCGTCGGTCGATCAGGCGGGCTTCAAGCTCGGCAGCGATGTCGTGCTCGCACTCGATTGCGCCGCAACCGAATTCTTCAAGAACGGCAAATATGAAATCAGCGGCGAAGGGCTTTCGCTGAGCCCCGAGCAGATGGCCGAATATCTCGCCGCGCTCGTGAACGACTATCCGATCAAGTCGATTGAGGATGGCATGAGCGAAGATGATTTTACGGGCTGGAAAGCGCTCACCGACCTCGTCGGCGACAAGTGCCAGCTCGTCGGCGACGACCTGTTCGTCACCAACCCGCTGCGCCTCGAACAAGGGATCAAGGACGGCCTCGCCAACTCGCTGCTTGTCAAGGTCAACCAGATCGGCACGCTGTCGGAGACGCTCGACGCGGTCGATATGGCGCACCGTGCGCGCTACACCGCGGTGATGTCGCACCGTTCGGGCGAGACCGAGGATTCGACGATCGCCGACCTCGCGGTCGCGACCAACTGCGGCCAGATCAAGACGGGCAGCCTCGCGCGTTCGGACCGGCTGGCGAAATACAACCAGCTGATCCGCATCGAGGAAGAACTGGGCGACATGGCGCGCTATCCGGGGGCGGCGATTTTCGGGTGATCGCATAATCGCGGAAAAGCTGCGCACGACGCCTTGACGCCATGAATCAACTCTGATTCAAGGGACGGCGATGACGCAGCGCCACAAACTCCGCAAATCGATGAACCGGGCCGTCGGTCCCGCGGTCGCGGTGATCGCGGTGCTGGCGATGATCGGCTACATCATTTTCGGGCCGACCGGGCTTTACGCCTGGGGCGACTACAGCCAGTCGGTCGAAAAGAAGCGCGTCGTGCTGAGCGAGCTCGCGAAGAAGGAAAGCGAGCTTCAGAACCGGGTCAATCTTCTCGACCGGCGCAGCGTCGATCCTGATCTGGCCGAGGAATATGTGCGCGAAAAGCTGGGCGCCTATCATCAGGATGAATATATCATTCCGATGGAGCCTGCAGCCAAGTAAGCCGCCTCCCGTCATTGCTTCGCTGCGCGCGCAATGACGGGATAATGCTGCATTCGTAATCGCACCGTCTTTGCCGCCAACCGGGCGTTGCCAAACCCACTTTGCCGCTCCTATAGGGAGCCTTGCCGTAACGGCTAACTGCAAAGGAACCCGCCTTGGCCAAAGCTCCCGCGCGCGCATCCGCCGCGTCGAAAAAGACTGCCTCGACCCCGTCGCCCGCGACCAATCGCGAAGGGCCGCGTGATCCCGTTCCCTATGACGCCACCCCGGCGGAACTGGAGAAATTCTATCGCGAGATGCTGCTGATCCGGCGCTTCGAGGAAAAGGCGGGGCAGCTGTACGGGCTCGGGCTGATCGGCGGTTTCTGTCATCTGTATATCGGTCAGGAAGCCGTTGCCGTGGGCCTGCAGTCGGCGCTCGACGGCGACAAGGACAGCGTGATCACCGGGTACCGCGACCATGGCCATATGCTCGCCTACGGCATCGATCCGAAGGTCATCATGGCCGAACTGACCGGCCGCGCCGCGGGCATTTCGCGCGGCAAGGGCGGGTCGATGCATATGTTCAGCGTCGAGCATAAATTTTATGGCGGCCACGGCATCGTCGGCGCGCAGGTGTCGCTCGGCACCGGCCTTGCCTTTGCGCACAAGTACCGCGACGACGGCGGGGTCGCGATGTCCTATTTCGGCGACGGCGCGTCGAACCAGGGGCAGGTGTACGAAAGCTTCAACATGGCCGAGCTGTGGAAGCTGCCGATCATCTTCGTGATCGAGAATAACCAATATGCGATGGGTACATCGGTCAATCGCTCGTCGGCCGAGGACCAGCTCTATCGCCGCGGCGAAAGCTTCCGCATCCCCGGCATGCAGGTCGACGGCATGGACGTGCTCGCGGTGCGCGGCGCCGCCGAAGCCGCGCTCGAATGGGTGCGCGCGGGCAAGGGGCCGGTGCTGATGGAGCTCAAAACCTATCGCTACCGTGGCCATTCGATGTCCGACCCCGCCAAATATCGCAGCCGCGAGGAAGTACAGGCGGTGCGCGACAAGTCCGACGCGCTCGAACATCTGAAGAAAGTCATGCTCGACGCGGGCATCACCGAAGAGAAGTTCAAGGATATCGACAAGGAAATCCGGGCGATCGTGGCGGAATCGGCCGACTTTGCCGAAAGCGCGCCCGAACCCGAACTTCCCGACCTGTATACCGACGTGCTGGTGGAGCAATATTGAGATGGCCATCGAATTGAAGATGCCGGCGCTGTCGCCGACGATGGAAGAAGGCACGCTCGCCAAATGGCTCGTCAAGGAAGGCGACACGGTCAAATCGGGCGACATCCTGGCCGAGATCGAAACCGACAAGGCGACGATGGAATTTGAAGCGATCGACGAAGGCACGATCGGTCAGATCCTGGTCGCCGAGGGCACCGACAATGTGAAGGTCGGCACTGTGATCGCGACGATTACGGGTGAGGGTGAGGAAGCGGCGACACCGGCGCCCGCGCCTGCGCCCGCTGCCGAAGCGCCGAAGGCCGATGCGCCCGAAGAAAAGGAGGCGCCCAAGAAAGCCGAAAGCGGCACCGAACAACTCGCCGTGAAGGCGAAAGCCGCGGTCGCTGACCCCGCCATTCCCGAAGGCACCGCGATGGTCCGCCTGACCGTCCGCGAAGCGTTGCGCGATGCGATGGCCGAGGAAATGCGCGCCGACGACCGCGTGTTCGTGATGGGCGAGGAAGTCGCCGAATATCAGGGTGCGTACAAAGTCACCCAGGGGCTGCTCGATGAGTTCGGCGCGCGCCGCGTCATCGACACCCCGATCACCGAATATGGCTTTGCCGGGCTCGGCGCCGGTGCCGCGATGGGCGGGCTGAAGCCGGTCATCGAATTCATGACCTTCAACTTCGCGATGCAGGCGATCGACCACATCATCAATTCGGCGGCGAAGACCAACTATATGTCGGGCGGCCAGATGCGCTGTCCGATCGTATTCCGCGGCCCCAACGGCGCCGCGTCGCGTGTCGGCGCGCAGCACAGCCAGAATTTCGCGCCCTGGTACGCCAGCGTCCCCGGGCTGATCGTGATCTCGCCCTATGACGCCGCCGACGCCAAGGGGTTGATGAAGGCGGCGATCCGCAGCGAAGACCCTGTCGTGTTCCTCGAAAACGAGCTGCTCTACGGCCGCAGCTTTGACGTTCCCGATCTTCCCGACCACGTCCTGCGGATCGGCAAGGCGCGGATCATGCGCGAAGGCAGCGATGTCACCATCGTCAGCTATTCGATCGGCGTCGGGCTCGCGCTCGAGGCGGCTGACCAGCTGGTGGGCGAGGGCATCGACGCCGAGGTCATCGACCTGCGCACCTTGCGCCCGCTCGACACCGCGACCGTGCTCGCCAGCCTGAAAAAGACCAACCATCTGGTGGTCGTCGAAGAAGGCTGGCCGATTTGCTCGATCGCCAGCGAACTGGCGATGGTCGCGATGGAGCAGGGCTTTGACGATCTCGACGCGCCGGTCGTGCGCGTGTGTAACGAGGACGTACCGCTGCCCTATGCCGCGAACTTGGAGAAGGCGGCGCTGGTTGATGTGCCGCGGGTGGTGAAAGCCGTGAAGGCGGTTCGCAATCGCGCTTGATCTCCCCCGTCATTGCGAGGAGCGAAGTGACGAAGCGATCCAGAGTAGCGTAAACCCGCTCTGGATTGCGTCGCTTCGCTCGCAATGACGACGCTCCGGTGATAGCGCGCCGACGATGGATGACGCCGAACCAGAAATGCCATTGTACCCCGACATCCGCGACCCGCGCGTCATGGTCGCGGTGCCGCGCGAAAGGCGTGCGGCGATGGCGGCGCTTTGGGACTTCGCGGAGCGCCTGACCAATCTGCTTATCGGCGCGCGCGAACCACTGATCGGCCAGATCAAGCTCGCTTGGTGGCGCGACATGGCGGCGATGCTGGCGCGCGATCCCGACAGCTTGCCCAAGGGCGAACCGTTGCTCGCGGCGCTCACCGCGACATGGGCCAGGCAGGGCGGGCTCGATACGCTCGTCGATGCGGCCGAGGCGATGCTGCTCGCCGAGGATGTCGCCGACCGTCACACCGCCGCCACCGAATTCGGCGCACGTCTTTTTGCGCTGTCGGGCGGCGATGCCGATGGCGGTCGGCGGTGGGGACTGCTGTGGGGCGCCAGCGTTCAGGCGGGGGCGGAGGAAGCACGCGAGTTGCTCGCCGCCGCGCGCGATTGTGCGCCGCCGCCGCGTAGCATTTTTGCAGCAAACCGCGCGCTGCTGATGCTCGACCGCTGGGCCGGCGCCATCGCCGGAAACGACGGCGAACGGCGCTGGCGAAGCGAGGGATTGCTGCTGCTGCGGCTTGGCCTGATCGGCCGCTGACGATAAAAATGCGCCGGGGGTGGAAATGCGCCGCCCGAACATCTATCTTGCCCGGTACAAAATAGGGTCGCAGGGGACAGTTTATGTTCAACGGGCTGATCGCCTATCTCGATTCGATCAAGGCGCGCGACCCTGCGCCGCGGTCGCGTTGGGAAATTCTACTCTACCCTGGGCTCGTCGCGGTGGGCATGCACCGCATCGCGCACTGGCTGTTCGAGGCGCGGCTGTTTTTCCTCGCGCGCTTCGTCAATCACCTGTCGCGCTGGATGACCGCGATCGACATTCATCCGGGCGCCAAGATTGGCCGCCACCTGTTCATCGACCATGGCTTTACCGTCATCGGGGAAACCGCTGAGATCGGCGACAATGTCACTATCTATCAGTGCGTGACGCTGGGCGGCACCGATCCCGCCAATGGCATCGCGGGCAAGCGGCATCCGACCTTGGCTGACGATGTCATCGTCGGATCGGGGGCGCAGATTTTGGGGCCGATCACCGTCAATCCGCGCGCGCGTATCGGCGCCAATGCGGTGGTGACCAAGGACGTACCCGAGGGTGCGGTGATGGTCGGCATACCGGCACGCTCGACCCTGGTCGACGCCGCCGAATATGCCCGCGAGTTCGTGCCTTACGGCACCTGCAACGAGACGTTCGATCCCGCGACGCAAAAGGTCGAGTTGCTGCAATGCCAGCTGGAGCAGATGCAGAAACAGCTCGCGGCGCTGATCGCCGAACGCGACGCGGTGGCCGAAGAAGAGGCGCCGCGGCGCAAGGGGAGCCGGAATAGCGCCTGATGGGAACCGTCACGCCGCTGCCGTTCGCGAACAGGGCAACGCCGCTCCAGACGGGTTTCGACCGCGCTGAACTCACCCGGATCCTGGACCTTTACGGCCGCATGGTCGCGGCGGGGCATTGGCGCGACTATGCGATGGATTTCCACCGCGACGCCGCGATCTTCTCGGCCTTTCGCCGCGCCGCCGAGCGTCCCGAATATCGTATCGAAAAACGCCCCGCCTTGCGGAGCAGGCAAGGCATGTGGGCCTTGGTCTCCGAAGCCGGGGCGATCTTGAAGCGCGGGGACGAGCTCGCCAATGTGCTCGCCCCCGTCGAACGCAAGCTTATGAAGCTGGTAGGGGACTGACCACCCGCGTCGTCGCCGGCAGCTGGTTCGCCAGATTGTCGGGCAACATCCCGACCACGACCGCCCGGGCATTTTGCCAGAAGGCCGAGAGCAGCAGCAGTGCCGAACCAATCACGAAGGCGGTGAGCGCCACGTTCAGCTCGACCGCGCCAAATTCGCGGAACAGCTGGGTCAGCGCGAACAGCACATAGGCGAGGGCAGACACCAGCAAGGCGCGGCGGTCGATCGCCAGCGCGATCAGCCCGAACAGCACATAGATGGCGACGACCATCACCGCGGCGCCGCTGCCGATATTATTACCCTCGGTCACGCCGAGCAGGTGGAAGATCGGATGCGCGATCATCGGTGCGGCGAGCAGGTGGAGCCAGAAGGCGACGTCGCTGCGCCGCGTCTGGCGCACCCGGTCGCTGCGGTCCCACCACATGGCGAGCGCGAACACGCCGATCCCGGCGGTCAGCACCAGCGACATCACCAGCGCGTCAGGCCGTTCGGGCATGCCGGTGATCGACAGCACCAGCGCCACCGCGGTACCCGCCAGCGCGGCAGTGCCGGCCGCAACCGTGATCGGCACCATGAAGCGCTTCCAATGCGCCCAGGTCGCCGCCGCGGTCACCAGCGCCATCGATCCGAACAGGATCGCGCCCATGGTGTCGCCCAGATGGTTGCCGAAAATCGCTTCGCCATGTTCGATCAGAAAGCCGACCATGGTCGCGAACACGCCGCCGGAGAATGCGAGCACCAGCACGATGCTGGGCAGCGCCATGCGGCGTTTGCGGGTGAAATATTCGGCGAGGAACCATGCCGACAGCGCGACAAAGGCGCCGCCGAGCGCGGTGTGGATCGACTGGCCGATCCACGCGACCGCGACGAGCAGGATCACCGCCGCGATGCTGACGAAAATATCGTTGAAACCGGTGATGAGGCGGAAGGATTCTTCATCCGCCGCGGGGGCCGAACGCGCCGACGCGATATGCGCCCGGAACGCCGCAGCGGCCTCCGGCGTCAAAACTTTCGCATCGACCGCAGCTTGCAGGTCGCTTTCACTATACATCGGGGTCGTCCTTGTTAGACCGATCCCCTTGCCCCGCTGGTTTTATGGCAGCGGCGTGTTGCTGTGTCAATACAGTGTGGCGCTGCGATAATCCTCCCTGTGGCGAAGCCATGGGGAAGGGGACCGTTCGCGAAGCGAATGGTGGGGGGGCCGCGACGGTCGTGTCATTGCCCCTTCGTCAGCGCTTCGCGCTGCCACCTCCCGATGGCCTTCGGCCAAAGGGAGGATCGATCGAGCCTCACCCCAGCGCCATCAACGCCTTCATCACATTCATCGACTGTTCGCTACCCGACTGCGGCACGATCTCGCCGCTGCGGTCGATGATCTTCTCCCACGCCGCGGCGACACCTTCGGGGGTGCGCTCGCCTTCGGGGAGCGCGACGCCGGGGGTCATGGTGACATAGGCGGCGTGGAACGCGCCCGCGCCTGCGCCGACGATCATGTTGGTCGGCGCGTCCTCGCTGACCAGGTAGAGCGCGGCAGGCACAACATTCTCCGGCGTGAACTTCTCGAACAGTTCGGCGGGGAAGATGTCTTCGGTCATGCGCGTCCCCGCGACCGGCGCGATCGTGTTGCAGCGGATATTATATTTCGCGCCTTCGAGATGGAGCGTCTTGGTGAGCCCCGCGAGCCCCAATTTCGCCGCGCCGTAGTTGGCTTGGCCGAAATTGCCATAGAGTCCGGTCGACGACGCGGTCATCAGGATGCGGCCATAGGCCTGCTCGCGCATCAGGTCCCAGCACGCCTTGGTGACATTGGCGCTGCCCGACACATGCACCTTCAGCACCAGGTCGAAATCGGCGGGCTCCATCTTGGCGAAGCTCTTGTCGCGCAGGATGCCGGCGTTGTTGATCAGGACGTGGACGCCGCCCCATTCTTCCTTCGCCTTGGCGACCATTTCGACCATCTGCTCATATTCGGTGACGCTGCCGCCATTCGACATGGCGGTGCCGCCGAACGCTTTGATTTCCTCGACCACCTGCAGCGCGGCGTCCGAATGGCCGGTGCCGTCGCGCGCACCGCCCAGATCGTTGACCACGACCTTGGCGCCGCGCCGTGCGAGTTCGAGCGCATAAGCGCGGCCCAGGCCGCCGCCTGCGCCGGTAACAATGGCAACGCGTCCGTCAAATTTGATCGTCATGATGGTCTCCCGGATGGGGCCGCCGCAAAAGGTTGCCCGAAAAAACTGACACGTCCTTAGCCGTTCGCGTGTCGCTGGCAAGAGGTGAGCGAAAAGCGTCCGATGAAACAAAAATGTCACGATATTGACGTGCAGCTGTCATCTACTCGTCATAACAGCGCCACCAGATTGTCACCTTGTCCAACGGAGCAACTCCCTCATGCGCCACGCCCTGACCGCCGCCCTCCTGGCGACGTCGATGTTCTGCCTGCCGACGGCCGCGCGCGCGCAGGCGATGACCGCTGAGGAAGCGGCGCAGCTGCGCGCCGAGCTGGCGGCGCTCAAGGCGCAGGTGCAGACGCTCGAAACGCGGCTCGATGCCGCCACAGCGCAGTCGGCGCCTGCTCCAACGCCAACGCCGGTGCCGCCCTCGGTGGCCGCAAAACCCGCGACGGAAATCAGCTGGAAGGGCGCTCCCGAAATCAAGACTGCCGACGGCTGGAGCTTCAAGCCCCGCGGGCGCGTCCAGCTCGACCTCGCCGGCGTCGATACCCCCGCCGGGGTCACCGGGGTGCGCGGCGGCACCGCGACCGAATTTCGCCGCGTCTATCTGGGCGTCGACGGCAAGATCCCGGGCGGTTTTGCCTATCGCGTCGAAGCCGACATCGCGAATGGCGAGGTCGAACTCACCGACGTCTATCTAAGCTATGGCAAGGGGCCGCTGACGGTCACCGCAGGGCAGGTCAAACCGTTCAACGGGCTCGACGACATGACGAGCGACCTGTTCACCAGCTTCATGGAACGCGCCGCGTTTGTTCAGGCGTTCGGCTTCGAACGCCGCGTCGGGCTGTCCGCACAATATAAGGGCAAGGCGCTGCTGCTGCAGGGCGGGGTGTTCGGTGACAATGCCGCCGACCTCACCGACAGCAACCACAGCTTCGGCGTCGACGGGCGCGCGGTGTTCATGCCGAAACTCGGCGACACCCAGCTGCATCTCGCCGCGTCGGGCCACTGGCGCGACCCGAACGACCCCGCCGCGACCGTCCGCTATCGCGCGCGGCCGTTCGTCCACACCACCGACGTCCGCCTGGTCGACACCGGCCTGCTCGACGTCGCCAGCGAGCGCGGGCTCGGGCTGGAGGGCGCGGTGATTGCGGGGCCGTTCCACGCCGCGGGCGAGGCCTTTTGGCAGACGCTGAAGCGCCGCGGCGCCGCCGACCCGACCTTCTTTGGCGGCTATGCCGAAGTCGGCATGGTGCTGACCCCCGGCGACGCGCGCGGATACAAGGACGGCGCATTCGACCGGTTGAAACCGTCGAAGCCGATCACCGCGGGCGGCATCGGTGCAATCGAAATCAACGCGCGCTACGACCATCTCGATCTCAATGACGGCGCGATTGTCGGCGGGCGGCAACAGGCGGCGCTGATCGGGCTGGTGTGGGCGCCGATCGAATATATCCGCATCACCGCCAACTACGGCAAGCTGTGGATCGACAATGCGCGCGTCGCTACCGCGGCTGGTGAGCGCAGCTATACGGCCGATACGTTTGGCCTCAGGACGCAGGTCGATTTTTGATCGGGAAGGCGGCTTTGCGGTGGGGCGGGGACGGTAAATTTTTATCGTCACCCCGGCGAAGGCCGGGGTCTCACCCTCTCGGTTTACCGCCCCGGCGAGATCGTGTTTCAGAGTCACGTGCCTCTGAACACCCTTCGCCGGGATGACGATGCTATAGATACTCCTTGTGGCGAAGCCATGGGGGAGTCGCAGACGGCGCGCAGCGCCAGCGGGACCGCTTGCGAAGCAAGGGGTGGAGGGGCCGCAACGGTAGCGCCAAAGCCCCTCCGTCAGCGCTCCGCGCTGCCACCTCCGCATCGCTGCGCGACAGGGAGGATCGCCGCCCACAACCGGTCGTTGCCACACCTTCGTCATCCGGGATCAAGCCTGTCCTGAGCCTGTCGAAGGGTCCAGTGATGGACGACCACATCCAGCCAGCTTCCGCTCTCCGCCTCCGTCGCACCCGAACCGGTACAGAAATTTCCTTCCGCCGCGCTTTCGGCAGCTTATGAGCATGACGATAAGCGCGTTCGTTGGCCTGCCCTGTCAACGCGCGTCCGACCATTCCGATGGAGCCTGAGATTGATCAGAGGTCTTTTGTGCGTCGCCCTTGCGGGCACGGTTCTGGCAAGCTGTTCCGACGTTGCGGGTGGGCAAGCTTCGGCTTCCGCGGCGCCCTCGGTCGCCGCCCAGCGCGGCGACGGACTGCCTTATGAAATTCCGGATACCGAGGTCTGGGATGTCCCCGACCCGGTTTCGGGCCGCGACTATCAGTTGTTTGTCGCGCTGCCTCAATCCTATGGCACGCAGCCCCAGCGGCGCTACCCCGTCCTTTACGTAACCGACGCCGACTATGCCTTTCCCGTAATCAGGCAGATCGCACGGCGCCTGAATATCGAACGCGCCACGCTCGACGAGTTCATCCTTGTCGGCCTGTCCTATGCGAAGGGGGAGGGCGGTGCGCAAAGTCGGCGGCGCGATTACACTCCGACGCCGAACGGACCCAGCACCGCGCCGAGGGACGCGGTGCATGGCAAGTCGGTCGCCTACACCGCCTATGTCCGCGATCAGGTGCTGCCTTTTGTGGCGGCACGCTACCGGACCGATGAAAGCCGCCGCCTGTTCCTTGGCCACTCATATGGCGCGCTGTTGGGGTCGGAAATATTGTTCAGCGAGCCGCGTCTGTTTAGCGGCTATATCCTGGGCAGCCCGTCCTTCTGGTACGATCGCCACCATATGGCGGGGCGCGAAAAGGCCTATGCCGCGACGCACGACGACCTTCCGGCCCGCGTCTATATGTATATCGGCGAATATGAAGAGATGCGACCGGGCGATCCGCGCTATGCCAAGGACGTCAATATGGTGACCGACACCCGCAACATGGATCAGGCGCTACGGTCGCGCAAATATCCGTCGCTCCGCATGGAGGTCGAGGTCCTGAACGACGAAGATCATTTCACCATCGCGCCGCGCGGATTCACCCGCGGGTTGAAATATCTGCTCCCCGCCAAGGCAAAGTGAAGCTCGACCGGATCAGCTGATTTTCCCCGCATCCAGCGCATAACCCGCTGATCGCACCGTCCGGATGATGTCGCTGGTACCCGGCAGGTTGATCGCCTTGCGCAGCCGCCGGATGTGGACGTCGACGGTGCGCAGTTCGATGTCGCTGTCCTGGCCCCACACGCTGTCGAGCAATTGCCCGCGCGAAAAGACGCGGCCCGGATGCTCCATGAAATGGCGGAGCAGGCGGAATTCGGTCGGCCCCATATTCACCGTCTGACCATTGCGGATCACCTTGTGCGCGACCGAATCGAGCTCGATGTCGGCATAGGTCAGCAATTCGCCGGCGAGCGCCGGGCGCAGGCGGCGGAGCACCGCCGACACGCGCGCGACCAGTTCGCGCGGGCTGAACGGCTTGGTCACATAATCGTCGGCGCCGGTTTCGAGGCCGCGGATGCGATCCTCTTCCTCGCCGCGCGCGGTCAGCATGATGATCGGCACATTCGCCGATTTCGGGTTGCGGCGGAGGCGGCGGCACACTTCGATACCGGGCAGGCTTTCGATCATCCAGTCGAGCAGGACGATGTCGGGGACGCGCTCCTCGACCAGCACCAGCGCCTGTTCGCCGTCGGGCGTCTGCCGGACCGAAAAGCCCTCGCGCGCGAAATGCCAGACGATGAGCTCGGCGATTGCCTCGTCATCCTCGATCAGCAGCAGGTCGGGCTGCGGCATCAGCCTTGCTCCTGCTCCGCGGCGCCATCTTCGGGTTGCTCACCGCGCTCGCGCTCCTCCATATGTTCGCCGGTCACGACATAATAGACCATCTCGGCGATGTTGGTCGCATGGTCGCCCATCCGCTCCAGGTTCTTGGCGACGAACAGCAGGTGCGCGCTTTCTGAAATATATTTCGGATTTTCCATCATGAAGGTGACGAGGGTGCGAAAGATGCTGTTGTAGAAATCGTCGACATTCTTGTCGCGCACCGTCACTCGCACCGCCAGTTCGGCGTCGCGCGCGGCGAAACTGTCGAGCGCGTCGTGCACCAGGTCGGCGACGTTGGACGACATCGACATCAGCAGCGGGATCGCCTCGATCGAGCGCGTCTGATCCATCAGCGCGACGCGCTTGGCGATATTCTTCGCATAATCGCCGATGCGTTCGACGACCGACACGATCTTCAGCGCCGCGATCATTTCGCGCAAATCGTCGGCCATCGGTGCCCTGAGAGCAATCGTCTGGACCGCCAGCTGTTCGACTTCAGCCTCCAGCGCGTCGATCTTCTTGTCGTCGCGCACCACTTGTGCGGCGAGGTCGAGGTCGCCCTGTTTCAGCGCGGTCATCGCCTGGAGCAGCGCCTGTTCGGCGCGGCCGCCCATCTCGCTGATCAGCCCACGCAGGCGGTTGAGGTCTTCATCGAAGGCCTTGACCGTATGATCGTTCGTTAATGCCATCACTGTCGTCCTGTTGCGCTACGGATCAGCCGTAGCGGCCGGTGATATAGTCCTTGGTGCGTTCCTGCTTCGGGTTGGTGAAGATGTCGGTGGTCTTGCCATATTCGACCAGCGTCCCGAGGTGGAAAAAGGCGGTGCGCTGCGACACGCGGGCCGCCTGCTGCATATTGTGCGTGACGATCACGATAGCATATTTGCCGCGCAGTTCGTGGATCAGCTCCTCGATCTTGGCGGTCGCGATCGGGTCGAGCGCCGAGCAGGGCTCGTCCATCAAAATGACTTCGGGGTCGACCGCGATGGCGCGCGCGATGCACAGGCGCTGCTGCTGGCCGCCCGACAGCGCTGTGCCGCTTTCCAGCAGGCGGTCCTTGACCTCGTCCCACAGCCCGGCGCGGACCAGCGCGCGCTCGACGATCACGTCGAGGTCGGCCTTCGACGGCGCCAGCCCGTGGATCCGCGGGCCGTAGCCGACATTGTCGTAAATCGATTTGGGGAAGGGGTTCGGTTTCTGGAACACCATGCCGACGCGCGCGCGCAGCTGCACGACGTCCATCGACGGCGCGTAGATGTCTTCACCGTCCAGCTCGATCCGGCCCGTCACCTTCGCGCTGGCGACGGTGTCGTTCATCCGGTTGAGCGAGCGCAGGAAGGTCGACTTGCCGCAGCCCGACGGGCCGATGAAGGCGGTGACCAGGTCGGTGCCGACGTCGATCGACACGTCGTTGATCGCCTGCTTGTCGCCATAAAAGACGTTGACGCCCTGCGCCCGCATCTTGGGGTCGGCGATGATGAGATCGTCTTGGGTCATTCAGGTCACCAGCGTTTTTCGAATTTGTTGCGAAGATAGATCGCAAAGGCGTTCATCGACAGCAGGACAATCAGCAGCACGATGATCGCGGCGGAGGTTTTCTCGACAAAGCCCCGGTCGACTTCGTCCGACCAGAGGAAAATCTGCATCGGCAGCACCGTCGACGGCGAGCAGATGCCGCCCGGCACGTCGCCGATAAAGGCGCGCATGCCGACGAGGAGCAGCGGCGCGGTTTCGCCCAGCGCGCGCGCCATGCCGATGATCGTGCCGGTCAAAATGCCGGGGAGGGCGAGCGGCAGGACGTGGTGGAACACCACCTGCACCGGGCTTGCGCCCACGCCCAGCGCCGCATCGCGGATCGACGGCGGCACCGATTTGATCGCGTTGCGGCTGGCGATCACGATCACCGGCATCGTCATCAACGCCAGCGTCAGCCCGCCAACGAGCGGGCTCGCCTGACACAGCCCGAACCAGTTGATGAACACCGCGAGCGCGAGCAGGCCAAAGATGATCGACGGCACCGCGGCGAGGTTGTTGATCGACACTTCGATCAGGTCGGTCCAGCGGTTCTTCGCCGCATATTCTTCCAGATACAGCGCCGCGAGCACCCCGGTCGGGAAAGCGATCAGAAAGGCGATGAAGATTGTCAGCACCGATCCCTTGAGCGCGCCCCAGATGCCCGCGACCGCGGGATCGGTGGCGTCGGCGTTGCGGAAGAAGGGCCAGTGGATGCCCGTCGACAGCTTCCCCTCGCGTTCCAGCGCATCGACCTTGGCGCCGAGCTCGCCGCGCGCGCCTTCCTTCGCCATGATATCGACCGCACTCGCCGCGGGCAGTTCGAACACCGTCTCGCCGTCCAGCAGCGCCGGGTCGTCCTTGATCGCGGTGCGCACCTCTTTCCAGGCGTTCTCCGAAATCAGCTCAGACCCACCGTCGCCCAGCGCCTCGTCGGCGGCAAAGGCGACGATGTCGGCCAGTCCGGCATTCGCGATCACCTGATCGGCGTCGGCATCGTCAAGCCGCGCCTTGTCGACGGTCAGCGGCATCGCCTTGAAATCGATCGGCACCGCGACATTGGTATAGGTAAAGCCGCGCGCGCCGTTGCCGACCATCACGAACAGCAGGAACGCCAGGAATGCGCCCGACAGCAGCACCGCGCCCAGGCCGATCAGCTTGAACCGGCGTTCGGCTGCATAGCGCCCCGCGATGCGCTTCTGCATCGCCGCGGCCTTCCAGTCGGTCGGTGTGGTGTCCCTATTCATAAGCTTCGCGATACTTCTTCACGATCCGCAGCGCGGCAATGTTGAGCAGCAGGGTGACGATGAACAGCACCAGCCCCAGCGCAAAGGCGGCCAGCGTCTTGGCGCTGTCGAATTCCTGGTCGCCGGTCAGCAATTTCACGATCTGCGCGGTCACCGTGGTGACGCTGGCAAAGGGGTTGGCGGTCAGGTTCGCCGAAAGGCCGGCGGCCATCACCACGATCATCGTCTCGCCGATCGCGCGGCTGACCGCCAGCAAGATGCCACCCATCACGCCGGGCAGCGCGGCGGGGATCAGCACCTGGCGGATCGTCTCGTTCGGGGTCGCGCCCAGCGCCAGCGACCCGTCGCGCATCGCCTGCGGCACCGCATTGATGCTGTCGTCGGCCATCGAGGAGACGAACGGGATGATCATCACCCCCATCACGATGCCCGCGGCCAGCGCGCTTTCGGTCGAGGCGTTGGGAATGCCCAGCATCACCGCAAATTCGCGCAAGGCAGGCGCGACGGTCAGCGCGGCGAAATAGCCGTAGACGACGGTCGGCACCCCGGCCAAAATCTCCAGGATCGGCTTGACCCAGCGGCGCACGACCGGCGCGGCATATTGGGTGAGGTACACCGCGGTCATCATCCCGATCGGGATCGCGACGATCATCGCGATGATCGCACCGATCAGGACGGTGCCCCAGAACAAGGGAATGCCGCCGAACGTATCGTCGACCGGCGCCCCGCTCTGCGGCGCCCAGTTGGTCCCGAACAACAGCTCCATCGGTGATACCAGCTGGAAAAAGCGGATCGATTCGAACAGCAGCGACAGCACGATGCCGAAGGTGGTCAAAATCGCGACGAGCGACGCGAGCAGCAGCACCGCCATCACGATCCGCTCAACCCGCGTCCGCGCCCGGAAATCGGGTTTGATGCGCGTGAATGCATACAGCCCGCCCGCCAGCGCCAGCGCCAGCATCGCCGCGATGCCGATCCACGCATATTTATGCGCCGCATCGGCATAGGGCTGGACCAGCGGCGCCGCGGCGGGCAGCCGTACCGCGTCCTGCTTGCCCTGCGCGACGCTGCGCGCATCTGACAGGATCGCCCCGCGCTCGAAACCAAAGGCGGGCAGGCTCTCGGCCGCCTCGCTCGCCAGCACCTCGTTGGTGATCAGTCCCGGCGACACCGACGACCACACCGCCAGGAACAGCGCCGCGGGCGCGAACAGCCACAGCGCGACATACCAGCCATGATATTGCGGCCGCGAATGCAGCTTCGCCCCCGCACGCCCCGCAAGCAGGTTCGACCGCTGCCGACCGGCAATCCAGCCGATCAGGGCGAGGCTCGCGATCAGGAGTAACAGGGCGGCGGCGTTAAAGGTCACTTGGTCCTCATCTTGCGGTGCGCCGCGGGTGCGCCAAAAAACCGTAGCCCTGAGCCTGTCGAAGGGCGCCTGCCGATCAGGCGCTTTCCTGCGAGGCGCCCTTCGACAAGCTCAGGGCTACGGTGAATTTGCAACAGCCTTTGCTCAGCGAGCATGGCAATTTGGTGACGTCCAAAAAAAAGCGGTGGCCGGACCGGGCAAGCCCCATCCGGCCACCGGGGGGGAAACCTACTTCAGCTCGGCACCGTTGAGCGCGGTCATGTTCGTGCCGTTCGCCGCCGCGGCGTCCGCGATCGGCTTCGGCGACACGATCAGCCCCTTGGCGTTCAGATAGCCGCCGTCGCTCGCGCCCTTCAGGAACTCGGCGACAAATTCGGCCAGCCCCGGGACGACGCCGACATGCGCCTTCTTGATGTAGATGAACAGCGGGCGCGAACCCGGATAGCTGCCGTCGGCGATCGCCGCGTAGGTCGGCGCGACGCCCTGCACCGGCACCGCCTTGATCTTGTCCTTGTTCGCATCGAGATACGAAAAGCCGAAAATGCCCAGGCTGGTCGGGTTCTTGTCGAGCTTCGAGATGATGAGGTTATCGTTCTCGCCCTGCTCGACATAATAGGGCGCGCCGCGCAGCGCGGTGCACACCGCCTCATGCTTGTCCTTGTCGCTGTCCTTCAGCGCCTTCATCTCGGGGTTCGCATCGCAACCGCGGCCCAGGATCAGCTCCTTGAACGCGTCATAGGTACCGCTGGTCGACGGCGGGCCGAACACCGAAATGGCGACCGCGGGCAGCGCCGGGTTGACGTCTTTCCACGTCTTGGCGGCGTTGGGCTTGCCATAGGGGTTGGCGGCCAGCGCCTTGTACACATCTTCTTCGGTCAGCTTGAAGCCGGGGCCGCGCGTCGCTTCGCCCAGCGCGATGCCGTCGATGCCGATCTGGACTTCGACGATGTCCTTGACGCCATTGGCGACGCAGGTGTCGAACTCCTTCTTCTTGATCCGGCGCGAAGCGTTGGCGATGTCGGGGGTGTCGCCGCCGACGCCCGAACAGAAGCGTTCAAAACCGCCGCCGGTGCCGGTGCTGTCGATCTTCGGCGTCTTGTTGCCCGTTGCTTCGGCGAACTTCTCACCGACCGCGGTGGCAAAGGGATAGACCGTCGACGATCCGACCGCACTGATATAATCGCGCGCGCCGCCACCCGACGAAGCCTGATCCTGACAGGCGGAAAGCGCCAGCGCGCACACGGCGGCGCCCACGACGCCAAGGGTGCGGGGCGCGAATTTCTGAGCCATGGAAAATCCTGTTGATGGGGGTCGTTACCGAACCAAGCCACCACCCCCGCGGCGACTCGCTGAGCGCCATTTGGGGGTTTTGTGTGACGTGTTTGTGACAGGGAGTGTCATGGAAGTGTAATGGGACAGGGGGGTGGTTCCGCCTAATGTGGCCAGAATGAATGGAGTGCCGCTTGACGAACCCCAAATAGTTATTCATCAGAATAAAATGCACGTGTGTGCTAGCCGGGGTTCGGAAATTACAATGCAGTTATGACGCGGATTTGTAACGCCCTTCGCAACAGACCCCCTGACTATCGGGCCTCGGCGACCCTTCTAAAATGGAAGAGGTAATCCGGAAGGAAATTGAGCGTAAAGCTCGGAGGATTCTCGACAAGCAGCGCCATACGGAGCACGCGTCGATAAAGCATGCGAAGCGGTTTACGAAAAGAACGGGCAAACCTTCAACCGCCGCAACTCTGAAAGATCCTTCCTACTGGGAATATGACACCCAGTTTGATCCAGCCTATTGCATTAGGCACTCCAAATTTCTGGCCAGAGTGATCTGGCGTAAAATTCAGAATGGCTCATATGCGCCGAAGCCAGCGATTTTATTCAAAATCCCGAAACCTGACGGCGGCGTGCGAGAGATAATGCAATTTGCCATTCCGGATTCGGCAATAGCAAATATTTTCCATAGGAAACTAACGTCAAGAAATAAGGGGCTGTTTTCATCTTACTCCTTTGCATACCGTCCGGATAAATCGATATTTGAGGCGATAATTCATCTTCAGAGAATGATGCAGCCGTCTAAGACGTTTATACTTCAATACGATTACAGAAAGTATTTTGACACTATAAATCATAAATACTTAGAAAAGCTAGTATATGATGGGCCGTTTGTAGTTTCGTCGGCAGAACGAAATGCAATTAGTGCGTTTTTGAAGCATGACTATGACGAGTATGCGTCTTGGCAGACTATGAAGTACCAAAAGCGGTCGGTTGGAGTGCCGCAAGGTAGCTCCTTGTCTTTGTTTCTATCGAACATTGCCGCTCACGAACTTGACATGGAATTAGAGAAACTTAATGGTTCGTTCGTTAGATTCGCAGACGATGTGATCGCTGTCGCCCATTCGTATTCTGATGCTCGGCAAATTGAGCTCAAATTCCGGGAGCACTGCGAAAAGACCGGTGTCTCGATCAATTTCGAAAAATCCCACGGTATTCAACTGTTATCGGGGCGAGATTCTGACGATAAACGATGGTTTTTCGTTTACGGAGATGACGGGGGCCAACTCAACAAAGCGGAGTTCGTCGATTTCTTAGGCCATCGTGTCTCCTCCGAATCTATAAATCTGACCGCTAAAGCAGTGAAGAGAATTAAGAAGAGAATTAGCCGAATAATAAATATTCATCTTATTCTATACGCCAGAAAATCGCCGCCTTCGCCCATTAACCCAGATAGGCTAGGAAGCGAGGCGAAGGATTGGGACCTCGTGACGTGTCTAAATGAAATAAGAAGATATATCTACGGAGGGCTTCGAGAATCCGATTTGATGAATTTTATCGAAAAGGATAAAAAACTCCGATTTGTTCGAGGATTATTGGCTTTTTATCCTCTAGTGACTGATCCCAAAACATTGATAGAACTAGATGGTTGGCTGAAAAGTGTTATAAAGCGTGCAATTCGAGAGAGAAATCGACTTATCGCTGGACAAGGGCTTGATCCTTCAAAGCTTTATGCTGTGACGGAAAATGAACTCTTAGATGGCTCTTGGTACAAAGCGGACGTACCGAATGAATCAATTTTACCAAGTTTTGTTCGCGGATGGCGCGCCGCAAGGAAATTCTATAAACGCTATGGCTTGAGCGAAATTCAGAGCCCGAGCTACTACACAGCGATTTCTCGATATACATGAGCCGAGATCGGCGACCAATGATCCTCATCACCGGCCACGTCATCCTGACCCCCGAGCATCGCGAGCGCATGATCGCGCTCGGCGCCGAGCATAGCGCGCGGTCGCGCTCCGAACCGGGGTGCCTGGCGCATAACTGCCATGTCGATGTCGAAAACCCCGACCGCCTTGTCTTTGTCGAGGAGTGGGCGGATCTGGCCGCGGTGCGCGCCCATTTCGCGGTCCCCGCGTCGGGCGCCTTCGTCGCCGAAATGCGCGCCCTCTCGCCGCAGCCGTCGGTGATCCGCATCTATGCCGCCGAGGATGTCACCGCGAAGCTGATGGGGTGACCTGATCCGCCGCTCCCTTCGGGGTTGGGTTGGGGGAGGGCATGGGGCCAGGGGCTGTGGGTTGGTTTACCGGCCCTCCCCAAATCCCTTCCGCAAGCGGCGGGGCGAAAAACCGCTGTCCTACAATATTTTGCCGTGGCACCATCGCTTTGGCCTTTCCTTTGGGCGATCCGCGCGCCACCGCGATCCGTGTTGGCGGGCGGCGCCGGCGAAGCGGCTTAGGGTCAGGACCCTAAAGCCACAAAGGACACATTCCGGCGCCGCGCATGCGGGGCTTTTGTGGCTTTAAGCGGGGCAGGGCGTCGTTTCGGGGAATGGCCGGGGGGCATATGAGCGGGTTTGAATTCATCTTTTCGCTGTTCGGGCTGATCCTCGGCCTCGCGCTGGCCGAAGGGTTGGGCGGGCTGGCGCGCGCGCTGAAGGCGTCGCACCGCGTCCGCATCGGCTGGCCGACCGCGCTGCTCGGGCTGTTCGTGTCGTGCGACGTCGTCACCTTCTGGATGTACGGCTGGGCGGTGCGCGACCTGCTGCCCCTCAGCTGGCCGGTGCTGTTCGGCGGCTTTGTCGTCACCGCGCTCTATTTCGTCGCCGCCTCGCTGGTGTTCCCCGACGATCCCGAAGGCTGGGACGACCTCAACGCCCATTTCGACAAACACCGGCGCCAGGTGATCGGCGGGGTGTTCCTGTGCAACGTCGCATTGCTGGGCACCGTCGCCTGGCTCGATGGCGCACCGCCCTTCGACCTGCGTCGGATCATCCTCACCTGGTCTTTCTTCCCCGCCGCGCTGCTCGCGATCGCGACCAAGGACCGCCGCGTCGTGCTCGCCTGCCTGATCTGGCTGATCGCGCTCTACCCGCTGTCAGCGGTGTGGCGTTGAACCGACGGGCCACCCCAAACCCGTTCGTGGCGAGCGAAGTCGAGACACGTGAAGTCGAGCGCGAACGCGACGTGTCTCGACTTCCGGCATAGACGGAAGTTTATCCTGAGCGCCTGCCAAGGCCGTCGAAGGGCTCAACACGAACGGGAACTACAGGTCGTCATGCTGAACTTGTTTCAGCATCCATGGCCGGGCGCCGCCGGAGACGCAGCGTCGATTGCGAGTGCCGACCATGAACCCTGAAACAAGTTCAGGGTGACGAGATGAAAAAGCGAAGGCCGCCTATTTCCCCGCCGCCAGCAACGGCTTCAGATACTGCCCGGTAAAGCTCCGCGGCTCCTTCACCACCTGCTCCGGCGTCCCCGCCGCGACGATCTCGCCGCCCTTCACCCCGCCTTCCGGACCAAGATCGAGGATGTAGTCGGCGGTCTTGATGACGTCCAGATTATGCTCGATCACGATCACGCTGTTGCCCTGGTCGACCAGCTGCTGGAGCACTTCGAGCAGCTTGCGGACATCCTCGAAATGCAGCCCGGTGGTCGGTTCGTCGAGGATGTAGAGCGTCTGCCCGGTCGATCGTCGCGACAATTCCTTGGCCAGCTTCACCCGCTGCGCCTCGCCGCCCGACAGCGTCGTCGCCTGCTGCCCGACCTTGATATAGCCGAGCCCGACGCGCACCAGCATCGCCATCTTGTCGCGGATCGCGGGCACCGCCTTGAAAAACTCCGCCGCATCCTCGACCGTCATGTCGAGCACGTCGGCGATGCTCATGCCCTTGAACTTCACCTCCAGCGTTTCGCGGTTGTAGCGTTTGCCGTGGCACGTCTCGCACGTGACATAGACGTCGGGCAGGAAGTGCATCTCGATCTTGATCAGCCCGTCGCCGGTGCACGTCTCGCACCGTCCGCCCTTGACGTTGAAGCTGAAGCGTCCCGGTTTGTACCCGCGCGCCTGCGCCTCGGGCAGCCCGGCGAACCAGTCGCGGATCACCGTGAAAGCGCCCGTATAAGTCGCGGGGTTCGAGCGCGGGGTGCGGCCGATCGGCGACTGGTCGATGTCGATCACCTTGTCGCAATGTTCAAGCCCTTTCAGGCTGTCGTGCGGCCCCGCGACCATGCGCGCGCCGTTCAGCACGCGCGCCGCGCTGGCATAGAGCGTGTCGATGATCAGGCTCGACTTGCCGCTGCCACTGAGGCCGGTGACGCAGGTGAAGGTGCCGAGCGGGATTTTCGCGGTGACATTGTTGAGGTTGTTGGCGCGCGCGCCCTTCAGCACGAGGTCGAAGCCGTTGCCGGGGCGGCGGTGCTTCGGCACCTCGATCTTCTTCGCGCCCGTCAGATACGCCGCGGTCAGGCTCTTCTTGTTCGCCAGCACCTGCTTCAGCGTCCCCTCGGCGACGATCTCGCCGCCGTGGACGCCCGCGCCCGGACCCATGTCGACGACATAGTCGGCGTGGCGGATCGCATCCTCGTCATGCTCGACGACGATCACGGTGTTGCCGAGGTCGCGGAGTCGTTTGAGTGTTGCGAGCAGCCGGTCGTTGTCGCGCTGGTGCAGGCCGATGCTCGGCTCGTCGAGGACGTAGAGTACGCCCGACAGCCCGCTGCCGATCTGCGAGGCGAGGCGGATGCGCTGGCTTTCACCGCCCGAGAGCGTCCCCGACGTGCGGTTGAGGTTGAGGTAATCGAGCCCGACATTGTTGAGGAAGCCGAGCCGCTCGTTGATCTCTTTCAGGATCGCCTTGGCGATCTGCTTCTGCGTGTCGTTCAGCTTCTCGTCGAGCGCGCTGAACCAATGGAGCGCGTCCGCGACCGACCGCTGCGCCGACATGCTGATGTCCTCGCCCGCAATCTTCACCGCCAGCGGTTCGGGGCGCAGCCGCGCGCCATGGCACGTCTCGCACGGCTGCGGGGTCTGATATTTGCTCAGCTCCTTGCGCATCCACGCGCTCTCGGTCTGGAGCAGGCGGCGGTTGAGATTTCCGATGACGCCCTCGAACGCCTTATGCGTCGTATAGCTGCGGCGTCCGTCCTTGAAGGTCAGCTCGACCGGCTTGCCGCCGCTGCCATAGAGGATGATCAGCTGCACCTCGCCGGGCAGGTCCTGCCACGGCGTCGTCAGGTCGAAGCCATAGGCTTTGCCCAGGCTTTCGAGCACCTGCATATAATAAGGCGAGGGCGGGTTCGATTTCGCCCACGGCACGATCGCACCCTTTTTCAGGCTCAGCGCATGGTTGGGGACGACGAGATCGGGGTCGAACTCCTGCCGCTCGCCGAGGCCATCGCACGCGGGGCAGGCGCCTTGCGGCGCGTTGAAGCTGAACAGCCGCGGTTCGATCTCGGCGATCGTGAAGCCGCTGACCGGGCAGGCGAATTTCTCACTGAAGATCAGCCGGTTCGCCGGAATGCCCGCGCCCTTCATCGCGCCGCCGGTGTCTTCCTCCTCGCGCCCCGGCACCGGCCCGTCGGCGAGGTCGACATAGGCGAGCCCCTCGGCGAGCTTCAGCGCGGTCTCGAAACTGTCGGCAAGGCGTGTGCCCAGCCCTTCGCGCACCGCGATGCGATCGACGACGACCTCGATGTCATGCTTGTACTTCTTGTCGAGCGCGGGGGCGTCGCCGATCTCGTAAAATTCGCCGTCGATGCGGACGCGCGTGAAGCCGTCCTTCTGCCACTGCGCGAGCTCCTTCTTATACTCGCCCTTGCGGCCGCGGACGACGGGGGCGAGCAGATAGGCGCGCGTGCCCTCGGGCAATTCCATCACGCGGTCGACCATCTGGCTGACCGTCTGCGCGCTGATCGGCTCGCCGGTTTCGGGCGAATAGGGGATGCCGACGCGCGCCCAGAGCAGGCGCATATAGTCGTAGATTTCGGTGACCGTTGCGACGGTCGAGCGCGGGTTGCGGCTCGTCGTCTTCTGTTCGATGCTGATCGCGGGCGACAAGCCGTCGATATGCTCGACATCGGGCTTCTGCATCATCTCCAGAAACTGGCGCGCATAGGCCGACAGGCTCTCGACATAGCGCCGCTGCCCCTCGGCATAGATGGTGTCGAACGCCAGCGACGATTTGCCGCTGCCCGACAGGCCGGTGATGACGATCAACGCATCACGCGGCAGGTCGACGTCGACGCCCTTCAGATTATGCTCGCGCGCACCGCGCACTTTGATGTGGGTGAGACTCATGGGAGGAGTATGTTCCAGATTTGTTCTTATGGCGCAAGGGCGCGTTTCGACCCGGCTCTCCCCGGTAGATAGGATGCGTGGACACCGCCCGCAATGCGGGGAATTTCCACCAACATCACAAAGGCTTCGACCAGCGTCATGCCGCTCGCTTGACCCTGTGGCGGCGCAGGCGGACAGTCGGACCATGGCCGTCGTCCGGTTTCGGGCGGCGCGGGGACACAGGGAGACTGGGGAATGATCAAATTTTTGGGCGGGGCAGCGGGCCTTGCGATCGCAATCGCGCTATCGACGGCACCGGCAACCGCGAGGGAAGCGGGGCCGGGCGCATCATTGCATGCGGGTGGCGCGGACGAAGGTGCGGGTGACGCGGAATCGCTGAAGGCACTGACCTTTGGCACCTGGGGGGTCGATCTCGGCGCGCGCGACCCGAATGTGAAGCCCGGCGACGATTTCGACAAATATGCCAACGGCGGCTGGTTCGCGCGGACCGAGATTCCGTCGGATCAGGCGTCGGCGGGCGTCGATTACGACGTTTACAACCTGACCCAGCGCCAGCTGCGCGCGGTGGTCGCCGGGGCGCCGGCAACGAGCCAGGTCGGCGGGCTTTATCAGAGCTTCATGGACGAAACGCGGGTCGAGGCGCTGGGCGCCAAGCCCCTGCTGGCCGACATCGGCGCGGTCAGCGCGATCAACGATAAATCGGCCATGGCGCGCTTCATGGGCGGGACGCAGGGCGGCTTCGGTGCGACGATCGTCAGCGGCGGTCCCTATGCCGACACCGCAGACCCGACGGTCAATGTGCTATGGCTGGGGCAGGCGGGGCTTGGCCTGCCCGAGCGCGATTATTATCTGAGCGACGGTTTCAAGCCGCAGCGCGACGCCTATCGCGCCTATATCGCGCGGACGATGAAGATGGTGGGGAACGCCGATCCCGAAAAGGCCGCCGATGCGGTGATGGCGTTCGAGACCGAGATCGCGAACGTCAGCTGGGCGATCGCCGATCGCCGCGACATCGGCAAGATCAACAATCCGATGTCGTCCGACGAACTCGCCGCCTATGCGCCGGGGCTCGACTGGACTGCGTGGTTTGCGGGGGCGGGTATCGCACCGCAAAAGCGCATCATCGTCAACGAAAAGACCGCGGTGCGCGATATTGCGGCGCTCTACGCCCGCACGCCGCTCGACACGATCAAGCTGTGGCAGCAGTTCCATGTCGCGAACAGCGCCGCGCCCTATCTGTCGAAGGCGTTCGTCGACAGCCGGTTCGAATTTACCAAGGCGCTGAGCGGGGTTGGCGAACTGCGCCCGCGCTGGAAACGCGGGCTGACGCTGGTCGATGGCAGCCTGGGTGAGCTGGTCGGCGAAACCTATTCGACGCAATATTTCCCCGCGAGCGCGAAAGCGAAGATGGAGGTGCTGGTCGCCAATCTGAAGCTGGCGATGGGCGACCGCATCCGCGCCAACAGCTGGATGGCACCCGCGACGAAGGACGCGGCGCTGGCCAAGCTTGCCAAGATGGACGTCATGGTCGGCTATCCCGACAAATGGCGCGACTATGCGGCGCTCCGGATCGATCCCACCGACCTGTATGGCAATGTGAAGCGCAGTTCGGCATTCGAATATGCCTATGCGCTGGGCGACCTCAACAAGCCGGTCGACCGCAAGAAGTGGGCGATGAACCCGCAGGAAGTGAACGCCTATAATGGCGGGCTGGAGAACAAGATCGTTTTCCCGGCGGGCATCTTGCAGGCGCCCTATTTCAGCGAGAGCGTCGATGATGCGGTCAATTATGGCGCGATCGGCGCGGTGATCGGGCACGAAATCATCCATGGCTTCGATGATCAGGGCCGCAAGATCGACGCCGACGGCGCGGTGCGCGACTGGTGGACCGCCGAGGACGCGGCGAAGTTCGACGCCGCGGCCAAGGCGTTCGGGGCGCAATATGCGACCTATGAAGCCGCGCCGGGATCGTTCATCAACCCTGACTTGACGATGGGCGAGAATATCGCCGATCTCGCGGGACTCGAGGTCGCGTATGACGCCTATCAACGCTCGCTCGGCGGCAAACCCGCGCCGGTGATTGACGGCCTGACCGGCGACCAGCGCTTTTTCCTGGCCTTTGCGCAGGCGTGGCGCACCAAGCAGCGCGAGGATGCGATCAAGCAGCAGGTGGCGAGCGATCCGCACAGCCCCGCGCGGTGGCGTATCATCGGGCCGGTGCGCAATGTCGATGCCTGGTACAAGGCGTTCGGCGTCCAGGCGGGCGCCAAATATTATCTGAAGCCAGAAGAACGCACCCGGATCTGGTAGTCCTGAGACCCCTTTCTCAGGATTGGGCGGGGGCGGCGTCATGCCGTCCCCGTACCGCCATCGCGATCAGCGACAGCGCCGCTCCGATAATCACGAACAGCGCAGGAAAGCCGCCCAGTACCGACATCATGCGGATGCCGTCGATGCCGCCGCTCGCGACGAGCACCAGCGCGACCAGCCCGACGGTGATGCCCCAGACGGCTTGCACCCACAGCGGCGCTTCCGGCGTTTCGGGCGAGATACCTTGCGTCGACAGCGCGCTCATCGCAGAGACATTGGCGTCGGCCCCTGCGACATAGGACAGGAAGATCGCGAACAGCACGACCGCCGCGACGCCGGGGCCGCCGCCGAGCGCGCTGAACAGGCGGAACAGCACCGGGTCGGGACCCTGCGCGGTCAGGATCGCGTAGAGGCTGGCGCCGCTTTGCTGGTCAAGCGCGATCGTTGCGCCTGCGATCGCGGTCATCCACACCGCGCCGAACAACGACGGCAGGAGCAGATTGTAGAGGATGAAGGCGCGGACGCTATAGCCGACGGCGAGACGGCCGAGAAGCAGCGCGGTCACCGGCGCCCAGGCGAACCAGTTGGCCCAATTGAAGATCGTCCATTGCCGGTGCCAGCCCGTATCGACGTCGAGGCCAAGGTTGCGGGGGATGAAGGTCTGGAAATAGTCGAAGGTACCGCGTAGCGCGAGGTCGAACATCCGCGCGGTCGGGCCCGCGAGCAGCACAAAGGCGATGATGGCGAAGAATATCCACGTGTTGAGTACCGAGAGCCCGGCTATCCCCTTTTGCAGGCCCGTCGCGGCGGAGATCAGGAAGCTGCCGACGATCGCCGCGGCGATCGCCCAGCGGAGCGCGTTGCCGCCTGAAAATCCGCCAATCCCCTCGATCCCGCCTGCCAGCGCGAGCAGTCCGGCGCCGAGCGAAGCGGCCATGCCCGCGACGAGGGCGTAGAGGCAGAGAATGTCGATCCCGGTGCCGACGGGGCCGTGCGCGCGCGGCCCGAGGAGGGGGACGAACAGCGACGACAGGCTGAACGGTTCGCGGTGATTGTAATAGACGAGCGCGAAGGCGAGCCCGGCGACGGTGTAGATGGCATAGGGCGTCAGCGTCCAGTGGAGGAACATCGTCGACATCGCAAAGGTTGCGGCGGCGTCGCTGCCGGGGGTCAGCCCGAGCATCGCGGGCGGATCGTTGAGGTGGAACAGCGGCTCGGCGGCACCCCAGAACAGGATGCCGGTCGCGATCGTGGTACAGAGCGTCACCGCGAACCAGCGCCAACGGCCAAGGATCGGCTTCGCATGCGGACCGCCGATGATGCGCCCGCCAAGTGGAGAAAGTGCGATACCGGCGAGCAGCGCGAGAAAGGCGAGGCCGGACCAGGCGAACAGCGGCGAAAAATGGCGCAAGATCCAGTCATTGATCGCGACCTCGGCGGCGAGCACGGCGGCGCCCTGCCACAGGCTGAGGCCCACCGCCGCCAGCAGCACCGCGAGCGGGGCGAAAAAGACGGCGCGGTTGAGCGGGTGCTTTGGCAATGCTGGCAAATCGGCGTCCGATCGGACAAAGTGCGGCGGGGCAGCATGGCCCCTGGCCTTGCGAAGGTCAATCAACGGGCAGTGATCCGGGCTGGAACGCCCGATGCAGCCATGCGTTGGACCGCCAAAGCGATGGATTGAAGGAGAGACTTCGATGAAAAAGATCATTCTGGCGGCAGCTACCGCGATGGCACTGGTCGGCACCGGACAGGTTGCAGCGTTTCAGGCGCCGGTCGCGACGCCCACCGAAGCGCCCGCAGCGCAAACCAAGCTGCCCGACGGCACGACGGCCGAGGAACGGTCGAACACCGCACGGCTCAATGCCGAACAGGCGGCGCGCGCCAAGGCCGAAATCACTACTTATGAGCAGGAAGTTTCGGCAGTGGCGCAGCAGGTCGCGCATGACCAGGCCGAGTTCGCCGAAGAAACCGCTGCTTACGAAGCCGAAAAGGCGCGTGTCGCGGCCATGTCGGCCGAAGAACGGATGAAATGGGAGGCCGATGTCGCCGCGTGTAAAGCGGGCGACACGACGCGCTGCGCCAAACCGGTCGCGCCGCAGCCGCGCTGATCAGTCAATATTGCGGCGGCAGCGCCGACGTTTCCGCGGCGACCGGTTCGTCGTCCGCCACGCTGGCGGGCACAATCGCGGGAGCCGTCACGACGCGACGTGCCTCGCGCGGCGGCGGGTCCGGAAAGCGGCCGCCATAGCGATAGCCGTCATCGGGTTCGTCCGGTGGCGGCGGATCGAGGTCGACCGCGCCCAGCTCGCGAAACTCATGACTCATCCGGTCTTCGCGATCGGCGCGGAGGCGCGCGGCGACGCCGTAGCTGTCGCGGCAATCGGGACAGGGCGCCGCACCGCCGACGGGCGCCGCCGCGGCTTCGGGGTTGGCGCTGAGGTGCGAATAGGTCGCGGGTTCGCCCATTCCGCCGATCGATCGCGTTCCAACCGCCATCTCGCCGAGCAGCATCCCGGCAACGACCCCGGCCAGCGCCGCCGCGGACCAGCGGAACAGCCGGACACCGCGATGACGACTCGCGACGAAAGATAATTTCTTTGGCACGGTGCGATTTGGTCATGTGCGGGCGCCGGATGCAAGCGTGACGCCATCAAATTGCCCGCCTCTCGTCCGTTCGTCGACGGATGAACGGCTTTCGTCCGGTAATCGACCGGCCTTTCGCTCCGATCGATCCAAACGCGATTCTGATGACGTCTAGGGAGTATCACGGTTGTGCGGGATGCGGAGGTGCTGGTCTCCCCGGTCCAGAAACTCCGTGTCCCGCATCATCCCCCAAGAGAGGACTCCCCCATGGCGAAACTTTCCCTGATCCTGCTGACCGCGCCGATCGCGTGCGTTGGCCTGAGCGTCCCGGCCTTCGCGGCTGACGACGAAGACACACAGCGTAGCGTCGTCGTGCGCTATGACGACCTGAACCTGACGAGCGTGGAAGGGCGCGACCGGCTGAACGCGCGGGTCAAGTCGGCCGTTCGCAAGGTTTGCGACAGCCGCCCCAACTACCGCCAGACCTTGCACGAGCGGGCATTGTCGCTGGAATGCGAAACCGCCACGCTGGCCGACGCCGACGTGAAGCTCGCCAGCCTGCTGAATGGCGACGGCACTCGGTTGGCCGATCGCGGCAAGACGATCACGGTCGCCGCGCCCTGACGGTGCGGAACGCGCCAACCAAAAAGGCGGTCATGCTGGAACAGCATGGCCGCCTTTTTCGGTTCAGGCGTGCATGATGGACTTGACGTCGTGGAGATAGGTGCGGCCGACGCGGTGGATGCCGCCATCGCCCAGATCGACGCTCCAAGCCCCGTCGCCATGATGTTTCAGCCCGACGATCCCGTCGCGGCGAACCATTTTCGAGCGGTGAATGCGCATGAACTGATCGGGGTTCATCCGCGCTTCCAGTGATTTGATGGTCTGATGAATGAGCCAGCTGCGCGCGCCGACATGCAGCCGCATATAATCGCGCTCGGCCTCGATCAGATCGACCTGGCCCGCGTCGATACGCAGCATTTCGCCGCGGTTCTGAACCCAGAATTCGTTGATCCATTTGCTCTTTTGTGTCGGCGCGCGCTCCGCCGCGCGCCATTCGCGCACCCGCGCAAGCGCGCGGGCTAGGCGGTCGGGCGACACGGGTTTGAGCAGATAGTCGACCGCCGCGACGTCGAAGGCGGCGACCGCATATTGGTCGAACGCGGTGACAAAAATCACCGCCGGCGGATTGTCGAGCCGGTCGATCGCGGCGGCGACCTCCAGCCCGTTGAGATCGGGCATCGCGATGTCGCAGAGGACGAGGTCGGGGGCGAGCGCGTCGACCATGCGGAGCGCCGAGGCGCCGTCGCTGGCGGTGCCGACCAGCGATACGCCGTCCTGCTGGCCGGTCAGGATCTGCAGGCGTTCGATCGCCAGCGGTTCGTCATCGACGATCAGGGTACGCAGCGTCTGGATCATCAGCGAGCCTCTCGTGATAATGGCAGCCAGAGCGACACGACGAAGCCGCCATCGTCTGACGGTCCCCACTCGCACCCTGCGGTCGGACCATAGCGCGTGAGCAGTCGTTCGCGAACATTGCCGAGTCCGAGCCCGGTTCCCGACGCCGGGGTCGGCGCCTTGGGATCGATGTCGTTGTCGATGCGCAGCACCAGCAGCCCATATTCGGCGCTGGCGTGCAACCGGATCGCGATTTTGCCCTTGGTCGGCGCGACGCCATATTTGATCGCATTTTCGATGATCGGTTGCAGGATCAGCACCGGGACACAGGCGTTTTTCAGCTCGTCGGGCATCGTCACCTCGACCTGCAAACGATCGGGAAAACGCGTTTGCTCGATTTCGAGATACAGGCGTTGCAGCGCGATTTCTTCGTCAAGGCTGACAAGCTGTTCGGGGTCGATCGCCAGGCTGGAACGCAGGAAGGACGACAGGTTCATGATCATCGTCTCCGCCTCGCTCTTCGATCCTTTCAGGACGAGCGTCGACAGTGAGTTGAGCGTGTTGAACAGGAAATGCGGGTTCACCTGATAATGTAGCGCGCGCAGCTGGGCATTTTTGGCTTCCAGCCGGAAATGATTGGCGCGCCGTTCGACCGCGCGCATTTCGTTCGCATAGCCGAAAGCGACATAGAGCGCCGCCCAAACGGCAAAGAAGAAATACCAGCGGATCGAGCTGTCGAGAATCAGGATCGTTTCCCACGCGCCGGGGAACTTCGCCTGCATTTCCTCGATGATCCGCGTCGCTTCGGGAACCGGGAACCAGTAATAGAAGACGAGCAGGTTGACCGATGCATAGACGATCACCAGCGGCACCGCCGCGCCGAGCGCGGCGGCCAGGCGGGCGCCGAAACTCTGCGGCTGCGCGCGTTGCAGCAACTGGTAGAGGACAAAGGTGCATAAAATGCCCGCCACGACCACGATCGCGCGGCGCCAGATCGACGACAGCGGCTCCGCCACGCCGGTCAGCATCGCGAGACCCGTGGTGATGAGGAAATAAATCACCCACATCGCGACGATCGAACCGATCGCGACCCGCGGGTTGACGCGTGCGTCGGAGGCGCGCCAGTCGGGCGCCGCCGCCAACATTTTTGCGCGCTGATCGCGCAGCGCGTCCTTACGTAGAGCCATGTTCATTGCGCCTGCTTTAGCGCCAAAACCTGCGCCGACGCTAGCAGACGGCGGGCCGCCAGTCGAACCCCCGGGCGCTTTGGTCGAAAGCCGGTGCGTCGATCGTCACCCCAGCCGGGCCAGCGCGGCGGTCAGCCGGTCCGCTTCTGCTTCCTTCGCGGCATGATCGGCGCGCGCCTTTTCGACCGCTTCGGGCTTGGCGCGTTCGACGAACGACGGGTTATTGAGGCGCCCGGCGAGGCCGTCGCGTTCCTTGACCGCGGCGGCGAGCGCCTTGGTCAGGCGGTCGCGTTCGGCGGCGATGTCGATGACGCCTTCGAGCGGGACGGTGATCGTCTCACCCTCGACGACGAGCTGCGCCGATGCGCCCGCGGGTGCGGGGTCGAAGCTGATGGCTTCGAGGCGCGCAAGGCGGTCGAGCTGCGCCGCGAGCTTGTCGGTGCGGCCCTTGAGCGACGCCGGGAAATGCGCGGTCAGGCGCGCGCCGGGGGGCAGGCCCAGCTCGGCCTTCGCACCGCGCAATTCGCTGACCAGCTTGATCAGCCAGTCGATATCGGCGCTGGCCTCGGCATCGCGCGCGGCGTTCGGCGCGGGCCATTTGGCGGTGATCAGCGGATAGTCGGCACGGTCGCCCAGTCCGGTCCACAACTCTTCGGTGATGAAGGGCATGAAGGGGTGGAGCATGACGAGGATCTGGTCGAGCACCCACCCCGCGACCGCCTTGGTCTCGTCGTCGATCGCGCCCTTGATCAGCTCGAGATACCAGTCGCAGAAACGATCCCAAGCGAAGCTGTAGATGGCATTCGCGGCCTCGTCGAAACGGTACGCGGCAAAGGCGGTTTCCATCGCGGCGACGGTCGCGGCGACCTCGCCGATGATCCAGCGGTTGACCGGCAGGCTCGCGGCGGGCGCCTCGAAGCTGGTCGAGGCCGAAATGCCATTGGCTTCGCAGAAGCGCGCGGCGTTCCAGAGCTTAGTCGCAAAGTTGCGATAGCCCGCAAGGCGCGCGTCATCCATCTTGATGTCGCGGCCCTGGCTTTCCATCGCCGCCATGAAGAAACGCAGCGCATCGGCGCCATATTGATCGATCAGCCCGAGCGGGTCGACGACATTGCCCTTCGACTTCGACATCTTCGCGCCGTCGGGCGCGCGGACTAGGCCGTGGAGGTACAGCGTCTTCCACGGCACATCGCCCATGAACTCCATCCCCTGCATGGCCATGCGCGCATCCCAGAAGAAGAGGATGTCGAAGCCCGAGATGAGGACGTCGTTGGGGTAGTGGCGTTTGACGAGATCGGTGTCTTCGGGCCAGCCGAGGGTGGCGAAGGGCCAGAGGGCGGAGGAGAACCAGGTGTCGAGCACGTCTTCGTCACGCGTCAGCGCGACACCCGCGCCCGCCTGCGCCTGGGCTTCTTCTTCGGTCTCGGCGACGAAGATGCTGCCATCCTCGGCATACCAAGCCGGAATCCGGTGCCCCCACCACAACTGGCGCGACACGCACCAAGGCTGGATATTCTCCATCCAGTTAAAGAAGGTCTTCTCCCACGTCTTGGGCACGATGTTGATCCGCCCGTCGCGCACCGCCGCCATCGGCGGCTGCGCCAGCGTTTCGGCGTCGACATACCATTGGTCGGTCAGCCAGGGCTCGATCACCACGCCGCCGCGATCGCCGAATGGCGTCTGGATCGTGCGCGGCTCGGCATCCCAGTGCTCGCCAACGTCTTCGCCGTCCGGAACTTCTTTGGTCACCGTGTACGGAATCAGGAAGCCGCCTTCCTTCATCCGCGCCACGACGAGCTCGCGCGCGCCGTCCTTGCCATCGCGCTTGAAGCGGTGGAGTCCGAGATATTCTTCCGGAATCAGCCCGTCGGCGGTCTGGATGACGTTCGCGTCGCCGTCGAGCATGTTGAGCATCTCGCCGGGCTTGAAACCCGCGCGCTTGCCGACGTCGAAGTCGTTGAAATCATGTCCCGGCGTGATCTTCACCGCGCCGCTCCCCAGTTCGGGATCGGCATGTTCGTCAGCGACGACCTTGAAGCGCCGCCCGGTGATCGGCTGCAAAATGTCCTTGCCGATCACGCTCTGGTAGCGCGCATCGTCGGGGTGCACCGCGACCGCCATGTCGGCGAGCATCGTTTCGGGGCGCGTCGTCGCGACCTCGATATAGTCGCGCCCGTCGTCGAGCGTCACGCCATCGGCGAGCGGATATTTGAAGTGCCAGAAGCCGCCCTGCACCTCGTGCGTCTCGACCTCGAGGTCCGAGATCGCGGTTTTCAGCTTCGGATCCCAGTTCACGAGGCGCTTGTCGCGGTAGATCAGCCCCTTTTTGTGGAGGTCGACGAACACCTTGACCACCGCGCGGGTGAAATGCGGATCCATCGTGAACTGCTCGCGGCTCCAGTCCATCGAACAGCCGAGGCGGCGGAGCTGGCCGGTGATCTGGCCGCCGCTTTCGCCTTTCCACTGCCACACCTTCTCGACGAATTCGTCGCGGCTGTAGTTGGTGCGCTTGTCCTGCCGCGCCTCGAGCTGGCGTTCGACGACCATCTGCGTCGCGATGCCCGCATGGTCCATCCCGACGACCCACAGCGCATCCTTGCCGCGCAAGCGTTCGTAACGGACCAGCACGTCCTGCAGCGTGTTGTCGAGCGCATGACCGATGTGCAGTGCCCCGGTGACGTTCGGCGGCGGGTTGACGATCGTGAAGGGGGTGGCATCCGGGCGGTGTGGGCGAAACAGCCCGCGGCTTTCCCACTCAGTGGCCCATTTCGCCTCGATTGCGGCGGGATCGAATGTTTTGTCCATCGGCATAATGCGCCGCGCTTTGCCAGCCATGGTGCGGCGCGGCAAGGGGCAATGGTGCGCTTCGTCATCCGGCCACGATTGTCGTCGCCCCCGCGCAGGCGGGGACCGTTATCGGGCGTATCCATCCTAGCCGCGTAAACCTCCAGCGGCCCCCGCCTGCGCGGGGGCGACGAAGGCGGGCTATTTCTTCAAATGCCTGCCCAGCCAGCCGAACACCGTCTGATACCATTGGACGCTGTTCTGGCCCTTCAGGATCCAGTGGTTCTCGTCGGGGAACACCAGCAATTCGCCCGCGACGCCCTGCCGTTGCAAGGCGTGGAATGCCGCGAGGCTCTGGCTGTACGGAATGCGAAAATCCTTTTCGCCGTGGATCACCAGCATCGGGGTCTTCCACTTGGTGACGTGATTGACCGGGTTCCATTTCTCGGCATCGCGGCGCTGCCACCATGGGCCGCCATGATCAAATTCGTCGAACCAGGTTTCCTCGGTCTCGAACGCCATGGCGCGCAGGTCGAATACCCCGGCATGGTTGACCAGGCATTTGAAGCCGTCGGGCCAATTGCCCGCGATCCAGTTCATCATGTAACCGCCATAGGAACCGCCGAGCGCGCAGGCGTTGGCGGTGTCGACATTGGCGTCCTGCGCTCCCGCTGCGGCGAGGCCGAGCTTGAGGTCTTCGAGCGGCTTGCCGCCCCAATCCTGGTTGATGCTGTCGGTGAACGCCTGTCCGTAACCGGTCGAGCCGTGGAAATCGACGGTCACCGCGGCATAGCCTGGCGCCGAAAACAGCCGCGGGTTCCACCGCGTCGACCAGCTGTTGCCAAAGCTCGACTGCGGCCCGCCATGGACGAGGTAGGCAACCGGGATCTTGCCCTTGGTGTCGGCGGTCTTGACGATCTGACCCCACACGGTGTCGCCGTTCGCGCCCTTGAAACTGAAGCGTTTGGCATCGACGGGGTCGAGTTCGGCCAACTGGGCGCGGTTGACGTCGGTCAGACGGGTAATCTTGCCCTTGGCGTCGCGCGTCCAGAGGTCGGTCGGCACCGCGACGCTGTTACGCGAGTAGAGCAGCGCGCCGCCGGGCAGCGGGGTGACGTCGCCGATATTGCCCTCATAGGCTTCGGTGGTGGCCTTGAGCTTGGCTACCTTGCCGGTTTTTACATCGACCTGAAAGACGGGATGGTCGAGCACATCCTGCGCGGTGACAAAGAGCGATTTGCCGTCCGCTGCCCACGCGATCGAGCCGACCGAACGATCCCACCCATCGGTCAGCTTGCGCGTTTCGCCGCTGGCAAGGTCGCGGAGCATCAGCACCTGCCGGTCGGCCTCGTACCCCGGGCGTGCCATCGCGGCATAGGCGAGCCACTTGCCGTCGGGCGAGGGGGTGGGCAGGGTATCGGTCGCCTCGTTCTCCGCGGTCAGGTTCCGCGGCATCATCCGGCTGTCGACCAGCCAGCTATAGATATCGAGGTTGGTCGAGGTCGGCTCGTCCTTGTCGGCCTTGCGCAGGGTGAAATACACGGTGCGGCTGTCGGCGCCCCACGCCAGTTCCTCGCCACCGCCAAAGGGTTTCGACGGGCTGTCACCGGTCAGACCGGCATCGACGGCGCGCGCGTTCGTCGCCTTGCCCCCGTCGAGGTTGAAGACAAAGGGGCGGCTGTAGGTGCCGGGGGTTTCCCAGCTGTCCCAATGGCGAACGAAGCCCGTGCCGTCCTTGTACAGGCGGCCGGTGCCGGGGCCAGGCTGGGCGCCCTTGTCCTTCGCGTCGCAGCCGAAATCGGTGCATTCGCGCGGCACGTCGCCCCAAGCGAGCAGGCGCTGGCCGTCGGACGAAATCTTGAACCCCGACACGTCAGCCACGGTATCGGTAACCTGCGCGGCGCCAGCGCCAGTCTTGGGATCGACCCGCCACACCTGGCTTTTGCCGCTGGCGTTCGAGAGGAAATAGAGGCTGCCGTCGGGGTGGAAGGCGGGGGCCGATTCATTCTTGTCGGCGGTATCGGCGAAGCGCACCGGCGCGGCGTCCTTCGCATCGCGGTCCACCAGCCACAGCCCGGTCGCGCGCTTGTAGGTCGCGGCGTCGGTCTCGGTCATCTGGAATACGACCCAGCGTCCGTCGGGCGACGCGGTCGGCGCCGCGACGCGCTTCAGCGTCGCCAGATCGACCTCGGTCATCGGGCGCGCAAAAGCGGGGGTGGACAGGGCAGCGGCGAGCGCCAGGGCGCTGGTCAGGATATGGTTTCGCATGAAAGCGGTTTAGCGGGGTAGGGCGCGCGTTCAAGCGTGTTCGTCGATTGCGGGTTCAGGGCGTCCGGTTTGGGGTGGGGGAGCGGGCGGTGACGATCCTCCCCGGAACGGGGAGGGGGACCAGCGAAGCTGGTGGAGGGGCACCATCGGTTTTCCTTGCCGGTGCGATAGTGCACCGCCGAACGGTCGCCGTTGAAGGCGTGCTTTTTGTCGGGCGCCACGTAATCCGCCTGTGCCCCTCCACCACCCTTCGGGTGGTCCCCCTCCCCCGGTGGGGGAGGATCGGCAATGCCCGCAATCGGTCGCTACCGGACGATCACGCCGCCCTTCATCACATGGTCGATCTTTTCGAGTACTGCGATGTCGGCAAGCGGGTCGGCCTTTATCGCGACCATATCGGCATAGCGGTCGGGCACGATCGCGCCGATGTCGCCCCGGCCCATCTCGATCGCGGCGCGGCCGGTGGCGGACTGGATCGCCTGCATCGGCGTCATGCCATATTTGACCATATTGCGGAATTGCCGCGCGTTCAGCCCGTGCGGATAGACGCCGGCGTCGGTGGCGTAACCGATATTCACCCCCAGCTCGACCGCACGGCGAAAGGCGGCGCGCTGGGCGTCGGTGGTTTCGCGGTTCTTGCGCAGATATTCCTCGGGCCAGCCCTCTTTGGTGCCGACATCGTCAATGTAGGTACCGTTATAGATGTCCATCGCCAGCCAGGTGCCGCGCGCCCTTGCAAGCTGGAGCGCTTCCTCGTCAGCGAGGCTCGCGTGCTCGATGCTGTCGACCCCGGCGTTGATCGCGACCTTGATCCCCTCGGCACCATGGGCATGGGCGGTGACCTTTTTGCCGCGCGCATGGGCCACCGTCACCACCGCACGCAGATATTCCTCTGACATCTCGACCGCGCCGGGTTCGGTGCCGATCGCCAGCACCGCGCCGGTGGCGATCGTCTTGATGAAATCGGCGCCGCTATCGAGCAGGAAGATGGTCTTGGCCGCCGCTTCTTCAGGCGTTGCTGCAACGCCCAGCCGCATATCGGGGGGCAATTGGTCGTTGGGCACGACGCCGTTCAATTCGCCGCCGCCCTTGGGGATCGTGATATAGGCGCCTGCGACCCACATCCGCGGTCCCGGCACATCGCCCCGTTCGATCGCGTTGCGCAGTGTCACGTCGGTCAGGCCGCGATAGGTGCCGACGTCGCGTACGCTGGTGAACCCCGCGTCCAGCGTGACGCGGGCGTTGCGCGCGCCGACAAGGACGGTTTCGGCGGGCGAGGCCTTGATCGGCGCGGCAAGATCGGCGCTCTGGCCAAGATCGGCTAGGTGCGTGTGAAGGTCGATCAGCCCGGGCAGGACGGTGAAGCCCGACCAGTCGAGCCGCGTCGCGCCTGCGGGCGTTTCGCCGCAGGGGGCGACCGCCTTGATCCGTTCGGACTCGATCGTGATGCATTGGCCGGTGCGAACGTCATTGGTTACGCCGTCGATCAGCCGTCCGGCCTCGACATACAGAGTCTGCGCAGCGACGGGCGTCGCGGCGACCGCAGCCGCGAGCGCTGCGATCAGATGGCGGTGTCGAACGCGTTGCACTGGCGCGGATCCCCCGATTGCAGGCCGCGGCGCAGCCAGCTCATGCGCTGCTCACTGGTGCCATGGGTAAAGCTTTCGGGGACCGGACGTTGCCCCGCTGAACGCATCAGCGTGTCGTCGCCGATCGCATTCGCCGCGCGCATCGCCTCTTCCATGTCACCTGGCTCCATCACCGGCTGACCCGCCGAAGTGCGCGCGCGCGCTGCCCATACACCGGCGTAGCAATCGGCCTGCAATTCCATGCGGACCTGCAGCGCGTTGCCTTCCGCCTGCGAGCTGCGCGCCTGCGCCTGACGGACCTGGTTCGAAATCCCGCTGATCGTCTGGATATGATGGCCGACCTCGTGCGCGATCACATAAGCCTGCGCCGCGTCGCCCGCGGCGCCAAATTTCTGCTCGAGTTCGTTGAAAAAGCTGGTGTCGAGATAGACGCCCTGGTCGGCGGGGCAATAGAAGGGGCCCATTGCCGCCTGCGCAGCGCCGCAGCCCGAACTGTTGCGTTCGGTAAAGAAATTGAGCGTCGGCCTTTGGTAGCCGCTAACCAAGCCCTCCCAAACCGTGTGCGTCGATCCGAACACATTGCAGGCGAACCGTTCCGAAGCGGTGTCGCAGGCGACGTTGGCGCCGCCGCGGCTGTCCGCCATCGGATCAGCGGTTCCGCCGCCGCTGCTCAGCATATTGGCACCGGGGCCAAGCAGGAAAAAGGCGACCGCCCCGATCAGCAGGATCGTCCCGCACCCCATCTTGCGCCCGAGCAGCATCGGCAGGAACCCGATCAGCAACCCGCCAAGGCCGCCGCCACCCCCGCCAAAGCCGCCGCCCCCGCCGCGGCCCAGGTCGCGAATATCGTCGCCGGGATCATAATCGTCGAGGCGCATGGGGGTTCTCCGCCGCTAAAGTGTCAGTCGGTCCCGATAGTTACAGCAGCGCCGGGCAATTGAAAGAGACTTCGCGCGCGACGCGGCGCTTGCATTCATCTATGCTGCGGCGCACCAATCGCGCTTTCGCGGACCAAAGGAACCCCCGAGTCCATGCCACGCCATGCCGCCACCGCCGCGCTCCCGCTTCCCGACCTCGTCGTGCTTGTGCTGCAAGGCGGCGGGGCGCTCGGTGCCTTTCAGGCAGGCGTGTATGAGGCGCTGATCGAGCTCGGGATCGAGCTCGACTGGGTTGCGGGGATTTCTATTGGCGCGGTCAATGCCTCGATCATTGCGGGCAATCCGCGCGATACCGCGGTGGGCAAGCTGCGCGAATTCTGGAACGGCGTATCGTCGGCGCTGCCGTCGCTGCCGACTGCCGATAATGATTGGGCGCGCGAATGGGCGCATATGGTCGCGGCGGGGCAGGTCGCGGCGTTTGGCGTGCCCGGCTTTTTCACCCCGCGCTTTCCGCCGCCGATGTTCGCCGCGCGTCAGACCCCCGAAGCGGTCAGCCTTTACGATACCAGCCCGCTGATCCAGACGCTCGACCGGCTGGTCGATTGGGACCGCGTGAACAAAGGCAATGTTCGCCTGTCGGTCGGCGCGGTTGCGGTCGAGACCGGCAATTTCCGCTATTTCGATACCAAGGTCGAAACGATCGACGCGCGCCATGTTCTGGCGTCGGGTGCGTTGCCGCCCGGGTTGCCGCCGGTCGAGATCGACGACACCTGGTATTGGGATGGTGGGCTGGTGTCGAACACCCCGCTCGAGCATGTCGTCGATGCCGCCAAGGAGGATATGCTGGTGTTTCAGGTCGATCTGTTCCCTGCGCGCGGCGAGCGGCCGCACGACATGGAAGAAGCCTGGTCGCGCGAAAAGGATATTCGCTATTCCAGCCGCACCCGGCGGATTTCGGACGGGCTGGTGCGGCGGCGCAAGGAGCATCAGCTGATCGACCGGATGCTGGCGAAGCTCCCGGCGGAGGCGCTGGACCTGCCCGAGGTCAAGGCGGTGCGGCGGATGGTCGATTGCAAGGCGCTGAATGTCGTCCAGTTGATTCACCAGCCGCCGAAATGGCAAACCGGCGCGCGCGATTTCGAATTTTCGCGCTCGACGATGGAGGCCAATTGGGCACTGGGGCGCGCCGCGGTCGAGGCCGCGATGAAAGACGGGCACCTGCTCGCCGACAGCATCGCTGAAGGGCGATCGGGCAGTTTTGCGGTGCAATCCGACGCGCTGCGTTCCAAGGCCGATCCCGACATCAACTGAATATTCTTCCATCGAAAGGACTTGCACCATGCGTCTCAAAGGAAAAACCGCGCTCGTCACCGGATCGACGTCGGGCATCGGGCTGGGCATCGCCAAGGCGCTGGCGAGCGAGGGCGCGAATGTCATCCTCAACGGCTTTGGCGATGCCGCCGCGATCGAGGCCGAGCGCGCCGCGCTGGAAGGTTTCAGCGGCGGCAAGGCGAGCTATGACGATGCCGACCTGACCAAGGTCGAGGCGATCGCCGCAATGTTCGCGCGCGCCGATGCCGACTTTGGCGGCGTCGACATCCTGGTGAACAATGCCGGGACGCAGTTCGTTTCGCCGATCGAGGATTTCCCGGTCGAGAAATGGGATCTGATCCTCGCGCTCAACCTGACGTCGGCGTTTCACACCATCCGTCACGCCGTCCCCGGCATGCGCAAAAAGGGATGGGGCCGGATCATCGGCACCGCATCGGCGCACTCGCTCGTCGCCTCGCCGTTCAAATCGGCCTATGTCGCGGCGAAGCACGGGCTGGTCGGAATGACCAAGGCGGTCGCGCTGGAAGTCGCGGACGCCGGGATCACCGCCAATTGCATCAGCCCCGGCTACGTCTGGACCCCGCTAGTCGAGGGACAAATTCCCGACACGATGAAGGCGCGCGGGATGACGCGCGAGCAGGTGATCAACGGCGTGCTGCTGGCGGGCCAGCCGACCAAGCAGTTCGTAACCGTCGAACAGGTCGCTGCGCTGGCATCGTTCCTGACCCGCGACGAGGCCGCCAACATCACCGGCGCCAACCTGAGCGTCGATGGCGGGTGGACCGCTGCCTAAGCCTTGAGCATTCTCCTTTCCCCTCCTAAGGTTAACGCAGCCGGACCAGGGGAGAGACGGAGAATGAGGGGTCGCACCAAATATCTATTCGCCCTTTTGCTGGGGGCGAGCGTCGGCGCATGCCAGACGGTGCCTAAAATACCGCCGTCGGCGGCCGACGAGCCGCCCGCGGCGGGAAGCTGGCGCGCCACCGCTACCGATGCCGACAAGGAACGAATTCGCGGCTGGTATTCCAGCTGGGAAGCGGCGCTCGCCGACGCGCGGGCCAAAGGGCATGGCGCCGAGATCGACCGCGAGGGCGTGCTGCTGCAACCGATGGCGGCGCTGCCCAACGCGCACCTGCCGGCGGGCGACTATCGCTGCCGAACGATCAAGGTCGGCGCCAAGGGACGCGGCGGGCTCAGCTATATCGCCTATGGCTGGTTCCGCTGCCGCGTCGCGCCCGAACAGGGGCTGTCGAGCCTGACCAAGCTGACCGGGTCGCAGCGGCCCGTGGGGCTGATCTTTCCCGATCATCTGAAACGCCAGATTTTCCTCGGCACGCTCGAGCTCGGCGACGAGAAAATGGCGGTCAATTACGGCAGCGACCGGATGCGCGACATGGCGGGGCTGGTCGAACGGATCGGCGACAATCGCTGGCGTCTGGTGCTGCCCGCCCCGGCGTATGAATCACTGGTCGACGTGATCGAACTGGTGCCGGGGGGCTGAGAGAATCTAGGGGGGATTCTCCGTTTTCCCGTTCGTGTCGAGCGAAGTCGAGACACGCTTGGGGCGTGCTACGCTGCGGGGTGTCTCGACTTCGCTCGACACGAACGGAACAGAGTCGGCTCATCAGAGATTGGTACAGGGGAATGACGATGCAGAACTTATGGACGGGCGCCGCGGCGCTGGCGCTGATAACAGTGGGGGCCACCCCCGTGGCGGCGCAGCAGCTCGGCAGCGAAGTGCAGAAGCAGATGCCGTCGCTGATGAAAATTTACGACGATTTGCACGCCAACCCCGAGCTCAGCTTCATGGAGGTCCGCTCGGCAGGCATCCTCGCGGCCGAGGCGCGGAAGCTGGGGTTTGAAGTCACCGAAAAGGTCGGCGGCACCGGCATCGTTGCGGTGATGAAGAACGGCCCCGGGCCGGTCGTCATGGTTCGCGCCGACATGGACGGGCTGCCGGTGACCGAACAGACGGGGCTGCCGGGCGCGTCCAAGATACGCGTGACCACCGCGGAGGGCGTCGAGACCGGCGTGATGCATGCGTGCGGCCACGACACGCATATGACCGCGTGGGTCGGCGTCGCGCGGCTGATGACGGCCAACAAGGCGAACTGGTCGGGGACGCTGGTGATGATCGGCCAGCCCGCCGAGGAACGCGGCGCCGGGGCGCGGATGATGCTGGCGGACGGGCTCTATACCCGCTTTCCCAAGCCGCAATATGCGCTGGCATTCCACGACGCGGCGCAGTTTCCTGCCGGGGTCATCGGCTACACGCCGGGCTACGCACTCGCCAATGTCGACAGCGTCGATATCTTGGTCAAGGGCGTCGGCGGCCACGGCGCCTATCCGCAAACGACCAAGGACCCGATCGTGCTGGCCAGCCGCATCGTGACGACGCTGCAAACCCTTGTATCGCGCGAGATCAGCCCGCTCGATAGCGCGGTGGTGACCGTCGGCAGCTTTCACGCCGGGGCGAAGCACAACATCATTTCAGACGAAGCAAAGCTGCAACTGACGGTGCGCAGCTACACCGATGCGGTGCGCGAACATCTGCTCGACGGCATTGCGCGCGTCGCCAAGGGCGAGGCGATTGCGGCAGGAATTCCCGAGGACAAGATGCCGGTCGTGACCGTGCAAAAGGACGAATATACCCCATCGACCTTCAACACCCCCGATTTCACCGAGGAGATGGCGGCGTATCTGAAAACCAGTTTCGGCGACAAGCGCGTGGTGCAGGTGCCGCCAGTGATGGGCGGCGAAGATTTCGGCCGCTTCGCGCGCGACGACAAGGGCATCAAAAGCCTGATCATCTGGGTCGGCGGCGTGCCGCAGGCCGAATATGACGCGGCGAAAAAGGAAGGCCGGACGCTGCCCAGCCTGCACTCGCCCTTCTGGGCGCCCGATGCCCCGGCGGTGATTTCGACGGCGACCGAAGCGCTGACGGCGATGGCGATGAAGCTTTTGACCAAGGCCTAACAGGAGAAGCCGACCTTTTCCGACACCATGTTCCCCATATGGTCAATCCGGCGTTGGCGTCGTTTTCCAAATTTATTGGGATGGACCTGTTCCTGAGGCTGTGGTGAGCAAATGACATGTCTATCCATGAACCTGCTCCAGGCTTGTCCGCGTGTCTCACCGATCGGGAAATGGAAATTCTGCGTCTGTTGGTTGCGGGCCACACGGTCAAGACGATAGCAGCGCGACTGGGACGTTCAGAAACCTCGATCAACGAGCGATTGCGATCGGCGCGCCGCAAGACAGGTGTCGGCAGCAGCCGTGAGTTGGCGCGGCTTTTGGATATCCAAAAAACTTGTGACGAAAATATCGATCTTTCGACGTCGCGTTTCGCAGTGAAGAACTTGGCGCACACCGCAACCGTCCGGGTTCGCGGCTCGAAAGGAATGATCGTCATGCTTATCACAATTGTCTTGGCCGCCGCGGGATTGATGGTTGCCACTGCGCCTTCGGCCGATCAGTTCGTACAAGCGCGCGCCGCTTACGGTACGGCATCCCAGCCCATGCCGCTCGTCGGCAGCTGGGCGCTGGATGCGTCGCTCATGCCGGGACGCGAACGCCCGCAGCGGGTCGTCATCACGTTCCGCGCCGCGCAGGACGGAAAATGGACGACGCTGGTCGAAATCGTCGCGCCTGACGGCAGCACCAAGCGCGCCGAATCCATCGCTGCACTTGATGGCATCCCGGTGCCGGTCAACGGCAATATGGATATCATCGACAGCGTTGCCCTGCGGCAGCCGGCGCCCGATACATTGGTCATGACTTTGGGAAAGGCCGGCGAGCGCGTGTCGACGCGCGTCTACACCGTTGCCAAGGATATGAAGTCGATGACCGAAACAATCGTGTGGTCCGTCGACACTCGGCAAAATCTGGAAACGACCCATTTCAATCGAATCGATTGATGGACCCTGATTTTGGTCTCATCCGTCGATCGCGCGGGCTAGCAACGCCCGCCTAACTTCGGCACCCGACTTGCCCATCGGGTCGCCCTGTGACTTTCCGCTACGTTGCAACACGCCGTGGGCGGCAAATCAGGTGCGGCATCCTAAGTTTCGGTCGTCATTCGCACTTGGCATCCGTGAAACTACCACCGCGACCCGCCCCCTCGGTAAAGCGTTTCGCTCCCGCCGCGGCGCCTTCGCGCAAGGGTGCGACCCCGGCATGGGCTTCCTGAGCCAGCGCGCCTTCAAGGTCGAAATCCCATTGGCCGTAAACGCTCAGCCGGTCGCTGGTCATGCACAATTGCGGAAAGGCAGCGATCTGTTTGGCGAGGGTGATCGCCGCCGACAGCGCTTCGCCGTCGGCGACGACGCGGTCGGCGAGGCCTATGTGCTTGGCTTCGGCAGCGTCGACCGGGCGCCCGGTCAGGATCATGTCGAGCGCGCGGCCTTGGCCGACGATGCGCGGCAGGCGGACGGTGCCGCCGTCGATCAGCGGTACGCCCCAGCGGCGGCAATAGACGCCGAACACCGCGCTGGCCGCGGCGACGCGCAGGTCACACCACAGCGCGAGTTCGAGCCCGCCCGCGACTGCGTGGCCCTCGACCGCGGCGATTACCGGCTTACCCAGCAGCATCCGCGTCGGTCCCATCGGACCAGGGCCGTCGGGATCGTAGCGCGAGGTGCCGACGGCGTTGAGGTCGAAACCGGCGCAGAAATGCCCCGCGCTGCCGGTCAGGATCGCGACGAGGGCGTCGCTATCGGCGGCAAAGGCGGCGAACGCATCGCGGAGGGCGGTGGCGGTGTCGGGATCGACCGCGTTGCGGCGCGCGGGGCGGTCGATGGTGACGATGGTGACGGGGCCATCGCGGGTGATGATGACGGACATAAACGCTCCCCTGTTGCCGGGCTGTCGCCGGGACTGGCATTTTTTTGGGCTAGCATGGTCGGGCAGGGTCTTGAAACGGTCATATACCCAACCTAAATCTGACTTATGCGGGCCGGGCCCCTCTGGCGTCGGCGGGATTTTTCCCGCCACGTGATGTCGGACCGCATCGGGTGACACCGATGCTCTGGGCCTACCTCCCCCCTTACACCCGGGTCCGGCATCGGCGTCACCTGCTTGATTTTCAATCAGGAGGCCCATTTTCATGACGCTTAATCCCAATCTTTATCGGCTGACCCTGCTGCACCGCCAGCTGGACGAGGCGGCGCGGCGCGAGGCGCGGCGGCGCGGGGCCGATCCGTTCCGCCTGTTGCGACTGAAAACGCTGAAGCTTGCGGTCAAACGGCGCCTGGCGGCGCTTTCGCTGCGTCCGGCGCTCGCGCGCTAATCCAACCTAACCAAGACCGGAAGCGTCGTCCCGCCGGGGCGGCGCCTTCTGGCGTTTACCAGGGACAATAATAATGGAATTTCTGTTTGCCGACTGGCTGGGGACCCCGGCCTGGTTCTGGCTGGCGTTTATCGCGCTGGTCATCGCGCTTACCGCCTTCGACCTTGGCATCTTGAACAAGGAAAACAAGGAGATGGGGATCAGTGAGAGCCTGAAGCTCTCGGCGCTCTACATCGGCATCGCGATGGCGTTCGGCGCCTGGGTCTGGGCTGCGAAAGGCGGCGAGGCGGGGCTGCAATATTATACCGGCTTCTTTATCGAGAAGGCGCTGTCGATCGACAATATCTTCGTCATCTCGCTGATCTTCGCCACCTTCGCGATCCCGCCGCGCTACCAGTATCGCGCGCTGTTGTGGGGCATTGTCGCGGTGATCGTACTGCGCGGGATCATGATCGCGGGCGGCGCGGCGCTGGTCACCGAATATGAATGGCTGCTCTATGTGTTCGCCGCGTTCCTGGTGTTCACGGGGATCAAGATGCTGTTCGCCGGCGACAAGCCGATGGACGTCGCGGGCAACCCGGTCGTCAAATGGCTGTCGCGCCACATTCCGATCACCAACGAGCTGCACGGCGAGAAATTCTTCGTCCGGGTGCCAGACACGAGGACCGGCAAGCTGGTGCTGGCGGCCACGCCGTTGTTCCTTGCGCTCGTCGTGATCAACCTCGCCGATCTGGTGTTCGCGGTCGACAGCGTCCCGGCGATCTTTGCGATCACCACCGATACGTTCATCGTCTATACGTCGAACATCATGGCGATCCTGGGCTTGCGCGCCTTGTACTTCGCGCTGTCGGCGATGGTGCACCGCTTCCATTATCTCAAATATGCGCTCGCGCTGGTGCTGGTGTTTATCGGGTCGAAGATTTTCGTCGCCGATTTCATCTTCGGCGGCGACAAATTCCCGCCGCTGGTCAGCCTCGGTGTGACCGTCGGGTTGATCGCGGGCGGTATCATCTGGTCGCTGGTCAAGACGCGCGACGAGGAGGCGGTGTTGCCGCAATAAAAATGTCCGCCGGAGGCCTTTCGGCTTCCGACGGACAGGCTTTCCTCCCCAGGAAAGCTCGGGAGGCGCGGGGGCTGGGTCGCTAGCCCCCGCACCAAGCGGGGTGGCGCGAGCGGGTGCAACGGGCCGCTCGCGCCGAACTCGTGTCAGGCGGCGAACTGGTTCATCGTATTGTCCTTGCCCGCGGCCTTGAGCGCCGCTTCGCCGGCGAAATATTCCTTGTGATCGTCGCCGATGTCGCTGCCTGACATATTCTGGTGCTTCACGCAGGCGATACCCTGGCGGATCTCGGCACGCTGAACGCCCTTGACGTAACCCAGCATCGCTTCGTCGCCGAAATATTCCTTGGCGAGGTTGTCGGTGCTGAGCGCCGCGGTGTGATAGGTCGGCAGCGTGATCAGGTGGTGGAAGATGCCCGCCCGCTTCGCCGCGTCGCGCTGGAAGGTGCGGATGCGGTTGTCGGCCTCTTCGCCGAGCTCGGTCGCGTCATAATCGGCGCTCATCAGCTTGGCGCGGTCATAGGCGCTGACATCCTTGCCCTCCGCCTGCCAGCTGTCGAACACCTGCTGGCGGAAGTTGAGCGTCCAGTTGAAGCTCGGCGAATTGTTATAGGCGAGCTTCGCATTGGGGACGACTTCGCGGATGCGATCGACCATGCCGGCGATCTGTTCGATATGCGGCTTTTCGGTCTCGATCCAAAGCAGGTCGGCGCCGTTCTGCAGGCTCGCGATACAGTCCATGACGCAGCGATCTTCACCGGTTCCCGCACGGAACTGGTAAAGGTTCGAGGGCAGGCGCTTCGGGCGCATCAGCTTGCCGTCGCGGTTGATCAGCACGTCGCCCGGGTTACCCGCGCCTTCGACCTCTTCGCAATCGAGATAGCTGTTATACTGGTCGCCAAGGTCGCCGGGCTCCTTTGAGAAGGCGATCTGCTTGGTCAGGCCCGCGCCGAGGCTGTCGGTACGCGTCACGATGATGCCGTCCTCGACGCCGAGTTCCATGAAGGCGTAGCGGCAGGCACGGATCTTCGCGATGAAATCCTCGTGCGGCACGGTGACCTTGCCGTCTTGGTGGCCGCACTGCTTTTCGTCCGAAACCTGATTTTCGATCTGGAGCGCGCAGGCTCCGGCCTCGATCATCTTCTTGGCGAGCAGATACGTCGCCTCGGCGTTGCCGAAGCCCGCGTCGATGTCGGCGATGATCGGCACGACGTGCGTTTCATGATTGTCGATCGCGGCCTGGACCTGCTTGGCCTTGAGCTCGTCGCCTTCGGCGCGCGCGGCGTCGAGGTCGCGGAACAGCATGCCGAGCTCGCGGGCGTCGGCCTGGCGCAGGAAAGTGTAGATTTCCTCGATCAGCGCGGGAACGCTGGTCTTTTCGTGCATCGACTGGTCGGGCAGCGGCCCGAATTCGCTGCGCAGCGCGGCAATCATCCAGCCTGACAGATAGATGTAGCGGCCCTTGACGGTGCCGAAATGCTTCTTGATCGAGATCATCTTCTGCTGCGCAATGAAACCGTGCCAGCAGCCGAGCGACTGGGTGTAGTTTGCGGGGTCGGCGTCATAGGCGGCCATGTCGGCGCGCATGATGCGCGCGGTGTAGCGGGCGATGTCGAGGCCGGTGCGGAACTTGTTCTGGGCGCGCATGCGGGCGACGCTTTCGCCGCTGATGCCGTCCCAGGTGCCGTCATAATCGCGGATGAGGCGGCCTGCCTGCGCCATGTCTTCTTGGTAGCCCATCGTCTTGTCCTTGTTCGAAGCTGATGGGTGGAAGTTGGCGAAGTTGCCGCGGAAAGTGAAAAGCTTTGTCAATAATATTTGTGAAATATGATGCTTAGGTGTAAACTGGCGTGTAAAACAGTAAAGAAAGTTACAATCCATGGCGGAGCGGCGGGTGTTTGCGGGGCCGGCGGTGCGCAAGGTACGGCGCGAGGCGGGGTTGACGCAGGCGGCAATGGCCGAAGCGCTGGATATTTCGCCAAGCTACCTCAACCTGATCGAGCATGGCCAGCGGCCACTGAGCGCCACGGTGATCGTCAAGCTGGCCGAGCGGTTCGGGTTCGATGCGGCGACGCTGGGCGTCGACGCGGTGCCGGGCGGGGCGGCGGGGCTGCGGCGGCGATTGTCCGATGCGCGCTTCGCCGACCTCGGGATCGGCGCGCAGGAGGTGGAGGAATGGTTGCAAACCGCACCAACGACCGCGGCGGCCTTTGCGCGGCTGTTCGATGCGGCGCCCGAAGCTGGCGCGGCTTTACAGGAAGAAGCGCCCGAAGTTGCCGCGGTGCGCCGGGCGATCGAGAAATGGCGTAATCATTTCCCCGACCTCGACGCGCGCGCCGAAGAGCTGGCGGACGAACTGCGGCTGGCGGGCGGCGATCTTTACGGCACGATTTCCGAGCGTTTGCGCACCCGGCACCAGCTGGGGATCCGGATCTTGCCGAGCGATGTGATGCCCGATCGCCTGCGCTGGCTCGACTGGCACGCGCGGCAACTTATGCTGAGCGAGCTGTTGCGCCCCGCGTCGCGGACGTTTCAGGCGGCGGCGACGCTGGCGCAGATCGAGGCGAAGGGCGAGATCGACGCGCTGGTTGCGGGGGCAGAGTTCGCGGAAGGCGCGGCGGCACGCCTGTTCGAGCGGCATCTGGTCCATTATTTCGCGGCGGCGCTGATGATGCCGTACAGCCGCTTCCTGCGCGCGTGCGACGCGACGGGCTATGACCTGCTGCTGCTCCAGCGGCGCTTTGGCGCTGGTTACGAGCAGGTGGCGCACCGGCTGACAACGCTCCAGCGCGTCGGCGCGCGCGGACTGCCCTTTTTCATGCTGCGCATCGATCGCGCGGGGCAAGGGAGCAAGCGTTATGCCGGAGCGAGCCAGTCGCCGCTGGTTGACGGCGATGCGCGTTGTCCGCTGTGGGGCGTCCACGAAGCGTTCGCGCGGCCCGGCGAAGTGATCGCCGACCTGATCGAGCTGGAGGACGGCACACGCTGGTTCACCCAAAGCCGTTCGGTCGCGGCGCCCGGAGCAACGGGCAGCGGGACGCCCGCGCGCTTTGCGGTGTGCGTCGGCGTCGATGCAAAGGTCGCGGCACCGCTCGTTGCCGCGCGCGGGATCGACCTGATGCGATCCCCCGCGACGCCGATCGGACTCGGCTGCCGCCGCTGTACGCGCACCGGATGCGTGCAAAGATCGATGCCGCCGCTGGGACGGCCTTTGCGGTTCCGCGAGGGCGAGCGAGGCGTTAGTGCCTTCGATTTTGCCGGGGATTGAGCAGCGTCCAGCTCGATACCGAGGAGATTTGGCGCAAACCGCCGGGACGGCCGTGAGCCGAGAGCAAATCACGGCGCCTTTTTCAGCTCGTCGCTCTTCGCCTGCATTTGTTTGATCGCGGCTGCAATCTGGGTGGTGTAGCAATCGGCACCGAACTCGCGATCGGCGATTTCGGACGCCAGGGTCACGCGCATCTGTTCAATAGAATGTGCCCGCAATTTCTTGCGGAACCACAATTGCTCCTGCCATCCACTGCCGGGCGGAGCCTTATTCGGAAAGATCGTCATATCCGCCCCCTCGTCCGAATATCCCATCCATTTTGGCGGCAAGCCGGGAACCAGGTCGCCCTGTTTCATATACGCATAGCGCGGCAGGCGCTTTGCGACCGATTTTGTTCCGAACCGCGGTGACGAAAACACGTACGGCGTCATTGGCTTCACAGGGCCGGTCCAGATACTGCACAGGATCGACGCCATCGCCGCGCCCAGTGAATGTCCGGTGATATGAAGCGGCGTTGCGTTACCCACCGCTTTGACCAGGTCGGCTAGCTTGTCGTGCGCCTCATCGTAAAAGCCGCGGTGATAGAAACCGTTTGGGGCGGCGACTTTCAGGGCGTCGAGATCGGCAAACCAGTCACGCCGATCGGTCATCACCGTTCCGCGCACCGCGATCACCGCCATGTTGCCGATCGGCAGCACGAAAAAGGCAAAGCGGTCAGACTGGATGACCGAAATCTCCCCCAGTTCGCCTGCTCGCTGCAACGCCTGAATCGTGAAACGGGCATGATTGCGATGGAGTAAGCGCCCGGCCCGGCTGGGTATGTAGAGCCGCAACCGGCTGTCCTGTTCCAGCTCGCGATCGGTCAGGTAAAGATAGGCAATCTCGCTGAGGCACGCCAGCATATAGGCTTTGCGTTCATCGCGCTGGTTACTGGCCCAATCCACCCCGGCGTTCCCGAAATAGTGCCATATTCTGGAAAGTGGCGATGCGGCGGGCAGCGAATGCAACTCGGAAATTGGCTGTACTCGCTCCCTCAGTCCCAACGAGACCAGCCGCTTCGTCAGGCGAGCGTGACGAATTTGCTCCTCCATTCCGGTGGCGGTGCTGCGGAGCGCGCCTGTTTGTAGCACGATTGCCACCAGCGCGCGCTTGTCTGCCGCCGACAGGACAGAGATTCGAGTGCTTACTTCGCGCGCCAACTCACGACGGAGATCATCGTCCGACGATACGCCGGGGTGGTTCGGGTTGGGGGGTCGCGGACTGTCGAGATACAATATGGCCTTTGCCAGCCAGTCGAAATCGGGGCCGTCCACTTCCGACACTATCGATGCTCCCTTTGGCTTTGCGGGGCGAGGCTAATTGCCGCACCGGGCTATGGCTAGGGGCTTTCAGGACGGAAATGGCGCATTCTGTATTTCGCGGCGCGGGAGCCTGGGCCACCGATCACACGGGTGATGGGTACCATCGCTAAATCGCGTCCCGTTCCGGTCGTTAAGCGACTGTGGCATATGCCATTTGGGACCAGATCAATGCTGCTTCACCTCAAACCCGAGCAAGTCGAGATCGGCATGTTTGTCGATGGGTTCGACGGACGATGGATCGATCATCCGTTCTGGCGCAGCCGGTTCCTGATCGAAACCCCGGAGCAGCTGGCGCGCATTCGCGAGTCCGAGGTGACAGCGGTGATCGTCGACCGCAGCCGTAGTCGATGGGCGGAAACCGACGCGGCGCCCGCGTTTGCCGCCGATTACCGGCGAAAATCGGCGACCGGCCTCGCGCCGCCCTATCGCGGGATCGAGCGACGGCGCGCACACATCTTTGCGCCCCCGCGCGAGCGGGTGGTGCGTCCCGCGAGCTATGCCCAGGAGCGCCGCCGCGCCGAGCGGCTGATTGCGAAGTCGAAACAGGCGGTAGTCGACCTGTTCGGCGCGGCGCGGATGGGGCGTGCGGTCGAAGCGCGGCGGATGGCGTCACTGGCCGAAGCGGTCGGCAAATCGATCACGCGCCAATCGCGCGCAATGATCGACCTGGTGCGGCTGAAGCAGAAGGATGAATATACCTATCTTCATTCGGTCGCCGTTTGCGCGCTGATGATCAATTTTGCCCGCCACCTGAAACTGGATGAGGCCGAGGTGCAGGCATTGGGCGTGGCGGGATTGCTGCACGATGTCGGGAAGGTCGCGATTGCCGACGACGTCCTGTTCAAGCCCGGCAAGCTGACGATGTGCGAACGCAATGCGGTCGAGGTGCATCCCGAGGCCGGCCACGCTTTTTTGATGAAGTCGCAGGAGATCCCGGCAGCGGCGCTTGAAGTGTGCCTGCGCCATCATGAAAAGATGGATGGCACCGGCTATCCGGGCGGGCTGGCGGGCGATGAGCTGTCGCTCTACGCCCGGATGGGGGCGATCTGCGACGTGTATGACGCAGTGACATCGGATCGTCCATACAAGGCGGCGTGGTCGCCATGCGAGGCGCTCACCGCGATGCAGGGGTGGGTCGGCCATTTCGACCCGCACCTGCTCGACCAGTTCGCCGACAGCTTGGGGATATATCCCGTTGGAACGCTGGTCAGCCTGTCGAACGGAATGCTGGCGGTGGTCGCCGGTAGCGCCGGCGATACGGGCGCGGCGGTCTCGGTTCGGCTATTCTTTGACTGCAATTTGCTCGCCGAGGTGACGCCGGTCGACCTCGAGATTGCGCCAACCGATCGGGAACCGCGGATCGTCGGCCGTTCGAGCCCGGGGTTCTGGCGGTTCGACGATTGGCCCGCTGTGATGGCGCGGGTGCTCGCTGCCGGAGTGGACACACCCGCCGCGTAAAGCCTCGAACCCGCGCTATTCGCGCGCTTTGGCGGCGACGCGCACGTCTTGCGAACGCGCGAGCGGCATGACGAGGATGTCGTCGCCGTCGACGATCACCGCAACCTGCTCCATCCCGACGAGCGAGACGCGCTTGCCACCCGCGCGGACGAGGTTGCCGCGGCTGTCGTGCATGAAAACGTCGCCGGTGACGGCGTTGTCAGCCTCATCCCTTGGCGCGAGCGCGTGGACCGCCTGCCAGCTGCCGAGGTCGGACCAGCCCATTGCGGCGGGGACGACGGCGACGCGGTCGTCCTTTTCCATCACCGCATAGTCGATCGAGTCCGACGGGGCGGCGGCGAAATGCTTGGCGTCGGCGTAAAGCGCGTCGCCGTCGAACATCCCCGCAGCGACGGCGCGATCGGCGGCCTCGAAGATCGCGCGGCAATGGGTGAGCATCGCGTCGCGCATCCGCCCGGCGCGGAACAGGAAGATGCCGGCATTCCAGCTATAGCCGCCCGCGGCGAGCATCGCTTCGGCATCGGCAAGCGGCGGCTTTTCGATGAAGCGATCGACCGCAAAGCCGTCGTCGCCCAGCGCCTTGCCACTGGCGATATAGCCAAATCCGGTTTCGGGGGCATCGGGGGTGATGCCGAAGGTGACGATCCAATCCTGCTGCGCCAGCCGCGCGCCGCTGCCGATTGCGGCGTGGAACGCCGCGACGTCGGCGATCACATGGTCGCTGGGCATCACCAGCAGCAGCGCGTCGGCGTCGGCGCGCGCCACCGCGAGCGCAATCGCGGCAGCGGTGTTCCGCGGCATGGGCTCGACCAGAAGCGATGCCGGATGCGCGCCCATCTGGTCGCGCACCGCGGCGACATGACCAGCGCCGCACAGGATGATCGGCGGCGCGAACCCGGCGTCGGGGCGAGTGCGCTGCACCGTTTGCAGAAACAGGCTTTCAGGGCCGGTCAGCGGCAGGAACTGCTTGGCACGCTGGCCGCGCGATTCGGGCCATAGCCGCGTTCCGGCGCCGCCGCACAGGATGACGGGTTGGATCATGCTGGTCATCGCGCCCGTCTATCGCCTTGGGCGCAGCAGGTCATCCCCGATTGCGCGCATCGTGAGTGTAAAATTAACCGACAGTTGACGCCTCGGCTGTAGTATTGGGCGACGCGAAAGGGTTGCCCGTTTTACCATGTTCCGGCTGTTCAAACATTATGTGCCGCACGCTGTCGTCTGGCTGGCGCTGATCGAATTTCTCGCGCTGCTCGGTTCGGCCGAGGCGGCGTGGCATCTTTATGCCAATCAGGCCGCGTTCGACGCCGGGCCGCTGGGCGAGCGCTGGTTGCCGCTGACGACCTTTGCCGTCGCCAATTCGCTCGCGATGATGGCGACCGGAATGTACGGCAACGAGGGGCTGCGCTCGATGCGGTTCGCGACCGCGCGCCTGCTCGCGGCGATTTCGCTGGGGGTGATTTTCCTGTCGGTGGTGGGGTTCCTGCTACCGACCGCGACCCTGTGGCGCGCCAACAGCCTGTACGCGATGATGATGGCGATCGCGGCGCTGTTCGTCATCCGGCTGGTACTCACGCAATCGGCCGGCGCCGAGGCGTTTCGGCGCCGGATTTTGGTGCTGGGCGCGGGCGCGCGCGCGGCGCGGCTGGCGGCGCTGGCGGACGAACCGGGCAGCGGGCTGGAGATCGTCGGCTTTGTCGCGATGAGCGGCGCCGAAAAGACCGTGGCCAATGCAGTACCGCGCGATGCTATCCCCAATCTGTCTGATCATGTCGTGGCGCTGCGCGCGGGCGAGGTGGTGTTGGCGCTCGAGGAGCGGCGCAATGCGCTGCCGCTGAACGACCTGCTGCGCGTCAAGACGACGGGAGTGCATGTCAACGACATCGCGAGCTTTATCGAGCGCGAGACGGGGCGCGTCGACCTGGCGACGACAAATCCGAGCGGGCTGATCTTCTCCGATGGCTTTTCCGCGGGGCAGCGGATTTCGAAGGTCGGCAAGCGATTGTTCGACATCCTCGCCAGCCTGGTCGTGCTGGTCGTCGGGCTGCCGCTGATCCTGGTCGCGGGGATCGCGGTCGTGCTCGACAGCCGCGGGCCGGTATTTTACCGCCAGCCGCGCGTCGGGCTGTTCGGCGAAACCTATGACATCTACAAGATCCGGTCGATGCGCACCGATGCCGAGGCGGCGGGACAGGCGGTGTGGGCCAGCGAGAATGATCCGCGCGTGACGCGGGTCGGGCGGATCATCCGCAAGCTACGGATCGACGAGCTGCCGCAGCTGTGGTGCGTGCTGAAGGGCGAGATGAGCTTTGTCGGGCCGCGCCCCGAACGGCCGAGCTTCGTCGCCGAGCTCGAGCAGAAGATGCCCTTTTATGCCGAGCGGCATATGGTGAAGCCGGGGCTGACCGGCTGGGCGCAGATCAACTATCCCTATGGGGCGTCGGTCGAGGACGCGCGGGTCAAGCTGGAATATGACCTTTATTATGCAAAGAATTATTCGCCCTTCCTTGACCTGTTGATCCTGCTGCAGACGGTGCGCGTGGTGCTTTGGCCCGAGGGTGCGCGCTGACCATGCTCGCCGGGCTTTCCGAGATTTTGTCGGTGCTGGCGTTGGTCGGCTTTTCGGTTGTTGCGCTGTGGTTGCTGGCGCGGCCGACGGCGCGGATGGCGGTGCTGATGCCCGCGCCGCGGCGGCTCACGCTGGCCGCGGCGGCGACGGCGCTGTGGTGCGCGGCGCTGGCGATGTTCGGAGCGGGGTCTTCGCAGGCCTTTGTCGTACAGACGCTGCGCGATCTGGCGATGCTGGGGTGGCTGAGCGCGACCTTCTGGACCGCCGTGGCGCCCATGTCGCGCCCGCTGCGCCTGATCCTGCGGATGCTGATGACGATCGCCGTCCTGGCGCTGGTGCTGGGGGCCGCGGCGCATTGGCGCGCCGGGGCGGAGGCGGAGGCGTGGATGGCGCCGACGCTGATCTTTGCGGCGATGGTCGTGGCGACCGGCGGACTGGTGATCGTCGACAGCGGGGTCCGGCACGCGAGCGCGGGACTGCGGATGCCGGTGATGGCGGTCGCGGGCGGTTTCGCGATGCTGTGGGCCTATGAGCTCAATGCCCAGCTGATCGGGGCGCTGACCGGCAAGCGGGCGCAGGCGCTGATCGAGCTTTTGCCCGCGGTCGTGTTGTTGACGCTGCCCACCTATGTCGTCGCGGCGATGGACATCGGGCGCGAGCGGATGCGCCTATCACGCACCGCAGCGGTGCGGACGCTGATCCTGGTCGGCGGTGCCGCCTATCTGATCGTCATCGGGCTAACCGGTGCGATCGCACGGTGGGTGGGCGGCGATTATGCCGTGCTGGCGCAGGCGGCGTCGCTGGTCGTCGCGCTGGGCGCCGGCGGGCTGCTGATCGTGTCGGCGCGGCTGCGCGCCTGGTTGTCGGTGATGATCTCGAAGCATTTTTTCGAGCATCGCTATGACTATCGGACCGAATGGATGCGTTTCACCGCGACGCTGGGGCAGGGCGCCAAGGGGGATGGCGACGCGGATGATCGCAACCTGCACGGCCGCGTCGCCAAGGCGATGGCCGAACTGACCGGCAGCCCTGCCGCGCTGTTGATGCTGCCCGGTGCGGGGGGCAGCTTTCGCGTCGCCGAACAATGGCAATGGCCGGTCGACGTCGAGGGTGAGGATATGGCGCTGTCGGTGCGATCGGCGTTCATGTTGCAGGAAACGCGGCATATCGTCGACCTCGATGCGCGTCGGCGCGGTCTGAGCGGGGACGTGCCGGACGGCGACGATATGGCGCTTCCCGCATGGCTGCTGTCCGATCCGCGCGCGTGGGTGGTCGTGCCGATCCTGCATTTCCAGCGGATGATCGCCGTCGTCGTCCTGCACCGCCCGCCGGTGTCGCGCGCGCTGGACTGGGAAGATCTGGACGTGCTGCGTATCGCGGGGCAGCAGGCGGCGAGTTATCTGGCGGAATCGCAGAGCCAGGAGGCTTTGTCGGAGGCGCGGCGCTTCGACGAGTTCAACCGCCGCTTTGCCTTCATCATGCACGACATCAAGAATCTGGCGAGCCAGATCGGCCTGCTCGCGCGTAACGCGGAGAGGCACGCGGATAATCCCGCGTTTCGCGCCGACATGGTCGAAACGCTTAAGATTTCGGCGGGGCGGCTCAGCGACTTGCTGGTGCGGCTGGCCCCGCGCGCGCGCGGGACTGCGGCAGAGGCCGCACGGGTGTTGATCGAGCCGATATTGAACGATGTCGCGGCGGAGGCGCGGGCGCGGCGCGCGCTGTTCGTCGGCTGTCAGGCGGGGCTCGCAGCGTGGGGCGACGCCGCGTCGGTGCGGCAGATCGTGCAGCATCTGGTCGCCAATGCGATCGATGCTTCGGCATCCGATACGCCGGTTCAGGTGGTGGCGGTGTCCGAACATGGCCGCGTGCGCATCGACGTGATCGATCAGGGCAGCGGCATGACGCGCGCCTTCATTCGCGACGAATTGTTCAAACCCTTCGTATCGACGAAGGATGGCGGTTTTGGCCTCGGTGCGTTCGAAGCGCTGAACATCGCGCAGGCCATGGGCGGCGCGATCGATGTCGAAAGCGAGCCCGGCAAGGGCAGCAGCTTTACCCTGTGGCTACCGCTCGCCGATGCGCGGGACGATGGCGGCAACGCAAACCTGATGATGAAAGTAGCATCGCAATGAGCGACAGCGGCGCCGATATCCGCAAATTGCTGGTGGTCGAGGACGATCCCGGGCTGCAGGCGCAGCTCAAGTGGGCGTATGAGGATTATCAGGTGCTCATCGCGGGCGACCATGACGCCGCGATCGAATTGCTGCGCGCCGAGGAGCCCGAAGTGGTGACGCTCGACCTGGGGCTGCCACCCGATCCCGACGGGACGCGCGAGGGGTTCCGGACGCTGAGCGCGATCCTGGAGGCGAAGCCCGATACCAAGGTCATCGTCGTGTCGGGGCATGGCGAACGCGGGAGCGCGCTGGCCGCGATCGCCAACGGCGCGTGGGATTTTTACCAGAAGCCGATCGATATCGACGAACTGGGGCTGATCGTGCGCCGCGCCTTTCACGTCCGCGAGCTGGAAGTCGAAAATGCGCGGCTGGCACAGCAGGGGAGCAGCGACAACCGCGTCCTTGGTGGCATGATCACCGGCGCGCCCGAGATGCAGAAGGTCGCGCGGACGATCGAGCGAGTCGCCGATCTGGATGTCAGCGTGATGCTGCTCGGCGCCAGCGGCACCGGCAAGGAACTGCTGGCGCGCGGCCTGCATCAGGCGAGCAGTCGGCGCGACGGCGCGTTCGTCGCAATCAACTGCGCCGCGATCCCCGAAAACCTGCTCGAAAGCGAATTGTTCGGGCATGAAAAGGGTGCGTTTACAGGTGCGGTCAAGACGACCGAAGGCAAGATCGAACTGGCGCACGGCGGGACATTGTTCCTCGACGAAGTTGGCGACATTCCGCTGCCGCTGCAGGTCAAATTGCTGCGGTTCTTGCAGGAACGGACGATCGAGCGGATCGGCGGGCGCAAGCCGATCGCGGTCGACACGCGGATCGTGTGCGCGACGCACCGCGACCTTGACGCGATGATCGCCGAACAGAGCTTTCGCGATGACCTTTATTACCGGCTTGCCGAGATGGTGGTGAAGATCCCCTCGCTGGCCGAACGGCCCGGCGATGCGGTGCTGTTGGCGCGTCATTTCCTGCATCAATATGCGCCCGCGATGAACCCGGCGGTGCGCGGCTTTGCCCCCGATGCGTTGCAGGCGATCGACGAAGCGCGCTGGCCGGGCAACGTCCGCGAGCTGGAAAACCGGATCAAGCGCGCGGTGATCATGGCCGACGGCAAGCTGGTCGCCAAGGACGACCTTGACCTGATGAACGGCGGGGCGGGGGACGGCGACGAAGCCTGGCTCAACCTGCGCAGCGCGCGCGAGGCGGCCGACCGCGTCGCGATCCGCCGTGCGATGACCCAGAGCGAGGGGAATATTTCCGCCGCGGCCAAGCTGCTCGGGATCAGCCGCCCGACGCTCTACGACCTGCTGAAGCAATATCGGATGCAGGCCTGAATGCGAGACCGCAGCGCTACCTTGCTACGTCATGCTGAACTTGTTTCAGCATCCATGGCCTGCGCTCTCGTCACGCACGGCGTCTCCGGAGACGTCAGGCCATGGACCCTGAAACAAGTTCAGGGTGACGAAAAATGAAGTCTTTTGCGTTTACTGCGATACTCATGATGGCGCTCGCCGGATGCGGCGAAGCCGGTTCGGATGCGCCGCGCGCCGCACTCGCTGAACGCCGCGCCGAATTGCAGGATGCAATTGCCGATAATCCGCAGGCGATTGCGGAGCGTGTCGAGCTGGCGCGCGTTGCGATCCGGATGGGGGATGGCGTCGGCGCGGAAGCCGCGGTGAACGGCGCAATGGCGGCGGGAGGCAATGCTGCGGCGCTGCGACCGTTGCTGGCGCGCGCTTTTGCGATGCAAGGCGAGGGCCAGCGCGCGCTGGAAACGATCGACGGCGGCGCGATCATTCCCGAGATGATCGGCGAGGCTGCATGGGTCGCGGGCGACGTCCACCTGTCGAACGGCGATCTGGTCGCAGCGCGCGACGCTTATGACCGGGCCGTGCGCGAAATGCCCCGCAATTCGGCGCTCTGGGTCGATGTGGCGCGCTTTCGCGATGCCAGCGCCGACACTGCGGGCGCGCGCGATGCGGTCGATTACGCGATCGAACTCGACAAGGGGAACAGCGCCGCACTGGCGTATAAGGCCAATCTGATCCGAACCGAAGACGGGTTGAAGGCGGCGCTGCCGTGGTACGACCGGGCGCTGGCCGCCGATCCGGACAATGCCGACGCGCTGATCGATCAGGCGGCGACGTTGGGCGATCTGGGGCGGTACCGTGACATGCTGGTCGCGCTGCGCCGCGCCGCGACGGTGGTGCCCGGAAACCCGCGCATCTATTATCTGCAAGCGGTGCTGGCCGCGCGGGCCGACAATTACCGGCTGGCGCGCAGCTTGCTCCAGCGCACCCGCGGGGCGATCGACGATCTGCCGGGGTTCATGCTGCTGAGCGCGGTCGTCGAACTGGAGCTCGGCGGCGAGGCGGTTGCGGCGACCTGGGCCGACCGGCTGCTCGTCGAACAACCGAATAATTTTACCGCGCGCCGCGTGCTGGCGGCGGCGAACTGGGCCGACGGCGATGCCGACGGGGCGATCGAGGCGCTGCTGCCGATCGTCGATCGGCCCGACGCCGACAGCTGGTCGCTGTTGGTGGCGGCGCGGGCGGCTAGCGAATTCGATCGGCGTAGCGAGGCCGCAGATTATCTGGCGCGCGCTGCCACATTGGCGCGCGGCGAAGCGGCGCCTTTCGCCGCCGATTATGATTATGGCGTGTTGAGCCAGGCGGCGGACGCCCAGCCGCTGAACCCGGGAATCGCGATTCCCGCGATCGGTGCCGACATCCTGCGCGGCAATGCCGAACGGGGCGTAGCGCGCGCGGCGCGGCTGCGCGACGCCAACCGCGGGGTGGCGGATGCGCACATCCTGCTCGGCGATGCCGCGCTGGCGAGCGGGCGCTTCGACCTCGCCGTGCAGGCCTATCGCACCGCGCGCGACCTCGATGCCAGCGAGCGCACGACGTTGCGGCTGGCCAACGCCTTGTTCCGCGCGGGCGATGCGGCGGGGTCGGGTGCCGCGATCCTGGCGCTCCGCGATACCCAGCCGTCGAGCATCGCCGCCGACCGGCTCGCGGGGCATCTGGCGATGGACCTGGCGCATTGGGACGAAGCGATCGGACATTTCGAGCGCGTACGCCGGCGGATTGGGGATCGGGACGTCGTGGTCCTGCGCGAACTGGCGCGCGCGTGGGCTGCCAAGGGCGACGATGTCCGGGCGCTGGCGCTGATCGATCGGGCCTATCGATTACAGCCGCTGAACGCGGCGATCATGCGGATCTATGCTGATCTGTTGGCGAAGCGCGGCAATGCGCAAGCGGCGGCGGATCTGCGCGACAAGGCAGCGCAGATCGGGCGGTAGGGGGATTGGTGCGTGACGCCAACTCAGGACAAGCTTGGCCGCGAAAAACCCACAATCCCGTTCGTGTCGAGCGAAGTCGAGACACGCGAAGGCTGGTGCTTCCCAAGCGTGTCTCGACTTCGCTCGACACGAACGGAAACCGAGTATGGATTCGAAGCCGCCCCTAAGCGCTGAGCGGTATCAAGCCTCGGTCAGTTCCAGCAACGTCCGCGCGTCGAGCCCGATGCGGCGCATCTGGTCGGCGACGGGGGGCCACACGTTGGTCAGGAAATCCTCGCGCATCATCGCGCGCAGCCGTTCGGTCGCCCCGGCGGCGACGAACATCCCGACGCCGCGCTTCACCGTCACCAGCCCTTCGTCCTGAAACGTCTGATACGCCTTGGCGACGGTCAGCGGGTTGGCGCCTTCATCGGCGGCGAGCGAGCGGACCGACGGCAGCATGTCGCCGTCGCGAAAGCTGCCATCGAGGATCGCGTTGGCGATCACGTCGCGCAGCCGCTGATATACGGGTTTGGATTGATCGAGCATGCCGCCTTAATGCCATAAGACAGCAGCACAGTCAAATGCGGGTTGTTTCAATCGGTCGACCTGCCGTGTAACTAAATTTCCCAAGGCCGAACAACGACGTTATATTCGGGGCGTGGCCGCTCATCAAGCTCGCGTGCGGGGGAACCCAGGAAGAAATAGCCGACGATGCTGTCACCGTCCTCAGCGCGGAACGCCGCGGCGACGTCGCGATTGTAAGCCGCCCAACCGGTGAGCCAGCTGCCGACAAAACCATGCGCATGTGCGGCGTGGAGCAGGTTCATGCCGACGGCGCCCGCCGACATCTGCTGTTCCCACACAGGGATCTTGCTGCCCACGACCGGGGTCGAGAGCAACACGAGCAGGCTGGGCGCCTGATGCGCGAACTGGTCGAGTGCCGACAGATCGAGCCCGGCAGCCCCGGGATTCTCTGCCACCCAAGCCGCTTTGAGCAGCGATGCCAAGGCGTCACGCTGGTCGGCGGCGATGGTGACGATGCGCCAGGGGGCAAGCTTGCCATGGTCGGGCGTGCGCAGTGCGAGGGCGATGATGTCGCGCAATTGCGCCGCGTCGGGGCCGGGCGCGACCATGTCGCGCGCCTTGCCCGAACGGCGGCTGGCCAGGTAGGCGCGGAGCGAGGAAGTGTCGTTGAACATGCGTTGTCCTGTGGCCCTTTATGCGGCCTTGCGCAAGTGTTGCGAGCCGTTCGCAATAGAAATGGATGCGGTAGCGCTGGTCCGCCAGAAAGTTTCCGGCGCAATTAGATTCTTCCCTTACGCAATTTTCGCGTTAGGTTGCCGCCCAACCGGGCCGCATCGACGGCACCCAAACCAACAATCTCCAGGGAAAAGTCGCACATGACCAAAGCCTATGCTCAGCCGGGGGATGCCGCAGGAACCTTCCTCGGCCATCCCAAAGGCCTGTTCGTCCTGTTTTTCGCCGAGATGTGGGAGCGTTTTTCCTACTACGGGATGCGCGCGCTGCTCATTTTCTATCTCACCAAGCACTGGCTGTTTTCGGACGGGGAATCGGGCGTCATCTATGGTGCCTATACCGCGCTCGTTTACATCACGCCGGTGCTCGGCGGTTATCTGGCGGACAAATGGCTGGGGCAGCGAAAGGCGGTGCTCTATGGCGCGGTGCTGCTCACCTTTGGTCATTTCATCATGGGATTCGAGGGCGATGGCGGGCAGGATCCCGCCAGCCTGAACATCTTCTGGCTGGCGCTGGCGTTCATCATCGTCGGGTCGGGCTTCCTGAAAGCCAATATCTCGGTGATCGTCGGCCAGCTCTATCCGCGCACCGACGTGCGCCGCGACGGCGCCTATACGATCTTCTACATGGGGATTAACCTCGGCGCCTTCCTCGGTTCGCTGCTCTGCGGTTATCTCGGCGAAACCTATGGCTGGGCCTATGGCTTTGGCGCCGCCGGTTTCGGGATGCTGCTCGGCCTGATCGTGTTCATCTGGGGCAAGCCGCTGCTGCTCGGACGCGGCGAGGCGCCCGATCCGGCCAAGCTGGCCGCGCCCGTGATGGGCATCAAGCTCGAATGGCTGCTCTATCTCGTCGGTCTGGTCGCGGTTGCCGTCTGCTGGTGGATGGTACAGAATCAGGCGATCGTCGGCACGTTGCTCGGCATCGCTGGCGCGGTACTGGTCGCTTATGTGATTTTCACGGCGGTGGTGAAGCTGCCCCGCGAAGATCGCGACCGCATCTTTGCCGCCATGTTCTTGATCTTGGGATCGATCCTGTTCTGGGCGCTGTTCGAACAGGCGGGCTCGTCGCTGAACCTGTTCACCGACCGTTATGTAGATCGCGCCGGGGTTCCGGCATCGGTGTTCCAGTCGCTCAACGCCGGTTATATCGTGCTGCTCGCGCCGCTGTTCGCGGCGCTGTGGACATGGCTTGGTCGCCGCAACATGGAACCGTCGGCGCCGGCAAAATTTGGCCTGGCGATGCTCCAGCTCGGGCTCGGCTTCCTTGTTCTGAAATGGGGTGCCGAAGCGGTTGGCATGGGCGTCGCGACGCCGGTGCTGTTCATCTTCCTGATCTATCTGCTGCACACGACTGGCGAGCTTTGCCTGTCGCCGGTCGGCCTCAGCGCGATGAACCGGCTGTCGCCCGCCCATATGGCGTCGCTGATCATGGGTACCTGGTTCTTTGCGTCGGCCACCGGCAATTTCGCCGCGGGCCTGATCGCCGCCGCGACGGGTTCGGAAAAGGCGAGCGGCGAAGGCGCGGGCAAGGCGCTGGTGCTCGACGTTTACCAGACGATCGGCCTGTGGGCGATCGGCTTTGGCGTGCTGGTCATCCTGGTGTCGCCGCTGATCAAGAAGCTGATGCACCTCGACACGCTGCGCGATGCCGATGAGCTGGCGGGCCAGGGCGAACTTGGCGAGCCGCAGGCCGCGGGTGTCCATCCCGAACCCAAGGGGGCGTAAGTCATGATCCGTGGTGTGAAGGGCAGCCTGCTGGCTGCGGTGTCGCTGGCGCTCGTCGGTTGTGCGGCGACGGGCAAGGAAACGGCTTCGGCGGGCGACAAGCCCGCCACCGCCGAAAAGCCGGTCAAGTTCAGCAAGGATCCCTATCCGTCGACCTATCGCCCCTATGGCGGGCGGCCGACCGCGGTGCGCGGGGTCACCATCTTTGATGGCGAAGGCGGGCGGATCGACAATGGTGTCGTGCTGTTCGCAGGCGGCAAGGTCGAGGCGGTCGGTGGCGCCGACACTGCGATCCCGACGGGCTATGACGTGATCGACGGTACCGGCAAGTTCGTCACCCCCGGCGTGATCGACATCCACAGCCACCTCGGCGACTATCCGTCGCCCAGCGTCGATGCGCATTCGGACGGCAATGAGGCGACCAGCCCGACAACCCCCGAAGTATGGTCCGAACATAGCGTCTGGCCCCAGGATCCGGGCTTCAGCCGCGCGCTGGCCAATGGCGGCGTGACATCGCTCCAAATCCTCCCCGGCAGTGCGAACCTGATGGGCGGCCGCTCGATCACGCTCAAGAATGTGCCTTCGCGCACCGTGCAGGGGATGAAATTCCCCGGCGCGCCCTATGGGCTCAAAATGGCGTGTGGCGAGAATCCGAAGCGCGTCTATGGCGGCAAGGGCCGGATGCCCTCGACCCGCATGGGCAATTTTGCGGTCAACCGCGCGACGTGGCAGAAGGCGGCGGCGTACAAGAAGAAGATGGACGACGGCAAAGCCGTCGATCGCGATCTGGCGATGGAAACGCTCGCCGGGGTGCTGTCGGGCGAAATCCTGCTCCACAATCACTGCTACCGCGCCGACGAAATGGCGCTGGTGATCGATATGTCGAAGGAGTTCGGTTACAAGGTTTCGACCTTTCACCACGCGGTCGAAAGCTACAAGATCGCCGACATATTGGCGAAGGAAGGCATTTGTTCGGCGATGTGGGCCGACTGGTGGGGCTTCAAGATGGAAGCCTATGACAGCGTCAACGAAAATATCCCAATGGTCTATAAGGCGGGGGCGTGCACGATCGTCCATTCGGACGACGCGAACCAGATCCAGCGCCTGAACCAGGAAGCCGCGAAAGCGCGCGCCGCGGGGCGCCGCATGGGGATCGACGTCAGCGACGAGGTGGCCTGGACCTGGCTGTCGCTCAATCCGGCCAAGGCGCTGGGGATCGGCGACCGGACCGGCAGCCTGAAACCCGGCAAGATGGCCGACGTCGTGCTGTGGAACGGCAATCCGTTCAGCGCCTATACGCGGCCCGAAAAGGTATGGATCGACGGCGCGCTGATGTTCGACGCCAATGATCCGAAACGGCGACCGGTCAGCGATTTCGAGCTGGGCCAGCCGGGCGAAGGAGATGTGAAATGAAGAATCTCCTGAACGCTATCTCTCACCTCCGTTCGTCCCGAGCGAAGTCGAGGGGCGCGAAGGCTGGCGCAGACGTATCCCGACTTCGCTCGACACGAACGGGGTTGGGTGGCGCACTGGTTGCAGCCTTGGCGCTTGCTGTACCCGCTGCCGGGCAAGACATTGCGATCACCAACGCAAAGCTTGTCATCGGCGACGGCAGCGCGCCGATCGACGGCGGCACCGTCGTCGTGCGCGGCGGCAAGGTCGTGGCCGCAGGCGCGGGCGTTGCGGTGCCCGCCGGGATCGAGCGGGTCGACGCGGGCGGCCGCTGGGTCACGCCGGGGATCGTCGCAGCGTTCAGCCGCGTCGGGCTGGTCGAGGTCGATGCGGTCGGCGGCACCAACGATCGTAATGCGCCGCGTACGCGCTTTTCGGCGGGGCTCGACATCGCACCGGCACTCAATCCGATGGGATCGCCCGTCGCGGTCAATCGCGCGGCGGGGGTCACCCGGGCGATTGTCGCGCCGGGGGGCAGCAGCAATTTGTTCGCCGGACAGGGCGCGGTCGTCGATCTGGCCGACGACATGGACATGGTGACCAAGCCGCGCGCGTTGCAGTTCGTCGCATTCGGCGAGGATGGATCGGCCAAGGCGGGCGGCAGCCGCGCCGCGACCTTCCTGCTTTTCCGCGAACAATTGCTGGCGGCGCGCAGCTATGCCCGCAACCCCGCGTCGCTGGCCGAATGGGGCAACGACGCGATGATCCAGCGCGCCGATGCCGATGCGCTGGTGCAGGTGATTAACGGCGTAACGCCGCTGTTCGTTCGCGTCGATCGCGCCGCCGACATCGTCAACGTGCTGAAGCTGCGGCAGGAGTTTCCGGCGCTGAAGCTGGTGCTGGTCGGGGTGACCGAGGGCTGGATGGTCGCGCGCGAGCTCGCGGCGGCAAAAGTGCCGGTGCTGGTGTCGCCGCTGACCGATCTGCCGTCGAGCTTTGAACAGCTCGGCGCGACCCAATCGAATGCCGGACGGCTGAAAGCCGCGGGCGTCGACGTGTCGGTCGGGGTGTTCGACGACGATGATGCGCACAAGATGGGCTATGTCACGCAATATGCGGGCAATCTGGTCGGGCTGACGCGCGTGCCGGGTGCCAGCGGGATGACCTGGGATCAGGCGTTCGCGTCGATCAGCAGCGCACCCGCGCGCGCGGTCGGCATGGATGCCAGCATCGGATCGCTGCGCCCGGGGCGCGTCGGCGACGTTGTTGTCTGGGACAATGATCCGCTGGAACTGGGCAGCCGCCCGACAGCGATCTGGATCGACGGCAAGGCGCAGTCGCTGACGACGCGGCAGGATCGCCTGCGCGATCGTTATGCGACGCCGAGCGAGGGTGCTTTGCCCAAGGCTTTTGATCGGTAGGTTGGACGCCAGTTTTTGTTCGTCATCCCGACGAAGGCCGGAATCTCACCGTCGCTCCCTAACGCAGCGACGAGATCCCGGCCTTCGCCGGGATGACGAATATGGTATAGGCGTCCTTTGTTAGAGGGGGCCGTTTCCATGCAACCGACATCGCTTTTGATCACCACCTGCGCGCTGTTTGTCGGCTCGCACCTCGCGCTGTCGCATCCGCTTCGCGACGGGCTAGCGAGCCGCCTTGGTGAGCGGGGGTTCCAGATCGTCTATTCGATCGTCGCGATCGCCACGCTGATCATGGTCGTTCAGGCCTGGCGCGGGATGCCGCCCGAGCCGCCGCTGTGGGCGGTCGGCGACGGATTGTGGATCGTCGCATCGCTGATCGTGCTGTTTGCCAGCATACTTTTCATGGGTTCGCTGATCGGCAATCCGGCCCTGGCCGCTCCTGGCGCGGTGGAGGCCGCCCAAGCCCCGCCGCGCGGGGTTTTCGCAATCACGCGGCACCCGATGATGTGGGGGTTTGCGTTGTGGGCGATCGCGCATGTGATGGTGATGCCGACGCCGGGGCAGATCGTGCTTTCGGCCACCATCGCCTTCCTCGCGCTCGTCGGGTCGGCGGGACAGGACGTCAAAAAGGCGCGGCTGATGGGCGAGGCGTGGCGCGGCTGGGCCGCACGGACGAGCTTTGTGCCCTATGCGGGGCAGCTTTCGGGCAAGGCATCATGGGCCGAAGCGATCCCGCGGCCGCACGCCCTCCTTGGCGGAATAGTGCTTTGGATTGCCGCGACCTGGGCGCATGGTGCGCTTGGCTATATGGTCGCTGGAATATGGCGCTGGACCGGATAGGGGACGAATGAACGCGGAGATGCATCTCAACGACTTGTCGCTGCGATTGCTGGGCCGCGCATTCGATGATCTCGATCCGGAAGAAGGCCGTGTCGTAGAGGCGATCGCCAAGCGCGGGCCGAGCAGCCGCGACGCCGCCGACATGGGCGATGCGCAGGCCAGCACCGGCGATCGGCTCGCCGACAAGGTCGCGGCGGTCGGCGGGTCGTGGGGCTTCATCATCGTCTTTGCACTGGTGCTGTTCGGCTGGATGCTGCTCAATTCGGAAGTGCTCGAGCGCTGGGGCATGGCGTTCGATCCTTATCCGTTCATCTTTTTGAACCTGATGCTCTCGACCCTCGCCGCGGTGCAGGCGCCGATCATCATGATGAGCCAGAATCGCCAAGCGGCGAAAGACCGGCTGACCGCGAGCGTCGATTATGAGATCAATTTGCGCGCCGAGCTGGAGATCATGCGGCTGCACCACAAAATCGATGCGTTGGTCGAGAAGGTTGAGGGGTTGGGGAGCGGATCGAAGGGCTAAGGTTGGCTGTTTTGGGGTGGGAAGCTGCCATGCCGCCACACCTGAGTTATCGAAATCTTCGAACATTAAGTTCAGGTTCGTGGTCGCGGTCGAGCAATCAGCGGATAACAGCACGCAGAGGCAGCGGTATGATTAAGTTAGAAGATCCCAGAAATCATAATCTCGATCAGATTAAACCCCTTTTTGTCGACTTCGTTAGACGGAATCCCGAGGTAGTGAGCGAGTGGATCTCCTTGGAAACGCAGAAGGGCGCGTTTGAAGAGCGAGCTGATTTGGATGAAATTAGTCAGAAAGTGCAAAAATATCTGATCGATAATTGCGAGGTCGTATCTAGGGCCGCCCTAAATCTTGCTTGGGGTGACTTTCGGAAATTGTTGTGGGAGCAGATAAACCGTCGTTGATGATTGCTTGGCCGCATTGTTGCAACTGAACATATCCCTACAGGGTCGTCAATGTCCGCAACTGGTCGCTAGCCGCGGTTCCCGGCGTCGGCGCTAGTCCCGTTACAATCGCACCATCCGCATCCCCATCTCGCCATAGCGCGGGCCGCTGGTGCCGCCCTTCGGCGCTGCGGCCTCGATCGCGGCGAGGTCGTCGGCGGTCAGCGTGACGTCGGCCGCAGCGACGCTGTCCTCCATCGTCGCGCGGCGCTTGGTGCCGGGGATCGGGACGATGTCGTCGCCCTGCGCGAGCAGCCAGGCGAGCGCGACTTGCGCTTTCGAGACGCCATGCTTGTCCGCCACCGCGCCGATCGCGTCGACGATCGCGAGATTGGCGGGGAGGTTTTCGTCCGAATAGCGCGGGTCGTTACGGCGCCAGTCGGTTTCGGGAAGCTCGTCGCGGCTGCGCACCGCACCCGCGAGGAAACCGCGGCCGAGCGGCGAATAGGGGACAAAGCCGATGCCATTCTCGCGGCAGACGCCGAGGATTTCGTCCTCGATGTCGCGTTCCCAGATCGAATATTCGCTTTGCAGCGCGGTGATCGGCGCGGCCTTGGCGGCGCGGCGCAGCGTTTCGGGGCCGGCTTCGGACAGCGCGATGTGGCGGACCTTGCCTTCGTTCACCAACTCCATCATCCCGCCGACGACTTCCTCGATCGGGATCGAAGGATCGACACGGTGCTGATAGAAAAGGTCGATCGTGTCGATGCCGAGCCGCTGGAGCGAGCCTTCGCACGCGGCGCGCGCGTTGGCGGGCGAGCCGTCGACCCCGACGATCGCCTTGCCGTCGAATTTGAAGCCGAATTTGGTCGCGATGATCAGGCCGTCGCGCTTGCCCCTGATCGCCTGCCCAAGCAGCTCCTCGTTCGAGAACGGGCCATAGATTTGCGCGGTGTCGAAGAAGGTGACGCCAAGGTCGATCGCGCGGTGAATGGTCGCGGTCGATTCGTCCAAGTCGGCGGCCTCGCCATACATTATATTGCCGCCCTTGATCATCGGCATGCAGCCGATGCCGATCGCCGACACTTCAAGGCCGTGGCCGAGCTTGCGATATTTCATGGCGTTTCTCCTGTCGGTTCGGGTTCCTCGACGCCGTCGGCGGCAAATTTGGTCGCGGCGACGTCGCCGACGACATTGCCGAGGGTGCGGAAAATATCAGGAAAGGTCTCGACCGCCACCAGCAATCCGAGCGGGGCGACGGGGACGCCCATCGACACCGCGATCGGCGCGATCGAGGTGACGAAGCTGATCGACCCCGGCAGGCTGACCGACGAGAGCGCCGCCGCCATCGCGACCGCCAGCCCGACCGCCATTTCCCAAGGGGTGAGCTCGACCCCGAACAGCCACGCGACATAGACGACGACCGCAAGGTTCATCGCCGGGCTGGTAAAGCGGAACAGCGCGACCGCGAGCGGCAGGACGACGTCGGCTTTCTTGGGATCGACGCCCAGCGCTTCCGACGATTTGAGCATCGCGGGCAAGCTGGCGAGCGAGCTTTGCGTGCTGATCGCAACCGCCAGCGTCGGGACCATCGCGCGGATGAAGCGCGGCAACGATATGCCGACGACCAGCCAGGCGAGCAGCAGCCCGAGAATGAGGCAGCTGACCCCGATCCCCATCAGGATGAGCACATAATGGATCAGCCCGCCGAACGCAGCGAGCCCCGCCTTGACCGCGAGCGCATAGCCGAGCGCAAACACCCCGATCGGAGCGAGCGCGAGCACCCAGCCGATGACGATCAGCATCGCGTCGCCGAGCGCCTTGAAAAAGCCCGACAAGGTTGCGCGCTGCGCTGGCTCGAGCTTGGTGATCGCAAAGGCGAATATGGTCGTGAAGACGATCAGCGGCAGGATAGCGGTATCGGCGGCGGCGGCGATTGGATTGGTCGGGACGAGCGAGAGGAGGAAGTCGCCAAAGGTGGGCGACGGCCCTGTCTCGGTCGTGCCGCCAAGCCCGCTCCGCAGTGCCTCGGCGGCGCTGGCGGAAAGCGGGAACAGGCGAAGCAGCAGCGGCGTCATCAGGAGCGACATCGTTCCTGACAGCGCGATCGCGCCAAGGAAGATCATCACCGCGCGCGCCGCCAGCTTTCCGGCGCGCGCGGCGTCGGCGGTGGCGGTAATCCCGGTGATCAGCAGCGCGACGACGAGCGGCACGATCGTCATCTTGAGCGCATTGAGCCAGAGCAGCCCGATCGGTTCCACATAAGGAAGTGACGCAGTTCCCGCGGCGGGCTCGATCACTTCAATCGCGATCCCCAGCAGCATCCCGGCGACCAGCGCCGAGAGGATGATCCATGCCGATTTCAAGCCATATTCTCCCGGTGATAATCCTGGCCAGCTTGCCAAGCAAATGGCGGTGACTTAGGGCCATCCGGAACAAACCGGGCAGGCATTGGTCTGACCCTCGGCTTAAGTAGCAGAGGTGGCATGCGCAAGTTTTTCGGAACCGACGGGATTCGCGGACTGACCAATCAGGTTCCGATGACCGCGGAAGTCGCGATGCGCGTCGGCATGGCGGCGGGCGCGCACTTCCTGCGCGGCGACCACAAGCACCGCGTCGTGATCGGCAAGGACACGCGCTTGTCGGGCTATATGCTCGAAAACGCGCTGGTCGCGGGGTTCACCAGCGTCGGCATGGACGTCGTGCAGGTCGGCCCGATGCCGACTCCGGCGATCGCGATGCTGACGCGCTCGATGCGCGCCGACCTTAGCGTGATGATATCGGCGAGCCACAATCCCTATCAGGACAACGGCATCAAGCTGTTCGGTCCCGACGGCTACAAGCTGTCGGACGAGGACGAAGCGCAGATCGAGCATCTGCTGGCCGTACAGCCGACGCTGGCCGACGCCGGCCATATCGGCCGCGCCAAGCGGATCGACGACGCGCGGGGCCGCTATATCCACGCGGTAAAGCAGAGCCTGCCCGAATCGGTGCGCCTCGACGGGCTGCGCATCGTGCTCGATTGCGCCAATGGCGCGGCGTATAACAGCGCGCCGACGGTGTTCTGGGAATTGGGCGCCGACGTCGTCGCGATCGGGGTCGAGCCCAACGGCACCAACATCAACAACAAATGCGGATCGACGGCGCCCGCGCTGCTCCAGGAAACGGTCGTCGCGAGCGGCGCCGACATCGGCATCGCGCTTGACGGCGACGCCGACCGGCTGATCGTGGTCGACGAAAAGGGGACGATCGTCGACGGCGACCAGATCATGGGGCTGATCGGCGCGAGCTGGGCGCGACAGGGACGGTTGAAAGGCGGCGGGGTCGTCGCGACGGTGATGTCGAACCTTGGCCTCGAACGCTTTCTCGAGGGCGAGGGGCTTCGGCTCGAGCGCACCAAGGTCGGCGACCGCTATGTGCTCGAACGGATGAAAGAGGGCGGCTTCAACGTCGGCGGCGAACAGTCTGGGCATATGATCCTGTCCGACCATGCGACCACCGGCGACGGCACGCTGGCGGGGCTGCAGGTGCTCGCCGAGCTGGTCGCGTCGGGCAAGCCGGCGAGCGAATTGCTGCACCAGTTCGACCCGGTCCCGCAGCTTTTGAAGAATGTTCGCTTCGCGGGTGGCAAGCCGCTCGACGACAAGCATGTCATCGCGGCTATTGCCGAAGGCGAAGCGGCGCTCAACGGCCGCGGACGCCTAGTCATCCGACCGTCGGGTACCGAGCCGCTGATCCGCGTGATGGCCGAGGGTGACGACGCGGGGCAGGTCGAGCAGGTCGTCGACATGATCTGCGATGCGGTGCGCGCCGCGGCAGCGTAAATATTTGATTTTTAGAACTGAAAGAGACTGATCATGCTTGAAATGCGACCCGATTGCGAAAAATGCGGCCGCGATTTGCCCGCCAATCTCCACGGCGCCTTCATCTGCTCGTTCGAGTGCACCTTTTGCGCGAATTGCGCCGACAAGCTCGATGAAATCTGCCCCAACTGCGGCGGTGACCTGCTCGACCGCCCGCTGCGCGAAGGCGCGGCGCTGGCAAAATTCCCCGCTTCGACGGAGCGAAAGCATAAGGGGTGACCGCGCGCGTTCTGATCATCGCAGGATCCGATAGCGGCGGCGGTGCTGGCATCCAGGCCGACATCAAGGCGGTGACGATGCTCGGCGGTCATGCGATGACCGCAATCACCGCGATCACCGCGCAGAACACGCTGGGGGTGCAGGGCGTCCACCCGGTTCCCACCGATATGGTGCTGGCGCAGATCGATAGCGTCGCGTCGGACATCGGTGTCGACGCGATCAAGATCGGGATGATCGGCAGCGCCGCAACTGCCGCAGCGGTGGCGGAGCGACTGTCGCAGTCCGACCTCGCGCAAGCCGCGCTGGTGTTCGACCCGGTGATGATCGCGACGAGCGGTTCGGTGCTCGCCGACGACGCGACGATCGCGGCGTTCAAGGCGCTGCTCGACCGCGCGATGGTCGCGACGCCGAATTTGCCCGAACTCGAAGCACTCGGCGGCGAGGATGCGGTGCTCGCGCACGGCTGCTCGCTGCTGGTCAAGGGCGGCCATGCCGAGGGCGACACGGTGACCGACCGCCTGCTCGAAACGGGCGAGGGCGAGGTTGCGCGCTGGGAAGCACCGCGGATCGATACGCCGCACAGCCACGGCACGGGATGCACGCTGGCAAGCGCGATCGCGACCGGACTGGCGCAGGGCATGCCGCTCGAACCCGCGATCGCGCGCGCGCGCGACTTCGTGCGCCTGTCGCTGATGGGCGCGCCGGGGCTGGGGCAGGGGCATGGCCCGATGGGACAGCAATATGTCCGCAACGACGGGCTGTTCACCGGCCCGGCGCTCAACCAGATCACCTTGCCTGCGCGCGATTATGCGGTGTCGGTGGCTTTCTACAAGCAGCTGGGCCTGAAGCAGATCGTCGATAGCCCGGGCAATGGCTATGCCCGCTTCGAGGCCGCGAACGGCGTGACGCTGTCGATCCACGTTGACGAAAGCGTCGGGGATGGCGCGGCGGTCGACGCGACGACCTATCTCGAAAGCGGGGCGCTCGACGCGTGGGTCGCCTATCTGGCGCGGCGCGGGGTGCGGTTCGATCAGATGCCCAAGGATGAGGAATGGGGCTGGCGAGAGGCGCGGCTGACCGACCCCGCGGGCAACCGGCTGTGCCTGTATCAGGCGGGCGAATATCGCAGGTATCCGCCGTGGCGGGTGTAGCTATTCCTGCTCCCCTCCCTCTTAGGGAGGGGCTGGGGGTGGGTGCGAGCAGAGCGAGCCGCTCGACGCTGCTCAGGCTCGCTCCGCTCGCACCCACCCCTAACCCCTCCCTTGAAAGGGAGGGGAACCAATGATCGTTGGCGTCGATGAGGCCGGGCGCGGGCCGCTCGCGGGACCGGTGGTCGCCGCGGCGGTGTTGCTGTGCGACGGCGGCATCGAGGGTCTGGACGACAGCAAGAAACTGAGCGCCAAACGTCGCGGCGCGCTGGAGGCCGAGATCAAGGCGCGCTGCCGCTGGGCGATCGGCGAGGCGAGTGTCGAGGAGATCGACCGGATCAATATCCTGCAGGCGACTTTCCTCGCGATGACGCGCGCGGTCGAGGCGCTGGGGTTCGAGCCCGCAGAGGTACTGGTGGACGGCAACCGCCTGCCGCGCTGGCGCTACGCGGCGCGCGCGGTCGTCGGCGGCGACGCGCTGCATCCGTGCATTTCGGCGGCGAGCATTTTGGCGAAGGAGCATCGCGACCGCTTCATGGTTGCGGCCGCGCGCGATTTCCCGGCTTTTGGTTGGGAGACGAACATGGGTTATGGTACGGCTCAGCATCTCGCGGCGCTGCGCCAACATGGCCCGACGCCGCACCATCGGACCAGCTTTGCTCCGGTCGCACAATTGCAACTGGTCTGACCGCCCGAAGCCTAAAGCCTAAGAGGGGAACAGGCGATGAGCAGAGGATTTTCGGCCGACGATGTCGGCATGCAAACGGGACGCCGCGTGCTTGTCACCGGTGCCAATGCCGGAATCGGGTTCGAGGTCACGAAAGTCCTCGCTGCCCGCGGCGCGCATGTCGTGCTTGCCTGCCGCGATGAAGCCAAGGCCGAGGTGGCGATGAACCGCATCTGGGCCGACGTCCCGCAAGCCGAGCTGTCGTTCCAGCCGCTCGATCTTGCCGACATCGATCAGGTCAGGGAGGCGGCGAGGGCGGTGCTGGCGGGGCCGCGCATCGACGTGCTGGTGAACAACGCCGGGGTGATGATCCCGCCGCGGACGCTGACGAAACAGGGTTATGAGCTGCAATTCGGGGTCAATCACCTGGGCACCTTCGCCTTCACCGGGCTGGTCCACCCCCATGTCGACGACCGGATCGTGATCACCGGGAGCATCGCGCACAAGAGCGGCACGATGGATTACAGCGACCTGTCGGCGTCGCGCAGCTATCATAATTGGGCCCGCTACCAGATGAGCAAGCTCGCAAACCTGCTCCATATGTTCGAACTCGACCGTCGGCTGAGCGCGGCGGGCCGCGCGACGCAGGCGATCGGATGCCACCCCGGGGTCGCACTGACCGAGCTCACGCGGCACCTGCCGCTGCCGCTGCGCACACTGACCCCGCTCGCCGGCCCCTTTTTCAACAGCGCCGCGCAGGGGGCTTGGCCCACCTTGCAGGCAGCGACGGGCGCGCATGTGCAGGGCGGCGATTATCTGGGGCCGCAGGGGCTGGGCGAGGTGACGGGGCGATCGGGTCCGGCGCGCGCGACGCGCGACGCGCGCGACCCGAAGCTGGCGCGCGAATTGTGGCAGCGGTCGATCGAATTGACCGGGGTCGATCCGGGGATTTGATAATCCTCCCTGCCGCGAAGCGGTGGGGAGGGGCACCGTTCGCGAAGCGAATGGTGGAGGGCAACGACGCCGCGCCAATGCCCCTCCGTCAGCCCTGCGGGCTGCCACCTCTCCATGGCTGCGCCACAGGGCGGATTGAAATTATTTTCGCGGGTGAGTCTTGATCGCCACACCACCACCCGTTGAGTCCCCGAGTCGCGGCCGACTCCATATGCTGTGTCAGACTCGTTTCGTTCTCATCCCGTTAACCACTTAGTCACGCGGAATCCCTAGGATTCTGCGCTTGACGGCGGACTCCGCCGGACTCATCAGGGGCTTCTTTCGGATCTTCGCGGGGGCAGAACATGGGTGTAATGGAACGGGTGAAGACCCCGGCGGTGAAGCAGCGGGCGGCGAAGATTGCGCCCGCCCAGCTGCCGCTCGACAGCATCCTGCAGGGCGATTGCATCGAAATGATGCGCTCGCTGCCCGCGGCGTCGATCGACATGATCTTTGCCGATCCGCCGTACAACCTCCAGCTTGGCGGTGACCTTCATCGTCCCGACGGCAGTCAGGTCGATGCGGTAAATGACGAATGGGACAAGTTCGACAGCCTCGCGACCTATGACCGCTTTACCCATGCCTGGCTGAAGGAAGCGAAGCGCATCCTGAAACCCAACGGCAGCATCTGGGTGATCGGCAGCTACCACAATATTTTCCGCGTCGGCGCGGCGCTGCAGGACCGCGGTTACTGGATCCTCAACGATGTCGTGTGGCGCAAGGCGAACCCGATGCCCAATTTCAAGGGTACGCGCTTCACCAACGCGCACGAGACCTTGATCTGGGCGTCGATGGGCGAGAAGGCGAAATATACCTTCAACTATCGCGCGATGAAGACGCTGAACGATGAATTGCAGATGCGCAGCGACTGGCTGATCCCGATCTGTGCGGGGCAGGAGCGGCTGAAAAAGGGCGGGCACAAGGTCCACCCGACGCAGAAACCCGAAGCCTTGCTGTATCGTGTGCTTCTCGCCTGTTCGAACCCCGGTGACGTGATCCTCGATCCGTTTTTCGGGACCGGGACCACCGGGGCGGTCGCCAAGCGGCTTGGCCGTCATTTCATCGGCATCGAGCGCGAGGATGACTATATCGCCGCGGCGAAGGAGCGCATCGAAATGGCGCTGCCGCTCGACGAAAGCGCGGTGAAGACGATGATGGCGCCGCAAGCGGCGACGCGCGTCGCGTTCGGCACGCTCGTCGAATGCGGCATGATCGCGCCGGGTACGCTGCTCACCGATACGAAACGCCGCTGGAAAGCAAAGGTGCGCGTCGACGGCAGCCTCGACTGCGAGGGCCAGCCCGCAGGATCGATCCACAAGGTCGGCGCGGGCGTGCAGGGCGCACCGAGCTGCAACGGCTGGACCTTCTGGCATGTCGACAATGGCAAGGAACTGCGCGTGATCGACGCGGTGCGGCAGGACTGGTTGCTGGCGAACGAGGCTTAATATTGCGTCGCCCCCCGCGAAGGCGGGGGCCGCTGGCAGGGTCGCGCACGGCCGACGACGGCCCCCGCCTTCGCGGGGGCGACGAAGTAGGGAATAGGCATGTTCCAACCGCTAACCAAACCCGACCTCGGTACCGCCTCCGCCAGCGCAAAACTCTATTGCCGCCCGACCTGCTTCGTCGACCGCCCGCACGAGCTCGACGACAATTGCCTCCGCATCGCCGACACGATGGTCTGGTTCGCGGCGTGGAACATCAGCCTGCGCGACGGCGCGCTTGTGAAATCGGCAATCGTGACCGTGGCCGAATGGGCTGACTGGTTTGCGGCGATGCCCGATACACTGGCCCAGGCAGCGGCCGCACAGCGCGCGGGCGTTGCTCGCCCGCGCGGCGCGCTCCAGCTCGGTGAACGGATGGTGCGGCTGAACGAGCCGCAGTTGATGGGCATCCTGAACGTCACCCCCGACAGTTTTTCGGACGGCGGGAAGCATGTCGATGAGGTCGCGGCGACCGATGCCGGCTTTGCGATGGCGTCGGCGGGGGCGGCGATTATCGACGTCGGCGGGGAATCGACGCGGCCCGGCGCGCCGCTGATCTGGGATGGCGACGAGATCAAGCGGATCGAAGATGTCGTGGCGGGGCTCGCGCGCGGCGGCGTCGCGGTGTCGATCGATACGCGCAAGGCTGCGGTGATGGAGGCGGCGCTGGCCGCCGGGGCGCGGATCGTCAACGATGTGTCGGCGCTGCGTTATGACGACCGCGCGATGGAGGTTGTGCTGGCCGCGGGCTGCCCGGTCGTGCTGATGCACGCGCCTTCGGCGAAAAGCGATCCGCATGCGGGCGGCGATTATGGGCACGTCCTGTTCGACGTGTACGACATGCTTGCCGAGCGCGTCGCCGCATGTGTCGCCGCCGGGGTCGATCCGGCGAAGATTATCGTCGATCCGGGGCTGGGTTTCGGCAAAGGCGTTGCCGACAATCTGGCGCTGATCAATGGGCTCGCGCTGTTCCACACGCTGGGCTGCCCGATCCTATTCGGGGCGAGCCGCAAACGCATGATCGGGGCATTGGATAATGAGGCACCCGCCGACCAGCGGCTCGGCGGCACCGTCGCGCTGCATTACCAGGCGGCGGCGCACGGCGCCCAGCTGCTGCGCGTCCATGACATTGCCGAGAACCGCCAGGCGCTGCGCATATGGCGCGGCCTGCGCGACGCTGCGCTCACGGGCTAAGGCGAGCCGAGGCAACCACGGCAAGTGCGCCGCGTATCCCTTGGGAAGGGCCGTCGTCCCGGCGCGCCCCCTCCAAGGAGAATCTCATGCAGCTTCCTCACGGTACCCACGTCGCTGTCGCCGATGGCAATCGCTTCGTCATGTTCCGCAACGATGGCGATGAGGCGGTCATCAATCTGGTCGATGCCGCCAGCCCAGAAGTCGAAACGACAAACCGCAGCGGCGCCAATCCGGAAGTACGCGATCTCGATGAGCGCGGCCATGCGGCGGGTGTGGCAGCATTGCTGAACAAGCAGGTGCTCGACAACGATATCGAAAAGCTGCTGATCATCGCCGACCCCAACACATTGGGGGTCATGCGCAGCCATTATCATAGCGAACTGGCAAAGCGGCTGGTGGGCGAACTGCCCAAGACGCTGACCAATGCCGATACCGCGGCAATCGAGAAAGCCATTACCGCGGCCTGAACATCGGTGGCGCGGTTGTGCCGATTGCCCGCCGTGAAGGTGGGATAGCCGCTTACCTACAGACTATAGCCGCCGTCGCTGGTCAGCACGCTGCCGGTGACGGTGGCGGCGGCATTCGACAACAGGAACAATATCTGCGCGGCGGTCTCGTCCGGAGTCGCATACCGACCGAGCGGCGTCGCCATTCTGGCCATCGCTGTCATGGCGGCCTCGCGCGATCCTTCGCTGGCGATCAGGTCGGTGAAAAACGGCATATCGTCCCAGATCGGTGTATCGACCCCGCCCGGTGCAATCGCGTTGACACGGATGCCGTGCGGCGCGCCTTCCTTGGCGGCCACTTTGGTTAGCTGGATCAACGCGGCCTTGGACGCGCCATAGGCGCCGGTGCCAGGTTCGGCCTTGATGCCCGAGATTGATGCGGTGGTGACGATCGCGCCGCCGCGCCCATGCGCAGTCATCGCGCGCATCGCGGCCTGCAAGCTCAGCATCGCGCCGTCTAGGTTGACAGCCAGCAACCGCCGCCACGCCTGAAAATCGATATCGATGATCGGGGCGGCATCGCTGATCCCGGCATTGATCACTGCGAGATCGACTGCCGCAAGGCTGTCGGCGCTTTTGAGCCACAAATCGGCGTCGGCGACATCGTCGCCGCGGCTGCGATCGATGCCGATCACGGTGGCGCCTGCGGCGCGCAAGGCGTTGGCGACTGCAAGACCAATACCCGAGGCGTCGCCGGTCACGAGCGCGGTTCTACCGGAAAAATCGAAAGTCATGGCCGCGACGTAATGCCGTCAGGCGGCGGTGTCGATCCCGAGATCGCTGAGCTTGCGATACAATGTCGAGCGGCCAATCCCCAGTCGCCGCGCGACTTCGCTCATCCGGCCGCGGTAGTGACCGATCGCCAGACGGATGACATCGGCCTCGATTTCCTCGAGCGGGCGCAAATTGCCGTCGGGCAGGTAGAGGGTGACGCCGATCGCTTCGCCATTGATCGCAATCTCGCCTTCGCCGGTCGGGCTGCCGCCGCCCAGCGTCGCCTCGATGGCGCGGAAGTCGGCGCTGGTCAGCACGTCGGTCTTGCTGCCGACCGCGGCGCGGAACAGCACGTCCTGCAACTGGCGGACATTGCCCGGCCAGGCATAGGCGGCGAGCAGGCGGAGTGCGTCGTCGGTCACCCCGATCGGCCCCATGCCCGGCAACCCGCCGATGCGGGCGAGCAGATGGCGCGCGAGCGGGCCGACGTCGCCGCGGCGTTCGGAAAGCGAGGGCAGGGTGAATTGCGCACTCGACAGCGCGTAATACAGGTCTTCGCGGAAATGCCCCGCCTCGATCAGCTTTTCCAGCGGGCTGGTGCTGGTCGCGATGATGCGGACATCGACGCTCTGGCGGATCGTGCCGCCGATCATCTGCACTTCGCCGCTGCTCAGAAACTCGACGAGCTTGGCCTGCGTTTCGAGCGGGATACATTCGACATGATCGATGATGAGGCTGCCGCCGTCGGCTTGGACGAGCCGCCCGACCTGACGGTCGAAGGCACCGGCAAAGGCGCCGCGTTCATGCCCGAACAAGCCCGATCCGATCAGCCCCGGCGAGACCGCCGAACAATCGACCATCACCAGCGCACCGCGGGCGCGTGGGGACGCGTTGTGGATCGCGCGGGCAAAGACTTCCTTGCCGGTACCCGGGCGGCCGTTGATCATCACCGGGACGCGCGCGCGCGCGGCTTTCGCGGCGATGGCGAGCGCGCTGCGGAAGTTCGGGCTCGACCCGATGATCTCGTCAAAAGCGAGCGGGGCGCGAAGCTTTTCGGTCAGCGGGCGCAGCTCGCCCTGCGGGCCGCTGGTCGACACCACGCGATCGAGCGCTTCGAGCAGGCGGTCGGGCGCGATCGGTTTCTGAACAAAGTCGCTGGCCCCGGCGCGCATCGCGCCGACCGCAACCTCGACCCCGTTACGCATGGTGATGACAATCAGGGGAAGGGCGGGCCGCCACCGGCGCAGTTCGGCGACGAATTCGGCGATTTCCATGCCGGGCGCACCCTGATCGACGAGCACTGCGTCGAGCGCCATGCCTTCCTGGGTGCCAAGCTTGGCGAGCGCGGTGTCGGTGTCCGCCGCAACAACGCTGCGCCAGCCGCCGCGCGATACCAGCGCCGCCAGAAAGCGTTGCTGCGCCGGCTCGCTGTCGACGATCATCACTGTTCGCGTATCGCGCGTGGTTGCCATCGTTTTCGAATCCGCCCTTGTTCGGCGCTGTCGTGCCGATTTCTCCGCTTGAACGCTGTGATGTACGCCACACGGGTAAAGGGGCGATTAAGGCCGTTCGGCTTTTGCGGCGCGGCGCGCGGGCCAAAGCGCGCTTGAGCATCTGCGGCAGCGTGGCTAAGACCGGCGCGAAGGCCGATTCTGGGCCGGGCGCCTGGCGCCTGTGCGCGGAAACTGGCGACTGAAGGGGAAAGAGCCATGGCGGAACAGGAAATGAAGGCGGCAACCGAAACCTATTCGGGTTTCCTCAGCCTGCTGAAAGTCGGATCGATCATCACCGCGATCGTGACGGTTTTTGTCGTCCTGATCATTTCCTGATCGGGTTGGCATGCGCATCGCCGTCCTGAAGGAGCTCGCCCCCGGCGAGACCCGCGTCGCCGCGACCCCTGAAACCGTGAAGAAATTCATTGGCTTGGGCGCCGAAGTTGCCGTTGAATCGGGGGCGGGTGAGGCCGCGTCGGTCGCCGACGCCGACTATAGCGCCGCGGGCGCCAGCGTCGCCTGCCGCGCCGACGTGCTGAAGGGCGCCAACATCATTCTGGCGATCCAGGGGCCGGATCCGAAGGGGTTGAGCGGCTTTGCCGACGGTGCCTGGCTTGCCGCCGGCCTGAACCCGTTCGGCGAGCGCGCGCGCGTTGATGAGTATGCGAAGCTCGGTCTCGAAGCGCTGGCGATGGAATTCATGCCGCGCATCACGCGCGCGCAGTCGATGGACATATTGTCGAGCCAGGCCAATCTTGCCGGTTACAAGGCGGTGCTGATGGCAGCAAATGCCTATGGCCGCGCCTTTCCGATGATGATGACCGCCGCGGGCACGGTGAGCGCTGCCAAGGCGTTCGTGATGGGCGTCGGCGTCGCGGGCTTGCAGGCGATCGCTACCGCCCGCCGTCTGGGTGCGCAGGTCAGCGCCACCGACGTGCGCGCCGCGACCAAGGAACAGATCCTCAGCCTCGGCGCCAAGCCGATCTTCGTCGAAAGCGTCGCGGGGATCGAGGGCGAGGGCGCGGGCGGCTATGCCACCGAAATGTCCGACGAATATAAGGCGGCACAGGCGGAACTGGTGTCGTCGCATATCGCCAAGCAGGATATCGTCATTACCACCGCGCTGATCCCGGGGCGCCCCGCGCCGCGGCTGATTTCGGACGCGCAGCTCGCGACGATGCGCACCGGCAGCGTAATCGTCGACATGGCGGCCGAAAGCGGCGGCAATGTCGAAGGGTCGGTGCCCGGCGAAGCCAAGCGCATCCACGGCGTAACCGTGATCGGCGCGAGCAATATCGCCGCACTGATGCCCGCCGACACCAGCGCGCTATTCAGCCGCAACCTGTTCAACTTCCTGTCGGCCTTTTGGGACAAGGAAGCGGGCAAGCCCGTGCTCGACGAAGAGATCGGCAATGCGATCCGCCTGACGCAGGGCGGCAAGGTCGTGAACGAGCGGCTTTTGGCGTAGCACTAGCGCAAAAAAAGCCCGATTTCGGCCTTTTCCTGCAACTTTCGCCGGTTAGGATGCGTTCAGGGTGTGAAACCCTGTCCTTTCAACAACCGGAGATTGATCGATGTTGCGTGCGAAGTTTTTTGCCGTTCCCCTGTTTGCGCTGACTGCGGCGATGCTGGTCGCCCCGGCGCACGCCCGCGCCGCCGACGAGGCGGCAGAGGCGACGACCGCCGAGGCCGAAGCCGCGGCGGGCGCGATGGTCGATAGCTGGAACATCGTCCAGAACGCAACGAAGTCGCCCGAACATACGACGCTGGTCAAGGCGCTCACCGCCGCTGGATTGACCGACACGCTGTCGGGTACCGGCCCGTTCACCGTGTTTGCGCCGACCGATCAGGCCTTTGCCGCGGTGCCGCAGTCGATGACGGCTTATCTGATGGATCCGGGCAACAAGGCGGCGCTGGCCCAAGTGCTGACCTATCATGTCGTGCCGGGCGCGATCAGCTCGACCGATCTTTATGCCAAGATCAAGGCGGGCGGTGGCAAGGCGACGCTGACCACCGTCGAAGGGCAGCCGCTGACCTTCACCGAGGTTTCGGGCAACATCAAGGTCGACGGCACCCAGGGCAGCAGCGGCTATGTGACGCAGGCCGACGTGGCGCAGTCGAACGGGATGATCCACATCCTGAACGGCGTGCTGATCCCTGAAATCAAGCCCGCCGCCGCAGCCGAACCCGCTGCCGTGCCAGCCGATACGGCCCCTGCCGCGGAAGCCACGCCGGCAAGCTGATTGCTGAACCCAGAGGAGAGTTTATGAAACGCGCGACATTGTTGGCGGCGGTTGCCGCCGTCGGACTTGGCCTTGCCGGTTGCGGTGGCAAGAGCGAAACACCGACCGAAACGACCACCGTCGATGCCGGTGAAACGACCCCGGTCGAGACCGCGGGCGCCAACCCGACCGTCGGCGGCGCGGAGATGCTGCCGACCAAAAACATCGTTGAAAACGCATCGGCATCGCCGATTCACAAGACGCTGGTCGCCGCGGTAACGCAGGCTGGTTTGGTCGAGACGCTGTCAGGCGCAGGCCCGTTCACCGTCTTTGCGCCGACCGATGCCGCCTTCTCGCAAGTCGCCCCGGTGACGCGGGACGGCTGGATGCGTCCGGCGCAGAAGGAAGTGCTGGCGGGCGTGCTGAAATATCATGTCGTACCGGGCAAGCTGACTGCGGCCGATCTGGCGGCGCAAATTACCGCCGGTGGCGGAAAGGCGGTCCTCAAGACCGCTGACGGCCAGGATCTGACGGCGACCAAGTCGGGCGACGCCATCATCCTGACCAGCGCCAGCGGGAACAAGGCGGCGGTTACGCAGGCCGACGTCGGCCAGTCGAACGGCGTGATCCATGTTGTCGACGCGGTGCTCGTGCCCAAGATGTAATCAAAGCTGATCCTCCCCCTTCATGGGGGAGGCAGCGAGACTTGGCGGCTTGCCGCCTAGTCGCAGGGGAGGGGGTGTGTTCTCGGCCTCAGATGATGGTCTAAGGACGCACCCTCACCCGCATCCAACTCCGCCTAATCGCTTCGCGATAAGGCGCCGTATCCTCCCCCCATCAAGGGGGAAGGTATTTTTGCGCCCGCGACATTTAATTTCGCAATTGGCCCGCATTTCTCATCATTGAGAGATGGGGGCCTTTCTTTTTGGCCGCTTTGGAGTCGACACGCTCCGCAGGGCGCGGCAAGAGGTGCGCGAAACGGAATCAGCAGGGGAGCGAGCCCGTGGATTTTATCGCGATTTTTTCGATTTTCATCCTGGCGTGCTTCGTCGGCTATTTCGTCGTGTGGTCGGTGACGCCGGCGCTGCACACGCCGCTGATGAGCGTGACCAACGCGATTTCGTCGGTGATCATCGTCGGGGCGCTGATCGCCAGCGCTGCCGCGGGTTCGGCCTCGTCGAAATGGCTCGGGCTGGCGGCGGTCGTCATGGCGAGCATCAACATTTTCGGCGGCTTTGCCGTCACCGCGCGTATGTTGGCGATGTACAAGAAGAAGGAGCGCTGAGATGGAAATCCAGTCGATCCTTGCGGCCGCGGCGGACGGCCATGGCGCGGTAAACCCCTGGGCCGCCATCGCCTATCTCGTTGCGGGCGTGCTTTTTATCCTCTCGCTGCGCGGGCTGTCGAGCCCGGCGACGGCGCAAAGCGGCAACCGCTTTGGCATGATCGGCATGACCATCGCGGTGGTCACGACGCTGCTGACGCATATGCCGATGAAATTTGGCGACGCGACCAACAGCTATACCGGGGTCGACCCGGTCGGGCTGATCGAGATTCTGGCGGCGATCGGCATCGGCGCCGTCATTGGTATCGTTATGGCACGCCGGATCGCGATGACCGCGATGCCGCAGCTGGTTGCGGCCTTCCACAGTCTCGTCGGCCTCGCCGCGGTCGCGGTGGCAGCGGCGGCCTATCTCAATCCGCAAGCTTTCGGGATCGCCGACGCGGCGGGTCAGATTTTCACCGTCAGCCGCATCGAAATGGGGCTGGGTATCGCGATCGGCGCGATCACCTTTTCGGGATCGGTCATCGCCTTCCTCAAGCTTAACGGCAATATGTCGGGTTCGCCGATCATGCTGCCGGGGCGGCACATCATCAACCTCGGCACGCTGGCCGCGATTATCGGGCTCGTTGCCTATTTCACCTTTGACCAGTCGCCTTGGGTATTCTGGACCGTCACCGGGCTCAGCTTTGCGATCGGCTTCCTCTTGATCATCCCGATTGGCGGCGCCGACATGCCCGTCGTCGTGTCGATGCTCAACAGCTACTCGGGCTGGGCCGCGGCGGCGATGGGCTTCACCCTCGGCAACACCGCGATGATCATCACCGGCGCGCTGGTCGGATCGTCGGGTGCCATCCTGTCGTACATCATGTGCCGCGCGATGAACCGCAGCTTCATCAGCGTGATCGCGGGCGGTTTCGGTGCCGAGGCCGCGGCGAGCGGCGGCGGATCGAAGGAACAGCGTCCGTGGAAACCGGGCAGCGCTGACGACGCCGCGTTCCTGATGAGCCAGGCCGACACCGTCATCATCGTCCCCGGTTACGGCATGGCGGTCGCGCAGGCGCAGCATGCGCTGCGCGAAATGGGCGACCTGCTCAAGAAAGAGGGCGTGACGGTCAAATATGCGATCCATCCGGTCGCGGGGCGCATGCCCGGCCATATGAATGTGCTGCTGGCGGAAGCGAACGTCCCCTATGACGAGGTGTTCGAGCTGGAGGACATCAACGGCGAGTTCGCGCAGGCCGATGTCGCCTTCGTCATCGGCGCCAACGACGTCACCAACCCGTCGGCAAAGACCGACAAGACGTCGCCGATCTATGGCATGCCGGTGCTCGACGTCGAAAAGGCCAAGACCGTGCTGTTCGTGAAGCGATCGATGGGCGGGGTCGGCTATGCCGGGGTCGACAATGATGTCTTCTATATGGACCAGACGATGATGCTGCTCGGCGATGCCAAGAAGATGACGGATGACATCGTCAAGGCGCTGAACGGCGGCGGGCATTGAGTTATACGTCGCCCCCGCGAAGGCGGGGGCCGCTATCGGCCTTGCATAAGGTTGCCAGCGGCCCCTGCTTTCGCGGGGGCGACGATTTTAAAGAGGACTGAATATCCAAATGCGTAAAATCGGCCTGATCGGCGGCATGAGTTGGGCATCGACCGAGCTCTATTACCGCCATCTCAACAAGGGAGTGCAAAAGCGCCTCGGTACCGCCTGTTCCGCGCCGATTCTGCTCGAAAGCCTGAATTATTGCGACCTGTCGCGGCTGACGACGCCCGAGCAATGGGCGCATGCGAAAGAGGTGCTCATCGCGTCGGCGCAGCGGCTGGAAACCGCGGGCGCGACCGCGCTGATGATCGCGGCCAATTCGATGCACAAGGTGGCCGATGAGGTTGCCGCGGCAATTTCGATCCCGCTCATCCATATCGTCGACGAAACCGGCGAGAAGATGAAGGCCGACGGGATCAAGGCCGCGGCAGTGATCGGCACGCGCAATGTGATGACCGAAGCCTGGTTCCGCCAGCGCCTTGTCCGCCACGGCCTGACGCTCGCGCCCTATGACGCGAGCCGCGCCGACGAGATCGACCGGATCATTTACGAAGAGCTGATGCAGGGCAAGGCGAACGAAGCTTCGCGGCGCACGATGAAAACCTTCATCACCGACATCGCCAAGCAGGACATCCAGGCGATCGTGCTGGCGTGCACCGAGTTGGTGATGCTGGTCGACCCCGACGCCAATGTGCTGCCGATCTACGACACGACGCGCATTCACGTCGCGGCGGGGGTCGACTGGATACTGGGGGATGAAGGCTAGTTAAGTCCTCCCTGTGGCGAAGCCATGGGGAGGGGGACCGTCCCCGCGAAAGCGGGGAAGGTGGAGGGGCGGCGACGTTGCGCTAAAGCCCCTCCGTCAGCGCTTCGCGTTGCCACCTCCCCATCGCTGCGCGACAGGGAGGATTTGGGTCAGCTCATCTTCGTCCACGTCACCGTGCGGCAAAACAGGCTGACGCAGCCTTTCATCGTCAGCTTGCTGCCCTTCACGCGCAGATGCGCCTTGTAATATCGCCCGTCCTCGGGGCTGTAGCCTTCGCCTTTCCAGCCATCGCCGTGCGGGACCAGATCCCAATAGATTTGCAGCCCGGTGATCTGACGACCGCGCTTGGCCTTGTCGGGATTACGTTCGTCAAGCTGGCCGCCCGCGGGCTGTTTGACGAGGATGCGTTCGATGCGTCCGCACATCTTGTTGCCGCACGCCGCCAGCACGACGACGCCTTTGCCATCGTCGGTTTTCCAGCGTCCCGCGATCGGCGCGGGCGCGGCGGCCATCGAGGGCACGGCAATGAGCGCGACCAGCGCCAATGAAATTCTCTTAAGCAAAGCGACCTCTCCCCGGTTTTTTAGCTACACGCATGTCAGCAACCCGCTTGGCATCCGTCAAGTCTTGCCGCATGTTCTCCCAAAATCAGGGGAGAGAGCGATGCGATTCAACGGCTTTCACGCGGCGGCGCTGGGCGTATTGGCGGTGCTTGGCGCCAGTCCGGCGACCGCCAAGACGATCAGCGTCAGCGCGACAACGCCCGACGCCAATGAAAAGCTGCAAGAGGCGCTGATTCTGGCCGAGCCCGGCGATATCGTCCAGCTGGGCGCGGGGGTGTGGACGCTGACCGATGGCCTGTCGCTCGACGTCGCCGGGGTCACCGTGCGCGGCGCCGGAGCGGGCGAGGGCGGATCGATCCTCGACTTTACCGGCCAGCAGGGCGCGGGCGAGGGGTTGCTCGTCACGAGCGACGATGTGCTGCTGACCAATTTCGCGGTGCTCAACACCAAGGGTGATGGAATCAAATCGAAGGGCGCCGACCGTATCGTCTATCACCAGCTGCGCGTCGAATGGACCGCGGGGCCGAAGGAAACCAACGGCGCCTATGGCATTTACCCCGTCGAAAGCACCGACGTGCTGGTCGACAGCGTCTATGTGCGCGGGGCATCGGACGCGGGCATCTATGTCGGCCAATCGAAAAATATCATCGTCCGCGATTCGATCGCGACCGAGAATGTCGCGGGGATCGAGATCGAGAACAGCTATAACGCCGACGTCCACGACAATATCGCGACCAAGAACACCGGCGGTATCCTGGTGTTCGACCTGCCCAGCCTGCCGATGCAGGGCGGCCATAATGTCCGCGTGTTCGAAAATATCGTCAACGACAACAGCACGCCGAACTTCGCGCCGAAGGGCAATATCGTCGCCAGCGTGCCGACCGGCACCGGGGTGTTGGTGATGGCCAATCGCAATGTCGAGATTTTCGACAATGTGTTCGCCGACAACGGCACCGCCAATGTGATGATCGTCGGCTATCGCTACGAGCATAAGGATCCGAACTACCAGCCGCTGCCGCGCGACATCGTCGTGCGCGGCAATCAGCATGGCAAGGCTGGTTATGCGCCGAAGTTTCCTGGTGGTGACATGATCGCGGCGGCGATGGGCGGCGCGATCCCGCCCGTGCTGTGGGACGGGGCGGGCGATGCGGTCGTGCTGGACAAGGTCGGCGTGCTGTCGCTGAACTTGCCCGACGTGAAGACGCCGCAGAGCGAAGCCAAACCTGCGCCCGCCGACCTGTCGAAGGGGACGCCCCCCGCCGCGCTGCCAGCGATCACCCTGCCGGAAAGCATGGAGGCCAAGGTCAAGTGAAGCGCATATTGGCCGCGCTTGCTGCGACGCTGCTATGCGCAAGCGGCGGCGCGGCCTTTGCGCCACCCGGGGTCGACCAGGCGGTGGTCGAGAGCGATGCGATGCCGCCAAAGCTGTCGGCCTTCGGGTTGTTCCGCGGCAATGATCCAGGGCGGCCATCGGCCGGCATCGCCTACACACTCCGCGCGCCGCTGTTCAGCGATTATACCGAGAAGCACCGCTTCATCGCGATCCCGGCAGGCAAGAAGGCCAGGGTCGGGAGCGATGGAGTCATCGACTTTCCGGTCGGCACGGTGCTCGTCAAAAGCTTCGGCTGGAACGACGTGGGCGGCGGACGCCCAATAGAGACGCGCCTGTTGATCCACCGTGCTTCGGGCTGGGTCGCGCTGCCCTATATTTGGGATGCCGATGGCAAGGATGCGACGCTCGCGCTGGGTGGGCGGAGGGTGCCGGTGACGTTCAGCTCGCCCGACGGCGAGACGCACAGCATCCGCTATGCGGTGCCGAACAAGAACCAGTGCAAGGAATGCCACAGCCTGAATGGCGAGATCGTGCCGATTGGGCCAAATGCGCGCAATTTCATCCTCGATCCCGCCGCCTCCGATGCCGTGCGCAGTCGCTATTTCGAAAACCCGGCGGCGCTCAAGCCGACCATGCCGATATGGGACGACCCCGAGGCGGGCAGCGTCGCGGACCGTGCGCGCGCCTATCTCGACGTCAATTGCGCGCATTGCCACAATCCGGCGGGCAGCGCGTCGAACAGCGGGCTGTTCCTGCGCTGGACCGACGATCCGACCGGCGTGAACTATGGCATCGGCAAGCGCCCGACCGCGGCGGGGCGCGGCAGCGGCGGGATGGACTTCGCGATCGCGCCGGGCGACCCCGCGCATAGTTTCATGATCTATCGCCTCGAAAGCACCGACCCCGGCATCGCGATGCCCGAGGTCGGGCGATCGACCGTGCATAAGGAGGGCGCCGCATTGCTGCGGCAGTGGATTGCGGAAATGCCGAAAGGTGGGCAGAAGGCGCTCTAAAGGTCGCGTCCCATTTCCGTTTGCCCCGAGCTTGTCGAAGGGCCGTTCTTTCTTTGCGGCGTCAAAAGGCAGAACGGTGCTTCGACAAGCTCAGCACGAACGGCGTTGGATCGGCTCAAAATCCAGATGGTGAATTTCGAATGCGCTCCCTCGTCCTCCACGACTATTTTCGCTCCTCGGCCAGCTTTCGCGTTCGCATTGCGCTGAACCTGAAAGGGCTCGACTATGAGCGGGTCGAGGTCAGCCTGATCGCGGGCGAGCAACGCAGCGACGCCTATCTTGAACAGAACGCGCAGGGCTTTGTCCCGATGCTCGTCGTCGATGGCGAGCCGATCATCCAGAGCATGGCGATCATCGACTGGCTCGACCGTGCCTATCCCGAACCACGGCTGATCCCCGACGAAGCGATGCCGCGCGCGGTCGCACTGGCACAGGCACAGGTAATCGCCAGCGACATCCACCCGCTGAACAATCTGCGCGTGCTCAAATATCTGACCAAGGATCTGGGTCTGAACGAGCAGACCAAGGACCGCTGGATCGCACGGTGGATCGCCGACGGGTTCGAGGCGCTCGAGGCGATGGCGGGCGACGCGCGCTATCTCGGCGGCGACACGCCGGGGATCGCCGACTGCTGCCTGGTGCCGCAGATGTACAATGCGCGGCGCTTCGAGGTGCCGCTCGACGCCTATCCGCGGCTCGTCGCGATCGACGCGGCGTGCATGGAATTGGACGCCTTCCAGAAGGCGCATCCCGACGCGGTCAAGCCCGCGTGATCCGGGCGCTGACGGGAGCCGCGCTGCTGGTCATGCCGGCGGCGGCGCTGGCGCAGCAAGTGCCGGCCGATCCGCCCACGGCCGAAGACGACGGCGGTTGTTGCAGCTTGACCTTCCCGCGCCTTTCGACCGAGGAGATCGTCGTGCGCGGCAGCGGCGTGCTCCGCCCCGCGGACAGCGACACGGTCCAGACCTCCAGCCTGATCGCCTATCCCGAACAGGGGCTCGGCGCGCGGATCGAGAACCGCCTCCGCGACGAAGCCGGCATCGTCCAGTTCCGCCGCTCCGACGGGCGCAGCGCGCATCCGACGAGCCAAGGCGTGACGCTCCGCGGACTCGGCGGCAATGCATCGAGCCGTGCGCTGGTGACGCTCGACGGCGTGCCGCAGGCCGATCCCTTCGGCGGGTGGGTCGCGTGGAGCGCCTATGACGCGATCAACCTCGGCGGCATTCTCGTCACGCGCGGCGGCGGCAGCGGGACCGACGGGCCCGGCGCGCTCGCAGGGACGATCGGGCTGCATTCGAGCATGACGCAGGGCGTCGAAGCGAGCGCAGCCCTTGGCAGCCGCGACGGCTGGGACGCGTCGCTTTCGGCAGGAACGAAGCTCGGCAATGGCCAGGTCGCGCTCGACGGCCGCTACAGCCGCGGCGACGGTTTTATTCCGGTGGCGGAGGGCCAGCGCGGTCTCGTCGACCGCGCCGCGCCTTATGAGCAGGGCGGCCTCGGCGTCCGGCTGCGCTTCGACGCGGGCGCCGACAGCCGCATCGAGGCAAGCCTGCGCGGCTTCGCCGACCGGCGCGACCGCGGTACCGATTTCACGACGAGCAAGACCGACGGCGTCGATGCCAGCCTGCGCTTCGTCCACGATCCCTTGGGCGCGACCCAATGGCTTGTGCTCGCCTATGTCCAGGTCCGCGATTTCGAGAGCGGCTTCGCCAGCGTCGCGGCGGGGCGGAACAGCGTCGCCCCCGCGCTCTTCCAGCGCGTCCCCGCCACCGGCCTCGGCGCGCGCTTCGAGCTGCGCCCCGCGATCGGCGATGCGAACCCGCTGCGTGTCGGCGCCGACTGGCGCCGCACGACCGGGCGCACCGAGGAGGATTTTTTCTTCAGCGGGACGACCCCCGGCCGCCACCGCATCGCGGGCGGCAGCAGCGACACCGTCGGCGCTTTCGCCGAATGGACATCGGGCGATGCCGAAGACGGCCTGCTCTGGACGCTGAGCGGGCGGATCGACCATTGGTGGCTGGGCGAAGGATACCGCCTCGAACGCAATATCGGCGGAACGACGATCGCCAACCTGAACTTCAACGCGCGCCAGGGCTGGGAAGGTAGCGGCCGCGCCGGCCTGCGCTGGACCTCGGACGCCTTGTCGCTCCGCGCCGCCGCCTATCGCGGCTGGCGCCTGCCGACGCTCAACGAACTCTACCGCCCCTTCCGCGTCGGCGCCGAGGTCACGACCGCGAACGAGATGCTCGAGCCCGAAAGGCTATGTGGCGGCGAGATCGGGATCGACTGGACGCGCGACGGCACCAAGCTGTCGGCAACGCTCTTCGCCAACCATCTGTCGAACGCCATCGCCAATGTGACGCTCGCGCCCAACCTCAACCAGCGGCAGAATCTCAATGCGATCGACAGCAAGGGGATCGAGTTCGCCGCCGAGCAGCGGATCGGGCTTGCCACGCTCCGCGCCACTTACGCCTTCACCGACGCCGAGGTCGATGCAGCGCGCGCCGCCTCAGCGCTCGACGGGCGCCGTCCGGCACAGATCGCCAAACATGGCGGCAGCGTCTCGCTGCGCAGCAATGCCAGCGGCCCGCTCGGCGGTTTCGCGATGCTGCGCTATATCGGCAAGCAGAATGAGGATGATCTGGGGCTGCTGGTCCTTGGCGACGCCTTGACGTTCGACGCGGGATTGTCGTGGCGGCTGGCGGATGCGATCAGCATCGAGGCGCGCGGCGAGAATCTGTTCGACGAACTCGTGCCCGCCGCGATCTCGTCTGCGGGGATCATCGAGCGCGCGACGCCACGAACCTTGTGGATCGGCGCGCGCGTGAACTTCTAGCGGGCCGCGCAAAAGTCTTCCCCCTTGATGGGGGAAGGATACGCAGCCTTATCGCGCAGCGATTAGGCGGAGTTGTATGGGGGTGAGGGTGCGTGCTTTCGCCGCCATATCAGGCCGAGAGCGCACCCCCACCGCTGCGACTAGGCCAGCAAGCTGGCAAGTCTCGCCGCCTCCCCCATAAAGGGGGAGGGGCAATGCGGCGTCATTCTGCGCTTGATGGACGGCTGTGGGTCGATAAGAACGGGGCATGGCCGCCAAGAAACTGAACCTCGACAATTTCCTGCCCTATCGCCTGTCGATCGCGTCGAATGCGCTCTCCGAACGGATCGCCGCCGAATATCAGAACCGCTTCGGGCTCAAGATTCCCGAATGGCGGTTGATGGCGGTGCTCGGCGAGGGAAAGCCCAAGACGCAGCGCGAACTGGTCGAAGCGACGCGGATGGACAAGGTGACGGTCAACCGTGCCGCAAAAGCGCTCGCCGACCGGCAGCTGATCGCGCGGCAGGCGCATGAGGTTGACGGGCGGTCGCATCATCTGGAACTCACCGCGACGGGGTGGTCGTTGTACGACGCGATCGTCCCTGCGGCGCTGGCGAGCGAGGCGCAGCTGGAATCGCGGATCAGCGCTGCCGAGCGCGAAACAATGATGGCGATCCTTGCCAAGCTGACCGCCGCCGCCGAAGATTATGCCTGATCCCGCTTATCGCGCGGCGCCGCCTGGCGCGCTGCGCGTTGAACCGCTGGGCGAGGTCACCGCAATCTTTGACCGGCGGTCGGTGCAGACGCATCTGGTCGTGTCGCCGATGCCCGAAATATTGGAAGCAATGGGTACCGGCGATTGCGATGCGGCGACGCTTGCGGCGCGCCTCGCCGCACGCTTTGACCTTGACGGCGCCGCGGACGTGGGGGCGATCCTGAACGAACGGCTGGGCGAGCTTGCCGCCATGGGGCTGGTGGAGCGCGCGTGAGGCACAGCACGCGCATCGCGGTCGGCCCCGTGCAGTTCCGGATCGGCAGCGACTGGGCGGCGCCCATTGCCGCGCTCGACCGGCTCTACGCGGACTATCCGCGTGACGAAGCACGGCCTACCGACGCCACCGTTCGGCTGTTCGCGGCGCGGCCATGGCGGCGCTGGCTGCGGCCGTCGGTGCATATCGGCGGCGACTTTGTCGTCCCCGACGCGCTGCCTTTGCCGCTGTCGATGGGGCTCCTCGCCGCCGAAATGGGGATGAACTTGCAGGTCGCGCTGGGGTGGCGGCGCCACATGCTGCTTCACGCCAGCGCGGTGGCGCACGGTGGCCGCGCGCTCATCATGTCGGGCGAATCGGGATCGGGAAAATCGACGCTCGCGGCGCTGTTGGGCGAGGGCGACTGGCTGTTGATGGGCGACGAATTTACGCTGATCGACCCGGCGAGCGGCGATGCACTGGCGTTCCCGCGCGCGGTCAGCCTGAAGAATGAAGCGATTGCGGAGGTTGCGGCGCGGGTCGATGCGGCGCGGCTCGGTCCGTTGCTGGCGGGGACGCCAAAGGGCGACATTCGCCACCTGATCCCGCGCGCGGACGCGATCGCGGCGATGCATGAGCCCGCGCGTCCGGCGTTGCTGCTGTTCCCGCGCTTTGGCGGCGCGGCGAGCATCGAGCCGATGGGAGAGGGCGAGGCGTTCGTGCGGCTGACCGAGGCGTCGACCAACTATGTCGCGCTCGGCGAGGCGGGCTTTGCCGCGCTGACGCGGCTGGTGCGCGAGACGCCGGCGTTCGGCATCTCCTATCCCGACAGCGCCGCGGGGATCGCGCTGGTCGAACAATTATGGGCGGACGCGGCCCGGTGAGCGCGGTGCGGGCCTTCGTCGACCTGCTCGCCGGTCGCCGCGATGCCGCCATGCTGGCGTCGCGCGACTGGGACGGGGTGATCGGCGTCGCGCGCAGCGAGGCGATGCTTGCGACCCTCGCGCACCGGCTGAAAGATTCCGCGCTGCCGCCGACCGTTGCGGCCCTGTTTGCTGATCAACGCGCCGCGGCGGCCGTCGCGCAGCAACAGGCGCTGTGGGAGGCGGAGATGGCGCGCCGGGCGCTGGTCCCGCTGGGGATCGAGTTCGTGCTGCTGAAGGGCGCCGCCTATGCCGCCGCCGATATGGCCTGCGCCGCCGGACGGCAGATCGGCGACCTCGACATTTTGGTGTCGGAGCCCGACATTCGCCGCGCCGAAAATGCGCTGCTCAAGGCTGGGTGGGAGTGGGTCAAGGCCGACCCCTATGACGATTTCTACTACCGCGAGCATATGCACGAGCTGCCGCCGCTGATCCACAAGGCGCGTGATCGGATGATCGATGTCCACCACACGATCCTGCCGCGCACGCACCGGATTACACCCGATGCGCTGGCGCTGATGAGCGACGCGGTGAAGCGCGCCGGTGGCTTTGCGGTGCTGAACCCCGCCGACATGGCGTGCCACTGCGCCGCGCATCTGCTCGCTGACGGCGATTTGCAGGGCGGGCTGCGCAATTTGTGGGATTTCCATCTCATGACGCGTGATTTCGCCGCCGCGGACGCGGGCTTCTGGAACAAGCTTGACGCGCGCGCGGAACTGCACGGGCTGCGCGCCGCGGTGCGGCGGGCGGCGCGGCTGGCGCGCGATTTGTACGGCAGTGTGTTGCCATCGGGCTGGGACGGGCAGGATGGGAGCGACGTCTGGTATCGCCGACGCCTGCTCGCGCGCGACGATTGGGGCCGGGTGACCCGACCGCTGCTGGAGCAAACTTTCTACATCCGCTCGCACTGGCTGCGCATGCCGCCCGCGATGCTCGCGAAGCATCTGTGGACGAAGTGGCGAAAGCGCTAGAGTCTTTCGAGCAGCGGGACCAGTTCGTCAAAATGGTCGATGACATGATCGGCGCCAAGCTCCTGTGCGGGGCGATCGAGAAAGCCGAAACTGACCGCCACACTGGTCACACCGGCGCCGTTGGCTGCCATCACGTCATAAATGCTGTCACCGACAAAGGCCGCGCGCCCGCCGCCGCAATTCTCGATCATCGCAAGGATCGGGGCGGGCGAGGGTTTGGCCTTGTCCGGCCCCAGCGTATCGCCGCCAATGATCGTCGCCATCCGCTCCGCCAGCCCAAGTGCGCCGAGCAGTTTGCGCGCCATATCCTCGCGCTTGTTCGTGACCACGGCGGTGCGGACTCCCAGCACATCGAGCCCGTCGAGCGCCGCAATCACTCCCGGGTAGGGGCGGCTGTGTAACGCGATATGTGCTTCGTAGAAGCGCAGCAATTCGCGATACAGCCGCTCGAAATCGCCGCCCGGAACACCGCCGGTCGCGGCAAAGCCCTGCTCCAGCATATGCCGCGCGCCCAGCCCGATCATCGGTCGCACCGCGGCCTCGGCCAAAGGCGCGCGCGCGGCGAGGTCCAGGGCGTGGTTGACCGCGGCGGTCAGGTCGCCCGCGGTATCGACCAGCGTTCCGTCGAGGTCGAAGCCCACGATCGCGAAAGGAAATCCGTTCATCGGTTGCGCATGGCGCGATGCTCTGGAAACCGCAATGATTTGCTGGCATGGCAGCGCGCATGAGCAATCCGATCGCCGCTATCGTCCTTGCCGCGGGCAAGGGAACCCGCATGAAATCCGACCTGCACAAGGTGCTGCACCCGATCGGGGGGCGGCCGATGCTGCTGCATCTGATGGCGAGCGTCGATGCGCTGAGCCCCGCGAAAAAAGTGGTGGTCGTCGGCGACAAGGCCGATCAGCTCGAAGCTGCGCTCGGCGGCACTGCTGATCTGACGGTACAGGATCCGCAGCTCGGCACCGGCCATGCGGTGCAGCAGGCCGAAACCGCGCTCGCAGGCTTCGACGGCGATGTCCTGATCCTCTATGGCGACGTGCCGTTCGTTCCCGCCGCGACGATGCAGACGATGATCGACCGGCTCGGTGCCGCCGATGCGCCCGCGGTCGTCGTGCTTGCCTTCGAACCTGCCGATCCGCTCCAATATGGCCGGGTCATTACCGACGGCGATCGCGTCGTCAAAATGGTCGAGCACAAGGATGCGACCGACGCAGAACGCGCCGTCAGGCTCTGCAATTCGGGGTTGATGGCGGCGAAAGCGCGCGACCTGTTCGCGCTGCTCGCGCGCGTGACCGACGACAATGCGGCAAAGGAATTTTATCTCGTCGATATCGTCAATATCGCGAACGCCGACGGGCGCTCGTGCGCGGTGGTCAAAACCGACGCCGACGATGTCGCGGGGATCAACAGCCGCGCCGAACTCGCCGCGGCAGAGGCGCAGTGGCAGGCGTTCAAGCGCGACGAGGCGATGGCGGGCGGTGCGTCGCTGCGGGCGCCCGACACGGTCTGGTTCTCGTGGGATACCGAGCTTGGCCGCGACGTGACGATCGAGCCCAACGTCTTTTTCGGCCCCGGCGTAAAGGTCGCCGACAATGTCACGATCCGCGCCAACAGCCATATCGAGGGCGCGACGATCGCCAGCGGGTGCGAAGTTGGCCCCTTTGCGCGCCTCCGCCTCGGCACCATCCTCGGCGAAAAGGCCAAGATCGGCAATTTCGTCGAAACCAAGAAGGCCGTGCTGGGCAAGGGCGCCAAGGCGAACCACCTCACTTATCTGGGCGATGTGACCGTCGGCGCGGGCGCCAATATCGGCGCCGGGACGATCACCTGCAATTATGACGGCTATTTCAAATATCAGACCGTCATCGGCGAAAATGCGTTTATCGGGTCGAACAGCGCGCTGATCGCCCCCGTTACCATCGGGCGCGACGCGATCGTCGCCGCGGGCAGCGCGGTATCTCGCGACGTTGCCGCCGGTGACCTGCGCATGGTCCGCGCCGAACAGCTGGTCAAGCCCGGCTGGGCCGACCGCTTCCACGATACGATGCGCAAGAAAAAGGCGGCGGAGAAGAAATAGACCAATGCCCGCGCCGACGCTGACAACCGCGCGCCTGGTGCTGCGCCAACTGCGCGCGGACGATGCCGCCGCGCTGTTCCCGGTGTTGTCCGATCCCGAGGTGATGACCTGGTGGTCGAGCGGTCCGCACCAGTCGCTCGCCGAGACCGCAAATTATGTGAAAGGCAATGCGGCCGAGGATGAGGGCTATCTCTGCTGGGCGATCACCGACGCGGGCGACGACACCGCGCTCGGCTGGGTAATCCTCATCGACGGCAAGCTCGACGTCAAGGAGATCGGCTATATCCTGCGCCGCGATTGCTGGGGCAGCGGCCTAGCGCGCGAAGCCGTCGCGCGGGTAATCGATTACGGGTTCGGCGACCTCAGATTGCGGCGGATCTTTGCCGATACCGATCCGGAAAACAGCGGATCGATCGCGCTGCTCGAGCGGCTGGGCTTTCAATATGAGGGACGCCTGCGCGGTGAATGGGAAACGCATATCGGGGTGCGCGATTCGCTGATCTATGGTCTGCTCCGCGACGAATGGACAATGGAGACGATGCCGTGAGCGACCGTTACACCGACAAGCCCTTCCTGCGCTTCGTCGACGCGTGGGTGCTAAAGGCGATCGGCCATCTCGACGCGGCCACCGAAACCTATTGCAAGGCGATGGTGCCGCAGCTCGAGCAAAGCTTCGGCATCACCGGCAGCTGGGAGCAGATCGTCGAGCAGCAGATGAAATTCGGTCCCGATCTGCCCGCGCAGATCCGCAAGATCTGGTCCGATGGCCAGGCGCGATTCCAAGCAGGCAACGGAATGGCGCCCGATCCGGTGCAATTTGCCATGATTTTCGTCGATCGCAACTTCAACCGCGCTTGACATGATATCATGATATGATATCAGTATATCAATGACTCGAATCCTTGCCGACCTGCCCGATGAAGAGATCAAGCGTCTCGATCGCATTGCCTATGAGCAGGGCAAAAGCCGGGCCGCGGTGCTGCGCGATGCCGTCGCGGCGTATCAGGCGCAACCGGCCTCGCATGACGGCGACTGGATCGAACGCGGTTTCGGACTCTGGTCCCGCCACGGCATTTCCATTGATCCGCGGGATTATGATCGGAAGCGCCGGGCCGAATGGACGCGGCCCTGGGATGACGATTATGAGGAAGTGCGCGCCGAATCGCCGGACATGTTCGATGCCGAGGATGATCGCCAGCGGCAAATCTATCTCGACATGATCGCCGGGAAATATCCCGACCCCAAAAGTCCGCACCCCAAGTGAGCGGCTACACCTTCGACGCGAATATCGTCATCGATGCACTCGCCGGTTATCCGCCGGCGCGGCTCGAAATTCAACGCGCGACCCGCAATGGCGTCCGGCCTTGGATCAGCCGCATGGCGTGGATCGAGGTGCTGTCCAAGGGCGACGAGCGCATGGTCAGCGAGGTGATGGCGTTTCTGGCGCATTTCGGCCTCGATGAAATCGACGACGAAATCTCGTCGCGGGCGGCGGCGCTGCGCCGCGACAGGCCGCGATTGAAGTCACCGGACGCTATCATCCTCGCCACCGCCCAGACCCGCGGGCGCGTTCTCATCACCCGCAATACAAAGGATTTCCCGGCCAACATGCCGGGCATACGTGTTCCCTATACGCTCTAAGACGAAAGCAAGACCCACATGTGCGGAATTATCGGAATCATCGGCAAGGATCAGGTCGCCGATCGGCTCGTCGACGGGCTGAAGCGGATGGAGTATCGCGGCTATGACTCGGCGGGTGTCTGCACCATCGAGGGCGGCCAGCTGATCCGCCGCCGCGCCGAGGGCAAGCTTGGCAATCTGGTGAAGGAACTGGCGGGAAACCCTGCGCCCGGTACCGTTGGCATCGCGCACACGCGCTGGGCGACGCACGGCGCGCCGACGACGAGCAACGCGCACCCCCACGCGACGGGCGAGGTCGCGCTGGTTCACAACGGCATCATCGAGAATTTCAAGCCGCTGCGCGAAGCGCTGCAGGCGCGCGGGCGGAGTTTCGAGAGCGAGACCGATACCGAGGTCGTCGCCCACCTCGTCAGCGAACAGGTCGAAGCGGGCAAGTCGCCGCAGGAAGCCGTGCAGGCGGTGCTGCCGCAGCTGCGCGGCGCCTTTGCACTCGCCATCGCCTTTCGCCAGCATCCCGACCTGCTCATCGGCGCGCGGCTCGGCTCGCCACTCGTCGTCGGCTATGGCGAGGGCGAGACTTTCCTCGGCTCCGACGCGCTCGCGCTCGCCCCGTTGACGCAGAGGATCGCTTATCTCGAGGAAGGCGACTGGGTCGTCATCACCCGCGACGGCGCGCAGATCTACGATGCTGACAATAATCCGGTGGAGCGCGAAATCACCACCAGCGGCGTCACCGCGGCGGCGGTCGAAAAGGGCAATTACCGCCACTTCATGCAGAAAGAGATTTTCGAGCAGCCGACGGTGGTCGCGCAGACGCTCTCGTCCTACATCCGCCCGCTCGAACAGACCGTCGCGCTGCCGCAGATGGACTTCGACCTCAGCGCGATCGACCGCATCACCATCGTCGCCTGCGGCACCAGCTTTTACGCCGGCATGGTCGCCAAATATTGGTTCGAAACCTTCGCCCGCGTCCCCGTCGACATCGATGTCGCGAGCGAGTTCCGCTACCGCGACCCGGTGCTGCAACCCGGCGGGCTGGCGCTGTTCATCTCGCAATCGGGCGAGACCGCCGACACGCTCGCGGCGCTGCGCCATTGCAAGGCGAACGGGCAGACGATTGCGGTTGTCGTCAACGTGCCGACCAGCAGCATGGCGCGCGAGGCCGACTTGCTGCTGCCGACCCACGCGGGGCCGGAGATCGGCGTCGCCTCGACCAAGGCCTTCACCTGCCAGCTCGCCGTCCTCGCCGCGCTCGCCGCGCACCTCGCGCTCAAGAAGGGCAAGCTCAGCGAGGCCGATGAGCGCGAGATCGTCAAACATCTGATCGAGGCGCCCGCCGCGCTCAATGCCGCACTCGCGCACGACGAGGAAATCTCGAAAATGGCGCACCTCGTCGCCCCGGCGCGCGACGTGCTCTACCTCGGCCGCGGCCCCGACTATCCGCTCGCCCTCGAAGGCGCGCTGAAGCTCAAGGAAATCAGCTATATTCACGCCGAAGGCTATGCCTCGGGCGAAATGAAGCACGGCCCGATCGCGCTGATCGACGAAGCGGTGCCGGTCATCGTCCTAGCGCCCAGCGGGCCGCTGTTCGAAAAGACCGTCAGCAACATGCAGGAAGTCATGGCGCGCGGCGGCAAGGTCGTGCTGATCAGCGACGCCGAAGGTCTCGCCGAAGCTGGCGACGGCTGCATGGCGACGATCGAAATGCCCAAGGTGCATCCGTTGATCGCGCCTTTGGTCTATGCGGTGCCGGTGCAGTTGCTGGCCTACCACGTGGCGGTGGCGAAGGGGACGGACGTTGACCAGCCGAGGAACTTGGCGAAGTCGGTGACGGTGGAGTGAGCTGGAATACCGCCTGCCACTGCGGTGCCGTCTCGGTGCGCCTCGCCAAGGCGCCCGAGGAAATCGCCGAGTGCAATTGCTCGCTGTGCTTTTCGCACGGCATCCTGTGGGCCTATTATTCGCCGCGCGATGTGGTGATTGAGGGCGCGACACGGACCTATAATCGCGCTGATCGCGCTAACCCCAATTCGGACCTGCATTTTTGCGCGACCTGCGGCTGCGTGACGCATTGGTCGGCGACCGCGGGGCTGATCGAACGCATGGGCGGCACGGTCGATATGATGGGCGTCAACATGCGGCTGTTCGATCCGGCGCAGCTCAGCGGGTTGAAGCTCAGCTTCCCCGACGGGCGCGGCTGGTCGGGCGAAGGGGCATGGGGCTTTGTTCGCGACGCGGGCGTCATGCCCTGATCGAGGGATCAGGTGGTCGCATTGGCCTGCGCGAGAATCGAGGCTGCGATTTCGTCGATGGTCCCCGCGACCAGCAGCGGCGCGCCGCCGACCATGCCGATCTGGGTCTGGCCATTTTCATAGTCGCGGAGCCAAGCGACATTTTCGGCGACGAGCAGATAATTGCCGCCGCGCGAGTTTAGGGTAATGAACTTCATCTCTGTGTCTCCTGACCCGACGGCGTCTAAGCCTCAAATGTGAAGATTGTCGCTTCCCCATGAATGTTGCCGCCATCATTTTCGATTTCGACGGTGTGATCGCCGACAGCGAGGTGCGCGCGAATATGTCGCTGTCCGAAAGCCTGACCGCGATCGGGATGCCCGCGACCTATGATGAGTGCCTCCGCGACTATTATGGCCATAACTGGCAGGAGACGCAGCGGCGGATCGAGGCGCGCTTTGGCCGTCCGCTTCCCGCCGATTTCCGCGAGACGCACCGGACCCGCGCCCGCGCGCGCTTCATGGAAGGTTTCGAAGCGGTTCCGGGCGCCGCCGAGTTTCTTGGCCGACTGGGGCCGCTGCCCGGCGCGATCGCCTCGTCGAGCCGCGCCGAATATATCGGCTGGGCGCTCGGTCTGTTCGGGCTCGATCATCATTTCGGCGGGCATGTCTACAGCGCCGACGGCTGGGATCGCGGCAAACCGCATCCCGACATCTATCTTGCCGCTGCCACAGGGCTGGGCGTCGATCCAGCGCGGTGTCTTGCGGTCGAGGATTCGCCGACCGGCGCACAGGCGGCGCTTGCGGCGGGAATGACCGTCGTCGGTTTCTGCGGCGCGGGGCATATCGTCGACCGCGCCGCGCATGGCGATATGCTGCGCGAGGTTGGCGTGCATCATGTGGCGCTGAGCTTCGACGAGATCGATTTCCTCCCTGTCGCATAGCGCCAGCAAAAAAGCGCTGTCCTACAATTGCGCGCTGGATTAGCTTTGCCTTTGGCTCGATCCCGAAAGCGGGACGAAATATGCAATCGCGAGTAAAGTTGCGCAGTTTTCCGCGACTTCTCTGCAAGCCCCCAAGGAGAGACAGCATGTGTACCGACAAGACCGAAGCCGATCTCGATCGTGCCGGGATGCCCGTCGGGCGCCGCAGCTTTGCCGCGCTGGCGGGCGTCGGCGCGCTGATCGCGGCGCTGCCCGCCCGCGCGATCGCGGGGAAGCCGGTGAAAGGGCGCGATGTCACGATCAAGACCGCCGACGGCGTGTGCGACGCCTATTTCGTCGCGCCCGCGCAGGGCAGGCACCCGGCGGTGCTGGTGTGGCCCGACATCCGCGGGCTGCGCCCGGCCTTTCGCCAGATGGCCGACCGGCTGGCGGGCGAGGGCTATGCGGTGCTGACGATCAATCCCTTTTACCGCTGGCAGAAATCGCCGGTCGTCGATGCGGCGAATGATTGGGGCAACCCTGAAGTGCGCGAAAAGCTGATGGGTTATCGCAAGCAGTTGACCCGCGCGACCGGGGAGACCGACGCGGCGGCGCTGCTGGCCTTCCTCGATGCCCAGAAGGAGGTCGATACGAGGCTGCGGATCGGCACCACCGGCTATTGCATGGGCGGCGAGATGACGATCTACACCGCCGCGCTGCGCCCCGATCGCGTCGGTGCCGCGGCGAGCTTCCACGGCGGCGGGGTCGGCACCGACAAGCCCGACAGCCCGCACCTGCTGATTCCCGGGACCAGTGCCGGCTACCTGTTCGCGATCGCCGACAATGACGACAAGGAAACCCCGAACGAGAAAGTGCTGCTGAAGGCGGTGCTCGAACCGCGCAAGCAATGGCACGAGGTCGAGGTGTATGAAGGCGCGATGCACGGCTGGTGCCCGCCCGATGGCCGCGCCTACAACGAGGCCGCAGCCGAAAAAGCGTGGGCGCGTATGCTGGAATTGTTCAAAGCAGAGCTGGCTTAGCGCGTTTGGTCCCCCGGCCTGCGCCGGGATGACGAAACCCTGTCAGTGCGCGTGGGCGCCGCCGCTCGCCGCATAGCTTGCATAGACGCGCTGTCCGGCGGGGCCGAAGGTCATCACCTTATAGGCTTCGCGCACATTGCCATGTTCCATGCCCGGCGAACCGGTCGGCATTCCGGCGACGGCAAGGCCTTTGACGCCCCTGGGCTTTTCGCGGAGCAGGCGGGCGATGTCCTTCGCGGGGACATGGCCTTCGATCACATAACCGCCGACCACGACGGTGTGGCAGCTGCGCAGCGCCTGCGGCACGCCCTGCTTGTCCTTGACCGCGTCCATGGCCTTCGAGTTGACGACCACCGCCTTCTGTCCGAACGACGCCTTCACCTGTTCGAGCCATTTGAGGCAGCAGCCGCACCCGGCGTCGCGGAACATCACCGGGTTGGCGGCATGCGCGGTGCCAACCGCAGCGGCAAATGCGGCGAGGGCGAAGAGCGGGCGGCGGGCGGGGAGCATCGGCGGATCCTTTTTCAACGGTTGGCGAGATTAGCAGTCGCGGCGCGGCGCACAAGCCGCTCAGCCCATCGGATAGAGGATGTCCTTGCTCACCTGATGCAGCGCGGTCATCACCTCGTCGTTCAGCACCAGATCCATCGCGTCGAGGATCGGCTGGACCTGCTCATAGGTGCTGACCCCGACGATCGTCGAGGCGACGAAATCATGCTGTTTCGACCAGGCGGTCGCCATCGTCACCGGATGCAGCCCCGCTTCGGCGGCGATCGCCAGATAACGCTCGGTCGCCGCGAGGCTCTTTTCGTTCACGAAGCGCTTGCCCATCGCAGCCTGCCGCCCCTCCATCGCGAGGTAGCGCGAGAAGCGCGCGCCCTCGGGCGTCGCGCCGCCCTGATATTTGCCCGACAGCACCCCGCCGGCGAGCGGCGAATAGGGGATCAGGCTGACGCCTTCCTGCCGACAAACCTGTTTCAGCTCGTCTTCGAAGCGCCGGTTGTTGAGGCTGAAATTGTTCTGGATCGTCTGATAGCGCGCGGCACCGAGCCGTTCCGATGCGGCAAGCGATTTCATCAGCCCCCAACTCGTCTCGTTCGAGCAGCCGAGGATGCGGACCTTGCCGACGCGGACGAGTTCGTCGAGCGCATCCATGATTTCGTCATAGGGCGCGTCATGGTCGGGCCAGTGCGTCTGGTAAAGGTCGACATAGTCGGTCTGGAGCCGCGTCAGGCTGTCGTCGATGGCTTGGCAGATGTTCTTGCGGTCGAGCGCGGTCATGCCGCTGCGGCACGGCGACTTGAACCAGACATGGCTGGGCCCCGACACCTTGGTCGCCATGATGATCGCGTCGCGCGGCTTGGTCTTCATCCAGCGCCCGACGATTTCCTCGGTGCGGCCGACCCATTTGACATCAGGCGGCACCGGATAGCCTTCGGCGGTGTCGAAGAAGTTGATCCCCGCATCGAAGCAGCGATCGAGCACCCGGAAAGCCGTCGCCTCGTCGGTCTGGCTACCGAAGGTCATCGTCCCCATGCAGATGTCGGAGACGTGGATGGCGCTTTTTCCAAGGCGGCGGCTTTGCATGGCTCTTTCTCCGGTCAGGGGAGGGGAGTGCGATGCATAGGTTGCGGATCGCAACCTGGCAATTGCATCAAATGAGCAGCGCGAGCGATCCGACGAGCAACGCCGCCATCGTCCAGTTGAAGGCCTTCAATCGCGCCGGGCTCGACAGCCAGCCGCGCAGCGATACGCCCATCACCGCCCACAGGCTGGTCGACGGCAGGTTGATGAGGCCAAAGATCACGGCGACGAGCAGGACCGCGACGAAATTGCGATCGGGCGCGTAGAGCGCGATCGCGGTGAGCGCCATCGACCATGCCTTGGGGTTCACCCACTGGAACAGCATCGCCTGCACGAACGTCATGGGTTTACCGCGTGCAGTCCCGCCGGTGTCGGGCGCGCCGGCGTTGGCGATCTTCCAGGCGAGCCACAAGAGATAGGCAACGCTCACCACCTTGAGCACGATGTTGAGCACCGGGAGCAGGTCGAACAGCCCCATCAAGCCGACGCCGACGAGGATGATCATTACCGTGAAGCCGATTCCGACCCCCAGCGCGTGCGGTATTGTGCGGCGCAGGCCGAAATTGGCGCCCGACGCCATCAGCATCATATTGTTCGGCCCCGGCGTGATCGACGAGACGAGAGCGAAGGCGGAGAGCGCTGCGAGGGTGGCCTGGGTCATCCGCGCAATATATTCTGCAATTCGATGCTTCGGGTTGCAAACTTTGGCGGCTTTGCGATAGGAATCACAATCTATGACCAAGATTGATGATATTGGCCGCAAGATATTGTACGAACTGTCGCGCGACGGGCGAATCTCGAACCTCGACCTCGCGGATCGCGTCGGGCTGTCACCCTCGGCCTGCCTGCGACGGGTGCAGGAACTGGAACGCAGCGGGTTGATCACCGGCTATCGCGCCACGATCGACCCGGCGAAGCTGGGGCTGAACTTCCTCGCCTATGTCACCGTCGGGCTTTCGACCCACACCAAAAAGGCGCAGTCCGACTTTGAATCGGCGATGTCGCTCGCGCCCGAGGTGCGCGAGTGCCACAATGTCACCGGCGCGATCGAATATCTGTTGCGGATCGAGACCGCCGATCTGGCGTCGTACAAGCATTTTCATACCGAAGTGCTGGGGGTGCTGCCGCAGGTGCATTCGATCAGCACCTATGTCGTGATGGACTCCACCAAGGACGAGCGGGCGTAGCATACCGTCGCCCCCGCGAAGGGTGCCGGGAGTCACGTGCCTTCCGACACGGCCGCAGGCGGTTTACTCGGACACGTCAGGAAAGACCGCCAGCGGCCCCCGCCTGCGCGGGGGCGACGATGATGCCTTGAACCCGGCCCCCCAGCACCGCATATCCGTTTCATGACGAAACTTTCCTTCCTCGATCTCGTGCCCGTCACCGACACCGGCACGATCGCTCAATCGCTCGCCAACGCCGCCGATCTCGCCCGCCACGCCGAAGCACTCGGCTATGAACGCTATTGGGTCGCCGAACATCATGGCATGGCGGGCATTGCGAGCGCCGCGACCTCGGTCGTGCTGGCGCATATCGGGCAGGCGACGTCGACGATCCGCATCGGGGCGGGCGGGATCATGCTGCCCAACCACGCGCCGATGGTGATCGCCGAGCAGTTCGGCACGCTCGAGGCGCTGTTCCCCGGCCGCGTGGACCTGGGGCTTGGCCGCGCGCCGGGTTCGGACGGCATTGTCGCGCGCGCGCTGCGCCGCAACCTGGCGGGCGACGAGCGGCAATTCCCGCAAGATGTCGTCGAGTTGCAGGCGTTCCTCGCGGGCGACGACCGGCTCGGCATCCGTGCGGTGCCGGGCGAGGGGACGAATGTGCCGCTCTGGATATTGGGCTCCAGTCTGTTCGGCGCGCAGCTCGCCGCGATGCTCGGCCTGCCCTATGCTTTTGCCAGCCACTTCGCGCCCGACGCGCTCGACGAGGCACTCGACATCTATCGTCGCCAGTTCAAGCCGTCGGCGCAGCTTGCCGAACCCTATGCGGCCGCGGCGTTCAACGCCTTTGCCGCAGATACGCGCGAAGAGGCCGAACTGCTCGCCTCGTCGCAACAGCAGGCCTTTGTCGCGCTGCGCACCGGCAATCCCGGAAAGATGAAGCCCCCGCTGCCCGGATACAAGGACAGCCTGCCGCCCAATGCGCGCGCGATCCTGGACCATGTGTTGCAATGCTCCGCAGTGGGGACGATCGACGATATTGCCGCAGGGCTGCGGGCATTCGTCGCCCGAACGCGTGTCGACGAGGTGGTCATCGCATCGTCGATGTACGACCATGACGCGCGCAAGCACTCAATGGCGCTGACGATGGCGGCGGCGAAGCAGCTTTAGCGTTTAGCGGCGAAGCAGCTTTAGCGCTTATTCGTTATCCCGGCGAAGGCCGGGATCTCGCCCTAGAGTTATCTTGCGGCGATGAGATCCCGGCCTTCGCCGGGATGACCGATTAATTGACCGGTGAATCAGTGGCGACGGGGCGAAACGTGAGGCTCGCCAGCCGCCAAGCCAGTTCGTCGCCCAGCAGGTCTTTGGCGGTCGGAACAACGGTCGGCGGCGCGCAATCGACTTCGGCGGCGATATAGCGGCCCGTTTCGCGGAGCCGCACCTCGATGTCGCCGAACTGCTTTTTCAGCGCCTCGGTCAGCTGTTCGGCATCTTCTGACATATCATTCGAATCCAACGCACGCGGTGTCCCGTCGAGCAGTTCGGCGACCGCCTTTTCCAAGGCGCCGATCGCGTCCTTGATAATCGACAACGAAATGAACAGCGCTGCGGCGGCGTCGGCCCACCACCAGCCCAGACCGATGCCGATGATCCCGGCGATCCCGGCCAGCCCGGTCTGCCAGTCGGCCTTTTGCATCAGCGCGTCGGTGTGCAGAACCTTGTCGCGGATACGCGTCGCGATTGGGTGCTTCAGATGGCCGACGATCATCGGCGGCACGACCGAATAGGCGAGCGCGGCAATCATCAGCCACCCCAGCCAGATTGTATGGCCGAACAGCGTGATACCGCCGACGGTCGGATGCTCCTGGTGCACCAGCGTCGTAACGCTTTCATAGGCGAGGAAGGCGCCGACCGAGAGCAACGCGGTGGCCGCGACCAGAAAGGCAAGGCTGTTGGCGCGGCGATAGCCGAAGGGGAAGCGCCGATTGGGCTGCTTGCGCTCCCAGTGGGTGGACAGCAGGAAGACAATCGCGGGGACCAGGCTGAGCAGGTCTTCGATCACCGCCGCCTTCATCGCCTGACTGCTGCCCATTACCAGCCCCATGACGATGACGACGCTCGTCATCCAGGCCAGCGTCCACCATTCGAGCCGTTCGCCGCGGCGAACGTCGTCGACAATTGCGGCGGGGATGCCACCGTGAAGGCTCATTTCATCGTCTCGGCAATGGCACGGTCGGTGGCCAGGATAAGGGCGTTTTCGCCGTTGCGGCGGGCAAGGCGCAGAACCGGTTGCTTGCTGTTGTCGGGTTCGCTGCGCCCAACGGGTTTCGACAAAGCGACTTCGGCTTGCCATGGCGAGGCCTTGGCGAAATGGCCGATGACCAAGTCGACCTTGCCTTCTTCCAGCCAGTGCAGGGCATGGTCGCCGTGCGCGGATACGCGCGTCAGCCGCGCCTTGTGGCGCTGGGCATAGCCGCCGACCAAGGCAAGCGCGGGCGCCGCGTCGGGGGTTCCGGGAATTACGACAACCCGCATTTCGCCGCTGCGCGCGATACGGTCGGTGCTGCCCGACACATCGCGCGGCAGCCTGTCGCAGGCGGCGAGCATGAATAGGGCAAAGGGCAGGGGCCAAAGCTGCGATTTCATCCCTCGCGAACGCGGGCATTCGGCCATGGTTGCAACATAGCGCCCCGTGTTGACGCGCCTCGGGCGGCGGCAGTATAGGGACGGCCCGACCAAGGGCGGCCCGAACGGGGTCGCCTTTTTACTTTTGACTGAAAGGTGCCTGCCATGACGATCACGCCGCTGATGCCCGTATACCCCCGGTGCGGTGTGCGTCCGGTTCGCGGCGAGGGTGCGTATCTGATCGGCGAGCGCGGCGAGCGCTATCTCGATTTCGCGAGCGGCATTGCGGTGAACCTGCTCGGTCATGGCCATCCCCATCTGACCAAGGCGATTCAGGATCAGGCCGCGACGCTGATGCATGTGTCGAACCTGTACGGCAGCCCGCAGGGCGAAGCCTATGCCGCGCGCCTTGTCGAAAACACCTTCGCCGACACGGTGTTCCTGACCAATTCGGGCGCCGAAGCGGTCGAATGTTCGATCAAGACCGCGCGCGCCTATCATTCGAGCGCGGGCAATGCCGAAAAGCACACGCTGATCACCTTCAACAATGCTTTCCACGGCCGCACGCTCGGCACGATCTCGGCGACCAATCAGGAAAAGCTGCGCAAGGGTTTCGACCCGCTGCTGCCCGGCTTCGCCTATGCGCCGTTCGACGACATCAATGCCGCGCTCGATCTGGTCGACGACAACACCGCGGGCTTCCTTGTCGAGCCGATCCAGGGCGAGGGCGGTATCCGCCCCGCATCGCAACCGTTCCTGCAGGCGCTGCGCGACATCTGCGACAAGCGCGACCTGATGCTGGTGTTCGACGAAGTGCAGTGCGGCGTCGCGCGCACCGGTCATCTCTATGCCTATGAGCATTTCGGCGTGGTCCCTGACATCATGGCGAGCGCCAAGGGCATCGGCGGCGGCTTCCCGATGGGGGCGTGCCTCGCGACCGAAAAGGCTGCGCGCGGCATGGTCATCGGCACGCATGGTTCGACCTATGGCGGCAACCCGCTCGCCTGCGCGGCGGGGCAGGCGGTGCTCGACGTGGTGCTCGAAGAGGGCTTCCTCGAGCAGGTCAAGGCTACCGGCGAGCGGCTGCGCGGCGCGCTCGAACAGCTCATTCCCAACCACGACCAGCTTTTTGAAAGCGTGCGCGGCGTCGGGTTGATGCTCGGGCTCAAGCTCCGGTCGGACAGCCGTGCGTTCGTCGCGCACCTGCGCGACAATCACGGATTGCTGACCGTCGCGGCGGGCGAAAATGTCGTTCGCGTGCTGCCGCCGCTCAACATCGACGACAATCACATCGCCGAATTCATCGAGAAACTTTCGGCAGGCGCGGCGAGCTATACGCCGCCCGAAGCCTAATGCGGAACTTTCTCAACCTGTCCGACGCGGGCGGGGATGCGGTCGCGGCGATGCTGTCCGACGCGATCGACCGCAAGGCGGCGCGTGCGGGCTGGCCGAAGGCAAAGCCCGATAGCGACAAGCCGCTCGCCGACCATGTGCTGGCGATGGTGTTCGAGAAGAACTCGACGCGCACACGCTGTTCGTTCGACATCGCGATCCGCCAGCTCGGCGGCGTGCCGATGATCCTTGATGCCGGGACCAGCCAGCTCGGCCGCGGCGAGACGATCGCCGACACGGCGCGCGTGCTGTCGCGCTACGCCGATGCGATCATGATCCGCACCGACGATCATGCCAAGATTGAGGAGCTCGCCGAATATGCGAGCGTCCCCGTGATCAACGGCCTGACCGACCTGTCGCATCCGTGCCAGATCGTCGCCGACCTGCTGACGATCGTCGAGCAGGGCAAGGCACTGCCGGGGCTGGAGCTCGCGTGGCTCGGCGACGGCAATAATGTGCTGTCCTCGCTGATCGAGGCGGCGGGCCTGTTCGGCTTCCACGTTCGCGCGGGCGTTCCGCAGGGCTATGAACCTGATCCAGCTTTTGTCGAAGCCGCGCGCGCCAGCGGCTCGCGGATCGACATCGTGCGCGATGCGCGCGAGGCCGTGGCGGGCGCCGATCTGGTCGTGACCGACACCTGGGTGTCGATGGGGCAGGATCATGCGCACAACAAGGTCGCGGCGATGGCCCCCTTTCAGGTCGACGAACGGCTGATGGCGGGCGCCAAGGGCGACGCGATCTTCCTGCACTGCCTGCCCGCCCACCGCGGCGACGAGGTTGTCGATGCGGTGATCGATGGTCCGCAATCGCGCGTCTGGGACGAGGCCGAAAATCGTGTCCACGCGCAAAAGTCGATCCTGCTGTGGGCGCTGGGCAAGCTGTGAGTTTGGAATTGTGAGCGAGACCATCGAAACCTGGTTTGACCAGCCGCTGCTGTTCACCATCGCTGCGCGCCATGTGCGCGGGCGTCTCGTTCGGCTGGGGCCGACGTTGCGGACGATCATCGCGGCGCATAATTACCCGCCGGTCGCCGAAAAATTGCTCGCCGAAGCGCTGGTGCTGACCGTGCTGCTCGGTTCGACGCTGAAGGACGAGAATGGCCAGATGACGTTGCAGGCGCAGACCGGCGGCGGACCGGTCGAGCTGCTCGTGTGCGACTATCGCGCCGGCGAGCTGCGCGGTTATCTGAAGTTTGACGCCGAGCGGCTCGCCGAGGTCGGCCCCGAACCGACGCTGTTTGCGCTGTTCGGTGAGGGCTTCCTCGCGATCACCTTCGATCAGGCGACGACCGCCGAGCGTTATCAGGGCATTGTCCCGCTCGAAGGCACCTCGATCGGCGAGGCGGCGGAGCATTATTTCGAGCAGTCGGAGCAGATTTCGAGCCTGATCCGCCTCGCCGCACGCCACGACGCCGAGGCGGGATGCCTCGCCGGCGGCCTGCTGCTCCAGCATTTGCCCGAGGGAGAGGTCGGTCGCGACCGGCTCCATGTCCGTCACGACAATCCCGAATGGGAGCATGCGCGCACGATCGCCGCGACGCTGAAGGACGATGAACTCACCGATCCGGCAACGTCGCTCGAAACGCTGGCGTGGCGCTTGTTCCACGAGGATGAGGTGCGGGTCGAGCCCGGCGTGGCCGTATCGCGCGGCTGCCGGTGCAGCACCGGCTATTTCGCGGGCGTCCTGGCGCAGTTTCCTGAAGCCGAGCGCCGGGACATGGCCGACGAGAGCGACAACATCGTCGTCGATTGCGCCTTCTGCTCGCGCATTTTCCCGATCCCGCTAGCGGACATCGCTGCCCCAAACTGACGACGAAACGTCCTAATCCATCGGCAAACGGTTGAAAATCCGGGTCGGCATTGTTATCTCGGTCGAAACGGGGTCGCATTTCTGCCCGGATCCGGGCGTCCGATGGATAGGTGACAATGGCGATCTTCTCTCCCATTTTGCGATATTCCTTTGCCGTCGCCGCGCTGGCGGGAGCAACCGCGGTTCCCGCCCAGGCGCCGTCGCTCGCGATGCTTGACGGGCTTGAAAAAGGCAGCTGGCAGCTGCGCGAGCGCGGCAACGATGCGGTGCTGCAAACAATTTGCGTCGGCGACGCGCGGCGGATGATCCAGATCCAGCACCCGCGGGCGAACTGTTCGCGCTACATCATCGAGGATACGCCCAAGTCGGTGACGGTGCACTACACCTGCCCCGGGGCAGGCCATGGCCGCACCAGCATCCGCAACGAAACGAACCGGCTGGTCCAGATCGACACCCAGGGCATCGCCGACGGCAAGCCCTTTTCACATGCGATCGAAGCGCGTCGGGCGGGGCCATGCTGAACCGTCGGGCGGTGCTAACCGGTTGTTAACCATCCGGCGTTAGTCGGGACATGCGGCACACCGATGTGTGTCCTTCTCCCTAACGGCTTTCATGCCGCACTGGGCCGTGTGACGATCGTCGCGCGGCCCGTTTCTTTGGAAGCGCCGCGGCAAGCGGCCCCTTGCGCCATTATCGGCGCAGGCGTATCGGGCGCCGATGCACGATGTCGCTGGAAAAACCCTGATCGTCCTGTTGTCGGGCGGGCTCGACTCGATGGTGTGCGCCGGGCTCGCGCGCGAGGCTGGTGCGCGCATCGTCGCGCTGACGATCGACTATAACCAGCGGCACCGCGTCGAACTCGCATCGGCCGCGCGGATCGCGGCCGAAGTGGGCGCGGCCGAACATATTGTGTTGCCGCTGGATCTCCGCCGCTTCGGCGGATCGGCGCTGACCGCCGACATCGATGTGCCCAAGGACGGGGTCGGGGGCGACGTCCCGATCACCTATGTCCCGGCGCGCAACCTGATCTTCCTGTCCCTCACGCTGGGGCTCGCCGAAGCGCGGCAGGCGCAGGACATTGTCATCGGGGTCAACGCGCTCGACTATTCGGGCTATCCCGACTGCCGCCCCGAATTTATTCAGGGCTTCGAGAAGCTCGCAGCGCTTGCGACGCGCGACGGCGACAAGGGCGTCGAATTCCGTATTCACGCGCCGCTTCAGCATATGACCAAGGCGGACATTGCGGCCGAGGCCGCGCGGCTCGGCATGGACGCGGCGATGAGCTGGTCGTGCTACGATCCGACGCCGGAAGGCCTGCATTGCGGATCGTGCGACAGCTGCCGCCTCCGGTCCAAGGGCTTCGCCGACGCCGGTCTCGCCGACCCGACGGTTTACGCCTGATCCGATGACTTACGCCGTCAAAGAGGTTTTCCTGACCCTGCAGGGCGAAGGGGCGCAGGCGGGGCGGCGCGCGGTCTTCTGCCGCTTTGCCGGATGCAACTTATGGACGGGACGCGAGCAGGATCGCGTCAAGGCGGTCTGCCAGTTCTGCGACACCGATTTTGTCGGCACCGACGGGACATTGGGCGGCAAATATGCCGACGCCGGTGCACTCGCTGCGGTGATCGCCGAAAGCTGGGGGGCGGGGGACGAGGACCGCTATGTCGTGCTGACCGGCGGCGAACCGATGTTGCAGGTCGATGCGGCATTGATCGATGCGCTCCATGCGCACGGCTTCACGATAGCGATTGAAACCAACGGCACATTTGCGGTCCCGCGCAGCATCGACTGGATCTGCGTCAGCCCCAAGGCAGGCAGCGAATTGGTGCAGACGAGCGGCGATGAGTTGAAGCTGGTTTGGCCGCAGCCCGGCAGCGATGTCGCGCGGCTCGCGACGCTCGATTTCACCCATCGGCTCCTGCAGCCGCTCGACGATCCGGACGCGGCCAAAAATGTGCAGCGGTGCATCGAACTGGTGATGGCCGATCCGCGCTGGCGGCTTTCGCTCCAGACGCACAAGAGCCTGGGGCTGCGCTAGGTCTTATTCGGCCTTCTTCGCCGCGCTGTCAGCGGTGATTGCTTTTTTCGCCGCAGGAGCCGGAACCGCGTCGGGATTCTCGCTCGTTTCGGGGTCGGCGGTTGTTTCGTCGGCGTTGTCGGCGTCCGATTTTGTCGCTTCCTTGGCGGTGCCGTCATCGGGGACGCTGTTGTCGACCGCGGTACCGTCGGTGCTGGCATCGTCGAGGATGATCATCGAATCGCTGACCGATCCCGGCTGCACCTCCACCGCGTCGAGTTTGGTCGTCGATTTGCCTGCGGGGTCGCTGCTGCCACAGGCGGCGAGGGGCAGGAGCAGGAGCGAGGCGATAAGGGTACGAGTCATGCGCCGTTCCTAATCGCTCGGCCGAAGCTTGTCGAGAAAGGCGGGCAGGGCGCTGGCCAGCGCAGCATCGACGTCGGCGAAGGATGCCGCTTTGCCAAGATCGGCAAGGCTGGTGACGGGAAATTCGGCGATGCCGCACGGCACGATGCCGCCGAAATGGGTCATGTCGGGCGACACATTGAGCGAAAAGCCGTGGAGCGTGACCCAGCGTTTCACGCGGACGCCGATCGCGCCGATCTTGGCCTCGCGGCCATCGGGCGCGTCGGTCCAGATGCCGATGCGGCCGTCGGCGCGGCGGGCCTCGACGCCAAGCAACGCCAGCGCGTCGATCACCCAGCCTTCGAGCGCCGATACATAGGCGCGCACGTCGCGGCCGCGCCGCGTCAGGTCGAGCTGGACATAACCGACGCGCTGGCCGGGGCCGTGATAGGTGTAACGTCCGCCGCGGCCCGCGTCATAAACGGGAAAGCGGGGGTCGAGCAATTCGGCGGGATCGGCGCTGGTTCCCGCGGTGTAAAGCGGCGGATGTTCGAGCAGCCAGATCCGTTCGCCCGCTTCACCTGCGTGAATAGCGGCGGCGCGCGCTTCCATGTCGGCAAGCGCCGCGGCATAGTCGGTCAGCCCAGTTGACAGGGTCCATTCGGGGGATGGCAGACGGGTCATTGCGGCGCTTCCTGCCCCGCCGCGCCCCGCCGCGCAAGGCTCTGCGCGCAGATCGCCGACAGGGCTGGACAGACGCGGCGAACGGCGTCACCTTCGCAGGCAATCGGGGATCCAGAAAATGACGGGGTATCAATGGTAAAATTCGACATGGGTGCGGCGTGGGAAGACAGCATCCAATTGCTGAAATCGCATCCTGCCTTGATTGGTGCAATCGCAGGGGTGTTCTTCTTCCTGCCCGCGCTGGCGATCGCCTGGTTCGGCCCGGTACCCATCGAGCCGCCCGCGGGGGCGAGCGTCGAGCAGTCGATGGCGGCGCTGCAGGAGACGTTTCGGCAGCTGATCCCCGGCCAGATCATCGTCGCGCTCACTACGATCATCGGATCGGCGGCGATTCTCCGGCTGTGGCTCGCGCGCGGTGGGATCAGCGTCGGCGAGGCGCTGACTTTCGGGCTGATGTTCTTTCCGACCTTGCTCGCGGTGCAAATATTGTCGGGCCTCGCGATCGGTTTCGGGCTGATCCTGCTGATCATTCCGGGCCTGTATCTGGTCGGGCGCTTGACGCTGGCGGCGCCCAGCGTCGCCGACCGCAGCCTGTACAACCCGTTCGAAGCGCTGAAGACCAGTTGGGAACTCACGCGGAACAACGGCTGGGCGATCTTCTTTTTCCTGTTTCTGGTCACCATCGTGATTTTCATCGCCGCGATGATCGTCGGGCTGGTTGTCGGCGCCATTGCTGGGACGGGCGATGGAATCGGCCGCATGTTGGGCGGAGTGATCGAAGCGGGTTTCGGAGCGCTCGGTAGCCTCGTGTCGGTGGCGATTTCGGCGGCGGCGTATCGCCAGCTTGCCGTGCGATCGTCGAGCGACGTGTTCCAGTAAAGGGCTTCGGCACAGCAACGCTTCAGGATGAACGCTTTGGGGAATGGGGTTTAACAACGGGGGGAAGTGATATGATAAAGATGAGCATAGGGGCGGCCTTTTCGGAAACCTTTGCGTTTCTGAAGGCCAATTGGATGCAGATGCTGATGTGGGTTGGCGGCGCGCTGGTCGTCGTCGGGTTGCTCGGGTTCCTGTTCCTGGGTTCGACCTTTACCGCGATGGCGATGTCGCCTGCCGATCCGTCGGTGGCGTTCGGTGCGATCGGCAAGATTTTCCTCTTTGCCCTCATCGCTTCGGTCATTCTTTACGGCGTCTGCATGTTGATCTGGCGCGGCGGGATGCATCCCGGTGAAGCACCCAATTTTGCGTGGGCGTTTCAGGCCGGGCCGGCGTTTGCCTTTGGCATGTTTGTCGTGATGATCGCTGCCTATATCGTGATCTTCGTCGTCATGCTGATCTTCGCGTTGGTTTTTGGCGCGGCGCTGGGCGGCATGGGTGCGATGTCACCCGACGCCCTGGCATCGGGCGCGGTCGGCGGCGGCGCAATTTTCGTCATGCTGCTGCTCTACGTCGGCGTTCTGGTGTTCATGTTGTGGATCCAGTCGCGGGTTTCGGTGGCCGGACCCGTCATGGCAGATCGGCTGACGCGCAATCCCGTCACCGGCTTTGCCGAATCGTGGCGGATCACCGGCGCGTCGCAGTGGAAGATCGTCGGTTTTTACCTGCTATTTGCGCTTGGCATGCTCGCCTATCTGTTCGTCGCAAGCCTGATTTTCGGCGGCATTCTGGGGGCAATCCTGGGGGGCTCGGCATTCGGTGCGATGCTGACGATGATCGTGATGGCGGCGCTGGTCTATCTGCCGATCATGATGTTTTCATTTTCGATGCCGGTGGGGATTTACCGCGCGATCACGCCGCGCGCGGCGGGTGACGTTTTCGCCTGACCGGGAAAATTGAAGCAAGCGAGGGGCGCACCGGCGACGGAGCGCCCTTTTTGCTATTTCAGCTCCATTTGGCGAGCGGGGGTAGGCTCATCAGGATCGCGTCGATATTGCCGCCGGTCTTTAGCCCGAACAGGGTGCCGCGATCATAGACCAGGTTGAATTCGGCGTAGCGCCCGCGCCAGATCAGCTGCGCGTCGCGCTCGGCCTCAGAAAAGGGCAGGCCCATACGGCGCCGAACGATTTGAGGGAAAATATCGAGAAACGCCTCGCCGACCGCTTGGGTCAGCTGAAAGTTGCGATCGAATTCGGCGTCGTCGCCGCATTCGAGATGATCGTAGAAAATGCCGCCAACGCCGCGGTGGACGCCGCGGTGCGGGATATAGAAATAATCCTCGGCCCATTTTGCATAGCGTTCATAGACGTCGGGGCCGAAGGGCGTGCACGCCGCGCGCAGCCGCGCATGAAAGGCGTCGGTGTCCTCCTGATACGGAATCGGGGGGTTGAGGTCGGCGCCACCGCCGAACCAGCGCTTCGTCGTGACCAGGAAACGCGTGTTCATATGGACGGCGGGAGCGTGCGGGTTCGCCATATGCGCGACGAGACTGATTCCCGTGGCAAAGAAGCTGGGGTCTTCGCCCGCGCCGTGGATCGACGCGGCGAAATCGGGGGCGAACTGGCCGCCGACGGTCGAGACATTGACCCCGACCTTTTCGAACACCTTGCCTGTCATTACCCCGCGCACGCCGCCACCGCCTTCGCCGGGGGCGATCCCCACGGCTTCGCGGTCCCACGGGGTGTAGGCAAAACGCGCATCGCTGCCTGCCTCGGCCTCGATGCTCTCGAACTCGGCGCAGATTCGGTCGCGCAGCGATTCGAACCAGTCGCGCGCTGTTTGCTGCTGCGGATCGAGCGTGATCATGCCGGAAAGCCTTTCGTTTGCCTGAGCGCTTCGGCGAGCGCGATGCCAGCCGCGACCGCGACATTCAAGGAGCGAAAGCCCGCCTGCATCGGAATCGCGACCCGCGCCGCCGCGGCATCATGGACATGGGGGGGGACACCCGAAGATTCGGCACCGAGCAGCAGCACGTCTGCGGACGAAAAATCGAAGTCGGGCAGGGGCGTCGCGCCCGCGGTGGTCAGCAGGACCAGCCGGTGTCCGGCGGCCACCGCCCAGCTTTGAAAATCGCTCCAGTCGGCGTGACGACGGACGTTGGCGCGTACCGCATAATCCATCCCGGCGCGTTTCAATGCACTGTCGGAGAAGGGAAATCCGCAAGGCTCGATGATATGCGCGGGAACGCCGAAGCAGGCGGCGGTGCGCAGAGTGGTGCCGACATTGCCCGCAATATCCGGCTGAAACAGGGCGATTTCCATGGCTAGCCCTTAGCCGCGCGCCGGTGCGGAATCGAGGGCTTTCGCGGCGGCGTCATACATCGGTCAAAGAAGGGGAAATTGCCTGTTGGCAAGCCCGGACTGTGCGGCTATCAGGCCCGCAATTCCCGGAGGGGCCGCCGGGGCGTGCCATTTTGTGCGCGCGTCGCGGGGCGGCCCGACTTTCCGAGAACTTTGTCAGTTCACCCATGCAAGGGCAGTCGAATGGCCAGTGAATCCGAACTCAATGCCGGCATCGAAGATGGCGTGCGTCGCCGGGACTTCATCAATATTGCGGCAGTGAGTTTCGCCGGGGTTGGCGCGGTGGCGGTGGTGCTGCCGCTGGTCAACCAGATGAATCCGTCGGCCGACGTTCTTGCGCTGTCGACCACCGAGATCGATGTTTCCGCCATCCAGCCCGGTCAGGCGATCAAGACCAGCTGGCGCAAGCAGCCGGTCTTTGTCCGCAACCTGGTCGAAAAGGAAATCGCCGAAGCCAAGGCGGTACCGCTCAGCGATCTGCGCGATCCGCAGACGATCGACGAGCGTACCAAGCCGGGCAAGGAAAACTGGCTGATCACCCTTGGCGTTTGTACCCACCTCGGCTGTGTGCCGCTTGGTGCGGCGGAAGGCGAGAACAAGGGCGATTTCGGCGGCTATTTTTGCCCGTGCCACGGTTCGCACTACGACACCGCGGCGCGCATCCGCAAAGGTCCGGCGCCGACCAATCTGGTGGTGCCGCCTTATGAATTTACCAGCGACACTGTCGTGACGATCGGCTGAGGAGCGAGATAAGATGAGCTTTCCCTGGGCCAAACCCTATGAACCGAAGCATCCGCTGATGAAGTGGATGGACGAGAAGCTGCCGATTCCGCGTCTGGTCTATAACGCCACCGGTCCCGGCTATCCCGTCCCGCGCAACCTCAACTATTTCTGGAACTTCGGCGTCCTCGCGGGCGCCGCGCTGATGATCCAGATCATCACCGGCATCGTGCTGGCGATGCATTATGCTGCCAACGTCGGGGTCGCGTTCAATTCGGTCGAGCATATCATGCGCGACGTCAACGCCGGCTGGTTCATCCGCTATGCGCATATGAACGGCGCGAGCATGTTCTTCATTGTCGTCTATCTGCACATCTTCCGCGGCCTCTATTACGGTTCGTACAAGGCGCCGCGCGAAATGGTGTGGCTGCTCGGCGTCGTGATCTTCCTTCTCATGATGGCGACCGCCTTCATGGGCTATGTGCTGCCGTGGGGCCAGATGAGCTTCTGGGGCGCGCAGGTAATCACCGGCTTCTTCTCGGCCATTCCGCTGGTCGGCGAGCCGGTGCGCCAGTGGCTGCTCGGCGGCTTCGTCCCCGACAATGCGACGCTCAACCGCTTCTTCTCGCTCCACTATCTGCTGCCGTTCGTGATCCTGGGTGTCATCATCCTGCACATCTGGGCGCTGCACATCCCCGGGTCGAACAACCCGACGGGCATCGAGGTGAAGGATGAACAGGACACGGTCCCGTTCCACCCCTATTACACCGCGAAGGACGGTTTCGGGCTCGGCGTATTCCTGCTGGTGTTCGTCGCGCTGACCTTCTTCAGCCCGAACATGTTGGGTCATGCCGACAATTATATCCCGGCCAACTCGCTCTCGACCCCGGCGCATATCGTTCCCGAATGGTATTTCCTGCCTTTCTATGCGATCCTGAAGGCCTTCACCTTCAACTTCCTGTGGATCGATGCAAAGCTGTGGGGCGTCATCGCGATGTTCGCATCGATCGCGCTCTTGTTCTTCCTGCCCTGGCTGGACAGCTCGCCGGTGAAGTCGTCGACCTATCGCCCGCTGTACCGCATCTTCTTCTGGGTGCTCGTCGCCGACGTGCTGCTGCTCGGCTGGTGCGGCATGCAGCCCGCCGAACAGCCGTGGGTGATCCTCAGCCAGCTGGGCGCCATCTACTATTTCGCCCACTTCCTGGTCATTCTGCCCATCGTTTCGCGGATCGAACGTCCGTTGCCGATGCCGAATTCGATCACCGAAGCGGTTCTTGCCAAACATGCCCCCGACGCCGCGTCGGGTCCGGCAGCGGCCTGAGCGCCAGACTTTAACAGGAGCTGATACAGCCATGGTTCGCCCGCTCGGATTTCTCGTCGGCCTCGGTTTCATTACCGCGCTGGTGCTCGCGATCTTCACGACGCCGCTCAAGAATGAGCCCAATGTGGCTTATTCGTTCGTCAAGCATCCTCGCCATGTGAAACTGGCGAGCGACGGCCTGGTACCCCATTGGGACAAGGCGCAGTTGCAGCGCGGGATGCAGGTGTACAAGGAGGTCTGCTCGGCCTGCCACAGCCTGAACCTCGTTGCTTTCCGCAACATTCAGGATCTGGGTTATACCGAAGGCCAGGTGAAGACCTTTGCCAAGGGCTTCCAGGTTCCGTCGGTCAATCCCGATACCGGCGAAGTCGCGACGCGCGACGGCCTGCCGTCGGATCATTTCCCGGCACCCTATGCCAATGATGTGGCGGCACGCGCGGCGAACAACAATGCGATCCCGCCTGACCTGTCGCTGATCACCAAGGCGCGCGAAGGCGGCAAGGACTATGTCTATTCGCTGCTGACCGGTTATCAGAACCCGCCGGCGAACCTGCCTGCCGAACTGAAGCCCGGCACCGGGCTCCATTACAACCCCTATTTCCCGAACCTGAACCTCGCGATGGCCAAGCCTCTCGCCGACAATCAGGTGACCTACGCCGACGGCACCAAGGCCAGCGTCGACCAGATGGCGAAGGACGTGACCGCGTTCCTCGTCTGGACCGCTGAGCCGAAGCTGGTGAAGCGCGTGCAGGTGGGTTGGGCGGTGTTCTTCTTCCTGCTGATCTTCACGGTTCTGGCCTATCTGTCGTACCGCAACATCTGGGCTGACAAGAAGCATTGAGGACAAGAGGCAGGGCGATTGTGACCGCATGATCGCCCTCCCGCCCCAACCCGACCTCGACCTGGCGTCGCTGGTCCGCACCATCCCCGACTTTCCGAAACCGGGCATCCAGTTTCGCGACATCACGACGCTGATCGGCGACGCGGCAGGCTTTGCCGAAAGCGTGCGCCGCCTGTCTGCGCGCGCCGCGGTGCATCGTCCCAACCTGATCGTGGCTGTCGAGGCGCGCGGCTTTCTGTTCGGCGCCGCGATGGCAACCGCGATGGGGCTCGGCCTTGTTCCTGTCCGCAAGGCGGGCAAGCTGCCCGGTGTGACGATCGGGGTCGATTACGCGCTGGAATATGGCACCGACCGGCTGGAACTGCACGAAGGCGCGGTGATGCCTGGGCATCGCGTGGTGCTTGTCGATGATTTGCTCGCCACCGGCGGCACGATCCTGGCGGCGGCGGATTTGATGCGCAGCGTCGGGGCCGAGGTGGTCGCCGCGCTGTTCGTCATCGACCTTCCCGATCTGGGCGGTTCGGAGCGGTTGGCGGCGGCTGGGCTACGGTGTGAGACGTTGATCGCGTTTGACGGCGATTAGGCTGTGATGCGCGGGGCGCTGACCTTCGTCACCCGGCCCAAAGTTCAGGAAAGTTCAGCCTTGTGCGCGCCGCGATGCAGACCCGTTGCTCTGCTGGAGTCGCCCCGAGGTAAACCGTTCCTGCCGACTGCGAGCGACGACTTGATCAATCAGAAGCGGAAGGCTGGCACAGTCGAATAATGTAGGAAAGGCCTTTTTTGGAGGTGATGTCTGTTTTGGGGTGGATTACCGACCGTCTCCTACCTCCGTTCGTGTCGAGCGAAGTCGAGACACGCCGAAGGCTCACGCCAAGCCACGCGTATCTCGACTTCGCTCGATACGAACGGGGACTGGATTGAACGTCCGCTACCGGTCGTTGGCCGTCATTTCGCCGCTAACCTCTGTCCCCTAAAGAAAAGCCCGCGCCGTCAGGCGCGGGCTGTCTTTTCGTTGGTACACGGGCCGATACTTAGAACGGGACCCAATTCTGTTTCTTGCGGAACTTCATATAGCCGACGTTCGCGCCCAGTCGTGCGCCGACGCCGACGCGGATCGGGATCAGGACGACGTCGCCGCGGCGCAGGTAGCTCGCGTTGAAGCCGCCGAGCAGATAGGCGGCGCCTTCGCCGGCAGGGAAGCGCTTGTAGAGATCGTTGCTGTCGAACAAATTATAAACGAGGACAAAGGTATTGCCCGCATTGGCGCCCGCATCGAAGCCGACCGAGGGGCCGGTCCAGTAAGCGGGGAGCTCGCCTTCGATCTTGTGGTGCAACGTGCCCGAACCATAGCGCACGCCGAGCACTAGCGCACCGCCGGCTTCGCGGCCGACGATGTAGGCGTTGGGTTCGCCCTGTTTCTTGAGGATGTCTTCGATCAGTCCGGCCAGCCCCTGCGCGCCTTTGCCGAACACGCCCTCGGCGGCGCCGATCAGATCGTCCTGCTTATAGGTCGCCGTATCTTCGGTGATCACGGTGGTGGTCGTCATATCGCCGGGGGTGGCGGTGCCGCTGGTCGGCGCTTCGCTGGTCTGCTGGTCCGCGGTCGCAAGGTCGCTGTCGTAATTGATGACCTCGTCGGTGGCATCGCTCGATACGGGTGGGGGCGGTGTGGGGTTGTCGAGATCGGAATCGATCGCGGTGTTCGGATCGAATTCGCGCATCTGGGTCGCCGCGGGAACCGGCGATAGCGCCAAGCCGAAAGCGGCGGCCGCCGCCAAAGCAAAGCTGGTGAATGTGTGTCGCATGTCTGACCCCCAAAATTCGAACGGTACGAGCGCACCGAAAGCGGCGTTAATCATGACTCGGTTTGCGCGGCGGGCAATGAACCGGCGATGACCCGAGTCGATTTTGCGCCAGACCGAATCGATAGTGCGCCGAAATGCTCGGGCTCGGGGTGAAATTGGGCAATCTTTGGCGTTGCGGGGCGCGAAGTGCATGGCTATAGCGACCCGCCTAGGCCAAACCTGTCGTTAGCGCGGCGGACCATGCGGAGACGTGGGTGAGTGGCTGAAACCAACGGTTTGCTAAACCGTCGTACTGGTAAATCCGGTACCGAGGGTTCGAATCCCTCCGTCTCCGCCACCCTTTCCTTCATCGTCGGATCGATCGGTCGGTAAGGCGTCAGCCAGCGCCTTCGCTCGCTGTGCGTGGTGGATCAAATTTCGTTCTGACAGCGAAATGTTTATTGTAATTGCGAAGCGTTCGCGATAACTGCCGCACATCATTCCCATCCAGAATTCTTTCATGCACGCACCCAACCCCTCGCGCCCGGCGATCAAAAAGAGCCGGAAAGCCTTTTGGCTGAAGCAGTTGCACATGTGGCACTGGATGAGCTCGGCTGTCTGCCTGATCGGATTGCTGCTGTTTGCGATCACCGGCTTTACGCTGAACCATGCCGCTGACATCGAAGGATCGCCGGTCGTCACCGAAAAATCCGCCGACCTTCCCGCGCCGCTGCTTGCCCAATTGACCGCGGCGGTCCCGGCGGATGCCAAGGCGCCGCTGCCCGCGCCGGTCGCTGCATGGGTCGAGCAGACGTTCCCGGTCAAGGCGTCGAACGAGGCCGAATGGTCGGCGGATGAAGTCTATCTGCCCGCGCCGCGTCCGGGCGGCGACGCGTGGGTCGCGATCGACCTGACGACGGGCGCGGCGACCAGCGAAGTCACCAGCCGCGGCTGGATCTCCTATCTCAACGATCTTCACAAGGGCCGCAATTCGGGCGGCGAGTGGAGCCTGTTCATCGACGTTTTTTCGTTCGCCTGTCTGGTGTTTGCGATCACCGGGCTGTTCCTGCTCCAGCTTCATTCGGCGAAGCGCAAGAGCACCTGGCCGCTTGTCGGGTTGGGGCTGGCGATCCCCGCCGCGATCGCGGTCGTCTTCATTCATTAGGGAGTTTCGTGATGCAGCTTTCCACCCGCGCGCTCGTGCTCGGTTCGACCGTCGGCCTGGGGGCTGCTTTCCAGGCGCCTGCGCTGGCCGCCGACCCGGGCACGATGGACGTGACGATCAATATCCCGCGGCTGAAGGTCGCCGAATATCACAAGCCCTACGTCGCGATCTGGGTCGAAAAGGCGGGCGCCAAGGCGAAGACGGTCGCGGTCTGGTACGATCATGACATGAAAGCGAATGAGGGGACCAAGTGGCTCCGCGACGTACGCCAATGGTGGCGCGTGTCGGGGCGCTCGCTGGCCTTTCCCGCCAACGGCATCACCGGCGCTACCCGTGCACCGGGCGCGCATAAGGTGTCGTTCTCGCGCGCACAGTTGGGCGCAGCGGCGCCGGGGCAATATACATTGGTGATCGAGGCGGCGCGCGAGGTCGGCGGCCGCGAATTGCTGCGCATTCCGTTCAGCTGGCCGGCGAAGGCCGGGGCTGGCGGGCGCGCTGCGGGTACGGCCGAGCTGGGGGCCGTCGCGGTCTCCTTCCGTTAAGACGAGAGGGCAGGATGATGAACAAGCGGTTTTGGGGTTTGGCGGCGGTCGCCGCGCTTGCGGCTTTGGCAGCGGTGCCGGCCAGCGCGCATCGCCAGTGGATGATGCCGTCGTCGACGGTGGTATCGGGTGACGATGTGTGGGTGACCGTCGATGCCGCGGTATCGAACGACCTTTTCTATTTCGAGCATCAGCCGATGCGGCTCGACGCGATGAAGGCGTGGGCGCCCGACGGCACCGAGGCGGCGATCGAGAATAAATCCACCGGGCGGTATCGCAGCACCTTCGACGTGCGTCTGACGCAGCGGGGAACCTGGCGGATCGGTTCGGCGACCGACATGCTGTTGGGCAGCTATGAGCTCAATGGAAAGACCGAGCGCCTGCCGCGCGGGACGACCGCGGCCAATCTGGCCGAGCGTCTGCCCGCGGGCGCGACCAATGTGAAGACCGCCGAAGCGAACAATCGCAACGAAATTTTCGTGACGGTCGGCGAGCCGACGACAGGCCTGTTCAAATCGACCGGCAAGGGCATCGAGCTGGCGCCGGTGACGCACCCCAATGACCTGTTTTCCGGCGAGGCGGCGACGTTCCAGTTCCTGCTTGACGGCAAACCGGCGGCGGGCCTGCCCGTCACGGTCATTCCGGGCGGTATCCGCTATCGCGATCAACTGGGCCAGATGGACCTGACCACCGACGCCGAGGGCAAGGTTGCCGTGACATGGCCCGAACCCGGCATGTATTGGCTGAACGTCACGACGCCGCAAGTCGAGCGCGAGGAAGGCGAGGGTGGTGCGCCGCCGCCGCCCGCGCGCCGCGCCAGCTATGTCACCACGCTCGAGGTGCTGGCGCCCTGAACGATCGTATCCTGATCCCCCGGGCGCTGACGCCCGCTGCCTTTGCGTCGCGCGATTCCGGGGCAGCGATCGCAAGCTTCAGAGGCGAAACGATGGGGACGACGTGGTCGCTGCACGCGATCGGGTCGTCCCCTTCGCTCGCCGCGGGGGTGCAGGCGGCGCTGGACCTTGTGGTCGCTCAGATGAGCCAGTGGGAAAGCGAATCCCACCTGTCGCGGTTCAATCGCTCGGCGGTCGGCGAATGGTTCAGCCTGCCCGCCGAATTTGCCGATGTCGTCGATGCCGCGCTGACGATCCAGCGCGCGAGCGACGGCGCGTTCGACCCGGCCCTGGGCGCGCTGACCGATCGTTGGGGCTTTGGCGCGAGCGGATCGGTCGATCGCGTGCCTGCCGCCGCCGAGGATGGCGAGCGCCGGATCGATTTCGATGCGAACGCGCGCCGCGTTCGGCGCAGCGAGGGTGCCGTGCTGGACCTCTCGGGCATCGCCAAGGGCTATGGCGTTGATCTCGCCGCCGAATGGCTGCTGGCGAACGGCGTGCGCCACTTCCTGCTCGAGGTAGGCGGCGAGTTGCGCGGGGAGGGGATTCGCCCCGACGGCCAGCCGTGGTGGGTCGATGTCGAAATGCCGCCGAGCACTTCGGTGGCGCCCTACCGGATTGCGCTGCACGATCTGTCGGCGGCGACGTCGGGCAATTACCGCCGCGGCTTGACGATCGACGGGCGGCATTATTCGCACAGTTTCGACCCGCAAACCGGGCGGCCGATCGTCAACTCGGTGTCGTCGGTGACGGTGCTGCATCGGAGCTGCATGATGGCCGACGGCTGGGCCACGGCGCTGACCGTGCTCGGGCCAGCGGCGGCGATCGCGCTCGCCGATGCGCAGGGGCTAGCGGCCTGTGTGATTGCGGGTGAGCGCGAATTTCTGTCGCGCGAATGGTGCGCAATGTTGGGCTAGCTGTCCGCCCATCGGCGCAGCAGATTGTGATAGACGCCGGTGAGCTCGATCACCGATCGATCCTTGCCGCCAAGGTCGCCGGTCAGCCGCTGGACCGCGCGGTCGAGGTCGAACAGCAGTCGCCGCGCCTCGGTATCGCGCACCATTGACTGGATCCAGAAGAAGGAAGCAACGCGCCGCCCACGCGTGACCGGGGTGACGCGGTGCAGGCTGGACGAGGGATAGACCACCGCATGTCCGGCAGGCAGCTTGACGCGCTGGACCCCATAATGATCCTCGACCAGTAACTCGCCGCCGTCATAATAGTCGGGGGCTTCGAGGAAGACAGTGATCGACAGGTCGCTGCGCATGCGAAACTCACTGCCGCGCTTCAGGCGCACGGCATTGTCGACATGGGTGTCGAATTCCTGCCCCTCGCCATAGCGGTTGAACAGCGGCGGAAAGATTTTGAGCGGCAGTGCGGAGGCAAAGAACAAAGGCGACCGACCGAGCGCGTCGAGGATCAGCCGCCCGGCGTGCCGCGCGGCATCGCTGTCTTCGGGCAATTGCTCATTGTTCTTGGCGAGTGCGGCCTGATGGCCGGACGTGACATTGCCGTCGACCCAATCGGCACCGTCGATGATCCGGCGGATTTCTGCCAGATCGTCGGCGGTCAACAGATCGGGAACGGCAATCAGCATGGCAGGGTCTCTTCGGCGATACCGCGACGGGCTGCCATAGGTTCGGGCGCGAAGCAATGGCGGGGCGGCAGCGACGCCGCCGTCCCCGCCATGCAGGTCAATGCGTGTATGTCAGCGAGAAGATCGCCGCGCGCGCATCGCCCGGGGTGGCCCAGCCATTGTTGCGGACGCGGGTGAAGTAGAGCTCGTCGGTGAAATTCTTCACATTGAGCTGGGCCTTTAGCTTGTCGGTGACATTGTAGGCGACGTAGGCGCTGTGGACGAGATAATCGTCCGAGCGGAAAATTGTCGGGCTGGCCGCGGTGGGCAGGTTCAATGCGAAGCTGCCCTGATAGGTCATGCTGTATCCAAGCGTCAGGCCAAATGGCAGCTCGTACGTCGTGAACAGGCTGCCCGAATGCTTCGGCGTGTTCTGAAGCTCTGCGCCCGCTGCCGGGTCGGGCAGGCCATCGGCGACCGACTGGATCAGCGTGCTGTCCAGATAGGTGTAGTTCGCCGTCACCGACCATTGCGGGGTGATCTTGCCGACGACGCTGAGCGCGACGCCATCGACACGCGATTTGCCGTCGAGCACCTGGTCGGGGATCGTCGGATCGTTCGACGGCACCTTGTACTGGTTGCGTTCGTTGCGGAATGCCGACGCGGCAAGGAGCAGTTTGCCACCTGCGACTTCGGCCTTGGCGCCGATTTCGTAGTTACGCGCGCTTTCGGGATCGACGTTGCAGGTCAACGCCGTGCAGGCGCCGTTGACCGCGCTGATCGAAGGCGTTCTCGAATTGCCATATGCCGCATAGAGCGTCACGGCTTCAACCGGCTTGTAAACCAGCCCGAAGCGATAGGAAAACAGGTCGGCATCGTTGCGGAATATCGTCCCGGGCGTCACCACGCCTGCCGTCGTTACCGTGTCGGTACGGTAATTTCCGCTGTTCTTTTCCCAGCGCACGCCGCTGTTGATCTCGAACTTCCCGATCTTCATCGCGTCGAACAGATAGACCGCATAATTGTCGATCTCGCCGCGCTGGCGACCGCTTTCAAAATAATTCACCGGGCCGGTATAGACGTTGCTGCCATAGACAAAGCCGGGCGGTCCCTGAACGATTTCGTTCGGGTTGGCGATGTTGATGAGCGGGAAAGTGGCAAAGGCCGGGGTGCCATTGGCGTTGCGGTACACATTGGCCGTCGACAGCAGATATTTTTCCCAGCTTGCCGACGCGCCAGCGACCAGCGTGTGTTCAACCGAACCGGTGTTGAACACGGCGCGCAGATCAAGCTGATTATACATGATTTCATTGTTCGAATCGCGGGTGTTACCGCGCGGGCCGCCGATCAGGTAATAGCCTGCGGGGACCGTCGCCGGGCACGCCGCCCCCGTGGGAAGTAGGCTGTTGGCCAGACAATAGGTGCCCTGCGGCGGGCCGACGATCGTCAGCTGCGATACCTGTTGCCAACGCGACAGATTGCGGAGCGATACCTGGTCGCTCAGCTGATGTTCAAAGGTCAGCGTGGCCTGATCGACCGTAATGTCTTGCGTATCGACGTTGCGGTACCCGAAATAGTCGCTGCGATCGACACCGGGAAGGACGCCCCCGGCGACCGCGTAATAGGGCACGCCATATTGCGGGATATTCTCGTCCTCCTGATGCAGATATTGCAGCGTCAGGCTGGTCGCGCCGCCGACCCCAAGGGTGATCGAGGGTGCCACACCCCAGCGCTCATAATATTCGACGTCGCGGCCCGGAACGTCGTTTTGATGGATCATCGCGTTCAGGCGGAAGGCGATCAGGTCATTGGCGCGGATGTTGGCGTCGATCAAACCGCGATAATAATCGTCGGTGCCGATACCCGCCGTCGCGATGACCCGGGTTTCCGCGAGCGGACGCTTGGTGACGAGGTTGATCGAGCCGCCAACCGACCCCGATCCGCCATAGACCGAATTGGCGCCGTTGACGATTTCCAGCTGTTCGAGGTTGAAATTGTCCGACCGGTTGTACGCACCGCTGTCGCGCACTCCGTCCTGCGTGATGTCCGACCCCGCCGAATAGCCGCGCAGCGTGATCGAATCCGCCGGGGGCGAGCCGCCTTCGGCTGCGCCGAAGGTAATGCCGGGAACCGTCGACAGCATGTCGCGCAGCGTCAGGAGGTTCTGCTGTTCGATCGTTTCGCCGGTGATCACCGTTACCGTTTGCGGCGTGTCGCGGACCGATCGCGTCGATTTCGGCGATTCCTGCTGGGTCTGATATTGCTGACCGGTAACGATGATCTGCTCGCGTTCTTCGCGGCGGTCGCGCTCCGCTTGCTGTTCCGCAGCGGCATCGGCTCCAGCTTCGGCGGCCATGGCTGGCGCGCTGATCAGACTTCCCACGCACGACATGGCGAGGAAGGTGGCGGACGTCGATTTTTTCACAATATTACCCCTGCTGGTGTTCGGAGGGGCCGCTATTGCGAATCGATCGCAGAGTCAATTTATATTGCGAATTATTCGCATCTTTTTCGCAAATTGTCGCGAGGATGAGGGTGGGGCTGCGATCAGCTCGCCTAACGACGCGGTTCGAGCCACCAGCTTTGCCGCCAGCCATAGGTGCTGGCAACGGCGTCGCCCGCCGCGTTGGTGGCGGGTTTGAAGCGAAAACGGTCTTCGATCAGACGGCAGGTGGTCTGGTCGAGCGCGGCGTCGCCGCTCGATCGCGTCACGAGGCAGCCGGTGACGCGGCCCGACGGCTGGATCGTGAAGCGAACCTCGACGTTGCCGCCGACGCGCGCGCGGCTCGCGCTACGCGGATAGTCGCGGTCGCGGATCGTGCCGCTCTGCCATACCGCCTTGGTGCCGCGACCGGTGCCGTTGCCCGACCCGCCCGCGCCCGTTCCATCACCGCGCCCACCCGCGCCTGATCCGGTGCCGGGGTTCGGTGTCGCGCCCGCAGATGCATCGCTCCCCGTGCCGGGGTGCGGCGCGGCGGCGACCGGGGGCGTGATCGGCGGCAGTTTGGGTTTGGACGCGATGATGGGGGCCGCTTTGGCGTATTGATTGGCTGCCGACGCCTTGCCGCTGGCGATGTCGCTGGGCGAATTTTGGGGGACGACCGACTCGGTCGGCGGCGGCGCCGGGATGGCAAGCGCGGCGATCGCCTGGCTGGCCTTGCGAACGACGTCGAGGTCGAGCCCGCTGGCGAGACCGAGTCCGACCGCAACTGCCGCCAGCAAGGCGCCGCCGCCCGCCACCATCCGCTGCCGTCTCGAAACCTGCCCGCTATAGGCCATCTTCTGCCCCAAAATGCGCGCCATTGCGCGCCCATGGGCCGGGTTTACAGGAAATCGTCTAGCGTGGACATGAACCGGTCGAACTGGTCGTGGTGCAGCCAGTGGCCGGCGTTCTCGAACTCGATCACCTTTGCGGTGTTGAACGCGGCCAGGCGCCCATCGCGCTCGGGGTTTGATGCCCAGCTGTTGGCGCCATAGAGGAGCAGGGTGGGACAGGTGATCGCGCCCCATAGCGCGGCAATGTCGTCCTGCGGCATGTCGAACGCGGGCCAGACATTCAGGTAATTGTCGAACTTCCAGCTCCAGCTGCCATCCTCGTTGCGGCTGATGCCATGGATGGTCAGGTGGCGCGCCTGCGCTTCGGTCAGATAGGCGTTCTCGCTCATCATCCGCGCCAGCGCGTCGTCGAGCGTTGCATAGCGGCGCGGGGTGCGCCCGGCGGCCTGCCGCTTGTCGTCGATCCATTTGCGAAAGCGCTCGGCATAGGGTTTTGCGGCGCGCTCGGCGATGATCTTGGGGGAGGGGCCAAGCCCCTCGATCGCCACCAGCTTGCTCACATTTTCGGGATAAAGGCCGGTGTAGCGGAGCGCGATATTGCCTCCCATCGAATGCGCGACGATGCCGACCGGTCCCAGATCGAGCTGATGGATCAGCTGCGCGAGGTCGTAAACAAAGCCGTCCATCGCGTAATTGCCGTCGGGCGACCAAGCGCTATCGCCATGCCCCCGCAGGTCCGGCGCGATGATGTGATAACGGTCACGCAGCTTGTCGGCGACCCAGTCCCAGTTGCGGCAATGGTCGCGGCCGCCGTGGACGAGCAGCAACGGCGGCGCACCGCGATTGCCCCAATCGACATAGTGGAGCTTCAGCCGCTGCGAAATGAAGCTGTTCGAGGTGGGGCCGGCACTTGCCATCGGTTCGTCCTTGCTGTCTGATCCAGTTTCAAAAGGCGACTGGTTCCGATCCGTCAACCCCGGATCGTTATCGCGACGGATCAAGGGAGAGCAGCATGACGACATTCCGCGAAAATTTGCTGGCGGGCAAAACGGCCTTCGTTGCCGGTGGGACGAGCGGTATCAATCTGGGGATTGCCAAGCGTTTCGCTGAGCTGGGCGCCAAGGTTGCGGTCGCGGGGCGCGACCCCGACAAGGCAGCGCGCGCAGCGGCGGAGATTGGCGCGGGTGCGATCGGACTGTCGGCGGATGTTCGCGATTACGCGGCGATTCGCGGCGCGATGGAGCAAGTGGCCGACCAGTTGGGGCCAATGGACATCGTGATTTCGGGGGCGGCAGGCAATTTCCTGGCGCCCGCGCTCGGCATGTCGGCGAATGCCTTTCGTACCGTCGTGGATATCGACCTCAACGGCACTTTCAACGTATTTCGCGGCTGCCATGATCTGCTCAACCGGCCCGGCGCGTCGCTGATCGCGATCACTGCGGGGCAGGCGGTCAACGCCTCGGCGCTGCAAGCCCACGCCTGCGCGGCCAAGGCCGGCATTAACCAGCTGATTCGCGTCCTCGCGCTTGAATGGGGGCCGGAGGTGCGGGTGAATGGCATTTCGCCGGGGCCGATTGCCGATACCGAAGGTATGAAGCGGCTCGCGCCCGATGCCGCGACGCGCCAGTTGCATTTCGACCGCATCGCGATGAAGCGCTGGGGCAAGATCGAGGAGGTCGCCGAATCGGCTGTGTTCCTCTGTTCGCCTGCCGCGGGCTATATCACCGGCACGATCCTCGACTGCGACGGCGGCAGTCAGGTCGGTGACGCGTCGCGCGGCGATCTGGCGAAGGGGATGGCGTAAGGCTAGGCGGGCCAGCACCGTAGCCCTGAGCCTGTCGAAGGGCGCTTCCCGGATAAGCGCCCTTCGACAGGCTCAGGGCTACGGTTATTGATACCGCTGACGCCGAAAGCAAAAACGCCGCCAACCCGGCTGGGTGGCGGCGTTTTTTAATGGTGGGCGTGGCAAGGATTGAACTTGCGACCCCTGCGATGTCAACACAGTGCTCTACCACTGAGCTACACGCCCATCCCTTGGGGTGACGGCCCCCTAATATCCCCGGCCACGCTTGGCAACCCCTTCGCGGCGGATGATGTCGTTATTGTTGGCTCGACCGGTCAGCGCGGCCGAACAGATTGTCGACCTCGCGCACGAGATCCTTGAGGTGAAACGGCTTTGACAAGAGTTTCGCCTGCGGCACATTTTCTTCGGCGCGCAGCGACACGGCGGCAAAGCCGGTGATGAACATCACCTGCGTTTGCGGCGCGACCTTGGCGGTGTGCTGCGCAAGCTCGATTCCATCCATTTCGGGCATGACGATGTCGGACAGCAGCAGGTCGAAGGTTCCCGAATCGATGTAGGGAACCGCGGCGGTGCCGCGATCGACGGCGGTGACGTGATACCCGGCGCTGGTCAGCGCCCGCGCAAGATATTCGCGCATCACGTCATCATCCTCGGCCAGAAGAATACGAATCATATGAAAATCTGTCCCCTGGTCGCTCGATACGGCCGGTTCCGGTCGACCCTATCCTTAATTCCACGTCTGCCATAGCGGCAGAGATTTAACAAATTGACTTGGCGGTGCTGGATTCGTCGCGCTTTTTTTGCCACCCATGGTCCATGCTCTCCCGCGTTCCCCCGTCGACCGCAATTGCCGTCGACCGCCCTCCGGCCATTGGTCCGGTGGTCGTGTCGGTGCCGCACGCGGGACGGATCTATCCCCTCGAGATCCTGGCAGCGGCGCGGGTCGGGAAGGGCGATCTGGAGCGGCTGGAAGATAGTTGGTGCGACTTGATCGCGCGCGGCGCCGTCGATGCCGGCGCGACGATCGTCCAGGGTCTGTGGGCGCGCGCCGTCGCCGACTGCAATCGCGGCGAGGGACAGATGGCGCCGGGCGAAGTCGCGATGCCGCTGCGCGCGCAATTTTCGGCCCCGGGGCGCAAGGAGCGCGCCGGCCTTGGCGTCGTCCCGACGCGGCTGGCCGATTGCGGGCCGCTCTGGAAACTGCCGATCGATCAGGCGGCGCTGAAATGGCGGCTCGATTCCTTTCACCGACCCTATCATGCAGCACTCGCGGCGGCTTTGGCGGCGGCGCGTGAGCGGTTTGGCTACGCCATCCTGCTCGATCTGCACTCGATGCCGTCAATTCCGATTGGCCAACCGGGTCATGGCGCGCGGATCGTCGTCGGCGATCATTTCGGGGTGACGTCGGCGGGGTGGCTGGTCGACCTGGTGCTGGAGGCAGCCGAACGCCTGGACGAGCCGGTGTCGCGGAACCAGCCCTATGCGGGCGGGCATATCATCCGCACGCATGGCAATCCGGGACAAGCGATTCACGCGGTGCAGATCGAGATCGACCGGCGCCTTTATCTGACGCCCGACCGCGCGCCCGATGCCCCGCGAATTGCGACAATGGCGCAATGGTTTGCTGACTTGGTGCGCGCGGCAGCGCGCGCACGTACGATGCCCGACGCCAATATTCAGGCCGCCGAATAAAAAACCACCCCGTACCGAAGTACGAGGTGGCCAGGGTCCAGGGAGGACGCGCCACGCCAAAGCTGGCGGGACGCTGGCCGCGGTGGAAAGGGGGAAAACCACGGCGGCGTAGAACAAATCTAGGGTGTTGTGCGCCGACTTACAAGAAGCGACGATGCAGAATCTGCAATATGCGAAGAAATTGGTCGGGGAGAGAGGATTCGAACCTCCGGCCCCTGCCTCCCGAAGACAGTGCTCTACCAGGCTGAGCTACTCCCCGACCGATCTGCGCGCCGACCGGGGTCGCCGCGAAGGCAGGGCGGTCCTCTAGACGCGCAATCGGCGAACTTCAAGCGCCAATCGGCACATTGATCTGGATTGCCGCAACTAGAGCATTTCGGCATTTCGAAAACTGAAATGCCCGTCTGCGACGAATATCAGATGATCGACCAGCTCGATGTCCATCGTGCGCAGAAAATGCGCCGTTTCCTGTGTCGTCCGCGTGTCGGCGGCGCTCGGGCGGGGATCGCCCGAAGGGTGGTTGTGCGCCATGATGACCGCGACGACCCCGCTGCCGATCAGGCCGCGCCAGCAGCGCGGGGGGATGATGCAGCGGCTGGCGTCGTCGCCACCGGTGCGTTCGACGCGGACGAGCCGGTCAAACGCGTCAAACCCCGCCAACAGCAGCGTTTCGCGATCAGCAACGAAATGCGGACGCAAAAGATGCCGCGCGATGTCGTCTTCGGCATCGCAATCGACATAGCCCCCCATTTCCGGGGGACCGGCGGGCGGGTCGATGGGGGCGAGCAGGGTCATGGAATATGCCATGCGCGTCGCGTGCGGGCTCGCCAATCGACGACTGCGCCGCATTGGACCCTTTCTGCGCGCGTCCCCGTTGTGCCCTTGTCCGCATGGCGCGCGCGGCCTAGCAAAGAGCGACCAAAACGGGAGCGAGTCTTGTCTGAGTCCGTCCACTATGAACTGCAATATCTCGATCTGATGCGCCGGATCTGGGTCGAGGGCGACGAGCGGGTCGATCGCACCGGGGTCGGCACGCGGTCGCTGTTCGGCGAAACGATGCGATTCTCGCTGAAGGACGACGCAATTCCCTTGCTGACGACCAAGCGTGTTTATTGGAAAACGGCGCTGCGCGAGCTGTTGTGGTTCCTGACCGGCGATACCAATATCCGCTCGCTCGTGTCACAAGGGGTGAAGATCTGGACCGACTGGCCGCTCGAAAAATATCGCCAAGCGAAGGACGAGGCGATCAGTGCCGAGGATTTCGAGGCGCGGATTATCGCCGATGACGACTTTGCCGCGCGGTGGGGCGAGCTTGGCCCAGTCTATGGACATCAGTGGGTCAACTGGCCACGCTATGAACCGGCGGGCGACGGGCTATTTCACCGTGCGGAGCAGGGACACAACCAGATTGCGGCGCTGATTGAGGGATTGAAGACCAATCCGGGGTCGCGTCGGCATATCTTCACCGGCTGGAACGTCGCCGATCTCGACCGCATGGCGCTGCCGCCGTGCCATATGACCTATCAGTTCCACGTGCGCAGCGACGGCGGGCTGTCGTGCCTGTTGTTCCAGCGTTCATGCGATCTGGGGCTGGGTTTCGCATTCAATATATTCGAGGCGGCGCTGCTGACCCGCATGGTCGCCGACCAGTGCGACCTGCACGCGCATGAGCTGGTGTGGACCGGGGGCGACGTGCATCTCTATCTGAACCATGCCGAACTGGTGGAACAGCAAATGGGGCGCATACCGGCGGGCGCGCCAAAGCTTCGGATCTTGCGCCGTGCTGACAGCATTTTTGACTATAATTTCGATGACTTCGCGGTCGAAGCTTATGCGCCGCAGGCGCATATTTCGGCACCGGTAGCGGTGTGATCGCTAGCGTTGCATTCGCATGGCGATCGAAATAATATGTCGCCACGCTGAAATATAACTAGGCGCTGATTCGCGCCGCAATGGGAAGACGATATGCCCGAAACGGACCGGCGCCCGGCGAGCAATCTGCCGCCGCTGTCGCTTCATATCCCCGAACCGCGCTATCGCCCGGGCGACACGCCCGATTTTGGCGATATTGTCGTGCCCGCGGTCGATGCGACGCCGCGGCCGTCCGAGGCGACCAAACCCGATGCGATGCGCGAGCTCTGCTACGGCTTGGTTCGCGTGCTCGATTTCGACGGACGGGCCAAAGGCCAGTGGGATCCGAAGCTGAGCCCCGAGCGGCTGCGCACGATGCTGCGCTACATGATGCTCGTGCGCGCCTTCGACGACCGCATGTTCCGCGCCCAGCGGCAGGGCAAGACCAGCTTCTACATGAAATGCACCGGCGAAGAGGCGACATCGGTCGCCTCGACCATGGCGCTCGACCGCGGTGACATGTGTTTCCCGAGCTATCGCCAGCAAGGCATTTTGATCGCGCGCGACTATCCGCTGATCCAGATGATGAACCAGATCTACTCGAATCGCGGCGATCATCTGCTCGGACGCCAGCTGCCGATCATGTATTCGGCGCCCGAACACGGGTTCTTCAGCGTGTCGGGCAATCTCGCGACCCAATATCCGCAGGCGGTGGGCTGGGCGATGGCGTCGGCTTCCAAGGGCGACAGCCGCATCGCGACGGTGTGGTGCGGCGAGGGGTCGTCGGCCGAGGGCGACTTCCACTCGGCATTGACCTTTGCGACGGTCTATAACGCGCCGGTCATTTTTAATGTCGTCAACAACCAGTGGGCGATCTCCAGCTTTTCGGGCTTTGCCGGCGGCGAGCGCACGACCTTCGCAGCGCGCGCCGTGGGTTACGGGATTGCCGGGCTGCGGGTCGATGGCAATGACCCGCTTGCGGTCTATGCCGCGACGCAATGGGCCGCGGATCGCGCCCGGACCAACAACGGGCCGACGCTGATCGAACATTTCACCTATCGCAGCGAAGGGCATAGCACGTCGGACGACCCGAGCGCCTATCGCCCCGCCGACGAAGCCTCGGCCTGGCCGTTTGGTGATCCGATCGCGCGGTTGCGCCACCATCTCGAAACGCTCGGCGAATGGGATGGCGAACGGCACGAAGCGCAGCGCGCCGAGCTGGAAAATTTGGTAAAGACGACGCAGAAGCAATCGGAAAAGCTCGGTATTTTGGGGCATGGCATGCACCAACCGTTCGAAACGATGTTCCAGGACGTGTTCGAAGACATGCCATGGCACCTCAAGGAACAATGCGCGCAGATGCTCGCCGAACAGGAAGCGAAGTTCGGCCCCGACTGGAAGCCCGAATGATGAGCGCCGACACGATGACTGCGACCAAGACCATGAATATGATCGAGGCGATCAACAGCGCGATGGACGTGATGCTCGAACGCGACAGCAATGTCGTGGTGATGGGCGAGGACGTCGGCTTTTTCGGCGGTGTGTTCCGCGCGACTGCGGGATTGCAGAAAAAACACGGGAAAACGCGCGTTTTCGATACGCCGATCAACGAATGCGGGATAATCGGGGTCGCGGTCGGCATGGGCGCCTATGGCCTGCGTCCGGTCCCCGAAATCCAGTTCGCCGACTACATCTACCCCGGGCTCGACCAGCTGGTCAGCGAAGCGGCGCGGCTGCGCTATCGCTCCGCGGCTGATTTCATCTGTCCGATGACGGTTCGGACGCCGTTCGGCGGCGGCATTTTCGGCGGCCAGACGCACAGCCAGTCGCCCGAATCGATCATGACGCATATTTGCGGCGTGAAAACTGTGATCCCCTCCAATCCCTACGACGCAAAAGGCCTGTTGATCGCGGCGATCGAGGACAATGACCCGGTCGTCTTCCTCGAACCCAAGCGCATCTATAACGGTCCGTTCAGCGGCTATTATGACCGCCCGGTCGAGCCATGGTCCAAACACGCGGCGAGCGCGGTGCCCGAGGGGCATTATCGCATCGAGCTTGGCAAGGCCGCGACGGTACGCGAGGGCGAGGCGCTGACCGTGCTCGCCTATGGCACCATGGTCCACGTCGTGAAAACAATTGTAGAAGAATTGCAGGTCGATGCAGAAATCATTGATCTTAGGACGCTTCTTCCGCTTGATATCGACGCGATCGAGGCATCGGTGAAGAAGACCGGGCGCTGTCTGGTGATCCACGAAGCGACGCGCACCTCGGGTTTTGGCGCCGAACTGGCCGCGCTGGTACAGGAACGCTGCTTTTACCACCTCGAAGCGCCGGTCGAGCGCGTCACCGGCTTTGACACGCCCTATCCGCACAGCCTGGAATGGGCGTATTTCCCCGGTCCGGTCCGCATCGCGACCGCACTGACCAAGATTTTGAAGGACTGACGCCAATGGCCCGCTATTCATTCCGTCTGCCCGACATTGGCGAAGGTATCGCCGAGGCCGAAATCGTCGCCTGGCACGTGCGTGTAGGCGAACGCGTTGAGGAAGACGCGCAGCTGGCCGACATGATGACCGACAAGGCGACCGTCGAGATGGAATCGCCGGTCTCGGGGATCGTCGTCGAGCTGGCCGGCGAGGTCGGCGACCTGATTGCGATCGGATCGACGCTGGCGGTGATCGAAACTGATGGCGAAGGTGAGATTGATGCGCCGCCGGTGGACACCGCGGTCGAAGTGCAGATCGAAGCCGAAACTCCGGGGTCGGATTCCGAGCCTGAACCCAAGGTAACAGAGTTAACATCGGCCGCTGAGGCGCCGAAACCAGCCGAAAAGCCTTCCGAAACGTCAGCCGCTCCGGCGGCCCCGGCTGTCGCTGTCCACCACGACGCCAAAGTCCTTGCATCCCCCGCCGTTCGCGCTCGCGCGAAGGATTTGGGGATCGATCTGGGGCAGGTGCAGTGCGACGGCGACCGCATCCGCCATGCCGATCTCGACGCATTTCTGCGCTATAGCGGCGGACAAGGCTATCACAGTCCCGGTGCCAGCCGCGCGCGCGCCGACGAGCCGATCAAGGTGATCGGCATGCGGCGCAAGATTGCCGAGAACATGGCAGCGTCGAAACGCGCGATCCCGCATTTCACCTATGTCGAGGAAATGGACGTCACCGCGCTGGAAGAAATGCGCGCCGATTTGAACGCCAATCGTGGTCAGCGGCCAAAGTTGACGATGTTACCTTTCCTGATCGTCGCGATTTGCCGCACGATTCCGCAGTTTCCGATGATCAACGCGCGCTATGACGATGAAGCGGGCGTCGTGACGCGCTACGGCGCGGTGCATCTGGGCATGGCGACGCAGACCGATGCGGGACTGATGGTCCCCGTGATCCGCGACGCGCAGGACAAGAATGTCTGGCAACTGGCGAGCGAAATCAGCCGATTGGCTGAGGCTGCGCGGACCGGCAAGGCGAAGGTTGACGAACTGTCGGGATCGACGCTGACGATCACTTCGCTCGGCCCGCTCGGCGGTATTGCGACGACGCCAGTGATCAACCGGCCCGAGGTCGCGATTATCGGCCCGAACAAGATTGTCGAACGCCCGGTTTTCGACGGCGACGACATTCGCCGCGCCAAGCTGATGAACCTGTCGATCAGCTGCGACCACCGGGTCGTCGATGGCTGGGATGCCGCGAGCTATGTCCAGGCGCTGAAAAAGCTGGTTGAGACGCCGGTTCTGCTGTTCGCGGACTGATAAGCCTCACCAACATCCGTTTGTGTCCAGCGTAGTCGAGACACGTCGAGGTCGTATATGCCTTCACGTGTCTCGACTTCGCTCGACACGAACGGGGTGGGTGTAGGTTTAGAGCCCCAGCCCGGCAAAGCTTGTCTGGTCAAACTTCAGCTTGAACGTCACATAGGCGCCCGAGCGCGAATAGCGCGCGTCTTCGAAATCGCGGTCGTGGAAACCCGCGAAATTATAGCCGAAGGTGATGTTCGCATTCTTCATCGGCGCCAGCGTCACGGTCGGCCCGCCCGCCCAGTTAACAGTGTCAGCATCGGTGCCGACGCGCACGGTTCCCGACGCGCCGACGTCGACATGCTCGCCGAGGTTGAAGCGGAAATCGGCGCCGATCAGGTTCGACCAACCCTTGACGTCATCAGCGCCGAACTTGTCGAAATTATAGCGCGTCCCCCAGAAGAAACCGAATTCGCCGCGTTCATACCACATACGACCCGCGTCACCGCGGCTTTCGCGGTCGCCTAGCGGCGTCCAGTTGACCGACAGGCTGTTGAGCAGGCGGCGGCTGGTCGCATCGCCGTCGATCGTCAGCGCGCCGCCGCCGATCGGGCCGGGCTGGCCTGCGATGGCGTCGCGCACCTTGTCCGAACGGAACTCGCTCTTGTTGAGCCACGAAATGGCGGAATTCGCCGGGCGGTGCGCCCAGCTCATCTCGAAATTGATGACCTCGGTCGTCGGGGTCGTGCCGCTGCCGCTGGCTTTGGCGTAGGTGAACAGCGCGCCGAGCGCGCGGCCTTCGCCGAGCTGGCGCAGGCCGCCCAGCGTCAGCCCGTAGCGATTGGCGATTTCACCGTCGCGATATTCGGCGCGCCCGGTCAAGGTCCAGCGATCGGCGCGATAGGTCGCGCCGGTGCTGATCGCGAGGAAATCCTCGGTCAGCGTCGCGTTGTCACCAAGGAATCCGCCCGAAGCCACCGGCTGGTTAACATTGATAACATCGCTCGCTCGGATCCCGCCAAGGGTGCGATTGCCGTCGACCGACACATCGACCGACCAGCGCTCGCCGAGCTTCAGCGACTGCGACAGGCCATAGGCGGCAAAGCTGCGCGGACCATATTCGCCGATCTCTTGCTGGTTCGCGGTGGCGAGCAGGCGCGCGCCCGACCAGGGGGCCAGGTCGAACCCGAGCCGCGCGGTGCGCGCCTTGATGGTATCGCCGTCGGCGATTTCATAGCTGCCGACCAGATTGACGTCGCGATGGATCGCAAAGCGCGCACCGAGACGGTGGCGGGTCGGGAAATCGATGCTCGCATCCTTGCCGCCCAGCGCGAATTCGGTCTGCGCGTCGAGTTCGAGGCGTTTTTCGAACAGCCGCTCCGTCGCGCCGAACTGGACGATGTTCGAACGGTTGCGCGTACCGTCCGACAGCCGGTCGTCGGCGTGGGTCAATCCGGCACGCGCCACCGTCGTGCCATTGTCATATTCGGCCAGCGCCCGCGCGGCGCGGCGACGGGCGCCGGTATCCAGATAGTCTTCCTGCCAGGCGCTGGCGGTCAGCGACAGGGTGCGAGCGGCGCGCAGCCGGGCATCGACCCCGAATTTGCGCGTGCCGTTCTCGCCGCGGTTGAGCTGGCCCGCGCCAAAGCCGCTCTCGCGCTCGCGGACGTAGGCGAGGAAGTCTGCGTTGCTGCTGTGATGTTCGGCTTCGATCAGCCATGCCTTGGCGGTGCCGACCGCGGCATTGCCGCCATTAGCCGACTTGGCATCGCTGACCGCCAGTTCGGCGCGAACTTCGGTGTCGATATTCGGCCGATAGCGCGCGTCCACGCCGCCGAGGTTGGTCTTGGCGTTGCCGTCTTCGTCATGGATGAAGGTCGCGCCGACCCGCAGTTTTTCGTCATTCGACTGGTAGCTGACGCGCCCTCCGGCGTTGAGCACGCGCTGTCCGACGCCATCGACCTCATATTCGGCGACGATGAACTGCGGATCGAGATCCGACGAGCGGCTGAGCACCGGGCTGCGGAAGCGGATCGTGCCGGACAGATAGTCGATGTCATAATCGACGTGGCGCGTCATGCTGACACTGTCAACAATGCGCTCGCTGCGCAGGCGATCGCGCGTTTCAATGACGATGCGTTCGCTGTTGGGCAGGATATCGCGCGCGCCGAGCTGATACGGCCCGGTCAGGCCGTTGCCCTGGATTTCGTCGCGGCGGAACCGATAGGGGGTATCGGCGACGAACGCGGTCGCGGCGAAATTGCGGCCCCGATATTCGGCTTTGCCGCCGTTGAGCGCGCGCTGGTACCGTGCGAGCTCGGGCTCCGAAATGCCGGTCTCGATATCGCCGAACATCGCATAGAATTGCGGGCGCTCCAGGCGGAGGTAGAGCTTGCGCACCGACGCCGCATCGTAACGCGTCTCGTTGCGATCGGCATAGATGGTGTAATAGGCGCGCGGATCGATCACGCCGCCGAAGCGGGCGTCATCCTGCTCCTTGTCGCTGTCGTAGGCCAGCGTCATCAGCCATTTGCCGCGTACCCGGCCCTTGGCATAGAGCGCGAGGCGCGCATCGGCGTTCAGATCGTCGAGCGTTTCCGCAACGGGTTCCATGCGATCGTCGAGCGTGTTGTAGCCGAGCGTCCCGGCGGCAAAACCGACGACGGTCCACGGGCGATCGCCCGGATCGAGCCAGGTTTCGATCGTCTGGGCACCTCGAAGAATGCGGCTTTAGACCGGCGCTGACCGCATAGCAGGTATCCGGCGGTAGATGGTGCCAATTTTATCTCGTTCGCTGCCCTGATTGGGCGTCATTTCCTCTTAGATCCGACTGATTTCGGCTCGGATCTTGGATTTCAGGCACTATGCGGCCCTGAGCGTGCCTCTCTCGAGAACGACCAGACGGCGCATATTATAAGCCAGGTTCTGCATGCCGATCTTCGCCGTTGCGCGGACGATGCCGATGGTCCGCACCAGCTTGCCGCCCATGCTGGTATGCTGGTTGCCGAACACATGCTCGACCCGTGCCCGTACCGATGAACGGGTTTTATTCGCCGCTTCCTGCCGCGCGGTGAGCGGCTTGCCGCGGTGCCCCCGGTGATGGATCCGGCTCTTAAACCCGCGCGCGGCAAGCTTCTCCTCGGTTTCCTTGCTGCGATAGGCGCTGTCGGCCCATACGGTGCTGGCGGTGTTGGCGGGATCGAGCAGGTCATCGAGCTTCTGGCTGTCGTGAACCGAAGCGCTCGTCACGCCATAGCGGCGCACCAGCTTGTGCCGCCGATCGATGCAAACATGGTTCTTGTAGCCGAAGTGCGAGCGCCCGTGTTTCTTCGTCCAGCGCGCATCCTTGTCCTTCTGCCGGTTCTTCGCGGGCTGCTTTTCCCAATCCTCGGGAGTTTCGCCCGCCTTCACCTTCGCGTTGTCATCGCGCGAGTTGCGCTGGCGTGGTGCCGCAACGATGGTCGCGTCGATGATCTGCCCGCCCATTGCCAGGTAGCCTTTGGCCTTGAGGTAGCCGTCGAACAGGTCGAACAGCTCCTCCACCGCGCCCGCCTTCGCCAACGCCTCACGATAAAGCCATAGCGTCTTGGCATCGGGCACCGCGTCCGCCAGGCCCAGCCCAACAAAGCGCATGAACGACAGCCGGTCGCGCAACTGGTACTCCATCGCCTCGTCCGACAGGTTGTACAGCGCCTGGAGCACCAGCACCTTGAAGATCAGCACCTCGTCCCACGGCTTGCGGCCCGCCGCACTCTTGCGCTCCGCATCCGTGCGCCGCAGCCCGCCCTTGATCAGCGCGGCCTTCAGCTTCAGGCGGAACAGCTCGAACGGCACCGCCGCCCCCAACGCCACCAGCGGATCACCATGGGCGTCCAGGCCCGCATACCGGTTCTCAAGGTCGAAAAATCCAGGCTGACCCATCTCAAAATCCCCTCGTCACCGCGCTCCCCGCGCGACAAACTCTGAATCCGATTTCAGGCCACGAGGGAAGCCCCATTTTTCGAGGTGCCCGTCTGCTTGCGCACCACCTTGTCGTCGCGGAAGATGAAATCCACCGCCAGCGTTCCCGACGCGGTCGTCGGTTCGAGTTCGATATAGGCGATACCGTCATCGCCATCGATTTTCCACAGCGGCTGGGCGCGCTCGAGCCCGGCGAGCTGGCGCGCCTGCTGCGCATCGGCCTCGACCGCCGGATAATAGGGGGCAGGGACGCTGAAATCGCCCGTCAGCCCCGCGCGCACGGGCTTGCCGTCGCGATCGGTCAGCCGCACCGCGATCACCGGGCGCGTCACGCCGTCGGCGACCAGCACCGAGCGTTCGCGTACCAGACTGGCGCGCATCGGTGTGATCGAATAGTGAACATCGCGCTCCAGCGTCGCGATGATAACGCCGTTTACATCGTTGACCTCGGCGATCAGGCGGTTTTCGCCCTCGCGAATTTCGAGCCCGCGCCACAGGCTGACCGCGACGCTGCCGTCGGCGGACTTGCTGGTGCCTTCAAAGGTCAAAGGATCGGCGGCCTTGCCATTGACGCGCAGCGTCACCGTCTGACCCGGCGCGTGCTTGATCGCGGCGCGGATCGCCTTCGAGCGCGGATTGTGATCGGTCGCGGGAAATAGCCATTCGATGCCGGGGGTTTGTCCAGCCAGCCAGTCGCGACCCGCCCCGGCAGCCTCGGGGTCGCTGAGGACCACAGGCGCCGCAACAGCCGAGGTTTTAGCCGCTGCGCGCGGCGCGCTGGCGACGGCGCGGAAATCGGCGCGCTTGAGCGCTCCGCCGCGGCCTTCGACAAAGCGCGAGATGGCACTGCCCGCGCTTTGCGTCGATCGGGCGCAATCGATTGCGCTGCGATCGAGCGGCAGCGTCGACGGATCGATCTGGACGACGTGGAGGCCGGGGCGTACGCCTTCGAAGTGATAGCGGCCATCTTCGTCGGTGACGGTGTAGCTGCCGTCCTGGAGCATCACGCGGACGCCTGCGATGCCGTCGGCCTTGCGCGGATCGACCGTGCAACCGCCGTCGGTGATGCGCCCGATGATCGTCATCCGGTCGCCAAGCTGGTCGCGTTTGATCGAGATCGTCGCCTCAGCAATGTTGCTCGCTGCACCGCGGTTATCGATGGCCGAGGCGCGGTTGAGCGCGTTGCCAGGCTGCGCCGAAACGATGACTTCGGCCAGATAGGTCAGCAAAACGGTCCGCGATGCGCCGATGCTGGGCACCACCACGCTGAATTCGCGGCCGTTGGCGGCGACATTGGCGGTCGCCCGCACGCCGTCGATGCGCACGGTATCGGCGCGCAGGCGCATGCCGGGTGGCAGGACGTCGCTCACCGTCACGGCGCCGGTGTTCCGCCGCGCGTCGCGGTTCGCGACTTCGATGCGGTACTGGATCACGTCGCCGGGCACCGCGACCTGCGTCGAGGTCGTCTTGCGCAGCACCAGCGGCAGGCCGGGCTGATCGACCGGAATATCGACGCGCACCGGGGCAGGGCTATTCAGCGTGAGGGGATTGCCATAGCTGGCGCCGCTGATTTCGAATGGCAGGCCGTCGTCGGGACGGCGAAATCCCGCCAGATCGGCAGGATTCGAGGTCGACGGCGCGGTGAACGGCGACGGCGGCTGGACGATCAGGCGATAGCTTCCCGGCGCTACGAACGGGAAACGATAGTCGCCCGGCGGGAAATTATAGGTCGTGCCGCCCGAATCGGTGACACTCTGTCCCGTGATCACGCTGGACGGGTAGGCGGAAATGCCGTCGTCGCCGAAAACCTGCGCAGGCTGGCCCGTCGCGGCGTCGACGATCGTAACGCGGCTGCCCGGAACCGGCGCGCCGTCGCCGCTATCGAACACGATTCCGAAGGGATCGACGAGGAAGTTGATCGTCGCCAGCGCGACCAGACTGGCGTTCGCCTGGTCGGTGACGCGCAGCGACAGCGCTGCGCCCGGATTGACCGACAGGCGGCAGTCGCCCGGCGCGACGGCGGGCGGGACGCCGATAGTGTTAATAAACCCGACGAATTCACCGCTGTTGTTGGCCGTTTCCGTCAGCGTAATCTGCTCACGGTCGCCATTTTCAAGCTCGAGCACGACGTCGAGCGTGTCACGCGCCTGCGGATCGGCATTGGCCGATGCGAGCGTGACCCCGACGACGAGCATTTCGCCGGCGCGGAAATTGTCGGTGCTTTGCAGCGACGCAGGGGCGGTCGAAATGCCCTCATAAACCCCGCTGAGCGGGATCGTGCTACTCGTGCTGCCGAGGCTGGTGCTGCTGTTCGCGATGCCGCTGCCCAAGGCGTTGGCGATGGGGCCGCCTGCACGGCTGCACTGGGTCGGCGCGAGCGGCACCGATTTGTTGCCGCCGCCATTGGTCAGGCGGTATGTGGTAATCGTCGGCCGTTCGGGGGGACGCGGCGCCACGGTGACATCGACGCGGTTCGACAGCGCCTGACCGGGATTCCCGTCATGCGTCCACTGCGCTGAAGCGGTGTTCGTGATCACCTGCGCTTCTGCCCGGGGAACCGCAGGCAGCAAGGCTGCCGCGACCAGGGCGGTCACAAGGCCGAAATATTTGGTTCCGAGTGCCATGATAACCCCGAATGGAGCAGCGGGAGGCGGTTCTTGGGCCGCACCCGCTGCTCTATCGGTTCTCCGATCAGTTGACCGTCGCGCGGAAGACGAGCGTGCTCGTGGCGCCCGCTGCGATCGATGCAATCGTGCCCGACACGTTGGGTGCGGTGTAACTGCCGCCCGCGGTGCCGTTGAAATCGCACGTGCCGCTGGGTACGGTGCCCGTGTAGGTACCGCCGAGCAGGATCGAACTCGGAATGTAGGTCAGCTGGCCTGGCACGGCATCGTTGATGACCACCGAGCTCGCAGCCGCAGCGCCTGTATTGGCGACGGCGATGCAATATTCGACAACTGCACCCGGGATTAGCTTCGGATTTGTCGTGCCGTTGAACGGATCCGAAATCACGCGGCTGCTCTTGGCGACGGCAAGCGTCGCCGTTTGCACCGTATAGTCGTCATTGTCGCTGTGCGAACCATCGCGCGCGGCGTCGCCGGTCACGCCCGCGATGTCGGCGAAGACCGTGTCCTTGCCCGCCGTGTTCGCTCCGGTCGTTTCGGTAATCGCAGCGCCCTGGGTGCCAGCCGTCCCGCCTTCGCGAGCGGTGGCGCGCAAGGTAACGCCGGCGACGGCATTATTGGCGAGCCCCGCCGGAATGTCGGCGACGACGAACAGGCGGATCGCGGTATCGACGACCAGTTCATCGACGAAACCGGTGAGCAGGGTATCGCCCACGTCCCAGCTGCCAACCGTACCGGTTACCGTATTATCACGGTAAATCCGTACGTTGGTGGCGTTGAAGGTGTCGGTCCCACCGTGCGCGGCGGTGCCGCCGACGATCTGCGACGCGACGAGCGCGAAATCGAGCGTTTCGTTCGAGCTGTTGGTCAGCTGGAACGTCGTGACGGCGTTCGTCTGCCCCGGCACGACGTTGGTCGTGACCGTGCCGACTTCTTCGACGAGCAGGTTGATCTTGCGGTCGACGGTGAAATTGTTCGACGCCGACTGCTGGCCCTGCGCAACGCCACCGACCTGATAGTCGACGGTGGCGGTATTCGTGATCGTGGTACCCGCGGTCGTCCCGGCAGCAAGTGCCGGGGTGGCGGCGAGACTTGTGATCGCCGCCAGACCGATGATGCCCACGGTGTTCAGCTTGCTGGTCATAGCTGAGCTCCTTGGCTTTGGTCGATTGCCGTTTCCCCACCGCTGGCAATCATTAAGCGGTTATTTTAATTCACTATTTTACGACTCCTCGAAACATCAGCTTGCCGCTGGCACCCGCCGGGATCGGCTTTTGAAAGGCCCAGCGGATGTGCGTGACATCGTCCGGCTGCGCGGCGCGGCGGGTGCCGTCGGCCATCGTCACCGTGAGCTGATCGAGCTGTCCCCAGCCACGACCGCCATCGATCGAGACGAGCGGCTTGGTATCGCCCGCATCGGCAAAGCGAACGGCCGCGGGCAGGGGGTTGGTGATGACAAATTTGTCGGCGGGCTGAGCGCCCGCGTTGCGATAGTTCAGCACGAAGACGAGCCGGTCGCCCGGAACGACAACCTTTGGTTCTTCGAGCAAAATCCGCTGCTTACCTTGCGCGTCGGTGCTGACGCGCTCGACAAACACGTCGTTGGCGAGCGCCACCTGGTTGGCGGCGAGCGCCTGACCCGGCAAAAGCGCCGCAAAAAGCAGGAAAAGGGCGGTGCGCATGCGCATCTCCATCAATCGATCGTTGTACGGAAGGTGACGGTGCGGGTCTGGCCCCCGGCAACCGTGCCGAGCGCGACGTTGATCCGCGTGCCATTATAGTCGCCCGCGTCGGCATCGACCGCGTCGGACTGCGCGACGCCGCCAAGCGTGATCGAGCCCGCGACATAGCTGGTGTCAGCGGGGATATTGTCGGTGATCGCCAGCCCGCTGACCGAGCCGCTGCCCGCGACGGTCGCAACAATCGTGTAGGTGATGGTTGCACCGGGAATCGGGTCTGCGGTGCCGAGCGTGTTGGTCACGACGGCTGATTTCACCAGCGTGACGGTCGCGGCCGACACGATGAAAGCGCCTGCATCGGTGCCATCGGCGCCGGTCGAGCCGACAACGGCGTCGCCGCCGCCTTCGCCCATGCCGGCAAAGCTGTCGCCCGGATCGCCGGTGCCGGTTACCGCGGCCGCAACCAGGCTGACGATCCCGCGGTTGCCGTCGACGACGGTTCCCGGCGTCGTCGCGACGACAAACACCGTCACGCTTTCGTCGGGATCGAGCTCAGGATCGTTGGCACCCGGCGTGTAAAGCGTGTCGGTGCCTGCGTCGAACACGCCGTCGCCATTGTCGATGTAGATTTGGGTGACGACCGGGTCGTAATTGTCCCCGCCAGCGTTGGCGATCGTGCTCAGCACGAAGTTTTCGACGCCATTGCCGTTATTGGTGACCGAAAAGGTCAGGACCTGTCCGGTCGCGCCCGGGGTGGTCGGTACATCCGCCGGGTTGCTCGAATCGACGGTGACGTCGAGCAATTCGTCGACGAGCAGGTCGACCTGGTTCGAATTGATCGTCGTCGAACCGCCGCCTGTGTCAAAGCTGGCCGAGGCGGTGTTGCTGATCGTCGAGCCGGCACGCGTTCCGGCGGCTTGCGCCTGCATCGGCAGCGCGAGCGCGGCCAGCAGGGCGATGGCTGAACAAGAGGGTAGAAGCTGATGCTTCGCGCCCCCCACAGGCGCTTTCATCATCACTTTGACTCCGAAGTGGTCGGTCCTTGGAGCCCTCAGTCGACGAAAAAGGGTAATTTACGGTTAAAAAGCAGCGAGAAAGACGCGTTCTGCCCCAGAAGGAGACAGGTGCCCGGCGCGATTCGTCGCAAAACGGGGCGGCTGGCGCAAAATGCAAAGCACGCGTAAGAAGAGGCGGTTAACGCAAGGAGGCATGGGGTGGCGGACGATCGGGGGAGCAGAGACGCGCGCCCGCGTTCGAACCCTCTCCATCAAATCGAGGTCGATGATTTTCGCCGCGATAGGCTGCTCGCGGCGCTTACGCTGATCTTTGGCGCGAGCTTCTGTCTGGGGTTGCCCTTTGCCCTGCAGCACGGCGCAGAGTTTTTTCTGCCACTGACCGCTGCGATCGTGATCGCGATCGCGTTGGTGCCGTTGCTCGAATGGCTCGAGCGGCGCGGCGTTCCGTCGGCGCTGGCGGCGTTTCTTTCGCTTACCGGGTTTCTGATGCTGATCAATGCCGCGCTCGCGATCATCGTCGTCCCCGCGACGGGCTGGTTTGCGCGGCTGCCCGATTCGATCCCGCGGATCCAGAGCAATCTGGCGCCGCTGATCGATTTTTATTCGACGCTGCAAAGGTTTGTCGACCGCACATTGTTGTCGATGGCGAGCGGGAGCGAGGCTACGGCGCAGGCGGTGGCGGCGACGGCGCCAACATCGGTGGTTGACTATTTCATCTCGGCGGCGCCGTCGGCCGCGATCCAATTGTTCTTTGCCGTGCTGGTCATCTTTTTCTTTCTGTCGGGATGGACGCGCCTGCGCAAAGGCACGATCCGGCGCCGTGGCAGCTTCGATGGCGCGATGCAGACGGCGCGGGTGATCCAGAATGTCGTCGACGCGACCGCCGATTATCTCGCCACGATCACCTTGATCAATGCAATCCTGGGACTGTCGGTCGCGCTGCTGCTGTGGGCGCTTGGCATGCCTTCGCCCTTCATGTGGGGCGGCATCGTCTCGCTATGCAATTTCGTGCCCTATGTCGGCCCGATTGTGGCGGCGATCCTTCTGGGCCTTGGCGGGTTGATGACCTTTGATGCAGTCGGACTGGCGTTGCTACCCGCGCTGTTGTTTATCGGTGTCCACACTGTGGAGGCGAATCTGATCACGCCGTTGGTCCTCGGCAAGCGGCTGACAATCAACCCCTTGCTGATTCTGGTGTCGCTCAGCTTCTGGGGCTGGGTATGGGGCGCGCCGGGAGCGCTGCTCGCGGTGCCGCTGCTGCTGATTTTGCAAACGGTGTTGCAATCGACCGGGACGCCCGATCTCGCGGGATTCCTGTTCGAACGCGGCACGTTGACGACGGTCGACGAGATGCGCGATCGATTAAATCGAAGCCAATCCGAAAGGGACGGTTGACAGGTCGGGGCGAGCGCCATATTGGCGCGGCTCCCAAGCGCACGCGGGTGTAGCTCAGTTGGTTAGAGTGCCGGCCTGTCACGCCGGAGGTCGCGGGTTCGAGCCCCGTCACTCGCGCCATTCCTTGTCTTTCGGGACGGAATGGTACCGCGGCTTGGAACTATTCCATCACCGGAAATCTGGAAATGGCGCGGCTGTCAGTCGCGCCATCTCCCCAATTCCATCCATCGCAGCAGCGGCTTGAGCGGCAGGATCCACACGATCCCCGCGACCAGATAGAAAATCGCCTGAACCAGCACCGGCCAGGCGCCGATCCATGGCGACAGGCTGACGACGATCGCGGTCCACCCGCCGATCAGCGCGAGGATGAGGAACATGCCCGCGGGCTTGCGCCAGCTTGGTTGGGGGTTGGCCGGATCCTCACTCACAAACGATCTCCACAAAGGATAAATTCCTGTTCGGTCAATATCGCGTCGAGCGCGACGTCGGTCGATTCGCGCGGCGTAGCGTCGATTTCCTGCACCGACCAGCCGATACCGACCCGCAGCACGTCGGGATGCGCGGCGAAATAGCGATCATAATGACCGCCGCCCTGGCCGATGCGGCCGCCTTGGCGGTCGAAACCGACCAGCGGGCAAAAAATGAGGTCGGGTTCCACCCCCGGCGCATCATCGGCGGGCTGCCGAGTTCCCCACGGCCCCTTTTCCAGCGCTTCATCGGGCTGCCAGCGCCGAAAATCCATCGTATCGACGCGCGCGGCGTGGTGCGGCAGCGCGAGCGCGCCTGCCGTCGCGAGCTCGCCGAACATCGGCAGGATGTCGGGTTCGTCGCCCCACGCGGCATAGGCGCCAACAATGGCATGGCGGGCGAGCAGGTCCGAAAGCGATGCGGGTAGCGCGCGAAACGCCGCAAACTGCGCCATCCCGTCGAGATTCGCGGCGAAATGCTTGCGGCGAAACCGCAGCTTTTCTCGCAATTTCTGCTTTTGAAGGACCAGATCGGCGGACAAGTCGGTCATCGCCTCCTGTGAAACCTGGTCGATCGGTTGGCGGGACCGCCGAGGTCGTTTGCTGGAAGATCCTCTGACGCCAGTAACGTCAGGTGGGGACCATGTACGTCGGACCAGGGTCCGGGCAGGGACAGCCCCCTAGGATGATGTATCGCCTCAGGGATTTTCGCAAAAGCTCGTGCCGGGCAGTACCCGCCGTCCCTTATGTAGGGGTGCGGGCGCCTGCGCTCAAGAGATTTGCTCGACTTTCGTCGCCAAGGCCTCGATCCGATCGGCGATCTGCAGCAGGGCGCGATCATGGGCCGGCTTCGCGGACGCGGCCGCCGGGGCCGAGCGCAACGCTTCGAGTTCTTTCAGCGCCGCCTGTTCGCGCGTCACCGCAGCGCGCAGTTCATCGCGCGCCGCAGCTTCGCGGCTTTCGGCCAGCGCGACCGCCGCGCGCAGCGAATCGGACTGCGGCTCGGCCTTGTCGGCCTTGCCCCTGGCTTCCTGGGCATCGTCGGCGAGCATCAGCGCGGCGAACAGCAGCTGACGAACTTCGGTACCGCCCTGAATTCCGCGAGCCTTTTCGTCGACGACCGCGGCGAGCTGGAGCAGCTGCGCTTCCTCTCCGTCGGCACAATGAACGTCGTAGGGACGTCCGGCGATCATCAGCTTGACATCAGCCACGGTCGGCCTCCGCTATCAATCGGTCGAGTTCGCCGATCACCGCGGCGACTTCGGCCCGGAGCGCCGACTGGTCGGCTGCCGGGGCCGCTGAAGCGGATGGCGGCTGCTTTGGCGGATTGGCCAACGCCTTTTCAATGCGACTGAGCGCGCGTTCGATGCGGCCGATGGCCAGGCTGGATTCGTCGAGGTCGAGTTCCATGCGCGATGGGTAGCAGCGCGGGCAGGGGGGTGCAATTGCCCTGTCGGTCCAAAATGCGCCGATTTTCCGTTCGCAGCGGTTGACTCCTGACCCCGCCGCCGCAAAGGGCTGTGCGCATCCAGTCGGGCCGTAGCGTCCGGCGCCTGCCCAGCCATTTCCGGGGGACAAATGACACTGCCCGAACGTCAGCTCGCCAATGCCATCCGCGCGCTTGCGATGGACGCCGTTCAGGCCGCAAACAGCGGCCATCCGGGGATGCCGATGGGCATGGCCGACGTCGCGACGGTGCTCTATTCGGACTATCTGAAATTCGATCCAAGCGACCCCAAATGGGCCGATCGCGACCGATTCGTGCTGTCGGCGGGGCATGGTTCGATGCTCGCCTATGCGACGCTGCACCTCGCGGGCTATGCGCGGCCGACGATCGACGACATCCGCAATTTCCGCCAGCTGCACAGCCCCTGCGCGGGGCATCCGGAGAATTTTGAGCTCGAGGGCGTTGAGACCACGACCGGGCCGCTGGGGCAGGGGCTGGCAACGGCGGTCGGCATGGCGATCGCCGAGCGGCACCTCAACAGCCTCTATGGTGACGATCTGGTCGACCACCGTACCTGGGTGATCGCGGGTGACGGCTGTCTGATGGAAGGCATTAATCACGAAGCCATTGGTTTGGCGGGTCATTTGCAGCTCGGGCGCCTGGCCGTGCTGTGGGATGACAACAAGATCACTATCGACGGGGCGACCGATCTGTCGACGAGCGAGGATATTGCGGCGCGCTATGCCGCGACCGGCTGGCATGTTGAAAGCTGCGACGGGCATGAGCCCGCCGACATTCGCCGCGCGATCGATGCGGCGCTTGCCGATCCGCGGCCGTCGCTGATCGCGTGCCGGACGATCATCGGCTTCGGTGCGCCGAACAAGCAAGGCACGTCGGCAACGCACGGTGCGCCGCTGGGTGCCGACGAGATTGCCGCGTCGCGCAGCGAACTCGGCTGGACCGCCGAACCTTTCGACGTTCCGGCCGACATAGCGGCGGCGTGGGCGGCCTTTGGCGAGAAGGGCAAGGTTCTTCATTCCGGATGGAATGATCGCCTTGCAAGAAGCGAAAAGAAAAAGGAATTTGAAGATCGCCTGAGCGGCAAGATCGTTCCGGGCGATGCCTTCAAGACCTATCTCGACGGGCTGGTGGCTGAGCCGCCGAAGGTCGCGACACGCAAGGCTTCGGAGAACACGTTGAGCGCGCTGACTGCCGATATTGCCGCTCTCATCGGCGGCAGCGCCGATCTGACGGGTTCGAACAATACCAAAACGTCGTCGACCAAGCCGCTGACGAAGAATGATTATTCGGGGCGCTACATCTATTACGGCATCCGCGAATTCGGCATGGCGGCAGCAATGAACGGCATGGCGCTGCATGGCGGCATCGTTCCTTATGGTGGCACCTTCCTCGTCTTCGCCGACTATTGCCGCGCCGCGATCCGGCTGTCGGCGCTGCAGCAGCAGCGCGTCGTCTATGTGATGACGCACGACAGCATCGGGCTCGGCGAGGACGGCCCGACGCACCAGCCGATCGAGCATTTGCAGTCTTTGCGCGCGATGCCCAACCTGCTCGTGATGCGCCCCGCCGATGCGGTCGAGACCGCCGAGTGCTGGGCGCTGGCGCTGGCGCAGGAAAGCCGCCCGTCGCTGCTCGCGCTGACGCGTCAGAACCTCCCGCCGCTGCGTCATGACGTCACGGAAAATCTTTGCGCGAAAGGTGGTTACCGCCTGCGCGAAGCCAGCGCCGACCGCAAGGTCGTCCTCGTCGCGACCGGCTCCGAAGTTTCGCTTGCGGTCGAGATTGCGGACAAGCTCGAGGCCGCGGGCCATGGCACCGACGTCGTCTCGATGGTCTCGACCGAATTGTTCGACGAACAGGACGGCGCCTATCAGGATGCGATCCTGCCGCGCGACGCGCTGATCGTCTCGATCGAGGCGGGCGCGACCTTTGGCTGGGAACGCTACACCGGCCGCGACGGCCTCCGCTTTGGTATCGACAGCTTCGGTGCCTCGGCACCGATCGACGATCTGTACAAGCATTTCGGCCTGACCGCCGATGCGATCACCCCCCAGATACTGGCAAAGCTCGGCGCGTAACGACCGGGCTTCCATTCGCAGAAAGGACTTCATCGACATGGCAGTGAAAGTTGCAATCAACGGTTTCGGGCGCATCGGCCGCAATGTGGCGCGCGCCATCCTCGAACGGACCGACCACGACCTCGAACTCGTGTCGATCAACGATCTGGCCGACGCCAAGGCGAACGCCCGCCTGTTCCAGCGCGATTCGGTCCATGGGCCGTTCAATGGCACGATCGAAGTCGACGGCAATGACCTGATCGTCAACGGCAAGCGCATCCAGGTCACCGCCGAACGCGATCCCGCCAAATTGCCGCATGCCGCCAACGGCATCGACATTGCGCTCGAATGCACGGGCTTCTTTACCGACCGCAAGGGCGGCCAGGCGCATCTCGACGCCGGTGCCAAGCGCGTCCTGATCTCGGCCCCCGCCAAGGAAGTCGACCTCACCGTCGTTTACGGCGTGAACCACGACAAGATCGGCGCCGAGCATGTGATCATCTCGAACGCGTCGTGCACCACCAACTGCCTCGCGCCGATGGCCAAGGTGCTGCATGAAAAGATCGGTATCGAGCGCGGCCTGATGACCACGATCCACGCTTATACCAACGACCAGAAGATCCTCGACCAGATCCACTCCGATCCGCGCCGCGCCCGCGCCGCCGCGATGTCGATGATCCCGACCAGCACCGGTGCGGCGGTCGCCGTTGGCCTCGTCCTGCCCGAGCTCAAGGGCAAGCTCGACGGCTCGTCGATCCGCGTTCCGACCCCGAATGTCTCGGTCGTCGACCTGACCTTCACCCCCAGCCGCGACACGACCGCCGACGAGGTCAACGAGCTGCTGAAGGAAGCCGCCGAGGGCGAGCTCAAGGGCGTGCTCGGCTTCACCGACGAGCCACTCGTTTCGATCGACTTCAACCACGACGCGCACAGCTCGACGATCGACAGCCTCGAAACCGCGGTGATCGACGGCAAGCTGGTGCGGGTGCTCAGCTGGTACGACAATGAATGGGGCTTCTCGAACCGCATGATCGACACCGCAGGTGTGATCGCCAAGTTCCTCTAAACCAAAGGAAAGCAGCGATGACCGCGTTCAAGACCCTCGACGACATCGGCGACGTCACCGGCAAGAAGATACTGGTGCGCGTCGACCTCAATGTCCCGATGATCGACGGTGCGGTCGGCGACAAGACGCGGATCGAAGCGGCGATGCCGACGATCCGCGAATTGTCCGACAAGGGCGCGATCGTCCTGCTGCTGGCGCATTTCGGGCGGCCGAAGGGCGCGAAGAACCCGACGCAATCGCTAAGCCTCGTCATGGGCGGGGTCGAGGATGTGCTCGGCCATTCGGTGATGTATATTCCCGAAGCGGTCGGCGAAGGCGCCAAGGCGGGCATCGCGGTGCTCGCCCCCGGCGACGTTGCGGTGCTCGAAAACACCCGCTTCTATCCCGGCGAGGAAAAGAATGATCCGGCCTTTGCCGACGCACTGGCCGAGATCGGCGACCTTTATGTCAACGATGCCTTTTCGGCGGCGCACCGCGCCCATGGTTCGACCGAAGGCATTGCACGCCGGCTACCTGCTTATGCGGGACGCGCGATGGAAGCCGAGTTGAAGGCGCTCGACGCCGCGCTCGGCAATCCGGTGCATCCGGTGGCCGCGGTTGTCGGCGGCGCCAAGGTGTCGTCGAAGATCGACGTGCTGCGCAATCTGGTCGGGCAGGTCGATCATCTGATCATCGGCGGCGGCATGGCGAACACTTTCCTCGCCGCGCGCGGGGTCGATGTCGGCAAGTCGCTTTGCGAGCATGACCTGGTCGAGACCGCCAATGCGATCTTCGATGCCGCGGATGCCGCGGGCTGCACCATTCACCTGCCTTACGACGTCGTGGTGGCGAAGGAGTTCGCGCCCAATCCGCCGACGCGGACGGTCAATGTGCATGAGGTGGCTGCCGACGAGATGATCCTCGACGTCGGCCCGGCCGCGACCGAAGCACTGGCCGATGTGCTCAAGAACTGCCGCACTTTGGTGTGGAACGGCCCGCTCGGCGCGTTCGAGACGCCGCCGTTCGACGCCGCCACCGTCGCGCTCGCGAAAACCGCCGCGGCGCTGACGCGCGAAGGCTCGCTAATCTCGGTTGCAGGCGGTGGCGATACCGTTGCCGCGCTCAACCACGCCGGGGCGGGCAAGGACTTCACCTTTGTTTCGACCGCTGGCGGCGCCTTCCTCGAGTGGATGGAAGGCAAGCCGTTGCCGGGCGTCGACGCGCTCAAAGCCTGATTTTTCGGCGCATTTGCATCCCGGTGTCGGGATCGCTATGCGCCCCGCACCATACGTATGCAAACCCACGGAGACGTTATGACCACCGCCAATGCCGCCATGCTGGAGCAGATCAAATCGGGACAGGGCTTTATCGCCGCGCTCGACCAGAGCGGCGGCTCGACGCCCAAGGCATTGAAGGGGTACGGCATCGAAGCCGACGCCTTCTCGAACGATGAGGAAATGTTCGCGCTGATCCACGACATGCGCAGCCGCATCGTTACGGCGCCCTGCTTCAACGGCGACAAGGTGATCGGTGCGATCCTGTTCGAGCGCACGATGGATGGTGACGCGGGCGGCAAGCCGGTTCCGGCGCTGCTGTGGGAACGCGGCGTGGTGCCGTTCCTGAAGGTCGACAAGGGGCTCGAGGACGAAGCCGATGGCGTCCAGCTGATGAAGGCGAACCCCGGGCTTGACGATCTGTGCAAGCGCGCGGTCGCCAAGGGGGTGTTCGGCACCAAGATGCGCAGTGTGATCAACCTCGCCAACGAGGCGGGCGTCAAGGCGATCGTCGAGCAGCAGTTCGCCGAAGCGGCGCGCATCGCCGCGCACGGCCTCGTCCCGATCATCGAACCCGAAGTGAACATCAAGAGCGCCGAGCGCGACGCCTCGGACCGTCTGCTGCTCAACGAAACGCTCGCCGCGCTCGACGCGTGGAACGGCGCGCCGGTGATGCTGAAACTGTCGTTGCCGACCGAAGCGGGGCTGTTCCAGCCGCTCGTCGATCATCCAAAGGTGCTGCGCGTCGTTGCGCTGTCGGGCGGCTTCGCGCGCCCCGAAGCTTGCGCCGAACTGGCCAAGAACCCGGGCATCATCGCGAGCTTTAGTCGCGCCTTGCTCGAAGACTTGCGCCACCAGATGAGCGACGACGAGTTCAACAGCTCGCTCGGCGGCGCAATTGACGAAATTCACGCGGCCTCCGTGGCCTGAAGTGATGGGAGAGGGGTGGCAAGCCGTCGATAACTATATCGTCGACAAATTGCTCGGCGCCGACGACGCGCTTGCCGCCACTCTCGCCAACAATGCGGCGAACGGGTTGCCGCCGATCGACGTGTCGGCCGCTCAGGGCAAGATGCTGTTCTTGCTGGCGCAGACCGCGGGTGCGAAAAACATCCTCGAGATCGGAACGCTTGGTGGTTATTCGACAATCTGGCTGGCGCGCGCGCTGCCTGAGGGCGGCCGCTTGGTGACGCTGGAGCTCGAGGCACATCATGCCGGTGTCGCCCGGGCCAATCTGGAACGCGCCGGCGTCGGCGGGCTGGTCGACATTCGAGTGGGGCCGGCAAGCGACACCCTCGCCGCGATGACCGGCGAAACGGCGTTCGACTTCGTGTTCATCGATGCCGACAAGCAAAACAATGTGCATTATGTGCGCGAGGCAATCCGGCTCGGGCGCCCCGGAACGACGATCGTCGTCGACAATGTCGTGCGCGAAGGCGGGGTGCTGGACGGTGACAGCGGCGACGAACGGATCGTCGGAACACGCGCGCTGTTCGACATGCTGAGCGCCGAACCGCGACTCGACGCGACGGCGGTGCAGACCGTCGGCGCGAAAAAGTGGGACGGGTTTGTGCTGGCGCGGGTGCGTTAAAGTCCGCCCGCGAAACGGAATGAGAAGCGATAATCCTCCGGCTTCAGCTCGACGTTCGTCATCCTGTCGGGCCGCACCGATTCCAGCGTGATGCTCCCGTCGGCAAGCGGCGTCGCTTCGCCCAGCGTTACTTCGAACGGCTGCTGTTCGCCGTTGCCGCGAATCCACAGCATCTGCACCCGCACGCGCCCGGCCCAGATGCAGCGGGCGTTCATCGGGCAGCGGCTGTCCTCCAGCACTGCGACGGGCTGAACGATCGGCCCATCAGCATAGGCGCGCTCGCCGAGCGCGACGTCGCTGGCATCGGCGAGCGGCGCCGGATCGCGCGTCGTGGCGCATGCCGACAGCGCGAAAGCGGCGGCCAGAAGGAGAGGGGTAAGGCGATGGCGGTTCTGCATTTGCGGGTTCTTGAGCGCATCGCTATGAACCCGCCATGACCCAAGTGACCCGCATTCCTTGCCAGCTCTACCTCATCTCGCCGCTTGATGTTGGCGGCGATTTTCCGGGCCAATTTGTGGCCGCGCTCGATGCCGGGCCGGTTGCCGCGTTCCAGTTTCGGGTGAAGGGGCTCGATCAGCACGAAGCGGCACGCCTGGCCGAGCCCTTGCAGGCGATCTGTGCGGCCCGCGACGTCGCGTTTATCGTCAACGACGATGTCGCCCTGGCCAAGCGATTGGGCGCCGATGGTGTGCATCTGGGGCAGGGCGACGGCGATCCCAAAGGGGCGCGGCGCGAACTGGGGCCGGGCGCCCAGATCGGGATCACCTGTCACGCCAGCCGCCATTTCGCAATGGAAGCGGGCGAGGCCGGGGCAGATTATGTTGCCTTTGGGGCGTTTTTCCCGACCACCACCAAGACCGTCGAACATCACGCGGATCCCGAGATCCTGGAATGGTGGCAAAGCATGTTCGAATTGCCCTGCGTCGCGATCGGCGGGATCACTGCCCAAAATGCGCGCGAGCTGGTCGATGCCGGCGCCGATTTCCTCGCGGTATCGGGCGGGGTATGGGCGCATCCCGATGGCCCGGCGGCAGCAGTGCGGGCGTTTACCGCGCTGCTGAAAGATCAGCCGGCAGGATAATCACGTCCCGGCTTCTTGGGCATTTCGGCGGGCGGACCGGGTGAAACGCCATCCTTGCGCCAGCCAAACAGGCCGGCGCAAGGCGCTGGGCGGTGCGGTGGTACGGCACCGCTGCCGCGTGGTCGGGGCGTGACGTGGGAAAGATCGCTACTCATCATGCCGCCGATATGCCGCGAACCAATGCCTCCATATTGGATCGATACGTCAAATCGGCTTCGGTTCATCGCTTTTCGGCTGGCCCAAATTTGGACTTGCGCAAGGCGGGGCGTGCCGCGAGACAGCGGGCGGGGAGAATGACATGACCGACAGCACCACGACGAGGACACGCGGGCGCGAACTGACGATCCGTGCGATTATTCTTGGCGGCGTGCTGACGCTGATGTTCACGGCCGCGAACGTCTATCTGGGGCTGAAGGTCGGGCTGACCTTTGCAACCTCGATCCCCGCCGCGGTAATTTCGATGGCGCTGCTGCGCTATATGGCGGGGTCGACAATCCTCGAGAACAACATCGTCCAGACGATCGCCAGCGCCGCGGGTACGCTGGCTGCGATCATCTTTGTGCTGCCGGGGCTGGTGATGGTCGGCTACTGGCAGGGCTTCCCCTTGCTCGAAACCACCGCGATCACGATGCTCGGCGGCATTTTGGGCGTGCTGTTCTCGGTTCCGCTGCGCCGCGCGCTCGTCGTCGATTCGGATCTGCCTTATCCCGAGGGCCGCGCTGCCGCCGAAGTGCTGCAGGTCGGCGCCGCCAGCGCCGAAGGCGCCGCGGAGAACAAGGCGGGCTTGTCGGCACTCCTGTGGAATTCGATTGTCGCTGCCGGTTTCACGCTGCTGACCCAGATGAAACTCGCCGGCGCAGAAGTTGCGCGCTGGTTCGCGGTCGGCAGCGGCGCGACCGGGATTGCGGGCGGGCTCGCCTTTGCGCTGTTCGGCGTTGGCCATCTTGTCGGCCTGTCGGTGGGTATGGCGCAGCTCGTTGGCCTGGTCACCGGCTGGTGGGTCTTGCTGCCGATCCTGACGCAGGGCGGGGTGGGCGACGCTGAAACGCTGGCGAACACCGTGTTTCGGGCCGATGTGCGCTTCTTTGGCGCAGGGGTAATCGCGGTTGCCGCGATCTGGACGCTGATCAAGATCGCCAAGCCGGTGATCGGCGGCATCCGATCGGCAATGGCGGCCAGCCGCGCGCGGCAGGGCGGGCACGCGCTGGCGATCGAGGAACAGGATATGTCGATCGGCTGGGTGTTCGGCGGATCGCTGTTCCTGATGCTCCCGATCAGCATCCTGCTCTCGGCCGAACTGTCGGGAGGACCGCTCGCCGGGGCGTCATTTGCGCTGATCGCCGGCGCGATCCTGTTCATCATCATCGTCGGGCTGATGATCGCGTCGGTCACGGGGTATATGGCGGGGCTGATCGGCGCGTCGAACTCGCCGGTGTCGGGGATCGGCATCCTTGCAATCATCGCTTCGTCGCTGCTGCTGCTCGGCCTCCTCGGTCGTGGCGGCGGCGAGGCCGAAGTCAACGCGATGGTCGCTTATGCGCTGATCGTCACCGGGCTGGTGTTCGGGATCGCGACGATCTCCAACGATAACCTTCAGGACCTGAAGACCGGCCAGCTCGTCGGCGCGACGCCGTGGAAGCAGCAGGTCGCGCTGATCATCGGCGTGATTTTTGGCTCGCTTATCGTGCCGCCGGTGCTCAATGTGCTCAACGAAACGGTCGGATTTGTTGGCGCCCCCGGCGCGGGCCCGAATGCGCTGGCCGCGCCGCAGGCGGGGCTGATCTCCTCGCTCGCGCAGGGCGTGCTCGGCGGGGACCTCAACTGGACGATGCTGGGTTACGGCGCCCTCGCCGGGGTGGGCTTCATCATCGTCGATGCGCTGCTCGGCCGCGCAGGCAAGCTCCGCCTGCCGCCGCTCGCGATCGGCATCGGTATCTATCTGCCGATGGCGGTGATCCTGCCCGTGGTGATCGGCGCCGTCGGCGGCTGGTTCTACGACCGCTGGGCGGCGAAGCGTCCGAACGCGGGTTTCGCGCACCGCATGGGCGTGCTGACTGCGACGGGCATGATCGTCGGCGAAAGCCTGTTTGGTGTCCTTTACGCTGGTATCGTCGCGGGCAGCGGCAGCGATGCACCGCTTGCCGTCGTCGGCGACGGCTACGCCCCCTATGCGCCGTGGGTCGGGCTGATCCTGTTCGTCGGGCTCGTCTGGCTCAGCTATCGGCGGACGCGGGCCATGGTTGTCGCCACGGCCTGACACGCGGCTTGCCCTTCGGCGCTGGCGCGGCTAAAGGCGCGCACCTGATAGCGGTGTCCGGCGGGCGCGGCTTTGCTCTTTCCATCCTTGTCTAGTGAGTGTGCGCGATGAAGATCACCGGCGTTGAAATCCGTCCCGGCAATATCCTCGAATATGAAGGTGGCATCTGGAAGGTTACCAAGATCCAGCATACCCAGCCGGGCAAGGGCGGCGCCTATATGCAGGTCGAAGCCAAGAATCTGATCGACGGGCGCAAGCTCAACAACCGTTTCCGCAGCGCCGACACGGTCGAAAAGGTCCGCCTCGACACCAAGGATTTCCAGTTCCTCTATGCCGAGGGCGACGATCTGGTGTTCATGGACAAGGATACGTTCGAACAGATCAACATTTCCAAGGACGTCGTCGGCGAGGCGCATGAGTTCCTGCAGGATGGCATGGACGTTGTGCTCGAACTTTGGGAAGAGCGCCCGATCTCGGTCGAACTGCCCGAAACGATCGAAGCAACGATCGTCGAGGCCGACGCGGTGGTAAAGGGGCAAACGGCTTCGTCGTCGTACAAGCCCGCGATCCTTGACAATGGCGTTCGCGTGATGGTGCCACCGCACATCACCAGCGGGACCAAGATCGTCGTACATGTGTACGACCGTGAATATGTTCGCCGCGCCGACTAAATAACGCCGCCCCCGCGAAGGCGGGGGCCGCTATCGGCGTAGCGCAAGGTTGCTTGCGGCCCCCGCCTTCGCGGGGGCGACGCGTTGGAGATCGAACAATGGCCGTATCCGGCATCATCACCGTCATGGAGCGCGCTGCGCGCAAGGCCGGCACGAAGCTGCGCCGCGACTTCGGCGAGATCGAGCATCTGCAGGTTTCGCAAAAGGGGCCGGCCGATTTCGTGTCGAAGGCCGATCAGGCCGCCGAGCGCACCCTCTACGACGAACTCGGCCGCGACCGTCCGGGCTGGGGCTTTGTGCTCGAAGAGGGCGGGGTGATCGAGGGCGAGCCGGGCAAACCGCGCTTTATCATCGACCCGCTCGACGGCACGTCGAACTTCCTCCACGCGATCCCGCAATTCGCGATTTCGATCGCGGTGCAGGAACCCAAGCCCGGCGGCGGCTGGGGCGACATCACCTCGTGCCTGATCTATCAGCCGGTGACCGACGAAAGCTATTGGGCCGAGCGCGGCCGCGGCGCGTGGCTGCACGACCGCCGTCTGCGTGTGGCGTCGCGCCGTCACCTCAACGAATGCCTGATCGCGACCGGCATTCCCTATATGGGTCATGGCGATTTCGCGCAGTGGAGCCGCATTTTCGGCGCCGTCGCTCCTGAAGTCGCGGGCATCCGCCGCTTTGGTGCCGCCAGCCTCGACCTCGCATGGGTCGCCGCAGGGCGTTACGACGGCTTCTGGGAAAGCGACCTCAAGGTCTGGGACGTCGCGGCGGGCATGCTGCTCGTCCGCGAAGCCGGCGGCTTCGTCAGCGATTTCCGCGGCGGCGACCGCGCGATCGAGCGCAGCGAATTCATCGCGGGCAGCGCTGCCGTGCATTCGAAGTTGCAGAAACTGGTCGCGGGCGCGCTGCGCAACGCGTGATCACCATCGGCGCATCCGGTCGCGTTAAAGAATCTCGAGAACGCGGCCGGATGCGATTTGCCGCGGTCCCGCGCAGAGCCGGAATTCTTGACCGACTGTGAGCGACAAATTTCCAGTAAATGTCATCACCGAAAGCCGCACTTTTCCGGATTTGCCAAAAAACATAGGCTGATCGCAGGCTTTGATGCGTCCGGGATAAAAGACATTATTCACCAATATGCTGGGTCCCCAGTCGGCCGTGATCGGCTTGCCTCGCATTTCGGCGCCAGGGTCGACGTCAAACGTCACAAACGCGATCAGGTCATACCCTGTATCCCGATCGGGATGCTCGCTCACTTCTCGAACACATATTCGCGGAAGCTGTCCATGAGCGTCGCCCAGGTGTTGAATGTCTCGCCGACGTTTTCGCGCGGGATGCCCGCAAAATCGAGATCGACGTCCATTTCGAGCACGGGATCGCCTTCATCATCCCGGTAGGCACGCGCAAAGCGTTTGTCCTTGTTCCACTTGTTCAGCTTTTCCAGCGACACGTCCTTGGCGTCGCTGAAGCCCATATAATATTGCAGCGTCTTGCATTTCTTGCCCTCGTCGCAGTTCATGAACAGGACGAGGAATTTGAGGCCGTTGCGGTTGCTTTCGATATAGGGGTCGTCACCCGGCTTGGCGACGATCGTCGCGGGCCAGCCCTGCGACTCGACGATCGCCTCGATCGTTGCCGGATCGGTCGCATTGACCAGTTCGGCGTGCGCGGGCGTCGCGGCAAGCAGGGCGGATGCGCCCAAGGCAAGCGCTGCGCGCGTGGCAAATGATCTCATGAAACTCCTCCCTGCATGAACCGCCGTCGAATTCGCCCCGAAAGCGCTCAATTAACCCCAATTCGTGCGGCGTATCACAGCGATAGGCGCTGCCGCCAGCGGCGTTTGTGCTTTTGGTCACTCGGGGCATGAAAATCATGCCCGCAGCGCTTGCGACGGGCGGCGGGCTGGCCTAAAGCGCCCGCATAACGGGTGGCAAACACCTCTAAAACAAGACTGCGAGCTCCCATGGTCGATCTGACGCAATATTTGCCGATCCTGATATTCCTGGTCATTGCGGTCGGGCTGTCGTCGGCGTTCGTGTTCCTGCCGATGGGCGTGGCGCGGCTGACCGGGGCGCACAAGCCCGAGCCGGCGAAGCTGACCGAATATGAATGCGGCTTTCCCGCGTTCGAGGATGCGCGCAGCCAGTTCGACGTCCGCTTCTATCTCGTCGCGATTCTGTTCATCATCTTCGACCTCGAAGCGGCCTTTCTCTTTCCCTGGGCGGTCAGCCTGGAGGAGATCGGCTGGGCCGGTTGGGCCACGATGATGATTTTCCTCGCCGAACTCACGCTCGGCCTTGTGTACGCGTGGAAAAAAGGCGCGTTGGATTGGGAATGAGCACGTCCAGCATCATCATGCCCGGCCAGATGCCGGTGGCTCCCGGCACGAATCCGGACCAGAGCTTTTTCGACGACCTCAACAGCGAGGTCGGCGACAAGGGCTTTCTCGTCACCTCGACCGAGGATCTGTTCAACTGGGCGCGCACCGGCTCGCTGTGGTGGATGACCTTTGGGCTCGCGTGCTGCGCGGTCGAGATGATCCACGTCAACATGCCGCGCTATGACATGGAGCGTTTCGGCGTCGCGCCGCGCGCGTCCCCGCGCCAATCGGACGTGATGATTGTCGCGGGAACGCTGTGCAACAAGATGGCACCCGCGCTTCGCCGCGTGTACGATCAGATGTCGAACCCGAAATATGTGATTTCGATGGGTAGCTGTGCCAATGGCGGCGGCTACTACCACTATAGCTACAGCGTCGTGCGCGGCTGCGACCGCATCGTGCCGGTGGACATCTATGTTCCCGGCTGCCCGCCGACCGCCGAAGCCCTGCTCTATGGCGTGATGCAATTGCAGCGGAAAATCCGCCGCACCGGGACGATCGAACGCTGATGGCCCATCCTGCTCCCCTCGTTGCGCCGCAGCCCACGCTTGCGGCAGCGCTCAAGGCGTTGCTCGGCGCCGACTTGCTTGCGCATGATTTCGCTGCCGACGAAGACAGCATCACCGTCGATCGGGCCGCGGTCGCCGGGGTGATGATCGCGCTGCGCGACAATCTCGAATATCAGCAGCTCATGGAGATTGCCGGGGTCGATTACCCCGACCGCGCCGAGCGGTTCGAGGTGGTCTATCACCTGCTCAGCGTGACGAAGAATCATCGCCTTCGCGTGCGCGTATCGACCGACGAGGCGACGCCGGTGCCGACGATCGTACCCGTGTGGCCGAACGCCGGCTGGCTCGAGCGCGAAGTGTTCGACATGTATGGCGTGCTGTTCGCGGGCAACCCGGACCTTCGTCGCATCCTGACCGACTATGGGTTCCAGGGGCATCCGCAGCGCAAGGACTTCCCGCTGACCGGCTATACCGAGCTGCGCTACAGCGAAGAGGACAAGCGCGTCGTTTATGAGCCGGTGAAGCTGGCGCAGGATTTCCGCAACTTCGACTTCCTCAGCCCATGGGAAGGCGCCGACTATGTGCTGCCCGGCGATGAAAAGGCTGGCGGGACCGGCGAAGCGCCCGGTAAGGGCGCGCCCACGCCGATGACGTCGAAAGAGGTCAAGGCCGCGGACGACAAGGCGAAGGCGCCGCCGCCACCGACCCCGAAGACCACCGAAAGCCCGGCGCAAACGGGCGCGGGTGCCAAGGTCAACAAGGCCGCGGCAAAGACGAGCCGTGAGGGCGCGAAGGCGACGACGCGCGCCAAGGCAAAGACTCCGGCAACGAAGAAGGCCGAGGCTCCCGCCAAGACCAAAGCTCCGGCCAAACCGCGCGCGCTGCGCAAGCCCAAAGCAGGAGGTGACGCATGACCGACGCTCCTCAGGTCAAGCACCACGGCAGCGACATGTTCGAAGGCTATCCTGTCGACACCGCGAACACCGCGGGCGATCAGGCGGTTACCAATTACACGATCAACTTCGGCCCGCAGCACCCCGCGGCGCACGGCGTGCTGCGCATGGTGATGGAGCTTGACGGCGAGATCATCGAGCGCGTCGATCCGCACGTCGGGCTGCTCCATCGCGGCACCGAGAAGCTGATCGAATATAAGACCTATCTGCAGGCTTTGCCCTATTTCGACCGGCTCGACTATTGTTCGCCGCTCGGCATGGAGCACAGCTATGTCCTCGCGATCGAGAAATTGCTCGACCTCGAAGTGCCCGAGCGCGCGCAATATCTGCGCGTGCTGTTCGCCGAGCTGACGCGCATCTGCAATCATATGCTCAATATCGGGTCGCACGTCATGGACGTCGGCGCGATGACCCCGAACCTGTGGGTGTTCGAGCTGCGCGAGGATTGCCTCAACTTCTTCGAGCGCGCCTCGGGCGCGCGGATGCACAGCGCCTATTTCCGTCCGGGCGGCGTTCATCAGGATGTCCCCGAACGCCTGCTCTACGACATCGGCGAATGGGTCGAAAAGCGGCTGCCGAAGCTGTTCGGCGACGCGATGAGCCTCGTCATCGACAACCGCATCTTCAAGCAGCGCAACGTCGATATCGCGACGGTGAGCAAGGAAGACGCGCTGGCTTGGGGTTTCTCGGGCCCGATGATCCGCGGCAGCGGCATTGCATGGGACCTGCGCAAGTCGCAGCCCTATGACGCCTATGCCAAGATGGAATTCGACATTCCCGTCGGCACGCGCGGCGACTGCTACGACCGCTTCATGGTCCGCGTGCAGGAAGTCTATCAGTCGGCGCGCATCATCCTGCAGTGCCTGCGCGACATGCCGACCGGCCCGATCGCCAGCCTCGACCGCAAGGTCGTCCCGCCGAAGCGCGGCGAGATGAAGCAGTCGATGGAATCGCTGATCCACCACTTCAAGCTCTACACCGAGGGTTTCCACGTCCCTGCGGGCGAAGTCTATGTGGCGACCGAAAGCCCGAAGGGCGAATTCGGCGTCTATCTGGTCAGCGACGGCACCAACAAGCCGTATCGCTGCAAGATCCGCCCGACGGCGTTTTCGCACCTTCAGGCGATGGATTTCATGTGCAAGGGCCACATGCTCGCGGACACCACCGCGATCATCGGCGCCATTGATGTGGTGTTCGGGGAGTGCGACCGGTAATGCTGCGCGAACTCGCCATTCTTGTCCTGGTGCTTGCAGGCTTTGCGTCTGCGGTCGCGGCCTATCTTGCCGCGTTCCATGGCGAGGTAACGATAAAGGAAGTCGTCTCGACCGCATTTGCCGCGACGCTCGGCATGTATGTCGGACGCTATATTGAACGAGGTCTGGCCCGTGGCTGACGCACCCCAAATCCCTGACGAAGCCGAAGTCCGTGCGCGCTGGGGCGCTTTTGCGTGGACGGCGGAAAATGCCGAGAAGGCGAAGGCCGTCATCGCGCGCTATCCCGCGGGGCGTCAGCGCTCGGCGGTGATGCCTTTGCTCGACCTCGCGCAGCGCCAGGTCGGTGCCGAAACGCAGACGCAGGGCTGGCTGCCCGTGCCGGTGATCGAATATGTCGCCGCCGAGCTCGATATGCCGTTCATGCGCGCCTATGAGGTCGCGACCTTCTATACCATGTACAACCTCGTGCCCGTCGGCCGCTATCATGTGCAGGTGTGCGGTACGACGCCGTGCCTGCTGCGCGGCTCGGACGATGTCATGGCCGCGTGCAAGAACCGCGGGATGGTGAAGGGCAAGACGACGCCCGACGGCCTGTTCACGCTGACCGAGGTCGAGTGCATGGGCACCTGCACCAACGCGCCGATGGTCCAGATCAACGACGATAATTACGAAGACCTCGATTTCGACAGCATGTCGCGCATCCTCGACGACCTGGCGGCGGGCAAGCAACCCAAGACCGGTACGCAGAACGCCAATCGCCATACGAGCGAGCCCGAGGGCGGACCGACGACGCTGAAGGAAATGGTGTCTTCAAACCACGACTATCGGAAGGAGTGGTAAGCCATGCTCGCCGATAAGGACCGCATTTTCACCAATCTCTACGGATTCCAGCCGTGGAACCTCAAATCTGCGCAGATGCGCGGCGATTGGGACAAGACCAAGGATCTGATGAAGCGCGGCCAGGACGCGATCATCGAGGAGATCAAGGCGTCGGGCCTGCGCGGCCGCGGCGGCGCGGGCTTCCCGACGGGGCTCAAATGGTCATTTATGCCGAAGGAACCGCGCGCGGACCGCCCGAGCTTCCTCGTCATCAATGCCGACGAATCCGAACCGGGTTCGTGCAAGGACCGCGAAATCATCCGCCACGATCCGCACAAGCTGATCGAAGGTGCGCTGATCGCCGGCTTCGCGATGCGTGCGCGTGCCGCCTACATCTATATCCGCGGCGAGTTCATCCGCGAGGCCGAGACGCTTTTTGCCGCGGTGCAGGAGGCGTATGACGCCGGGCTGCTCGGCAAGAATGCGGCGAAGTCGGGCTATGATTTCGACGTCTTCGTCCATCGCGGCGCCGGCGCGTATATCTGCGGCGAAGAGACCGCGATGATCGAAAGCCTGGAGGGCAAGAAGGGCCAGCCGCGCCTGAAACCGCCGTTTCCGGCGGGCGCGGGCCTTTATGGTTGCCCGACGACGGTCAACAACGTCGAGAGCATCGCGGTCGTCCCGACGATCCTGCGCCGCGGCGCGTCGTGGTTCTCGTCCTTCGGGCGCGAGAACAACAAGGGCACGAAACTCTTCCAGATCAGCGGCCATGTGAACACGCCGTGCGTCGTCGAGGAAGAGATGGGCATCACTTTCCGCGAACTGATCGACAAGCATTGCGGCGGCATTCGCGGCGGCTGGGACAATCTGCTCGCGGTCATCCCCGGCGGCTCGTCGGTGCCGCTGGTTCCGGCAGCTGAAATCATGGACTGCCCGATGGATTTTGACGGGCTGAAGGCTGTCGGATCGGGCCTCGGCACCGCCGCCGCGATCGTGATGGACAAGTCGACCGACGTCGTTCAGGCGATCAGCCGCATCAGCTATTTCTACAAGCATGAAAGCTGCGGCCAGTGCACCCCGTGCCGCGAAGGCACCGGCTGGATGTGGCGCGTCATGGAGCGGCTGCGCACCGGCGACGCCGACATCGGCGAAATCGATACGCTGTATGACGTGACCAAGCAGGTCGAAGGCCACACCATCTGCGCGCTCGGCGACGCGGCGGCTTGGCCGATCCAGGGCCTGATAAAGCATTTCCGCCCCGAAATCGAACGCCGCATCCGCGACAATGGCGGCGTGTTGGAGGCGGCCGAGTGAAGCTGACGTCGTTCCGATCGGCGGCCCTTGCCTGTGCCGCGATGGTTGCGTTGCAGCCGTCGGCGCCTGCCGTCGCCCAGCAGGGATCGCACCTGCACGCGCCGGATGCGCCCAACGTACCGCTGGTCGCCGATAACGCCGCCAAGCAGCGCGAAATCATCATGAAATCCTTTGCCGATTGCGTCGTCGACAGCGCGCGCGCGCGCCGTCTGGCGCTGGAATTCATTGCGATAGATCCGCAATCAGAAGACGCCGGAAAATTCGGCGACAAGGTCACCGAGCCCGGTTGCCTGCCGAAAGTCGGTCAGACGCAATTTGCGTCGAAGCTGGCGTTCACGCCGTTTCTCTTTCGCTACGAGCTGCTGGGTGCCCTTTATCGCAAGGCCTATCACGATGCGCCCACCCTGGCGCTCAAGGATTTGCCGGTGCGCGATTATGCGAAAGAATTCGCGTCAGGGACGGTCCCGAATACGATATTGTCTTTGCGGCAATTCGGCGATTGCGTTGCGCGGATCGCCCCCGCCGAAAGCCACAATCTGGTGATGTCCGATATCTATACCGCCGAAGAAAATGCAGCGCTGACGGCGGTTCTGCCGAATTTACAGGCCTGCATGCCTCCGGGGCAGAGCGTAAGCTTCGGACGGGGAATCCTCCGTGGCGCGCTCGCCGAGGGGCTATATCGCCTGCGCGAAGCCAGCAATTCATCTGAAAGCTCTGCCGATGCCTAAGGTCACCGTAGATGGCGTAGAACTCGACGTCCCGCAGGGCGCGACCGTTTTGCAGGCTTGCGAGCTGGCGGGGAAGGAAATTCCGCGCTTCTGCTACCATGAGCGTCTGTCGATCGCCGGCAATTGCCGCATGTGCCTCGTCGAAGTGTCGCCAGGTCCGCCGAAGCCGCAGGCCTCGTGCGCGTTGCCGACTGCTGAGGGGCAGGTCATCAAGACCGATAGCCCGATGGTCAAGAAGGCGCGCGAAGGGGTGATGGAGTTCCTGCTCATCAACCACCCGCTCGACTGCCCGATCTGCGACCAGGGCGGCGAATGCGATCTGCAGGACCAGTCGGTCGCCTACGGCCGCGGCGCGACGCGCTATGACGAGAATAAGCGCGCGGTTACTGAGAAATATATGGGTCCGATCGTCAAGACGGTGATGACCCGCTGCATCCAGTGCACGCGCTGCGTCCGCTTTGCGGAGGAAGTCGCGGGCGTGGAAGACATCGGCGCGATCTATCGCGGCGAGAATATGCAGATCACGTCGTATCTGGAACGCGCGGTCGCGAGCGAGCTGTCGGGCAATGTCGTCGACCTGTGTCCGGTCGGCGCGCTGACCTCGAAGCCCTATGCGTTCGAAGCGCGGCCGTGGGAGCTCACCAAGACGCTCGGCATCGACATGATGGACGCGGTCGGCACCAATGTGCGGATCGATGCGCGGGGCCGTCAGGTGCTGCGCGTGCTGCCGCGCGTCAACGACGATGTGAACGAGGAATGGGCGAGCGACAAGACGCGCCACCATGTCGACGGCCTGACGCGCCGCCGCCTCGACCGTCCCTATGTGCGCAAGGACGGCCAGCTGGTCGAAGCGAGCTGGGCCGAAGCCTTTGACGCGATCAAGGCGGTGAAGGCTGGCAAGTCGGTCGCGGCGATCGCGGGCGACCTCGTCGATTGCGAGACGATGTTTGCCGCAAAGGCGCTGGTGAACGCGCTCGGTTCCGACCTGCTCGAAGGCCGTCAGACCGGTCTCGACTATGATGTCACCAGCTTGTCGGCGGTCAATTTCAACACCGGAATCGCCAAGGCCGAGAATGCCGACGTGATCCTGCTCGTTGGCACCAACCTCCGCTGGGAAGCGCCGCTGATCAACACGCGTGTCCGCAAGGCGGTGTGGAAGAAGGGCGCGAAGGTCTTTGCGATCGGGCCCGAGAAGGACCAGACGTACAAGGTCAGCTGGCTGGGCGACGATGCCTCGCTGGTCGGCAAGCTGCCCGCGACGGCGCTCGATGCGCTGAAGGGTGCCGAGCGCCCGCTCATCATCCTTGGCGGCGGCGGCCTCGCGGTGCCCGGCGTGCATGGCGCGGCTCTCGCACTCGCCAAGTCGGTAAACGCGGTCAAAGACGGCTGGAACGGCTTCAGCGTCGTCCATATGGCGGCGAGCCGCATGGGCGGGCTGATGCTCGGCTATGCGCAGCCCGGCGGGATCAAGGATATCGTTGCCGCCAAGCCGAAGCTTGCCTTCTTCCTCGGCGCCGATGAGGTCGATTTCACCGGCTTTGCCAAGACGCTGAAGGTCTATGTCGGCCATCATGGCGACAAGGGTGCGCACGCGGCCGACGTCATCCTGCCTGCGGCGGCGTGGAGCGAAAAGGATTTCACCACGGTCAACACCGAGGGCCGCGTCCAGCGCAGCGACAAGGCGGTGTTCGCGCCGGGCGACGCGCGCGAGGATTGGAGCATTTTCCGCGCGCTCGCCGACGCGCTTGGCGTCAACGTCGGCTTCGACAGCTTCGACCAGTGCCGCGCGGCGATGATCGCGGCGGTTCCGGCGCTCGGGCATGAAGGCCTCGCCGATTATGGCTGGTCGGCTCCCAAGCTGCCCGCCAAGCCCGAGGCGCGCGCGATCCCGTCGCCGATCAAGGATTTCTACCTCACCAACGCCATCTGCCGCGCGTCGCCGACGATGCAGCGCTGCTCGGAAGAGCTGGTGCATGGCGTTGATTTTGCGGAGGCCGCGGAATGACCCCGGTGCATGCCATCGCGTCGATGCTGTTCGTCAGCATGGGCTATGCCGTCTGGCGCGGCTTCAATCCCAAGGGCAAGTCGGAGCGGCCCGGCCCGCATAACGGCTGGCGCAACCAGGACGGGGCCGGCAAATGACCGAGACCTTCATCTCCTGGGGCATGGACCCGAACTGGGCTTGGGGGCTCGCGACGATTTGCGGCATCCTGCTGATCGCGCTGCCGCTGATGCTCGCGGTTGCGATGATCATCTATGCCGACCGCAAGATCTGGGCGGCGATCGCGCTGCGCCGCGGTCCGAACGTCGTCGGTCCTTTTGGCCTGCTCCAGTCGTTCGCCGACGGTTTGAAAGTGTTCCTGCAGGAAACGATCATACCCACGTCCGCCAACCGCGGGCTATTCCTGATCGCGCCGATCATCACCTTCACGGTCGCGCTGCTCGCGTGGGCGGTGATCCCGTTCAATTCGGGCGCGGTGCTCGCCGACATCAACGTCGGATTGCTCTACATCCTCGCGATCTCGTCGCTCGGCGTCTATGGCGTGATCCTGTCGGGCTGGGCGTCGAACTCGAAATATCCGTTCTTCTCGGCGATGCGCGCCTCGGCGCAGATGATCAGCTACGAAGTCTCGATCGGCTTCATCCTGATCGGTGTCGTGCTCTTCGCCGACAGCTTCAACATGAACGAGATTGTGAAAGCGCAACAGGGCCACGGGCTCGGCATCGTCAACGCCTTCGGCTTCAACCTGCTGCTCTTCCCGCTCGCGGTGATGTTCCTGATCTCGGCGCTCGCCGAAACCGCGCGCGCGCCGTTCGACCTGACCGAAGCGGAAAGCGAGCTCGTCGCAGGTTACCAGACCGAATATTCGTCGATGAGCTTCGCGCTCTTCTGGCTCGGCGAATATGCCAACGTCCTCCTGATGTGCACGCTCAACGCCGTGCTGTTCTGGGGCGGCTGGCTGCCCCCGATCGACTGGGCGCCGCTCTATGCCGTCCCCGGCATCATCTGGCTGTTCGCGAAGATCCTGTTCTTCTTCTTCGTCTTCAGTTGGGTCAAGGCGACCGTGCCGCGCTACCGCTATGACCAGCTGATGCGGCTGGGCTGGAAAGTCTTCCTGCCGATTTCGCTTCTGTGGATCTTCCTGATCTCCGGCTATCTGATGCTGACGAGGTATTCATGAGCACCATCGCCCACCTCATCAAAAGCTTCACCTTGTGGGAGTTTGTGAAGGCGCACGCCCTCACGCTCAAATATTTCTTCAAGCCGAAGGCGACGATCAACTATCCGTTCGAGAAGAACCCGCTGTCGCCGCGCTTCCGCGGCGAACATGCGCTGCGCCGTTATCCGAACGGCGAGGAACGCTGCATCGCGTGCAAGCTGTGCGAAGCGGTGTGCCCGGCGCAGGCGATCACGATCGAGGCCGAACCGCGCGACGACGGATCGCGCCGCACGACGCGCTACGACATCGACATGACCAAGTGCATCTATTGCGGCTTCTGTCAGGAAGCGTGTCCGGTCGATGCGATCGTCGAGGGGCCGAACTTCGAATTCGCGACCGAAACGCGCGAGGAACTGCTTTATGACAAGGCCAAGCTGCTCGCCAACGGCGACAAATGGGAACGCGCGATTACGGCGAATCTTGCCGCTGACGCGCCCTATCGATAAGGGCGCGCGCACATGATCCAGCTTATCGCCTTTTACCTGTTCGCGACCATCGTCATCGCCTCTGCGGCGATGGTGATTTTCGCGCGCAACCCCGTCCACAGCGTCATGTGGCTGATCCTCGCTTTCTTCAACGCGGCGGGGCTGATGTTGCTCGCGGGTGCTGAATTCATCGCGATGCTGCTTGTCATCGTTTATGTCGGCGCGGTCGCGGTGCTGTTCCTGTTCGTCGTGATGATGCTCGACATCGATTTCGCCGAATTGCGTGCCGGTTTCGTGCGCTATCTGCCGCTCGGCGCGCTGGTGGCGATCATCCTGGCCGCCGAGCTCGTTTTTGCGGTCGGCGCATGGAGCGCGGGCGGGGTTGACCTCGCGGCGCGCGCTGCGCCGGTCGTAAGCGACAAGAGCAATATCCAGCAGATCGGCGAACTGCTCTACACGAAATATATCTTCCTGTTCGAAGCGGCGGGCATCGTCCTGCTGGTCGCGATGATCGGCGCGATCGTGCTGACGCATCGCCAGCGTGGCGGGGTGCGTACCCAGAATATTTCGGCGCAGAACCGGCGCCGCCCCGAGGACGCAACGCGCCTCGTCGATCCGGGCGTCGGGCAGGGGATGAAATTGTGATTTCGGTCGGCCATTATCTCGCCGTTTCGGCGGTGCTCTTCACGCTCGGCGTGCTCGGCATCTTCATCAACCGCAAGAATATCATCGTCATCCTGATGGCGATCGAGCTCATCCTGCTCGCGGTGAACATCAATCTCGTCGCGTTCAGCGCGGCGCTGAACGATCTTGTCGGGCAGGTTTTCTCGATGTTCGTGCTGACCGTCGCCGCGGGTGAAGCCGCGATCGGTCTTGCCATTCTCGTTATCTATTTCCGCGGCCGCGGCACCATTGCCGTCGACGATGCCAACCGGATGAAGGGGTGAACCGGTGATCCAGGCGATCGTATTCCTGCCGCTCTTGGCGGCGCTTATCGCAGGCCTCGGCCAGCGCGTCATCGGCACCACCGCGTCGAAAATCCTGACGACGGGCGCGCTGTTCACCAGCTGTGCGCTCAGCTGGCCGATCTTCCTGTCGTTCGTGATGGGCAGCGGCGAGGCCGAAGTTGTCACCGTGCTGCACTGGGTCAGCTCGGGCGCGCTCCAGTTCAACTGGGAGCTGCGCGTCGATACGCTGACCGCAGTGATGCTCGTCGTGATCACGACGGTATCGGCGCTCGTCCACCTCTATAGCTGGGGCTATATGGAGGAAGACCCGGACCAGCCGCGCTTCTTCGCCTATCTGTCGCTGTTCACCTTTGCGATGCTGATGCTCGTGACCGCGAACAACCTCGTCCAGATGTTCTTCGGCTGGGAAGGCGTCGGTCTCGCGTCGTATCTGCTCATCGGTTTCTGGTACAAGAAGCCGAGTGCCAATGCCGCGGCGATCAAGGCGTTCGTCGTCAACCGCGTCGGCGACCTTGGCTTTATGCTCGGCATCTTTGGCACCTTCCTCGTCTTCGGTACCGTCTCGATCCCCGAGATCCTTGCCGCGGCGCCGGGCATGGCGGGCTCGACGATCACCTTCATGGGGATGCGCCTCGACACGATGACGATCCTCTGCCTGCTCTTGTTCATCGGCGCGATGGGCAAGTCGGCGCAGCTTGGCCTCCACACCTGGCTGCCCGACGCGATGGAAGGCCCGACCCCGGTGTCGGCGCTGATCCACGCCGCGACGATGGTCACCGCGGGCGTGTTCATGGTGTGCCGCCTGTCGCCGATGTTCGAAACGAGCGAAGTCGCGCTTGGTGTCGTGACCTTTGTCGGCGCTGCGACCTGCCTGTTCGCCGCGACCGTCGGCACGACGCAGTGGGACATCAAGCGCGTCATCGCCTATTCGACCTGTTCGCAGCTTGGCTATATGTTCTTCGCCGCGGGCGTCGGCGCCTATGGCGCGGCGATGTTCCACCTGTTCACCCACGCCTTTTTCAAGGCGCTGCTGTTCCTCGGTGCGGGCTCGGTCATCCATGCGATGCACCACGAACAGGACATGCGCTATTATGGCGGGCTGCGGAAACACATCCCGATTACCTTCTGGGCGATGATGATGGGGACGCTGGCGATCACCGGCGTCGGCATCGCGGGTGTCGCGGGCTTCGCGGGCTTCCACTCGAAGGACGGCATTCTCGAAGCAGCCTTTGCCGCAGGCGGCGGCGGCGTAATCGCCTTCTGGGTCGGCATCTTCGCCGCGCTGCTGACGAGCTTCTATTCGTGGCGCCTCGTCTTCCTGACCTTCTATGGCAAGCCGCGCTGGGAACAGAGCGAGCATATCCAGCACGCGGTGCACGACGACCATGGTCACGGCCATGACGATCATGCGCACGCCGCGCAGGGCGATCATCACCACCATGATGCGCATCATGGCGCTTCGGGCGACGGCACCGCGGGTTACCACCCGCATGAAAGCCCGGTCTCGATGCTGATCCCGCTGGTGCTGCTGTCGATCGGCGCGGTGTTTGCGGGCTATGCGTTCAAATATCAGTTCATCTACCCCGAACAGGGGCTGGCCTTCTGGAACGGCAGCATGCTCGCCTATGATGCCGAGCTGATGCACCATTCGCATCAGGTGGACACTTGGGTGAAGTGGACGCCGTTCACGGTGATGGCGATCGGTCTGTTCCTCGCGTGGAACAGCTATATCCGCAACACCACGCTGCCCGCGCGCTTCGTGGCGCAGTTCAAGCTGCTCCACCAGTTCCTGTACAATAAATGGTATTTCGACGAGCTCTACAACGTCCTCTTCGTGAAGCCCGCCTTCTGGATCGGCCGCTTCTTCTGGAAGAAGGGTGACGAAGGCACCATCGACCGCTTCGGTCCCGATGGCGCCGCCGCGCTCGTCGCTGGGGGGACCCGTCTCGCGGTCCGGCTGCAATCGGGTTATGTTTATGGATATGCGTTTGTGATGCTGCTCGGTCTTGTCGGCCTCGCCAGCTGGGCCATGGTGAATTTCCTGTGAGCGGCTTTCCCATCCTTTCGCTGATGCTGGCGGTTCCGCTGGTCGGCGCCATCGCCTGCCTGTTCGTGGGCGACAAGATGTCGCGCTTCGTTGCACTCGGCGCGACGCTCGCGACCTTCGTCCTCGGCTGCATCCTCTGGGCGAACTTCGACATTGGCGGCGCGCAGTGGCAGTTCACCGAACGCGCCGACCTGTTCGGGCGTTTCCAGTGGGCGCTCGGCATCGACGGCATGGCGCTGATGCTGATCATGCTCAGTGTTTTCCTGATGCCGCTCTGCATCCTCGCCAGTTGGGACGCGATCAAGAGCCGTGTCGGGCTCTACATGGCGATGTTCCTGATCATGGAAGTCGTCATGATCGGCGTCTTCATGGCGCAGGATCTGCTGCTTTTTTACATCTTCTTCGAAGCCGGCCTGATCCCGATGTATTTCATCATCGGCATCTGGGGCGGCGCGAACCGCAAATATGCGGCGTTCAAATTCTTCCTCTACACGCTGCTCGGGTCGGTGCTGATGCTGATCGCGATGATCGTCATGATCGCCGAAGCGGGCACGACCGACATTCCGACGCTGCTGAATTACGACTTCCCGGCGGGGATGCAGACGTGGCTGTGGCTTGCCTTCTTCGCCAGCCTTGCGGTCAAGATGCCGATGTGGCCCGTCCACACCTGGCTTCCCGACGCGCATGTGCAGGCGCCGACCGCGGGTTCGATGATCCTCGCGGGCGTGCTGCTGAAACTCGGCGCCTACGGCTTCCTGCGCTTCATGATGCCGATGTTCCCCGACGCCTCGGCGCAACTGATGTGGCTCGTCTTTGGCCTGTCGATGGTGGCGGTGGTGTACACCAGCCTCGTCGCGCTGGTGCAAAGCGACATGAAGAAGCTGATCGCCTATTCGTCGGTCGCGCATATGGCGATCGTCACTGCGGGCCTGTTCGCGTTCAACCAGCAGGGTATCGAGGGCGCGCTGATCATCATGCTCAGCCACGGTGTCGTCTCGGCCGCGCTCTTCTTCTGCGTCGGCGTAATCTACGACCGGCTCCACACGCGCGAGATCGATCGTTACGGCGGGCTCGCGGTAAACATGCCGGCCTATGCGCTGTTCTTCATGCTGTTCACCATGGCGTCGATCGGCCTGCCGGGGACCAGTGGATTCGTCGGCGAATTCCTGAGCCTGCTCGGCATCTACGAAGCGTCGAGCGTCGTGGCGTTCGTATGCACCACCGGCATCATCCTCGGCGCCGCTTACATGCTTTATCTCTACCGCCGCGTCGTGTTCGGCGAACTTACCAAGGATGATGTGAAGGCGATGCCCGACCTAAACGCACGCGAATGGGCAATCATGGCCCCGCTTGCCGCCGTGGCGCTGTGGATGGGCGTCTATCCCGAGAGCTTCCTCGCGCCGATGCGCGGCGACGTGACGACCGTCGTTGCGCGCCTAGCGCCGGCGAAGCCCGCGGGCGACGCACATCTTGCCGCCGGGAAGCCCAAGCCCGCCGCGGCGCAGGGTGAAACCGCCCACGGCTCCGCGCATGCGGGAGGCGCAAAATGACCGCCGATCTCGCGCTCATCTGGCCCGAACTGATCCTGACGATCGGCGGGCTTATCACGCTGATGCTCGGGACCTTCCTCGGCGATCGCCAGGTTGGCATCTACCAGCTCAGCGCGCTGCTCACGCTCGCCGCCGCTGCGGCCGCCGTCGTCGCATTGTTCGGCGTCGAAACGACCGTCTTTTCGGGCACGCTTTCGGTCGATGGCTTCGGCGGTTTTGCCAAGCTGCTGATCTATGCTGCAAGCTTTGTCTGTATTCTGATCGCGCCGCGCTTTTTCAGCGGTGGCATGCGCGCCGAATATCCGACGCTGATCGTCTTTGCGGCGCTCGGCATGGGCATCATGGCGTCGGCACGCGACTTGATGACGCTCTATGTTGGGCTCGAGCTCAACAGCCTCGCGGCCTATGTGCTAGCGAGCTTCATGCGCACCGACGAGCGGTCGAGCGAGGCGGGTCTCAAATATTTCGTCCTCGGCGCGCTGGCATCGGGCATGCTGCTCTACGGCATTTCGCTGCTCTATGGCTTCACCGGCACCACCGACTTTGCGGGTATCGCAAAGGCGATGGGCGGCGAACTCAACATCGGACTGATCTTTGGGATCGTGTTCGTGCTCGCGGGCCTTGGTTTCAAGATTAGCGCGGTGCCGTTCCACATGTGGACCCCCGACGTCTATGAAGGCGCACCGACCCCGGTGACGACCTTCTTCGCGAGCGCTCCGAAAGTCGCGGCGATCGCGCTGATGACGCGCGTCGTGATCGACGCGATGGGCCCCGCGGTCGGCGCGTGGCAGCAGATCATCATCTTCCTCGCGCTCGCATCGATCATCCTCGGCGCGGTCGGCGCGATCGGGCAGAAGAATATCAAGCGCCTGCTTGCTTACTCGTCGATCAACAATGTCGGCTTCATGCTCATCGGCCTTGCCGCGGGAACGCAGCAGGGGGTCGAGGGTGTGCTGACCTATCTGCTCGTCTATGTCGTGACGACGCTCGGCGCCTTCCTCGTCGTGCTCCAGCTGCGCGACGCCGAGGGTAACCAGATCGAGAGCATCCCCGCGCTCGCCGGGCTGTCGCAGCGCCGCCCCGGCCTCGCCGCGGCGATGGCGGTGTTCATGTTCAGCCTCGCCGGCATCCCGCCGCTGTTCGGTTTCTGGCCGAAATATCTGGTGTTCGAGGCCGCGGTGAACGCGAACCTCGTCCCGCTCGCGGTCGCAGGCATCGTCGCTTCGGTGATCGGCGCCTTCTACTATATCGCGATCATCAAGATGATGTATTTCGACGACAAGTCGGACACCGAGATTCCGGCAGGCGGCGGCGCGATCGTCGAGGATGCGGTGATCACCGCGAGCGCGCTGTGGCTCTCGGTCATCGGTTACCTCTTCATCCCCGTGCTGGCGGTTCTTTCGGCCAGCGCTGCTGCGGTGCTGTTCTGATACCGCCCATCGAGCGGATAGCGCAGACAGGTTCGACCAACGCCGACCTGCTGGCGCGGCTGGCGAGCGGCGAGCATGTCGGCGAGGGGCATTGGCTCGTCGCTGACCGTCAGACCGCCGGGCGCGGTCGCCTCGGGCGGGACTGGAACGACGGGCAGGGCAATTTCATGGGCTCGACCGTCGTCCATCTGACGATCGGCGATCCGTCGGCGGCGACGCTGGCGCTCGTCGCCGGGGTGGCGCTTGCAAAGACCGTCGCCGCACTGGCGCCGGACATCGGTGCGCAGCTCAAATGGCCGAACGACCTGCTCGTCGATGGCGCCAAATGCGCGGGCATATTGATGGAACGCACCGGCAATTCGGTCGTCATCGGGATCGGCGTCAACCTCGTCGCCGCGCCCGATCTGGCCGATCGGGCGACCGCGACGCTGGCGGGGAAGGGCGTGTCGCTCGATCGCGACCATTTTGCCGGGGCGCTGGGCATCGCGATGATCGACGCGCTGTGGACCTGGCGGCAGGAGGGTGTGGCAAGCATCGTTCGGGCGTGGCTGCCGCTCGCGCATCCGCTCGGCACGCCGCTCCATGTGTCCGAACAGCGCATCGACGGGACCTTCGACGGGCTTGCCGAAGATGGCGCGCTGCGCTTGCGCGTGACGGGCGGCGAGACCATGCTGGTGCACGCTGGCGACGTCGAACTGCGTCGCCCGGTCGAGGAAGAAAGATAGATGCTGCTCGCGATCGATGTCGGCAACACCAATGCCAAATTCGCGCTGTTCGATGGCGCCGCGTTGCTCGCGCGTTGGCGCATCGCGACCGACGACCGCCGCACCGCCGACGAGTATATGGTGTGGCTCGATCAGCTGTTGCGCATCGAGGGGCATGATCGCAGCCAGGTCGATGCGGTCATCATTTCGACCGTCGTGCCGCGCGCGCTCCACAATTTACAGCTGCTCGCGGTCAAATATTTCGGCGTCGATGCCTTCGTCGCGGGCCGCGAGCCGGTTACCTGGGGTATCGCATTGAAGGTCGACGAGCCGCGCTCGGTCGGCGCCGACCGCGCGGTCAACGCGATCGCGGCGCAGGCGGTCGAACCGGGCAAGGACAAGCTCGTCATCAGCTTTGGCACCGCAACGACGCTCGACCATATCGGTCCCGACGGCGCCTATCTGGGCGGCATCATCGCGCCCGGGGTCAACCTGTCGCTGGAAGCGCTGGTCGCCGCCGCCGCGAAACTGCCGCGCATCGCGATCGAGGCGCCCGCGACGACGAGCGTCATCGGCCGCACGACCGAAAGCCAGATGCTCATCGGCGTCTATTGGGGCTATGTGTCCATGATGGAAGGCCTGATCGCACGGATGAAGGCCGAGATCGGCAAGCCACTAACGGTCATCGCCACCGGCGGCCTCGCGACATTGTTTCAGGAACAGGGGCATCTGTTCGACCGCATCGAACCCGACCTCACGCTCAACGGGTTGATGCACCTCTATAACCAACGGAACCAGACAATATGACGACTCCCGGAAAGGAGCTGCTTTTCCTCGCGCTCGGCGGATCAGGCGAGATTGGGATGAACGCCAATCTCTACGGCTGCGACGGCAAATGGATCATGCTCGACCTCGGCGTGACCTTTGGCACCCATGATTATCCCGGCATCGACATCATCATGCCCGACCTCGAGTTTATCGAAGACCGCAAGAAGGACCTGCTCGGCATCGTGCTGACGCACGGGCATGAGGATCATATCGGGGCGCTGCCCTATCTTGCCGCCGACCTCGGCGTACCGCTCTACGCCAACCGCTTCACCGCCGGGCTGATCGCGAACAAGCTGGCCGAAGAGGGGCTGGAGAAGGACGTCAATATCAGGACGGTCGACATCGACGCGCATTTCCAGCTTGGTCCCTTCGGTATCCGCCTGATGCCGCTCGCGCATTCGATCCTCGAGATGAGCGCGGCGGTGATCGACACCCCCTATGGCCGCGTGTTCCACACCGGCGACTGGAAACTCGACGATGATCCGGTGCTCGGCACCCCGTCGAGCGCCGCGGCATTGACCGCGATCGGCGACGAGGGGGTCGATTTTCTGATCGGCGATTCGACCAACGCCTTCAATCCCGAAGCTTCGGGCAGCGAGGGCGACCTGTACGACGGGTTGCTCACTGCGGTGGGCAATGCCAAGGGCCGGGTTATCGTTACGACCTTTGCCTCAAACGCGGCGCGCCTCAAAACGCTGGGGCGCGTCGCGAGCGCTACGGGGCGCACCCTGTGCGTCGCCGGGCGCTCACTCGACCGCATATTGGGTGTCGCACGCTCGGTCGGTTATCTGAAAGACTTCCCGCCGACGGTCGATTTCGACGAGGCGATGCGCCTGCCGCGCGAAAAGGTGATGGTGATTGCGACGGGCGGGCAGGGCGAACCGCGCGCCGCGCTCGCGCGCATGGCGTCGGACAGCCACCAGATCAAGCTCGCACCCGGTGACACGGTCGTCTTTTCGTCGAAGCAAATCCCGGGCAACGAGGTCGCGATCGGACGGATCATGAACCAGCTCGCGGCCAAGGACATCCTGACCGTTACCGAAAAGCAGGCACATATCCACGTCAGCGGCCACCCGGGACAGCCCGAACTGGCGGCGCTTTATGGCTGGCTGCGTCCGAAGCTGGTGGTCCCGGTGCATGGCGAGATTCGCCATATGCACGAACAGGCGCGCTTTGCGCTGGAAACGGGTGTCCCCGACGCGCTGATCCAGGAAAATGGCGATCTGGTGCGGCTGGCGCCCGGCCCGGCCAAAATCCTCGAGCGCGTCCGTGCTGGACGCCTTATCCTCGACGGCGACGTTATATTGCCCGCCGATGGCGAGACGATCAACGAGCGCCGCAAGCTGGCGCTGCACGGGCATATCACCGTCGCGGTGATCTTTACCGGCAAGCGCTTCACCGACGTTGCGGTGAGCTATCGCGGCGTCCCGGTCGAGGATGAACGCGAGGCGTTCATCGACGAAATGCGCGAAGCGGCCGAACAGGCGGCACTGGCCCCCGCCAAGGAACAGGAAAAAATGCGCGAAGCGATCCGGCTGAGCGTGCGCCGCGTCGCGACCGACTGGACGAGCAAAAAGCCGGTCGTCGATGTCATGCTCTTGCAGCTCTGAATGGACGTAAAGCGATGAAATGGACCTCGGCGCTCGCTATCTATCTGCTCTTCCTCGCGCTCAGCGCCTTTTTTGTGTTGCCCTTCCACGGCCGCAAGGCGAGCGACGACGAAGCGCCGCTAGTCAAGGGACAGGACCGCGGCGCGCCTGCGGTGTTTCGGCCCGCGCGTATCTTGCTCCAGATGACGATCGTCGCGACGGTCGGCTTCGTCATCTACTACGTCGCTTATGTGAACGGCTGGGTCGATCCCGACGTGGTGAGCGGACGGGCCTGACCCACGGGGGATTAACAATCCCAAAGTTCAGGAAAGTTCAGTCTATTGCATTCGCCTATTTGGGCGTCTCGGCGTGTCGGACGCGTCATACAAGCATCGCCTTAGCCGCACCCGCAAACCGAGCCGTGACCGCTATTTGCCTACCAGATGAAAGAGCCGAATGAAGGCTGGCACAGCCCGAAAATGTAGGAAAGACTTATTTTGAAGGCTTCGTCTGCTTGGGGGTGGTGAGCTGCTCTCAGGTCGTCGTCACCCCGGACTTGATCCGGGGTCCATGCGGCCTCGCACCGCGCTATGCTGAGAGGGCGGATGGATCCCGGATCAAGTCCGGGATGACGAGAATGTAGGCCAGCTTCCGGTCGAAACGCCGCGCCGACCTGTTAACGCCCCTACCGCCTAGAGTCTTTCTGGCTTAGATTGAGGCATATCCGGCTCCACGGATGTAGTTGGCGCACTCGTTGGGCGGGAAGTGATCGAGCAGTTTTCCGATGCGCCGCCATGTGGTTTCGACGGTGCGCTCGTTGGCCTTTCGGAGCAGGCGTTTGAGCTTGGCGAACATTTCCTCGATGGGGTTCAGATCGGGCGAGTAGGGCGGCAGGAAGAACAGCCTGATGCCCGCCGTCTTGAGCAGTTTGCGCACCTGGCTGCCTTTGTGGCTGCCGAGGTTGTCGACCACGACGATGCAGCCCGGCTCCAGCTCGGGGATCAGGAACTGCTCGACCCAGGCGGTGAAGCTCTCGCCGTTGATCGGGCCGTCGATAACGCAAGGAGCGACGATGCCGTCATGGCGCAGCCCGGCAATGAAGGTCAGCGTCTTCCAATGCCCGTGCGGCACCTTGTCGATCAGCGCCTCACCCTTGGTATGCCAGCCATGGGTGCGAGTCATGTTGGTCTTCGCCCAGGTCTCGTCGATGAAGACCATCCGCTTGGGGTCTACCCAGCGCTGGACCCAGCGCCAGCGGGCACGGCGGCGAACGACGTCGGGCCGGTCTTGCTCCTTGGCGAAGAGCGTCTTTTTTTAAACGTCTTGCCGCACCGCCTGAGGAACCGCCACAGCGTGTCGCAGCACACCGTAACTCCCCGCTCGTCACGCAGCTCGGCCAGCAACTCGTGCAGGGTCAGATCCTTCTTCTGTTCGATCCGAGCCAGCAGCCACTCGCGCTCACCCGCCAGCAACGGCCGCATGTGACCGCCGACCTTGCCCGGCTCAACCGAACCTCGCGTCCGCCATGCCTGTGCCCAGCGAACCCCCGTGGCCGGGCTCACCTCCAGCAACCGGGCCGCCGCCCGCGCCGACATGCCCCGATCCAGAGCACGGCAAAATCGAACCCGCAAATCCTGCGATAATGGCCTCATCCATGCTGGCCTCCTCACCAGTGGCCAGCTTGAATCACACTTCTGAGCCCCTGGGAATCCCCCGCGATTCATTCAACATCGGAAAGACTCTAGCCCCGCAAGCGGTCGATCGCCTGCGCCAGCGCCACGTACAGCTTGCCGATGTCCGACGACAGCAAGGTCACACTGATCGCCGATCCGTCGCGCGCGCCGATCAGCAGGCGGAGCATCGCTTCGAAATCATGGATGAACTGGTTTACCGACGCGTGGAAGCCGTCGTCATTCTGGTAAAGCCGCAGGATTTCCTTGGCCTCGCTGTTTTCGATCAGCTTGACCGCGCGCCGCGCGAACACGCCGCGGTCGCCCTTCAGATACGCGTCCCAGGCGGTGTCGCTGACTTCGGTCGACAGGATCTTGGTGACGTCGATCGCGGTCGATTTCAGCGCTTCGGTGAGTAGCCCGACCTGTTTGGCAAGCGAATCGCGGCCCGATGTGGCGATTGCCTGTTCGGCCTCGGCTACACGCTGTTCGACGCTGGCGCTGGTGTCCATGATCGTGATGAGCTGGCGCATCAGGCGGTCGGCGGCGCCGTTCGCCGCCGCCACCGCGCGTGCGGAGGCTTCTTCGATTGCGGTCAGCTGGGCCATGATCTCGTTCTTGAACGCCGCGTCGATCGCCTCGGTCGCGGTGGCCTGCATCGCTTCGCGTGCGCCCGACACCAGCTTTTCGAGCGTCTCACGCGCCTCCTCGGCCGCTGAATCGGCGGTGGCGCGCACCTCGCCCAGCGTTGCGATCATCCGCGCGCCGCCCTGTTCGGCAAATTCATCGGCGCCGTCGCGCAGTTTCGCCAGCGCGGCCTCGGCGTCGGCGAGCGATCCGTTGATCCGGTCGACGAGCGCCTGCTGGCTGGTCGCATGCCCGGCCATCTGTTCCTCGTTCGACTTGAGCGTCGCCTGCACCGCATTGACGTGCGACATCGTCGATTGCGCGACAAGTTCGGACGCCTCGAGCATCGGGCGCAATTGCGCCAGCGCGGTTTGCGTTGCCTTGCCGTGCGATGCCATGCGGTCGAGCGCATGCGGCAGCGTTTCGTCGAGTTCGCGGGTCACCGCGTCGAGCGCCAGCAGCAGTGATTCGGCGTGCGTGATCAGCTGATGCGCCGACGCATTGCCGCTCTGCACTTCCTGCATGAAGGCGCTGAGCTGGGTCTTAGTGTCGTCGATCGAGCGACCGATGACCCCGGTGCTGGCCGTCACGCTGACATCGAGCACGTCGAGCTGCTGCGCGACTTCGGCGACATGCGCGGTGATCCGCATCGCAAGCGCGTCGCTGGCATCGGCGTGGGCGGACAATTGCGCGCCCATCGCATCGCCCGCATCGCGCGCGGCAACGAGCTTGGCATCCATTTGCGCGGCGGCTGCATCGACACCATCGCGGAACCGGCGCCAGCTTTCGTCGATCTGCGCGGTGATCGTGGCGACGGTCGATGCCATGTCGTCGCGCGCGGTAGCGCCGGCGCTGGTGATCCGCGCGAGCGCGGCGTCGTGCGCGCTGCTGACCTGGGTGGAGGCAGCGAGCAGGCCGGTTTCGGTCTCCTTGCTCTGTTCTTGGAGCGCGACGATCGCTTCTAGGACGCTGGCGGTCGCGCTTTCGCCGGTTTGGGCGGTTCTTGCGGCTGCTTCGCCAAGTTCGGCGAGCTTGGCCTCGAGGCTCGCGCCCTGTTGATGCGCGACGAGGCCCGCTTCGCGGAAATTGACCGCGAGCCGCTGCGCCACATCGTCGATCCGCGGCAGGCCAGCGAGCAGCCCGTCCATCCGCTGCAAGGCGACATCACCCGAACGCGCGAGCTGATCATGTGCATTGGCAATCACCGACGCGTTGCTGGCCAGCTTGTCGCTGCTTTCGCCCAGCCGCATCACGGTGTCGAGGCCGAGTTGCTGGACGATCTTCGCCTGTTCGCCGAGCTGCTTCTGGGCGTCGGCCAGGTGCAGGCCGAGCGAGTGCATCGATTGATTGAGCGCCAGATTTTCCTCGCGCAGCGCGGCAGCGACGCGCGCGAAACGCGCCTGTTCCGAACGACCCGACCGCAGCAGCACCATCCACAGCACCGCGAGCAGGGTCAGCGGCATGGCGATCGTCGCGATCAGCGTCGGCAGGGTAGCGAGCGCCGGTGTGCGCGCAAAATTGTCGGTCGCGACGGCCAGCGCGAATCCGGTCCAGCCAATCGCCAGCAGAACAAGCAGGGCAGGGGCAACTCGGTCGCGCCACGCCGACGCCGGCTGCGCCGCATCGTCAGCGGAGTCGTCAAGGTCGTCGTCCGCATCAAGCACCGACATGTCGAGCCATTCGCGTTCGATCGGGGCAGCCGCTTCGGGCGCGGGCACCGTTTCCGGCGGCGCGGCATCGGCCTGCGCTGTGCTGTCGGCTTCCTGGATTTTGGCGGAATCCCGCCATAATCCGACGATTTTCTTGTCCCCCGTCATCCCGCCATCTTAGCATCAAATGACCGTCTTGAAACGGAAACTTAACTACAAGCTGCCAACCCTGTGGAATGTCGTTCGATAGTGGCCCCCTTGACCGTTACCTCAGCGCCGCGATCGGTGACGATCCGGCGATCGCGATGGACCTGCGCACGGCCTTTGCCAGCAGCGCGCGCGACCTCGCCGACCTGATGCGCCGGGCGCGCTGCGACGCCAATTGGGAGGTTGCGGCGCTCCGCCTGAAAGGGCTGGCGGCGACCTTTGGCATCATCTCGCTCATCGAACTGGCCGAGCAGGCGATGGCCGGCGCGCCCGGCGACCCGCTGGTGCTGCGCCAGATCAACGCGGCGATCGACGAGCTCGGTTGACCGACGGGGCGCGGGCTGGGCGGGGTTCAATCGCCGTTCAGCCGCTTTCTTCCAAATAATATCGGTACGGGCCGTCTTGCCTTGGCAACGCGACGGGTTTAGCCGCGTTATGAACGCGCGCCGGAACCCTGTTTGCGTTGCCTGTTTTCGTTGGGCGAGCCGGCCGATTCTGAGGAGAGATTTCGATGTTCACCCGTTTCCGCTCGATGCCCGCGACGGCCATGGCCGCCGTGCTGGGCTGCGCGCTGATGGCGACCGCTACCCCGGCTGCCGCTCAGAAGAAGGAAAAGCCGAAAAAGGAAGAAGCCGCCAAGGGCAAGCAGCTGACCGCAAGCAAAGGTTTTGCGCCTGCGCTCAAGAAGATGACCGACGCCAACTCGGCCAAGGATGCCGCGGCCCTGCAGGCGGCGCTGACCGAGGCGCAGGCCAGCGCATCGACCCCCGATGACAAATACCTCGTCGGCTTTTACCAGCTCCAGCTTGGCATCCTGGGCAAGGACCAGGCGTTGCAGGGGCAGGGGCTGGACGTGATGCTCGAGTCGGGGCTGACCCCGGCGGAGAACATCGGCGTCTATAATTTCTATTCGGGCAACTTCGCCTATGGCGCGAAAAACTACACCAAGGCGATTCAGCGGCTGGAAGCGGCAAAGGCCGCGGGCTCGACCGAAGCCGCGCTGGCACCGATGCTGATGGACAGCTATCTGAATGCCGGTCAGATCGACAAGGGCTGGGAAATTGCACAGGCGGGGATCGCGAGCGCGCGCGCAGCCGGCACAAAGCCGTCTGAAGAGCTGTTCGTGCGCCCCGCGCAGGCTTTTCAGAAAGCCAACCGGACCAACGAGATGCTCGACGTGCTGACGATGCGCGTTCAGGATTATCCGACCCCGGCGACGTGGCGCAACACGCTGTACATCCTGTTGCAGCAGTCGGGCGGTGACAAGGAGCTCAACCTCGACATCCTGCGCTTGATGCGCGCGACCAATTCGATGACCCAGCGCCCCGAATATCTGGAATATGCGGGCTTGGCGACCGAAGCGGGTTATCCGGGCGAGGTTGTCGCGCTGATCAAGCATGGCCAGAACAGCGGCGCCATTCCCAAGACTGACGCGCATTTCGGCGGCATCCTCGAATCGCAGACCCCGCGCGCCACGGCTGACGCCGCGGCGGTTGCGGCCGATGCGACCAAGCCCGCCACGCTGAGCAACCCGAAGGCGGCGCGTGCGACCGCCGACGCGCTGGTCGGTAATGGCGACGCCGCAAAGGCGATTCCGCTGTATCAGGCCGCGCTGGCGGCCAGCCCGACCGATGCGGTCATCCAGTATCGCCTGGGCGTGGCGCAGGCGCTCGCCGGGCAGAGCGATGCGGCGGTGGCGAGTTTCGCGAAGGTGCAGGGCAATCGCCAGCGGTTGGCGCAGCTGTGGACCGTGCGTGCCAAGGCTGGCGCAGCGCCTGCTGCGGCTCCGGCGGCTACGCCTGCGAGCTGAGGCGCGGCTTCACGACATAAAAAAGGGCGCCGTTCCGATGGGAGCGGCGCCCTTTTTGATGGGCGGTCAGGCGTCGATAACGGTCACGAGTCGACCGGAATGCCCGCCAACTGCTTCGCGGTGCGGATGGTCAGCGACGTCTTGACGCTGGTGACATTGGGGGCCGAGGTCAGATGCGCGGTCAGGAACGACTGGAAACTCTGCAAATCGCGCGCGACGACTTTCAGCAGAAAATCGATTTCACCGTTGAGCATGTAGCATTCGCGCACTTCGGCAAGGCCGCCGATGTAATCCTCGAAGGCTTTCAAATCGGCTTCGGCCTGGCTGCGCAGGCTGACCATCGCGAACACGGTGATGCCATAACCCAGCTTCGCCGCGTCTAGATCGGCATGATAGGACCGGATGACCCCCGATTCCTCCAGGGCACGAACCCGGCGCAGGCACGGCGGCGCGGTGAGCCCAACCATTTGCGCCAGTTCGACGTTCGTCATCCGGCCATTTTTTTGCAGCTCACCCAATATCTGAAGGTCGATTTGATCGAATTTCTGACTCGCCATCGTTGAAACATCCGCTTTCCAAAACTGCGGTGACCATAATATTATTTCAGGCGATTGCAATTGTCCCACAATGTGACGAGCCCGGTTAAGGCACTTTCATGACCAAGGGATTCACGCTAGCCGGTAAGCGTAGGGTAACCAACGATAGAAGCTGTGGGGTTCGGTTCGCGTGATGGCTGACTCGATGATCGCGACCATCCTGCGCCAAGCGCCTTCGGACACGCGCGCGAGCATCGCGGCGTGGCGGCAACTGTCGGATATTCTGGCTCAGCGCGGCAATCAACTGGGTGATGACGATATTCGTCGCAGCCTGCATGCGCTCGCGGTTTTGCGGCCACGCGTCCCGGAGGCGGTACGTCGCGATTGTGCGCGAGCGATCGCGAAACATGGCAGATTCGCGCCGCTCGTTGCGCTTTACGCCAATGATGTCCCGGCGGTTGCCGCGATCATGCTCAGCAGCGCTCAGCTGCCCGAGGCGGATTGGCTGGCGATGCTGCCCGCGACCAGCGCGATGGCGCGATCGGTGCTGGCGGGGCGGAGCGATTTGCCGCGCGGCGTTTATCGCGCCCTGGCCAGCCTCGGCAGCGCCGCGGTAGCCTTGCCGCAACCGGCGGTATCGGTCGAAGCCGCCCCCGCGCCGGTGGTGGCGCTGCACGCCGCGCCCGATGCGGCGATTGGCAGCGGAACCAGCCAGATCAGCGAACTTGTGCGGCGAATCGACAAATATCAGTCGACCCGCGGCCAGCCCGCGACCGCCGCGGCTCCGCAACAGCAGCGTTCGGCCTTCCTGTTCGAAACCGGCCCCGATGGGGTGATCCATTGGGTCGACGGCGTCACCCGCGGCGCGGTGATCGGCCTGTCGATCGCCGAGGCGGCGTTTGGCGGCGAACCGGGAACGGATGGAGTGGCTGCGGGGGCATTTCGCCAGCGCGCCGAAATCCTCAATGCGCGGATGATGCTCGAAGGCACGCCTGCCGACGGCGGCGAGTGGCGCTTTTCGGCGCTGCCGTGGTTCGATCCGGCGACCGGGCAGTTTCGCGGCTATCGCGGCAGCGCGCGCCGTCCCAACCGCAACGAAACGCCCTATGGTCGGCCCGTTGGCGAAGATTCGGGCGATTCGATTCGCCAGCTGATCCACGAGCTGCGCAGCCCGCTCAACGCGATTTCGGGTTTTGCCCAGATCGTCGCAGGACAGATGTTCGGGCCGGTCAGCCAAGGTTATCGTACCATGGCCGACACGATCGTCGCCGACGCGCTGTCGGTGCAAACGATCATCGATGATCTGGAAACCGCGGCGCGCAGCAATGTTGCGACCGCGATCGACCCGTCCCCGGACGAAGTCGTCGATATGGGCACCGTGGTGACGCAGGTGGAAAGCGACCTTGCCCCGCTGCTAGCCGAACAGCATGTGGACCTCAGCATCTCGCGGGTTGGTGGCCCCTTCATGGGGCTCGCCAATGATGCCAACGCACGGCGAATGGTCGGCCGCCTGCTGACCGCGCTGATAGATGTATCCGAAACGGGTACAATTCTTGTCGGCCAGCTCGTCACCGAGACGCCGCACGACGATATGCTCCAGCTACGGATCGTTCGTCCGGCATCGATTCGCTTCGCGACCGCATCTGACCTGCTCGATCCGGGCTTCAGCCCCGAAGGCGAAGCCCCGGGGGCGGCGGTGCTCAGCCTCGGCTTTTCGCTCCGCCTCGTCGATAGCCTGGCCCGCGCTGCGGGCGGACGGCTCGACATCGGGCATAACGCCTTGACCTTGCACCTGCGCTCCGCCAACTCGAAGACCGAAGCCGGACTGGAGGCCCAGCAGGGCGAATAGCCCGAACGGTCTGGAAGCAAGGGGGAGCGTGGTGCAGCCTGCGGGCAATTTCTTTGCTGAGCCTGCGCCATCCGACCTGGTGGAACTCGCAGCGGACGAACGGCCGCGTTTCTGGGTCACGATCGATACCGAAGAGGATTTCGATTGGGAGGCGCCTTTTGCCCGCACCGGCTATGGCCTTTCGTCGATCCCCGCGCTCGCCGATTGCCAGCGCTACTTCGCCAGTGCGAAGGTGAAACCCATCTATCTGGTCGACTGGCCGGTCGTCGCGGATGACCGCGCCGTCGATATTCTGGGCGCGGCGCGAGCCGACGGCGCGTGCGAAATCGGCGCGCAGCTGCATCCCTGGGTGACCCCGCCCCACGACGAGGATGTCAGCGCGCAAAACAGCTATACCGGCAATCTGCCGCGCGATTTGCAACGTGCAAAGATGATCGCGCTGCGCGATGCGATCCGCGATCGTTTCGCGATGATGCCGACGGTCTATCGCGCGGGGCGCTATGGGCTTGGCGGGGAAACCGCCGCGATGCTCGCCGAACTTGGCTTTCGGTGCGACACTTCGGTGCGGTCGGGCTTCGATTATCGTTTCGGCCATGGTCCCGATTACCGCAATGCCCCGCTGCATCCCTGGTGGGTGCGCACCGTAGCCGGTGCCGTGCTTGAGGTGCCCGTGACCACGGTGTTTGGCGGGCTGCTGGGGAGGGCGGGTGAGCCGGTCTATCACCGCGTCGCGCGCAACGGCACCCACGCCGGGGCGGCACTCGCGCGGCTGGGGATCGTCGAACGCATTGCGCTGACGCCGGAAGGCATTCCTGCCGACCGGGCCTGCAAGGCGATCGATATCGCGGTGGACCTGCGCGTGCCCGTTCTCAACTTCTCCTTCCATTCGCCGTCGCTGCAACCGGGGAATACCCCCTATGTCCGCAGCCAGGCCGATCTCGACCTGTTCTACCAGTGGTGGGATGTCGTGCTGGATCATCTGGCGCGGCGCGGCGTCGAGGCGACGACCGCGGCGGACATCATGGCCATGGCGGCGCGCAGGCCGCCCGGCTGAGCCTTGGCGCTTGCCAATATGGCGCGTGCTCCGCTATCGCCCGCGCATCCCCTACCGGGTTTCGACGGGGGGCCTGTAGCTCAATGGTTAGAGCTGGCCGCTCATAACGGCTAGGTTGCGGGTTCGAGTCCTGCCGGGCCCACCACTTCCCAATTTGACGCGCTAGGGCGCCCTGGGCCGGAGCCGCTGCGCGGCGGTCAGGTCGCGCAAGACCTGCGCCCGCATCTCCAGTTCGCGCCGTTCGGAATCGGACAGGCCGTCACGCCCGTAACGATCGGCAAGCGTCGATATTTGCCCGGCCTCGCGGCGCAGCGCGCGGGCCTCGCGCTTCGACAATTGCCCGGCATCGCGCCCATCGCGGATCCGCGCGCGGGTTTCGCGAAGATCATGATCGACGGTCGATCGCTGGGCTGCTGTCGCCATATCGGATATTCCGGGCATCCGGTCGCTCGGCGGCGGCGTTCGCGGCACAAACTGCGCCTGTGCCGCGGTCGGCACCAGCAGGACGGCAAGGACGACAGACAATCGCATGGGCGGCCTCGATCGCAGGGGTGAACCAGAAATCGCGCTGCGGTGATGAATGTGCACTGAACCCGGGGGAGGCATGCATAATGCTTGCAAATCGAAACCGATAACGGTCCATTGGCGCGGGAGCAGGAGGGCGATATGGGGAAGCGGCGTGTAATATTGATCGGTGGTCTGGCGATCATTGCGGTGGTAGCGGGAACGGTGGCGGTACGCACTGCCAGCTTTGCGCCGAAAGACATCGCCGATGGCAGCGATGTCCGACTGGCGGCGGTGCCACCTTATGCGCTGGATGCCGCGGTTGCGAACCTGAGCGCAGCGGCACAGATCCGCACGATCTCGCACCAGGATCCCGCCGACGACGAGACGGCCGAATGGGACCGGTTGCACGCCTGGCTTGCCGCGACCTATCCTGCCGCGCACCGCGCGATGGCGCGCACGATCCTGCCTAACCGCACGCTGATCTACCATTGGCCGGGCAGCGATCCGGCGCTGGCACCCATAATCCTGATGGCGCATCAGGACGTGGTGCCGGTCACCGAAGGGACTGAGGGCGACTGGAAATATCCCCCCTTCGCCGGGACGATCGCCGAACAGGCGGTGTGGGGGCGCGGCACGGTCGACGACAAGGGCTCGCTGGTCGCGCTGTTCGAGGCACTCGAAGCGCTGAGCGGGCAGGGATTTCGGCCCAAGCGGGGCATTTATCTGGTGTCGGGGCATGACGAGGAGGTCGGTGGATCCGGCGCGGCCGCGGCCGCGGCGAAGCTGAAGGCCGACGGGGTGAGGGCGATCTTCACACTCGATGAAGGCAGCGTCGTGCTGACCGACACGCCCGTGATCAACGGCCCTGCGATCATGATCGGGATTGCCGAGAAAGGCTATGCGACGCTGAAGGTCACCGCCGACGCACCAGGCGGCCACAGTTCGATGCCGCCCGCCGAAACTGGCGTCGGGACGCTGGCGCGGGCGATCACCGCGATCACGGACAAGCCGTTTCCTTTGAGCATCCAGGGACCGGGCGCCGCGATGCTCGAAACGCTCGCCGCGAAAAAGGGCGGGACCACCAAAATGGCGGTGGCGAACCAGTGGCTGTTCGGCCCGATCCTGAAAGGCGAGGTCGCCGCGACGCCATCGACCGCGGCGGCATTTCACACGACGATTGCGCCGACGATGCTGGAGGGAAGTCCAAAGGAAAACGTCCTGCCGCAGACCGCGAACGCGCTGATCAACTATCGCATCGCGCCGTGGAACCGATCAGGCGATATCATCGCCCGCGCGAAGGGCGCTGTCGGCGATTTGCCGGTCAAACTGGCGTGGGTAAAACCGCCGCGCGAACCGTCGCGGGTGTCGTCGACCAGCTCGCAAGGCTGGAAATGGATCGCGGCGACGGCGCGGGCCGATGCGCCGAATGCAGTATTGTCACCGATCCTGGTCGTCGGCGGCACCGACAGCCGCAGCATGGAGCCGGTTTCGGACGATGTGTACCGATTTATGCCGATGCATTTTTCGCTGAAAGAAACAGCGATGATCCATGGCACCAACGAACATATGAAGATCGACAGCTTCAAACGCATGATCGATTTCTATGCGCGGCTGATCGCAACGTCGGCGGGGTAGCCGGGGCGGGCTCATTTTTTGGGGGGCAGTGGTCGGGGAGACAGGATTCGAACCTGCGACATCCTGCTCCCAAAGCAGGCGCGCTACCGGGCTGCGCTACTCCCCGACTACTGTTGGGCGCCTTAGACAGCGCGCGCACGCAAGTCTATCCCGGCTTTGCAAAAGGCAAAGAAAAAGGCGGCCTTCCCGAAGGAAGACCGCCCAATTCTAGTTTCGGTCAACGCCCCGAAGGGCTGTGACTTACTTCTTTTCTTCAGCCGGAGCGGCCGGAGCAGCAGCGGCGTCGGCCGGAGCAGCAGCGGTCGCAGCAGCGTCAGCCGGAGCAGCGGCAGCAGCGTCGGCACCAGCAGCGGCAGCTTCGGCACCAGCAGCAGCGGCGTCAGCGCCAGCAGCAGCGGCGTCAGCGCCTTCTTCAGCAACAGCTTCAGCAGCCGGGGCTTCCGTGGTGGCTTCTTCAGCAGCCTTTTCACCGCAAGCGGCGAGGGCGAACATGCTGGCAGCAACGGCGATAGCAGCAAATTTCTTCATGATGTGTGGGCTCCCTAAAATGCCTTACCGCGATGGGGAAACTTCCCGTCCCGCGAGCGGCGGGATTTAGCCGTTCCGTATGGATCGTCAACAAAAATAATTGAGATGCCGTGCGCTGGCGGAAAACTGTCATTTCCGCGCAACATTCACGGCAGCTCGGCGTCGCTGCTATTGGCGAGAATCGCCAGTGTCGCGCTCCAGACCGCGACATTTTGCCGCAATTGCACCGGATCGATCTTGTCGAGCGTGTCGTCGGGCGTGTGGTGCAGATCGAAATAGCGCGTCCCATCCTGGGCCAGGTCGATCGTGGGCACCCCCGCGGCGACCAGCGCGCCAATATCCGCACCGCCACTTGCGGGCTGGCGACCGCGCACGACGCCGAAGGGCGCTACGGCGGCGGTCAGCCGGTCGGCGAGCGGCTTTGCACTGTCGGGCAGCTTGAAATCGATGCGCCACACGCGATCGGCTCCAAAATCGGACTCGAGCGCTACCGCATGCTTCTGTTCGCCATGGCGCTCGAAATAGGCCTTGCCGCCGAACACGCCCACTTCCTCCGCTCCCGCCCACAAAATGCGGATCGTCCGGCGCGGCTGGCCCGCCGTCATCACATGGTTCGCCGCTGCGGTGATAATCCCGCACCCCGCGGCGTCATCGATCGCGCCGGTGCCCAGATCCCAGCTGTCGAGGTGACAGGCGATGATGACCGGGCTGGCGCCGCGATCGCTTCCGGGCACTTCGGCGATGACGTTCCCCGATTTGCGGATGCCGAGGTTCTGCGGAGTCAGGATGAGCTTCATCGTGAGCAGCGCCGCTTCATCGCTGCGCACCGGCTGCGCGCGTCGCCACTGCCGGACAAGTTGATCGGCATCGGGATTGGAGATCGCGCCCGCCGGGATCGGCTTCACTCCGGCGTCGAAATTGGTGACGCCGGTGTGCGGGTTCCGGTGGCTGTCGGTGCCGATCGAGCGGATCACGATCGCGATCGCGCCTTTTTGGGCGGCGACATTAGGGCCGGAAAACCGCCCACGGCCATAATAGCCGTAGCCGCTGCCGTCCTGTGCCGGCTTCATCTGATGATCGATGAAGACGATCTTGCCCTTCACGCTGGCGGCGGGTGCGGCGGCGAGCGCGTCGAAGCTCTCGAAATAGGCGATCTCGCCTTCGATGCCCTTGGCGCCCGTCGATGCGCTGTTGCCAAGCGCGGTGATCGCCAGCTTCTGCGGCACCAGCGGGCCGGTCAACCAAGCCTCTTCGGCACCGCGCACCCATACGGGCATGTCGAACGCCTCCTCGCGGACGTTCGCGAAGCCCATGGCCTGTAACCGCCGCGTCGCCCAGCGGCGTGCAGCGGCTTCGGACTCGGTTCCGGGCATGCGCGGGCCGATCTCGGTCGTCAGATCGCGGGTGATCGCCCATGCCGGATCGTTGCCCTGCTGCGCGAGCTCGGCAGCGCTGGGTACCGGTTGGGCAGTTACGGCAGAGGAGAGGAGAAGAGCGGTGATTCCGGCAAGGCGGATCGGTGTGCGGGGGTTTCTCATCCCGCTGTCGTAGCTGCGCGTCTCGCGGGCGCAAGCGCCGATCGCCCCGATGATTGCCAAGATGGCCCCCATTCGCTAACCGCGCCACGATTCCATTGTTACCAAGGCCGCGCCTGCGGCCCAGCCCACACCGGAGCATTTCCATGGCCGCCCAATATAGTTTCGTGATGAAGGGTCTGACCAAGACCTATCCCGGCGCGCAAAAGCCGACGCTCAACAATCTGAGCCTGCAATTCTATCCCGATGCCAAGATTGGCATCGTCGGTCCGAACGGCACCGGTAAATCGACGCTGATGAAGATCATGGCGGGCATGGATACCGAATTTTCGGGCGAAGCCTGGCCGGGTGAGGGGATCACTGTCGGTTATCTTGCGCAGGAGCCCGAGCTCGACCCGACCAAGACCGTCAAGGAAAATGTGATGGACGGCGTTCGCGGTGTCGCCGACATGATGGACCGCTTCAACGAGATCAGCACGCTGATGGCCGATCCGCCCGCCGACGCCGATTTCGACGCGCTGATGGAGGAAATGGGCACGCTGCAGGAAAAGATCGACGCGGTCGACGGCTGGACGCTCGACAACCAGCTCGAAATTGGGATGGAAGCGCTGCGTTGCCCGCCGGGCGACTGGAGCGTCGAGAATCTGTCGGGCGGCGAACGCCGCCGCATCGCGCTGACGCGTCTGCTGCTCGAAAAACCGTCGATCCTGCTGCTCGACGAACCGACCAACCATTTGGACGCCGAAAGCGTCGCCTGGCTCGAAAAGCATCTGGTGGACTATCCGGGCAACGTCATCCTCGTCACCCACGACCGCTACTTCCTCGACAATGTCGTGAATTGGATCCTCGAACTCGATCGCGGCCGCTATTTCGTCTATGAGGGCAATTATTCGACCTATCTGGAAAAGAAGGGCAAGCGCCTCGAGCAGGAAGCGCGCGAAGACGCCGGTCGGCAGAAGGCGATCAAGGACGAGCTCGAGTGGATCCGGCAGTCGCCGAAAGCGCGTCAGGCCAAGTCGAAGGCGCGTATCAAATCGTTCGATCAGCTCATCGAGGCGCAGGAAAACCGCGCGCCCGGCAAGGCGCAGATCGTCATTCAGGTGCCCGAACGCCTTGGCGGCAAGGTGATCGAGGTGTCGGGCATTTCCAAGGCTTATGGCGACAAACTGCTCTTTGAAGATCTGTCGTTCACGCTGCCGCCGGGCGGCATCGTCGGCGTGATCGGCCCGAACGGCGCCGGCAAATCGACGCTGTTCAAGCTGATTACCGGGCAGGAAACCCCCGACAGCGGCAGCGTCGCGATCGGCGATACCGTCCGCCTCGGCTATGTCGACCAGAGCCGCGATGCGCTCGACCCGAACAAGAATGTCTGGGAAGAGATTTCGGGCGGCCATGACATGATGAACATCGGCAAGCACGAAATGCAGACCCGCGCCTATGTTGGCGCCTTCAACTTCAAGGGCGTCGACCAGCAGAAAAAGGTCGGCCAGCTGTCGGGCGGTGAACGCAACCGCGTCCATATGGCAAAAATGCTGAAGCAGGGCGGCAACGTGCTGCTGCTCGACGAACCGACCAACGACCTCGACACCGAAACCCTCGCCGCGCTCGAAGAAGCGCTCGAAAATTTTGCGGGCTGCGCGGTGGTCATCAGCCACGACCGCTTCTTCCTCGATCGCCTCGCGACGCACATTCTGGCGTTCGAGGGCGACAGCCATGTCGAATGGTTCGAGGGCAATTTCGAAGCGTATGAAGAGGACAAGATCCGCCGCCTTGGTGAGGGCGCGACCCGTCCGCACGCGACGACTTACAAGAAGCTGTCGCGCTAAACGCGATGACGGGGAAGGCGGAGCCAATCTCGGAGCCGATCTCTTCAAGCGCGATTCGGCTGGACGCCGATGCGCTCAATGCGTTCATGGCCGAAGCCTTTCCCAATTCGGCGCCGGGTTCGCGCGGCACCGTCGTATCGGCGGCGCCCGGGCATATCCAGGCGCGGATGGACCCGAATGAAAACGCTTTGCGGCCCGGTGGCCTCATTTCCGGACCGACACAGATGGGGTTCGCCGATATGGCGGCCTACGCGCTCGTCCTCGCCCATATCGGTCCGGTCGCGATGGCGGTGACGAGCGCGCTCAACTATCAGTTCCTGCGTCCGTGCCGTCCGGGGCCGCTGTTCGCCGATGCGCATATGTTGCGGCTTGGGAAACGGCTCGCGGTGATGGACGTCCGGATCTGGACGGACGACCCTGACAAGCCTGTCGGGCAGGCGAATGTGACCTACGCCATTCCCTAAATCGGCGCTTGAACGCCTATTCTCCTCGGCCATGCGCTGTGTTATAGCGATAACACAATTGGGGAGGGACATCATGCGAATTGCTCTTGTTGCCGCAGCCTTGCTGTCGGCTGCCGTCTTGCCCGCGCAGGCGCAGATGCGGATCGATCCTGCGGTCGTCGCCGAACAAAAGGCCGCGATCGCTCGATTGGCGAAGCTGCACGGCGAGTGGCGCGGGACCGCGACGATCACGTCGCCGGGCGGCACGATCAAGCTGGTGCAGACCGAGCGCGCCGGGCCGATGCTGGACGGCACCGCGCTGGTGATCGAGGGGCGCGGCTATGACGAGGCGGGCAAGCTTGCGTTCAATGCTTTCGCGGTGATTTCGTACGACGCCGCGACCGATCAATATGCGATGAACAGCTGGACCGATGGCCGCACCGGAAAATTTCCCTTTGCGGTAACCGATACGGGCTTTGAATGGAGTATTCCGGTGCCGAACGGGGCGACCATCAAATATGTTGCGACGATCGCCGACGGCAAATGGACCGAGGTCGGCAGCTATGTCGGCGTCGGGATGCCGCCGGTTGAATTCGCCAAGCTGGAAGTCGCGCGGATCGGCGATAGCGATTGGCCGGCGGCGGGGTTTGTTCCCGCGAAACCGTGACGCGGGCCTTTCATTCTTTTCATTGCGAGGAGCGAAGCGACGCGGCAATCCAGAGCCTGCGTAAACCCGCACTGCATTGCTCCGCTTCGCTCGCAATGACGCCGAGAAGAAGGTCAGACGGGCGGCACCTCCCACAAGATTAATTTGGTCGCGTGGACATCTTCGCGCGCCTTGGCGGCGTCGAGGCGTTCGAGCTTGATGCTGCCCTTGAGCGCCCCCATTTCGATCATCGCGCCGATCACGACAACCCCGCCCGGGCCGACATCGATGTCGAATTCGGCGGGGTGCGCCAGCTTCGCCTTTGCCGTGGCGATATGTAAATGGTGCATTCCAGGCGCGACGTCCGCCATCAGCATCTGGCCTGACTTGATCTGCCCCTTCGCCACGCCGTCGAGCGTGACGTCCATCCCCTGCAGCGCCGCGACAAAGCCCCGGCGCACCACATAGAGTCGTGCCTTGCCGGCGGGCGCCTGCATCGTTCGCGCGTCGGCGGTCGCCGCGGTATCGGCCTTCGCGCCGCCCTTGTTGCTCGACAACGCCCAAAAGCAGAAGATGACAACGCCCCCGATCAGCAGCACCGACAGGATGAGCAGGGTTTCGGGCGCCAGCACGCTGGCCAGCGACGGTCCCATGAGCGCGCCAACGATGGCCGCCGCAAAAATCAGCGTCAACCATATCGCATTCTTGCTCATATCGCGCTCCCATTTCAGGCGGCGGGCTGAAACTCCCGCGTCGCGTCGTCCATAAGGTGCAGCACCCCGTCGCTGATCGCGAAAAAGGCGCCGCGCAGACGCAAGGTGCCGCGCCGTTCCTTCTCCTGGATGCAAGGGAAGGTCCGCAGATTGTCGATGCTGACGCGCACCGCGGCCAGCTCCATCGCGCGGCCCGCTTCGCGGTTGTCGATGTCGGTATGATCGTGGCGCACCTGTTCGCTGGCGTCGTCGAGCAGCGCGATCCAGTCGGCGATAAAGCCGCCGCGGCCCGGCTCGGCGCCCGCCATTGATTTGTGAAGCGCAGCATGGCACCCGCCGCAGAGGCCGTGGCCCATCACGACGATTTCCTCGACCCTCAGGAACTGGACGGCGAATTCGAGCGCCGCCGACACGCCGTGACGGCCCGGCGTCGTTTCGAAGGGCGGGACCAGAGCGGCGACGTTGCGCACGACAAATATTTCGCCCGGATTGGTATCGAAAATCTGCGACGGTTCGACGCGGCTGTCGGAGCAGGCGATCACCATCACCTTGGGCGACTGGCCTTCGGCCAGTTCGTCCCAGCGGTCGCGCTGTTGTTGCCAGCCGCCGTTACGGAAACGGCGGTATCCCTCGATCATATCGGTAAAGTGAGTCATGGACTCGCCTTAGCATAGGTAGAGAGGTTGAGAAGAGGCGCGCGCGCGACTATGTGGGCGGCATGACCGCTCCCGCATCGCCCGTACAGCCCGCGTCGACTCCCAGCCAGCGCGCGCGCAAGCCCGACTGGATCCGCGTCAAGGCGCCGACCAGCCCCGGCTATGCGGAAACGCGCAAGCTGATGCGCGAGCTCAACCTGCATACGGTGTGCGAAGAGGCGGCGTGCCCGAACATCGGCGAATGCTGGACCAAGAAGCATGCGACGGTGATGATCCTGGGCGATACCTGCACCCGCGCCTGCGCCTTTTGCAACGTCAAGACGGGGATGCCGCGGGCGGTTGATCCGTTCGAGCCCGAGCATACCGCGATCGCCGCGGCGAAGATGGGGCTCAGCCACATCGTCATCACCTCGGTCGACCGCGACGATTTGCCCGACGGCGGCGCGAGCCAGTTTGTGAAGGTGATCAATGCGCTGCGCCGCGAAACGCCGCAGACGACGATCGAGATCCTGACGCCGGACTTCCGCAACAAGCCCGAAAGCGCAGTTGCGGCGATCGTCGATGCGCGGCCCGACGTCTATAATCACAATCTCGAAACCGTGCCGCGGCTCTATCCGACGATCCGTCCCGGCGCGCGCTATTATGCGTCGCTTCGCCTGCTCGAAAGCGTCAAACGCCGGGATCCGTCGATCTTTACCAAGTCGGGCATCATGCTGGGGCTCGGCGAGCAGCGGATGGAAGTGCATCAGGTGATGGACGACATGCGCAGCGCCGACATCGATTTCATGACGATGGGTCAATATCTGCAACCGACGCCGAAGCACGCCAAGGTCATCGACTTCGTGACCCCGCAAGCGTTCGACGCCTATGCCCAGATCGCGCGCGCCAAGGGTTTCCTTCAGGTCGCCTCGTCGCCGCTGACGCGCTCCAGCTATCATGCCGGCGATGATTTCGAACGGATGCGCGCTGCCCGCGAAGCGCAATTGGCCCGGACCAAGGCGGACTGATTGCCAAGGCACCATGAAACCCGCGTTCTGCCGTATAGCGAAGAGCAGATGTTCGCGCTCGTCACCGACATCGAGCGCTATCCCGAGTTTCTGCCGTGGGTGATTGCGCTGCGCATCCGCAGCGACAGCGAACATGAAGCGGTCGCCGACATGATAGTCGGGTTCAAGGGACTGCGCGAAAGCTTCTCTTGCCGCGTCCACAAAGAACGGCCGCGCGAAGTGACGGTCAGCTATATCGACGGGCCGATGCGCCACCTGAATAATGAATGGCATTTCACGCCGACCGATGACGGCGGGTGCCGCGTCGATTTCATGGTCGACTTTGCTTTTCGCAGCCGCATGTTCGAAGCGCTGGCGGGGCAAATGTTCGACAAGGCGCTGCGCAAGATGATCGCGGCGTTCGAAACGCGCGCCGATGATCTTTACGGCGCGGGGAGGGCGATGTCCTCCGACGGGCGCAGCGCGTCCCTGTCGGGCTGAAGCAGGTCGAGCGCGAACAGCGTGGCCGCATGGCGGATCGCAGCGCGATCGGTCGACTCGAACTGTACTCGCTGGGTGAAATAATCGTCGGGATCCTGGCCGCGCAGCGCGCGGGCGAAAACGACCAGCCCGACGGGCTTTTTCTCCGATCCCCCGCCCGGGCCGGCGATTCCGGTGATCGCTACGGCAATATCGGCGTCGCTATTGGCGAGCGCTCCGGATGCCATCGCCCACGCCGTCGCCAGCGACACTTCGCCGAAGGTTTCGAGGATTTCGCTGCTGACGTCGAGCTGGCTTTGCTTGGCATGGCCCGAATAGGTGATGAAGCCGGCAGAAAACACGTCCGAACTGCCTGCGATATCGGTCAGCGCGGCGCTGACCATGCCGCCGGTGCAGCTTTCGGCCACTGCCACCTTGCGCCCCGCCGCGCGATTGTTTGCGAGCACGCTGGTCGCAAGCTCGTCGCGCGCGAAAAGGCGCGATTCAGGGTCTGGCAACACGGTATCAATTCTCCGGAAGTCGCAGGGTCGCGACGGCTTGGGCAGCTATCCCTTCGCGGCGACCGGTGAACCCCAGCCGCTCTGTCGTTGTGGCCTTCACACTAACCCGTTCGACCGGAATCGCAAGGATTTCGGCAATCCGTGCGCGCATTGCCGCACGGTGGGGGCCGATCTTCGGCGCTTCGGCGATGATGGCGAGATCGACATGGTCGATCCGGCCCGAACGCGCCGCAACGCGCGCCGCGGCAAAGGACAGGAAGCGGTGCGAGGCGGCGCCGCGCCATTGTGGGTCGCTGGGCGGGAAATGATCGCCGATGTCGCCGTCGCCGAGCGCGCCGAGGATCGCGTCGGTCAGCGCGTGAAGTCCGACGTCGGCATCGCTATGGCCTTCAAGCCCATGACTATGCGCGATTTCTATGCCGCCGATCCACAGCGGCTTACCGGCAACAAGCCTGTGGACGTCATATCCCATTCCGACGGCGGTTCTTGTCATGGTCTTAATCCCCAACAATCCTGACAGGATTGCCATATCTTCGGCATAAGTCAGTTTGTGGAGCCGCGCGTCGCCCGCGACGGTCGCGACGGAAAGCCCCTGGCGCCGTACTAGCTGCGCGTCGTCGGTTGCGGCTTCCTCGGCCGCCACGCCATGCGCGCGGCGCAATGTCCCAAGATGGAACGCCTGCGGGGTCTGAACGCGCGCCAGCGCCGCGCGGTCGACGACCTCGCCTGCTTCGCTCCCCGCGTGCTCGACGAGGGTATCGGGAACCGGCAGCGTCGGAATTGCAGCGTTGGCGACATCAAGCGCCGCAAGCAGCCGATCGATGACGTCGGCGGTCACGCCGGGCCGCGCCGCGTCGTGAACCAGCACCCGCACCGCGTCGTCGCAGTGGGCCAGCGCGGCGAGCGCGTTGGCGACCGATTGTTGCCGTTCTTCTCCGGGACCGGCGGAAATCCAGCCATCCGGCAGCGTACCGAGCGCCGCCATGACGTCATCATTGCCGACGACAACGCCGCCAGCGATCGCAGGGTGGCCAGCGAGGGCATCGAGGCTCCAGCGCAAGACCGGCTTGCCGCCGAGCATCGCAAGCTGCTTGGGCATCACGAAACCGGTGCGGCTCCCTCGACCGCCCGCGAGCAATATGGCCATCGCGCGCGGCGTGGCGAAGGGAGCGGACTCAGTCATGTTGCGCGCCGGTTAGCGCAGCGGCGGCTTGCGGGAAAGCGGCTTAGCGTGTACGGGCTGCTCAAATTTTAGGCAATTTCGAGAAAGCTCCCGCCATGGCGCCGCTGCGGCCCATCCAGATCGGCAACATCACCATCGCGGATCCCGTGATCCTCGCGCCGATGACGGGCGTCACCGACCTGCCGTTCCGCAAGCTGGTGCGCTATTATGGTTCGGGGCTCAACGTCACCGAGATGATCGCGAGTCAGGCCGCGATCCGCGAAACGCGCCAGTCGATCCAGAAAGCCGCCTGGGATCCGGTCGAAGAGCCGGTTTCGATGCAGCTTGTCGGGTGCACCCCCTATGAAATGGGCGAGGCGGCCAAGCTCAACGAGGATCGCGGCGCATCGATCATCGACATCAACATGGGCTGTCCGGTGCGCAAGGTCACCAACGGCGATGCCGGATCGGCGCTGATGCGCGACCTGAAGCTCGCCGCGGCGCTGATCGACAGTTGCGTGAAGGCGGTGTCGGTCCCGGTGACGGTCAAGATGCGCATGGGGTGGTGCCACGACAGCCTGAACGCGCCCGAACTGGCGCATATTGCCGAGGATCTGGGCGCGAAGTTGGTGACCGTGCACGGCCGCACTCGCAATCAGATGTATCGCGGCGAGGCCGACTGGGCTTTTGTCCGTTCGGTCAAGGATGCGGTGTCGATCCCGGTCATCGTCAATGGCGACATCTGTTCGGCGGACGACGCGAGGACCGCGCTGTCGCAAAGCGGCGCCGACGGGGTGATGATCGGTCGCGGCGCCTATGGCCGCCCGTGGCTGCTGGGTCAGGTGATGGCGGCGCTGCGCGGCGAGGGCGAGCGCCCCGACCCCAGCATCGACGAACAATATGACGTCATTACATCGCATTACCGTGCGATGATCGACCATTATGGCGAGATTACCGGGGTCAATATGGCGCGCAAGCACCTTGGCTGGTACGTCAAGGGGCTGCACGGATCGGCCGAGTTTCGCAACATGGTCAACCAGATCCCGAGCAGCCGTGACGTGCTCGAGGCGCTCGAACGCTTCTATGCGCCTTTCCTGACCAAGGCCGCCGCGTGACCACGCTCACGTCGAGCATCCCGCGTTTCGACCATGACGAGCTGATCCACTCGCACCCCGTTCCCACCCTGCTGATCGACAAGGGTGCCGTCGTTCTGTTCGTCAACGCCGCCGCCGAGCAAATGTGCAATATGAGCCGGTCGGCGATGATCGGCCGCGTGGTCTATGACGTGATCGACATGGACCGCAGCTATCGCCAGCGAATGAGCGACGCCGCGACGTCGGCGCTGTTCGCGCATCGCGCCGAAATTTCGGTGGGTGGGCGCAAGGCGATTTATGTCGACATGCAGATGGTGCCTTATGGCCAGAGCGGCCACCGCATCCTCGCGCTGATTCCGGCCCACAGTGATGCCGAACTGATGGGCGGCGCGATTGGACGGTCGGGACGCGCCGCCGGCGGCGCTGCATCGATGCTGGCGCACGAAATCAAGAACCCGCTCGCGGGGATAAAGGGCGCGGCGCAATTGCTGGCGCGCAAGACCGACGCCAGCGGCGAACGCTTTACGACATTGATCTGCGCCGAGGTCGACCGGATCGCGACGCTGATCGATCAGATGGAGCATTTTTCGCGCGGGCAGCCGATCGCCTGCGCCGCGATCAACCTGTACCAGCCGATCCACCAGGCGATGGAAACCGCGCGTGCGCGCCAGTTTCCGGGGGTGCGCTTTGCGGAGGATTTCGACCCGTCCTTGCCGCTCGTGCACGGCAACCATGACGCCATGGTGCAGATATTGCTCAACCTGGTCACCAATGGCTGCGAAGCGCTGGGTGGGCGCGACGACGGCGTGGTGCGGATCGCCACCGCCTATCGCCACGGGCTGTCGATCGACAATGGCGACGGGCGCGGGCGCATCGCGCTGCCGATCGAGGTCAGCGTCAGCGACAATGGCCCGGGGGTTCCAGCCGATATTCGCAGCGACCTGTTCGATCCGTTCGTGACAACGAAGCGCGAGGGGCGGGGACTCGGCCTCGCCCTCGTCGCCAAGCTGGCGCGCGATATGGGCGGCACCGTCCAGCATATGCGCGACGGCGACTGGACGCGCTTTCGCGTTCATTTGCCGGTCGCGCAAAAGGTCCGCCCCGCATGAGCACCGCCAAAACGATCCTGCTGGTCGAGGATGATCCCGCGATCGCGATGATCATTCGCGAAACGCTGCTTGGCGAATGCGGACATTTCGCATCGGTCGCCAGCATTGCCGAGCGCAACGCCTGGCTGACGGGCAACCGCCCCGATCTGGTCATCACCGACGTCGTCCTGCCCGATGGCGACGGCATCGATTCGCTTCGCATCGATGCGGCGATACCGGTCATCGTGCTGTCGGCGCAAAATACGCTCGACACGGCGGTGCGCGCGACCGGGATCGGCAGCTACGACTATCTGCCCAAGCCGTTCGACCTCGACGAATTGACCGCGAGCGTCCGCGCCGCGCTGCAACGCCGCGCCGAACCGGCGACGAGTGCAGACTCGGCGCAGGCCGACAGCCATGGGCTGGTCGGGCGCGCGCCCGCGATGCAGGCGGTGTACCGGACCATCGCGCGGCTCGCATCGAACGATCTCGCGGTGCTGATCCTCGGCGAATCGGGGACCGGCAAGGAAGTCGTGGCGCGCGCGATCCACGCCACGGGGCTGCGCCGGTCGGGTCCGTTCGTGGCGATCAACATGGCGGCCATCCCGCGCGAGTTGATCGAGGCCGAGCTGTTCGGACACGAAAAGGGCGCCTTCACCGGCGCGCACAGCCGCAATGCGGGGCGGTTCGAGCAAGCGGCGGGCGGTACGCTGTTCCTCGACGAAATCGGCGACATGCCGCTCGAGGCACAGACGCGGCTGCTTCGCGTCCTGCAAAGCAACGAATATTCGACCGTCGGCGGCAATCAGGCGCTGCGCGCCGATGTCCGCGTCATTGCCGCCACCCATCGCGACATGCGGACGCTGGTCGCCGATGGCCGGTTCCGCGAGGATCTCTTCTACCGCCTCAACGTCATCCCGGTGACGCTGCCGCCGCTGCGCGACCGGCGCAGCGACATCGCGGCGCTCGTCCGCCATTTTGTTGACGCGGGGCGCAGCTCCGGGCTGCCCGACCGCCAGTTTTCGCCCGCCGCGATGCAGTGGCTCGAACGCCACGACTGGCCGGGCAATGTCAGAGAACTTGGCAATGTCGTTCAGCGTCTGGCGGTGCTGTCGCGCGACACCGTCGTCACCGAACGTGACGTCGAAACGGTGCTGCACGAGAATGGCGAGAGCGGCGGCGTGGTGGCGCCCGCCGACCTGATCGCCCGCGCGGTCGACGACTGGGCGCGCGAGCAGATGACGAGCGGCGCCAGCGAAGGCGATCTGCACGGCCAGCTTGAGGCAATAGTCGAGGCCGCGCTGTTCCGCCGTATCTTGCGCGAGGTGCGCGGCAATCAGCTCGAGGCGGCGCGGCGGCTGGGGATCAACCGCAACACACTGCGCAAGCGCTTGGGTCAGCTCGATATCGACCCAAACCAGCTGTGATGACGCCGAACTAGTTCATAGTAGCGTCATTCAGTCTACCCGAGCGCAGTTTGTGTGTTTTCTATGCAACAGGTTTGTCGTAGCATGGCAACAATGGCGCATGCGGCACCCCTGACTCAAGATCATGATCTCGCCGAAGAGGAAGCGCGCTCGGGCTTCTGGCGCTTCGCCGCGCCCGAATATTACACGCTGGCGCTGATCGTCAGTATCGGCATCGCAACCTATGTCTTCGTCACCGGCGACGCGCAGAGCGAACGGCTGCTGACCCCGGCGCTGGTCGCGGCGATCATGGTCGCCAACCTGGTGCCCGCGATGGCGTTGATCGTGCTGATCGGCAGCCGCATCGCGCGGGCGCGCGCGGTGCGATCGATGGAGGGGGGCAATGGCCGCCTGCACGTCCGGCTCGTGGCCTTGTTTTCGCTGATCGCGGCTACTCCGACACTGCTTGTCGTGATTTTCGCGTCGCTACTTTTCCAGTTCGGCGTCGATTTCTGGTACTCCGACCGTTCGCGCGGCATGTTCGAAAACGCTGCAACGCTGGCTCAGTCGTTTTACGAGGAAAGTCAAAAGTCGGTCGCCGGACAAACGAAGGCAATGTCCACGGATTTGGGCAAATATCTGGACAGCCAGACGATCGATAGCATCAGTTTCCAAGACGCCTATGGATTTCAAGTTGTAGTTCGCGAACTGAATGAATCCGCCATTATCGAGATTGGGCGCGATGGAATCCCGCGGACTGCGGTGATGATCGACCCCGACAATAGGGCGGCGGAAGGGCGGATAACGCCATCCATTATCCAACGGCTCAACGCTGGTGAAGACGTAGTAGTCACGCGAAGCGCCAACAGGATTGAGGCGGTCACAAGACTTCCTGGCAGGCCCAACGCGTTCCTTTATGCGTCGCGTGCCGTGTCCAGCCTTGGGCAGCAGCAGTTTCAACTCGCTCGCACGGTACTTGCGGACTACAACGCGTTGTTCGAGCGCTCGCAGCTCTTGCAGCTGCAGTTCAACGGCGCCCTTTACCTCGGTTCGCTGCTCCTCCTCGCGTTGGCGGTCATCGCCGCAATCGTTGTCGCGGACCGCATCGTCCGCCCGCTCGGTACGCTCATCGGCGCGACGCGCACGGCGGCGGGGGGCGATCTGTCGGTTCGCGTGACGCCGCCTGCGCGCGATGACGAGATTTCGGTGCTGACCCGCGCCTTCAACCGCATGACCGAACAGCTGGAAGGCCAGACCGGCGCTCTGGTCAGCGTCAATGAACAGCTCGAGGCGCGCCGCAGCTTCATCGAAGCGGTGCTTAGCGGAGTGTCGTCGGCGGTGATTTCGGTCGATGCCGACCACCGGATCCAGCTCGCCAACGCCGCTGCGGAACGTCTGATCTGCCAGTCGACCGACTGTTTGACCGGACGGCCTTTGGCCGAGGTCGCGCCCGAACTCGCGCAATTGCTGACCGGCGACGAACATGAGGCGATTGTGCAACTCGCCCGTCCCGATGCCGAGCCCGCGACGCTGGCCGCCAAGGCGGTTGCGCAGGGCGACGGCTTTGTCCTGAGTTTTGAAGATATTACCCAGCAATTGCTCGATCAGCGCCGAGCTGCCTGGTCCGACGTTGCACGGCGCATCGCGCACGAGATCAAGAACCCGCTCACCCCCATCCAGCTCGCCGCGGAACGGCTGCAGCGGCGCTTCGGCGACAAGGTTGAAGGTGACAGCGCGACCTTCAAAAAGCTGACAGATACGGTGATCCGCCAGGTGCATGATATGCGGCGGATGGTCGACGAGTTTTCGAGCTTCGCCCGCATGCCCAAGCCGACCTTCGGGGTCGAGGACGTCCGCGATATTCTGCGCCAGTCGGTCTTTCTGTTCGAGGTCGCGAAGCCGGAGATTGCGTTCACGATCCAAACCCCGGACGAGATCGAACCGCTGGTGTGCGACCGCCGCCTGTTGTCGCAGGCAATGACGAATATAGTCAAAAATGCGGTGGAAGCCATTGAGGAAAGGCTGAAAAATTCCGCTTCTACGCCAAGCGGTCATATCGACGCGGCGCTCGACATGGGGCCGCGCGGGGAATTGATCATTCGGATATCGGACGACGGCATCGGGCTGCCGCAAGCGCGCGAGGCGATTGCCGAGCCCTATATGACGACCCGCCAGGGCGGGACCGGGTTGGGGCTAGCCATCGTCAAGAAGATCGTCGAGCAACATTATGGCGAACTGGAATTTTCCGACAATCCGGCAGGGCAGGGGACATGCGTCACGCTGACGCTCCATCCCGACCGCCTGCGCGGATTGGAAGGCAAGGGCGAAGAAACAAGCATGGGGTACGCAGAATCGGTTCCGGGGCGGATCCGCAACCGACAGGACAGAGAAGAACATGGCGCTTGATATTCTGATCGTCGACGACGAACGCGACATTTGCGATCTGGTCGCCGGCGTCATGGAAGACGAGGGTTATGAGGCGCGCATCGCCTCGGACAGCGACTCCGCGCTCGAAGCGATCCGCCAGCGACGCCCATCGCTCGCACTGATCGACGTGTGGTTGCAGGGCTCGCGGCTCGACGGCTTGGGCTTGGTCGAAGCGATCAAGGATTTCGACCCGACGCTGCCGATCATCGTCATTTCGGGCCATGGCGGGCTCGACACCGCCGTCGCAGCCATTCGCCGCGGCGCCTATGATTTCATCGAAAAGCCGTTCGAAGCATCGCGGCTGCTCCATCTGGTGGCGCGGGCGACCGAGAGCGAGCGGCTGAAGTTCGAATATGAGCAGCTGCGCGAAAAGGCGGGGCCGTCGGACGAGCTGACCGGAACCAGCGCGGCGATCAACAATGTCCGCGCGACGCTGAAGCGCGTGGCGGGCACCGGCAGCCGGGTGCTGATCACCGGCGCGGCAGGGGTCGGGAAAGAAGTCGCTGCGCGCGTGCTGCACGGGTGGAGCGGTCGCCACAATGCGCCCTTCCGTGTCATTTCATCGGCGCGCATGGACCCGGAAACCGTCGAAACCGAGCTGTTCGGCGCCGAAGGCGACGACGGGGCGATCCGTGTCGGGTTGCTCGAACAGGCGCATGGCGGAACCTTGTTCCTCGATGAGGTCGCCGACATGCCGCTGACGACGCAGGGCAAGATCCTGCGCGTCTTGACCGACCAGAGCTTTACGCGCGTGGGCGGCCGCACGATGATCCGCGTCGATGTGCGGATCATTTCCGGATCGGCGCGCGACCTGATGACCGAAATCGCCGAGAGCCGCTTTCGCGAGGATCTCTATTACCGGCTCAACGTCGTGCCGGTGCATATCCCGCCGCTGCGCGAACGGCGCGACGACATCGCCAGCCTGTGCGACCATTATATCCGCCGCTACGCCGCCGACCGCCGGGTGCCGCCGCCCGAGATCAGTTCGGAAGCGATGGCGGCGTTGCAAGCGCATGAATGGCCGGGCAACGTCCGCGAACTGCGCAATGTGATCGAGCGCGTGATGATCCTGGCGCCAAGCGACCGGTTGGCTCGGATCGACGCCGATATGCTGCCCGGCGAGCTGGTGCGCGGAGGCACCGACATCCTGCCCAATTCGGAATCGATCACCGCTATCCCGCTGAAAGAGGCGCGCGAGAATTTCGAGCGCGAATATCTGCGCATCCAGATCAATCGGTTTTCGGGGAATATTTCGCGCACCGCGACCTTTATCGGCATGGAAAGGTCGGCGCTGCACCGCAAACTGAAACTTTTGGGGCTCACCGAGAGTTCGGACGGCGAGGGGTAAAGGCTTTGCGCTAGACCTGAGGCAGGCTTTGCCGCATATTGACAGCAAGAAGAAGGTCTTAAAGCCGGAAAACCGGAGCATACCCGCGGTCGTACCGCCAAAAACAGGAGGCAAATGTGTCCGATAAGAGCCAGAATCTCCAGGATATTTTTCTGAACGCCCTGCGCAAGAGCAAGACGCCGGTGACGATGTTTCTCGTCAAGGGCGTGAAGCTTCAGGGCATCATCACCTGGTTTGACAATTTTTCCTTGTTGCTGCGCCGCGACGGTCAGTCGCAGCTTGTCTATAAGCATGCGATCTCGACAGTGATGCCGTCGCACGACTTTGACCTGTCGTTGCTTGGGGCGAGTTTGCGCGATGCGCCCGCAAGCAAGGGGAAGGCTTTGCAGGACGTATTCCTGAACGCGGTGCGCAAATCCGACGAATCGGTGACCATGTTCCTGGTCAATGGCGTGATGCTGCAGGGCGATATCGTCGCATTCGACCTGTTCTGCATGCTGCTCGAGCGCGAGCGCCAGGTGCAACTCGTGTACAAACACGCGATTTCGACGGTGCAGCCGAACGGCCCGATCAACCTGACCGATAGCGGCGAGGGTGACGGCGAAGCGGACGACGCCTGATCGCCTCGATTATCGACAGTCCGGAAGAGGTGACCCGCGGCGCGGCCGCGCTGTTGGTCGTGCCCGAATGGCATAGCCAGCGGCTAGCGCGCGATCTCGACGCGCGCGCCGAGGAGGCGCGGGGACTTGCGCTCGCGATCGGGCTCGACGTCGTTGCCGTCCACAGTTTGCGCCTGCGCCAGACGCGCGCAGCGACCTTGCTCGGCGTCGGGCAGATCGAAGCGATTACGCCCGACATCGAGAAATACGGCGTCCAACTGGTCGTGGTCGACGCCGCGCTTAGCCCGATCCAGCAGCGCAATCTGGAAACGGCCTTTGGCACCAAGGTGATCGACCGGACCGGGCTGATCCTCGAAATCTTTGGCGAACGCGCCGCAACTGCGGAGGGGCGGTTGCAGGTCGAACTGGCGCATCTCGATTATCAGGCGGGGCGGCTGGTGCGCAGCTGGACCCATCTCGAACGCCAGCGCGGCGGCTTCGGCTTCCTTGGCGGCCCCGGCGAAACGCAGATCGAAGCCGACCGCCGGATGATCCGCAACCGCATGGCCCGCATCCGCCGGTCGCTCGACGATGCGCGGCGCACGCGCCAGCTCCAGCGGTCAAAGCGCCAGCGCGCGCCTTGGCCGGTGGTCGCGCTGGTCGGCTATACCAACGCCGGTAAATCGACGTTTTTCAACCGCTTGACGGGAAGTGACGTCATGGCGGAAGACATGTTGTTCGCGACCCTCGATCCCACGATGCGCGAAATCCGGCTGCCCGGGATCGACAAGGCGATCCTGTCGGACACGGTGGGGTTTGTGTCGGACTTGCCGACCGAACTGGTCGCGGCCTTCCGCGCGACGCTCGAAGAGGTGACGACCGCCGACCTGATCGTGCACGTCCGCGACATCGTCCACCCCGACAGCGAAGCGCAATATGACGATGTCAGCGCGATTCTGGGCTCGCTGGGCGTCAACGGGCCGCAGGACGACGGCGAGGGCGATGCGCCACCGCCGATCCCCCAGATCGAAATCTGGAACAAGATCGACACCGCAGACGACGACAGCCGCACCGCGATCGAGGAGATGGCGGCGCGGCGCTCTGACGTCGCGGTCATCTCGGCCGTAACGGGCGAGGGTGTCGAAGACGCGCGCGGGCTGATGGCGTCGCAGCTAACCGCGCTTCACAAGATCCAGCGGATTTACCTGAGCTATCAGGACGGCGAAGCTGCGGCATGGCTTTACGCGCGCGGCGAAGTGCTCGCCGACGAGCCGCAGGGGGAAGGCCATGTGCTGACCGTGCGCCTTGATCCCGCCGACGGCGCGCGGTTCGCGCGGCTGTGGCCTATGGACGACGCTCCGACGCCTTGACCGCCTGCCAATGAGCTTCCTGCACGTCGAGCGACAGCCCGGCCAGGCTGCCGCCGGCGCGATCTTCCATGGCGGCAAAGCGGCGGGCGAATTTCGCGTTGGCATCGCGCAGCGCGGTTTCGGCATCGACGCGTAGATGGCTTGCATAATTGACGACGGCGAACAGCAGGTCGCCGATCTCTTCGTGGCGCGCGGCATCGTCGGAGGCGGTCGCGACCTCTTCCAATTCTTCGGCGATCTTGTCGCGCGGCCCTTCGGCATCGGGCCAGTCGAAACCGACGCGGGCGGCGCGCGACTGGAGCTTTTGGGCGCGCAGGAGTGCGGGAAGCGACAGCGCCACGCCCGACAGTGCGCCCTTCGGGCCGTCAGCGGCGCGTTCATCGGCCTTGATTTGTTCCCATTGCTGGCGGACGTCATCCGTCTTGCCGTCACCGAAGATATGCGGATGGCGGCGTTCCATCTTGTCGCTGATCGCGGTCGCGACGTCGTTGAAGTCGAACAGGCCTGCGTCGGCGGCAATCTGGCTATGGAACACGACCTGGAGCAACAGGTCGCCAAGCTCGTCGCAAATTGCCGCAGGATTGCCGCCAGCGATCGCATCAGCGACTTCATAGGCTTCTTCGATCGTGTAGGGTGCGATCGTCGCAAAAGTCTGCGCCAGATCCCATTCGCAACCGCCATCGGGATCGCGCAATTTGGCCATCACCGCCAGCAGGCGATCGATGGGGGACAGAAGCGACGTGTCAGGCATGCAATTATCCGATAATATATATTATGTTAAATACACATTGATGTGGTGAGGCAAGAAAGCCCCCTGCCGTTGGAATCAGGCAGCTTTCTCATCAACCGTCAGGCAACCTATTCGTCGCGGATCATGTGACGAGTTGCCACGTCCGAATGACCAGAAAGACCAAAGCGAAAATCGCGACCCACGCCAGCGCCATTTTGACCCAGTCGGTCATTGGCAAGCGCCGCGCGACCAGCGAGCTGATCACCAGCGCGAATGCCCCGACGAACCAGATCAGCTGGACGCCTGTGTCACCACTCATAGCTGCACCTCCAGCCCGTCATATCCCGGCTCGACACCCGGTGGCAATTCGGCCGCCAGATCGTCATAATCCATCGTGTTGTCCATGTGGGTGATGATCGCGCGTGGATTGCCGCATTTCTCAAGCGCCGCGAGCGTCATCGCCAGATGCGGATGCGTCGGGTGTGGATAGCGGCGCAGCGCATCGATCACGAACAGGTCGACGCCCTGGAAAAAGTCGACCATCTCGTCGGTAAATTTCGAAAAATCAGTGGCATATCCAATCTTGTGGACGCCATCGCTAAAGACCAGTCCGCTCGCCTTGATCGGCCCGTGCGGCATTTCGATCGCCGACACCTCGATGGGACCGATCGACTGATGATCCAGCAGATCGATCGGATCGACCAACGCCGGATAGCCGGCATTTCCTGCAAATGCGTAAGTGAAGCGCCATTTGAGGGTGTCGAGCACATGGCCGCGCGCATAGGCGGGCACCTGCGATCCGCGCAGGTGCATGATCTGGCGCAGGTCGTCGAGGCCATGGCAATGGTCGGCATGCTCATGCGTCCAGATGATGCCGTCGATGACACCGACCTTTGCATCGAGCAGTTGCAGCCGCATGTCGGGGCTGCTGTCGACCAGCAGGCGAAAACCGCCGAGCGAGATCAGGATCGATGCGCGACTGCGCAGGTTGCGCGGATTATCGGGGTCGCATTGCCCCCAGTCATTGCCGATCCGCGGTACGCCCGACGACGTTCCGCAGCCCAGGATGCGAACCTTCATAGCGCGCTTGACGTCACGGCGCCGCCTTTTTGAAAAGCTTGTAAAAATTGGCGCTGGTTGCCGCGGCCAGCGTTTCTTGGTCCTCGCCCCGCAGCGTTGCCAGAAACGCCAGCGTATCGGCGACAAACGCTGGTTCGCCTGTCTTGCCGCGGTGCGGGACGGGGGCGAGGAAAGGGGAGTCGGTTTCGATCAGCAGCCGGTCCTGCGGCAGCCATTTGGCGGTCGCCTGCAGATCGGCGGCATTCTTGAACGTCACGATGCCAGAGATCGAAATAATCAATCCCAGTTCGAGCGCCCTGCGCGCGAAATCGTCACTCGCGGTGAAGCAATGGATCACGCCGGTAAACGCCGCCCTGCCCATCTCTTCGCCCAGCAGCGCCAGCGTGTCCGCTTCGGCGTCACGGGTATGGACGATGATCGGCAGCCCCGTTGCCTGCGACGCGTGGATGTGGCGGCGGAAACTGTCCTGCTGCCGGACGCGGTCGCTCTTGTCGTAATAATAGTCGAGGCCGGTCTCGCCGATGCCAACCACGCGCGGGTGCGCCGCACGCTCGATCAGCTTGGCGGTATCGACATCGGGATGATGGTCGGCGTCGTGCGGGTGGATGCCGACACTGGCCCACACGTCAGGATTGGCTTCTGCCGCCGCCAGGACATCGTCCCATTCGCTCTCGCGCGTTGCGATGTTGAGCATCGCCGTCACGCCGCGGGCGCGGGCGCGGTCGAGCACCTCTCCCTGCTGTTCGGCGAGCCTCTTGTAATTGAGGTGGCAATGCGAATCGACGAGCATCACGCCTCCCCTTCCCCTTCCGGCACGTCGAGGCGCGGGAAGAGGGGGGTCGGCTGTCCGAGCGAAAAGCCGCTGTCAGCGAGCTTTGCGAACCAGTCCGGATCGGCCAGCGCGGCAAAATCGCGCTCGTCCGCCGCAATGCCCATCTGATCGAGCAGATTATCGACCGCTGTCGGCACGACAGGGCGAATTGCAATCGCGAGATCGCGCACGACCATGAACAACGTCATCAGCACCGCCGTCATACGATCGGGATCGGTCTTCTTGAGCGCCCAGGGGGCTTGTTCATCGACATATTGGTTACAGGCAAACACGGCGCGCAACCAAGCTTCGATCCCGACTGAAAAGTTGAGATTCTCAAATTCGCGCGGCAATTCGGTTTGCGTTGCGATCCTGACCTTGGCTGCCAGCTCATCATCGGGCGCAGCGGGACAAAACTTTTCCAGTTTGCCATCCAAGTTCTTGAAAATCATCGACAGGCTGCGCTGCGCCAGATTGCCAAAGCTGTTAGCGAGGTCGGCATTGGCGGTCCGCACGATCGCTTCCGCGGAATAGGTACCGTCCTGGCCAAAGCTGACTTCGCGCAGCAGATAATAGCGCAGCGGATCGACCCCGAAGGTGTCGGCGAGCGCCATGGGATCGACGACATTGCCCAGCGATTTGGACATCTTTTCGCCGCGGTTCAGCAGGAAGCCGTGGCCGAACACCTGTTTGGGGAGCGGCAGGCCGGCACTCATCAGGAAAGCCGGCCAGTAAACGGCATGAAAACGCACAATATCCTTGCCGATCATATGGACATTTGCGGGCCAGAATTTGCTAAAATCGCCATCCAGGTCTGGATAGCCCAAACCGGAAAGATAGGTGGTGAGCGCGTCGACCCACACATACATCACATGCCCCGGCGATCCCGGAACCGGAACGCCCCAGTCGAAGCTGGTGCGCGAGACGCTGAGATCCTTGAGTCCGCCCTCGACGAAGCGCATCACTTCGTTGCGGCGGCTTTCGGGGCGGATGAAATCGGGCCGCTCCTTGTACAGCGCGAGCAATTTGTCCTGATAGTTCGACAGGCGGAAGAACCAGCTTTCCTCGACCGTCCACTCAACGGGGGTGCCTTGCGGCGACAGGCGGGCATCCCCCTCCCCGTCGACCAGTTCGCTTTCGTCGTAGAAGGCTTCGTCACGAACCGAATACCAGCCCTCATAGCGGTCGAGATAAAGATCGCCATTGGCCTCCATCGCGCGCCAGATCGCTTGCGATGCGGCATGATGTGCTGGGTCCGACGTGCGCATGAAATCGTCATAGCTGATATTCAGTTTGGCATACATCTCACGGAAATAAGATGACATTTCATCTGCCAGGTCGATCGTTTCACGGCCCTGGTCACGCGCCGTCTGGAACATTTTCAGGCCATGTTCGTCGGTGCCGGTGATCAGCCGCACGTCGCGACCCTGGGCGCGCTGAAACCGCGCCATCACGTCGGTAGCAATCGCTTCATAAGCGTGGCCGATATGCGGACGACCATTGGGGTAGCTGATCGCGGTGGTGATGTAGAAAGGGGCGCTGTTTTCGGACATGGCCGCGCCTTAGCCGTTGGCGCGCGCGAGGGAAAGCGTCAGCGTGCCGGTCACGTCGAACGCGGCGCCAGTTCAGCGAGGCAGTTGCCGATTTCGAACCCGACCATCGTGCCGTCGTAGGAGCCGCGGATCGCGTCGCGAACGGTGCGCTGGACGCGGTCCCATTGCGCCAAGATGGGAGCGATCTCCGCCACTGACCGTTCGCGCGCCAGCCGCGCGAGCAGCCCGGGGACGATGTCGATCACCAGTTCGAGCCGAGGGCGATTGCTCGTGCCGCCGACCTCGCGCGCCAGCGCCTCGCGCAGCCGGTTTTCGGGGTCGCCGGTCGCGGCGATCGCGAGCAGTTTTTTCTCCATCGCGGCGACATCGCTGTCGATCAGTGCCAGCGCCTTGCCCGGCACGCCGCCCGATGCGGCGACGATCGCGCGCACCTCGGCGATCTCGAGCATCGGGCGCAGATCGTGCAGCCATGCGGTCATGACGTCACGATCAACCGGTTGAAAACGCAGCGTTCTACATCGTGAACGGATCGTCGGGAGCAAGCGCCCCGGTGAGTGACTGACGAGCAGGAACAATGTCTTTGCCGGCGGTTCCTCGAGCGTTTTGAGCAGCGCGTTGGCCGCGTCGGTTTCCAGATCGTCGATTGCGTCGACGATAATCACGCGCCAGTCGCCAAGCGACAGCGACAGATGCAGGCGGCGGATCATCGCCCGCACCTGATCGATTGTGATGTTGCGTGCGAGGTCCTTGCTCTTGTCTTTCAGCTGGCGCGTCAGTTGCAGGATCTCGGGGTGGTTGCCCGCATCGACCAGTCTCCCCGCGGCGCCGTCCCCCGGGTCGTCGAGCGCAATCGCCTGCCCGTCCCCGCCGCTGCCATGGGTTACCAGAAAGCGCGCGACGCGAGCGGCAAAAGCCCCCTTCCCCATTCCCTGCGGCCCGGCGAGGAGCCAGGCGTGATGCAGCCTGCCGCCCTGCCAGCCTTCGAGAAAGGCGGCCTCGGCTTCCCGATGACCGATCATAGCCATTCGGTCAGCCCCGCGAGGATCGCCGCGGTGACCCGTTCAGCGGGGGCATCGGCATCGACGATTCGCCAGCGCTCGGGCTCTGCCCCAGCCATTTCGACGAAGCGCTCGGCCAGGCGCGCCTGATATTCGGCGGGCTTGCTGCCCATGCGGTCGCTGCCACCACGGGCCGTCAGGCGGCGCGCGGCCTCGGCGGGGCTGACGGTGAGCAGGAAGGTGCGATCGGGCATCAGCCCTTCGGATCCGACACCGTGCAGCGCCAATATGTCGGCGTCGGTCAGGCCGCCGCCACCGCCCTGATAAGCGCGGCTCGAATCGACGAAACGGTCGCACAGTACCCATGCGCCGCGGGCCAGCGCCGGACGGATCGTCCGCGCGACATGGTCGGCGCGCGCGGCGGCGAACAGCAAGGCTTCGCTGCGCGCATCCCAGCGGTCGTCGCTACCTTCCATCAACAGCGACCGGATCGCTTCGGCACCTGCGCTGCCGCCGGGCTCGCGCGTTGCCACGACGTCGAGGCCGCGCGCCCTAATCGCCTCGGCCAGTGCGGCGATTTGCGTCGATTTGCCGACCCCCTCGCCGCCTTCAAGCGTGATAAAGCGCCCGCGTGTCATGCTGAAAGCCGACGAGGATCGAATGGGAGGCGCGCGTGCATTGCACCGCGGTAGCCGCCAGCACGGCGTTTGTCATCACGGCGCGGCGCGCGCGCCGCCGCTCGCGATCTTTTTGCCCTTGCCGCCTTCGTTGGTGGCCATCGATTTGGCGAAACCCCAAGTCATCAGCCGCTCGGCTTCGTCGCGGCGCGCTTTGTCGCTCGGCAGGCCGGCAACGACCATGATCAGGCGCCGACCATCGCGCTTGGCCGATCCCAGCAGGCAATAGCCGGCTTCCGAGGTGTGGCCGGTCTTCAATCCGTCGGCGCCCAGAACGCGCCCGAGGATGGGATTGCGGTTGGCCTGGATGATCGGTTTGCCTTCGGGCGAAGTACCATGCTGGAGCCTTGGCATCGAAAAATAGCGGGCGTAGCCAGCGGGATGATCGCGGATCAGCCGATCGGCAAGCGTGATGAGATCGGCGGCGCTGACCTTGGTCACTCCGCCGTCAGGCCAGCCGTTTGGCGTTCCGAAATTGCTCGACGCCATGCCAATCTTTGCCGCTACGGCGTTCATTCTTTTTACGAAAGCTTCCTCACTTCCATCGATACCGACGGCCAGTGCGGCGGCAGCGTCGTTGCCCGATACGGTGATCAGGCCTTTGAGCAGGTCGTCGACGGAGACTTTTTCGCCCGGGCGAAGGAACATCGTCGATCCGCCGTTGCTGCCCCGCCATTTCTTCCAGGTCGCTTCGCTGACCGTAAACTGTTTGTCGCGCGTCAGTTCGCCCTTTTTGATCAGGTCGAGCACGACATAGGCTGTCATGACTTTCGCCATCGACGCGGGCGCGAAGCGTTTGTCCGCACCGCGTGAAAACAATATTTCGCCTGAATCGAGATCCTTGAGCATCACGATCGGCGCCTGCGTGGTGTAGGCGGGGCGTGTTGCCGCTACGCTTTTGGGTCGCGACCCGTCGGCTGCCACCGCTGGCGTCGCCGAAGCCAGCAGAACGGCTGTGAAAATCGCGACGCTTTGCTTTATGGTCTTTCGCACGCGGCGCCCGTCAACGATCGCGCTGGACCACCGCGTCGCGGAAGCCTTTCGCCTTCGCCGTGCCGAGCGCGGTGCGCGCTTCGGCGTCGCTCGCAAAGGGGCCGATCCGTACGCGCCAGAGATTTCCGGCCTTGCTGACCGTCCCGCCCACCGACTTTGCGGCGGCATCGGCGCGGCTTTCGCTGCTGAAAGCGCCAACCTGGACGACGAATTTTCCGGACACCGCGGGAACGGTCTTGGCGGGTGTTGCCGGTTTGGCCGCAGGCTTTGGTTTTTCAACCGCAAGCCGGTCATCGCCGGGCTTGGCTTTTCCCGATGCAATGGGCGCCGCGGGCTGCGCTTCGACCGGCGGCGTGGCAGCCGACGCTTTCGGCACCGGCATGGCTTTGAGCTTGGTGCGCAGGATCGACAGCAATGAGTCGGGGGTCGCGATCCGCTCTGGAACCGCACGGCCCGTGCGCAGTTGCGCCCGCTCGGCGGCGGGCGGGTTGGTACGGCGGACCCGGACCGCGGATACACCGCCGGTTAGCCCCAGCTGTTCGGCGGCGCCGCGCGACAGGTCGATCAGCCGGTCGCCGACCATCGGCCCGCGATCGTTGACGCGCACCAGGATCGTGCGTCCGGTGTCGAGCGCGGTCACTTCGACATAGCTCGGCAGCGGCAACGTCTTGTGCGCGGCGCTGATCCCGGCGGGATCGAACGTCTCGCCATTGGCGGTCGGCCGTCCAGCGAGTTCGTCGCCATACCAGCTTGCGTAACCGACATCGTCATAATCGGCGATATCCGCGGGCGTGTAGGTGGTGCCTGCGATCGTATAGGGATCGCCGATCTTGACCGGCGTATCGCTCACGCCGCCGGCGGATTGGGCCGGTGCCGGGCTGGCGGTTGGACCGCCCTCGCGCTCGCCGCCAAAACTACCGCACCCGGCGAGCATCAGCATCGCCCCGGCCATCAGCGCCGTTTTTCTACCGATCGATTTCATCCGCCAGCAACCCCACTGATAGTGCGTAAAAATTGGAACAATTATAGTCCAATATCGCACGATAGTTACCGGTCAGCAAATATGCGGTTCGTCCCGGCCCATCGGGTTCGAGCAGAACCGCCTGAACCTGTCCATCGGGCCAGCGCCCACCGATCGGCTGGATCCCGTCGGCGCGCCATTCGGCCATCGAACGCCAGCGGCTGTGGCGGGCAAAGACGCGTGGGCAGCGGGTCGGCGTCAGGCGGCTGGCAAAACGATTGCGGTCAAAACTGCCTGGAACAGTCACGGCGACGCCCCACGGCTGCCCGGCGCGCCAGCCGGCGCGGCGCAGATAGGCCCCGATCGATTCGATCGCATCGGCCTCGCTCGACCAAATATTGGCGCGTCCGTCGCCGTCACCATCCTCGGCGACCGCCAGATAGACCGACGGCAGGAACTGCGGATAGCCGAAGGCGCCCGCCCAACTGCCCTTCAACACGTCGCGCGGCACCCCGCGCTGAACCATCTCCAGCGTCGCGAGGAACTCGGATTCGAACAGGCTGCGGCGCCGTCCTTCGTAGGCCAGCGTCGCGAGCGCTTCGGGAAGGTCGAAATTGCCCGTGACCTGGCCGTAAGCGGTCTCGTGGCCGTAAATCGCGATCATGATGCTGGTCGGCACCCCGGTGCGCGCCTCGATCCGCGACAGCAAAGGCAGCAGGCGGTCGTGGACCCGGCGCCCGCCGCCGATCCGCGCCGCATCGACATGTTTGGCCTTGTAGGGCGCGAAATTCGGGATCGGGGTGTCGTGGGTCGGCGGGCTGCCCAGATTGTCGCGGTCGAGGGCGATCACGCGCGGGTTATAGCGCAGACCGGCGGTGACGCGGTCGAACACCTGCCGCGATACCCCGCGCGCCTGCGCCTTGGGCCACAGCGACTGGACATAGGCACTGAAGCCGCTGTCGCCGCTCTGCGCGTGCAGCGGCGCCGATGCGGTGAGCAGCCATGCCGACAGAATGGCAGTGGTGACAGCGAAAAGGCGTCCGATTTTTAAACTGATAGCGTGCATGATGCTCCCACCCATAGGGCGTGTCTCGCACAGATGCGAGCGGCTTGGCTAGGCAAGGGCGGGACGAGCCGAGTCATTCGCGCGGCGGGACGAGCCGACAAGGTTTTTCTTGCCGCAGCGCATCCGCGCGCTATGGCGGCGGCCAAGCGGACAGGTGGCCGAGTGGTTTAAGGCAGCGGTCTTGAAAACCGCCGTGGGTGCAAGCTCACCGTGGGTTCGAATCCCACCCTGTCCGCCACGGCATGCACAAACAGCATGCAGCGTTTGGCAAATTACCGCGATGCCCGGTGCAGAGTGGACGCTACCCCAGGCCGACGTCCGAAACGGTCGCGGCGAAATGCCACGGCGACCTTATGTTTATGCCCCCCGTAGCGCGATCGGCCATATCAGGCGGGTTGCCTATGGTAAACCCGAAGTCCGGGCCGCTTTGATGCGCGCGATTTTTGTTCAAGGCTGTGCCGCATTCGCTCCGTCTTGTGGTTGTCGCCGGGAGGACATCCCGGCTCCGATCACAAGAGGAACCCGATGCGCAATACCTTGCTGGCCACCACCTGTCTGGCTGCCCTGCTTTCGACGGCAGCCCAAGCCGAAACGACGATCACCACCGCCACCACGGCGCCGGTGCGGACGTCGACGATCAAATCGGGCGCGCCCGACGATATCAAGGTCACCTCGACGGGTTCGGTAAAACCCGCGGGCGGCGCTGCGGTTACCATCGACAGCAATCACAAGGTGATCAACGAAGGCAGCATCGAGATTAGCAACGTCAACGGCGCGCGCGGCATTGTCGCCAATGCGGGAACGGTCGGCGCGATCACCAATGCCGCGACGGGCAAGATCATCCTCGACGAACCCTATGCGCCGACCGATATCGACAATGATGGCGACATCGATGGCGCTTTTGCGCTGGGCGGCAACCGCGTCGGCATTGCGACGCTCGGCGCCTTTACCGGGAATATCGTCAACAGCGGCGCGATCACGATCGAGGGCAATGATTCGGCAGGCATTCGCCTCGGCGGGCCGCTGACGGGCAATTTCACGAATGACGGCACCATCTCTGTGCTGGGCGACCGCGCGCTTGGCGTCGGCTTGCAGGATGTGACCGGCAACGTCCGGCTAGCCGGGACAATCACTGCGACCGGCCTCGACGCGACAGCGGCGCGGCTGGCGGGCAACATCACCGGCGCGCTCGTCGTTCAGGGCAACCTGACCGCGACCGGCTACCGCTTCACGACGCCGCCCGCCGACCCGTCGAAGCTCGACGCCGACGACCTGCTGATCGGCGGTCCGGCGCTCTCGGTCGAGGGAAATGTGACCGACGGCATAATTCTCGCCGTCCCGCCCAAGGATACGAGCACGACCGACAATGACGAGGACAAGGACGGCATCCCCGACGACAAGGAAGGCAGCGCCGCGGTGCGCTCCTTCGGTTCGGCGGCGGCGGTGCGCATCGGTTCGGCAACGCAAAGCGTAACGATCGGCCCGGTCGCGGGAACCGGCACCGGCTTTGGCCTGATCATCGATGGCGGCGTGATCGGCAACGGCCTTTATGCGGGCAAGGATGGCAACGGGATGCAGATCGGCGGCCTTGGCGGCGCCGTGACCATCGCGGGCGGGATCGGTATCGGCGCGACCGGCAGCGTCGCGGCGCTGTCAAAAGATGTCGCGGCAACCGCGATCCGGATCGGCAGCGGTGCGACGACCCCCGAGCTGCGTAATGCGGGCAAGATCGAGGCGACGACCGCGGGCAATGTCGCGGGTTCGGTCGCGACCGCGGTGCTGGTCGAAGCGGGCGGCAACGTCGCGTTGATCCGCAACAGCAGCTTGATCGCGGCCAAGACCGGCGGCGACAATGGCACAGCGCGGGCAATCGTCGACCTGTCGGGTACCGTCGCCACGGTCGAAAACAGCGGCACGATCAGCGCCACGGGCGCGCTAGCCACATCGGACCGCAATATCGCGATCGACCTTTCGGCCAACGCCGTAGGCGCAACCGTGAAGCAGACCGCGGTTGCGTCGGGCGTCACCGCCCCCAGCATCGTCGGCGACGTTCGCTTCGGCGGCGGCAACGACGTATTCGACATCGCCGACGGATCGGTGAAGGGGAACAGCTTCTTTGGCGGCGGCAACAACCGCCTCGCGCTGTCGGGTGACGCGATCTACACCGGCAACGCGCGCTTTGGCGCCGGGAACGACAGCATGGCGCTGGTCGGCACGTCGAAATTCACCGGTACGGTCGATTTCGGTGGTGGCGCCGATACGCTCAGCATCGGCGGTACCTCGGTCTTCTCGGGCTCGCTGGCCAATGCGCAGGGACTCGCCGTCTCGGTCGGCGGCGGCACCTTTGACGTCACGGGCGCAGCGCGGATTGCGTCGCTGGCGGTCACCGACAAGGGAACGCTGGGCGTCCTGCTCGACACCGGCAGCACCGGCACCGCGTTGCAGGTCACGGGCAACGCAAGCTTTGGCGCCGAATCCAAGCTGGCGCTGCGCCTGTCGAGCATCGAACAGGCCGAAGGTCGGCACATCGTCCTGACCGCCGGTACGCTGACCGGCGCGAACAACCTCACCGCGTCGCAGACGCTGCTGCCGTTCCTCTACAAAGGCACGTTGACGTCGAACGCGACGCAGCTGATCGTCGATGTGTCGCGCAAGAGCACAACCGAACTCGGGCTCAATCGGTCGGAAGCCGGCGCGTTCGACGCGGTGCTTGACGCGGTGGTCGCCGACCAGAAGATCGAGGACGTGTTCCTGGGGATCACCAGCGGCGACCAGTTCCGCAGCCAGCTGGGGCAGATGCTTCCCGAGCATGAGGGCGGCGTGTTCGAGACGGTGACCTCTGGCTCGCGCGCGCTGTCGCGGCATTTGCAAGACCCCAACGCGCCGTTCCAGGACGAGGGCAAATGGGGTTATTGGGTGAACCAGGCCGTCTGGGGCACATCGAAGAGCGTCGGCGATACCGCGAGCTACGACGTCAGCGGCTGGGGCATCGGGCTCGGCGCCGAGATAAAGAGCGACATCGGCAACTTCGGCGGCTCGATCGCATTTCTGAGCGGCAAGGACAGCAACGGCAGCAATGCGAACGAGGTCAGCACCAGCCAGTTCGAGGGCGCCCTGCATTGGCGCCTGCGGTCAAAGGGCTTCATGGCGAACGCCCGCGTCTCGGGCGCGCCGATCAAGATGAAGGGCACCCGCATCTTCAGCGCCGAGGCGGGCGCTGACGACATCGAGAAGACGATGAAGGGGAAATGGGACGGAACCCTGTGGTCGGCATCGGGCTCGCTCGCCTATGACGCCCGCGCCGGGGGGATCACGATCCGCCCAATGGTCGCGGTCGATTACTTCAAACTGACCGAAAAGGGCTATCAGGAAACCGGCGGCGGCGACGCGCTCGACCTGAAGGTGCTGGGGCGTGACAGCGATGAGCTGGCGGTGTCGGGTACCGTGGCGCTCGGCATGGATTTCGGCGGCCTTGACCAATATGACGGCTGGACGCGCTTCGAAATCGAAGGCGGCCGTCGCCAGATCGTCGGCGGCACGCTCGGCGCGACGACGGCGTCGTTCAAGGACGGCACGCCGTTCACCCTTATCCCTGATGATCGCACGAGCGGCTGGGTCGGCCGTCTCCGTGGCATCGCCGGCAATTCGGCCTTTCAGGTCGCTGGCGAAGTGTCCGCGGAGGAACAGCAAAGCCATATCGGCTGGGCGTTCCGTGCGAGTCTGCGGGTCGGCCTCTAGCCCCCCGGCCGGCCCCGCGTGCAAGGGGGAGGCACCTCCCTACCCCCGCCTCCCCCTTGCTTAGACAGAAATGAAACAAGACGCCGATGTTTGCACTGCCCCTTCACTCTCGTCCGGCACCGCGGTTGCGCGGTGGGACTTGGCCGCTATATGACGGCGGCATCAGGGGAAGCTATGGCGCGCGCCGGGGCGGCGCCGACCGGCAAAAGATGGCGTTCCAGAGCAAGCAATCGATGACCAGTTCGAACGACCGAACCGATGCTGCGCAAGGCATCGAAGGCGTATTGCTCGCCAACCGCGATCGGATCGTCCGTTTCTTGCTGGCGCGCGGCGCCGGTGATGCGGCTGAGGATCTGTTCCAGGATTTGTGGATGCGACTGACCGATCGTCCCATGGGGCCGGTCGCCGACCCCCTGCCCTATGTCATGCGCGCCGCCAACAATCTGATGCTCGACCGTTATCGTTCAGCGCGGCAAAGCGCGCTGCGCGATCAAGCCTGGGGGGAGACAGCGGCCACCCACGCCCCGTCGGCAGAGATCGCGCTGATCTCGCGCGAGCAGCTTGCGCTGGTCGAGGCGGCGATTGCGGGTAGCGGCGAACGCGCCGCCCATATCTTTCGCCGGTTCCGCGTCGACGGCGCCAATCAACGCGATATTGCCAGTGAAATGGGGGTCAGCCTGAGCACAGTCGAAGCCGATTTGCGCAAGGTGTATGCGACGCTTGCCGCGCTACGGAGACAGTTCGATGCGTCCTGATATCGACAGCATTGAAGCGCGCGCCATCGACTGGCTGATCCGCCAGCGCGACCCGGCGTTCGACGACTGGGAAGGCTTTACCGACTGGCTCGGCGAGGACCCCGACCATGCCGCCATCTACGATGCCGTTGCGAGCCTCGATCAGGATCTTGGCGCGCTGCCTCCGGCGGCAAAGCCGATGGCAGCGACCGTGCCTACCACGCCGCGCCGTGCGTCACGTCGTGGCTGGTTTGGCGGCGCCATGGCGGCAGCGCTGGTCGCGGTTGTCGGGCTATCGACCCTCAATCCCTTCGGTAGCGCCGATCGGATCGAAACCGCGGCGGGCGAGCAGCGCACGATCGAGCTTGCCGATGGATCGCGGATCGACATCAATGGCGGTTCGGTGGTCGAAATCGACAAGGATCGCCCGCGCTTCGCTCGTCTGGAAAGCGGTGAGGCGATGTTCCACGTCGTCCATCGCGACAAGGATCCCTTTGTCGTCGAAACGGGCAGCGACCGCATCGTCGATCTGGGAACCGCGTTCAACGTCGTTCGGCGCGAGCGCCAGACGTCGGTCGCCGTGTCGGAGGGTATCGTTCTTTACAACCCCGACCGCGACAAGGTTCGCCTGCTCGCGGGCAAGGCGATCGAGGTCCGCGATGGCGATCGAAAGGCGCCGGTCGTGCAGGACGTCGATGTGGCCAGCATCGGCGGCTGGCGCAGCGGGCTGCTGGTTTACAACGGCGCGCCGCTGGCGGTGGTGGCCGAAGATCTGAAGCGAACCGCGGGAATGGATGTTCGGATCGCGCCTGCGGCCGCTGACCTGTCGTTTCGCGGCGCGCTGATCATTGACAAGAACCGGGGCCGTACGATCGCCGATCTTGCCGCCTTGTCGGGAACAAGGGCGCAGCGACAGGGCGACGGCTGGATATTGACCCGCTGACCATGCACCCGCGCCTTGCCCTTGTCGCCGCTGCGACGCTGCTGGCCCTGCCCGCGCAGGCCTTGGCGGCGGAGGAACGCACGTTCGACGTACCGAAAGGGAGCCTGTCGACCGCCCTGCCGGTGATCAGTCGGCAGGCCGGGGTCAGCATCAGCGTCGTCGACGCAAAACTATGGCAGGCGCGGGCCAAACGCGTGCGCGGGCGGATGAGCGTCGAGGAAGCGATCCAGCGGCTGTTGAGCGGTTCCGACGCTCGTGCCGTCCGCGTCTCGGCCACCAGCTGGCGCATCGAACGCCGCCCCCACACACCGCGTGTCGCCCAACGCCCCGCCCCGCCGCGGCAGACGCCGCAGCCGCGCGCGCGCGCGCCTTCGCAGGATATGGTCGCCACGGCGCAGGACGAGATCATCGTCACCGCGTCGAAAACCGACCTGCCCTATTCGCATTTTGCCGGCGTCGTCACCCAATTGAGTGGCGGCGATTTGGCGTTTGGCGGCGAACGCGGGATGGAATCGATCCTGTCGCGCACCGCGACGGTGTCCTCGACCCATCTGGGTTCGGGGCGCAACAAGCTGTTCATTCGCGGCATCGCCGATTCCAGCTTCACCGGCCCGACGCAATCGACCGTCGGGCAATATCTGGGCGACATCCGGCTCAGCTATAATGCCCCCGATCCCGACCTGCGTCTTTATGACGTCGACAATGTCGAAATCCTCGAAGGACCGCAGGGCACGCTCTATGGTGCCGGATCGCTCGGCGGCATCATCCGCGTCGTCCCCAAATCGCCCGATCCGCGCGCGATGTCGGTGCAGGCGATCGCGGGCGTCTCGGTAACTCAGCATGGCGACCCGGGCGGCGACATCGCCGCGATCGCCAATCTGCCGGTGGGCGACAACGGCCATGCGCTCCGTCTCGTCGGCTATATGCTGACCGACGGCGGCTATATCGATAACCCGCTGCGCGGACAGAATGACGTCAACCGCGTCCATGTGCGCGGCGGACGCGCGGCCTTTCGTTTCGATGCGGGCGATGACTGGACCGTCGATCTGGGCGGTGTGTACCAGTCGATCAAATCAAACGATGCACAATATGCCGACAAGGCGGCCGACCCGCTGACGCGCAATTCGATGGTCGAGCAGAATGCCTCGGCGCGTTACGGGCTTGGTACGATTGTGGTGATGAAAGACTGGGACGGTCTGCATTTCCAGTCGTCGAACGCCTTTGTCGACCATCGCCTGTTCGAACGCTTCGACGCCAGCCTGCCCGAAGCGCCGCCCGGATCGGTCGTCTCGAGCGGCGCGGTCGATGTCGAGCGCCTGTTCGCACCGATCCAGATCGTCCTGCTCAGCACGGTGCCCCGCGTGCTCGACCAGCGCAACGCGACGCGAATGTTCGTCAGCGAAAACCGCTTGTCGCGTCCCTATCATGACGGGTTGGGCTGGGTGATCGGCGCGAGCTTCATCGACAATCGCGCGCAGCAGAACCGCGAATATCGCTATGGCGCGCTGCGCGCGGTCCTCCCCGGCGTCACCAACAAAATTACCGAAGTCACGGGCTATGCCGAGGCGACGGTCGAAGTGACGCCGAACCTGATCGCGGCGGGCGGCGTCCGCCTGTCGCACGCGCGGCTGGGCGGGATGGCGGAAGGCGTCTCGTTCGCGCTCGCCCAGGCGGGCCGCGCGACGACCGCGTCGCGAAGCGAAACCGACCTGCTGCCCTCCTTCTCCCTGCTCGCGACGCCGCTGCATAACCTGCGCCTCTATGCGCGCTATCAGGAAGGATTCCGGCCCGGCGGCCTCGCGGTCGATGGCAATTTTGTGCGGCGCTTCCTGAACGATCAGGTGCGGACGTGGGAGGCGGGTGTCCGCTTCGGCGACAAGCGGCAAAGCCTGTTCGATGCCAGCATTGCGGTGTCGCACAGTCGTTGGCGCAACATCCAGGCCGATTTCATCGACAGCACGGGCTTTCCGACCACCGCCAACATCGGCGATGGCCGGATCACCAGCGTTTCGGGCGCGCTCGCGATGCGCCCGACCGAGGCACTGACCTTTGAACTCGGCGCAGTCTATAACCACAGCCGCGTCGACGATCTGGCGCTGGAAATCCTGCCGGTATTTGCCGCAGCGCCCGCCCGACTGGGCCGCATTCCCAATGTCGCGAGCCACGCGGTGCGCGGATCGGTCAATTATGCGACCGTCGTCGGCGACGAGGATTTTCGTGTCAATGGCTGGGCCAACTATGTCGGACCGTCGCGGCTTGGGATCGGGCCGGTTCTGGGCGAAAGCCAGGGCGATTATATCGACACCGGACTGGCGATGCGCGTCGGCAATGAACGGCGCGGATTGTCGCTGACGCTGACCAACCTGTTCGATTCGCGCGGCAATCGCTTTTCGCTGGGGACGCCGTTTGTCGAGGGTAATGAGGGTTTCATGACCCCGCTGCGGCCAAGGACGCTGCGGATCGCGGTGGATGTAGCGTATTAGCGAATGTCGGCTTTGGGGTGGTGAGCGGACGTTCCGACTGACCGTCGCCCCCGCGAAGGCGGGGGCCGCTAGCTGCCTATCCCTGCGTCGCTGCGTAAACCGACAGCGGCCCCCGCCTTCGCGGGGGCGACGGCTAGTTTCGATCGGTAACCGCTACGCTCAATTCGTCATCCCGGCGCAGGCCGGGATGACGATGCTATAGATCCTCCCTGTGGCGAAGCCATGGGGAGGGGGACCGTTCGCGAAGCGAATGGTGGAGGGGCGGCGACGGTAGCGCCAAAGCCCCTCCGTCAGCGCTTCGCGCTGCCACCTCCCCATCGCTGCGCGACAGGGAGGATCAACGGCAGCTATCGGTCGATAACTGCCACTGCCGTCGTCGATGCCCCACTCCGCCCGAGAGGTGTTCGCTAGATCAATCCGCCAGCACAAGCCGTTCGTAACGGTCCATGTGATAATCATGGCTGCCGAACTGGCCCTCGATCATCGTAGCGCGCTTGAAATAATGGCCGATCGCCAATTCCTGCGTGATGCCGATGCCGCCATGCGTTTGAATCGCATTCTGTCCGACAAATTTGGCGCCGCGCGCGACCTTCGCCTTGGCCGCCGAGACCGCAGCCATGCGCTCGTTCGCGGGCAGGCCAAGCTTCAGCACCCCCATGATCGTCATCGAACGCGCCTGTTCGACTTCCATGAACATGTCGACCATGCGGTGCTGGAGCACTTGGAACTTGGCGATCGGAATGCCGAACTGCTTGCGCTGCTGGGTATATTCCAGCGTGCCTTCGTGTAGCTTCTGCATGACGCCGGTCGCTTCGGCGCACACCGCGACGGTCGCTTCATCGACGATCTGTTCGACCAGCGGCAGGCCGGTGCCTTCGCCGCCGAGCAGCGCGTCGCCGGGGATTGCGACATTTTCGAAATAGATTTCCGACGCGCGGCTGCCATCGACGGTCGGATAGTCGCGGCGGACGATGCCGGGCAGATTGGCGTCGATCAGGAACAGCGACACGCCCTCGCGGTCGCGCTGGCCGCCGCCGGTACGCGCGGTGACGAGCAGATGCGTCGCCCATGGTGCGGCGTAAACAACACCCTTGTGCCCGTTCAGCACATAGCCCGCGCCGTCCTTCTTCGCGGTGGTGCGCAGATTGGCAAGATCGTAGCGGCCCTGAGGCTCGGCATAGGCGAAAGCGATGATCGCGTTGCCGGCAATGATCTCGGGGATCATTGCGTCAGCCTGCGCCCCGCCGACGGCTTTCAGTGCGCCGCCTGCGATGACGACGGTGGGCAAGTAGGGCTCGATCCCGATGACCTTGCCCAATTCCTCCATCACGATCGCATTTTCGAGCGCACCGCCGCCAAGACCGCCATGGTCCTCGTCAAAGGCTGCGCCCAGCATGCCGAGTTCCTGCGCCAGGGCGGTCCAGATCGCCGGATCGCGACCGCTGTCCGAATTGATGAACTTCTGGCGCGTTTCAAAATCATAGGTGTCGCTGAGGAAGCGCGACAGCGTGTCGCGGATCATGTCCTGCGTTTCGGTATAGGTGAAATCCATTTTACATCCCCGTCGCCCCCGCGAAGGCGGGGGCCGCTATTGGTTTATACAGCGGCGCTGAGCCAGGCCGATTGCGGCCCCCGCCTGCGCGGGGGCGACGCATGCGTCAGAGGCCCAAAACCATCTTTGCGATGATGTTGCGCTGAATCTCGTTCGACCCGCCATAGATCGTCGTCTTGCGCATGTTGAAATAGGTCGGCGCGGCGCGGTGCGCGTAGTCGGGGCCAATCGGATGTTCGTTATCGCCCTCGCCGAATCCGCGGAAATAGGGCGCGCCATAATGGCCGACGGCCTCCAGCGACAATTCGGTCAAGCGCTGCTGGATTTCAGATCCCTTGATCTTGAGCAGGCTCGATTCCGGCCCCGGGCCACGCCCGGCGTTCGGGCCGGCGAGACTGCGCAGCTCGGTTAATTCGAGCGCCGCCAGATCGACTTCCAGCTCGGCGACCTTGCGCTTGAAGAACGCATTGGCGAGCAGCGGCTTGTCGCCATCGACTTCGGTGCGGGCGATGGCCTTGACCTTTTCGATCCCGCGCTTCGACGCCGCGACCCCGGCAATGCCGGTCCGTTCATGCGCGAGCAGAAATTTGGCGCAGGTCCAGCCTTTGTTTTCTTCGTAAACGCGGTTGGCGACGGGGACGCGGACATCCTCCAGCCACACCTCGTTGACCTCATGCTCGCCGCCCAAGGTGATGATCGGGCGCACGGTAATGCCGGGCGACTTCATGTCGATGAGGAGGAAGGAAATCCCCTCCTGTTGCTTGGCGTCCTTGTCGGTACGCACCAGGAAGAAGCCCCAGTCAGCGTGCTGCGCGAGCGTCGTCCAGGTCTTTTGCCCATTGACGATATAGTCGTCGCCGTCGCGGACGGCCGTCGTGCGCAGCGAGGCAAGATCGCTGCCCGAACCCGGCTCCGAATAGCCTTGGCACCACCAATCCTCACCCGACAGGATGCGGGGAAGGAAATGCGCCTTCTGTTCGGGCGTGCCGAAGGTGTAAATGACGGGTCCGACCATCGCGAGGCCAAAGGGCATCAGGCGGATGCAGTCGGCGCGCGCCGATTCTTCCGACCAGATGAAACGCTGCGTCGGCGTCCAGCCGGTGCCGCCATATTCGACCGGCCATGCGGGTGCGATCCAGCCCTTCTTGTGCAGGATCTTGTGCCAGACAAGGAAATCCTCCTTGGACATCTCCTCGCCCTCATCCTGCTTTTCACGCAGTTCGGCGGGGTAATTTTCGGCGATGAAGTCGCGCACTTCCTGCTGGAAGGCGAGATCTTCGGGGCTGAATTCCATGTCCATCACGAATCTCCCATTGGGTAATGGCGCGCTTATACTGCGCGCTCACCTTTACGTAAACGGCAAGTTGCTACTTGCAACTTTCCTTGGCCCAATGATTGGGCGTAACATCGCCGCTTGTCCAGCGCGTGCATTCGTCACGGGCGGACAAAGTTGGGGGATGGGAGATGACAAAAGGCAAGCGTACAGCGCTCTGGGTGGCGACGATCCTTGGCATCGCGCTTCTGTCGGCGTGGTTGTTTCAGCGGCCGATCGGCCTTTGGCTCTTCGAGCGCGCGGTCGAACGCGCGGCGGCGCGCGACACGCTCAAGGATCTGCCAGACGGATTGCACGTCGGTTTCTGCGGCACCGGCTCCCCCCTCCCCAGCCGCGAGCGTGCGGCGTCCTGCACCGTCGTGATCGCGGGCAAGGCGTTGTTCGTCGTCGATGCAGGAGAGGGTGCGGCGCGCAATATTGCACAGATGGGCCTGCCCAATGGCCGTATCAAGGCGATGTTCCTGACCCATTTTCATTCGGACCATATCGACGGGATGGGGCCAATGATGCTGCTGCGCTGGACCGCCAGCGGCAACAAAAGTCCTCTGCCCGTTTATGGGCCGTCGGGTGTCGAGCAGGTTATTGCCGGGTTCAACGCCGCCTACGCACTCGATAATGGCTATCGCACCGCGCACCATGGCGAGGCGATCACGCCTCCCGCGGCTGCCGGCGCGACGGCGATCGCCTTTGCGCTCCCGGCGGCACCGACGGTCATCTACGACGCGGGCGGCCTTCGCGTCACCGCTTTCGCCGTCGATCACCGCCCGGTCCAACCGTCAGTCGGCTATCGGTTCGACTATAAGGGACGCAGCCTCGTCGTCAGTGGCGACACGGCACCATCAAGCACGCTGGAAGTGGCTTCCAAAGGCGCTGACCTTCTGATTCACGAGGCACTGAACCCCGCGATGGTCAACACGCTCGCGGCAAAGCTCGACAAGGCGGGCCGCAACCAGACTGCACAGATCATGCGCGACATCATCGATTATCATGCCAGCCCGGCGCAAGCCGCCGACAGCGCGCGCGTCGCAGGGGTCCAGATGCTGGTGCTCAGCCACGTCGTGCCGTCGATGCCATCGCCCTACCTGAATGCGGCGTTCCTTGACGGCGCCGAAGATCGGTTCGACGGGCCGATTATCGTCGGCGAGGACGGCCAATACTTCTCGCTGCCCGCTGGCAGCAAGACAATCGACCGCGGCAGCTGGTTCTAGGCAGCGCGTCGGGTGACCAGAACAACCGCACCATCGCTGGCATAAGGTCCACGGACTTCGGCGATCGTCAGATCGACGTCGATGGCGTCGCCGTCGCGCGTCACCATTTGGGTCGCGATGCAGACGGGCTGACCCGATCGGAACAGCGCCTCCAGTCCCTCAGAAAAACCTGACCGATCACCGACCGCCAACAACGCCGAAAAACGCACCCGCCGGATCGCGGTGGCATCGACCCCGAGCATAACGAGTAGCGAGTCGTTCGCCGCCTCGACCGCTCCGCGCACCGATATGCGGGCGTGACTGATACTGCCCTGCGCTTCGATCGCGCTCAACAGGGCGGCGCGTGCGTCGGTGGCGGCAAAATTGTCGATGGCACCGCTGACGTCGCGCAGGATCATCGCACCGCCTGTCGGGGTCGGCACAAGATCGATCCGCAGCCATTGGCGCGGTCGCAAGATGTCCGGCAACTCGCCCGAAAAGCGCTCACGATGGTCGATCAGGCGGATGATATGCTGCGCCAGCATGCTGCGCTCGATCCGTGGCACCGCGGTCGTCAGGGGTACGCCGATCATCTCCGCGCATGATCGTTCCAGGATGTCGCAGGCCGCCGGGTTGGCGGCGACGATCCGCCATTGCCGATCGATCAGGATCACTCCGTCGCGGATCGATTCGACCAGCCCCGCCAGCGATTGTTGCAGGCGGTCTGCGGTCCCTGCAACATTGTTCGCCTGGCTATCGAGCCGACGATAATCGTCGAGCGAGATCAGCACATGGGCATCCTTGCCATGGTGCGTCACGACGACTGGCTCGCGCGCCGATTGCAGGCGCCAATTGGCAAAGCCGCGGATGAAATCGGCTGCCGATACTCGCTGCGGTTCCTGCGCCGTCGCCACACTGACCTCCCGAAATGTCGATGCTTCGCGAGTATATTGGGGCGTTTTCCCAAAGCTTGGCCGCGAATTGCGTCCGATCCGGCGCCGGTCTGGCGGATCAGACCAGCTTCGCTTTCCCGCAACGCAGCGCGTTGACCCGCGCGTCGGCCTGTCCGACGTGCACGCCGAGCAGTCCGGTGAGGTCGGCGATCACGGTATCGACCACGGGCGCGGCAAGCGCGACGCCGTCGGCGACGGCGGAGCGCAGCGCGTTGAGGTTGAGCCCGATGCCCAGCACATTGACGCGAAGTTCCATGCGGTCAGCAAGCGATCGGGCGGCACCCGCGACGATGCCGCTGCTCGACACGGTCTTGACTTGCCCATCGTCAATATCGCGGCGCGAAAAGGCGACCGGCTTTTCGGCGAGGTCGGACAGCACCAGTTCGGCCTCGGCGTCAACGCTGGCCAGCGGCAGTTTCACCACGCGCGCCGGAGCGGGATCGAGCGGGCGCTTCATATCCTGGAAATCGGCGGCGTCGACGGTGCCGATCGCCAGCATGGCGGGCGAGGTCACCACCGCGAGCGACACCGCCGCGCTGCTGTCGGGACCACAATCGATCTCAGAAATCCGCGCCGATGCCGAGCCCAGTTCGGCGAGCACCGGGACGTGGACGCTGGCAAGCAGGGTCTGGACCCTCGTGTCGATCTTCAGCCGTACCTGCGCGGTGCGGACGACGACCTGATTGGTGTCGGTCACCGCAATCAAAGGCGAATGGGCTGGCGGCTCGCCGACGAGCAGCGCGATGTCGATGCCGGACCCGCCAGGCAGCGCACTCGCGACCGAAAGGTCGACCTGGCGATTGGCGTTGCTCAGCAACAACATCGCGCGCAGCAGGCTGAGCGCATTGACCTTGACGGGGTTGGCGGGGTCGACGCGGATGCTCGACGAGCGCGGCCCCAGATCGATCGCGCGCGACGGCAGCAGGCTGCGCGGCAAGGCGCGTCCGGCGATATGTTCGAGCACCCCTGCGGCTTGGCCATCCGATGCGCTAGCCAGCGCTGATACGACCTGCGGCAGCGTGACATGGCTGTCGAGCGTCTGGCCAAAGGTCAGCACATCGGCATCGATCTCGGTCCGGAGCGCCTCGGAAAATGCGAGCAAGTCGATGTCGGTGCTGGCGAGAGCGTTATAGTCCATGAGCGACAGGCTGAGCACGCTGCCGGTCAACCCCGACAACAGCGCGTTGGGAAGGCCGCCGTGCACCGCAGCGACGCGCGACCCGAGCGAAAAGGCCGCGTAGCCGCGCCGCGCGCCGGTGGCCGTGGCGCGGATGACGGTGTCGCTCTTGCCGGTCAGGAAACGGCCGAAGTAGAGCGGGCGGTTGCGGGTCAGGCTGATCTGCACGGCGTTCGCTGACGCTCCTCCGGGCGCGAAACGCTGCTCGGCCGCCACGGTCCGTTCGGGCGTATAGGTGCCTGTGGTGAGCGCTGCGATCTGGATGCCGCAATCGCAATTGGCGGCAATGATCCGCTCGGCCGCCGCCCGCTCCTCGCCCGGTCGTCCGGCTGCCGCCATCGCAGCGGCGTCGGCGATACCCTGCAGTTTCCGCCGGTCGAGGTAAAGCGAGCCGACATCGACCGCGAGCGCCGCGGCACCGATCAGCATCGTCATCGCGAAGGCGGTCGCGATGCTGATTCCCGCGCGGCGGTCGCGGACCAAGCCGCAAAGGAACGGGAGCAGCGCCACGGTCAATCGACCGGCAATTCAAAGGTCGCGCGCGACCGAATGACATTGGTCGGCGACGGGACCAGCGCCGAACGCAGGAAGCTGTCCGGCGGAGCGGTAAAGGCGACCGCAACCGTGATGGCTTCGTTCGTTTCGGACACCGCGACGCTATGCGAGCCGCTCACCGATTGCAGGCTCCGCGCAACCGCGCGCGTCGCCACCGCCCTGCGATCGGCGGCATCGAGCCCGACGATGGCGGCGCGTGCACCGTCGTTCGCCGCCTGCTGGACGCTGTGCGCGAGCATGAAATATTGGCCATAGACCAGCATGCCCGTCAGCAGCATGAGGAGCAGCGGCAGCACCAGCGCCATTTCGACGATGGCAGCGCCGCGCTCCTCGCGCAGCAGAGTGGGGCCGGGCGGAGACGGACGGCGGGCGGGCCGCGGCAAGGCAGGGAAAGCTGTCATGGCCGCCAGCATGACGGTCCGAAATGAAAGCGGCGTCGAGATCGCCCGACGCCGCTTTTGCGTATTTTACATAGCATTTGCGTGCAGTGCAGCGGCCTTGTCGGCGGTTTGCGCCATTCCTTGACTCAGCGCTAACGACGGGCGGTCGTCGCCCGTCGCAAATTGCGCTTATTGAGCGGTCTCCAGCTTGTCCTGGGTCTTGAGGTCAAAGTCCGATGCGTCGTGGCGTTCGCGAAGCTGACTCGCCGGATCGCCGGTAACGCGATTGACCATCCGCCCGCGCTTGACCGCGGGGCGCGTGGCCAGTTGGTCGGTCCAGCGCTGTACATTCTTATATTCATGCACCTGCAGGAACTCGCCCGCGTCATAGACCAGCCCCTTGGCCAGCGCGCCGTACCAGGGCCAGATCGCCATGTCGGCGATGGTGTAGTCGGCGCCCGCGACATATTCGCTCTCCGCGAGGCGCCGGTCGAGCACGTCCATCTGGCGCTTCACTTCCATCGCATAGCGATTGATCGGATATTCCTGCTTCGTCGGCGCATAGGCGTAGAAATGGCCAAAGCCGCCGCCAAGGAACGGCGCGCTGCCCATCTGCCACATCAGCCACGACAAGGTCTCTGCACGCTTCGCGGTCTCGGTCGGCAGGAAGGCGCCAAATTTTTCGGCAAGATGAATCAGGATCGCCCCCGATTCGAACACGCGGTTGGGCTCGGCGCCGCTGCGATCGACGAGAACAGGGATCTTGCTGTTCGGGTTCGCCGCGACATAGCCGCTCGAAAACTGATCGCCCTCGCCGATGTTGATCAGCCACGCGTCATATTCGGCGCCGCTATGACCTGCCGCCAGCAGCTCTTCGAGCATCACCGTGACCTTCACCCCATTGGGGGTGCCGAGCGAATAGAGTTGCAGCGGATGCTTGCCGATGGGCAGATCCTTGTCGTGCGTCGGCCCGGCGATCGGGCGATTGATGTTGGCAAAGCGTCCACCGCTATCCTTGTCCCACGTCCACACTTTTGGCGGCACATATTCGGCTTGATCGGTCATCGCGGAGCTCCTGCACTGAATTTCATACTGAACGGTATTTAAAGATCGATGCCATCGCCGTCCACCCCTAGCCGGTCAAATAATAATTGCCGCACGTAAAGCTGCGACCTGAGTCGTGTCATAGCCGAGTTCGGCCAGGATCGCGTCGCTGTGTTCGCCGACTTGCGGCGCGCGCGTCGAAGCGACCTTGTCGCTGCCCGACAAACTGATCGGCGCCCGAATGATGGGCGCGCCGCCGGGCGTTCCCGGATAGTCGGCAGGCTCGACGAGCCCCATTGCGGCCACTTGCGGCTGCGCTAACGCTTCGGCTGCGCGCAGCACCGGCGCTGCCGGAACGCGGGCCGCGCCCAGTTCGGCGATGGCGTCAGCGCTGCTCCGGTCGATGCACCATGCCTGCATGATCGCGCTCAGCGCTTCGCCATTGTCGCCGCGCAAGATATCGCTGGCATAGCGCGGATCGTCGATCAGTTCGGGCCGCCCGACCAGATTGGCCCAGCGGGCAAAGATGCCGCCGCCGACGATCTGGGTAACGATCCACCCATCACACGTCCGAAAGATGTCGGTCGGCCCGGAGCTGTAACTCCGATTGCCGATCGGCTGACGCTCGACGCCGTTGAGCGCATGATCGATCGCCAACGCGTTCGAAAAGGCAAGCGCGGTGCCGAGCAGCGACCCCGAAACGCATTGCCCCTTCCCCGTCGTTTCGCGCTCACGCAGCGCCAGCATGACGCCAAAGGCGGTGTGCAGCGCGGTGCCGAAATCGACGTAATTGACCTGCGCGCGATAGGGCTGATCGGGCGTCCCGGTCAAATGTACCGCGCCCGACATCGCCTGTCCGACCGCATCGAAACCGACGTTCTGCGCCAGCGGCCCCTCGCTGCCGAATGCCGACGCGGTGGCAAGGATGATCCGCGGGTTGATCGCGGACAAGCTCGCGAAATCGAGCCCCAGCTTAGTCAGCGCGTCGTGCGGCAGGTTGGCGACGACGACATCGGCGGTTTCGACGAGCTGCCGGACAATTTTGCGTCCTTCGGGGCTGCCGGGCTTCAGCGTCAGGCAGCGCTTGCCGCGGTTCATCTGCAGGAACATCGCCCCCGATCCGTCGTCGGCCACCGGAACCGTGAACCGGTCGTCATTGCCGCCCGGCGCCTCGATCCGGATGACGTCGGCGCCATAGTCGGCGAGCAGGGCGGCGCAATAGGGACCGGCGATATAGCGCCCGAAATCGAGGACTCTTATTCCCTTGAGCGGCACGCTTCACTCTCCCCATTGCTGTCTTTGGGTCGGGCTAGCAGCCGCCTGTCGAGCGTGCCAGCGCCTTCGTCGAAACCTGTCGCTTGCATGTTCGTTACAGCATCATATGGTCGGCACATAATTTCAAACGGGGATAATTTCATGGCGCGCTTCGCTCTCGCCCTTGCGGCGACTTTGGCTTGTTCGACTTCGGTTTTTGCCCAGCAGGCGACACCAGCGCCCGCCGCGGATGCGAAGGCCGAGAAATGGGACGTCAACGCGCCGCCGGGGATGGCGACGCGCAAGGTGCCGATTGCCGTCGATGAAGGCAGCTGGATGAACGTCGATGTTTCACCCGACGGCCGCACCATCGCTTTCGACCTGCTTGGCGACATTTACACCATGCCGATCGAGGGGGGCACCCCGACGCGCATCGCCGAAGGTCTCGCGTTCGAGCATCAGCCGCGCTTTTCGCCCGACGGCAAGCGCATCGCCTTCGTCTCCGACCGGGGCGGCGGCGACAATATCTGGCTGATGAATCGCGACGGCAGCGGCAAGGTGCAATTGAGCAAAGAAGATTTCCGCTTACTCAACCAGCCAAGCTGGTCGCCCGACGGGCAGTTCATTGTCGCGAAGAAACATTTCACCACGGGCCGCTCGCTCGGCACCGGCGAGGTGTGGATGTACCATGTCTCGGGCGGCGCCGGCGTGCCGCTGGTCAAGAAACCCAATGAGCGCCACCAGAAGGAGCTCGGCGAACCGATCTTCGCCGCCGACGGCAAGAGCGTCTTTTACACGCGCAATGTCACCCCCGGCCCGATCTTTGAATATGCGCAGGACAGCAACACCGACCTGTTCCACATCGAACGCTATGATTTACAGGCAGCGAAGGTTACCACTGCGGCGTCGGGCGATGGCGGGGCGGTGCGCCCCACCCCTTCCCCCGATGGCAAGCGACTGGCGTTCGTGCGCCGTGAAGCGACCCAATCGAAGCTTTATGTGAAAGATCTCGCTTCGGGGATCGAGCGCAAGGTTTATGATGCGCTCGACCAGGATGTGCAGGAAACCTGGGCGGTCACCGGCGTCTATCCGAACATGGCGTGGACTCCCGACAGCAGCGATATCGTCTTTTGGTCGGGCGGAAAGCTGCGCCGCGTCAGCAGCCAGGGCGGCGACGCGCGGATCATTCCGTTCAGCATCAACGATGACCGCGTGATCATCGACGCCACCCACCCGGCGGTCGAGGTGGCACCGGACAGCTTTACGACACAGATGCCGCGCTGGGCCGAGGTGTCGCCCGATGGGCGTAGCGTCGTGTTCGAAACGCTCGGCAAGCTGTACATCAAGCCCGCCAGCGGCGGCACCGCGCGGCGACTGACCGCCGCGAGGGACGATGCGATGGAGGCATGGCCAAGCTGGTCGCGCGACGGCAAGTCGCTCGTCTTCGTCCGCTGGACCGACAGCGGGCTCGGCGAAATTCACATCGTCGGTGCAGGCGGCGGCGCATCGCGCAAGCTTACGACCGTTCCCGGCCATTATGCCGAACCGCGTTTTTCTCCGGACGGCAAGACAATCGTGTTCGAGCGGCGCGGCAGCGGCGGGCTGACCTCGGCGCGCTGGAGCGAGGACACCGGCGTCTATCGCATGGCGGCGAGCGGAGGCTCTGCCGAACTGGTCAGCCGCGACGGCGCAAAGCCGCAATATGGGGCGACCAACGACCGTATTTTCATGGTGACCGCGGGCGACGGCAAAAGCCAGCTCGTCAGCACCGACCTCAGCGGCCAGGACAAGCGCACCCATGCTAACGGCGAACTGGTCAGCGACTATGAAATCTCGCCCGACGGCGGGACGCTGGCATTCCGCCAGAACTACGACGCCTATGTCACCCCGCTGATGCCCGGCGGGCAGGACGTGTCGCTCGGCACCAAGAGCGGAGCCTTGCCCGTAACGCGGGTTAGCGGCAGCGGCGCCGAATATATCCATTGGTCCGACGGCGGTCGACGCCTTCACTGGAGCCGGGGGGCGACGCTGTTCAACGCCGACCTAGCGCGTTTGTTCACCAATGCGCCCGCCGACGACAAGGCACCCAAATTCACGCCGCCGACCGATGGCGTCTCGCTCGCCATGACACAAACGGCGGCCAAACGCCGCGGCACCGTCGTCATCACCGGTGCGCGCATCGTCACCATGGCGGGCGCCGACGGCGGCATCATCGACAATGGCGCGATCGTCATCGAGGGCGACCGTATCACTGCGGTCGGCCCGCTCGCGTCGATCAGCGTCCCGACGGGCGCCGTCACCGTCGATGCAACAGGCAAGACGATCGTCCCCGGCTTCGTCGATGCGCACGCCCATGGCAGTCACGGCGATGACGAACTGATCCCGCAGCAGAACTGGTCCGAAATCGTCAATCTGGCGATGGGGACCACGACCAGCCACAACCCCTCGTCGCGCGCCTCGGAAATCTTTGTGTCGTCCGAAATGCAGCGCGCCGGGCTGATCCTGGCGCCGCGGATCTTTTCGACCGGCGAGATCATTTATGGCGCCAAGGCGGCGGGGGTCTATGCCGAAATCAACGGCTATGACGACGCGCTGGCGCATGTCCGCCGCCTGAAGGCGCAGGGCGCGCATAGCGTCAAAAATTACAACCAGCCGCGCCGCGATCAGCGCCAGATGGTCGTCAAAGCGGCGCAGACCGAGGGGATGCTCGTCGTTCCCGAGGGCGGCTCGCTCTACACGATGGACGTGTCGTTGATCCAGGACGGCAATTCGACCGTCGAGCACAATATCCCGCTCCACACCTTCTACAAGGATCTGGTGCAGCTGTGGGGGCAGACGCAGGTCGATTACACCCCGACGCTGGTCGTCACCTACGGCGGCCCGGCAGGCGACCCCTATTGGCGCGCGCACACCAATGTATGGGAGCATCCGATCCTGACCAGGCACATCCCGCCTGCCCAGCTCGCCGCGAACAACAAGCGCCGCACGATCGCGCCCGAGGGCGACTATGTCGACGATGATTCGGCGCGCGAGGCAGGAAAGATCGCCGCCGCAGGACGAATGGTGTCCATCGGCGCGCATGGCCAGCAATCGGGGCTTGGCGCCCATTGGGAAATCTGGTCGTTCGTGCGCGGCGGGTGGAGCAATATCGACGCGCTACGCGCCGCGACGATCATGCCCGCGACCTCGCTCGGCTATGGCAAGGATGTCGGATCGCTCGAAGCGGGCAAGCTCGCCGATCTGCTGATCCTCGACGCCGATCCGACGCAGGACATTCGCAATACCGAAAAAATACACCGCGTGATGCTGGGCGGGCGGCTGTACGATCCGCTGACGATGAACGAGGTCGCGACGGGCAATCGCACGCGCGCGCCCTATTGGTGGGAAGCCGAAAAGCCCTGATTGGGACGCCATCGGGCGGCGGACGCGCGAAATTGTGACGAGAGGGTTGCAACTCGCGCGAGCCGCCGCTAGGGGCGTCACCTCTCAGCGAGGAGAGTTGGCTGAGTGGTCGAAAGCGTCGCACTCGAAATGCGAAGTGCCGGCAACGGTACCGAGGGTTCGAATCCCTCACTCTCCTCCATTTTTCCCTGATTTGACCACCAGCGGACATCCGCCCCGGCATCGCTGCCGGGACGGTCGAACGGACTACATGCGAATGTCGGGTAGCGAAGGTGCGGTCAGCGATGCGACGATCGCGCCAACGATCAGGAACAGGACGACCGCGACGATGATCACCACCATGGTGTAGCCCATCGCCTTGTCCTGCGGCACTTTCATCAGGATCGGTAATCCCAGATACAGAAGGTAGAGGCTGTAGAGGCCGAGCAGGCCCAGGATCGCAAGCGCCGGGATCAGGCCGAAAACTCCGGCGAGCCATCCCGCGGTTGCCGAATAGGCCGCGACCTTAAGCGCCTGCACCTGGTTCTTCTGCCCGCCGAAATTCGGCGCCAGCCCATCAATAACCAGCGCGAGGGCGAAGGTCGTCGCCAGCGCCAGGCCGTAAGACAAGATCGCCGAAACCAGCGCGGTCCCGATCGGCGGGTGGAAGCTGATCCCGAATGCGCCGTAACCGAACACCTGCCCGCCGATGAACTGGGCGATCGGTCCGATCGCCGCCAGCACCAGCACATAAGGCATATAGATCGACTGGGTCGTCGCGGGCTCGGCGTCGATGACCGCCCAAGTCTCTTTCGGTTTGAGGATGATGTTCTTGGCCCGCTCGATGATCCCCGCTGCGGGGCTCGGCGGTGGGTTGCTCGTCGGAATGTCGCTCATGCTCTGCCTTTCCCTGTTGCAATCAACACGGCCCGCAATCCAGCCCGGTATTACCGGCGGCCGAGCAGACAGCTTAGCTCGGCTCGCGCCAACATCTGTAACGCGTATCACAGCCGGGATTCGGCCCACCGGCGGGCAAGCGAGTGTAACAGGGTTGAAACGGCAGGGAATAGCCATAGATTAGGTCGTGTTGACAAAAGATTTCAGCCATAGTCGCATGGCGGCGAGGTTGAGGAAGCTCTCGAACGAGAGCAGGGTTTTGTCATAGCGTGTTGCAATGCGTCGTTGCTGTTTTAGCTTGCCGAACATGCGCTCGACGCGGTTGCGGTCCTTGTAGCGGCGATAGTCGGGATGCTCTGGCACCTTGCGGTTCGAGCGAGGCGGGATGATCGGCAGGATGCCCCGGACCAGCAGGCTTTCCCGGAAGCGATCACCATCATATCCCTTGTCCGCGAGCAGCGCCTTGGGTGTGGCGACGGGGATCGCCATCAGCGGTTCGGCAGCAGTGTAATCGGAAGCCTCGCCGCCGGTCAGGATGAAGCCGACAGGCAGTCCTTGATTGTCGCAGCGGGCGTGGATTTTGCTCGTAAAGCCGCCGCGTGATCGACCAAGAGCGTTCGCACAAGCCCCCCTTTTCCGCCCGCTGCCGAGACGTGGCCGCGAACGCTGGTGCTGTCGATCATGTGTTGCCAGTCGTCGGTTAGACCCAGATCGACCAGTGTTTGCAGCAGGGCATCCCAGACACCCTGTTCGGCCCAGCGCCGGAAGCGGACATAGACCGAGTTCCACTTGCCGTAGCGCTCGTGCATGTCGCGCCAGGGGCAGCCGACCCGCAGCACGTGAAGCATTCCATTGAGGAACCGCCGGTTATCGCCCGCCGGCCGCGCCCAACGACCGCGCTCAGGCGGCAGCAGCGGCCCAATCAGATCCCACTCCGCTTCCGACAAATCCCCGCGACCCATGACTGCTCCTCAAAAAGCAGTCTTGAATCAGAAGTCGACGCGATTGGGAATCCCTTTTGTCAACACGGCCTAGGCACATGATTTCCAAATCTTCCTCCGACCATCATGGGGCGGTAACGGCACCGCTGATCGGTGCTGCCAGCTTCGCGCCCGGCGACATCGTGCGGCACCGCATGTTCGATTTTCGCGGCGTCGTGTTCGACATCGACCCGGTCTTTGCGAACAGCGACGAATGGTATGAAGCGATCCCGGAGGAAATCCGTCCGGCGAAAGAGCAGCCCTATTACCATCTGCTCGCCGAGAATGGCGATTCATCCTATATCGCTTACGTCAGCCAGCAGAATCTGGTGCCCGACGCCGAAGGCGGGCCGATCGATCATCCGCAGATCGACGCGATGTTCGAAGGGCTGGACGACGGCCGTTACCGCGTCCGCGCCATCCATCGCCACTGATGGTCAGGCTTTGAGCTTCCAGCCCGAAGCAAGCAGGCGATAGGTCAGCAGTCCCAGCACGATATTGACCGCGATCAGCACCGCGATTGCGGTCAACACCGGGTTGCTGATCGTCGAATCGACCGTACCGATAAAGCCGTAGCGAAAGCCCATGATCGCGTAATAGACGGGATTGCCGTGCGCGACGGTCTGGAACCAGGGCGCCAGCCGGTCGACCGAGTAGAAGGTGCCCGAAAGCAGCGCGAGCGGGGTGACGACGAAATTGGTCACTGCGGCGGCATGATCGAATTTCTCTGCCCACACCGACGTAATAAGGCCCAGAAACCCGAGCATCGCGGCACCGAGAACCCCGAACACCGCGACCGCCCAAAAATGCTGAGGCGCCACGCTGACCCCCGGCCACAGCGTCATCGCGAGCCACAGTGCGATCCCGACAAGGATAGCCCGCGTGATCGCCGCGCCGATCAGCGCGATGATCAACTCACCCACCGCAAGCGGCGGCATCAGATAATCGACGATCGTGCCCTGGATCTTGCCGACGAGTAGCGAAAAGCTGGAATTGGCAAAGCTGTTCTGCAGCATCGCCATCATGATCAGCCCCGGCGCGATGAAATCGGCGAAGGGAACCCCGATCACTTCGCGGCCCGCGCCGCCCAGCGCCACGGTGAAAATGACCAGAAACAGTAGCGTCGTGATCGCGGGCGCCCAGATTGTTTGCAGCTGGACCTTGAAAAACCGCCGCACCTCCTTGACATATAGCGCCTGCATGCCGGGCACGTTGAGCGTCCGGATGTGCGGCACTCCCGGTTCGGCAAAGGGCGGGGTTGCCGCGAATTTGCTCGAGTCGGGTCGCGAAATTTGGGGCTGGTCGTTCATGGCGTTCTCGCCTATCGCCTCCCCGATCTTACCGCAAGCTGGGCAGTGGCGCCGATCCGCAGGGATCGCATCGATGACCGCGACATCACCCGCGGCGTGGAATGATAAGGATTTGAATATGTCTTGGACCGATGAGCGCATCGAAAGCCTGCGCACCATGTGGGAAAAAGGGCTGACTGCCAGCCAGATCGCCGACGAATTGGGCGGGGTCAGCCGCAACGCGGTGATCGGCAAGGCGCATCGCCTCGGTCTGAAATCGCGCCCCTCGCCGGTCAAGGCGACCGACAAGGTCAAGCCGGTGAAAACCGCTGCCCCTGCAGCGCCCAAGCCGGCGGCGCCCGTCGCCGCCCCGCGCGCCGCTGCACCGGTGGCGCCGCGGCCCGCCGCACCCGCGCCGCCCAAGTCCGAAGCACGACCGACGGTCGATACGCCGACCGCCGACGGATCGGTGGGGGAACAGCCGCCGAAGAGCGACCAGCCGCGTATCGTGTCGATCGGTCCTGGCGGCTTTATCCGCCAAGGACCTGGCGATCAGCAGGCGCCGATCCCGCCTGCGCCGCCGCGCCGTCTGGTGCCGGCCAAGCCAAGCCCGGAAATCGCGGACAAAACCAGCCTGCTTGACCTTAATGACCGTATCTGCCGCTGGCCGATGGGGCATCCGGGCGAGCCCGATTTCCATTTCTGCGGGCAGGCCGTGAACCCCGGCTTCCCCTATTGCGTCGAGCATTGCGGCCGCGCCTATCAGGCGCAGTTGCCGCGCGGCACGCGCCGTCCGCCCCCGCCGCCGCCGTTCGGAGGTCCGCGCGTACGATAGGGCGCGTTCGGTGAGGCCGTTCGCTCAGGAGTTCGAGTTCGCGCGCGCGCTTGGCCTGCAAATGGTCGAGCGCGGCGACGGGCGCTGCGTGATGGCGATCGACGTCAATCGCCATCAGCATTTCAGCCCGCAAGGTGCCGCGCACGGCGGTGTTGCCTATTCACTGGCGGACACTGCGATGGGGGGTGCGCTGACCAGCGTGCTCGACGCCGATCGATGGTGCGCGACGCTGGAGATCAAATTCAACTATCATGTCCGTGTCGGTGAAGGGCGGCTCACCTGCGAGGCGCAAGTGCTGCACCGCGGCAAACGTGTCGCCAATATCGACGCCAAACTATATCAGGGTGGCCGCCTGGTCAGCAGCGCGAACGGAAATTTCGCGATCTTCGCGGCACCGACGCCCGAATAGCCAAAAGGCGCCGGATATTTCGATCCGACGCCTTTCAACTACTTATTTTCAATAGTTTAGAAGCGGAAGCTCAGCGTCCCGCGCACGCTGTGGGTGCGGAAATGGTCGCTGCTGCGCTTCATGTCGGTCCCGCCACCATTGAGCAGGAACGGGTTGGTCGCGGGTGCCGTACCCTGGCCGACATTGACGACAAAATCATTGTCCTTGATGTCGGTGTACAGATATTCAAGCCCAACCGCGATGTTGTTGGTCACCATGATTTCGGCGCCGCCGCCTGCGGTATAGCCCCAGCCGTTGGTCTTGCCGTTGTCGGCAAAGCTGTTGGCGGTGTTGCTCGTGGTGAAGCGGTTATCGAGACGGGCATAGGCGCCGCCACCGGTCACATAGAACAACGCGCCGCCACCGGGGGTGTAACCGGCGCGCAGGCGGGCATTCGCCTGATAATCGGCTTCACGGCTGAAGGTGTAGCTCGCCGGCGTGGTCGAAAATGCGGTGACGCTGTCGCGCGCCACGCTGCGACCGCCCTCGATCACGGCGCCAAGGACGAAATTGCCCATGCGCTTGTCAAAGCCGAACCGGGCGAAATATTCGGGGCCGTCCTTGTCGTTGCGGCAATTGAGGTTGGCGGTACTGGTGGCCGCACCATTACAGAAGCCGGTCGAGAAGGCGTTGGCGCCGCCAACGGTCGTGACCTGGTCGCCATAGGTGCCATCGCGGTTGGTATCGAACAGCACGGTTTCGCCGCGATCGCTGCCTTGCAACGTGCCGCCGCCGCCAATGCTGATGTAGGGACCGTCAAAATCCTGTGACGGGTCGCGGTCCTGCGCGAAGGCCGGGACGGCGACGGTGCTGGCCGCCAGAACGGCGAGGAGAGAAAGAGCTTTCATGTTTTACTCCGCTTTTTGAATGACTTTTTAGTCACCCGCCAAACCCGTCCTGCTTGCCCAAAGTTCCGTCGACACACAAAAACGGGACGAATCGAGTGCCTGCGGTCCGGTTCGCATCGCCCGAAAACCGCGCTTGCCAGCGGGCTTTCCCGCCCCCTATAGCCAAGGCATGAGTCACGATTTGTTCGACGCCGCGACCCCGGCTACCGAGAGCTACAATGCTTCGCAGATCGAGGTGCTGGAGGGGCTGGAGCCCGTCCGGCGGCGCCCCGGCATGTACATCGGCGGCACCGACGAGCGCGCGCTGCACCACCTGGCCGCCGAGGTGATCGACAACAGCATGGACGAGGCGGTGGCGGGCCATGCCAGCCGCATTGAAATCACGCTCGATGTCGGGAACCGGCTGACCGTCACCGATAACGGCCGCGGCATCCCGATCGATCCGCATCCGAAATTTCCCGGCAAATCGGCGCTGGAGGTGATCCTGACGACGCTGCATTCGGGCGGCAAGTTCGAAGGCAAGGCCTATGCGACATCGGGCGGCCTGCACGGCGTCGGGATCAGCGTCGTCAACGCGCTGTCGATTGATACCGAGGTCGAAGTGGCGCGCGGCAAGCAGCTCTATCGCCAGCGCTTTGCGCGCGGCACTCCGGTCGGCGGGCTTGAGGAGCTCGGCCCGACCCCCAACCGGCGCGGGACAAGCGTGTCGTTCACACCCGACCCCGAAATCTTCGGCGACCATCAGCGTTTCAAGCCGCAGCGGCTGTATCGCATGGCGCGGTCAAAGGCCTATTTGTTCGCGGGCGTGGAAATTCGGTGGAAATGCGCCGCCGAGTTGATCGGTGACGACACCCCTGCCGAAGCCACCTTCCAATTTCCGGGTGGTCTCGCCGATCATTTGAAGGAGCAGATCGGCACGCGCGAATGTGCGACCGCCGAGCCGTTCATCGGCCGTCAGGATTTTCCGGGCGACCAGGGCCGCGCTGAATGGGCGATTGCCTGGCCGCTGTGGTCCGACGGCAGCTATAGCTGGTATTGCAACACCATTCCGACCCCCGCCGGCGGCACGCACGAGGCGGGGCTGCGCGCGGCGCTGACCAAGGGTTTGCGGGGTTTCGGCGAGCTGATCGGGCAGAAAAAGGCGGCGCAGATCACCGCCGAGGACGTGTTCAACGGCGGCGAGATGATGCTGTCGGTGTTCATTCGCGACCCGCAGTTCCAGAGCCAGACCAAGGACCGGCTGAGCAGCCCGGAAGCGGCGCGCCTGACCGAAAACGCCGTTCGCGACCATTTCGACCACTTCTTGTCGGACAATATGGACCGCGGCCGCGCGCTGCTCGGGCTTGTGCTCGATCGCATGGACGAGCGACTGAAGCGCAAGGCCGAGCGCGAGGTCAAGCGCAAGACGGCAACCAGCGGGCGAAAGCTTCGCCTGCCGGGCAAGCTGACCGATTGTGCGAATGATGGCCCCGAAGGCACGGAATTGTTTATCGTCGAAGGCGACAGTGCTGGCGGCAGCGCCAAGCAGGCGCGCGACCGCAAGACGCAGGCGATCCTGCCGATCCGCGGCAAGATATTGAATGTCGCGAGCGCGAGCGCCGACAAGATCCGCGCCAATCAGGAAATCGCCGACTTGGCGCTCGCGCTGGGCTGCGGCATGCGCAAGGATTGCGATGCCGACCGGCTGCGCTACGAAAAAATAGTGATCATGACCGATGCCGACGTCGACGGCGCGCATATCGCGACCTTGCTGATGACCTTTTTCTTTCAGGAAATGCCCGACATCGTGCGCCGCGGGCATGTCTATCTGGCGCAACCGCCGCTCTATCGCCTCACAGCGGGCAGCATGTCGGCCTATGCGCGCGACGACGCGCATCGCGCTGAGCTTGAAGCGACGCAATTCAAGGGCAAGAAAGTCGAGGTTGGTCGCTTCAAAGGGTTGGGAGAAATGAATCCTAACCAATTGAAAGAGACCACAATGGACCCCGCGACGCGCTCAATGCTGCGCGTTACGCTGCCACAGGAATATGAGGAGCGACATCTGGTCAAGGATCTGGTCGACCGGTTGATGGGCAAGCATCCCGAACATCGTTTCCAGTTCATTCAGGCCAATGCCGCGACGCTCGACGAGGCGGCGATCGACGCGTAGGATTGCCGCTGAATTTTCGCCGGAAACGGGGGTCGTCATGGTCCGAAAGGCTGCTTTACTGGCATTTGCGCTTGGGCTGACGCTGCCCGCCGGACCGAGCCTGGCGCAGTCGCCCGAAATGCAGGCCGCGGCTGACTCCGCTTTCGAGCGGCGCGCTGCGCAACTCGTCGATGTGCTGGGCGGCTCGGTTGCCTTCGCCGATTATTTCGACCCGACATTCCAATCCGCCCTGCCCGAGGCGCAGTTCAGGGCGATGACCGCCAGCCTGATCGCGCAATATGGCAAGCCGATCGCCGTCGAGAAGCTGGTGTCGAACGACGGCCGTTCAGGCTCGCTTGCGCTGCGGTTCGAGAAGGGCGTCGGGACGGTACTGCTCGACGTTGGCGCCGATCCCAATGCGCGCGTCATCGGCCTGCGTCTGACCGGCTTTGAAATGGCGAACGACAGTTTCGACACCGTCGCCGCCGAAATTGCCGCATTGCCGGGATCGACCGGTTTCCTCGTCGCCGAAATCACCGGCGACACCATTCGCCCGCTCGCCTCGGCCAACCCCGACCAGCAATTCGCCGTCGGATCGACCTTCAAGCTCTATATTCTCGATGAACTGGCGGCTCAGGTCGCCGCGAAGAAGCGCCGCTGGTCCGATGTCGTGCCGCTGTCACACCTCAGCTTTTCGTCGATGGGCACCGCGAACTGGCCGAAAGGCACGCCGGTGACGCTGCAAAGCCTGGCGAACTGGATGATTTCGGTCAGCGACAACAGCGCGACAGACACGCTGATCCACCAGCTCGGCCGCGAGGCGATTGAGGCGCGGATGCGGGCGGCAGGGCACAGCAATCCGTCGCGCAACGTCCCGTTCCTGACGACGGTCGAGGCCTTTGCTCTCAAGGGCAATAATTTCGGAAGCGAGCGTTCCACCTTTATTGCGGGTGACGATGCGGCGCAGCGCGAACTGATCAATGCCAACCAGCACCGATTGACCCTGTCCAATGTTGACGGCGTGAGCTTCGCCGGAAAACCGCGCTATATCGACAGTCTCGAATGGTTCGCCAGCCCCAACGACGTCGCAAAATTGATGATCGACCTGCGCAAGCGCAACTCGCCGACGGCGATGTCGGTGATGGCGATCAACCCCGGCGTAAATCCGGGCGCCACCAAGGATTGGAGCTGGCTCGGTTACAAGGGCGGGTCCGAACTGGGCGTAATATCGATGAGCCTGCTTGGCGAACGCAAGTCCGACGGCAAATGGTTCGTGGTCACCGCAAGCTGGAACAACCCCGACGCGCCGGTGGAAACCGAAACGATGGTCAGCCTGGTGACCCGGCTGTTGGCGCTGGCCGCCAAATAGCGACCCGATGCGCGATGTTTACGCCGTCAACGCGGAAACCAGCGCCTTGACCTTGGCTTGTCGCCATTGCGGCGTCGGCGCGACCAGCCAGTAACCGCGCTTCACTGTAACGGCCTCGCCAATCTGGCGAACGCGGCCCGCCGCAATATCGGCTTCGGCAAGCATTGCCGGGACATTGGCGTGGCCAAGTCCGTTGGCTGCCGCATCGATGGCGAGACCGGCGTCGCCCAAACGCAGCGCCGGTTCGCCATCGGCGACCGGGCAGCCCGGCCAAGCGATCCGCGTGTCGCTACTGCTGCCCGGGCCCGCAACAGTCACCATCAGCGGATCGGCGAGCGCCACGCCCTCATGATCACCCGCGCCGTCGGTCCAGAAAATCGCGAGATCGAGGTTGGCCTCGGTGAAGTCGATGCCGCTGTCGGCGGACACCAAGGTGAAACGCACGTCGGGCGCCTGCTGGCTATAGCGCGCGAGCCGCGGCGCCAGCCATTTGGCGGTCAGATCGCGCGGCGCGGCAATCGTCAGCGATTGCGACGATTGCCCCGCCTGCATCGCGCGGACCGACTCCTCGAACTGCAGAAAGCCTTGTCGCAACGCATCAAGGCCTGCCTCAGCCTCACCGGTCAGCTCCAAGCCCTTGGGCGTGCGGCGGAACAGCACGACGCCGAGCATATCCTCGAGCGCGCGTATTTGCTGTCCAACCGCAGCCGGGGTTACCGCCAGCTCGTCCGCAGCACGCGTGAAGCTCAAATGCCGGGCAGCGGCGTCGAACACGCGCAGGGCGTTGAGCGGCAGGTGCGTGCGCTTCATGCGGCGGTCGCAGGCGCCACGAGCGGGAAATGCGGGATCGCGACCAGCATCTGCGATCCGTCGCCGATTTCCATCGCATAACTGCCGACCATCGACCCTTCGGGGGTTGGTAGCGGGCAGCCCGACACATAGTCATAGGCGCCGCCGGGCGCGATCAGCGGCTGTTCGCCGACGACCCCTTCGCCTTCGACTTCGCTGATCTGGCCGCGCCCGTCGCTGATCCGCCAATGACGGCTGATCAGCTGGACCGCGACGTCGCCATGATTTTCGATCCGGACATGATAGGCCCAGAACCAGCGACCGAGCGCCGGGTGCGACTGTTCGGGCAGATAGCTGACCGACACGCGCACCGTGACGGGGCCGGTGGTCGCGGCAAAGGGGAAGAAGGAGTCGATCATCGCGCCCACAGCGTCGCTCAAAGCCCGACTTTGGTCAATGCCTGGTCCAGATCGGCGATCAGGTCGCGCGGGTCTTCGAGCCCGATATTGATCCGCAGCATGCCGTCAACGACCCCCATGTCGGCGCGCGCTTCGGCGCTGACGCTATAATGGGTGGTCGATGCGGGGTGGCAGCACAAGCTCCGCGAATCGCCGATGTTGTTCGAAATATCGACCAGTTCGAGCGCGTTGAGCAGCTCCATCGCCTGTTCGCGCCCTTCTAGGATGAAGGAAAAGATCGGCCCGCACGCCTCCATCTGGCTCATCGCCAGATTATGCTGCGGATGGCTGGCAAGGCCGGGGTGGAGGATCTTCGGCACCCGCTTTTCGACAAATTTGCCGACCGCCAGCGCGTTCTCCGACTGGCGCCGCGCGCGCAGGTCGAGCGTTTCAAGGCCTTTCAGCACCACCCACGCGTTGAACGGCGACAGGTTGGGGCCGGTATTGCGCTGGAACGGCAGCAGCACGTCGTTGATGAATTTCTCGGTCCCGCACACCGCACCCGCGAGCACGCGCCCCTGCCCCTCCATCAGCTTGGTCGCCGAATAGGCGACGACGTCGGCGCCGAAGTCCATCGGGCGCTGAAGCACGCTCGTGGCAAAAGCATTGTCGACCACCGTCGTGATGCCGTGCGCGCGCGCGACTCTGCACACATATTTCATGTCGACGATGTCCATCGTCGGGTTCGCAGGCGTTTCGAAGAAAAAGACCTTGGTGTTTGATTTGACGGCCTTTTCCCACGCGTCGTTGTCGCGCCCGTCGATCACAGTCGTTTCGATTCCGAAGCGCGGGCACAGCTGGTCGACCAGCCAGCGGCACGATCCGAACGCAGCTTTGGCAGCGATGATATGGTCGCCCGCCGACAGCTGGCAGAGCAAAGCGGTCGTCATCGCCGCCATGCCCGTCGCCTGCGTCCGGCACGCCTCGGCACCCTCCATCAGCGCGATGCGCTCCTCGAGCATCGCGACGGTCGGGTTCTGGAGCCGCGAATAGGTCATGCCCTGCGCCTCGCCCGCGAAACGCGCGGCGACCGTCTCGGCATCGTCATAGGTGTAGCCCGAGGTCAGGAACAGCGCCTCCGACGTTTCGCCATGTTCGCTGCGCCAGGTGCCGCCGCGCACCGCCTGGGTCGCCGGGTGCCAGTTGCGGGTGGTGCTGCGATCGAAGCCCGTGGTCTTTTTCATCTCAACCGTCCGTGTATTTCTAGCTGTCTAAACCGTAGCCCTGAGCTTGTCTAAGGGCGCTCCTCGCCGGGAGGCGCCTTCGACAAGCTCAGGGCTACGGTGAATAATGTGCGGCTTTCACGCGCTCAAAGCCGCAACGACCGCATCGCCCAGAGCAGAAGTGCCCATGTTTCCGCCCAGATCGGCGCCGCGGCAACCATCTGCGAGTATCTTGGCCACCGCCGCCTCGATCCGCGCCGCGCTCGCTTCGTCGCCGCCCGAATGGCGGAGCAGCATCGCGAGCGAGAGGATCATCGCCAGCGGATTGGCGACGCCCCTGCCCGCGATGTCGGGTGCGCTGCCGTGGATCGGTTCGTACAGGCCCAAGTGGCCTTCGCTGAGCGACGCGGATGCGAGCAGCCCGATCGACCCGACGCACATCGACGCCTGATCGGACAAGATGTCGCCGAACAGGTTCCCGGTGACGACGACATCGAACTGGCCCGGATTGCGCACGAGCTGCATCGCGGCATTGTCGACATACATATGCGTCAGCGCAACGTCGGGATATTCCGCCGCAACCTCGATCACCACGTCGCGCCACAGCTGCGACGTTTCGAGCACGTTCGCCTTGTCGACCGAGCAAAGCCGCTTCGCGCGGCCATGCGCCGCGCGGAACGCGACATGCGCGATGCGCCGCACCTCGCTCTCGCTGTACGACATGACGTCATAACCCTCGCGCTCTCCCCCCACGGTCGTACGCATGCCCTTTTCGCCGAAATAGACGTCGCCGTTGAGCTCGCGAACGATCAAGAGGTCGATCGCCGAGGCGACCTCGGGACGCAGCGCCGAGCTGTCCTCGAGCCCGGCGAACAGCTTAGCAGGGCGCAGATTGGCGAAAAGGCCGAGCTCCGCGCGCATTCCCAGGATCGCCTGTTCGGGGCGCAGATGCCGCTCGACATTGTCGAAGCGTGGATCGCCGACCGCACCGAACAGGATCGCATCGGCGGCTTTTGCCTTTTCGAGCGTTTCAGCCGGCAGCGGATGGCCGGTCGCTTCGAACGCCGCCCCGCCGACAAGCGCGCGGTCGAGCGTGACGGGAAGCGCGAGCGCGCCAAGAACCTTTTCGGCCTCCACCATGATCTCGGGACCGATACCGTCGCCAGCCAGCAGCAGGATTTTCAATGCGTCACCCTTTTCGTCCAGAAACACCGTTCGCCCTGAGCTTGTCGAAGGGCCGCTCTTCTCTTTGGCGCCGTCAAAGAAAGGACGGTGCTTCGACAAGCTCAGCACAAACGGAGTGGGCGGATAGTCCCGGTTCGACGCTGCTCCTCTAGGCAGCACGGCCGAGTCACGCAACCGCCCTCTTGAGCCGGTCGACCAATCTTTCCCTTGCCGTCAGCAAGTCCCGGTTGCGGCCATCGAGGACGTCACGGTCGAGGAAATGGCCGGTGATGTTCAGCCCGTCGAGCACATCGTCCATCGCCGGATTTGCATCGTGACCCGGCAGGAAGCCCGGCAGGCGAAACAACCTTTCCTCATAACCCGCCGCCGCCGCGACGCTCACCGCCCCGCCCGATTTCGGGCTGACGAAAGCAAGCTCGTTCGTCGAACCCGTCACCACGCATTCCTTGAGGTTCAGCCCGAAACCCAGTTCAGCGAGCAGCAGCAATTCGTAGCGCGCCAGCGCGGCCGCCCATTGCCGCGCCGCGGAGGCGGCGCCGATCGCGTCGAGCACCGCCGAAAGCGCGGCATATAGCGCGGGGTAGGGCTGGCTTTCGGGCAGCGTTGCCGCGGTCAGGCTGGTCACCCAGTCGATCGCCGCCGCCGCGAGCGGTTCGGCCAATAGCGGCGCGCGGCTGGCGAGCAACTCGGCGGTCGCACTCGCCAACTGCTCCTCGGTCCGCGCGCGCAGCTCGATCGCGACCAGATTGCCCGGGATAAGGATCGGGCGCAGCCGCGTCGACCGCCCGCCGCGCACATAGCCGCCAACAAGTCCCGCTTCCTCGGTCAACGCGCGCAGAATGGCACCATGTTCGCCATGCGCACGGACCGCGCAGACGATCGCGGTGGCGGTCAGGCTGGCCAAAGCACCATCTGCGTCTGCGTTACCAACGCCACGTCGGCGCCGTCCTCGGTGCGAATGCACGTCTGCCACACCGACAGCCGCTTGCCGATCTTCACTGGGGTCGCCTCTCCTACCAACACCGATCCGACCGGCCCGGCGCCAAGGAAATTGGTCTTGCTCTCGATCGTCGTCGTGCCCTGCGCGCCTTCGGGCAGCGTCAGGAACGCGCCGACAGCGCCAAGACAGTCGGCGAAGGCCATGATAGCGCCGCCATGGACGATATGGCCCGCGGTGCAAATCTCGGGACGCACGGGCAGTTTGCCCGCGACGCGATCCTTGCTTCCTTCGTGGATCGTAACGCCGAGCGTTCCCGCAAGCGGCATGGCGGCTGCAAAATCCATGTCCTGTCCCTTCCTAACCCAAACCCCTCCCCTGAAAGAGAGGGGCTCAATCTTCATCCCCCCGGGTTGTAAAAATCATAGACCGCCTGCGCCACACCGGCACTGACCCCAGGCGCTTTCTGCAGATCCTCCAGGCTCGCCCCCTTGATCGCGCGGGCGGTGCCGAAGTGCATCAACAGCGCCTTCTTGCGCGCCGGGCCGATGCCCGGCACCTCGTCGAGCGGCGAGCTGCCCATCGCCTTCGCGCGTTTCGCCCGGTGCGCGCCGATCGCAAAACGGTGCGCCTCGTCGCGAAGCCGCTGGATATAGAACAGCACCGCATTGTTGGTCGGCAGCGTGAATTCGCGCCCGTCGGGGTGATAGAAGGTCTCGCGCCCGGCGTTGCGATCCGGCCCCTTGGCGACCCCGACGAACGGCAGGTCGTCGATCCCGAGCTCGGCAAAAACCGATGCGACCGCCGAAACCTGCCCCTTGCCGCCGTCGATCAGTACTAGGTCGGGCCATTCGCCCTTCGTTCGTTCGGGATCTTCCTCGATCGCGCGTGCGAAGCGGCGCTGGAACACCTCGCGCATCATCGCGAAATCGTCGCCCGGCTGCGTTCCGGCGCGCTTGATGTTGAACTTGCGGTATGCGCCCTTGATCCAGCCCTCGGGGCCGGCGACGACCATCGCGCCAAGCGCATTGGTTCCCTGAATATGACTGTTGTCGTAGATTTCGATGCGCTGCGGCGGTTCGTCGAGGTCGAACAGATCGGCGAGCTCGCGTCCGAGCTTGGCCTGGCTGCTGCTTTCGGCGAGGCGTCGGTCGAGTTCCTCGCCCGCATTGCGTACCGCCTGATCGAGCAGACGCTTGCGGTTGCCGCGCTGCGGCACGCTAATCTCGACCTTGCGACCCGCTGCTTCGCCGAGCGCTTCGGCGAGCAACGCGCATTCGTCGGGTTCGCGATCGACGAGGATCAGCTTCGGCGGCGGCACGCCCTCGTAGAATTGCATAAGGAAGCTTTCGAGTACCTCGCCCTCGGGTACGCCTGCGACATGCGCGGGGAAAAAGCTGCGATGCCCCCAATTTTGCCCGCCGCGGATGAAGAAACCCGCGATGCAGAGCTGGCCGCCCTTCGCCGCGAGCGCGAAGACGTCGGCGTCGCCCAGCCCGTCGGCGTGGACCGACTGGCTGCCCTGAATGAAGGTCAGCGCCTTCAGCCGGTCGCGCAGCACCGCAGCCTGCTCATAATCCATCGCTTCGGCGGCCTTGGTCATCGCGTCGCCCAGCCGCTTCTGCACGGCGGTCGAGCGGCCTTCGAGGAAGTCCTGCGCGTCGCCGACCAGCGCCGCATAATCGGCCTTGGCGATGCGATCGACGCATGGCGCGCTGCACCGCTTGATCTGATAGAGCAGGCACGGCCGCGAGCGATTGGCGAAGAAACTGTCGGTGCAGCTGCGCAGCAGAAAGGTTTTTTGCAGCGCGTTGAGCGTGCGCCCCACCGACCCCGCGCTCGCGAACGGGCCATAGTAGCGCCCCTTGGCGCGCCTTGCGCCGCGATGCTTCTGCACCCGCGGGAAGTCATGATCGGTGCGCAGCAGGATGAAGGGGAAGCTTTTGTCGTCGCGGAGCAGCACATTGTACGGCGGGCGGTAGCGCTTGATCAGCTGCGCCTCGAGCAGCAGTGCCTCGGCCTCGCTGGTCGTCGTGACGATCTCCATCGCGCGCGTCTGCGACACCATCCGCTGCAGGCGCTGCGGCAGCCGCGCGACCTGCGTGTAGTTGGTGACCCGGTTCTTGAGCGCGCGCGCCTTCCCGACATAGAGCACGTCGCCGCGCGCATCGAGCATGCGGTAAACGCCCGGACGCACCGGCAATTTGCGCACGACGCTGCGGATCGCCTCGGCCCCGCGCTCGAGGTCGGGCTTGTCGCCCTCCTCGCCGCCGCCGCGCACGACATAGGTCGCCTTCTCTTCATTGAATCGGTCGGGAGCGTTTGGGCGGGCCATGATTTTGCATGTAGGCGAAGGTGATACGACCCGCCATAGTGTGTAGGGTAAATCATGGGAGGGGTCTTATGGAATTACGCGGCAAACTGGCGCTGGTCACCGGCGGGAGCGACGGCATCGGGCGCGAGATCGCGCTACAATTGCAGGGGCTCGGCGCTGATGTGATCGTCACGGGGCGCTCGACGGAAAAGCTTCAGGGGATGGCGGCGCAGGGATTCGGCACGATCACCGGCGATCTGTCGACCGCCGCAGGGGTCGACGCCGTCGTGACGAGCGTAGCGGGGAAACCGCTCGCCATACTCGTCAATAATGCCGGGATCGGCAGCGAATATGAGCTTGAGGACGCCGGGACGCTGGGCAGTGCGGAATTGTGCATCCGGACCAACCTCGACGCCCCAATCGCGCTTTGCACCCGCTTGCTCCCTGCGCTGCGCGCCCAGCGCGAGGCTACAATCGTCAACGTCACCTCGGGCCTTGCGATCGCGCCGCGCGCCGGCGGAGCGATCTATTGCGCGACAAAGGCCGGGCTCCGGAGTTACACCCAGGCGATCCGTCACTTGCTCAAGGACAGTAATGTCCGCGTTATCGAGGCGCTGCCGCCGGTCGTCGAAACCAACATGACCGCGGGCCGCAGCGGCAAGAAAATGAGCGCCCACGATTGTGCCGCTGAAATCGTCCACGGCATCCGCACCGGCAAGGCCGAGATCAACGTCGGCATGGTGAAGATTTTGCAGCTGGTCCACAGCATCTCACCGGCTCTGGCGCGGCGGATCATGATCAAGTTTTGAGGCAGGAAGGCGTTTGCCGAAGCATAGCTGTCGATGGACGGAATGTCGGGCGTGGGGTGGCTTCCCGATCATCCCCAACCTCCGTTCGTGTCGAGCGAAGTCGAGACATGCCGAAGGCCCACGCCAAGCCACGCGTATCTCGACTTCGCTCGATACGAACGGGGATTGGATTGAACGGCTGCTTCCAGTCGTCAGCAGCTGAGCCGTCCACATACAGCAAAACGCCCGCGGAAATCCGCGGGCGTTCTGTATTCGGCAATGTCCGGGTAATCAGCCCTTCGCGACGCTCGCAATGGCCTGATCGACCAGCGCCTTGTCGGCGTTGGCGTCATGCTTTTCGGCGATCAGCGCCGCTGCCGCGGCGGTCGCGGCTTTGGCGGTTGCTGAGCGGACTTCGGCGAGTGCGCCGGCTTCGGCCGCCGCGATGCGATCTTCGGCCATCTGCTTGCGGCGTCCGATCAGCGCGGTGGCGTCGGCTTTCGCCTTGGCGATCACCGCTTCGGCTTCGGCCTCGGCACGCGCGCGCATGTCGTCGGCTTCCTTCGTCGCCGTCGCCAGTTTCGCTTCATATTCGGCCTTCAGCGATTCGGCGTCGAGACGCAGCGCTTCGGCTTCGTTCAATTGCTTCGAAATCTCGGCAATCCGCTTGTCGAGCATTGCGCCGATCGCGCCCGGAACGCCCTTCCAGATCAGGATGCCCAGGAAAACGAGCATCGCGATCGAGACCCAGACCGTTGCGTCCATCCCGAACGCGGTCGGAGCGGCGCCTTCGGCAAAAATCAGCGTCAGATTAGCCATGGAGCACCGCCTTCACCGCTGCCTTGGCGTCCGCCGCAGCAACCTTTACGCCCGACAGCTTGGCGACCAGGTCGCCCGCTGCGTCGGCCGCGACCGATTCGATTTCCGCCATCGCCGATTTGCGCGCCGCTGCAACACCGGCTTCCGCTGCAGCCAGCTTCTCGCTGAGTTCGGCGTCGACCTTGGCCAGACGCTTTTCGGCGTCCTTTGCAGCCTTGTCCTTGGCGGCAGCCACCGCCTTTTGCGCAGCAGCACGGCTTGCGTCGCTCTGCTGACGATAGCTTTCTTCCAGATTGTCCGCGGCGGCATGCGCCGCCTTGGCGGCAGCCAGATCGTCGGCAACCTTGCGGTCACGGGCGTCCACCGTCGCTTCGATCTTGGGCAGCATGCCACGACCGATCACCAGGTAAATCCCGGCGAAGACGACCAGCAGCCAGAAAAGCTGCGAGGCAAGATACCAGTTGTCAGCGGTGAGCTGGGCTATTTGAGGCATGGAAGGCGAGCCTTAACTTACTGAAAAACCTGCATGGGAAGGCCGACCCCGCCGGGGTCGGCGCTACCCGATCGTCGGATCAGACGACGAACAGCAGGATCATCGCAACGACGAACGCCAGCAGGCCGAGAAGTTCGGCAGCGGCGAAGCCGATGAACAGGCGGCCCTGCTGGCCGTCCGCGGCTGCCGGGTTGCGCAGCGCGCTTTCGAGGAAGCTGCCGAACACGTTGCCCACGCCGATGGCGGCCATGCCGGCACCAATGGCTGCCAGACCGGCACCGATCAGCTTTGCTGCTTCTGCGTCCATTATATTACTCCTTGGTATAATCGTTTGAAAATAAACGTAACTTAGTGAAGGTTGACCGCGTCGTTGATGTACAGCGAGGTCAACAGGGCGAAAACATAAGCCTGGATGCCGGCCACCAGCAGCTCGAGCGCGCTGATCCCGATCATCAGGATGAAGCTGAGCACCGACACGATCGAACCGAGCCAGAGCGTTTCAGCGTTGAAACCGTTGATGACAAAGCCCGACAGCACTTTTAGCAGCACGTGACCCGCGGTCATCGCGACGAACAGGCGCAGGCCAAGGCTGAACGGGCGGACCATGAACGACACGAACTCGATCGGCGCAATGATGGGGATCATCGGCAGCGGCGTTCCGTGCGGCACGAAAAGCGAAAAGAAGTGGAGCCCATGGCGCCAGAAACCGACGACGAGGACGATCGCAAAGCTGATCAGCGCGAGCACGCCGGTGATCGCGATATGGCTGGTGACGGTGAAGGGATGCAGCCCCAGCACGCCCAGCGGCAACATGCCGAGCAGGTTGCAGAACAGGATGAACATGAACAGCGAGAAGACATAGGGCGTATATTTGCGCCCTTCGGTGCCGATATTCGCCATCATCATGTTCGAAATGAAGCCGGTGAAGCCTTCGACCGCGGCCTGCCAGCGGCCCGGAACGAGCTGGCGGCGCATGCCGCCCCACATGAACAGGCCCAGCGCAATCGCCGCGATCACCATCCACAGCGCGCTGTTGGTGAACAGGACTTCATGCCCGCCGAGGTTGAAACCGCCGCCGAGCGGGGTCACCTCGAACTGGTGCATCGGGTCGATCTTGCCGGATTCCGCCGCCACTCTTCACTCCACGCGTCTGGCGAGGCGGCGAATGCGCCGTCCCGCTGAAAATATCTGGCGCGCCCCGCTAGTTGCGCGGCGTCTTTGACAGGCGAATGATGTTCCGAAAGGCCACGATTATGCCCATGAACAACATCACCAACAGACCCCAGGGTGACGTTTCCGCGAAGCGGTCGATCAGCCAGCCAAACAAGGCGCCGCCGATCAAACCGCCCAGCAGTTCGGCCAGGACGCGGTTGCCGAGCCGATAGTTGGCATCGGATTCCGGTCCGGCGTTCACCGCGGTCCGCTTTGCCTCTGCGGCTTCGGCCCGGTCCAATCGCTCGTTGAGCGAGACCAGGCGCGAATCCTCTGAGCCAAGTTCCGGATCGCTGCCGTTCCCCGTCATTTTCCGCCATCCTCCTGAAACAGAACCGGAAAGCCCCGATTCCGCCTGCGAAAAAAGGCCCGAAAAATCGGGAGACCCCTAAGGCGCGGTCCGTTTAGGAATGACGCCCGATGAAGTCAATGCTTGTGCGCAAGTGCACAAAAATGCCGCCGCGTTTAGGGGCGCGGCGGCATGTGGCGCCCGCGGGCGCCCTTGAACGATATTGTGCCTCAGGGGCAGCTGGCGTTGCGCACCGGCGGGCTATCGTCGCGCGTCAGCCAGCGGCCGTCGGGCGCCTGATATTTCTCACCCGGCTTGGTGTTCGCGATCAGGTTGCAACCGCTGGTGAACGCAAATTGCTCGACGGTGCTGCCTGTCGCCTGCGCGCGTTCGGTGTAGGCGGCTTTGCGCTTGATATTGAGATCCTGCACCAACGCACGGATCGCCGGGGTCGGCGGGCTGGCAAAGCCGAGATAGCCGTCGGGCTGTTCGCCGATCTGGCCCGCGGCGCGAGCCGCTGCATAAGCGGGATCGCGCTGCGCCATCGCCGACGGCACCGCGAGGGCAACAGCGGCGGTCGCCGCGATCGCGGCCAGCGCCAGCCCGGTGGGTTTCCACATCTTCAAACGCATCTGTTCATTCCCTGTCATCAGAATATCTCGCTATTCTGCTCGATGAGCTTTTTGGCATCACCATCAAGCCTGTACACCACTTCCTGACGAATGTTGATGTTCAGGTTGATTTCGATCGGCTTGTCGGGCGTTTCGATCTGCACGCAACCGGTCAACGCTGCTGCACCGATCAGAACCGCCAGATTGCGTGCCGTTTTGGCCAGCCTCCTTGCTCCTGTCTTGGGTGTGTTCATCGCATGGGCTCGCTTTCTGGAGGCTGAACGGGGGCGGATCGGGCTTTTTCGGCCGCTTCGGCTTCTTCCTGGGCGCGCATCAGCGCCGGCAGATTCTGTTCGATCAATAGCGACGGATCGTAAAATCCCTTCGCTGAGGTCAGCAGCTGGCGGAACGGCGCGGTAATCTTCACGTTGAAGACCAGCGGGATTCTGGCAACCGCATTGGTCAGGAAATTGCGCGTCGCGCCCTCGCCCTGCCCCACGCCGCCAAAGCGGATGTCGGTCACCATTTCGCCGTCGAGATCCCCGTTGAGTATGATCGTCAAATCATCATATTTCAGGCTGCGAAGCGCGCCAAAGGCAAAATTGGCGATCGCGCCCAGATTGCGGTTCGACAATTCGCCGACATAGGCGAGCGTCCCGCCGCCGGCGCGCGAATCGATGCGTCCACCGACGATGCGTCCGCCCAGCCCGCTAAATTCTACGGGCAGCGTCCCGTCGAACTTGCCGGTGGCGTTGATATTCTCGAACCCGAAGCTTTGCAGGAATACCGCCGCATCGACCCCGACGATGTCGAATGACAGCCGCCGCGTCTGTTCGGCGCCGAAGTCGAGCGTCGTCGGGTGGAGCAACAACTGCCCCCCGGCAAAGGGCCAGCTGCCACCCTCGACCCGCACGCGATTGTCGCCGAGCAGCTGATATTCGATTTCGCCGTCGAGCACCGGGATGCCGGGATTGATTTCCTTGATCTTGGCGATCTGCCCGGGAGCCGAGCGCAGCCCGATCAGATCGTCGAAGGTCAGCGTCGACGTCAGCCCGCTCACCGGGCCGAACGCCGCCGCCAGGCTGGCGTCGGCGGTGGCAAAGGTGCCGCGGCTGGTTACGCCATCGGCGGTCCATTCGATCCGACCATCGCCGACGACCGACCCGCGCACATTGGCGACGACGCCCAGCGCAAGGTTGGTCAACTGGTCGGGCTGGAACCGTTCGTCGAACCGCAGTTCCTTGACGAGCAGATCCGCCGAACCGCTGCCATCGGCCAGCCGGTGACGAATGATCGCGTCCAGAATCTTCGTGCCGGTCGTAAGCTCGTTGAACGCGGCCTTGGCGTCGATCACCCCAGCGGCAAAGCGCAGGCTCGCATCGTTGCTGATCAGCGGCGCAAAGCGCGCTTCCGACGCCGCGTCGGTCAGCAGCAGCCCGCCGTCAAGCATCAGCGCGCCATCGGCCCAGCGCCATCCGCCAGCGATTTCACTCATGTTGAGCGGCACCGCGCCGATCTTGGCGCTGGCATCGCGCAGATCGCCCGCCATTCCCTGCGCGGTGGAACGCCCGCTTATCGCCTGAGCACTGAAGCGCGTGACGCTCTCGCCCTCGCCCAGCCGGAAATTGGCGAGCGCCAGCGACCAGCGCCTCGTGGTCAGGTCGATGCTTGCCGGTCCGCTGGTCACGGCAAACGGCGAATCGCCGCTTGTGCCACGCAGATTGATGCCCGGAATGCGAATTTGGCCGCGCAGGCCATCCGGCCCCGCACTCAGCAAGGGCGCACCGGGACGGCTGCACAGGTCGATCGCGCTGCGACCGATCTGGAAACCCGATATGGCGACGCGATCCGCGCTCACCCGGCTGCATCCGCCATCGAGCGCCAGCGCGCCGGTCGGCGCAAGAAAGCCGCTGAGCGGGACGCTCAACCGGTCGATACGCCCGCCCGCGAGCGGTCCCGACACATCGGCGCGCGTCGCAAACCGCAGCAGGCCGCTGCGATCGCCGGAAAAGCGCACCGGTGCCAGCGCGAGGCGGGCAGTGCCTGCCTGATAGGGGTCAAAGCTCGCCACACCGGTCATCGAACCGTCGCTACGGCGATCGAGGTTGACCGAACCCACGGGTAGATCGCCGCCGCCGAAACGCCAGCGCCCGGCAGCGACAACCGTCGGCTGCGGCGCGCCATAACCATAGCTGATGCGGCTGTCGGCGCTGCCGGTGAAGCGGGCGCCGCTCGCGCTCGTCAATTGCGGCGCGAGCAGGTCGATGCGGGCAAGATTGCCCTCCCCGGCCAGGGCGAACGCCGCGCCGCCCCCGACATCAGCGAGCATCCGGCTGACCGCCGCGGCTGCCTTGGCCGCCAGCGGGCCAAGCGGCGTTTGGGTTAAGTTGCGCGCGCCGTCGGTAAGCGCGCGCCGCATCGCCGCGCTGCCGCTCGCGCGGGCAAAGCGGATTTGACCGTCCAGTTTCGGCGCAGAGCGCCCGACCACACCCTGTGCATCGACGTTTACCGTCTGGGCGGTGAAATCCGAACCGCGGACGCGCGCCATGGCGGCGTCGATATCCAGCTTGGTTGCCGCCGCATTGCCGTCGAACCGGGCGAGCACGCCCACCCGGTCCGCTTCGAGCGCACCCGCGATCAGTTTCGCGACACTGGCGTCGGCTTCGCCCTTCCAGCTTTGCAGATCCTCCGACAACGAGAGGTCAAGCGCGATCTGCGGCGACGCCGCCGCGATGCCGCCCTCGGCGCACGACAGGCTTTGGCCGCGCAAGGGACCGACGAGTTGGGGGCGGACGTCGCGCACCAGCAGCGTGCCATAGAAGCTGACGTCCTCGCCATTGCACCCCGCGGCGGCGATGCGCGGCGCGACGAGCGCTAGTTTGCCAGTGAAATCGCGGCGGAGATTGCCGCCGCCGTTCAGCGCGGCGCCGACATTGCCCCACGGCGTGTCGACCCGCGCGCGCGCATCGCGCAGCACGATAGTGAGGTCGGGTAAGGCAAAGGGGTCGGTGCTCGTCGGGTCACGAAACTTGTCGAGCGCCCCGAACGAGAGGCGTCCGCCAGAAAAGCGGCCATGGAGCCGAACTCCCTCGGCGCGGATCTCGGTGACATAGGGGCCGGACCAGCCATAACCCAGCAATACCTCGACCTTTTTCGCGGTCAGGTCGGGATTTTCGGGATCGCCGATCACGACATTCGACAACCGCTCGCTGCGGAACCCGATCGTGTCGATGCGATATTGCGCCGGAACGCCCCTGCTGCCCAATTCATCACTGATGAAGCGGTCGGCGATCGGTTCGCGGGCAATCCATATCCCCGCGATCACGACGATGACCGCGCCCGCGGTCAGCCAGCGCTTTTTGAACAGCAGCGTGCGATGCCGCCACCTTGGCGGCCGGCTATGGTCGGCTTCGCTCACGGTGCGGACGACCTCAGCCAAGTCGTGTCAGCGGATGACGTCATGGCGTCCACTCGTCCTCCGGTCCGACCCATAATCCTGGCAGCAACGCCGGAAATCCCGTTTCGCTGCAACAAATTGGTCCGGATTGCCATCATCTGTGTCCTATGCCCGTTGAGTGCGGCTCACAAGGCGGTTATTCGGCGGACCGATGGCTAATGCCGACACGCCTGCGCCTGTGCCCGATCTGGCCCCCGACCATGCGGGCCATCGCTCGCGGCTCCGCGGGCGGCTGATCGGTGGCGACGCCGATGGGATGGCCGATTACGAGCTGGTCGAATATCTCCTCGCGCTGGCGATCCCGCGCCGCGATACCAAGCCACTGGCCAAGGCGTTGCTGCGCGAATTCGGCTCGCTGGCTCAGCTGATCAGCGCCGATCCCGAATCGCTGCGCCGCGTCGATGGGCTGGGCGAATCGGGCATCGCGGCGCTCAAGATTGTCCAGACCGCCAGCCTGCGGCTGTTGAAGGGCGGGTTTCGCGACAAGCCCCTGCTTTCCAGCTGGGACGCGCTGCTCGACTGGCTGCGCGCCGACATGGGGCCGATCGACATAGAACGTGTGCGCGTCCTCTACCTGAACGCCCGCAACATGCTGATCCGCGACGAACTCGCCAGCGAGGGTTCGATCGACCAATCGGCAATCTATGTTCGCGAGGTGATCAAGCGCGCGCTGGAACTCGGCGCGTCGGCGATCATCCTCGTCCACAACCATCCCACTTGGCCTTTTCGATCACGTTCAATCACGCCACATCACCTTGAAACACAACGTCTTTTAGGCTTGTCGTAGAGTCGGCCATTGTGGCATATTGGGGTCGGTTTTAAGGGGATCAAGGTCCCTTTTGACCCCAGTCGCCGACCCCACGAACCCGTCGAGCGACCCCAGTTGGAAGCCGACGGAGAACACCAGTGCCAAGCCTTACAGATGGAGAAATTCGCCGAGCCCTGAAGCAGGTGGAAACGACCGGCAAGCAGCTCAGCCTTGTCGATGGCGAAGGTCACGGAACGGGCCGACTGGTCCTGGTGATGAAGCCCATGCCTACCCGCGTGACCGCAGACTGGATGGCGCAGCAATGGCGCGACGAGAAGCGCCTCAAGAAGAAGCTCGGCTCGTATCCCTCGATGCCCCTCAGCAAGGCTCGCGAGATATTCAACCGCGACTTCGCGGAGCTGATCCAAAAAGGCCGTAGCATCAAGATCGCCGGCGACACCCGGCCGGGAACCGTAGCCGACCTCTTCGAGGCGTATGTCGCCTATCTCAAGGAGGGTGGGAAACCGTCTTGGAAGGAGGCGGAAAAGGGCCTCAACAAGATCGCCGATACGCTCGGGCGCAACCGTCCGGCCCGCGACGTCGAACCGGATGAGATCACAGCGATCATTCGCCCGATCTATGAGCGCGGCAAGCGTTCAATGGCCGATCATGTACGCAGCTACATTCGATCCGCCTTTAGCTGGGGCCTGAAATCCGAGCACGACTATCGCTCCACCGCCACGCGTCGCTTCCGGCTGACCTACAACCCCGCCGCCGGTATACCGACCGAACCCAAGACCATCGGAACACGCTGGTTGAGCGAAGAGGAGTTCGTTCGGCTCTATCGCTGGCTGGAATGCCCCGACACCCCGGTTCATCCCTCCTATCCCCGCGCCGTCCAGATCATCATGCTGACCGGCCAACGGGTTGAGGAAATCGCTCGTCTGCATGTCGATCAATGGGACGCCAGGGAACGGATCATCGACTGGACCAAAACTAAAAACCTCCAGCCGCACGCTGTTCCGGTGCCCTCGTTGGCTGCCGAACTGATCGAGTCGATTATCCCGAACGAACATGGCTGGTTCTTCCCCTCCGCCAAAGACCCGTCCAAGCCCGTCAGCCACGGCACGCTCTACAGCTTCGTCTGGCGCCAGCGAGATCGCGGCGTGATCCCCCATGCGACCAACCGTGACCTCCGTCGCACCTTCAAGACCCTGGCCGGCAAGGCGGGCATTCCGAAAGAGATCCGCGACCGCCTCCAGAACCACGCCTTGCAGGACGTCAGCTCCAAGCACTACGACCGCTGGAACTACATGGTGGAAAAGCGCGCAGGCATGGCGAAATGGGACAAGTTCGTCCGCGCCATGCTCGCCAAGAAGCGCCTGAAAGCGGCGGCATGAGCCTCCGGCGCACCATAAGGCGGAGGTGAGAACGATTATGCGCATCGTATTCGGGCTAGCGGTGCTGGCGGCGCTAACCACGGCGACAGCGGCCAAGGCCGATCCCTGCAAAGCCATTCCCGACCACGGCCCGATGCCGTCCTATCTCCACCGCGGCGCGCACTTCTCCGGTCCTGTGATCTATGTCGGTGACGGCGACTCCTTGTGCGTGGCCGTGGGTCAAGGGCCAGCCAACTGGGTAGAGATCCGACTGGAGGATTTCTACGCGCCCGAACTCCACTCACCCACCGGCCCTGCCGCCAAGGCCGCGCTGGAAAGACTTGCCATGGGCCGGAACACGGAGTGCATCGCCAACCATAGGTCCTACGACCGTGTGGTGGCCACCTGCCGGATCGGCAGACGCTCCATCGGGGATTTATTGAAGGCGGCCGGAAACACCGAGGGCGGCAACGGATACGATCAAAGCAAGCGTTAGCCCGCCTTTTGGCAGCGCTTAAATGCGATCTGAAAACCGATCATAGGCATCGATCCGCCGGATCGGTGGATCTGCCTCATACCGATAGATCTCCGTTCTCAAGAACCGCAGCTCGGCCTCGCGTTGAGCTTCGGGAACGTCGATGTACCAAGAGCGCGGCTCCGGGCCGGGATCGCCGTTCCAGCGGTATCCCCGCGCCTTGAGAACATCCTTGAGGTCGAAGGGCGAGTTCTCCGCCCAGATGCGCCAGGCGACAGTACGAGCGCCATCCAGAAGGCGACTAAGGCCCGTAACGCCAGATCGGGGCAGCCGCATCGCCAACAGCTCGATCGTCGCAAGACAGTCGTGCGTCGCGCGGTGGCGATCATAGAAGAAGCCGGCCGCCTGAGCGAGATAGGCGAGCTTCGCCCCCTCGAATCCTTCCGCCGCCCAGTCAACCTGGCTGAACGAGCAGGCCCAGGGCTTCGTCGAGAACACGTCGCTGAAGCGTTCGAGGAAGCGGCGATCGAACGCCGCGTTGTGCGCGATGATGAGCGAGGCCGGGGCCGCGAATTTGGCAACCTCGGCAGGATCGATGACCTGGCCGGCCACCATTTCATTCGTGATGCCGGTGATCGCGGTGATTTCCGGCGCGATCGGCTCGCTCGGCTGACGCAGCCCTTGGAAGCTGTCGCCCACGCTGAAAACGGTGCCATCCAGGCTGTAGTTGAATGGCGTCATGGCGAGTTCGATGATCTCGTCGCGCTGAGGATCGAGTCCCGTGGTCTCCACATCGACCACCAGGCCAAGGCGCAGCTGCATGCCGGGAGGCGGAATGGTGCGAGGGCGCGGCTTAAGACGCCGAATGACCCGGTAATCTCCCGTAGCCTCCAGTGTTTGCGCCAGGGTCTCCAGATTGTCAGAAGTCATCGTCCGCCGCTTCGTTTACCGCCATCGGCTCCACTTCATCCGCCGCAGCAGCGGCCTCGGCCGGGCGGAGCGCGAGGCGAATGTCAGCGGCTCGACCTTCCTCGTGGAACCACAAATCGACCACGGCGGTATCGTCGCTGCGCGGCCGCGGTGATGCCTCCCGCACTTTGAATGTCGTCGGGAGATTGACCGAGGTTCCGAACACCAGCGCGTGCTGCCGAGGCAATGATGGCAACCGTTTCAGGACCGATTCTGAAATGAACGGTGTCATCTGACGAATTTGGGAGAGATCGTCGGGATTCTGGATACGGTGAACCAGAAAGTTGGAGCACTGGCTGAGAACCGTCTTTGACAGCTCGCTCGGGCGCTGGGAGGCCAAGATCACGAACATGCCGTACTTGCGCCCTTCCTTTGCGATGCGCTCGAATATCTTTGTGGCGTCGATGGAAAAGCGGGATGGCGTAGAGGCGACATACCTGTGGGCCTCTTCGAGCAGCAGGTGTATCGGGAAGCGGTTTCTTGGTTCCGCATGGCGAAGGAACCGAAAAAGCATGCGTGCGATGACCGCACTGACCAGTTCAACGATTTCGTCTTCGACAGAATTCAGGTCAATAATAATGACCTGATTGCGTTTGGTGAACGCTTCACCAGCAGCCCTTTCCAGACCGACAATGTTGGTCAAGAACTCCAGATCGCTTACAGCCGCGCCAACGTCGGGGCCTTCGTGACGCAGAAAGGCATATTCCGTCCGCTCCTGGAGAGATCTGAGCCGAGTGACCATGGACGAGCAGTAGTCTCGGATTTGGCGGTTGCCGTGAGCCTCCTCATAGAGAATCGCGAAGTCGAGACACTCGTGCAGCTCATCAAAAGAAAATGGCGTCCGACTGTAGGCTGGTAAGGGTGCATCCTCCCGGAGCTTCTTCCTCACTTCGTCCAGAAATGCCGATTGGTTGTTCCCCGAAAAATTTCCGTACTGAAAATTCGGATTAAAGCGGTTCAGCAGCGCCATATTCAGATCGTTCGTCGGATATTTCTGAAGAAGAGAAACGACGCGCTGAAATTTCGACACTGGGGAGTCACCATCTGCACCTCGAAAGCACTCGATGATGCAAGTGGCGACAAAGTGCTCGCGCAACGCCAGGGCGTCTGGCGTGTTGGCGTGGAGGAGACTTGTCAGACCCAACGCCGTCCGAAGGACAGGCAGTTGCGTTCGCTCGCTGGCCTGCAAAAGCAGTTCCCATTCTGCCATTTCCAGGAACCAGTGCGGCATCCGAAAGCCGGCTGTCGTCCCATCAAGGATTACGCGATGGACGCCGATGCCGCCGTCTTTTGCCAAAGGCGCAAGCGCTTCGTGATACTCGCCGTTCACGTCGAAGACGATAAACGTCGCGCCGCGGGCGTGATGTTCGTCCGGCTTGTCGAAAAGAGACTGCAAGACCGACGCAACCGTGCATGACTTCCCGCTGCCGGTGTTACCCAGGACGGCAACGTGGCCACCGAAGAACTCGTTCAGACGGACTTTGACGTCATAGTCCTCGAACACCACCGACTTGCCGATGGGCAGAACCCGATAGCGCGTGGCCCCCTCGGGTTGGCAGGCGCCGCCATCCGGGCCGACTGACGGCTCAACGGCAGCCTCTGTCTCGAAGATGCGGTCGAGCTCGCCGTCCAACGCATAGAGGGCGTCCGCATAGAGGGACGGGAAAACGGACACGCCGAAACGGAACGCGCCGCCACGCATCGGCAGCATGCCGACAGGCACCACATCCAGATATTTGGAAGAACCGGCCCGGTCGAAATCACCCCGCTCGGACGGCGTGCTTGCATCGCGTTCACGCAGGCCAACAACCTCGACCACGACATATTCCGACTGCGCCGGGATCATCAAAAATGACCCCAGCCGCGCCACATAATGCACGTCATCGAAGCCGACGACCGTGAAATTGTCGGTGCCGGCGTGCATCTCGACGACGAAGCGGTCGGCCGCGACCGAGACCACCTTGCCGATCGCGCGCTTGCGATCGTCGTGGCTCATGCCCCGTCATCCTTCTTCTCGTCATCCCTGTTCGGCGCCAGATCGGATAACACCTTGCGAACGGCCTCATCGATCCTGTCGCTGGGGCGCTGTGGCATGAAGTGCTCGACGATCATGTCGAAGTAGTGCGCCCTGCTTCCCTCAGCAGGGCCGTCACCTCCAATGATCCAAATGCGCGGATCGCGCAGCGCTCGCAGCTTGGCGATCTCTCCGGCGGTATCCGGCGACGCGAAGACCACCAGACGGAAAGTCGGAATCGTTAGCGCCTGGTAGATGATGTTATTCAGGTGCTCATCGCCGAATGCGTAGCCGGCTGTGATGAGAACGCTCTGCTCTCGCACGATCCGGGACTGAAATTCCCGGAACAGGTCGGCATAGGGCGAGCCAAGCGAAGAGTTCTGCTTCGCCGGCGTCGGATAGATCAGCATCTGGTTCGTGGACTCTGGCGGCCAGACTTCCTTGATCGGGAACAGCCCATGATCGTCCTCGGTCCAAGTGACCGAACCATGCAATTTGCAGAGATAGACGAAGGCATCGACAGCGGTCCATTTGCGGCTGGCAACGTCGAGCTGCTCGGCCAGGGCATAGCGGAAGATCGCCGGGTTGAAGCGGCGTTCAACCACGCCGGAAAAGCCGTTGGCATATGGAATGCCCAAGCGATCCATCGCCAATTCGTTGAAATGATCGTAGTTGGTCGTGAACACCCACGGCCGGGGCAAGGACCGATCTCTCAGGACTAGCTTCTTGTAAAACCGCTCATAGAGATCGCGCACCGTGGTGTCGCCCTCCGTGGCGAAGGCCCCTTGGGTGACACGGATCCACAGGAAATCCTGAACCTTCTTGATGATACCATCGAGAATATCGCGATAGGGGTGAAGATCAGGATTCTTGCTCTGACGCAGCACGAACCGCTGCGCAAATAACACCTCCATCAAGCGTTCCAGGTTACGGCTGTAATCCTTCGCTAGGTCGATCCCGAGCGCATCAAGATAGTCAAGCTCCACCTTGGTCAGCCGCCATGGTGCCGGTGCAGCGCCGGCTACCGGCGGATCAGCGTAGAATCCTGCCGCGCGCGCCTCGAGGGTTTCCCCGCAAAACTCCTTGGCCAAGGGCTCCATGGTTGCAATGCCGAGTTCCTTTTTGTCCCTCATCAGAGAGGAACATCCGGCGCCGAGCAAAAACGCGATATTCTTGGCGTTCATGGTCTCGGAAATCGCCTGGCGGGCGCTCTCGATCCCCTTGCTCCAGTCAAGTTCCGATGGATCGGCATCGCCGTTCCGTAGAAACTGGAATTTTCGCTCCTCTGCGACTTGGCTCATATCCCCCCGATCCCCCAGCTTCCTATTTGGCTGCGTTGTTCGCGCGCGCGGCTATATCTGCGCATCGCGCCATGAGCGCCTCGAACGGCTCGGCGTCGTCGAAGAGCAGCCCATCCTCGACCATGCGGGCATAGTCGTCCTTTAGCGCCTTCGTGCCATCGCCGACCGGCACGAGCTGTAAGCCGCCGCTGACGGCCGCTGCATAGTCGATCGGCGTGCGGTCGGCGGCTTTCTCTGCGAAGAACATCGACTTGTGCCGGGAGACGGCGTTGGCCAGTTCGCGATCAGCGAAAGCTCCTTCCGCGAAGCCGGCTTCATCCAGCCGGACAACATCGTGCCAGTGGCGCGCAAAGCGGTCGCCGCGCAGCCGCTCCTGGAGGCAGAAGACGTGGATAGCGGTCGCCTTCTCCCAGAAGGTCCGCTCCGCGTGCATAACACGCGGCCGCGCCGTCGGAAATACCAGTCCGTCGATCAGGCCGGCGGCGTCGCAGGAAACATCGCGCAGGCTCGCCGGTTCGCCCGTCGAGCGGGCGCCGAACTCCAGCATGACGCTGGGCGCGACATAACCGGACCCGGTTGCGGTCGCCTCATAGTCGATGAAGAGCTTGTCATCCTCGACGCGGATGGCAGCCGCCAGACCTTCGGCGGCCAGTGCGTTCGCGATCACGGGCCGCACGGTTTCCGCGACCCATGCCGGCAACCGCCGACGGACCTCGCTCGACCAGCGTTTTTCCTCGCTTCGGGTTTTCGGCAACCCCTCGCCATTGTCCCCGACCAGATCGGGCGCAATCGCCCGAATGTCATAGGTCAGATCCACATCCTCCGAAAACCTGCGGATGACGTGATAGGCCTTCGACAGCGACGTGCCGCCCTTGAACACCAGGTGCTCGCCGAGCGGCGCGGCGTATAGGGTCGCAAGCGCCCACACTACCCACACATCCTTTTCGAGAAGATGGGTGGGACGGCCCGAGCGGTCGGCCGCGACACCCAGCGCGTCGCGCCGGTCCTCGGCCGAAAGCTGGAGAAAGACGTCAGCCATATGCCGCCTTTCCGACGCTCTGGGCGAGCCATGTCGGAAGCTGCGGCGCGGCGGCGACCAGTTCTCCGAACACGCCGGGCGGCATCTTGCGCTTCAACGTCTTGAGCGCCGTTTCTGCTTTCTCTGGGCCGAGCCACGCCAGCGCTCGCACGACCTCCCCTGCCGGCCGGTTAGCCAGCGCCAATTGCCAGCGCGGCGCGTGCCGCAATTCCACGACCTGCTTGCCAAGGTGCATCTTTCGGCTGCGCCCGGAGGTCAGATAGACCGAACGGACAGGCACCTGCGTCGTCAAGCCAAGGGCGTTCGCTGCGGCGGCGCCGTTCGAGACGATGATCTCTCCCTTTTGGGTTGCAAGGGCCTCGACGGCCTGCTCGACCGAAGGCGTGCGCGTGCCGAACCGGCTGGCGATGGGGCGCAGATAGACGCCGCGACCGGCGCGGATGAGCTGCCCGCGCTCCGTCAGGCGCGACAACGCCTGATCCACCGCGGCTCGATTTCCAAGGTGGAGTAATCCTTTGGCGGACACAGGTGCGCCTTCGGGCAAGCCCGTCGCATGCGACAGAATCTGTTCGGTCAGCCGTGTCATCGTCTTTCTCCTGTTGGAAACATATGCGAGTTTCTGACAGTTTTCAAGGAAACCCATGAGAACAGGCCTGATAAGGGGGAAAGCCTTCCCCTGCGGCCGAGCCAGGGTCTCTGCCGACCCCTTCTGCGGGGAGATCCCCGCAACGCCCCATTAGAGTGAGAGTGCGGACGGGTTTCCCGTGACGGGTTGAGGGCTGGAGAAGAGGTCTCCGGCGCCCGTCGCGGAGAACCGCGATGTTCAGGAAAAACCACAGCGCCGGTGCCAGCCGGACGAGCCTCTACGACGACATCACCGGCAAGATCATCGTCGAGCTGGAAGCTGGTCGTGCGCCTTGGGTCCAGCCATGGGGTTCGGCCGCGGCCAAGGCGCCGCTCGCCATGCCCCGAAATGCCGCGACCGGGCGGCGCTATTCCGGCATCAACGTGCTCATCCTCTGGGGCGCGGTCATCCAGCACGGCTTCCCCGGCCAGAGCTGGCTCACTTTCCGCCAGGCCCTGTCGCTGGGCGGCAACGTCCGCAAGGGCGAGCATGGCACGACCGTTGTCTATGCAGACCGTTTCACGCCGGAGGACGAAAAGCGCCGCGCCCGCGAGACCGGCGAGGACGCCGCTGCGATTCCCTTCCTCAAGCGCTTCACCGTCTTCAATGCCGCGCAATGCGACGGCCTGCCGGAGGATGTCGCCGTTGTGGCACCACCACCTCCGCTCGGCCTCATCGAGCCGCAGGTCGATGCCCTGATCCAGGCGACCGGAATCGACTTCCGCATCGGCGGCGACCGCGCCTTCTATGTGCCGGCACACGACTATGTGCAGGTTCCGCCGCCTCAGGCCTATTTCGAGCCGATCAACTGGCACCGCACGGCCCTGCACGAACTGGGGCACGCCACCGGCCATGCCTCCCGGCTCGGCCGCGACCTGACCGGCGGTTTTGGCACGAGGAAGTACGCCTTCGAGGAGTTGGTGGCCGAGATCAACGCGGCCTTCTGCTGCGCTTCCCTCGGCATCACGCCCACCGTCCGTCACGCCGACTATATCGGCTCCTGGCTGGAGGTGCTGCGCGAGGACAATCGCGCCATCGTTCGAGCCGCCTCCCAGGCGAGCAAGGCGGCCGATTGGCTGCTCGGCCTCCTGCCGGACGCCGATCTCTGCTCCGACGTCGGTTCGGCCGACGACGAACGGCAGGCGGCATGATCGACCTGAAAACCGGAAAGGCGGGGAATCGGGCTTACGGCTTCACGTCTTTCCGCTTCCGTGGCGCTGCCCTCCTTAGAGTGAGAGGGCGGCGCTTCGCTTCGTGACGGGTTGGAGGTCGAGAGAGAGGCTCTCGGCGCCCGTCGCGGAGTAAAGTCCATGGCAACTGCCGTTCAGAAGATCACCCTGTCGTCGGCGCGCGACATCCCCTTCAACAAGCTGGTGCTGAGCCAGTCCAACGTCCGCCGCGTCAAGGCCGGCGTCTCGATCGAGCAAATGGCCGAGTCCATCACCCGGCACGGCCTCATCCAGAGCCTGCATGTCCGCCCGGTCCTCGATGGCGATGGCAATGAGACCGGTATGTTCGAGGTGCCAGCTGGCGGCCGCCGCTATCGCGCGCTCGAATTGCTGGTGAAGCAGAAGCGCCTGGTCAAGAACGCTCCGGTCCCTTGCGTCATCGGCGACGCCAACAGCGACATCCTGATCGACGAAGTGTCGCTGGTCGAGAACATGGAACGCGCGCCGCTTCACCCACTCGACCAGTACCGCGCCTTTCAGGCCATGCGCGACAAGGGCATGACCGAGGAGGCCATCGCCGCCGCCTTCTTCGTCAGCGTCACCGTGGTGAAGCAGCGCTTGCGCCTCACCTCCGTCTCACCGACCCTGCTCGAGATCTATGCCGAAGACGGCATGACGCTCGAACAGCTCATGGCCTTCACCGTCAGCCCTGACCATGCCCGTCAGGAGCAGGTTTGGGACGCGATCAAGGATAGCTGGCAGAAGGAGCCCTACCACATCCGGCGGATGCTGACCGAGACCGCGGTTCGCGCCTCGGACAAACGGGCCGTCTTCGTCGGTGTCGACGCCTACGAGGCCGCCGGCGGCATCATGCTGCGTGATCTGTTCCAGTCCGACGATGGCGGCTGGCTGCAAGACCCGGTCCTGCTCGACCGCATGGTGGCCGAGAAGCTGAAGACAGCCGCCGACCAGGTCGCCGAGGAAGGCTGGAAGTGGATCGAGGTCGCGGTGAGCTTCCCCTATGGCCACGACCATGGTCTGCGTGAACTCTCCGGCAACACGGTCGATCTGACCGACGAGGAACGCGCGACCCGCGAGGCGTTACGCGAGGAATATGACCGGATCGAAGCGGAATATTCCGAAGCCGACGAACTGCCCGACGAGATCGATCAGCGCCTCGGTGAAATCGAACAGGCCCTGGAAGCCTTCGAGAACCGCCCGGTCAGCTACGATCCAGCCGTCATCGCGATCGCCGGCGCCTTCGTCAGCCTCGACGCCGACGGCTCACTGTCGATCGACCGCGGCTATGTCCGTGCCGAGGACGAGAGCCAGGCCGAGCCCGATGCCGAGGCGTCCGGCGGCGACCAGCCCGATACGCCGACCGTCCAGCGTGCAGTCATCACCATCGGCGGCAAGCCTGCCGAGCCCGAGGACGATGAGGAAGACGGCATCAAGCCGTTGCCTGAACGGCTCGTCATCGAGCTGACGGCCCATCGCACCCTGGCGCTGCGCAACGCGCTGGCGGAAAATCCGCACGTCGCGATGACCCTGTTGCTGCACAAGCTTCTCAGCGACACCTTCATCCACACCAACCCGACCGGCTGCCTCGAGGCCAATGTCCGCCACATCTTCTTCTCGGCCCAGTCCGAGGAATTGAAGGACAGCCCATCGGCGCAGGCGGTCAACGATCGCCACGAACGCTGGGGGGATCACGTCCCCGCTGACGATCGGGCGCTCTGGGAATGGCTGACCCATCTCGATGACGGCACGCGCATGGAGCTGCTGGCGCTTTGCGTCAGCTACGGCGTCAACGCGCTGTTCGAGCGTCCGAACCCCTATTCAGGCTCGGGCGTCAGCCAGCACGGTCTCGACGTGCGTCTGGCACAGGCAGATCGGCTCGCGCGGGCGACCGGGATGGACATGGTGGCCGCAGGCTGGAAGCCCACGGTCGGCAACTATCTCGGCCGCGTGACCAAACTCCGCATTCTCGAAGCCGTCCGTGAGGGCGCCGGCGAGCGGGCCGCCCAACTCATCGACCACATGAAGAAAGGCGACATGGCCAAGGAAGCCGAGCGCCTTCTGGCGGAAACCAACTGGCTACCCGAACCACTGCGCTTGGCGTCCCTCGATGGCGATCAGCTTGAGCCCGACGATCAGGCAGATACCGGCGAAGACACCGCCCTGCCGGACTTCCTCACCGAGGACGGCGAGGACGAAGACACCGCTGACGACGAGGATGAGTTCCAGCACGCCGTCGCCGCCGAATAGCGCGGGGCGGCTCCGTTCGCCCCGCGCATCCCACCCCAATCTTTCATCCGCCCGGTCCCGAGGTCGACAGCCTGAACGGCTGTGCCGAACGGGCCGGGCATTTTCGTTTCAGGAGCCTGTCATGGCCGACTATTTCACCCACTTCTCGTGCCTGCTCGATGTCGGCACGTCCGAGAACGCCGCCCGCGCGCTCGACCTCTACAACCGCCTGTCCGACGTTGGCGCCTCGGAGGAACCGCCCTCCGAGGGCTTCCTCCTCTCGATCCAGCCCGAACATGGCGGAACCCAGCTCTGGATGCGCGACGACATCACCGGTGATCCCGAGCGTCTGATCCAGTTCGTGAAGCACTGCGCCACGGAATTCGGTCTGACCGGCCGCTGGGGTTTCCAATATGCCAACACCTGCTCGAAGCCCCGGCTCGACGGCTTCGGCGGCGGCGCGCATGTCCTCGATCTCGCCTCAGGCGAGACCGTGGACTGGATCTACACCGATGGCTGGCTCGCCGAGACCATCGCCGACGCGGGAGACCGGATATGAGCATCCCCTCCTTCGCCCGAACCAATTTTCAGACCCTGCTGCGCGCCGCGGGCGACGGCAACCTCGCACTCATGGAATGCCTCGACGCCGTGACCGGCACTGCGCGTTACGTCATCTGTGCGGTGGGGCGGGATGATGGTGATTTCGTCTTCACACCCGTCGGCCATCTCGCCGACGGCAATCCTTATGACGTCTATCTGCCGCCCGATCCCGAAGACCCGAACGGCTTCGTACATCCCGATGCGCCGGGAGAGATGCCATGATGGACATCGACGCCATCTTCGCAGCCGATCACGAGCAGCCACCTTCCGAACGGTCGCTCCCCTGGCCAGAGACCAGAGACGGCATCACCGTCATCATAGAGCCCAAGCCCCATTGGGCCAGCGGCATGCGGGCATTCCGGGCCGAGACCCGTGAATATTGCTCCTATGCCGATTGGACCGCGAACGGTGCGCGCGCCAGGTTCTTCGGACACGTCGACACGAGCGGCGATGACCTGATCCGCAAAGCGCGCATGCTCGTCACCAGCGAGATCGTGGACGGATACTGGACCTGACACCTCAAAGCGCCCCGCCACTCGGCCGGGGCGCTTTTTTCGTGCCGGCAGCGAAGAGCATTTCGAGAGTGAGAGGGCTGCCGGGACGGGTTGAGTCCGGGCAGTCGAGAGAGAGCGCCGTTCGGACCCTCCCGTTCCTGCTCTCCCGAGGTTCCAACCCATGAACATCATGTCACCCGTCGCCGTTCCGGCTGCGCCGATCGTCCGTGCGTCCGCCATCATCGCCGCCGCCCATCGGCTTCTCGCCTTGCTCGAACGTGGACAGCGGGTCGACAGCGCCAGTCTCCGCACGGCTATGGAGACCGCCTTCGAGGCTTCCGACGCGACTGGCGTCTGGGACTGGAAGACGGCCTATGAAGCCTGCGAATGCGCGACCGTACTGTTCCTCCGCAAATACGGACGTGCGCTTTTCCGTAAAGCCGACACTCCGGTTGCACGGCTTTCCGCCCTGTCGAAAATCACCGGCCTCCTGCCGACGCACACCCGTCGCTCCGAGGAAAGCCAGGCGCTACAGCAATTCTCGACGCCGGTCCCGCTCGGTCTCGCAGCCATTGCCGCCGCCGCGATCACGCCGCGCGACATCGTGCTGGAGCCTTCGGCCGGCACGGGCCTTCTCGCCATCCTTGCCGAGATCATCGGCGGCTCGCTGCTCCTCAACGAGCTGGCGGAAACCCGTACCGATCTGCTTTCCGCTCTCTTCCCGGCCCTTGCCGTAACGCGCGTCGACGCCGCCCAGATCGACGATCACCTCCCGGCGAGCGCCATTCCCTCCGTCGTCCTGATGAATCCGCCGTTCTCGGTGATGGCGAATGTCTCCGGCCGCGTGGCCGACGCCGCCTATCGTCATGTCGCCTCGGCCCTGGCGCGGCTCGCCGACGGTGGGCGTCTTGTCGCGATCACCGGCGCGAACTTCGGTCCCGAGCAACCCGCATGGCGCGACGCCTTCATGCGGCTTCAGGAGCGCGGCCGTGTCGTCTTCACCGCGGCGATCGACGGCTCGGTCTTTGCCAAGCACGGCACGACCATCGAGACGCGGCTCACCGTCATCGACAAGCTGCCCGCCGAAGATCCGGCCCTGTTCCCGGGATCCGCTGGTATCGCACCCGACGTCGCCACGCTGCTCGCCTGGATCGAGGCGCAGGTTCCACCGCGCCTGCCGGTCACACTGCCCGAATCCGCGCAGCCCCTGTTCGGCTCAGCGCTCCGCACCGTGCGCGGCTATCTCGCGCGCACTACCACCGCACGCCCGGCCGCGCCGTCGTCCATCGACCCGGATGGCGTCGAACTCGCCTATGACACCGTGGACTGGACGCCGCCCGAGGGGGCACACCTCACAGATGCGATCTATGAAGAATACGGATTGCAGTCGATCCGCATTTCCGGCTCTCAGGCGCATCCCACCAAGCTCGTGCAATCGGCGGCCATGGCGAGCATCGCGCCGCCCAAGCCCGCCTATCGGCCGATGCTACCGACGGGCATCACCGATCTGCTGTCGGACGCCCAGCTCGAAACCGTCATCTATGCCGGCGAGGCCCATTCGGACTTTCTCGCCGGATCATGGACGGTCGATGCGACCTTCGATCTCGTCCAGGCCGCTCCGACCGACGCCGAGAAGAGCGTGCGTTTCCGGCGTGGCTTCATGCTCGGCGACGGCACCGGAGCGGGCAAAGGCCGCCAGTCTGCCGGCATCATCCTCGACAACTGGCTGCGCGGTCGCCGTAAGGCCGTCTGGATCTCCAAATCCGACAAGCTGATCGAGGACGCGCAACGCGACTGGTCCGCGCTCGGCATGGAACGCCTGCTGGTCACGCCGCTGTCGCGCTTTGCCCAGGGCAAGCCAATCACGCTGTCGGAAGGCGTCCTATTTGCAACCTACGCCACGCTGCGCTCCGACGACCGCGGCGAGAAGGTTTCGCGCGTCCGCCAGATCGTCGATTGGTTGGGCTCCGATTTCGACGGAGTGATCATTTTCGACGAGAGCCACGCCATGGCCAATGCCGCTGGCGGCAAGGGAGAACGCGGCGATGTCGCCGCTTCGCAGCAGGGACGCGCGGGTCTCCGGCTCCAGCACGCCCTGCCGAACGCACGCGTCGTCTATGTCTCCGCCACCGGCGCGACCACCGTTCACAATCTCGCCTATGCCCAGCGTCTCGGCCTGTGGGGCGGCGAGGATTTCCCCTTCGCCACCCGCGCCGAATTCGTCGAAGCCATCGAGGACGGCGGTGTTGCTGCCATGGAGGTGCTCGCCCGCGACCTTCGCTCGCTCGGCCTCTATACCGCGCGGTCGCTCTCTTATGATGGCGTCGAATATGAGCTGGTCGAGCACGCTCTGACCGACGAGCAACGCGGCATCTATGACGCCTATGCCGGGGCCTTCGCCGTCATCCATAACCATCTCGATGCCGCGATGCAGGCCGCCAACATCACCGGCGACGACGGCACGCTGAACCGGCAGGCCAAATCCGCCGCGCGCTCGGCCTTCGAATCCGCCAAGCAGCGCTTCTTCGGCCATCTGCTTACGTCGATGAAGACCCCGACGCTTATCCGCTCCATCAACCGCGATTTTGAGGATGGACACGTCGCCGTCGTGCAGATCGTCTCGACCGGCGAAGCGCTGATGGAACGCCGGCTGGCCGAGATCCCGACCGAGGAATGGAACGACGTTCGCGTCGACATTACGCCGCGCGAATATGTTCTGGACTATCTGGCCCACTCCTTTCCGGTCCAGCTCTACGAGCCGTTCACCGATGGCGAAGGCAATCTGTCCTCCCGCCCGGTCTATCGCGACGGCCAGCCCGTCGAGAGCCGCGAAGCCGTCGCGCGCCGTGACGAGCTGATCGAACGTCTCGCATCGCTCCCACCAGTCCCCGGCGCGCTCGACCAGATCGTGCAGCGCTTCGGCACCGATATAGTGGCCGAGGTGACGGGGCGCTCCCGGCGCATCGTCCGCAAGGGTGAGCGTCTGGCCGTGGAAAACCGGGCGCCATCGGCGAACCTCACCGAAACCGCCGCCTTCATGGACGACCTGAAACGCATCCTCGTGTTCAGCGAAGCGGGCGGCACAGGCCGCAGCTATCACGCAGAGCTGTCGGCGAAGAACCAACGCCTGCGGGTGCATTATCTGCTCGAGCCGGGATGGAAGGCCGATGCCGCCATTCAGGGCCTCGGTCGCACCAACCGCACCAACCAGGCACAGCCGCCGCTCTTCCGTCCTATCGCCACGAACGTCAAAGCCGAAAAGCGCTTCCTGTCCACGATCGCGCGCCGGCTCGATACGCTAGGCGCGATCACGCGCGGCCAGCGCCAGACCGGCGGCCAAGGCCTGTTCCGGCCCGAGGACAATCTGGAATCGAGCTACGCCCGCGCCGCGCTGCGCCAGCTCTATCTTCTGATCGTGCGCGGCAAGGTCGGTGGCTGCTCGCTGGGGCGTTTCGAGGCCGCGACTGGCCTGAAGCTGATGGACGCGGGCGGCATCAAGGACGAGTTGCCTCCGATCACCACGTTCCTGAACCGCCTCCTGGCGCTGACCATCGAGCTTCAGGGCATCCTCTTCACCGCGTTCGAGCAACTGCTCGACGCCAAGGTGGCCGGGGCCATCGCCAGCGGCGTCTATGACGTCGGCTTGGAAACGCTGACGGCGGAGAGCTTCGTCGTCACCCAGCGCACCACCATCTACACCCACCCGGCGACGTCTGCGCAAACGCGGTTGCTCGCCATAAGCGAGCGTCGCCGGAACCGGCCGACCACACTCGATACGGCGCTCGGTTGGCTCGACGATCCGCAGGCACGGCTGCTCGTCAACGCGCGTTCGGGACGAGCTGCTGTCCAGGTGCCAGCGCCATCCATCATGCTCGACGATGGCGAGATCGAACGCCGCGTCCGGCTGATCCGACCCATGGAACAACATCACGCAACCATCGCCATGATGGACGACAGCCATTGGCAGGAGGCGGATCGCGACACGTTCGCGTCCATCTGGCTGCGCGAAGTCGCCGAGGTGCCAGCTTACACCGAGGGCATGATCCACATGGTCAGCGGTTTGCTCCTGCCCGTGTGGAAGCGTCTGCCGAACGAGTCGACGCGGGTCTATCGGCTCCAGACCGACGATGGCGAGCGCATCATCGGGCGGCGGGTTTCGCCTGCCTGGGCCGCGAACGCCGCCTCTACCGGCACGAGCAATCTCACCAGCAACGAGGCTTACGCCGCTCTGGTGGACGGCCGCACCATCCTCGACCTTGCCGACGGGCTCCAGCTTCGTCGTGCACGCGTCATGGGCGCGAACCGGGTCGAATTGTCGGGCTTCACCGAGGCCATGCGGCATCGCCTGCGCGCCTATGGCCTCTTCAGCGAGATCATCTCATGGAAGCTGCGCTTCTTCGTTCCGGTCGACACCTCCGGTCCCGCCATCCTCGGCAAGCTGCTCGACACCTATCCAGTCGAGCGGATCAGCGAGCGCGAGGCAGCGTGATGGCACGGCAGAACGCTTCCGATTTGGCTCACCGTCTCGCCCATCAGGCCGAGGCGGTCTGCCGTCACTATCTCTCGAACGGCCAGCGCCAGGGCAATTATTGGCAGGTTGGCGACGTCCGCAACACCAAGGGCCGCTCAATGTTCGTCCGGCTCAAGGACAGCCCGAAGGGCCGCGCTGGGAAATGGACGGACGCCGCGACCGGGGAACATGGCGATCTTCTCGACGTGATCCGTGAATCGCTCGGCCTCATCGACTTCGCCGACGTAGCCGACGAGGCCCGCATCTTCCTCAGTCTGCCGCATACTAAGCCTGAGCCCGCAGCACCACGCCAAGGTGTTGCTCCAGCACCATCGGGATCGGCCGAAGCAGCACGGCGGCTATTTGCCATGTCGCAGTCCATCGCCGGCACCGTCGTAGAGACGTATTTGCGCCGACGCGGCATTACGCTTCTGCACGGAACCGGAAACCTGCGTTTCCACCCGCGCTGCTACTACAAGCCCGATGATGGCCCGACCGAGACGTGGCCCGCCATGATCGCCGCCGTCACCGACCTTACCGGCAAGATCACCGGCGCGCACCGCACCTGGCTCGCGCCAGACGGCTCGGACAAAGCCCCGATCGATACGCCGCGCAAGGCGATGGGCGATCTACTTGGGGCTGCCGTCCGCATCGGTGTGCCCGGCAGCGTGATGGCGGCAGGTGAAGGTGTCGAGACCATGCTGTCGCTCCGGCAAGTCCTGCCCGACATGGCGATGGCGCCGGCGCTCTCGGCGGCACATCTGGCCGCCATCCTGTTCCCGCCGAATTTGCGGCGGCTCTATATCGTCAGCGATGACGATCCGGCTGGTGACGGCGCGCGGGACATGCTGATCGAACGGGCGAAGGCTGAGGGAATCGAGGCCATTCCATTGTCGCCGGCATTCGGGGACTTCAACGAGGATCTGAGGCGGCTCGGCATCAATGCGCTCCGCGCAGGCGTTCGGGTGCAACTCGCCCCGGAGGACGTGGCGCGCTTCATGAGCCTGGCAGCGTAACCGGAAAGGGCTGAAGGGCGGCGCGCTGTCGCCATGCCCGCAAGGATGCGTCAGCTACGGCAAGAGGACCGCGCCTCGGCCTTCGAGAGGGCGATCGGCCGTCGGCCGGGCCGGATCTGCAATGGCTGCGGCCGACGATTTTCCGGCGGCGCATGCCGCGCCTTTCCATCGCGAAACAAAATCGCCGGCCTTCGCCATCCTCCGCTGGCGCTTCGGCCCTCTCGCTGCGCTCGGGGTGCAGGTCCGTCCCGTCCGACAGCTTCGTCGCCATGAAGGCCGCGACGGTCGCGGTCCAACCGATGGAGCATCCCATGAGCGAGCATGACGACTACGAGCCGCACCATGAATCATCCCCAACCGACCACCTGATCCAGGAATTGCAGCTTCACGGCTACCGCCCCTCCGAAGACGAACTCGACCAGCGCCCGCCACCGGAAGACCGCATCGTCGAAGGCGCCGTCGCCGACATCTTCGACGCCCTGGTCGCCACGATCACCGACACCAGCCTCGCTTACGACCTCCCCGATCTACTCTGGTCGACCGTCAATATGTTCCACCGTGCCGTGGACCGGATCGAACGGAATCTCGACGACAACGAACAGGCGCAAAAGCAGCTTCAGCGTGAACAGGATGGCTCGGAGGTGAAGTCCCTCCAGCTCGAGCGCCTGCTCGACATCGGCATGAACCTGATCGACCGGCGCGACGGCATGGAAACCTTCCGCGAAGCCGCTGCCGAACGCTACCGCATCGCCACCGGCTCACCCTGGTCACAGCGAGCCGGATCACGGGTCAACCATCGCCACCTCACCGCGGCGCTCATCGACAGTCGGGATTTCCTCGCCGCCAAGCGGCGCGCGGATACCGAGGTGCTCGTGCCCGCCGGCCCGAAGATCGCCTTTTCGGGTGGAGACACCGCCGACCACAAGCATATCTGGGCCAAGCTCGATCAGATTCACGCCAAGCATCCGGACATGGTGCTGCTGCACGGCGGCTCGCCGAAAGGCTCCGAAATGATCGCCTCCCGTTGGGCCGACAGCCGCAAGGTGCCGCAGGTTGCCTTCAAGCCAGATTGGACGAAGCATGCCAAGGCCGCACCGTTCAAACGCAACGACCAGATGCTCAGCGTCGTGCCGATCGGGGTCGTGATCTTCCCCGGCACGGGTATTCAGGACAATCTGGCCGACAAAGCCCGCAAGATGGGTATCCCGGTCTATCGGTTCGGCTCGGGCGGCGCATAAGCGCCGCCTAAACCCGCCAACTTGCACAATGATGGCATTTTCACTATATTGCTATCATTGCTATCAATCCCGACGGAGGCGCTATCATGCCCGCAGTCACGATCCGGAACCTGCCCGACGCGACGCACCGCGCCCTCAAGGTGCGGGCGGCGCAGCACGGCCGCAGCGCGGAGGCCGAAATGCGCGACATCCTCGAGACGGCTGTCCGCCCCGATACGCGCCTCCGGCTCGGCAGCGCTCTCGCGGAACGTAGCCGCCGCCTCGGGCTGACCAATGAGGATGTCGATGCGCTCGGCCAAGCGCGCGACAAGACGCCGACCAAGCCGATGAGCTTCGAATGATCCTCCTCGACACCAACTTCGTGTCCGAGGCGATGAAGCCCGCACCCGACGATACCGTGCGCGTTTGGCTCGACGAACAGGCGGCGGAAACGCTCTATCTCTCCAGCGTCACGATCGCGGAGTTGATGTTCAAGATCGGTGCGCTTCCTGACGGCAAGCGCAAGGAAAAGCTCGCCGACGCTCTGGACGGCGTGATGGAGCTGTTCGCGGATCGCGTCCTGCCGTTCGACGTCGGTGCTGCTCGACATTATGCCGAGCTTGCCGTCAAAGCTCGCGCGGCTGGGAAGGGATTTCCTACACCCGACGGCTACATCGCAGCGATCGCGGCCTCCAAGGGCTTTGCCGTCGCCACACGCGACACCACCGCATTCGATGCCGCCGGCGTTGAGGTCATCGACCCCTGGAGAGCAGAGCGCTGACGACCTGCCACAGGCAACGCGGGTTGGGCCGGGCAAACCGGCAGAAACGGCCCTCGCGGCAAACAGACAACACGGCCTCCTGACCGGACGACCACCCCCGCTGCAAGACGCTGATCCTTGGGTCCAGCCGATGGCCTGACGCCATCAACCCGTAAAGGGTCGGACTACGCATGCGCGTGCCGCCGCTGCGGCTTCGCCTCACGCGGTGATTGCGGCCGTCGGCCGGACTCTTCGGGCGCCTGTCAGCGGGGGATGGACCTCCGCTCAAGCAGGAGCCAGGTCGATGTCCTTCCAAACCGCTCACGCCTTCGCCTTCAGCCTCGCCACCACCCTGATGGCCGCCATCGTCATCTTCCGCGCCGGCGACGGCACGCTCTCAGTCACACCATTGGCCGAGTACGATGGCGACGAAGCCGCCATCGTCAGCGAAATCGACCCTTTCGCCTCATGAGGCGAACAGGATCGCACACACGGCGGACGCTGCGCGTTTCGCTCCCGCGGCCACACGATTTCTGCTAATCTCGCTGTCGCGCCATGGTGGTGGTGGAAGCGCATCCGTCTGACATTGTTCGGAGACACCACCATGATCTTCATCAGTATTCTGCTCAGCATCGCCGCCATCGGCTTCCTCTGCTGGCTCCTCTTCACGCTTGCGGTGTTCGCGCTCCCATTCTTTGCGGGCGTGACCGTTGGCATGTGGGCCTATGGCACCGGCGCGGGATGGCTCGGCGCTATCCTTGTCGGATTTGTCACCGCCGGTTTGACTTTCGGCCTCGGCCAGATCCTGCTCGTCACGGTGCGCCCGACCTGGGCGCGTCTGCTCGTCGCTGCCGCGTTCGTCGCCCCGGCCGTGGTCGCAGGTTTCCATGCCACCCACGGCATCGTGAAGCACACCATGCCGTCGGAGACATGGCAGCTCGCGTTTTCGGTCATCGGAGCCGTCGCGGTCGGCATCGCCGCTTTCGCGCGCCTCACCAAAATGGCGGCACCCGGCCCATCGGCCGGGCAAATGTCCCAGGCCTAACCCCACATCATCCGTCCCGCGGACGAGAGCGCAAATTGCATCGCCGTCCGGATCATCGGGTTGCCCCGGTACGGAGCGGGGATATGGAGCACCGGCTGTGCCCTCTGGTCTCGGCAAGTTGGAGCGCGTGGGGGGACGGCAACTGAGTTGCGGCCGAGAGATTCCCGGTGTCGAGGCATCCCGTCAGGGCCGGCGGGACAGGGAAATGAGCCCCTTGGCCTGGTTAAGGGCATCGTCCGCCTGTGATTGCCGGTCAGGTCTCTGTGCCAGGTATGATGGTCGCCACTGTCTCCGTCATCCATCCTCCCAGTGCCCGCTCCAAAACGGCCTCTTCAATGGCCTGATCTGACCGAAGGACGGCTTCGCCTCGAGCGCCTATGCCACAACGGCTGGTCTCGACTTTCTTCCCCTGACGGCAGAGCCGCCATTCCTCGCGAAACAACAAAGCCGCGCCTGCGCCATCCTCCGCTGCGCTGCGGTCGCAAGCGATGTGTCGGCGCTCGCCTCCGGCCGGTCGATCGCCATCGAGGCCGCAATGGCGCGGGCTCGAAACGGAAAACGGAGACTTATCATGGCGACCATCGGCACCTTCAAGAAGACCGGCTCGAACGAGTTCACCGGCGAAATCGTCACCCTCAACCTCCAGTCCAAGGGCGTCCGCATCGTCCCCGACCTGCGTGCCAGCGGCGAGAACGCCCCCAGCCATCGGATCCTGGTAGGCCGCGCCGAAATCGGCGCCGCCTGGTCCAAGCGCTCCAACGAGGGCCGCGACTATCTGGGCCTCAAGCTCGACGATCCGAGCTTCACCGCTCCGATCTACGCCAACCTCTTCGATGACGAAGACGGCGAGGGTTACTCGCTGATCTGGTCCCGCCCCAACGGTCGCCGCGGCGACTGAGGCGGCGAAACAAGGCCCCGGCCGGACGGCCGGGGCCGCCTTCCCAGGTATTGGTGCCTGCCCCCATAGTCCCGACACGACCGAAGGCGCACTACCCGGTTTTACTACGAAATCGACCAGCCGAATCTTGGGCGCACCAACAACTTCAGATCGATCCGGCGAATCAGCCTGTTCGAACTGGCGTGACACAGACCTCCAGCAAGGTCTTTAGGCTGGCGGAAAAGGGCAAGGACGACTAAAATAGCCGTAGTTCTGGAACTCGCGTCGGTTGCGATGGGAGGTGATCATGCATGATCACCGCCCGACAATCCCGGGCCGCACGCGCGCTACTGGGTTGGACGCAGGAGACGCTCGCTGACAAGGCCCGCCTATCGCTGACAGCACTCAAACGCCTCGAATCCGAAAGCGGGCTCGATGTGTACGAGACGACACGCGATCAAGCACGCAGGGCGTTGGAAGCCGCTGGCATCGTTTTCCTGTCGACCGACCGAGGGCAAGGAGTGCTGCTGGTCGATGATCGCGGAAACAGGCCAAACAGATCTACTGGTTAACGCTGACCTGTGGATAGAAAAGCCTGCTGGCGCTCAAAGTGCCTCCGCTTCGGACCAAACATGGTTAAGTGACAGACGTCGTGTATCCACCGAGTCTTCACCATGATCGAACCGTTCGAGGAAATCGCGCCGTCCGGGCAGGAGCTCACCGACTACGACAAATCGCATGCCAAACTCTACATGCGTTTGCTGGATGCGGCCGCTGACGGCGCCCATTGGGAGGAAGCTGTACAAGTGCTGTTCGGCCTCGATCCCGCTCACGAGCCGGAACGCTGCCGACGCCTCCATGACAGCCATCTGACACGCGCCCGCTGGATGACTCACACCGGTTATCGACACCTTCTTCGTCGGGCCGACGGCGGATAGGTTCGTAAACCGCGTGATGCCCTTTCGACATCACGCGATGCCATCCCTCAAACTTCCAACACCCCCTCGGTGCAGCAAAAAATATGCGCCCGACTTACGCGGACCATGCGGGGAGTTGATACGATGAGGCCCGATACATCAGACTGGCGAAACGACCGCTGCTACGATTTCTTCGATACACTGCCGATCGAAGGCCTCGCGTGGGAATGCCTTCGCAGACACATTCCCTATCAGAAACAATACGCCAGCCTGGTCGATGCCAGCGCCGAAACCTTGCCGCTGCCTCGCGAAGTGCAGCAGCATTGGGGGTTACGATTTCGCAGCAAGGCCAGGTCTTTCCGCAGCGGAGCAGCAGGTGATGTGGTCGCCATCAGTCGACCCAGCCATCATCTTCCTGACGCGCCGGCCAGGCTTTCTGCCCTCCGTCCAGACCGCACTCGCGGATAGGTACGCCGCGGAGCGTAACGGTCCCGAAGGATCATACACCAATCTTCCCGATTGCGGCCTCCAGGTCCTTTTTCTTCCCGACACATCCCCGAACGATCAACTCGCAGCAGTCATTCCGATTGATGACGATCTCCTTGATCGCATCGACGCAATCGCACGGTTTTCGCGTGCCTGGCTCAAACGTCCGTTGTCGCGTGACACCCGCATGACCGTCGATCAGCGTCGCCGCTTTCGATTGAGGCTGCGCGCCGCCGATGGTCGTATGAACGGCGCCACCTATCGCGAGATCGCCATTGCTATCTACGGCGCGGCGCGCGTTGATAGCGAACCTTGGAAGACATCGTCGCTGCGTGACGCCGCCATCGCCTTTGTCGAAGCCGGAATTGCGCTCATCGACGGCGGCTATCTGCGGCTGCTCCGACATCGCCGCCGTAGCTGACAGCCGGCAGGTATGCATGTTGCACATCTTTGACGGCAGGCTGACTGGTTTCCGCATCTCTGGAAGGGCGTCAAAAGGCGAATTGTGAGTGGATATCCGTCAGGCGCCTTCTGGAGCGGGGAACGCGAAAGCCGTTCTTCGCCAATGCCGCTTCGCGAATGACAGCTCACGCCAGAACACCCGCCATTCGCGGATTAAAAAGCTGCCCTGCGGCTCTGCGCCCCATTGCCGTGTCAGTTCGAGGTTCAGCCACACTTTGCTTCGGCACGGTCTGCAAGGTCGGTGACGACGTCGATTACGTCCAGAAGACGGACATAGACGTACTCCAAGAACAACCGCATTTCGGTGAGTTCGAGATTTTTGGAAGTCGTATAAAAGCTCGCCGGAGTCGCGTGGAGCAGGCGCGAGGTATACCGGTATATGTACTGATACTCCGGTTCCATACCGACGGCCTTCGCGGAATCGAACCAATTCCACTTCGATACGCCGCCAGCCTCGTCGATAAGCGACTGACTAAAACGATCGACGAAGTCCAGGCGTACCTGTCGCTTGGTCTCGAGATTCGCCTGAGCTGCTATCACCGCCTTCTTCCTGATCAGATGAGCTTGGAATCCATAGCCGTTGACCTTGGCGTCGGCCGCGTAGGCGATAAAATGCCGCCGAGCCTCGAAATCGATTACGTCCATCCGAGCCTTCTCAGCGTTGCGGACGATTTCAGCCGTCAGGTTCTCGCCATGCTCTTCTTGGAGCGCCATCATTCCCGGTATCGGATCGTCGCGCTCCGCGATGACGTCGAGGAACTGAGCTTCGGCTTCTAGGTGGGCGATATGTTGCGAGGTGTGATCCTCTCCGTCCTTCAGCGAAAGAATAAGAAAACGAAGAGATTTCAGGGGCGTCGCCTGGATAGTCCTGAGCCATACTAGCAACTCGAAGACGTACCGAGTCAGAGAGATGACACCGAGCGTTTCCAAGACAACGACGTTGTTCGCCACTAGGATCTGACAGCGACCAAGGGCTTCCGCTCCAATTTCGCAGGGCAATAGCGTCTCTGCCCGCTCCCGTCCTTCTAGGGTGGTGATCTGCGGTTCGGCCATGATCGCCCTGACCCGCTGCGTCAGTTCCGCGATGGTCGGTGCGAGATCCTGAATCTCAGCGGCGATCGTTGCCACCCTGCTTTCGGCGTTTTCCATCACTTCTCCAGATTCCGCTGCGGCTGCTTCCGTCATGCCAGCGCAATCGTGAGGGGCCGCAATCTTGCCTTGCTATTAGAAACCGCCAGTCGCCTCCCGCTCGTCGGAGCCTACCCGCTGGGAATCCCCAATCGGACTCTTTCGTTCCGGTCAATCTAGCGGGGCCTTGGCACAAGAATTAGGCTGTTAACGCATAAAGCCGGAACGAAATCGCTCCTCTGATGCACGGCCATATGCGCAGTAGGGAATCGACGAATATTCGAACGAACCCTAAACGGGATCGACTGGATACCAAACACGGGAAACATCATGGATGCGTACGCCGACAAACCGATCATCCGCGACATGCGCGTGCGTCAGGGAGAAACCATCAAGCTACCGAATGATGGGCCTACCATGCAGGAGATCACGTGCGACGACATAGCCAGATTGGCACTGGCCATGCATGATCACAGCTATTTCTTCTCACTTTGCCGAGGTCTTAGCATAAGATTCAGCCGGGACTTGAACGGCAGCGGGACGCAGGGCCTCTACATCACAAAGAAAAGCGACGAGACGAATCCTCCACATCTGATTCAAGTCTTTTTCGACTACACCTACGAGAAGGATGGCGAGTTCCTCTACGAAGCCGACCTCATTATGGATAAAGGCAAGGACTACGAGCCTACTGTAAACAGGGGCAAGCACCGGTTCGTGGCCAACTCGGCCGCCATCCAGATCGACTGGAACAGTGACGAAACCCAGCAGTGGCGATCGGATATCGAACGCCTTTCGAGGTCGCCCGACACTCTGAGCGGCTGGATAGAAGACGACTTGGAGATGCTAGGTCGTGTTGACAAAAGATTTCAGCCATAGTCGCATGGCGGCGAGGTTGAGGAAGCTCTCGAACGAGAGCAGGGTTTTGTCATAGCGTGTTGCAATGCGTCGTTGCTGTTTTAGCTTGCCGAACATGCGCTCGACGCGGTTGCGGTCCTTGTAGCGGCGATAGTCGGGATGCTCTGGCACCTTGCGGTTCGAGCGAGGCGGGATGATCGGCAGGATGCCCCGGACCAGCAGGCTTTCCCGGAAGCGATCACCATCATATCCCTTGTCCGCGAGCAGCGCCTTGGGTGTGGCGACGGGGATCGCCATCAGCGGTTCGGCAGCAGTGTAATCGGAAGCCTCGCCGCCGGTCAGGATGAAGCCGACAGGCAGTCCTTGATTGTCGCAGCGGGCGTGGATTTTGCTCGTAAAGCCGCCGCGTGATCGACCAAGAGCGTTCGCACAAGCCCCCCTTTTCCGCCCGCTGCCGAGACGTGGCCGCGAACGCTGGTGCTGTCGATCATGTGTTGCCAGTCGTCGGTTAGACCCAGATCGACCAGTGTTTGCAGCAGGGCATCCCAGACACCCTGTTCGGCCCAGCGCCGGAAGCGGACATAGACCGAGTTCCACTTGCCGTAGCGCTCGTGCATGTCGCGCCAGGGGCAGCCGACCCGCAGCACGTGAAGCATTCCATTGAGGAACCGCCGGTTATCGCCCGCCGGCCGCGCCCAACGACCGCGCTCAGGCGGCAGCAGCGGCCCAATCAGATCCCACTCCGCTTCCGACAAATCCCCGCGACCCATGACTGCTCCTCAAAAAGCAGTCTTGAATCAGAAGTCGACGCGATTGGGAATCCCTTTTGTCAACACGGCCTAGTAAGATGCGGCTCCGGATACTTCTGTCGTAAGCCCGCGATCCTCACCAAAAATGACCTTAAACGGTACGTCGCAGCGGGATTGAGCCTGGAAGACCTAAAGACTCGGCTCAAGTGCACGAAATGCGGCAAGCGCGGAGCCCGCGTCACGGTGTTCTGATGCCATATCTTGGCTGAGTTGGCCATTCAGATTTCGGGGAGGCCCAGCAAACACACGTTTCTAACCATCAGCGTGTAGATCGGCGCAACCTAGCTTTGTCTGGAATGACCGCTCTCTGTTGAATCTGCCGTTCGGCAAAATTTCTTTCGATGGCGGTTTTGTCCCAGCCCCGGTCAGTTGCATCAAATTGTGGTCGCCCGGGGAATGCCCGCCTCCAAGCACACGAAAAATTCAATTGAACGGCGAGAAGTGGCGCTCTGCCGCCGAGAGGGTTGCACGGCGAACGACCGGTTTCAGGATTAGCAGAGCTGCTCCCGAAGTGCGTGCATTGGCCGTTCCGGTGACCACTGACAATACCGGAGCCTCCAACGCCGGGCCATTTTTGTCCGGTCGGCTATCCCGGCGGTGACCAACATGCGTGCCGCTGACACCTAGCCGTCAGAATGGCAGGGGTGGGAAATTTAGCCACCCCAAGCTCCCCATCCCTCCCGCCGACGGTTCTCCGCCACCGTGGTCGTTGTCAGCCGCTGATCGCCAGCGGCCCCCAGCAACCCCACGGAGGCCCGCACCATGCGACCCGATATCGCCGCGATCCCGCCACGCTACCTGCGGACCAAGGAAGCCGCCGAGTTTCTCAGCCTGTCCGCCCGCACGCTCGAAAAGCATCGCACCTACGGGACCGGCCCCGCGTACCGCAAACTCGGCGGACGTGTCGTCTATTCGGTCGACGATCTCGAAACCTGGGCAGCACGCGGTGCTGTTACCTCGACCTCCGATCCGCGCGGCTCCGTTCTGCCTGCGAAGCGTCAGGCGCTACCGACCGGTCAGATCGCCGGCCGATACGCACGCTGATCGCGGTCGGCCCCTTTCATGGTGGTGCAGTGTCGCGACCCTTCGGAGCGTGGGCAACTCGATCTGTTTCGCGCGCTGCCTGGCGACTTCGCGCCACGAGATGCGCAGGATCTCATGGCCTATCCCTTCTTCTCCCTCTCCAAATCGCACCGCATCGCGCCGATCGACTTCGCCGCAGGCGGCATCTCGATCCGCGTCGAGGCAGTTCCCGATCATGGCATGGCCACGATCTGGGATGCCGACATCCTGATCTGGGCCGCCAGCCAGATCGTCGAAGCTCGCGATACAGGTCTGCGCACCTCTCGTCTCATGGCGGCGACGCCATACGAAATCCTCACCTATGTCGGACGCGGCACGTCCGTGCGCGATTATCAGCGCCTCAAAGCCGCATTGGACCGCCTGCAATCGACAACGATCTCGACCTCGATCCGTCAGCCTGCCGAGGGACGGCGACACCGCTTCTCGTGGATCAACGAATGGCAGGAACGCACCGACCGATACGGGCGGCCAGACGGCATTGAGCTGATCGTCCCCGACTGGTTCTACAAAGCCGTTCTCGACGACGCGCTCATCCTCACCATCGATCCGGCCTATTTCCAACTCACCGGCGGTCTCGACCGCTGGCTCTACCGCATCGTGCGCAAGCATGGCGGCCGCCAGCGCGACGGCTGGCGTTTCGAGCTGCGCCATCTCCACCTCAAATCCGGTAGCCTGTCCCCGTTCAAACGCTTCGCGTTCGAGCTGCGCGACATCGTGCGGCGTCAGCCGCTGCCCGGCTACGTCCTGTCGCTCGAGGTGGAGATCGGCGGTCGCACGCTTCTCGCCTTCGAGCCGCAGGCGGCCTGTGGAAAACCTGTGGATGGCCTCGTGCTATCGGGAACCAGGACTATCGTGCCATCGGGAACCCGATGCTCGTGCTATCAGGAACCCAAATCGGGCCTAAGCTCCAGAAATCACGGTCAAAATTGCGCCCCTAACTTAGAGTCTAACCAAGAATCTAACTCTGAAGAACGCGCGCGCGATGTGGAAAACCTCATTCGCGCCGCCGCGAGGAACCTCCGCGCCACCGGCAAAGCACCCGCTCTCGGCGCTTCTTCGGCCCAGGCAGGCCGGAAGGGAAGCGAGCCGCTCGCCACCGATCAGCTTCCGCTCTGTGCCCGGCCTGGAGGTGCGCGATGATCGTGGCGTTCCTCAATCAGAAAGGCGGCGTCGGTAAGACGACGTTGGCGCTCAACCTCGCCGGTGAACTCGCCGAACGCGGCAAGCGTGTCACCCTGATCGACGCGGACCCGCAGGGCTCGGCACTCGACTGGTCTGAGCAGCGCAGCCGTGAGGGCCTGCCGCGCCTCTTCGGTGTCATCGGCCTGGCGCGCGACACGCTCCACCGCGAAGCGCCCGAACTGGCCCGAGACGTCGATCACGTTGTCATAGACGGACCACCGCGCGTCGCCGGGCTCATGCGCTCCGCGTTGCTCGCCGCCGATCTCGTGCTGATCCCCGTGCAGCCATCGCCGCTCGACGGCTGGGCGTCGGCTGAGATGCTGGCACTGCTTTCGGAAGCGCGCATCTATCGCCCCGAGCTTGCCGCCCGCTTCGTCCTCAATCGCTGCGGCGCGCGTACCATCCTTGCGCGGGAGACGGCCGAGACCCTGGCCGATCACGACCCGCCGCTTCTTGCCGCCACCATCGGCCAGCGCATCGTCTTCGCCGCTGCGGCGCAGACCGGTCGCTTGGCCTTCGAACTCGACGACGCGACATCGGCCGCCCGCGAAATCGCGGCACTCGCCGACGAACTCCTCCGTCTTCGTCTCGACGGGAGCGCACCATGAACGATCGATCCCCCCGTCGCGGTTTCGCCTCGCGGCCGGCCGATGCCGATCAATGGATCAAGGCCGCTGAAAGCACGCCGCGCGCACCCGACGCCACAGGGTTCACCGCCAGACTCACCATCGACGTGACGCCCGAGTTGCGCGGCCGGATCAAGATCACCGCCTTCGGCCGCGGCGTCACCGTCGCCGACATGCTGCGCGAACTCCTCGCGCGCGAATTCTCACCGACCCAAGGAGACCCCTCGTGACCAGCGTCGCGCCCCTCCGCGAGCGCCGCGGCACGATGCCGTCAGCGCTCTCCCACGACGACATGACCGATGTCGAACTGACGTGGATCGAAAAGAAGATCGAATACTGGATCAGGTTCGGCCACGAGGCGCACGAGCAGGTCCTCGACCGCCGCCGGCGTGTCGTTTCCTTCCGGCCCAACACCGTCTTTGCCTTCGTGCGATGGGCAGGCAACGACTTCGGCACCATCATCTCGCGCATCGACATCGTGCGCGCAGTCGAACCGGGTGAGCCGCACCAGACGCTGCCCTTCGTGCGGCCGGGCGGCGAGATACTGCTCAAGATCGAGGGCTGGCCAAAGGTCGAAGACGTGCTGCGCCATGTCGACGCCATTGAAGCCATCGGCATCGATGCGGACGCCGTTTCGCCGGACCACTGGCGGCACGTCCATAACCAGATGGCGGTCGGACATCAGCCCCGCGCCTATACGCCAGAACAGCACCGCGCCTTCCTCCTACGCGGGAAGGTCCAACCGTGACGCGCCCCGGCCTCTTCCTCGTCACGGCGCTCGCCACGATGGGCGTCGGCTATCCGGCGCTCACGCCGATGCCGATCAAGCTCATGTGGAACGCATCAGCCAGCGCGCCGATCGGCTTCTACACGATCGACTTCGACGGGCCGTTCGAAGCCACCGATCTCGTCGCTGTCGATGTTCCCGAGCCACTCGCGACCTTTCTCGCGACACGCGGCTATCTGCCCAAGGGCGTGCCGCTCCTCAAGCGCGTCCTCGGCACCTCCGGGCAGACAGTTTGCCGCTCGAACCTCACCATCACCATCGATGGCATCGAGGTCGGCGCGGCGCTGGAGCAGGATCGCATCGGACGCGATCTGCCTGTCTGGCAGGGCTGCCGCCGCATCCACTCCGGCGAAGTCTTCCTCATGAACTGGGAGGTCCGCGACAGTCTCGACGGTCGCTACTTCGGCCAGACCTCCACTGACCAGATCATCGGCCGCGCGGTCCCGCTGTGGACCGACGAAGAAGGAAACGGCCGCTTCGAATGGCGCGCGCCGACGCGGTGAGCGCGCGACCAGCGGCGCTTGCACCGCCGCCGATCTCATCACCGCAGCACAATCGACAGGAGATCCGCATGACACAGATTGGAGAATTCACGAAGCTGAAGACCGGCTATTCCGGGCGCATACGCACGCTCAGCCTCGACATTGCCGTCGCTATCGTGACGGCGGAGGCGAGCGAAACCGAGAACGCGCCGGACTACCGCGTTCACGCCGAGAGCGAGGAAGGCCCAGAGATCGGCGCGGGCTGGAAACGCTCCAGCGACAAGGCCGGCGACTTCGTCTCGATCCAGCTCGACGATCCTACATTCCCGCAGCCGATCCGCGCCAATCTCTTCCAGAACGGCGACGACAAGACCTCCTGGTCGCTGCACTGGTCGCGTCCGCGCGACCGCGCCGAGAAGGACTGACCGATGCCCGCTCGCCGTCCATCGACGAGCCATCGGAGTGCGCATGGGCGGCATCACGCCGCCCGGCGCATGGCTCTCCTTCTCCTTTCCGGCCTGGCCCTCGCGGCCGGCGCGACCGGCACGGCTCTCGCGCAGTCAGCACCGGCGGCACGCACTGTCTCCCTCGATCCGCACGCAGCCTTCGTGGTCGAAGCCTCCCAGCGCTTCGGCATTCCCGAGCACTGGATCATCGCCGTCAAGCGCGCCGAAAGCGCGGGCGATGTGCGGGCGATATCGTCGGCCGGCGCACAGGGGCTGATGCAAGTCATGCCCGCCACATGGACCGAGCTTCGTGCGCGCTATGGCTTCGGCCGCGATCCTTATGACCCGCGCGATAACATTCACGCGGGCACGGCTTACCTGCGCGAAATGTACGACCGCTACGGCAACATCCCGGCGATGCTGGCCGCCTACAATGCAGGTCCGGCGCGCTACGACGACTACATTCAAAGGGGCCGTACACTTCCGGCCGAAACGCGCGCTTACGTCGCGCTGCTCGCTCCGCAGCTTGACGCGACGTCGCCATCGAGCGCTCCGTCCATTGCGCCGCCACCGCCACCCGATTGGCGCGAGGCGCCGCTTTTCGTCGTGCGTTCCACCGCCGCCGGTTCAGTCGTTTCACCGCCGGGCAACACGCATCCGGACGATAGCCGCGCCTCCGTCGCGGCGGGTTCGCCCGATGCCATCGACAGGTCGAATGCGCCCCTCGTCGTCGCTCGTTCCGACCAGGGAGCGCCACAATGAGCCCCGCAAGCGTCTTTCGCGCTCTATCGTGGCCCAGCGCAACATGGAGAGCGCAACGGAGGGAGGCAGGCAGAACAACCGTACGATGGCAGGATAAAAGGCCGCACATTGTGCGTCGGTCGGGCGGTTGTTTTTGCTCAGGTTTCCGGCGCGCTCCGCACGTTGCCACGCGCTGGCGCAATGTGCGCTGGACGCCCAACATCCTGTATCAGCGCGGATTTTCGCACATTGCGGGCTCGCGTCATGGCCGATGACCACGAGTTTCGCGTTCGGCCTGGGCGCATCCGCTCGAGACGCGCGCAATCGGCCCGCCCATTCATCGCGCAGGCGCTCGCCGCGGCGAAAAAGGCCGGCGGCGGCGTCTCGCGTTCCGGGCGCATCACCTCCGCCAGTCGCTCGCGCTTTGGCCGAGGACAGCGCGCCAGCATCCAGGCGAACCGCCTGATCACGGCGCGCACACGCGGCGCGGTCATCAAGGCCCGTGTCGTCCGGCACTCCGGCCGTGTTGCACCGCTCGGCACGCATCTCGATTATCTGCGCCGCGATGGCGTGACCCGGGATGGAGAAAAGGCGCGGCTGTTCGGGCCGGGCACGGAGGAAGCGGACGGGCGCAGTTTCGCCCAGCGGTGTGAGGACGACCGTCATCATTTCCGCTTCATCGTCTCGCCGGACGACGCCGTGGAGATGTCGGACCTGAAGTCCTTCACCCGCGATCTGGTCGGCCAGATCGAGAAGGACCTCGATACGCGGCTCGATTGGGTCGCGGTCGATCACTGGAACACCGAGCATCCTCACATCCACCTGATCGTGCGCGGCGTCCGCGACGACAGCCAGGACCTCGTGATTTCCCGCGACTACATCAAGGAAGGCATGCGCGACCGAGCGCGCGACTTCATCACCCAGGAACTGGGGCCACGCACCGATCTCGACATCCGCCGCGCTCTCGAGCGCCAGATCGAGGCGGAGCGCTGGACGCAGCTCGACCGGCAGCTCGTCCGCGACGCCGGCAAATCCGGCATCATCGATCTTGCTCCGCATGCCGACCGCCAGCCCGACGAATTCCATACCCTGAAAGTCGGGCGGCTGCGCAGGCTGGAAGTGTTTGGCATCGCCGGACAGGCCGGTCCTGGGCAATGGTTCATCAAACCCGAAGCCGAAACGGTCCTGCGCGAACTTGGCGAGCGCGGCGACATCATCAAGCGGCTGCACCGCGCGCTCACGGAACGCGGCATCGAACGCGGCTCGGCAAACTACGTCCTGGCTGGCGAAAGCCTCGATACTCCCGTCATCGGCCGCCTGGTCGAACGCGGCCTCGACGACGAGCTGAAGGGGACTGCCTATGCCGTGGTCGATGGCGTCGATGGCCGGACCCATCATATTCGCCTGCCGCATCTCGACGCGGCGGGCGACAGCGCGCCGGGTTCGATCGTCGAGTTGCGCACCTTCGAGGATGCGCGCGACGAACGCCGCGTGGCGCTCGCCGTCCGTTCAGATCTCGATCTCCAGCATCAAGTGAGCGCCACCGGCGCGACCTGGCTCGACCGACAATCCATCGCCCGCGAGCCCATCGCCATGGCGGATGGCGGCTTCGGCGCCGAGGTGCGGCAGGCGATGCAGCAACGCGCGGACCATCTGGTCGGCGAAGGTCTCGCCGAGCGACAGGGCCGGCGCGTCATCTTCACCCGCAACCTGATCGATACGCTTCGCCGCCGCGAGGTCGGTGCCGTGGCCGATAAGCTGGCGAAGGAAACGGGCCAACCGTTCAAGCCGGCCGGCAATGGCGAATACGTCGCCGGCGCCTATCGCCAGCGCCTGACCCTCGCATCCGGCCGCTTCGCCATGATCGATGACGGTCTTGGGTTCCAGCTCGTGCCCTGGTCGCCGTCCCTCGAAAGCCAGCTTGGCAAGCACGTCTCCGGCGTCGCCCGCGGCGACGGCGGCGTCGACTGGAGTTTCGGCCGCAAGCGGGGGCTCGGCCTCTAATCACCTGACAAGAAAGGACCGCCGCAATGTCCGCGACCAAAATCCTCTGGGGGCAGATCGCCGTCGTCTTCCTGATCGTGCTGCTCACCACCTGGGCGGCAACGCAATATGTGGCATGGAGCCTCGGCTTCCAGGCTCAGCTCGGTGCGCCTTGGTTCGTCCTCCTGGGCGTGCCGATCTACTATCCGCCGGCCTTCTTCTGGTGGTGGTATTTCTATGACGCCTATGCGCCGGAAGTTTTCGCCAAGGGCGGGATGATCGCGGCGTCGGGCGGCTTCATCGCCGTCGCCGTCGCCATCGGCATGTCAGTCTGGCGCGCACGCGAAGCGAAGAACGCCGCGACCTACGGCTCCGCGCGATGGGCTGAAAAGGAGGAAGTGAAGTCGGCGGGCTTGCTCAATCCCGATGGCGTCGTGCTCGGCCGCTATGACCGCGACTATCTGCGCCATGACGGACCCGAGCATGTCCTGTGTTTCGCGCCGACGCGGTCGGGCAAGGGCGTCGGCCTGGTCGTACCGTCACTGCTAACCTGGCCGGGCTCGGCCATCGTCCACGACATCAAAGGGGAAAACTGGCAGCTCACCGCAGGCTTTCGCGCCCGACATGGCCGCGTGCTGCTGTTCGATCCGACCAACCCGAAATCGTCAGCCTATAATCCGCTGCTCGAGGTGCGGCGCGGCGAGTGGGAAGTCCGCGACGTCCAGAACATCGCCGACATCCTCGTCGATCCCGAAGGGTCGCTCGAAAAGCGAAACCACTGGGAAAAGACCAGTCACGCCCTGCTGGTCGGCGCGATCCTGCACGTCCTCTATGCCGAGGACGACAAGACGCTCGCCGGTGTCGCCGCCTTCCTCTCCGATCCGAAGCGCCCGATCGAGTCGACCCTCGACGCGATGATGAAGACCAGCCACCTCGGCGAAGCGGGACCGCACCCGGTCATTGCCAGCGCCGCGCGTGAGTTGCTGAACAAATCCGACAACGAACGGTCCGGCGTGCTCAGCACCGCCATGTCGTTTCTCGGCCTCTACCGCGATCCTGTCGTGGCCGAGGTGACACGGCGCTGCGATTGGCGGATCAACGACATGGTGGGTGGCAAGCTTCCGACCACCCTCTACCTCGTCGTGCCGCCCTCCGACATCAACCGCACCAAGCCGCTCATCCGCCTGATCCTTAATCAGGTTGGTCGCCGGCTCACCGAGGATTTGCAGGCAAAGGCGGGGCGTCATCGGATACTGCTCATGCTCGACGAATTTCCCGCGCTCGGCCGTCTCGATTTCTTCGAGAGCGCGCTGGCGTTCATGGCAGGCTACGGCCTCAAAAGCTTCCTGATCGCGCAGTCGCTGAACCAGATCGAGAAGGCTTATGGCCCCAACAACTCGATCCTCGACAACTGCCATGTCCGCGTTTCGTTCGCCACCAACGACGAACGTACCGCCAAGCGTGTCTCCGATGCCCTCGGGACAGCGACCGAGATGAAGGCGATGAAGAATTACGCCGGCCATCGGCTTTCACCCTGGCTCGGCCACCTGATGGTGTCGCGCTCGGAGACCGCGCGCCAGTTGCTGACACCCGGCGAAATCATGCAACTGCCGCCGACCGACGAGATCGTCATGGTCGCCGGAACGCCGCCGATCCGGGCGAAGAAGGCGCGCTACTACGAGGATGTCCGCTTCAAGGAACGCATCCTGCCGCCACCTGAACTGGCACGGCCCGCCGAAGGTCGACCGGACGACTGGAGCAGGCTGCGGATCCCGGCTCGCCCGGACACGAGCGACAGCGCCGACCCAACGGTCATCTCCGACGAGGAAGAAGATTCGACTGAGTCCGAGCGTCGCCATCAGCCTGAACTCAGCCGGGTGAAGCCCGTCGAGAAGATGGCGCCGATCGACAACGAATTCGAGTTCGGTCTGCCCGATGACACTGAGGATGACGCCGCACGCAATCAGCGCCTGACTCGCGCGATGGGCGGCGTTGCCCGCCAGGTCTCGCTCGATCCCAATGACGGCATGGAACTGTAGCATCATGACTAGCCGCAAGAAAAAGGTGCAAATCTCCGTCTATCTCGACCCCGACATCATGGCGATGCTCACCGACTATGCCGCGCGGCGCGAACAATCGCTCTCCCTGATCGCCGAGGCGGCCATCGCGTCCTTCCTGTCGCCGGACGATGCGCAGCGGCGGGAGGCCGTCGTCGCCAAACGCCTCGACCAGATCGACCGCCGCCTCACGCGCATGGAGCGCGATGTCGGAATCTCCGTCGAGACCATGGCCGTGTTCATCCGGTTCTGGCTCACCACGACGCCGGCACTGCCCGAGACCGCCGCCCAGGCCGCGCGGGCCATGGTCGGGAAGCGCTACGAGGCTTTCATCACGGCGCTTGGACGTCGATTGGCGCAAGGGCCGAAGCTCCGGCAGGAGATCGTCGAAGATGTAGGCGAATCGCCGACGGGAGAGACGGCGAGCGGTTGATAGAATCCGCTGGCCCGGGATCAAGAGCAGCGCCTCACCGCCGTTCTCCTGTATTTGCACGCCACGCTACTACGACGACCGATACTTGTTGAACCGATCCGTTTCCGGGCTCTTTTAATCACCCCGATCCGGGGACCATCTGTTTTGCCCCGTCAGGAAGCGGGGCAGAAATGACCACAACCAGCCAGAAGCCGGAAGCTCTCGCGCGTGGTGCGCGAATGCTGCGCACGGCGCTCGGTTCGACCATCACCCATCTGCTCGAAGACCCATCCGTCGTCGAGGTGATGTTGAACCCGGACGGTCGCCTCTGGGTGGATCGACTGTCGGAGGGCCTTGCCGATACGGGAGAGCGGCTGTCCGCCGCCGATGGCGAACGCATCGTGCGCCTCGTCGCGCACCATGTCGGCGCCGAGGTCCACCCGCGCAGCCCGCGCGTCTCGGCCGAACTGCCCGAGACCGGCGAGCGGTTCGAGGGCCTGCTGCCGCCCGTTGTCGCCGCGCCAACCTTCGCCATCCGCAAGCCTGCCGTCGCGGTCTTCACGCTCGATAACTATGTGGCAGCCGGCATCATGAATGCCGACCAGGCCGCGACGCTGCGCACGGCGGTCGTCTCGCGCGCCAACATCCTTGTCGCGGGCGGCACCTCCACCGGCAAGACCACGCTCACCAATGCGCTCCTCGCCGAGGTCGCGAAATCATCCGATCGCGTCGTCATCATCGAGGACACGCGCGAGCTGCAATGTGCCGCACCCAACCTCGTCGCCATGCGGACCAAAGAGGGCGTCGCCACGCTCTCCGAGCTGGTCCGATCCTCGCTGCGTCTGCGCCCCGATCGCATCCCCATCGGCGAGGTGCGCGGGGCGGAAGCCCTCGACCTCCTCAAAGCCTGGGGCACCGGCCATCCGGGTGGAATCGGGACGATCCATGCCGGCACCGGAATCGGAGCGCTACGACGCCTCGAACAACTCATTCAAGAGGCCGTCGTCACCGTCCCGCGCGCGCTGATTGCCGAGACCATCGACATCGTGGCCGTCCTGTCGGGTCGCGGCTCCGCACGCCGGCTGGCCGAACTCACCCGCGTCGAAGGGCTCGGCCCCGACGGCGACTACCGCGTCGTCCCCGCACACCCCGCCAGCACAGGAGACCCTAAATGATCCTCACCACCCTGCGCGCTCGCCGCGTCATCGCGGCGGCGGTCGCCTTTACCTATATCAATCTCGTCCTCGTCCCCGCCGCCCATGCCTCCGGCTCGTCCATGCCATGGGAAGCCCCGCTTCAGAAAATTCTCGAATCCATCGAGGGGCCGGTCGCCAAGATCGTCGCCGTCATCATCATCATCGCCACCGGCCTGGCGTTGGCGTTCGGCGACACCTCGGGCGGCTTTCGCAAGCTGATCCAGATCGTCTTCGGCCTGTCGATCGCGTTTGCGGCCAGCTCGTTCTTCCTGTCGTTCTTCTCGTTCGGCGGCGGGGCGCTCGTCTGATGGCAACGAGCTTTGAGCAGCTCGACGCCGTGCCGGGTTTCACGATCCAGGTCCACCGGGCGCTAACCGAGCACATCCTGCTCGGCGGCGCACCGAGGAGCATTGCCATCCTGAATGGCACGCTGGCCGGGGCTGTGGGTCTCGGCCTGCGCCTTTGGCTCGTTGGCCTCGCCATCTGGGCCATCGGCCACTTCGCGGCAGTCTGGGCGGCGAAGCGCGATCCGCTCTTCGTAGAGGTCGGCCGCCGTCATCTGCGCATTCCCGCTCACCTGTCCGTCTGAGGAGGCACATCGCGATGATGAACCTTGCCGAATATCGCCGCACCGCAGCCCGTCTCTCGGACTATCTGCCCTGGGCTGCGCTCGTCGCCGAAGGCGTGGCCCTTAACAAGGACGGGAGCTTCCAGCGCACGGCGCGCTTCCGTGGTCCCGACCTGGATTCCGCCGTCGCGGCCGAGCTGGTCGCCGTCGCCGGGCGGCTCAACAACGCATTCCGCCGGCTCGGTTCGGGCTGGGCGATCTTCGTCGAGGCGCAGCGCCACGAAGCATCGACCTATCCGTCCAGCCTGTTTCCCGACGCCGCCGCGGCCCTCCTCGATGCCGAGCGCAAGGCCGATTTCGAGGAAGCCGGCGCGCACTACATCTCCGGCTACTACCTCACCGTCACCTATCTGCCGCCGGCCGAAGACGCCGCACGCACAGAGGCTTGGCTCTACGAGGGACGCGAGCGCGGCGGCATCGATCCGAAGGAGGTCCTCAACACATTCATCGATCGTACCGATCGCGTGCTCGCGCTGCTCGACGGCTTCATGCCCGAATGCGCCTGGCTCGATAGCAGCGAGACGCTGACCTATCTCCATTCGACAGTTTCGACCAAGCGGCACCGCGTCCGCGTGCCGGAAACCCCGATCTATCTCGATGCGCTGCTCGCCGATCAGCCGCTGACCGGCGGCCTCGAGCCGCGTCTCGGAACGGCCCATCTGCGCATTCTCACCATCGTCGGCTTTCCGACCGTGACCACGCCCGGCATCCTCGACGATCTCAATCGTCTCGCCTTTCCCTACCGCTGGTCGACACGCGCGATCCTGCTCGACAAGACCGACGCGACCAAGCTGCTGACCAAGATTCGGCGACAATGGTTCGCCAAGCGCAAATCGATCGCGGCGATCCTCAAGGAGGTAATGACCAACGAAGCGTCCGCGCTGGTCGATACCGACGCTTCCAACAAGGCTGCCGATGCAGACCTCGCTCTTCAGGAACTCGGCGCCGACTTTGCCGGCCAGGCTTATGTGACCGCCACGGTCGCGGTCTGGGACGACGATCCACGCATCGCCGACGAGAAACTGCGGCTCGTCGAGAAGGTCATTCAAGGCCGTGACTTCACGGCCATGACCGAAACCATCAATGCCGTCGATGCCTGGTTGGGGTCATTGCCAGGGCACGTTTACGCCAATGTGCGCCAGCCCCCCATCTCGACGCTGAATCTCGCCCACATGATCCCGCTTTCGGCGGTGTGGGCGGGGCCGGAACGGGACGAGCATTTCGGGTCGCCCCCCTTGCTGTTCGGCAAGACCGAGGGCTCTACCCCGTTCCGGTTTTCCCTGCATGTCGGCGACGTCGGCCATACGCTCGTCGTCGGCCCCACCGGCGCGGGCAAATCCGTACTGCTCGCCGTCATGGCCTTGCAATTCCGCCGCTACGTCAATTCGCAGGTCTTTGCCTTCGACTTCGGCGGCTCGATCCGCGCCGCCGTGCTCGCCATGGGCGGGGATTGGCATGATCTCGGCGGCGACCTCACCGATGGCGTGGAGTCCTCGATCTCGCTGCAACCGCTCGCGCGCATTCACGACACGCCGGAACGCGGCTGGGCGGCCGACTGGATCGCCGCGATCCTGATCCGCGAAGGCATCGCCATCACGCCGGATGTGAAAGAGCATCTCTGGACGGCGCTCACCTCACTGGCCTCGGCCCCGATCGAGGAGCGCACCATCACCGGCCTCACGGTGTTGCTGCAATCAAACGACCTGAAGCAGGCGCTGCGGCCCTATTGCGTCGGCGGCGCCTATGGCCGGCTGCTCGATGCGGAAGCCGAACATCTCGGCGCAGCATCGGTGCAGGCGTTCGAGATCGAGGGACTGGTCGGGACCGGCGCCGCGCCCGCCGTGCTCTCCTATCTCTTCCATCGCATTGGCGATCGCTTCGACGGGCGGCCGACCCTGCTCATCATCGACGAGGGCTGGCTCGCGCTCGATGACGACGCTTTCTCCGGGCAACTGCGCGAGTGGCTGAAGACCCTGCGCAAGAAGAACGCCAGTGTCATCTTCGCCACGCAGTCGCTGTCGGACATCGACAACAGCGGCATCGCCCCCGCCATCATCGAGAGCTGCCCGACGCGATTGCTGCTGCCGAACGAACGCGCGATCGAGCCGCAGATCACCGCGATCTATCGGCGCTTCGGGCTCAACGACCGCCAGATCGAGATCCTCGCCCGCGCCACGCCCAAGCGGGATTATTACTGCCAGTCGCGGCGCGGCAATCGCCTGTTCGAGCTGGGCCTGTCCGAAGTCGGCCTCGCCCTCGCGGCCGCCTCCTCCAAGACCGACCAGTCCGAGATCGGGCGCACCGTCGCCGAGCATGGCCGCGAGGGCTTCCTCTCCGCCTGGCTACGTCTGCGCGGCGCCGGGTGGGCCGCGGATCTCATCCCCGACCTGACGAACCTCATCCCCCAGCCTGAGAAGGAGTAGAGACCATGACGACCCAACGCTCACGTCGGCGCGCGCTTTCGCTCGCGGCAGTCATCCTGGCGATGCCACTCGCCGCGTCGCCCATGCTGACCGCGCCAGCACACGCGCAGTTCGGCTTCGGCGGTATCGTCTATGACCCTACCAACTACGCCCAGAACGTCCTGACGGCGGCGCGCTCCCTCGAGCAGATCAACAACCAGATCCGCTCGCTCCAGAACGAGGCGCAAAGCCTCATCAACCAGGCCAAGAATCTGGCGAACCTGCCCTATTCGGCGCTCCAGCAGATTCAGCAAAACGTCCAGCGCACGCAGCAGCTTCTCAGCCAAGCGCAGAACATCGCCTTCGACGTCCAGAACGTCGACCAGATGTTCCAGCAGCAATATGGTGGCGTCTCGCTTTCGGCCTCCGATGCCAAGCTCGTCACCGACGCCCGCTCGCGCTGGCAGAACACCGTGGGCGGCTTGCAGGACGCCATGCGGGTGCAGGCCGGCGTCGTCGGCAATATCGACAGCAACCGCACGCAGATGTCCAACCTCGTCAGCCAGAGCCAGGGCGCGCAAGGCGCATTGCAGGCGACCCAGGCCGGCAACCAACTTCTCGCGCTTCAATCTCAGCAGCTTTCCGATCTGGTTGCGCTGATCTCCGCCAATGGCCGCTCCGAGGCGCTCACCGAGGCCGAGCGTGCCGCTGCCGCCGACCAAGGCCGTGAGCAGCGGCGCCGCTTCCTGACGCCTGGTTCGGGCTACCAGCCCGGCAACGCGCAGATGTTCGGCAACGGCAACTGAGGGTGCAGCCATGGACGGCAAGATGCTGGCCCGGTTGGGCGCCGTCGTCTTCGTCGCCGTCGCCATCACGGCGACGGCGATCGAGATGACCCGGAATGAGACGCCTCCGGAGATGGGGCACGCCCGCGTTGTCGAACCCGCGCGTGATCCGCTGCGCGAAGAGCAGCGCCGGTGCCAGCAGCTTGGCCAGGCTGCGGCGAGCGATACCGACTGCATGCGCGTCTGGGCCGAGAGCCGTGATCGCTTCCTTGGCCGCCCTCCGGCACCTGCCGTCCCGACAACAGAAGGACGGTGAACCATGGGCGGCGCAGGCGTCATCGACAATTTCCTCGGGGTCTTCACCTCCTACATCAACAGCGGCTTCGGACTGCTCGGCGGCGAGGTCGCGTTCATCGCTACGACGCTGATCGTCATCGATGTGACGCTTGCCGCCCTGTTCTGGAGCTGGGGCGCGGAAGACGACATCATCGCCCGGCTCGTGAAGAAGACGCTCTTCGTCGGCGTCTTCGCCTATCTCATCGGCAACTGGAACAACCTCGCCAAGATCGTCTTCGACTCGTTCGCGGGATTGGGCCTCAAAGCTTCGGGCACCAGCTTCACCGCGCAGGATCTGATGCGTCCCGGCAAAGTGGCGCAGACCGGGCTGGACGCCGCGCGCCCCTTGCTCGAATCCATCTCCGACCTGATGGGTTGGATCGCGTTCTTCGAGAACTTCATCCAGATCGCCTGCCTGCTCTTCGCCTGGGCGTTGGTGCTGCTCGCCTTCTTCATCCTGGCGATCCAGCTCTTCGTTACCTTGATCGAATTCAAGCTGACGACGCTGGCGGGCTTCGTCCTCATCCCTTTCGGCCTTTTCGGCAAGACCGCTTTCATGGCTGAGCGTGTCCTCGGCAATGTCGTCTCGTCCGGTATCAAGGTCCTCGTTCTCGCGGTCATTATCGGCATCGGCTCGACGTTGTTCAGCCAGTTCACGGCCGGCTTCGGCGGTGCAACGCCCACGATCGACGACGCCATGGCGATTGTCCTCGCCGCGCTATCGCTGCTCGGTCTCGGCATCTTCGGTCCCGGCATCGCTGCCGGTCTGGTCAGCGGCGGACCGCAACTCGGCGCCGGTGCGGCTGTCGGCACCGGGCTTGCCGTCGGTGGGGCTGCGCTCGCAGCTGGTGGCGCGGCAGGCCTTGCCATGAAGGGAGGAGCGGCTGCGATGTCCGGCGGTGCTGCCGCCGTGCGGGGTGGAGCGGCTGCCGCAGGCGGAGCCGCCGCTGCCTACAGCGTCGGCTCGCTCGGCCAGTCCGGAGCCGCTGGCGTCGCCTCTGGTCTCGGCGGCGTCGCCCGCGCGACCGGAGCGGCCACAGTGTCACCCCTGAAGCGCGCGACGGCGCGCGCCGCCGAAGGCGTCAAGTCCAGCTTCTCGGAAGGCGCCAAGGCCGGTTTCGGCGCGACCGGTGGCTCTTCGACCATGGGCGCCATCCCTGGGTCCGGGACGACAGGCGAAGCCGCGGCAACGCCCCGCGACGGCCAGCCCGACTGGGCAAAGCGCATGAAGCGCGGCCAGTCCCTCAGCCACGGAGCCACCCTCGCCGCCCATGCCGTCCGCTCCGGTGACGGCCATGGCGGCGGCTCCTCCGTCAACCTCTCCGAAAGTGACCGCTCATGAACCTCTTCAAACGGCCCTCCGCTCACTATGGGAAATCGCCCGAACCCGAAACGCCCTATCAGAAGGCCGCCCAGGTCTGGGACGAACGGATTGGTTCGGCCCGCATACAGGCCAGAAACTGGCGCATCATGGCCTTCGGCTCGCTGTTCCTGTCGGCCGGTTTCGCCGCCGCACTGGTCTGGCAGTCGGCGCGCGGCACCGTCGTCCCCTGGGTCGTGCAGGTCGATCGTCTCGGCCAAGCGCAATCGGTGGCACCGGCGACGGCCGATTACCGGCCGACCGATCCGCAGGTAGCCTGGCATCTCGCCCGCTTCATCGAGCAGGTCAGAAGCATCCCCGCCGATCCGATCATCGTGCGGCAGAACTGGCTGCGCGCCTATGAATGGACCACCGACCGCGGCGCAGGCGCGCTGAACGACTATGCCCGCACCAACGACCCATTCACCAAGGTCGGCAAGCAACAAATCGCCGTCGAAGTATCGAGCGTCATCCGTGCCTCCCAGGATTCCTTCCGCGTCGCCTGGACGGAGAAGCGTTACGAGAACGGCCAGCTCGCCGAGACCGAACGCTGGACCGCGATTCTGACCATCGTCATCCAGACGCCGCGTGACGCCGAACGGCTGCGCGCCAATCCACTCGGGATCTACGTCAACGCTATCAACTGGTCGCGGGAGATGTCCCAATGAGCGGGCCTCGCCGTAGGCCCGGCTTTCCGGCTGTACGTAAATCCGCTTTGGCGATGGTGCTGCTTTCTGCCACCATGCTGGCGGGATGCGCGACGTTCAAGCCGCCCACCATCAGCTATGACAGTGACGTGCCACCTCTGCCGGCGGTGCCGACTCCAGTCACCGAGCAACCGCCGCGGCCGTTGCATACGCCGCCCGCCTGGACGCCCGCGCATGGCGGAACCGCCGCGAACACGCCAAGCGGCCGCGTCGAGAACGCCAACGCCGCCGCCCGCGTCGAACCGCGCCGCGAGGGCTACTACAATGCGATCCAGATCTATCCGTGGAGCGAAGGCGCGCTCTATCAGGTCTATGCGGCACCCGGTCAGATCACCAACATCGCGCTCGAACCCGGCGAAAGACTGACCGGCGCTGGCCCGATCGCCGCCGGCGACACCGCCCGCTGGATCATCGGCGATACCGAGAGCGGTTCCGGCCTCTCGCGCCGCGTCCACATCCTCGTCAAGCCGACGCGCCCCGACATCACCACGAACCTCGTCATCACGACCGACCGCCGCATCTACATGCTCGAACTCAGGGCGGAAGCGAAGCCGTACATGCCAGCCGTGGCATGGGCCTATCCCGTGCCCCCGGCATCGCAGCGCGCCAACACCCCGGCGACACCGATCATTCCCGCAGCCGCCGCACGTCACTATCGATACGGCATCACCGGCGACACACCGCCCTGGCGGCCGGTCTCCGTTTATGACGACGGCCGGCGGGTCTATGTCGAGTTTCCGCGCGGCATCGTCCAGGGCGAAATGCCGCCCATCTTCGTCCTCGGCGCCGACGGCGAACCCCAGCTCGTCAACAGCCGCATCTACCAGAACATCCTGATCGTGGACCGCATCTTCGGCGCCGCCGAGTTGCGTCTCGGCGGCGGCAACCGCCAGCAAACCGTCAGGATCGTGCGAACCGATGGGAAGCCTGCATCATGAGTGATACCGACAACGACACCCCCGAACCACGGCAGCCATCGGGGCCTTTTGTCGATTCAACATCGCCCATGCGCCTGCGCGCCGAGTCTCCGCGCGTCACGCGGCTGTCGCGCAAGGTGCTCGCTGGCGCGGCCGCCGTTGCCCTTGTCGGCATCGGCGGTTCCCTCATCTACGCGCTCCAGACCCGCGATCCCGGCAAGAGCGGCGATGAACTCTATTCGACCGATAATCGCGCCACGGCCGATGGCCTGGCCGGCCTGCCGCGCGATTATACCGGGCCTGTGCTTGGTCCGGCGCTACCGGGAGATCTCGGCCGCCCGATTGTCAGTGCACAGAACCAGGGCCAGCCTGTCGTACCGCCCGCCATGGCAACCCCGCAGGCTGACCCCGAGGAGCAACGCCGTCTCGCCGAGCTGGAAGCGGCGCGCACCAGCCAGGTGTTTTTCGATGCTGGCCCGGTCTCAACGTCGGCATCCGTCGGCATGACCAGCCCCGGCCTTGCCGGTGTGGGAACAGGTGCGCAACCAGGCACCCAGACCGCGCAGGATCGCCAGCTTGCCTTCCTCAACGCTCCCGTCGACCGCCGCACCATTGCCGCCGACCGCATCATGGCGCCGGCGTCGCCTTATGTCCTCCAGGCGGGCGCGGTCATCTCGGCCGCCCTCATCACCGGCATTCGTTCCGATCTGCCGGGGCAGATCACCGCCCAGGTGACTGAAAATATCTATGACAGCCCGACCGGGCGCATCCTCGTCGTTCCGCAAGGAACGCGCATCATCGGCGAATACAGCAACGACGTCGGCTTCGGACAGCGTCGTATCCTCTTGGTGTGGAGCCGCCTCATATTCCCCAACGGACGCTCGATCGTGCTCGAACGCCAGCCCGGCGCAGACACGCAGGGCTATGCCGGTCTGGAGGATGGGGTCGATTACCACTGGTGGGATCTCGCCAAGGCCGCTGGCCTCTCGACGCTTCTTTCGGTCGGGGCCGAACTCGCCGTCGACGACCAGGACCGACTTTTGCGCGCAATCCGCAACGGCGGACAGGACACCATCAACGACGCAGGCCAGCAGATCATCCGCCGCCAGCTCAATATTGCGCCGACGCTGACCATCCGGCCGGGTTTCCCGGTCAGGGTGATCGTCACCCGCGATCTCGTCCTCGAACCCTACGGAGGCTGACATGACGAAATTGAAGCTCGGTCCGATCATGGAGGAAAAGCCGGTCAAGGCGACGCTGGAGCTACCGGCATCGCTCCACCGCGATCTCACCGCCTACGCCGAAGTGCTCGGGCGCCAGACCGGCCAGCCTGTGCGCGATCCCGTCCAGCTGATCGTACCGATGCTGGAGCGCTTCATCGCAACCGATCGCGGGTTCGCCAAAGCCCGCAGAGCGAAACCCGTCGGCGGTCCTGGTTCATAGTTCCGCGCCTTGGCTGCGCGCCAACACCTTCGCCATGCTGACGAAGCGCCTGAGCGCCGGATTATCGTTCTTCGGCGACCATACGCCGCTAAAGGGAAGAACCTCGCCGACGATTGGCCTGTAGCAGATGCCCGGCACATGGGCTGCTGTCGTCGCCTCGCTTGTGACCGTGAGCCCGCTGCCGATCGCGACAAGCGTCAACAGATTATCGCGCCCGACAAACTGTGATTGTATTTTCGGATGGTGGCCGAGATCAGCGACCCGCTGCACCAGATAGTCATGAATTTCCTGACCCGGAGGCACGTCGCTGACGATGAACGGCTCATGCGCGAGGTCATGCCAATGCACCTCCTCTTTCTGAGCAAGCGCGTGCGATTCAGGCAGCACCACGAAAACACGCTCTGACCAGAGATAGTCGGTCTCGCATCGTGGCCAGTCCAAGGTCCCCGTCAGAAAGGCGATGTCCAATCGGAACTGCCGGATCGCTGCGACATGCTCTGCGGGGTTGCCGTCGGCGACCTCGATATGGACGCCAGGATGCTCCTCGGCAAAGCCACGCAGCAGGTCGGGGAGAAAGCCGGATGCCAGCGAGGTGAAAATACCTACCCGCAGATGGCCTTCCTCGCCGCGCCCGACCGCGTCCACGATCTCCGTGCCTTCGTTGACGTAGCGAAGGACCTTTCGCGCCTTCGACAACAGCCGCTGCCCTGCGACGGTCAGGCACACGCCGCCGCTATGGCGATGAAACAACGCTGAACCGAGCCCATCTTCCATGTCGCGAATCCGGCGACTGATCGTGGACTCCTGCACACCGAGCGCTGCACCCGCCTTTCGAAAGCTTCCATGCTCGAAAGCTGCAACGAAATAGCGCAGATGTCGAAAGTTCATACTCACACCTGGAAATTGTCCGGGGAGTCCCCTTATCCCGAATGCTTGACAGAGACGCTGCGAGGCTTGCCAAACCGATTTCCCAGCGTGACGACAAAGTTCGTCGGCGTTCCCCGGCCACACTGGGTAACGCCGACCGGCTGTCACTCTACGGATTTCTCTATGAATCCAAGTGTATTGGCATTCTCGACCAGCGTCCGAACCTTGGCGCGATCGAGACCGTCAGGCACTTCGGCGTCAATCTCAAGTCGGATCTTCACCTGGCTGCCCGGCAGCGTCGTCAGTTGTTCGACGATCGCTTCGACGATCTGATGGATGTCTCGAGCCGGTCGCTCCGGTGAGATCATCACGGCACCGGAAAAGCGCGTCGGCTTCTTGTCCGCTGGAGGTGCCGGCGGTTCACCGTCCGTCGATTGTCCATCTGGCGCTGGCGTACTGTCGCCGGGTCCTGAGGGCGTGTCACCGGTTCCCGGCCGCACCGGCACCGGACGGTGCGCTTCGGCTACCTCGGGTCTCACGATTACACTGTCGCTGTCGATCACCACCACGGCGCTGATCGCCCGCTCGATCGCCAGCCCCATATAAGTGTCCGACTTCTCGTCCCATCGTTCGGCATAGGCGAAGGGACCGGGCAACATCCCGCTCACGGCCGCCTGCACGGCTTTGACCAGAACGTCCTGTCCCTTGAGACGCGGCAAATAGATGTAGCGATTGAGATATTCCCGCAGATCCTTCAGCGACAGTCGCGGCTTGTCATTCCAGATGTATTTCTGGAGATCGCGGTCGAGGCGCGACGGCCCCAACTCCACGAGCAAGCCCTCTTCCGCCACCAGCTTTTTGCTGGCCCGCGCCAGCAGCCCATCCTGCGCCGGAATCTTACCCGATACCCACTCCCAATCGGCTTGGGCGCTTTCCTGGGCCGGGTAATGCAGATAGCACCACGCCTCTTTCAGGCGGGTTTTCATCGTCTCGTTCGCTTCAGTCAGCTTTGCCTTGGCCAGCGCGCTATCGCTCTGGGTGAGGTTCAGCCGCTCCGTATCCCGCACGATCTCGCCCCAGGCGAGCGACGCGCGCACGGCGTCTTTCAGATGATCAAGCTGGCGGGCTTCCGCGGCGATGAACACCAGCATATTGCGATAGACGCGCGGCGTGCTGCCACGCTGCGTGAGGATATCTTTGGCCTCGACCAGCGCCTCCGAACCATCACGTCCGTTATGCGGGTGTTTGACACCCAGCACGACGGCGCGGACGCCGCCCGCTTCATCGGGGACTTCTGCTGATGAGGCCGGCGCGACCTGCACGGCATCAAAATGGCCGCGATCCGTGAGCCCATTCACGTATTTTCCGAGTTCGGCGTCGATCGTCACGTCGACCAGCGCCGTCTCGATCTGCGCCGCCTTGTCCGCCGCGATGCGGTTGAGACTCGCCGACATGGAATACCAGTAGCGGCCGAGATCAGCGTGCATGAACTTGGCTTGGTTGGTCAGCCGGCGTAGTGCGTCGCCAAAGATCGCCGGACGCTCGCCGGGCTGCACGACCCCGAGATTGATCTGCTTGTCGTCGAGGCCGGTGTTCTGCTGCTGATGGGTGGGCGCTGTGCCCATGAAGACCGCGCGGGCGACGCGCCGAGTTGCCGAATACCGGTTCAGGTTGGGCGCCGACTGATCGATCTTATAGGGTGTGGACGTCGTGCCATCGACATCGCCAGCGATGATCGACTGCCAGGTCACATCGAGGTAGTGGAGCAATTCCGGCTCCACGCGCGGGGAACTCACGGCGACACTGCCCGGCATGATCATCACCGATGGATCGCCATTCATCCAAAGCTCATGGATGGCCTGCGCCATCAACCGCAGCACACCGCGCGTGCGCTGGAATTTTTCAAGCGATCCCCAGGTCGCATAGAGCTGGTCGAACAGCTCGGGATGGATCGGATAGGCTTTTTCCAGCTTGCGCCTGTAGTCCTCATCCGCGCAGCCCTGCGGGAAGTCGTTGGCGTTCTCGCGATACAGCTTCGCGAACTGCTTCAGCGTGTTGTCGCGGTGATGAAACTTATCGCCGGGGATGTCCTTGAACAGCCGCCGCCGAACAATCTCATAGCTTTCTTCCTGGCTCGCCGGCCGCCATGACGACTCGACACGGCTGAAGGTCTGCTTGAGCCGCGCCAATGCCTCCTGGCCGCCTTCGCCGCCAACCTCGATCTGTGATGCCGGCAAGGAGGCGACCAGCAGAGTGCCGGGGCTGGCCTTGACCGCCTCGGTCAGCGACTGGACGAAGGACAGGTTCGCGTCGAACGATCCCGACGGCAGCCCTTCGACTTTGTAGATTTGCCTCAGATAGGCGACCCATTCGTCGATCAGGATCAGGCACGGCGCGTATTTCTTGAAGATCGCCTCGAGAAGATGGGAGCCTGGCGCGATGCCGTTGGCATCATTCTCGGCGACCATGGCGAAGGCTTCTGCCCCGCCGAGTTGCCATGCCAGTTCGCCCCATGTGGTACGGATCTTCTGGCCGCTATCGGTATTGAGGACATCCTGTGGTCCTCGCGACGTGCCGACCAGCACCGCGCGATTGACCTTCTGAGGCACGCTCAGCTCGTGCTTGTCCAGCAAGCGGTCAAGTCCGGACAGGTCCTGTACCGGCGTTCCACCCGCCATGTGATAAAGGGCGAGCATCGAGTGGGTCTTACCGCCACCAAAATTGGTTTGCAGTTCGACCACCGGATCGCCGCCGCTGCCGGCAAGCCGTTTGGCGGCGCCAACCAGAAGCGTGCTCAAACCCTCGGTGAGATACGTCCGGCTGAAGAACTGACCAGGGTCACGATACTCGGCGGGCGCGCTGCCAGAATGGACTTTGGCAAGGTCCGCCGCGAACTCGGCCTGCTGGAATTCGCCAGTCGCGACGTCCGGATGCGGTTCGACCACTTCGCGCCACGGGAGCAATCCCGCCACGGTTTCGACCGAGATATCCAGCCGCTGGGTTTTTCGCCGCTCCTCGTTGCGCTGAAGCTCTGTGAATTTGGTCCGGAGGATCGTGTCACGCATCTTCGAGAGCTGCTCGGCAACCTCGCCAGCGCTGATCGACTCCATCAGCCGCCGCATCGTGTCCAACGCCCGCTCGGCATCGTCGTAGGTGAAGGTCTCGTTGTGCGAGAGCTTGTTGCGGACATCGAGCAGTTCGGAAACATAGGAGCGTTCGGGATGCCCAAGCACCGACGCGAAGGCATCCTTCCAGAATGCCATCATGGTCTTGAGCAGACCCTGCTGATCCCAGCCGACCTCTCCTGCCGAATTGGGCTTGAGACCCTGTACTCGCTGCACGACCTCGATCTGCCAATGTCCCTTGACGGAGGTCTCCAACCGCTTCTCGACGAATGGAATGAGCGCTGCGGGGAGCAGCTCCATTCCTTCGAAAACATATTGCCGCGTGCTTTTTGCCACGTCCCGTTCCCCCTCAAATATCCAGGCGGATCTGACGATCCCCGCTTGTGTCGTGGATGGCTGCTGCCGCCTTCGTCAGCTCGGTCCAGTCGGCGATCAGGGCGTTGTACGCCGTGGCCTCCTTCGCATCTTTCCGCTTGTTGGCGCTGATGTCGTAGAGACAATAGGCGAGATCCTTCACGGCCTCAGCCTGTGTACTGATCTTCTTCAACAAGACGGCGGTGTCGTGTGAGATACCGTCCTTCTCGTGCCGACCGACCAGATGCTGGAGGCATTCCCACACCGTCAGGTGGCGGTCCTCTTCCGGGTCCCAATCTTCGTCTAGCTCGTCGCGCGTCAGGATGCGCACCTTGCCGGCGGCACTTTCGACGATGCCGGCGTGCTTGACGCTATCGACCGAGATGCCCCGCGCGGTCGCGATACTGTTGGCTGTACCATAATCTCCCTTGCCCATGCCGTGCTGCTCGAACCAGGTGATGGCAAAGCGGGTGTCAGCATCGAACTCGCCTTGAATACCACCAAGATATTCGTCGAGTTCCCGGTTGATAAGCTGGAGCGCGGTCTTCACGCTCATCGGGCTGTCGTCAGATTCGAGGACGGTCTTGTAATGCGAAAATACCCCCATGCCGGGACCAATGGCCGATTGCGGCATGTCGGCTGGCGCAATGTTTGCGACTTGCAGTTTCGCAATTGCAGCAGGCAACTCACGCTTTAGAGCCCGCAAGAACTCTGCCCGACTAACGCTGATAGCGTTTTCGTCTCTCTTTCTACAGACTAGGACCACGGAACTGGCGAGCGCATTGCTTCCGATCCCTCTAATCCTAGATGTCTGCTCAGATCGAACTGGCCACGTTGCGCTTATATACATACCTGCATCGATTATGGCCTGAATGAATGTTGCCCATCCGGTAGAACTGATTCCATCTTTTTCGATCTCGCTCTGTTTGAACGCGTAGTATATTGAGAGCGGATATTCGGCGCTCGCCTGCAGCGCCATGCTCCGCATAGCTTTCGTCATACCATCCAGGAAGAATTGCTCTGCAGCTTTACCCCCACCGTGTCGAGCCGGCGTAGCTACCAGCTCTTCAGATTTTGGTGTCTGGATAAAAGAGAATAGGTCCGGATACACATCACTTATGCTTCTCTTGAGCCACACATAGAAGAAATCCGAAAGATCCGCATATCCAATATTGTCGTAATACGGCGGGTCGGTCGATATGACAGCGTCAGGTCCGTAAATAACCGACTGTGCATCATGCTGCCATGCGACGCCAGGAGTGTCCGTTATCAGGCGGGACAGGCATTTCGCTTGATATTCAGTCGCTGGCGCAAAGCCGCCCACGACGTCAGCAAGAATATTCGCCTCAGCGAAGTCCCAGACCATAGGTATAGCTTGCCGACCAAAAAGATTCATCGGCTTCTCGTTACTTGAACTCCAACGCACTAGAGAGTTATTGAAATCTGCCGCCCTATCGATCCCGAATGCCAAATATATGCTCACCGCCTCAGCATACGCCTTAGCACCTACACCGCCATCCCGTAAGGAAGGCTCACTATCAGCCATTCCTCCCGCGAGAGCCGCAACCTCTATCTCGCCGCGTACGTCCTTTATGATTTCGCCCAATGTATTTAACGCGACAATCTGTCTTTGAGTAAATAAATCACTCCATTTTGACATTCCGTAGTTGCCCACTCGGAATCCTAGTCCCTGCTGGAAAAACTCGGCTTCAGGCTTCCATTCCGAAACTTGCGAGAAGGCAACATCCTCATGATGTTGCGAAGGGGGAAGATATATGCGACCGCCCTTTCCATCGGCGACGATTGCCATAAGCGTTTGCCCTAGTTCACCCTTGAGGCCGCATTCCTTAATGTATTCTGGAGTGATTGCAGTCTCGGAAATAGGACAAACAAAGTTGGCCCTCCCAACCTTCGTTCCTTCCTTCGCCTTGTCGATTTCTGCCTTGGTGCCGCCCTTGCGGATCCGATATTGAATCGTCTTCGTCGCCTTATCGATTTCAAGAGATATCCAGCTCTCTTTTCCTTTCTTCGTGCTGAGGACGAAATTTGACGCTATCGGCACTCGCACGTTGGAGAAGGCGGGATCGGGGCTCGGTACCGTTCGCGCCCATATCCACGCGATTACGGTCGCTTTCTGGCCTCCCAGCTCTTTGGGCAAGTCAACCTTCGGATACAGTTGGCCAATACGCTCTACGGCGCGCTGTCGAACACGCTCACCGTAATATGTGACGTCCTCGGCCAAGCCTTCGGCATGACGGTAGTGATTCCGATCACTGGGTCCGGGATGGACGGGCTTCAGTCCTTGAAATCTAGGCGGTATTTCGATCATTGCCTTGCCGATCATGACAGCGACAGGGTTTAAGTCGCTGCCATGCGCGGGAAGACCAAGTCTTTGCGCCTCCGAAGTTATTGAAAAACCTCCAGAGAAGGGATCATAAACCGATGGAAGAGTTCCATTGCAGGATCTTAATATTTCTACCCTTGCCTCTCGGAACAACTCTTCATCGTGACTGTTTTTCCAATCGGACAATCTCTCTATAATATTGAACAATCGATTTCGTTCTACCTGTTGCGCCTCTTCCGTTGAAAATTGAGCAGGATCGCTCGAAGGGTCGTCAACGAGTTGCGCAAACAGGAATGAACGACACGCCACATGAGGGCGCCGTGCCCACCAATGGTGAATTCCCCGCGGGTGCGGGCCTATCCCTGGCATCTTCTCATAGGACGAACCCGCACTGATCGCCTCCAAAGGGATCGCGACCTCAATGAGCTTCTTCTTGATGTTATTCGTCGAGGTCATAAACGAGCCTGTAGGTTGCGGGGTGAATGGTAAGTTCGCCGCCGTCGCGCAGTGCGCGTAGGCGAACGCCCGTCATCTCGACGGGATCACCCTCCGGGTTGATGAGAATGAACGAATAGAGGTCCGGCTTCTGGTCAAGCAGCCCCCAGACGTCGGCCTCAAGCTGGAGCGGTTCATGCTCCAGGCAATGGTCCTTGGGATAGTAATAACGCAGGATCTCACCGCCTGCCGAGCGGCGCTCCCACGGAAAGCGCGTGCCGTTACCGCGGCCGATCCAGCTCCCGTCCGCATGGAAGAAGCGATCCTCGCCGTCAGCCTCGTAGCCCTGGCTCAACGCGAAGCGCGCCATGACACTCGGGCGTGGGGGCTTCGGCACGGCGCGGGGCTTGGTCACCACCTCTGTTTCGATCAGTTCGCGATCCGACTCCCCGGCCGGCGAGGCGGGTTCAGGCTGGTTTGCGGGCTCATCGTCCTCCGCCGGGTGGAGATCATCCGCATCAACCGGCTCGGCATCACCGTGAGCGTCTTCGGCAACCTGGTCGACGTCCTCGTCATCGCCGGGTTCGGCAGCGGGCTGTATCTCGGCAATCGGTAGGGCGACGATGAGCTCAGGGCCGAGTGTGAAATTCTCCTCGAGATATTCCCTGATGTCCTCGGGCGAACGTTCGAACGCATAGGCCAGTGCCGCGCGAATATCGGCGCTCAGGCTCCTGCCAATCTCCTCCGGCACACGCTTGGCGAGCTTGGCCTTCGATAGCGGGCTGACGAACAGCTTGCGGTCAAGCCACAGGATGTCGGTGAGCCGGGGCGTACCGGCCGGCACGCCATCAAGGTACGGGATGACCTCCAGCTTGGAGCTCTGGACCCAGCTCGTCGCCGCGATCGCATCAGACAACGTCCGCACACGCTCGGTCTCGGCGGCATCGGCCAGCTCGATCCGCCCAAGCTGCGTTCCGAACGCCGTTAGCCAGGCGCGGCGATCATCCACGCCGTCCAGCAACGACGGCTGGTTGAAGCGTTCCTCAACGAGTTCCGACAAGACCAGCAAGGCCGAGAATGGCGGCGCCTGCACGGTCTCCCCCGACAGCCGCTGAAAATCGGCGGTCTTGCGCTTGACCCATTCGTGCAGATGGCTCCACCGGAACAGCGTCTGCATACTCAGGCCATAGGCGAGCGTCTCAACCGGCGCCCACTCACCCACCAGATTCACCCAGTGCCCGCACTCTTCCCATATCCGGGTCGGGTATCGGATCAGCAACGTGCGAACACGCCGGACCTCATCGGCTGACAGCGCTTTCCCCGAGGCCAGCGTCCCAAGCCATTGCAGTGCCAGATCCGCGGACGGCCGATCGGCGACACCGATACGATGCCACAGACTGAGGTCGAGCACGGACGCGCGCACGACGGCGGCGCCGGGAACATCTTCCTCGTCTCCCGCCAGGAAAACGCCGCTGGTCGGCGCCCATGTCCCATCCTGGGCGAGGATCAGCTTCTCGGTCTTGAAGGCGTTCCTAATGTTCTGGGCATCGACGGTCGAGCAACCGTCAAGCATCTGATCCAAGCGGCGATACCACTTCTCGACTTCATGCGCTGGCGCCTTGTCGGATTTCGCCAGGGAACGCAGGCGGTCGAGCAGACGTCCCGGACCGCTGGGCGCGCTGCGAACGCTGAGAAGATCGAGCAGCGGGCGCGTCGTTTCCCGGTCGAGCAGCCCATGGACGAACGGCTCCACGTCGATCAGGGCTTCCGTCTCGGGTGTCCTGCGAACCAGGTCCGCTGGGAGCTGGATCATGTTGCGCGTGTCGGGCAGGCAGGGTTTGGCCCGCAGCTTCAGCAACCAATCCGCCAACAAAGGCTCCGACGTGACCGATCGCGTCGACCCCGTGGTCGCTACCTGCGACAGACGAGCGCCAGCGGTGCGCAACCAATAGGTATCGCGCTGATCTAGGATCTTGCCGACGATTTTGGTCCAGATGCCCGCGTCGACCTTCGACAGCGCCTCCCAATGCCTCCAGTAATCGGTAGAGAAATCCCAGTCTTCGATGACGAACTGGTTGGTAACATACGGATAATAGAGCGCACCGCGTGCTCCACGTGCCTGCGCTTCCGTCGTGAGCTGCTGTCGCCCATAGATATTCTGGCGCTTCTGGACGAACGGCACGAACGTCAGGAGACCGGAGCGGCCAGAGCCGATCCAGCGAAGCCAATCCTCCCGCGAGCAGGATTTGAAGCTCGCTACATAATCCCCGTGCAGGAGCTGGGTCTTCTGGACCGACTCAGGCAGCAGCTCCTCCAGCGCGCCATTCTCGTCGAACAACACTCCCTTGCCGATCGACCGAAGCGTTCGATCAACGCAGGCGTACCGGAAAGCGTCACCGATCGTGACGCCCAGCTTGGCCGCGATCTGGGCAAGCTGAATACACTCGGCGAGTTTCGGTTGGCCGGCGTTGAAATAGTCGGCAGCGACGCGCTCGATCACGGCATTGACGTCGCTCGTCCCATCGAGGCCGATCTCCTCCAGCACCGCGAAAGCCGCCTCGACCGTGTCGTTGCGGCTTTCCCCGTCCCCCTTGTCGCGGCGCTGCTCGGCGAGAAACCGGGTCCAGTTCTGGTTGAGGACGATCAGGTGGCCGGCGAGAAACTCCCAATCCTCTTCAGACTGAAGCAGCTTCTTCTCGCCGAGCCGCACGATCTCCGACGCCCCATAGAGCACGTCTTTGCCCTGCACAGGCACGATCCGCAGGGCGTCGGCGTCATGACATTGCCAGCCCGTCACTTCGGGCGCGATATAGGCCCATAGGTTCAATAGGTGTCGCCAGGTCGCGGGCCGAGGCAGGTGATTGCTACGCAGGCGCTCAAGTAAATCGGTCTTCGAGAACTCCTCGACCAAGCCCCAGTGAACGAGCTTGGTCCGGTTCTTGGCCGATACATGTTGGCACAGCGCCGACCGGGATTTGTCGTCGAGCAAGGCCATAGCCTGATCAGCCGGCCAGATGTCGAATATCTGCCGCGGAACAGTGATCGCGGCTTTGGCGCTGACGAGTTGCCCATCTTCGGTCAGCAGCATCGATCGGCCATCGATCGCCGCATCAAACGCCAGTTCGACGATCGCACCACACGATCCTTCGAGCGTGGACGCCTCACGATCAACATCAGGCAACAAGCCATAGGCATCCGAGCGATCCCGCGGGCTGGCCTTGGTCTGCTCCAGCCACTCAATCATCGCACTGGCGGCGAGTTCGCCGGCCCGGTTCAACAGCCAGCGATTGGTCGGCGAGGTCTCCGGATCCTTGATCTTGAGACGTGCCGGATCCTGGATAAAGGGTGCGTTGCAGGCGAAAGGTAGCGTCGTTTCCACGCCGGTCGGCAGCACGACATAGAGCCGGCCCTTGGCGCCGAGCACAATCTCCACCCGGCAGGGCGGGAAATCACCGCTATCCTCGGCCCCCAACATCCGCTCGTTGCGGATCTCGTCGAGCGCTTCGGCAGGAAAGGCTTCCTCGTCCGACCGCACGAGCAGGAAGGGATCGTTCGCCTTCTCGTCCAAAGCCATCCATTCGCTTTCGGCGATGGGGCCAGGTCCGAGACTCTGCCAATGCACCTCGCTGTCGCCGATCAGAAGGCGACGGATTTTCTTGAAGAACAGCAGCGACACCGGGCTTTTCAGCCACTCGTCGAGGTTCTTCTCGACTTCGCGGCGTAGCAGCGGGCCTGCAATTGCCACCTCGACGCGCGTGGTTCCAGACGTCAGGGAACGACTATCAATCCAGTGCGGCTGCGTGAACCGCGCGCGCTCGAACGCGACAGCCAGCGTCGGCGTGAACAGCTCGACCCGATCGCCCAAGCTGAATGTGCTCTTAAAGCCGATCCCTCGGAAGCCGATCGTGTGCAGCGCGCGCTTGTTGGAGTAGCCGAAGCGGCAGATCGATGCAAAGTGGGCCTCGATGAAGTCCTCGCCATTGTGCTCGAACACGAAGCGGTCGTTCTCGATCGATACCCGCGCCTCGCTAGCACCGGCGTCGTCAGCATTCTGGAGCAGCTCAGACAGAATATGGCGTGGGCTCTGCACCTGCTTGAAGAGCTGATGCCACGGCCCTGCAAGCTCCGGGTCCGCCTCAAGCTGGTCCCAGCGTTTGGTGGCGCGTTCCTGGATGGGCTGGAAATAGCCAGGAGGATCGTCGAGGATCGCTTCGATCTTGCGGCCCGCGCTCATAGCGGCAACTCCAGCGTCGAAGGCGTGGCGACCATTTCGGGTCCGCGCGGCGGGGCTGTCTTACGCCAGCCGCCCTTTACGGTCTGGATTGCAGAGATCGGCAATCGTCGCCCGGCCGGCAGTTCGTGCAGATCGCAAACGTGCCAGAACACCGCCCAGTGGCCCTGATTGTCGGACGTATATTGGCCCGTCGTCGGCGGGCGATGCATCATTTCCTTTGAATGCTTACCGTTTCCGCTTTCCTCGCAGCCCACATACCAACCCAGCCAGGACACGACAAAACTGAGCTTGGCCGGCACGTCCTCGTGGGATGGATAGATCAAGACCGGCACGCGAACGCCGCCGCGCAGTTCATCGACCTTGCGAAACAGCTCCCACTTCCGCGAGCCAAAGGCGACGAACCCGGCCTTGTGCGCGATGTCTGCGCCGGACTGAAGATGCTCCAGCGGCACCGGAGCGAGAATGGCAAAATCCTTCATCTCCATCACGCGCCCCTCCCTTGCGATCCGCACCGCATGAGACTGACGCGATAGCGATAGGCTGCAATTTCCTCGACCACGACGCGGTCCCCCGCTCGGGCGCAATACAATCGATAGAAAGCGCCGATCCAGCCACGGGCGCGGAAAAACTTCTTCTGGCCGTCGAGGTCGGTCTGGACCGGGTCCGTGCCGCCCCACTCGATCGTTAGATCGCGCTTCGCCCGCGTCGCCTTGTTTGACCCGCCAATGGCGTCGGCCGGGAAGCGGTCGAAGAAAGAACGGAGGTAGATGTGGTTGTTCGCGATGTTTCCGTCGGTGATCTCCACCTCGCCGATCACGCGCCCGGTCGTCGTCTGCAAGGTCGTCATGACCCGTGACGCCGGAGGTCGCACGGTCTGGGCGGTCGCGGTTGATGGCATCGTCTTCACCGGATCGATTACGTCCGGCTTGGCGTCATCCCACTCAATGTCGACATGCAGCTTACGACCGCGCTGGGAGACATCGACCTTCACCGTATCGGCGCTGCCGAACCGATCCTGCCGCGAAGCGCCAACCAAAGGCATCGCCACTTCCGGCTCGCCCATCGTGCCCCCGGCTCCGAGCTGGCTCGCGATACCATCGACGGCCGCATCGTCCAGTTCGACCCAGGTCACGGCGCCGCTCTTGTGCCGGTAAGCAACCGGTCGGTCGAGGCGGCGCACATCGGCAAGCTTCCAGGGCGTATTCCATTTCGCGACTTCGCCCGAACGGATCATATGCTCGGGAATACGGTGATGTTCGAACGTGGCGATCATCTCTTCTGGCGATAGCGGCGCGCCGGCCTCGATCAGTCTTGCCACGCCATAGACCGCCCCCGTGCCTTTGCGGATCAGTCCGAACCAATCGCGATGAGAAGCGCCGGTCGAGCGCATTTCCCAGTCCTTGGTCCCGCCAAGGATATAGCCAATCCAAGGATCGGCGATGATCAGACCCTTGGTGATCCTCATCGCGGCGCCTCCGCGCGCTCGAGCAGGCGCGGCAGATGAAATTGAATTGCCGTCTCGAGAAAGGACGGCTCGCGCTCGACAAGAGGGCCACGCACATAGCGCGGCTCATGGGCGAAGCCGCTGGCGACAGAGACGATCGCCAGAATGAACTTCTCCGGCTCGTGCAGCGAGGTGATGACCTCCTGCCGTGTGATCATCACGCTGTCGGCACCGTCGATGCGCCCCTTGACCTCGATGAAGCGTAGGTGCCCCGACTTCGGATCGTGCGAGGCGATGTCGTAGCCGACCTTCTGGGCCGATACGTCGACCGGCGCGTTCCCCAGTGCACGCTCGGCGGCCATGACGGCCTCCATCGCGGCAAGCTCGATCACTCTGCGTGCAGCGGGGTCTTCCGCAAAATGGTTCGGGACGCTTGGCGATTGACGCTCTTCGAGCAGGCCGCGCGGGATGACAACCATGCCACCACGGACACGCGGTGGCTGCGATGAGATGAAGCGCTCGCGCTCAAGCTGGTCCATTCGGCGCTTCTGCCGTTCGGCAAGGTCTTCAGCGCGGCGCTGGGCATTCTGCCAGTTCACCCGCGTCTTCTTGCCAGCCCGCTCCTCTTCCTTCAGCTCGAAGGCGCGCGAGTCCCAGTAGTTGATCTCCTTTTTGAGCCGGGCGCGAACTTCCTGCTCGACCTTTTCGATCTCGGGCAGGCGCCGCGCCTTGACCTCGGCGACATGACCCTGGGCAAGCTCGACTGTAGCGAACCGAATGGCTGCTTTTTCCAGCTCTGAGGTGAGCCAGCTCTCGTCCAGGAGGTCGCGCACGCTGGCAACCTCCTCCGTCGTCGCGGGCCGGAGATTCAAGTGCGGCGCAATGCCTGCATTGACGGTATTACCAGTCCTGTCGAGGGCCGCGAACTGGAGCCGTTGCGATATTACGTGCGGCTTGCCGGCGCTGGTAACACGACCGTCCTGGACAGTGTGCTCCAGTAAGAAGATCGCCGACAGCGCGTCGCCGGCATCAGTGTCATCCACCAGGATCGCACCCTGCCGCATGATCTGCTCGTATTGCTCGCGGATCATGCTGATCACGGCCTCGAGCAGCGGATGGCCGGGGCAGACGAAGGCTGCGACGGGCTGCTGGTTGATCTTGTCCTTCTCGAAGCAGATCCGCTCATACTGCGTCTGAATCGGCGCACCGGTCCCGATCTGACGATCCCGCTCGCGAATACGCACCGGGACGTGCGTGATCTCCCAGCGTCCTTCCTCGCGGCGCTTGATCCGGCCACCCAGATGCTGAAACGCCTCGACAAAGAAGCTCTGGATGTGGTGCGGCTGAAGGCGCTGCGCCTCGGCGCGCTCCATTTCAAGCCTCAATTCCTCGACCCTGGCCTCGGGCATGGTGTCGTTGGTCAGCGCGCGGCGCCGCAGCAGTTCGAGCAGGTTCGCCTGGTCGACCGCGCCATCGACCTGCTGGAAGAGACGCGCCTTGACCTCTTCCCTCTCGCCATACTGTATCGCCTCGAACAGCAGATCCTTGAGCGCCACGCCGTCGAAGAGTTCACCGAGCACGTCATAGACACGACCGCCCAACGCCTCGCGCGCTGCCTCCAGCTTTTCAAGAAGCCGGGCATAAACCTCGCCCTCGCGAGTATCGGCAGCGACAAGATTCCACAGATGGCAAACCTCAGTCTGACCAATGCGGTGGATGCGGCCGAACCGCTGTTCGATCTTGTTCGGGTTCCACGGCAGGTCGTAGTTGACCATGAGGTGGCCACGCTGAAGGTTCACGCCTTCACCGGCCGCATCATTGGCGATGAGGACAAGCATGTCCTTGTCCTGCATGAAGCGCTCGACGACCTTGCGTCGCTCCTCGCGTGACACGCCGCCGTGGATCACCTCTACGGCCTCAGGATTGCCAAGCCGCGACCGCACCTTGTCGAGCAGGTAGTGGAGCGTGTCCTTGGGTTCGGTAAAGATGATCAGCTTGCGTCGATTGCCGGCAGCATCGATCATGAGATCGTCGTCGAGAATACGATTGAGCTGAGTCCACTTCGTATCGACGCCGGAGCGAAGTACACCGAGCGCCATCGCCTCCAGGCCCTTCAGCGTCTCGACTTCGAGGGCGAGTTGTTCGACCGTCTCGGCCGTCGTCGCGCCCGTCGAGATCAGATCCTCAAGCTCGTCGATCTCATCCTGACCATATTCCTCGATGTTGCGCAGCATGTCGGCGTTGACTACCGATTCACCCATACCGGCCCGACGGCCTTTCGCGGCAAGGCGTGCCTCACCCAGCTCATTCTCCAGCCGCTCGCGGCGCCGCTTGAGTGACTGGTAGATGGCGGCCGGGGACGAGGCGAGGCGCCGCTGGAGAATCTGCAAGGCGAAGCCGACATTGTTGCGCTTCTTCCCGTCACCCTCGGCGAACCGCTGCACGCGGTTCATCTCGGTGCGCACATATTCAGTGACGGCGGTGTAGAGCGCAGCCTCCCCTTCCGAGAGCTGATATTTGACGGTGCGCGCGCGCCGCTCGGGGAAGAGTGGCCGGCCATCGAATCTCAGCAGTTCCTCTTTCGTCAGCCGCCGCATCATGTCTGCGGTGTCGGCGTAGTGGACGCCATCGCGGAACCGGCCTTCGAACCGATCTCCATCGAGCAGCGCCATGAAAAGCTGGAAATCCTCTTCCTTGCCATTGTGCGGCGTCGCCGACATCAAAAGCAGGTGCCGACATACTTGGCCAAGCTTCTGACCGACCTGATAGCGGCGGGTATATTTGACCTCGCCACCGAAATAGGTCGCTGACATGCGATGAGCTTCGTCGCAGATGATCAGGTCCCATTCGCGGGCACTCATGAGCTTCTCTTGAAGCTCCTCATTGCGCGCGAGCACATCGAGACGGACGATCAGCCGATCCCGGTCGCTGAACGGATTGCCCGACCGCGAGTTCTCGATCATGTCGCGAGAGAGGATATCGAATTCGAGATTGAACTTCTGGCCGAGTTCGTCCTGCCATTGCTCGACCAGACTGCCCGGCGCGACGACGAGACAACGCTCGAGATCGCTGCGCGCGATCAGCTCCTTCATCAGCAGACCGGCCATGATCGTTTTGCCGGCGCCGGGATCGTCGGCGAGGAGGAAGCGAAGCGGCTGCCGCGGCAGCATTTCGCCATAGACAGCAGAAATCTGGTGCGGCAGCGGCTCAACTAGACTCGTGTGAACCGCCAGATACGGATCGAAATAATGCGCCAGCTTGATACGGTTGGCTTCCGTCACCAGACGCAGCAGCGCGCCATCGGCGTCGAACGACCAGGGCCGCCCGTTCTGCTCGATCTCAAGACGGTGTTCGTCATCGCGATAAAGAACAGCCTCGGCCACCGCACCATTGTGATCGCGGAAAACGACATTGATCGCCTGGTCGCCGATCCAGTCCACCGAGATGACATGCACGGGCTGCGCGGAGGCCACCCCCCGCACAGACGCGCCGTTCTTTACATCTTCAAGCCGTGCCCCCATCAGTCAGCGCCCCCCCGATTCATTCATAGCTGAAGCCCCGATTTCTCTAGCGCGGCCTCCGTTTCCTTACGGTTTATCGTAACGATATGCTGCGTATGGGCGCTCTGCTTTGAGGCATCGCCAAGAAGCCCGAGGCGCTTCAAGACATAGAAGAGCATTGCGTAGCGCACCGAAAGCACGCTCTTGCCATGGTCCAGCCCATAATCCTTGGCGACGACTTTCTGTTGGCTCGCCGTAAGAGCCGGATGCGGCCCGACGATAACGTCGAAATAGTTATTCCAGAGCCAGTCCCGTTCACCAGTCTCGCCAGGCTCCCCATTCGCGCCGACGTCGAGGATGCGCGGCAGCAGGAAATCCTTGAACTTGTGTTCGAGGTGGCAATAGGCCCGCGTGTGCCAGCGGAAACCATCGTGACCGAAGGCGTGCGGCGTGATCCGTCGCCAGGTAGGTTCAGGCCGCAACTTGTTCATCGACTGGTAGAAGACGTCGATGGAGACGCCCTCGCGGCAGGCGTCGAGAATCTTCCTCAGAACCTTAATGTCGATGTCCCGCCTGGGGGTCAGCGCCACATCGGCGCTGGGGAGCGCCGCAATCCACGAGTCGTTCGCGGACACAGCCCCCTCGGCGACCGAGCGAAGCTGCGATAGATAGATGTACGGGTCCGGCTCCAGGAACCGCAGCACAAATTTCTCGGCAGCGACGTAGCGCTTGCCGCGGGTGTCATACTCCATGTTTCCGGGCGCACGCTCCTGATAGAGCGTCAAATCCTTGGAAGCCTGCGGCACCGACACACCAAACGCCTCGACAAGATCAGCCCGGTTGATCGAGCCCTCCCAAAACAGCCGAAACTCGATGAATTCGAGTCGGCGCCCCACCCCCCACTTCAGCGCCGTCGCGGCTTCTGCCATGTACCCTGCCTCGCCTAATGGGGATAAAAACTATATGGACAACTCGTCATAGTCCGTGTAATTATTATTCCCATTAGGGGGTTCCGTCAATGGTCGATCTGTCACAGTCAGCGAGGCAAAGAATGCCGCGGCACGGCTTTTTGGATCGGATCGATGGCGCGACGCACAGCCCCAAGCAAAACCCGGAAGGAGGACGACCATGACCATCGCACATCGATCCACCTTGGTCGTTCACGGCCGTCTCGCTATGCGGGAAAGCCGCCTTGCGGCGGGCCGTGCCTGCCAGCACGGCCTCCAGATCATGTCCTTCGAGCAGGCCGCCGTCCGGCTGGCCGGCGGTTTTGTTCGCCCGATCGATGACGAAAGTCTGCGCGCGGCCATCCAGACGGCCCTATCCGCCACGCCGATGGGCGAACTGGAGAGCATCAAAACGCTGCCCGGTATGATCGATGCGGCGGCTGACACGCTGCACAAAGCCTGGCGCGCGGGCATCAACCTTGCCGCACATGCGGCCGATGAACATCCCCGTCTCGCCGCCATCGCACGCCTGGAGGCGGGCGTCCTCGACCAGCTTCCGGCCGGCATGCTGCGGCCTCTCGACATCGCCGCCGCCGCGACTGAGCGCCTCGCCCACGCGCCAGCGGTCCTTGGTCCGATGGAGATCGTCGGGCTCACCGAACTCTCGCCCTGCTGGCGGCCGCTGCTCCAGGCACTCACCGCCCATATCCCCGTGCAGTGGACGGCCGGTCCCAGGAGCGTTCCCGCGTGGCTGGACGGCACGGGCGTCGCGATCTCTCGCGCACCGGCGCAAGCGCCGGGGATCAACGCCGTCAGCGCGGCGACGGCCTATCACGAGGCCATCGAGGCGATGCGCTGGGTGCGAGGCCTGCTCGCTTCGGGCGTCACCCCCTCGGAGATCGCCATCGCGACCGCCTCGCCGGCCGATTATGATGATCATTTCCTGGCTCTCCGCACCGATGCTAACATCGATCTGCACTTCGTCCACGGCGTCCGCACCGTCACCACCCGCGACGGCCAAGCCGCTGCGGCGCTGGCCGACATCGTGGTCCGCGGCATGTCGCAGTCGCGGTTGCGGCGGCTCACAGCGCTCTGTCGGGACAGCGGACCTTTCGAGTCGCTGCCCGAAGGCTGGCTGCGCGTCCTGCCGAGCGATGCGCCGCTCTCGACGCCGGGCGCTTGGAACCGACTGCTGGCGCGGTTGGCGCCGGAAGACTGGCCCGATGGCGCCGACCATACGCCGGCTTTGCGCGCGGCAGTCGAGACGCTGACGAAAGGGCCAGAGGCGGCCAGCGAGATTGGAGAAGCCTTCCTTAAGGGCCGAGCCCTCGCGATCTGGCGCAAGGCGCTGCTTGCCGGCCCCGCCGCCTCGGTCGATGCGACACTCGAGACCCTGAAGCAGGATGACGGACTGGAAGCCTGCATCTGCGTCGCCTGGATGCCGGCCAGCGCGCTGGCCGCGTCGCCCCGCCGCTTCGTGCGGCTGCTTAGCCTCAATTCGTCCCGCTGGCCGCGCGGGATCGCCGAAGACCGGCTGATCCCCGACCATATCATCGCGACCCCTGTGCTCGACCCGTTGCCGGTTAATCTCGCTGACCGGCGCGATTTCGAGACGATCCTCGCCACGACGGGCGATACCGTTGTCCTCTCGCGCGCGCGGCGTGACGCCGATGGACGTCTCCTGGGTCGCAGCCCTCTGCTCGCCGGACATGGCGACGAAACCTATCTGCGCCGCAACGCGACGCCAGCGCACGCCTTCAGCGAAACCGACCGCCTGATGGCCCGGCCCCAGGAATTCGCCGCCGATACGCAAGCCGTCAGCGCGCAAGGCTGCTGGCGCGACTGGCGACAGATCGAGATCACCTCCCACGATGGCTTGGTGCGGGCGGATCATCCGCTGATCCTCGCCATCCTCGGCCGGACCCAATCCGCCAGTTCGCTGCGCCGACTGTTGCGCAATCCACTCAGCTTTGTGTGGGTCTATGCCTTTGGATGGCGTGAACCGCAGAGCAGCGCCGAACCGCTCGTGCTCGACGCACTCGGAATTGGCGATCTTGTCCACCTGGTCCTCGACCAAGCCCTGCGCGATCTCGAAACCGGAGGTGGCCTTGCGGCCGCCGACGCGCAGACCCTCGAAGCCGCAGTGGCGCGGGCCGCGCAAGCCGTCGCCGCTGACTGGGAGAGCGAGCGCCCGGTTCCGCCGGCGGTCATCTGGGGGCGGACCCTCGACGACGCCCGCGTGCTGGCCAGCCGCGCTCTGTCCTATGGCGATGACCTTCTGCCAGGCGCGCGTTCCTACGGAGAGGTTCCCTTCGGTGGCTCGCAGCCGAAATCCGACGGGCAGACGCCTTGGGATACGAGCACGCCAGTCACGATCCCCGACACTGGCTTCAACATCGCCGGCTATATCGACCGGCTCGACATCGCGGGCGACGGCAAACGCGCCCTCGTGCGCGACTATAAGACCGGCCGCCCGCCGCGCGGCGACATCCGACTGAACGGCGGACGCGAGCTTCAGCGCTGCCTCTATGCGTTCGCGGTCAAGGCGCTGCTCGGCGATGACGTCGCGATCAGCGCCTCTCTGCTCTATCCACGCGATCCCGTCGATCTTCAACTCGACGATCCCGAGGCGGTGCTCGTGGAGATCACCGGCTATCTACGCGCGGCAAGGACGAGTCTCGCCGGCGGCGCGGCCCTGCCTGGACCGGATACCGGCGGCGACTACGACGACCTCGCCTTCGCCCTGCCGGCCAACGCCAGCGCCACCTACTGCAAACGCAAGATGCCGGCCGCCACGGAGCGGCTCGGCGAAGTCGCTCAGGTCTGGGAGGCGGAATGATGAGCAACGTGTCCAAAGTGCTGAAGGACGACGGCGCGCGCCGTCATGCGATCAGCCTTCATGATCGCTCCATCCTGGTCGAGGCGGGCGCGGGTTCGGGCAAGACCGCCGTCATGGCTGGGCGCATCGCCGCCATGCTCGCTGAAGGCGTTTCCCCGCGCGCCATCGCCGCCGTCACCTTCACCGAACTCGCCGCGAGCGAATTGCTCTCGCGCGTCCGCGAGTTCGTCGCGGACCTCTCGGCCGGCGTGATCGCGACCGAACTGCGCGTGGCGCTGCCCGATGGCTTGTCGGAGACCCATCGCCGCAATCTCACCGCCGCCAGCGCCGCGATCGACGAAATCACTTGCTCGACCATCCACGGATTTTGCCAGCGCCTGATAAAGCCCTACCCTGCGGAGGCCGACATCGACCCCGGCGCCAGCGTGATGGATCGCAACCGGGCCGATCTGACCTTCCTCGAGATTGTTGACGGCTGGTTGCGCGAGCGCCTGTCTGGCGGCCAAGGCGGCATCTTGGCCGAGATGGTGCTGCATAGCCCCGGCGAGACGGTGATCCTGATCCACAAGATCGCGGAGAACCTGCGCCGCCGCCCCACGCTGGCGGCCCAGTCCGTCTCTCCGCTTGACGGCCACCTGACAGCGTTCCGGCAGGCTGCGGCGGATTTCGCGGGCTTCATGGATGGCACGGCGGCAGCCGAGCCGGAAACGGTGACGATCGTCGAGCGGCTAGCCGAAATGGCGACCGCCCTGGCGACAGCTCCCGATCCGGGAACACCTACGGGCCTCGTCCAGCTCCTGACCTCGCGCCCCCACCCGGACCTTTGCACCAAGTCCGGCACCTTCGCTTCCTACCGCAAGAAAGGAAAATGGGCCGCCGCAGCCAAGCAAGCCGGTCTTTCCAAGGCCGACGGCGATCGGCTGAACGACGCGGCCGAGACCCACTACGCCGCCTGCTGCGATGCCTGGACTGTGCTTGTGCAGGTGGCCGCCGGCCATGCCCTCGCAGCGCTGATCGACGAGGCGCATCCCATCCTGCAACGCTATCGCGACCACAAGCGCGCCAGCGCCCAGCTCGATTTCGACGATCTGATTTTCGCCGCGCGCGCCTTGCTGCGTGACCACGATGCCGTGCGCTGGGCGCTGGGAGAGCGTTTCGCCCATGTCCTCGTTGATGAGTTCCAGGACACAGATCCCCTGCAAACCGAGATCTTCTGGCGTCTGTGCGGCGAACCGGTCGATGGCGATGACGACTGGACGCGGTACCAAATCCGGCCAGGCGCGCTCTTCCTGGTGGGCGACCCCAAGCAGGCGATCTATCGCTTCCGGGGCGCCGATGTCGGCGCCTATGTCCAAGCGCGCGATGCTTTCCGCGCCCAGGACGCCGACAGCCTCCTGTCGATCTCGACCAATTTCCGCTCCTGCGCCTCGATCCTTACCTTCGTCAACGAGCGCTTCGAGGCCGTGCTCTCGGCCGATGGACAGCCGGGGTTCACCGCGCTTGACCCGTTCCATGACGACCGGGGTGGCGTTTGCGTAGCGGCCCTCGACATCGCCGTGGCTGATGAAAACGGCAAGGCCAGCGCCGAACAGCAACGCGACGCCGAAGCCGACGCCATCGCCGAACTTTGCGCCCAGCTGATTGAAAGCCACCCCATCGTCGACCGACGCAGCGGCACGGAGCGCCCTTGCCAACCGGGCGACATCGCCTTGCTGGCGCCGACCGGCGCTGAACTGTGGCGCTACGAGGAAGCTCTGGAGCGGCGCGGCATCCCCGTGGCGACCCAAGCCGGCAAGGGGCTGTTCCGCCGCCAGGAAGTCCAGGACCTGATCGCGCTGACCCGTGTCCTGGCCGACCGCCGCGATACGCTCGCGCTCGGTGCGCTGCTGCGCGGGCCTCTGGTCGGTCTGTCCGAAGAAGAACTGCTCGACATCATCTGGGGGCTTCCCCGCTCGGAAAATCAGCCTGATCGGATTCCACGCCTGGATCTCGGCACCGACCCGGCCGTCATCACGCACCCGCTCGCGCGCGAGGTCATCGAACGGCTGCAATCGCTCTCCCGGCGTGGCAACAGCACGACCCCGCACGAACTGCTTTCACAGGCGGTGGACGTGATGCGCGTCCGTCCGCTTCTCCTCGAACGGCATCGCGGCCAGGCCGAGCGCGCGCTCGCCAACGTCGATCTCTATCTCAGCCTGTCGACCGGCTTCGCCGTGCGCGGTCTGCGCGCCTTCGCCGAGGCCATGGCGACGGCGTGGTCCGACGAGGTCCGCGCCGTCGAGGGGCGACCTGATGCACAGGAGGAAGCGGTCGCGCTCTTCACCATGCACGCGGCCAAGGGGTTGGAATGGCCGATCGTCATTCCGATCAATACTATGACCGGCGTGATGGCACCCGAAAGCGCCGTCCTCGACCGCCAGACCGAGACCTTCTATTGCCCGGTCCTGGGCGTCACGCCCGAAGGCTATGACGTCGCGCGCCAGACGGAAAAGGAGGAGCTGGACCGCGAACGCATCCGACTCTGGTATGTCGCGGCCACCCGCGCCCGTGAACTTCTCGTCCTCCCCCGGCTCGACATCACGCCGTCGAAATCGGCATGGATCGGTCTCGTCGATCTGTCGCTCACCGAACTGCCCTGCCTGGATGTCTCGCATCTGCCCGCCGGCCTCACGGCCGCGGGGACGGGAGCGAACAACGCCCAGACACGCGCGAACTTCGTCGCCGAAGCTGAAATCATCGCCGCTGCGCAGACGCGGCTGACCTGGCTTGCACCCAGCCGCGACGAAAACGCCGCCGGGGCGGTGCTCCGGGAAGAAGAGGCGTCTCTCTGGACCGGCTCGGCTGACGACCAGCCCCCCGAACTGGAAGCCGTTGCCCCGGTGCAGGGAGGCCGGGAGCGCGGGCTAATCCTCCACAAGCTCATCGAAGAGGTACTGACCGGGGAGATCCCGGAAGCCGAGGCGGCGCTGATCGAGCGGGCGGCCGACCTCATCCGCTCGCTTGGCCGATCGCCGGTCGCCGATCCAGCGACAGGGCTGTCGGCCGACGAACTGGCAGCCTGTGTCGCTCGCACTCTGGCTCTGCCTGACATCGCGGCCTTGCGACCCGGTCTCCTGGCCGAATTTCCCGTCTATGCCGCCCAAGCGAACGACGGCGTGGAAACCGCGACGGTCGGAATCGCCGACGCTCTGACAGTTGGCGCAGATGGCCGGCCAGTCGTGGTGGTCGACTGGAAGAGCGACGTGGACCCCGACGCTCAGACTCTCGATCATTATCATGCGCAGGTGCGCGCCTATCTCAACATGACCGGCGCCGAACGCGGACTGATCGTGCTGATGACGAGGGGAGCGGTAATTTCCGTCTCGCCTTCGCCGCAGACCGTGTCGGCCTGACGGAGGGCGACCCAATGGCCTCCCGCACGCGATCCACCGGCCCCAATCAGGACGATCTCTTTAATCCCGAGGTCGAACTGCTCTTGCCGGCCCGGCTTGCCATCGACGGCAAGGTGCTGGGAAGCCCCGTACGCCAGTTGGCCGTTCCTGCGCGCCGGGTACGTTGCCGACTGCGTCCATTCGCCATCCGCCGCGTCAATGGTTATGAGACGACCCTGGAATCCGGCGAAATCCTGAAGGTCATCAGCGCGAAGACGGCCACACCGTTGGAAGCTGATCTGGTCCTGCTAGTGCCCGGCGCAACGGAGCCGGAACGGATCGTCGAAACGCTCGAACTGGGCACCGGCCGGTGGATGAACGCGCTGCCGATCGGCATAGACACGCTGGATCGTTCCGCGCGCGTCGAGCGGCTTAAGGCCGTCTCCGCCTCCTGGATCGACGCCATTCATTTGCGCGAAGCCCGAGCCGCGGCCGATGGTGTGCCGGCGCAGCCTGGTTTGCGGCGCCCCCAGATCGGTGCGCTTCATGCCGCGCTTGCCCATGCGACACGATCGACGGACCCGGCCACCATCGTCATGCCGACGGGGACGGGTAAGACCGAGACAATGCTGGCACTCAATGCCAACCGGCGGTTCGAGCGCCTGCTGGTGGTGGTCCCTACCGACGCTCTGCGCGAGCAGATCGCGGGCAAATTCGAGACCTTCGGCGTCCTGAAACAGCAGAAATGTCTCGATGAAACCGCGGCCTTCCCTGTGGTCATACGGCTCTCACACATTCCGGTCAGCGAGGCCGAGGTCGATGAAATCTTCGACAGCGCCAATGTCGTCGTCACCACGATGCAGATCGCTGGCCGCGCCGAGGCGGCGGTACAGGAGCAGATGGCAGCCCGTGCCTCCGCACTCTTTATCGACGAGGCGCATCACATCGGCGCACGGACCTGGAAGTCCTTTCGCGGGCTCTTCGTCGAGCACGAGCCGCCCATTCCGGTGATCCAGTTCACAGCCACCCCGTTTCGTGAGGATGGCGGCCGCGTCGATGGGGAGTTCATCTACACCTACCCCCTGAAGAAGGCGCAGCAGGAAGGCTATTTCAAGCCGATCCGCTTCGAGGCCGTATTCGGGCTGGATCAACCCGACGCCGACCAAGCGATCATAGACAAGCTCGGCGAAGTGCTTGCCTCGGACCTGGACGCCGGCCTCAATCATCTGGCGATGGCCCGTTGCAGCACGATCGAACGCGCCAAGCACCTGCATAGCCTCTATACGGCGGCCTATCCGGACTGTCGGCCAGTCATCGTCCACAGCCAGCAATCGCTGAAGGAACGGCGTGAAAATCTGGCAGCGCTACGCCGCTTTGAGAGCCGGATTATCGTATGTGTCGACATGCTCGGCGAGGGCTTTGACCTGCCCGAGTTGAAGATCGCTGCATTGCACGATCATCACAAGAGCGTGGCGGTGACGATCCAGTTCGTCGGCCGCTTTACCCGCCAGGACCCGACCCTGGGTGATGCGACGGTGATCGCCAATACCGGCATCGACGATGTCGATCGTTCGCTGGCCAAGCTCTACGCCGAGGACGCCGACTGGAACGCGCTGGTGGAGGCGCTCAGTTCCGCCAAGATCGAACGCCAGGTTCGGCGCGCGGAGATGTTCAAGGGCTTTTCGGGGGACCTGAGCGACATTCCGCTCCAGACCCTCGAACCGAAAATGAACGCGGTTCTCTACCGGACGTCTTGTGATTCTTGGGATCCGTTCTGCGCGGAGGAACTCTACAATCCCGGCGTCTATCTCGGCATGAAGCTAAACCCGCATCAACGGGTCGCGATCTTCGTGACCCGGGCAGAGGAACAGGCGCGCTGGACCTCGGCGCAGCAGGCAGTGAACGTCACCTGGGATCTGCACATGCTCCACTGGGATCAGGCAAGTGGCCTGCTCTACATCAGCAGTTCCGCCAAGGGACCGTTCGACCGCCTGGCAAAGGCAGTTTGTGGCGATACGACGCGCCGCGTGGAAGGAGAGGAAGTGTTCCGCAGCCTCCACGGGTTCAAGCGACTCATCCTGCGCAACCTCGGCCTCACCCACCATCAGGGGCGCGGCGTCCGCTATTCAATGTACATGGGCGTGGACGTCGCCGACGGCCTTGATAGCGCGAAATCCCAGTCGAGGATCAAGAACAACATCTTCGCCACCGGCTTCCTCGACGGCGTGCCTGCCTCACGCGGATGCTCGGCCAAGGGCAAGTTCTGGTCCAGCGCCAAGGTCCATGACCTGACCGACTGGGTTGATTGGTGCCAGGATGTCGGCCGCACGGTGAACGATCCCAGCATTACGACCGACGGCGTCTTCAAGAGCGCGATGCGCCCCCACCAGATCAGCCAGCGCCCAGCTGTTCCGCCTGTGGCTATCCATTGGCCTGAATCTCTGATCACCCAGTTCGAGGAGCGGATCGAGATCTCGTTCGGCGATGAGCCCGTAACCTTCGCGGAATGCGATATCGAGTTGCTCGATAACGCTCGTACCGGGCCGCTGCGCTTCGCCGTGCGGAGCGATGATCACGCAGCGGAGTTCGAGATCGTCTTCAGCGACGGGCATGCCCGCTACCCCCAGCGCACCGGTGCCAAGGCGACGATCAAGATCGGCAGCAAGATGCAGACGCTTTCGGAATCCTTCGGCGAGGATTCGCCTCAGATCGACTTCGGTGATGGATCGCTGCTCATCTACAGCCATCTCTACACCCTTCCCGAGGGCGAAGCGATCGAGCCCTACCCGTCCGACAAGATCGAGGCCTGGGATTGGTCGAAGGCCAATATCCGCGTCGAGTCGCAAGGCACGAGTAAGCGCGCAGACTCAGTCCAGCGCCTTGTCATCGACACGCTGTTGGCGGACCCCGATCCCTATGATGTGATCTTCGACGATGATGGCAAAGGCGAGATCGCTGATGTCGTTGCGCTGCGCATAACCGACAGCGTCGTTTCCGTGACCCTTTACCACTGCAAATATTCGGGGGCGGATACGCCAGGTGCGCGTCTCGGCGACCTCTACGAGGTTTGCGGCCAGACTCAGAAATCCGCTCGGTGGCGCGACCGACCAGGCCGCATGCTTCAACATATGCTGAGGCGCGAAAAGATGCGCCGGGACCGCGGCCTCAGTTCTCGGATTGAGCAAGGCTCGGCCGCCGCGATCAAGAAACTCAAGGTCGGGTGGCAAGATCACCGCTTTGAGTTCGACGTCCGCATCGTGCAACCCGGGCTATCCCGGCAAGCAATCGGTGAAGAAGGCTTGCATCTTCTTGCCGGGGTTGAAACCTATTTACTCGAAACCCGCGCTATGAGGTTGAAAATTATTGGTAGTGAATGATGTCGTGAGGCATCTGAAATATTCTTAAGCTGTAAGTTTGATCACGCCTTGGGGGGCAGGCTTCGTGTCATCTTTTGGGTTCACCTTTTTGTCGCGCAAAGCGCTGGGCCAGGCCGAACAGATGATGTTCGGCGGCGCAGCGGGGGTGCGCGATGAGGTCGGGTTCCTCATCGTCCACCAGCGCTATGCCGATCACTTCTTCCCGGGCACATCGGTTCTGCACACACGGCTGCGCTACGCGCTTCTCATCCCCTGGCTTTACCAAAGCCTGCGGACGAAGCGCCCTGTCCCCAAGGATTTTGGCCAAGCCTTTTCCGATCTCGAACACGAGCTGACCGGCCGTCTCAAATATGTCGATGGAGCGGGCGGCGAGAAAGATGGCGTGATCGGAGGGGAAGTCTTCCCCCGAGTGATCAGCCAGCCACCAGCCTATGTTTATTGGACGGCCCTCGCCAAATGGGGACTGATCGGCACCCGCCCTGATGGCCGGCCATGGAGTCGCCCGGATATGGCGAAGCTCTTGGCGGCATCCAGCAGGCGCGCCCTCAATGACGATGACGGGAAACCCTTCGAGACGGTGGCCTGGCCAATCTCGGGATTGATCGATGCCCCCGGCGACTGGGATGGCGGAGGAAAACTCACGCTCGACCTTTCAGCGCCCGAGCAGATCTATCTCGCGACCAAGCTGCGCGCCGTTCGCTCGCCGACCGATCCAGGCGAGCCATCGCTCTTGTCGAAACTGGTCGGAAAGCCGCTCGGCGAGGCGGATCACTGCTGGGACAGCGAAATTCTCGCACTCGCCGGCAAGGAGGCCGCCATGCTGAAGCGGGCCGGCCAGGCGGCGGCGCTCTCGGGCATTGGCAGGGCGATTTATGCGGCCCAGGTCGAGACACTCAAGGAAACGCGCGACAAGCGGCCGCAGCCAAATTTGCATCGCACCGAACTGAAAGACGCGGTCGAGCAATGGGGCGGGCTGGCCGCTCGGTTGGATATGAATCTGTTTCTCGCCGAAATCGGCCACCTCCCGCCTGCGGTTGAGGGCGTGTTGAAAGAAACTTCGGCCTGGGTTCGGGCAAATAGCAAGGATCCGATGCCGCTGCTCGACGTGTATGCGCGAGCGGAGGTGAGCAGGAAGGATGATCGCGCGCGTCTTGCCAGCAACCAGTTCGGCGTCGATCGGCGCATGGAATGGCAAGGCGAGCGCCATGGTCGCGCCGAGCCGCTCCATTATCGCTGGGGGAATGTGAAGCGGCTCCTGCGTGATCTGGAAGCCGTCGCATGAGCGATCGGCAAGCTTGGCACGGCCAACCCTACCTCGACGAACTGCGGCCCGGGCGATTGGAGACAGTCAAGCTCGCGTTGTTCGCGACCTACTCGGTCGACCTGTCTGCGGTCGCCGCGGCGTTGCTCGCCCTGATTGGTCGTAACAATGACAAGGGCAGCGGAACGGCGGTCGATTTTGCCGAAGCGATCGACAGGCTGCGCGATCACGTCAGGATAATCATCCAGCGCGGGCGGATCGCGCGCCCGGTCGCTCTCCCCCGTATCGCGGGCATCCTAGATCAGTTCATCGTCGAGCAACCCTACGATGAACGTGAGCGCAGCTGGCATCCGAAGATTGCTTTGGTTGCCTATAACTGCCCCAAAGGGGAAACCCGCTGGAAACTCTGGATTGGCAGCCGGAACCTCACCCGATCTCAGGATCTCGACGCGGGCGTTTTGCTGGACGGCAGCGAAAAGCGCGCGAAGGGACGGGTTCGGCTCCCTGGCGTCGGCGCGCTCGCGAGCACTCTCGCACGCTCCGCAGCGCGCGAGGATGCCGATGACATCTCGAAGCAACTGGAGGCGATCTGGTGGGATGCGCCAGACGGGTTTCGCTTACGCGCCCTCCTCAATGGTCTGGACCAAGGCGCTCCCTTGCCAGCGGAGCCGCCATCCGGCGCGGTCGACGGCATAACGATCATCAGTCCGTTCTTATCGCCCGACTTTCTGAAAAAGGCAGGCCACTGGGGGGCGGCTGGATCCAGAACGCTGATTTCGTCGATGCCGGCTCTTGCCGATATGGTCACCCGGTCCAGGACATCGCTGACCGGCTTCTCGAAAATCCTGGCCTATGCGGCGCCGGACGTGCTCGCTGACGAGTCCACGCTCTCTCTTCCCGGCACCGAACCTGTGGCCGAAGATGATGTGGAGCCGGTGCCCCTTGCTCTCCATGCGAAGATTTTCTGCTTCCACTCGGGCGAGAAGACGATCTTGAGGGTCGGGAGCGCCAATGCGACCGAAAGGGCATGGTCCGGACGCAACTCGGAAGTCATGGTCGAACTCGAGGCCGGAGAAGCATTCGCATCCGGTCTGGCGTTCCTCGTCGGTAAAGCGACGCCTGTCACCCTAGAGGAACTCGCCGCCACAGACCTGCGCAGCATGAGTGCGGCCGATGCACTGGAAGAGTCGCGCAAGGCGCTGATCGCCTCTTGGGATCCGATTCTGCGCCGCGACGGGGAATGCTTCTCGATCAAAGCGCGGGCGGTTCCTTCGCTTGCCTACCTGGACCATGTGCTGCACGCCGGATCTGCAAATGGCGACCTGCTGGCTTGGCCAACCGACGCCGTCCGCCTCGGTCTTGGACCGATCCCCTTGTCACTTCAGTCTGCCTTCATTCAGGTCCGGATAAGCGGCCCAGACGGCGATTTGCGATGGATGCAGCGAGTCACCGTCGATCCGCCTCTCGAAGAGCAGCGGGATCTAGCCGCGCTGGCCAGCCACATGGGGCTTCGCGCATTTCATGACTGGATGCGTGCGATGCTCGGTGGCGACACGCTTCCGGTCGGTGGTGGCGCATGGGATGAAGATGCCGGATCGCGGGGGAACCGCCCCCAAGGCCGGGGTTATGACCGCCTGACGTTGGAGGATATTCTCACGGCTTGGGCACGCGATCGCAAAGCCTTCGGCCGGGTCGATCGCCATTTTGCGCCCTATGTGGATGCGCTCCTCGCCCACGGCGAAAACCTAAGCGAAACGGAGAGAGCTGACTTGAACGAACTCGCTCAGATCTGGGCCATCGTGCGGACCCGGCTTGCCCCATGAGCGCGAAATCAAAACCCTTCCAGGCCGCGACGGTCAAAGCTGCAACCGCCGCCCTGTCGGGAGGCAACCCACTGCGCCGGTTTCTCGTAGCGGACGAAGTCGGCCTCGGGAAAACCGTCGTCGGCCGAGATACGCTCGCGGCATTGGCGAGCAAAGCCCGTAAGTTCACGGTCTACTATATCACGAGCGGGCTCAAAGTCGCGGACCAGAACAAGGTCGAACTGCTGCGCTTCCTCGACAAGGACGACGCCAAGGACGCACTCTCCATCATCGACCGGGTCGGTCTCATTCCGTTCGAGGAAAAACGGAAGGGAAAGCTGCGGCTCTACGCCTTTACACCCACCACATCGTTCTCCAGCTCGCAGGGCCTCTACGGCGGAAAGGCTGTCGAGCGCGCGTTTATCAAGCTCCTGTTGGACGAACTATACCCGGGCCTGACCGCGGCCTTTCCGGAAGGCTATATCGAATATGGCGCAACGTCCGGCTGGCCATGGGCGTGCGAGGAAGCTCAAGGCAAGTTCGACAATGTCTCCGCCCTCTTCAAGACGGCTTATGGCCGAGCGTTACGCGCGGAATTTGGCAAGCCGGCCCGCGAAAACATTCTGCACGCGATCGATACGAGCAAACATGGCCAGAGCTTGGGCCGGATGCGGAAGGCGCTCGCTCAAGCCGCTTTGGATTCCGCCCCGCCCGATCTCGTCATTTTCGACGAGTTCCAATGCTATCGCGAGCTGCTCGACGCAGGCGCCGATAATCCCTTGGCGCGTCAATTGCTGGCAGGAATAGATGGAGGGACGCCGCCGCCGATCCTCCTCCTGTCCGCCACGCCCTATCGCTTCTATGCCGAGCGCTGGGAAAGCGGCGCTGGGGCTGCTCCTCATGTCGAATTTTTCGAGATTATCGAATTTCTGGGCGGGTCGGCTGTACGCGCTGAGGCTGAAACCCAATTTCGTCGTTTTGGCGATCTCCTGCATTTGATCGGCCACCTGCCACCCGATAGCCGAACGGCGGCGATCGAAGAGGCGCAAACGCTCAAGCATCATCTCGAGGCGCTCCTCACACCGCTCATGTCGCGGACCGAGCGTCCGGCTTCCGACCATGCCGGAGAGCCTGCGCCGCCGTCCGTAAGGATCGAGCCCCACGATCTCGACGTCTATCGCCATTTCACCGACCATGTGCCGCCCAAGCTCGCGGGCAGCGCGATCGGCTACTGGCTTTCAGTGCCTCTCCCTGCGCAAGCGTTGGGGGACCGATACCTGATTTCTCGCGACATAGATTTTCCAGCCACGCGCAGCGTCCCCCGGCTTGGAGTCACCAATTGCTTCAAGCCGCCCAAAGACGGTTGGGGAAGCGCCAAGCTCCGCGCCCTCAACGACCTTGTGCCGACGGAGGCCCTTGCGCTCCCATGGGTGTTGCCATCGCTGACTTGGTGGGCGCCTTCCGGCCCATGGGCGAAGGTGACGCAATCACCCAAGATGCTGATCTTCAGCCGGTTCAGGGCCACGCCGCAAAGCCTGGCAGCCCTTGTCAGCCTAGAGGTCGAGCGCAAATACGTTGGGAAAAGCAGTCTTCCCTACGCCGCCGCGTGGAAGAAACGCCACCTAAATCCGAAGCCCAACCAAGGGCCCACGCTCGCCCTGTTTCACCCGAGCCCCTTCCTGATCCGCGCTGTCGATCCGCTCGATGTGAAGGGAAAGGCGGCGATGAAGCAGATCAGGGACAGGGCACGGCAGCAGATTATTCAGGCGTTGCCCCCGACGATCGCGCCGGATGCTCCGAATGCGCGTAGCAACCGACGCCGCAAACCAGCATGGGCGATCCTCGCTGCCATCGAGCACGCGCAGAAGGCCCCGCTGGCGCGGGAGTTCGCGGTGGTCCAGAAGAACTGGGGCCGGGTCGCACAGAAGGATGCGACACTTCAAACATTGCTCAAACAGCGCCAAGAGGCAGAGGCGATCACCTGGCTAAGCCGGTGGGAGTTGGACGCCTTGGTGGATATGGCTCTCGGCGCCCCTGGCGTCGTGACTGGCCGAGCACTCTATCGCCACCTTCCGGACCTTTTCGATTTCCAGGAGCAGCATTTCGCGCGGCTCGTACGCTTCTGCTGGACACGGCTGCGCACCTATCTGGATCGCCCTGTTTTCTGGTCGGTCTTGCCCGGCGAGGACGCCACGCAGAAATATCAGAATGCGTGCGTTGATGGCTGCCTGGAGGCCGTCCTCGACGAACATTTTTGGCTGCGCAAATCCAAGGTCAACCCTGATGGGCTGATCGAGGATCTGTCGACGGCGCTCGCAGCGAACGTCGGCACCTTCGGGTTCAAGGGGGCGAAGAAGAAGGACAAAATTCGTATCCGTTGTCACGCTGCGGTGCCGTTTGGGGGCGCCGAGACAGAGGCGCATCGACAGGACCATGATGTCAATGAACCGCCACCGGCGCGCTCTGAGGAAATCCGCAGCGCGTTCAACACGCCGTTCTGGCCCCACGTCCTGGCAACAACCTCTGTCGGACAGGAAGGTCTCGACTTTCATAGTTGGTGCGACAGGCTCGGCCACTGGGATCTTTGTTCCAGCCCGGTTGACCTGGAGCAACGAGAAGGCCGCGTTCAGCGCTTCGGCGGACTGACTGTCCGACAACCGCTCGCCCGAAAACTAGGTGAACAAGCGCTTGCGCAAGCACGAGGCCAAGCATCGTCGCCGTGGGACATCATCGCACGCGACGCCGACAAGGCATTCGCGAATGATAAAACCGGCCTCAGCCCGTGGTGGGCGATGGAAGGCGCAGATCTAAAGCGACATTTGTTCGCGCTTCCCCAAAGTCGCGACATTGATCGATTTGCGAAATTGAGGACGCAGAGGCTGCTCTATCGCCTTGCTTTGGGACAGCCGAACCAAGAGGATCTTGTCGATCTCCTGACGCATCACGACGTGGAAACGACGCGATCACTGCAAGCATTGACCCTCGATCTGTCCGCATTTTCACGACAGAAGAACCTCGATAAATAGCGGGCTTGCCATTCGGCGCTCCCGGCTCGTCCATCCTGTTCATGCGGGACAAGCAGCCCCTCACGCGGCCTGATCATCCCAGTCGGCGTCGTGCAGTTTCCCGCCTATTTATATCCCTGACTAGCCGCGTTCCCTACGCCTGAAGATTGATACTTCCCTGGCCACTTGCGCGCGCTCATGTTCGGTCGTGCAGGAGCGTGCGCCATCGAAGCTCGGCCATCGCGTCGATGCCTCTCCAATGACAGACGCATTTCGGAATGCGTCTCGCGCTTGATCGTCAACAATGACCGCGGCAGGTTTTCTTGCTGAAGGAGGGCATATGTCACAGACCACATTCCTCACACCAGAAGAAGTAGCCGAACGCTATCGTGGCAGCGTTTCCGTTGGCACACTTCGGAATTGGCGTGTGATGAAAATAGGGCCGTCGTTCGTAAAAATCGGCAAAGCGGTTCTCTACCGGGTCGATGAGCTTGAGGCGTGGGACGACAAGAATCGTGTGCAGTGCCGCGCCCCAAGGCGAATTGAACAAAGCGCTATGGATCGTGCTTGATCGCTTAGAGTCCATCTGGGATCAATTCGTGTTTTTGCATAGCTTTCGGAGCATGAGGCGAACGGTGGCCCAGCGCAGGAAGGTGAGGCCGGTGCGGTTGAGGTACTCCCAGTCCTTTGCCAATCGGCGGCAACGGTTGAGCCAGGCGATGGTGCGCTCGACGATCCATCGTCGAGGCAGGATGACGAACCTGTGCACGTCCGAGCGTTTGACGACCTCGACGTTGACCTGGGCACCGGCGGCGGCGAGGCCGTCGCGGAATTTTGGTCCCTGCTAACCGCTGTCGGCGTAGAGCTTGAGCAGAAACGGATAGAGGCCGAACAGCGCGCCCATCAGCAACACACCGCCGTCGCGATCCTGCACGTCGGCGGCATGCACGATGGCCCGCATCGACAGGCCCTGTGTGTCGACCAGGACGTGCCACTTCTTACCTTTGATCTTCTTGCCGGCGTCGTAGCCTGGCGGATCGACCGAGCGCCCCCTTTTTTCGGCGCCCTTGACGGTCTGGCTGTCAATGATCGCCGCTGTGGGACTGGCCTCCCGGCCCGCTGCCTCACGACACGCAACATAGAGCGCGTGATGGATGCGCTCCAGCGCCCCGTCCCAGTCCCATCGCCGGAAGTAATCGTTGACCGTGCTCCGCGGCGACAGATCAACCGTTTTTTAGTTGCCTGCCAGGGACTTGAAGTGACGTACAAAATTCAGAACATCGGCGGGCATAAGGCGACCGATCGCGCGGGTCGAGTAGACAGCTGTCACGATCCGGCCCTCTGGATCGATGACGAACCCGGTCGCTTGGAGGGCTAGCGGATTCTCATTGACGAAGGCGCCGGTGGCTGCGGAAACTGCTCGTGCATCCGCGCTGTAGCCGACCGGAAACCCTAGCTTGTGCTTGTCGACGAGCGCCTCCGATTTTTCCCGATCGTCCGTCGATACTGAGACGACCCTGATCCCGTCCTCGGCGAACTTGTCCGCCGCTCGCGCAAATTCGGCGAGCTGGGCGTTGCAGTATGGACACCAGGAACCACGGTGGAACAGGATAACACCGAACCCGCCCGCCAGATCTCCGGGCAAGTGGATTTCGCCGCCGCCAGCGCGACCAAAGATGAATGAGGGAAAGACGTCGCCATTCTGCAGCATCACAATTGCACTCCTTGTTAAATTTTTTTGGCGCTCAAAGCGCCGAGTGGTCCTTCACCGCTTCTTCCAACGCCCGCTTCAACCCGAGAAAGCGTTCGTCGACTGCGGCCGGGTTTTCGCGGTTGAGCGCGATCATCTGCGCACGTGTCTCGCCGCCGCGGATTACTTCGAACGCCCGGGCTTCGATGCCGGCAACGATCGCATCGGCGACGGCGGAAGCCGGCTCGCGCGAAAAGCCTAGATCGGGTCCGGCGCGGTTCGATTTCATCATGGGCGTATCGGTGCCACCCGGATAGACGGTCATCACGTGGATGCCCTCACCCTTCAGTTCGCGCCGCAACGCCTCGCCGAAGTTGGCAAGCCCGGCTTTCACCGCGGCATAGGTCGTATAGAACGGTGCACCGACGAGCGCTATCCCGGAGGAGATGTTGACAATCACGGCATCGCCGCCTTCCCGCAGGACTGGCAGCGCCGCCCGGGTCAACATGATCGGCGCCACGAGATCGATATCGATCATCGCCTGCAGTTCGGCTTCGGGCGTGTTCTCAAGGCGTCCAGCCCGAACCCCACCTGCATTGTTGACGAGGATGTCCAGGCCGCCGAGCTTTTGCAACGCTCCTTCCAACGTTGTAGCGCGGCCCTCCGGCGTGGCAATGTCGGCGACGACGCCGTGAACCTCACTGTCCCCTGCCTTCAGCTCGGTGACAGCATCCGCGACCATTTTGGCGCGGCGGCCGGTTATAGCTACCCTCGCGCCCTTGGCCAGAAGCGCGTGGGCAAGGGCCAGTCCGATGCCGCTCGATCCGCCAGTGATCAGAATGCGTTTGCCATCAATGTTCACGAGCGTGCTCCTTCCAGCTTATCCTGTGTCCTGTTCTCGAAGTCGGACGCGTTGTGGCGTTCGTGGAGTTGGCTCGACGGCTCGCCCGAAGTCCGGTTGACCTTGCGGCCGCGCGTCACCGCCGGTCGGCCATAGATCTGTTCGGCCCAGCGATTCACGTGCGTGTATTCGTGCGTAGAGAGAAACTGCGCCGCGTCGCCATACTGCCAGCCCTTCACCAGACCGCCATACCAGGGCCAGATCGCGATATCGGCGATGGTATATTGCGAACCGGCAACATACTCGTTGTCGGCAAGACGCCGGTCGAGAACGTCGAGCTGGCGTTTCACCTCCATCGCGTACCGGTCGATGGCGTATTTGATCTTCTCCGGCGCATAGGCATAGAAATGGCCGAAGCCGCCGCCGAGGAACGGGGCCGAGCCCATCTGCCAGAACAGCCAGGATAGCGTTTCGGCGCGCATCGGCTGTTCCGTCGGCAGGAAGGCGCTGCCGAATTTTTCCGCCAGGTGCATCAGAATCGCGCCGGATTCGAAGATGCGGATCGGCGTCGGGCCGGAGCGGTCCATCAGCGCAGGGATCTTGGAGTTCGGATTGACCTCGACGAATCCGGAGCCGAACTGGTCGCCGTCGCCGATCTTGATCAGCCAGGCGTCATATTCGGCGCCCTTGTGACCGGCCTCGAGCAGTTCCTCGAACATGATAGTGACCTTCTGGCCGTTCGGCGTGCCCAGCGAATAGAGCTGGAAGGGATGCTTGCCGATGGGCAGCTCCTTATCATGGGTGGAACCGGAAATCGGGCGATTGATACTGGCGAACTGACCACCATTGCCCTTCTCCCAGGTCCAGACTTTCGGCGGCGTGTACTCTGCGGTATTCGTCATGGTCGCTCCTGTGACGTCTCAATGGCCAGCTTAGGCCGCCGGAGGATAATTCGACGGGAACAGCGCGCGCTTTGTCTCCTCGTCGTTCACTTTCTTGAAGGCGTGGTCCTTGCCGACTTCTCGCGCTCTGGAGGCGGCAGGCCGTGCATCGACAGCTTCGAATAGGCGCTTGAGGTTGGGAAAGGCCGCCAGCGGGTCTTCCGCCCCTTTGCGTACACGGGAGGCGCGATCGAGCCAGCCCCAGGCGGACATGTCGGCGATCGTGTAGCTGTCGCCTATGATCCAGTCCCTCCCCTCAAGATGATCGTTCAGGACCTGATAGTGGCGCTCGGCCTCGCGACGATAGCGGTTGGTCGCGTATTCCTGGCCCTCCGGCGCGGCGAACTGGAAATGCACGGCTTGTCCCGAAAAAGGCCCGAGACCCGTGCCAAGGAAAAGCAGCCAGGACAGCAGTTCGGGCCGATCCTCCGGCGTGCCGAGAAACTTAGCCGTTTTCTCGGCAAGGTAGATCAGGATCGCAGTGGAATCGAAAACCCGCGCTTGCCTGCCTCCCGGACCGTCCGTGTCAACAATGGCTGGTACCTTGCCGTTCGGATTGATCGCCCGGAACGCCGGAGCGTGCTGCTCGCCCTTGCTGGTGTCGACGGCCACGGTTTCATATGGAACCCCTGCCTCCTCAAGGAACAGGGCAATCTTGGCCGGGTTCGGCGTGGGATGGAAATAGAAGCGGATCATGGTGTCTCCTGCGGTTGAATTGACAGTGTTGCAGACGATGGCCGGCTGGCCGCCAGCAGGACGCCCACAACGATGACTGCTATTGCAATGCCTTCGACGAACGACGGCGTTTCGCCCAGGGCCGGGATGGCAAGCAGCGATGCCGCAGCGGGAACGAGAGCGATCATGGCCGTCGCCGCCGAGGCGCCCAACAGCGAAACCGCTCTATTGAAGGTGACGAGCGCAACCGCCCCCATCAACACACCCTGGTAAAACAACTGGAGCGCTATCTCGCTTGCGGACGCGCGGCCGAGATGGCTGAGACCGAAGAGGACATAGGCTGGCAGAAAGAGAGCTGCCGACCAGATGCAGATGAGCGCCGCCGCCTGGATCGACGACAGGCCGCTACGGCGGAACAGCAACGTATAGACCGCCCACATGCCACCTGCCGCGGCTAGGGCCGTAACGCCGGCTGGACTGGGCGGAGCCTGTGTCGTGACGGCTCCGGTGAGGCAGACCAGTCCGGCGAGGATCGCGGCATATCCAGTCCACCGGATCCACCCCTGCTGTTCCTTCAGGAAGACGAAGGAGAGTATTCCTGCGACGAGAGGCATCGTCGTTGGAGCAATGGAGGCGGCCTGAGCCGCCGAAGTCAGTTTGAGCCCGAGCGCCACGAGGAGCACGAAGGGTGCACCCCACAGCAATGCAAACAAAAGCCCCTCACCCCATGCAGACATGGGAAGGCGCGAACCGCGACGCAGGACAGCCGGGGCAAGGAGGACGGCGCCCACGCCGAAGCGAAGCGCGGTCACGTCCCAGACCTGCAATTCGCGCGTGACGCTGAACCGGGTCACCACGAACCAGCCTGAAAAGATCGCGATCGATAGAGCAGCCCAGAGCAGACCCTCAAGCCGCGTGCCCCGCCATGACGCCACGCGTTCCGCTCGTGTAACTTCAATCGCCTCCTGGGCAGCCATGATTCCAGCCTTTGGATCGTCCAAGGCTGCCGGCAGAGAAACGATGACGGCGGTCACACCTTGAGTTTTAGTTCACTTGTTCTAGAATGCATCGGCGCGGACAATATGGCAAGACGCGAAGCTGGAATTTTGCGAGAGCGCCGGATGGCAAGACCAAGAGAATTCGATGAGGAAGCCGTGCTCGACGCGGCAATGCAATGCTTCTGGCGCCATGGCTACGAGGCAACGAGGCAACGAGGCAACGTCAGTGCGCGACCTTATCGACAAGACCCGGATCACCGGCGCGAGCCTTTACAACGCATTCGGGGATGAGCGCACGCTCTTCGCCAAATCGTTGGACCGCTATGTGCAGAACAGCGTAGCCGACCGTATCCGACGTTGCCGTGCATTACCGCCCCGCGAAGCCATCGAAGCGTTCTTTTCCGATGTCTTGAAGCGATCGCTTGAGGATCCTGAGCGCAAGGAGTGCATGCTCGTGAACACCGCATCCTCGATCTATTGGGCAAGGGCGTAAGTGACGAAACTACAACCATTCCCGGATACAATGACCGAGCGCAATTGGGGCGGACTAGAGGATTGAAGCGCATGACATTTGGAGGGACTGCCGTGCGCTCGCTGTTCGAGCGGACTTTGGATGCGCTTCCGGACGGCGTCCTACTAACCGACTCCGAGCGTCGCGTAGTCTATGCGAATCGCTCTTTTGCTCAGCTCTGGAAGATTCCAGACGAATTGGTGAGCACGAAGAACGAGCTCGGCATGCTCACTTTCGTGACGGACCAACTGCTGGACCCGGAGGGTTTCCTTCGCGAGGTGGATCGGCTGCAGCTGGCCCAGGAGACCTCCGAGGACGAAATTCTGCTCAAGGACGGCCGCATTTTTTCGCGGCGCAGTGTGCCGTTCGATGAAGGTGGAAGGTTGGCTGCGCGAATCTGGATTTTTACGGATATCACCGAAGCACGCAGCGCCAGTATCGACGCGTTGACGGGAATACCGAACCGGCATGCCTACTCACGACAATTTCCAGAATATCTCAACACGGCCAACGATGGCCTATTCCGATCCGTCGCCATTCTCGATATCGACAATTTCAAAAGCTACAATGACAGGCATGGCCATGCGGCTGGAGACGACGTTCTGCGCCAAATAGGCACGGTTCTGCGCACGCATTTAACAAATGCCGACGATCTTTTTTTCCGGATCGGCGGCGAGGAGTTTCTCATGGCGTGTCGTACACGCGCCGCTCTGGACGCACACACTTTTTTTGAGGCATTGCGGAATCGAGTCGGTGCGTTGGCAATTACACACCCCGGGAACCAACCCTACGGTGTGGTGACGGTTTCGATGGGGCTTGGGATTTTTGAAGGGCCACAATCGCCGGCCGACGTCTTTCACCAGGTTGATGCGGCGTTGTATCAATCCAAGCATCTGGGCCGGAACAGGGTAACTATCTGGCGCCTCTAGTGCCAGTGTTATCATGGATGGACGACGCCCCGACACGCTATAGTTTCGCGGCAGAGGCGGCCGCGAGCGCGGACTTATCCTTCACAAGTTCATGGAGGAGGTGCTGCCGGGGAAATCGGAAAATCTCGAGCGGCTATCGACTGATCGACCGCCAGACTAGAGCCATCCCTTGCGACCACAATATGTGCATACATCTCGTGTTCCCTCAAGATCGAAAGTATAACGTCGCCTGCGACACTGCCTCAACTTTTTCGGTGGTCCGTGTTCTTTTTTCCATGCCTGTAGCCCAAAAATATGAGCGTAGGTCTCCACCGCCAAAGACCTCCGGCTATGGAATCGATGCATTCGGCGATGCATCCAAAAACCAATGGTGCGGCCGAAAGAATTGACGTTTAGAAGTACGATGCTGGTAGATTTATTCCCAGTGCGACCAAAATAGACATCAGCTACATTGCGCCACAGAGCTTGCCCTCAATAGAGCCCGGTCTGAATATCCGATCCGCGCACCATGGTCGGATCGACTGGACAGCGATCGGCTATCCCAAGAATCATCTGGCGCTGTCGTCATTGAGTGATTGAGTGGCCCTTCGAGTACAATCGTTCGTGTGAAAAGATCGGTGGGCATCATGTCGGAACGTTTCGAATGCACGACTGTCATTCGCGCTCGCTCAGGCGGGAGACTCTTGCGTTGTGCAGATAACCGCATGGCCATCGTCGTGCAGGCGGCAAGCCCTGCAGCAAATCGTAGGGTGAAGGACCATAGCCGAGACCGCCAAGGCTTATCAGCTCATCTGCGATACCTGCTCAATCTCGAACGGGGCCGCCACTTCATGCACGGGCGACGTCAACAATGACGATGTCTAGATCTCGCAGTGCGCGGCTACCTACTCCTCCATCGAGTTCCTGTCCTAAGGGATGTTGTATCTATCCTGGGTCGCGGCAAGAGCAATCGCGCCGGGATTTCGGGCCGAGGGCGTTGTTGATGATCAATGGTCGATCACTTGCGTATCCCGAGTCTGCGGACAGCCCGCGCCCGTTTCTCGAGCCACCACCCGAACTCCGGGTGCCACATCCCATGAACCCCGTCGGCGCCAAGTTCGCGGGCCGCCTGCAATGGCCAGTTCGGGTCCTCCAGCAGTTCGCGACCGAGTGCGACGAGGTCGATATCGCCTTGGTCGATCGAGCGGTCGACCAGCTTCGGGTCCCAAAGAAGTCCGACACCGATCGTCGCGATGCGTGCTGCCGTCTTCACCCGCGCGGCGAGGGCGAGCTGATAGCCGTGCTCGAGGGTCATGCCCTGCGGACGTTCCCGTCCTGAGATGCCGCCGCTTGAGCAGTCGATCGCGTCGACGCCGAGGTCCTTCAGTCGTTGTGCGAGGTAGATTGTGTCGTCCACTTGCCAGCCCTCGGGATGCCAGTCGGTGACCGATAGGCGGAAGACCAGTGGGTATTCGTCTGGCCAAACCTCGCGGATCGCTGCGGCGATCTCGAGTGCCAGACGGCATCGTCCTTCGAGGCTTCCGCCGTAGTCATCGCGCCGTTGGTTCGCGAGCGGCGAGTAAAACTGGTGGATGAGAAACCCATGCGCGGCGTAGACCTCGATCACCCGGAAGCCGGCCTCGCGTGCTCGCTCAGCGGCAATTCGGAACGACGCGATCACTTCCCTGATGTCCTCGATGCTCATCGCGGCCGGAGCAGGCCAGCCTTCCGCGTATGGGATCGCACTCGGCCCGAGTGCAGCCCACGGTTTTTCACCGCGCTGTGCGATGTCTTCCGAGTCGACCGGTGTCTCACCGTGCCAGGGGCGGCGTTCGCTCGCCTTGCGGCCCGCATGGGCGAGCTGGATGCCTGCAACTGCTCCCTCTTGCGAGAGGAAGCGAGTGACCGCCGCGAGCCGGTCGATGTGGGCGTCCGACCATATCCCGAGGTCGCCATGTGTACGCCGGCCATGCTCCTGCACCGCAGTAGCCTCGCAGAACACCAGCGCGGCGCCTCCGAGTGCGAACCGACCGAGGTGGACCAAGTGCCAGTCGTTCGCCACGCCGTGCTGCGCGCGGTACTGGCTCATCGGTGAGACGACCACCCGGTTCTTTAGCGTTACACCGCGCAGCAGGAATGGTTCAAACAGCGTCATCTGGTACGTCTCTCTTCGTTGTAATTGGCTTTGGTCTGCTTCGAGCGGTGTCGTCATTGGGGTTGCACGATCCGCCACGATGCCGACCCTCGCAGCGTCCAGCCACGCAGAATCTCGAGTCCTGACAAACCGTCCGATGACGGAGGTGCAGTCGGCGCAGCGCAGCATACAGGGCCGCGTACATACGCGGTTTCGCCCGCAAGCGGCTGGCTGCGATCGTGATCGCGCTGCCACGCGACGTCGCCGAGCTCACGATGCTCGCGAAGGAAGATTACATTTTTCCGCATGCCCAAAATACGCCGGACTGGTTTGCCTCACCGGAGCCGTCACGACGCAGGCTCCGAGCAGCCCAGAGCAGACCCTCAAGCCGCGTGCCCCGCCATGCGTTCCGCTCGTGTAACTTCAATCGCCTCCTGGGCAGCCATGATTCCAGCCTTTGGATCGTCCAAGGCTGCCGGCAGAGAAACGATGACGGCGGTCACACCTTGAGTTTTAGTCCATTTGTTCTAGAATGCATCGGCGCGGACAATATGGCAAGACGCGAAGCTGGAATTTGCGAGAGCGCCGGATGGCAAGACCAAGAGAATTCGATGAGGAAGCCGTGCTCGACGCAGCAATGCAGTGCTTCTGGCGCCGCGGATACGAGGCAACATCCGTGCGCGATCTTATCGACAAGACCCGGATCACCGGCGCGAGCCTTTACAACGCATTCGGGGATAAACGCGCGCTCTTCATCAAATCGCTGGACCGTTATGTCGAACACAGCGTTGCGGATCGGATCCGGCGTTGCGAGGCATTGCCGCCCCGCGAAGCCATCGAAGCGTTCTTTTCCGATGTCTTGAAGCGCTCGCTTGAGGATCCTGAGCGCAAGGGATGCATGCTCGTGAACACCGCGCTCGACGCGGCACCCCCCGACGAAGCGTTCCGGGAAAACGTCGCGGCCGTGCTCATGCGCATCGAGATGTTTTTCCTGGGCCGAATAGAGTCGGGTCAGGCCGATGCCACGATCGCATCACTGCTGCCGGCAGAGGATATGGCACGGCATCTCCTGAGCGTGCTGATGGGATTGCGCGTGCTCGCGCGCGTGCGACCCGAGCCAGCTTTGCTGAAGGGAATCGTAGCGTCGGCTCTCGGAATGCTCGATTGCGCAAGAAAGGAAAAGGCTTTGCCCGCGATCTGATCAGATAGCATAGAGCACCTGATGCGGGATCATCGAGGACAGGGCTCTCTCTCTCTCTCTCTCTCTCTCTCTCTCTCTCTCTCTCTCTCTCTCTTTCTCTTTCTCTTTCTCTTTCTCTTTCTCTGTCGGAATGCGTTGCGGAGATCATCTAGGGCTGCGCACGACTTCACCGGCCCGGGAATTATACCGCTGGGCCGCCGCGGCATCCAGGCTCCTTTTATCAGGCCGTGAGCGGCCGAAGTTTCTGGATGAGGCTCTCCGCGTCGAGCTGAAACCCGTTATACACGACGCGACCATCGGGTGCGATCACCACAAACCATGGGGTTCCGCCGGACCGGTAGGCCTCCATGATTGCTGGCGCAGCGTCTACTGAGCCCGAGCCCGCGACAGCATGACCAAATGGAAGACGCAGTCCATATCGGCGTTGGTTTTCCCGCAGACGATCGAAGGTATTGACTTCCGAACCCTCGAACACAGTCTGTATCGCCGCCAAGCCAACTCCCTTATCGCGAAATTCCTCGGCAAGGGTCACGAATGTGGGAAAACCATGTGCATGACAGCCTGCACACCAATCCTGAAAGAAGTACAATATTTTGAAACCTTGCCCCAACTCGGCCAAGGTCAAGGAGCTACGCTCGTCACCATTTTCATCGATCCACCGGATATTCTCCAGCGGAGGGGCAGGCAGACCCACAATTCCCGTTTCCATGAAGCCCTCCGATGGCGGCTCGCGGCGTTAAACCACGAGCCGCAGGTTTGCTAAGCGGCAGCACCGGCCCTGCGCGGCAACACCCAGTCCGGACGTGCAAAGTGGCAGGTGTACCCGTGGGGAATTCGCTCGAGATAATCCTGATGCTCGGGCTCTGCCTCCCAGAAATCACCGACTGGCTCGACCTCGGTGACGACCTTGCCTGGCCATAGGCCCGACGCTTCAACATCTGCAATCGTATCGAGCGCAACGGCCTTCTGCTGGTCGTTGGTAAAATAGATCGCGGAACGGTAGCTCGCGCCTCGGTCGTTCCCCTGACGGTTGAGCGTCGTCGGGTCGTGGATCTGGAAGAAGAACTCAAGCAATCGGCGATAGGTGGTCTGAGAGGGATCGAAGGTGATCTCGATCGCCTCGGCATGAGTGCCGTGATTGCGATATGTCGCATTCGGCACATCGCCGCCCGTGTAACCGACACGGGTGGAGATTACACCGGGCAGCTTGCGGATAAGATCCTGCATGCCCCAGAAGCAGCCGCCGGCGAGAACAGCGCGTTCAGTCGTCATCAGATATCCTCCACCTGGTTGAGATATTCACCGTAACCTTGGCTCTCCATCTCGCCGCGGGGTACGAAGCGCAGCGAAGCCGAATTGATACAGTAACGCAGGCCACCGCGATCGCTCGGCCCGTCGGGGAAAACGTGGCCGAGATGGCTATCGCCATACGTCGAACGCACTTCCGTCCGGATCATACCGTGGCTGTTGTCGCGTAGTTCATTCACGTTCGCAGGTTCGATCGGCTTGGTGAAGCTCGGCCATCCGCAGCCCGACTCGTATTTGTCGGACGATGCGAACAGGGGTTCGCCTGAGACGATATCGACATAAATGCCGGGTTCCTTATTATGGAGAAGCGCACCGGTTCCTGGTCGCTCGGTCGCACTCTGCTGCGTCACCCGATATTCCTCAGGTGACAGCTTGGCGATAGCAGCTTCTGTCTTCTTGTAGGCTGTCATGGATTCCTCCTTCGAACTCATACCCGAGAAAATGGATATTCGATCCGAAGGTGTCCAATACGCCGCAACTATAGTTTTGATGTTGTCACCGGCATGCACTGGGAACGCTTGTGTGGTCGCCGCACCATAAAGGCCCGCGCCTTCACGGAATTCACGACCACACATACCGCTCTATCAGTACACGGAGCTGCCGCAGCGCCGTTGCCGTTCCAGATCCCGAAATCGATTGGAATGCCACCGTGCGCGACAGGTCGAGCGTATCGACCGGGCGTAACGTCAAGCCCTCTACGATTGCCGAACGTTCAGGCAGCATGCAAACGCCCGCGCCCGATGCCACGGCTTGTTGAATCAAATCCTCCCGTTCGGATCTGAGCCGTGGGATCATGAAAATCGCGCGCTCGTTCAAATGGTTTTGCACGCGCGTGCGGAATTCGCACTGGAGGCGATCAAGGTAAGGCTGTTCCGATAGCTCGACAAGAGACACCGAGGCTTGGCTTGCCAGGCTGTGTCCATGCGCCATCGCCAGTAACAGTCGCTCACGGAACATTTCAACGGTGGCAATCTTGGTGTTTCCGGCCGCTGGATCCGTGCAGAAGCACCCGTCAATTTGACCGCCGAGCAGGCGCTCCATTCCCTCGTCGCGGGTGATCGGCTGAAGAACCAGTTCAAGCATCGGCATCTGTCGAAGGGCGTGTTTCAGAAATTCCGTAATCAGTGCTGGCGCGATGGTATTCACGATACCCAGCGTCAAGGTCTCGCGGCGGCCGCGAACCCGATTGAGGGATATTGCCCGAACCCGCTGTTCGCGGTCGGCGATCGCAGCGAATTCGGATCGTATGTCGCGGCCGAGCGTTGTCAGTCGACTGTCTTTTCCATCGCGATAGACCAACGTTCCGCCCAACTCCTGTTCGAGCCGCTGGATCGCGCGGGTGAGCGTGGGCTGAGACACCCCGCTGCGCATGGCTGCTTCGGTGAAGTTGAGGGTGTCTGCCAGGTTCAGGAAATATCGAATCTGGTTGAGTTCCATTGTTCTTCCTTCGTCGCCTACTCAAGCATCGACTTCAGACCGGACAAGCACCGTCGGCCGAAGGGATGCTTCCGTACAGAAACTATACACGCGGCGATGTCACGGTAATGACTTGTGAGGAGCCCCCCGCGATAGACGCTCTTGTGAGGTGATGTGGTGGACGGCCCTCCCACCCGGAACGGTGGCAAGGTAGGCCGGGAAGGAACCACCATAGGAGGCTTCGATGGGCGCGATGGCGACGATTGGGCTGGATCTGGCCAAGAGTGTCTTTCAGGTTCACGGAGTTGATGCCGACGGCAAAGTGCTGGTTCGGCGACAACTTCGCCGGGGCGATGTGCTGAAGTTCTTCAGGGGACTGCCAGCCTGCCTGGTCGGGATAGAAGCCTGCGCAACCGCTCACCATTGGGCTCGGGCGATATCGGCACTCGGGCATATGGTGAAGATGATGCCTCCCGCGTATGTCAAACCCTACGTTAAGCGCGGCAAGACCGACGCGGCCGACGCCGAGGCGATTTGCGAAGCGGTCACCCGCCCAACCATGCGCTTCGTGGCGATCAAGACCGTGGACCAGCAAGGCGCCCTGATGCTGCACAAAACCCGCGACCTGCTAGTTCGGCAACGAACCATGTTGATCAACGGGCTGCGCGGCCACTTGGCGGAGTTCGGCATCATCGCGGCGAAGGGGGCCGGTGGCGTGAAGGCTGCTATTGAAGCGCTGCACGAGGCGCAGGAGCAGTTGCCAGAAGCGGCACGGATGGCGCTGCATGGAATCGTTGATCAGCTCGGCCAACTGGCTACCGCGATCGAGCGGCTGGAGGCGCGCATCGTCGCATGGCACCGCACTAACGATGTCAGCCGACGGCTGGCGACCATCCCTGGCATCGGACCGATCACCGCCAGCGCGATCGCTGCCGCCGTTCCGGATGGATCGATGTTCCGATCCGGGCGCCAATTTGCCGCGTGGCTGGGCCTGACACCGAAGGCGCACAGTAGCGGGGGTAAGGACCGGCAGGTCGGCATCAGCAAGCAGGGCGACGGATATATTCGCAGGTTGCTTGTCGTCGGTGCCACCTCGGTCATGCGGCTGGCCCGCCAGGACAACGCCAGCCGACAGTGGGCCGCGAAACTGCTGGCCCGGAAATCGGCGAAGCTCGCCGCCGTCGCGTTGGCCAACAAGACAGCGCGCATCGCCTGGGCGGTGATGACGCGCGGTGAAATCTACGTGGCGCCGGCCATGTAGACCCATTCCTCGTCGGCTGTGACACCGCCGAACGAGGTCGTGCGCGAGGGTGGTGAGACGTGATGACGAACCGGTCAGACCGGGGATCGAACCACCCCACTGCCCCTGTTTCGATCACGTTCGATCACGTTTAATACTCTTGAAACATCAGGGAATTATCTGCTATTCTGTGATTGCATACAGGGGGCGGTTACGGCATATTAGGGGCGGTTGAAGGGGTAGAATACGGCTTTCCGCTCCCAGCAAACGATCCCCGTTTCTCCTCGACCGATCCCAGTTAGGGAAGAGGAGGAATGCCGTGCCCAGCTTGACCGACACTGCGATTCGTCACGCGCTGAAGCGCGTCGAAATCAGCCAAAAGCAAGAGAACCTCGCGGACGGCGAAGGACGAGGCACTGGCCGGCTCGTGCTGGTTCTGAAACCCATGCCCAAGCGGGTTACCGCTGACTGGATGGCGCAGCAGTGGCGTGACGGGAAGCGGACGAAGAAGAAACTCGGCGCCTATCCGTCGATATCGCTCGGCCAGGCGCGCGAGGTATTTAAGCGTGACTATGCGGACGTGATCCAAAAAGGTCGAAGCATCAAGATCGCCACCGACACGCGACCTGGAACCGTTGCCGATCTGTTCGAGGGCTACGTCGCCTCCCTCAAGTCGGCCGGCAAACCTTCTTGGAAGGAAACCGAAAAGGGTCTGAACAAGATCGCCAACACCTTGGGACGCAATCGCCTCGCCCGGGAGATCGAGTCAGAGGAAGTCGTCGAATTGATCCGCCCTATCTATGAGCGCGGCGCGCGATCGATGGCGGACCATGTCCGGTGCTACATCCATGCCGCCTTCAGCTGGGGCATGAAGTCGGACAATGACTATCGGAATGCGTCTCCCCGCCGCTTCCGCATTCCCTTCAACCCCGCGACCGGCATCCCGACCGAGCCCAAAGTCCAGGGAACGCGCTGGCTGAGCGAGGATGAGTTCGTACAGCTCTATCGCTGGCTGGAATGCCCGGACACGCCAGTGACGCCCTCCTATCTTCGCGCGGTCCAACTCCTCATGCTGACCGGCCAACGGGTCGAGGAAATCGCGCGCCTTCACGTCGATCAGTGGGAGGCCAAAGAGAAGATTATCGACTGGTCGAAGACCAAGAATCTTCAGCCGCACGCCGTCCCCGTGCCGTCGCTTGCCGCCGAACTGATCGAGTCGATTACGCCAAACGAGTTCGGATGGTATTTCCCGTCCGCGAAGGACCCGTCAAAGCCTGTCAGTCACGGAACGCTTTATAGCTTCGTCTGGCGTCAGCGGGACCGAGGCGTGATCCCCCACGCCACGAACCGCGACCTCCGCCGAACATTCAAGACGTTGGCCGGCAAGGCCGGGGTCCCGAAGGAAATCCGCGACCGCCTGCAGAACCACGCGCTCCAGGATGTCAGCTCGAAGCACTACGACCGCTGGAACTATATGGCGGAGAAGCGCGCCGGCATGGCGAAGTGGGACAAGTTCGTCCGTGCCATGCTCACCAAAAAGCGCGTGAAGCTGGCGGCATGATTTCAGTTTGGCGATTGTTCCGTGCGTCCCGCTTTCCCTTGGGCGCCCTCCTGCTGGCGGGGATGGCGACATCCGCGCGAGCTGACCCGTGTGAAGGCCGCCTGCCTTCGCAGCCCGGGCAGCAGATCTCCGGCACCGTGCGCTATGTGGGCGATGGGGACAGTCTCTGCGTCGGCACTTCCAACGACCCAGCGACGTGGATCGAAGTACGGTTGGCCGACTTCGACGCGCCTGAGCTAAACGCAGCGAACGGCCGCTTTTCGAAATCGCTTCTCCAACAGGTAGCCTCAGGGCAGACCGTGGCCTGCGAAGCCCGCCGCGGCCGCAGCGGCCGCGTGATCGTTTTCGACCGTGTCATCGCGGTGTGCCGCGTCGGCGGCCGCTCCATCGGCGACCTTTTGCGTGCGCGGCATGCGCCGGAAGGCGGAAACTGACGCCTGCCGATAGGGATTGAGGTGGCATGCCGGCCGGGTCTAGCTGCGCCCATGACCACTGCCGATGAAGCTCCCGCCCTGCAATCGGCGGCGAACGCCGCCGCCCGCTTGTTCCGCGCCTATGAAGCGCACAGCGTTACTCCAGGTCCGGACACCCTGTTCCACACGCTCACGGCGATGCACAGCCTCAACGAAAAGCTGAGGAAGGCTGAGGTTCGGGACTTCGAGCACTTGGACGAGTTCGCCGCCTTGAAGGCGCTCCGGAATTTCGCGCACCACCAAGACGAAATCGGCGCCAATGTGCGTGTGATCCCCTCGCCCGCCGTCAGCGACTTGGCCTTCCTCTGCCTCGTCCGACGCGATCAGGTCGAGCGGGCGATCGAGACCGTGGGCCAGAGGTGGCGCGCCGAGACAGGCGCCGCCTGCGAACGCCGCTTCCATTGGTACGGCGAGGCGGTGAACATCAATCCCTGCCTCTTCAACTTCATGGTCCACGCCTACGAGCAACTCATCGCAGCCGGCGTGAACGCGGATCCCGCCTCAATGGAAGCTTTCGAGGCCTCGTACCAATTCGAAACCCGCGAAGGTCACGCGCACCTCATCGACGGCCGCCTGGCGGGTCGGGCGGGCGAGATTGAACATATGCTCACGACCTTGGTCGCCGACCTGCCAAGCCGCTGAGACGAAAAGGTCTGAGTTCCGGCGGATGCACGGAGACGGCGCAGCATGGGTCGATCAGCGGCTACTCGCGCGTGCTGGCCTTCGGCCTAGCTTGGCTCACTCTTCGTCCCACCGGCCTAGGTTCACATCGATGAACCCGACCGGATAGCCCCGTGCAATGGCGCCGAAGTCTGGTTCCCCTTCGCTATGGATGGTGAGGATATGGGCAGGGCCGAGTGGCTGTTGGCTGTACAGGTCGAAGGCGTGCTTGTCCGGCTGGCAACCGAGCGTCCTGCCATAGGTGGCAACCACGGCCTCGGCTGCGGAGTAGGTATGCCGGGAATGGCTGAGCGGCGTGGCGACCTCCAGGACACGGGGCCGACCCATCTGCTTCAGCATGTCCTGAAGGCCTGCGTCCTGCTGCCAGAAATAAGCGGCCTCCCCGCCCCAACTCTCCATGAACACCGCCACTCCGCCGTCTTCGATGTCGACCGGGTGTGACGTCATCCAGAACTTGCCAGACCGGGCGTCAAACTGATCGCTCTGGTACGGGCTGTCGGCGAACAGGCGATCAGCGACTTCCTGACTGAAGGCGCCCGCGACGACCTGCGCGTCGAAGCGTGACCGGATGTTTTCGAGGCTAGACGGATAGATGCCCGTCTGTCGAACGGTGTCGAGCTCAGCGTCAGTCATGCGGGTATAGTGCCAGGCCCGGATCGTTCGGGCCTCCATCAACCGCATGATGTGCTCCTTCAACGCCAGGAACTCGCCCGCATGAGGGTTGTCGAGATAGGGCATCCGATGGTCAGAGGCCTCGTGCTCGCACGACTGGCGGCGGGAGGTGATCATGTAGTCGCGGATGAGGTCGGTGTGAGCGTCGAGATCGCCGCGCAACTCGTTATCGAACGTATCGATGTCCCAGACATCGATAACTCCGGCGTCCCTATCTGCACCGCTAGCGGAAATCATGCGGTCTCCGCTGCTTTTGCCACGATCCGCGCGCACGACGGACCGACCAGTCCCCAAACCTTGTCGATGATCGATTCCAGGGAAACGTTCTCGAGTTCGACCGATGCCGCATAGGCGCGCCATTGGCGCTTTTTGACCTCATCATCGACCATCTCGGCCGAAAGCCCGGGCGGCTTTTCCGTCGGGATCGCCGTCCGGCGGCGCTCGAAGGTCGCTGTGATCGCCGCGTCCAGATCAGCATCACTAGGTCGTGTTGACAAAAGATTTCAGCCATAGTCGCATGGCGGCGAGGTTGAGGAAGCTCTCGAACGAGAGCAGGGTTTTGTCATAGCGTGTTGCAATGCGTCGTTGCTGTTTTAGCTTGCCGAACATGCGCTCGACGCGGTTGCGGTCCTTGTAGCGGCGATAGTCGGGATGCTCTGGCACCTTGCGGTTCGAGCGAGGCGGGATGATCGGCAGGATGCCCCGGACCAGCAGGCTTTCCCGGAAGCGATCACCATCATATCCCTTGTCCGCGAGCAGCGCCTTGGGTGTGGCGACGGGGATCGCCATCAGCGGTTCGGCAGCAGTGTAATCGGAAGCCTCGCCGCCGGTCAGGATGAAGCCGACAGGCAGTCCTTGATTGTCGCAGCGGGCGTGGATTTTGCTCGTAAAGCCGCCGCGTGATCGACCAAGAGCGTTCGCACAAGCCCCCCTTTTCCGCCCGCTGCCGAGACGTGGCCGCGAACGCTGGTGCTGTCGATCATGTGTTGCCAGTCGTCGGTTAGACCCAGATCGACCAGTGTTTGCAGCAGGGCATCCCAGACACCCTGTTCGGCCCAGCGCCGGAAGCGGACATAGACCGAGTTCCACTTGCCGTAGCGCTCGTGCATGTCGCGCCAGGGGCAGCCGACCCGCAGCACGTGAAGCATTCCATTGAGGAACCGCCGGTTATCGCCCGCCGGCCGCGCCCAACGACCGCGCTCAGGCGGCAGCAGCGGCCCAATCAGATCCCACTCCGCTTCCGACAAATCCCCGCGACCCATGACTGCTCCTCAAAAAGCAGTCTTGAATCAGAAGTCGACGCGATTGGGAATCCCTTTTGTCAACACGGCCTAATCTCGAGCGCGCGCGGGATCGCCCACAGATCGTAGTAGTCCTTCATTCGTCCGTTCAGGACACCGAGCGCGACCATCGCCTGGAATTTCTCGGCGATCACCGTAGCGGGCGGATAGGCACGCACGCTGGGCGCGGGCAGATCCAGCAAGGTCGGATAGTCGAGTTGCTGGGTCGCATCGGCCATGGCGTCGCCAAAGCCGATATCGATCGTCACAGGGATTCGCGTCTTTTCGAGATAGGCTGAAGTCTTGAGGCGGGTGCCGCCATATTCCATCTCCTCGCGGATGGCTGTCGCAGCCAGGGCGTCGAGGTCGAAGACGAGGCCATCATCGCTCTCGATGGCCATGATCTCCCGGAAGTCCGCGGCCAGGCGTTCCGGGTCGGGGTCGCCGTGGCCCAGGAAGTCCGCGTCCCGGGTCACCCGGTTGTCGTCCTCGACCCAAACTGTGACCAACATCCCGCCCTTCAGGACGAAACGCTCGCGATGCTGGGAGACCGACAGCCGGTACAGCAGACGTTCCAAGGCGAACCGCACCAACAGAACGTCGAACACTCGGCCCTCCTGGCGGGCGATGTTGAGCAGCCGGTCCTTGACGGACTTGGCCATGTTGGTCGGTGTTTTAGCCATTCGACGTCAGGGCCTCGAGATAGGGTTGCATGATCTTCCACGCGCCGCCGGCTTTCGCGCCCTCGGCGATCGCGCTCGGGGTCGCCTTGCGTTGTTCGATGGTGGCGCGCAGGCCTTCCACCGCCACCGACCGATCAACCAGCTTCGAGTTGCGAAAGAGGTCGGCAAGGGTCTTGGGGACGGAATAGATCGGGACCTCAAGGCCAGCGATCATATGGTTTTCGACGCCCTGACGCAGATAGCGCTCGGTGAACCGCACCATGCGCGTCGGGGGATAGGACTGCACCGGCGCCCAGTCGCTAGCGCCGATGGCCATCCAGATGCGGCGCGGCATCTGATCGGTCAGGCCATGAAAGGCGAGCGCAGACACCAGAGCGATCACACCCTTGGGGACGCGTATCGCCGCCTCGGCGAGGATCTGGTTCTCCTCGATCTCGGATCCACGCTTCTGGTAGACCCCGCGCGAGATACGTTCGATTTCCCCGGTCTCGACGGCGCGCGCGATGGTCTGCGCGCTGATCCCAGCTTCACGCAGTTCCTGCGCGCGCATCATGCTCCGGCTGTCGAGCAGATTTCTGAGTTGGATCCTTTGCGAATCCGGAGCGGACGGCATGTGACAAATCCTCTGATCGATTGCGCGTTTATCAGAGGTTTTGTCACAAGTCATCTAGGCGATGAGCGAGCGCGCGCCTGCCTATCCGCCGTCTATAGGCAGCAGAAACTGACCATCGGCGTCGGCATGCAGGCTCGCTCGGACACTGGTCGGTCCCAGCCTTTCAAGCGCCTGCAGGGTCTCCTCTCGGCGGGCCCGGTTCAGGACCCACCGCCGTCGCCAGGCGGCGCCGATGTCAGGACAGGTCGCATAGGTGTCGGTCGCCGGCGTCAGACTCAGCAGCGCCGACCTCGATCCAGGGCTCAGCTCACAACCGTAAAATATCCGGGGCGTAGCGTGGTGCAGGATAGCGTCGCTCTTCAGCCCCAACGCATCGAGACCTTCCCGGATTTGCCGCAGCCTCGGGCTTGTTCCTTCCCCGAACCGGTTGTTCACCCGGCGCGAGTCATGACGGGACATCGCCATGCTTCTCAGTGCCTGAGCAGTCTCGCCGCCCAGGTGCAGGGTGCCGAATCCGCCCGTCAGGCTTTTGCCGATCGCGCCCCATTTGATGTCGTACGGAAGCCCGGGGTGGTCAGCGGCGCGAAGAACGAGACGGTTATACTGACTTGATCCCACCCCATAGAGGCTGGTTGTCGTCAGGATTTTGAGATCGGCAGGCTTCGATATGGCACGCCCCGCCATCTGGGAGGCGATGACACTCGTCTGTCCGCCATAGCGCCTAGAATAGGCGTCTCTGACTTCCTGAGACGTCAGGAGCAGCGCTACGAGCTTCCCTCCAAGCAGTTCATTGTAGGGGTGAACGGCGCCGCAAATGCTGACGTCGGCAACCTCGCTGGACAAGCCCGCCTTACGGAACTCGGCAAGGGCGATGTCCAAGGCCCGCTGTCCGCTGCGCGTTGCGAAGAGGCGCTCCAGCCCGGCCGCCGGCTCGCGGACCAAGTCCGCGCCCTTCAACATGCCCTTCGCGAAAAGCAGTTGGGCAAGGCTCTCGGCGCGTTTGCGGACGAACAGCAGATCTTCCGACGCGGCTCGCCAATCGGAGTCCGGCTGGGCGCTTTTCAGAACCCCGCGGTGCGGCTTTACCTGGCCGTCAGCGCCACGGTGGGCCTCGTAGTGGTCACGTAGCTGCTGATCCCGCGCGAAAGCGGCACCGGCAGCCCTCTGCTCCAACCGCAACGCGACCGTTTCCCCCGGATCGGCGATTTCATCGCGGCTCGCGAGGTCGTCCCAGCGCACGGCGTCTATGGACGAGTCGATCCGACGCATCAGCGAAGCGCCGAAGTCGCCCGCGCCCCAGACCTCTGAGCGCACACGCTCCTCAGCTGCGTCACGAAGCCATCCGATCCACGTGTCCCGGGCCGCCAACCGCATGACCGGGCTGGCCAGCATGGCGATCCCCATGACCGGACGCAGCGGCCGCGCGGCATTCCGGATCAGGACCATCATCTGACGGCCGGGAATCGAGCGGTATTCGTGGGCCCAGGTGTGTCGGAAGTACCGCCAGATATCGATCAGCGGCAGCCCCGTATCGGCGCACTTCGCGCCGGCCTCGGCTATCTCGATAACGGGGTCGATGATCCCTTTTAGGGCAATCTCGCGCTCGTCGTCAGGCAGATGTTCGATCGACCGTAACGCTTTGGCGAGCGACGCCCCGTCGTCGATCAGGTCGATTATCGAAGCGCGATGGCCGGATCGCAACGTGCGCCGTTCGACGCGGATGAGGAAATTGCGAACCGAGGGTTCCTGCAACTGCCGCCGGCGAGCACTTTGAAGGGTTGCCCGAACCCGAACCTTGATGTCGTCGACGGACTGTTCGTCCGTTCGGGAAATGCCCGGGGGCTGGAAGGTGATGCGATCCGACTCGACCGCCACTTGCCAGCCCTGCTCGCAAAGATCGGCGACGAGCAGGCAAACCGCTCTGAGTTTTATGCTGTCGCCGTCATCGATGTAGCGTCGGGCCAGGGTGCGCAATTCGTCGGCGAAACTGGCGGGAAGCGCGGCGCCGGGGTTGAGAAGGTCATGAAGTTGCTGGCGTTCACCCGGAGCCAAGTAGGGGGAAAACGCGCGCGAACGGCCTGGACCAAATAGCTTCTCGTCGGTGGACACTCAAACCCCAGAATCACGAGGGGCCGCGAAAGCGGCCCCTACGGACGATAGCGCAAGGGGGTCTTCTTCGCTAGAGAGGTTCGTCCGGCCAGGCCGCCACGCCGACATCCGTGCCGTCGCCGACGGTCAGGTGCTCGGCCAACATTCCCAAGGCGAGATCGAGGCGTTTTGACCAGGTCTGCAACTGGTCAGAGGCCCGTTGCCGGTCATCTTCCGGGCCTTCCAGCATAACGTCACCGAGCGAGAAAAGCAGGATCTCCAATGCTGAGCGCAGTTCCGGCGTCGACATCCGGCTATCGTAGATTTCTTCGAAAAAGCGATGCGCCGTGTTGAGGTGCAGCGTCCGCGCGCCGCGCTCACGGCCTACCCTGAAAAAGGGTTGCCCCACCAGATGTTCGTATTCGAGGCGGTAGGGAGACACCCGCAACGCCAGATTCCACTGGTGCTGATCTTTCCCCGCGACGCCCATCGCACCGGCGATTGTCATCGCCCGCTCAGACAGCCGCTGCTCCCCTTCGCAGGGCGACAACGCCTCCTGTCGGCGTTCGGCCTTCGCTTCCTTGACCTTGTTGCGCAGCTGCTCGATCGCCTTTGGAAGGCCCGCTTCCCGCAAGCGATCCCAGATGAACTGCGAGACCGTGACCTGCTGCTTGGACGTCGTGACGCCGAAGGCTTCGTCCAGGGTGGCCGAGAACTCGACCTCTACCTTGATGTAGCGGTCGTTGTTGATGAAGCTCGTCCACGGCGTGCGCGTCTGGACGTCAACGAGACGCCCGTTCCGGCTGAAGATCAGCCCGTGATAATCCTTCAGGATGGAGAACCGGGGATTTGCGTTCAGGCCAACCGCGTCGCGCCCCTTGTCGATCGAGCCGAAGCTCGGCGGGAACCAAGCATAGCGAAGGGTGACAGCGCCGAGATAGGTTCTGGACTCGGGATCGCGGATCTCGATGCGAACCGGATCGAAGGGATTAGACCTATCCGTATCGAGGTCGACCAGGTGGAACCCGGAGGTCAGAAACAAGGGGTCTATCGGCTCGACGAAGACGCCGTCCACGAACAGCGCCGCCTCCCCCCGTAGCTTGTGATAGGTGACGCCGAACTGCCGGCAAAGGTTGTCCCGTAGTCCCTGCGCCGTCGTCCATTCCAGCCGGTCCAGCTTTTCGATCAGGATGATCGTTCCCGACCGATAGCCGTCTGGATAGGCCTCTGCGATGTGACGGCGCACGAACGCGGGCGGTTCGCCCGGCACCGGTTCAGGCACGACGATGTCCCCCGAGGCGTCGGTATAGTCGCCAGCGGTGATTGCATCGAGGTCAAGGGTGACGCTGCGAAATGATCCATCGGCGATATGCGAAATGACGGTGAAGCGTCGCCCAAGGCTGACGGACGAAGACGGCAGGCCATAGCCGTATCGCCCCAAGCCCCGCCGGTCGTTTTCCCGGTGCGTGCCGCCCCACATCACCGCCATGCGGATCATCTCCGCTTCCATGCCGTGGCCGTTGTCAACGACGGCCAACTGCATGGGCTTCTTGGCTGAAGAGGTCCCCTCATAGGAGCAGCGTGCGCTCGTGAACGATGCCGCCGCAGCTGTAGACCACATTGGGCACATAGCCATCCCGTTCGCCTGCCTCGGGCATGAGGATGGGCTCGGGCGTACGCGCCAGAACGCGCGATGGGTCGTCGAGGTCGAGCAGGGCGGCGCCCACGCTGTAGTTGCGGACGGTACCGACGCCGTGGGTCAGCACCAGCCAGCCCTCGTCGAGCTCGATCGGCGGCCCGCAGTTTCCCATCTGAACCGTCTCCCACGGGTACAGCGGGCCGATCAGCGGATGGCCGCCTTCCCACGTCAAAAGGTCATCGGACAGGTGCAGCCAGATGTTCTCGCTGTCCTGGCGCCCCAGCATGGCGTAGCGGCCGTCGATCCGGCGCGGGAACAGCGCCATGCCCTTGGCCGACGCCGCAGACCCCGCCAGCGCCCGCATCTCGAACGAGCGGAAGTCGGTCCCCGACAGCAGTTCGGACCTCGCCTCCGCGCCGCCAAAGGCGGTAAAGGTGCCGTGATAGGTCACCGAGCCGTCGTCGTCGACGAAGCGGGTCAGCCGCACATCCTCGATACCCTGCCGCTGGCTGGGCAGCACGGGAAACAGCACGGTTTCGGATACGGTCAGGCTGCCACCACAGTGCAGGTGAATGTGGGTGTGGCCGCCGGGTCCGCCCTGCTCGACGATCGGCGCGACCGCGGTGGGACTTGGAGCATCGATACTGAGATCCCCGCTCGAGGGCGACCAGATGCCGGTGCGGAACGTCACGGACGAGACGTGCCCCTCGCCGATCGCGCGCAACGACATGATGAACCTGATTTCCCCGGGCGCGAGACTGGACTGGTCGGGGTGAAGCACCGCGCTCGGGTTGAACAGCGCAGCGGCTTCGAAGGCGTACTCCTCGCTCAGATAGGCGCCGATCAGGAGCCGTTGCAACTCGCCGATGCGGTCGGTTTCATCGAGCAGCGGCGCGACTTCGTCGAAGCGACGCAGCATCAGCGCATACGGGTCGCGGAAGCGGCCTTCCAACGAGATAAACGTTGTCTGGAGTGCCACATGAAGCACCGCTTCGTCGAACGCGAGCACGCGCTCGGCGATGCGACGCGCGCGAGGGCGGTCGGGAACGGCGAAAGCCGGAGGATCACCGGGGAGGAAAGGACGGATCACGGTACGCGCCGGATCCGGCTTCAGCACTAGGTCGGGGTGACGCATGACAGCGGCGAGGCTCAATAATCTTCTCCCGGGCAGAGCGCGCATGTCACGATATTCGCGCGATGGCTTTGCGCGGTTACAGCCTCGAGGCGCGAGGAGTGCCGCGGTGGGGCGGCGCATCGCGCTGCATACTCCTCGTTCGCGCCCAGCTTCCCGATTGTTACAGACGTCGTCCCTCCACTTTCGCCGCGGCGATGATCGGTCCGCCGGCCCCGTGCTGGAGCAGCACCGCCTGCGCCAGGCCGGGGCCCGGCGCGGCGGGCAGCGCGATGGAGAAGGCCGGTCCGGTCCAGCGTCCGATCGTGACCAGCTGGCGCACGATGTTGCGATGCGGTAGCGTCCGCCCACCATTCTCGCCGGCGCGGATCGGCACGGCGATCGCGCGCGGCTCGTAGCGGACGAGGAGGATGTCCGCACCGCCCTTGGGCGCAGCGCCCGCCGCCACCGCAACGCGGCCTTGCGCCACCCTCAGCGTCGCCGCCAGCGGCTTCGCACGCGCGACTGCGGCGGTGAGCTGCGCCGGATTTGCACCGACCACGTCGTCGCGCCCGTTCACGTACACCTGTGGCGTCCAGACGTTTCCTCGAGCCCTGGCGCGGGCATACGCCCACTGGCGTGCTGTGTATTCGGGCTTGGCGAACGTGTCTTTCCAGCCCAGCCTGTCCCAATAGGTCACGCCGTAGGACAGGGCGAGCACATCGTTCCGTGACTCGGCCAGCGCGTTCACATTGGCGTTGGCAGGCGGACAGGAGGAGCAACCCTGGCTTTGAAAGAGCTCGACCACGGTCAGTGGGCCGTTGCTGGGAGCGGCGACCTTCCGGGCGGGCGCCGCATGGACCGTCTCGGCGTGGCCGCGGTCCCGCCCGACGAACGCCGCCACCCCCGCGGTGCTGGCGAGCGACAGCGCCACGAGTGCGCGAGCAGTGTTTGGGAAACGCATGGCTGATCTCCTGAGAGGATACCAACTGGTTCGGCCGCGCTGCGCAGCGGGTTACGTTTCGGCGATCACTGCAAAAAGACTTTGGTGCGTGTAACCAGTCGATGCCGGCCTATGAATGGAAAGGACCGCCCGATGCAGGACCGTTCATGCTCGCGACCTCGCGTATCCTAGCCTTTCCTACCCGACGACCGGCGGTCGCGGACGCGGCTGATCAGGGCGCGCTGATGGCGGCCGCGCAGGGCGGCGACGCGGGCGCGTACCGCGTACTCCTGGAGCAGCTCCGGCCATGGCTCTTGGGCTATTTTCGCCGACGGCTACCGCCCGATCTGGTCGAGGACGCGGTGCAGGAGACCATGGCTGCGATCCACGCCAAGCGACACACCTACCAGTCCGACCGTCCGATTGGGCCTTGGATCGCCGCGATCGCGAAATACAAGTGGGTGGACCGGCTGCGCGAGATGAAGCGCAGCTCCACGGTCGAACTACCCGAGGATCTATGCGTCGAGGATCATGGCAGCGCGGTCACCAGCGCCACTCTGCTCGGACGACTGCTCAGCCAACTCCGTCCTGCCCAGGCCGATGCGATCCGACTGGTCAAGATCGACGGTTTGTCCATCGAGGAGGCCTCTACGAAGACCGGGCAATCGGCCTCTCTGGTGAAGGTCAACATTCATCGAGGGCTCGCCCGCCTCACCCGTATCGTCCAGGACCAAGACCATGCCGACTGACCTCATCGACCGGCTCACTGCCGACCTGGCGCCGGTACGGCCCCGCTCTCCCTGGCGGGACGGCGCGTTACTCGCCGCGGTGGCGGCAGCGCAGCTCGCCCTGTTCCTGTGGCTGGGCGCCGGGCGCGACGACATGCAACACGCGACCGCGCACCCCGGCTTCTGGTAGAAGCTTGCCAGCCTGGGCCTGCTCGCCGTGCTAGGCGCGGCCACGGCGCTCCGTTCGTTTGATCCGACCGCGAGCCCGAGGCCTGGTCTTCGTTACGCGGCAGGGCTGATCGGGGTCGTGCTTGTGACAGGCTGGGCTGTCGATATCGTCGCGAGCGACACGGGCACGCTCTGGGAGCGGCTCAACTGGCGCCTTGGAGTCGAGTGCGCGTTCGAGACGGTGGTGCTGACCCTGCCTGCATTGGTGACGCTGGGGCTACTGATGCGACGCGGCGCGCCTACCAACGCGCGAGGGACGGCCATCGCGGTCGGGCTGACCGGTGCGGCCTGGGGAGCGTTCGTGTTCGCCTTCGCTTGCCCAAGCGACGATCCGCTCTACATAGCCATCTGGTACGGCATGTCGATGGCCTGTGTCACCGTCGCGGCGCGGCTGATTCTGCCTCGGCTTGCGCGTTGGTGAGCGCTTTCAGAGGAATCTTGCGCAATCGCTGCCGCTGATACCGACCTCCCATTCCTCCAGGTCCGTTTGGCATTCACCACATCGTCGTTGACAGTGGGCCGACACGCTACAGCGCCTTCGCGGACGGCCGGTAAGTTCCCGCGCCTTGGGTGCGCGAACAGAGTGTAACCTGAGCGGATCCCGCGCCGAATGCAGCAGCGAGGAGAGCGGGGATGAACGATGCCGAACGACAAGATGTCGACGGGATGCCCGGAGTCGCGGCGGGAGGTCGCATCTACCGCCACCGCGTGTCGACCCGAGTGTGGCATTGGCTGAACGCGGTCCTGCTGATCGTAATGCTGATGAGCGGCCTCATGATCTTCAACGCGCACCCCCGGCTTTATTGGGGCGAGTATGGCGCGAACACGGACACGCCCTGGTTATGGATCGGGCCCACGCCACAAGGCGGACACGTCCTGCTCGGCTCGTCGATCGACATTCCGACCACAGGCGTGCTGGGACGATCGACCAATAAGGACGGCGGCGTTTCGACGCACGCCTTCCCGTGGTGGTCGACGATACCGTCCGGCTACAGCCTGGCGGCGGCCAGACGCTGGCATCTAAGCTTCGCCTGGCTCTTCGTGATCGCGACGCTCGCCTATGCCGTCATCAGCGTGTGGAACGGCCACGTCCGACGCGACCTTCTACCCAAGCGGCACGAGCTCAAGCCCGCGCACTTGTGGCAGGACGTCAAGGACCACCTGCGCCTGCGCTTCCACGGCGACGAGCCCGGGCAGTACAACATCCTCCAGAAACTTGCCTACGGGTTGGTCCTGTTTGTGCTGCTGCCGGTCGTCATCCTGACGGGGCTGACGATGTCGCCGGCGTTCGATGCCGCCTGGCCGTGGCTGCTCGACCTGTTCGGTGGGCGGCAGTCGGCCCGCTCGATCCACTTCATCTGCGCAGCGGGGTTTGTCGGCTTCATCGTGGTCCACGTGGTGCTGGTCGTCTTGGCGGGGCCGATTAACGAGATCAGGTCGATGATCACCGGCTGGTTTCATGTGCGCGAGATCAAGGGCCATGGGCCCGAGGGGGAACAGGCATGATCACGCGTCGCCGCCTCGTCGGCTCGCTCGCGCTGGGCGGGGGCGGGCTGCTGCTGTCGGGCTGCGACCGCGTCGCCGCTACGCCTGCTTTTCGCGGCTTCGTCGAGGGCACAGAGGGTCTGACGCGTGACTTCACCCGACTGGTCTCAGCGCGCGACGCACTCGCCCGCGAATTCACCACCGCCGACCTCTCGCCCGTGTTCCGGGCGAACGGAACAACCAATCCGGGCGCGGCAGATTATCAGGCGCTCGCCGCCGGCCAGTTCGCGGACTACCGACTGGCGATCGACGGTCTCGTCCGTCGTCCGCTGACGCTCTCCCTGGCCCAGCTTCGCGGCCTGCCGCAGCGGAGCCAGATCACGCGGCACGACTGCGTAGAAGGCTGGAGCGCGATCGGCGGTTGGACTGGCCCACAGCTCGGCCCACTGCTGCGACACGCGGGGCTGCTGCCGCAGGCCAAGTACATCGTCTTCCACTGCGCCGACGATTTCGGCTCGAGCAAATATTACGAAAGCATCGACTTGGTGGACGCGTTCCACCCTCAGACCATCCTCGCTCACGCGCTCAACGGACAGGCGCTGCCCATCGCTAACGGCGCGCCGATCCGTCTAAGGGTCGAGCGGCAGCTGGGATACAAGCACGCCAAATACGTGATGCGAGTCCAGGCTGTGGCGAGCCTCGCCGGCATCGGTGCCGGCAAGGGCGGCTATTGGGAGGATTCGAATGATTATGCCTGGTATGCCGGGATCTAGGGTAGCGGCTCGCATCGTTGATCAATCCGAACTGCGATGCGCCCCCTCCCAAGGCATCGGGCAACCGGCCGTGCTCGTGCTATCCCGCTCATCCTTCTTTTTTTGCGGGAAGGTCGTTGAGGCAGGTTACGATACTGTCATTGGAAATGTCTGCCACTCGCCTCGCCAATCATAGATCGCCGCCGTTGTGGCGTACTCACGTAGATACGAGAGTTTGCCGTCGTGCAGATTCGCGATTGTTGCACCGTCAAAGCTCTTTTCCTCTCCGCGCCACGTGTAGTGGAAAGTCCATTCCGCGATTTCACTCCCGGATGAGGATCGTAGATCGCGGACTGTCCAGTCGATTACGTGCCCGTCCTCAGCCAGCCACGTCGAGACCCATCGTGCTACCCAATCGTGCCCACGGTAGATCGGTCCGAAGCTCTCGATGACGACGCAATCTGGAGTAAGCGTTGCGAGGATCACAGCCCGAGTTCGCCGAGTTCCGCATGATCGGTCGGCCTGGAACCAAGCGGCCAGTGGAACAGACGTTCGTTATCGCGGATCGGGAGAACGCTGATGCTGGCGATCCGGCGCGCCATCAGGCCAGCGTGATCGAACTCCCAGAGTTCGTTGCCGTAGGATCGGGTCCATCGCCCCACGGCGTCGTGCGACTCATAGGCGAAGCGCACCGCCATGCGGTTCCCGCCAAAGCCCCACACCTCCTTGATCAGGCGGTAGTCGAGCTCGATTGCCCATTTGCGCGCGAGAAACGCCTCTATCTGTTCCCGTCCGACCAGGAACTCGGTCCGGTTCCGCCAGCGGCTGTCGGGCGTGTAGCCGAGTGCCACCCTGGCGGGTTCGCGGCTGTTCCAAGCATCCTCCGCCATCCTTGCCTTGCGCGCGGCGGTCTCCGGGGTGAAGGGCGGCAAGGGCGGGCGGGCGTGATCGTTCATTGCCTTTTCTCCTCGGCGCGCAGTCGCGCATTCTCGGCCTCCAGCGCGATGATCCGTTCCCGCAAGGGCGCGCTCGCCGCCTCGATTTCTGCTGCTGTGAAGCGCGGCGTGATGTGCTGCGGGCAGTTCCAGTCGAACGCTTCCAGCCGGAACATGAAGGCCCGCTCGGCCACGCCGCGATAGCCGGGCGTCGCCAGCCGGGCGGCGAGGTCGGGCTCCGCCGCCAAGTCGTGTGCGGTCATGTGCGCCAGGATTTTCAGCCGTCGGCGGCGAGGATAGTCCATGAGAAACAGCGCCACGCGGTCGTCGTCGGCGATAGCGCCCAATGTGAGATACTGCCGGTTGCCGCGATAGTCGGCGAACCCCAGGGTTCGCTCATCCAGCACCCGCAGGAAACCCGGCGGCCCGCCGCGGTGCTGGATGTACGGCCACCCGGTTTGCGACGTGCTCGCCAGATAGAAACTGTCGCGGGCCGAGAAGAACGCCGCCTCCTGGGCTGTGAGGGACGTCGATGCGCGATCACCCCCCACCCTCTCCCACAGTCCGCCCACGCCGTTCGCGACGCGCGCCGCCTCGACACCGGGCGTCGCGAGCCGATCAAGAAAGTCATAGGCCATGATCGCACTCCTTTGCGGTGTCGAGGTCGGAGCTGGGAAGCGGCTCAGGCCGCCTGGAGGGCCTGCGCGACCGGGAAGTCGATGTCGGTCTTGGCGACCTCGTTAAGGTAGTTGGTGAAGGTGCTGAGCGCGACGTGAAGCACGATCTCGATCACCTGCGCGTCGTCGTAGCCGGCGCTCTTGAGAGCGGCGACATCGGCCTCTTCGACATGCCCCCGTTCCCGCACGACCTTGGCGGCGAAGCGCACCGCGGCGTCGGCCTTGGCGTCGTTCGATCGGCCGGCGCGGTTCGCGGCGATCTCGGCGTCGTCGAGCTTTACCAGCTTTTGCGCGATATAGGTGTGTGCGGAGAGGCAGTAATTGCAGTCGTTGATCTCCGACACCGCCAGCGCGATCCGCTCGCCCAACGCGGCGGAAATGACGCCCTTTCCCAGTGCGGCCGACAGGCCGAGCAAACCTTCCAGTGCGGCGGGGCTGGTGCCGACCAGGCGATACAAGTTGGGCGCGACGCCCAATTTCTTCTTCACTCCCTCCAGCAGCGGCTGGGAGGCGGCGGGGGCGGCGTCAATCGTGGCGGGGATGGGCAGACGGGACATGACGGTTCCTTCTTTGGTGAGCCCGCAATTTACGCCTTTCAGCTATGTCGAGTAGCTGCGAGTATTGGGATGCAGCCTCTCGGATTCTGGAAGGATAATGGACGTGGACAGAATTGAAGCGATGAGGATCCTGCTCCGAGCGGTTGAAGCCGGAAGCCTATCCAAGGCGGGCCGGGAACTCGGCTTGCCGCTGGCCACGGTCAGTCGGAAGGTGTCCGAGTTGGAAGCCCACCTGGGAGCCGGTCTGCTGGTCCGCTCCTCCAAGGGCCTCGTTCCGACCCATGCCGGGCGCTGCTACGTAACAGCGGCTAGGGCCATTCTTGAGCAAGTGGACGAGGCAGAGCGAGCGGCGGCGGGCGAATATGTGGCGCCGCGCGGCGACCTCGTCATCTCTGCGCCGGTGATGTTCGGCCGCCTCCACGTGCTGCCGGTTGTTACCGACTTCCTGCGCATTTACCCGGAGGTGGGCGTGACGCTGACGCTGAGCGACAGGGTCGCCCACTTGATCGACGATCATATCGATGTCGCCCTTAGGATCGGCGAGTTGCCCGACAGCGGGTTGATTGCGAGCCGTCTGGGGTCGGTGCGCCGCGTCGTGTGCGCCAGCCCCGCTTACTTCGCCGAGCGCGGTGTACCGGAGACACCGCACGACCTGGAGGGGCATGCCGCAATCTCGCCCATTGGTGCGACATCGCCGGAAGTTTGGCATTTCGCCACGGCCGGCGGGGAAATCGCTGCGACCATGCGCTCGCGATTGGGCGTCAACACAATCGAGGGCGCGATCGACGCGGCGCTCGCGGGCATAGGTCTTATCAGGATCCTGTCCTATCAGGCCGTCGACCACCTGCGGCGCAATGCCTTGACGATCGCGCTGCAAGCCTTCGAGCCACCCCCTGCGCCAGTGCATCTGGTCCACGGCGGGCACGCACGCATTCCACTCAAGCTGCGCGCCTTCATCGATTTCGCGTCTCCGCGACTGCGTGACAGATTGGAGAGGGCCGTATTGTAGCGGTCAGCATCGCTGCTCCCCGCGCCTGATCCGGCAAAGCCTCAGCTCGCGTCTCCGACCCGCAGTCGCACGGTATCTCCCACTCTAGCCGTACCTCCCCTGATCACGCGGGCATAAGCACCGAGACACGCGAGCTTGCCCATGTCGAGTGCCTCAACGCGGTTGAGCGTGCCGATCACGTGCGTCACGCGAGGGGCGAGTGGCGTTTCGTCATGCTTCAAGGCAGGCACCGCGCAGCGCGGCGTGGGCGAAATGAAACGCAGGACGATTGCATCGCCCACGTGCAGGTCCCGGCCGATCCAGCCATTTTCCTGGAAGGGTTCAGCGTCGATCGTGTCGAGGACGATGTTGGGACGGAAACGGACCGGCTCCGGCCCCGGCGCGCCGATCGCCATTGCCACGCGACGGAGGCTAGCGCCCGCGATCATATGGACCGGCGCATAATCGACGAAGCCGCCATCCGGCGCGGCCATTCCCAGTTTGAGTATGTCGGGGGAGACCTCGCCGTCCGGACCGCGTTCGTCGACGTCCTCGGGTCGCGCCCGATCGATCTCCAGCGCAGCGCCCCGCGCGAACGCCAGCATGACCTCGCGCCCGAGCGCCGCCGACAGAAGCTGGTCGATGTCCCCCTGGTCCGACCGCAGCCGGAGGCCGCTGGGCAGCTCCAGTTCCACGAGCGGTCGCCCTTGGGCGTCCACGCCGCCCAATATACGCGACCTGAACTCCAGCAGCTTGCGCCAGCGGTGCGGGAGCTTGGCGCTCGCTACCTTGCCCGTCGCGCGGTCGATCAGCGCGCACACCCGGTCGCCCGTCGCACCCGACGCGCCAAAGTCGAGGCGGTCAACGACCTCGCCCAACATCGACTTGACGGGAAATCGCCAAAGCCCTGAAACCGCCCCGATTGCCGTCACCGCATTCGATCTCCTCGCATCCGCTTGCCGACTGGTTACACGAAAGCACCGGTCGCGTAACTTGCGCGCCGTCACCGCCGAATGACCGCGGTAGCTTGAAGTACCGAAGGAGCGCGCCTTGACCAAACTCGCCGTCGCCGTGGTGCAAGCGCCGCCGGTCTTTCTTAATCTGGCGGCCAGCCTGTCCCGTGCCGAGCAGCTAGTTCGAGAGGCCGTCCGCGATGGGGCCGAGATCGTCGTGTTTCCGGAAGCGTGGCTGCCCGGCTATCCGGTGTGGCTTGACGAGTCCGCGGGCGCAGCGCTGTGGGACCATCCGCCCGCCGGCGCGCTGTTCCGCCGCCTGTTCGAGAACGCGCCCGCGTTCGACGGCCCGGAGGTCGCGCGACTCGCCGAGCTCGCCGCAGAGCTCGGCGTAGATATCGTGATGGGCATGCACGAGCGGCGCGGCGCCAGCCTCTACAATAGCGTGCTGCGCGTTGCGCCAGATGCTGTCCCGTTCATCCACCGCAAGGTCATGCCGACGTACGGGGAGCGGCTGATCTGGGCCGGCGCCGACGGCAGCACGCTGCGCGCCTGGGACACCCCGCATGGGCCGATGGGCACGCTGATCTGCTGGGAGCATTGGATGCCCCTAGCGCGCGCCGCGATGCACGCGACGGGCGAGGCCGTGCATTTCGCGCTCTGGCCCGGGCTGGGCGAAATCCACCAGATTAACAGCCGCCACTATGCGTTCGAAGGGCAATGCTTCGTCGTCGGCGCCGGCTGCGTGCTGACGCGTGATGATGTGCTCGCTGGATTCGACTCCGGTCCTGCCGACCCTCTCGCGCGGGCGATGCTCGAGGCGATCCCCGAGGACCGGATGATGCTGAAGGGCGGCGGCAGCGCCGTGTTCGGCCCCGACGGCATGTTCGTCGCGGGACCGGCAGGCGACAGCCTGGAGACGCTGCACGCGACGATCGATCTCGACCGGCTACCGGAAGGGCGACTGCGTCTTGATACCAGCGGTCATTACAGCCGCCCCGACATTTTCGAGCTGCGCGTCAACCGTGCGCCGGCACGAGGCGTCACCTTCTCCGACCGGGACGGTGCCGCATGAGCGGAACGACAAGGCCGAGACCTTCAGGAGACGTCACCATGCGCCCATTCATTTCAATCACCGGCTTCATGCTGCTCGCCGCGTGCCAGCAGACCCCGGCTCCCGCCGCCGAGCCGGCAGAACAGGGCATAGCGCAGCCCCTCGCCGCCGCCGTCCCGGTCACATTGACCGCGGCGGACGGGGTTAAGGTCGCGGCTCTCCACTATCCTGCACCCAATCCCAAGGCGGTGATCCTGCTGTTCCACCAGGCGAACTCCAGCAAGGCGGAATATGCGACGATCGCCCCGCGCCTGGTCACAGCGGGGTACAGCGCGCTCGCCATCGACCAGCGGTCGGGCGGCGACCTGTTCGGTCCCAATCAGACTGTCGCTGCGATCGGCCGATCAGCCGATTATGCCGAGGCGCAGCGCGACCTGCAGGCAGCGCTCGCCTGGGGCAAGGAACAGGGCGCGCCGGTGATCCTGTGGGGCAGCAGCTATTCGGCGGCGCTCGTGTTCCGTGTCGCCGCCGACCCCGCGGTCAAAGCGGTGCTCGCCTTTTCGCCAGGGGAGTACCTCGGCGACGGCGCGCCCGTCGCCGAGGCCGCCGGGCGCGTGCAGGTGCCGACCTTCATCACCTCCGCGAGCGACCCGGCCGAGGTCGGGGCGGGCAAGGCAATCCTTACCGCCTCGCCCGCGACAGCCAAGCAGCAATACGTTCCCGCCAAAGGCGTTCACGGTTCCTCGACGTTGATCCCCAGCCGGAACCCGACCGGGGCTGCGGCGAACTGGGATGCGGTGCTCGTCTTCCTACGCGGCGCCACAGCGTAAGAGCCCAACTCTCGACATCACCAAAGGAGGTTTACTGATGAAATTTGCATCCACCAGGATCGTCACCGAGGATGTGACCGCCCTCGCCGGTTTCTACCAGCGGATCACCGGCGTTGCGCCCGTCAGCAACGAGGATTTCGTCGAGGTACGAACGGCGGGCGCGGTCCTTGCGATCTGTAGCCGCCGCTCGGTCGATCAGGACAATGCCGGGGCGGCAGTCGCCGGAGCCAACCGATCGGTGATCCTGGAATTCGAAGTGACGGACGTCGACGCCGAACGCGAGCGGCTAAGATCGGAAGACATCGAATGGGTGCTCGAGCCCACGACCCAGCCTTGGGGCAATCGGTCGACGCTGTTCCGCGATCCCGACGGCAACCTCGTCAACCTCTACACGCCGCCGGTGCGATAAGGTCAGTCCCCGCTGCCAGCAAAGGCCGGCGGAGATTCGGCTCAGCGACGCCAAATGCCCGGATACATCGCCTGCAACGCAGCCACTTTGGGACGATCGTGCGCCAGGATGTACGGGTGCCGTGGGTTCCGCGTCATGGGGTCCGCGATTGCAAGCGTGTAACCGGGTGCCATCGATGCACGAATTGAACGGCATGACCCAGCATGTCGATCGCCGCACCCTGCTTCGCGCCTCCGCGTTGGCGGGTGCATTCCTCGCCGTCTCGAGCGGCTTGCCGAGCCTCGCCGCCGGAGCCTCGCCCGCCAAGCTCAGGCTCTCCGACGCGGAGTGGCGCAAGCGGCTGTCTCCCGCGGCCTATCGCGTGCTGCGCCGAGACGGGACGGAACAGCCGGGATCAAGTCCGCTCGACGCCGAACACCGCGCGGGACGCTTCTCCTGTGCCGGCTGCGCGCTGCCGCTGTTCTCATCCAGGACCAAGTTCGACAGCGGTACCGGTTGGCCCAGCTTCTGGACGCACCTGCCCGACGCGATCACCAAGCGTGAGGACCGGGTGCTGCTGATGACCCGGACCGAGGTGCGCTGCGCACGGTGTGACGGGCATCTCGGCCATGTGTTCAACGACGGCCCACGACCCACAGGCCTGCGCTATTGCATGAACGGCGTTGCGATGCGCTTCACACCCGCACGGGCCTGACGCGGCGGACCCCTGTGACCAACAGGTGAACGAGACGGGGATAGAGAATGCGGTCGGAACCATTGCATTTCACCAGCGCGGGCGGGCACAAGATTGCAGCGCGTCTCGATCGACCGGTCGGTACCCCGCACGCCTTTGCCCTGTTCGCTCATTGCTTCACCTGCGACAAGAACAGCCTCGCCGCGGTGCGGATCGCCCGCGCGCTCACCGCAGAGGGCATCGCGGTCCTCCGCTTCGATTTCACCGGACTGGGTGAGAGCGAAGGTTCGTTCGGCCAGAGCGACTTCGGCACCAATGTCGAAGATCTGGTTGCGGCGGCCGACTTCATGCGGGCAGAGCTGATCGCGCCTTCTCTCTTGATCGGCCACAGTCTCGGCGGCGCGGCGGTGCTGGCGGCCGCGGGGTTGATCTCCGAGGTCAAAGCGGTGGCGGTGATCGGAGCGCCCTTCTCGGTCGCGCATGTCGCGCATCTGTTCGCCGCGCACCTCGACGATATCGCGCGCGACGGCCAGGCCGAGGTCCAGATCGGCGGGCGACCGTTCACCGTGTCGCAACAGCTCGTCGACGGGATTAAGAACCAGGATCAGGGCGGGCGGATCGCCGGGCTGCACCGCGCCTTACTGGTCATGCATTCGCCCGTCGACCAGATCGTCGGCGTTGAGAATGCCGCGGAGATCTTCACCGCCGCCAAGCACCCCAAGAGCTTCGTCTCGCTCGACGACGCCGACCATCTCCTGACTCGCGCCCGTGACGCGGACTATGTCGCCCAAGTCGTCGCCGGCTGGTCGTCCCGTTATGTCGGCACGGCAGCCGAGGCGATGCCAGCCGATGACGGCGCCGTGCGCGCCGTCGAGACTGGTGCCGGCAAGTTCCAGGTCGAGATCACCGCGGGCAGCACCCGCTTCTACGCCGACGAACCCGTCGACGTGGGCGGTCTCGACTCGGGTCCGACGCCGTACCAGCTGGTGTCGGCAGGCCTCGCCGCGTGCACGGCGATGACGCTGCGCCTTTACAGCGCGCGTAAGCAGCTGCCGCTGGAACGGGCCAGCGTCGCCGTGCGGCATGCCAAGCAGCCCGGCACTACTCCCGCCGACCTGTTCACGCGCGAGGTCACGCTCGAAGGTCCGCTCGACGACGCGCAACGCGCCAAGCTGCTCGAGATCGCCGACAAGTGCCCGGTCCACCGATCGCTTGAAGGTGGCGCCAGCGTCGAGACCGCTCTCGTCGCTGCTCCAAGCCTTATGGTCGCGGCAACGCCCGATGATGAGCATTACCGCGACATGGACGCTGCCTGTCGCGAAGAAGGCTGAGGTCCGGCGTCAGGCCGCGACCGCTCTGCGCAGAAGCACCCAACCCGGCCGGACGAAGTGGCAGGTGTAGCCGTTCGGCCGTCGTTCCAGATAGTCTTGATGCTCGGGCTCGGCTTCCCAGAAGTCGCCGGCCTGACTCACCTCGGTGACGACGGAGCCAGGCCACAGGCCTGAAGCGTTCACATCGGCGATCGTGTCCTCGGCGGTCGCGCGCTGCTCATCGCTCGTGTAGAAGATCGCGGATCGATAGCTCGCGCCGATGTCGCCGCCCTGACGGTCTCGGGTCGACGGGTCATGGATCTGAAAAAAGAGTTCGAGCACCTCTCGGTACGACGTGGCGTCGGGATCGAAGATGATCTCGATCGCCTCGGCATGGTTGCCGTGGTTGCGGTAGGTGGCGTTGGCTATCTTACCGCCAGAGTACCCGACCCGGGTCGAGAGGACTCCGGGCCGGCGGCGGATCAGATCCTGCATCCCCCAGAAGCAGCCGCCGGCGAGCAGGGCGCGTTCTTGTGCCATCATACTGTCTCCACCTGATCGAGGTATGCACCATAGCCTTCGTCTTCCATGTCGTCGCGATGGACGAAGCGGAGCGAGGCCGAGTTGATGCAGTAGCGCAGACCGCCCTTATCGGTCAGCCCGTCGGGAAAGACGTGCCCCAGGTGGCTGTCGCCATGGATCGAGCGCACCTCGGTGCGGGTCATGCCGTGCGTGTCGTCGCGCAGTTCAGTGACGAATACGGGATCGATCGGCTTGGTAAAGCTCGGCCAGCCGCAGCCGGACTCGTACTTGTCGGACGAGGCGAACAGCGGCTCGCCCGACACGATGTCGACATAGATGCCGGGCTCCTTGTTGCCGAGATGCTCGCCCGTCCCCGGGCGTTCGGTGCCGCTTTCCTGCGTCACGTGGCGCTGCTCGGCCGTCAACCGGGCTAGCGCCTCTTCGGTCTTGCGATAATCTGACATGTTGACCTCCTTCGGGTTCAAAGCTTCTCGCACGATGCGAGCCATGGTCGTCACCGGCTTAACTCAGCCGAACTTCGATCGTCCCCTGACGTGGCAGCTATGCCGCTGCGGCGCCCGCTGTGAATTTCAACCCGATGGCGCAGGCGATGATGCCCAGGATCAGGAGCCCGCGTACGGCCGTCGCGGGCTCGTTGAACCACAGCATCCCAATCACGACGGTGCCGGCAGCGCCCACGCCCGTCCAGATCGCATAGGCGGTTCCAAGCGGGATCGATCGGTTCGCCAGTTCGAGGAAGACGAGGCTGAGGCACACGCAGACGACGAAGGCAGCGACGGCCGGGATGTTCTTGAAATTGTCGGTGAAACGCAGCGTCGTCGTGAAGCCGACTTCGAAAACGCTCGCCAACACCAGAAATAGCCATCCCATGATGAAACTCCTCGATTCGGGCCTTCGCCCAGGAAGGTCGGCTCGCGACCAGTGACGCACTTCAATCGTGGCGCGGTCGCCGCGCGTTGAGTGCCGGTTCGGTTAGAGACCTCGGCGGGCGTGCATCGCCGTCAGCGAAACGCCAAGCAGCCACAGGCAGGCCGAGAAGAGGACGATGTCCTTGACCAGGAACGCGCCCAGCCCCGGCGACAATGCGAGCGTTCCCTCCCAACCGGGCTGGATAACGCCTGGCGTGGTGAACATGCAGGTGACGGTCACGAAGAACGAGAACACGCCAATCGCGCCGCCGATCGCGGATAGTCTGGGATCGACCAGTCGGCCCAGGATGAGGAGGCCGGCGGCGATCTCGACGACGCCGAGGAACATGGCGCCACCCGCCGGCTGTCCAAAAACCGGATAGAGCCAGGAGATCAGCGGATTGTTCGAGATGATCCCGACCAGTCCCTCCTGTTCGAACCCGATGAACTTCAGGCTCCCAAACCACAGAAAGATGACTGCCAGCGTTATGGTGATGGCGAAGCTTCCCAAGCGGGCGATGCTCTCGCCCTGCTCGGAGATCCTGTCGAGGATGCTGGTGGGGCGTCGGGCGGAGAGTGTGTCGGTGATTGCACGGGTGGCCATGTCGGCCTCCTTTGGATTCGAGGTGGGTTACGCGGACGAGAAAGGACTATCGCTGCTCGATGCTGGCGGCCCGCCATCGATCGGCGTTCGACAGATCTGCGATGGGCAGCAGCATGTTTTTGTCGAACTCCGGCAGCGCGCGTCCGGCGCTGACGCGGCCGGGCCAGTCGGCCGACGCGAGCGCGCCGCGACCGATCGAGACGAGATCCGCGCCGCCGGCCAGAAGCTCGCTCGCTCGTGCGGGATCGTGGAGCCCGCCATTTGCAATGACGGGCAGTCCCGAATGCGTCTTGGCGAGCGCGGCCAGGCTGTGCCCCTCGGGGGAGCATGCCGGTCGCCAAGCCTCGTATTCGGTCGTGTGGATGTAGTCGGCATGGGGTGACAACATTGAGAACAGGGCTTCCGCGTCTTCCTCCCGACCCGCCCAGCGATACTCGAAATCGTTGACCTTGCCCTGCGAGATGCGAACCCCGACCACGAAGCCCCGGCTGACAGAGGAGCGCACCGCGTCGAGAACCTGCAGGAGCAGCTTCGCGCGGGCCGCTATAGGTCCGCCGTAGCTGTCCGTCCGGATGTTGACACCCTCGGTCAAGAATTGGTCGAGAAGATAGCCATTCGCGCCATGCACCTCGACACCGTCGAAGCCGGCGGCCTGCGCATGCTCGGCAGCCTTAGCGAAACCCCGGACGGCGGCATTGATGTCCGCCTGCGTCATCGCAAACGGGGTCTGATACGGACCCTCACCGCGATAGAGGGTGAGCTGCGCGCCTTTCGGCGTCACGGCAGAGGGTCCAACGCTGAGCGCATGATGCGGGTTGCCCTGCGACAGCGCCCCGGCATGCATCAGCTGCGCGATGATTTTGCCGCCGCTCGCATGAACGCCGTCGACGACGGCGCGCCACGCCTCCGTCTGGTGGTCATCGGCAAGCCCCGGTTGGTTGAAATACCCCTGGGAGTAGACGCGGTCGGTATAGATGCCTTCGGTGATGACGAGACCAAAACCCCCCAAAGCGAAGGCGCTGTAGTAGTCGCGCATCTGCGCTGTGGCATGGCCTTCGTCGGTCGCACTGACCCGGGTCATCGGCGACACCACGGCGCGGTTGGCGAGGGACAGGCCCGCCAGATCGAACGGGCTGAACAATGCGGCGGCAGCACCGAGCTCCCCACTCGACAACGCAGGCGGCAAGGTCGTGCTCATCGTTCCGCTCCGACCGCGACAGCGGCGATCGCGTCGATCTCGATCATCACCTCGGGATTGTAGAGCGCCTTGACCTCGACGATCGTGTCGGCCGGGTAGGGCTCGCTCCAGAACTTGCGGCGCAGGGCAACCACGTTCTTGAATTGCGCCTGCATGTCGGTGACGAAGATCGTGACTTTGACGACATGCGCCAAATCGGACCCGCCGGCCTCAAGCGCGCGGCGCAGGTTCGCAAAAGCTTGTTCGCCCTGCGCGGTGAAATCGCCGTCGACGATCCGGCCATCGTCGGCATAGCCCGCTTGGCCGGAGACGAACAGCAGGTCGCCGAATTTGATCGCCTGCGACAGCAGATAGGGTTCGTAGGGGTCAGGGTCGGTGACGATGCGGCTCAACATGGGCTTGGCTTTCGTTGGTCGGCAGAACGTGCCGTGCCGGTCGCCACATCGTGTGGCTGGCATGACCAAGGTGGGCCTCGGCGAAAGTCCGGACAAACTCCAACTTCGCATCTGACGGGTGAGCAGAATTGATCTATGGCGTACGGGTGAGAAAACTTCCGCCCTTGGCTTCGCTACGCGCCTTCGAAGCAGCAGCGCGCCACCGCAGCTTCAAACTGGCGGCCGGCGAGCTCGGCGTGACGCCGACGGCGATCAGCCATCAAGTGAACGCGCTCGAGGCGCACCTTGGCATCCCATTGTTCGAGCGTCGCGTCCGGCAGGTCGTGCTCACTGCGGCCGCTGAGATCCTTTATCCTGTCCTTCGGGTCGGCTTCGATCACTTCGCCGAAGTGGTGGCGCGGCTTGAAGCAACGCGCCGACGCCCGATCGTGAAGATCTCGGCGACCACGGCATTCACCGCCAAGTGGCTGCTGCCCCGCGTACGGCATTTTCAAACGAAACACCCCGACATAGACCTGCAGCTCCACGCATCCGACGATCCCGTAGATATCAGCACGGCGCAGATCGATCTCGCGATCCGCTATGGCCACGGCCCGTATCCCGGCCTGCGGAGCGAGGCGATGTTCGCCGACAAATTCGCGCCCGTGGCGAACCCCAATCTCGCCTTACTGACGTCTGATGACTTATGCCGAGTGCCATTGATCCACTTCGCTTGGCGGCGGCCCGACGCTGGCAATCCAACGTGGGAAAACTGGTTTAAGGCGATGAGCCTTCCCATGGTCGATCCCACATCGCATCTTCATTTTTCCGAGGAGAGTCACGCCATTCAGGCGGCGGTGGCCGGCCAGGGCGCTGCGTTGCTCAGCCTCATTCTGGTTGCCGAAGAAATCAAAGCAGGCCAACTCGTTCAACCCTTCGGCCCCGAGGTGGATGCCTTCACCTATCATCTTGTTGAAGATGCCGCCCGGCCCAGCAGCGTTCCCGTTCAAGCGGCCAAAGCGTGGGTGTTGAACGAAGCCCGTCTTGGTTTCCCGAGCACTTGATGACGCTGTGCTAGCGTTCAAAAGCAGTGCTCGCTAGTCAAGCCTCGCCCTTGATGATCAGGAATGCGGCTAGAAATCCAATCACCGTGATCAAACCGATGAAGGGCTGCGCGTCCTCGAAGGCTTCGGGGATCATAGACTCGGCCAGCATGGCCAAAACGCCGCCCGCGGCGAATCCCAGAATCGCCGCCGGGAGCACTGGACCGGTCGAGCCAAGCGAGAGATTGCCGACCGCTGCCGCGAGCCCGCTGACCAGCATGATGCCCGCCCAGACCAGAAAGATGTACGTCCTGGAGCGGCCGGCCTTCCTCATGCCCGAAGCGCTGGAGAGTCCTTGTGGAACATTGGCGAGAAAAAAGCCGGCGACGAGGCCGATGCCAATCTTCCCGCCGCCAATCAGCGAAAGCCCGATGACCAGCGACTCCGGTATGCCGTCGAGGATGGCGCCTAAGGCGATCGCAACTCCGCTACCTTTATGCTCGGCCTCCGACGGCTGCTCCACGCATCCGCCACAACGATTGCGATGCTGTGCACCTCGGCGCGCTAGGCGCCAGTTCAACGCGCAGAATGTAAAGGCACCCAGCATCACACCGACCACAGCGCCGTAAGGCCCGCCTGCTGCAAACGACTTCTCCATCAAATCCACAGACAAGACGGCGATAAGCACACCGCCACCAAACCCCATCACCGCCGCAATGAAGCGATGCGACAAGCTGTCGTAGAAAACGAGTGCAATCACCGCCCCTATCATGAGGCCGGATGCCGACAACAATCCCCACAGACCCGCTTGCAAGACGATCGGCAACGTTAGTCTCCCTGGGCGGCAGATTGCCTGTTACAAAATTGATCCGGCCAGGATCATCGGAAGCTCCTCGCCGCCAACACCGTGCGCTGGATGACGGTAATCACGCAAAGAATGGCGAAACCGGTCGCAATCGCGGGAAACGCCCACGGCAGAAGGCACATGGCGCAGAACGCGACGATCGTCTCACCCCCTTCCGCAACGCCGGTGGAATAGAAGAAGACTTTTCGACCGTGCGCCTGCGTCTCTTGCCCTTGCTGCTCGGCGATGACGGCGAAGGCAAGAAAGCTGACGCCCGTGAGCACGAAAGTCGCGACGAGGATGAGAGCAAAAGGCAAGTTGTCCGGCGACGCGAACCCAAACCCGACTGGTACGGACACGTAGAACGCGAAGTCGGCGACGATATCGAGATACCCGCCGAGCGGCGTCGGACCGGCCGCCCGTGCGACCGCGCCGTCTAGGCCGTCCAGCAGGCGGTTTAGCAGGATCAGCGCCAACCCCCATCCGAATGCGCCCCACCCGGTCGCGACCGCGGCGCCCAAGCCGATTGCCAGACCGGCGAGCGTCAGCCAATTGGCGCGCACCCCGTGTGCCGCCAGGGCACCGCCCACGCGATGGAGCGGCGGATCGATCAGCGGGCGAAGGCGGGCGTCGAACATGCGGCGCGTCAGGCGAAGCTGATCAGGCCAACGATCGCGCCCGTCATGGCGGACGCGAAATTGCCCGCGATCCAGCTCTTGACGCCCAGCCCCGCCACCTCCGCGCGCCGCGACGGCGCCAGCGTGCCGATCGTCGAGACGAGCAGGCCGATGCTGGCGAGATTGGCGAAGCCGCACAGCGCGTAGGCGACGATCAGCTTGCTACGCGGATCGAAGGTCTCGACGGGCAGGCCCGCCAGATCGAGGTAGGCGACATACTCGTTCAGGATCGCCTTGGTGCCCATCAGCGCGCCCGCCTGGGGCGCTTGATCCCACGGCACGCCCAAGGTCCACATCAACGGGGCGAACAGCCAGCCGAACAGCCGCCGCACGGTGACGGCTTCGCCGTCGACGATCGGCAGCACGGTCAGCATCTGATCGGCCAGCGCGATCAGGGCGAACATGACGATGATGACGCCGATCACCGCCAGGAACAGTTGCACCCCGTCCATCGTACCCCGCACGATCGCATCCATGCTGCCGTCGTACCGCAGGGCAGGTTCTGTATCGTCATCATCGGTCGCGTCGTCGCCCGGCACCATTATTTTGGCGAGGAGGAGTGCCGCGGGCAGCGATATGATAGAGGCGGAGATCAAGTGCCCGGTGGCATCCGGTACCGTGCGTGACAACGTTGAGGCATAGAGCACCAGGACCGCGCCCGAGATGGTGGACATGGCCAGCACCATGATCGCGAAGAGCTCGCTGCGGCTCATGCGTTCCAGATAGGGCCGGACGATCAGCGGGCTTTCGACAACGCCGAGGAAGAGGTTTGCGCCGCCGCCCAGCCCGACGACGCCGCTGACGCCCATGCTCCGCTGCAGCAGCCAGGAAAGGCCCTGGACGAGGCGCGCAAGCACACCCCAATGCCAGAGCAACGCCGATAGCGCGGAGAAGACTATGATGATGGGCAGAATCTGGAAGGCGATGATGAGTGGCGGCGCGGTTCCGGGGGTAAGCGCGAACGGCAACGCCGCGCCACCCAAATACCCGAACATATAGCTCGACCCCGCCAGGCTGGCCTTCTCGATCGCGCCCACCCCCTGCTGGGCGAGCGTCACGATGTTCCACACAATCGGCACCCGCACGAGCAGGAGTGCGAGACCCAGCTGGATGAGCAGCGCCGCGCCGATCCAGCGCCAGGATGGCCGCCCCGACCGCTTCTCGGACAGGACCCAGGCGAACAGCAGCAGGAGCGCTATGCCGATCAGCCCCTGAAACTGTTGCAACAATGCCATTCCTACCCTTTGCTAGAACTTGAACGCCGCGCCGAACTGAAATTGCCTTGGCGGGCCAGCATTACGCTGCGTGAACGGAGCCCCGCCCCCGAACTGAACTTGGTTCGACGTAGTCGCCGCGTTTGGGAAACCCGACTCGTTGTTCGCATTGAAGACGTTGAAGACGTCGGCGGAGAGTTCAAGGTTTCCGAACCCGATGGGGATCGCGTAGCGGGCGCCGAGATCGATGCTCGCCGACCAGGGCAGGCGCCCCGAATTGCGCCGCGCGCCCGGATAACGATCCGAATTGCCAACGAAGTTCTCCCCGAAGGACTGGCCATCGCCGTTCAGGTCCTGCGTACCGAAGACGCGCGCATCAGGGACGAAATTGACGGGCTGGCCCGACTGAAAGAGGCCAGCGGCGGTGATGGTGAGCCCGTCGATCGGATAAAGATAGGTCACGGCCGAAATCACGTGGCGGCGATCGTTGGCGGAGGGTCCCCGATCCGCCGCGAAGTCGTTCGCGTTCGATGCGCGAAAGTTGATGTCGTCGGTGTCGTTGGTGAGCTTGGAAAGCGTGTAGACCAGGCTGAAGGCGTAATCGTCCGCCATGCGCGCCTTCTCCACGCGGAAGTTTAGCGCGCGGTACGTGGCGTTCCCCTCGGTCTCCGACACGGTGATCTGACGCGCGCCACCGGGTGCCAGGGCCACCGGCCGGGTCGCATCGGCGTCGGCCTGGCTCCGCACCAGCCCGAGAGTCTGCGCCAGCGCGAAACGGCTCGCATTGTCCGGCTGCGACCGGAGGAGCGCGATGTTGGCTTCGGTGAGCGCGGCCGTGTTGGGCGTGAACGATGCCGGCGCGTTCAGGTCGCGCAACCGCACGAGATTGCGCGAGCGGCTGTAGATCGCGTCGACGCCCAAGGTGAACGCATCGCCGAGCTGGCGTTGATAGCCCGCGCTCAACTGAAGGCTGTAGGGGCTGTCATAGCCGTCGGGATTCAGGATGCGGACCTCGTTGATCGTGGCAGTGTCGCGCAATGCTTGCACCGTTCCTGGCGCCGGGCACTCGCCGGCCGTGGAGCATGGGACCGATACGGCGAGGTTGCCATCGAACGTCAGCGGGCCGAGCGGCACGCCAGGCCTGACGATCCCGGCGGATTGGAGCTGGTCGAGCTGACCGCGCAGTCCGGCCGACGTCGTGTTGCGCTGAAGCGCGTCGGAGATCACCGAGTAGATGAGCTTTCCATGGAAGATGCCCGCACCGAAGCGGATGGAGGAACGCGCGTCGGGCCGATAGTTGAGCGAGAACCGGGGGGCGATATTGTCATAGTCGCCCCCGCCGCCGCCCCGGGCGGTCAAGCTGTCATAGTCCCACCGCAGCCCGAGGGTCGCGGTGAGCTTGGGCGACAGCCGCCATTCGTCCTCGAGGTAGAAGGCGATCTGGTCCTGGCTGGTCCCGAACGTGGCCGGCCTGAGTTCCACCGAATAGTCGATCACGCGCGGGTTCAACCCCAGCACGTCGCCGGCCGACAGGTCGAGCCCCCTGCCCTGCGCCGCCAACGCGGCGGTCTGGGCGGCCGTAAGCGCGACGGTGAAGTTGCCGTCAGGATTGCCGCCGCCGGCGAGCGCGAAGTTGGAGTGGAGCAGGTCGGCGCCGACGCTGATGCGATGGTCACCGATCCGCCGCTGGACGCGCTGAACGGTCTGCCAGCTTTCCTCCAGAGAATCGAACACGAAGCCGGGGTTGCCGACGACGCCGACGGTCAATCCGCTCTCGTCGCGGATCGAGACCTGGGGTCCGGGCCCGTCCTTTGCCTCGCCGTAATCCCAGCGGAAGCGGCTGAACTGCACGCTGCCGTCATAGCTCCAGTCATCTCCGGCATAGCTGAGCGAACCCGCGACGATCGTCGAGAAGCGATCCTGATCTGATCCCGCCGACGGAAAGGTGACGCCGCCGCCACCGAGCGCGCCGCCCGGACGATCGATGGTGACGCGGCCGATGTTGGCGCGCACGGTCGCGGTCCAGTCGTCCGACAAGCGGTGGTCGACGCGGATCGAGCCAAGCAGGAATTGGTTGTTGCCGGTGACGTTTTCCACCACGCCAAGCGCGGGCGCGTCCACGACCTGAACGTTGCGGTCGCGCGTATATTCGAGGTTGGCGTAGAAGAAGGTGCGGTCCGGGACGATCGCGCCGCCGAGCGCGCCGCCGGCCTGAAACCGCTCGAAACTCTCGCCAACCGGATTGCCGCTCAAGTCGCGCCGGGGGAATGGCGAGGACGCGTCCAACGGGCGTCCCGGACGGACCAGCGTATAGGCTTCGCCTCGCCATTCGTTCGAGCCCGAGGGCGTCGTGTAGTTCACCAGGCCATTCGGGGTCCGGCCGTACAAAACCGAGTAGCTGTTGGCGATTACCGTGACTTCGCGCGTGAAGCCGAGCGGCACCGGGAACTTGGGACCACCCAGGAAATTCTCGTTATTGTCCAGCCCGTCGATCAGGTAGTTGGTGTTGAGGGCGTTCGATCCGTTGATCGAGATCACGGGCGCTTCGGGAAAGAAACCGGTCGACGCGACCACGTTGGGCAGGCGCACGAGCGCGCCAATGACGTCGCGCCCTTCTACCGGCAGGTCGCGGAGTTCGCGCTCGGTCAGCGACCCGGAGACCTCGGCGTTCACCGTGTTGATTCCGGTCACGGCGCGCACGCCCGTGACGACGATCTCCGGGAGGTCAGCGGCGCGGACGCCGAGCCTCAGCGTAACAGAGCGCGTGAAGTTCGAGCGCAAGGCGATCGGCGCGCTTTGCACAGGAGCGAATTCGGCCGACCCTGAATATGCGACGGTGTAGGCCCCGCCGGTCGTCAGGCCCTCGAGGCGGACCTGGCCGCGATCGTCGGTAAGCGCCGTCCGCCGAACCGCCAGTTCCTGGTTCTCAATGACGAGCTCGGCGTCGGCGACCGGGGCGCCGGTGTCGGCACGGACCACGGCGACCTGGATCCCAGTCTGCTGCGCGTGGGCGGCGGTCGCCGCGAACATCGACGCAGTCGCTCCGACACACCACCCGGCTATTCGGTTGTTCACTCTTGTCCCCTTTCAGGCCGGGCAGCGCTGGTCGCGCCCGACGAATTGCAGATCGGCGAAGCCCGCGCGTGCGGACGAGCCGGTATTGTCGGTGTCCGACGCGATCGCGATCTGCGTCAGCTTGCCGGGGACGCCGCCGAACGCGCGCCCGAAATCGGCGGCCACGTCCGCCCGTTCGGAAACCCAGCGGCCCGCCTGGGTCGAGCCGGTTTCGGCCACAATCAGGCGGGCGCGATCGGTATACGCGCTCGGCAGCGTCGTGCCGACCGGATGGCGGTTATCCCAGACGTAATTGAGTGCGGCATCGGGCACATCGCTTCCGAACAGCCGCCGGGCGATGCCGAGCTTGAACCGGGTTCCGCGGCTCATCGCGCTGTCGGGAAGGTCGAACGCGACATAGATGCGGGCAGCATAATCGTCGCCGCGCTTGCTCCGCATGTCGGCGGCGGCGACGGGGGCGTCGATCCACCAGCGCCAGCAGAGCACCGGTGTGGCGGCGAGATCGACGGTCACCGGGCGCGCGAGCAGAGCCATGCTCTTGACGGCAACCGCCTCCATCGCCGTAACGCCGCCCAGCTTCGTCACACGAAAGCGCGTCGGCGGCGCCTTCTTGCCGATGCGCACGACGCGCCATGGCGCGGGCGGCGGACCCGGCGTCGTAAACCGGCCAACCCATCCTTGCGCGGCAGCCAGCAACAGCGCGGTTGCGATCATTTCCCCTCCGATGCTGATTTCATCCGACAGGCTTCAGCAAGCGCCACGACTGCGCGGCCACGGTAGCCCGCCGGCCCATACCCGTTCGCTCCGGCCTGCGTTGATCGGGCGTCGATCGTTTACGAGCGTGGTTCGAATTGCTTTTCCTTGTCGTTCGGCCAGGACGAACCAGCCGCGGCATCGACCGGCCACCGCTCCGACGCCGCTCATCGCCGGCAGCACTCCGCGCCACGTGCCGTACAGATGCCGCGCATCATCGCTCGTTCCCCCCTAAACCTATCAGACACATTCGGCCGAATGGCGGGTGAAGTTACATGCGGAACGTGGCAGGACGCATCGTGGATTTTCCCCCAGACCTCGAACCTTGGATTCGGCTCGGCGCGTTCGCTGGCGTGCTGGCTGCGCTCGCCTGCACGGAGGCGCTGGCGCCGCGGCGGCAGCAGGTCATCGGCCGCTGGCGGCGCTGGCCGGGCAATCTCGGGCTGGTCGCACTCGACACGCTGATCCTGCGCATCCTGTTTCCAGCTGCGGCGGTCGGCGTGGCGCTGCTGGCGGAGAAGCGCGGCTGGGGTTTGTTGGCCGCAGTCGATCTGCCCGCCTGGGCAGAGATCGTGATCGCGGTGGCGGTGCTCGACCTCGTCATCTACGCGCAGCACGTGCTGTTCCATGCGGTGCCCGCGCTGTGGCGCGTCCACCGTGTGCACCATGCCGACCTGGAATGCGACGTCACCACGGGGCTCCGCTTCCACCCCGTCGAGATCGTCGCGTCGATGGCGATCAAGTTCGCCGCTGTCGCCGCGCTGGGCGCTCCGGCGGTCGCCGTGCTGATCTTCGAGGTCGTGCTCAACGCCACCGCTATGTGGAGCCATGCCAACATCCGTCTCCCGGAACGCGTCGACCGCGTCCTCCGCCGCGTGCTGGTCACGCCCGACATGCACCGGACGCACCATTCGGCAGTGACGTGCGAGACCCACAGCAATTTCGGCTTCAATCTGGCCTGGTGGGACCGGCTGTTCGGCACTTACCGCGCGCAGCCCGCCGCAGGGCACGACGGCATGACGATCGGCGTGCCGCAATTCCGGTCGCCGGCCGAACTGCGGCTCGACCGCATGCTGCTGCAGCCGCTGAGGCGCGGCGATCTTGCAGAGAAGGGGTAGGCCCTGGTCGACGCGAAGGGCATCTGGACGCGGCGGCTTTCCCGGCTGGCGCTGGCGCTGAGCCTCGGCGGGGTGGCGGCTGCGCTGGTCGCCGCGCTCGGCACCGGCGCGGGTATATGGGATTACGGCGCGGGGCTGGGTACGCTCCGCTACGCGCTGTATGCGACGGTGGCGGGCGGCTTGCTGGCGATTATCGCGTTTCTCATGTCGCGGCGCCGCGGCGTACGGACGGGACGGCTCAACCTGCTCGCCCTGACCGTGTCGCTGCTATTTGTCTCCTATCTGGGCCACCAGATCGCGACCGCGCGCAGCGTTCCCGCGATCCATGACGCGGCGACGGACCTTGATGACTTGCCGCGGTTCGCCATGCTGACGGTGCGACCCGACAATCTCGACAACATCCCCGACAACGGTCGGCCGGAACTCGCGGCGATGGATCCGGAGAGCCGCTGGAAGGCGCTGCACCGCGAGGCTTATGGCGACTTGCGCCCGCTACACGTAGCGGCAAGCCCGGCCGCCACCGTGCGCCGCGTCGAACGGCGTGTGCGCGATAGGGGTTGGGCGATCGCCCTGGCGGATCCGCAGGCCGGGATCGTCGAGGCCACCGCCACCAGCCTGTTCTTCCGCTTCAAGGACGATGTCGTCATTCGCGTCCACCCCGATCCGGCGCGACCCGGCGGATCGGTCGTCGATATGCGATCGATCAGTCGCGTCGGTAGCAGCGACATCGGCGTCAACGCTGCGCGTATTCGAAGCTTTCTCGCGGATTTAGCGAGGGCTTGACGGAAGGCATTAAGCGCTGAGGCGCTACTTGCCCCACAAGGCCGCCAAGCGCGCATCGCGGCCGCAGTTGAAGCGGTAGAAACGGTAGCGGACCGGGTTCTTCTTGTAATAATCTTGGTGATACGCCTCGGCCGGGTAGAAGGTCGCAGCGGGGAGAACCAGCGTCGCCACCGGCTTTTTCAGGACGGCGGCAGCCCGCGCCTTGACCGCGTCGGCGATGCGGCGCTGCTCGGCGGTGGCGACGAAGAACGCGGAACGATAGCCATAGCCGCGGTCGCAGAAGCTGCCGCCCGCGTCGAGCGGATCGACCGTGCGTATGAAGCGCGATGCCAGCGTCGCATAGCTGATCTTGGCGGGATCATAAACGACGCGCACCGCCTCGATATGACCCGTCCCGCCGGCCGACACCTGCTCATAGGTCGGGTTGCGAAGCTTGCCGCCGATATAGCCGGACGTCGTCGACAGGACGCCCGGCATCTTGTCGAAATCGGACTCGGTGCACCAGAAGCAACCGCCCGCGAACACCGCCGCCTGAGTGCGAGGAGTCTGCGCGGGCGTGGCGCTGGCCCCGAACGACAAGACGGCTGTCAGGAGGAGAACGAAGCGCATAAAAGTCATTCCTTAACGGGATCAAACAAGGTGGAACGTCATCGCCGCGCGGTTCGTGCAGCAGCGCTAGGCGCGGCTCGTCAGCAAGAGGGCGGCCGCCACGGTCGGCCCGCCGTAAGAAGTCCGGTTTGTGATATCTCGCACCAAGCCGCACGGTCTCGATACCAAAGCTTGTTCGGCGGTCGCGGCGTCCAGGTTACATCGTGGGAGGGCCCGCTTTCCGCCAACGCGAGCGCCTGAGCGGCGTGTGCGCGCGTACCAGAAGGCGGTAACCTTTGCGGGGATTTCCGCGAAAGAATTGCGACGGCCCGTACGCGGGCGTTCGGAACTTGATCACAAAGGGGCTCGATAATGACGACAATCGACAGGGTCACGGTTGGAAATGCCCGGGCGGCATCGCTTCTGCTTCTGCGGATCGGGACGGGGCTACTCCTCGTGTTATGGGGCTCGCTTCGGGTCTTTTCGCCGGCGGCGGGGCCCGGCCTCGCGAAGAAATATTACAGCGGCCTGCTCGACTCGCCGCTGGTGCAGATCGGCTTCGGCACCGCGGAGGTGATCCTCGGCCTCCTAGTAGTGGCGGGTCTGTTCCGGCGTGTCGCTTATCCAGTGCAGGCGCTCATCCTCGTCCTGGGGGCGTTCGCCTTGTGGCGCTACCTTCTCGATCCGATGGGCCTCTACCTGCTCGACAAGGAAAGCAGCCAAATCCTGTTCTTTCCTTCCATCACAGTCGCCGCAGCGACCCTGGTCCTGCTGGCGTTCCGCGACGACGACCGCTGGTCGCTCGACCACAAATTTTTCGGGCGGAGGACGGCCGTTTGAAAAAGGGCCTCGCCGGCAAGCTCGGCCTCTTGGCGCTCCTGCTTGCCGCCGTTGCCGCCTTTTTCATCTTAGATCTGGGCGCTTACCTCACCTTGGAGAGCCTGAAGGCGCGTCAGACTGACCTCGCCGCCCTGCTGGAGGCGCGGCCGCTGCTTGTGATCGGCGGGTTCTTCCTGCTCTACGTCGCGGCCACCGCCTTGTCCCTGCCCGGCGCGGCGATCCTTACGCTGGCGGCAGGTGCGATCTTCGGGCTTTGGCTCGGCACGGCCATCGTCTCCTTCGCCTCGACGATCGGCGCCAGCCTTGCCTTCCTATCGTCGCGCTACCTCCTCCGCGATTGGGTCAAGGCGCATTTCGGCAAACGCGTCGCGACGATCGACAGGGGTATCGAAAAGGACGGCGCGTTTTACCTGCTGACCCTGCGCCTGATCCCCGCCTTCCCCTTCTTCCTCGTCAATCTGGCGATGGGGCTGACCGCGATGAGACTGCCGACCTTCTACGTCGTCAGTCAGATCGGAACCCTGCTGGGAACCCTCGTTTTCATCAACGCCGGAACGCAGCTTGCCGCCATAGAGAGCACGGGCGACATCCTGTCGGCCGGGCTAATCGGGTCGTTCGTTCTGCTCGGTCTGTTTCCGCTCCTCGCCAAATGGATCATCGGCGTCGTCAAGCGCCGCAAGGTCTATGAAGGGTTCAAACGCCCGCGCCGGTTCGACCGCAACCTCATCGTCATTGGCGCGGGTGCGGGCGGGCTGGTCACCGCCTACATCGGTGCCACCGTGCGCGCCAAGGTGACGCTGGTTGAAGCTCACAAGATGGGCGGCGACTGCCTAAACACCGGTTGCGTGCCCTCCAAGGCGCTGATCCGCAGCGCCCGGGTGGCGCACGAGATGCGGAGCGCGCGCGAATTCGGGATTGCCTCGACCGAGCCGCGCGTGGACTTTCCCGCGCTGATGCGACGTGTCCTGGAGGTCATCACGACCATCGAGCCCGCCGACAGCGTCGGGCGCTACACCGAGTTGGGCGTCGATGTCCGCCTTGGGTATGCGCGCATCGTCGATCCCTGGACGGTGGAGATTGCAAGCCGCGAGGGCGGCACGTCCCGGCTGACGACGCGTGCGATCGTCATCGCAGCGGGCGGAGAACCCTTCGTTCCCGACATCCCCGGCTTTCTTGAAGTCGGCGTGCTCACCAGTGACACAATGTGGGACGCGCTGTCGGAACGGGATGAGGTGCCCGCGCGGCTGGTGATCGTCGGCGGCGGGCCGATCGGCACGGAGATGGCCCAAGCGTTCGCGCGGTTGGGATCGCAGGTGACACTGGTGGAAGGCGGTTCGCGCATTCTGCCGAAGGAAGACGAGGAGGTGTCTGAATTCATCACCGCCGTGCTTCGGCGTGAAGGTGTTACGATCCTGACCGGGCACCAAGCGCTCTGCTGCGAGGGCAAGACGCTGGTGGCTCACTCGGCCGCTGGCGAGACGACGCTTCCCTTCGACGAGATCATCGTCGCAGTCGGCCGTAAGGCGCGCCTGACGGGCTACGGGCTCGAGGAACTCGGCATCGAGACCGACAAGACAGTTATCGTCGACGACGCGCTGCAGACTTTGTACCCGAACATCTTCGCGGTCGGCGACGTTGCCGGGCCGTATCAGTTTACCCACTTCGCCGCACACCAGGCCTGGTTTGCCGCCGTCAACGCCCTGTTCGGCGGCCTGAAGACATTCCGCGCCGACTATTCCGTTATCCCCTGGACGACGTTCACCGATCCGGAGGTCGCGCATGTTGGCCACACCGAGGCGACGGCGAAAGCGGAGGGAATTCCTTACGAGATCGTCCGCTATGATCTCAGCCATCTTGATCGCGCCGTGGCCGAGGGCGCCAATTCGGGGTTCGTCAAACTGCTCGTATCGCCGGGCAAGGACAAGATCCTGGGTGTCACGATCGTTGCGGCGGGCGCGGGCGAACTGCTCGCAGAATATGTGCTGGCCATGAAGCACGGTCTCGGCCTCAACAAGATCCTCGGTACGATTCACGCCTATCCGACGATGTCCGAAGCGAACAAATACGCGGCGGGTGAATGGAAAAAGGCCCACAAGCCCGAGGCGCTGCTGCGCTGGGTCGAGCGCTTCCATGCCTGGCAGCGGGGCTAGTGGCTCCAAAGAGACGGCGTGCACGAAAATCTGGTGCAGAATTACAGGCGACGATGGGGCTGGCGCACCCGTAAGGTTTGCCACCGCGATTCAAGGGCAACAGTCGTCTGATCGATGGTGCGGGTGGCCGGGGTCGAACCGGCACTCCTTTCGGAACTGGATTTTGAACGGCTAGCGTCTACTTTCAAGCCATTGTTTTCGTTCGGCCGACCTGGAGTGCGCTGGTCGGATTTCTCGTTTATTCCTCGTGTAAGATTCTTCGCCTTTCGCCTGCGGATATGATCGGTTCAGCTATGATGGAAGACGCACCGAACTCAAAAAGCGGTTTGGCTAGGAGCCACATAGGAGCCATGGCGCGCCTGTGGCGATCGTCAACGACGCGAGCTTTCGAGTTTTTCTCACGCTCGGGCGAACTCGGGCGCGGAGAGGCGAACCTGGTCGCGCCATCCGTTACTCATCTTGTTCTGGGAGCCTTTTTCACCTGCGGTCGACCGTCTACGTTTGCGTGAGCGAAGGTGACGTGAAGGGTCCGACGATGACCGAGCAAAAGTATTTAACAGCAGACGAGGTTTCAGAGCGTTACCGAGGCGAGATCAGTGTCGGTACGCTCCGCAATTGGAGAGCAATGCGCGTCGGCCCTGGGTTCGTTAAGATTGGCAAGGCGGTGCTCTACCCAGTTGACGCGCTCGACACCTGGGACGAGAAGAATCTCGTGACTTGTCGTGCGTCACGCAATGCGCTGCTGACCGAGTAGGATCAACGGTGATAATCACGGGGATGCACGCGCTGTCGATCCCAGTCGCAGCCCCCACCTGTCCGAGACAAGCCCGTTTTGTCAAGTAAAATCAATACGATAGTCGGCTTGAGTGTGTTGATCCATAATCACCCCAGCGGCAGCCCCGAACCAAGCCGACAGGACATCGCGATCACCCGCGAAATCGCCGATGCGGGCGCGCGCCTGGGGATCGTCCTGCACGATCATATCATCATCGGCGGTTCGGAATATCGCAGCTTCCGCGCGATGGGACTTCTCTAACCGCCGGGTCGTCGACGCGCCGTATTTGACTTCGCCCGTGCGCTGCGACATCATTCAGGCCATGCAGATCCGGCGCGGCCTTCTTCGCTTCCGTTTCCACGGGGGACAACTTCTCGCGGGCCTTTAGCCCCGGGTTCCGGCGCACTTGCCCCGAACCCGGGGCAACCTTCCTTTGCAACACTGCTGCGCGCGATTCCGATCGCCGCGCCTCAGCCGGAAAGCTCGTGCCATGTCAAATACCCAGGCCGCGAGGCCGCACATCCATATGATCGACAGCGAAGCCGACATATTGACCGAACTCACGCTGTTAAAGCAGCGCGATTCGCTCAACCTTTACGAAGGCTTGCTCGATGAAATCGATCGCGCGACGATTTGTAGCCGTTCCGACATTCCATCCGACGTCGTCACAATGGGGTCGGAGGTGACCTTTGTCGACGCGACGAACGGCGCCGAGCGATCGGTGCGCCTAGTCTACCCGGGTGACGCCGATATCGCCGCTGGCCGCATCTCGATCCTGACGCCGGTCGGCGCGGGCCTGATTGGCCTCAGCGTCGGCCAGTCGATCAGCTGGCCCGACCGCAGCGGCGACGATCATGAGCTGAGAATCGTTTCGGTGCGGCAGCCTTAGGCTTTCGCGCGCACAGCGATGCGGCCGCCGGAACGCTCCGACGGCCGCACCACCCCGCGGGAAGCCTGTTCAGGCGCCGCGCGAAAGGAAACCGGTCAGCTCGGTCTTGTTGACCGCGCCCGATTTGTCGCCATCGGCGGCGGCAAACGCCTGCCCGATCCACGTCTTCACCTCAGCCGACTCGGTGTCGACGGTCGGTTCGGTGGCTGCGCGCAGCTTTTTCATCCACGCCGAAAACTCGGCCTCGTTCAGATCGCCATTGGCATCGCCGTCATAGGTCGGAAATTCCTTGTCGACGATCTGCGCGATCTGGCTCGGCGTTGCCGGGGCGCCAGCGGCGGGTGCCGGTTCGGTCGCCGTCGGCGGCGCCGAAGCGTCGGGGGCCGGAGCCGGGGCTGGCTCAGTCGGCATCGTCGTGTCGGGCGTCGTTGCCGGTTCGGCAGCAGTCGTCGGGGCGGCAGGATCGGCCGCGGGCGGGGTCGTCTGCGCCAGCGCCGGGAAACTCACGGCGGCGGCACCGATCAAAAGCATCTGTTTCAACATGGTTATTCTCCTAATTTGTTCGTCGGGGGGATTATTCCGGGACCGGTTCGGGCGTCGGCTCGGGCTCCGGAGCGGGTTGGTCAGCCGGCGGGTTCGGCTCGGCTGCCGGGGGTGTGTCGGTCGGCATGGCGTCCTCAGTCGGCGCCGTGCCGTCGGTCGGCTTGGCATCATCGGCCGACTTTTCGTCCGGCGCGGGTGCCATGGTGTCGATCGGGGCAGGTTTCTCACTCGTCGGGGCAGTGGTCTGCGCCAGCGCGGGGAAGCTCACCGCCGCGGCGCCGATCAAAAGCATATGTTTCAGCATGAAATTCTCCTTTCGCGGCGACTTTTGAGGCTTGGGGCCGGTCGCCTGTTCTGATGGGGCACGAAAGCAACCGCCGGGTTTGGGCATGGTTGCCGGTCTGCGGCATTTGGCGAAACGCCCCGTCCCTGCTACGGGGCGCCCCGGCGCGGTTCCGCAGGGATTCCGCGATGGAGCGCCCTAAAAGGAAGGAAATTCAATGGTTCCGCGTTACGCCAGGCCGGAAATGACCGCGATCTGGTCAGCCGAGAATCGCTTTCGCATCTGGTTCGAGATCGAAGCGCACGCCACCGACGCACTTGCCGAGCTTGGAACCGTGCCGAAATCCGCTGCGAAGGCCTTGTGGGATTGGTGGGCGACAAATCCCGTCATCGACGTCGCCGCGATCGACGCGATCGAGGCCGTCACCAAACATGACGTCATCGCCTTTTTGACCTGGGTGTCCGAAAATGTAGGCGAAGAAGCACGCTTCATGCACCAGGGTATGACCAGCTCCGACGTCCTCGACACCTGCCTTGCGGTCCAGCTGGCGCAGGCCGCTGACCTGCTGATTGCCGACCTCGACGCGCTGCTCGCCGCAATCAAGCGCCGCGCCTTTGAACATAAGCTGACCCCGACGATCGGGCGCAGCCATGGCATTCACGCCGAGCCTGTTACCTTCGGGCTAAAACTGGCGCAGGCCTATGCCGAATTCGACCGCTGCAAGGCGCGTCTGATCGCCGCCCGCGCGGAAGTCGCCACTTGCGCCATCTCTGGCGCAGTCGGCACCTTCGCCAACATCGACCCGCGGGTCGAGGCGCATGTCGCAGCCAAGCTCGGCCTGTCGATCGAACCCGTCTCGACGCAGGTCATCCCGCGCGATCGCCATGCGATGTTCTTTGCCACGCTCGGCGTCGTTGCCGGATCGATCGAACGCCTCGCGACCGAAGTCCGCCATCTTCAGCGCACCGAAGTTCTCGAAGCCGAGGAATATTTCTCGCCGGGGCAAAAGGGTTCGTCGGCGATGCCGCACAAGCGCAACCCGGTGCTGACCGAAAATCTCACCGGCCTCGCGCGCATGGTGCGCAGCGCGGTCGTTCCGGCGCTGGAGAATGTCGCGCTCTGGCACGAACGCGACATCAGTCATTCGTCGGTCGAACGCTTCATCGGTCCCGATGCGACGATCACCCTCGACTTCGCGCTTGGTCGCCTAACCGGGGTTGTCGACAAGCTGCTCGTCTATCCCGAACGCATGCAGAAGAACCTCGACCGCATGGGCGGGCTCGTCCATTCGCAGCGCGTGCTGTTGGCACTGACGCAAGCTGGCGCGAGCCGCGAGGACAGTTACCATCTGGTCCAGCGCAACGCGATGCAGGTGTGGGAAAGCGACGGCCAATTGTCGCTTCTCGAACTGCTGAAAGCCGACGCGGACGTGACCGCGCGCCTGTCTGCCGACCAACTGACGGAACTTTTCGACCTCGGCTATCATATGAAGCATGTCGATACGATCTTCGACCGGGTGTTCGGCCCCGCGTAACGCGGGCTGGAAACCCGCCGGAAACTCGCATAGGGTCGTCTGACCCGAGCGTATGAGGAGCAGACGATAGTGGGAATCCTGCGAACGATCATCTGGGTGTTGCTGACCGCAGTGCTGGTTATTTTCGCGATGGCGAACTGGCTGCCGGTGACCGTCACCATCTGGCCCGGCCAGGTGCTCGACACCAAATTGCCGGTGCTGATCCTTGCCGCCTTCCTGATCGGCAGCGTGCCGATGTGGATCGCGCTGCGGACCACGCGCTGGTCGCTGAAACGGCGCCTCGATACCAGCGAACGCCAGCTGGCCGACTTGCGCGCACTGGCCAATCGCCCCGTGGAGCCCGCCCTCACCCCCGCCCCGGTGACGACAACCGCCCCTGCGTCGGGCACCGCATCGCCCACCTTGCCACTGGATGTTCCATGAGCTCGCCGCTTTATCTCGCCATCGATCACCCCCATCTCGACGCCGCGGTCACACTGGCGCAGAAGGTGCGGCATCATGTCGGCGGGCTGAAGCTCGGGCTCGAATTCTTCTGTGCCAACGGACATCATGGCGTGCATGAAATGGCCAAGCTGGGGCTGCCGATCTTTCTCGACCTCAAGCTGCACGACATTCCCAACACCGTCGCCAAGGCGATCCAGGCGCTTCGCCCCCTCGAACCCGCGATCCTGACCGTCCATGCGGCGGGCGGCCGTGCGATGCTGGAAGAAGCCAAGGCGGTGGCGGGACTGAACACCAAGGTCGTTGCGGTCACCGTGCTGACCAGCCTCGACGCCCCCGACCTCGACGACATCGGCGTCGGCGGCACCCCGCACGATCAGGTCGTCCGCCTCGCCGCGCTGGCGCGCGAAGCCGGGCTCGACGGCATCGTCTGTTCGGGGCATGAAGTGAAGGCGGCGCGCAAGGCCTGGCCCGGCGGCTTCTTCGTCGTTCCCGGCGTACGGCCCTCCAACGGCAAGGCGGGCGACCAGAAACGCGTCGTCACCCCGGCGCAGGCGATGGCCGACGGCGCGTCGATCCTGGTCGTCGGACGCCCGATCAGCCAGTCGCCCGATCCCGACCTTGCGGCGCGCGAAATCGAAGCGACGCTTTAGCCCCCCCAATTCCCGTTCGTGTCGAGCGAAGTCGAGACACCCATCGGTACGACGCTTGGTCGAGAGACATCTCGACTTCACTCGATGCGAACGGACAGCTTGAGTCTGAACCATGCCCCCTTTCGTCAAAATCTGCGGCCTTTCCACTCCCGAAGCCGTTGACGCCGCCATCGAGCTGGGCGCCACGCATATCGGGCTCGTTCATTACGAGCCCAGCCCGCGGCATGTCGATCTCAAGACGGCCGCTGAACTGCGCAAGCGCGCCGGACGTCATGTCGAGGTCGCGTTGCTGCTCGTCAACGCGTCGCAGCAGCTGACCGGTGAGGCGCTGGCGGCAGTGCGTCCCGACATCATCCAGTTCCACGGCAACGAAAGCCCCGAATGGCTCGCCGTGGTCAAGCGGATCGCGCCCGCGCAGGTCTGGAAGGCGGTCGGCCTGAAGGATGCGGGAACGCTGGAGCGGGTCCAGAAATATCAGGGGGCCGCCGACCGCATCCTGTTCGATGCCCCCGCAGCAGCGCTTCCCGGCGGGACCGGAACCCGTTTCGACTGGTCGCTGCTTCAAAATCATCGTCACACCATGGATTGGGGCGTTGCGGGCGGCCTGACCCCCGCGAACGTGGCCGAAGCGATCGCCGCGACCGGCGCGCCGCTGGTCGACGTGTCGTCGGGGGTCGAAAGCGCGCCCGGCGTGAAGGATGTGGACAAGATCGCCGCTTTCCTTAAAGCGGTCGCCGCATGTTAACGGCACGGCCTTTCACCATGCGCATCGGAAAACGATGGCGCTGATCGCTTCAAATCCCTGTTTGAGCGAGCGCCCACCCCATTGCCGATGGAATTGACCATGACCGATACGACGACCCTGCCCAACAGCCTGCGCACCGGCCCCGATGAACGCGGCCATTTCGGCCAGTTCGGCGGCCGCTATGTCGCCGAAACGCTGATGCCGCTGATCCTCGACCTCGAACGCCATTATCGCGCCACGCAGGCCGACCCGGCGTTCAAGGCCGAGTTCGACTATCTGCTCAAAAATTATGTCGGGCGTCCGAGCCCGCTGTGGTTCGCCGAGCGGCTGACGAACGATCTTGGCGGCGCGAAAATTTACCTGAAGCGCGAGGATTTGAACCACACCGGCGCGCACAAGATCAACAATTGCATCGGCCAGATCCTGCTCGCCAAGCGGATGGGCAAGACCAAGATCATCGCCGAGACCGGCGCCGGCCAGCACGGCGTCGCGACCGCGACCGTCGCCGCGCTGTTCGGCCTGCCCTGCACCATCTTCATGGGCGCGGTCGATGTTGCGCGACAGCAGCCCAATGTGTTCCGCATGAAGCTGCTCGGCGCCGAAGTCGTCGCGGTCGAAAGCGGCGCCAAGACGCTGAAGGATGCGATGAACGAGGCGCTGCGCCACTGGGTCGCGAACGTCCACGACACCTTCTACATCATCGGCACGGTCGCGGGGCCGCACCCCTATCCCGAGCTTGTCCGCGACTTCCAGTCGGTGATCGGCGACGAAGCGCGCGCGCAGATATTGGAGGCAGAAGGTCGCCTGCCCGACATGTTGATCGCGCCGGTTGGCGGCGGTTCGAACGCGATCGGGCTGTTCCACCCCTTCCTCGATGACCCGGACGTCGCGATCGTCGGCGTCGAAGCTGCGGGGGAAGGGCTGGACGGCAAGCACGCCGCGAGCCTGGCGGGCGGCAAACCCGGCATCCTCCACGGCAACAAAACCTATCTGCTGCAAGACGAAGACGGCCAGATCACCGAAGCGCACAGCATCTCGGCGGGCCTCGACTATCCGGGCATCGGCCCCGAACATAGCTGGCTCCACGACATCGGCCGCGTCCGCTACGAACCCGTCACCGACGCCGAGGCGCTGGCGAGCTTCCAGAAACTGACCAAGCTCGAAGGCATCATCCCCGCGCTCGAAAGTGCGCACGCAATCGCCGCCGCCGAGCGGATCGCGCCGACGCTGGGCAATGACAAGATCATCATCGTCAATTGCTCGGGCCGGGGGGATAAGGACATCTTCACCGTGGCGGATGCGTTGGGGGTGGCGCTGTGACACGCTTCGCTGCTGTCTTTGCCAAGCCCCGCCCCGCGCTCGTCGCCTTCATCACTGGCGGCGACGGCGACACCGCCGCCAATCTCGACGCGCTCGTCGCGGGGGGTGCCGATGTGATCGAGCTTGGCATGCCCTTCACCGATCCGATGGCCGACGGCCCCGCGATCCAGACTGCGAACTTGCGTAGCCTCGCCAGGGGTACGACGACCGCCGATCTGTTCGCGATCGCCGCCGCTTTTCGCCAGCGCCACCCCGACACCCCGCTGGTTCTGATGGGTTATGCCAACCCGATGACGATCCGCGGCGGCGACTGGTTCGCGGCTGAATGCGCCAAGGCTGGCGTCGACGGCGTCATCTGCGTCGATGTTCCCGCCGAGGAAGACCCCGAACTCGGCCCTGCGCTGCGCGCCGCCGGGGTCGACCTGATCCGCCTCGCAACGCCGACCACCGACACCGCGCGGCTGCCCGCGGTACTGAACGGCGCTGGTGGCTTCCTCTATTATGTCTCGGTCGCCGGTATCACCGGCCAGCAACAGGCTGCTCAGGCGAGCATCGACGAAGCCGTCGCACGTCTGAAGGCCGCAACCGACCTGCCCGTCGCAGTCGGCTTCGGCGTCCGCACCCCCGATCAGGCAGCGCAGATCGCGCGCGTCGCCGACGGCGTCGTCGTCGGATCGGCCTTCATCGACATCATCGCCGAGCATGGGGACTCCGCGGCGCCGCATGTCGAGGCTTTCACCCGCACCCTCGCCGATGCTATCCATAGCGCCAAGGAGATCGCCGCATGAGCTGGCTCGACCGCGTTCGCAACGCCCTGCCCTTCACTGCCAAGCGCGATACCGCCGATAATCTGTGGCACAAATGCCGCCAGTGTCAGCAGATGGTGTTCGTCAAGGAATGGGAAGACAATCTGAACGTCTGCCCGCGCTGCGACCATCATGACCGCATCGGCGCGAAGGAACGCTTCGCGCAACTCTTCGACGGCGGTATCCACGAGCTGATCGCCGCCCCGGCGGCGCCCGAAGATCCCCTCAAATTCCGCGACACCAAAAAATATGTCGACCGCATCAAGGCGGCGCGCGCGCAGACCGGCGACCGCGACGCCTATCAGAATGCCTTTGGCCGCATCTCGGGCCAGGGCGCAGTCATCGGCGTGCAGGATTTCGCTTTCATGGGCGGTTCGATGGGGGTCGCGGTCGGCGAGGCCTTTGTCGCGGGCGTCGAGAATGCGATCAAGCGCGGCGTCCCCTATGTCGCCATCACCGCCGCGGGAGGCGCGCGGATGCAGGAAGGCACGCTGTCGTTGATGCAGATGCCGCGCGCCACAGTAGCGCTCGCGCGCCTGCGCCGCGCCGGCCTCCCCTATATCGTACTGCTCACGGATCCGACGACCGGGGGCGTCACCGCCAGCTATGCGATGCTCGGCGACATCCAGATCAGCGAACCCAAGGCGCTGATCGGTTTTGCAGGCCAGCGCGTGATCGAGAATACGATCCGCGAAAAACTGCCCGAAGGCTTCCAGCGCGCCGAATATCTGCTCGATCACGGGATGATTGACATGGTGGTGCATCGCAAGGAGCTGCCCGAAACGCTGGGGCGCCTGATCGGTTATCTAGCGCCCGAAAAGGCGGCCTGACTTTAGACAATCAGCAGCGCCTATTTTTCCGTTCGCCCTGAGCTTGTCGAAGGGCCGTTCTTTCTACTGACGTCGCTAGAAGAACGGTGCTTCGACAAGCTCAGCACGAACGGATTTGGGATAGCTTCAGGTTCAATCGCACCATGCCCGACCACGCCCATTCGTCCGACCCCGCGGTCCAGACCCAGCTCGACCGCCTCGCCGCGCTGTCGCCGGGGCGCGACGTTCTCGGGCTCAAACGCATTGCCGAACTCTGCGCGCGTCTCGGCAATCCGCAGCTCCAGCTTCCGCGGACCTTCCACGTCGCGGGAACCAACGGCAAGGGATCGACCTGCGCTTATCTCCGCGCGATCCTCGAAGCAGAGGGGCGACGCGTCCACGCCTATACCAGCCCGCACCTCGTGCGCTTCAACGAACGCATCCGCCTCGCGGGAACGCTGATCGACGACGCGCTGCTTGCCGCGCTGCTTGAAGAAGTGCTCGACGAAGCCGCGGACCTTCACGCAAGTTTTTTCGAAATCACGACCGCCGCAGCCTTTCTTGCCTTCGCGCGCATCCCGGCGGACGACTGCATCATCGAGGTCGGGCTTGGCGGACGCCTTGATGCGACGAACATCATTCCGCCCCCGGCGGTCGCTGGCATCGCCTCGCTCGGCATTGATCATGAGGCGTTTCTGCTTGCGCCCGAAGCCGGGACGCCGGGGGAGCCCGCAATGCGCATCGCGTGGGAGAAGGCTGGGATCATCAAGCCGGGCACGCCCGTTGCCACCCTTGCCTATCCACCCCCCGTCCGCGACACCATCGCGGCGAGGGTCGCTGACGTCGGGGCGACACTCTTTCCCGAAGGCGACAGCTGGACGATCGAGGCCGAAGGCGACGCCTTTCACTGGCGCTCGGAGCTGGGTTCGGTCGACCGCCTGCTCCATCCACGTATGGCGGGCGCGCACCAGATGCGTAATGCCGGGCTCGCCATCGCGATGCTGCGCCTTGCGCCTGATCCGCAGCCGACCGACGTGGCGATCACGACCGGCGTCGCCAAGGCTTTCTGGCCGGGCCGGATGCAGCGCCTCGGCGCCGGGCCGCTCACCGCGCTGCTGCCCGCGAGAGCGCAAATCTGGCTCGACGGTGGGCATAATCCGGATGCCGGGGTCGCGCTTGCCAGGGCGCTCGAAGACCGTGCGCCGCTTCACATCGTCTGCGGACTCCTGCGCAACAAGGATGCCACGGGCTTTCTGCGCCCGTTCGCCGATCGAATCGCGTCGTTTCAGGCCGTCCCGTTCCCGGGCCACGAACATCACGATCCGAAGGACCTCTGCCACTGGGTCCAGACCGAACTTGGCATTGCCGATGCCCAGCCGTGCGACGACGTCGGGGTCGCGCTCCGCCATATCGCGGCGCATCGGCCAGCGGGCGATGTCCTGATCTGCGGGTCGCTTTATCTTGCGGGCGTGGTGCTGGGCGCGAACGGCGAGCTGCCGGTTTAGGGGATATCATGTGGGGGCGGTTCAACACCGCCGTCAGTTTCAGTTCGTGTCGAGCGTAGTCGAGACACGCGCAGGCACGCGCTCCCCATGGGTGTCTCGACTACGCTCGACACAAACGGGAAGAACATGCTGGTTTGTCCGCTCCCGCCCGAAACCCCTCATGCCACCTTCGCTGTCGGCCCCTTCCACGCCAGCAGCGCGCCAACGACCAGGGCGGCGAGCGATGCGTACATGACCTGCGACGCCAGCTCGAGCTGGTTGGCCAGCAACACGCCGACAACCCCCGCGACAATCAGCGCAAAGCCGGCGATGCGCGCGGCGCCGACGGGCTTGCGAAGCTTGCCTTCGTCGATCGCGCCGCTCTGGCGGATCGATTGCACGACATAGCCCTTGCGCCACATCATCCACAGCAGGATCATGCCCGGGATGGCGGCGAGGATCGTGAGCCCCCAAAACCCTGTCCATCCCAGCCTTTCCGCGGCAAACCCGGCAGGCCCGGCCATGAAGGTTCGCCCAATCACCGCAACCGACGACAACAGCGCGAACTGCGTTGCGGTATAGGCGATGTTCGACAGTCCCGAGAGATAGACGGCGACGACGGTCAGGCCGATCCCGCTGGTGACATTCTCGGTCACGATCGCCGCCACCAGCATCCAATAGTCGTTGCCCACGATCGACAGCGCCATGAACATGACGTTCGAGAACATCATGAGCAGCACCGAAACCAGCAGCGCGCGGCCCATGCCGAGCCACAGCACGAACGGCCCGCCCAGCGCAGACCCGATAATCAGTGCAGCGAAGCCCCAGATCTTGTTCGCCGAAATATAGTCGAGGTCGGCGAAGCCGAGATCGACGATCATCGGGCCGAGCATCGCCTGCCCCATCGCATCGCCGACTTTATAGACCAGGATGAACAGCAGGATCATCAGCGCGCCGTTACGGGTCAGGAACTCGCGGAAAGGGTTGACCACCGTTTCGACGAGCCACTGCCCCGGCTTCATGCCCGATGCGCTGCTGAAGCGGTCGACAAATTTGCCTTCACCCGCCCAGAAGGCGCCGAGGACCGCGGGAAGCACGCAGAGCGTCGTGAGCCCGTAGGCCATGGCCCAGCCAAGCCCCAGCCCTTCCTGCGAGGCGAAATAGATCGTCCCCGCGCCCGCGATCAGATTGCCGGTGCGATAACCGAACTGGTTGGTGGCGGTACCGTGGGCGAACTCGTCCTCTTCGAGGATTTCGATGCGATAGGCGTCGATGACGATGTCCTGCGTTGCCGAAAAGAAGGCCGTGACGACCGCCCAGAACAGGAACCAGCGATAATCGTCCGGCTGCGGGTTGCTCGCGCCCATCTGCCAGATCGAGATCACAAGGAAGAATTGGACCAGAAACAGCCAGCTCCGCCGCTGGCCGAGCGCCTTGGTCAAGACGGGCAAAGGAATTTTGTCGACCAGCGGGGCCCACAGGAATTTGATCGTGTAGGGGATGCCGACCATCACCGCAAAGCCGATGGTTGTCGGCGTGAAGCCGACCTTTGCCAGCCAGAAGGTCATGGTGGCGGCAACCAGCGTGAACGGGAACCCGCTCGAAATGCCGAGAAGGAAAGCGACGGCGGGATTCTTGCGCAGATAGGGCCGGAAGGCCGGGACCGCGAGCGCGACGACGACCAGCCCGCCGAGGATGCCGGCAAAAATGAGAAAACGGATAAGGTCGACGGACATTCGGTGCTCCCCGCGGGCCGCGGGCGAGCGGCTCTGTGCTTGGCGCCAAGGCCTAATGCCTTGGGGTCAAATTGGAAGCGGGTATTTGAGATGCACGCGGCCAGCCGTGCGGCTTACGCTGCCTCGGGGCGCCAATAGGTGGTGAGGCCGATGACCTTGCGCGGCATCTTGTTCTGGCAGCTTATTGATTCCACCGCGCGCAACGCGGCAACGAGGGCCGAGGCGCTGTGCGGCTTGCTGAGGCAGGCGACCGCGATATCGCCAGCGTCGTCGGGGCATTGCCCGGTCACGAGCAGGACCGCGATACCCCGGTCGCGTGCCAGCCGCGCCACTTCGCGGCCCGTCATATGGCCGGCCAGCCCCAAATCGAGCACCAGGGCATCGACCTGCTCAGCGGCGATGATCGGCACGGCCGCTTCGCCCGAATCGACCGTCGCGATGATATCGTAACCGCTGTGTTTCAGCGTCCGCTCGTTATCGAAGGCGACCAGCGGATCATCCTCGATGATCAGCAGCCGCTTGATGCAGGACGGGCGGGACGCAAACAGCATGGATACTCCCTTTAACGGCGCCATGACGCGCCCGTTGGCACTGTGCAAGATTGCTTCTGCTTCCCATCGACGAAGCGACACTTTTCCGGCTATGAGCGTGGCTCAAGGGCAACACTGTGCCCCACATAATGACAAAAGGCCGTATCCGTTCCAATGACCACTCGCCGACCTCCCCGTGCCGCCCCGCGGACCGCGTCCAAAGCCGCCGGCGACCGCGACGCGCCAAGGGGACGCCGCGCCGCGCGCGGCGCCGCCTCCGCCCTCAAAACCAAGCCGGCAGAGGGCGAGCGCGAAGAGGGGCCACAGCGGATCGCCAAGCTGCTGGCGCGCGCCGGCGTCGGATCGCGCCGCGACGTCGAACGGATGATCGAGGAAGGCTCCATCGCGCTCAACGGCGTCGTCGTTGTCCAGCCTGCGCCCCTGCTGACCTCGCTCGAAGGGCTGACGGTCGATGGCAACCCGGTCGCCAAGCCCGTCTCGACGCGGCTCTATCGCTTTCACAAGCCTGCGGGCTGCATCACCGCGGCGCGTGACCCGAAGGGCCGTAAGACCATCTATGATCTGCTCCCAAAGGATCTGCCGCGATTGATGCCCGTCGGCCGCCTCGACTATAATACCGAGGGACTCTTGCTGCTGACCAATGACGGCGAATTCAAGCGCCAGCTCGAGCTGCCCGCGAGCGGGGTCGAGCGCACCTATCGCGCGCGCGCTTTTGGCGACATCAGCCAGGCGCAGCTTGAGGAACTGGCGATGGGGATCGAGATCGACGGCGTTCGCTATGGCAAGATTGACGCGAACCTCGAGCGCCGCACGGGCCGCAATCAGTGGGTCGAAATGACGCTGACCGAAGGCAAGAACCGCGAAGTTCGAAAGGTGCTCGAACATTTCGGGCTTCAGGTGAGCCGCCTGATCCGGACCCGCTACGGCGCCTTTGAACTGGGCGGTATGCCGCTGGGCGCGGTCGATGTCGTTCCGCGCGACGAATTGTTCAAATTCCGTCGGCAGATGGGATGATGCGGGTCATTTCGGGCGAATGGCGCGGCCGCAAGCTGCTCGCGCCGAGGAATGACGCGACGCGCCCGACCGCCGACCGCACGCGCGAAACGCTGTTCTCGATGCTGACCAGCCGCGTCGGCAGTTTTGAGGGGCTGGTGGTCGCCGACCTGTTTGCGGGATCGGGCGCGCTCGGGATCGAGGCGCTGTCGCGCGGTGCCGAACAATGCCTGTTCGCCGAACAGGATCGCGACGCACTCGATGCGCTGCGCAAGAATCTGGCGACATTGGGCGCAACCGGGCGCGCCGATGTCCGCGCCGGGTCGGTGCTCGCTCTCGGTCCGGCGTCGCGCACATATGACCTGCTCATGCTCGATGCACCCTATGGCACCGGTGCGGGCGGCGTGGCGCTCGACAAACTCGCTCGCCTCGGCTGGATCGGGCCGGACAGCTGGATTTCGATCGAGACGGCGCACAACGAAGACGTCGATGCTGCGGGGTTTGAAATCGATGCGACGCGCAAGGTCGGCAAGGCGAAGCTGACGCTGCTCAGGCCTGCCTGATCATCTGCCGCCGCACCATCAGCAGCCCCAGCCAGCTCACCGCGCCCGCCAGCGCCAGATAAAGCCCGACCGTTTCGGTCCCGCCGCGTTCGGCGAGCGCCTGCGCGATGATCGGCGCCATCGCCCCGCCCAATATGCCGCCCGCGTTGAACGTCACCGACGCCCCGGTATAGCGGACGTGGACCGGAAACAGCGCGGTCAGCCAGCTGCCGAGCGGACCATAAACCAGTCCCATCACGAACAGCGCGCTGGCCAGCCCCACAAAGATCATCAGCCAGCTTCCCGACGCCAACGCAGGCCCAAAGACGAAGCCGACGAGGATCGTCGCGCCGCAGCCCCAGGTCAGCACACGCTGCGCACTCGACGCGTCGCTCGCGTAGCCTGCAAAGATGATCCCCGCCGCCATGAACAGGATCGCGCCAAGCTGGATCAGCAGGAACTGCTCCTTGGGATAACCGAGCTCTGTCGTCCCGTGCGCCAGCGCGAAACTGGTCGCGAGATAGAAGATCGCGAAGCAGGCGACGACCGCGAACGTGCCCGCGAGCGTAGACAACATATGATGCCGGAGTAATTCGCCGATCGGGACGCCCACCGGCTTGTCCTTCTCCAGCGCTTCCTGAAAATCGGGCGTCTCGCCGATCTTCAGCCGCACCCAGAGGCCAAGCCCGACGAGCAGCGCCGAAAAGAGGAAGGGAATCCGCCAGCCCCAGCTCGTAAATTCGGCATCGCTGAGGCCGAGCCCGAGCAGCAGGAAAAGCCCGTTCGCCGCGATAAATCCGACCGGTGCGCCCAATTGCGGAAACATGCCGAAGCGCGATTTCCAGCCCGGCGGCGCGTTTTCGACCGCCAGCAGCGCTGCCCCGCCCCACTCGCCGCCGAGCCCGAAGCCTTGCCCGAACCGAAGGACGCAAAGCAGAAGCGGCGCGACCCAGCCCACCATCGCGTAGGTCGGCAGGAAGGCGATCAGCAGCGTCGAGGCGCCCATCAGCATCAGCGAGGAGACGAGCGTCGATTTGCGCCCGATCCGGTCGCCATAATGACCGAATACGATCGCGCCGACGGGCCGCGCGAAAAAGGCAAGGCCAAAGCTCATGAAGCTCAGCATCAGCTGCGCCGACGGCGATTCGGACGGAAAGAAGAGCGGCCCGAACACGAGCGCTGCGGCCGTCCCGTAGATATAGAAATCGTAAAACTCGACCGCCGTGCCGACAAGGCTCGCGGTCAGGATGCGCCGATGCTGTCGATAGGGTGCCAGTTCCACGCCTAATGCCCCTTCCCGGATTGATGGCGCCGCCTTGGACGCGACGAGGCGATCGGTGCAAGGTCAAAATGCGCCTGCCCGCGCTGGACAGCCTGCCCTGCGTTCCCTAATCGTTCGCGCGTGAACATGCCCCCCATCTCGACCACCGACCTGACCCGCCCCGACCCGTCGGACCCGCCCTACCTGCAAGGCTTGAACGGGCCGCAGCGGCAGGCCGTGCTGACGACCGAGGGGCCGGTACTGATGCTCGCGGGCGCCGGCACGGGCAAGACCGCGGCGCTCACCGCGCGGCTGGCGCACATCATCGCGACGCGGCGCGCCTGGCCTTCCGAAATCCTCGCGGTGACCTTTACCAACAAGGCGGCGCGCGAGATGCGCGAGCGCATCGGGCGGATGATCGGCGACGCGGTTAAAGGGATGCCCTGGCTCGGCACCTTTCACAGCATCGCGGCAAAGATGCTCCGCCGCCACGCCGAACTGGTGGGTTTGCAGAGCAATTTCACCATCCTCGACACCGACGACCAGCTGCGCGTGCTCAAGCAGCTGATTCAGGCCGAAGGGCTCGACGAAAAGCGCTGGCCCGCGCGCCAGCTCGCGGGGCTGATCGACAAATGGAAGAACCGCGGACTGACCCCCGCCGATCTCGATGCCGCCGACAAGGAGGCTTATGCTGACGGTAAGGGCCAGCATTTCTACGCGCTCTATCAGGCGCGGCTGAAGACGCTCAACGCCTGCGATTTCGGCGACCTGTTGCTCCACATGCTCGTGATCCTGAAGACGCACCGCGATGTGCTCGAACAATATCAGGCACGCTTCAAATATGTGCTCGTCGACGAATATCAGGACACCAATGCCAGCCAGTATCTCTGGCTCCGCCTGCTCGCGCAGGCGCGCAAGAATATCTGCTGCGTCGGCGACGACGACCAGTCAATCTATTCGTGGCGCGGCGCCGAGGTCGCGAACATATTGCGCTTCGAAAAGGATTTTCCCGGCGCGACCGTCATCCGCCTCGAACAAAATTACCGCTCGACGCCGCAGATCCTTGCCGCCGCCTCGGCGCTGATCGCGCAGAACTCGGACCGGCTTGGCAAGACGCTGTGGACCGAGCTTGAACCCGGCGACAAGTTGCGCGTTGTCGGCGTCTGGGACGGGCCGGAGGAAGCGCGGCGGATCGGCGAGGAGCTCGAAACGCTACAGCATCGCGGGATCAGCCTCGACCGCGCCGCGATCCTCGTCCGCGCGCAGTTCCAGACGCGCGAGTTCGAGGACCGCTTCATCGCGATCGGCATGCCCTATCGAATCGTTGGCGGTTTCCGCTTCTACGAACGCGCCGAAATCCGCGACGCCCTCGCCTATCTCCGCCTCGTCCAGTCACCCGCCGATGACCTCGCCTTCGAGCGCATCGTCAATGTTCCGAAGCGCGGGCTCGGCGACAAGGCGTTGCAACGCATCCACCAGTTCGCGCGCGCTGAACGTGCCCCGCTGTTCCACGCCGCATCGCGCATCACCGAAACCGACGAGCTGACCCCACAGGCGCGTCGCCAGCTCGCCAATTTCGTCGCGCAAATGCGGGGCTGGCAAGCGAAGGCGAATGAGTTGTCGCACCCCGAGCTGACCCAACTGATCCTCGACGAATCGGGCTACACCGCGATGCTGCAGGCCGATCGCAGCGCCGAGGCCGCGGGGCGCCTCGAAAACCTCTCCGAACTCGTTCGCGCGATGGAGGAATATGAGACGCTCGAGGAATTTCTCGAGCATGTCAGCCTCGTCATGGACCGCGACAATGACGAACAGGTCGAGACGGTCACAATCATGACGATTCACGCCGCCAAGGGGCTCGAATTCGACCACGTCTTCCTTGCGGGCTGGGAAGACGGCGTGTTCCCGTCGCAGCGGTCGATGGACGAAGGCGGTATCGCCAGTCTCGAGGAGGAACGCCGCCTCGCCTATGTTGCGATCACCCGCGCCCGCCAGCGCGCGAGCATATATCACGCCGCGAACCGTCGCATCTACGGCCAGTGGATGAGCAGCATCCCAAGCCGCTTCATCGCCGAAATCCCACCCGAACATGTCGACAGCGAAAACAGCTTCGGCGGCGGACAGAGCCTGTGGCGCGCCAATTGGTCGGCGCAGGGCGATCCCTTCGCGCATGTTGCGGAACGGCAGCCGTCGCGGATCATGACACGCGGCCCGGCGTGGCAGCGCGCCACCGCGCAATCGTCGACGATCACGCGCGCTCCTGCCCCGAGCGAAAAAGGCCCGGCGGCGTCGGTCGGCGCCAAACCGCGCGCCGACCTCGCGATCGGGATGCGCGTGTTCCACGAAAAATTCGGCTATGGCGAAATCGCCGACATCGACGGCAACAAGCTGGAAGTCGCCTTTGAACAGGCGGGCAGCAAGCGCGTGCTTGACAGTTTCGTCCGCCTCGCCTGAGCCTATTGTCAACTAGAACAGTTATGTTATGTCATCCCACGCGACCATCGAGTCGCGCTTTGGGAGAATCCTCGATGAAAATGAAGCTCTTAGCGGGCGCGATGGCGCTCGCCCTGGTCGGCTGTTCGGAACAGTCTTCCGACGAAGCAAGCACCGGCACTGCCACCGACACCGAAGCCCCCGCGGTCGCCGAAGAAAGCGCCGATGCCGCAGCAGCCCCCCGCATCGGCATTGAGGCGGCTCCCGGCGTCGCCTTCGACTATGCCTACACCTTCCGCCTCGTTGACAAGCACATCGCCCGTGTACAGGAGGAACATGCCGCCGCCTGCGAAACATTGGGCGTCCAGCGTTGCCGCATCGTCAATGTCCGCTATCAGCTGAGCGATGAAAAGCTCGTCGAGGCGCAAACCCAGTTCAAACTCGAACCCGGCATCGCCCGCAGGTTCGGCGCCAATGCGATCGCCAGCGTCGAAAAGGCCGAGGGAGTGCTCGCCGACGCCAGCGTGGCCGGCGAAGATGTCGGCACCAATATCCTCGCCTCGCAGCAGCGCAGCGCCGGGTCGGAAGCCGAGATCGCGCGACTGGAGTCACGGCTCAAAGCGGGCGGGCTCGACAAGCGCGAGCGCGCAGAGCTGCTATCGCAAATCAGCCAGCTCCGCGGACAGCTCGGCGATGAACGCCAGAGCCGCCGCACGGGCGAAGCGCGGATCGCGTGGACGAGCGTGGCGTTCAATTACGTCAGCGACGGCGGCTTGCCCGGGATCGGCCACGAGAACCCCTTTGCCAATGCGGGCGAGACGCTGATGCGCAGCGGCAGCACCGCGCTGACCTTTGTCCTGACGCTCGGCGCCGCGGTCCTGCCGTGGGGCATATTGCTCGCGCTGCTCATCGCCTTCTGGCGCAGCCGCTTCGTCGGCGCCGTTCGCCAGCAATTGCGAAGCACGCAAAAGGCGGTTGATCCGGTGATACCGCCTGGCGTCTGACACGAAGCGGCGCGCCGTTTGCAAAGGGCGGTTGCTGCGTTATGGCGTGGTCGATGACGCAGCAATCGACATGGCTGGAACAAGCGCGCGACGCCGAACGCCGCGGCGATGTCGAGGCCGAAGCCGCTATTCTGCGGGCGGCGATCCAGGCCGATCGTGCCAACATCGCCGCGATCCTGGCGATGGCCGAATTGCAGCGCAGCTTGCAAGACGACCGCGCGGCGGGGACCTTCTATCGGCTGGCGCTCGGCACCGCGGCCCAGATGGGCAATGTGCCGACCTCGCTTCATCCGGGCCTTCAGCGCGCCGAACAGTTCATCGTGGCGTCCGAACGCGCCTTTGCCGACCATTTGCTGGGCCAATTGCGCGGCGCGGGTATCGATGCGCGAACCGCGGCACCGCGCGTTGCCGAAGCGCTGCGCCTGCTGGCGGGCGAACAGCAAGTCTATCTGCAGCAACCGAACATGTTTTATTTCCCCGGCCTTGCGCAGCGGCCTGTCTTCGACCGCGCCATGTTCGATTGGGTCCCGGCGATCGAGGCCGCGACCGATGCCATTCGGGCCGAGCTGCTGGCGTTGACCGACATCGCATCGGATCGCTTCGGTCCCTATGTCACCGCCGCACCCAATCGCCCGCCACCGAATAATCCGCTGCTCGATAAACCCGATTGGGGCGCGGCGTGGCTGTGGAAGGACGGCAAGGTCGCCGATGGGATGGACCTGCTTTGCCCCGCCACGCTTGCTGCGCTCGAATGCGCACCCCAACCGGTCATCCCGGGCCGCGCCCCGCTCGCGCTATTTTCGCGCCTGACCCCCGGCACGCACATCCAGCCGCATCACGGCATGCTCAATACGCGGCTGATCTGCCACCTTCCGCTCGTGGTACCCGATGGCTGCGGCCTGCGCGTCGGCCCCGAAACGCTTGGCTGGACCGAGGGCGAATTGCTGATTTTCGACGACAGTTTCGAACATGAAGCGTGGAATCGCGGCACCAGCGATCGTACCGTCCTGCTGTTCGAAATCTGGCGTCCCGACATCGATGCCGACGAGCGGGAACAGCTGACCCGCATTTTCTCGGCGATCGACAGCTATTCGGAATAATGGACCAAGGGACAGGAAAATAATGACCAATCCGGGAATGGACGCCGACATCTACGACGCCTTTATCGAGCAGTTGCAGCGCTATGTTCGCGAGCGACTGATCCCGGCGGAGGACCAGCTTGAAGAGCTGGGCCGCGTCCCCGACGACATCTTGGCCGAAATGCGCGACATGGGCCTGTTCGGGGTGACCATGCCCGAACAATATGGCGGTGCGGGCATGAATATCAGCCAATATGTCGGCTTCATCCGTGAAATCGCCTATGCCTCACCGGCCTATCGCTCGATCGTATCAATCAACATCGGCATGGTGTGCAAATCGCTGCTCGGCTTTGGTACCGAGCAACAGAAGGAATATTGGCTGCCCAAGCTGGCGACGGGCAGCATTGCAGCCTTTGGCCTGACCGAGCCCGACAGCGGATCGGACAGCGCAGCGATGAAGACCCGCGCGGTACGCGACGGCAATGGCTATGTGCTGAACGGCACCAAACGCTATATTACCAATGCGCCCTTTGCCGACATGATCCTTGTGATGGCGCGCACCAATGTCGAGCCGCTGCCCAAGAACGCGCACGTCAGCGCGTTCCTTGTCCCGCGCGATGCGCCCGGCGTCTCGATCGGCAAGCCCGATGGCAAAATGGGCCAGGCCGGATCACAGATCGCCGATGTCATCCTGGAAGACGTTCATGTCGACGGCGACGCGCTGCTCGGCGGCGAGGAAGGCATCGGCTTTCGCGCCGCGATGCAGAGCCTCGACAATGGGCGCCTGTCGGTTGCGGCCGCCAGCGTCGGCTATGCCAAGCGGATGCTCGACGCGGGGCTCAAATATGCGATGGAGCGCAAGGCATTTGGCGAACCGATCGCCAATTTCCAGCTGATCCAGGCGATGCTTGCCGACAGCAAGGCCGAAATCTATGCCGCCGACTGCATGCTGAACGACGCCTGCGCGCGCGCCGATCGCGGCGAGAAAATCCTGGTCGAGGCCGCCGCAACCAAGATGTTCGCCAGCGAAATGTGCGGCCGCGTCGCCGACCGGGTGGTCCAGATCCACGGCGGCGCCGGCTATCTGAAGGAATATCTGGCCGAGCGCTTCTATCGCGACTGCCGCATTTACCGCATTTATGAAGGAACGACGCAGATCCAACAGCTAGTCATCGCGAAGAACATGATCCGCGATTACGCGGGCTGACCGGACGTGGGGGCAGATTGGGTCGCTGGTGGAGCCGAGGGGAATCGAACCCCTGACCTCTGCAGTGCGATTGCAGCGCTCTCCCATCTGAGCTACGGCCCCGCGACCGCGGCGTCATAAACGCACCGCATCACAGTTGGCAACGGCTTTTCTGACCATCGCCGTCATTGCCGCGCAAATCAGGGAATGGGGATCCGATGAGCAAAGCCTGGCATTTGATCAGCCGCCCACAGGGGCTGCCGACGATGGACAATTTCGCGCTGCGCGAGATGCCCGATACGGCGCTGGAACCCGATCAGCTGCGCGTGCGCAACCTGTGGCTGTCGGTCGATCCCTATATGCGCGGGCGGATGAACGACGCCAAAAGCTATGCCGCGAGCTTCCAGCTCGACCAACCGATGACGGGCGGCGCCATCGGCGAGGTGACCGAGAGCCGAATGGACGGTTTCGCGCCCGGCGACCTGATCCTGCACATGGGCGGCTGGCGCGACGGCGGCGTCGTCGGACTCGACATGATGCCGAACAAGCTGCCGCGCGCGGCGCTGGACGCGGGGATGACGCCGCAGACCTTCCTGCACAATATGGGCCTGACCGGCGGCACCGCGTGGATCGGGCTGCTCCGCGTCGCCGCAGCGAAACCGGGCGATGTGGTGTTCGTGTCGGCCGCGGCGGGCGCGGTCGGGTCGGCGGTGGTCCAGATCGCCAAGGCGCGCGAGATGACGGTTATCGGTTCGGCTGGCGGAGCGGAAAAATGCGCATGGGTCAAGGAACTTGGGGCCGATGCGATGGTCGATTACAAGGCTGGCCCGGTGCTTGCGGGGCTGGCGCAGGCGCTCGGCGACCTCGGCAAACCGGGGATTGACGTCTATTTCGACAATGTCGGCGGCGAACATCTCGACGCCGCCTTTGCGACGGCCAATGATTTCGCACGTTTTGCGATCTGCGGGATGATCGACGTCTATAATGACGGCAAGGCGCAGGAGATGAAATATCTCATCCGTTCGATCCCGGCGCGGATCCGCATGGAAGGCTTTATTTACACCGACCAGTTCTTCGACTGCATGGAAGAATTTTACGCCGACATGGGCGGCCTGATCGCCAGCGGTGCGGTCACGATCCGCGAAACGGTGCACAACGGGATTGAATCAGCGCCTGACGCCTTCCTCGGCCTGTTTTCCGGCGCCAATATGGGGAAGATGCTGGTCAAGCTCTGACGGGCCTGACCTGCTTTATCCCTTAGCTTCCGAAACCGACTGACAGGAAGCTTGGGGTCGGGCCGTTCCAGCCGTCGTCGGGGCCATCCTGATCGTCGTGCCGCGGCGCAGGTTTCGACTTTGACGGCGCGGCCGACTTGCGATCGTCGCGCGACTTCGTCGCCTTGGCCGGGGCGGCTTTGGCTTCGTCGCGCGGCTGCTCTGCAACCTTGTCCGCCTTGGCACCGCGACCGCGGGCACCACGCTCCGAGCGCGCTCGGCGCGGCTTGTCGTCCGCTTCGCGGGGTGCCGCAGGGGCGCCGTCGGCTGAGACGGCATCACCACCATGGACCGGAATTTTATAGCCGGTCAGTTTCTGGATATTGTCGATCGCCTCGTCATCCGACGGGGTCGCCAGCGTGAATGCGCGGCCCTTGGCGCCAGCGCGCCCCGTGCGGCCGATGCGGTGGACATAATCGTCGGGGTGCCACGGGGCGTCGAAGTTGAAAACATGGCTGACGCCCTTGACGTCGAGGCCGCGCGCCGCGACGTCGGAGGCGACGAGGATGTTGATCGTGCCGTTCTTGAACCGGTCGAGTTCGGCGGTGCGGCTCGACTGGTCCATGTCGCCTTGGATCTCGCCCGCGCTATAGCCCGAACGCTGGAGCACCTTCGCCAATTCTCGCACCGTCGTCTTGCGGTTGCAAAAGATGATCGCGGTGTTGACGTCCTCCGCTTCGAGCAAGCCGCGCAGGGTATCGCGCTTGCCGCGTTCCGATGTCTTGACCAGAAACTGTTCGATATTCTCGTTTCGGCTTGCCGGGCGCGCGACTTCGACCGTTTTCGGGTTCGACAGGAATTTGTCGGCCAGCCGCTTGATCGGTGCGGGCATCGTCGCCGAGAACAGCAGGGTCTGACGGTTTGCCGGCAATTTGGTGCAGATATTCTCGATGTCGGGGATGAACCCCATGTCGAGCATGCGATCGGCTTCGTCGATCACCAGCAGGTTGCACCCGGTGAGCAGGATCTTGCCGCGTTCGAACAGGTCCATCAGGCGGCCCGGCGTCGCGATCAGCACGTCGACGCCCTTTTCCAGCGCCTTCACCTGATCGCCCATCTGGACCCCGCCGATCAACAGCGCCATCGAAAGCTTGTGATATTTGCCGTATTTTTCAAAATTTTCGGCCACCTGCGCCGCGAGTTCGCGCGTCGGCGCCAGGATCAGCGACCGCGGCATCCGCGCCCGCGCGCGACCGTGGGCCAGGATATCGATCATCGGCAAAACGAACGATGCGGTCTTTCCGGTACCCGTCTGGGCAATGCCGATAATGTCGCGCATCATCAGGACCGAGGGGATCACCCCCGCCTGAATCGGCGTCGCTTCGTCATAGCCCGACTCGTCGATGGCGCGTAACAGTTCGTCGGAAAGGCCGATCTCGGCAAATTTCATGAGGTATCATGTCCGGAAAAAGAGGTGACGCTCAGCCTTCCACGCAGGCGGCGCTGCGCGGGCCTTGGGCAAATGGCGATGAAAAGTCAAGAAATGGCGACGAATTGCGCAATCAATCGTCGTCGCGGACCGGAACCATCAATCGAAACTTGTCGATTTCGCATTTGGCGCCGGTTCGCGCGTGGATCTGATCGCGATCCTCGCACAAGTTACCGTCCTTGCTGCCCTGCATGTAGAAACCGGCATAAAAGTCGAGCGCCCGGCATCCCCGATTGAGCTGCGCACGCAGTCGCTGCTTCTGCCGGGTGATGATGTCGATGCTGTCGCGCTGGGTTGCCTGCATCCCCATGATGTTGCGCATGGCCACACATTTGGGCGCCTTTTTCTCTTTCCAGACGATCGGGATTTCGGTCGCACGCCGCGACGGCATCGGTCCAGCGGCGAAATTGTTGAGCTGCGAACGCTGCGCCGGAACGCGAATGATCAATTGCTGTTCGATCACCACCTGCCAGAACGCGCTGATCTGTTCGGGCGTCGGCGCGGTCAGCGCGACCAGCGGTTCGGGCGCGGCGACCGGCGGCAAAGCATCGCCCGCCGGGGCTGCCGCCGCAATCCACAGGGCCGCCGCCGTCAGCACCAGCGCGCTGCCGCTCCTTCGGCGTCCTGATCGAAATTGCTGGTCACTCTTTGCTCCCGCGTCCAAACCCTCTGGACGAAAATTCGGTATTCATCCAATCCCGCCTTAACAGCCATGATTGAACATCAAATGAACTATATTCGCCCGCGCGCCGCCGCAAGGTGGGAAAACAAGGCATGAGCCCGGCGCCATCGCCCGATCTGCTCGCTCGTCTGGCCGCGTTGCTGGGACCCAAGGGCTATACGGCCGACGCCGATAGCATGGCGCCCTGGCTGACCGACTGGCGCGGCAAATATACCGGACGCGCCGCGGCGATGTTGTCGCCGGGGTCGACCGAAGAGGTCGCGGCGGCCGTACGCCTGTGCGCCGCGGAACAGGCGGCGCTGGTGCCGCAGGGCGGCAATAGCGGCATGGTTGGCGGCGCTACCCCCGACCCCGGCGGCAACCAGCTGCTGCTGAGCCTACGCCGCATGAACCGGATCCGCAGCATCGATGCAGCGGCGCAGGTTGCGGTGGCCGAGGCGGGTGTCATTCTGGAGACCTTTCATCATGCCGCGCTTGCGCACGGGCTGCGCTTTCCGCTCACCTTGGGCGGCAAGGGGTCCGCGACGATCGGCGGCCTCGTGTCGACCAATGCCGGCGGCACCCAGGTGCTGCGTCACGGCACGATGCGCGCGCTGGTTGCGGGGATCGAGGCGGTCCTGCCCGACGGCAGCATCTTTGACGGCCTCGCACCGCTCAAGAAGGACAATCGCGGCTACGACCTGCGGCACCTGCTCTGCGGTGCGGAAGGGACGCTTGGCATCGTGACCGCCGCGACGCTGCACCTCGTTCCGGCGGCGATCGCTCGCTGCACCGCGTGGATCGCGATCGATTCGCCGGAGCAGGCGCTACGCCTCCTTCGCCAGCTCGACGCCAGCATCGGACGCGAACTTGAAGGATTCGAGATCATTCCGCACGCCTGCCTGGATGCGGTGCTGCGCCACATTCCGCAAACCCGCGCCCCGATCGCCGCGCCGCATCCCTGGTATGTGCTCGCCGAGCTCGCGGGCGACAATCAACAGGAATTGAGCGATGCGCTCGAACGCCAACTTGCCACGGCGCTCAATGCGGGGCTGATCCGCGACGTCGTGATCGCCAAGAACGATCGCGAAAGCGACGATTTCTGGCGCCTGCGCGACTCCATTTCAGAGGCGGAACGCGCCGAGGGTCCAGCGCTGCAGCATGACGTCAGCGTCCCGGTCGACCTGATGCCGACCTTCGTCGCTGACAATCCGGCGCGGCTGGCCGCGGCCTTCCCCGGCGCCCGCGCGTTGTCGTTCGGGCATCTCGGCGATGGCAATGTCCACCATCATGTCCAACCGCCGGTGGGGACCGACGGCGCGGCGTGGCTGGCAGAGCATGGCGCCGGGGTCAGCCGCCTCGTCTATGCGCATGTCATCGAACTCGGCGGTTCGCTGTCCGCCGAACATGGCATCGGCCAGCTGAAACGCGACGTCATGGCCGAACTCGACAGCCCTGCGCGACTGGCTGCGCTGCGCGCGATCAAGGCCGGTCTCGATCCGGCGGGGATTCTAAATCCCGGCAAGCTGATCGGCTGATGCCGTAACCGCCGCCTATCATCGCCCCCTTGCGCCGCGCGGCGCGGGTCAATAAGGCGCGCTGTTATCTTTTGCGTCCCGGCTGGTCGGGGCGTCCTACCGGAGTTTTGTCATGGCCACTGCGCCCGCCCCTTCCAACCTGCCGCTGTTCTACAAGGATCTGATGCCGCTTTCGAGCGTCGAGCATGCCGATTTCCACGCGCGTCCGATGGACAATGCCGATTTTCTGATCAATCAGCACGCGGTTCCGCTGACGTCGGACGAGTTTGTTTCGGCGTGCCGCTTTTTTCCCATCGTCTTTTCGGCGGGCGACAATCCTGTGCCGCTGGCGCTGATGGGCCTGAACGAAGGCGTGAACACCTTCGTCGACGACAATGGCAAGCTGATCAACCCGGTCTATGTCCCTGCCTATGTGCGCCGCTATCCATTCATGCTGGCCCGGCTGCAGCAGGGTTCGGAAGAATTGTCGCTGTGCTTTGATCCGACCTCGAACGCGATCGGCAAGTTCGACGAAGGCGATGCGCTGTTCGAAAACGGCCAGCCCACCCAGCCGGTCGAGGCGATCCTTGAATTCTGCAAGAATTTCGAAGAGGCCGGCCAGCGCACCGGTCTGTTCATGGAAGAATTGAAAAAGGCCGACCTGCTGATGGAAGGCGAAGTCAGCATCCAGCAGGAAGGCGTCGACAAGCCCTATATCTATCGCGGTTTCCAGATGGTCGACGAGAACAAGCTGCGCGAACTGCGCGGCGACGTGCTGCGCAAGATGATGCAGAACGGCATCCTCGGCCTGATCTTTGCGCATCTTTTCTCGCTGCAACTGATGCGCGAAGTCTTTGCCGAGCAGGTCAAAGCTGGCAAGGTGCCGGACATGCAGGAAATGCCGGCAATCTGAGGAGCATGAATCATATGGCTACCCTGGCAGAAACCACCGGCACCGCCGGTTCGCGTTACACCAGGGTGGCCATCTGGCTTCACTGGCTGATCGGACTGGCGGTGATCGCCAATATCGGCCTTGCCATGCTGACTGAAGACATGCCGCGCGAAACGCATCGTGCGGCGATGGATGTGCACAAGGCGCTGGGCATTGCCGTTCTGGGGCTGACGATTCTCCGCATCCTGTGGCGGCTAGGCCACAAGCCGCCGCCGCTGCCGGTGACGACGCCAGCCTGGCAACGACTGTTCGCCGGGGCGGTGCATTTCCTGTTCTACGCGCTGCTGATCCTGCTCCCGCTGTCGGGCTGGGTCTGGATGTCCGCCGCGGATCGACCAATCGACTTTTTCGGGGTGGCGACCATTCCGACGATCGTCGCGGCGAACGAGGGGCTGGCCGACGTCATGCACGACCGGCATGAGGTGTTGGGGCTCGCCATGCTTGGACTCGCCGCCGTGCACATCCTCGCGGCGCTGAAGCATCAGTTTGTCGATCGCAACGGGCTGATGGGGCGGATGAACCCTTTTTGACGCGCCCGGCTGCGGTCACGTCAGAAATCGACGGCGATCCCTTTCAGCTCCCAGTCGCCATAGCGCACCGGATTGCGGCCGCCGGGCTGATCCTCGGCCTTTTCCTCGCAGATCGGTTCGGGGCGTGGTACCGGGCTGGCCGTCCATTCGGCGGGCGCCTTCACATGCGCTGGACGCTGCACCGCGCGCGGCGTTCCGCCGATCGTGTCTGTTTCGCTGCGGTCAGTCATAACGCGCATCATATAGGATTTTTCATGCATCACGCCAGCCTCGCCGATTATCGTCATGGTTGATCGCTCGCGGCGCCCCAGGCAGCGCGGGGGACATGAGCCCGATCCCCCGGGCACCGCGCCGCGCCGCGCTGCGCTGCGGCTGGTCGACGCCATCCTGCGCCGCGGCGATTCACTCGACGTCGCGATGCATGCCGCGGCGCAGGGTCTGACCGGCGCCGACCGCGCCTTTGCCGTGGCGATCGCATCCGAAACCTTGCGGTGGATGGTCGATATCGATGCGCTGATCGACAGCGCGACCGCGCAGATATTGCCCGAAGACGTCAAATCGCGCGCCGTCTTGCGGATCGCCCTGGCGCAGTTGCTCGTGCTCAAAAGCCCTGCGCATGCGGTGGTGGCGACCGCGCTGCCGCTCGTCGCGGGCGGCCCGCGCCGACTGGTTCACGCGATCCTGTCGCGCGCGCAGCAGGACGATTGGCAGCTCCCCGACCGCGCCACCCTGCCGCTGCCCACCGCCGAACGATGGGCCGAGCAATGGAGCCTGGCGATCGTCGAAGCGGCGGAGGCCGGGTGGAGTTCGCCGCCGCCGATCGACCTGAGCTTCGCCGCGGAACCGGGCGCCGACGAATGGCCCGATGCCGTGTCGCTCGCACCGCGCCATCGCCGCCTGCCGCGCGGCCAGGCGGTCGAGGCGATGCCGGGATACCGCGAAGGCGGCTGGTGGATTCAGGATCTGGCCGCAACCCTGCCCGCGCGGCTGCTCGGTTCCGGCGACGGGCGCACCGTGCTCGACCTGTGCGCGGCTCCCGGTGGCAAGACGATGCAGCTGGCGGGCGCGGGCTGGCATGTCGTCGCGGTCGATGCCAGCGCCAAACGCCTAGAACGACTCGGTGCCAATATGGCGCGCACGGGGCTGGCGGCCGACATAGTGCAGGCCGACATCCGATCATGGGCGCCTGCCGAACCCGCCGACGCGGTGCTGCTCGACGCGCCCTGTTCGGCGACCGGCATCTTCCGCCGACACCCTGACGTGCTGCACCGGGTGGAGCAGCGCCAGATCGACGAGATGGCGGTGCTGCAAGGCGAATTGCTCGCGCGCGCCGCGGGCTGGGTCAAGCCCGGCGGCACGCTGGTCTACGCCACCTGTTCGCTTGAACGCACCGAGGGCGAGGAGCAGATCGAAGCCTTTCTCGCGCATCACCCGACATGGCGGATCGATCGCGTGCAGGCAGATGAACTGCCAGATGCGGTGACGCCCGACGCAAGCGGGTTCGCCCGCACCCTGCCCGGTATGCTGGGCGATGCTGGCGGGCTCGACGGTTTCTTTGTCGCCCGGCTGCGGGCACCAGCGGACTAAACGGCATGACCGCGTTGGCTTCTTGAGCTGTCATCCCGGCGAAGGCCGGGATGACGAGGAAGAGGAAACGTGGCTCGCTCAAGGGCGATCCTGGTCCCGTCGCATTGTCAGCCTCAGAAAACAGCCTTCGGCGCATCCTCTTTCATCATCGCCGCGCGTGCCATCGGGATCGGCGGGCCGCCGTAGGAGAGGAACTCGTCGTGGAAGGCCTTCCACTTGGTCCGGTCGCCTTTCGTCCAGTCCTCGCGAAGCTTGCGGATCATCAGCTTGCCCATCGTATAGTTGAGGTACAGCGGATCATAGGTGCCGCGCGCCGCCTGCTGTCGTGCATTGCCCTCATCCTGATAGCATTGCTCCTTGAACAGCTTTTCGGAGTCCGCGACGGTCATTCCCTTGGTGTGCAGGCCGATCGCCGACAGGTAACGGCAGTTGCGTAACAGCGCGTTCGACAGCTGGCCAATATGCGTTTCGGGATCGCCCTCGCCCAGCCCCGCTTCCCACATCATCTCCTCGGCATAATGCGCCCAGCCCTCTGCAAAGGCATAGCCGACGAAAAGCTTGCCAAAGATGCTCTCCGCACGGTTCGAATGGAGGAAGTTGAGGAAGTGGCCCGGCCACACTTCGTGGACCGATGTGAACATCAGATCCTTTCGTCCGGGGACGAACGCATCCTGCGTTGCCTTGTCCCACGCCGGGTCGGGCGGCGAGATGTAATAGACCGATGGCAGCCCTTTTTCAAAAGGCCCCGGAATGTCGATATAGGCGCTGTTCTGCCGATTATACGGCGGTGATTCCTCGACCTTGGCCTGTTCGGTACCCGGGATCGTCACCAGATCCTTCTCGATCAGGAACGCCCGCAGCGTCGGCAACTGGCGCCGCGCCTCGGCGACCGGGCCATCGGCGGCCTTGTCGGCGCCCATCTTCTTCATGCAGTCGCCGATCGTCATTCCCGCGGCATAGGTCGCACAGGCGGCCTTCAGCGCATCCTGATTGCGCTTGAGATCGGCCTGTCCGATGCGCTCCAACTCGTCCAGCGGGGTATCGACGCCCTCGTTGGTCAGGATCATCTTCGCAAATTTGTCGGCGCCCAGCGCATAGCCGTCGGGCGTACCCGGCTGCGATCCGACATATTTGGCCAGATCGCTCATCGCCGCACCGGCTTTGGCGGCGGCCTCGTCAAACTGCGTCTGCAGCGCCGCGTCCTTCACCTCGGCAAAAGCGGCCTTGGCGTCGCCGGTGTAATAATCGGCGAAGCCGCCGAACCCGGCGGTTCCATATTTGACGAAGGTTGCGGGCAGCGGCAGCTTCAAATTCGCCTTGATCTGCGCGGCGGCTGCCGGAACTTTCTCGGCATAGGCGATGAACGCCTTCATCCGCGTCGTCGCATCGGCATAGGGCCGCGCAATATAGACATTGGGGTCGAGCGCGCCGGTGTAGAAGGACGGGTTCTTCTGTGCGAAATCGGTGTCGCGCAGGAAGAACAGCTGGCCTTGCGCGACATGGACCAGATAGTCGCGCTCGAATTTTTCGGCGTCGGTCATCGCGCCGTCGAACGCCTTGGCGTCGGCAATCGCCTTTTCCAGATAGGCCGCCTGCTTCTCCAGCCCTTCGGGCGACCAGTCGGGCAGTTGCCCGTCAAACTCATGCTTGCCCTGATAGACCGCGAAATTCGGATTGAGCGGGAAATAACCGGCCAGGAACTGGTCGCGAAATTCGGTCCAGCTTGCTGCGCTCGGCGCGGTCGCGGACTTGTTGTCCGATGCGTTGCACGCGGTCAGCACCAACAGTGCACCGGCCATGGCCGCGCCGCCAAAACGGACAAAATTGCGTGTCATTCGGCTATCTCCCTGTATTCCCAGCAGCCTGTTACTGGCATTCCTGCTGGCCGTTGACATCCGATAATCGACGAACGGCACCAGCAACCCCTCTGGACAGCGACAAAAAGCCGTTTAGGGCAAAGCGCAATGGCGACGATCCCTCCCCCCGAAGGTGTAGAACCGGCCCTGCCGGACGCGACACCCAAAACGCCGTCCCCACTCAGCTTTCCCGACTATCGCTATTATTGGCTTGCGCGCTTCACGGCGGTGATGGCGACGATGGCGATGGTCGTGGTCATCGGGTACCAGCTTTATGACACCGCGCGCACCGATTACGGCATGTCGATCCGCGAGGCTTCGTTCCAGCTCGGCCTGCTCGGGCTGGTCCAGTTCATACCGTTGGCAATCCTGACCCCGGTAGCGGGCTGGGTCGCAGACCGGTTCGAGCGGCGCAAGGTTGCGATCTTTGCCAATATGATCGACCTCGCCATCGCCGTCCTGCTCGGCTGGTACACCTGGACGGACGGTCTTACCCTGCCGCTGCTCTTTGCCCTCGCCGCGCTGCACGGCGTCGCGCGCGTCTTTGTCGGTCCCGCGATGAGCGCAATCGCGCCGAACATCGTCCCGCCCGCCGTCCTGCCCCGCGCGATCGCGATGAGCAGCATCGCATGGCAGTCGGCATCGGTCGTGGGCCCTGCCGCGGGCGGGCTGATCTATGCCGCGCATCCCGCATCGGTCTATGTCTTTTCCGCCATTCTGCTCGCCCTCTCGGCCTTTACGATCAGCCGCGTGCGCCCGGTGCTGCCGCCTCCCAGCGAGGTCCGCCGCCACCCCTTGCGCGAGATGGCCGACGGGTTGCAATTCACTTGGCGCGAGCGCTTTCTCCTCGGCACGATCACCCTCGACCTGTTCGCAGTCATCCTGTCGGGTGCGACGGCGCTGCTGCCCGTGTTCGCGCGCGACATCTTGCAGACGGGTTCGGAAGGGCTCGGTTTCCTGCGCGCGGCCCCCGCGGTCGGCGCCGCAATCATCGCGCTCGGGCTCGCCGTCCGCCCGATCGAACGAAACGTTGGGGTCAAGATGCTGTGGGCGGTCGCCGCCTTCGGAGCGGGGACCGTCGCCTTCGGCTTTTCGACGAACTTCTTCCTCTCGCTCGGCCTGCTCGTGCTGATGGGCGCGGCTGACATGTTCTCGGTGTTCGTGCGCGGGACGCTGATTCAGCTCAACACCCCCGATCATATGCGCGGCCGTGTCAGCGCGGTGTCGGGGCTGGCGATTTCGGCGTCGAACGAGCTTGGCGAAATGCGCGCGGGATCGATGGCGGCGGCCTTCGGCCCGATCCCTGCGATCGTCGTCGGCGGCGTCGCAGCGATCGGCGTCACGGCGCTGTGGGCGTGGATATTTCCCGAGCTGCGGCGCGCCCGAACCTTTGAACCGCAATTCAAGCAGCCGACGGGTTAGCGCAATCGGTTCAACGCATTTGCCCGTCGGTCCATCTATCCGCTATTGTCAATTGGTTCGATTGAGTTAAATTTCCTCCACCCGTCACCGCGGTTTCCCCTCCCCCTTAAATGGAGCGACCGCCATGCATCCCCTGACTATCCAGCACAAAATCCTGACGATCCCCGGACTTAACAACAGCGGCCCGACCCACTGGCAAAGCTTGTGGGAACGCCGCTTCGCGCGATGCGAGCGCATCGAGCTTGGGCAATGGGATGCCCCCGACAAGGACCTATGGGTCGACCGGATCGCCGACGCGATCGACGTTGAACCCGATCCGGTCCTGATCGTCGCGCACAGCCTCGGCTGTCACGCTTTTGCCCACTGGTTCGCGGGGGCGAGCAGCGTCGCGCGCGACCGCATTGTCGGCGCACTGCTCGTCGCCCCGCCCGACCTGACGCAGCTGCGCCGCAATCATCGTATCGCGGGCTTTGCCGATTCGCCCGCGCTGTCGTCGCAGACGCCGATGATCGTCGTCGCCAGCGACGATGATCCCTACGCAAAAACCCCGCATGTCTGGCGCCTGTCGCGGCACTGGGACGCGCGGTTCGTCAACGCCGGTCCCTTCGGCCATATCAACGCCGACTCGGGTATCGGGGACTGGCCTTATGGACAGTATCTGCTCGCCTCGTTACAACCTGCGCCGACGCCGGTGCTGGCGGACGAGGCCCGCTGGCTCCGCGCCGGCGACTGGCCAAACCGCGTCCGCCGCGACCCGCGTTTCGAATTCAACGAAAGAGCGCACCGATCATGAAAGCCAATTCGATCCTCGATACCATCGGCAACACGCCGCACATCCGTCTGGCCAAGCTGTTTCCGGGCGCCGAAGTCTGGGTGAAGTCGGAACGCAGCAACCCCGGCGGATCGATCAAGGATCGCATCGGCCTCGCGATGATCGAGGCAGCCGAAAAGGATGGCAGCCTGACAGCCGGCGGCACCATCGTCGAGCCGACGTCGGGGAACACCGGCATCGGTCTCGCGATGGCCGCCGCGGTCAAGGGCTACAAGCTCGTCCTCGTTATGCCCGAAAGCATGTCGGTCGAGCGCCGCCGGTTGATGCTCGCCTATGGCGCGACCTTTGACCTGACCCCGCGCGAAAAGGGCATGAAGGGCGCGATCGAGCGCGCGATCGAGCTCGTCGAGACGACCCCCGGCGCGTGGATGCCGCAGCAGTTCGAAAATGAAGCCAATATCGACGTCCATGTCCGCACGACCGGCCCTGAAATCCTCGCCGATTTCAGGGACAGCCCGATCGACGTTCTGATCACCGGCGTCGGCACCGGCGGCCACATCACCGGCACCGCGCAGTTCCTCAAACAACATTGGCCGAACCTCAAGGTGTTCGCGGTCGAGCCCGAAGCTTCGCCGGTCATTTCGGGCGGCCAGCCTGCCCCGCACCCGATCCAGGGCATCGGCGCGGGCTTCATCCCGCGCAACCTCCACACCGACCTGCTCGACGGGGTGATCAAGGTCGACGCTGGCGCGGCGAAGGATTTCGCCCGCCGCGCCGCGACCGAGGAAGGCATGCTCGTCGGCATCTCGTCGGGCGCCACCCTCGCCGCAATCGCGCAGAAGCTCGGCGAGCTGCCGTCGGGCACGCGCGTGCTTGGCTTCAACTATGATACCGGCGAGCGCTACCTCTCGGTCCCCGATTTCCTGCCGGAGATCTGAGGCCGGTTCATGCGCCCCGATGGCGATCAAGCAGCGTGGCCAATATGGCGCGACTGGTCCGGTTGGCTGTTCGTGCTGCTGGCCGCGGCCGCGATCGCGCTCGTCCTTTATGCCAGCGGCCGAAACCCCGAGCGGGCCTTGACCGCGCGCCCGCACCCGGTCGCGCCGCCCGCCGACGTCGTCCCCGACGTGCTGCCGATGGAATTCGCCCCGGTCGCGGAGGATGACGCCCGCGCTGCCAACGCGCGCATCGCCCTCATTACAAAGGGCTTCATTGCCCCGCGTCCCTTCATCTACGCCGGAAATGGCGATGCCAAGGCGCGCGCACGCGACTGCCTCGCCGCCGCGATGCTGTATGAGGCGGGTGACGACGCGAGGGGCCAGCAGGCCGTCGGTCAGGTCGTCATCAATCGCGCCCGCCATCCCGCCTTCCCCAAATCGATCTGTGGCGTCGTCTTTCAGGGATCGGAGCGCGTCACCGGCTGCCAGTTCACCTTCACCTGCGATGGCGCGCTAAGCCGCCGCTATTCGGACGCCGCGTGGCAGCGCGCGCGCAATAATGCCGACCTGATGCTGTCGGGCGGCACCTACCCACCCGTCGGCCTCGCGACACATTATCACACCGACTGGGTGCGCCCCTATTGGAGCGACAGCCTCGAAAAGATCGCGATCGTCGACACGCATCTGTTCTTCCGCTGGCCGGGCTATTGGGGCACCCCCGGCGCATTCCGCGGCGCAGTATCGGGCGGCGACGGTCCGGTGGCCAAACTCGCCGCCATCTCGCCGCTCCACGCCATGGCGCTGGGCCTGCCGACCGAGCTCGCGACCGGCGTCGACGCCAACGCCGCGGTCGGCGAAGCGCGCGTCGTGGCGGGCGCAGGCGAAAGCGTGGGCCGCGACACCATCTACACCCAGCTCGACCGCAAGGCGGCGCCCGAGAGCTTCGTGACGACCGCGCTGCGGCTTTGCGGCGACAAGCCCTATTGCAAGTTCATGGGCTGGACCAACCCGACCCTCAAACCCGACAGCGACGCGATGAGCGACACGCAGCGCGCAGCGATGAGCTTTTCCTACCTCCGCGACGACAAGGCGGGGTTCGAAAAGGCGCTGTGGAATTGCAGCGAGTACGAGCGCGACGATGTGCGCCAGTGCATGAAGCGGTAGGGTGCGCTTTCGAAACGGTTGGCTGATTGGGAGAAAGGGCAGTCGGTCGGGTTCCCCCGCGCGAACGCACCCAGTCATTTTCCCGTCATCTCAAACCTACCGTCGCTTCGCCTTCCACGCGCGCACCGCCGCCATCGTCTTTTCGACATGTGCCTGCGGTTTGCTGTCGGTATAGCGCAGCAGGATCGTGCCGTTCGGCGCGATCACGAAGGACGTCCGGTTCGACAGCCGGGTGCCGTCGGGACGCTGCATCACGGCGTTGTAACGCGCCGCGACCGTGGCGCCGGGGTCCGCCGCCACGGCAAATTTGTCGCGGCATTCGGATTTCGAAAATTCGGCGACGCGTTCGATATTGCCCGCAGTGACGCCGACGACGCGCGCACCCAGCTTGGCGAAATCATCGCTCGCCTCGGCAAACAGATGCGCCTCCATCGTGCAGCCGGGCGTGAAAGCAGCGGGGAAGAAATAGAGGACGACCGGGCCCTTTTTCAGCATCTGGCCAAGCGACAGGCGGATGGGTTTTCCGGCCAGCGCCGCGCTCAGGGTAAAGTCGGGCGCCTTCGCGCCTTGCTGACGGGCCGCCGTGTCCTGCGCCGGAAGCGTTGCCAACGACAGGCCAGAGCCCAGCCCAATCGCCAGTTTGATCAGCATTTTCATCGGCGGCCTCCGTCCGGGTGGCGGGAAAATCACCCGCGGGGCCATAGTATCGCCTGCCGCGCAGACTGCAATCACCGGCGGTCAAGGGCTCTGAACGGAACCGTCGCGGCCAAGCGGCTCCGGTTCCGTTCAGTGACCGACGCCGATCAGCAGCGACGCCCGCCGCGATCTATTTCGCGGCCGATCAGCGCGCCTGCGGCGGCACCGATGATCGTGCCGGGAGCGCGATCGCCGTAACGATCGACTTCGCGGCCGAGCAACGCGCCCGCCGCGCCGCCGACGATCAACCCGGTGGTGCCGCTGCTGCGGCCGCAATAATAGCGCCGGTCGCGATAATGGCTGCGTCGGTAGTCACGCCGATAGTCGCGGCGATAATCGCGCCGGTAATCGCGATAGTCGCTGCGGTCACCATAATAGCCGTGGCGGTGATGCCGGTCGCGCGCGTCGGCTTCAGTCGGCAGCGCGGTGATCGTACCGGCGCCGATGAGCGCCGCGAGCGCGAGTTTCTTGAGCTGGAACATCTTCTTCTCCAAATTCGACCCCTTGGCCAAAATTAGGAAAGCAAAGATGGCGCTGGGCTGAACTGGGCGCGCCATTGCGCCGCGCCTGCATCGTTTCGGCGATGTTTCGGGGCAGTCCGCCGCGCCCGATTGACCGCACCGGCCAATCGGCGCAGCATGGCGCCATGACCCTGACCATCACCCCCAGCGGGCAGGCCTGCGGCGCGCGCGTCGCCGGCGTCGATTTGACCCAGCCGCTCGACCCTGCCACCGTGGCCGCCATCCGCGCCGCCTGGCTCGACCATCACGTCCTCGCCTTCCCCGACCAGAAAATGAGCGACGATGATCTGGAACGCTTCACCCGCTATTTCGGCGGCTTCGGCGACGATCCCTTCATCCGTCCGATCCCCGGCCGCCAGCATGTCATCGCGGTCCGGCGCCGCGCCGACGAGACCGCGCCGCTGTTTGCCGAAAACTGGCACAGCGACTGGAGCTTCCAGGCGCGGCCGCCCGCAGGCACCTGCCTTTTCGGCATCACCATCCCGCCCGTCGGTGGCAACACCGAATTTGCGAACCAGCACGCGGCGCTCGACGCGATGCCTGCCGCGCTACGTTCAAGGATCGAAGGCTTGCAGGCGATCCATAGCGCCCGCGCCGGCTATGCGCCGTCGGGCATGTACGGCGCGAATGACAAGGACCGCAGCATGGACATCCGCTCGGGCGACGAAGCGCTGGAAACCCAGCGCCATCCCTTCATTCGCGCGCACCCCGAAACCGGCCGTCCCGGCCTGTTCGGTTGCGCCGGTTACATCATCGGCTTCGATGGTCTGGACGATGCCGAGGCGCTGCCTTTGCTCTATGAACTCATCCAGTGGCAGGGGCGCGAGGAATTTCGTTACGCGCACCAGTGGGAGCCCGACATGCTGGTGATGTGGGACAACCGCTCGGTTCTGCACCGCGCCACCGGCGGCTACGACGGTTATGACCGGCTGCTGCATCGCACGACGATCGCGGCGTGGGAGGGGTGAGGGATCGACCTAAACTCCTCTCCCCATGAGGGAGAGGATAGCGCAGCTTGCTCCGAAAGGCGCTAGCGAAGCTTGGTGAGGGGTTGGATACCGGCGGGCGTACCCCCTCTCAACTGCGGCTAGGCAGCAAGCTGCCAAGCCTTCGTATCTCTCCCTCAAGGGGAGAGAGGATAAAGATGCTAGGGCAGTTTGTCCTTGGCCAGCGCGCTCACCACGCCCCAGGCAATCAGCGCCTGTCCGCCAAAATACAGCGGCCACACCAGCCACAAGGTCACATCCTTGCTCAGCGCCCCGCCCTCCCCGGCAAAGATGAACAGGTCGCTTGCCAGGAACATCATCGCGCCGATCCCGGTCCGATAGCGTGGAAAGCGGCTGGTCCAGGCGGTCGCCGCCATGATCGCCACCCCGCCGGTGTACGCAATCGCCGCGGCCATCAGCGCCGCCTCCGCGCCGCGCGTCAGTCCCCACGCGATCAGCAGCGCCAGCGGCACGAGCACCCACGCCAGCAGCTTCTGCGACGATGTCAGGCTGGGCCGCCGGTTGCGCAGATAGAGGATGATCGCGATCAGATGCCCGGTCGCGAACGCCGCTGCGCCCGCCAGCATCCCGACCGCATCGAGCAGCCAGTCGCCGAGCGCCCCGAACGCCAGCACCGCCGCGATCAGCTTTCCGTCCGTGCTCCGTGCGTTCATCGCGGCCCAGACCGCGAGCAGCCCGACCCCCGACGCCTTCCACGCCCAGATCATCGGCCCGTCGAGCCGCATATAGACCGCCGCGAAATAGCTGATCCCGCCGACCAGCGCTGCCAGCCACAGCCACCGCGCCCGGTCCCAAGCGTCGCCCGCACCCTGTTCCGTCATGCTCGCCCCTTTGCATCTTGTCCCCAACGCGCCTAGTGCGCGGCAGATTGGTCGCAAGTCAACGGATAGGGTAAATGGCGGAATACGACGTGCACATCATCGGCGGCGGCCTCGCCGGGTCCGAGGCCGCGTGGCAGCTCGCCGAGGCGGGGTATCGCGTCCGCCTCTCCGAAATGCGCGGCGGCGGCGACATGACCCCGGCGCACCAAGGCGACGCGCTCGCCGAAATGGTGTGCTCGAACAGCTTTCGCAGCGACGACGGTGACAGCAATGCCGTCGGCCTGCTCCACCGCGAGATGCGCGCGCTCGGCTCGATCATCATGCGCGAGGCCGATGCGACCAAGGTGCCCGCGGGATCGGCGCTGGCGGTCGACCGCGACCTGTTTGCGGGCGGCGTCACCCGCGCGCTCGAAGCGCATCCGAACGTCACCATCGTCCGCGAACGCATCGACACGCTGCCCAGCGCAGGCCTGACCATCGTCGCCACCGGCCCGCTCACCGCCGCCGCGCTTGCCGACAGCATCGGCACCGCGACGGGCAAGGACGCGCTTGCCTTTTTCGACGCCATCGCCCCCATCGTCTATCGCGACAGCATCGACATGGACATCGCGTGGATGGCCAGCCGCTGGGACAAGGTTGGGCCGATCGGTGACGGCAAGGATTATATCAACTGTCCGATGGACAAGGATCAATATCACGCCTTCGTCCAAGGGTTGATCGACGGCGACAAGACCGAGTTCAAGGACTGGGAAAAAGACACGTCCTATTTCGAAGGCTGCATGCCGATCGAGGTGATGGCCGAACGCGGCGTCGAAACGCTCCGCTTCGGCCCGATGAAGGGCGTCGGCCTTGACAATCCGCGCACCGGGCGCTGGCCCTATGCGGTCGTCCAGCTCCGCCAGGACAATGCGCTCGGCACGCTGTGGAACATGGTCGGGTTCCAGACCAAGCTCAAACATGCCGCACAGGTCGAACTGTTCCGCACCATCCCGGGGCTCGAAAAGGCCGAGTTCGCGCGCCTCGGCGGGCTTCACCGCAACAGCTTCATCCGCTCGCCCGAATTGCTCGACAGCCAGCTTCGTTTGAAATCGGCGCCGCACATCCGTTTCGCCGGGCAGATCACCGGCTGCGAGGGCTATGTCGAAAGCGCCGCGATCGGCCTCATCGCCGCCCGCTTTGCCGCCGCCGAACTCGCGGGCCGCACGCTGCCCCCGCCGCCGCCCCAGACCGCGCTTGGCGCACTGCTCGGCCATATCACCGGCGGCGCCGATGCCGCGAGCTACCAGCCGATGAACGTCAACTTCGGCCTGTTCCCGCCACTCGCCGACGAGGTTCGCAAGAAGGATCGCAAGCTCGGCTATACCCAGCGCGCGGGCGCCGCGCTGGCGGATTGGGTAAAGGTCGCCGACAGCGTCGCCGCCTAGCAGCTACACTTCGCCTTCGCCGCGCGCTTCGGCGCCGTCGTCGCAAACTCCGCGCGCGTCAGATCGCCCGACCTGTCGCCGTCGGCCCCGGCAAAGCGTGCGCCCGTCGCCGCCGCCCATTCCTCGAAGGTCAGCAGATTATTGCCGTCCTTGTCGAGCTTGCGGAACGCCGCCGTCCGCGACGACATCAGTTCGACGCGGCTGATCCGATCGTTGCGATCGCGGTCGAAGCGATTGAAGCGCCGTTCCTCGCGCGACGCCTCCTTCGCGGCGGGCAAGGCGGGCGGCGCCGGCCCGCGCGTCGGGGCATTCGGCCCGGCTACCGGGATCGCGGCCAAAGCAGGCGGCGGATCGGGCAGCAGTTCCTTCTCGGCAACCTGCGTATAGCCCGCCCACAGGAACAGGCCGCCGGTCAGCAGCAGCGCGCTGGCCACGCCGCCGATCAGAAAACGGGAAATTGCCATCCGCCCCTCCGCTTTGTCCGATCCTGTTGGCTATCACGGCGCCGCCGCTAGCGGCAACAATCGCCACCAATATGGCGACGAATAATTATCGACAAAACCATTCAAAACGACCTGGTTCATGGCTATATCCGATCAATGTCCAACTATCTCCCCACGCTGAAGCAGATGCAATATCTCGTCGCGTTGCACGAGCATGGCCATTTCGGCCGCGCCGCCGACGCGTGCAACGTCACCCAATCGACGCTGTCGGCGGGGATCCGCGAGCTGGAAACCCTGCTCGGCCAGACGCTGGTCGAGCGCACCCGCCGCGTCGTACGCTTTACCGGGCTGGGCAACGCGATCGTCGAAAAGGCGCACCGCGTGTTGCGCGAGGCCGAGGAGCTGTCCGACATGGCCGCCGCCGCCGCGGCGCCGCTGGTCGGCGAACTCCGGATGAGCGTCATCCCGACCATCGCGCCCTTCCTGCTCCCCGGCATGCTCCGCCTGCTGCGCAAGGAACGCCCCGCGCTCAAGCTGTTCCTGCGCGAAGAACCCAGCGCGCAGGCGTGCGAGTCGCTCCATCACGGTACCGTCGACTGCGTCCTCCTCGCGCTGCCCTATGCGTGCGGCGACGTCGAGAGCGAACCGCTGTTCGACGATGCACTGTTCGTCGCCTTCCCGGGCGACCAGTCCGAAGAGCTGCCCGCGATGGTCAGCGCCGACCAGATCGACCCGGCGCAGATGCTGATGCTCGAAGACGGTCATTGCCTGAAGGATCATGCGCTGGCCGCGTGCAATCGTCCCGAACTGCGCGCCGGGGCGCGGATGATGGGGACGTCGCTCCATACGTTGGTCCAGATGGTCGACAATGGCCTGGGCATCACCATGCTGCCGCAAATGGCGATCGAAGCCGGAATCCTCGACCACACCGACATCGACACCCGCCCGCTCGATTCGGATCATGACTGGCGCACGATCGCGCTGGTCTGGCGCAAGGGCAGCCCGCGCGCCGACGAGTTCAAAATGCTGGCCGATATTTTCCGGAAACATCGGGAGGGTTAGGCGCCTCCAAATCGTTCGTCATCCCGGCGAAGGCCGGGATCTCGCCAGTGCGTTATGGCGACGGGGTGAGATCCCGGCCTTCGCCGGGATGACGGATTGAGGTTACCCCCACCGCTCCGCCCGCACCACATCCCCCGCCCGCGCCTCGACCCACGCCACGCGCCCATCGCCAAACGTCTCACGCTTCCACAGCATCACGTCGGTCTTCAGCCGGTCGATCAGAAACTCGCACGCCGCCAGCGCCTCGCTGCGATGCGAACTGCTTGCCAGCACCAGCACGATCGTGTCGCCCGGCGCCATCGCGCCGACGCGGTGGATCAGCGTCAGCGCCGCGAGTCGCCACCGATCAGCCGCCGCATGCGCCAGATCGCCCAGCCCCGCTTCGGTCATCACCGGATGATGCTCCAGGAACAGTTCGACCAGCCCGTCATCACCGCGCACCCGGCCGATAAAGCTGGCACTCGCGCCATGGCCGCCCGCGTCGTGCAGGTCGAGTTCGGCACCGACGTCGATCGCCGCCGCCTGCATCGCGACGCGGATCATCCGCCCGTCACCGGCGGGAACAGTGCAACCTCGCGCGCACCGGCGAGCGGCGCGCCCGGTCCCATCATCACGCCATCGATTGCAGCGCGAATACGATGGGGTTCGGCAAAGGCCAACGCCCCGCGCGCATCGCGCGCCGCCAACCACGACAGCAGCGCGGTCAGGTCGGTTATGCCGACAGGCAGGTCGACGACCTCGTCGGCCGTCCCCATCCGCTCGCGCACCCAGGCGAAATAGGAAATGTTGAGCGCCATCGCGCTAGTCCATATGCTTTAGGCCGACGCGCAGATAATCCCAGCCGGTGATCAGCGTCAGTACCGCCGCGCCCCACAGCGTCGCCAGCCCGACCGTCTTGACCCACTCGAACGCGGGGAGCGCTCCGGCCAGGATCAGCGCGCCGAACGACACGAGCTGGAACGTCGTTTTCCATTTCGCCAGCTGGGTGACCGGCATCGAAACCTGCAACGTCGCCAGAAACTCGCGCAGCCCCGACACAATGATTTCGCGCAGCAGGATCATCAGCGCCGCAATGACATGGTAACCCGCGATGTCGCGGGTGAACACCAGCAACAGGATGACTGCCGCGATCATGATCTTGTCGGCGATCGGGTCGAGGAAAGCCCCCAACCGCGATACAATGCCGCGCGAGCGTGCCACATAACCGTCAAAATAATCGGTAATGCCCATCAGGCAGTATAAACCGAACGCCAGCGCATAATCGATCGGCTTGGGCTGGTGCGATCCTTCGACCACCCCCGGCCACAGCAGGAACAGCAGGATGGGCACCGCCAAAATGCGCGACAATGTCAGGATGTTCGGAAGACTCAGCATGACCCCTGATTCCCGCCGCTGCGGCGCGCTAAACCCAAAATGGGCTTTGACCCTGCCTGCCCTAACCGATAAGCCCCCCGCGCGACAACAATATTGCCGTGACGTCGCGGCGTTGTCCGAATGTCAGGCTGCAAAAGTGGATTTTCAATGACCGGTTCCTTTGCGCTGATGAAGCAACGCCGGTTCCTGCCCCTGTTCGCGACCCAGTTCCTCAACGCCTTCAACGACAATTTCTACAAGATGGCGATGGTGATCCTCGTCACCTTCACCATCTACAAGGATCCGGAGACCGAGGCGTGGTTCAACGCGCTGGCGGGCGGCCTGTTCATCCTGCCTTTTTTCCTGTTTTCGGCGCTCGCCGGGCAGCTCGCCGACAGCACCGACAAGACGCGGATGATCCGCCTGATCAAGACGGCCGAAATCTTTATCATGATCGTCGGCGCCATTGGCATCTGGTTGCATCTGGTGCCCGTCATGCTGCTCGCGCTGTTCGCAATGGGGACGCACTCGACCTTTTTCGGCCCGATCAAATATGCGATCCTGCCCCAGCATCTGGAGGAGGACGAGGTGCTTGCCGGCACCGGTTGGGTCGAAGCCGGCACCTATATTGCGATCCTCGGTGGCACCATCGTCGGCGGCCTCACCCCGCCACATATCGCGATCCCCGGGATCATCATCGTCGCCGTCATCGGCCGCCTGACCGCCAGCTACGTCCCCGCTGCGCCGCCCGAGGCCGAAGCGCAAGGGCTGGTCATCGACCATAATGTCTTTCGCTCGTCATGGCGGCTGGTCAATTCGACGATGCACATCCCGCGACTGTTCCTGGCGATCGTGTCGATCAGCTTCTTCTGGGCGATCGGCGCCATCCTCGCCGCGCAGTTTCCGCCATTGGTCAAGAATGCGCTCGGCGCCGACAACACCGTCGCGACGCTATTCACGGCGATCTTCTCGGTCGGCGTCGCCATCGGCTCGATCATCGTCAACCGGCTGCTGAAAGGCCATGTCTCGGCCCGCTATTCGCCCGGATCGGTGATCGTGATGGGGCTGTTCGTCCTCGACCTGTGGTGGAACGTGAAGGGCTGGGAGCATGTCGGCACCGAATTAATGAACTGGCGCGACTTTCTGGCCCTGACGACCGGCGACCGCATCATCCTCGACCTGCTCGGCATCGCGATCGCGGGCGGCATGTTCGTCGTCCCGCTCTATGCCTTCCTGACCACTACCGTCGCCAAATCCCAAACCGCGCGCACCGTGGCCGCGAACAATATCGTCAATTCGGGCTTCATGGTGGCGGCGACGTTGCTGCTCAGCCTGCTGATCGGCATCGGGCTGACGATCGACGACACGCTGCTGATGGTGGCGGCGATGTGCCTGGTATCCGCGGTGCTGGCGTGGAAGCTGCACAAGGCGTGCGATTAGAACGCTCGACAATGTCGGCGTTGGGGTGGGGAGCGGACGGTCAATTTTCGTTGTCACCTCGGCGAAGGCCGGAGTCTCACCCTATCATCGCAACGCAACGGCGAGATCGTGTTTCAGAGTCACGTGCCTCTGAACACCCTTCGCCGGGATGACGATGCTATAGATCCGCCCTGTGGCGAAGCCATGGGGAGGGGGACCGTTCGCGAAGCGAATGGTGGAGGGGCCGCAACGGTTGCGCCATGGCCCCTCCGTCAGCGCTTCGCGCTGCCACCTCCCCATCGCTGCGCGACAGGGAGGATCAACGGCAGCTTCCGGTCGAAATCAGCCGTGCGGCTTGATCAGATATTTCTCGCCCGTGCGCTTCGCATTAAAGGCCTGCGCCGTATCGACATCGAGCGCGCCGGTCAGCGAAACCTCGTGACTGTAGTGGCTCTTGAACGTCGTCGTCAGCTCGTCGACCACGCGCTTCCGCATCCGGCCCACGACCTCCGGCCCCGCCTTCGCCATGAAGGGGGTCAGCAGGAACCCGCCGAGCGCCCAGGTCAGGCCGAAGCTGCGCGCCGAGAAGGTCGTCGGCGACAGGTCGAGCGCACCGTAGATATAGACCTGCTTGAACGCATCGGAACCATAGCGGCTGTATGTCGTCATCTTCTTGACCGCGGCGGCTTCCATCGCGGTCAGGATCTGTCCCGCCAGTTTGCCGCCGCCCGTTGCGTCGAAGCCGATCGTCGCGCCCGTCTCGACGATCGCGTCGATCAGACGGTCCATGAAATCGTCGGCGCTGCTGTTGACGACATATTGCGCCCCGATGCCCTTCAATATGTCAACCTGCGCGTCGCTGCGCACGATGTTGACCAGCGGGATGCCGTCCTTCGCGCAAATCTTCACGAGCATCTGGCCAAGGTTCGACGCCGCTGCGCTGTGGACGATCGCGCTATGGCCTTCCATGCGCATCGTCTCGGTAAAGGCGAGGCTGGTCAGCGGGTTGACGAAGCATGACGCGCCGTCGGCGGGGTCGGTCCCGTCGGGCAGCGGCATGACCATCTGCACCGGCAGGCAGCGATATTCGGCGTACATCTCGCCGCCGAGCAGCGCGACGGTCTTGCCGACCAGCGCCTGCGCCTCGGGCGATGCGCCCGCCGCGACGACCGTGCCGCATCCTTCGTTGCCGATCGCCATTGCTTCGCCGACGCGTCCCGCCATCGCGCGCATGCCCGCGGGCGGCACATCGGCGGCGAGCACGGGCAGCCCGTCGCGCGTCGATGCGCGCGCGGTCGACATGTCGGCGCCGCCGAACAGCAGGCCAAGGTCCGACGGGTTGATCGGCGCGGCGAGCACCTTCACCAGCACCTCATGCGGCTTGGGCGTCGGCATCGGCCGCCGCGCCAGCGACACCTCGAGCTGGCCCTCGGGCTTCACGAGCGTCAGCATGGTGAGGTTGGTTTCAGGCAGGTCGGTCATCGCAGGTCTCCCGGGTTCGGTTTCTTGATGAAACGGATTACGGTGTTGCGCCGAGGCTGGCAACCTCTCCATAACCAGTCATCCCGGCAAAGGCCGGGATGACAATCATGAGGCTGGGCGATATTCCGCCGCGAGCCGCAGTACCTCGTCCGCGAGCCCGGCGCGGCAGATCAGCAGGTCGGGCAGGTAGGTATCCGCATTATTGTAGCGGATCGGCGCCCCATCGACGCGGCTGACGTGCAGCCCTGCCGCCTGCGCAACCGCGACCGGCGCGCAATTGTCCCATTCATACTGGCCACCGGTGTGGAGGTAGATGTCGGCCTCACCGCGCACGACGGCCATCGCTTTTGCCCCTGCCGACCCCATGCCGACCAGTTCGGCGCCGATCCTTTCGGCGACGAACACCGCTTCGGCTGCGGGCCGCGTGCGGCTGACCAGCATCCGTAGCGGACTATTCGCGGGGCGGAGCGGAACCGGCGCGCCGGACGTCAGCGTGATCCCCAGCCCCGGCAGCGCGACCGCGCCGACCGTCGCCACGCCATCGACAGCAAGCGCAACATGCACCGCCCAATCGTCGCGTCCCTCGCCATATTCGCGCGTACCGTCGAGCGGATCGATGATCCACACCCGGCGATGCGCCAACCGCGCGGCGCTATCCTTCTCCTCTTCGGACAGGATCGCATCGTCGGGGCGCCCAGCGCGCAGTTCGCGGCACAGCATCGCGTTGGCAGCTTCATCGCCCGCCTGCCCCAGCGCCTTGCCGTCCAAACCTTCGGCCCGCAGCGCCAGCAGGATCGCGCCCGCCGTCGTAGCGAGCCGTTCGGCCAGTTGGTCGTCGGTTTCGGTCATGTCAGCCAAGCAACCGGTCGATGATCAGGTCGGCTGCTTCCTCGGGCGTCATCGCGGTCGTATCGATACGAATTTCGGGATTCTCGGGCGCCTCATAGGGGCTGTCGATCCCGGTGAAATTCTTGAGCTGCCCCGCGCGCGCCTTTTTGTAGAGGCCTTTGACGTCGCGGCGTTCGGCTTCGGCGAGCGGCGTATCGATAAACACCTCGATGAACTCGCCCTCGGGCAGCATCGCGCGCACCATCTCTCGCTCGGCGCGGAAGGGCGAGATGAAGGCGGTGATGACGATCAGCCCGGCATCGGTCATCAGCTTCGCCACCTCGCCGACGCGGCGGATATTTTCAATCCGGTCGGCCTCGGTAAACCCCAGGTCGCGGTTCAGCCCGTGGCGGACATTGTCGCCATCGAGCAGGAAGCTGTGCCGGTTCATCCGGTGCAGCTTCTTCTCGACCAGATTGGCGATCGTCGACTTGCCCGATCCCGACAGGCCGGTGAACCAGAGCAGCGCGGGGCGCTGGTTTTTCAGGTTCGCGCGCATGTCGCGGTCGACGTCGCTTGCCTGCCAATGGACATTCTGCGCCCGCCGGAGGCTGAAGTGTAGCATCCCCGCGGCGACCGTTGCGTTGGTGAGCTTGTCGATCAGGATAAAGCCGCCAAGCGTCCGGTTGTCCCCATAGGCCTCGAACACAATCGGCTTGTCGGTCGAGATTTCGACAACGCCGATACCGTTGAGGTCGAGCGTCTTCGCCGCGAGATGGTCGAGCGTGTTGACGTTGATCTCGTACTTCGGCTGCTGGATCGTCGCCGACACCGTCTGCGTCGCGAGCTTCAGCCAATAAGCGCGCCCCGCGATCATTGCCTCGTCGGCCATCCAGACAAGCGTCGCCTCGAACTGGTCGGCGGCTTCCGGCGGCGCATCGGACGCCGCGATGACATCGCCGCGCGAGCAGTCGACCTCGTCGGCCAGCGTCAGCGTCACCGACTGACCCGCTACGGCCTCTTCGAGGTCGCCGTCGAGCGTGACAATGCGGTCGACCGTCGTCGTCTTGCCGCTCGGCAGGATGCGCACGGCATCGCCGGGGCGGACCGTGCCACTCGCAAGCTGGCCCGAGAAGCCGCGGAAATCGAGGTTCGGGCGGTTGACCCATTGCACCGGCAGGCGGAACGGCTTCGCTTCGTCGGCGGCGGCGCCGATCTCGACATTCTCGAGATGCTCGATCAGCGCGGGCCCCTTGAACCAAGGCATATTGTCCGACAGCGCGGTGATATTGTCGCCCTTGAAGCCCGAGATCGGGATCGCGGTGAAGTTGGTGATGCCGATCTCGCTCGCAAACGCCCGATAGCTCAGCAAAATGCGCTCGAACACGGTCTTGTCATAACCGACAAGGTCCATCTTGTTCACCGCGAGCACGATATGCTTGATGCCGATCAGATGCGCGAGAAAGCTGTGGCGGCGCGTCTGGGTGAGCACGCCTTTGCGCGCGTCGATCAGGATGACGGCGAGATCGGCGGTCGACGCGCCGGTGACCATGTTGCGCGTATATTGCTCATGCCCCGGTGTGTCGGCGACGATGAACTTGCGCTTCTCGGTTGTGAAAAAGCGATAGGCGACGTCGATCGTGATCCCCTGCTCGCGCTCGGCGGCGAGGCCATCGACGAGCAAGGCGAAGTCAATCTCCTGCCCCTGCGTGCCGACACGCTTGCTGTCGGCCTCGAGCGCCGCAAGCTGGTCCTCGAAGATCATCTTGCTGTCGTAGAGCAGCCGCCCGATCAGCGTTGATTTGCCGTCATCGACCGATCCGCAGGTGATGAAGCGCAGCAGCGATTTCTTTTCGTGGCCCGCGAGATAGGCGTCAATGTCCTCGGCAATGAGGGCATCGGTGACGTAGATGGGATCGGTCATCAGAAGTACCCCTCCTGCTTCTTCTTCTCCATCGAAGCGTCACCACCGTCCTTGTCGATGATGCGGCCTTGCCGCTCGCTGGTCGTCGTCAGCAGCATCTCCTGAATGACTTCACTGAGCGTTGCCGCCTCGCTTTCCACCGCGCCGGTGAGCGGATAACAGCCAAGCGTACGGAAGCGCACCGAACGCAGGGCAGGCGTCTCTCCCGGCAGCAGCGGAAAACGATCATCATCGACCATCAGCAACAGTCCGTCACGCTCCACCGTCTGCCGCGGCGCGGCAAAATAGAGCGGCACGATCGGGATATTTTCGCGCGCGATATATTGCCAGATGTCGAGCTCGGTCCAGTTCGAGATCGGGAAGACGCGGATGCTCTCCCCCTTCGCCTTGCGGGCGTTGTAGAGGTTCCACAGCTCGGGCCGCTGCTTCTTGGGATCCCAGCCATGGCTCGCGGTGCGGAACGAGAAAATCCGCTCCTTCGCCCGGCTCTTTTCCTCGTCGCGGCGCGCGCCGCCGAAAGCGACGTCGAAACCATAGAGATCAAGCGCCTGCTTGAGCCCCTCGGTCTTCCACATGTCGGTGTGCAGCGGGCCATGATCGAACGGATTGATCCCGCGCTCCTTCGCCTCGGGGTTCTGATAGACGATCAGCTCCATGCCCGATTCCGCGGCCATGCGGTCGCGCAATTCGTACATCGCCTGGAACTTCCACGTCGTATCGACGTGCAACAGCGGGAACGGCGGCGGCGAAGGATAAAAGGCCTTGCGCGCCAAATGCAGCATCACCGCGCTGTCCTTGCCCACGCTGTAGAGCATCACGGGCTTGGCCGCGTCGGCCATCACTTCGCGCATGATATGAATGCTCTCGGCCTCGAGCCGGTCGAGATGGGTCAGCGTATCGATCATGCCCCGCCCTTGCCTCTCCATCTCAGGACGATCAAGCTGTATGGCCTTTTGCCCGTGCAAGCCAGACTTGTGCGGGCGACGTCATGCCGCGGCGTCGACCCGGGTCCGGCGCCAATCGGCGGCAATGGCCCGCACGGTGTCGCGGGCATGCGCCAGCCGCGGATCGACATCGGGCAGCGAAGCCCATGCCGGATCGACGATCAACCCCAGCTCGCGCCGGAAATCATAACCGGTGACTTTCAGTGGGACGATGCCGTCGATCGCCAGCGACACCGGCGCGGTGGTGATGCCGATCCCCGCGGCCACCATGCGCAGGCAACGCTCGTCGCTCTCGCTGCGCAGGGCAAAGCGCGGGCGTACGCCGTGGCGCGTGAAGAAGCGGCTCGTCGCGCCTAGAAATTCGCACGAGCGGCGCGCGATCATCGTTTCGGCGGCCAATTCCTCGGGACCGACCGCGATACGCCCCGCCAGCGGATGATCCGCCGCGATGAACATGGCGAGCGGCTCGTCATAGAGCGGGACCACATGTGCGCCTTGCTCACCCGTTCGCAGCGGCACCAGCGCCATGTTGATCCGCCCGCTGCCGAGTGCGGCGCGCAGCTCGGAATCGCTGTTTTCAATGATCTCGATGGCAAAGCCGGGTCGCAAGGCGGCGATGATCGCTTGCAACAACTCGGCGGGCGCCGAGCGGATCACGCCGAATTTCAGCTCGGTCACCGACCGGTCGCTATCGCGGCCGAAATCATCGGCCGCCTTGAAACCGCGCTCCAGGTCGCGTGCGATTGGCAGGAAGCGCCCGCCCGCCTCGGTCAGGCGGATCTGGCGCCGGTTGCGGATGAACAGCGGCGCTCCGGTCAGCTTTTCCAGTTCGGCGACCCCGGCGGACAGCGCCGGTTGCGTCACGCGGATTCGCAGAGCGGCTTGGGTGAAGCTGCCGGCATCGACGACGGCCAGGAACTGACGGATATGCGCACGCTTTATCATAGATTTTACTTATGCGAAATCTATCGACCTTTCAATTTCCATATGCTGGACAAATCGGGCAGTATCGCGCCCGTCCTTCCTCAACCGATAGGTCCCCCATGCGCGCCACCCCCGATTTCGATTTCGCGCTCGGCGAAACCGCCGACATGATCCGCGATACCACCGCCCGCTTTGCCGACGAACAGATCGCACCGCTCGCCGCCAAGGCCGACGCCGACGACTGGTTCCCGCGCGACGAACTGTGGACGCAGATGGGCGAGCTCGGGCTCCACGGTATCACCGTTGAGGAAGAATTTGGCGGCCTCGGCCTCGGCTATCTCGAACATGTCATCGCGGTGGAGGAAGTCAGCCGCGCATCGGCCGCGATCGGTCTAAGCTACGGCGCGCACTCGAACCTCTGCGTCAACCAGATCCGGCGCTGGGGCAATGCCGAGCAAAAGGTGAAATACCTGCCCAAGCTGATCAGCGGCGAGCATGTCGGCAGCCTCGCGATGTCCGAAGCGGGCGCGGGCAGCGACGTCGTATCGATGAAGCTGAAGGCGGAGCGGGTTCAGGGCGGCTATGTCCTCAACGGCACCAAATTCTGGATCACCAACGCAAGCCATGCCGACACGCTGGTCGTCTATGCCAAGACGTCGCCTGACGCGGGATCGCGCGGCATCACCGCCTTCCTGATCGAAAAGGACATGCCGGGGTTCAGTATCGGGCAAAAGATCGACAAGGTCGGCATGCGCGGATCGCCGACCGCGGAGCTGGTTTTCACCGATTGCGAGGTCAGTGAAGAACAAGTGATGGGGCCGGAGAATGGCGGCGTTGGCGTCCTGATGTCGGGGCTCGACTATGAGCGCGTCGTACTCGCCGGGCTCCAGCTTGGCATCATGCAGGCCTGCCTCGACACCGTCATTCCCTATGTTCGCGAACGCAAGCAGTTCGGCAAGCCGATCGGGTCGTTCCAGCTTATGCAGGCCAAGGTCGCCGACATGTATGTGATGCTCCAGTCGGCGCGCTCCTATGTCTATAACGTCGCCAAGGCATGCGATGCGGGGCAGACCACACGCTTCGACGCCGCGGGTGCGATCCTGCTCGCAAGCGAGAATGCGGTGAAGGTCGCGGGCGAAGCAATTCAGGCATTGGGCGGCGCGGGCTATACCAAGGACTGGCCCGTCGAGCGTTACTGGCGCGACGCCAAGCTGCTCGACATCGGCGCGGGCACCAACGAGATTCGCCGTATGCTGATCGGCCGCGAACTGATCGGCGCCGGCGCGTGATCTGGCTCTGGCTGTCGGCGGCCTGCATGGCGGCAACAGCCCTTGTCCACGGCTATCTGGGTGAACGGCGGCTGGTCGGCCCGCTGATGATGCTCGATCAGGGGATCATGGGCGTCGATCTGGCGCGGCGGGTGTTCCGCTTGGCCTGGCACGCGCTGTCGCTGCTGATGCTCGTCTCGGCGGTGTCGGTCGTGTGGCCCGACACGCCGCGCGCATTGATCATGCTGATCGGTGCCGCCTGGCTTACCACCGGTCTGTTCGACGCGGCGTACACCCGCGGCAGGCACATCGGCTGGCCGATCCTGACCGCCGCGGGCGCGTTCGCCCTGATCGGAGCGGGGGCGTGAACGACACCTTGCTCGCCATCCTCCAATACTACGGCGCGGGCGCCTCAACGCTGGCGGCCTTGATCGTCTCGCTCAATCTCGGTCGCCGTCGCACCGGCTGGGCCTTTGTCATCTTCGTCACCAGCAGCATCGCGCTGATCGCGTGGGGCTTTCTGCAGCCCGACAGCGAAGGCATCGGCTGGCAGAATATCGCACTGCTGATCATCAATGCGATTGGCGTCTATCGTTACCTGATCCTGAAAGATACACCGGGCGATCCGGACGAAAAGCGGGGAGAGACTGAGCAGTGAGCGCACCGGTTCTTGGTACCAATGTCGATCCCGACAGCGACGAATTTCGCACCCGCGCCGCGCACAACCGCGCGCTGAAGGACGAGCTGTGCGCGCGCGTTGCCGAAGCCGCGCTGGGCGGCAATGAAAAGTCGCGCGAGCGGCACACGAGCCGCGGCAAGCTGCTCCCGCGTGAGCGCGTCGAGCGCCTGCTCGATCCGGGTTCGCCGTTTCTGGAAATCGGGCAGCTTGCCGCCAATGACCTTTATGACGGTGAAGTGCCGGGCGCCGGGCTGATCTGCGGGATCGGTCGCGTGTCGGGGCGTCAATGCATGATCGTGTGCAACGACGCGACGGTGAAGGGCGGTACTTATTATCCGCTGACCGTGAAGAAACATCTGCGGGCGCAGGAAATCGCGCTCGAGAACCGCCTGCCGTGCATCTATCTGGTCGACAGCGGCGGCGCGAACCTGCCGCATCAGGACCAGGTCTTTCCCGACCGCGACCATTTCGGGCGCATCTTTTTCAATCAGGCGAATATGTCGGCGAAGCGCATCCCGCAGATCGCCTGCGTGATGGGCAGCTGCACCGCGGGCGGCGCCTATGTCCCCGCAATGTCCGACGAGACCGTCATCGTGCGCAAGCAGGGCACGATCTTCCTCGCCGGGCCGCCGCTGGTAAAGGCCGCGACGGGCGAGGAAATCAGCGCCGAGGATCTGGGCGGCGGCGATTTGCACGCGAAGAAATCGGGCGTCGTCGATCATCTCGCCGAAAATGACGAGCATGCGCTGACGATCGTGCGCGACATTGTCAGCCATCTAGGCGCCGACGCCGGCTTCGATGTCGCCCTGAAAGACCCGCGCCCGCCCAAATATGATCCCGAGCAGCTCTACGGTGCCGTCCCTGACGATGTCCGCGCGCCATATGACGTGCACGAAGTCATCGCGCGCATCGTCGACGGCAGCGAGTTCCACGAGTTCAAGGCGAATTATGGCGCCACCCTGGTTTGTGGCTTCGCCCACATCTGGGGCATCCCGGTCGCGATCCTCGCGAACAATGGCGTGCTGTTCAGCGAATCTGCGGTCAAGGGCGCGCATTTCATCGAGCTGGCGCAGCAACGCCGCATTCCCCTGCTCTTCCTCCAGAATATCAGCGGCTTCATGGTCGGCGGCAAATATGAGGCCGAGGGGATCGCCAAGCATGGCGCGAAGCTGGTGACCGCGGTGGCGACGGCGACGGTGCCGAAGATCACCGTGCTGATCGGCGGCAGCTTCGGCGCGGGCAATTACGGCATGTGCGGGCGCGCCTATAGCCCGCGTTTCCTGTTCACCTGGCCCAATGCGCGGATCAGCGTGATGGGCGGCGAACAGGCGGCATCGGTGCTGGCGACCGTTCACCGCGACGCCGACAAATGGACCCCCGAAGAGGCCGAAGCCTTCAAGGCACCGATCCGCCAGAAATATGAGGATGAGGGCAATCCGTACCACGCCACCGCGCGCCTGTGGGACGATGGCATCATCGACCCCGCGCAGACGCGCGACGTGCTGGGGCTGGCCTTCGCGGCAACGCTGAATGCCCCGGTCGAGGACCGCGGGTTCGGCGTGTTCCGGATGTGATGATGACGGTGACCGTAAATCTCGATGGCAATATCATCGATAGCGAGGCCCTCTTCCACACCGCATTTCGCGAAGCCTCGGGCGTCGAATGGTATGGCGGTAACCTCGACGCGCTCTTCGACCTGATGATTGGCGTTGTGCCGGAGCCCATCGAAATTATTTGGGTCAACGCCGCTCAATCGCGCTCCGCCATCGGTGAACGCTTCGATCGCCTTCTCACTGTCATTTTCGACGCCATCGCCAATCGCGGCGACGGATCGATCAAACTACGGCTCGAATCATGATCAACTCCCTCCTCATCGCCAATCGCGGCGAAATCGCCTGCCGCATCATCCGTACCGCGCGCGAGATGGGCATTCGCACCGTTGCGGTCTATTCGGACGCCGATGCCAAGGCGCTGCATGTGCGGCAGGCCGACGAGGCGGTTCATATCGGGCCGTCGCCGGCACGCGAATCCTATCTGGTCGGCGAGAAGATCATCGCCGCCGCGAAGGCCACCGGCGCCGAGGCGATTCATCCGGGTTATGGCTTCCTGTCCGAGAATGCGGAGTTCGCGCAGGCGGTCGCCGATGCCGGGCTCGTCTGGGTCGGGCCGAAGCCCTCATCGATCACCGCGATGGGCCTCAAGGACGCCGCGAAGAAGCTGATGGCCGACGCGGGGGTGCCGGTGACGCCGGGCTATATGGGCAAAAATCAGGACCCTGCTTTCCTCGCCGAACAGGCGGGGCAGATCGGCTATCCCGTGCTGATAAAGGCGGTCGCGGGTGGCGGCGGCAAGGGGATGCGCAAGGTCGACGCAGCAGCCGATTTCGCCGATGCGCTCGCCTCGTGCCAGCGCGAGGCCGCCGCTTCGTTCGGCAATGACCATGTCCTGATCGAGAAATATATCCTGACCCCCCGCCATATCGAGGTGCAGGTGTTCGGCGACACGCACGGCAATGTCGTCCACCTTTTCGAGCGTGACTGCTCGCTCCAGCGCCGCCACCAGAAGGTGATCGAGGAAGCCCCCGCCCCCGGCATGGACGAAGCGACGCGTGCCGAGCTTTGCGCCGCCGCCGTCCGCGCCGCAAAGGCGGTCGACTATGTTGGTGCCGGCACGATCGAGTTCATCGCCGACGCCAGCGAAGGCCTACGCGCCGACCGCATCTGGTTCATGGAAATGAACACGCGGCTGCAGGTCGAGCATCCAGTGACCGAAGAGATCACCGGGGTCGACCTCGTCGAATGGCAGCTCCGCGTCGCATCGGGCGAACCGGTCCCGCTGACGCAGGACGAACTCGCGATCAACGGCTGGGCGATGGAAGCGCGGCTTTATGCGGAAGACCCCGCCAAGGGTTTCCTGCCCTCGATCGGCACGCTCGAACTGTTCCAGCTTCCCGAGCAAATGGGCCGCGTCGACACCGGCGTCTACGAGGGTGCCGAGGTATCGCCCTTCTACGATCCGATGATCGCGAAAGTCATAGCTTGGGGCGAAGATCGCGAGGAAGCCCGCGAGCTCTTGTCGGAGATGCTCGAAGACAGCGCGATCTGGCCGGTAAAGACCAACTCGGCCTTCCTGATCCATGCCCTCGATCACCCCGATTTTGTCGCGGGCACGGTGGATACCGGACTGATCGGCCGCGACGGCGACGCGATGACTGCCGAGCCGGTCCCGACTGCGCAGGCGCTTACCAATGCCGCCATGGCGATGACGCCGCGCTCGCTGCAATCGGGCTTCCGCCTCAACGCCCCCGATGTCCGCAGCGCGCCTTTCCTGCTCGACGGCAAGCGCGTCGAGGTCGACCTGCACGGCCCCGGCGCCGACGAGCCCGCACCCGCGATGCTCGTCGCCGAGGGCGGTTCGGTGTGGCAGCTCGCCCCTTGGCGTGCCGCGGGCGGCGCGGGCGGAGTAGCTGGCGACGGCGCGATCCTCTCCCCCATGCCCGGCAAGGTCATTGCAGTCGATGTCGCCGCGGGCGACAGGGTGACCAAGGGGCAAAAACTGCTCACGCTCGAAGCGATGAAGATGGAACACAGCCTGACCGCACCGTTTGACGGCGTGGTGGCCGAACTCAATGCGACTGCGGGCGCGCAGGTGCAGGTCGAGGCGCTGCTGGCAAAAATCGAAAAGGAAGACGCATAATGGCAGGCCGTTTTTTCGACGAATGGACCATCGGCGACACGCTGACCCACGACATCCGCCGCACCGTCACCGAGACCGACAATCTGCTGTTCACGGTGATGACGCACAACCCGCAGCCGCTGCACCTCGACATCGAGGCAGCGAAGGCGTCGGAGTTCGGCCAGATCCTCGTCAATGGCACCTTCACCTTCAGCCTGATGGTCGGGCTGTCGGTCGGCGACACGACGCTCGGCACGCTCGTTGCGAACCTCGGCTATGACAAGCTGGTGATGCCCAAGCCCGTGTTCATCGGCGACACGCTGCGCGCGGAAAGCGAGGTGATCGGGCTCAAGGAATCGAAATCGCGGCCCAACGCCGGGATCGTTACCTTCCTCCACCGCTGCCTCAACCAGCGCGATGAACTTGTGTGTCAGTGCGAGCGTTCTACGCTGGTCAAGAAACGCACCGACTGACGCAGATACCGAAGCCCTGAGCTTGTCGAAGGGCGGCTCACGGCCGATAAGCGTCCTTCGACAGGCTCAGGACTACGGATAGACCGCATGCGATTACGTTCCCTCCTCTTCGTCCCCGGCGACCGCCCCGAACGCTTTGCCAAGGCGGCGGCATCGGGCGCCGATGCCATCATCCTCGACCTCGAGGATTCGGTTTCGCTCGCCAACAAGGACGCGGCGCGGCACGCCATTGCCGACTATCTTGTCGCCGAACGCGAAGTCATCACGCTGGTGCGCGTCAATCCGCTCGACGGGCATCTCACCGCCGCCGACGTCGCCGCGATCATCACCGCGCGTCCCGACGCGATCATGCTGCCCAAGGCCGAAGGTGCGCCGAGCATCGCGCAGCTCGACACGATACTGCGCAGCGAATCGGCGTCCGACGCCTCGCTGCCGCCGATCCTGCCGATCGCCACCGAAACCGCTGCGGCGATCTTCACCCTCGGCAGCTACCGCGAGGCGAAGGACCGCCTGCTCGGGCTGACCTGGGGCGCCGAAGACCTGCCCGCCGCGATCGGCGCCACGACCAGCCGCGAGGCCGATGGCGGCTACACCCCGCCTTATGATGTCGCCCGCGCGCTGACCCTGTTTGCCGCGCACGCCGCGGGGGCCGCCGCGATCGATACGGTATTCCCGGCGATCAAGGATGAGGCGGGGCTTGCCGCCTACGCCGCCCGCGCGCGCCGCGACGGCTTTACCGGGATGATGGCGATCCATCCGTCACAGGTCGCCGCGATCAACGCCGCCTTCACCCCCAGCGCCGACGAGGTTGCCCGCGCGCAGGCGATCGTCGACGCCTTTGCGGCGCAGCCGGGCGTCGGTGTGCTCCAGGTCGACGGCAAGATGGTCGATGCCCCGCACCTCAAACAGGCGAAGCATATTTTGTCGCTGGCGGATTGAGGCTTCCGAAATCACCGTATCCCTGAGCTTGTCGAAGGGCGCTTCTCGGTGAAGCGCCCTTCGACAAGCTCAGGGCTACGGCTAAGAGGCCGACGCCTTCGACCGCCCAAACGGCCGATGCCGCTTCATCCAGCTTCGCCCGCGGTGCCAGCTCTTTTTCAGCCCGCGCTCGGCGATGCTTTCGAACATCGCATCGGGGCTGGTCGGATCGAGCACTTCATTGTCGGCGATAAACTCATCCAGCGGACCGGGCGGAACCAGGTCGAGCAGTTCAAGCGACCGCCCTGTCCCCCGTAGCGCCTCGATGGTCTCGATCAACGACCCGCTGCGCTCGAACGTCGCCGCCACATCCGCCTCCGCCACCCCCAGATGCTCGGCCATCAGTGACTCGCGAAGCCGCGCTATCACCGGCTCGACGCCCTTGTTCGCCGCCAATGCCGCATCGATCGTGACGTCGCACTCGCTGTCGAGCCCCATCGACCGATTGTTGAGGTTCGACGATCCGATCCGGATCAACCGGTCGTCGACGATCGCGGTCTTGGCATGGACATAGATCGGCTCGCCGACCTTGGTGTGCGGAACATAGACTTTCAGCCGGTCGCCATGCCGAGACTTCGCAATCGAGCGGACCAGTTGCACCCGCGCCGCATCCATCGCCATCTGCTCCAGCCACCCGTCGGCGGTCTTGGGCATCACCATCACAAATTCGGGCGGGTCGTCCTCGTCGAGCCGCGCCGCAATCGCCGCGGCAATCGCGCCGCTGGTGAAATATTGATTCTCGAAATAGATGAAGCGCCGCGCCGCCGCGATCATGTCGAGATAGAGCTGCTCATTCTCGCGCACCTCGGCGCGGCCATCATATTCTGCGCTGGTGCGCGAGATCGCGACATCGACGTCTGTGAAATCGGGTTCAAGATCGTCAGGCCAATTCTCGCCAGCGCCGCTCAGGTCGCGCAGCGGCTTCTTCGTCGCGCGCTGCCAACGCTCGTTGCCGAGATCGGCGAGCGCCTCGCCGATCGGTCCCGACAGGATCATCGTCGAATCGTGCCACGGCATATAGGGTTTGCCGTTGGGGCCGGTACGCCGCCGGTCGTCGTCGACATGATCGCGCGTGTCCCAGCGCGCCGAGCTGACGTCGATGCCGCCGCACACCGCCAGATGATCGTCGAAGACGGCAACCTTTTGATGGTGGCTGCACCCCACGGGATGCGCGCTGTCGAGCCGGAAGCTGATCGACCGGGTCATTTTCCAGCGCAGCACCATCGCGACGATCGACGGCACGAACAGATGCTTCAGCCCGCCGAAGTTCCAGCGCAAAATGTCGATGTCGCGCTTCGGCTGATCCTTGGCGAGGCGGAGGAGATAGTGGCCGAGCGATTCGCCTTTGCCCCACTCATCCGGAATAAGCGGAATACGCGGATCGAAATCCCACCCGATCAGCAGGATACGCTCCTTCGCGCCCGCCATCAGCCGTTCGAGCAGCGCATAATAGTCGGCTGCATCGACAATCATTCGCGCCTTGTTCGCCCGTTCGATACGCCAGCAGTTCCGTCCGGTGGCGACGATCGGAGCCAAAGTGCGCGGGCGTTCGGTATCGCTCATCGCCGACGCCACGCATGGCGTCGGCGATCGTTCCATGGGGCGCAATCAGGCGGCGTAAAATTGTTCCGGGGTCAGCGCCATCATCGCTTCGCTCCCGGCCTCGATCTTGCGGCGCAGCGATCCCGCATCGGGCAGGAAGCGTTCGGCGAAATGGCGCGCCGTGACCAGCTTGGCCTCAAGAAACGCCTTGTTGCCGCGACCTTCCGCGAGCGCCTTCCCTGCCGCTTCGGCCATCATCAGCCACATCGATCCCAGCGCGACGATGCCCATGATATGCATATAATGATGCGCGCCGGCGCCGATATTGTTGGGGTTCGCCATGCCATTCTGCATGAACCACATCGTCGCGGCCTTGAGTTCGCCGTTCGCCTTTTCAAGCCGCCCGGCAAAGTCGGCCAGCGCCTCATTGTCCTTGGCGCGCGCGCATTCGCCGTCGATGACCGCGAAGAAGGCCTGGATCGCGCGCCCGCCATTCTGCGCGAGCTTGCGTCCGACCAGATCCATCGCCTGGACGCCATTGGCGCCTTCGTAAATCATCGTGATGCGGGCATCGCGGACATATTGGCTCATGCCCCATTCCTCGATGTAGCCATGGCCGCCGAACACCTGTTGCGCGTTGGTCGCGACGTCATAGCCCTTGTCGGTGCCATAGCCCTTGATCACCGGGGTCAGCAGGCTAACGAGGTCGTCGGCGCGCTGGCGCTCCTCCTCGGTCTCCGCGACATGCGCCAGATCGACCTGCAACGCACCCCACAGGCACAGCGCGCGCAATCCTTCTACGGTCGCCTTGGCGTCCATCAACATGCGGCGCACGTCGGGGTGGACGAACAGCGGGTCGGCCTTTTCCTGCGGGTCTTGCGGTCCGGTCAGCGCGCGGCCCTGACGGCGGTCCTGCGCGTAGGCAACCGCATTCTGAAACGCGATGTCGGCTTGCCCCAGCCCCTGGATACCGACGCCAAGCCGCGCCGCGTTCATCATCACGAACATCGCGGCGAGGCCTTTATTCTCCTCGCCGACCATCCAGCCCTTGGCGCCGTCATAGTTCATGACGCAGGTCGAATTGGCGTGGATGCCCATCTTGTGTTCGATCGAGCCGCATTGCAGCGCGTTGCGGTCGCCGAGCGAGCCGTCGTCATTGACCAGGAACTTCGGCACGATGAACAGCGAGATGCCCTTGACGCTGTCGGGGGCATCAGGGGTCTTGGCGAGGACAAGGTGGACGATATTCTCGGTCAGGTCATGTTCACCCGACGAGATGAAAATCTTGGTACCGGTGATCGCATAGCTGCCGTCGCCGTTGGGCACGGCGCGGGTGCGGATCAGCCCCAGGTCGGTGCCGCAATGCGGTTCGGTCAGGTTCATCGTCCCGCCCCACTCGCCCGAGATCATCTTGGGGCAATAGGTCGCCTTCTGCTCGTCCGATCCCTTGACCAGGATCGCCGCGACCGCGGCCTGGGTCAGCCCCGGATACATCGCAAAGGCTTGGTTCGCCGCCATGCGATATTCCTCGACCGGAAATCCGACGACATGCGGCAGCGCCTGCCCGCCAAATTCCTCGGGCTGGGTCAGCAAGGTCCAGCCGGCGTCGCAATAGGCCTTGTAGGCTTCCTTGAACCCCTTCGGCGTGGTCACCGATCCGTCGTCGTGGCGCGTGCAACCCTCGAGGTCGCCCGACTGGTTGATCGGGAACAGCACTTCCTCACAGAATTTGCCGGCTTCGGTCAGCACCGCCTCGATCATGTCCGGGGAGGCGTTGGCGAAACCGGGCAGGTTGGCGTAGCGCTCAACCGCCAGCACATCGTTGAGGAGGAACAGGCTGTCCTGCACAGGCGCGCGATAGACGGGCATGGGAAATCCTTCTGAAAATCAGGTTGGCAATGGTAGCTTGCCTGGGGAGAGGCTCAACCGGCCTTTTGGCTCGCGTCGACTTTTTTCACCATATCGATGAACCGCGACAATTCCTCGACAGCACTGTCGATGTCGTCGCGCTGGCGCTGCAACAGGCCGATGCGCTGTTCGCATTTTTCGATCGTGACCTGCCGCTGCAACTTGCGACCATCGCCGACGTCGTAGAGGTCGATCATCTCGCGAATGTCGGCGAGGCTGAACCCCGTACGCTTTGCGCGCAGGATCCACGCCAGCCGCGCCCGATCGCGTTTCGAATAGATGCGCGACAATCCCTTGCGCGACGGGCTGATCAGCCCTTCATCTTCGTAAAAGCGAAGCGCACGCGCGGTCACGCCGAACTCGGTCGACAAGTCGGTGATGCTGAATTGTTCGCGCCCCAGATGGTCGGGGGTATCGATATGGGAGTGGCCGTAGGCTTCGGTCATGCCGAGGAAACTAGTTTCCGTTGACGTGAACGTCAAGACCGGCAAATCGGCGCATATCGGGACCGTTCAGCCCCCGCACGGTTGCAGCATATTGCCCTGCCCGTCGCGGATCTGCAAGCCCCGCGCATCGTCGGCGGACCAGCTCGCGCGCGGCAATCGCAAACCCGACAGCGACGCGCGGGCTGGACAGAGCGCGGCGCATTGTGGCGGCAAGCTTCCCGGGAGGCGAAGCTCGTCCTCCTCTTCGCGCACGAGTGCCTCGCAGCCGTCCGCTCCGGCAAAACGCATGCGCCAGCCGTCCCCGTCGCGCACGATCGTGCCGGTCGCCGAACAGGACAAAGTCGTCCCGAATGCTGCGGTCACCGCAAAACGCCACTGACCCGCTCCGTCGGGAACGACGCACATCGCGTCGCGGCCGAGATCGTGCGAACGCTCGAACACACCAACCGGCGTCGTCGCGTCGGGACTGACGACGCCGCGTTCGCGCGCGGCGATCTCCAGCGGGTTGTCGGCGTCGATCCCCTGCTCGCTCCGATCCGGCGCATGCCGCTCGCACGCGGCGACGAGCAATATGCCGAATGCCAGTGCGAGCTTAGCCTTGCGCATCATCGTCCAGGAACGTCAGTGCCCCGTCCGCCTCGATACGGCGATAAAAGCACGACCGGCGCCCGGTGTGACAAGCCGGGCCGACGGGCTTCACGCGCAGCAGCAGCGCGTCCTGGTCGCAATCGACCCGCATTTCGACCATCGTCAGTCCGTTGCCCGACGTCTCGCCCTTGCGCCACAGCGCCGCGCGCGACCGCGACCAGAAATGCGCCTGCCCCGTCGCCTGTGTCCGCTCGATCGCCTCCGCGTTCATATGCGCGACCATCAACAGCACCCCGGTGTCGGCATCGGTAACGATGGCGGTCACCAATCCGGCAGCGTCAAAACGCGGGAGAAATCGGTCGGCGGTGTCGCGTTGCTGGTCCATGTTTCGGGGCTTTAGAGCACAAGCCCGACCCCTGTCATCCCGTCGTTTGAACATGCCGTGACAATATCGTGAATAGGGGGGCGACATTTGCGATAACCGTCCCTATATGCGCGCCAGTCACTGCCCTCGTTGCTGGACCATCATGCTCACCACCAACCCTTTCGATGACGACAAGCTCCGCGAGGAGTGCGGCGTCTTTGGTATTCATGGCGCCGACAGCGCCGCCGCGGTCGTTGCGCTCGGCCTGCACGCGCTGCAGCATCGCGGCCAGGAGGCCGCGGGCATCACCGCGTTCGACGGCAAGGAATTCCACACCCACCGCGCGATGGGCCATGTCGCGGGCAATTTCGACCGCGACGACATCATGCGTCAGTTGCAGGGCGGATCGTCGGTGGGGCATGTCCGCTATTCGACGACCGGCGAAACCGCGCTGCGCAATGTCCAGCCGCTGTTCGCCGACCTCGCGACGGGCGGCTTCGCCGTGGCGCACAATGGCAATATTTCCAATGCCGCCGCGCTGCGCAAGCTGCTCGTTCGCCGCGGTTCGATCTTTCAGTCGACCAGCGATACCGAGGTGATCATTCACCTCGTCGCGACGTCAAACTATCGCTCGCTGCTCGACCGGTTCATCGACGCGCTGAAACAGGTCGAGGGCGCCTATTCGCTGATTTGCCTCACCGCCGAGGGGATGATCGGCTGCCGCGATCCGCTCGGCATCCGTCCGCTTGTCATCGGCAAATTGGGCGACGCGCATATCCTGGCATCGGAAACCGTCGCGCTCGACGTCGTCGGCGCCGAATTTGTCCGCTCGGTTGAACCGGGCGAACTGGTGATCATCCGCGATGGCCAACTGACCTCGCACCGGCCTTTCGCGACGCAGTCGGCGCGCCCGTGCATCTTCGAATATGTCTATTTCTCGCGCCCCGATTCGATCGTCGACGGCACCAGCGTCTATTCGGTGCGCAAGGCGATCGGCGCCGAGCTAGCGCGCGAAAACCCCGTCGATGCCGACCTGATCATTCCCGTCCCCGACTCGGGGACGCCAGCGGCAATCGGCTATGCGCAGGAATCGGGCATCCCGTTCGAACTCGGGATCATCCGCTCGCACTATGTCGGTCGCACCTTCATCCAGCCGGGCGACAAGGTCCGTCATCTCGGCGTAAAGCTGAAGCATAATGCCAATCGCGCGCTGATCGCCGGCAAACGCATCGTGCTGATCGACGATTCGATCGTGCGCGGCACGACCAGCCTGAAAATCGTGCAGATGATGCGCGATGCGGGTGCCGCTGAGGTCCATATGCGGATCGCCAGCCCGCCGACCCAGCACAGCTGCTTCTACGGCGTCGACACCCCCGAACGGGCCAAGCTACTCGCGGCGCAGATGACGGTCGGGCAAATGGCGAACTTCATCAACGCCGACAGCCTGTCGTTCGTCACCATCGACGGGCTTTATCGCGCGCTGGGCGAAGCCAAGCGCACCGACGATGCGCCGCAATATTGCGATGCCTGCTTTACCGGCGATTATCCGACCACGCTGACCGATTTCGACGAGCATGGGCTGGAAGATCAATTTTCGCTGCTTGCCGAACGGGTTGTCTGACACCATGACTATAAGGACTGAAGAATTGGCGGGCCAGGTCGCGCTCGTCACCGGGGCGAGCCGTGGCATCGGCGAAGCGATCGCCGAAGCGCTGGCGGCGCGCGGCGCGCATGTCGTGATCACGGCGCGCACCGCGGGCGGGCTCGAAGCGCTCGAAGACCGTATTCACGAGGCAGGCGGCGCCGCGACGATCGCGCCGCTCGACCTGACCGACGGCGACAGCATCGCGCGGCTCGCCAGCGCCATGGCCGAACGCTGGCAACAGCTCGACATGCTGGTGCTCAACGCCGCCATGCTCGGCACGCTTACCCCGGTGGCGGCGATCGACGGCAAGGAATTCAACAAGCTGCTGACGCTCAACCTGATCGCGCAGCAGGCGCTGATCGCCAATTTCGACCCGCTGCTGCGCCGCGCCGCGAACGGCCGCCTGCTCGCGCTGTCGAGTGGCGTCGCGCGCGAACCCCGTGCCTATTGGGGCGCTTATGCCGCATCGAAGGCTGCGCTTGAGACGCTCGTGACCAGCTATGGTGCCGAGATGCGCAATATTTCGACGGTGCGGACCGCGATCCTCGACCCCGGCGGGACGCGCACCCAGATGCGCGCGCGCGCTTATCCGGGCGAAGATGCGAACAGCATCAAGGAGCCCGCAGCGGTCGGGACCTTCGTTGCCGATCTGATGGTCAAGGGCTTTGACAGCACCGCATTCCACGCGCTGCCCAAGGTCATGGAAAAGGCTTAACGCCATCTTTGTTTTCCGGCACTAAGGCAGCCCGACAAGACGGGTTTGCAAGGGCGCAGCTATGACCAAGGATATTTTGCGATCGGCGATCGCGGCGGTAATCGGGATTGTCGTTGCCTTCGGGCTCATCTGGCTGGCGCAATATGCAGGCAGCGAAATTTCGCCGTCCGAATATGATGTCGAGAGTGGCGAAATTCTGATTCCGCTCGGCTCGACCATCGCGCTTATCGTCGGTTGGTTCATCGGCAGCTTCGCCGGGGGATGGCTTGCGATGCGGATATCGGCGGGAACCGGCGCGGGCTGGATCGTCGCCGGGTCGGTGATCGGCGCAGCGCTCTATCGTGCGGTAACGCTTGCTGACACATGGTGGATCATGGCGCTGGGTGTTGCAGTGCCGCTCACGGCAGTATGGCTGGCGCAGCGCGCGACGGCGATGATTGCCGACTAAATGACCGTCGGCCCCCGCCTTCGCGGGGGCTGCGAACCCTATTTCGCTTCCCGATCCACCGCCGCCTGCACGCTCTTGTAGAACGCCTCGCGCGCCGCGCCGACACCTTCGGGATCGGTCGCGGTCGGCCAGTTGCCGTTCGACGCGATCACCAGCTTGCGCTTCGGATCGATGAAGATGCCCTGACCAAAGATCCCCTGCGCGGCGAAGCTGCCATCGTCATTGGTCCACCACTGATAGCCATAACCGCGGCCCGGCAGGCCGATATCGGCCTGTTTCGTCGTCGCGTTGCCGAACCAGTCATCCGGCACGATCCTGACCCCGTCCACAACGCCGTCATTGAGCACAAACTGGCCAAGCCGCGCATAATCCTTCAGGCTTGCGGAGATGCAGCAACCGCTGATCTCATGCCCGGTTGCCCCAAGCATCCAGACCGCATCCTGCTCCATCCCGAACGGTTTCCAGATTTTTTCGGAAAGATAGGCCGACAAGCTTTTGCCCGTCGCACTCGACACCAGCACGCCGATCAAATTGGTTTCGCCCGTGCTGTATAGCCATTTCGATCCTGCCGGAACGTCGCGCGGCAAAGTCTTCATATAGCTGACGGTTACATCTTCGCCTGCAATGGGCTTTTGCATATTGAACAGCGCGACGTCGGATTTCGGATCAGTATAATCCTCGTTCCATTTGACGCCGGATGTCATGGTCAGCAATTGGCGCACCGACACGTCGTCATAGGCCGATCCCTTGAGCCCGGGGATATAGACGGTGACCTTGTCGTCGAGGCTTTTGATATAGCCGTCCTTCACCGCCGCCCCGACGAGGGTCGAGGTGAAACTCTTTGCGACCGAAAAGCTGGTCCAGCGCCCCGCGGCGCCATAGCCGAGCGCATATTTCTCGAGCCGGATCTTGCCATCATGGACGATGATCAGCCCGGCATGGCGCTGCTTGGCCATATAGGCATCGACGTCGGTACCCAGATCGATCGGTCGACCCTGTGGCAACGGATAGACGACATCACCCGCTTCGACAGTATTGACCACCACTTTCGGGACGGTCTCCATCGTCCGGAAAGCAAGGTCGCGTTGATCCTGGGTCCAGAACAGCACATTCATATCCTTTGGCAGCGTGTCGGTGGTTTGGGTGGACGCGGGTGCCGTGCAGGCGGTCGCCGCCGCGCACAACAACGCCGCTGCCAGATATCGTCGCATAGCTTGCCTTTCCCCTGTTTTCAGGCTGTTTTTTCCAGCGTCACTTGCGCAACGTCGATGCCGCCGCCGCGAAATCCGCCCTCGCAATATTGCAGATAATAACGCCAGAGCCGCACGAAACGGTCGTCGAAACCGGACGGCAGCTGGTTGGCAGCGACCGCCGCGTCGAAACGCTCGCGCCACTGGCGGAGCGTTTCGGCATAATCCTCGCCAAAATGGTGAACGTCGCGCCACGCCAGACCGCGGGCCTCAGCCAACGCGCGGAACCGGCTTTCGGAGATCAGGCACCCGCCCGGAAAGATATAGGCCTGGATGAAATCGCTGCTCGCCGCATAGCGTTCGAACAGCGCGTCATTGATCAGGATATATTGGATCGCGGCCTTACCGCCGGGCCGCAGCAATCGCGCGACCGCGTCGAGATAGGCGGGCCAATAGGCCTGCCCTACCGCTTCGACCATTTCGACGCTGGCGATCGCGTCATAGGGACCCTGCGCGTCGCGATAGTCGCAAAGCTCGATCCGCGACCGCCCCGACAGGTCCACTGCGGCCAGCCGCGCGTCGGCAATCTCGGCCTGCGCCGGCGACAGCGTGATGCCTGTGTAGATGACGTCGTGCCGTTCGACCGCCCGCTCCGCCAGCGCACCCCAGCCGCAGCCGATTTCGAGCAAGCGGCTGCCCGACCGCAAGTTGAGCCGGTCAAGGATCGCGTCGACCTTGCTGGTCTGAGCCTCTTCCAGCGAATGCGCGGGATCCGCAAACAGCGCACTGGAATAATTCATCGCATGGTCAAGCCACAAGCGATAGAAATCATTGCCCAAATCATAATGGGCATGGATATTGCGCTTCGCACCGCGGCGATTGTTGCGGTTAAGGATATGGGCGATCTTGTTGAGCCAGCGCAGCGGCCCACGCGCGCGCGCCACGTCGCCCAGCGATTCGCCGTTGCGCATGAACAGGTCGAACAGCGGCACCGGATCGGGCGATGTCCACTCCCCCGCGTCCCAGGCGCGGTACCAGCCCACCGATCCCGACATTGCGAGGCGTGCCAACGCGGCCCAGCTGTGCAGATGTACGACGGCTGCCGGCCCCTTTCCGCGGCCGCCAAGCAAACGGACGCTGCCATCGGGCGTATGCGCTTCGATCGTACCCAGCGCGAGGCCTGCGTCGATCCGGTCGAGGAGGCGATGAAACAGACCCGCGGGCGCCAGTGCCAGCAGCCGCGCCAGCGCGCCGCCGCTGCGGTAGGCGCGGTCGGCGCGAAGCAATTGCTTGCCGCGGCGCGGGCTGACATGCGTGTTCATAACGTCTTCCTGCCCCAAAGTCGGGCGCCTGACAATCAGTTGCCGCGCGCCTTCATGACGTCATAAGCAGCCAGCGCGCGTTCGCGTGCTTCACGGTGACCAATGAGCTTGGCCGGGTAGGATTGCGGACGCTGGCCGAAGGCTTCGGGATCGTGGATCGCGGGCTCGGTGAGTTCGGCAAGTTCCGGCACCCACTCGCGAATATAGCCCGCCGCATCGAATTTTTCCGATTGGGTGAGCGGCGCCATGATCCGCGGAAACATATTGCTGTCGACCCCGCTCCCCGCGACCCATTGCCAGTTCACCGCATTCGAAGCGTAATCGGCATCGACCAGCGTGTCCCAGAACCATTGCTCGCCCTGCCGCCAGTCGATCAGCAGATGCTTGATCAGGAAGCTGGCGGCGATCATCCGGACGCGGTTGTGCATCCATCCCGTCGTCCACAGCTGGCGCATCCCGGCATCGACAATTGGATAGCCGGTGCGACCCTGCTGCCAGGCGGCGAGGTCGGCATCGGCCTCGCTGCCGCTGCGCCACGGCAAATGATCGTCAAACGCCGCGCGCGCGCTGCGGCTGCCATAGTCCGGAAACTGCAGGATGATGTTCTGCGCATAATCGCGCCAGCCAATCTCGCCGAGAAAGACATCGACCGAGCCCCCGGCATCGGCGGTCCGGTGCCAGATCGTCGCGGGCGACACTTCGCCGAAATGCAGGTGCGGCGACAGGCGCGAACTGCCCTCGCGCGACGGCAGGTTGCGTTGGCGGTCGTAATAGGCGGCCTCATCAATGAACGCCGCGATCCGCTTGCGCGCACCCGCTTCGCCCGGCTCCCATTCGGCCGCAAAACCGGTAGCCCAGTCGGGCTTGGTCGGCAGCAGCCCCCAGTCCGCCAGCGCATCCGAATTGGGCCACGCGCCCGGCGCCGCGATTTCGCGCGGGCGGTTCGACGGCTCCGGCGGGGGCATATGGTCTTTGAGGGCGCGCCAATATGGCGTGTAGATCTTGTATGGCGTCCCACCCCCGGTCGTCAGCGATCCGGGCGGAAGCAGGTAATTGCCATCGTGGCAGACGAGGTCGAGCCGCTTCGCGACGGCTTTTTCGGCGTTGCGCCACCAAGGCTCATAGTGGCGCAGGCAATGGACCGACGTTGCGCCCGCTTCTTCGGCAATCATCGCGAGTTGCTCGTCACAGCGCCCGCGCCGCAACACCAATCGCGATCCCTTTTCGCGCAAGCTGGCGTCGAGGCTGGCAAGGCTATGGTGCAACCACCAGCGCGAGGCCGCGCCCATGCGACGATGCTTGGGCATTTCATCGTCGAGGATATACACCGGGATCACCGGTCCAGCCGCTGCGGCCGCGATGACCGCCGCCTGATCGGAAAGGCGCAGATCGCGGCGAAACCAGATTATGATCGGCGCGGTCATTCGTCGCGCGTAGCCGTGTCGGGTGCGGTCAGCCGGACCTGAAAACGATCCTGCGCCAGAGGATGCATAAACCGCTGGTCACGTAGCAGAATCGCGTCGCCGTCCGCCTGCGCAACGGGCATCCGCGCCCAGAACAGGAAAGCGCGGGCACCGGGATCGCCCATCAGCCAGGTTTTCAGGCGGGGATCATCCATTCCGGTCGGCTGACCGGCGATGTCCAGATTGCCGCCCACGCCGGGGGTAAAGCTACCGCTCCCATAACGGTCCGCGGTGCGCCAAAAGATGTCGCGTTGCCAGAAGGCAAGAGGCGGCGGACTCGCTACGACCAGCGCGTCGGGGTGTCCGCCCGCGGCCAGCGCGCTCGCCGTTGTCTGTTCGGCGGCGCCGGTGATCAGGCCGTTGGCAAAGATGTAGGCGCAGACCGCGGTGAAGCCGACCCACGCGGGCCGCTGCCAATTCGCCGCTCCGCCCCGTTCGCGACGCAGCGACAGCCAGATCGACAGACCCAGCGCAATCCACATCCACAGGTCGATGATAAAGATCGTATCGCCGTAAAACCATTGCGACGAAAAGGGTTCGAGCAAGCGGATGCCGTAATTGTTGAGCCAGTCGAGTGCCGGGTGGCTCAGGCAGCCGATATAGGCGAGCACCAGCAACCAGCCCTTGTCGATCGGCAGCCGTGCCGCCGGGCGCTTGCCGCGCTTCGTCTGCCAGCGATCGAATGCCAGCATCGCCGCCCACAACAATATCGGCAGAACGAGCAGCGCGATCGGACCATGGGTAATCCCGCGCCGAAACCCCAGATGCTGAACCCCGTCGAGCCACGCCAGACACGCTGCGTCGACGTCGGGCAGGTTCGCCGCCAGGATCAGTGTCGGGATCGCCAGCCCCGTCTTTTTCTTGAGCCCCATCTGGCCGAGAAGCGCGCCAACAAGGCTGTGCGTCAGATTATCCATCGCCGCTTGGTGGCGCGGATCGGGCGGCATTGCAATGCGTTATGCGGACCGGTTCATCCGCCCGTTGGTGAACACCACCTGCGCGGCGATTACAGCTCCGGGCCGCCTTCGGTCACCGTCCACGTCTGGCCCTTTTTCAGCAGACCTTGGAGATCGGCGGTCTTGCCTTCGCGCGCCGCTGCATTCTGGCGCCAGACATCGGCTTCAAAGGTCGGGCGCGGATCGTCGTAGAGTACGCCGAGCGCCATCGGAAATTCGCCGAAACGCATCTCGACGAGCATGTGCGCGACGCTGCGGTTGGTGACGTCATGGACGATCACGCCAGCGGCTTCCCAGTCGCCATCGACCACATCGACGGTCTTGAGATGCAGTTCATCGGCATCGAGCGCGATGCCTTTGGTACCTTTGGCATAGAGCATCGGTTCGCCCTGCTTCAGCCACAGCTGGCGATCCTCGGCGCCCTTCGGTGCCGCGAAATCCTCGAACACATCTTTGTTATAGACGATACAGTTCTGGAAAATCTCGATAAAGGCGGCACCCTTGTGAGCATGTGCGGCCTTGAGCACGTTTGGCAGTTCCTTCGACACGTCGAAGCCGCGTGCGACGAAACGCGCGCCGGCGCCGAGCGCGAAGGCGGCCGGCTGCGCGGGGCGATCGACCGAGCCGTAAGGGGTCGATGGGCTGGTGGTGCCAACGCGGCTGGTTGGCGAATATTGCCCCTTGGTCAGCCCGTAAATCTCGTTGTTGAACAGCATGATCTGGCAATCGAGATTGCGGCGAATGAGGTGCATCGTGTGGTTGCCGCCGATCGACAGTCCGTCGCCGTCGCCGGTGACGATCCAGATATCGAGGTTCGGGTTGGCAAGCTTCAACCCCGTCGCGAATGCCGGCGCGCGGCCGTGGATCGTGTGGAAGCCATAGGTTTCCATATAATAGGGAAAACGCGACGAGCAGCCGATGCCGCTGATGAATACGGTGTTCTCGGGCGCCGTGCCGATTTCGGGCATCGTGCGCTGCACCGCTTTCAGGATCGCATAGTCGCCGCAACCGGGGCACCAGCGGACTTCCTGATCGGTTTCCCAATCCTTGAGCGTGGTGGCGCGGGTGATCGGAGTAACCTGGTTCACTTCAATGCCTCCTCGATGGCGGCTTCGATTTCGGCGATGGTGAAGGGCTGACCCGACACCTTGTTCACCGGCTTCGCATCGACCAGATATTGGTCGCGCAGCACGGTCTTGAGCTGCCCCGTGTTCATCTCGGGCACGATCACCTTGTCAAAACTCTTGAGCAATTCGCCAAGGTTGGCGGCCAGCGGCCAGATATGACGGATGTGAACGTGGCTGACGTCAAGACCCTCGGCGCGCTTACGGCGCACGGCCTGGTGGATCGGACCGAAGGTCGAGCCCCAGCCGACAACCGCAAGCTTGCCGCCCTCGGCGCCCAGCTCGACGATCTGATCGGGCACCTTGATGCCGTCGATCTTGTCCTTGCGGATGTCGGTCATCGCCTGATGGTTGCCCGGCGCATAATTGATGTGGCCGGTATCGACTTCCTTCTCGATCCCGCCGATGCGGTGGAGCAGACCCGGCGTACCGGGCTTGACCCACGGACGCGCGAGCTTGTCGTCACGGCCATAGGGTTTGAAGCCACCCTCGGGCACCTCGGTCAGAAACTCGACCGGGAAAGCCTCGTAAGTCGTCAGATCGGGCACCGCCCATGGCTCGGCGGCGTTCGCGATATAGCCGTCGGTGAGCAGCATCACCGGGGTCATATATTGCACCGCGATGCGCACCGCCTCGATCGCGCAATCGAACGCGTCGCCGGGCGAGCGCGCCGAAATGACGGGCATCGGGGCGTCGCCGTTGCGGCCATAGACCGCCTGGTAAAGGTCCGACTGTTCGGTTTTGGTCGGCAGGCCGGTCGAGGGACCGCCGCGCTGCGAATTGACGATGACGAGCGGCAACTCGGTCATGATCGCCAGGCCCATCGCCTCGCCCTTCAGCGCGATACCGGGTCCTGACGATGACGTCACACCGAGCGCACCGCCGTAGCTCGCACCGATTGCCGAGCAGATGGCGGCGATTTCGTCCTCGGCCTGAAAGGTCGTGACATCATATTCCTTGAGCCGCGACAAATGATGCAGGATCGCCGAAGCCGGGGTGATCGGATAGCCGCCAAAGAACATCGGCAGCTTGGCGAGCTGCGCGCCCGCAACCAGCCCGAGCGCGATCCCCTCGGCGCCGGTCAGCGTGCGATAGAGGCCCGGTGCAACGGGCGCCGGGTCGACATGATGCTGCTTCAGCGGCCCCGCGAGCTCGGCGGTCTCGCCATAGGCGTGGCCCGCGTTGAGCGCCGCGATGTTGGCCGCCGCAAGATCGGGTGCCTTCGCAAACTTGCCATTCAGCCAGTCGATCAGCGGCTGGCGATCACGATCGAACATCCAGAGCGCCAGCCCCAGCGTCCACATATTTTTGCAGCGCAGCGCCTCCTTGTTGCCAAGCCCGAAGGGTTTGACGGCGTCCATGGTGAGTTGGCTGATGTTGAGCTTGAGCAGCTGCCACTTGGCCAGGCTGCCGTCATCGAGCGGGTTGGCGTCATATTTCGCCTTGGCAAGGTTGCGATCGTTGAACTCGCCCTCGTCGGCAATGATCAGTCCGCCGGGTTTGAGCGACGGCACATTGGTCTTGAGCGCCGCGGGGTTCATCGCGACGAGCACGTCGGGCGCATCGCCCGCGGTATCGATCGCCGACGAACCGAAGTTGATCTGGAAGGCCGACACGCCGAAAAGCGTCCCCTGCGGGGCGCGGATCTCGGCGGGGAAATCGGGGAAGGTCGCAAAGTCGTTGCCCGCGAGCGCCGACGACAAAGTGAACTGACCACCGGTCAGCTGCATCCCGTCGCCGCTATCGCCTGCAAATCTGACTACCACCGCATCCGAAAGGGGGGACTGCCGCTTGTCGGCTTCGTCCACTACCGCTGTCGCCATTTTTTCTTCTGCCTTGAATCTTGCGAACCTGTGACGCTGGCCTAGGCCTGTGGGCGCGATGCCGCAATTCAGAAAAAATTGTGCGCTGCAAACTTCAAACGTCCGAATGGGTTGCGAATTGCGATTGAATTATCCGCGGTGATGCCGAATAGCTGCGCAAACAACAGGCCGCACAAGCGGAACGAGGGGATTACAGGATGACCGACGGCACCACGCATTTTACGCGCCCTGACGTGGCGACTTTCCTGGCGTTTCTGAACGCGCAGGAAGGTCCGAAGATGGAAGAGATGCCGCCCGAGGGCGCGCGCGAGATGTTCCGCGTGATGGCCCAGATGGCCGACGCTCCCCGCGGAGAGATTGCGCAGGTCGAGGACCGGACCATCCCCGGCCCTGCTGGCGAGATTCCCGTCCGAATCTATGACAATCGTCCGGGTCGCGAACCCGGCCCGGTGATGGTTTTCTTCCATGGCGGCGGCTGGGTCATTGGCGACCTCGATACCCACGATGGCTATTGCGCCGAAGCCGCACGCCTGCTCGACATGCCGGTAATCGCGGTCGATTATCGCCTCGCGCCCGAACACCCCTTCCCCGCCGCGCCTGAGGATTGCGAGGCGGCGGCGCGCTGGGTTGCCAACAATTACCCCTGCACTGGGCTGGTCCTGTCGGGGGAAAGCGCGGGCGGCAACCTGACCATTGCGACAGCACTCACCCTTCGCGACAAGCCCGCGTCAAAGCCGGTGATTGCAATGCACCCCATCTATCCTGCCGTTACGACGCACGATGACTGGCAAAGCTATCGCGATTTTGGCGAAGGCCATCTGCTGACCACCGGCAGCATGACGTATTTCGGCAACCATTATGCGCCAGATCCCGCCGACTATCGCGCGGCGCCGCTTGATTTTCCGGCAGCCGGCCTGCCGCCGACGCTGCTTACCACCGCTGGCCTCGACCCGCTGCGCGATCAGGGCCGCGCCTATGCCGCCAAGCTGATCGAGGCAGGTGTCCCGACGACGTATCGCGAAGCGACGGGCAGCATTCATGGATATATCAATTTGGCGCAAGGCATCCCAAGCGCCAAGGAGGACATCCGCGGCGCCTTGTTGGTCTTGAAAGCGATCGTCGCCGAAGCTAGCGGAGCGGCATGATCGATCACAACGCCCTTCCCTATCGGCCCTGTGCCGGCGTCATGCTCGCCAATCGCGACGGCAAGGTGTTCGTCGGCCAGCGACTCGATACCTCGAGTGAAGCCTGGCAGATGCCACAGGGCGGGATCGACGACGGCGAAGATGCCGAGGAGGCGGCGATCCGCGAGCTTGGCGAGGAAACCGGCGTCCATGGCGGGCTGGTCGAAATCATCGCGCGCAGCCGCGCGGAATATTTCTACGACCTGCCCGACCATCTGATCGGCAAGATGTGGGGCGGCAAATATCGCGGCCAGCGCCAGCACTGGTTCCTGATGCGCTTCATGGGTGAGGATAGGGACATCAACATCGCCACCAAACACCAGGAATTTCGCGCCTGGAGGTGGGCCGAACTGCACGAGATCGAAAAGCTGATTGTGCCGTTCAAGCGTGTGCTTTACCGCGGATTGATCGAGGAATTCGGCCCGCTCGTCTGATCACGTAGCGCCAGCGCTACGCGAAAGACATTGGCGAACATTTCAGGGGTCAGGCGCCCGGTGTTCGTGTTGTAACGCGAGCAATGATAGCTATCGACAAGGTACCGCTCCTCTGCCAGCCGGTGAACTGCGCCATGACCGAACGGATGCGCCACCAGCCGCGCGCCCGCTGCTCTTAGCACCGCGTCATGCGCGATCCGTCCCAGCGCGACGATCACGCGGACGCGGGGCAAGGCCGCCAGTTGCTGTTCGAAATACGGGCGACAATTCGCAATCTCGGCAGGCGTCGGCTTGTTCTGTGGCGGCAGGCATTTGACGCTGTTGACGATGATCGCGCCTTCGAGAGTCAAACCGTCGTCGATCCGCGCATCATACCGACCTTTGCTCAGCCCGAATTTGGCGAGCGTCGCGAACAGCAGGTCGCCCGCATAATCGCCCGTGAAAGGCCGTCCGGTCCGGTTCGCACCATGCTTGCCCGGCGCCAGTCCCGCAAGTGCCAGCCAGGCGTCAGGGTCGCCGAACGCATCGACCGGCGCGTTCCACCAGTCCGGATATTCGGCCTGACATTCGCGCCGCAACGCGACCAATCGCGGACAGCGCGGGCAATCTCGCGGCGGTTCGGTACCGGGCAATGGGCTGTCAATCTCCACACAACTGCGATAGGCGCGAGAGCATGAGCAACGCAACGCCGCTTCCCCTTTATGCCATCGGCCTCGGTTCGAATCGCCGCCATGCGCGCTTCGGCGATCCGCGCGCGGTGTTGATGGCGGCGCTTGCGGCGCTCGAAAGCAACGATATCGAAGCGGTCGATGCCAGCCCGATCATCGCAAGCGATCCGATCGGCCCTTCGCGCCGCCGCTATGCGAATGCGGTGGCCTTGGTCGCATCGACGCTGACCCCGCCGCAGATGCTCGCAAGACTTCACGCGATCGAAGCCGCCTTTGGCCGCCGCGTCGGGCAGCGCTGGAGCGCGCGGACGCTGGACCTCGATATTCTCCTCTGGTCGGGCGGCATCTGGTCCGACAGCGCGCTCACCATCCCCCACCCCGCGATCGACCAGCGCGCCTTCGTCCTCGGCCCGCTCCGCGCGATCGTTCCCAATTGGCAGCATCCGCTCCACCGCCGCAGCGTCCGCCAGCTCGCCGCGCGCCTCGGACGTCCAAAGCCGGTTGACCGGGGCGCAGCAGCGCACTAGGGCGACGGCTCACTTCGCGCACCGCCTTTGCGGCGCCGCGATGGGCCCTTAGCTCAGTCGGTAGAGCAACTGACTTTTAATCAGTAGGTCGCTGGTTCGAACCCAGCAGGGCTCACCATCCCCATATATTCTGACGACTGCAGCGTCGCGCACGCGCGCGCGCGCTCCGCGGCGGTTGGCCAACGGCCGTCAATATTCCTGCCGTCGTTACCTCTGAATTTACCGATTGGCGTGATAAGAGCGGCATCGGGAGCCAAGCATTATCGCGGCAGCCAATTTTGCGGATGGGCTGCGCGCAGTTTGACGGCCAAGGCAGGGACAGAATTTGACGACACTCATCACCGGTGCGGCGGGCTTTATCGGCATGCATGTTGCGGCGGCGCTGCTTGCGCGAGGCGAGCGCGTAGTCGGTATCGACAATTTCACGCCCTATTATTCGCTCGATCTCAAACGCGCGCGTGTCGCGCATCTTGCAGCGCGCTATGGCGACCTGTTCGCGTTCAAGGATGTTGATTTTGGCGATGCCGGGGCGCTTGCCGCGGCGCTGACCGATGTGGCGATCGACCGCATCGTGCATCTGGGGGCGCAGCCGGGAGTGCGCTACTCGCTCGAAAACCCGGCGGCCTACATTCACTCGAATGTCGCCGGCCATGTGAATATCCTTGAACTGGCGCGCCACCGGACAATTGCGCACCTGGTTTATGCATCATCGTCGTCGGTTTACGGCATGCGTGCCGATACGCCCTTTCGCGTGGCCGACCGCGCCGACGCACCGATCTCGCTCTATGCGGCGACCAAGCGCGCTGACGAGCTGATGAGCGAAACCTATGCGCATCTGTTCCGGATTCCGCAGACCGGACTGCGGTTTTTCACCGTTTACGGCCCCTGGGGGCGGCCCGACATGGCGGTGTGGAAATTCACCGAAGCGGTGCTGCAAGGGAGCCCGATCGACGTCTATAATCACGGCGACATGCTGCGCGATTTCACGTTCATCGACGATATCGTGAGCGGTGTCGTTCTGGCACTCGACCGCCCACCCAGCGATGACAAGCAGATGAAGCCCGGCGGCTTCACCACGCCGCATCGGCTTTACAATATCGGCAACAACCGGCCCGAACAGCTGACCGACCTGATCCGCGCGATCGAAACCGCCTGCGATCGCAAGGCCGAAATAAATTTGCTGCCGATGCAGGACGGCGACGTCTATCAGACCTTCGCCGATATCGAAGATATCAGCCGCGACCTGGGCTTTGCCCCGAGCACCCCGATGGCGGTCGGCATTCCGGCGTTTGTCGATTGGTATCGCAAAGACTGGTCCAAGCGCGGGTAACGTCGCCCTTACCAGCCCTATGGCGCAATAGGGCGTACCCGGTGGCTTGGTCGCAGGCGCGGGATCGAATAGGGCGGATTCGTTGACGGCAAAATTTCCGTTTGGAGGCAAGGCAATCCGATGAATATCCTGTTGACCGGCGGCACCGGCTATATCGGCAGCCATGTTGCGACCGCTTTGATTTCAGCAGGCCATCAGGTCGCCTGCTTCGACAATCTTGCGAATAGCGATGCCGCGGTGATCGAACGGCTCGAAGCGATCACCGGTACGGCGGTTCCCCTGGTCGTCGGTGATATTCGTGATGGCGATGCGTTGCGCGGCGCGATGGCGGACCACGATGCCGAAGCCGTCATCCATTTCGCGGGGCTGAAAGCCGTCGGCGAATCGGTCGCCGAACCGATGAAATATTACGACAATAATGTGCGCGGGACGCTGTCGCTGGTCCAGGCCATGGCCGATTGCAGCGTCAAGACGATGGTCTTTTCGTCAAGCGCAACGGTCTATGGCCAACCGCAATATCTGCCGCTCGATGAAAAACACCCGACATCGGCGACCAATCCCTATGGCCGCACCAAGTTGATGATCGAGGAGATGCTAGCGGACATTGCGGCGTCCGACCCCGAATGGCGCATCGCCACCCTGCGCTATTTCAACCCGGTCGGCGCGCATGACAGCGGCCTGATTGGCGAGAATCCGAACGGCATTCCGAACAATCTGATGCCCTTTATCAGCCGCGTCGCTGCCGGACGGCTCAATGAGCTGTCCGTATTCGGCAGCGATTATGACACCCCCGACGGCACCGGGGTGCGCGATTACATCCATGTCGTCGACCTGGCCGATGGTCATGTTGCGGCGCTCGACGCGATCGTCCAGGCCGCTCCCGGCCTTTCGACTTGGAACCTTGGCACCGGGCAAGGCTATTCGGTGCTGGATATGGTTCGGGCGTTTGAACGGGTGAACGGCGTCAGCATTCCCTATCGCCTCGCGCCGCGCCGCGACGGCGACGTGGCAAGCTGCTACGCCAGCCCCGAACGCGCGGCGCAAGAGCTTGGCTGGACCGCGCAGCGCGACCTCGACGCCATGTGTGCGTCAAGCTGGAGCTTCGAGCGGACGCTGGCGATGCGCAACACGGGTTAGCCGAGCCAACCCGCCGTCTGGGCAAGCACCCACAGGCCGATCAGCAGGAACAATCCTGCCGCGATCATGCGCACCTTCGCCAGATCGACCCGTTTGAGCAGTTCATGCCCCAGGAAGATCGCCGGCACATTGGCGATCATCATGCCGAGCGTCGTTCCCGCGGTGACGGCCACGACGTCATGATATTGCGCGCCGAGCGCGATCGTGGCGATTTGCGTCTTGTCGCCCATTTCGACGAGGAAGAAGGCGACGAGCGTCGTCAGGAAGGCACCGAACCGCGGCTTCGGCGCATCCTCATCCTCGAACTTGTCCGGGATCAGCGTCCACGCCGCCATCGCAATAAACGACAGGCCGATTGCATAGCGAAAAATCGCGCTATCAAGAAAACTGGCCGCCGACGCGCCGAGCAGCGCCGCGAGCGCATGATTGGCAAACGTCGCCACCAGGATACCGAGAATGATCGGCAGCGGGCGGTTGAACCGCGTCGCGAGCAAAATCGCGAGCAACTGCGTCTTGTCGCCGATTTCGGCGAGCGCAACGACGGCGGTCGAGGTGAACAAGGCTTCCATGAACAAGCTCCGGGGCCGAGCGGCTTCGCGATTCCAACGGACATCGAACCCGCCGCCCGGCCCGGACGAAGGTCGATGCCATTGGTCTCGCCCAAGCGGTATCCCGCTTCCACCGCACCACGGCCTCTCGGCCGAGTATGTTGACACGGTGGCCCGTCCGGCTGGACGGCTGGCTACTCCCCAGATGACGGGGGCGGGTTAGTCGGATTGACCGTTTCTGGCAAGGGCTCGGGCGACACGCGCGGAATTTTCCCGCCCCGTTCCGCCTGCGGCGCTCGCGTCGCCGCCGTCTCCCCCGCAGCAGCCGCAGCAGCCTCGGATTCGGCGATCGCCGCGTCCATCGCCTCGGCGCGCGCTTCAATCTCCGCCGCCGCCTTGTCGTAACGCGCCTCGAAGTCGGGTTCGTCCTTGCACCCCGCGAGCAGCAGCAACGGCAACAGCGTCATCGCGCCGCGCATCAATAATCCTTGCGGTAACGGATGCTGAGGTTCGACTGGCCCGAACCGCCCGCCTGACTGAGCAGCGACAGCGCCCGGGTCAGGCTGATCTCCAGCTGCGTCGCGGTGTAGCCGCGCGCGTCGGTGATGACCTCGAGATAGATGTCCTTGGTGATATACTGCCCTGCGGCAAGTGCTGTTCCCCGTCCGACGGTGTCGTCGGGGCCAAGCACGCGCAGCCGGTCGATTCCCGTCGCCGACTGCAACGCGCCGAGCGGGCTCAATCCGCCGCCCCCACTGCTGAGCGTGTTGAGCGACGAGGCCAGCTGCACCGCCTGCAATGGCGACAGCGTCGTGATCGAATCGCCAAACAGGATCCGCGACACGATTTCGTCCTGCGGCAGCCCCGGAACGCTGGAGAAGGCGATTTGCGGATTGCTGGCGCGGCCCGACACCGCGACGTTCACCGTCACCGTCTCGATCGTATCGCTCGCCAGCAGCCGGATAGCCGGGTCGTAAGCGTCGCCGGTCGGGAAGGTCACGCGGCCTTCCTGCAATTCGAACGAACGTCCTGCAAAGCCCAGCGTCCCGCGCACCAACTCGATCTCACCCGTCACGCGCGGCGCGAGGGTGGTTCCGCGCAGGACGATATCGGCCATCCATTCTGATTCCAGCCCCATGCCGCTGACGTAGATTTCGTCCGACGCCTTCAACGCAATATCCAGACGGATAAGGTCGAACAGGCTGCCGCCGACCGCAGCCAGCCCGTCGCCGCTGATCCGTTGCCGTCCCGCTGCCGGTTTGCGCCTGATCCCGGTCAGCACTGGCACTTGCGCCGCCCCCTCGCGCACAATCCGATAGCGCGTTTCGGGCAGGCGCAGGCTGCCCGACAGCAGCGCCGCTTGCCCCGCCACTTTTTCCAGCACCAGATTGCCGGTGGCGCGCGCCGCGATATTCTCGCTGCGCGCGAGCCGTGCGTTGTCGAGCGTCATCGCGATGTTCATGGGATAGCCATCGGCCTGCGCCAGACTGATATAGCCCTTCGCTTCGACCTTGCCGTCGCCAGCCGTCGCCGTCAGTTGGTCGATTTCCAGCCGGTTGCCGTCAAAGCGGCCGTTGACGACCATGTTGGTCAGGCGGGTGCCATAGGTCTGGTTTTCATAGACCATGTCCTTGCCGCGCACGACACCCGAAAGGCAGGGGTCGGCAACGCTACAGCTGAAATCGGCAGCGACCGCGATCGGTCCCGACACGCCCTGATCCGCGGGACCGAAGAAGGAATAGAGCGTGTCCGACGGACCATTATAGCGGATGCCGCCGCCCAATGGCGCCGCACGCAGCCGCGTCATCCAGTCGCCCGCACCCGGGCCAAGCGGGCGGAGCGATGCCTGCATGCGCCCGATCACGCTGCCGCGTTTGCGCATCACCGCGCGCGCCTCGCCACCGTCGCTGAGCAGCTTGCCGACAAAATTGACATCGACCGGTTGGCTGACCGACGCTGCCGTCGTCCGGGTAAAGCCGGTGATCGAGAGGCGCGCATCGGCGCGCGGGAAACTCTCTGCGCCAGCCTGCTCGAAATCGAGGCTGCCGGTTGCGCGCCCGCCTAGCCCCATGTCGGGGTAAACGGCGTTCAGGATAGCCATATTGACCCGCTCGAGCCGGCTCTGGATCACGATCCCCTCGCCAAACCGCCCGGCCACGCGCGCACTGCTGCCGCGGCCCAGATTGACCATCGTCGGCAGCAGTTCATAACCGTCGGCGCCGGGGATGATCCGCGCGGGCGAGGTGGTGCGGAAATTGATCCCCGTTGCGCGGCCCTGGACCGAGGCACGCCACAGTGCAGGGGTCAGATCGGCGTTGGCGGCGACGCGGAACGGAACCCCGCTGGTGCCTTCGACGAGCGCCTGCGCCTTGCCGCGTCCGTCGCGATAATCGATCTTCACCCGTCCGACCGCGATGTCATATTCGCGGATACGCGTTTCGGCGATCTGGATGTCGGCAACGACGTGCGGGGTGTCATAGAGCGTGACGTCGGCATCGACGATCGCCGATCCGACAGCCAGCTTGGCCGGTCCGGGCAGCACGACGTTGTTGGCGCGGACGTTGATCGCCGCCGCCTGATGTTGCCCCGCAGCGCTCAGTCGGACGAGCCCGCCCAGCCCCTGCCCCGACGCGTTGAGCTGACCAACGAACGGCCCCGCCTGACTGCGCACCAGGCGCCCATTGAAACCGATGCCGGACAAATCGCCGCGCTCGACGTCGATGGTCAATGGTCCCGCTGCGGTCAGCAGCACGACGTCGGCTGCCAACGGACCATAATCGGTGTCGCCGGTGGCGGCGAGACGATACCCGTTCGGCGCGCCGTTGATCCGCGCGACCAGATTGGCAAGCCCTATGCCAAGCCCCGGACGCTCCGCCGTCACGACGGCACGCGGATCGCTGATCGTCCCGGCCAACTGAACGCCAACGGGCCCGTAGTCGGTCGAATTAGCGCGCGCACTGATCTCGATCTGGCCGTTGGGCGCATAACTCCCCTGCCCGCCGGTGACGCGCAAGCGCGGCGCCGCCAGCCGCAGATTGGCGAAGCGCACGACGCCATCGGTGCCGTAGCGGACGTCGCCCGACGCCGTCGCATTACCACCCAGGAAATCGCGCACGCCCGAGTTGAACAGACGCGTCGAACGGGCGCGCACGCGCCCGGCGATTTCGAAACCACCGCGCGGCGCGGTCTTCACATCAGCGTCGGTATCGATATCGAAGATGCCCACGCTTTCGACCCGATAGTCGTAGATCCGTCCGTCGATCGCGCCGGTGTAAAAGCCGCGATTGAGGTCGGCGATGACGATCGCCTTCGCGTCAATGCGCGGCGAGCGCAGGCGCAAATTGTCGCTGAGCACCCGTCCATTGCTGTAAGCGAGATCGCCGTCGAGTCGCACTTGGACCAGTGTGCCGCCCGCAACCGTATCAAGCCCGCGAATCCGCGCTGCGCGCCCGGCGACCGGGATGACAATCTGATCGGCGTCGACGCGCGCTTTACCCGCGAGTGCAAGCGTTTCGACGACGATGTCGTTGACCGCGAGGGTCGTGGCGTTCGCCTGATATTCGACCGTCGGCACGTCGAATGCGCCATCCAGCGTCGCGATCGCCCGCACGCCATTGGCCCGCACCGCGGGCGCCACCGCACTCGGACGAAGCAGCACGAATGCCAGTTGCAGCGCCTCATACCGGCTGTTGCCGAGGTCGACCCCGCCGCTCACGCCCAGTCGGAAGGCGTCGGACGACAATCGACCGTCGAGGTCGGCCTTGCGGTCGGCGAGCCGGGCCGTCACATCCACCGCGGTTTCCGGCCCGAGCAGCGCCGCGGTCGGGCCGTCGAACAGTCGCGACGCCTGCGCGGCGCCTTTCACGGCAAATGTGCCATTGCGTGCCGTCAGCGCCAGTCGCGCGAGCGGTGCGGCGCCAAGATTGGCGGTCAGATTGCCGTTCCAGACTTTCCAGTCGCCGCGCCCTGCCAACTTGGCAGTCATTGGTTGGTCAAAGCCGCCCATCGCTGCTAGTACGCCCCCCTGCGGCGCGCTAACGTCCACCCCTACGTCAAAACGGTTCGCTTCTGGCACGGCATCGAGCCGCAGCGCCAACGTGTCACCCTTGGCATTGGCGCCGATCGTGGCGGCATTGGCGGTGATCTGTGCCCGCCGGTCGGCGATCGCGATCTTGCCATTCAAGCGCGCCTCCTGCCGCTCGCCGGCGACAGCAGGCTCAAAAATGAAGCGATCGACGCGCAGGTTGCCGACGTCGATGTTGAGATCGGGGAGCAGCGGCTCGCCCGTGTCGGGCACGACCTTGAACGCGGGTATTTTCCGCATCGTCATCGTCGCCGCGGTCGCCGAACGAATATCGACATGGTTGGCGAAATAGCGAATCGGCCGCCAGTCGACCCGGACCTCGGGCGATTCGAGGAACACTCCCGTCGGATCGGACAGCGTGAAGTTAAGGATGACCATCCGGCCATAGAGCGACCCGTCGAGCCGACCGATGCCGATCTTCATCCCATTTTCAAATTCATATTTTTCGATCTGGGTGACAACGAAGCGCCGCCCGGCATCGCTGTTGAGTCCGACCAGGAACAGCGCGAACAACAGGACCAGCCCCAGCAGCGACAGGCCGATCCAGCGCAGAATCGCCATGGGCCAGTTCCGCGGCTTCGCCGCCGTCGCCGTGTCGGCGGCCACGGGCGCCTCGTCGGCCATCAGAACGCCTGTCCGATCGACACATAGACGCTGACCAATGCCTCTCCCGGCTTGCGCCCGATCGGCGTCGCGACGTCCAGTCGCATCGGCCCGAAGTTGGTATAATAGCGCGCGCCGATCCCGGCGCCGAAGCGAAGGTCGGAGAATGTCGGCGCCGACCCGCGATAAACCTGTCCGGCATCGACGAACCCGACGACGCCGAAATTGCCGAAGCGATAGCGCCCCTCAAACGCCGCTTCAGCGACGCTGCGGCCACCGATCGGGTCGTCATTGGGATCCTTGGGCCCCAGTTCCTGATAGCCAAAGCCGCGCACCGACCCGCCACCGCCGGCATAGAAACGCCGCGATGGCGCCAGCCGCTCACGCGCCGCGCCCAGGATCGATCCGACCCGCACCCGCCCGGCCAAAACGATGTTGTCGGTGACCGGATAATAGCCGCTGACGTCGAGACGCGTCCGCGCGTAGGGCGAAAACTGCCCGGCGAGCGAGCCTTCGGGCTGGATCAGCGCGGTCGCGCGAAATCCCCTGGTCGGATCGAGCAGGCTGTCGGTACGATCCATCCCGACCTGCCCCGTCAGCCCAAAGATCGTGTAGAAATCGCGATCGCGCGTGCCGCGGGTGAAATCATAATCATCTTCGCTCGTCGCGATCAGTTCGGCCCCGAACGCATAGGTGAATTTCTTCTGCCAGATCGGCGTCGAATCATAGCTGACTCGCGCCGCAACGCGGCCGGTGATCGCCTCGAACGCGTTGTAATTGCTTCGCGTCGCTTCAGCGACCAGCTCAAAAGTGCGGTCGCGGCGGCCAGCGTTCGACCGGCGCAGCGTCGCGCCGAGCCCCTGCTCCTGCGTCCCGACGACCCCGCGAAAGATCAGCGCGCCCTCGGGCGGCAACAGGTTGCGATGCGTCCAGCTGCCTTCGAGGCGGATTCCCTCGCCCGTCCCATAACCAGCGCTCGCCGCCAAAGTCCTCGGCGGCCCCGCTTGCTGCGTCACCAGCATCGTCACATATTCGGTATCGTCGCCCGCGCTTTCGCCCGTTGGCTGCGGCTCGGCGGCAACCGTGGCGAACAGGCCGGTCGCGACCAGCGCCTGCCGCAGGTCGTCGACCTTGCGGCTGTCGTAGAGCTCGCCGCGCTTGAAGCGCGCCAGCACCGCAACATGTTCGGCGTCGAACGCCAGATCGCCCGTCGTCTCGATCCCGCCGAACCGCGATCGTTTTCCGATGTCGATGGGCAGCGTATAAACGCCGTCACCGGTCGCTCCGTCGAGCAGGATGTCACGCTGTCCGACCTCGGCAAAGGGATAGCCCTCTTCGGGCAGCTTCAGCGCGATCGCCGCCTCGGCGCCTTGCACCCGCTGGGCGACGATCGGTTCGCCGACACTCAGCGGGAAATTGTCGGCGATCAGGTTTGGCGGCACGGTTGGATCGGCCTTCAGGATGATCTCCGCCAGCCGATATTGCGTCCCGGGCGTCACATCGATCACCGCGGTGATTGGTCGGCGCTGACGCGGCTGCCCCTCCTGCCGCTCTTCGCGCTCGCCGCGATCGATCCGTGTCTCGACGACGGCATCGTAATAGCCTTCGGAAGCCAGGATGCGCTGCATCAACTCGCCGTCGGCGGTCAGTCGCGCCCGCACCATGGCGGCATTGTCCGCCTTGCCATCGCCGTCGTAGAGCGCCGACAAATCGCCAAACAGGTCGGCAAGATCGACGTCGGTACTGTCATCGGCGGGCGCGAGCCCGTTGACCTGGACGGCATATGCGACGCTGACATCATCATCGTCGGCCTCAGCCTCGGCAAATTCGACAGGCTCGACATCGAAATTTTCAAGCGGCGGCAAAGGTGCCGCAAGTTCGCTGTCGGTGATCGGGGCATCGCCGATCACCTCCACCGCATCGCCGTCGGCCAGCGCCGGGATCGGGACGCCATCGACTGCGGGTGTCGGCGCATCAGCCTCCGAATCGCTCGCGGCGGTCGGCGCGGCGGCTTGACGCTTTTCAAACTCGGCGATCGTTTCGAGCGGCCGATCGAGTTCGGGGTCATCCTCAACCGGGATCGGCGGGATCGCCTTCTCAAACTCTTCGTCGCTGATAATCGGCGCCACCTCGGGAAATGCCACGCCGGGCGGTGGCGGGGTCGGCGCCGCGATCGCCGGATCGGATGTTGGTGCCACCGTCGGCACGACCTCTGGCGGTGCAACCGGCTGCGCGCTCGCAGAAGCCGTCCCGGCCAGTCCGACGATCGAGGCCGACACAATCAATACCGGTCGCAACCGCATCAGGCGCGCCGGGTGATAATCACTGGAGGTTTCAGGGTTTTGCATCTGTCAGCCGTCGATACGGCATCTCTGGCTGGCACGCTGCCGCGGCGCAACCGGATTCTACGCGGCCAAAGCCCTGTTTCCCCTTCGCTTCGTCGCATTTTCGTACGCCGTCGTCCGGGACGCGGACGTCCCGCGCAGCTGCTAGGAATCGACGCCAAACAGATCGCGGCTGTAAACCTTGTCCGTGACATCGGCCAGTTCGTCGGTGAACCTGTTGGCGATAATGACGTCCGCCTCGGCCTTGAACGCGGCCAGGTCGCGCACGACGCGCGAGTTGAACAGGCGCTCGTCGTCGATCAATGGCTCATAGACGATCACCTCGATCCCCTTGGCCTTGATCCGCTTCATCACCCCGAGGATGCTGCTGGCGCGGAAATTATCCGACCCGGCCTTCATTGCCAGGCGGTGGATGCCCACGACGCGCGGACCGCGCTTGAGGATTTCCGAGGCTACAAAATCCTTGCGCGTCGTGTTCGACGCCACGATCGCCTGGATCAAATTTTGCGGCACTTCGCGATAATTGGCGAGCATCTGCTTGGTATCCTTGGGCAGGCAGTAGCCGCCATAGCCGAAGGAAGGATTGTTATAGAAACTGCCGATCCTGGGGTCGAGGCAGACGCCTTCGATGATCTGACGCGAATCGGCATCGTGCATCGCGGCATAGGTGTCGAGTTCGTTGAAAAATGCGACGCGCATCGCGAGATAGGTGTTGGCAAACAGCTTGATCGCCTCGGCCTCAGTATTGCCCGTTTGCAATACGGTCGCATCAGGTTTCAATGAGGCGGAAAGCAAAAGCTGGGCGAACTCCGCGGCACGCGGATGCGTATTGCCGACGATGATCCGCGAGGGATGCAGATTGTCGAACAATGCGCGCCCCTCGCGAAGAAATTCGGGCGAAAAGACGATCGCGTCGCTGCCATGTTTGGCGCGCATCCTGTCGGTGAACCCGACGGGAACGGTCGATTTGACGATAATCAGCGCGCCCGGCGCCAACTCCCGCGCATCCGCGATCACCGATTCGACCGAGCTCGTGTCGAAATAGTTGGTGTCAGGATCATAATCGGTCGGCGTCGCGACGACGACGAAATCGACACCGTCATAAGCCGTCGCCTTGTCGATGGTCGCGGTCAGGTCAAGCGCGCGCGTTGCAAGATACTCCTCGATCTCCGGATCGGCGATCGGCGATCGGCGCGCGTTGATTTCGTCCACTTTGCGGCGGTCGATATCGAGTGCCACCACGCGATTATGCTGCGCGAGCAGCACCGCGTTCGAAATCCCGACATAACCTGTGCCGACGACTGTGACTTTGACCGAAGCATTCGGCACTGGCGCTGTTCTCCTGTGATGGTGGTACAGCGCGCTCTAACAGCCGCGACCAGATCGCTCAACTACAGCAGAACGACCGACCGCTGGTTGCGCCATTAAGTGCCGCAAAAGGTTACATGGGGCGCCGCATCTTCGGGTGCAGGGTGCGCATAAACGTCCCATTCCGGGCGATGAACATAGGGGTGCTGCACGACCTCCAGCAACGCATGCCAAGGCGCCATATCCCCTTCCTCTGCCGCAACCAGCGCAGCCTCGACGAGATGATTGCGCGGGATATAGAGCGGATTTACCGCGTCCATGGCATCGGCGCGTTCAAGCGGCGCGATCGCTTCGCGCTCCAGCTGTGCCCACCAGTCGGCGATCCACGGCGCCATCGCCTCGGCATCGGGCAAAAGCGATTGCAGCATATCGCCATCGCCGCGGAGCAGCTGCGCCAGCCCGCGAAAGAAGGAAGTGAAGTCGACGGAATGTTGTTCCAACTCGCCAAACAGCGAATCGATCAGCTTCTCATCATCCTTGTGCGGCTTCCCCAGGCCCAGCTTTGCGCGCATTTCGCTGAGCCATATTGCCCGGAACCGTACGGGAATCGCGTCGACCAGCGCCTTGGCCGCGTCGACGTCGGCCGGTTCGACAGCATGGATCGCGGGCAACATCGCCTCGGCAAAACGCGCCATGTTCCAATGCGTGATCTGCGGCTGGCGGCCATAGGCATAGCGCCCGTTGGTGTCGATCGAGCTGAACGCGGCGTTCACCGCAAAGCGGTCCATAAAGGCGCACGGGCCATAATCGAGTGTCTCGCCGCAGATCGCGACATTGTCGGTGTTCATTACGCCGTGGACGAACCCGACGCCCATCCAGCGCGCGACAAGCTCACATTGCAGGCCAATGACGCGGTCGAGCAGGGCGAGGTGCGGGTTGGCGGCAGCGGCCAGTTCGGGCCAGTGGCGCCAGATAGTGTAGTCGGACAGTTTGACCACATGATCGACACCGAAATGCGCCGCAAAAAACTGAAAAGTCCCAACCCGAATATGGCTGCTCGCAACCCGCGTGAGCACCGCGCCCGGATGCGACCGCTCGCGCTGCACACGGTCGCCCGTTGCCACAGCGGCAAGTGAGCGCGTGGTGGGCACCCCCATTGCCGCCATCGCCTCCGACACGAGATATTCGCGTAGGACCGGGCCGAGCGCTGCTTTGCCGTCGCCGTTACGCGAAAAAGGGGTAGGACCCGATCCTTTGAGCTGGATATCGAAACGAGCGCCGTCGGGCGCGATGATTTCACCGAGGAGTAGCGCACGACCGTCGCCGAGCTGGGGCGAGAATTGGCCGAATTGATGGCCAGCATAGGCCAAGGCGAGCGGGCTGGCTCCGGCGGGAAGCGCGAACCCCGAAAACAGTTGAGCCAGCATTTCGTTAGATGCGCAAGCACTCTTCAGTCCCAATTTCACCGCCAGCGCGTGGTTGATAGCGAGGGACATCGCCTTCGACGGCCTTGCTGCGTCGGCAGGGGCGTAGAACCCCTCCATCTGATCGCAAAAAGTGTTATCGAAAAGGAAATTCATGCCGCGCTCCTGCCGGATTTCTATGTCGATCCTCGACGCAGCTATTGCAAGGCTCGCGGAACCTGCGGGCGCACGGAACAGGCGGCAGGTATCGTGAGATGACCTTGACGATTATCCGCATGATTGAATTTATTGTCCCTTTCTGCCATCCGGCGTCCGCATCATCGGTAATTCGCGGGCGCATGTCCGTGGCGGGTTATGATCTAATGGAAAAAGGCCGGGACATTTCTATGGTTGACGAAACTGCGTGGCAGACCGTCCCGGCGCGAGTGCTTCGTCTTTTGGTTAATCAAACGCGCGACATGCGTCGCTTCGTTGCGGCGATCATGGATGGTGTTCTCTGCATCATGGCGGTCTGGATTGCCTACTCGCTTCGTCTCGGCACGTGGAACCTCTTTTCGGCGCCGGTAATCAGCTTCGCCGGCGTGGCGTTGCTATTCTGGTATCCGATCGCCAGCCTGCTTGGAATTTATCGTTCGCTGATACGTTTTTCGGGTGCGCGCACGGTAGCCGGACTTGCCATCGCATGCGCCACGCTTGCTATACCGCTACTGATCGTATTCGTTGTCTTCCGCTGGCCAGTAGTCCCGCGGACGCTGGCGATTCTTCATCCGATCATCTTTCTGATGCTGCTCGCATCAAGCCGGATCACCATACGTTTCATTTTGCTCGACCTGCTCAACATCATTTCCACCAAGGCACGCCGTGTATTGGTCTATGGCGCCGGGCGTGCAGGACAGCAGCTCGCGCTTTCATTGCGCCACGAAACACAGGTTTACCTGGTCGGCTTCGTGGATGACGACGTCCGTCTGGATGGCCAGAGGCTAGACGGCATCCCGGTGTTTCACACAAACAGGCTCGAAACGCTTCTGTCAGATACCGATGTTGATGAAGTTCTGCTTGCCATACCAAGCGCATCGCGAGGGCGACGCCGCGAGATCATTGAAAGGCTTCAAAAGACTGACGTCTATGTTCGCTCACTTCCAAGTCTAACCCACATTATCGAGGGTTCGGTAACCGTGAACGATCTCCGCGAAATCCAGATCGACGAACTTTTGGGTCGTGAAGCTGTGGCGCCGAACCAAGTTTTGATGGGGAAGACCATCGCCGGAAAGACCGTGTTGGTATCAGGGTCCGGAGGTTCGATTGGCAGCGAACTTTGCCGCCAGATAGTACTGTGCCATCCCAAGAAATTGATCCTGCTGGAGCAATCAGAGTATGCTCTATACTCGATCGAGCAGGAACTGCGGAACATGATGAAGTCCGTCGGCTATGACGTACCGCTGACCATCGAGCTCGCAACCGTTGCCGAGCGATCAACAATGATACGGATTTACCGTCATCATCGTCCCGATACGGTTTTCCACGCCGCAGCGTACAAGCACGTTCCACTGGTAGAAGCCAATCCGATTTCCGGCGTCCGCAACAATGTTATGGGTACACTCCACAGCGTCGAAGCCGCTGAAGCCGTCGGCGTCGCCAATTTCACGTTGATCAGCACCGACAAAGCTGTCCGGCCGACGAACGTAATGGGCGCATCGAAACGAATCTGCGAGCTCATTCTTCAGGCGTATGCAGAAAAGCCGGACGTTTCGACGATTTTCAGCATGGTACGTTTCGGAAACGTCTTGGGTTCCAGCGGATCGGTCGTACCTCTATTCAAGGCGCAGATCGCCTCCGGTGGCCCGATCACAATCACGCACCGCGAGATCACCCGCTATTTTATGACCATTCCGGAGGCGGCTCAACTGGTCATTCAAGCCACCGCAATGGCAAAGGGAGGCGAGGTGTTCGTTCTCGATATGGGCCAGCCGGTCCGTATCGTAGATCTCGCGCGCAGCATGGTTCGGCTGTCGGGCCTTACCGTGCGTGATCGCGAGCAACCCGATGGCGATATCGAAATCATTGAAACTGGACTGCGTCCCGGAGAAAAACTCTATGAGGAACTGTTAATCGGCGACAATCCCGAACCAACTAATCACCCGCGCATTCTGCGGGCACAGGAAAAGCTATGGCCCTGGTCGACGATTACCCAAGCATTGCATGAAATCGACGAGGTCATCCGAGGTAGCGGAAACCCGGTCTTGATGATGGAGATCATCCACCGGCTGGTTCCAGAGTATACACCCGATGCGATTTGGGTTGCACAGTTGACGAAGCGAATCTCATGAATCAACGAGAGCGTTGGCGATACTGCGGATATCAAATGCTGGCTGCGCGCAACACCTCGTTTGTCACCGTGGCGGTGAGCGCCACCTGTTCCTCTGTCAGGCCCGGGTGGACCAGCCACATCAGGCTCGTGTCACCAAGCTCACGCGCCGCTGGCAGTCGCTGAGCCGGTCGAAAACTGGTGTCGTCGAACGCCTTTTCCAGATATACTTCGGAACAACTGCCTTGGAAGCAGGGAACTCCTCGCGCTCCGATTTCGGTTACGATGCGATCGCGATCCCAGCCCTCTGCCAATCGCTCCGGTCGTACATAGGCATAATGCTTGTACTGGGCATGCATACATCCAGGGATTTGGAGCCTCGGAGCGCGAACCGGCCCGTTGCTCCCCGAAAACGGTGCGGTGGCTGCCCGGATAGCATCGGCGTTCTTCTGCCTTTCCGCCGTCCATGCGGGCATGCGACGGAGCTGAATCCGGCCGATGGCAGCCTGCATCTCGATCATCCGCCAATTGGTACCGAAACCCTCGTGCAACCAGCGGAAGCCAGGCGAATGCGACCGTTCATAAACCGCTTCCCACCTCTTGCCGTGATCCTTGAACGACCACATCCTCGACCATAAGTCCCGATCATTCGTGGTGACCATGCCGCCTTCACCGCCCGTGGTCATGATCTTGTCCTGGCAAAAGGACCAGGCGCCGACATGCCCGATCGACCCGACGCTCCGCCCTTTGTAGCGCGCGCCGTGCGCCTGTGCGCAGTCCTCGATCACCTTTAATCCGCTCGATTCGGCAAGCTCCATGATCGGGTCCATGTCACACGGCCAACCACCGAGGTGAACCAGAATAACAGCGCGGGTTTCAGGTGTCAGCACGGCTGCAATTGTCTCGGCCGAAAGATTACCGCTCTCCCGATCGACATCGGCAAAGACCGGACGAGCTCCCGCATTCACGACGCAAGAGACCGACGCAAGAAAAGTCCTCGGTGTGACGATCACCTCATCGCCCGCCCGCCCGCCGTTCACTGCGCCAATACCCAGCCCGTGCAGCGCCAGGTCGAGCGCGACGGTTCCGTTCGCAAGCGCGATCGCGTGTTTGGTTGCCGCCCAGTCTGCAAACTCGCGTTCGAACGCCCGGCATTCTTCGCCCGTCCAGTAATTGACACGGTTCGACCGCAGCACCGCCGCGACCGCCTCGATCTCTTCGTCCGAAAAGTTGGGCCAAGGAGAGAACGGAGTATTCAGCATGGATCGACCTCCCGCAACCCAGCCCTATAGGCAGGGAAAAATTGCGTGCTTTCGCGACTGACTCCATGCGCCACACAAAGAGCCGTATAGCGATCTTCATCCAAGACATGACGCGCGACATGAAACGGGAACAGTAGCGAAGAAAAACCTCTTTTGAACGCGAAGAGCGCATCTTGGCGGGAGCCTACTCCACCACCCAGAACGATCTGTTCTGCACCGAGCTTTAGAGCCAGCGCATGGGCTTTCGCAATGATCGCCTTGGATGCAGCGAGTTGGCGAAACTCAAAAATGCTTCCACTCAGATAATATTGCATGATCTTGCCGGTGACCATGAACATGGACGCCGCGATTTTCCTTCCTTCATATGTTGCGAACAGAAAAAATGTTCTGAAATCATCCGATTCAGCGAGCCGCTTCAGGTAATCCAAATCGAAGAAATAAAAATTGTCCGCATCCAATTTGTTCATGGCTTGGATGTAGATCGCGTGAAAATCACCGACAGCTGATGGGCCGGCCTCGACCAACACTGCGACGCCTTTGGCGTGCGCTTTGGCAATCTCGCGGCGATGACTTCCGCGATAGCCGTTCGTCACGTCAGGATCGGTGCCGACATCAATCACCACGATGTCGCCGAGTACGGTGCCTCTGAAATCCGGGTCCAATTGGCTGGAGAACAAGGGGTGCATGCGGGAAAACAGTGACACGGCTCCGTAGTGCCGCATCGCCTCGATAATCGCCGCAAGCGCCGCGCAGCCATCTGCCCCGGCGGCAACAAGTGGGCCTGCATAACTGTACACGCTCGTGAAATCGAACAGATCGCTATCGCCGATCCTGCGCTTGAGCACCGGCCATATCGCAACCGCTGCCCCTTTATCGTCACGGACTACGAACGCGAGTGGCTCGCCTTCTCCGCGAGCCATGCTGATCTGATGAAAATCGAAGCTATGCGCAAAATCATAGTGGCCAATATTCTCTAAAACACTGCGCCATTCATGACCTCCACCTATTATATCAACCAGCAACTATCTACGCCTCAGGAATATTATTTATCAGATTGTAGTAATCTTCTTTCATTACACCAACCACTACCTTATCCCATCGCCTCCCGCTGCGATAATACCAATTCTTCTTCACGCCCTCTATTTTCCATCCGCATTTCTCTGTATAGAGCCGAATTGATGGCACGTTATACTCGATCATGTCTCCGTCGAGCCTCTCCAGACCAAGCTCATCGAACGAGTACCTCATTATCGTCTTTATAACTTCCTGCGCATATCCTTTACCATGCGCGGATTTTTCACCTAGAAGCATACCATGGAACGCCGTTCTGTTTTGCCAATCGATCGACACAATATTGGCAGTTCCAATCAGTCCCTCACTCTCTGTTTCTATCGAAAAACGCTGGTTCGTGGAGTTAAACGCCAAAGTCTCGAACCATTTCCTTTGATCTCTCTCGCCGATCGGGAAATGCCATCCGCCAAGCATGGATTGAATATCTGGATCGTTCGCCCAACGTTGCAGATAGGGCAAATCTCGCTCCTCAATTGCCCGGAGCGTTATTCTGTCGCCAATTATATTCATCTACATCACCCTATAAATATACAGATAAAATATCGCAGATATACTTTATATCTTGCGCATCGTATCTATGATCTATTGGCAAAAATACAGTATTATTCGAAATAAGGAATTCAAATTCGTTGGTCGAGTCAAGGCCAGGCCAGTAGGTTGGCGTAAACACTTTTTTTTCGATGAGGGATGAACGCACCTCTCTACCATTTTTCAACAGAAGGGGATATGTGAGGGGTACCTGATTTCCAAGATCGAAACCAAGCTCATTGATCCCTAGCGTCTCGGCAAATGCCCGAAAATTTTCGCTCCGTCGCCTGACAATGAATTCTTGGTCGGTCGCACGTGCCAGCGCATGGGTCAAGGCAGACATCGCACGCAATGTCGGTTCTTCAAGGCTATTCTCGGCAGCGAGATAGTCTGACCGCGATCTTTGGGGCTCGCTTCCTACACGTTTCAACAGAAATCGAATGCGACGAAATGAAGCGTCTTCGTCCGCCGGTTCCTGCGAAAGCGTGACAGCCGTTTCTATAAATCCTCCATCCGGAACGGGCAGAAACTTACGCGGCGAATATATGTTGGCAAGGCAGGCGAACGGCGACTGAAAATAGGCTTGTGAATTATCAACGACAACCGCGTCGTGCGGCAATTTGGCCAACTGTCTCTCGATCGAAGCGGCGCATAATCCATAATAGTTGACGAGCAGGATCAGGTCACCATCCTGGAAATCGATCTTCCCGGCCATCTCGAAATCGCGACCAATGGCATAAGGTTCAATCGCACAATCCGCTTTCGCGATGGCCTTGGGAACAGCGTCACATATGTAATTGGGTATGTGGACGCGCCGCGCCCCCACCGCCCTGATTAGCGCGTAAAGACAGGAGCGCGCCGATTCATATCCATATCGTCCGGGCGGCGGAAAATCATGCTCATCAACGATAGCTGAGAAATGCCCGCCGATCGTCTGGAGATCTGCCTGCTGCTCTTCAGTTTGTGCCATCGAACGATTCGACTTCCGCTTGCCCTCCGGCCGCTACCCCGATCCGCATCCCGACAACCTTTGTCGTCATTAGCAGTATCCTTATGTCGAGCCACAGGCTCCGATTGTCGACATACCAAACATCATAGGAAAATTTTTGGCTCCAGGTAAGCGCATTGCGCCCATTCACTTGAGCCCAGCCGGTTAAGCCAGGCCTCACTTCGTGGCGGCGCGCCTGCTCCGGCGAGTAGAGCGGCAAGTATGCCATGGCCAATGGTCGGGGACCGACCAAACTCATCTCCCCTTTCAAGACATTCCACAGTTCAGGCAATTCGTCGAGGCTGGTCGCGCGCAGAAATTGCCCCAATGGGGTAATTCGATCTGCGTCGGACAGGAGATTGCCATCCCCATCATAGGCGTCTCGCATGGAACGGAACTTCACCATACCAAACGGTCTGCCACCAAAGCCGGGCCTGACCTGCCTGAATAGAACGGGACTTCCCATGTTGACCCGGACGAGAATGGCAAGCGCCACCAAAACGGGCGAAACGACGCTGAGAATCGCAAGCGCGGCAACGAAATCAAATGCTCTTTTCATATCCATTGAAACTATACGGCAACCTGCGTCGGCAGCGCAATTTCAAGATAATCCTGCGACAAGCGATTATATGCCCGATTGTCCAACAGCCAGTCACGCCCAGCAGCGCCGAGCGCAGCGCGCTCGGTCGGGCTCATTTCGGCATAGCGGAGGATTTCCATCCGAAGCGCCTCGACGTTTCCGGCAGGCACGTAGGAGCCCCCGCCCGACTCATCGATCATCGACGGATAGCCGGTATATGAGGCAAGGATGGGCCGACCGGCCAGCATATAGTCGATCACCTTGTTAAGCGACTGGCCAAACCTCCACACTGCAGACGCATGGACCGAAAAATAGAGCAGATCGCACCGCTTCAGCACGTCCTGAACCATGGCCTTCGGCACCGCGGGCGCGAAACCGACATTGGGCAGGTCGGCACATAACGTCCGATAATGATCCTTGAGATCGCCGTCGCCGACAATGAGGAAGTAAATCCGGGGATCGTCACGCATGATACGCGCGCAATCGAACAAGGTATCGAGCGCATTGGTGGCACCGATCGTGCCCGCATGGCAAACGACGAACTTGTCCTTCGGAATATGGACGGCGACATAGTCGAGCGGCAGCGTTTCGGCGGCATAAATCCGTGCCGTATCGATTCCCATAGGCACGCAGTGAACCGGCGGCGAAGAGCCGATCTGTTCGGCTACATGCTCCTTCAGGTTCGGCATCGTGCCGACGATGGCGTCGCTGCACCGGTAGGCAAGGCGCTCGACGATCCCTAACGCGGCGACGAACGGATTGCGCGGAGAGAACCCCCCTTCCTCAATCAGCGTGAGTGGCCAGATATCGCGAACCTCGAAGATCAAGCGGCAACCGTATCGACGACGCAGGAGAAACCCGTTGAATATCGTCAGCAGCGACAGACTGGAGACGATCACAGCGTCGGGCTTGCGAAACGCTTGCTTGGGCAACCGCCACAGCAGCCATTCGAAATGAAGCCAACTGAGGATACGCCCCAGCGATTTAGCTCCCCTGTATTTGAGGGTTTGAATCCGACAAACCTCCACGCCGTCCATTTGTTCGGTCTTGTGGAAACCTTCGAAGCCAGGCCGTTCCAGCATATGGCTGGAGTTAGATGTTACGATGATGCAATGATGGCCCTTGCGCGCGATCTCGCGGAGTAGCATGAATGCCCGTTCGCCGACCCGATCGGCGGGGAAACCCACATATTTCGAAATATACCAAAGGCATGCGCTCACTGGCGCGCGTCCCGGTAAAGGCGGGGAATGGCGTTCACGATGCCGATCGTCTCTGCGAAATCGAGTCCGACCGCGTCCAGATACCATTTGACGTTTGCATAGCGCGGCCGATTCTCGTCCTCGATGAGCACCATCGCTTCCTGCCGGGTCATCTGCCCTTCGCGGATCTGGTTGCTGCGGAAAGTGTCGTGCTCGGTAAAGCCCGCTACGGTGTGATACACATAGTTGTAGAAAGCGGCGGTGCCATCGCCTATTCGCCAGGTCGTCGCCGTATCCGGGGCCTTTTCCCAATCATACATTGCCAGGCACTGATCGACGAGCGGCTCTTCCCATGTCCAATAGTCAAACACGTGAAAATAGTCGGTCTTCGCGTGGAAGCTACGATAATACTCGCCCAGCAGCGTGTCTCCTAGCGAGCTGTTGAAGTAGCCCGGGCTGCGGATCATCGCCTTGAAACGCAGATATTGATAGCGCAGTTGCTTCATCGTCCCGCTGCTATAGACCTTGTCTTCCTCGAAATCGGGAGGAACATTCAGGAATCCTGTCTTGAAGTGGGTCGTCTCGAGCGAATTGACGCCCCATAGGTTGAGCGAAATGCCGGTCTGCTTTTTGACCGTCTCGACATGGCGGAAGAAGTGCTTGTCCCCCGCCATTAGGATGTTGATCATTCCTAGATCGGGGGCCTTTAGCCATGCAGTCAGATTCTTACGAATATTGTCGCGTTTCTTCGCAATGTCGGCGGCGACGATGATATTCTCAACGCCGAGTTCCGCACACATCCTGCTGATGTTGCGGCGGCCAAGGTCCGTCACCATTCCCCAGTCATAGGTATAGGTGATCGGCTTCATCTCGAGCTCGTTGACGATCAGGTGCAGAGCATAGCAACTGTCGCGCCCGCCCGAGAAGGGAACGACGCAGTCCGCGCCGACAGCGCGACGATACGGCGCCACCAGATCGAAGAGTTCCTGCTTGGGCTTCGGTGCATTGCGCAGCCTGTAGTTGGTGCAATAATTGCACACGCCCTGTTCGTCAAACCGGATGAACGGCATCGTCTCCGGCAGGACGCAGCGCGTGCATCGGCGCACGTCGGGCTTCGTATCAACGAGGAGTTTTTCCTCTGAAGAAGACAGGATCAAATCGGGTATGAGGTTCGTCCCCCGCCCCTCCTTGTCAGACACAATATAGGCGCCATCGGACACCGGAATGTCGATGACCCGCCCTTCTTCACGAACCTGCTCGATATCGAGGCATCCGACCTGCGTGAGGGGATAGGATTCCGAAGCAAAATAGACCGCATCGCCTTTGCTACCTACATAGAGACTTCCATTGTTGGAGAAGAGACACAGTTTTCCTAGCCGGGGAAGCGTCAGCGCGCATGCGACGACCCCCTTGCACAAGCCGAGGACAGCGGCCGCGATGCCCCCTACCGTGCCGCCCTGCCGCAGATGCCGCGCGGCGATCGCCGGAATCACCTCCGTGTCGATCTGCAGATGACGCTGCTCGCCGATTTCCTCCCAGATCGCTTCGTGATTGACCACGATACCATTGTGGAGAACGCATATATCCTCGCGCAGCACGGGCTGGTTGTCGCCAAGCCCGTTGGTGATCAACCTGCTATGTCCCATGACAACCGGCGTACCGTACGGACGAGATTCAGTCAGAAGCCGAGAGATCGGGAAGTCGGCGCGATGCACATGATAGGTGTCGTCGCGAAGGAACAGCAAGCCGCTGGAGTCGCGGCCCCGCTGCTGCGCGTAGCGGGTCAGTTCAACCAGATCGCCTTTGGGCCATGAAGCAGCCGAGATGATTCCAAAAATACCGCACATGAAATAATTTCTCCGTTGGGGCGCAAAGCCGCCATATGTTCGGCAAGCCCCGACCTGTTTTCCGTGAAGCCTTACGAGATGCCGCCAACTCCGAGTTGCCGACGATAGAAACCGATGAGTGTGGCCGATTCCCGGTCCCAGTTATACTCCGCCTCCACCGCAAATCGCCCGCGCTCTCCCATCGCCTGGGCATCCTCGGGATGTTCGATGATCCAAGTCATCGCCGCCGCCATTGCATCGACATCGAGCGGATCAACAAGAAGTCCGCACCCGGCGCTCTCTACGATTGATCGCCAAAGTGGGCAATCGGTCGCGATCACGGGCAAGCCCGCGGCCATGTACTCGAAGAGCTTGATCGGTAATGTGAGCATCTCGTACGCGATCGGCTTAATAACGACCAAGCCGCCCCGTACGTTACCTAAAACATCAGCGACTTCCTGCCGGGAAGCCCAACCATCGAACCGCACCGATTGCCATTCGGGCATGGCGCGTGCACTCTGCTCCATTTCTGCAATCGCGAACTCGCCAACAAGCCGGAGCCGCGCCTCCGGATAAGGCAATCGCGCGGCAGCTTTCATCATGCCAGAGATGTTTCGCCCCTCCGAAATATAGCCAACGTAGGCAATCTCCAGAGGGCGTTCGCGCATCGGAGTGGCGTTTGGAGTATGCAACTCCTCCAGCATTGGATAATTGCGGACCAAGGCAGTTTTGCTGGGCGGAAAACGGTTCATGATCGTCGTCGTCGGCACTATAAGCCCGTTGATCAGCCGCGCCCCGATCCATTCGGCGAGACTGACGAAGGGTGGGAGAAACCGCCGCGCAATGACAGGCAGAGTGGGATTGAACCTTACCTGTCGAGGCACATCTTCATGAACGTCGTAAACGACCTTGATCCCATATAGCCGAAGCAGGATCGCCCAGGGGAGAAGCTCAGGATCGTGAAAATGCGCAACCTTTGGCCGCGCGCGCGCGACCGCGCGGAACATCCGCCAGCCGCCGAGCGTCATCCGGGCGATGCGACGCAGTCGAGGACCGGTGTCCACGATCCGATAGCCGTCGGCGACATCGATTTCATCGCCCAGCCCATCCTGCACATACAAGCTTACGTCGCCGAATTGACGTGCCAGCGAGGACACTTCCTTCGACCGAATCCGGGAGTCGTCACGCGGATGCACGGTGGTAAAATGGATGATCATTGCGGCATAGCTACCTTAATTGGCTGTTTGGCCGCATCGGCCGGGTCCGATAGCGTGTTGTTGTCGAGAAATCGACACCCAACCCAGAGAAGCGCGATCGCGAATTGAATCGATGATGCGGACAAGGGGTTGCTGCCCGACGAAAGCAATAGTGGCATTGCAATAGTCATGCCCGCCACAAATGCGGTTGTCCGGTTCACAACACGTGCCGAACTGATCGCAATCGCCGGCCCGACAAGCAAGAAACCGAACAAGGCAATCCCGATAATACCGTTCTCTGCCAGAATTCTGGCCAACGCGTTATGCGGATTGGCGAAGCCATAGGTCGCGCCGAAAAAACCACCTGTCCACATCTCCGCTTCAAAGCCGCCAGTTCCGATGCCCAACATAAAGGTTTGGAAAAACATAACGATCCCGCTCCAGATAAGCTGGAGACGGATAAAGCCCGATACGTCCAGGCTCTCAACTTGCGCGGACAGCGCCAAAGCTAGCACCATCATCAAGCCGCTGCCGATTAGGACTACTTTAACGAGCAGCCCCACAGCCATTGGCCTCCGCATCTTGCCGATGGCAAGACACACAACGACAAACAAAATGATTGAGAATAAAATAATTCGAGATTCAAGCAAATCGCATACATACAAGACAGTTAAAAAGTATGCCACGTACAAAAACTTCGATATTATCGATTTACCTTCCCAAATAACGAGAGAGAAGAAGCATATCGCAAGATGAACAGTAAGATCGTTTGGATTATCAAATGTAAACCACGCGATCCCTTCTTGTATGTATAGCTTCGACATGTCGAAATCGGCAGAATCCTGTATGGAAGATCTAAAAAAGTGATTACCAGTCTGGCTTTCATATATCGAAAGAACTGTAATAATTGCACCAAAAATTGAAATTATTTTACAGAAAGCGGTAAAGTCTTCTCGATCCTTTACAACATTTTCTATAACATATATAAGCAATAGGAGCGTAATGAGATATGACGTTTGCTTTATACCAGTTAGCAGATCCGGCGTCCAAGCTAGGGAGACCATCATCCACACGCTCAGCGTGGCCGCGACGGCGATCGATCGCCCTGGCCAGCGACTGACCGACGAAAAACCGACCGTAAGGAAGAGGCCGATCGCCATAAGAAGGACCAGGACGCGAAAGACGCTCGCGCCCAAACCCTCTCCTCCCGGAACCACGAGGACGGAAGAGAATATCTGCGTTACCGCGATCAACCCCAATGCGAACCGCCGGTATATAGGGACCAGGTTCATTGATACGTCTTCCTGATGGCGGAAGTCACACTCGATTCGTGGAAGTGGTCATGTGCATATTGGGCGATCGTTCCAGCTCGCCCGGTCCACAAATCGGGGTGATCCAGAACATCCTGTACCGCAATCCGCAGCGCCTCAATGTCTCCGACAGGGACCAGTTTACCCGTTTCGGGGGTCACGAATGTCTCGGGGCCCCCGCACAGCGTAGTTACAACAGGCACCCCGAGCGCCATTGCTTCGGCCAGCACAACCCCGAAGGTTTCATAGGATGACGGGTGAAGAAACAGGCGAGCGTCGGCTAGAGCCCGCATCGCTTCAACATGAGTCAAGTTACCGTAAAATTTGGTCCGCACCCCGCCGCGCGCGGCTAGGGCTTCAAGCCTTGCCCGCTCTGGACCATCACCGATAATTCGATGCTCGATCCGCCCCTTCATATCTATAGGCAACTGAGACAAAGCCATGATCGCGTCATCAAACCGTTTGTGAGAAGCCAATACACCGATAGAAACAACAATTATTCCGTCCAGCATATTCCTATTCGGTTTTCGTAGCGAAAAAACGGAATCGCGCACCACGTTTGCGATCACCCGCACATTAGCGTCAGGGCATATATCCAAAATACGGTCAGACAATACTTTTGATACAGCAATAACGCAGTGAGCATCACGGTAGACCGCCCTTGCTACGGCAAGCTGCGTGCCTGTTTGCCCCCCGTTCAGGATAGCCGTGGAGTGTTCCGTAACGACGTACCGTAAGCCGAATTCCGCTGCGATCTTACGCGCGGCAGGGCCGGACTCCAGCGCCACATGTGCGTGCAGTATGTCGGGTCGCCCTCTGGCTTTCACATAAGCAGCAAATCGATTGCGAAGCATAACCATGGCCAGACGAGGCAAAAGCGCATTCATGCCAGGGACGTTCCAGCTCTTGAAGCCGAACGCCGGGATCGGGAGATCCAGCTTCACAAAACCGGGAAGGCCGCGAAGGGCCCGATCGCTTTTGAAACTGCGCAACCCCTGAATTCGCGAGAAGATCAGCCCCACATCCAGACCCGCAGCACGCAGCGCGGCACACTGTTCGACCACGAATATCCCCGACATTCCGTCAATATAGGGATGCCAGGTCGAGAGATGAAGAACATGAGTCATCCGCCGGTACGCTGGGGGATAGAGGCTTTCAGCGCCCATAGCCGGCGCAAGGCCACAAGATTGTAAATAAAGATCGCAGATACCTCCACAGCGACATGAAGCATGAGAATCGTAGCAATGTCGATTTCGAAAGTGGCGAGGCTATAGATCGCGGTCCTGTAGCATGCCGCCGCCACAACAAAACGCCATTGCTCGCGTTGCATCGCCAGTTTTAGGTACACAGTACTCGTCGGCGCGCTCACAAACCGAACAAACAACAGAATCGATAGATAACTTGCTATTCGCCCAGCTTCGTTCCAGCCCGCTCCGAACGCTACTCCGAAAATGACATCGCCACCAAATAAAATGGCCCCGAACGGAATGATTCCAATCAACGCCATGGCCATCCATATCCGGATCATCATCGATTGCAATGCCGTGGGATCATCCCCGTAGCGCCCCATATATTGCATGAACACCTGGGCGACCGCCTGCCCTGCCACGGCGGCAGGGGCTGACAGCATCATTAGAGCAAGCCCGTAGTGACCGGCCACCGTCAACGACATGAAGGTTCCAATCAGGAATACCGGGGCTTGGTTGGACAGATTGTCCAGCACTTCGTTAGGCATGATATACCGCGGATAACGCCAATGACGCCGACCAAAAGCGCGCAGAGTTCTGGGTTGCAGATCGCGCCGCAACGAACCGCCCAACAAGCGCCAACGAAGACCGGCTGTGAAAAGCAGAAGCCAGCCAAGGATGGTTCCGATGATCAGGCCCGGTACGGCCTTCAGACTAGCCATGCCGACCTGGATCGTGCCCGTCAGTAGGCTCTGACCGACCTTGAAACCGGCATATCCCCGAATTCGATCTTCCCGAAGACTCGAATAGAGAAATACTTGCGCACCAGCGCCACAAATCATGAAAGTCGGCAGGAACAGTATCAGGTCAGAACCCGTCAGCGGCAAAAGAGTTGAAAGCCCCGCTAGAACCGCCAACATGCCTGCGACCGAAACGACGATGGCCATGCCGAATGCAAGGACGAACACCATCACTGCGGCCTGTCGCGCCTCACGATCTGTTTTCTCGAGAATGATGACGCGGTCGAAAGCCCCGGTGGAAGCCGCAGCGAGCACCGAGGCGCATCCCATAAAGATAGAGTAATGACCATATTCGGCCGGCGCATACAGCCTGGTAAGGGCAAACGAAAACCCCAGGGTGATGGCCTGAGCCACGACCGTGCCCGACATCAACATGGATACATTGGCCAGGAACCGACGTTTGATCGACATATGAGATGTTACTATTTTAATATGGCTTTTTCAGTATGAGGCAAATGATGTCGCCTTTTGCTTTCCCACCTGCGAACGGACGAAACAGCGATCCCAGTATCGACCCTAGCGTTGTCGATAGACGTTTCGAAACAATGATCCACGGAAGCGGGCAGACCGACTGTGCATCCAGTATTTCGGCACCCGCACCTTTGCTAATCAGGAAAAGCTCGTGGAACGTCAACGGGTTGATATGACCGGACCCTTCATAATCCCCCTTTTGGAAATGCGCAAAAAAGCCCGTGAAAAGAAATTCGACTCGTGACTGTACAGATTCAGCATTGGGTGTCGTGATCATGACGACACCGCCGGGTTTCACGAGTGACAGAAGAAACCTGGTGTATTCCCATGGATTTTCGACATGCTCTATGACTTCCATCCCAATAGCTACATCGTAGCGGGCTTCGTGCTCCGTCCGAAACGCCTCGATGTCACTTGCACTGTCAAAATCAACACAGACGAAATCAATATCCTTTGCCCGGAAGTCATCATGGTTCTTATCGATGGAGGTTACGTGATAACCCGCGTCGCGGAGGCGAGCGGCGAAGGCGCCTTGCCCAGATCCGACATCGACGACTTTCGCGCTAGGAGGGATTCGAGTGCGCAACAGGTCGAAGGCTTCGCGATGCAGCGTCGGATTGGCACGCATCAGGATGCCGTCATAATAGGCGAGCGGAGGGGTACCGAACTGGATCATCCCTAACAACCGGCCTTTGCGATGGCAGCACACACCAACTCCTGCTGTTCCGCCGTCAGATAGGGGTGCATCGGCAGGCTGAACACCGTTTTCGCAAGATCGGTACAGGTCGACAAACCGGCGGGATCGGCCGGATAGTTCTTGTAAGCGCCTTGCTGATGAAGCGGCATCGGATAGTAGACGACGCTAGGAATATTCTGCGCCTTCAGCGCCGACATCGCAGCATCGCGCTGTTCGGTCGACGCGGCGCGAAGCGTATATTGCGCCCAGACCGACCGCATCTCGTTAGGGATGTACGGAACTTGGAACCGCCCGGAAAGCAAAGCCGAATAGCGGCGCGCCACCACCTGCCGTGCGTCGAGCTCGTCGGCGTAGATCGCCAGCTTTTCGAGAAGGATCGCGGCTTGCAGCGTATCGAGACGGCTGTTCACGCCGATGCGGACATTGTCATATTTGTCGCTGCCCTTGCCGTGGACACGAAACGATCCGATCAACGCCGCCAGCTCGTCGTTGCTCGTGAACACCGCGCCGCCGTCGCCGTAACAGCCGAGGGGCTTCGCCGGGAAGAAGGACGTCGTGGCGATGTCGCCGATGCTACCCGTCGTGCGATCCTTGTAAGTCGCGCCGAAACCCTGCGCGCTGTCGGCGATGATCCACATGCCGTTTTCGCGGGCGATCGTCTCGATCGGCTCATAGTCAGCAGGAAGGCCGAACAGGTCCACCGGGATGATGCCCGCCGGACGCAAACCCAGCTCCTTGGCATGGACGATCGCGCGCTTCAGACTTTTCACGCACATATTGAAAGTCCGGCCATCGACATCGACGAACACCGGCGTCGCGCCGACGTGCGGGACGATTTCCGCCGTTGCCGCGAAGGTGAAGGAAGGACAGAAGATCGCGTCGCCTGCCTTCGCGCCAAGCGCCATCAGCGCCAGATGCAGAGCATCAGTACCATTGGCGCAGGTCAGCGCGTGCTTCGCACCACAAAATTCCGCCAGCTTGCCTTCCAGTTCGCGCACTTCGGGACCCATGATATAGGCGCCGCCCGCAAGCACAGCTTGGATACGTACGTCGAGCTTGTCCTTGATCCGCGCCTGCTGCGCTTTGAGGTCGATAAATTCGATCGTCATGATAGTTCAACCTTCAACGAGGCGCAGCGCGCCATCGATTTCTTCATATTTCTCGCCCGTACGCGGGCACACCAGCGTCTCGTCGAGGCGCTCGCCCGTGCGCGACACCCAGCCGATGCGACGTGCCGGAACACCTGCGACCAGCGCGAAAGGTGGCACGTCGTGTGTGACCACCGCGCCAGCAGCAACCATACAATATTCCCCTAGCCGGTTTCCGCAGACAATGGTGGCATTGGCGCCGATCGTCGCCCCCTTTCCCACCGGGGTGTTGCGAAACTCGTCTTTGCGCTCCACAAAAGCGCGCGGGGTCAGCACGTTAGTAAATACGCAAGACGGCCCGCAGAACACGTCGTCGGCCAGCGTAACTCCCTTGTAGAGCGCGACATTATTCTGGATCTTGCAATTGTCGCCGATCGTGACGTGCGGTCCGGCCATCACATTCTGGCCCAGCGAACAGCGCGCGCCGATCTTGGTATACGGTAGCACATGGACGAAATGCCAGATGCGCGTGCCCTCGCCGACCGAGACGTTTTCGTCGACGAAGGCGCTCTCGTGTATGGCGGCTTTGGGATGGATCGTCATGGTCGGCCTTTTCTACGATGCAGAAGTCAGCGCATCGGAGGCGCGGCGCAATACGTTCAGCACCGCAAGGCCCTCGACCCCATCGGTCAGCGGCGGCGTCCCGTTCGCGATGCTATCGAGGAAATGCTGGCACTCGTTGCGAAGCGGCTCTGATTTTTCTACGATGATCGCCTCGGCTGCGGCCGGATGCGGCGTCGGCACGGCGCCATCGCGATCAATAAAGTGGCGATAGAGCCGCAGCTTGCTATCCCAGTCGGACGCCGAATCCTCGAACACCAACATCCCTTCGCTGCCGATGGCGACGAGGCGCTGTTCCTTGAACGGATGCAACCAGCTTGTCTGGATATGGCCTTTGAGCCCGTTGGCAAAACGGAGCTGAAGCAGCGCCCAATCTTCGATACCTGGGGTCACGATCGCCGCGCCCTGCGCCGTCACGCCGGTGCATTCGGCATCGACGAGCGACAGGATCATCGACACGTCATGCGGGGCAAAAGACCAGAGGACATTTTCTTCAGTCCGGAATTTGCCCAGCGACATGCGGTTCGAATAGACATAGCTGAGGTCGCCGATGGCGCCCGAACGCACCATTTCGCGCATCTTTCGAAAGATCGGATGATATTGCAGCAGATGCCCGACCATCAGTCGCCGGTCATGCCGCGCCGCGACGTCGATCAGCTTTTGGGCGTCGTCCAGCGAGAGGGCGACCGGCTTTTCCACATAGACGTGCTTGCCGCTTTCCAGCGCGCGGAGCGCGAGCGCCGCATGTGTTTCGGCGGGCGTAGCGAACGACAGGCCGTCGATCGCCGAATCGGCGAGCACTTCGTCGAGCGTCGCGATCCGCGCGCCCGTCGCCCCTGCGATTCGCTCGGCGGTCTCGCGATGATCATCGACGATCGCATCCAGAGCGCCAAGCTCGGCGAAATTGCGCGCGAGATTCTTGCCCCAATAGCCGCAACCAACGTGGGCGATACGAAGCTCCCTCATGCACGCACGACATTCGGCAGGGAAAAGTCGAGCTTTCCGCGCGTATCGATCACCAGACGCGCTTCACGCGCGACGAAATCATAGTCGACATCACTGTGGTCGGTTAGCAACAGTACTGCATCCTGCGCGCGAATATTTTCCGCGGTCAGCGCCATCGACGATAGATCGAAAACATGTTCCCGCATCTCTGGGAAATGCGGAAGATTCGAATCGCTATATGCTACGTCCGCACCTAGGTCGCGCAGCAATTCCATAATGAACACCGAGGGGCTTTCACGCATATCATCAACGTCGCGCTTGTAGGCGATACCCAGCGCGAGAATCTTAGCGCCTTTCACGGCCTTCCCGTGTGTGTTCAGCGCACCGATGGTCTTGTCCACGACATATTGTGGCATCGCGGCATTCACTTCGCCAGCGAGTTCGATAAAACGCGTATGCAGTCCGAACTCGCGCGCCTTCCAAGTCAAGTAGAAGGGGTCGATCGGGATGCAATGCCCACCTATCCCTGGCCCGGGATAGTAGGGGGTGAAACCAAATGGTTTGGTTGCTGCGGCATCAATGACCTCGAAAATATTCAGGCCCATCTTGTCGGCCACAACCTTCATCTCATTGACGAGACCAATATTCACCGAACGATGAATGTTTTCGAGCAGCTTGACCATCTCAGCTACCTTCGTCGAACTCACGGGTACGACACGGTCGATGAATGCGGCGTACAGCGCCATGCCTAACTCGAGACAGGTCGGGGTATGGCCGCCTATAACCTTGGGAATCGTCTGCGTATCAAAGGAGGCGTTGCCAGGATCCTCGCGTTCGGGGGAATAGACAAGGAAGAAATCCTCACCAACGCTGAACCCAGCTTTTCCGATGTACGGCAGCAATACTTCTTCGGTAGTACCGGGCCAAGTCGTACTTTCAAGCGACAATAACTGCCCTTGGCGAAAATAAGGCAGCAGATTCTCCATCGTCGAAGTGACGAAGCTGAGGTCCGGCTCTCGATAAAGGTTGAGCGGCGTCGGAACACAGATAATCAGCGCGTCGCACTCGGCCGATCGACTGAAGTCAGTCGTCGCTTCAAACCCCGCAGCAAGCATCTGAGCGATGTCTTCGTCGCTGAAATGCTTGATCGGGCTGATACCTGCGTTCAGTTCATCGACCCGCTCTGGCAGGATGTCGAAACCCAGCACGGACAAGCCTACCGCCGAAATTCTTTTCGCTAGCGGAATGCCAACGTACCCAAGACCAAGGATGCCGACGCGCAGACGCTTTGCCGCAACGCCATCGAGAAAATTTTGCATGAGGAGAGTCATCGAGACCTTTCGATTGGAGAGCCCCCCCTATGGAAGGAAGGACTGATTCGCAATCCTTTCCCGGCCCAGCACATAATTCAGCAACGGGCTCCCAGTTGGGCCGCGTCTGGTCTTTGGACAGCTTGTGTGGCATCATTACGGTCGGGAACGAAACGAGGTGACTTGCGAAAAATCCGCAGCGCTTATTGCAACGCTATTTGGCGGTCGTAACTCTCATTCATCGGCTTGCTATCAGCGATTTTTTCCATCGCCAAGCGCTGTCGCCTGAGAAGTGCAACACATCACGCGGATGCTGCTACGTAGGCCTATCGTAACCGTGGTGTGAAGGCCGCCTTGCGGGACGGCGTTCCGGGGTGCTGATAGCCGCTCTTTGCGAGGAGCGGTGATGAGCGAGGATATCGGAGCGGCGGGAGCGAGTGCTCTTGTGACTGGTCATATGAGTGATCGTATGAGCAGTCGGATCGCGGTCGTTGGCGGCCGTCGCCGTTGGTCGGTGGATCAGAAGCTGTCGATCCTGCGCGAGGCATTTGGCCCCGACGGCTCGGTCTCGGCGACATGCCAGCGGCACGCGGTCGGCAGCGGGCTGCTCTATACGTGGCGCCGACAGGCCCTGGCTGGCGATCTGACGGGAGCGAAGCGCACGCCGGCACCCTCGTTCGCCGAGGTGGAGGTGTCCGTTCCGGCCCCGGCAACGGCAGGCAGCGGCCAGATCGGGATCGAGCTGCCGTCAGGCGTGCGGCTCACCGTCGACGCGGCGGTCGATGCCGATGCGCTGGCACGGGTGATGTCCGTCCTTGCCCGATGATCCCGTTACCGCCGACGACACGGATATATCTGGCCTGCGGCGCCACCGATATGCGCAAGGGGTTCGACGGCCTCGCGGTGCTAGTGCAGCAGGTGCTGGAGAAGAGTCCGCACTCGGGCGCGCTGTTCGCGTTCCGCGGCAAGCGCGGCGATCTGGTCAAGCTGCTCTGGTATGATGGCCAGGGCCTGTGCCTCTTCTCGAAGCGCATGGACCGTGGCCGGTTCGTCTGGCCGATCACCAAGGCGGGCAAGGTCAGCCTCACCGCGGCGCAGCTTTCGATGCTGCTCGAAGGCATTGACTGGCGGCGTCCCGAACGCACCGCGGCGCCCTTGCTCGCAGGGTAAAAAGTGGCGGATTAGTGAGGGTTTTACTGGCATCGCGGAGCCACTTTTGCTAGATGTTCCGCGTGTCGGAACCAGCCTCTTCCAGCATCGACAAGGACGCCCGGATCGCCGAGCTCGAAGCCGCTTTGGCGGCGCGCGATACGCTGATCGACACCCTCCGCCACCAGCTCGCGCAGCTTCGCCGCATGACCTTCGGCCAGTCCTCGGAGAAGCTCGCGCTCCAGATCGAGCAGCTCGAGCTGGCCCTCGAAGAACTCGAAGGCGAGGCTGAGGTCGCCGACAGCCGAACGAGTGAGCGGGCACCCGCCGAACGGGTATCGCCGGTGCGCGCATTGCCCGATCATCTGCCGCGCGCGGAACGGCGGATCGAGCCCGAGGCCGGCAGCTGCACCTGTCCCGATTGCGGCGGCGCGCTGCGCCCGCTTGGCGACGACAGTGATGAGCAGCTCGATATTGCCCCGGTCCAGTGGCGCGTCATCCGCACCGTGCGGCCCAAGTATAGCTGCCGCGCCTGCGACAGGATTGTCCAGGCACCGGCGCCGGTGAAGGCCATAGCGCGTGGCAAGGCCAGCTTCGCGACGCTCGCCCATGTCGTCGTCCACAAGTTCGATCACCATCTCCCCCTCTATCGCCAGGCAGAGATGATGGCGGCGCAGGGCATCGACATCGATCGTTCAACCCTCGCCGGCTGGGCGGGCCAGGCCGCGCATCTGCTCGATCCCATCGTGAGCCGCATCCGCGAGGAAGGACTGAAGGCCGCCAAGCTCCACACCGACGACACGCCGGTGCCGATGCTCGTGCCCGGCAAGGGCCGCACCGCGCAGGCGCGGCTCTGGGCCTATGTCGTCGATGACCGCGCATCGGGCGCCGCCACCCCGGCGCTCGCCTGGTATCGGTTCACCCCCGATCGCAGCGGCATCCATCCGCAGAGCGAGCTGGGGTCGTTCACCGGCCTTCTTCAGGCCGACGGTTATGCCGGATATGACAAGCTCTACCAGGGCAACGGCATCCAGGAGGTCGCCTGCTGGGCGCACTTCCGCCGCAAGATCTTCGAGTGCCACCAGACGAGCCCGACGCCGCTAACCACCGACCTGCTCGATCGCATCGCCGGGCTCTACCGGATCGAAGAGGACGTCCGCGGCCAGCCGCCTGATGTCCGGCGCCGACACCGGCAAGAGCAAGCAATGCCAAAGATCGACGCGCTTCGTGGCGTGATCGACGACGCCCTGCGCCGCCTATCGCCCAAGTCGGCGATGGCAAAGGCGCTCGCCTATGGTCGCAAGCGCTGGGACGCGCTGACCCGCTACATCGACGAGGGCATGGCGGAGATCGACAACAATATCGCCGAGCGCGCCATCCGAGCGATCGCGATCGGGCGCAAGAACTGGCTGTTCGCCGGATCGAAGGCCGGCGGCGAACGCGCCGCCGCCATCTACTCCGTCATCGAGACGGCCAAGCTCAATGGCGTCGAGCCGCAGGCCTATATTGCCGATGTCATCGAGAAGATCGCCTCAGGCTGGCCCGCCTCCCGCTGGGACGAGCTCATGCCGTGGAACTGGACAGCACAGACCGCACCCGTATGCATGGCGGCATGACCGATCAGATCGCCCGGATTCGCATAACGCTCGAAGACATGAAGCCCGCCATCTGGCGCCGTGTCGAACTTCCCGTCACCAACAGCCTCAAGACCCTGCACCTCGCGATCCAGGCCTGCATGCTCTTCGAGAACTACCATCTGTTCCAGTTCGACATTGGCGATGCCGCCTATGGCATCCGCTTCGATGATGACGATGCTTTCATGGTCCGTACCCGTGACGCTGCCAATATGCGCATCAGCAAGCTCGCCGAGCGCGGCATCACCAGCTTCACCTACACCTATGATTTCGGGGACAACTGGCGACATCGTATCGAGATCGAAGAGATCTCATCCACCATTCCCGGCACCAATTACCCCCGCTTCGTCGATGGCGAACGGCGAGCCCCGCCCGAAGATGTCGGTGGCACACCAGGGTTCGAAGAGTTCCTTGAGGCCATGTCCAAGCCGCGTCATCCCGAACGCAAATCCATGATCGAATGGTATGGCCGACCCTTCGACCCCGCCGATATCAGCCCCGACGAGATCAGCGCACGCATGGCAAAGCTCGCCAAGCGAAGGGCGCAGGGAAAAGCCGCCTACGCCGACGCTAAATCCCGCGACAGCTAATCGATGGCGGTTTCCTGACCACGCTTACGGCCTATCGCCAGTTAGCGATAGAATAACGCCATTCGATTTCCGTTTGCACGAATACGAACAATCGATCCGGCAGATCGCGGTTCCTTCGGACCGTCAGTCGTCGACCATTGCGCGGAAGTTGAATATCAGCCCCAGCATCAAGGGTATTTGCCGAGATCGTGAGGCGCAGGAGGAGACCGAAGACCGACGCTAGACTAGGGAACGGCCGAAGATCAACGAACCCGTCAGGAGACCGGCGCGAGCGAGAGGTCCGAAATCATAGCGTCGATGCCCAAAGCATCGTCTGGCAGGGCGACGTCAATCGAAACCCAATGCCAGCGACACCCCCTGTCGGCGATCTGAATATTCTTGCTACGTTTGCCAGCAAGCAGCGGGGTCAAAATCCCGATCGGCGACTCCACATCAGGTTCAGCGCAAAAAATGCGAACCTTCATTGCATCGGCGGACATCGGCGCATTGCTCGACATCGTCCAAGCGAGCCGATATTTGCCAGGTACAAGTTGCACGAGTTGCTGCGCCGCCGAACCGTTAGCTCCGCCAACTGCCGAAACCACCAACTGCCCGTTGCGCACGTCGATCGACGCGCCGAGATTGCCGAGCGCCGCCAAACGCCAGTCGAACGGGGCGAGAGCTGCATCTCCTGCAAAGCTGCCATTGACAAGCAGATTGCCTTTTTCTCTTTCCGCCGGCCGCAGGGCTTTCGCCAACTGTCGGGCTTCATTGAACTTGCCGATGCCCGCCAACCCCAACACCAAGGCTTCGTCAGTCGGTTGGACTTCCGTCTGGCGCCAGCGCTTCTGTGCCAGTGCGATCCGGATTCTTGCTGCATTGCCCAGGCTCTCAGGGCGACGAATGACCAACTCCCAGTAAACATCGGCCCAGCGCGGTTTCGGGCCGAGAACATCGGTCAACGCCTCTACAGCACCATCCTGCGCAGTAGCGGTCGCCATCGCGGCGCCGTAGGCTTGCGAAGCTTCACTATTGGTCAGCATCGCCCGCGAGAGCCAGGCGAAAAATGCGCGCCGATCATCGCGCTTTGCCGCGGCTTCGACCAGACTCATATTGACCAAGACGCTACGACGCGAGAGCTTTCCCGCGAGTTCTAGCAGCGCCTGCGCCCTCTCGGAATCCGCATTTCGGGTCAGCGAAAGCGCCTGGAGCGCCACCGCCGATGCGGCAAGGGGTTCGGATCGATAGGCCCGCCTTGCCATTCTGATTTCGCGTGCGTTGACCGTTGCGCTTCCTACTCGTGCGCGGCGCGCGCCCAGAGATTGAAGCGCAAGGTTGCCGCTCGCAACGGCGCTCGGCGGCACGCCCACCGCCAGCGTCCTCCTGGGGGCACGGGTTTCATTAGAGACCGCGTAGCTCGACAAGCCGACACCGATCCCCAATGCCAATGCCATCAGCCATCCCAGTGCCCGAAAGACAGTCACAATCCAGTTCCGATACTATCCAGTCGACGCCCAGCTATTTTTTGACTTCATCCTGCCCATAGCTGAAACCATAGCCATAGCCATAGCCATAGCCATAGCCATGGTTCTTGGTGTTAACCTTGGTAACGATCGCACCAAACAGTCTGGCCCCCGACATTCTCAACCGCATCAGGGATGTCGCAATGATACGATTTTTTGTCGAATTGGCTTCAATTGTGAACAACACCCCTTCGACGCGGCGTGCGATTAGGGGGGCATCAGCCAGACCCAGAAGCGGAGCCGAGTCGATCAGTACATGATCATAGCGCGTTAGAAGCGTCTCGATCAGCAAGGAAAGACGATCGCTACCGAGCAATTCGGCGGCATTTGGCGGTGTCTTGCCGGCCGTCATCAAAGAAAAGCCGAAGTTCGGAAGGGTCGCAATCATGTCGTTCAAATTGTCGTCGCCCGACAGATAGTGACTGAGTCCGCTCTTGTTCGGCATTTCGAGATAACGATTCAACGAAGGGTTCCGGAGATCCGCATCGACCAGAATTACCGATTTCCCGGTCGCAACCAGCACCGAGGCGAGCGACAAGGACGAACTACTCTTGCCCTCTTTCGGTCGTGACGACGTCAGCATCAGCGAACGCGGCGCACCATGTTCGGTTAGGAAGCTGAGGTTGGTCATTACCGAGAAATAGGCTTCGTATATCGTCGATTTCTTATCGAGAATATCCTGTGCAACCGCCTGTTCCGTTTCTGGGATAGCGCCCAGAAGAGGCAGGTTGAAGCGCTTCGCCACGTCTTGCGGGTCGCGGATAGAGCTGTCCATCTTTTCCAAAAGGAAGATCAGTCCCGCGGCTAGGCTGATACCGGCGATCAGCGACAGGGCCACGTTCAAGAGCAGCCGTGGACTCGACGGTCGTTCCGCCGCCTTCGCGATATCTACCACCGCGATATTGTTGGTTCCGACACCTGCAACCCCGATCTCCTTGTACCGCTGAAGCAAACCGTCATAGATTTGTCGGTTGGAATCAACCTCGCGCTGCAAAATCGCCATTTCGATCGATTCACGCTGCTGCACATTATATTTTGCAGTCAAGCGATCGAGTTCAACCTGCATGTCGCGCTCGCGCCTCACCGCGGCATTATAAGCTTCACGGTTCCCCTGGGTCGATCGCGACACTTCGCTCGCAATGCTGCGGTCGAGTGTCTGTATCTGGCCGCGAAGCGAAACGACCGCAGGGTAATCCTCGGCAAAGGTCGTCCGCAATTTGGTCAACTCGGTCTCCAGCTCCGCGCGTCGTTCACGCAGTCTGCCGATCGTAGGCGCAACAACAGCCGCGCTCCCGGTAAGAGTGTTCGCGATTTCTGCCTCCGCGGCAATCCGCAGCTCACGCGCTTTCGTAAGAGCCTTACCGACCTCGGCAATGTCGGCACCAACCAATGTTTCGGACTGAGTTCGCCCATTGATATCTCGCTGCGACGAGATCGTCACGATACCCTTCGTCATCCCATAGTTGATCAACGCCCGCTCAGACGTCTCCAGATTCTGACGTAAAGTGTCCAGCCGACTCTCCAAATACTGGCGCGCGTCGGTTGTCGCCGCGAACCGGCGATCGATGCTAGCCTGCAAGAACTGCTGCGCCCAAAGATTTGCCAGCTTGGACGATAGATTTGGTGAAGGCGTTGCAAAGCTTACGTCCACGAGACTGGAATTGCGTACCGGCAACACCGACAAGCGATCAAGCAGTATCTCTGCCGCTTTCTTTGCCAGGCCTTGTCGCTGAACGCTCGTCATCGATGCATCGGCAGCGCCATCCAACTCGAACGCGCTCAGAAAATCCTTGTCGACCGTCAAGTTTCCTGCACGCACGACGCGCTCTGCCAACGCTTCCGACCGCAACAGCGAATATTGCGTGTTATAGAAGGAAAGCTCATTGATGAGCGCTTTGTCGCGCTGCCCCTCGACCGACGTGGCGACAGGCGCATCCGGCAAAATCTCAAGGCGAGTCGTCGATGTGTACTGCGGCGTCGCGAGAAATGTTGCGAGCAGACCCAGAAGGAAAACACCCGCAACCACGCCAAGAGCAAGATTGCGATGATTCAGAATCGCTGCCCAAATACGCTCCAGAACCGATAGACCCGATTCCGCTCGGCTATCGTCGGCCAGCGGGGTGTCTGCATAGTGAGTGAATGCAGGATCACCAAGATAGTTAGTCAACTGGTTCATTTCGCGATCAATTCCTGTTCAGGATGTAAGGTAAGCGGCGTCATTTGCGAAAACGGTCCGCCAACAGGATGACAGGCGAAAGGAGCGTAGGCACAATCTGCAATAGTTCCTTGAATTGACGGCGAGCCGGCGAATCGCCAACGATGACAACATCGTTCGGGAAAATCTCCGGATCGGCATAGTTGCCGCGTCGAATGGCTTCGAGATTGTAGATGCCCACATAGCTCTTCGCGCCCACATCCCGCATTACGACCACATCTTCGAGTTTAGCGAACTCGGTGGGACCGCCGGCCAACGCGACCGCCCGCATCAACGTGACCCGTCCGACCACCGGATAGGCTCCCGCATTGGCGACCTGGCCGTCAACCGTCACGAGCATCGCCTGAGTCGCAAGGGGGCTAACGGACGACTTAAAATTCACCGTCACATGGGGATCGCGAACATAGCGACCTACCAGGCGCGAACGTATCTCGTCCGAGACCTTGTCGGGCGTTTTACCCGCCGCAGCGACCGTGCCGATCAACGGAAAGCCGAAATTCCCTTCGCCATCAGTAAGGACGTCGCGTTGCATCTCGGGCACGCCGAACACTTCAACGCGCAACTCGCTGAAAGGACCGATATAGGCCAGCCGCGTAGCACGAACGGCATCCGTTGATTCTGGAACTGGCAGTTCAGAGATCAGCGTTGTCGGCGCATTAGGTACGCTCGAAACGGGCGCCGGTTTACCGGCGCACCCGGCAAGAAGTACTGTCGCGATAGCGGTGCAGAGCGAAAATCGATTCATGAGGTAAGCTTTGATCCGGTCAGATAATGGCTTGCGCGCTATAAACATATTGCTCTTGTCTGCAAACCAATCTCAGCGTGATCTGCCCGGTTTTGGGCAGCACAAAAAAACGATCAGGAAAACGGCCAGAGCCTGAAGGGACGGAACCCGCAATGGGTAATCAATCAGGCTTGTGGCCGCAAACAGCGCGATAACGGTCAAAATGGGTAACCGCAGATCACCACGATAACCTTTAACCAAGTTACGACCGCCTAGCGCCCAAGACGACCGCATGATCCAGATAATCGTCCCAATCAAGATCAATCCGAAGGGCAGTCCACCCGTAAGGATTACTTCGGCCCAGTCGTTGTGCGCGTGATTGAAATAAGCATCCCGCAAAAGGCTGTCAGCTTCGAACATTTTGTAAACGCTCGCAAAAGAGCCAAGACCGCTGCCGGTGAGCCAATAGGTTTCAATCATCGATTGGACCGCAGGCCAGGCCAAAACCCGCAAATCATCCCCCGCGCTCTGGGTCATCAAGCGCGTGAAGGCGGTAGTACGATCCGAAAGCATCAGCGCGGCACCGACAAAAAGCGCGAACAAAGCCGGCGGCGTATAAAAAAGCCAGCGCGCGAATTTTGATCGCGACAAATCCGGGCCGCGCGACGCATCGGTTCCAAGCCACGAGGCGGTTATGACCGCATAGCTGACGGACGCAGCGAATGCCCCCGCGACAAGACCTCCGCGAGACCCAATCAATATGGTCAGGATCGTCAGCATGACGCCCGCCAACACAAGCCCCACCCGAATGAGCGGACGCTTGCGCTTGCGCATCAATTCATCGCGGAACAATGCGGCAATGAGCAGGAGGGTACCGGCCAGGAAAATCGCATGATGATTGCGGTTGGAAAAAAGCCCTACGATCGAGTCATTATTGGAGATGCGGTAGAGGTAAGCGGGACTCGAAGGACCCGACAATATCTGAACCAATCCCAACAGAGCACTGGCACATGCAATAAGGACCATCGCGACTATCAAAGATGAATAGTCATCACGATCCGTTTGCGCGGCAAGCAGCAGCGCGGCCAACGGCACGCACATCCCCAACATCGCATTCCATGTCTGCGACGGGGCCAATGAAATCGGACGCCAAAGTTCAGACTGTCCAATTAAGCCGTCGATCGCAACGATCGTGCCACGACCGGGCATGTTGTGCCAAAGGTCGGGCGGGAGCGGCACGAGTTGGAGTGCCATCCACAGAAGCAATGCCAGCATAAGCGCCAACGGAACACGAATGCGCCGCCAATCTTCGCGTTGCATTTGAAGGGCAGCCCAGAAGGCAAACAAAACCGCCGCGCCGCGCAAAAGTGGCAACGAGACAATGTCGCTGCGAGATCCACCGCCCAAGAGGAAAACAAAAATCAGAAATAGGATCGGCACCCACTTCGGAAGTGCCAGATCAGCGAACCGAGCGCTAGAACGCCGCGATGGGCCTTTAGCAGATTTAATTCCATGCTTCATCGAATGATCTGGTTTCAAAACTCATTTCAGGCGGCCACGCTCCGCCGCCGCAAGCGTCGGACCAACTATACGCCGCCACTGTCAGTGGCAAGCGGGACAAAAAGGACAAAGTGCAAAATATATGCCGAAAGCGAGAAAGCGAACCCAAACTTAGGGTCCAGACTCAATCACAGCCAGAAGGCGACGGCTGCAGCGAGGCTTACGGCTGACAGGAAGTTCCTGGCGAGCTTGTCGTAGTGGGTGGCAATGCGGCGGAAGTCCTTCAGGCGACAGAACATGGCCTCGACCCGCCAGCGGTCCTTGTAGCGGCGTTGGTCAAACTGGATCGGGCGCTTGCGGTTGCGCCGTCCGGGGATCACCGGGATGGTGCCCTGCTCACGCAAGGCAGCCCTGATGCGGTTCGCATCGTAGCCCCGGTCTGCGATCACCCGCTTCATGCCGACAGTCTCGCCGATCAGCAGGTCTGCGCCCTTCACATCCGACGTGTTGCCGGGCGTCAGGACGAGGCGGAGCGGCCGTCCGAGGACATCGACGAGCGCGTGGCTCTTCGTTGTCCTGCCGCCACGCGAGATGCCAATGGCATTGGCCCGCGCCCCCCTTTTGCGCCACCGGCAGAGCGGTGGGCCTTGATGTAGCTGCTGTCGATCTGGCCGGTCTCCGCGATCCAGCCTTCCTCGGTCAGCGCCGCCAGGATGCGGGTCCAGATGCCCCGGCGGCTCCAACGGTTCCAGCCATTATAGACCGTCGTCGAAGGGCCGTATTCGGGCGGGCAATCCGCCCAGCGGCCACCGCACTTGAGCATGTGAATGATGCCCGAGATCACCCTGCGATCATCGACCCGCCGCGCTCCGGGCTGGTTCTTTGGCAAGTGCGGCTCGATCGCAGCCCACGCTTCATCCGACAGCCAGAACAACGAACGCGACATTCTCAACAGCCTCCTGCTACAGCGGAGACTCCCTGAATCAATGGGCGCGCAGATTTTCAAGAGGCTGATCGGGTTTGGGCCCTAGGCAGCGCACTCCGCCCTTTCCTCGTTAGCGAAGAGAAACCAACGCGTAACGCCTTCCAAGCCCAAAGCAACGAGAGAGCCGCTGCGAAAAGCTCCGATGTCGATACCAATCCGATTTGCCTGTTCATCGGGTTCATTGGTGATGCTGTGTCCATGCACAATCATCTTGCCGTGGTCGCCGAGATTGTCCAAAAAATCATCGCGAATCCAGCGCAGGTCAGCCAATGACTGCTTTTCGAGCGGCACGCCTGGCCGGATACCCGCGTGGACAAACGCATAATCGCCGATTTCAATTACATCTTCGCCCATTCCAAGGAACGTGACATGCTCGGCCGGCACCCGTTGCTGGAGTTGCTCGGCGACCTCCTCAAAACTTGCGCTGGCCAGACTGGCATCATCTTTCCAATAGCTCCGGACGGTCGCGTCACCGCCGATCCGCATGAAATAGCGAAGGCGACGCGTGTCTCCGCCAAGCGCCGCCAGAAAACACTCCTCATGGTTACCGATCAATAGCCGCGTGTCCGGAAACTCCGCGCGCAGAGAAATCGCGCGATTGATCACTTCAGCCGAATCCGGGCCACGATCGATCAAGTCACCAAGCAGGATAATCGTGATCCTCGCAGGAGCTCGCGCCGCGTGGTCGGCGCGAATCATATCGATAAGCTGTGCAAAAAGGTCGTCGCGGCCGTGGATATCGCCGACAGCATAGACACGCTGTCCGTCGGGGATCGCAAAACCGCCGCGTGCCGCTTGAACGGGCTTACTTTTCCGCTTCCAGAACATCAAAACAAAATCATCCTATTGAAAATGCGTGTATTTCTATCAGCCATTGGACGGTGTACCGAGGGGATTCCGCTCCTAGCTCCGCGAGGCGCACGTTGCAAGCTACGCCCGAGAGACCGGAATGTTCAGTGCGTCGTCGCAATTTTCCGCTCTCCCATCGCGGCACGATCCGCTTAAGGGTGTCGCAAGCTCTTTCAACTAAACCGCGGTTCAGTCTCCGCCCAAACAAGCCCTGAGGAGTTATTGAATGAAAGCGATGATGGTTTTCGGAACGCGGCCGGAAGCGATCAAGATGTTTCCTGTCATCCACGCGTTAAGCGCCCAGATGGGAATCCAGGCTCGCGTCTGCGTCACCGCCCAGCATCGCGAAATGCTCGATCAGGTGCTCGAAATTGCGCGTATCACGCCCGACGTCGATCTCGACGTCATGACTCCCAACCAGTCACTCGACGGCCTTCTCGCGCGCCTCGTTACAGGCCTCGGCGAATCCTTCGATGCCGAAAAACCCGATCGCATCCTCGTCCATGGCGATACACTCACTACCATGGCGGCCACCCTCGCCGCCTATTTCCGTAAGATCCCGGTTGGCCATGTTGAAGCGGGCCTGCGCAGCGGCGACATTTATCACCCTTGGCCCGAAGAGGTGAACCGCAAGGTTGCCGGCGCCGTTGCCGACCTTCATTTTGCGCCCACCGAGACCGCGGCGGCGGCGCTGCGTGCCGAAAATGTCCCTGCGGACCGCATTCACGTCACGGGCAATACCGTGATCGACGCCCTGCTCGCGACCAAAGCGCGAATCGATGAAGAACCCATGCTCGCCGCCGGGCTCGATCCGCTGCTCGCGCGTTTTGCGGGCAAGCGGATCATCGCAGTCACCTCGCACCGCCGCGAGAATTTCGGCGACGGGATGAAAGCGATCGCCGATGCCATCGCGGGGCTCGCTGCGCGGCCCGACGTCGCGGTGATCTTTCCAGTGCATCCGAACCCGCATGTTCGCAGCGCGATGGAGCCCATTCTCGGCGCGCTGGACAATGTCGCGCTGATCGACCCACTCGACTATCCACATTTTGTCCGGTTGCTTGCGCTCAGCACTATCGTGCTCACCGACAGCGGCGGGGTGCAGGAAGAGGCGCCTTCGCTGGGCAAGCCCGTGCTCGTCATGCGCGAGACAACCGAGCGCCCAGAAGGCATCGAGGCGGGTACCGCGCGCCTTGTCGGCACCGACAAAAATCGCATCGTTTCTGAAATTTTCAGCCTTTTGGACGATGAAGGCGCGTATAATGCCATGGCGCGCGCCCATAATCCCTTTGGCGACGGCAAGGCGGCGACACGAATTGCGGAGATTATTGCGCGTGCCCATCGATAGCGAACAGACCGTCACCGTCCTCGGCCTCGGCTATATCGGCCTGCCGACTGCGGCGCTGATTGCGCGATCGGGCTGCAAGGTCACTGGCGTCGATGTCAGCCAGCATGTTGTCGACACCGTCAACAACGGCAAGGTGCATATCGAAGAAGTCGATCTCGACGGCTTGGTCCAGGGGGTGGTTTCGCGCGGCGCGCTAGTCGCATCGACCGAGGTCGCGGCGGCCGACGTCTTCGTCATCGCGGTCCCGACTCCGCATGACGACGAGCATCGGCCTGACATTGCCTATGTCCTGTCCGCGGCGCGCGCGATTGCGCCGAAGCTTATGGCAGGCAATCTCGTCATTCTCGAATCGACCTCGCCCGTCGGCACGACCGAAAAGGTCGCCGCGCTGCTCGCCGAGCTCCGCCCCGACCTCAAGGTGCCGGGCGCCTGCACCGGCGCTGCCGACATCTTCGTCGCTTATTGTCCCGAGCGCGTGCTGCCGGGGCGCATCCTCGTCGAACTGGTCGACAACGACCGCTGCATCGGCGGCATCACTCCGCGCTGCGCGCGCCGCGCGATGACTTTCTATCGCCAGTTCGTGCGCGGCGCCTGCGTCACCACTTCGGCGCGCGCCGCCGAAATGGTGAAGCTGGTCGAGAACAGCTACCGCGACGTCAACATCGCCTTTGCCAACGAGCTGTCGATGATGGCCGAACAAATGGGTGTCGATGTGTGGGAGGTGATCCGCCTCGCCAACCGGCACCCGCGCGTCAACATCCTGCAACCCGGCCCCGGCGTCGGCGGTCACTGCATCGCGGTCGATCCGTGGTTCCTCGTCCACGGCGCGCCCGAGCACAGCCGCCTGATCCGGACCGCGCGCGAGGTCAATCTGGCCAAGACCGCGCATGTCATCGGCGCCGCCGAAATGCTGGTGTCACAGCATCCGCAGGCGCGCGTCGCCTGCCTCGGCCTCGCCTTCAAACCCAATATTGACGATTTCCGCGAAAGCCCGGCGGTCGAAATCGCCGCTGCACTTGCCCAGCGCTTTGGCAAGCAGATCCAAATCGTCGAACCCTATGCGCGCGGCCTGCCGATGGAGTTCGCGGGAACGGGCGCCGAGCTCATTGATCTCGACAGCGCGCTCGCCGATTGCGACCTGCTGATCGTGCTGGTCGACCATGACCTGTTCAAATCGATCCCGCTCGAAGAACGCGGTGACAAGATCGTCTATGACACGCGCGGGCTGTGGCTCGACCAGCCGAACGGGTCGGGCGCGAGCCCGCTCCACCGCGCGGCCTGACCGCTTTTGTACATGGCGCCCCGTCATCGTCCTCAAAGCAGCGCCGGGTCACTCCGGCGGCTGGCGCGGCTTGTGGTCGAAAAGCCGTGGGGCCGCGATGATATCCCCCGCGAATATGGTGATTTCGAAGGGCGGCGGATCGGCGAAATCTGGTTCGCGCATCCCGACGGCGACGCGGCGCCGCTGATGGTCAAATTCCTGTTCACCTCCGAACGCCTGTCGATCCAGGTTCATCCCGACGATCCGGCGGCCAAGGCCGCGGGGCTCGCACGCGGCAAGGATGAATGCTGGCTGGTGCTTGCGGCGGACTCGGACGCGCGACTGGGTGTCGGATTGACCGATGATGCGGACCGCGACGCGCTCCGGGCGGCCGCGCTCGATGGGTCGATCGTCGATCGGGTCGACTGGCGCGCCGCGGCGAAGGACGACTTCGTCTATAACCCCGCGGGAACGATCCATGCGATCGGCGGCGGGCTGACGATCGTCGAGGTTCAGCAGAATGTCGACCGCACCTATCGCCTGTATGACTATGGTCGCCCGCGCGCGCTTCATCTCGACGAAGGGCTGGCGATCGCACGGCTGACGCCGACCGCCGATCCGCGCGATCGGCACGTCGATCCGACGCGCGCGACCAAGCTGGTGAGCGGCCCCTTTTTCCACGTGCTCCACCTGACCGGGCCAGTCGATCCCGCGATGACCGGCGGCATCGCGGCCGAACTGACCTTTGTCCCCCTGTCCGCCGGCTGCTTCGCCGCAGGCGAGACCGTCGCGCTCGGCGAAGCGGTGTTGCTCGACGACCCCTCGCTCATCAGCATCGAACGCGGCGGCCGCGCGCTCCTCTGCTGGCCTGCCTGACCGCCTGCCCCTCGCCCCTTGCGGCGCATCGACCGATCTCCCATATCGCACCGCATGACCAATCCTCATGCGCAAAGTGCCGCGCCTTGGCACGGAACCACCATTCTTTCCGCCCGTACCGCCAACAAGGTCGTCGTGATCGGCGACGGTCAGGTGTCGATGGGCCAGACGGTGATGAAACCCAATGCGCGCAAGGTCCGCCGCCTCCACGACGGCAGCGTCATCGGCGGCTTCGCCGGAGCAACCGCCGACGCCTTCACCCTCTTTGAACGGCTCGAAGCTAAGCTCGAGCGCCATAGCGGCCAGCTGCTGCGCGCTGCGGTCGAGCTCGCCAAGGACTGGCGCACCGACAAATATCTCCGCAATCTGGAAGCGATGATGATCGTCGCCGACAAGGAAGTGACGCTCGTCATCACCGGCAACGGCGACGTGCTCGAGCCCAAGGGCGGCATTGCCGCGATCGGCTCGGGCGGCAACTACGCGCTCGCCGCCGCCACCGCCCTCGCCGATTATGAACAGGACGCCGAGGTGCTGGTGAAGAAGGCGATGCAGGTCGCCGCCGACATCTGTGTCTATACCAACGACCAGTTCACCCAAGAAACCATCGAAATCCAGGCGTAAGACAGATGAACAAGGACCTGACTCCCAAGGCGATCGTCGCTGCGCTCGACACGCACATCATCGGCCAGAACGCCGCCAAGCGCGCCGTCGCGGTGGCGCTGCGCAATCGCTGGCGCCGCCAGCAATTGTCGCCTGACCTGCGCGACGAGGTGACGCCGAAGAACATCCTGATGATTGGCCCGACCGGGTGTGGCAAGACCGAGATTTCGCGCCGCCTCGCCAAGCTCGCCGACGCGCCCTTCATCAAGGTCGAGGCGACCAAATTCACCGAGGTCGGCTATGTCGGCCGCGACGTCGAACAGATCGCGCGCGACCTCGTCGAAGAGGCCGTCCGGCTCGAGAAGGACCGCCGCCGCGAAGCGGTGCGCGCCGCCGCCGAGGAAGCCGCGATGGAGCGGCTGCTCGACGCGCTGACCGGAAAGGGCGCCAGCGAGGCGACGCGCCAGAGCTTTCGCCAGCGCATTCGCGAAGGCCATCTCGACGACAGCGAGGTCGAGATAGAGATCGCCGACGCGCCGTCGATGCCCTTCGAGCTGCCGGGCCAGCCCGGGCAGATGAGCATGATCAACCTGTCCGAAATGCTCGGCAAGGCGATGGGCGGCCCGCCCAAAAAGCGCCGCAAGCTCAAGGTGATCGAGGCCGCGACGCGGCTGATCGAGGAGGAACAGGAAAAGCGGCTCGACCAGGATGACGTCGCGCGCATCGCGCTTGCCGATGCCGAGGCCAATGGCATCGTGTTTCTCGATGAAATCGACAAGATTGCCGTCAGCGACGTGCGCGGCGGATCGGTCAGCCGCGAGGGCGTCCAGCGCGACCTGCTGCCGCTGATCGAGGGGACCACGGTCGCCACCAAATATGGTCCGATGAAGACCGACCATATCCTGTTCATCGCCTCGGGCGCCTTCCATGTCGCCAAGCCGAGCGACCTGCTGCCCGAACTGCAGGGCCGCCTGCCGATCCGCGTCGAGCTGAACGCGCTGACCGAAGCTGATTTCGTCCGCATCCTCAGCGAGACCAAGGCGGGCCTGCCGGAACAATATGCGGCGTTGCTCGGCACCGAAGACGTGGCCTTGTCGTTCACCGACGATGCCATCGCCCGCGTCGCCAAGCTCGCTGCCGAGGTCAATGAGCGGGTCGAGAACATTGGCGCGCGGCGACTGCAGACGATCATGGAACGGCTGGTCGAGGAGGTCAGTTTTGACGCCGAAGATCGGGCCGGGACGACGCTTACCGTCGACGCCGCCTATGTCGACAGCCAGCTGGCCGAAGTGGTCGGCGACACCGACCTCAGCAAATATGTGCTTTGAGGGATGATGGCTCGTTTTGACCGCAGTAAGCCGTCGCCCCCGCGAAGGCGGGGGCCGCTGTCGGTTTACGCAGCAGCGTAAGAGTAAGCAGATAGCGGCCCCCGCCTTCGCGGGGGCGACGTTGTTGGTACGCCCGCGCGTCACCCCAAAGCCGCCATTCCCGCAAATGCAGCCGTTTCTGCCCCTTTCGGTGGCGGCACTCCGATCATGCCAACCGCCGCAAATTACGACGCCGGCGCATCACGCACGTCGCACCGACAATATCGCTCCAACGGTCTCAAATCTGCATCTTTTCAGCCGGTCGTTCGCCGAACTTCATTTGACTTTTTCCGCCCGTCAATGCGATGAACGGTGCGACACGGTCGACCTGGGTTGCAACCGACCGGCGCGGAGACAGTAATGACGGACGAGGATGTCGCCCCGGAGCAGGGCGAGCTGGCGATCACGCGCACCGGCGATCGGCTTCGGCTGGCGCGGGAAGCGGCGGGATTGTCGCTTGCTGATGTCGCGACGCGGACGCGGATCACGCAGCGGCATCTGTCGGCGATCGAAAAGTCAGATTTTTCGGAGCTTCCAGGTCGTACTTATGTCACCGGCTTTGCCCGCGCCTATGCCCGCGCCGTCGATTTGCCGGAAGCTGAAGTCGGGGCCGCGGTGCGCCGCGAGCTTGAAGAAGACGCCTATGGCGCGCGCCCGCTGTACGAAGCGTATGAACCGACCGATCCGGCCCGGCTGCCCACCGCGCGGATGACCTGGACGCTGGTGATCGTCGCGCTGCTCCTCGCGTCGGCCTATGGCGTGTGGCGGTTCCTGTCGGTCGAACCCGGCGAAGCGCTGGTGGCGGCGCAGAACCGGGCCGCAGAGGAATCGGAAGCACCGCAGAGCGATGTGGTCGCGTTACCCGCCAACAAGGCGGGAACGACGCCGTCGGCGGTTGCCGCCAACGCGCCGGTGGTGCTGACCGGCATTTCGGAAGTCTGGATCGGGTTCGACGATGCGGCGGGCAAGACCGAAAACTGGCGGACGCTCGATCCGGGCGAGACCTATCAGGTGCCGCCCGAATATATTCAGCAATTCACGCTGCGCACCAGTATTCCGCAAGCGCTGAAGGTCACCGTCGGTGGCCGCGACGTTGGCGCGATCGGCCCCGCCGATACGCTGGTCAAGGGCGTTTCGCTGAAGCCCGCCGACCTGTTGGCGCGCACCGAAGGAAACAGCGCGCCCGGTGCCGCGGCGCCCGCGACCCGCGCGCTTCCCAAGGGCTGAAGCGTCCATCTTTTGGGTCGGCACGATCGGCAGCGCACCGAATTGGGTTTGCGCTGCCGCACTTTGCCGCGTTATGAACGACAAAATGGTTAATTGGTGGGGGCCGAACGGCAAATGAAAATGCGTCAGATCACTTTCCTTGGAGCTGCGACGCTTGCGCTTGCGGCGACCATGCCCGCGCAGGCGCAGGACGGCGCGATCGACAAGCGCGTCGAACGGCTCGAAAAGGAAATGCGGGCGGTCCAGCGCTCGGTGTTCCCCGGCGGCAGTCCGACCTTTTTCGAAGGCGAGATCGCGCCCGACAACACCCCCGGTGAACGCGCGCGCAGCAACGCACCGGTGATCGACCTGACGGCGCGCGTCGATGCCTTGGAAAGCCAGCTCCAGGCGCTGACCGGCCAGACCGAGCAGAATGCGTTTCAGCTACGCGAGCTCGAAAAGCGGTTCACTGCTTACAAGGCGGAGATGGACAAGCGCTTTGCCGAGCCCGAGCCCGCCGCAACGCCCGCCAGCCTCTCCCCGGCCCCGACCGTGAAGCCGCCGGCGACGACATCGACCGCCGCCGCCACGCCCGCGAAGAAGCCCGCGACGCCTGCCGCGAAACCGGCGGCAACGACGCCCAACGCGGCGCGCCTGGCGCTGGTCAAGAAGGTCGAGATCCCCGCGACCGGAAACGAAACCAAAGACGCCTATGATTACGGCTATCGGCTGTGGGAAGCGAAGCTGTATCCCGAGGCGCAGGCGCAACTGAAGCAGGTCGTGACCAAATGGCCCAGCAGCAGCCACGCGAGCTTTGCCCAGAATCTGCTCGGCCGCGCCTATCTCGATGAAGGCAAGCCCAGCCTTGCGGCGGTGGCTTTCTACAACAATTACAAGGACCGCCCCAGCGGCGCCCGCGCGCCGCACAGCCTGATGTACATGGGGGTCGCGCTCGACAAGCTCGGCCGCAAGGCCGACGCCTGCAAGGCGTTTCGCGAACTCGAAGAAGTCTATGGCGACAAGGCGCCACAGGATGTCCGGACCGATGCAGCCGCCGCAAAAACAAAAGCAGGCTGCTGACCGCGACAGCGCCGAACGGCTGGCGGGCGACCTGCGCGCGCTCGTCGGGCCCGAATGGCACCGCTTGCATTATGGCATTGCCGTGTCGGGCGGCCCCGACAGCATGGCGCTGCTGTGGCTGATGGCGACGCTGCTGCCCGGACAGGTCTGGGCCGCGACCGTCGATCATGGCCTGCGCAAAGGGTCGGACGAGGAAGCGCGCATGGTCGCGAGCTTCTGCAACCGCGAACATATCCCCCATTCGACCCTGCGCCCCGCCGCACCGATCAAGGGATCGTTGCAGGCCGCGGCGCGCGCCGAGCGTTACCATCTGCTCGACCAGTGGCGGGGCGCCAATGCGCTCGACCATATCCTGACCGCGCATCATGCCGACGATCAGCTGGAAACGGTCGTGATGCGGCTGAATCGCAGCAGCGGCGTTGGCGGCCTCGCAGCGATTCGATCGCGCAACGGCGTCGTGATGCGGCCCTTGCTCCATTGGCGACGCGACGATCTCGTCGCGCTGGCGCTCGACAATGACCTGCCCTTTGTCGACGACCCGTCGAACAGCAACAACCGCTTCGATCGCGCCCGTTTGCGCAAAGCATTGAAGTCGCAGACGATTCTCGATCCCGCCGCCGCGGCGCGATCGGCGGACTGGCTCGCCGAAGCCGACGAGGCGCTCGATTGGGCGGTCGAGCGGCTGGTCGCATCCTGGCCAGACGCGTCGGACATCGCGGTGATCCGGAACGAATCCTACCCGCCCGAAATGTTTCGCCGCATCGTCGCGCTACGGCTGCGCGCCAATGCGGCGCAACTGGCGATCCGCGGCGCCTCGCTCGACGGCGTGATCGCCGCGATGCACAAGGGCAAGCGCGCGATGGTCGGCTCGCTGCTGATCGACCCGGTTCGCGGTTTCGAAGGGACGATTTGGCGTATTTCTGCGGCACCGCGCCGGAAACCGCCAAAAAAGGGCTGACTGGCTCATTGTCATTTAACGCTACCGCCCTATCTTGGTGGCAGTGGGCGCGGCGCCGCGCCGATTAGGAAAGTACTCGCATGCAGGACGACAAGGAACCACAGGGCAACCCCTGGATGAAGAGCGTGATGATCTGGAGCGGCATCTTGCTTGCCATGCTCCTCGTCGCCTCGATGTTCGGTGGCGCCGCGCAGCCCGCGGGCAGCGCGCTGGCCTATTCCGAGTTCCGCCAAAAGGTCGAGGAAGGCGCCGTCAAGGACGTCGTGCTGTCCGAAGACAAGGTGACGGGTACGCTGTCGAACGGCGACCGCTTCACCGCCAATGTCGTGCGCGACCCCGACCTGCTCAAGATGCTCAACGACAATGGCGTCAAATATGACGGCAAGGCGACCGAAGCGCCGAATTTCTGGATGTATATGCTCATCCAGTCGCTGCCGTTCATCCTGATCCTGGGCATCGCTTTCTTCGTGTTCCGCCAAGTTCAGAAAAACAATGGATCGGGTGCGATGGGCTTTGGCAAGTCGCGCGCCAAGATGCTCACCGAAAAACAGGGCAAGGTGACCTTTGACGACGTTGCGGGCATCGACGAGGCGCGCGAGGAACTCGAAGAAATCGTCGAATTCCTGCGCGATCCGACCAAATTTTCACGCCTCGGCGGCCAGATCCCGAAGGGCGCATTGCTCGTTGGCTCGCCCGGCACCGGCAAGACGCTGCTCGCCCGGGCGATCGCGGGCGAAGCGGGCGTTCCCTTCTTCACCATTTCGGGCTCGGACTTCGTCGAAATGTTCGTCGGCGTCGGCGCCAGCCGCGTCCGCGACATGTTCGAACAGGCGAAGCGCAATGCGCCGTGCATCGTGTTCATCGACGAAATCGACGCGGTCGGTCGTCATCGCGGCGCAGGCCTTGGCAACGGCAATGACGAGCGCGAACAGACGCTCAACCAGCTGCTCGTCGAAATGGACGGGTTCGAGGCCAATGAAGGCATCATCATCGTCGCAGCGACCAACCGCCCCGACGTGCTCGACCCTGCCCTCCTCCGCCCGGGCCGTTTCGACCGCCAGGTCGTCGTGCCGCGCCCCGACATCGAGGGCCGCCAGAAAATTCTCGAGGTCCACACGCGCAAGAAGCCGATCGCGCCCGACGTCGATCTGCGCCGCGTGGCGCGTGGCACGCCGGGCTTCTCCGGCGCCGATCTGGCTAATCTTTGCAACGAAGCGGCGCTGCTCGCGGCGCGCAAGGGCAAGCGCCTGATCGCGAATGACGAGTTCGAAGAGGCAAAGGACAAGGTCATGATGGGCGCCGAGCGGCGTTCGATGGTGATGACCGAGGACGAGAAGAAATCGACTGCCTATCATGAAGCCGGTCACGCGCTCGTTTCGCTGCACGTCGACGGCTGCGATCCGCTCCACAAGGTGACGATCATCCCGCGCGGCCGCGCGCTGGGCGTGACGTGGAACCTGCCCGAACGCGATCGTTATTCGATGAGCATGAAGCAGATGAAGGCGCGGCTCGCGCTCTGCTTTGGCGGGCGCATCGCCGAACAGCTGATCTATGGCAAGGACGAGCTCAACACGGGCGCGTCGAACGACATCCAGCAGGCGACCGACATGGCCCGATCGATGGTCATGGAATATGGCATGTCGGAAAAGCTCGGCTGGCTGCGTTATCGCGACAATCAGGACGAAGTGTTCCTGGGCCATAGCGTGTCCCGCGCGCAGAATATGTCGGAAGAAACCGCCAAGCTGATCGACGCCGAAGTCCGCCGCCTGGTCGAGGAAGGCGAAAAGACCGCGCGCAAAGTGCTGACCGACCATCTCGACGAGCTCCACCTGCTCGCCGCCGCGCTGCTTGAGTATGAAACGCTGTCGGGCGACGAATCGCGCCGCGCGATCAAGGGCGAGGACATCGGGCGCGAGGACGATGCCGACAAGCGTGGCACGCCGGTGTCGGGCCACGCGGGTTCCCTGCCTCAGATCAAGCGCAAGCCGCGCGGACCGTTCGGCGATCCGAAGCCCCAAGGCGCATAAGCCTTTGGCGCCTGGCGCGTTCGATTCAGGGGTTATTCATTGGCTGACGGCAAGTTGCGGCGCATGACCTTCCGGAAACGCGCGCGCATCTTGCCCATCCTGCTCGCCGCGCCGTTGCTGTGCGCGATGGCGCCGGGCGACATGAGCGTCGCCGCGTTTCTGGTGCGCGCCGACGCGCTCGAGCGGCTTGGCCCGCTCGCGCTTGCAACGCCGCAGGGAAACCAGCTGAAGGGCGAAGTGATCGCGGCGGGCAAACGCTATAAGGCCCGCATCGACGCCGACCGCCGCGCCGGGCGTAAAACGACGAGTTGCCCGCCCGAATCGGGAACGCTCACCCCCGATCAATGGCTCAGCCATCTGCGTTCCTATCCCGCCGCCGCGCGCAAGAAGGTCAGCGTTTATTGGGCCTTCGACGCGCTGATGAAGAAACGCTATCCCTGCCCCGCCTGATACGCCAAAGGTGCGGACACGGATCAGGAGAGAGACAGCGATGACTGGAAAACGGTGGGGCATTTGGGCTGCGGCAGGGCTTCTGATGATCGGCGCCCAACCGGCGCTGGCACAAAGCACCAGCGCGCTGACGACCAAGGTCGAAGTGGAAAAATCCGTCGCAGGCCCGGACGGCCAGCCCGCCGCCAAAAGTTACCACACGCCCGACGTCGTCGTCCCCGGCGACCGGGTGCGCATCTCGCTCAATTTCACCAACAATGGCGCGCAGCTCGCTTCGGGTGTCGTGATCTCCAATCCGATCCCGGCGGCGCTGCTGTTCGACGGCACGGACGATCCAGCGGGCTTTGGCGTTTCGGTCGATGGCGGCAAGCAGTTCGCGCCGCTGGGCGCGCTGAGCGTGCCGGTCGAAGGCGCGGCGCCGCGGCCTGCGACCTTGGCCGATGTTACCCACGTCCGCTGGACATGGGCTGACGCGATCGCGCCCGGACAAAGCCGCTCGGTCGCGTTCTTCGGGCGCGTCCGGTAAACGGACGGCGACCTGGCCGGTGACGATCTATTGCGACGAATCGGGCGGGCTTAACGCAGGGGCGATGACCTTTGCCGCGGTGATGCTGACGCCCGATGCGGCCGCTGACATCCATGAGCGGTTTCGCAGCGTCACGGGACTGCGCGGGGAACTGAAAGGCAGCCGGATCAGCATCGTCGAGCGCGCCTATCTGCTCGAACTCTTCGATCGCGCCGGCGGACGCGCGTGGGTCGCGGTGGCGAAGCGCGATGCGCTCGCCAAAAATCCGGGCGGAACATTGCCCAGCGACCTCGCACTCTACGCGGCGCTGCTCGATCTCGCGGTCGGGCGCTGGCTGCCCGAAACCGGCGGCGTGTGCACCGATGTGGTCATCGACGAAGGTCGCTACGATCCAACGATTCTCGCGAAGGTGCGCGCGGACATTCAGTCGGGGCTTGGCCAGTGGGGCCGCGCCTCGCTGGCCGACAGTCGCCGCAGCGACGGGGTGCAGATCGCCGATGTGATCGCCAACAGCCTGTTCAACATCGCCGTCGCCTCACCGCGCGCACGGCGTATCCAGCGGATCATCGATCCCATGCTGGCATCGAGGGCGATCCGCGTCGCGGAGTTGACGCAGATTGCGTAGCTGAGCGCTAGATTGGGGTAGATCCCCGACCGTCTCCTATTTCCGTTCGTGTCGAGCGAAGTCGAGACACGCCGACCGCCCACGCCAAGCCACGCGTATCTCGACTTCGCTCGATACGAACGGGGACTGGATTGCGCGGCGGCTTATCGTCGATAGCCGACATCACACGTACACCTGGCCCCAACAAAAAGGGCCGCAGTTTTCCGCGGCCCCTTCGTATCGCTATTAGCAGTGCTTATTCAAAGTCGCTGCCACCGCCCGCGGGGCTGCGCGGCGGCGCGGCGGCGGTCAGGCGGAGGGCTTCAGCCGAGCGGCTGATCGAGCTGATTTCGTCCGGCGTATCATCGTCGTCGATCACAACCTTCTGCAGCGTCGAAACCAGCATTTCCTTGAGGTCCTTCGGACGCACGGTCTGTTCGGCGATTTCGCGCAGCGCCACGACGGGGTTCTTGTCGCGGTCGCGATCGACGGTCAGTTCCGAACCGCCCGAAATCTCGCGCGCGCGGTGCGCGGAGAGCAGGACCAGGTCGAAACGGTTGGGAATCTTGTCGACGCAATCCTCGACGGTAACGCGGGCCATGTTGTTTCCTTAAAGATACAGGAGAGGCCAGCCCTTTATGGAGGCGTGGCGGCAAGCGCTGCGCGCTAGCAGGACGGCCCGCCGCTGTCAATAAAAGCGCTGGCCTTGCGGGGCTCGCGCCGCGACGCCTATGAGCGGAGGATGAGCGACGCGCCCTGCCCCGCCAGCGATTCCGCCACGCTGACCGCCGACGTCGCGGGCCATCGGCTGGAGGTCATCGTCGATGGCGACCAGCGGCTCGACCATATCCTGACGCTGTTGAACGGTGCGATCCGCAGCATCGACATCATCATGTATATTTTCGAACATGACGGCGCCGGAACGCGGGTGCTCGATGCGATGACCATCGCAGCGCGGCGCGGCGTGCGCGTCCGCGCGGTGATCGACAGCTTCGGATCGTCTGATATTTCCGACAGCATCTTTACCCCCCTGCGCGAAGCGGGCGGCAGCGTGACCTTTTTCTCGCGGCGCTGGCGGTCGAGCTATTTGATCCGCAACCACCAGAAATTGCTGCTGATCGACGAGACGGTGGCGATAACCGGCGGCTTCAACATCGCCGCACCCTATTTGGGGACACAGCCCGACAATTGCTGGTTCGACCTGGGGATCGTGGTTCGCGGTCCATCGGTGACGCGGATGGTCGCCTGGTTCGAGGCGATCCACGACTATACGGTGAACCACGACGGCAAGCTGTTGATGCTGCGCCGCCTGATCCGCGAATGGCCGGTCGAGGCAGGGCCGGTCACCTGGCTCGTCGGCGGCCCGACGCAGCGGCTGTCGCCGTGGGCGCGGGCGGTGCGCACCGACCTAACCGGCGCGCGGCAACTCGACATGGCGATGGCCTATTTCTCGCCCGGGCAGGGCATGTTGCGGCGACTGGGACGGGTTGCGCGCGACGGGCGCGCGCGCTTCATCATGGCGGCGAAATCCGACAATGCCGCAACAATCGGCGCCTCGCGCCTGCTCTATGGCTATCTGCTGCGCAAAGGCGCGCAGATCTGGGAATATCAGCCGTGCAAGCTGCACATGAAGCTGATCGTGATCGACGATGCCGTCTATATCGGCACCGCAAATTTCGACATGCGCAGCCTGTTCGTGAATGTCGAAGTGATGCTGCGCGTCGCCGACGCCGGTTTTGCGGCGCAAATGCGCGGCTTCATCGCGGCGCAGCAGCCGGAGTGCGAGAATATCACGCGTGCTTCGCACAAGGCCCGCGCGGGCTGGCTCACCCGGCTACGCTGGACGTTGGCGTGGTTCGTGGTGGGTGCCGCGGATTATACCGTGTCGCGGCGGCTGAACTTCGGTCTCGGTGAGCCCGATCCCGATCTGGAAGTTTAGTCTTTCCAGCCCCAGAACAGGAAGCATGGGGGCACGTTCACCCATTCGAACGCATTGTCGATGCGGGCGAAGTGCGGCGCCAGAAAATCGCGCGCTCGGGCGCGGAATTGATAGACGAGGAACGCGCCGCCGGGGCGCAGGACGCGGTGCGTTGCGGCAGCGATCGCCGGACCGACGCCGGCGGGCAAAGTCGAAAAGGGTAGCCCGGACAGCACATAGTCGGCCTTTTCAAAGCCATGCGCCGCGATGATGTCTTCCACCTCGGCTGCCGACCCATGGACCGCGATAAAGCGGCTGTCGCGGATGTCCTTCCGCAGATAATCGATGAAATCCTCGTTGGTGTCGATCGCGATCAGCGTCGCATCGCCCGCCATGCGTTCGAGTACCGGACGGCAAAAGGTGCCGACCCCGGGGCCATATTCGACGAACAGTTTCGTGTTCTTCCAATCGACGGGGCGCAGCATGTGACGGATCAGCGTCGGCGACGACGGCACGATCGATCCCACCATGACCGGATGCTTGATGAAGCCGCGGACGAACATGCCCCACGGCCCGAAAAAGCGTTTGAAGCCCTCGCGCAGCCGACGGGCCAGCGGGGCTTTCGTTTCTTGGGCCTGCGCCCGCGGATTGGTCATGGTGGCTTTCGCGTTGTTGCGGTTGCCGTGGGCGTGGCAAAAACAGCGCGCGGGCGCAAGGAAAGAGTCTGTCTTGACTCTGGACAGTGGGGCGCCCGCGTGTAGGGAAAGGCCGGGTTGCGCAGGTTGAACAGCAAAGGGGATTTCCGGCATGGCGACTCTATCGCGCTCGATCCCCGCCGACCGCATGGCGGTGCTGTTCGCCGTGATGCTGGTCGCCGCCGCGGGCAATACCGCAATGCAGTCGATCCTGCCTGCGATCGGCGCCAAATTGCATATTCCCGATGTGTGGGTCAGCCTGGCGTTCAGCTGGTCGGCGCTGCTGTGGGTGATGACCGCACCCTATTGGGCGCGTCAGTCGGACCGGCGCGGGCGCAAGGCGCTGATGGCGCTGGGGGTCGTTGGTTTCATGCTGTCGATGGCGTTTTGCGGGCTGGCGCTGTGGGCGGGGCTGGCGGGCTATCTCGCCGCCGGAACCACCTTCATCATCTTTGCCCTGTTCCGCAGCCTGTACGGCGGGCTGGGGTCGGCCGCGCCGCCCGCGGTCCAGGCCTATGTCGCATCGCGCACCGATCCGGAGGAGCGCACGCAGGCGCTGTCACTCGTTTCCTCGTCGTTCGGGCTGGGAACAGTCATCGGCCCGGCAATCGGACCGCTGTTCATCCTCCCCTTCGTCGGACTCTCCGGGCCGCTGCTCGTGTTTGCACTGATCGGCCTGATCGTGCTCATCATGCTGCGCTGGCGGCTGCCCGACGATGTGCCAAGGTTCGCCGCGCGCGGCGCGATCGCGGCCTATCCGACCGCGGCAGGATCGCCCGCATCGGCCAGTAACGACAGTGACGACGGCATGGTCGACAGCGACGCCCCCGCCCCGACCCCGCTGCGCTGGACCGACAAACGCGTGCGGCCGTGGATGCTCGCCGGCCTCTATGGCGGGCAAGCGCAGGCGATGATGCTGGGCGTGATCGGCTTTCTGATCCTCGACCGGCTCGAGCTTCGTCCGCGCCCCGACGAGGGCGCCGCCATGACCGGCATCGTGCTGATGGCGGGCGCCTTTGCCACGCTGTTGTCGCAATGGGGCCTGATCCCGTTGCTCAAGCCTTCGGCGCGCACCGCGGTGCTGATCGGCGCCGCGCTGGGCGCCAGCGGTTTGATCATCACCGGGGTCGCGCAGGATCTACACGGCATCGTGATCGGCTTCGCGCTCGCCTCGCTCGGCTTCGGACTTTTCCGCCCCGGCTTTACCGCGGGCGCCTCGCTATCGGTGCCGCGCCGCGATCAAGGCAGCGTTGCAGGGATGACCGCATCGATCAACGGATCGGCCTATATCGTCTCCCCGGCGATCGGGGTGCTGCTCTATAACTGGCACCCGATGGTAGCTTATGGCCTGATGGCGGGGTTCTGCGGCTGGCTGGTGCTGTGGGGCTGGTCCGCGCTGCGCTTGGACCAGCCCGAAACCAAATCGCCGTAGCCCTGAACCTGTCGAAGGGCGCCTATCCGGATAAGCGCCCTTCGACAGGCTCAGGGCTACGGTTTGACTTCGACGCTAATCCTTCACCACGTCGTCCGAATGCTTCTGCTCGCGCACCGGCTTGAGCATGCCGGGCGCAAAAAAGCCGATCGGATTGACGCTCATCGCCGCCTGCTTGATCTCGCCCTGAATCTTTTCATAATCCTTTTCCATCGCTTCGGTGACCGAGGCGCGGGTATCCTTCAGCGCCGTTTCGAAATCCGCCATCGTCACCGCGTCGCTGTTGATTGACCGCTTGAGCGCAGCGAGACCGGCGCGGCGGGTCAGGTCTTCCAGATCGGCGCCGGTAAAGCGGTCGGCCTTCTCCGCCAGCGCCGCCAGATCGACGTCGCCCGCCAGCGGCATCTTGGCGGTCTGGATTTCGAGGATGCGGCGGCGCCCGTCCTTGTCCGGCACCGAAACATAGATCAGCTCGTCGAGCCGACCGGGCCGCAGGAGCGCCGGGTCGATCAGGTTCGGGCGGTTGGTCGCACCGATGACGACCACCGACTGCATCTCCTCGATCCCGTCCATCTCCGCCAGGATCGTGTTGACGACACGTTCGGTCACCTGCGGCTCGCCCGATGTGCCGCTGCCGCGGGCGGGGACCAGGCTGTCGAGCTCGTCGATAAAGATTATCGTCGGCGCCACAGCGCGCGCACGGGCGAACAGCCGGGCAATCTGCTGCTCGCTCTCGCCATACCATTTCGACAGCAAGTCGGACGACTTGATCGAGATGAAATTGGCGTCGGACTCGCGCGCCGCCGCCTTGGCCAGCAGGGTCTTTCCGGTCCCGGGCGGGCCGTAGAGCAGAAAGCCCTTGGCGGCCCGGATGCCCAGCCGCCGAAAGGCTTCGGGATGCTTGAGCGGCAGCTCGACCCCTTCGATCAACTTTTCACGCGCCGCATCCAGCCCGCCGATGTCGCTCCATCGCGTCGTCGGCGCCTGCACCATCACCTCGCGCATCGCGGACGGCTGCACGCGTTTCAGCGCATTGCTGAAATCATCGCGCGTGACACGCAATTCCTCCAGCACCTCCGGCGGGATCGTCCCTTCGGCGAGGTCGAGCTTCGGCATGATTCGCCGCACCGCCTCGATCGCCGCTTCGCGGGTCAGCGACGCCATGTCGGCGCCAACAAAACCAAAGGTGGTCCGCGCGAGTTCCGCAAGGTCCACGTCAGCCGACAGCGGCATCCCGCGCGTGTGGATACCCAATATTTCCCGCCGTCCGCTTTCGTCGGGAACCCCAATCACGATCTCACGATCGAAGCGGCCCGGACGGCGCAGCGCCTCGTCGATCGCGTCGGGGCGGTTCGTCGCAGCGATGACGACCAGGTTGGTGCGCGGCTCCAACCCGTCCATCAAGGTCAGCAACTGCGCGACGAGGCGTTTTTCGGCCTCGCCCGTCACCTGCCCGCGCTTCGGCGCGATCGAATCGATCTCATCGATGAACAGGATCGACGGCGCGGCCTTTGCCGCCTGTTCAAAAATATCGCGCAGCCGCTTTTCGGATTCGCCATAGGCCGAACCCATGATTTCGGGGCCGTTGATCAGGAAAAACTGCGCCTCGCTCTCGTTGGCGACCGCGCGCGCCAGCCGCGTCTTGCCGGTCCCCGGCGGGCCATGGAGCAGCACCCCCCGCGGCGGGTCGACGCCCAGGCGGCGGAACAATTCGGGATAGCGTAGCGGCAGTTCGACCATCTCGCGCAGCTGGTCGATCGTTTCGCCCAGCCCGCCCAGATCGTCGTACGTAACATCGGTGCGGCGCGCATCCTGCGGCTCCTGATATTCGGGCAGCAGTTCGATTTCGGTGTTTTCGTCGATGAACACGACCCCCTTGGGCGCCGCGGAGACGACGACCAACCGCACTTCGGCGAGCGCATAGGCGGGCGCATTGAGCATCTCGCGCAGCTGCTGCGGCATATCGCCCGATTCGAGCCGCTGCTGGCCCGCGGTCGCGACGGTATCGCCGGTGACCACCGGGCGGCCAAAAAAGCTGCGCTTCAGTGCGTTCGCCGATCCCTGCAAACGCAGATTTTCCTGCGCGGGGGCGAACACGACGCGCGTCGCCGGGCGGGCTTCGACGCGGCTCAGCACCACCATATCGCCCGCACCCGCGCCGGCATTCGCGCGCTGCAACCCGTCGAGGCGGATAACCTCCAGCCCCTCATCCTCGGCATAGGGGGCGACGACGCGCGAGGCAGTCTGGCGCTTGCCGCTGATCTCGACGATATCGCCCTCGGTCACGCCCAACTGGGCCATCGCCGAGCGCGGGATGCGCGCTATGCCGCCACCGCTTTCTTCGGCGCGCGAATTCGCCACCTGCAGTTTCACCTGTTTTTCTTTTACCGCGGCGTCGGCCAAGGCGCGTCTCCCTCAAAAAGGTCAGAATGCCGAAGATAGGGAGGTCGTTCCCGATTTGCGACCCCTCGCCCGCGTCGCGCCGTTCGCAATCCTATGACGCACTGCACAAAATTGTGGCACATCGCGCGGCGGCATGTATCATCGGCGCCCGATATGCCCCGCCTTCCTCCCCTCAGCAGCATGGAAGCCTTTCTGGAGGTCGCGCGCCACGGCACCGTCAAGGCCGCCGCGATCGAGCTTGGCCTGTCGATGCCCGCGCTGTCGCGGCGCATCCAGACGCTCGAACATGCCGTCGGGCGGCCGCTGTTCAACCGCCATCACCATGGGCTCAGCCTGACCGAGGCGGGGCGCGCGCTGCAGGGCCAGCTGGCGCCGATCCTCGACGAATTGCGCACCGTGATCGGCCAGGTCGGCAGCCCCGACGCATCGCTGCGCCTGCACCTCAATGTGCTGCCGCTCTTTGCCCAGCAACGTCTGTTCCCGCGCCTGCCCGAACTGCGCCGCGAACATCCCGAACTGCACATTGATATCGACACGATGTCGCATGCCGAAGCACGGCTGGGCGACGGCATCGACGCCGCGATCGCGCTGGCACGCTCGATCGACCCCGCGCTTTATGCGGCGCGGCTCGATCAGGACAAGGTGTTCCCGATTGCGGCGCGCACGCTCACCGACGGAAATCGCGCCATCGCTGTTCCCGAACAATTGCAGCGCATGACGGTGCTGCTCCACCGCGAAATGCCGGAAACCTTCACCGAATGGAAAAAGGCGATCGGCATGCCGTATCTGGAGCCTGCGGGAATCGACTATTTCGATTCGGGACCGCTGATGCTCGAGGCGGCGGCGCAGGGCATCGGCATCGCGTTCATGCACGGCCATCATCTCGACGATGCCAACGATCCGCGGCTGGTCCGCCTGTTCGATTTCGACGTCGACAGCCCGTACAGCTATTGGTTCGTCTGCCGCCCGCGCGCGCTGCGCCAGCCCGCGGTAAAGCTGTTTCACGACTGGTTGCTTGCGGCGAAGATATAGGGAAATGCCGTTGCCCCTTACGACGTTCGCAAGGGGCAATCAGTATATCAAGGAGTTATGGCCCAATCTGCTACTTAAGCGAAGTGGGATTTTCAGCACCCTTGCCACTTATCAAGTTCGCTAGGTCGTGTTGACAAAAGATTTCAGCCATAGTCGCATGGCGGCGAGGTTGAGGAAGCTCTCGAACGAGAGCAGGGTTTTGTCATAGCGTGTTGCAATGCGTCGTTGCTGTTTTAGCTTGCCGAACATGCGCTCGACGCGGTTGCGGTCCTTGTAGCGGCGATAGTCGGGATGCTCTGGCACCTTGCGGTTCGAGCGAGGCGGGATGATCGGCAGGATGCCCCGGACCAGCAGGCTTTCCCGGAAGCGATCACCATCATATCCCTTGTCCGCGAGCAGCGCCTTGGGTGTGGCGACGGGGATCGCCATCAGCGGTTCGGCAGCAGTGTAATCGGAAGCCTCGCCGCCGGTCAGGATGAAGCCGACAGGCAGTCCTTGATTGTCGCAGCGGGCGTGGATTTTGCTCGTAAAGCCGCCGCGTGATCGACCAAGAGCGTTCGCACAAGCCCCCCTTTTCCGCCCGCTGCCGAGACGTGGCCGCGAACGCTGGTGCTGTCGATCATGTGTTGCCAGTCGTCGGTTAGACCCAGATCGACCAGTGTTTGCAGCAGGGCATCCCAGACACCCTGTTCGGCCCAGCGCCGGAAGCGGACATAGACCGAGTTCCACTTGCCGTAGCGCTCGTGCATGTCGCGCCAGGGGCAGCCGACCCGCAGCACGTGAAGCATTCCATTGAGGAACCGCCGGTTATCGCCCGCCGGCCGCGCCCAACGACCGCGCTCAGGCGGCAGCAGCGGCCCAATCAGATCCCACTCCGCTTCCGACAAATCCCCGCGACCCATGACTGCTCCTCAAAAAGCAGTCTTGAATCAGAAGTCGACGCGATTGGGAATCCCTTTTGTCAACACGGCCTAATTTAAACACAATAAGCGATCATGCTGGTTGGCATGGGGCTGGCTGATTACGCCAGTCAGCATACGCAATGCGTTGTTTATTTGGGTATAGTGCGCGTGGTTTAGCGTCCCTGCTAAACAATACCAGCACGAGCGCGCCCTCAATTGCGAAGGCGAACCAGACGTCATTGCGATGAACTGTCCCGCCATTGAGACAAGAATGCCAGTTCATCAGGACGGAGTATTTCCACGCCAGATTATTGGGCTGCGCCTCGCCGAAGCGGCGCCTACCCCACCGTGCGGAGTCACCGAGCCAGGCCGCCCGCTCCGACGATGACGGACAACAAATGGCTTGTCAGCGCAGACGCACCCCTTCGGTAGGCGATTTCACCCCAATCATCCCATCTGTGCACTCGCTCGGCGAGCCAGGCGAAGAGATCATCGCGCGATTTTGCATCGGCGAAGGACTGCGACCACGCGATATTGCGCGTCGGCATCCGCGCGCCAACCTTAAGTCCGGTCAACGTCACCAGGTATCGCCTTCCCAGATGTTCGCGCGCGAACAGATGGCGACGAAATCCAACCTGCTGCTCAAAGGTGTTTAGTGCCCGCTCCCGTGCCGCGGCGTCGAGCCCCACGCTCGCACTTATCGCGGCGACAACCCCCGCCATTGGCAAGCGCTCGAATTCCGGCTCGCGCGTGGCCTGCAGCATCATGAGGACGGACCTGCCCAATGAGCTCAGCCCCCCACCGAAGAGGTCCCTCACCGCCGATGTCTCGACCATACCGATGCTGGCGAGCCAGCACAGATAGAATCGCCAGAACATCATGTCGCCGCCGAAAACATCGTGGTTGCTCTCCGTGCCAAACCAGCGCGCATTGATCGCGGTCATGACCCTCAGCATCAGTTCATGCTGTTCGGGTGCGAAGTGGACCGGCGGGAATCCAAGTTCTCCCTCCCAGAAGGCGTCCCTGACGCTCGCCCAATTTCGTCCCGACGCATCCTCGTAGCCGCGCGGATTGGCTCGAAGCCACCAGCCCCACGGGAGTTCGCCGACGTGACGCTCAAAGTCAGCCACGGCCACCCCCGCGACGAGGGTCGAGGCCGAGCGGCGGCGGCGCGCCATCGCGCGCGGGCGCCGCGCCTCCTTCAGCGATTGCTCGCAGCTGAGCTGCGAGGGCGACCGTTTCCCTGACAACATATGCGTCGTCGCGATATATCCGTCCAAGCTCCGAGGACTTCGATCCGGAGGAATTCGGCCTGGCGTTCGGAATAAGATCGTAGGCATGATCGCAACTGAAGCCGAACCACCACGCATGCGAATCTTCGACCCGGTGGTCGGTTGCGTGTTCTACCGGATGGTAGACCGCCGATCGTAATGTCACGTGGCAGATGCGGCGCGCCTCGACGGCTAACCGACGCGTCGGACTCGGCCCTTCTTCGCACAGTCTTGAATAAGTCAAACCGCCATGCACATCGATTCCTATGTCCGGCGGAACTGCGTTTGCATCCCAGCCCCAGAGAGGGTGATCCTGTGGAATGCCGACATATCCGCAGAGAAAGCCATTGTCCGTGTTACGCAACATGATGCAGTCATAGCCACTCACCTCGTCGCGCCAGCTGACCTTGTCCGCCTCTCCGAGCCACGCGCCCTTGCCACCGGGCCGCGCGGCCCGATCGTAGAATATTTCTTCCGCGGGAACGACGCATTCGCGGGTTGCATAGGCTCGGCCGGTGACGACACCGACGCCGTCTTCTCGCGCGACTTCGCCCCCAACGCCGATTAGTTTTGCCAGAGCGAGTTCGGAGTCGACGATCGGCAGCAGCGTGTCGTCCGTGGCGGGCGCGACCGCAAGCATGGCGGCCTTTCGCTTGACAGGCACCTTATGCCTGCCGGTCGGGACGAGCGCGGTCGCCTTGGTGGACCTTTTGGTCATGCCTTTTCTCCAGTCTAATAAGGTGTCGATGCGCATAGTTTCGGACTGAGCGTTCATGGCGGTCGGTTGGATGGCGCTGTTGGTGCGTAGCGTTCCCGCCACGTCAGCCGCTCGATTATCGGACCAAGAGCTCGGGGATTGGCCTCCATCGAGTAGACATGGCTGGCAAGCCACCATTCCTCCTCGGCGCGACGGGCGTCGGGCACTTCTCGCCACCAGCATTTCGGATTGCTCGCAGCGTCCCAGCGGTAGCCCCGCAGTCGCAGCAAGTCCTTCACCTCAAAGGAGGCGCCGACCGCGCGGAATCGCCAGCTGGGCGCGCGGGCGGTGGTGAGCATCTGCGCGAGCGCAGTCGTGCCATCAGGCATGTTCTGTCGTAGAATTTGGATCACCGCGTCGACATCGTCCACAGCGCGGTGCGCACCGTGGAAGTATCCGCTCTGCGCCAGAAGCCACCCCAGCGACCGGCCGTCAAAACCATTGGCGCGCCAGTCGATGTCATTGCAGCTGCAGCACCAAGCGAGCCCTGCAGCTTCTGGTAGTCGGCGTTCTACATGACGACGATCGAAGGAAGCATTGTGCGCGCAGACAAATGTAGCGGATTTGAGAAGTCGCAGGGCCACCCCGTCGTCGATGGATTTACCGGCCAGGTCGGCGTTGGTAATGCCAGTTAGGCGCACAATGTCCTCGGGCAGTTCGCATCCCGGATCCTCTAACCACGAGTATGGCCGGTCGATCTTGACGATCACGCCAGCGGGGTCGACGCGGAATCGCCGCAACGCGAGTTCGATGATCGCGTCCTCATCACCGATGCCGGTTGTCTCGCAGTCGACGGCAACGCCGATAAAGGTATCGACCCGGCCGCCGACGCCGGTCTCGCCCTCGCGGACATCGAGCCGGCGCAGCAGGCGCACATCGTCATCGCCGTTCGGCACGCACAGCGCACCCGGATCAGGAACCTCGTCCTGCATGGTTGTCTCCGATCGTTGAAGGAACTTTGCCTGGGCCGAACGCCCCCGTGATGGGCGGCGGACGTGGTCAGGAATATTGTCAGGCCGCGAAGCGCTGCCTGAGGCTAACGTTTAAACGACGCGTGACGACATAGACGCGACGTCGACCATCCTCATTTTGGATCAGACGTCGATGCGCTGCTCGATGGTCACGGCGAAATCATTGTGTAATGGATGATCCGCTTCAGGCGCTACACGGCGGATAAGTTCCGCGACGGGCTCCTGCACCAACGCCATCGCCACTGGGGTTGATTGGTGGAAACCTTCGCGAATGTCGGCGACATTGGCGGCAGAATGCCCAAAGCGTTCACACAAACGGGCCGAGATCTCGGACGGCTCATGCGCGATGGAGGCATGGAATGCCTGAAGCATCAGTTTTCGGTTAGAATAGATGATGGTCGCCGTGAACAAGCGGGGCGCTGCCAAAGGAAGATTGCCGGAACGGTAATACTTCTTTCCCGCCTTCCTTTTGGACGACATATGTTGCCGTGATCGCCGGCGCTTGTCCTCATCATCCTCCGAAAGAAGAGTATCGACCGCCGTGGGCGCAAGGTCGAGCCCCAAGGACAGGCCGTGGACCAGAATGCTTCGCAGGCAGTGCTCACGCTCGAGGCAGGCATCGATCGCCGCGCGACCGTTGAACAGCCGTCGCGGAGCGAGCATCCATGACATAGGGTCATACTCAATACCCTCGCGCTGAAACCTGCTTCCGGTCTCGACTGCAACCAAAGCAACGCGTGTGATTGCGCGCCGCGTGGTGATGATGGCGGCGTCGTCGTGAAGGCAGTCTTCCGCGAGAGGATCGAGCACGATCGGATCCGCCTTGATCGACGCAGCGCTGCCGGGAATGCTTTTGGGGGCAATGGTCATCAGGTCCATTGAACGTCTCCTGGTCGCCAAAGTGGCAATTTTGCAAGTGCAGAGGCGGGGCGACACCGCCGGCAAATGACCATATGGAAACTTAGATAGATAATTCAATAGTTCGCGAATGATTGAATGTTAATTTCTGTTAACCGAGATCTCTGGAAACTGCAGTTCATGGGAATGCGGGAGGGCGCGCCGCAAAACGATTGTCCGATGGCGAACAATCCTAGTCGCCGATCGCGTCCTGTTTCTCGGTTGTCCTCGACGTCTGTAACTACGGCAACCATTTCTCAAGATTGTTGATGCATCCCATATAGGCACCAACGGGAGAGAGCTTGAGCATGCCGTCTGAATTCCTCGCTGAACAAGCTAAAAAATTCTCCCGCCTTCACAGTCTCGACGAAGAAGGGCGGGTCAAAGATCGTCAAGAAGGCGCGGCGATCTTCTTGCGGCTCAACGATCGCGAGCGTTTGGATCTTATCGCTTCAATGATCGAAGCTTGGGCATGCTATCTGCCCTTGAACAGGCCGATGATCAGTGGAGCGTTGCGCCATGCTTGGGACAGCGAGCCTTACATAAATGGCGGCCGGCTTGGATCATATGTCAGTGCTGTTGCACATTGTCCTGGCGGAGAAGAATGGACGATGCAGGATTTCGTGGAAGACTGGGGTCCGGATCTCATGACGGCGGACGAACATGATCAGCTCAACGCGATGGAATTCCCCCTAACAGTATACCGCGGCGGCGCGGGCGACTTCGACGAGCTCGCGGACGGCGTAAGCTGGACCTTAAATTTCGAAATCGCTTCATTCTATGCAACCACGTGGCCAAAATCATGGGGAAACTTGGGTCAGCCATTGATCTTGTCGATGACAATTGAATCGGAAGATGTCGCTGCCTTTCTGAACGATCGGAAAGAAGAAGAATTGCTAATCCCCGACGTAGGTCGCATGCGAGAGTCCATACGGATCGTGGACCAAGAACAGACGTCTGCCGCAACCGCGTGATTGCGGCTTTTCGTCTAAGCTTCGGCTGACTTTGCAGCCTCTGGCGGCTTTTTAAAGCGTCGATGCGCTCACGAATGTCCCGATCGGTAGGAAGCTCATGCAACGTTGTCTCTCAGAGTTCCACTCCGCGCGACGGGCGCCCGCGAGTAAACAAGATATCTGATCTTCAGGTAGAGACGCGGTGACGCGCCCGACCGTCGCTTCGAAGTCGGAGCGATCGGCAGGGCTGTGGCTTCGCGCCCACCGAGCGCGTGACAAAAATACTACTCCTGCGACGCTTTTTGCAATAAAGTGGCGGAAATAATGGTGACACATCGGAGTGACGACGATGGAGCCGAATTTAGAGGATGTTTGGGAACAGGCGCTTGCGGCGGAACGGCGCTATGGCGACCAAGCTGTCGAAAAGATCACGGTGCGTATGATCGAGTGCCTGAAGCTTAGAGATTATCTGGGAGCAGGATTCTGGTCAGCAGTTGCAAATCGGTTAGGCGATCTGCACGCGATCAGAACCAACTTTTGCCCGATTTTCTTTTCAAACGACCATAGCGCGCCTTAGAGCATGGATATTGACAACGCCTCCGCCAGCGTAACCAAAATCGGCGTTTAGTTTTTTGAAAGGCTGCTGCACCTTGTAGTGGAACCACCCTTGGCTGGTCGATCTGCGCGGCGCCGCGATATCCGAGAGGAGAATATGCTCGGCTTTATAACGTATATTCGAGGTGCCACCCTGACCTCGATAGACGCATCGAAATAACGAGCAGAACCATGCGATAAGGCAAGCCACGGAACGGACAGTCTTTGTGGTAGTGTATAAATTGCACGCTGTGCGATCATGCGAGTTGGCGATCTCTGTCATCTGACCATCGGCGAGCCACTCACCCTTCCCAATTCCGTCATTGGGTCTGCACGATGCAAAGCCTTCATTAACTAACTTGGTCTACGCAGTGAATTGCGTCGAAACTGGTGACGTCTCTCGACCAAGCGTTTCCAAATTCGGCCACAGAGGTTCCCACTGGGTGGGGCCAGCCGGGAACCCCGATCTGTGTGTCAAATTGCAATGCCATTGATCGACGGTGGTGGTTGCCATGGTATGCACGGTTCGGACCCCACTCAGAAAAGCTGTCCATGTGAAGCAGCGCTTTGATGGCAATAGATGTAAGCGGAGGCGTGACCCCACCTTGCGGGAGTGACGCGCAGCGCCGAGTGTCCGCGCGCTGATCGTGGGGTAGGAAGCTGGTGCTATGACGATGCCATATGATGATGCTGGCACCAGCGGGGTTCAGCGCTTCGAGGTTTTCACCGGTAGGGGCAAGCGGCGGGATTGGCCGCCAGAGTTGAAGGCCTCGATCGTTGCGGAGAGCTTTTCGGGTCAAGAGACGGTCTGTGCGGTGGCGCGTCGGCATGGCTTGAGCCCCACGCAGTTGTTCAACTGGCGCCGCGATCTGCGCAAGCGCCTGGAAGGCCAGGGCCTGACGTTGCCGACGGCGGCTCCCGCCTTCGTCCCTGCTGTGATCGATCCGCTGCCCGCGAGCGATCCACATCCAGCTGTCAAGCATTCCGCGAAGCGGCGGCGTCTCCAGGCAAGTGCGGTCGAGCTGGAGATCGACGGCGTGGCGGTGAGGATCGGCCGAGGCGCCGATGTCGGCGTGATTGCCGCGGTAATCGAAGCACTCAAGGCCACGCGATGATCGGCCCCGGTGCCGGCGCGCGCGTGATGGTCGCAACGCGTCCCGTGGATTTCCGCAAGGGGCCCGACGCGCTCGCCGCGCTGGTCGCCGCCGAGTATGGCGGCGATCCCTGGTCGGGCGTGATCTATGTGTTCCGGGCGAAGCGCAGCGACCGGATCAAGCTGGTCTGGTGGGACGGCACGGGACTCTGCCTGATGGCCAAGAAGCTGGAGTCCGGCGGCTTCAAGTGGCCGGGCATCCAGGACGGTGTCATGCGCCTCACGGCCGCGCAGCTCGGGGCTCTTCTGGAGGGACTGGACTGGCGCCGCGTCCATGGCGGGCGCCGGCCACAGGCACCGCAGATTGCTGGTTGACGGGGCGTTCTTCCGCTGATTCACTGCTCCCATGCTCGTGGAAGCGGACCTGCCGGATGATGTTGACGCGCTCCGCGCGCTCGTCCTCGAACAGGCCCGCAAGCTCGAGAGTGCCGATGCGGAAGTCGAACGTCTGAGGACGATCCTCGAGGCGTTTCGGCGCCACCGGTTCGGCCGCCGTTCCGAACAGCTCGATCCCGATCAGCTGCAACTGGGTCTCGAGGATGTCGAGGCGGCGCTCGCCGAGGCCGAGGTCGCCGCCGAAGCGAAGGCCGGAAGGCCTCACAGCGATCGGGTGCGCAAGACCAACCGCGGTTCGCTGCCGTCGCATCTCGAACGGATCGAGCAGGTCGTGGATATCGAGGATAAGGCCTGCCCCTGCTGCGGCGGTGCGCTCCACCAGATCGGCGAGGATGTCGCCGAGCGTCTCGATGTCGTGCCGACCACCTTCCGCGTCCTGGTTACGCGCCGACCGCGCTACGGCTGCCGCGCGTGCGAGGGCACGGTCGTGCAGGCTCCCGCACCGCCGCGTATCGTCGAAGGCGGCATTCCGACTGAGGCGCTGATCGCCCAAGTGCTGGTATCCAAGTATGCCGATCATCTGCCGCTTTACCGGCAAGCCCAGATCTACGCCCGACAGGGCATCCGGCTCGATCGATCCACCCTGGCCGATTGGGTCGGCCGAGCAGCATGGTATCTACGCCCCTTGCGTGACCATATCCTCGAACAGCTTCGCCGGTCCGAGCGGCTGTTCGCCGACGAGACGACGGCGCCGGTGCTCGATCCCGGGCGCGGGCGGACCAAGACCGGGCAACTCTGGGCCTATGCCCGCGATGACCGGCCATGGGGCGGCAGCGATCCACCGATCGTCGCCTATGTCTATGCTCCGGATCGCAAGGCCGAGCGTCCTCACGCGCATCTTGGCGATTTCGCGGGCATCCTGCAGGTCGACGGCTATGGCGGCTACACCGCGCTCGCCCGGCGGCGACAGCAGATCCGGCTCGCTTTCTGCTGGGCGCACGTGCGCCGCAAGTTCTACGATCTCGCCGACACGTCGCCGGTCTCCACCGAGGCGCTGCGCCGCATCGCCTTGCTCTATGCCATCGAGGACGACGTACGCGGTTCATCCGCCGAGCGGCGCCGCGCCGTCCGGGCCGAGCGCAGCCGCGCCATCGTCGACGATCTTCACCAGTATCTTGTCGCCCGCGGCCGCCAGGTCAGCGCCAAAAGCAAGCTTGGCGAGGCGATCCGCTATGCACTCACCCGCTGGGACGGCCTCGTGCGTTTCCTCGACGATGGACGCATCGACCTCGATTCCAATACCGTCGAACGGTCGATCAGGCCGCTGGCTCTCAATCGCAAAAACGCCCTGTTTGCCGGCTCCGACGAGGGCGGAGATAACTGGGCCGTCATCGCGACCCTCATCGAATGCTGCAAGCTGGGCGCCATCAACCCCCACGCGTGGCTGACCGACACGCTCACCAGCCTTGCCAACGGTCATCCCATCCAAAGCGTCGGCGATCTCATGCCCTGGTTCGACGTGGCCTGAAAACACCGGTTACCAATAGATATTGCAGACGTGAGGCTAAGGTTGAGCCGTTAATCGGCAGCTATGCCGACGGTTTTACGCTGCAATTCCTGAGGGAATTGAATAGGCGTTCCGGCCACCCCTTTCGGCAATATCGAACTGTTCGTCCGCTCGCCGCAAAATTTGGCCAACGGTTTCCGCGCGGCTTCCGATCGCAGCGCCTGTGCTGACAGTCAGCGGAATTAAAGTTCCTTGATGGCCGCATCCGATGCCTTCGCTACCGCAATCGAGTCAATTACTGGATTAACCGTCGCAGGTCCTTCGCCGCCGGATTAGGGTGCCGAGTTGTAGAATTCGGAGGTGCGAGCGATGTTGTGGAAGGCCGCCGGCGCAGTGATGATTGCATTCATATTATCCATGTTCAGCTTGCAAATCCGTCCCACCACAAGTGAATATGCAGAATATGGTAATGTAGGTTCACCCGCTGAAAATTGGCGACCGCGTTTGGTGGCAGGCTGGCCTGCTCCGTTCGTTGCAGATGTCCCTTCGATTTCTGTGCCTCGACAGATCGGCCCGGAGGACGAATTCCGCTTCGGAGCATTTTTAGGAACCTTCAGTTTCTGGCTTTTGGTGACCCTATTTTTTGGCTCGCTAGTTCGATTGTTTAACCGCCATTAGGTGGATTAGATAAATCGAATTTTTCATATATTTCGCGCTGATCCGCGGCTTCCATTGGCTGGGCTTCTGAAACCGCCAAGGAGTTCGTAGCAATCGATAAGATAGCAGTCGGTAAGAAGGCGCATCAGAGCCGAGCAGGCGTAAGCTCTATAGCAATGGGAACCGCGAGCGGACGCCATCCATGATGGGCCAGAACAGCGTTGCTTTCGATGGCCCGCCGTCCTCTGTCGCGATCGAGAGACCAGGTGATGTGGAAAATACTGCCGTCAGGTCGGCTGCAATTCCCAGCTATCGAAACCACGAGTGCTTCAAGCCCGTCACCGTCATCGGCATGGCCGATGACGGCGGCTTCCGGTTTGGGGGGCACGGGGTCCCTCAACGAAGCCTGCGTATCGAACGTGATATGATCGGCGACAAGATCACGCCACCGTGGCGGAAAGATATCGACTAGAAACTCCCGACTAGCGCGATCAAGCTTCCACCCTGTAACCGCCATGGTCCAGAACCTCAGACGCGTATCGTCGCCAGCTGCGCTGGCGGCAGCCCGGTGCTTTCGGCCTGCGCTTTCAACTCTTCCTTGCGTGCCAACATAGCCTGACCGAGCGCTTCAAGATCGACGTCGGCGGCGCGCGCCTGCTGGAACATATTGTCTTGCTGCTTTTCTTCTTCCTTGACGTGATGCTTGATCTCTTCCGACAGCACGGTGACCTTGGCGTCAAAGAACTCGTCTTCGGGGCCCGATGCTTCGATGTCGTTGATCAACACCTTGGCGCCGTCATGCTCGACCCAGGCTTCCTTCAGCAAATCCTCGTCGATCTTGCCCTTCAAAGCGGGATAGAAAACCTCTTCTTCAATCTGCGCATGGATTTTGAGTTTAGTGCAGATTTGCTTGGCTAGCTTCGCCTTGCGGTCGCTGCTCGTTGCCTTCTCGAACTCTTCGAAGAGGCCTTCGACGGTGCGATGGTCGGCAGCCAAAATGTGGGTGGCATCCAAATCGACGGATTTCATTGCAGTCTCCTGTTTTCAAACTCCCGTAAGTGCCATTCGAACGATTCGACAATGCGATGGTTGCGCCATCTTCTGCCTGCAGGCTGAGAACCGCATGCATCGATCGCGCCCAAGTTTCAGTCGAAAGGAGGAAGTGCTGCACCAGCGCCAATAATGATCCCCATGATGATTGAATGCCGCATTCGCTTTGTTTAGCAAATTCACCATCACAGACGATTACCTCAATCACGCAAATTGACGATAACCACTTGGCATGGACGCATATGAAACCCTACACGTCCTGTGCGAACTTGGAGGAAGCAGAGCCATGTCGATCGAAGAAAAGGTCTGGGAAGAAATGGTCAAGAACATATTGCGCGCAGAGATGATGCGCAGAGGCGTGTCTTACGCTGGCCTCGTCGCGCGGCTCCGTGAGCAGGGCATCGAGGACAATGAGCTAAATCTACGTAACAAGGTCAGCCGGGGCCGTTTCACTGCCGTCTTCTTCATGCAGTGCATGCAGGCGCTCGGCGTCGATCTTCTTCAGATCCCCCAAGCAACCGAGGAGGCGGCCCGAAGAGGTGGAGCCCAGAAACTTGCTAGAGGTCGGCCGGCTACAGATTCCTGATCCCTGATCGAGTATAAGTATAAAACTCTAATCAAACGCAGAAAGGATTGAGACATGAAAATCGTCGAACAGCTTCAAAAGCTGCGTGATGAACTATCGGCCATGCGCCCCCTCCCGCCTTCGCTTTTGGCGACCTTGCGTGAGCCGATCGACCTTGAACTGACCTACAGCTCGAACGCAATCGAGGGGAATACGCTGACGCTGCGTGAGACAGCTGAGGTCATTGCACATGGCATTACGATCGGCGGCAAGCCATTGGGAGATCACCTGGAAGCCATAGATCATCATCATGCTCTGGCGTGGATGTATGAAATGGCCAAACAGGATCATTCGCTGACCGCCTTCGAGATGCGTCAGTTGCACCAACTTGTCCTGCAACGAAGCAAGCCAGATCTCGCCGGACAGTATGCCGTGGCGCAACGAGGAATCACAGGATCCCCCGTCGTCTTTCCATCGCCATCTGAGGTGCCACATCTTATGGAAGACTTCGCGGGTTGGCTTAAAGATGCGCCTCTCAATCCTGAAAACGCTTTCGAAGCACATTATAAGCTGGTTACCATCCATCCATTCCAGGACGGAAACGGCAGGACCTCGCGTCTGGTCATGAACCTTCAACTGGTGCGCGGAGGGTATTGTCCGGTCGCGGTAAGGCCAAAAGATCGCATGGAGTATGTGAACTCACTGGAGGATGCACAGCTCAACGGGAACAAGACTCGTTTTCAAACTTTCATGCACCAGAGACTGCTCGAAACCATGGAGAGTTATCTGAGCATCATTCGCGAAGCGACGACCAACCTCGCAAAACGGGAAATCGAATCAAGGCCTGAGGACGATCGACGAAAACCCACCGCAGCAGAGATCGCGAGGATGCGCGCAGACCGGGGCATCACCTGAGATTCGCTGAAAGAAAAGACAGAGAAACCCACCCCGGCAATCGCTCGCAAACCCGAGAACTCTGCGCGCGACCGTTGGCATTTTGACAATCTATATGTCTTTAGTTTGGCGCACGTCAGACGATGTCGTCCGCAACATGTTTCGGCGTCGCCGTGCTGTCCTTGCTGATAAAGCTGATCTTGCCTTGCGGCTCGAGAATAGCCCACTCGACATTGGCAAGCCGGCCGATTCCGGCAAGGCGCATCTCGGACAATATCTCGTCGCGCGTCAGTCGGTCACGCCGAAGATTCGCCTCGATAATCTTCCCATATTTGACGATGACGCGCGGCTCGCCTTCGAGAGCATTTTTGAGTTTAGGAAAGAGATAAGTCGCCCAGCTCAGCGTCAGCGCCCAGAAAGCGAAGGTGCCGATTGCAAGCATTCCGCCCGTCAGGCTTGTGTTCAGGCGATCCTGAAACGGCCCGATCCGCGGCAGCGGCTGAACCTTGCGCTGATAGTCGAATGCGCCTTCCGGCGCCCGGATCGCCTTGCGGATCACCTTCCGCGACACATGCAAATCCCGCGCGATCGCCTTGATCGCCTTACCACCGGCATACTCGCGCCGAATCCGAACCACTGTCTCCAAAACCAACATCCCGATCTCGCCGCCTGAAAATCCAGCCGGCTGCTTAAACCATCGAAATGAGGGGTCCCTTTTAGACGCCGATCACCCCGCTAACGGGGTCCTTTTTGCACGCCGATCCACAAGGTGTTAGCGATCGAGAGATCGAGGGGCTTGTAAACACGCTTGGGAAGATTGTCGCCAATCTCAACAAGCTGGCAATCGAATGACGTAATACCTCGCCGGGGTTGCCGACGGACTGCAACGCCTCAATGTCCGCTTGAGAACGGCCCGCCATGAAAGGATTCCGCACAGCTTGCGGCATCCGAACGCGACGCCGACCATGGTTTCGGAGACGTCGAGGCCCTGCGCCACGAATTACGAATGTCATTGGACTTCACGGAATTTGGGAGCACGCAAAATGCGCGCCGACCGGAGCGGCCACAAGCCCGCTTCGGGCCGGCCTCTTGGTCGATGATCGCATAAAACACTGAACTACCAGCGCGAATGCGAAGATTTTTTGGCGATGATAGAAATCGCCAATAGCTGAATGGCTCTTTGCCAGAGCATGATCCCACCCCGAGCCGAAAGCGTTTTCGGCCGGAAGCATCAGGATTTCCGAGTGAAAGAATGGTGCCGCTTGGTGACTCGAACACCTGACCCCATCATTACGAATGATGTGCTCTACCAACTGAGCTAAAGCGGCAACGAGGGGCGCCTCTATCAGCGTGTCGGCGCGAAGACAAGCATCGTCGCGCACTTTCCTGGCGCTTGGGGCGAGAGGCTATCCGCACTGTTAATTCCGCAGCAGTCCGCTTGGCTGACTGATCCGCGGCATAGCTGCGGATTTCGTTACCGAGCCGGTGCTGTACGGAATAAAGCAGGGGCAAAAGCAACGGGAATGCCTGGTCTGCACTGAAGGAGATTTTGGTCATTGGAAAGCTCCTGACGGCGTTGGTCCGGAACCCTTGTTGTCCGGTGCGAGCGAGGGCAGGCCAGCGATCAGCCGCCCGGCCCACAGTCGATGCATCGCAGCGGGGGGTTGGGGCCAAAGCCGAGTTCATGATTGAGATGGCGAAGCGCGGTGCGCAGCCCTTCCTCAATGACGGGGTGATAGAATGGTCGATCGAGCAATTCGGGGACCGTGAGGCGGCTTTCGATCGACCAGGCGATCAGATGGGCCAGATGCTCGGCGCTCGGCCCGATGAGTTCCGCACCCAAGAGCAGGCCGCTCGGGCGGTCGCCATAGACGCGCAGGATACCGCGGTTCAGACCCATGACGCGCGACCGTCCCTGATCTTCGAAGGAGACCTCGCCGATCACGAAGTCCATCCGGTCGCGGACGAGTTCGGCATGGCTGCGACCGGCGATGGCGATCTGAGGGTCGGAAAAGACGATTGAAAGCGGCGTACGGCGCTTGCGACGATAGCTGTGCGGGAAGCGGGCTGCATTCTCCCCGGCGACCCGTCCCTCGTCGGCTGCTTCGTGGAGGAGCGCCACATCGATCGCAGAATCGCCGGCGACGAAAATGTCACTATATCCTGCCCGCATCGACAGGCGGTCGTACGTTGGAACGCCTCGCGCATCGAGTTTGAGCGTTGTGTTTTCGAGGCCGATATTATCGACATTGGCCTGCCGGCCAGTTGCCGCGAGCAGAAAGTCGAAGCGCTCCTCGCCTGCGTTCGAACGGACGACCACCTGGTCACCGTCTCGCTCGATGTCCACGTCAGCCGTCCAATCTACCGGAAATTCGCTAGCAAACTGCGTCGCAGCATAATTGATGACCGCGGGGTCGGTCAAAGGACCGATGCTCCCGCCCCTGCCGTAAAGATGGGTGCGCACGCCAAGGCGGTGGAGAGCCTGACCGAGTTCGAGCCCGATCACGCCTGTCCCGAACACCGCAACCGATGACGGAAGGTCTGTCCAGTCAAACACATCGTCGTTGAAGATCAGACGGTCGCCCGCCTTTTCAAGCAACGCAGGTACGATCGGTCGCGATCCGGTTGCGATGACGATGCTGCGCGCGCTGATCATCCTGCCGCTGGAGAGGAGCAGGCTCTGGTCGTCGGCAAAGCGAGCAAACTCCCTGATCAGGCTGCCGGGGTCAAATCCCTCAATTGCGTCGTTCACGAAGCCGACGAACCGATCGCGCTCGGCGCGCACACGATTCATCACGCGCACGCCGTCCACCAGAACCGGGCCTGTCTCGAGCCCGAAAAGGCCAATCCCTTCGGCGCGGTGGCGCGCTTCTGCCGCGGCGATAAGCAGCTTCGAGGGCATGCAACCGACGCGGGCACAGGTTGTGCCGAGCGGTCCGCCGTCGATCATAACGACCCGGTCGGTGTATTTGCGCGCCTCGCGGTAAGCCGACATTCCAGCCGTGCCTGCACCGAGGATCGCGACGTCAAAATCAAAGTCGGCCATCTTGGTTCCCTCCGTTGGTCTGCTCGTTGTGAGCTTATCGGGAGGAGGAAAAAAGATTGGCCGAAAGCATTGTTTCTATTCCCTACGGGAATACTTCATGACAGCAAAAATCACAGCGAGGGTTGCGGTCATTCCCAGATAAGCGGAAATCGCATGCGGGGCGATGGACGGAATTCCATAGACAATGATTACCCCGTTGCCGCCCGGGATGAGCTGAACGGCCGCGCCCATCATCGTGCCTCCGACCGCGTGGCGGAGGGCGTGGACCGGCGTCGTTCCACGCAGGCGAAATCCGCCGGAGCGGACCGCCGCAGTCACGCCGCCCAATATCATCATCATGGTCCCAACAAGCGCAGGCAAGGGAGAGTTCGAGGAAACATCCCGTGTCACCAACTGCGATGCATATGATGACAGGAGGCCCATGTAGGTCCAGTTGCCTGCCGAGGCGTAAAGAACGCCGCCTCCTATGCCGATGACGAGCATTGCCTCAAACGGGCGCATCCGCGCCCGGCCGAGGAGCATGTTGCGCCAGCGTGAGCGATAGCCGAGCAAGCGAAGACGCGATCGGCTCCACCAACATATCGCGGCGAAGAAGACCCATGCCAGCACCGCGGCGACCGCGGAACGCTCAAGGATCGATGGCGAAGGAACGGGCTCCGGCATGTAGATTTCCGAGACGAGAAGCGCACCTGCGACCCAGCCGACAAGCGTCAGGACAAACCCAAGTCGGCCGCCCGTCAGATGCGCAAGAGTGCCGAGGCCGCAAGCCTGATTGATCCACGCCCCTACGGCAAAAAGCGCCCCGAACAGCAGCGCCTGTCCCAATTGCGCATAGCCCGGAGATAGATGAAAGAGGGAAGCGGAGCCCCACGCCAGCGGGATCAGGACAAGGCCGGACCAGCAGGCTGCGGTCGCAAAGGCGATAAATTTGTCAGGACGTCGGCGGACCACCAGATCTTGCGTCGCAGCGACAACGCAGACCGTTCCACGGCGTATGGCGAATCCCATCGCAAAGCAGAGGAACGCAGCGAGCAGCGCAATGGCAAGCCCACTCACTTGCCTTCCCTTTGCTGACCCTCTGCGAACAGGGTGCCAAGCTGCTGACGGAGCCATTCGAGAAAAGCTCTGACGCGCGCCGTCTGGTCACGGCCGGCCGGAAGCACCGCCCATACATCGATATCGTCGATCATATTTTCGGGGAGCAGTTCGACGAGGGCGCCCTCTTCGATCAGGTCGACCACGAAGGGCCGTGGCAGCATCGCATGACCAAGGTCGGCGAGCGCCGCCGCGCGCGCCGCCTCGTCGCTGTCCACGATAAGGGCCGGGCGGACCATGATTGCGATGCGCGCGCTTCCTTCGCGGAAAATCCAGCTGTTCTTCACGTGATGAATGCGCGAGACGATCGCCGGGCGGCCCATGAATCTGTGCGGGGCGTCCAGACCGGCCAGCGGCTTGCGCGCGACAAGCGCCATGCGGGTTCGCCCCATTCGCGATGCAACGAGCGCGCTGTCGGCGAGCGGGCCGATACGAAGCGCGATATCGGCTCCAGACGCCACGACGTCGGTATCGTGATCGGTCGTTTCGAGATCGATCGTAATCTCGGGATAGAGATCCCGGAATCCCGGGAGCCACGGCAAAAGATACAGGCGCGCGAGGCAGGTCGGAACCACGACGCGCAACGGGCCTGCGAGCCGCCCGCCATCTTCCCTGGCCGAAGCCTCTGCTTCGGCTGCAGCCGCTAGGGCGCGCTCGGCGCCTTCGCGGTAACGCCTGCCCGCTTCGGTCAATGTCAGGCTGCGGGTCGAGCGAAGGAACAGCTTGACCCCGAGATAAGCCTCGAGCTGTGCCACCGCTTTCGAGATCGACGGCTGACCGATATTGAGCCGGCGAGCCGCTGCCGAAAAGGAACCCGCCTCAGCAACGGCGAGAAATTGCTCCATGACAGCTAGTCGGTCCATTTCATTCCCCTGCGGAATAGGCACTATCGATTCGACCTGCCTGCCGCAAGCTTTCGCGACCTCCTAAATGGCGTTCATCCCGGCAACGGGACGAGCGAAAAGCCTCCAGGAGTTTTGATATGCAGATGTTCGAATGGAAATCGGAACGTCCGTCGGACAAACGGCGCTGGAGCACCCCATCGACTTCATCGAAGGTTGCGGCACCCCAAATGTACCGCCGCAATTCTTCGTTGAACCGGAGCGGCGGATCCACCGGGTTTATCTCCCCCCGCCTCCACCGCTCCAATCGCCGCGTCGCAGCGGGCCTTGCGTGACTCCCAGCACGTGCCCGACGCCAACGCAGCCGGGAAAGGCTGGCGTCCCCCACACCAGCCTTTCCCCCCACCCGATTTCGATGCAGAATGATCGAATGAGCTTCCGAACGGACATGGATATGATCGAGCAGGCCTATTTCACGGCTGCCGGCGATGATGGCCGGATGGCCATCGAGGAGGCGGACCGTCAGATACAGGCGCTCGGTCTCGAGATCAGCGCGATCCAGGCAGGCGATGCCGCGCCCGATTTTCTTCTCGACAATGCGCTCGGTGGATCGGTCTCGCTGCGTGGCCGACTTCTCGAGGGTCCTGCTGTCCTGAGCTTCTTTCGCGGAAACTGGTGTCCCTTCTGCCGCGCGGAGTTGAATGCCCTCGCACGAGCAGCGGAGGCCGTCGCCGCCAAAGGCGCGAGTTTGCTGGCAATCTCGCCGCAGCCGGCATCGGAGAGCCTCAAGCTTGCGAGGTCGGAGGCTTTGGAATTCCCTCTCCTCGTGGATGAGGGTGTCGGGGTGGCCAGCCAATATGGCCTCGTGTTCGCCCTTCCCGTGTCGATGCGACCTTCGGCAGAGGCGGACGGCATGGTAGCGGGCAATGCGGGTGACGACTGGCGTATTCCCGTGCCGGCAACCTATGTGATCGGACAGGACGGGATCGTCCAATATAGTTTTCTCGATCCCAATTACCGCAACCGGCTCGATCCGGCGGCCATCGTGGACATCCTCGACCGCCTCTGAGCCGCAAATTCAATTCAGAGCGTAACTGGCCGGCGCGCATCCCGCGTTCCGGAGACAAGAGTTGCGCGTCCAGAAGGAGCAGAAAATGATCTACGCAAAAACCGAAGAAGCGATCGCCAGGCTTACCCCCCAGCAGCGCCATGTGACGCAGGATGGCGGCACCGAACGCGCGGGGACCGGCGAACTTTTGCACAACAAGGAACCGGGCATCTATGTCGATATCGTCAGCGGTGAACCTCTGTTCGCATCGGCCGACAAATATGAGTCCGGCTGCGGATGGCCGAGCTTCACCAAGCCGATCGTACCCGCGAACGTCGATGAATTGCGCGACGACAGCTACGGCATGATCCGCACCGAAGTACGCTCGGCGCATGGTGACAGTCACCTGGGCCATGTGTTTCCCGACGGTCCGAGCGACCGTGGCGGCCTGCGCTACTGCATCAACTCGGCGGCGCTGCGTTTCATCCATCGCGATGACATGGAAGCCGAGGGCTATGGCGAATATCTCAACCAGATCGAGGAGAATTGACCATGAAAACCGAGACCTCCATTCTCGCCGGCGGCTGCTTCTGGGGTATGCAGGACCTGATCCGCAAGATGCCGGGCGTCGTCAGCACGCGCGTCGGCTATAGCGGCGGCGACGTGCCCAATGCGACCTACCGCAATCATGGCACGCACGCCGAGGCGATCGAAATCATCTTCGACCCCGACCGGATCAGCTATCGCCGGATCCTGGAATATTTCTTCCAGATCCACGATCCCTCGACGCGCAACCGCCAGGGCAATGACCGCGGCACGAGCTATCGTTCGGCGATCTACTATGCGGACGAGGCCCAGCGGCAGACCGCGCTGCAGACGATTGCCGATGTCAACGCATCGGGCCTGTGGCCCGGGCCGGCCGTGACCGAAGTCGAACCGATCGGTCCCTTCTGGGAAGCCGAGCCCGAGCACCAGGATTATCTGGAACTCCGGCCCAACGGCTACACCTGCCACTTTCCGCGCGCCGACTGGGTTCTTCCGTCGGCAAGCGAGGCAGCCTGACCCTTCCTCCTACCGGGAGAAATGAAATGAAACCCGAAGTCATTCTCTACACCATGGGCCATTGCCCCTTCTGCCACCGCGCGAAGGCGGATCTGCGCGCCAAGGGCGTAACCGCCTGGACCGAAATCGACGTCGAGGCCGACCCCTCGCATCGCAGCGCGATGCGGATCGCCTCGGGCGGGCGCAATACCGTGCCCCAGATCTTCATCAACGGCACCCATGTCGGGGGTTCGGACGATCTGCGCGCCCTTGATGCGAGCGGCGGCCTCGACCAACTTCTGAACGAAGCCATTCTCGTCTGAATGATCCGGTTGCCCGCCACCGAGTGGGCAACCGGTCTCTTCCCACAGAAATAGCGCCCCAACGAGAATTCGCGGCGCATCGCAACGCGAGATCGCAATGTGATCGTTGCTTTCCCGCGACGATAGCCCAGTCGCACACCTTCCGAAAGACAGCAGAAAGATGCAAAAGAAACCGACGTCTTTTCGCGAACATCCCGAGCTTGGCCAAATAGAATGGCTGCGCGATCTCGATCACGGCCTCCTGTTGGCGGCAAGGGAAAATAAGCCCGTCCTGCTTCTGTTCCAGGAAGTTCCGGGCTGCTCAACATGCGTAGATTTTGGTCAGGATGTTCTCGCCCATCCCCTCATGACGGAGGTGATCGCCGGCCAGTTCGTTCCGGTCGCGATCTTCAACAATCGTCCCGGCAGCGATGCCGATGTTCTGCAGCGCTACGGTGAACGCCCGTGGAACAATCCAGTGGTGCGATTCCTTGCAGCAGACGGCGAGGACCTGTTGCCCAAGCTCGCCAATCGCTATGACGCCGGCGCAATGTTTGAGAAAATCGCGGCCGTCCTCGAAATGACGGGACAGGAGGTACCTGGGTATTTCCGCTTGTTGGGACGCGACCTGTTGATCGAACAGGGAATGAGCGAAACGGTAACCTACACCACGCCCTGTTTTTGGTCCGGAGAAACGAGCCTCGCGCAACATCCAGCCGTGATCACGACCGATGCCGGCTGGATCGATGGTGAAGAGGTGGTCCGAACAAGTTTCGACCCAGGGACTGCCGCGCGGTCCGAACTTGACGATTATGCCCGTGCAGAGGGCTTCTTGCCGTTGGCTTGCGGCCATTTCAAAATTGATGACGAACCGCAGTTTTATCTGCGCAAGCATCCGGCGCGTTATCTGCCTTTGACGCCGGCGCAGCGGACGCAGATCAATTTGGCGCTCCCCTATCGGGCCTCGATCGTCGATCTGCTCAGCCCGCAGCAGCGTGTCTGGCTTACAGCACCGCACTTGCAGCGCCCAGCCTGGGGAGAAACATATCGCGCCGACATTCGGCAAAGCTGGCCGCTCGTTGCTGCGCGATTTGAAATGGCGGCCGACAAATATCGGGAGGAGAAAGAAGGATGAGAGTGGAAGCTAGCTGGAACGGCGCGACGCTCGCCGTCAGCGGAAATATCATCGTCATCGACGGCCGCACATATTTTCCACCCGAAACGGTGGATCAGGCCCTGTTGGTGCCGAGCGATCATCGGACTGTCTGTCCCAAGAAAGGCACTGCGCGCTACTTCCACATAGATGTTGACGGCACGGTCAATGAAAACGCCGCATGGACCTATGCCGATCCAGCCCCCGCGGCCGCGATGGTCAGCGGATATATCGCGTTCTGGAAGGGCGTTGAAATTGGCTAGGTCCGGAATGGTCAGGGCGCCAGGCTGATGGCGACGTCTTCCTTCGATACGATCCTCTCGGCACTGTCGGTGGAAATTGAGGCATTTGCTATTTGCGACATCACCGCCGATGTCGGCCTCATATTTCCGCCAGCTGATGCGATAGAGGTCCACCATATCCTTGAGGGTACGCTCTATCTGTCGGTAGACAAAAGTGACCCGATCGAACTGGGCGCAGGCTCGATGGTCATCGTGCCGCCGGGCAGACAGCAACGACTGGCCGCCTCGCCAAACCCCGAGAGCAGCAAGATTGCTGCGGACGTCTGCATTCCGGCCCGCGATGGCCTCATGCGGCTTAAAGCAGCATCGACCGACAGGGCGGTGCTGCGCCTTGCCTGCGGCACGGTCCACGCCGACCCGAGTGGCTTCTATGGTCCGCTCGAAGGATTGTCGCGACCCATTGCCGAAGACCTTTCCGATCTCCCTCTCGTTTCGGCCGCTTTCGCAGCGATGCTCGAGGAAGCTGCGATGCCGTCAGATGGCGCAATGGCCCTGACAAGCGCGCTCATGAAGGCCTGTCTCGTACTGCTGCTGCGACGACATATCCGATCGGGCGACGCCGCCGTGGCAAACCCCGGACTATTCCGGGACCCGCGACTGGCACGAACGCTAGCGATCATTCTCGACCGGCCGGCGGCAAGGCACAGCGTGACCAGTATGGCCAAGGAGGCGGGAATGAGCCGATCGGCTTTCTCCCGGGAGTTTAAACTCAGGCTTGGAATGACGCCGATGGAATTCGTGGCGGGAGTCCGTCTCGACCTCTCGCGGCGGCTGCTTGTCGCCACCAGCCAGTCGGTCGAGAGGGTGGCGGCCCATGTCGGGTTTCGAAGCCGAAGCCATTTCAGTCAGCAGTTTCGGAACCGCTACGGTAGCGATCCGACAAGTTTCCGAAGCCGGAAAAGCCCCGACGGCCGTTAGACGAATTCGCCTCGCCTCATTCCGCTGGAGCCAATTCGGGCCGACCGACCTCGAAGAGGAACCACGCCCGTCGCTCGGCCTCGTCGGTCCAGGTATCGATCAGGCCCGAGGTTCCATTGTCTCTCGCAGTATCGGCCACATCTTTCGCGCGCCGCAGCGATTCCACCATGTGGAGATTGTCGGCGCGCAATTCGGCGAGCATGTCGCGCGGCGAAACAAAGTCCGCGTCATTGTCCTTGATCGTCTGGTGGCGCGCGATGTCACCGATCGAGCGCAGCGTGGTGTTGCCGGTCTTGCGGGCACGTTCTGCAATCGCATCGGTCACTGCCAAAATTTCATTGGCCTGCTCGTCGAGCAGAAGATGATAGTCCCTGAAATAGGGACCCGAGACATGCCAGTGAAAGTTCTTGGTTTTGAGATAGATGGCATAGCTGTCCGCGAGGATGATCTTGAGGGCATCGGCAACCGTCATAGCCGCGCTTTCATCAAGGTCAGAAGGGGTCGGAAGCGGATTGTCCATCATTGAAGCTCCTCGGGTAAGAGATGGCGAATGCCTGCGCGGCATCGGCCTGCCATTTTCGCTACTTCGTTTCCGCCGCATCGCCCGATGCCAGGGCGGACAATGTTTGCGCCAGAATATCGGCATGAAGCTCGAAGCCGTCATGAACGACGGCGCCGTCCGGAGCGATGACGACGAACCAGGGGGTCCCACCGGTTCTATAGGCTTCCATCACCGCCGGCACATGCTTGCCCGGAGTTGCGGCCGCATGACCGAAGGGAATGTTGAGCTCATATTTGACCTGGTTTTCCCGAAGGCGTTCGAAGCCATTCTCGTCCGCTCGTTCGAACACGGTTTGAACCGCCGCAAAGCCGACCGGACTTCGGGCGAGGGACCGCGTCAGCGCAACGAGCGTGGGGAAGCCGTGCGCATGACAGCCCCTGCACCAATGCTGGAAGAAGAAGAGAAGCTTGAACCCGGCGCCCAGTTCGGAAAGGGCGAGCGGTGCTCGCTCGCTGCCGTCGGCATCGATCCAGCGAATATCATCGAGCGAGGGTGCCGACAGGCCGGCGATGCCCCTGATCATGGCACGCTTTCGCGCCATCTAGCCGATGCAAGGCGGAACGCCTTGCAGGCGCCAGACAAGTCGTTCGGCATCATAGTCCCCCTTGGTCGCCGCCAAGGAGAAGATGAATTTCCTGAGCGACGAAGTCCAATAGTGGAGAGCTATAGTTTTCATAGCCAGTGGCCTCGATTCAGGGGCTCCGCTTCCCGGTGTTGTCCAGAATTGGACCGCAAAGGTGCGGTGGCGTCCATAAGTCGCGAACAGCCAAGTGCCGTCCTTGCGCGTTGATCGACGGCCTGCTCGTATCACGCCAACGGACACCCAGCGGACCGATGATCTCGCAATCCCCGCGATGATCAACGCGTCTCCCCTGTCCCGGCCGGACCTTAGGGGTCGCAGCCGGTCGGGACAGGGAATTTTGTGATGGCCGACATTTCGACGTCAGGCATTTCATACATCGTTCCCGACCATTCCACCATGCAGCCTCCAGAACTTACACAATGAATTTTGGACGGAAGCGCACTCCAGGTGGATGATCCCGCACGGGCCTTGGGCGCGCGACCTAGACAGGTCGCCAACCCGAAAACATATGCGCGATGCATATAGACAAGTCGAGGCGGGTGAACTATATGCGCGATGCATATTATTTGCTGCTCTAGCGACGCTTCGAGGGCCTTCGAACTGCAACTCACCGACCGGCGAGCGGGACATTATGGAACTCAACCAGCTTACCTATTTCATCCATCTCGCCGAGACGTTGAACTTCACCGCGGCAGCGAAGCTCAGCGGCATTTCGCAGCCGAGCCTTACGCGCTCGATCCGCCGGCTTGAGGAGGAACTCGGCGGCCCGCTGATCTACCGTGATGGCAAGAACAGCCGCCTCACGGGCCTTGGCCATGACGTCGAGATCGAGTTCCGAAAAATGATGGCCGCGCTCCAAAGCGTGCGGCATCATTCGGACAATTGGTCGGCCGGTCGGCATCGCACGATCGATGTGGCCGTCGCCCCGACCGTGGGGCCCGGCGCCTTCACCGATTTTGTCAGCAGCGCCCTCGAACATGTGCCGTCGGTCGAAATCAAACTCCACTCGCTCTTGCCCGGTGAAGACGCGGCCGAACTCCTCTCCGGCAAATATCACGCCTGCATCTTGCCGCGCGAGCCAAGGCCCGATCGAAAGCTCGACCTGAGGCCGCTTTTCCGCGAGCGCTTCGTGCTCGGATGCGCCGCCGATCATCCACTGGCGAGGGCTGAGGTCGTTCGCTGCGAAGACTTGCGCCACTTTCCCTATGTGGATCGGCTGTGATGCGAATATCGCGAGCAGATCCATGAACATCTTGCACAGCGCGATGTTCTGTTGCGCCCGCGATTTCGCACCGACCGGGAAGATTGGGTTCAGCGCGTTGTCGCGGACGGGAAATCGATCTGCATCATTCCCGAGCGATCGGCCATTGCGCTGGACCTGGTCACCCGGCCGGTCGACGACCTCCCCCTCGAGCGCGAACTCGTGATGGCCACCGTGTCGGGTTCGACCGCACCTGTTGAAATCCGCAAGATCGCCCAGCTTGCCTCTCGCTACCAATGGGGCCGAGACGCTGCCCAAAGCGAGGCGTAGCTATTGAAACTATGCCTGCAGCCTATTGGATAAATCGCTGTCTCGCTGCGATAGTTTCCGGAGCACAGCTGTAGCTAAGCGCGATGAGACTGTCGCCCGACGCGGAGCTTATCGGAGGCTCAAATGACGCATAAAAGGCGGGCGCATGGCCGATGACCTCTTATCATTCGGCATAACGCGGCGTTGGCCGCCGGCCTTCCCCGATCGACTGCAGCTCTATTCGCACCCGACGCCCAACGGCGTGAAAATATCGATCATGCTCGAGGAGATCGGTCTTCCTTACGAGCCTCATCTTGTCGACATTTCGCAAGAGGAATCGAAGGATCCCGCATTCGTGGCGCTCAACCCCAATGGGCGCATACCGGCGATCATCGACCCGGACGGTCCCGATGGCCGGCCGGTCGGGGTATGGGAATCCGGGGCGATCCTCATTTATCTGGCCGAGAAGACAGGCGAATTCCTCTCGGCGGACCCCGTCAAACGCTACGAGACGCTGAGCTGGCTATTCTTCCAGATGTCCGCCATCGGCCCGATGTTCGGCCAATTCGGCTTCTTCCACCGCATGGGTGGACGCGACTATGAGGACAAGCGCCCCCGCGACCGTTTTGCAGCGGAATCGCGGCGCCTCCTGAGTGTGCTTGATCGCCGGCTCGACGGCCGGGAGTGGATCGTAGACGCTTATTCCATTGCCGACATCGCTACGCTTGGCTGGGTCCGCGCGCTCGGGGGCGGCTATGATGCCGCCGATCACCTGCGACTTGCCGAATTTCGAAATGTCCACACCTGGCTCGACCAGGGCTTGGCCCGTCCGGCCGTCCAGCGGGGGCTTTATATTCCGAACCGTCCTTGAAGCGTAACCCTCTGCTATTCGATGAGATGTTCATGACCGTTGCGGCCGCATTTTTCTATGATCAGGGCAAGCGCGTCAGGGAGGTGACCCTTGAAGAGGCCGTGCCATCCAAAGGTCTCAGATCCTCATTTTGCTGGATCGGCCTGACCGACCCGGATGACGCCGAGATGGCAGCGCTGGCGAAAACCTACCGCCTCCATCCCCTCGCCGTTGCAAGCGCGCTCGATCGCGAGCGCCCTCCCAAGCTCGACATCTATAACAGCGAGCTGTTCGTCGTCGCGCGCACGGCCGAACTCGCAGGCGAACGTATCCGCTATGGAATGACGGCAATCTTCGTGGGGCATAATCATCTGATCAGTGTTCGCCATGGTGACGTGGGGGCTTATGGAGGGCTGCGAGACCAGCTGGAAGCTGCCCCTTCGCTGCTGGGTCAGGGCGCGGATTATGTGTTGCACGCCATCCTGCATCACGTCGTCGATCAGTATCTGCCGATCTTCGAAACAATCGAAGATCGCGTCCTCGAGATGGAGCGGCGCTCGCTGGATAGCTTTTTGGGCCGCGAGGAGGTTACCCGGATATTCGGTATCCGGTGTGAACTGACGAAATTTCAGCGCACGCTTGCTGCTATGGCGGAACTCGTGCGCAAGCTTGCTCGGGGTCACTTTCCGTGCATCAGCGCTGCCGTTCAGCCCTATTTCAACGATGTGCTCGATCATGTGAACCGGGTGCAGATGATGGTGGAAAGCCTGCTCCAGGTCCTGACTTCGGTGTTCGAATTCAGTAGCCTGCTCGAACAGCAACGCGTCGGGGTCATCACCAGGCTGCTGGCGGCATGGGCGGCCATATTGGCGGCACCGACGGCGATCTCGAGTATCTACGGCATGAATTTCAGGCGGATGCCAGGGCTATATTCCGAATATGGATATCTGCTGGTGATCGGGGCGATGCTGCTTTTGTGCGTAGCACTTTATATGCGATTCAGGAAACTGAATTGGCTCTAGCGCGGCGAAGCCCGCGCGGCCCTCCGGGGGATCCAGCGCCGCCGAAGCGAGGCGTCGCGCGCCGCAAGAGCATGGCGCCGAACAAGAGTGGATGGGACGCGATTTCCCGTCCCGGGTCGCGAATAAGGCGAGCGGCCGGTAGCACTGTGAAGGAGCTTCAGATGGTCACGCGGGGTTTTACAGGGCGAAGGTCGCACCGCGAAGCCAGGACTTTGCCCGTCGTATCGACAATGAAATGGTCGCCGCGGTCATCAGCCGGCTCCCCGATCGACCCCGGCATGTCTTCCTCTGCGGATCGAACGGCTTCGTGAATGCCGCCGTCGACGGTGCGCTTGCGGCGGGCATCGAAGCCGCCGCGATCAAGACCGAACGCTATGGCGGCTAAGTTGCACCCGGCCCGAGCGCCAAACGCCAGATTTCAACCGACTGTGAAGGAGATGAACCAATGCCCCGCTTTTCCGAGCCCGTCTTCATCGCCGCAGGCCTCCGCACCCCGTTCGGACGCGGCGGCGGCGCATTGGCGTCCTATACGGCTATCTCGCTGTCGGTTCCGCTCGTGCAAGCAATGGCGCATCAGGCCGAACCCGACCTCGTCGTTTGGGGCAGCGTGATTCCCAATCTCGGTTGGAGCAATATCGCGCGCGAAATCTGGCTCGACGCCGGTCTCAATCCGAACGTCCCGGCCTATTCGGTCGTCCTCGCCTGTTCGACCAGCATGACCGCGGCCTTCGCTGCCGCCGGCATGCTGGGAGGCGGAACCGATCTCGCGATGGTCGGCGGCGCCGAGGTGATGAGCCGCGCGTCGATCGCGCTGACTGCCGATGCCGCCAAGCGGGTCACCGATCTGTTCTCGAAAGATCCGTCGGCCGCTCTCGCCGCGCTGCAGAATATGACACAAGAGGACTATGTGTTGCCGACCAAGGGATGGGCCAACCGCATCACCGGACGGACGATGGGCGACCATATGGAGGAGACTGCCAAGACTTGGTCGATCTCGCGCGAGGCGCAGGATGATTGGGCGCTCAAGAGCCACCATAGGTCGATCGCCGGTTGGAACAGCGGCTTTTTCGGCGACCTCGTCATCGCGCTTCCGGAGCTCGAGCGCGACGCCAATCCACGCGCGGACACGTCGGCGGCGAAGCTCGCAGCCCTTCCGCCGGCGTTTGACCGGACGAGCGGCAAGGGAAGCCTGACGGCAGGGAACAGCTCGCCGATCACCGACGGCGCGGCGGGTTGCTGGATCGCGAACGAGGCGGGACTTACAAGGCTGCCCAAGGCAACGCCCTATGCCCGCCTCGTCGATTATGAGGTTTCAGCGGTCGATCACGCGAGCGAAGGCCTTTTGATGGCGCCTTCCTACGCGATCCCTCGGCTGCTGGCGCGCCACGGCCTTGGATATGCCGACATCGATCTGTGGGAAATTCACGAAGCGTTCGCGGCGCAGGTTCTCGCCAACGTCGCTGCGATCGACGATGCTGCGTGGGTCCGTAGCAAGACGGGTGTGAATGCAGAACTTGGCGCCTTCGACTGGGACCGGGTCAATCCGAACGGCGGCTCAGTTGCGATCGGGCATCCCTTCGGTGCGACCGGTGCGCGCGACCTCAGCCAAGCCGTGAAGGAACTTTGGCCGATGCCGGCAGGATCGCGCGCGATCGTCAGCATTTGTGCCGACGGAGGCCAGGGAACGGTCGCGCTGCTGGAGCGCGGCGATTTTTCTCCAGGGCAGTAAAGCGGGAGGTGGCGTTGAGGCTCGACGCAGCGGATATTCTGGACGCGATCAGGAAGCTTTTCGGAAAGGGCTTCGATCGACGTTACGGGGCGGGGCCCGCCGGCCTCGTCGATCTCGCGCGAGGCTCGGCGCTGAAGCCGAGCGAAACTTGTGTCGAGGCCGCGCTCCGTTTCGAGAGTGCGCATGATGTCGGCGACGCGTCGAACATATATGCCATACGGAATCTCGCGACCGGAGAAAAAGGGATCCTGATCGACGAGTTCGATGTGTTCGACGAGCTTTGCGCGCGGGCGCTGGCAAAGCAGCTTGCCGAGAAGCGCGAGACGACAAGCGTCGATGACGGCGGCATCCCGAGCAAGCACGGTCTTCGCAAGGTGCTCAAGAGCGATTTCGATCGAGACCCAACGCGCTACGTGCTGCGCGAGGGATTTCCAGACTTTCCGCCCTGCCCATTCGGCGGTGCGTTCTCGATCCTCGGATTTGATCTCGCCAGCGGGGAATATGTTTGGCTCGTGACGAGCATCATCAGGGATCCGAGGCTCGCGCGCATCCCCTATCGACGCGCGGCGCACGAATAGGGCCGGGCCTATGGCGGAGGTCTGAGACACCGAAATCGATGGAAGTTTCAGGGTATCGACCATGAATAAGGACGACATCAGGGCGGCGATGCTCGCGCTCGAAGCTCCGGCAAGGCCGGCGAGACGGTGGCGTATAACGCGCGCGAGCTGTTACCGAAAACATATCCGAGCAAGCGCCGGATCCGGCGCTCAGGTCGCAGGCGTGAAATCTGCGACGAACGCCCTCACCTTCGCTTCGGGCATTTCGCAGGGCTTCAACAATGTGCGCCCCGCCTGAAGCCGATAGAGATTGAAGCTGATGAAATCGGTGCCCGCCAACTCACGGGCAAAGAGACTGTTCCTCTTGCCATCGTCCGAAGATTGTCTGGTCACCCCATAGCGGCGGCCGAGATACAGGCCTTCGCTATAACCTTCTGGAATAGCCTCGAGCGCGGCTTCAAAATCGGAGATCGACATGGCGCACCCTATATAGGGATGGCGATGACGACGGACCATCCGGTGCCAAATGGCCGGATGCGGGATGCGCTCAAGCCCGGCCCGGGAAACCCGATGGCGGCGCTGTATCCAGCGCACGGCGCGCCAGTTCCGCATCGACCGGACATTGCTTGCAATCAGCATAAGAGCAAAGGCGGCACACATGGAAGGAATGTTCGCGGTCCTTGAGACGCGACTGCAGCACGCGCTCGGAAATCCGGGCGAGGGTGTCGATTTCCTCGCTGGTGAGTACCGACAGCCCGTCCGAGATGATCTGATCGCGTTCGCGAAGCACCTCTTTGCTGACGGATTTGCCATTGCTGGTCAGGAAAAGCGAGCGCGTTCGCCCATCGGTCCTATGCCCGCGCCGCTCGATCAGCCCATCGGCAACGAGGCGATCGACCAGTCGAACCGTGCCCGCGTGCGACAGTCCCACCCCTGCCGCCAATGACCGGATCGACAGCCCCGGCTCGTGCGCGAGCAAGGCCAAGGCCGACGCTGTGGGACCCGCTTCAGGCGCTCGGAGCGCCGTAGCGCGTTGGATATCGTCGCTGATCATGAGCGCAAACGCGCCAAATATATTTCGCTCTCGAGCACCACTCATGCAGCGGCTATATGTGCGTGGAACATAGACAGCAAGCCGGAGCGTCCGTTCTAAAACCAGCCCGCCCATCTCAGATGCATCCCCCTTCCCCAAAATCTGCCGGTTTTGGGCCAAATCTCGAAAGCATCGACCTCAGCAATCGCAATCTGCGCGAGCGGATCTCCATAGCCGCCAGCTATGAAATCACCCGCCACCGGTGCAGCCACCGATGGGTGCGGACGCGGCTTCAGGGACTGGCAGCGGCATCCCCGCGGTGCATGACCTCGACCTCATGGCCGCGGGCCACAACGACCGACTCAATTTCGGTCAGAAACAGACCGTGACCAGCAATCCCCGGGATCGAGGCGAGAGTCGCCGCCAACTCGTCGGGATCCAGGATCGAGCCCAAGGCGACATCGAATATGATGTTGCCCTGATCGGTCTGGAAGGGAGCGCCGCTGTTTGATCGCAAGGCAACCGGGACATCGAGCATCCTAAGTCGGCGTTCGACAAAGGCCGCGGCGAACGGCACGACCTCCACCGGCAACGGAAATCGGCCCAACATCGTGACCGTCTTGCTGGAATCGACCGCAACGATGACACGATCCGAGGCCTCTGCCACGATCTTCTCGCGCAAGAGAGCGCCGCCGCCGCCTTTGATCGCTCTGAAATGTCGATCGACCTCGTCAGCGCCGTCGATCGTGAGATCGACCCTGTCCACCCGATCGAACGGGACGAGCGGGACGCCGAGCGTTCGCGCGAGATTCTCCGTCGCCTGCGATGTCGCCGTCGCTTTGATCCGAAGCCCGCCCGCAATTTTTTCCGACAGGATATGAATGACGTGCGCGGCAGTGCTGCCCGTGCCCAGCCCTACCAGCATATCCGGTTGCACTTCGGCGACGGCGCGCGCCGCCGCGAGCTGCTTCTCGCGATCCAGGTCGCTCATCCCAATATCCTTCGAAAGGCTGCGAGAATTGACCTTGCGCAAATCCAATCAAATTTCGCCACCAGATGCCCTGCCTCCTTCGGACTTGATCTCCAACGCGGCCAGTTCTTGATATATGCTCCGTGCACATATATCAAACGCCCATGCGTGCTGACGGGTTTTCTCAAGAGGTGGTTATATGGCGATACGGGTGGCGATCAACGGTTTCGGACGCATCGGACGGCTCGTGCTGCGTTCCATCATCGAATATGACCGGCGCGATATCGAGGTCGTTGCGATCAACGACCTCGGCCCGGTGTCGACCCTGGCGCACCTCCTGCAATATGACTCGGTCCACGGGCGCTTCCCGCGCACCGTCGAGTTCGGCGCGGATTGGATCGACGTCGGCTTGGGCAAGATCGAGGTCACAGCTGAGCGCGATCCCAGCGGCCTTCCGCACGGGAGACTGGGTGTCGACATAGCTCTGGAGTGCACCGGGATATTCACAGCCCGCGGGCAGGCGAACGCGCATTTGGAGGCAGGCGCGAAGCGCGTCCTGATATCGGCTCCAGGCGAAGGCGCGGACAAGACCATTGTCTACAAGGTCAATCACGACACATTGACGCGCGAGGACCTGGTCGTCTCGAACGGATCCTGCACGACGAATGTATTGGCGCCCGTCGCCAAGGTTCTGCACGAGCTTTTCGGGATCGAGCGCGGTTACATGACAACGGTGCATGCCTATACCGGCGACCAGCCGACGCTCGATACCGTCCATAAGGACCTCTACCGCGGTCGCGCTGCCGCCTTGTCGATGATCCCGACGTCGACCGGAGCCGCAAGTGCGATCGGCCTTGTTCTCCCCGAGCTGAAAGGCAAATTGCACGGATCATCGATCCGGGTGCCGACCCCCAATGTCTCGGTTGTCGATCTCACCGTCGTTGCGGGCCGCGACGTCACGAGCGAGGAGATCAATGCGGCCCTTTGCGACGCGGCGCAGGGCCCGATGGAGGGCGTCTTGGCGGTGGTGACTGCCCCGCTGGTATCGGTCGATCTGAATCATAGCCCTGCCTCTTCCAACGTCGCGTTGCCGCAGACCCACGTAGTGGACAAAAGTCTCGCCCGCATCCTCACCTGGTATGACAATGAATGGAGCTTCGCGACGCGAATGGGTGACACGGCGCTGGCGATGGCAAAGCTGATCTGACGAGGCACACCATCGACGACTGGACTCCTGCGCCGCCGCACTTTATATGCACCACGCATATTTATGGCGGGATCTTGTCATGGGACAGTCTGGCGACCGTTTGATCAACCTGTTCGGCGCGGTTTCCCAAGGCGTTTCAGATCGGGTTCGTGTCGCAATTTCGGATGCCTTTCCAGTGGGCGGTGAAGCGGCGGCGGCGCTCATCGTTATCGGCCACAATCCTGGAATGTCGATTGAGCAGATCAGCCGGATATTGCGGCTGTCGCATGCGGGCACGGTCAGGCTCGTGAAGCGCCTCGCCAGCCAGAATCTTGTGGCAAAGACTCCGTCATCCTCGGATCGAAGGATGGCCTGCGTCATCCTGACGCCGGCTGGGGAAGTGCAGTGCGCCGAGCTGCTGACGGTGCGAAACAGGGCCGTCGCCGAGCTGTTGGAAGGCGTTCCGGGCCCCGACTGTGCCGCACTCGAGCGCATAGCCCAAAGCGTTTTGATCTCACTTTTCGAGCAGATTGCACCTGGAGAGCTGTCGGCATGCCGGTTCTGCGACCAACGGCACTGCAAAGATTGTCCGATGAAGCCGCGGCGAGGAAGTTTCCCATCGCATCCATCGGGCCGCAATCCCATCCACCACAGGTAAGGAACAACAGTGATGCGTTTTCTCGATAACTATGAATTTCTCGTCCCTGAAAGAAGCCGCGGCGAACTGGCTCTCTTGCGCTGGACGCTTGTCATCGTCTTTCTCTGGTTCGGCGGCATGAAGTTTACCGCCTATGAAGCCGAGGGTATCGCGCCGTTCATATCAAACAGCCCAATTATGAGCTGGCTCAATATGTTCGGAGTGCGCGGTCAGAGCTATTTCATCGGGATTATCGAGCTGGCTACGGCGCTCGCGCTGAGCATCGGCGCCTTCAGGCCCTTCTTCTCAGCGCTGGGTTCTGCAATGTCGGTTTCGACCTACCTCATCACTCTCACCTTTTTCGCCTCCACCCCCGGTGTCGCTGAGCAAACCGCGGGGGGTTTTCCGGCAATCTCGGCCGCGCCCGGGCAGTTCCTGCTCAAGGACGCGGTGCTGCTGGCTGCCTCGCTGGTGCTGCTTTTCGGCTCCGTCCGCTCGCACGCGCGGCAAGCGGGACGTTGAGCCGCGCCAGACCCCAGTAAAAGCCCGGAGCGACGCTGACGGTCGGCTCATAGTCGATGACCTTGTAGACCACGTTCGGCTGCGGCTCGATCCGCGAAAAGCCGAGATCGATTTCGCCGCGCTGGACTGCGGCACCGATCGCCGGCGAGAAGTCGCTCGTGACGCGAAAATCGGTCGCCTGGAGTTCGTCGCGCAGCAAGCTCGTGACATGTCGCAGCCACTCGACCTCGTGACCGGTGAGAAATCCGACGGCGAAACTCGCCTTGGCAGGTCGTGCCGCGCGCCGCGCCGCGGCAATGGCTGTCAATCGGCGTGCAAACGGGACCCCCTATCGGCGCGCAAAAGGGACCCCCTTACACGATGGCGCAAGGTTGATCGGACACGCGCCTTTGCGCTGCGCGCGGCGTAGGGAGGGCGGAGCCCGACCGGAGGCGCGCGCAGCGCAAAGCATCTTTTAATCGGAGGTCGGCGGGGGTGATCAGCTGCGGTTTTTGAAGCGCCAGCTGTCATTGCCGGTCTCGACGATGTCGCAATGATGGGTGACGCGATCGAGCAGCGCGGTGGTCATCTTGGGATCGCCGAACACGGTGGGCCATTCACCGAACGCGAGGTTGGTGGTGATGATGACGCTAGTCTGCTCGTAGAGCTTGCTGACCAGATGGAACAGCAGTTGGCCGCCTGAGCGGGCGAACGGCAGATATCCCAGTTCGTCGAGCACGATCAGGTCGAGGCGGGATAGCTGGGCGGCGAGAGCGCCGCTCTTGCCGATCCTGGCCTCCTCTTCGAGGCGGGTCACCAGATCGACGGTGTTGAAGTAGCGGCCTCGGGCACCCGAGCGAACGACATTGGCGGCGATGGCGATGGCAAGGTGGGTCTTCCCGGTGCCCGTGCCGCCGACCAGGACGATGTTGCGCCGAGCGGGCAGGAACGAGCCGCTGTGCAATGAACGCACCAGCCCCTCGTTGATCGGTGTGCCCTCGAACCGGAACGCATCGATATCCTTCACGACCGGCAGCCGGGCGGCCGCCATCCGGTATCGGATCGAGGCGGCATGGCGATGTGTTGCTTCCGCCCGCAGAAGGTCGGTCAGTATCTCCATAGTGGTGCGCTGGCGCTGAAGGCCGGTGGTGACCGCATCGTCGAACGCGCCCGCCATGCCCTTGAGCCCAAGCCCGCGCATCGCCTCGATCATGTCATGCCGCTGCATCGAAGGTCCTCAGCTGGTCGTAACGGGCGCAGTCGGCGATCGGCGGATGGCGCAAGGCGCTGTCCTCGGAGGTGATGATGGTGAGCGGTCGCGGCGGTTCGCGGCGCCGCGCCAGGATGTTGAGGATCAGGTCGTCGCTCGCCGTGCCGGTCGCCAACGCCTCGCGCACGGCCGCTTCGATCGGCTCCAGGCCATCGGTCAGCACGGCCGATAGCACACGGACGAACCGGCGGTCGGCATCGTCGCCATTGCCAAGCTTGCGGCGCAGGCGCGCCAGCGCCGGCGGCAGATCCCAGTCCTGGAAGGGCGCGCCGTTCCGCAGCGCACCGGGCTTGCGGGCCAGCACCGGCAGATAATGCCAGGGGTCATAGATCGTGCGGTTGCGCCCGAAGTAGCGGGGATGCTCGGCGACAACCTCCTCGCCGCAGCGCACGACAATGCGGTCGGCATAGGCGCGGACCTGCACCGTCCGCCGCGCCACCGTCGAGAGAACCGAGTAGCGGTTGCGATCGAAGCTGATCAGGCAGGTGCCCGTCACCGCATGCTCGCTCTCGTTAAAGCCGTCGAACGGTCCCAGCATCGGCTGCAGTGCCGATCGCTCGATCTCCAGCGCCTGCGCCACGGTCAGCTCGCCCTGTTCCGGGTGTGCCTGTCGTTCCGCCCAGCGCTGGCACTCGGCCTCCAGCCAGCCATTGAGCTCGTCGAGGCTGGCGAACCGCAACCGGGGTTGGAAGAAGCGGCCCCGGATCGTCTGCACCTGGTTCTCGACCTGGCCCTTCTCCCATCCCGCCGCAGGCGAGCAGGCGGTGGGCTCGACCATATAATGGTCGGTCATGATCAGGAACCGCCGGTTGAAGACCCGCTCCTTGCCGGTGAACACGCTCGTCACCGCCGTCTTCATATTATCGTAGATGCCGCGGCCCGGCACGCCGCCGAAGAAAGCAAAGCCGCGCGCATGCGCGTCGAACAGCATCTCCTGACTCTCGCGCGGATAGGCCCGGACATAGACCGCCCGCGATGCACACAGCCGCATATGCGCAACCTTCACGCGCATCGGCTTGCCGGCGATCTCCACATCCTCATGGCTCCAGTCGAACTGGTAGGCCTCGCCCGGCTTGAACATCAGCGGGATGAAGGCGGTGACACCATCGCCGGCATCCTTGCGCCGGTCGGCCTTCCAGCGCGCCGCGTAGCGCCGAACGGCATCGTAGGAACCCTCAAAACCTTCGCGCTCCAGCAGATCATGTATCCGCGTCATCCGCAGTCGCTCGCGCCTGCCGCGCACCTCGTTCTCTTCCAGCAGTGTGTTCAGGCGATCCTGAAACGGCCCGATCCACGGCAGCGGCTGAACCTTGCGCTGATAGTCGAATGCGCCTTCCGGCGCCCGGATCGCCTTGCGGATCACCTTCCGCGACACATGCAAATCCCGCGCGATCGCCTTGATCGCCTTACCACCGGCATACTCGCGCCGAATCCGAACCACTGTCTCCAAAACCAACATCCCGATCTCGCCGCCTGAAAATCCAGCCGGCTGCTTAAACCATCGAAATGAGGGGTCCCTTTTAGACGCCGATCACCCCGCTAACGGGGTCCTTTTTGCACGCCGATCCACACATTGCCGTTGTAGAGAGCAGGACTGCACCAGCAGCGGCGCCTAGGATGAAAAAGCTTTTCATGGGACTGGACCTTCATCGAAAAAGCGGGTGGCTCTTGAGCCGGAGATTTGGTGGGCAAATCCGCCGCTATCGCTCAGGGAAGTTCATTCTTCGCAAGCGGTGCGGATATCCCGGCCCACCATTTAACGCTCGGGGGGTGCCTCGGTTGCTAAGATCGCATGAAATAGGGGGTATTCGGATTTACTGTGGAAATATATCCAGCACGAAACATCTTGGTGCACATGTCCGGCGGCGGTTAGGCTGCAAGCCACGACAAGCTTTGCGAGGCGCCTCGCCGCATCGAGCGCGATAAGGCTGCGCTTCCGCAAGTTGATCGCGGCATTGTGATCCCCACGCCGATCAGCGGCATGCCGACATGATGACTGCTCAAAAAGCGTTGATCGTCCATTCAGGCTTGTTGCGGGCGAATTTCAAAGCTGGTGACGTTTGGGTCACCCGACAGGCTGGCGGCCAGCTGCTCGGCGCGGTTTTCGCTATAGCCTTGCGCGATGGCGCCATATTCTACGACATCATCGTTCATCGACTGGTCGATGGTGATGGATCGGAGCTTGTGGTCAGCGAGCAGCGTGCCGAAATCGCTCAGTGCGATGGCCTTTGACCGCCGATAGCGAGCTTTAAGATGCACGATGCGCTGTTGCGGAGCGCGCCGGTCGGTGATCGTGACGGCGGCCAGCACCAGAACCGTCGCGGTCGCCGCGAAGATCGCCAGCTCATAAAAGCCGATGCCGAACAATATGCCCAGCGTCGCGGTCATCCACAGCGAAGCGGCGGTCGTGAGCCCGTGGACGTTAAACCCTTCGCGGAAGATTGCCCCGCCGCACAGAAAGCCGATGCCGGTCAAGATACCATGCGCCATGCGCACCGGATCGATGCGGACCACCTCGACCGGGGCGTCGTTGAGCCATGCCATCTGATGCACCGCCGACAGCATCAACAGGCAGCAGGACAGGCCCACCAGGATATGCGTCCGCAGTCCAGCGGGGCTGGCCCGATATTCGCGTTCGGCGCCGACAATCGCGCTCGCCACAATCGCGCCGATGATCGGCCAGAACAAGTCGGCGTCGAGCAGCTCCAACTATTTTGTCCAATTAATGGCGCCGGCGAGACAGCGGATACGGAATGCTACGCAGCGGGATGGCAAGGAAGATGTCACAAATTTGTAACGCGCGCTGGCTGCGGCGGTTGCAACGCGCGTTTTCGCCGCCGTTTTTTTCGCAAATCTTTGAATCATGAAGAAACGGCGCTGCTGAAACAAGCGGTTGGAAACCGGAAGACTGACGGGAAGATGACGGGCGATGCCATGTGTCGTCGAGACACGGATTGACTTAGCGCAGCCTAGGACTGTTGGTTTTGCGCGCGATCGCTGAGGACGATAAATCGTTTCATAATTTCGCGAATTGTAATAGGTTAACGCTTCTTAAGGATAGAAAGTGAATTTCTGACGCTTGTCGGCGCTGCGCTTTCGTTTGAGGAGGCGGAATGGAAAAGAAAAAAGCCCGGATGGTGATGAGCGCTCTGAGCCAGGAAACGCGGCTCGCGGTATTCACGCTGCTTCGCTCAGCAGACGATGAGGGTATGCCGGCAGGAGCGATTTCGGACGCGACGAAGACATCACCCACGGCAATGAGCGCGCACCTTGCCATATTGTCACAGGCGGGACTGGTAAAATCTAAGAAAATCGGCAGGAGCGTAATTTACCGCGCAGTGCCTCGGGTTATCGATGACTTGGCGGAATTTCTGAAAAGCATTTAGTATCGTTCGAAATGACCACACAGGCCGAACGGCTGGCGCTAGAGATGACGAACGGCGCGCAATTGTGCGAGGAGAAGTTGGACCCACGTCCGGGCATTACCGTTCGTTATTGTCATCCTCGTATGCTGCCCATTCATCTTCCTCGGGGGCGTAGAACTGGGCGGCGTCATATTCCTGAGTGTTGGTGAAGCGGTCCGCGATGCCGACGACGGCGAGCCGCGACAGGTTGTTGATGCGCAGACCGCAGGCCACGCATTCAAAGTGCGTCGGCAGATGTTCCTGCCGATCGATGATGATGTCGTCGGCCAAAGTGCGTGTGGCGGCAGCCACCGGCTCACCGAACACAAGTGAGGGCGAACCGCAGGCGGGGCATTCAACCCGGTGGCCTGTGTGTCGACTGGCCCATAGTTCAGACTGGGCGATAAGCTTAGCACGCTCAGCATCACCCTTTGCCTCCCACACTTTGCGGTGAGCCTCGACCTCACCCTTTACCGCCATCGCGCTTTTGTCCGCTGCAGCAGCGATCAAGGCGTCGGCGGCTTTTGCCTCGGCCGCGCCGACAAAATCGGTGAGAGACAACCCCATTGATTCCAGCAATACCGAACAAGTGTCGTAATACCGCGGCTGCCAACTCGAGCCCTTGATGCCGTCAAACGCAAGGTCCCCCGAATGCAGCTCCATGTTACGCCGACCAGTGTGCAGCACGCCAAAGCTCTCATGCTCCGGCTGGAAATTCGGCAGCAGCGTCCTGAGACGCCTGAACACCTCGCTGATCTGGATCGATTTCGGCGAGAACTTGTCGACCGGCTCGAAGCCAAGGGCGCTGATCAGGTTGGAAGCATTGCGGTCCGCCTCAGCCAGCAACGCCGGATGCACGTTGGATAAAGCCGCGCGCGCCAGAAGTTCGAGCGACAGGCTCGTCCAAAGGGCGTAGTCCCAACTGTCCTTGGCGAGTTCGTGCGCCTGCTGAACAAAACGCTCGGCCTTATCATAGAGCGCTTGGGCATCCCATGTGAGCGGAAGATCGCCCGGCTCCAATGTCTGCTTCATCCAACGGTCTCCAGGTAAACGCGTTCAAGGTGTCTATCATGATGCTGGGGCGACGCCGCAGTCCGGGCGTGAAGCATGCGCCAGTTGTCCACGACCATAGTGTCGCCCTGGTCGACGAGCGCAACCGATTCCGGAGTCAGAGAACCGATGACGTCGCGCATAGCCTCAAAGGCTTTCCTCCCCACGTCGCTTGCAGGCTTCAAGAAGACATCATCCCATCGGATAGCAGCCACAGCGTTGCGCCGATCCAGAAGTCGAAGAAGTCGCATCTTTCCGGCCAGGGGACGCCTGGGAATGACCACGGCTCTGCTCAACACATCATCGCCGATCGTGGCTGCGATGACCGTCCCGTCGAGAAGCAACGTGGGCATCTCGGCGTATCCCTTGCGGCATCGCAACAGAAGGAAGCGCGGCGGAACGGGCCAATGTGCGAGGTCGGTATGAAAGGGAAACGAACGTAACCCAAATATCCCGCTGTAAGTGTTCGGCGTCGAAGTAGCCTGCGGAACTAGATGCTGCAAGACGGCACCCGGCCAAGCTTCGGTTGGCTTTCCGACACTGGCTGCCAACTGCTCGGTGCTAATACCGGGAGCGCACCGGCGAACGACGGCGTAACCTTTGGCTAGGACATGATCTCTCAGTCCGCCGATGTTATCTAAAATCATGCCAAAGACATAAACGGGCGACCTCGTTGGCGAAAGATCCGCGACCGAATTTAATAAATTTAGAAAAAGCGCTTGGTCGAAAGGCTCCTTCTTCCTAGAACCACGGAAGCATGGGGGAAAACGGTAATCTGGAACTGCTGCGCCTTGTTGGCGAGGCCCTTTACGGTGATCGGTGGCAAGCACCGATTGCTGTGGATCTCGGCGTGTCCGATCGCGCGGTGCGCTACTGGCTGTCCAAAGCAACCCCCTGCCCCGACGACACCGGGAGCCGGCTGCTTGAGATCGTAGCGCGGAAGCGAGACGCGCTCGCACATCTCGAAGAGCAGGTTCGCTCCCGCACCGTGAATAGCGGGGCCACGTCATGATCGACCACGTGATGGCCGCTGCCGAGGCGAGCCGCATGCTTGAAGCCACGGGCGCCGCGAGCGGCAAGCCGATCCTGCTTGTCGGCGACGAGGCTAACCGTAGCGCAACCTTGGCGGCGATGTCAGTGCAGACGTCTACGACACCGCTTAATCTCGGCATCGAACTATCCCAGGCGTTGATTGATGCGACGGGCGCCCGGTTGAGTCTGTCCGCCGCAATCCTCAGCATGCGACCGTCGGATCCGATCCTGCTCCTCGATCGCATCCAAATACTGATGCTCCCGCAGCTCAAAGTGAATGTGCTCGACACGCTCGTCCGCGTCGCACGTCGAAGGCCTGTATCCGCTCGAATGGTTTGGGCTAAGGGGTTTTCGGTGCGGGAGCGGGCAGACGTTAAAGTCGACGATACCGTCAACTTTCGGGAATACGTCAACGCCGCCGCGGGCTTCCTACTCGCGCCCCACTTTGAGGAAGTCTATCCGGAATATAAGCGTAATAGCTTCCAGGTATCCTCGAGCAGGGCGACTTGATCGCCGATGCAACGGTCGCCTCGGACCACTTCCGCAAATCGCGACCACACCGCTCGCGGCCCAGTCCCACGACAAGGATCTCGGGGAAACCGGCAATGAGCATTTCCCCGAGATTTCAACCCGCGGTCACCCGATACTGCATTCTTGGTAGATCGCGTTTCAGGCATACGGCACGACCTCACGACGACTTGTGAGGTAGTCGGCGGGACCGCGTGGTCGGTCTGCCAGCTTCGGCCGGCTGCGCACTGAGTCTGCCAACGCGGCAAGATGCCTAAGGCACCCAGTCAACACGGCGGTGCATCTCAAAAAATTCACCATGAAGAACGGATGTGCGGCTCACGCCCACAATCCTGCCGACGGCATTCTCGCTCGTGCTCGGCTCTAGGTGGCGCCGGCCCACAACTTCAGACACTCGCGCCGCGACGCGGGCGCGAAATCGAGCCCGACCCAACTTTTAGCGGTGACATGATTCAAAATAGGAGAAAAATAATGGCGGACACTGGTTCCGGCGACAATTCGTCGCGCCCTGGTGAGATCGACCTTAGCGGAGTCGCGCCACTACGCCGTGCAGAGACGCGACGCAGAATAGAGGCAATCCGAGCGTATCTCAACATTCCCTCACCGAGCCGCGCCGATCGCGCGGTGCATGCTCAAAGCTTGGGGATTGGCACCCAGCAATTCATGTTGCTGGTCAAAGCTTGGGCGGCGCATGGCGAGGCGGTGGCGATCGGAAAGGCTGGTGCATATGCCGGTGCCGCTCGTGGTGTTCGACGTCGGGGGTTGCCGCCGGCGACGCGCGCCGCCGCGGAGAGCGCTTTGCGCGCACTCCCGACTTCCGCGAGTCACCGCGAGGCGATCGCAGCGGTGCAGGCAGCTTGCCGCAGACTGAAGACCAGGCCGCCATCCAACAGCATGGTTTCCTACCTCCGCATGGGACTACGGGGCACCGCGGATGGTGGACCCAGACTGCTTGTAGGCCGCGCTACCGCATTAATGCCTGTCATCACCGGCGATGCGCTCGCGCTCCCAGAAGTCGCATTGGCGGTGGAAGAACGTAGCGGGACTATTCATGCTGCCGCGATCATCGATTGCACGACCGGCTGCCCTCCAGAATGGTTTGAAGCGGAGGTAAAGCGCGCTGCTAGGAAGGTTGATGGCCCCGTCACCATAGGAATTGATGACGACCTCATCCTCGGCGCCGTCAAGGACCCCCGCGTGGTATCGCGCTTCAAGGCGGGGCGGATGCTGGCCAAGGCGATCGGCCGCGGCGTCGGCGGCGTTCGCTTGACATACGGGCCCCTTGCTTCGCGCGATCCGAAGCGCGCCCTGCGTGCGAAGGATGACGAGCCGCTTGATTTGGCTGAGGCGGTAACAGTGCTGTCGGCAGAAGTTGCGGCGCATAACGCTTCCCGAACTAGCTTACCGGTTACAGGCGACACGAGCAAGCAGCCCTGACCTAGTTCGCCAATGCCTTCAAAAGATGTTCCAGCTCTGGTGGCGGAACACTTTCCCCGGCCGTATCAAGGCCCTCGAGCAGGCTAGAATTGTAATCCTCTACGGCGATCGCGATTCTGGCACGAGCTCGCTCCAAGTCGAGAACGGGCACACGCTCTGACGCCCATGGTGGGAGGGTGGTGGCGCCAACGCGCGCGGGCCAGATAGGCAGGACGCCTATGGCACGGCCGGCCAAGCGCTCTAGATACCTTCCCGCCTTCCGCTCAGCGGTCAGGTTCAGACCAACGCCGATTGACCTAGCCTCGGTGGCGATGGGATCGAACACGTCGTTTACCTCGGTGCCCGGAACCAACTGAACCCTAGCCAAGCGTTCTGCCCAAGCCACCTTTGAGAAACTGGGATCGCCAATCCTGCGGGCAGCGTCGCTAGCGGCATCGGCATAGCCGCGCCGGACAGCCTCTGCCCGGCCTGGCGCGGCACCTAAAATCAGCTGCGACGCTGAGTCGGCAATTACAAATACGATCCACGGTGCGCCATCTTCCCGCAAAATTCCGCACGCCGCTTGGTCAAAAAGCAGCTCGTTTCCAACCTCAAGCCGACGTCGCCGATCTCGACGGGCACGCTCCACCACGCTGCGCAAAGTGTTGTGACCGGGAATTTGATCATCGGGCAGACCGCGCGCGCGCGCGATGTCAGCTAGACGCAAGGCGAGTGATCGCACTGATGCCTTCTCGTCTCGGACGATATCGGCCACGGCCGATTGCAAAACGGCGTTGACCTCGGGTGCAAACTGGCTTTTGCGACCGCGTTCGGGTTGTGCGCCGACACCCAGTGCACCGAGCGATTGCTTTTCACGCCAACGTGCATTCATCTGGTAGAACCGAACGAGCGTAACGCCGGCGTCGGCGGCCGCCGAGCGGGCTGGGACGCCCCCCTCCCCGTCATCATACCGAACCAGCGCATCGGCGCGCTGCAGCGCGCGCGCGCGCTGGGCCGCGTCCATCAGCGACCACATCGCTATCTCGCGCTTGGGCAGCGGGTCGCCAAACAGCTCTTCCAACCGCTTTGGTGGCATCGACCTATTTATCGTTCCTCGCGAGCGGCCGCCCCCGCTCCCTTGCTTAACTTCAACGTCGATCGGCTTCGTCATGCCGACCATTAACCAGAAATGAGATGATCCGGCAAGTCTCCAAACAGTCGTTATTGACATTGCCCATTGGCCACCCTAAATCCGTATAGCAACTGTTTGGAGATTTTGATGATTGATTCTACGTCCTCGCGCGCCGCCCAGATCCGCCGTGACACATGGCAACGTCGCCATGACCGCAGCAGAATCGGAAACGGTAGCTATTCCCTGATGGCGTCCAAGCCGCCGGCAATGCTCCCAGAAACGTTCGTCACGCGGGCGTGCGATCTCATTTGCATGGAAGCTATCCGCGACAACGCGAAAATTTCCAAGTTGGACACCTCCACCATCAAGATGGTCTTCACCGGCAAAACCCCCGTGACCGAAAGCTGGTCCATAACAATCGGCCAGCCGTCGCCTGAAGGCGGCGCGCGCGCCGCCACCACTCCCGCCTCGATCAGCCGGCGCACAGCCCGCTTCGACAAGTAGCGCCACGGCAAATGAATACGATCGCGCAATCACGGACTGACGGATTTTATCAACCGTCGCCGACCCTTGTCGAAGGCCAAGCGCTCAGACTTGTTCATTCCGACAGTGTCGAAGCGGAGGGCGTCCGCTTCGCCGCGATCATGCACGTTGCTTCCGACGGCGGTCCTATTCGGACAATCGTAGGAGGGGGGCACGCGCACTTCATTGGTGAGGAGCCATCGCAGAAGACAGGGCTCTCCAATCCCTACGAGGGCCCAGCCGAGCATGCCCTAATCGTTGATAGCGAGATCCGCGCTGCGGTGCTCGACTTCCGCACACAAGCCTTCCGCCTGCGCCTCCTCGCGGGCGGCGCGATACGTGAATGGATCTGCGATCATCTCCGTTTCTTGCGCATCGATGGTGTCGATGTCGTTGAGGCCATCGAATGTAAGCCGAACCTGTCTTTTCTCGACGCCGAGGCGCGCATCGTCCAGCGTGCCGTTCGCACTGTGCTGGAAGGCATGGGCTGGCGGCACCGCATCCTCTATCTGCGCGACATTATCGGTGGGGGGGAGCGCCAGCTGAACTTCGGCGAGATTTTCGCGCGCAGAACGAAGCACGTGCCAAATGACGCACTCGATCGCTTTGAGCGTATGTGCGCCAGCACGCCGGTTGCAACCTTTCGTGATCTCAGGCTCGCGCTCCATGACGACCGCTTAGAAGGGACCGCACTTGCGCAAGCCATGATTTGCGCCGGTCGCGTTGAGGTCAATCTCGATCGCTACCTTTTCGATCCTATGCCGGTGCGGCTCCTGCCCCCCGCAGACTTTCATTCGCCGATCCGGTTCTAATCGCGGTGAGCTGCGAACTCCCCTTTGCCGTTGGCTCCAAGATGTCCTTCCACGGGCGTGAGTGCAATTATCGCGGTCTAGCCGTCAACGGCAGGTGCCAGATCTCGGACGACAGCGGATGGATACTCGAGATACCTGACGAGAACGGCTTTCCTATTTGGCCATCACCTGAGGAAACGCTCAACCTCATGGCGGACAGACGGCTCGTTTTGCGCGCAGACCCCCTTTCCGACCCCACGCGATGCCGGGCCCGCCGTCAAGAGCCGACCCGATCGGAACTTGCGGACGCGAAGTGTAAAAGCAAAGGCAAGACCGATCAGTTGCGCGACCCATGGTATTATTTGCGAGAGATGACGCTCAAAACGTGGGATGATCCCGACGTCGAACGTTGTTCGCTCACTAAAGCTGGTGTTTCGGCCTGGTATGCCGATAATTTCGATATCGACGATCTGATCGCTCGTTTCGGTCGCCTGCCAAGCGAGACGACCTTTCGCAAGTGGATCCAGACGCGCGGCACTGAGAACGATCGTCGCCCTGCCGATTGCGCTTCCTACAAGAGCATCGGCGCCCGCCGCCGCAAGATTGATACCGTCGTCCTCCAGATCATAAAGGTCTGGGTCAATCGGTTCCACGCCAAGGACCGGCAATCGGTCCACGGTTTTTGGAAAAAGGCATCGAGAGACGTCGAACGCTACATCCGCGGTGAAAAGCTCGAAATATTGGACTTCGAGCGGGCGCTGGAAGTTCCTAAGAATCCGGACGACGTTAAGATGTGCTCGCGGCGCATCTTCGCGAAGGAGATTGAGCGCGCTCGTGGCGGTAAGGCCCTCAGCATTGCATTCGGAATGCGTGCTCGCAAGCAGCGCTATGGCGGTGGCGGCGTCGCGCAGGAGCCTGTGCGCTTTTTGCAATACGTTCAGGTGGACGACACACCGTGGCCCATGGTCTTCGTCATCGATGCGGTGCGCGGCGTTCCGGTCGGTATCCCGACAGTGACGATCGCGATCGATGTCTTCACCCGCGTCATTCTCGGGTGGGATATCACCTTCGAGCCGCCCAGCTATGCGAGTTACATGCGCACAATGCTTCACACGGCATTGCCAAAACGAGTGCCTAAGGAGTTGGTCTGCGCGCCTGAGATCGCAAGAGCGCTAATGGAAACGTGCGGACACGTGGTTGGCCACGTTGTAGTCGATAATGCCAAGCCCCTCACAGGTCGGTCGCCGCAGGATGCTGGCGGCGATGTCGGCTATGGCCTGCGCTGGGCCGGCGATCGGGAACCCACTCATAAAGGACATGTCGAGAGCTGCATCGGCAAGCTTCAAGAAATTATCAAAAACGAACTCCCTGCAGCAACCTGGGACATTCCGTTGATGCGGGAGTTCAACTACGACCCATCGACGCAGGCGATTGTCACGATCGAGCGGTTCCGCGAGATATTTGCCATTGTCGTTGCTCGCTATCATACCAGTAAGCATTCAGGTCTGCTCGACCGTTATCCCATCGATGTATGGATCGAACAGCGCGCCCAGCATGGGCTCGACATGGTCCGAGACGTCGACCACCTCCGCCGTGCTATTGGTCAACTCGTCTATGCCGAGTTCCGGGGCGAGGGTGCGATCATAGAAGGTCTGCGCTACGGTTCTGATGGCTCTGATGATCGATATCCGGTCACCAACGAAGATTTGTTATTCAATATTGGGATGGCGCGCGGCGTCGCAGCCGACACCAAGAAGCGCACCTTCCACAAGGTGAAGTTCAAATATGATCCAAACGACATGAGTATCGCTTGGGTGTTCGATGAACTTCGCGGTGAATATGTCGAGATTCCATGCGCTATGCGCCGGTATTCCGAAAACCTGCCACTCTGGTTGCACAGGCGTCTCAAGGACTACGCATCCGACAAAAGAATGAAGTTCGAGTCCGAACATGATATGCTTGAAGTCCACACTGCCTACAGCCAAGCGATGCGGCGCGTAATCCCTGACGCCTTCGTCGCCGAACGTCGCGCAGCAGCCCGCCTAGCCGACTCCTCGCAGGGTCGCGCATATCTCGGCGACGCCATAAAGCTGCTGCCCGTTGATAGTTCGCCCACCGGCATGGAAAATGTAATCGCACACGACACGCGCGTCGAAACGCGTGGCGATCCCAACCGCATCGCACCCCGCAGTTCCAATCGCAAGAACAGTAAGCGGCGGCGTGACCGGCGTGACGCTCCGAGCGTCACGAAGTCCGCCTCGGCCGAAATGGCACAGCAGGACATGGCGCAGACCGCCCGCCGCCTCGACATCGCGTCGGACACGGGAAGCTACATCTAACATCCCGAACGTGGAGTAAACGCATGCTGAAGCCAAAACCGACATCGAAAACTGACGCCGTTGGACCAACGCCCCGCGCAACGCCGCGGCGCCAAAAGCGCGAATCCACCATCTCCTCGCATCCGCCAGCAATGATTGCGCCGATCACTCCTGTCGCGCTGAAGCCATCCGATCTCGCGGATCACGTTGGTGAAGGTCTTGCATCCTTCGAGGGCATCGTCATGCCTACCCGAGCACAGCTCACCGCAGTTCGACAGATGCATTCCTTGCTCAAGATGGGTGAGAAGCAGCCAGAGGGACAGCAACGCCGGGCGTTTCGTTACCTTAACCAATCCGGCGCAGGAAAGAGCACCTGTGGGAAAATTCTGCAGGCTTTCGTGGAAGGCGAGCCGGGACATGATCCTGCGAACAAACCGGTGCTGCACGTTACCCTTTCAACCACAGGCACTCCTAAAAGCCTCGCGAGTTCGATCCTCTCCGCGATGGGAGATAATTACTCCACCCGGGGCGAGGCCGAACTGCTCCTCCGCCGAGTCCAGCAGGGCATCAAGGATTTCCAAGTCAAGTTGCTCATCATCGACGAGCTCAACCATTTCAGGCAGAAGAGCCTCGCCACCGACGCGGCCAACACCATCAAGAATATTCTCTCGCTCGGCTGGGTCCCGATAGTGCTGATGGGCACTAGCGACGCGCAGTCACTCTTCGCCAACAATCGCGAACTTAAGAACCGTTGTGCGCCGCAGGTCGTCCTTGCCCCCTACGGGGACAACCCCGACGATAAACTGCAATGGGCCGATCTCCTGCGGCGGATCGATAGCGAAATAGTCGCCCGCGGAATTCTGAGTCGTCACTCGGGTTTGTGCCAGCCCGAGATCGCCGAGAAACTTCGCCTCTGTAGCAACGGTCTCATTGGCGAGTTGCACAATATTCTGCTGGCCGCGCTCGAAACCACCCTGCTCGCTGGCGACGACTTTATCAGCCTCATAAGCCTGATCGACGCGGTCGACGCCTGGTGCATCGCCGATGGGACCATCGACCGCAACTTCCTCAGAGACGCTTAACATGGGACCGGTGCTTTGGGGCGTGCCCGCAATTCCCACCGAAGGGTTGATGAGCCTTGTTGCCCGCACGGTGGCCAGGAATATTTTGCCTTCGTCCCACGTCATCTTGAGCCAAGTCGGAGCACCACACGCACATAATCCGACCGCATCTCTTATCCATGATCTGGACGAGGCGGGGCTAGCGGAGATTCTTCGCCAGCCCGTTGCTGAGATACAACGGCGTAGACATCCACCTCGCACGGATGTGGGCTACGTTGACTTCTTCGGTTGCGCGGTTCGGTCAGACGAGATTTTGTTTCGACGCAGGCGCTTCGCCCCAACTGCCGTTGCACGATCCGCCCACGCACGTGCCCTATGGTCTCTTAAGATGATCCCGTGCTGCACCGAAACCTGGGAATATCTCGTGGACACTTGCGCGTGCGGAGCGGTGCAAAGGTGGCAGGCGGCCGATCGGCTCGACCGATGCGACCTATGCAATGCCGCACTTGCGGATACCCCAACCACAACAGTCGAAGCCGAACAGCGCGATGACATCTCATTTATCATCGGCCTAATCGACCCCGACGAATGCCGCCGTGCAGCTGCGCGCTCGAAGCTGCCGTCCACGCTGGCGACGTGGGACGGTGGGATGGTCTTCAATCTAGCCCTGATCGTCATGCCGCTGACGGCCGCTGGCTTCATCCCTTCTAGGAGGGCCGAACCCGCCATTGCAGATCTGAGACAATATACAGCATCGCTCGCGCAAGCTGCAAACATCGTGCGTCGCTGGCCGGAGGGGCTCATTGATGCGCTGGCCGATGCGGTTCAGCGCAGATCTATTTCCAAAAATAATGTTCGTCACAAGGGGGCAGGTCACTATCTTGCCGGCATCGACAGCGAGGTGCTACCACCCGTTGTCCGTTCTGCGATTACCGATGTAATGGCGTCAATCACTTCCACGGCGGATGGCGTGCCGTCGGATCAGATCGACATGCGCCAAGCCGCAACTCTAACGGGGCAACACGAGAATAAGCTCGCCCAAGCTCGTCGCAGCGGACATCTAATCACGCGGATATGCTTTCGCGCCAACCGCGTTTTCCCAACTCTTGATCGCGCCGAAATAGAGACTCTCGACGACTTCTTAGCCAACCGCCTAGGCCCAGAAAGATTCACGCATCTCCTTGGCCTCCCGCAATATGCGATGGCGCAACTGGTGGATGAGAATCTCGTCGTCAGTTGCACTCACCCCTATATTCTCGCTCATTATGGTCCGCTTCAGGCGCACAATGCCGAGCTCCTGTTGTTTCGTCGTGCGCTCATGCACGCCGCCAGCCCCACCGCATCCATTGCCGATCCTAGGCCGCTTCACCGAGTTGCGAGAGGGATGGGTGGCGGAGCGAAACCCTGGGGTGAAATTATGCGCGATCTACTTAGCGGAAAGATCCTCTACTCTTGCGAGGGCGAAACAATTGGTCAGATTTTTATTTCGTCAGATGACGCCGCGAGGCTGCAGACGCGGAACCTCGCCGCCATGTCGACCGGCGTAGGGTCTTGGTTCGTGTCTCAGCGTGATGCTGCCGAAATCTTAAATTTGCGGCTGAAACATGCGCATGTCCTCCCATCAATTGCTAAGCGGGGCGGCGGCGCGCATCGGATTTCATGGAGTTGGCTGCGCCGAATGGCACGGGACCGCATTACGCTAGGCGAACTTAGCGCGCGAAGCGGAATACATGGCACTCGACTGGAATGGATGCTCGAGCGCGACGGATGCCCACGCCATGACACGCTCGGCTGGATCCGCCGCAAGGCTCTGGCGACGATCGCCAAATACTAAAAACTGAAAAGCTGCCTAGGTGCTTGCGTGTTGCGCGAGCCTCGAAAAGTTCGCCAAAGTAGCAATCGCGAACGTCGTAAGTGCCAATGGCAGGAAAATGGTGCTGCTGGACAGGATTGAACTGTCGACCTCGTCATTACCAATGACGCGCTCTACCACTGAGCTACAGCAGCAACCGGGCGCCCGGCGAACCTCTGTTCGGTGGGCAGGCGCGGCCTATGGCGGGGCGTCCGGCGCCTGTCAAGGTGCGAGGGTTGACGATGGGGCAATTTCGGGGGCATGGCCGTGAAGGTGAACAAAGCACCCTCCCCCGCCGACATCGAACGCGAACGCCGTCTGGCCGAGGCGCTGCGCGACAACTTGCGCAAGCGCAAGGCGCAGGCGCGCGAAACGAAAGCGGACACCCAGGCTAGAGTCTTTCCGATGTTGAATGAATCGCGGGGGATTCCCAGGGGCTCAGAAGTGTGATTCAAGCTGGCCACTGGTGAGGAGGCCAGCATGGATGAGGCCATTATCGCAGGATTTGCGGGTTCGATTTTGCCGTGCTCTGGATCGGGGCATGTCGGCGCGGGCGGCGGCCCGGTTGCTGGAGGTGAGCCCGGCCACGGGGGTTCGCTGGGCACAGGCATGGCGGACGCGAGGTTCGGTTGAGCCGGGCAAGGTCGGCGGTCACATGCGGCCGTTGCTGGCGGGTGAGCGCGAGTGGCTGCTGGCTCGGATCGAACAGAAGAAGGATCTGACCCTGCACGAGTTGCTGGCCGAGCTGCGTGACGAGCGGGGAGTTACGGTGTGCTGCGACACGCTGTGGCGGTTCCTCAGGCGGTGCGGCAAGACGTTTAAAAAAAGACGCTCTTCGCCAAGGAGCAAGACCGGCCCGACGTCGTTCGCCGCCGTGCCCGCTGGCGCTGGGTCCAGCGCTGGGTAGACCCCAAGCGGATGGTCTTCATCGACGAGACCTGGGCGAAGACCAACATGACTCGCACCCATGGCTGGCATACCAAGGGTGAGGCGCTGATCGACAAGGTGCCGCACGGGCATTGGAAGACGCTGACCTTCATTGCCGGGCTGCGCCATGACGGCATCGTCGCTCCTTGCGTTATCGACGGCCCGATCAACGGCGAGAGCTTCACCGCCTGGGTCGAGCAGTTCCTGATCCCCGAGCTGGAGCCGGGCTGCATCGTCGTGGTCGACAACCTCGGCAGCCACAAAGGCAGCCAGGTGCGCAAACTGCTCAAGACGGCGGGCATCAGGCTGTTCTTCCTGCCGCCCTACTCGCCCGATCTGAACCCCATCGAGGAAATGTTCGCCAAGCTCAAACGCCTGCTCCGAAAGGCCAACGAGCGCACCGTCGAAACCACATGGCGGCGCATCGGAAAACTGCTCGATCACTTCCCGCCCAACGAGTGCGCCAACTACATCCGTGGAGCCGGATATGCCTCAATCTAAGCCAGAAAGACTCTAAAGACTGACCGTCACCCGCACCAAATCGCCCTCGGCCAATCCCTCCGCCTTGCGCACCGCGGCCTTGACGGGGAGCAGCCAGCCGCCGCTTTCCTTGTGCGGAAACACCGATGTCTGCCAGCTTGTGTCGCCGATCGTCACATCGACCCGCGCCGATCCGAATCCCTTGCGCCCATCCAGCCACTGGCCGCTGATCGCCGCGATCCGGATGCCATCGGCGGCATCGCCCGTGATGGTGACAAAGAACCACGCCGCGGGGGCGGTCGCGGACTGCCAGCGCCAGAGTGGGGTGGTGACAGTGAAACTTTCCATCACCGCAGCCCTGAGCCTGTCGAAGGGCGACTATCGGCCAGAGACCGGCATGTCGCCAACTCCGAGATTCGGTTCCAATCGCCAGCGATCAGCGCTCCCTTCTTGGCTCTGCTCCAACCTTTGATCTGACGCTCGGCCGCTTTCGCGTCGTCTCGCGTCTGAAAAGCGTCGCTCCAGACCGCCTCGACTGGCCGCCGCTTATAAGTGTACCCCGCAAAGAACCCGGACTGATGCTCGCCAATCCGTCGCGGCAGGTCATCGGTGCGGCCGGTGTAATAGGAACCGTCCGCGCAGCGCAGCAGATAGCAGTGGAACATCCAGTCCATCGCACAACCCTATGCTTTTGGACGACAAGCGTGCTTCGACAAGCTCAGCACTACGGTAACAAAATGAGTCCTCACGCTTCCAACACCGTAGCCCTGAGCCTGTCGAAGGGCGTCTATCGATCATGCACTAACGTCATTTCCCTTCGCCGACCGCGCGAACCGGCACCGGGATATTGCAGATGTCGGCCCCGCCCGCGGGCTTGATAAAAAACGGATCGCGGCGATTGGCGCGGGCGTCGGCATAGCGCGCGAAGCTGTCGCTCTCGGTCGACAGATATTCGAAGCGCGGCTGATCGGCCTCGGGCAGTTCGGTGGCGATCCGGACTGAGGCGATCGGCACGCGCTCAACTTCCGATTCATAAAAACCCAGCGCACCGGTGCCGCGTGGCAGGCTCGACAGATGCTCGATCCCGCTGATCACGCGACCGACGAGCGCTATATTCTGGTCGAGATGGCGCGGGGCGTGGCCGATGACGGTGTAGAGTTCGGCGCCCGTGCCCGTGTCGGGCGACAGGTTGCGGCCTACACCGACCATGCCGTAGCAATGAAGAGGCCAACGGCTATCTGGCACGGACGCATTGGAATAGCCGATCGGCCATCCGGATTCGAACATCACGGTCGGCGCATAGGCGTCAGCCATCGACGCGCCGTCAAAAATATCTACCGACCGTTCAAAGTGCTTCGCCCTCCGTTCCGCCTCGGCCCTCGATAGGCGGATCGCCGGCTTGCCATCCACGGTGCTAAGCCCGCTTGCTGGATCGGAAGTCACATATGCGCTCTCCGCCACCATCACCAACCCCTCCGGCAGCGGCTTCTTTTCAGTCGCATCGCCCCATTGCACGACATAATTGTCTTGCACCCGGTTGACGCTCGTGCCGTCCCACCAATGCGCTGCGGCGAGCTTGCGGATATTGCCGATCCATCCCTGGCTGAACGGCGCGGGCATCAACTGGATGACGACACGGCGCGGCTTGCCCTTGGTGTCGGGCGCCAAGTCCATCACCAACAGGTCGGAAGGCGCGATCGCGATCCAGTCGCCCGCGCGCGCCGCCGCCGCAATCTCTCCAGGCGACGGGATTGGGGCAGGCTCCTGCGCAGTGACCGGAAGGGCGAGCGAAGCGGCAGCGGCGGCCAGAAGCAGATGTTTCATGCCACCTGTGTGCCATGCTCAACCGACTTGCGAAAGCCCTGCCCAGCGACTAGGGCGCCCGTTCCAAGCATGCGGAGCGGTGGCCGAGTGGTCGAAGGCGCTCGCCTGGAAAGTGAGTATGGGTCAAAAGCCCATCGAGGGTTCGAATCCCTCCCGCTCCGCCACCGACTGTCCGGTCCGACCATCAACCTCAAGCGAAATGCAGGCGGCGGTATTTGCCGCGGAAATAGAGCAACGGATCGCGGTGCGGTTCGAACTGCGCGCGCACCACGCGGCCGACCAGGATGAAATGATCGCCCGCCTCGTGCAGCGATTCGCGCTGGCATTCGAATGACACCAGCGAGCTGCCGAGCAGCGGGACGCCGGTCTGCCCCGGCGCCCACGGCAGATTGGCAAAGCGATCCTCGCCGCGGGTGGCAAAGCGGTTCGATGCTGGCTGCTGGCCGATCTGGAGGACGTTGACCCCGAAATGTCCCGCCTCGCGCAACGCCGGCGCCGTACCTGCCGAATTGGCGATGCACACGAGCAAAAGCGGCGGGTCGAGCGATACCGAGGTGAAGCTGTTCGCGGTCAATCCGACCGGCGCCCCGTCCGCATCGAGCGCGGTGACGATCGTCACGCCGGTGGCAAAGCAGCCCATCGCATCGCGCAGCGTCCGCGGGTCCGATCCTGCCTGAAACTCGGTCGCCTCACGTGGCTGGCGGCGTTCGAGAAAATCGAGCAACTGGCCGAGCAGCGCCTCGGTCCGGTCGGTGCCCAGCGCCAGGTCGCTATCGTCGATATCGGCCCGTTCGCCGATCGGCAGCGCGGCTTGGAACGCGTCGTCCCCGGCGCCCCTCGGCACCGCGGCAAAGCCGCCGCGCACCGTCAGTGTCGGCAGCGCCTGCCGCGCCGCGATACCGCTGGCGACCGCATCGGCATCGTCGGGCATATCGACGAGCACCAGCCCGCCCGCGAGCAAAATGCCGTCGGTTGCCAGCGCGCGCGTCGCGATCCAGCCGCCATGCCGCGCGGCAACCACCACCGGACGCGACCCCATTTGCGCGAGGACCAGCCGCAAATCTTCGACATGGGCGGCGAGCTGGTCGACGCCGCCGGGCGCGCGCAGGTCGAGATTGACCACCCGGCGCCCCGACAGCACCAGGCCTTCGGCGACCGCACGCCACGCGCTGCGCGGCTGCCCGATGTCGGGGATCAGCAGAACCGCAGGGTCGTTGTCGTCGCCCAGCACATCGGCAGACAGCGGGACGCCGCCAAAACCCTTATATTCGATGAGGCTCAAACATCCCCCCTGGCGCACCGGCGGGTGAAAACGCCGTGGGCAACAAAATGATCAGATTGCGAAGAATCGGATCATATCGAAAGCCCGCGCGGCGCGCCAGCATATCGGCCTAACGCCGCATCGATGCCAGTCGCTGATCGACGATCGCGTCGGCCTCGGCGATGATGCGGTCGATCAGTTGCTGACAGGTCGGGATGTCGTGGATCAGCCCCTGCACCATCCCGGCCCAGAACACACCTTTCGACAGGTCGCCGGTTTCGAGCAGTTCGCGCCCCGCCTTGCCGTTCACCAGTTCGGCGACATCGGCAAAGGTCGCATCGGGCTGGGCGAGACGGCGCACCACCTCTTCGCTCACCGCGCTCTTGCCGACGCGCGCGGTGTTCTTGAGGCTGCGGAAGATCAGGAAGCTGCCGCGCTCGTCATTGTCGATATAGGCTTGCTTCACATTGTCGTGGATCGGCGCCTCGACTGTCGCGCAGAAGCGCGTGCCCATGTTGATCCCCTCGGCGCCCAGCGACAGCGCAGCGACCAAGCCGCGGCCGTCGCCAAAGCCGCCCGAGGCCAGCATCGGGATCTTCACCTTGTCGGCGGCGGCGGGGATCAGGATCAGCCCCGGAATATCGTCCTCGCCAGGATGCCCCGCGCATTCGAACCCGTCGATCGAGATGATGTCGCATCCGGCGCGCTCGGCCGACAGCGCATGGCGCACCGCGGTGCATTTGTGGAGGATGGCGACCCCGTGGGGTTTCAGCATCTCCCATATCTCGCGTACCGCCTGCGTTCCCGCGGTCTCGACGATCTTGACCCCGCCATCAATGATCGCCTGCGCATAGGCCTTGTAATCGGGGGCGTTGATCGTCGGGAACACGGTCATGTTCACGCCGAACGGTTTGGCGGTCATCGCGCGGCAGCGTTCGATTTCGTCGCGCAGCGCTTCGGGGCTGGGCTGGGTCAGCGCCGTGATAATCCCGAGCCCCCCGGCATTCGAAACCGCGCTGGCGAGTTCGGCGTAGCCGACGCTCTGCATGCCTCCCTGAACGATCGGATGTTCGATCCCCAGCATGTCGGTGATGCGTGTCTTGAAAGCCATGGCCTGTCCTTCCCCATTTTGGTCGCGGCAAATGACGCTACGTCGACGCCGCGCCGGAATTGACTTGACGTTTACGTCAACGTCCGGTTCATTGGCAAGACAAGATATACGGGAGCGGGACAAATGCGGTCATGACGATCCTTTACGACGAAGGCCAACAGGCCATCGCGACCGAATCACGGCGGGTACTCGAAGCGCGCGTCAGCAAGGACGACTTGCTGCCACTGCTCGAATCGGTCGGCGATTATCATCGCCCCTTCTGGGACACGGCGAAGGAACAGGGCTGGACCGCGCTGGCGCTTCCCGAAGCACAGGGCGGCCTGGGGCTTGGATTGGTCGAGCTTGGGCTGATCGCGCATCAGGCGGGCCGGTCGCTTAGCGGCGCACCTTTTCTGACTTCGAATTTCGGGGCCGCCAAGGCGATCGAAATCTATGGCACCGACGCGCAAAAGGCCCGGTGGCTGCCCGGGCTGGCGTCGGGTGAGACGATCGGCGCGATCGCCTTTGCCGCTGGCCCCGATGCGCTGCCCGCTCAGCCTGACGTGACGCTGACCGGCGATTTGCTCGCCGGGGTCGCCAGCGCCGTTTCGGGTGGACTGGCCGCCGACATCGCGATCGTGCTGGCCAACGGTCCCGGAATGCCTGCGCTGACGCTGGTCGAGCTTGCGGGGGTCGAACGATCGACGGTTGCAAGCTTCGACAACAGCCGTTGCCTCGCCGACCTGCACTTTGCGGGCACACCCGCGGAAACCTTGGCGGTCGGCCATGCGGCGCGCGACGCCGCGCTCCACATCCTCGCCCTGCAAGCCGTGGTGACGGCGCATGAGCAAACCGGCGGCGCCGAAGTGCTGATGGAAATCGCCCGCGACTATGCGCTCACGCGCCGCGCCTTTGGCCAGCCGATCGGTGCGTTCCAGTCGGTGAAGCACCGTATCGCCGAGCTTTACGGCGTGGTCGAGCTGGCGCGCGCCAATTGCATCCACGCCGCCGCGCGCGAGGGCGAATCCGATTTCATCACCGCCGCCGCCGCCGCGCGGCTGTCGGCGACCGAAGCCTATGACACTGCGGCGCGCGACTGCATCCAGATCCACGGCGGCATCGGCGTGACGTGGGAGCTCGGCCTCCACCTTCATATGCGCCGCGCGCGCAGCCTCGCTATCGAACAGGGCAGCAGCCTGTTCTGGGAGGATGTGCTGGTCGACCGTCTGGCAGGAGAAGCGGCATGAGCGATCTCGAAACCTATCGCGCCAAGGCCGCCGCCTGGCTCGAATCGATGGCGCCGACCTATGGCCGCGCGGCGCGCAAAGGGTTGTCGGAAGCCGAAGACCTGGCGCTCGGGCGCCGCTATCAAAAGGCGAAATTCGATGCGGGCTATGCGGGTATCAACTGGCCGACCGAATATGGCGGCCAGGGGCTGACCCATCTGGAAAAGGTGACCTTCGACGCCGAGGAAATGAAGCACGGCTTCCCGAACTTCTATTTCGGCATCTCTCTCGGCATGCCGGTGCCGGTGTTGATGCAGTTCGGCAGCGACAAGGAGTTCGTCAAGGAACGCGTCCTGAAGGCGCTGCAGGGCGAGGAAATCTGGTGCCAGCTGTTTTCCGAGCCCTCGGGCGGCTCGGACCTCGCGGGCCTGCGCACCCGCGCCGAACCCGATGGCAATGGTTGGAAGATCAACGGCCAGAAAGTCTGGACCAGCTGGGCGCATTACAGCGACTATGGCGTCATCGTCGTGCGCACCGACCCGACCGTGCCCAAGCACAAGGGGCTGACCTATTTCTGGGTCGACATGAAAGCGCCGGGGGTGACGGTGCGGCCGATCAAGCTTGCCGGCGGCGACAGCCACGTCAACGAAGTGTTCTTCGATGATGTGAAGATCAGCGACGATCATCGCATGTCGCCCGTCGGCGGCGGCTTTGCGGTCGCGATCACCACGCTGATGATCGAACGCTATGTCGCGACCGACAGCGCGGGGTTCGGCCCGCACCTCGACCTGTTCGTCGACCTCGCTAAAGAGACGTCGCTGGGCGGCAAGCCCGCGATCGAGGACGGCCGTATCCGGCAACAGATCGCGCGCAACTATGCGATGCGGTCGGGGCTCGATTCGATCAACGTCCGCGCGCGGCTGATGATGCAGGCGGGGATGATCCCGGGCGCCGAAGGTTCGCTCAACAAGCTGGTCGCGGTGCGTTCGCGCCAGAAATTGTCCGAGCTCGCAATCGACCTGCAAGGCACCGGCGGCTTTGCCTTCGACGAACATGCCTCGCAAAAGGAGGATTGGGCATCAAGCTGGATCAACGCCCCGACGGGCCGCATCGCGGGCGGGTCGGACGAGACGTTGCTCAACACGATCGCCGAAAAGGTGCTCGGCCTGCCGCAGGATCATCGCCCCGACAAGGGCGTCCCGTTCAACCAGATTCCGGCTTGAGGAGGCGCGCATGAAATTCGATTCCACCACATCGGCCATTGTTACCGGCGGCGCTTCGGGACTTGGCCGCGCCACCGCCGAAGCGCTGGCGACGGCAGGGGTCAAGGTCACAGTCTTCGACATCAACGACCCGCTCGGTGAAGAGGTCGCACAGTCGATCGGCGGGCTGTTCGTCCATGTCGACATCACTGATGAGCAATCGGTGCTCGACGGTTATGCGAAAGCGCGCGCGGCGCATGGGCAGGAGCGCATCTGCGTCCACTGCGCGATGACGTCGCGGCGCGGCAAGACGCTCGCCTACGATAAACAAAAGGGCGGCTATCGCCGGACGCCGACCGAGGATTACGCCTTTGGCGTCGAGGGCATCCTCACCGCCAGTTACCGCGTGGCATCGATCGCCGCCGAAGGCATGGCCACCTTGCCCGAACTGGAGGATGGCGAGCGCGGCGCGATCATCCTCACCGCCTCGGTTGCCGCGCAGGACGGCCAGATCGGGCAGGTCATCTATGGTTCGGCCAAGGCCGGAGTGAACGGCCTTGTCCTGCCGATGGCGCGCGACCTGATGGACCTTGGCATCCGCGTCAATTCGATCATGCCGGGCGTGTTCGGCACACCGCTGCTGAACAATATGAACCCCAAGGTGAAGGAAAGCCTCGAAGCGTCCGTCCCCTTCCCCAAGCGGCTCGGCAAGGCCGAGGAATATGCCAGCCTCGCGATGGAAATGATCCGCAACACCTATTTCAACGGCCAGGCCGTCCGCCTCGACGGCGCGATCCGCATGGCCCCCCGCTGAGCTATGACATCGTCCCCTTTCCGTTCGTGTCGAGCGAAGTCGAGACACGTGAAGGCACGCACGAACTCGGCGTGTCTCGACTTCGCTCGACACGAACGGGGTAGAGGTCAGCAAATCCCTAAATCATGATCTTCCAATAATATCCTTCTGAAAGGACACTTCCATGCCCGAAGCCTATATCATCGACGCCGTCCGCACCCCGCGGGGGGTTGGCAAGCCCGGCAAGGGCGCGCTGTCGCACCTCCACCCGCAACATCTCGCCGCCACGGTGCTGAAAGCGATCAAGGAGCGCAACAACCTCGACACCGCGACGGTCGATGACATCATCTGGTCGACGTCGTCACAGAATGGCAAGCAGGGCGGCGACCTTGGCCGCATGGCGGCGCTGTCGGCGGGTTATGACACCCAGGCTTCGGGGACGACACTCGACCGTTTCTGCGGCGGGGGCATCACGTCGGTCAACCTGGCCGCCGCCACCGTCATGAGCGGCATGGAAGATTGCGTCATCGCGGGCGGTACCGAAATGATGAGCTACACCACCGCCTATGCCGCCGAACAAGCCAACGCCGGGCTGCCGCCGCGGCTGATGGGGTCGGGTCACGAAGCGCTCGACGAACTCCACCCGCAGTCGCACCAAGGCGTCTGCGGCGACGCGATCGCGACGATCGAAGGGATCAGCCGCGAAGATCTCGACGCGCTCGCGCTGGTCAGCCAGCAGCGCGCCGATCGCGCAATCAAGGAAGGCCGTTTTGCCAAATCGGTCGTCCCAGTGCTCAACCCCGACGGCAGCGTGGCGCTCGACCATGAAGAATTCCCGCGCCCCGAAACCACCGCCGAAGGACTGGCGTCGCTCAAGCCCGCCTTCACTGGCCTGGCTGATTTTGACCTGGGCGGCGGCTTCAGCTTCCGCAAGCAGATCAACCGCCGCTATCCCGATGTCGAAATCCAACACTTCCATCATGCCGGCAACTCGTCGGGCGTTGTCGATGGCGCCGCCGCGATCCTGCTGGCGTCCAAAGACTATGCCGACAAGCACGGCCTGAAACCCCGCGCACGCGTCGTCGCCTATGCCAATATCGGCGACGATCCGACGCTCATGCTCAACGCTCCCGTCCCCGCAGCGAAAAAAGTGCTCGAAAAGGCCGGACTGAGCAAGGACGACATTGACGTCTGGGAAATCAACGAAGCCTTTGCGGTCGTCGCCGAAAAGTTCATCCGCGACCTCGATCTCGACCGCGATAAGGTGAACATCAACGGCGGAGCGATGGCGCTTGGTCACCCGATTGGCGCTACCGGTTCGATCCTGATCGGCACCGCGCTCGACGAGCTTGAGCGCTCGGGGGGTCGCTACGGCTTGGTTACGATGTGCGCCGCGGGCGGCATGGCGCCCGCGATCATCATCGAACGCATATAATCAACCTTTGTCATTGCGAATGGAGCGAAGCAATCCAGAGCGGATTACGCGCGCACTGGATTGCTGCGTCGCTTCGCTCCGCGCAATGACGAGCTGATATAAATCTGGGAGACACGACATGGCTGGGCCGCTGAAGGGCATCCGCATCATCGAATTTGCCGGGATCGGCCCCGGTCCCTTCTGCGGCATGATGCTCGCCGATCATGGCGCCGAGGTGATCCGCATCGACCGCCCAGGCGGCTTCATGGACCCGCGCGATCCGCTCAGTCGCAACCGCACCTCGATCGCGCTCGACATGAAAAACCCGGAAGCGGTCGCGATCGCCCGCGAGCTTTGCAAAAGCGCCGACGGGATCATCGAGGGATATCGTCCCGGCGTGATGGAGCGGCTCGGGCTTGGCCCCGATGTGCTGCTCGCGGATAACCCCAAGCTGATCTACGGCCGCATGACCGGCTGGGGGCAGTTCGGGCCCTACTCCCAGGCCGCGGGTCACGACATCAACTATATTGCGTTGTCAGGCGTACTCCACGGCATCGGTCGTGCGGGCGAAAAGCCGGTGCCACCGGTCAATTATGTCGGCGATTTCGGCGGCGGCGGGATGATGCTCGCCTTCGGCATGGCGAGCGCGCTCGTCCATGCCGCGCGCACCGGCGAGGGTCAGGTGATCGACTGCGCGATGACCGACGGCTCGGCGCTGCTCGCGGGCATGACCTGGGGTTTCAAGGCGATGGGACGGCTAAAAGACGAGGCGGGCGTCAACCTGCTCGACGGCGCGGCGCATTTCTATGACAGCTATGTTTGCGCCGATGGCAAGTTCATCTCGATTGGGTCGATCGAACCGCAATTCTATGCGCTGCTGCGCGAAAAGACCGGGCTGACCAACGATCCCGATTTCGATGCGCAAATGGACCCCTCGAAATGGGGGACGCTGAAGGACAAGCTGACCGCGCTGTTCCTCACGAAGACCCGCGACGAATGGTGCGCGATCATGGAGATGACCGACGTCTGCTTTGCGCCGATCCTGTCACTGGGCGAAGCGCCTCAGCATCCGCACAATGTCGCACGCGAGACGTTTCTGGAGGTCGGCGGCGCGGTCCAGCCCGCTCCCGCGCCGCGCTATTCGGCAACGGTCAACGACACGCCGCGCGCGGCTCCGGCGGTCGGCGCCAATGGCGATGCGGTGCTGGCGGGGCTCGGTTATGACGCGCCCAAGATCACGGCGCTGCGCGAAGGCGGCGCGGTGCGGTAGTGGATGCTCGTTCAATCTGAACCGTAGCCCTGAGCCTGTCGAAGGGCGCTTCTCGGATAAGCGCCCTTCGACAGGCTCAGGGCTGCGGTGATGACCGCGTGGTACAGATCAGGCTTACCGCGCGGTCAGCGCTTCCCACAGCCCCTGTCCACCAAGCCCGGACACCTGCCGCCCCAGCTTCGCCGCCCAATAAGCATCATTGCCATGCTCGCTGCGCCAGCGCATCAGCGGGATCGTCACGCGGTTCAGCACATATTCGGCGGTAAAGCCGATCGCGCCATGCACCTGATGCGCGATTGCGGTCACCACCCCGACCGCGCGGTTGGCGCGCAACTTCGCCGCCGCCATCTCGAAATTCGCCGCGGCAGGATCGAACCCCACCGCATCCAGCCGCGCTGCCAGCGCCGCAGCCGCTGCTTCGACCGCGCGCACTTCGCACGCCATCACCGCCAGCGATTGCTGCACGGCCTGGAATTTGCCTAGCGGCCGCCCGAATTGCTGCCGCGTGTTCACATGCGCGATCGACAGCGCCAGCGCCTGCCCCATCGCGCCCGCCATCAGGCTGACCGTAGCGGCAGGCTGCACAGCGTCCGGCGCGATCAGCGCGGCAATCGCCAGATCAGGGACCGCGACGCCCGCGATCTGCAACACCGCATTCACGTCGCCCCAGTCGCCGCCGAAACCGCCATCGGCTTCGGGCACGAGCAGCAGGCCGAATCCGGCCTCTTCAATCGGCGCCATCCCCGCCGTCGCCGCCTCCGCAAACACCGCGCGCGCGGTGTCGCACAGCATGTCGCGCGCCGCGCTCATCTGAGGCCCAATCCGCGCGCGATGATTCCGCGGATCACTTCGCGCGTCCCGCCGCGCAGCGAAAAGCTGGGCGATGCGATCAGCAGCGCACGGAGCAATCGGCCAAGGTCGCCCGGATCGTCCCACGGACAATCGACGATGGCCTGCACCCGGCGCGGCATGTCCTGTTCGAACGCGTTGCCCAATTCCTTGACCACCGACGCTTCGACCATCGGATCCTCACCCGCCGCCAGCTTCGCCGCGGTCGACATCGACAATTGGCGCAGCGTCCACATCTCGGCGGTGAGTTCGCCGATCAGCACCGCGACCGCCGGGTCGGGATCGGCGCCTGCCGCATCGATCAGCGCGGCGAGCAGCGCGTGGCTCGACAGATAGCGTTCCGGCCCCGACCGTTCGAGCCCGAGCTCGGCGGTCACCTGCTGCCACCCCTGCCCCCGCGTCCCGACCAGCGCGCCATGCGACACCAGCACATCGTCGAAAAACACCTCGTTGAAGTCGTGGTTACCCGCCATGTCGATGATCGGGCGGATCGTGATGCCGGGAGTGTCGAGATCGATCAGCAGCTGGCTCAATCCCGCGTTGCGCTCGCTGCCCTCCTCGGTGCGGACAAGCGCCAACATGATGTGCGAGAATTGCGCGCCGGTGGTCCAGATTTTCTGGCCGTTGATCCGCCAACCCTCCGCGGTTTCGCGCGCCGTGGTCCGCACCGCCGCCAGGTCGGACCCTGCCCCCGGTTCAGACAGCCCGATGCACGCATAAAGCTCACCCTTCGCAATCCCCGGCAAATAGCGCTGGCGCTGTTCCTCGCTGCCATAACGCACGATCAGCGGCCCGGTCTGCCGGTCCGCGATCCAGTGCGCCCCGACCGGCGCGCCCGCCGCCAGCAATTCCTCGATCACGACATAGCGTTCCAGCGGATGGCGGTCGCCGCCGCCATATCGCGTCGGCAAGGTCATCCCGATGTACCCCGCCGTCCCCAGCGCGCGGCTGAAATCAGCATCGAAGCTCGCCCAGCAATTGGCACGCGCGACGACATCGCCCTGCGGCTGGTTCACCGCGAGCCATGCCCGCAATTCGGCGCGCAGTGCTGCGATGTCGCCGGGTGGATCGAAGGGATAGAGCGCAAAGCCTTGCATGTCCCGACAGCCATGCAATAGCCTTTGCCAACAGGAAAGGAATTTTGATCATGGGCGAGTTTTTGAGTGTCGAGCGGCGGGGGAAGATCGCGATCCTGACCATGATCAAACCCGAAAGCATGAATGCGATCGGTACCCATGAGGATTGCCAGGACATCATCGACACGCTCAGCACCCTTGGCGACGATCGCGGCGTCAGCGCGATCATCCTGACCGGCAGCGGCAAGGCGTTCAGCGCCGGCGGCAATTTGAAGGGCATGCAGGATCGCACCGGCATCGGCGTGCTCGACCAGCCCGACTCCACCCGCGCCAATTATCGCAAGGGGGTACAGGCAGTGATCCGCGCCCTGATGGACTGCGAAGTGCCGATGATCGCCGCGGTCAACGGCCATGCCATCGGCCTGGGCGCCGACCTGGCCTGCACCTGCGACATTCGCATTGCGGCGGAAAGCGCGAAGTTCGCGTGCAGCTTCATCAAGGTCGGCATCGTCCCCGGCGACGGCGGCGCATGGCTGCTGCAAAAGATTCTCGGCTATCCGCGCGCGGCCGAACTGTTCCTGACCGGCGACCGCTTTGACGCGCAGCAGGCAAAGGAATATGGTCTGGTCACGGACGTCGTCCCCGACGCGGAACTGCTCGATCGCGCCGTGGCGATTGCCGAACGGATCGTGTGCAATCCGCCCCGCGCGCTGCGCCTCACCAAAAGGTTGCTGCGCGAGGCGCAGCATAGCCGGATGAGCGACATCTTGGAGCTCAGCGCCGCCTATCAGGCGATCGTGCACGAAACGGCCGATAACCGCGAGGCGATCAACGCCTTCGTCGAAAAACGCCCGCCGGTGTTTACAGGAGAATGACCATGATTGCCGAGCGCGTCCTGCCCCTGAGCGGCGTCCATAATTTCCGCGATTATGGCGGCTATGCGGTCGAGGGTGGCGGGCGGCTTCGCGACGGCATGCTGTGGCGATCGGCGCATCACGAAGCGGCCACCGACGCGGATCTGGCGGCGCTCGACGCGCTGGGGCTGGAAACCATCATCGACCTGCGCGGCGACGACGAGCGCGAATTGCATCCGTGCCGCCGGTCGGAGAATTTCTCGGCGCGCGTCTTGTTCGCGGGCGGCGTGACTGCAGGGTTGGCGCCGCATCTTCAGGCGGCAGGCGGGACGATCGATGTCGAAACCGCGCGGGCGCGGATGATCGACACCTATGCCGGCATGCCCTATCGCCCCGCGCTCGTCGCGACGCTGCGCCTCTATCTCGCGGCGCTTGCCGAATATGACGCGCCAAGTCTCGTCCACTGCGTCGCGGGCAAGGACCGCACCGGCTTTGCCGTCGCGATCGTCCATCGTCTGCTCGGCGTGCATGAGGACGATCTGATGCACGATTATCTGCTCACCAACACCGCGGGCAAGATCGAGGAACGGATCGCGCAGGGCGCGGCGCATATCCGCGCGCGCTATGGCGCCGAAATCCATGACGACGCGATCCGCGCGCTGATGTCGGTGAACCCCGCCTATCTCGACGCCGCACTCGCCATCGTGCGCCGCGATCATGGCGACGTGCCGAGCTATGCCGAAGCGGTGCTGAACTTCACCCCCGACATGCGCGATGCGATCGTCGACAAGCTGGTGGTTTACTGAACCATCCCAAAAATCGTAGCCCTGAGCCTGTCGAATGGCGCTTCTCGGGTAGGCGCCCTTCGACAGGCTCAGGGCTCCGGTGAGACTCTTACTCCCCCTTCACCAGCAACCCGCCCTTGACCACCGCATCGACGCTTTCCAGCTGCCGCACATCGGCCAGCGGATCGCCATCGACTGCGACGATGTCGGCATAACGCCCCACCGCAATCGCCCCGACGTCCTTTGCGCGGCCCAGCGCCTCGGCCGCATTCTTCGTCGCCGCTTGGATCGCCTGCAGCGAGGTCATCCCATATTCGACCATGACGCGGAACTGGCCGCCGACCTGGCTGTGCGGCATCACCCCGGCGTCCGACGCGAACACCATCCGCACCCCGGCGCGGTGCGCTTTCCTGAAATTGTCGCGCTGGATCTGCGCGATCTCGCGATCCTTGCGCAGATTGTCCTCGAGCACGCCGTTCTTCGCGCCCTCGGCCTGCGTATATTCGGTGTTGAAGATGTCCATTGCGAACCACACCGGCTGCTTGCGGGCCACCGCCATGCGGATGCCCTCGTCGTCGACCAGGCTCGCATGTTCGATCGTGTCGATCCCCGCAGCGATGGCGGCGCGGATGCCCGCGGCACCATGCGCGTGGGCGGCGACGCGCAGCCCCCATTGGTGCGCCTCGTCGGCAATCGCGCGCAGTTCGTTCTCGGGCACCTGCAACTGGCCCGGTTCGGTGTTGCGCGAGAAAACGCCGCCGGTCGCGCACACCTTGATCACCTCGGCGCCATATTTGCGCTGGCGCCGCACCTGATAGCGCAGCTCGTCGGGCGTATCTCCGATCCCCTCTTCCTTGCCGTCCTTCTTTTCCAGGCTGGGCGGCAGGAAGGTACTGTCGCAATGGCCGCCGGTGGCGCCGAGCGCATAGCTCGCGGGCACGATCCGCGGTCCCACCGCATAACCCGCGTCGATCGCCTGCTTCAGTCCGATGTCGTTGCGATCGCCCGACCCGACGTTGCGCACCGTCGTGAACCCGGCATCGAGCATGTCGCGCGCGTTCTTGACCGCGGTCATGCCCCAGAAACTGTCGGTAAACTCCAGCCCGCGATAGCCGCCGATGTCGGCAGGTCCGTCGAGATGGACGTGCATGTCGATCAGCCCGGGAAGGAGCGTCTTTTGCCCCAGGTCGATATGCTTGACGTCGCTGCCCCAGCGCACCGTGCGCGCATCGGCGATATTGGTGATCCGCCCGTCGGCGCCGACGAAGATCGCGGGATATTCGACCGTCTTGCCGGACAGCACATCGACATAGCGGGCAGCGGTTATGACGGTCTGCCCCGCGGGCGCCTGCGCCGCCGTGGAGAACGCAAAAAGCGCCGCCGAGCCCAACGTGATTCCCCGCAGAAAACTGCCGAACTTTACTCGCGATTCCATAGTTTGATCCGCCTGCTTCTGTTGCCCGGTACGTTGATGGCAAAGGCAATAAAATTAGGACAGCGAAATCTTGTGCTGCGCAAGATACTGATAATCGGGACGGCAGGCGTCGGCGACGTTTTGCGCCTCCGCGGTCAGTTCGGGCTGCGGTTTGTCGGGCGCACCAAAACTGGTACTCGCCGCGACCGCATCATACCAATGGCTTGCCCAAATGCCGTCGGTGGCGTGAAGCCCCGGCTTCCACGACAACATTGCCGGATCCCATGCGATGCCCAGCGCCGCGCACAATTTCTGCAGCATCGTTGCCGGATCGCGCAAGATGTCGGCGCTGTCGATCACCGGCGGCGCGTGGCCCAGACGATCGGCCTCGCGATCGAAAAATTCGACCTGCTTGTCGGTGCCGAGATGGTCGGGACGCACCGCGACGCGCTTGGCGGCATAGCTCGCCACGACGCGCGCCGGGTCGCGGATCAGGAAAGCGTGGCGCAGGCCCGGCAGGTCGTGATGCGCGATCGGTCCGACCATGTGGTGCGCCATATGCTTCTGGTACCAGATTGGCGCGCCGGTCGGGCACGCGCCGGTCATGCTGCGCGCCACGCCGTGCCAGTCGCAGTCCATCGACGCCATAACCTCGTCGGCCATCGGCTGCGGGTCGCCGGTTGCCTTCAGATAGGCGCCGTAAAAGGGCTCGTCGGTGACGAAGCTGTCGGCGCGGCTGCCGAAGCTGCGCATCATGGCGGTCGACAGGTTGCGCGGTCCCGACCACATTGCGATCTTGAGCGGCTCCCCGCTCGGGGCGATGCGGATCGTCATCGCGCCGCTTTCCTTCTTCCGTTCGTGTCGAGCGAAGTCGAGACACGTTGGCGCCAGACGTGTCTCGACTTCGCTCGACACGAACGGGATTGGGAGGGCCGCCTATCCATCGAGCGCGCCCGCAATATCCCGCTCGATCAACGCCTTGTACAGCCCCTGCAGCCGCTCGACCATCGGCCCGCGACCGTCGGTGAGCTTGCGGCCGTCGATCGTATGCGCCGGAACCACTCCCGCAAAGGTGCCGGTCACAAAGGCCTCGTCGGCGCCGTGAACCTCGGTCAGCGAGAAATTCTTCTCGAACACGGGAATATCATTCTCGCGGCAGATGCGGATGACATTGCTGCGCGTGATCCCGGCAAGGCAATAGTCGCCGCTCGATGTCCACACCTCGCCCTTGCGGACGATGAAGAAGTGCGTCGAATTGCACGTCGCGACAAAGCCGTGCGGATCGAGCATCAACGCCTCGTCGGCGCCCGCCTGTGCCGCCTGGATGCACGCGGTGATGCAGTTGAGCTTGCTGTGCGAGTTGAGCTTGGGATCCTGCACCGCCGGATCGCCGCGGCGCACATGCACGGTGAACAGCGACAGGCCTTTTTCGACCGTCGAGGGGAGTGGATCCTTATGCTCGGCGATGATGACGATCGTCGCGGGCGAGATGACGACGCGGGGGTCCTGATACGGAGTCGAGCGGATACCGCGCGTGACCATCAGCCGGATGTGACAGGCGTCCATGCTGTTGGCGTCGATCGTGTCGTAGAGCCGCTGCACCAACGCGTCGCGGCTGATCCCGATGTCCATCGCGATCGCCTTGGCCCCTTCCCACAAGCGGTCCAGATGCTGGTCGAGGAACGCCATGCGTCCCTTGTGGACGCGAATCCCTTCCCACACGCCGTCGCCCAGCATGAAGCCGCTGTCGAACACCGACACGCTGGCCTGTGCACGTGGCACCAGCGTGCCGTTGATGTTGATCAGGATCGCGTCGTTGCGCGGATCGGGAACGAAGTCATGCGTACCTTGGGCCATGCCCCCTTGGTAGCCGCTCGCGCGCGGCTGTCGAGAGCGAAGCGGCTGCTAAATTGCCTTGCGGCCAAAGCTGGCGGGATGCGTCGACACGTGGGACGCCGCGTCGTCGGGATCGACCGACACGTCGCCGACCAGCCCGGCCTCGCGCTTGCGCATATAGTTGGCAAAGGCGGCATCGGGATCGAACTCCGGTTCGACCAGAACCTCGCCCGGTTTCAGCCTGGCCTCGAAAGCCATATCCGTACCATTTTGGGCGCCAGCAGCCGTGCCCAGATTCTTGATGATCAAGGGCAGCGCGATCAATAACCCGCCGACCACGACCAAAATGATCCAAGGGGAAATGTCCATGCCGAAGCTCCCACTATTCAGCGGAGCGCTATAGCAGCGACAGTTTACGATTCCCTTAGTGCGCCGCCGCCGTTCAGGCGGCCAAGCGCGACCCACCACGCCGCCGTCAGCGCAAACGCCGTGCCGAGCAACGTCCCGCCGACGATGTCGCTCGCCCAATGGACGCCGAGCATGATGCGCGAAAAAGCGTTGAGAAAAATCATCGCGACCGCCAGCGTCCAGGCCGCGGTGCGCCAATGCGGCGGCGCCAGCCAGGCAAGCAGCAGATAAACCACGGCCGCGCTCGTCGCATGCCCGCTGGGGTAGGCAAAGCTCGTCTGATGATCGAGGTGATCGATCACATCGGGCCGCGCGCGACCGAAGCCGAGCTTGAGCAGGCTCGACGCCAGGTTGGCGAGCAGCGACGCCCCGCCCAGCGCCACCGCGCAGCGCGGCCCGCACCAATGCCAGACGAGCCCGCACAGCAGGATGACGATGACCCAGCGCGGAATGCCGCCGCCGATCCAGCTCACCGCCTGCATGAACGTCACCAGCGCCGGATCGACCGCCTCGACGCGCAGCGCGAGCGCGGCGGAAACCGCCAGATCGACGCCTTCGGTCCATCCCGCGCCGACCGCAAAGCCCAGCAGGATCATCGCCACCAGCATCAGCGCCGCCATCGTCGGCACCTGCCGTCCCGTCATGCTCACCGGCCCGTCTCCCTTGTCATGCGCGCGCCCGACCGGCGCCATGCGTCCAGCTGTCCGGCAAAGCGCCGCAATTGATCAACCCCGCCTTCGACATCATTGTCGAACAATCGCACCTCCCGGTCGCCGCCTTCGCTGCGGTAGCGAAGGTACAGCCCGTGCCGCAAACGCGCGCCGATCCGCGCCGCTCCCCCGCCACCCTCGCCCGGCAGGCGATCGGCGCGGTCGACAATCACCTCGGCAATATCGGCCACCGGCACCGGGCTCGCCGCGCCGTAGCTTGCATGAAGATAGAGCGCATGCCCCTCGATCCGCGCCGCAACCCCGCCGCGCACGACGCGCGCGCCGAACCGCCCGACATAGAACAGGCTGGCGCTGCCCAGCAGCAACAGGAACGGGATTTGCAGCGATCCCAGCAGGTCGTCGTCCCGATGGGCGGGCGCGGGAAATTGCAGCCCCGGCAGCCCGATCGTCGGCGGCGGCGCGATACGCTCGGCATGTTCGATCCACGCCAGCGCGAACGCCGCGGCCGCGAACACCGCAAACAGCAGCGCCTTCCCCAAATTGCCCGCGCGGGAAAAATGCAGGATCGACGGGTTCACGCGGTGGTGCCGGATCGCGGCGCGCGATCAGATGTGCAGCGGCCGCCCGAACGCCGCCAGCACGCCCTCGTGCATCGTTTCGCTGAGCGTCGGATGCGGGAAGACGGTGCCGATGAAATCATCCTCGACCAGCTCGGCGGTCTTGCCGATCGTATAGCCCTGGATCAGCTCGGTCACCTCGGCGCCGATCATATGGGCGCCGAGCAGTTCGCCGGTCTTGGCGTCGAACACGGTCTTGGTGAAGCCTTCGGACTCACCCAGCGCGATCGCCTTGCCGTTGCCGATGAAAGGGAAAGTGCCGGCCTTGACCTCGTAACCGAGTTCCTTGGCCTTTGCCTCGGTCAGCCCGACGCTGGCGATCTGCGGGCGGCAATAGGTGCAGCCGGGGATGTTGCGCGGGTCCATCGCGTGCGGGTGATTGCCCGCAATCGCCTCGACCGAAATCACCGATTCGTGCATTGCCTTGTGCGCGAGCCACGGCGGCGCGGTGACGTCGCCGATCGCCCAGATGCCGGGCACGTTGGTGCGGCACATCGCGTCGGTGTCGATATGCCCCTTGGTGGTCTTCACGCCAAGCGCTTCCAGCCCGATATTCTCGGTGTTTGGAACGATGCCGATCGCGACGATCGCATGACTGAACTCGGCGCTTTCGACCTTGCCGTCCTTGCCCTTGATCTTCGCCGAGACGCCGGTCGCGGTCGCCTTCAGTTCCTCGACCCCGGCGCCGGTGTGGATCGTCATACCCTGCTTCTTAAGCTGCTTTTCGAGGAACGCCGACACATCGGCATCCTCGACGGGAACGAGCCGGTCGAGCATTTCGACGACAGTGACCTCGGCGCCCATGTCGCTGTAGAAGCTTGCAAATTCGATCCCGATCGCGCCCGAACCGATGACGAGCAATTTCTTGGGCATTTCGGGCGGGACGAGCGCGTGGCGATAGGTCCAGATGCGCTTGCCGTCGGCGGGCGCGAACGGCAGGTCGCGGGCGCGGGCGCCGGTGGCGACGATGATGTTCTTGGCGGAGAGGGTTTCGCTACCCTTCTCGCCTTTGACTTCCAATTTGCCCGGCGCGGTCAGCTTGCCCTCGCCCATATGGACGGTGATCTTGTGCTTCTTCATCAGGAAGGCGACGCCCTGGCTGAGCTGTTTCGCGACCCCGCGGCTGCGCTTCACCACCGCGTCGATGTCGGCGCTGATCTGCTGCGCGATCAGACCATAATCGCCCGCATGCTGCATATAATGATAGATTTCGGCCGAGCGCAGCAGCGCCTTGGTCGGGATGCAGCCCCAGTTGAGGCAGATGCCGCCCAGATTCTCGCGCTCGACGATCGCGGTTTTCAGGCCCAGTTGAGCCGCGCGGATCGCCGCGACATAGCCGCCGGGCCCGGAGCCGAGAACGATGAGGTCGTAGTTGGTGTCAGCCATTATGGGCTCCTTCAAAAGCCCCTCTCCCCTTGCGGGAGAGGGGTTGGGGTGTGGGGTCGGCGCGCGTCTGCGCGCCCGAGAATTCGATGGCGTGCAATATGGCTTCGGCAGTACCGTCGCTATTGGTCAGCACGTCGTTGTTCCAGAAGCGCAGAACACGAAAGCCTTGCGCTGCCAGATAGGAATCGCGGTCGGCATCATAGGGGCTTTCTGAATGCTGCCCACCGTCCGCCTCCACAATCAATCGATGCTCGAAACAAACAAAGTCGGCGATGTAGAGATCGTCGATGATGACCTGCCGCCGCCATCGCAGGTCGGCCAATCGCTTCGCGCGCAGGATTGACCAGAGCCGACGTTCGGCGTCGGTCGGGCTCGACCGCATCGCGCGGGCGTGTTCCAGCAAAAGTGCCTTGCGGGCGAGAACGTCGGTTACTGTCTTATGCGCCGCAGACGCGGCGCGGACCCCACTCCCCAACCCCTCTCCCGCAAGGGGAGAGGGGCTTTGGCCCCTCGCGGGCATATTACGCCACGAGCCCCAGAGGGTTCTCCACCAGTTCCTTGAAGGTCTTCATCAAGAGCGCGCCGTCGGCGCCGTCGATCGCGCGGTGGTCGAAGCTGCCGGTCGCCGACATGACCGTCGCGATCGCGAGCGCGTCGTCGACGATATAGGGCCGCTTCTCGCCCGCGCCGATCGCCATGATCATCGCCTGCGGCGGGTTGATCACCGCGGTGAACTGCTTGATCCCCATCATGCCCATGTTGGAGATGCTGGCGGTGCCGCCCTGATATTCCTCGGGCTTCAGCTTGCCTTCCTTGGCCTTCGCGGCGAGTTCAGCCATTTCGGTCGAGATTTTCGACATCGACTTGCCGCCCGCATCGACGATGATCGGGGTGATCAGCCCGCCGGGGATGCTGACCGCGACCGAAATGTCGGCGCGACTGTACTGGCGCATCACATCGCCGCCGAAGCTGACGTTGCACGCCGGCACGCGTTCGAGCGCCACCGCGAGCGCCTTGATCAGCATGTCGTTGACGCTGAGCTTGACGCCGCGGCTTTCGAGGCTGGCGTTGAGCTCGCCGCGCAGCTTGAGCAGCGCGTCGAGGCGGATGTCGACGGTCAGGTAGATGTGCGGCGCTTCCTGCATCGACTGCGTCAGGCGGCGCGCGATCGTCTTGCGCATGCCGCTGAGCTTGGTGTCCTCGTGCGGGATGCCGAAATCGGGGATCGGGCCTGCCGTGGCAGGAGCCGAAGTCGCAGCAGGCGCTGCTGCCGCAGGTGCGGCTGTGCTGGCGGCGGCAGCGGGCGCAGCGACACCTGCCGGAGCGCCGTCGAGGTCGTCCTTGACGATGCGGCCGCCCGGGCCGGTGCCGGTGATCGTCGCAAGGTCGATGCCGCGTTCGGCGGCAAGCCGCTTGGCGAGCGGGCTGGCTTTGATGCGGTCGCCTTTTTCCGTCGTCCCAGCGGAAGTTGGGACCGCTGGGGTGGGTTCGCTGACGGGAGCGGCCCCAGCTTCCGCTGGGGCGACGTCTTTGGCTGGCGCGGGCGCTTCGGCCTTCGCCTCAGCTGCGGCAGACGCAGCAGCAGGTGCCGGAGCAGGTGCCGGAGCCGCCTTCACGTTCCCCGCATCCTCGCCCTCACCCGCGATCACCGCAATCACGGTGCCAACCTTCACCCCATCGGTCCCCTCGGCGACCAGAATCTGGCTGACCACACCCTCGTCGACCGCTTCGAACTCCATCGTTGCCTTGTCGGTCTCGATCTCGGCCAGCAGGTCACCAGATTTGACGCTGTCACCTTCCTTGACCAGCCATTTGGCCAGCGTGCCTTCCTCCATCGTCGGCGAGAGGGCGGGCATCTTGAGTTCGATTGGCATGTCTAGGCGTGTCCCTGTCAGTCTTGCAGGCCATGCCTGCCGCTACGGATTCGTCCCTCGTCATAAGAGCATCGTTCGTCAACGTCCATTGGCGCAAACTTGCGTTTCATACGAATGTGACGCACTCTCTACGCACAAAAAGCATAGGGGGTCGGGGCGATGCGGACATATCTGGTGGTGATCGACGACAGCCCCGAGGCGTCGCTGGCGCTGCGTTTTGCGGCGCGCCGCGCCGCGCGGACCGGCGGCGGGGTCGCGGTGCTGGCGATCGTGACGCCGCAGGATTTCGTCGCCTTTGGCAGCGTGCAGGCGACGATTGAGGCCGAAGCGCGCGAACATGCCGAGGAACTGGTCGCTGCCGCCGCCGACGCGGTGGTGCAGGAAGCGGGGGTGACGCCGCAGATCCTGGTCAAATCGGGCAAACCCGCCGACGTCGTGCGCGAGGTGATCAATGCGAGCGACGAGATTGCAGCGCTGGTGCTGGCCACCGCGGCGAACGGCGCACCGGGGCCGCTGGTGGCACACTTCACCGGGCAGGACGCCGGAACGCTGCCCTGTCCGGTGATGATCGTGCCGGGCGGGATCGACCTCGCCCGGCTCGATGCATTGAGTTAGACGGTAATCGTGCGCGGCAATGCCGCCGCGCCCTTCGCTTCGTAAATCGCAAAAAACAGCACGCCGATCGCCTGCACAAAAACAACTGCGATGCCGATCGCGGTCATCTGGGCCGCGAACATCGCCAGCACCACAAAGCTTGCGATGACCCAGCCAAGATTGCCGACCGCGATCAGGTTGGCGAGCCCCTTGTTCGGCGCCTTCTGGCTTGCGACGAACAGCATCAGCAACGCTGACGGCAACCCGATCCAGCCTGCGACGGTCACCAGTTCGGAGGGGAGGCCAAGCAGGGTGGCGACCGTCGCAGTTGCAAAGACGCAAAAGACGAACAATCCGGTGCAGGTGATGGCATCGATAATCAGCGTGTTCTTGAGATTGAAAAGCGACATTGGGGTTCTCCTTTCGGGATGACCCCTTCCATCTGCCGCGCCGAACGCCGCCAGTCGATTACGCGCAAGGTAATGGAAAAGCAGAAAGCCGGGGTATAGCTCTCGCGGCAAAGGAGACGATGATGCAACCCGCACCGCTCGGCACCCAACTCCGCGAATGGCGCAGCCGCCGCCGGATGAGCCAGATGGACCTGGCGCTCGACACCGACATATCGACCCGGCATTTGAGCTTTATCGAAACGGGGCGGTCAAAACCGAGCGCGCAGATGTTGCAGCGGATCGCCGATCGTCTGGAAGTCCCGCACCGCGCACGCAACGCGCTGCTGCTGGCGGCAGGCTACGCGCCTGACTATCAGGAACGCCCGCTCGATAGCCCGGAGATGGCCGGGGTGCGCGCGATCGTCGAGCATGTGCTCAAGGGCCATGAACCCTATCCGGCGCTGGCGGTCGATCGCCACTGGAACATGATCGCGGCGAACGAGGCGATCGCGATCTTGATCGCCCGGGTGTCCCCTGCCCTGCTGGCGCCCCCCGTCAATGTCCTGCGCATCGCGCTGCATCCGGAAGGGCTGGCGCCGCAGATCGTCAACTATGGCGAATGGCGCGCGCATATCCTCGAGCGGATGGACGTCCAGATTGCGGCGAGCGCCGACGCCGGATTGATCGCGCTGCGGGACGAGCTGGCGGGCTATGCGGTGCGAAGCGACGACCATAGCGCTGACCATCGTGACAGCCATGCCAGCAGCATCGCGGTCCCGCTGATCCTGAATACCGATGCCGGGCGCATCTCGTTCGTGTCGACGGTGACGATTTTCGGCACGCCCGTCGACATCACATTGTCGGAACTGGCGATCGAAGCGTTTTTTCCGGCGGATGCAGAGAGTGCAGCGTTGTTGCAGAAATTGGCGGGCAAGTGATCTCCCCTCCCTGCAAGGGAGGGGCTGGGGGTGGGTCAGCGACGGCAGTGCGGCTCGCTTCGCTCGCACCCACCCCTAACCCCTCCCTTGCAGGGAGGGAGAGTTAGCGCCGCCGCCCCTTGTGCTTGATGTTCGCCGGCCGCCCGCGCTTGCCGACCATATGCTTGCCCGCCTTCCCCTTCCCGGTCGCCTTCCCCTTCACCTCGTCGCGGCGCGGCGGGCGATTGCGGAAACCGCCTTCGGGCGCGTCGGGCAGTTCAAAGCGCAGCGCGCCGCTCACCGGGTTTGCGTCCATCAACCGCAGGCCCAGCCGCTGGCCGACGCTGTAGCTGACGCGGCCATGCTCGCTGTCGAGGCTGCGCGCCGCTTCGTCGTAGAAGAAGCGTTCGCTGCCCAGCGTCGACACCGGCACCAGCCCGTCGCCGCCGAGCCCGTCAACCGTCGCGAAAAAGCCGAAGGGCTGGACCCCGGTGATCCGCGCCGCGACGATCTCGCCGGTCTTGCCCGCCAGATAGGCCGCGACATAGCGATCGACCGTCTCGCGCTCGGCCTCCATCGCGCGGCGCTCCAATGCGCTGATCGCCTCGCCGATGCGCGACAGCCCCTTGGCATCGGCCTCGCCCAGTCCGGTGCGCGCGGGCAGGTTCCTGGGTTTGCCCGGGACTTCCAGCCGGTAACTGTCGACGAGCGCGCGGTGCACGATCAGGTCGGCGTAGCGCCGGATCGGTGAGGTGAAATGCGCATAACTGCCGAGCGCGAGGCCGAAATGGCCTGCATTGGCGGGGCCGTAATAGGCCTGCGTCTGGCTGCGCAGGATCGCCTGCATGATCTCGGGCAGCCGGTCGTCCTCCGAAAAGCCGTCGATCAGCCGGTTGAACACCGCGGGCGTGATCACCTGCCCCAGCGCGAAGCTCTGTTCAAAGGTTTCGAGATAATCCTTGAGGCTGACCAGCTTCTCGCGGCTCGGCGGTTCGTGGATGCGGTACATGACCGGTGATTTCTTCGCCTCGAGCGCTTTTGCCGCCGCGACGTTCGCCGCGATCATATAATCCTCGATCAGCCGCATCGAATCGAGCCGGTCGCGCACGCGGATTTCGGCGATGCCGCCCGCCTCGTCGAGGATCACCTGACGTTCGGGCAGGTCGAGGTCGAGCGGCGCGCGGGCGGCGCGCGCTTTCGCGAGCAAAGCCCAGCAAGCCCACAGGCTCCGCAGCGTCGGGAGCACATCGGCATCCCAATCATCCCGCGGCGTATCGGCATCATAGGCCGCTTGCGCATGTTCATAGGCGATGTTGGCGCGCAGCCGCACGAGCGCGCGGTTAAAGCGCCATGACGTCACCTTGCCATGCTTGTCGATAACCAGGTGGCACGCCATCGCGGCGCGGTCTTCGCGCGCTTTCAGCGAACAAACCCCCGCCGACAGCGTTTCGGGGAGCATCGGCACGACGCGGTCGGGGAAATAGACGCTGTTGCCGCGCCGCCGTGCCTCGCGGTCGAGGTCGCCGTCGGGGCGGACATAAAAACTGACGTCGGCGATTGCGACGATCGCCCTATAGCCGCCCTTGTTGCCCGGATCCTCGTCGGCGATCGCCCAGACGGCGTCGTCATGGTCGCGCGCGTCGATGGGGTCGATCGCGACGATCGGCAGGTCGCGCAAATCCTCGCGCCCGTCGGCCGTAAGCGGCAGCCTGGCCGCGCGCTCGGCCTCGGCGATCGTTTCGCCGTCGAAAATATGCGGGATTTCGTGCCGCGCGATCGCGATCATGCTCAGCGACTTCGGCGCAAAGGGGTCGCCGATCCGGTCGATGACCTTCGCCTTGATCGCCGCGCCGCGTCCGGTAAGCTCGGCACGGACGAGGTCGCCGATGTCGGCATCACCCTTGTCGGCAACCGCGAAGTCGAACCGCGCGCGCTTGTCGGCGGGACGCAGCCAGATCAGCGGTTTGCCGCCCGGGCCAGTGTCCTCGACCAGCACGCCGATCACCGTCTCGGCGCTCGCCGCGAGCCGTTTCATCGGATGCGCGACGTGGCCGTTGCCGCGCTCCTCGGTGCGCGCAAGGATGCGGTCGCCGACGCCGAGTGCGCCCTTTCGCCCCTGCTCCATCACGCGCAGCCGCGGCGGCGGCGCGGTTCCTTCCCAGCGGTCGGGAACCGCCCAGAGGTTGCTGCCCTCGATCGCGACGACGCGCAGCACCGTCACCCGCGGCAGGCCGCCATGCTTGTGGAACGCCCGGCCCGGCGCCATGTCAACCAGCCCCTCGTCGGTCATGTCCTTCAGCAGCGCCTTCAATGCGATCTTGTCGTTGCCGTGCAGCGCAAAATGCTTGGCGATCTCGCGCTTGCCGACCGCATCCTTGCTCGCTTCGATAAAGCGCAGGATCTGCTCGCGCGTCGGGAGTCCGGGCTGTGGCTTGGGCTTTTTCATCCGACGTCGCGCAGTTTGTTCGCACGAAGACACGAAGACACGAAGAGCGTCGGGTCATTCAGCAGGCGCCGGACGCCTTCTTTAAATGTCGGGGTACCGAAGTTCATGACAAATCCGTGGGTCAAACCCATTAATCTCAAATAAGTAATAACCTGCTTCGCATGAACCGGGGCGGTTGTCTCGCTCGACTTGAGCTCTATCAAGACCCTATCATCGACCAGCAAATCGATCCGAAAGGCGTTGGGAATGGCAATGCCGTCGGAGGTCAAGTCGATCGGCACCTGCCGATCGACTTTTAATCCCAATGCACACAGTTTGGCCGCCAACATCGCTTCGTAGGCCGACTCCAGTAAGCCGGGGCCAATATCCTGATGAAGTTTGAAGCCGCAATCGACGACGATAGTGCAGAGCTGTTCGATATCCATGCCCTGCCCCCTTCGTGTATTTGTGTCTTTGTGCGAACCAAATCTCGCAACGCCTAAATCAGTAGGTCCGCCCGATCAGCACCCGCTCGACCGCCGGTTCGCCGGTGAAGAAGCAGGCACCGTCGGCGGGCGCGGCGTCCATTGGCGTGTTGCGCATCGTGAGCTTCAGCGACTTGAGTTGCTCGACGATCTTGTCGAGCGCCGCGCCGGTCGGCCGCGACCATTGGACTTCGGCCCAGCCGACGAATTTGTCCTCGCCCTTGAAATGCGCGGCGAGGTCGGTGACGTCGCGGCGGATATTCGCGTCGAGGCGCTGTTTCGCCTCGGCGTGGAGGCTCGTCTGGATGTCGAGGAGCGTCGCGACGGCATCGGCGACGAAATCGCCCTTCGCGATGAACGCCGAATTGAGCTTGCCGTCATCCTTGTACAGCCGGTCGCGGCGGATCACCGCGACATTGCCGCCCGCGACGTCGCGCGGGCCGACCTCGACGATGATCGGTGCGCCCTTCTTGACCCAGCCCCAGCGCTTGGTCTGCGCCTTGTTCGCGCCGGTATCGAGCAGTACCCGCACCGGTTCGCGGAACGCGTCGAGCGCTTTCAGCTGCGCCTCGAGGTCGCGGCAATAATCGAGGATCGCGGCGTCCTCGTCATTGTCGCGCAGCATCGGCACGATCACGATCTGGTGCGGCGCGATGCGCGGCGGACAGCGCAGGCCATCATCGTCGCCGTGCGTCATGATCACGCCGCCGATCATGCGCGTCGACACGCCCCAGCTCGTCGTGTGGCACAGCGAATGACCGCCGTCCTTGTCCTGATACCGAATGCCCGCGGCCTCGGCGAAGCCGGTGCCGAGATAATGCGAGGTGCCCGCCTGCAAGGCCTTGCCGTCCTGCATCATCGCCTCGATCGAATAGGTCGCGACCGCGCCCGGGAAGCGCTCATTCTCGGGCTTTTCGCCCGCGACGACCGGCATCGCCAGCACATCCTCGGCAAAGGCACGGTACATTTCGAGCGCGCGCAGCGTTTCCGCCATCGCGTCGTCGCGGTCGGCATGCGCCGTATGGCCTTCCTGCCACAGGAATTCGCTGGTGCGCAGGAACATGCGCGTGCGCATTTCCCAGCGCACCACATTGGCCCACTGATTGACCTTCAGCGGCAGGTCGCGCCAGCTCTGCACCCAGCGGCTCATCGCGGCGCCGATTACCGTCTCCGACGTCGGACGAACGATCAACGGCTCTTCGAGCTTTGCCTCGGGATCAGGGACCAGCTTGCCCTTGCCGTCACCGATCAGGCGGTGATGGGTAACGACCGCCATTTCCTTCGCAAAACCATCGACATGGTCAGCTTCTTTCTCAAAGAAGCTCAAGGGAATGAACAAGGGGAAATAGCAGTTCTGAACCCCGGCATCCTTGATCGCGGCATCCATGACCGTCTGAATGCGTTCCCAGATGCCATAACCCCACGGCTTGATCACCATGCAACCGCGCACGCCCGATTCCTCGGCGAGATCGGCTTCGGCAATGACGTCCTGATACCAGGCCGCAAAGTCGGCCTGCCGGGTTACGCTGAGCGCATGTTTGACCATGAAATATCCGATTTTTCTGTCGTTGAGGGCGCCGCGGCACCCATCTGTCACTTTTTCGCGAGTTCGGCCTTCAGCGCCGCCACCTCGGCCTTCAGCGCCGCGATTTCGGCGTCCTTGGCCTTCGCGCCGCCTGCGCCCGGGATAAATGCCCCGGCGGCCTGCTGGAACATTTCCATGTTGCGCCGCGTCAGCTCGGCCAGCGGGTTCGAACCCAGCGCGCCTTCGAACGCCGCACGGACATCCTGCTGATTCTTACGAAAGGCGGTCATCGATGCTTCCAGATATTGCGGTACCATCGACTGCATCTTGTCGCCATACATGCCGATCAGGTGGCGCAGGAAATTGACGGGCAGCAGCGTCTCACCGCGCGTTTCCTCGTCCATGATGATCTGGGTCAGCACATTATGCGTGATGTCCTCGCCGCTTTTGGCATCGACGACGCGGAATTCGCGCCCGTCGCGGACCATCGTCCCCAGATCTTCGAGCGTGATGTAACAGCTGCGTTCCGTGTCATAGAGCCGCCGGTTGGCATATTTCTTGATCGTGACGACGCCATCGTCCGCCGCCGCCTTGGACTTCGCCATCTTGACCCGCGCTCCTTGTTGTACCGCATCCTGGCGACTGCGCCGCGCGGGATAAATGTTTGATCGGTGCATTAGCACCAAATTATGATGCATCGCAACATGCGCGACCTACGGTCCGGCGATGCGGGCAGCGGTCGATTCGGCGTCCGCGACATGCGCGTACGTGATGGTTGTACATTGCAGCGTCGGCAACCGGCCAAGCCTCCGCGACCGCTTGCAACCACGCCACCAAAGGCGCGTCAGGCAACTTGCGTAATTTAGTTTCTTCTGAAATTACAATTTTGGCATAAACGGCGTGAAAAATCCCATCCGACGGAACTTCATTACCGCACCTTCGACTGGCCGCATGAACGCCCTATCGGAGGCCCGTCTGCCGACCTGTTGCGAAAATGGCACAACCCTCGACCGAGTTGAACCGGTGCCACAAAAATCACATCAAAATTTCATCAAAAGCTTGTGCCGCTCGAATTTTTTGTCTTTTTAGAGCGCAACCCGTTCACTCTCATCTTTTGAACGGCAACCGGGGAATAACATTATGAAGAAGACTAGCCTGCTAGTGCGGGGCTCGGCCCTGACTCTCGCTTTGTTCAGCGCCATGCCGGCGATGGCCCAGGATCCCGTCGCGCCTGCCGACGAAGCAGCGACCGCCGATGAAGGCACCATCGTCGTCACCGGGTCGCGCATCCGCCGTCCGAACCTTGAATCGACCGTGCCGATCACGTCGATCACGGGCGAGAGCTTTTTCCAGCAGGGTCAGACCAATATTGGTGACACGCTGAACGATCTTCCCCAGCTGCGCAGCACCTTCGCCCAGCAGAACCCGGGCCTCGGCATCGGCATCGCCGGTCTGAACCTCCTCGACCTTCGCGGTCTCGGCACGCAGCGCACGCTGGTTCTGGTCAACGGCCGCCGTCACGTCCCGGCCGACATCCTCAACAACGCCGTGTCGCCCGACATCAACACCATTCCGAACGACCTCATCGAGCGCGTCGACATCGTTACCGGCGGTAACTCGGCGATTTACGGTTCGGACGCCATCGCCGGCGTCGTCAATTTCGTGCTCCGCCGCGACTATGAAGGCATCCAGCTGCGCGCCCAGGCCGGTGTGGCCGATTCGGGCTTCGGCGGGAACCAGTATATCTCGGGCATGGTCGGCAAGAACTTTGCCGAAGATCGCGGCAACATCACGCTGCACGCCGAATATGCGCGCAATGACCGCGTTTTTGCGTCGGACATTCCGGAATTCCGCTTGAACAACGGCTTTGGCGTTATCGATGCCGATGCCGGCGCCGGTATCGTCAACGGCGGCGACGGTTTCCCCGATCGCACCTTTTTCCGTGGCCTGAGCAGCGCCAGCATCCACTTCAACGGCCTGATCCCCGTCAACCAGCAGAATACGCCTGCCGCAGCCTGCGGCCGCGGTACGGCAGCGAATAACGGTGGCCCGAACAGCAACGGCACGCCGTATAACTGCACCTATATCTTCACCAACGATGGCCGTCTGGTTCAGCAGACCGGCACGCGCTTCGGCTCGGGCATCATTGGTGGGATCGTCGGCGGCAATGGCCAGACCGGTCGCGAAGGCAAGACCCTGTCGGTTTTGCCGTTCACCGAACGCTACAACTTCAACATGCTGTCGCGCTACGAGTTCAGCGAAGCCGCTGAAGTCTTCCTTGAAGCCAAGTGGAACCGTGTGAACGCACTCGGCAACAACGCCGGTCCGTCGTTCTTCCAGGGCGTGCAGTCGGCGTTCGACTTCCGCGAACGTCCGCGCATCGACAACCCGTTCCTGAACCCGGCCGATCGCACGACGCTCGCCAACGCGATCCTCGCGTCGGGGTGCCGCACCGACCTTCAGGTAACCTGCCCCGCCGGCGGCAACCTGACCGCAACGGACATCGCCAACATCAACAACGGCAGCTACCGCTTCGTTCTGGCGCGTAACCTGCTTGACGTCGGGCTTCGTGACGAAGCGTTCCAGCGCGACACGTGGCGCGTGGTTGGCGGCCTTCGCGGCACGTTCAACGAAGACTGGAGCTACGAAATCTCGGCGAACTATGGCAAGTTCAAGGAAGCCATCACCACCGACGGCTACCTCGATCGCCAGCGTTTCATGCTGTCGATGGACGCGGGTCGCAACCCGCTGACCGGCCAGATCCAGTGCCGTTCGCAGTTCGACCCGACCGCGGCGCTGCCGATCCAGCGGACCGACGCTGTTTCGACTGCAATCGCGGCGCGCAATGCTGCTCGCCTCGCCGCCGATATTGCTGCCTGCGTTCCCTACAATCCGTTCGGATCGCAGGACAACACGGCCGCCAAGAACTATTTCGCCCGCACCTTCACGGCGCGTTCGGGCCTCGACCAGCTCGTGCTGTCGGGCTTCGTCTCGGGTGATACCAGCGGCTTCTTCAACCTGCCGGGCGGCCCGGTCCGCTTCGCAATCGGTGCCGAGTATCGCGAAGAAAACGCTTTCTATCAGCAGGATGCGTTCGTGACCGACGGCTTCACCAATGGCGTCTCGATCCCGAGCTTTGAACCGAATACGTTCAAGGTGAAGGAATTGTACGGCGAACTTCAGCTGCCGCTGCTCAAGGAAGTGCCGTTTGCGCACGAACTGACGATCAGCGGTGCGGGTCGCGTTGCCAAATATCAGGGTAACGTCGGCACGGTGTATTCGTACAACGCCGGTCTCGACTGGGCGCCGGTCGAAGACATCCGCTTCCGCGGCAACTACAGCCGCGCCGTTCGCGCACCGAACGTGTCGGAAACCGCATTCCCGCTGGTTCCGAACTTCGCGCCGAACTTCGTCGATCCCTGTAACCCCGCGCAGCGCGGTTCGGGCGTTCGTCTGGCCAACTGTACGGCGGCCTTGGGTGCGTTCCTCAACAATCTGACCGACATCACCCAGTCATTGGCGATCGTCAGCGGTTCGAACCCGAACCTGACCGCGGAAACATCGGACAGCTACACCTATGGTGTGGTCATCCAGCCGCGCTTCATCCCGGGCCTGAACCTGTCGGTCGACTATTACGACATCAAGGTGAACGGTATCATCGTGGCGCTGACCGCACAGCAAATCGTGAACAGCTGTTACGACTCGGCGGATCTGAACAACGTGTTCTGCGGCCAGTTCACGCGTAACCTGAGCGGCGGGCCGAACAGTGCGGGTGACGCATCGGGCCGTATCGTCAGCAACTCGCTGATCGTGGCGCCGGTGAACTTCGCCAAGCGCGTTCGCGAAGGTATCGACGTCAACCTGTCGTATCGCACCGATCTGGGTTCGGTGAAGTTCAACACGAACCTCATCTACACCCACAACCTGACGGTCAGCAACTTCCAGGACTCGGTCAATCCGGACTTCGAAAACCGGATCCTGGGCGAGCTGGGCGACCCGAAGGACGAATTCCGTTGGGACTTCGACTTCGAAAAGGGTCCGTTCACGCTGGGCTACCGTCTGCGCTACATCGGCCCGATGCTCCTCACCACCTATGAAGATCTGAACGAGCTGAACGGTCTGCCGCCGGCGAACATCGACTTTGCCGACCGCGAAAAATATCCGGCCGTTTTCTATCACGACCTTCGCTTCGAATGGGACGTGAACAAGGAAGCGGGCGGCCCGAACCTGAACTTCTACGTCGGGATGGACAACATCCTCGACAAGATGCCGCCGCTGGGTACCACGGCAACTGGTGCGGGTAGCGCGATCTACAGCTTCCGCGGCCGTACGGTTTACGCTGGCGCTCGCGCCCGCTTCTAATCGCGACGCGATCGGAATAGATTGGGGGTCGGGACGTTGTTCCGGCCCCTTTTCTTTGCTCAAAAGGACAGGTTTTGCAGCTGAGCAATCACGATGCCGAACGCCTCGCAAAAGAAGGCGTCGATGCACTCCAGCGTGGGCAATCGGCCATCGCCCGCGCGCGCTTCGAAACGATCACGCAGAGCGGCCGCGCCAATGCGCAGATTTGGCTGCTCCTCGCGGTCGCCTGCCGGTCGGATGGCGATCGCGTTGCTGAAGAAGCCGCGCTCGACCAATTGCTCGCCCTCGAACCGCAAGCGGTCCGTGGGCACATCATGAAGGGTGACTGCCGCGCCCATGCTGGCGACGATCGCAATGCGCTGCAACGCTATGAAATCGCCCTTCTTGTTGCCCAGCACCAGGAGCTGCCACCCGACCTGCACAGCGAAGTGCAGCGCGCGGAAACATGGGTCGCGACGTTCAAGGCGCGCATTGTCGAGCAGCGCGAAGCCAAACTCATCGATGCCGGGCTGTCCCCCGATGCCCGCAGTCCCCGCTTCCAGCAGTCGCTCGACATACTCGCGGGCCGCAAGCGCATCTTTGTGCAGGAACCCACGGGCTATTACGTCCCCGAGCTGCCGCAGATCCAGTTTTACGACCCTGCCGCGTTCGCCTGGACTCCGGCACTTGAGGCTGCGACCGGTGCCATCCGCGACGAGCTTGTGGCGCTGCTCGCGGCGGGGGGCGACGGATTCCGGCCCTATATGACGTCGCACGTCGATCGGGCGCGCGCCGACGCCAATCCATTGCTCGACAATAGCGACTGGAGCACCTTGTTCTTTGCCGAAAATGGTGCGCTGTCGGACGATGTCATCGCCCGCTGCCCCAGGACCTGGGAGGCGGTGAATGCCGTTCCGCTGCCCTGGATCGCGAGCTCGCCGACGGTGATGTTCTCTTTGCTCCGCCCCGGCGCGCGGATTGCCCCGCACAACGGGATGCACAACGCCCGGCTGATCTGCCACCTGCCGCTTATCGTGCCCCCGGATTGCGGCTTTCGCGTCGGTAATGACGTGCGGCAGTGGGAAGAAGGCAAGCTGCTGATCTTTGACGACACGATCGAGCATGAGGCGTGGAACAACAGCCACGAGGATCGCGTCGTGCTGATCTTCGACATCTGGCGCCCCGAACTTAGCGACCGAGAGCGTCAGGAAATTGCTACCTTCTTTGCCAATCCAGCGCTGGATTGAAGCGCGTGCAGCCGTCGAACATCGTCGAACGCGCCAATGCGTTGCTGGATGCCGGGCGCGCGCAGGCGGCGGTCGACCTCCTCATCGACGCGGCGAAACGCGGGTATCGTGACGCGCTTTACGAGCTCGCGCTGTGGCACGTCTATGGCACCCCGGTGCCGCGCAGCTTTGCCGCGGCGCGGGCGCTGTTCGAAAAGGCCGGCGCGGCGGGGCATCGCGGCGGGGCGCTGACCCATGCGGTGTTTGTCGCCATCGGCGCAGGCGGCCCTGCGGACTGGGGCGCGGCGCTGAACCTGCTCGACAAGGCGGCTAAGCATGATCCCGACGCGGCGCGCCAGCGCGAACTGCTCGCGGCGATGGCGCTGACCCCGACGGGCGATCCGGCCTCGACATCGCCGGTCGAAACGCTGGCGACGTCGCCGACGCTCGGTGTCGTGCGCAGCCTGCTCACGCCCGATGAATGCGCGCACGTCATGGCGCTTTCGGCGCCCAGACTGGTGCCGTCGATCGTCGTTGATTCGACCACAGGCCGTGAAATTCCGCACCCGATCCGGACCTCCGAGGGTGCCGTGCTGGGCCCCATCCAGCAGGATCTGGTCATCCACGCGATCGACCGGCGGATTGCAGCGGCGACGCGCACGCGCGCCGAGCAGGGCGAACCGCTCACCATGCTGCGCTATGCGCCCGGTCAGCAATATCGGCTGCATCATGATTGCCTGCCCGGCGAAAGCAATCAGCGCGTGATGACGGCCATCGCCTATCTCAACGACGATTATGACGGCGGTGCGACGCAGTTTCCGTCGGTCGGCGTCGAGTTTCGCGGTCAAACCGGCGACATGATCCTCTTCGCCAACACGCTCTCCGACGGCCAAGTCGACGAGCGCAGCCGCCATGCCGGGCTACCCGTTACCCGCGGCGAAAAATGGATCAGTACCCGCTGGATCCGCAGCCACGACTTCGACCCGTGGGGGATGCGTCCGGTTTAGCCCCAGACGCGCTCGAACCGGCGGCCGAGCCCGGTGAGCAACTCATATTGCGACAGTCCGCTCTGCGCCGACACGGCGGGCAGGTCGTAGTCGAGGCTCAGCCATTCGCCCTCACCCAGGCCTGCCGCATCGCTGGCATCGAACGCGGTGAGGTCCATCGACACACGGCCGACCAGCGGCAGTGCCCGCCCCTGCCACGTCGCGCGCCCGCTGCCCGCGTGACAGCGCAGATAGCCGTCGGCATAGCCGAGGTTGACCACCGCGATGCGGCTGTCGCGCGCTGCCGTCCACGACGCGCCATAGCCGACCGTCTCACCCGTGGGTACCGCGCGCACTTGCAGCACGCGCGCTTCGGGAAACGCCACCTGACCGATATGGCCCGCCGCCTCGCCGCGCGGGATGCCTCCATAAAGCGCGATCCCCGGACGCGTCAGGTCGAACGCATAGTCGGCGCCCAGGCAAATCCCGGCGCTGTTCGCGAGGCTGTATCGCCGCGCCGCGATCCGTTCGCGCAGCGCCCGAAACGCGGCGAGCTGCCGCGCATTCTGCGCGCTGTCCTCGTCCGCCGACGCCAAATGGCTCATCAGCGTGTCGATCGCCAGTCCGTCGAGCGCACCGCCCAGCGCTTCCTCGACCCGCAGCCCCAGCCGGTTCATGCCCGTGTCGACCATGACGTCGCACGGTCGCGCTTCACCGGCGTCGCGCCAGCGCCGCACCTGTTCGACGCTGTTCAGCACCGGACGCGCCGGGAGCAGGCGCGCGGCGACCATGTCGCTTGCGCCGACCCCGTGCAGGACCGAGAGCGACACGCCCGCGGACAGCGGCATGAGCGCCGCCGCTTCGGACCAGGTGGCAACGAAAAAATCGCGGCACCCCGCGGCGGCAAGATGCTGCATCACGGCGCGCCCACCGAGGCCGTAGCCGTCGGCCTTGAGCGCCGCGCCGGACGCAGCGCCGCCGCCGCTTTGCGCCGCCAGCCAGCGCCAGTTGGCAACCAGCGCGTCGCGGTCGAGACACAGGCGGAGGGGCGAAGGCACGGCGATCATCGGCGTGCCCTATACGGGTTGGCGGGCTACGCCAATGGGTTGATCAGGCCTCCGCCGCCCCGGATGGCTGTTTGTCCCACTGGCCCTCCACCGGATCCTTCAGCATGAAGGCGGTCACCAGAAACGCCACCAGCACGACGACCCAGGTGTACCACAGCCCCGAATAGGCATTGCCGGTCTTGGCGATGATGAAACTCGCGATCAGCGGCAGGAAGCCGCCGAAATAGCCGGTCCCGACATGATAGGGAATCGACAGCGACGAATAGCGGACATGCGGCGGGAACATTTCCGACAACAGCGCCGCGACCGGGCCATAGGTAAAGCCCGACAAGGCACTGAGCCCGAGCAGCGCGAGAAAAATGATCGCGATGCCACCCCAGCCCGGTACCTGCTTGGCGAAATCATAGCCGCTCGCTTCCAGCGCCGGTTTCAGCAGCGCAGGATCCTCGCTCGCCACCTCGCGCTCACCGATACGGATGGTGACGCTGTCGAAGCCGCTGTCGGTCGCCACGACGCTGTAGGGGACGCCAAGCTTGGTGAGTTCACCCAGCGTCTTGCCGCACGCGGTTTGCTGGACCTGCGCAAAGGGATCAAAGCTGCACTGCGACCCGGTCACGGTCACCGGCGCTCGCTCGGCCGCCGCCGACAGGGCGGGATTGCCGACGCTGCCCATCCACCAGAACAGCGGGAACAACAGCAACAGCGTGGCGCCATAACCCCATACGATCGGCTTCTTGCGTCCGATCCGGTCCGACAAATGCCCCGCCCAGATGAAAAAGCCCATGCCGACCGCCGCCGCGACGCCGACGATGATCTCGGCGGCGGTATCTTCGACCTTCATCGGCCCTTTCAGGAACGACAGGCCCGAAAACATCGCGGTGTACCAGATCACGGTCAGACCCGCCGCGATCCCGAACAGAGCGATGAAGATGCGGCGCGGGTTGCCGGGATAGGTGAAGCTTTCCTTCAGCGGATTCTTCGCCAGCTCGCCCTGCGCCTTCATCGCCTTGAACACCGGACTTTCGGACAGTTTCAGGCGCATCCACAACGAGATCGCGAGCAGGATCAGCGACAGCAGGAACGGCACCCGCCAGCCCCAGCTTTCCCAGACCGCATCCGGCATCAACGCCTTGCATCCCAGCACCACCACCAGGCTGAGCACAAATCCGCCGACGACGCTGGCCTGGATGAAACTGGTGTAGAACCCACGCTTTCCGGGCGGCGAATGTTCGGCGACATAGACCGCCGCGCCGCCATATTCGCCGCCGAGCGCCAGTCCCTGCAACACGCGGAGCAGGATGACGATGATCGGCGCCGCGATGCCAATCGTCGCCGCCGACGGGATCATGCCGACACCCGCGGTCGCCACGCCCATCAGCGTCACGGTGACTAAGAATGTATATTTGCGCCCCAGCCGATCGCCGAGGAAACCGAACAGCACGGCGCCGAGCGGGCGAAAGCCGAAGCCGACCGCAAAGCCAGCCCAAACGAGCAGCGTTTCCAGCGTCGCATTGTCACTCGGGAAAAATGCCTTGCCGATGATCGCGGCGAGTGTGCCGTAGATGAAGAAATCATACCATTCGAACACGGTGCCTGCCGACGAGGCGGCGATGACCATGCGGATTTCTTTCTGCGTCGGTTCGTAAACGGCGCCCGCGGCACTGGCACTGGCTTCGGTCATATATTTCTGGCTCCCCCACCCCGTCGGGCTTGTCACTTTTCCGTTCGCATCGAGCGAAGTCGAGATGCCTCGCGCGCATCGCCGAAGCGGCGTGTCTCGACTTCGCTCGACACAAACGGTTACGCTACGTCTAGTTGCACCGCGGCGTGGTGCAAGCCTTCTTGGCGCGAGCCGCTGTTCGTGTCAGACTGCGATCATGCAGTTCATTGACCTGTCTATCCCGATCACCAACGATGTCGTTTCGGACCCGCCGGTGATGCGCCCCAACATCACCTATATGACCCATGAAAATACGTGGGAGCAGATCGCGATGTTCTTTCCCGGGCTGACCCGCGAAGACCTGCCTGACGGCGAAGGCTGGGCAGTCGAGATGCTGTCGCTGAGCACGCACAACGGCACGCACATGGATGCGCCGTGGCATTATCATTCGACGACCGACAGCGGCGCGTCGCCCGCGCCGTCGATCGACGAAGCCCCGCTCGACCTGTTCTTTCGTCCCGGAGTCAAACTCGACTTTTCGGACCGCCCGCACGGCCATGTCGTCAGCGGCGCCGAGGTCGAGGCCGAACTCGCGCGGATCGGGCATAATCTCCAGCCGCTCGACATCGTGCTCGTGCAGTCGGGTGCCATCTATGGCACCGACAATTTTACCGATCAGGGCTGCGGCATGGGTGCCGAGGCGACGCTGTACCTGACGGAGCGCGGCGTGCAGGTCGTCGGCACCGACGCATGGAGCTGGGACGCGCCGTTCAGCCATACCGCGCGGCGCTGGGCCGAAACGCGCGACCCGTCGATCATCTGGGAAGGCCATAAGGCGGGGCGCATCCGGCCGTACTACCAGATCGAAAAACTCACCAACCTTGCCGCGATCCCCGCGACCGGGTTCACCTTCAGCTGCTTTCCGGTGAAAATCGAACGCGCGAGCGCAGGGTGGATCCGGGCGGTAGCGTTGGTCGACGATTGAGGTTGGCTTGCCTTAGCAGCGTATCCCAATGACCATTATCGACCGATTGTGGACGTCACGACGAGCCAGCCCCTCTCCTTCAGGGGAGGGGCAACGAAGACTTGGCAGCTTGCTGCCTAGTCGTAGTGGGGTGGGGGCCAGCAGCGTAGCGCTAGGCCGCTGGCCCCCACCCGCTGCGACTAACGAACAAGTTCGCAAGTCTCGCTGCCCTCCCCTAAAGGGGAGGGCGTGTCTTTGCCGCGACGTCCGCTCCCCACCCCAAAGCCGTTACGCTCAGCTACAAATTTACCGTCACCAGCATCCACAACGTCCACCCTCCGAGCGCCAACAGCGTGATCCACGTCGCTGCAACCCCGATCTGGCGCGTCACCGGCGGCTTGCCGGGCTCGACCGGTGCATGCAGCCCGGCAATATGCGCCACGCGGCCAATCAGGAACAGCGCGCCGATGACCATCAGCGCCATGTGATTGGCGCGCGCGGTCTCTAGCAAGCCGAGCAGGATGACGACGATCGGCGCATGTTCGGCAAGATTGCCGTGGCTGCGGCTCGCCGCGATCAGTTTCGCGTCGCCCTGATCGCCGAACGCGGCTTTCAGGCGCAGCCGCTGGCGCACCGTCAGCATCGCGGTGAACAGCAGCAGCAGCGCGCAGATCGCGCCGACGAAGGCGGTAACCGGTAATGTCATGATCGTGTCTCCCCCGAATGCCGGTGCAACCTAGCCGGTCACCGGCGACTTGGCACGAGCAATCGCGCACCGCGCGCTATTCGTTATTCAGATTGGCGTCGAGAAAGGCGACGATCCGCGCCGCGACGGGCGCGCGGCTGACCTTGTCGCCCAGCCCCACTGCCCCCATCGGATAGAAGTGCCCGAAACCTGGCACCCATACGGTTTCGCTCGCGATGCCCTTGTTGCCGAGCGCCGCGGCGGTATGGCGCGTGCCATTGAGCACCCCCACATAATCATTCTGACCGAGGATCAAGAGCGCGGGCGGCATGCCGTTCTTCGCCGTCTCATAAGGAATATAGCCGCTGATCCCGCCCGACAACGACACCACGGCTTTTGCGCGAACACCCAGACCATAAGCGGTGTTGAGCGCAGTGATCGCCCCCGCCGAAAAGCCGCCGATCGCGAGCCGGTCGCCGTCGACCCCGAATTCCTCCGCCCGCGCGCGGGCAAAACCGACCGCCATCGCCATGTCGTCGGCGGCGGCAAAGGTCGCATACCAATAGTGCGTCAGCGTCGTCTCGTCGAACGGCGGCAGCTTCATCTGGTGGCGCACTTCGGCGATCCGCTCGAGCTTTTCGGGCGACAGGTTGACCGCGCGCGGCACGATGCGCTTTTCATCGAGTGGGCGGACGAGCCCCGGCTGCTCCTGCACGATGCGATATTCGATCGAGAAACAGGCGTAGCCCGCGCGCGCAAAACTGCGGCAATAATACGCCATTGAGCTGTCCTGCGCGCCCTCGACGGTGAAGTTGAAATCGCCCTTGTCGCCGCGATGAAAGGCGCCGCCGAACGCCATGACGACCGCGGGGCGGCCCGTCAGCGGCTTGCCGTCGGCGGCAACCGGGCGATAGACGTCGAGCAGCAGATCGCGCGCCTTGGCGCCGTCGGCCGATACGCCGACCGGCGCGCGGCCATAAACAACGTCGCGCGTCTCGATCACGCCATAGCTGCGCTTCCCGACCTCATTCGCGCTACTGGTTGCCGCCGTCGCCAACGCCATACCCATCGCCGCCACGACCATAGCTGCACGCCGGACCATCGGCCCCTCTCCCGTTGATTGTTGCTTTGCCGACGCCACCTAATCGCGCCGCCGACGGAACGCTGCGATCGAAATGAGCTAGTGCGCCGCGGGGATCAGAACAGCCGCGAGCCGTTGGGGACCGGCACGTCGGGCGCGAACAGGATCACCGCGCCATTTTCATCGGCGAACCCCAATGTCAGCACTTCGGACATGAATTTGCCGATCTGGCGCGGCGGGAAGTTGACCACCGCGGCGACCTGCCGACCGACCAGATCGTCCAGCGCATAGCGATCGACGATCTGGGCGCTGCTTTTCTTCACCCCGATCGCCGGACCGAAATCGATTGTCAGCTTGAACGCGGGTTTGCGCGCTTCGGGAAAGGGCTCGGCCGCGACGATCGTGCCGATGCGGATGTCGATGCGGAGGAAGTCGTCGAAGGTGATTTCGGACGCGGCACCCGCATCGGTGTCGTGATTGACGTGCATCCCTCAAACTCCGGTCCAGCCGTGTCCCTGCGAAGGCAGGGACCCATCTCCGATCGGTGCCAGATAGCACGGACCGGAGATGGGCTCGTGCTTTTGCAGGAGCACAGTCAGAATCACTCCATCTCCAAAATCACCGCATCGACCGCCAGGCTGTCGCCCTGCGCCGCGTTGACGCTTTTCACGACCCCCGATTTTTCGGCGCGCAGGATATTCTCCAGGGCACCTCGAAGAATGCGGCTTTAGACCGGCGCTGACCGCATAGCAGGTATCCGGCGGTAGATGGTGCCAATTTTATCTCGTTCGCTGCCCTGATTGGGCGTCATTTCCTCTTAGATCCGACTGATTTCGGCTCGGATCTTGGATTTCAGGCACTATGCGGCCCTGAGCGTGCCTCTCTCGAGAACGACCAGACGGCGCATATTATAAGCCAGGTTCTGCATGCCGATCTTCGCCGTTGCGCGGACGATGCCGATGGTCCGCACCAGCTTGCCGCCCATGCTGGTATGCTGGTTGCCGAACACATGCTCGACCCGTGCCCGTACCGATGAACGGGTTTTATTCGCCGCTTCCTGCCGCGCGGTGAGCGGCTTGCCGCGGTGCCCCCGGTGATGGATCCGGCTCTTAAACCCGCGCGCGGCAAGCTTCTCCTCGGTTTCCTTGCTGCGATAGGCGCTGTCGGCCCATACGGTGCTGGCGGTGTTGGCGGGATCGAGCAGGTCATCGAGCTTCTGGCTGTCGTGAACCGAAGCGCTCGTCACGCCATAGCGGCGCACCAGCTTGTGCCGCCGATCGATGCAAACATGGTTCTTGTAGCCGAAGTGCGAGCGCCCGTGTTTCTTCGTCCAGCGCGCATCCTTGTCCTTCTGCCGGTTCTTCGCGGGCTGCTTTTCCCAATCCTCGGGAGTTTCGCCCGCCTTCACCTTCGCGTTGTCATCGCGCGAGTTGCGCTGGCGTGGTGCCGCAACGATGGTCGCGTCGATGATCTGCCCGCCCATTGCCAGGTAGCCTTTGGCCTTGAGGTAGCCGTCGAACAGGTCGAACAGCTCCTCCACCGCGCCCGCCTTCGCCAACGCCTCACGATAAAGCCATAGCGTCTTGGCATCGGGCACCGCGTCCGCCAGGCCCAGCCCAACAAAGCGCATGAACGACAGCCGGTCGCGCAACTGGTACTCCATCGCCTCGTCCGACAGGTTGTACAGCGCCTGGAGCACCAGCACCTTGAAGATCAGCACCTCGTCCCACGGCTTGCGGCCCGCCGCACTCTTGCGCTCCGCATCCGTGCGCCGCAGCCCGCCCTTGATCAGCGCGGCCTTCAGCTTCAGGCGGAACAGCTCGAACGGCACCGCCGCCCCCAACGCCACCAGCGGATCACCATGGGCGTCCAGGCCCGCATACCGGTTCTCAAGGTCGAAAAATCCAGGCTGACCCATCTCAAAATCCCCTCGTCACCGCGCTCCCCGCGCGACAAACTCTGAATCCGATTTCAGGCCACGAGGGAAGCCCCATTTTTCGAGGTGCCCTCCATCTTCATCGCCTCGACCGTCGCGAGCGGCTGGCCCGCCTCGACGGCGTCGCCTTCGCCGACATGCAGCGCGACGAGCAGGCCCGGCATGGGGCAGATCAGGAATTTCGAAAGATCGGGCGGGATCTTCTCGATCATATGGCTCGCGAGCGGCGCGACATGCCAGAGCAGCACGCGCACGTCATGGATATGCCCGCGCGTCGTCATGCGCCAGCCGGTGCGCGTCTTGGCGACCTTCACCGCCAGCTCGCTGTCGTCGATCTCCGCCACCACCAGCCGGTCGCCGGGCGTATATTCCAGTGCGATGTCGACCTTGTCGCCATCGACCTTGATATGTTTGTGGCCCAGCTTCACCTTGTGCTCCACGCCGCCCACAGTGACCTGCCATTTGGCGGGCGGGTCGAGCCGGTCGCCGAGCTGGCCGTCGGTCCGGCGTGCGCGGTCGGCCTCGGCCGACGCCATGAAGCCTGCGATCGCGGCGAGCGCGCGGACGATATGATCCTCGGTCGCGGCGCCATGGAAGCCTTCGGGATATTCCTCGGCGATGAACCCCGTCGTCAGCTCGCCCGAGCGGAAGCGCGGATGCTGCATGATCGCCGAGACGAAATCGATATTGTGGCCGAGCCCCTCGATCTCGAACCGGTCGAGCGCCGCGATCTGCAGGTCCGCTGCCTCGTCGCGCGTCTTGCCCCATGTCACCAGCTTGGCGATCATCGGGTCGTAGAAGATCGACACCTCGCCGCCCTCTTCCACGCCAGCGTCGACGCGCACGCCGTCGACGCCGCGCTCGTCGCCCTTCCACGCCGGCACCGGGGTACGATAGCGCACAAGCCGCCCGGTCGAGGGCAGGAAACCGCGATAGGGGTCCTCGGCATAGACGCGGTTCTCGATCGCCCAGCCATCGATCTTGATGTCGTCCTGCGTCATCTCCAGCTTCTCGCCGGCCGCGACGCGGATCATCTGTTCGACCAGGTCGATGCCGGTGATCGCCTCGGTCACCGGATGCTCGACCTGCAGGCGCGTGTTCATTTCAAGGAAATAGAAGCTCTCCCCGGTCGGGTCGGCGCCCGACACGATCAGTTCGACCGTACCGGCGCTATAATAGCCGACCGCGCGCGCCAGCGCGACGCACTGCTCGCCCATCGCTTTCCGCATCTTCTCGGTCACGAACGGCGACGGTGCTTCCTCGACCACCTTCTGGTGCCGCCGCTGGATCGAACATTCGCGCTCGTTGAGATAGAGGATGTTGCCATGCTGGTCGCCGAGGATCTGGATCTCGATATGGCGCGGGTTCAGGATGAACTTCTCGATGAACACCCGGTCGTCGCCAAAGCTGTTGAGCCCCTCGCGCTTGGTCGCCTCGAAGCTTTCGCGGACGTCCTTTTCGTCATAGGCGAGCCGCATGCCCTTGCCGCCGCCGCCGGCGGACGCCTTCATCATCACAGGATAGCCGATCTCGTTCGAAATCTCGACCGCATGCTCGGTGTCGCGGATCTCGCCGACGAAGCCGGGGACGACGTTGACCCCCGCTTCTTTCGCGAGCTTCTTCGACTCGATCTTGTCGCCCATCGCGGCGATCGCGTTCACCGGCGGGCCGATGAAGGCGATATTTTCCTTGGCCAGCGCCTCGGCAAAGCTGGTGCGCTCCGACAGGAAGCCATAGCCCGGATGCACCGCCTCGGCGCCCGTCGCCTTGCACGCGGCGATGATCTTGTCGGCGATCAGATAGGATTCGGACGCGGGCGACGGCCCGATATGCACCGCCTCGTCGGCCATCTGGACGAAGGGCGCGCGTGCGTCGGCGTCCGAATAGACGGCGACGGTCGCAATGCCCATCCGCCGCGCAGTCTTGATAACGCGGCAGGCGATTTCACCGCGGTTGGCGATCAGGATTTTTTTGAACACGATCGATTCCTACCTAAAAAGTCGAACCAGAATATATAGACAGATCAATATGATGATGGCCGGTACCGCGTAGGTGAGAGCGTAATGGGCAATCCAGTTGCCGCGCGTCGGGCCATTGGCCGACGTCAGCATCAGCGCACCAAAAATCGCCGAACCGACGACGAGCAGTCCGCCGCAGCCGATCGTCAATAATGCCCCCACAATTTTCATCGGTGTTACTCCGCCGCCTCCATCCGCATCGGCTCTTCACCCTCCATCGGCTTCAGCCCCAGCTTCGCGAACAGCGCCGCATCCTTGCTGTCGCCCGCGTTCGCCGTCGTCAGCAGCTTGTCGCCGGTGAAGATGCTGTTCGCGCCCGCCATGAAGCAGAGCGCCTGCGTCGCCTCCGACATGCTCTCGCGCCCCGCCGACAGCCGCACCATGCTCATCGGCATCGTGATGCGCGCGACCGCGACGGTGCGGACGAACTCGATATCGTCGATCTTCGCCAGCGGCGTGTCCGCCAGCATGTCGCCCAGCACGGTGCCCTTCACCGGCACCAGCGCATTGATCGGCACGCTGCCCGGATGTTCGGGCAGGGTCGCGAGCGCGTGAATAAATCCGACGCGGTCGGCGCGTGTCTCGCCCATGCCGACGATGCCGCCGCTGCACACATTGATCCCGGCGCTGCGCACTTCCTCCAGCGTGTCCAGACGCTCCTGAAACGTCCGCGTCGTGATGACATTGCCGTAATTTTCCGGCGAGGTGTCGATATTGTGGTTGTAATAATCGAGCCCCGCGACCGCGAGCGTCTGCGCCTGCTCCTTGCTGAGCATCCCCAGCGTCATGCAGGTTTCCATGCCCATCGCGCGCACGCCCTCGACCATCTCGACGATCGCGGGCATGTCGCGGTCCTTGGGGTTGCGCCACGCGGCGCCCATGCAGAAGCGCTTCGATCCCGAATCCTTCGCCTGCGCCGCCGCTTGCAGCACCGCGCGCACGTCCATCAGCTTGGTCGCCTTCAGGCCGCTGTCGGCGTGCTTCGACTGCGAGCAATAGCCGCAATCCTCGACGCAGCCGCCGGTCTTGATGCTGAGCAGGGTGCAAAGCTGGATCTCGCCGCGCGCATGGCGGCGGCGATGAACCCCCTGCGCTTCCCACATCAGTTCGTCGAACGGCAGGTCGAACAGCGCGGCGATTTCTTCGCGGGTCCAGTTGCGACGAACTTCATCGTCGCACCCCGGCGAAAGCCGGGGCCTAGGGCGGTCCAGAACCGCCGGTGCCATATCGCTCTGGACCCCGGCTTTCGCCGGGGAACGGTCAATGTTCAAATTCACGCAGCTTCTCCAATCGGCGGCATATTATGCCCCAGCAAGCGCAGCACATCGGCGGCGCATTCGACAACATTCGAGCCGGGGCCGTAAATCCCCTGCACCCCTGCATCGCGCAAAAACTGATAGTCCTGCGGCGGGATCACCCCGCCCGCGATCACCTTGATGTCACCGCGTCCCGCTTCCTTCAGCTTGTGGATAAGTTCGGGGATAAGTGTCTTGTGCCCCGCCGCCAGGCTCGACGCGCCGACGACATCGACCCCGCTGTCGAGCGCCAGCACCACCGTCTCGTCGGGGGTCTGGAACAGCGGTCCCGACACGATGTCGAACCCCATATCGCCGAACGCCGACGCGATGACATTGGCGCCGCGATCATGGCCATCCTGCCCCATCTTGGCGACCAGCAATTTCGGCTTGCGCCCCAGCCGCCGCGTCACCGCCTCGACCCCGTCGAGCACCTGCGCCCAGCGCGCGTCTCCTTCATAAGGCGCGGCATAGACCCCCTTCACCGGGGTCGGCTGGGTGCCGTAGCGGTCGAAACTTTCCTCCATCGCCGACGAAATCTCGCCGAGCGTTGCGCGCGCCCGCGCCGCCTCAACCGCGAGCGCGAGCAGGTTGTTCTCGATGCTCGACGGCTTGGCCGCCCCATCGCGCAGCGCCGCCAGCGCCGCCTGGCACGTAGCCTCGTCACGCTCGGCCTTGGTCTTCTTGATCCGCGCAATCTGCCCCTCGCGCACCTTGGCGTTATCGACCTCGAGCGTTTCGAGCAGGTCTTCGTCCTGCAGGCGATATTTGTTCACCCCGACGATGACATCGTCGCCGCGATCGACCCGCGCCTGTCGCGCCGCCGCAGCGGTCTCGATCATCGCCTTGGGCCAGCCCGCCGCGACCGCCTTTGCCATGCCGCCCTCGGCCTCGACGCGGTCGATGATCTCCTGCGCCTTGTCGACCAGCTCCTGCGTCAGCGCCTCGACATAATAGGAACCGCCGAGCGGATCGACGACCTTGGTCATCCCCGTCTCTTCCTGAATGACGATTTGCGTGTTGCGCGCGATGCGGGCCGAGAAATCCGTCGGCAGCGCGATCGCCTCGTCGAGCGCGTTGGTGTGCAGCGACTGGGTGCCGCCCAGCATTGCCGCCATCGCCTCGATCGTCGTGCGCATGACATTGTTGTACGGGTCCTGCTCGGTGAGTGAGACCCCCGACGTCTGGCAGTGGGTGCGCAACATCTTCGACCGCTCGTCCTGAGCGCCGAGCTTGGTCATCGCGCGATGCCACAGCACCCGCGCCGCGCGCAGCTTCGCAATCTCCATGAAGAAATTCATGCCGATCGCGAAAAAGAAGCTCAGCCGCCCGGCAAACTTGTCGATGTCCAGCCCCGACGCGACGCCATATTTCACATATTCCATGCCGTCGGCGATGGTGAAGGCCAGCTCCTGCGCCTGCGTCGCGCCGGCTTCCTGCATATGATAGCCCGAGATCGAGATGCTGTTGAACTTGGGCATTTCGCGCGACGTATAGCCAAAGATGTCGCTGATGATCCGCATGCTCGGTTCGGGCGGATAGATATAGGTGTTGCGGACCATGAACTCCTTGAGGATGTCGTTCTGGATCGTCCCGTCGAGCAATTTGCGATCGACCCCCTGCTCCTCACCCGCGATGATGAAGAAGGCGAGGATCGGGATCACCGCGCCGTTCATCGTCATGCTGACCGACATCTGGTCGAGCGGGATGCCGTCGAACAGGATCTTCATATCCTCGACGCTGTCGATCGCGACCCCCGCCTTGCCGACGTCGCCGACGACGCGCGGATGGTCGCTGTCATAGCCGCGGTGCGTCGCAAGGTCGAAGGCGACCGACAGCCCCTTCTGCCCCGCCGCGAGGTTGCGGCGATAAAAAGCGTTCGATTCCTCGGCGGTAGAAAAGCCCGCATATTGCCGGATCGTCCACGGCCGCCCCGCATACATCGACGCCCGCACCCCGCGCGTGAAGGGCGCAAAGCCGGGCAGGCCGGGGTCTTCGCGCACATCCTCCGCCGTATAGAGCGGCTTGACGTCGATTCCCTCGGGCGTGTGCCAGGTGAGGTCTTTGCCCTTCACCTCTTTCTCGGCGGCGGCTTTCCAGTCGTTCAAATCGGCCATTCGTCGTTCCGTTCATACTCCCCTCTCCCCTTGTGGGAGAGGGTTGCGAAAACTTGGCACTTGCTGCCTAGTTGAAGCTGGGTGAGGGGTATGGGGTCCAAAGGACCGCGCGAGCTTCGCTCGCAACCCCTCATCCAACTGCGGCTAGCAGCTATCGCGGCAAGCCTTCGTATCCTTCTCCCACAAGGGGAGAAGGGTTCTAGTGCCCGCCCTTCGGCGTCTCCATAATCTCGGTCAGCACCCCGCCCATATCCTTGGGGTGCAGGAAGAAGATCAGCGTCCCATGCGCCCCGATCCGCGGCTCGCCCAGCACCCGCTTGCCCATCGCCTCGAACGCGGCTTTCGCAGCATGAATATCGGGCACTTCGTAACAAACATGATGCTGTCCCCCCACCGGGTTTTTCTCCAGAAACCCCGCGATCGAGGCATTGCCGGGCAGCGGCTCGATCAGCTCGATCTGCGTCCCGTTCAGCGCACCATCGGCGCCCGGCGTATCGACAAAGCACACCTTCACCCCCTGCTCGGGCAGATCGAACGGCTCATGAATCTTCGTCGCGCCCATCACGTCGCGGTAAAAGACGATGCTGTCGGCGATCGACGGCGTCGCAACGCCGATATGGTTGAGGCGGCCTAGTTTCATTTCAAACTCTCCAATTCCGTCATGCCGGACTTGATCCGGCATCCCGCTTTTCAAACGCCAATTAGCGGGACCCCGGATCAAGTCCGGGGTGACGAAGAAAACTCAAAGCGGAATATTATCGTGCTTCTTCCACGGATTTTCGAGCTGCTTGTTCCTGAGCTTCCGTAACCCCAGCGCGATCCGCCGCCGCGTCGAGTGCGGATAGATCACCTCGTCGATATACCCTCGCTGCGCCGCAACGAAGGGGTTCGCGAAGCGGTCCTCATATTCCTTCGTCCGCTGCGCGATCTTCTCGGGGTCGCCCATGTCGGCGCGGAAGATGATCTCGACCGCCCCCTTGGCGCCCATCACCGCGATCTCGGCGGTCGGCCAGGCATAGTTGAGGTCCCCGCGCAGATGCTTTGACGCCATCACGTCATAGGCACCGCCATAGGCCTTGCGCGTGATCACCGTGATCTTGGGCACCGTCGCCTCGGCATAGGCGAACAGCAGCTTCGCGCCATGCTTGATGATGCCATTATATTCCTGCGCGGTGCCGGGCAGGAAGCCGGGGACATCGACGAAGGTAATGATCGGAATCTCGAACGCGTCGCAAAAGCGCACGAAGCGCGCCGCCTTTTTCGACGAATTGATGTCCAGCACGCCCGCGAGCACCAAAGGCTGGTTCGCGACGATGCCAATCGTGCGCCCCTCAATCCGCCCGAAGCCGCAGATGATGTTGCCCGCATGCGCCGGCTGCACCTCGAAGAAATCGCCCTCGTCGACCGTTTTGCGGATCAGTTCGTGCATGTCGTACGGCTGGTTCGCATTGGGCGGGATCAGCGTATCGAGGCTCATCTCGGCGCGATCGAACGGATCGCTCGTCGGGCGTACCGGAACCCCGGCGCGGTTGTTTTCGGGCAGGTAATCGAAGAAATCGCGCGCCGCGAGCAGCGCCTCGATGTCATTCTCGAACGCCAGATCGGCGACCGAGCTCTTGGTCGTGTGCGTGATCGCGCCGCCCAGTTCCTCTTGCGTCACCACCTCGTTCGTCACCGTCTTGACCACATCGGGGCCGGTGACGAACATATAGCTGCTGTCTTTCACCATGAAGATGAAGTCGGTCATCGCGGGGCTGTAAACCGCGCCGCCGGCGCATGGCCCCATGATGAGCGAAATCTGCGGCACCACGCCCGACGCCAGCACATTCTTCTGGAACACATCGGCGTAGCCGCCCAATGACGCGACGCCCTCCTGGATGCGCGCGCCGCCGCTGTCGTTCAGGCCGATCACCGGCGCGCCGACCAGCATCGCCTTGTCCATCACCTTGCAGATTTTTTCGGCATGGCGTTTCGACAGCGAGCCGCCGAACACGGTGAAATCCTGGCTAAACACATAAACCAGACGGCCGTTGATCGTCCCCGATCCGGTGACGACGCCATCGCCGGGGATTTTCTGATCCTGCATCCCGAAATCGACGCAGTCATGCTCGACATAGGTGTCGAGTTCCTCGAACGATCCCTCGTCGAGCAGCACGTCGAGCCGCTCGCGCGCCGTCAGCTTGCCTTTGCTGTGCTGCGCGTCGATGCGCTTCTGCCCGCCGCCCAGCGCGGCGGCGGCGCGGCGGCGTTCCATTTCGGCGATATTGGCGGACATCCGGCTCTCCCAAACAGGTTAAACTGTCGCTTGCCCGCTTAAAGCGCGGCACGCAAATGCGAATTTGCAAAGTTGCAAAGTCGTTGTTTGCAAATTATGGTGCCACCGATGGTTCCGAACCGACTCTATGCTGGGCGGCAACTTCGCCAACTTCGGGAAGCCCGCAACCTCCGCCAGTCGGACTTCGCGACAAAGCTCGGCATCTCGGCCTCCTACCTCAGCCAGATCGAGCATGACGACCGCCCGCTGACCCCCGCCCTCCTCGACCGGCTGCAAAAACTGTTCCCGCTCGAATGGGAAGAAGTCGCCGCCGATGCCGGCGACCGCCGCGCCGGGGCGCTGCGCGAGGCCGCGGCCGACCCCCTGTTCGCCGCCGCGCCGCTCCCTCCCGAACAGCTCGAACGCGCAGCGCTGCAACAGCCGCAGCTGACCGACCAGTTCGTCGCCCTCCACGCCGCCTATCGCCGCGCCGGACAGCGGCTTCAGATCATCGACGAGGCGCTCACCGGCGGCACCGCCGAGGGCAGTCGCCTGCCGTGGGAGGAAGTGCGCGACTGGTTCCACGATGCGGGCAATTATGTCGACAGTATCGATCGCGCCGCCGAGGCGCTGGCAGGGCAATTGCGCGGCAAGGATGCCTCGCCCGCGATCGAGACGATCGAGCGGCGGTTGCGCGACGCGCTCGGCATTTCGATCGTCTATACGCAGACGCAAAGCCTGCGCGATTTCGACGCGACGATGCGCCACCTCGTCATCGACCCGTCGCAGCCCGCCGAAAGCCGTCGCTTCCAGCTTGCGCACCAGCTTGCGGCGCTGGCGCTGGCGCGCGAGATCGCCGCCGTTGTCGAAGCGAGCCCGCTGCGCACCGCAGCGGCACGGCAGCTGCTTCACGTCGGCCTTGCCAACTATGCCGCAGGCGCGGTGCTGATGCCCTACGCCCCCTTCCGCGCCAGCGCGCGCGCCGTGCGCCACGACATTGACCGGCTGCGGCTCGAATATGGGGTGAGTTTCGAGCAGGCGTGCCACCGCCTCTCGACCCTCCAGCGCCCCGGCGCGCGCGGCATTCCGATGTTCTTCTGCCGGGTCGATATGGCGGGCAATATCACCAAGCGGCATTCAGCGACGCGGCTCCAGTTCGCGCGCTTCGGCGGCGCCTGCCCTTTGTGGATCGTTCATGAGGCCGCAGCGATCCCCGACCGCATCCTGTTCCAGCTGGCCGAGACCCCCGACGGGTTGCGCTATGTGTCGATGGCGAAGGGGTTGGTCAAACCGTCGGGCAGCTATGCGCGATCGCCACGCCGCTACGCCGTCGCGCTCGGGTGCGAGGCGCAATATGCCGGGGACTTCGTCTATGCCGACGGGGTGGATGTCGGCGCCCCACAAGCGGCATCACGCATCGGCCTGTCATGCCGCATCTGCCCGCGTGACGATTGCGACCAACGCGCCTTTCCGCCCAACGATCGGCCGATCTTGGTCGATCCGGATCGCAGGGATGTGGTGCCGTATCGGATTGGCTAGCGCGTCGCCCCCGCGAAGGCGGGGGCCGTTGAAGAGCTTGCGTAGCACGGAAGGGTAAGGCCGACAGCGGCCCCCGCCTTCGCGGGGGCGACGATATTCGTTACTTCAGCAAAACCAACTCTTCCGCCATGCTCGGATGCAAAGCCACCGTCGCGTCGAAATCGGCCTTGGTCAGCCCTGCCTTCACCGCGACCGCCGCCGCCTGCAAAATCTCCGGCGCGTCCGGGCCGATCATGTGCAGCCCGACAACCTGGTCGGTCGCCTCATTCACCACCATCTTGTACAGCGCGCGCTCGTTGCGCCCCGCCAGCACATTCTTCATCGCGCGGAAATCGCTGGTATACACGCGAACCGTGCCGAGCTTGTTGCGCGCCTCGGCCTCGGTCATCCCCACCGCGCCGATCGGCGGGTGGCTGAACACCGCGCTCGGGACATTGGCGTAATCGACGACCGTCGGCTTGCCGCCGAACACGCTGTCGGCAAAGGCCTGCCCCTCGCGGATCGCGACCGGGGTCAGCTGGATGCGGTTGGTGACGTCGCCGACCGCATAGATGCTGGGTACCGACGACTGGTTCGTTTCATCGACCTTGATCGCGCCGGCCTGGTCGAGTTCGACGCCGGCCTCCTCTAGCCCCAGCCCCTTGGTGTTGGGCACGCGCCCTGCCGCAAACAGCACGATGTCGGCGTCGATCGGATCGCTATTGCCGAGGTGGACCGTCAGCGAACCGTCGGCCTTCTTCTCGATCGATTCGAACGGGGCGTTGAACTTGAATTCGATGCCCTTGGTCATCGAGATTTGCAGCAGGCGGTCGCGGATCTGCTCGTCATAGCCGCGCAGGATCGTGTCGCCGCGGTTGACGATCGTCACCTTGCTGCCGAATTCGTTGAAGATGCCGGCGAACTCGTTGGCGATGTAGCCGCCGCCCGCGATCACGACGCGCTTGGGCAAGCTCTCCAGGTGAAAGACCTCGTTCGAGGTGATCGCATGTTCGCTGCCCGGAAATTCGGGAACGAACGGCCAGCCGCCGGTCGCGATCAGGATGCGTTCGGCGCTGATTTCCTGCCCGTCGCTCAGGCGGACTTTCTGCGGCCCGACGATCGTTGCGCGCGATTTGAACAGGGTGACCTTGTGATTGTCGAGCGTCTGGCCGTAAAGCCCTTCGAGCCGCGTCACCTCGTTCAACACATTGTCGCGCAGCCGGTCCCAATCGAACTTGCAGTCGGGAACGTCCCAGCCGAAATGGCGCGCGTCCTTCAGATCTTCGGCAAAATGGGCGCCATAGACGAGCAGCTTTTTCGGCACGCAGCCACGGATCACACACGTGCCCCCGACCCGATGTTCTTCGGCCACCGCGACGCGCGCGCCATGCGAGGCGGCGACACGCGAGGCGCGAACCCCGCCCGACCCGGCGCCGATGACAAACAGGTCGAAGTCGAAATTGCTCATGAAGGAGATCCCCGAAAATTGGCTTGGCTGACGTTCGCAGCGCGCGCCTATGTGGTTACGCGCGCCGCATATGCCAATCGATTTTTGCCATTACAGATAGTGGCGCGACCTCATTCGCCCAGCGCGGCGGCCATCAGCGCCTGTGTCGCGGGGTCGAATTCGACGGTACCCTCGGCCAGCCCCTTCGCCATTTCCTTGCCGAGCTCGACCCCGAACTGGTCGAACGGGTTGATCCCCAGCAGCACCGCATTGGCAAACACGCGGTGCTCGTAAAAGGCGATCAGCGCGCCGAGCGCGTGCGGGGTCACTTGATCGAGCAGGATCGTCGTCGAGGGCCGGTCGCCGGGATAGTGGCGCGCGCCATCGGCGCTGGCCCGCCCCGTCATCAGCGCGGCGCCCTGCGCGATGCAATTGGCGACGAGCGTTTCATGATGCGCCTCGTCGAGCAGATGATCGGGCTCGCGCGCGACGACGAATTCGACCGGGACAAGGTTCGTTCCCTGATGGAGGAGCTGGAACACCGCATGCTGCGCATCGGTGCCGACCCCGCCCCAGGTGATCGGCGCGCTGTGCCGACCCAGCGCGTCACCCGCCAGCGTCACCGACTTGCCGTTGGATTCCATCTCCAGCTGTTGCAGATAGCTAGGCAGCAGGCGCAACCGTTCGTCATAGGCGAACACCGCGCGCGTCTGGCACCCCAGCCGGTTGGCATAAAGCTGATCGACGAAGGCGGCGAGCAGGCAGACATTGTCGGCGCCATCGGCCAGCCGGAAATGACGGTCCATCTCGGCCGCGCCCTCAAGCAGATCCTCGAACGCATCCCAGCCGAGCGCGAGCGCCGCGGGGAAGCCGATCGACGACCATAAGGAATAGCGCCCGCCGACTGTCTCGCTGAACGGCAGGATGCGCGTTTCGTCGATCCCCCATTCGATCGCGCGATCGGGCATCGCGGTCAGCGCGATGAAGCGCCCGAGCGGGTCGGCAACCCCGGCTTCATCGAGCCATTGCAGCGCCGAATTGGCGTTGAGCAAGGTTTCGGTGGTCGTGAAGGTCTTGGACGCAACCGCGACCAGCGTATGTTCGGGGCTGAATTTGGCAAAGGCTTCGTCGAGCGCCGCGCCGTCGACGTTCGACACCACCGCGACATCATAACGGTCGCTGTGGCGCCCCAGCGCATCGACGAGCAGGTCGGGACCGAGCGCCGACCCGCCGATGCCGATGTGGAGCAAGTGGCGGATTTCGCCGAACGCGCCCGCCTCGATCGCGTCGATCATCATCCGCATCCGCTGGTGAAGCGCCTGCGCGCGATGGACGGATTCGGGCGCGCCGTCGCCGCGTTCGGCGCTATGTTCGGCGGAGCGGTTTTCGGTGGGGTTCGCGATGCCGCCCGAAAACAGCGTTTTGCGCCGCCCGCCGAAATCCTGCGCCGCGGCGAGGCCAGACAGGATAGCGACCGCAGCATCGTCGAGATGCGTCTTGGCGAAATCGAACCGGATGTTGGCCACGCTGCGGACCATCGCGTGGAGCCGGGTATCGGGATCGGACGCGATCAGGCCGGTCAGTTTCTGCGGCTGCCATTCGGCGAGTGCCTGCCAGGCTTGATCGGCGGTTGTCATCGTCCACATCCTCCCTCATCCGTTCGTGTCGAGCGAAGTCGAGACACACCGAGGGCGCCCAAGGCCGATGGGCATCTCGACTTCGCTCGATGCGAACGGGAAAATAATGGCTCGTTCCATAGGTCCGCCGCCGCGCGCGCGCCAGTACGATCCGCCGATATTTGCTTGCACGCAGACCTATTCACCGCCAAATGCCGCGACATGACCAATGCCAGCTTTACCGCCGATGTAACGCCCCCGACCGAGCCCGCGCCCGCCCCGGCACCGGTGTCGGCCAAGGAGGAAGCGGTCGACACCGTCCGTTTCCTGGCCCTGCTCGCGATTGCGGTGCTGATTTTCCGCAGCTTTTTCCTGTCGCCCTTCAATATTCCTTCGGAATCGATGCAGCCGCGGCTGCTGATCGGCGATTATCTGCTCGTCAACAAAATGGCCTATGGCTATTCGAAATACAGCCTGCCGTTCAGCGTGCCGCTGATCCCTGGACGGGTATTCGCCCGCACTCCCGAACGCGGCGACGTGGCGGTGTTCAAGGCGCCGCCGACCGCCCAGAATGATTATATCAAGCGTGTCATCGGCCTGCCCGGCGACAGCGTGCAGGTAAAGGGCGGCATCGTCTGGCTCAACGGCAAGCCGCTGAAGCGCGAAGCCATGCCCGATTTTGTGATTCCGGTGACGGCCAACATGATCGAGGCGTCGCGCGCGATGGGCACGCTGCCCTGTTATTCGATGGAATTCGAGGAAGTCGGGGCCAACGGCCAGCGCCAGTGCCGCTACAAGCAGTTTCGCGAAACGCTGCCGAGCGGCAAAAGCTACGCGATCCTCGACATCGCGCTGATCGCCGAAGACAATACACCGCTGGTCATTGTCCCCGAAGGTCATTTGTTCATGATGGGCGACAACCGCGATCGCAGCGCCGACAGCCGTTTTCCGGCGATGGAAAACCAGGGTATCGGGCTGGTGCCAGAGGAGAATCTGGTCGGCAAGGCGCTGGTCGGCATGTTCTCGACCGACGGATCGGCGAGCTGGATTAACCCGATCAGCTGGTTCACCGCCGCGCGCTGGGACCGCATTGGGGACGGTTTTTGAACGACCCGCTGAATGGCGGGGCGCTGGCCGAAATCCTCGGTAGCACCCCGGACGATCCGGCGCTCTACGAACTGGCGCTGACGCACGGCAGCACCGGGCGCGCCGATTACCAGCGGCTGGAGTTTCTGGGCGACCGCGTGCTCGGGCTTGTCATCGCGTCCGAACTTTACACGCGCTTTCCGAGCGCCACCGAGGGCGAGATGTCGTCGCGGCTGCATGTGCTGGCGTCGGGTGCAACCTGCGCCGCGATCGCGCAGCGGCTGAACCTCACCGCGCTGATCCGTTTCGGCGCGCAGGCCCGTAATGACGGCGGCCGCTACAGCGACAATATCGCCGCCGATGCGATCGAGGCGCTGATCGGCGCGCTTTATCTCGACAAGGGCATCGATACCGCGCGGGCCTTTGTCATCGCCCATTGGGGTGCGATGATCGACGGGCAGGCGGCGGCGCCAAAGCATCCCAAGGCGGCGCTGCAGGAATGGGCGCTCGCCCGGCGGCGGCGTCCGCCCGAATATGAAATCGTCGCACGCGAAGGCCCGGACCACGCCCCCCGCTTTCGTGTCGCGGTCAGCATCGGCAAGCTCGCGCGCGCCGAGGCCGAAGGCGCCAGCAAACAGGCGGCGGAAAAGGCCGCCGCGGCACTCTTGCTTGCCGAACTCGAAGGACAGGAAAAATGACCCACCGCTGCGGATTTGTCGCCGTCGTCGGCGCGCCGAATGCGGGCAAATCGACGATCGTCAACGCGCTCGTCGGCCAGAAGGTGGCGATCGTCAGTCCCAAGGCGCAGACGACGCGCACGCGGCTGATGGGCGTCGCGATGGAAGGCGACACGCAGATCGTGCTGATCGACACCCCGGGCATCTTTGCCCCGACGCGGCGGCTCGACCGCGCGATGGTCGCCGCGGCGTGGGGCAGCCTCGAGCAGGCCGAAGCGATCCTCGTGATGGTCGATGCCGCTGCCAAGCTGACGGGCCGCGTCGAGCGCGTCCTGGAGGGCATCGCGAACCGGCCCGAGAAGAAATATCTGGTGCTGAACAAGGTCGATCTGGCGCGGAAGGACAAATTGCTGACGATCGCGACCGAGCTGAACAGCCGCGTCGCCTTCGACGAAACCTTCTTCATCTCGGCCAGCAGCGGCGACGGGGTTCCCGAACTGAAAGCGCATCTTGCGGCGCTGATGCCCGAGGGACCGTGGCATTTCCCCGAAGACGAGGTCAGCGACGCCCCCGAACGCATGCTGGCGGCCGAAATCACGCGCGAGCAGCTCTATCGCCAGCTCCACGAAGAACTGCCGTACCAGTCGACCGTCGAGACCGAGAAATTTACGACGCGCCCCGACGGCAGCGCCGAAATCCACCAGCAAATCCTCGTTGCGCGCGACAATCAGCGCGCGATCATCCTTGGCCACAAGGGCGAACGAATCAAGGAAATCGGCAGCAAGGCGCGTGCCGAGCTCTCCGAGCTGTTGGGCCGCAAGGTCCACCTGTTCCTGCATGTGAAGGTCAAGGCGAACTGGGACGAGGATCGCGGCGTGTACCGCGACATGGGGTTGGATTGGGTCGATTGAGAGGCAGACAGTGACGCGTCCGGCATCCATCATAAATTTCGAACGCTGTTTCTGGGCATCCATGCTGCTCGGCGTTGGAAGTTTGGCGCTTCATTGGTCAGGGATGATCGACGGGCTCAAAAGCGATCCGACCGTCGCGCCCATGGTCGAGTCGGCGGTCATCTTTGTCGGCGTAGCGCTGGGTATTGGTTTCGCGCTATCCGTCCTGCTCTGGTATTTTGTCGCCAGAAAGGCGAACAATATCGCCAAATGGATCTTCGTAGTGGTCATGGGATTTGGGGCGGTTTCGACGCTTACGTCGCTCAACGATCCCACGTCGCCGACGGGACTGGCACTCGCGATTTCGCTTGTCAGCACCGCGCTGACGGCGCTTTCAATCCTGTTCTTGTTCCGCCCCGACGCCCGCGCCTGGTTCGGAAAAGACGCCGTCGATCCTCGAACCTTCGAATAGCCAGACTATATCCGCCGACAATCGTTCGGCGCTGGATTGCCGTCAAACCGCGAGGTGATCCAGCCGATCGTTTCCTGCGTGCTGTCTTTGGCGCTGCTGCCATGATCGCCGGTCATTTCGATCCAGCGGATGCCGGTCCCACGCCGACAAACCGCCTTGGCGAATTTGCGCGTCACTGACGGCGCGACGATCGTGTCCTTGCTGCTCTGCGCGATCAGTAGCGGTCCGGGGACGCGCGCGGCGTCGACGCTGTTGGCGCGGGCGAAGCTGCCGAAGGGTTCGATCCGCGCGATGTCCTTGTTTCTTGTCGCGCGGGCGACGGTGAGGATGCCAAGGATCGTGCCGAGCTTTGGCTTCGCGTTGAGGCTGACGCAATTATTCTGCGCCAGTCGGTTGATGATCCCCTGGTTCGCCCGATTGGCGATGCCATCCATCGAAAAGCCATATAGCGTCGACCAGCTATGCAGCGCGAACGACAGCAGCAGCGCGCGCGCATTCTTGTCGCCCGCTTCGCGCAGATTCGCGGCAAGGTCGGTGGGCGGCGCGGCGGCGGCGGTCGCGATGAGGTTCAGGTCGGGCGCATAGGCGCGCGCCGTGGTTGCCGTCCACAGCGCAGCATGACCACCCTGCGATTCTCCCCACACGGCAAAATCGCTGCCCGCCGCGGCACCCGGAATTGCACGCGCCGCCCGCACCCCGTCGAGCACCGCTTGGGCAGTTTCCGGGCCGACGAGGAACGGGTGCATCGTCGGGCTGGCGAGCCCGATATAGTCGGGCGCAACGACGACATAACCGCTGCGGACGGCGTCGATCCCGGCGGTCGCGGCGAAGAAATTGGGGCTGAGCGACGGCGCGCATCTTTCGGCGACGCCCCATGCACCGTGGGTCCACGCGATGACGCGGCGCGGGCGCGGTGGGATCGCCTCCATCGGCGCCGCGACGACGCCGGTGACTGCCAGGCGCTGGCCACTGCCGTTCGTGGTCCAATATTGCACACGCCACGCTTGGGTGCCGGGCGGTGTGTCGGCCATCGGCTCGGCGGCGATGAGCGTGCCGGGCTGCTGCGCGTTGGCAGGCACGGCGAGCAAAGCGAAAAGGGCGGATAAGGCGGCAAGCAAATGGCGCATTGAAACACCTCCCGATGCGCCAGCCTAAAATAGCGGAGTATAATCGTCATCCCGGCGAAGGCCGGGATGACGTTTTTGTATCAAGGCTATTCCTTAGCCGACTTCTTCGTGGCCGGCGCCTTTTTGGCCGCTGGCTTCTTGGCCGCAACCTTCTTCTTCGGCGCTGCTTTTTTCTTGCCCTTCGCCGGTCCCTTCGCGACGCGCGCATCAATGAGCGCGATCGCCTCTTCGAGCGTCAGCGTCGCCGGGTCGGAGGTCTTGGGCAGCGTCGCATTGGTCGTGCCGTCGGTCACATAAGGACCGAAGCGCCCTTCCATCAGCTTCATCTCGCCACCGCTGGTCGGATGCGGGCCGAAGGTATTGAGCGGTTCGGCCTTGGTCCGTCCGCGCCCGCCGCCCGCGGCGGCTTCGGCGATCCGGACGACCGCAGCGTTCATCCCGATGTCAAAGATTTCGGCGGTGCCGGTCAGTTTGGCATATTTGCCGTCGTGGAGCAGATAGGGGCCATAGCGTCCCAGCCCGGCCATGATCGGCTTGCCGCTTTCGGGATGCACTCCGACCTCGCGCGGCAGGCTCAAAAGCCGCAGCGCATAGTCGAGATCGAAATCCTCGCCCGGGATGTCCTTCGGGATCGACGAACGCTTCGCCTCCTTGCCGTCGCCGAGCTGGATATAAGGGCCGAAACGCCCGCTGCGCTTCGTCACTTCCAGCCCGCTGTCGGGATCGGTGCCGAGCGTCTCGGGGCCGGTATCGCCCGCATCGCTGCCGCCCGGTTGTGCGAATTTGCGGGTGAATTTGCAGTCGGGATAGTTGCTGCACGCGATGAACGGCCCGAACTTGCCGCCGCGCAGCGCCAGCTTGCCCGTGCCGCAATTGGGGCAGAGCCGCGGGTCGCTGCCATCGCCCTTGTCGGGGAAGAGATAGGGGCCGAGGAATTCGTCGAGCGCCGCGGTGATCTCCGACGGTTTCTGCTCCATCACCTCGCCGGTGCGCGGCTTGAAATCGCGCCAGAAGCGTTCGAGTACCGCCTGCCATTGCGCGCGGCCGCCCGACACGTCGTCGAGCTCTTCCTCAAGCCCCGCGGTGAAATCATAGCCGACATAGCGTTCGAAGAAGCGTTCGAGGAACGCCGTGAGCAAACGTCCGCTCTCTTCGGGAATGAAGCGATTCTTTTCGACCGTCACATAGGCGCGGTCCTTCAGCACCTGCAGGATCGACGCATAGGTCGACGGGCGCCCGATGCCGAGCTCCTCCATCTTCTTGACGAGGCTTGCCTCGGAATAGCGCGGCGGCGGCTGCGTCTCGTGGCTCTCGACCTCGACGCCGGTTTTCGCGGGTGCATCGCCCTTCGCCATCGCGGGCAGCAGGCGCGCGTCGTCATCGTCGCCGGCATCGTCGCGGCTTTCGTCATAGAGCGCAAGGAAGCCGGGGAATTTCACGACCTGGCCGGTCGCGCGCATCACCGTCTTGCTGGTGCCATCGGCAAGGTCGACGCTCGTGCGTTCGAGCCGCGCCGACGCCATCTGGCTCGCCATCGCGCGTTTCCAGATCAACTCGTATAGCCGCGCATGGTCGCCGCTGCCCGCCTTGTCCTTCGAAAAGTCGGTCGGCCGGATCGCCTCGTGCGCTTCCTGCGCATTCTTCGCCTTGGTCTGGTACTGGCGCGGTTGGTCGGGGACATAGCCGCCGTCATAGCGCGTCGCGATGGCCTTGCGCGCGGCGCTGATCGCGCTGCCGTCCATCTGGACGCCGTCGGTCCGCATATAGGTGATCGCGCCATCCTCGTAGAGCGCCTGCGCGATCCGCATCGTATGGCTCGCCGAGAAGCCGAGCTTGCGCGCCGCTTCCTGTTGCAGGGTCGATGTCGTGAAAGGCGGCGGTGGGTTGCGGGTGAGCGGTTTGGTCTCGACCGTATCGACGGTGAAATGCCCCGCCTTCACATCGGCTTCGGCGGCGCGGGCATCGGCCTCGTTCGTGATCGACAGCCGCTCGATCTTGTCGCCCTTCCACCGCGACAGCCGCGCCTTGAACGGCGTGCCGCCCATTTCGAACAGGCCCGTGACCGACCAATATTGCTGCGCAACAAAGGCCTCGATCTCGCGCTCGCGTTCGACCACCAGCCGTAACGCAACCGACTGGACGCGCCCCGCCGATTTGGCGCCCGGCAGCTTGCGCCACAGCACCGGCGACAGGGTGAAGCCAACGAGATAGTCGAGCGCGCGGCGCGCGCGATAGGCGTCGATCAGGTCTGTATCGAGCTCGCGCGGATGCGCCATCGCATCGGTTACCGCCTGCTTGGTGATCGCATTGAACGTCACGCGATCGACCGCCGCGGGCAACGCCTTTTTGCTGCGCAGCAATTCCTGAACATGCCAGCTGATCGCCTCGCCCTCGCGGTCAGGGTCGGTCGCGAGGATCAGTCGATCGGCGCCCTTCGCGGCGTCCTGGATTTCCTTCATCCGCTTCGTCTTGTCGGGATAAAGTTGCCACTGCATCGCAAAGCCGTCGTCGGGATCGACCGATCCGTCCTTGGGCGGCAGGTCGCGCACATGGCCATAGCTGGCCAGCACCTTGAAATCGCGCCCCAGATATTTCTCGATCGTCTTCGCCTTGGCGGGCGATTCCACAATTACCAATTGCATGGAAAAATTCGTTCCCCGATTACTCTCACGTACACGCGCGAGGGTGGCGGGCGCTCCGGCCCTCCGTCAAGCGGATTTAAGAAGCGCCCGCCGCGGGGTCAACGCAGCGCGCTGAGCCGACCGATCAGCATTTGACTGGCAAGGCTCGCCGCCTTCGCTGCCCCCTCTTCGTAATTCCCCGGCTTGGCGGTGAATTCGAACTTGCGCGTCTTGCCGAAGCGCAGCCCACCAAAGCCCGCGACGGCGGCAAGGCCACCAGCGACATTCGCTCCCGACTGCAGCGCCTTGTCGGTGCCGCTCGTCGCGTCATTCTTTTCGACGAACTCGCCCTCGACGGCGACCGGCGCCTTCACCGTGATGACCGCCTGCTTGCCCGCAGGGGTGATCAGCGTCATGCGCGAATAATCGGCGCTGACCGACAAGGCGCTGTTCACCTGCAGCCCGCCGAAGCTGAAGGCGCCCGGTCGCTTCTGCTGCGAAAAATCGATCAGATAGACGACGTCGATCACGCCGACGCCGCTTTCGCGCGCATAATTGTTCAGCGCCATACCGGCCTGCCCCGCCGCCATGTTGATCCCCATGCTGCTCATCCCGCTGCCCATGAAATCACCGGGGATCATCAGCAGCGACGGCAACGCCGACGGTTTGAAATAGGTCGCCTTGCCCTTACTTCCCTTTTCCAGCGCCAGGTTGATGTCGAGCGGCGCCGCCTGCGATTTGGTCTTTGCGAGCGCCGGATGAGCAAACAGATCGCCGGCCGTCTGAACCGCATAGCCGCCCGCGGTCAGCTGCGATACGAAATCGGCATAGGCAGCGTCGGTGATTGCCTGCATCATTTCCGGCGTAACCCCGACCAGTTCGCTCTTCGCCTTGGTCGTCCCCCCGAACGCCCCCATCAATCCGCCCGAAGCCGCGGTGCGGTCGATCGATTCAAAGATGAAGCCGACGTTGAACGCACCGATCGCGACCGTCGTCACGCCCTTGGCGTTCGACGGGCCGGAAATCTTGACCGGTTCCTTTTCTTTTGCGGCAATGGTGATGGGCTGCGCGATCATTACGGCCATCGCGATGCCCGCGAATAACTTCCTCATGGGTATTCCCCCTCCGACTCCCCACCCCGCCGGTCGACCCACCCGACCGGAAAAGGGAGTTATCGAAGCAACCCACGGCCCCCGCATCGGCCAGATGCGGGGGGCATGTCAAGCTTGTGACGTCACGCCGTCACCCGTTCTGCCACTTGAAATCGGCGGGCAGGATACATTTGCCCGCGTCATATTTGCCGACGCTGCGGATGATCTCCTGATCCTCGGGCTCGATCCGGCGGCCGCTGATCTGGCTGTCGATCACGCGGCGAACCAGCGCGTCGAGCCTGGTCACCAGATAGCAGTCGATCGCCGGCGGCGCGTGCGGATTGCCGACGCCGCTATCGTCGGTCAGGAACAGGTATCGCGATTGCGTCGCCGCGGCCATCGCGCGCATCGCATATTCGGCCTTGTCGGCGACGCCCGATGCGGCAACCGGCGTGATGTGGATGCGCTTGGCGCGCGCGGCTTCCGCCGCCTGCCACGTCCGCCCGAACAACTGGTCGTGCGGCGGCGCATCGGCGACGAGCAGCAGCGACTTGACCGCGTCGGCGCGCCACTCCTGCCCGACCGCGCGGATCAGCGCCTGATCCATCGCTTCGGGATAATCGCCGCCACCGTTCGCATTCTGCCGCGCAAGGGTGCCCTGTACCCGCCCGACGTCGCGGTCGAAAACGACCGTGCGCGTGACATATTCGTCGCCCAGGTCGCGGTAGAAGACAAAACCGATGCGAATATCCAGATCGCGATGCTTGGCGGTGATCGCACTGATGATCGATCGCAGTTCGGACTGCAGATAATTGATCTCGTCGCCCATGCTGCCCGTCGTGTCGACGACCAGCATCAGGTCGAGCTTGCTCACCTTCGTCGCGGCCTGATTGGCGGTCAGTCCGACGAGCTGGCCTCCCGCCGCGTTGGCGACGAGCACTGGCCGCACGTCGGCGATGGTGCGCCCCGCCTTGCGCGCGGTCACGGTGATCCGCTCGCTCAGCCGGTCGAGGCCCGGGAAGAACACCGCGTTGCCATCGGCTTGCGTTGCCATGGTGATGCTGTTGCCGTCGCTGCACGTCACGATGACATCGGCAAAGGGGATCGGCTGGCCGCTCCGGTCGTTGACCTTCACCGTGACCACACGCGTCGTGTCGACGCGCGGCAGGCTCTGCACCTCTTGCCCCAGATCGCCGCTGCGGCCGACATAGGCGGCGTAGAGTTCGGGGTTGAGCAGATCGTCATGCTCGCCCGCGGTCAAAATGCCCGCCTGCGGCTGCGGCCGTGGATAGGGGCGCGGCGGATGCGGCAGGGCGATCCGCGCGTCGCCCACCGAACCCGGCACCGGCGGGGCGGCCGATCGTTCGGCGCTCATTTCTTCGGCGCCGATGCTCGTCACCGGGCTCGGCGAATCGAGCGCGGGCGACGCTACGCGCGAACCGGTGACGACGACCTCCGAAACCTCTCCGGCATCGACATAGGAGGGCGCGGGCGGTGCCATAAGTGGCGGCGGCGGCGGAGGAGGTGGTGGTGGCGGGGGTGGCGGCGGCATCGGTTCGGACGCCGTGACGACCGCACGATCGCGCTTGCTCCCGCCCTTCGTCTTGACGCTGTTGCTGGACTGCTGCTGCGGCTGAACCTCGGGATCGAGGCGCGGCAACGGATCGGCGGTGCGGCAGAAACCCTGCCCCGGCGCTTCCCGCGCCTGGGTCGCCGCTATCGGCACCGGACCGGCACCCGTCGTCAGCACCGCGAACAATGTCGCCGATGTCAGAAACTTGCTTTTCATGAACGCTCCCCGGCCCTCGCCAATACGGTTGATGCGAACCCGCACTTTGATTGCGACCGCTGCGGTGAACCATGGGTGAATTGCGCCGAACCGACTATGCCCGCGATCACATTGTCATCGCGCATCGGCCTGCGCTAAGGAGCGGCGCATGGCGTCGCAGTTCAATCCTCACCAACCACATCCGATGATGGCGCGCGCCGAAGCGCTGGCCAATGCCGGACGCGCGGAAGAGGCGATGCTGCTGATCCGCCAGCTGGCCGCGCAAGGCCAGCCCGACGCCTTGTTCGTCCTTGCCCGCAACCTGTGGAGCGGCGGCGCCATAGCATCGGACCCGGTCGCGGCGCGCGTTCAGTTCGATCTAGCCGCGAAGGCCGGGCATGGCCCGGCCCGGATCCTCAGCACAAATTTGCTGGCGAGCGGCATCGCGGGGCCGCGCGACTGGCCCGCCGCGATTGCCCGCATGGCCGGCGAAGTCGCGATCGATCCGCGCCGCAAGCTGCAGATCGAATTGCTCAAAAAAATGGCGCTGACCGCGTCGGGCGATCCCGAAGTCTGCCGCAAGCCCGAACGGCTGGCGGAAGCGCCCGACGCCGTGCGGTACCCCGGTTTTGCCACGGCCGCCGAATGCGCCTATCTGCTCGACGTCGGCGGCAAAAACTATCGACCGGCCCAGATCAACGACGGCCGCGGCGGAACGCGACTCGACCCGATCCGCAACAGCGACGAGTTCACGATCCAATGGTTGCTGGAAGACCCGGTGGTCCATGCGATCAACCGCCGTATCGCAGCGGTTGCCCAAAGCGACGCGGACTGCGGCGAGGCGCTGCAATTGCTGCGCTATCGCCCGGGCCAGCAATATCGGTCGCATTTCGATTTCAACCCGCAGCTCGACAATCAGCGGGTGCTGACCGCGCTCATCTATCTCAATCACGATTACAAGGGCGGCGAGACCAATTTCGTGAAGACGTCGCTGAAGTTCAAAGCGCGCAAAGGCGACCTGCTGTTGTTCCGCAACACCCTGCCCGATGGGGCAGTCGATCCCGCATCGGAACATTGCGGCATGCCCGTCGTCAACGGGACAAAATATATCGCATCGCGCTGGATCCGCGAACGCCGCTTCGTCCCCTGAGCCAGTCGATCAGACGGTACTGATCCGCGCGCCGGCATGGCGCTCGATCCGTCCCGCCAGTTCGAGTTCGAGCAGGACCAGCTGCACCGCCGGCGCGGGACGTCCCGACAGGCGGATGATTTCGTCCACCGCGACCGGCGTCGGGCCGAGCAGGTCGACGACGCTATGCCGGTCGTTGTCGCGGAGCGATCCCGCGGCGTCGACGTGCATCGGGGGCATGACCGGCGCTGATGCCGGTTCACGCACCATCCGCCTGTCGATCGGCCCGATCGCCTCGAGCACGTCCTCGACCGTCTGGATCAGCGTGGCACCTTCGCGGATCAGCAGGTTGCAGCCCTGCGCGCGCGGGTCGAGCGGCGACCCCGGCACCGCCATGACCTCGCGCCCATAATCCCCCGCCCGCCGCGCCGTGATCAGCGATCCCGACCGCGGCGCCGCCTCAATCACCACCGTGCCATGCGCCAGCCCGGCGATGATGCGGTTGCGCGACGGGAAATGCCGCGCCAACGGCTCGCTGCCCGGCGGCTGTTCGGCGATCAGCAACTGGTCGGTCGCAATCTTTTCCTGCAGCGCGGCATTTTCGGGCGGAAAGGCGATGTCGATCCCGCTCGCGATCACCCCCACCGTCGCTCCACCGAGCGCGCCAATATGCGCGGCGGTATCGACCCCGCGCGCCAGCCCGCTGACCACGGTGACATCGCGCGCCACAAGGTCGGCGGCGAGTTGGCGGGCGAAACGGCACGCGATCGCCGAAGCGTTGCGTGCGCCGACGATCGCGACGCATGGGCGCTGCAACATCGCCGTGTCGCCGCGCACGACGATCACCGGCGGCGCGCCCTCGACTTCGCGCAGCTGCGATGAATATTCGGGCTCGTCGCTGAAAATATGCCGCGCGCCGAGGTCGGCGACGCGCGCAAATTCACGCTCGGCAACCTCGATCGTCGCGATCCGCGCCTTTCCTGCCCCGCCGCGCAGGACCAGTTCGGGCAGCGCATCGAGCGCCGCCTCGCCCGATCCGAACCGCTGCATCAACTGGTGCCAGCTGACCGGGCCGACATGCGGCGTGCGGATCAACCGCAACCGCGCCAGCCGCTCCGCAGGGGTCACGCGGCGGCGTCTTTCTTCGCGCCGATCCTGGGTTCGGTCCCGGCGCGCAGCCGCGCGATATTCTCGCGGTGCCGCCACAGCACGATGACCGCGAGTCCCGCCAGACCGATCGCGTAAACCGGATACCCCAGCGCGATCGCGGCAAGCGGCGCAGCCACCGCCCCGAGCATCCCGCCGAGCGAGGAGATGCGCAGCAACAGGACCGCGCCAATCCATACCGCGGCAAAGACAAGCCCGATCGGCCAAGCCAGCGCGAGCGCAAGGCCCAGCAATGTCGCGACCCCCTTGCCGCCGCGAAACTTGAGCCACAGCGGATAGCAATGGCCGATCATCGCCGCCGCGCCCGCAATCATCGCCGCCTGATCGCCAAGCTCCGGCACGAAATGCCGTGCCAGCAGCACCGCTACCGCGCCCTTCGCGCCATCGAGGATCAGGGTCGCCGCCGCCAGCCCCTTGCGCCCGGTGCGCAGCACATTGGTCGCCCCGATATTGCCCGACCCGATCTGACGCAGATCGCCTGCCCCGAACAGACGGGTCAGGATGACTCCGAAAGGGATCGACCCGAGCAGATAGCCCATGGCGATCAGCAGCAAATTGGTCATGGTGTTCCTCGCTACGTTCGCGAGGGTTGTGGCGAAGTTGGCGCACGCAAGCAACGGATTAGGATGCGGTCGTCGCCATATTGGACAAACATCAAACTTCGTCATCCCGGCGAAGGCCGGGATCTCGCCGCTTCAACCTGACGCAACGGCGAGATCCCGGCCTTCGCCGGGATGACGAGAAACGGAAGGCCGGAACAGATTGAGCGTCAACCGCCCCGCTGCTAATCGCCGCGCATGAACCCCGCCCCCGATGCCCCGATCCTGTTCTTCGACTCCGGCCTTGGCGGCCTCACCGTCCTCGGCCCGACGAGGGCGCTGCTGCCGACCGCGCCGATCGTCTATGCCGCCGATTATGCCGGGTTGCCCTATGGCCAGAAAAGCGAAGCCGAACTCGCGGCGCGCGTCCCGGCGCTGCTCGGGCGGCTTGTCGAACGCTACCAGCCCCGGCTTGCGGTCATCGCGTGCAACACCGCCTCGACGATCGCGCTCGCCCATGTCCGCGCCGCGCTCGACCTGCCAATCGTCGGGACGGTACCCGCGATCAAGCCCGCCGCGACTCTCTCGAAGACCGGGGTCATCGGAGTTCTCGGCACCGAAGCGACGGTCCGCCAGCCCTATGTCGATGACCTCAGCGCGCGCTTTGCGGGCGGCAAAACGGTGCTGCGCCACGGCAGTCCCGGGCTGGTCACCGGCGCGGAGGCCAAGCTGCGCGGCGAACCCGTCGATCCCGCCGTCATCGCGCGCGCCATTGCGGGGCTCAGCGATCAAGCGGGCGGCGATGCGATCGACGTGATTGTCCTCGCCTGCACCCATTTTCCGCTGCTCGCGGATGAGCTTCAGGCGGCGGCCGGTCCCACCGTGACCCTGATCGATGGCGCCGACGGCATCGCGCGGCGGATCGCCGCTTTGACGCAGGGCCAGTCCTGGCCCCCCTTCCCCACGCCCGGGGTCGCGGTCTTCACGCGCAGCATCGACCGGCCACCGCCGCCGCTCGCCACGCTCGCGCCCTATGGCATCGACCGGATCGAAACGATCTGACGCGTCACTCGCGCCCCGCGGCGCACGCCGCGAGCCAGGTGCGATCCTCGGGCTGCGGCCCTTGTCCGCCCAGGCTGCGGACGCGCGGGATGCCCATGTCGCGCGTCACACCCCGACAACTGGGCGGCGCATCGCTCGACGTGCTGAACAATCGACCGCGGCACTGGAACAGTCGTTCTTTCGACGGAGCCCATCCCACCTTGGCGGCATCTTGCGGCGCTCGACCGGGACAATAGCTGTCCGTATCCGATCCCGGGTCGCCGCAGATCTTGTCGATCTGCGCCACGCCGCCCGTCACCGTGCCAACCAACCTCTGTTCATAATAGGCGTTCGTCGCAAAATAGCGCTGGACGCCGCACAAGCGGTTCCCGCGCTGCGCGAGCAATTTGTACGAGCAGATTTCCGCCCCGCGATAGGTCTCGCAGGACATCCATGCGCCGTCGAACGGCGCCGGCGTCGACGCCGGGATGGGAGCGGACACCCCTATCGCGGCGGCAAGCACCCCCATGACAACAACCGGAAAACGGATCATGATCTTGCTCCTTCGCGCAGCTTACGGTTCGCGCCTTAGCCGCCGGGCGTCAATGTACCGGTGCGATAGATCACAGTGATCGACGCAATGACTTGCGAATCGTTTGCACTGGATTTCGGCCCAATTCGCCGTTATTGGCCCGCCTGTTAATAGCCGCCCAGAACGAGCGGCGCGGGAACCTGACTGCGGGGCCGGACCTTGAACTATAACGACATCTTCGCTCGCGCGATCGACCGGCTGCACGAAGAAGGACGCTACCGCGTCTTTATCGACATCCTGCGCAACCGCGGCGCCTTTCCCAATGCGCGCTGCTTTGCCGGGCATAATGGACCCAAGCCGATCACCGTCTGGTGTTCGAACGACTATCTCGCGATGGGCCAGCACCCCAAGGTCGTCGAAGCGATGGAAGCGGCGTTGCACGACGTCGGCGCCGGTTCGGGCGGCACCCGCAACATCGGCGGCAACACCCATTATCACGTCGACCTCGAAGCCGAACTCGCCGACCTCCACGGCAAGGACGGCGCGCTGCTGTTCACCTCGGGCTATATCTCGAACGAAGCGACGCTCGGCACGCTCGGCAAACTCTTGCCCAACTGCATCATCTATTCGGACGAATTGAACCACGCCTCGATGATCGCGGGCATCCGCAATTCGGGCTGCGAAAAGCGGGTGTGGCGCCACAACGACCTCGCGCATCTCGAAGAACTGCTGGCGCAGGACGATCCCGACGCGGCCAAGCTGATCGCGTTCGAAAGCGTCTATTCGATGGACGGCGACGTCGCCCCGATCCACGCGATCTGCGACCTCGCCGACAAATATAATGCGCTGACCTATTGCGACGAAGTCCATGCGGTCGGCATGTACGGCCCGCGCGGCGGCGGCATCACCGACCGCGACGAAGCCGCGAGCCGCGTGACGATCATCGAAGGCACGCTGGGCAAGGCGTTCGGCGTGATGGGCGGCTATATCGCCGCCGACAAGAATATCATCGACGTGATCCGCTCTTACGCCCCGGGCTTCATCTTCACGACCAGCCTGTCGCCGGTGCTCGTCGCCGGGGTGCTCGCCAGTGTCCGCCACTTGAAAGAATCGAGTGTCGAACGCGACGCGCAGCAGGCCGCGGCAGCGTTTCTGAAGCAGAGCTTCCGCGACGCGGGCCTGCCGGTGATGGATTCGACCACCCATATCGTCCCGCTGATGGTCGGCGACCCGGTGCGCGCGAAGAAGATCAGCGACATCTTGCTCGCCGAATATGGCGTCTATGTACAGCCGATCAATTTCCCGACCGTGCCGCGCGGCACCGAACGCCTGCGCTTCACCCCGGGTCCGGCGCACGACGAAGCGATGATGCGCGAGCTGACGCAGGCGCTCGTCGAAATCTGGGACCGGCTCGAACTGCGCAAGGCCGCGTAATTTGCGGTGGAGCGGTCTCCGTGCAGTAGTGATCGAACGGTTCGCGCCCGAACTGCGGAAACGGCTCGACATCCATAGCGCCGCTTATGGCAATTGTAGTTGCGGCCACGCATGGCTGACGTTCGACGGCGACGTTATCGCGAATTTTTGTACACGCGCGCATTTCATCGCGAGCGGCATGGACACCTCGGCGGCTAAGCAAAACGCCATGTACCGGCACCAGTTCGCCGATTTCGGCGAGCTGAGCCGTCAGGATGCCTATCAGGCCTGCTGGGCATTCGTGCATGAGCTCTCGATCGAACAGGCGCTGAACGACGAAGATCCGTTGATCCAGTCGCTCGCCATCGCCGACGCCCGCATCGGCAAGCGGCGCCTCGCGCAACTCAATGCCACCATGCTGCACCGGCTGCCTGCTCATATATTGGAACTCCGCCGAACCATCTTGGGCTTCGATCGGCGCGACGCCGCGTGACGGGCGCGCCGACCTATGACGAGATCGTCGTCGGACGCCGTTCGATCCGCGGCTTTCTCGACAAGCCCGTCCCGAAGGCACTGATCGCCGAGATCATTGAGGTCGCGATGCGCGCGCCTTCGTCCTACAACAACCAGTGCTGGAACTTCTCGGTCGTCACCGGCGCGCCGCTCGACGCGATCCGCCGTGGCAACACCGAAGGCATTTTGGCGGGCAAGCCCGACAGCCGCGAATTTCGGACTTTCAACGTCGTCCCCGACGAACATCGCGGTCGCCAGATCGAAGTCGCCAAACAATTGTTCGGTGCGATGGGCATCGACCGCGACGACAAGGCGGGACGCCAGGACTGGGTGCTGCGGGGTTTTCGCCAGTTCGACGCGCCAGTCAGCATCGTCGTCACTTACGACCGCGTCCTGCTCGGCAGCGACATCGCACCCTTCGACTGCGGCGCGGTCACCAACGCGCTGGTTAACGCCGCCTGGTCGCGCGGGCTCGGCTGCGTCATCAACAGCCAAGGCATCATGCAGTCGCCGGTGGTGCGCGAGCATGCGCAGATTCCCGACGATCAGGTCATCATGATCTGCGTCGCGATGGGCTGGCCCGACGACGATTTTCCCGCCAATGCCGTGGTGTCGAACCGCAAGAGCGTCGCGGATGCAGCGCGGTTCGTGGGGTTCGACGACTGACAATCGCCGGCAATGCGGCCCGTCCCGGGAGGGATGGACGGACCGCACCTGTGCCGGACGAAGGGGTCAGCCCGGCAGCAACACGCCATCAACGACGTGGATCACGCCGTTCGACTGCTTGACGTCGGCGATGGTGATCTGCGCCTTGCCGCCCTTGGCGTCGGTGACATACCATTTGCCGTCCTTGCCCCAGACGGTCAGTTTGGCGCCCTGAACGGTCGTCAGCGTCGCCTTGCCGCCGTTCGCCTGCGCATTGGCGGCCAGATCGGCGGCGGTCAGCGTGCCGGGCACGACATGATAGGTCAGCACCGCAGTCAGCGTGCCCTTGCTTTCGGGCTTCAGCAGCGTGTCGACGGTCCCGGCGGGCAGCTTGCCGAACGCGGCATTGGTCGGCGCAAAGACGGTGAATGGGCCGGGGCTGGCCAGCGTGTCGACCAGCCCTGCGGCCTGCACCGCGGCGACCAGCGTGGTATGATCCTTTGAATTGACGGCATTTTCGACGATGTTCTTGCTTTCGTACATCGCGGCGCCGCCGACCATCGGGTTGGCGAGCGCAGCGCCGCCTCCGGCAACCATGACCAAAGCAGCAAGCGACGCGGAGAGTTTGGAAAGTTTCATCATACGATCCTCTGGTTTCTGGCACCCCGGAAATGCAGGATGCGGCGCAGCTACGGCACCGACCCGCCAACGGATGCACGGCAACCTCAGATCGTGATAATTTTTCCGGACGCGACCGCGGCGCCGCTCGGCGCCGGGTGCGGCGTCTTGGACACCGGCTCCATCGTGATTGCCAGCGTTGCGCCTTCGGTCATCAGCAGGCGATGCGGCGGCGGCATCGTCATTTCGGCCTCGCCCGCATGGCCGATCTGCCCGAGCGAGACGGGCGCGCCGCCGTCGGGAATGACCCACAGTTCGGGCGCCAGCGTGCCGGGTTCGAAACCGTGGATGCGCAGTTGCATCAACCCGCTGGACTGGTTGTAACGCGCCAGCACCAACGGCCCCGCGGCGTCGCTTTCGATCCGCGCGACCGCCAGCTGGGGGCTGGCGGGCACGGGTGACGGCACGGGCCGGGTGATCAGCACAAAGGCGAGGGCCGCCGCCACGGCGCCCGACAGCAGCGCCCCGGCGCGCCAGCGGCGCAAGCGCGTCTCGATCGCCGTAACCTTGTCGGCGGGCGCATCGGCCAGCCGCCGTTCGATCGCGTTCCACACCGCAGCGCCCGGTTCGGCGTCGGTCCACTCGCCATGCAGCGGCGCCAGCCTCGCCTCCCACGCCGCGACCAGCGCCGCGAAGGCGGGATCGCTCAGCGACAGCCGCAACGCATCGGCGCGCGCCTGCCCGTCCAGCAGGCCGAGCGCCAGTTCGGCGGCGAGCGCGTCGCGCTCCTGATCGGGCGTCAGATGGTCATCCATCGCCAAGACAATCCTTCAGGCGCATGAGGCCGCGCCGTATCCAGCTTTTCATCGTTCCCAGCGGCACCTTCTCGCGCTCCGCCAGTTCAGCATAGGTCGATCCGTCGAAAAAGGCGGCACGGATGCACAAGCGGGTGCGATCCTCCAGCTCGCCGAGGCAGCGGTGCAGCTGTTCGCCTTCCTCCGCCGCGACCAGCGACTGGTCGGCGCGCGGGGCTTCGTCGGCCACCGCAAAGGCGGCCTGTTCGGGCAAGGTATCGCGCGCCGCACGCCCTGCGACCGAGCGCCGCCAGTCGATCGCGCCGTTGCGCGCGATCGTCGCCAGCCAGGTGATCGGGCTGGCGCGCGTGGCATCGAACTGCCCCGCGCGCTCCCACACCTTGATGTAGACGGTCTGCAAAACATCCTCCGCACTGGCCCTCTCGCCACAGATACGGAGGCAAATTCCAAATAGTTTCGCGGCGGTCAGGTCGTACACTTGGCGCAGCGCCGCCCGATCGCCGCGCCCGACCGCAGCAAGCGCCGCCGCCAGTCGCATTCGCGCCTCGTCCGCGCTCGATGGCCATTGCATGTCGCTCACCGCGCCAAGTCGTAGAGCGATCACGGGATTATTCAAGCGGCAGGCGCCCGCATCATCCCCCAGAAATGCGGCCCGCCGCCCGGCACATCCCATTCCACCTGCGTGACGAAACCCAGCCGCTGGTAAAGCGGCACATTTTCAGGCGTCGCAGTTTCCAGCCAGCAGGGCAGCCCGTCGGCGTCGGCAACCGCCGTTTGCGCGCGGATGATCCGCCCGCCATGTCCCTTGCCCTGGTGGTCGCGGCGCACCCCGACATAATGGAGGTACCAGAAGCGCCCCTGCGGCCGATGCGCGTCGATGCTGCCCTGCACCTTCAACCCGCGCGGCAAGGCGGTGCCGAAGGTCGCGATCAGCGGCAGGACGCTGCGCAGGAATTCCAGCTTCCCGCCATGCGCCTGCCCCGGCGCGCGCCACAGCGCCGCCGCTTCGTCGCCCGCCGACCGCAGCGCGACGCCCGCGCGCATGTCGGCGGGAACGAGGGTACGAAACAGGCTACGCAGCGCGCGACCGCGTTGGGCGGGGTCGGGCAAAATCCACGACAGCGCCGGATCGGTCTGGAACGCCTGCGCCAGCGTTTCGATGAGCGCGGGCTGGTGTGCCTTGGTTGCCGTCGCTATTCTATCCATTCGCATCCCCGCTCGACGGCGTTCGTGCCGACATGAGTAAACCGTAGCCCTGAGCTTGTCGAAGGGCGCTTCTCGGATAGGCGCCCCCTTCGACGGCCTTACAGGCGCTCGGGACAGGCTTCGACAAGCTCAGGGCTACGGTAAATGCGGGGCGATCAGTTGCATTCCATTCGCCGTTAATCGCGGCAATAACCTTCGCCGTCCTTGACCTTCAGGCAATCCTTCTTGCCCGCCAGATATTTGAGGCCAGTCGCATCGCCGGTCGATGCGGCAAGCGTCAGCGTTTCGGTGCCACGGGTAAACGCAATGCCGCCATCGCTGTCGCTGCCGTCATAGCGGCCCTTGGTGTCGAGATCCGACTGCATCTCCAGCTTGTACTTGCCGGGTTCGCCGGGGGTGATCGTCACATACATGCCCTCGACCCCGGTCCATTTGCCCGCCCACGCCGCATAGCGGTGCGAGGTGGCTGCTTCCGTCGCTTCGGGCGGGGCCGTTTCGACCGGAACCTCGGTCGTCGTCGTATCGGTCGGCGCGGGCGCTTCCGCCTTCTCGCATCCGCTCAGAACAACCAGCGCCGCTGCGCCGGCGAAAATCAGGCCTTGCTTTCGCATCTTGCGTCTCCTTCCCCACTCCGAACGCTGCAAAGGAAACAAATATCCCGTCATTCGGCAAGAATTTCCGCATAATGACCGGGATCGACATTGCCCCCCGACAGGGTGACGAGCGTTGCATCGCCCAATTCCACCTTGCCCGCCAGCACCGCGGCCAGCGCCGCCGCGCCGCCGGGCTCGACCACCAGATGCAGCCGCTCGAACGCTACCCGCATCGCGTGCCGCACCTCGGCACGGGTCACCACGACCCCGCGCACGCCGCGCGCTTGCAGTACCGCGAAATTGATCGGCCAGGTCTGCGGCGTTTGTAGCGCGTCGCATTCGGTCGGATAGGCCAGATCCTCGACCGACAGGATTTCGCCTGCTGCCAGCGAGCGCGTCACATCGTCCCAGCCCTCCGGCTCGACGGCGATGATCTCGGCATCGGGACACGCCAGCGCCAGCCCAGCGGACAGTCCGCCGCCGCCGCAACAGGCCACCACCTTGTCCGGTCCCGCGATCCCGCGCGCCGCCAGCTGCGCCCGCGCCTCGATCCCCGCGCTCCCCTGCCCCTCGATGATCCACGGATCGCCATAGGCGTGGACCAATCTTCCGCCGCTCGCTTCGAGCAATTTCGCTGCCACCGCGTCGCGCGATTCGGTCACGCGGTCGTACAGCACCACCTCGGCGCCGAGCGCGCGCGTCGCCGCCAGCTTCATCTTGGGCGCGTTACTCGGCATCACGATCGTCGCCTGGATGCCCAGCCGCTTCGCCGCCCAAGCGACGCCCTGCGCATGATTGCCGCTCGACACGCCGACCACCCCTGCCGCGGCCTGCTCGGGGGTCAGGTCGGTCAACCGGTGCCAGGCACCGCGAATCTTGAACGCGCCGACCGGTTGCAGGCACTCGGCCTTGCACCAGATCGTCCTGCCGTCGACATCGAGCGGCAGCAGCGGCGTTTGCGGCAGCAGCGCAGCGACTTTCGCAGCGGCGCGTTCAACCCCGGCAAGGGTCGGTGCACGGTCGGGACGGAGAAGGGCATCGGGGCTTTGCTGTGTCATGGCTTCGTCCTATAGGGCCGGGCATACAAGACAAGCCGCATAGGTAGGCGCAGGAGATTTTTCGATGAGCAAGGTTCTGGTGATCGGCGCAGGCGGCGTCGGTTCGGTCGCGGTGCACAAGATGGCGATGAACCCCGACATCTTTCCCGACATCACGCTGGCCAGCCGCCGCAAGTTCAAATGCGATGCGATCGCCGAGTCGGTGAAGGCGCGCACCGGCGTCACGATCAAGACCGCCGAGGTCGATGCCGATCATATCGACGCGACCGCGGCGCTGATCCGCGACATCGGCGCGACCCACGTCGTCAACCTCGCGCTGCCCTATCAGGATCTGACGATCATGGAGGCGTGCCTGTCGACCGGAGCGCATTATCTGGACACCGCCAATTACGAACCGCGCGACGAGGCGAAGTTCGAATATCACTGGCAATGGGCCTATCATGATCGCTTCAAGGACGCGGGGCTAATGGCGCTGCTTGGCTCAGGCTTCGACCCCGGGGTGACCAGCGTGTTCACGACCTGGCTCAAGAAACATCATTTCGACCGCATTGACACGCTCGACATCCTCGACTGCAACGGCGGCGATCACGGCCAGCATTTCGCGACCAACTTCAACCCGGAGATCAACATCCGCGAAGTGACCGCGGTCGCACGCCACTGGGAAAATGGCGACTGGGTCGAAACCCCGCCGATGTCGGTGAAGCAGTCTTTCGACTTCGAGGAAGTCGGCCCCAAAAATATGTACCTCATGTATCATGAGGAGATCGAAAGCCTGAAGACGCACCTGCCCGAAATCAAGCGCATCCGGTTCTGGATGACCTTTGGCGACGCCTATATCCAGCACCTCACCGTGCTGCAGAACGTCGGCATGACGCGCATCGACCCGGTGATCTACGAGGGCAAGGAAATCATCCCGCTCCAGTTCCTGAAGGCCGTGCTCCCCGAACCGTCGAGCCTGGGCGAAACGACCAAGGGCAAGACCAACATCGGCGTCATCGCAACGGGCCTTGGCAAGGACGGCAAGGAAAAGACGGTCTACCTCTACAATATCTGTGACCATGAAGACGCCTATGCCGAAACGGGCAATCAGGCGGTCAGCTACACCACCGGTGTCCCCGCGATGATCGGCGCCGCGATGATGGTCACCGGCACGTGGAGCGGCGACGGCGTGTTCAACATGGAGCAGATGGATCCCGATCCCTTCATGGACATGCTGATGAAGCACGGCCTGCCGTGGCAGGTGAAGGAACTGGACGGGCCGCTAAATTTCTGAGCGATATGACGCCTTGCGTCATTTCCGCGAACGCGGGAACCCATTAGCGGCCTCCAAATTGGGTTTCCCCTTCGCGGGAATGACGAAAGGTTCTTGATATGAAATTGCGAATTGCTGCGTTCATTTTGTTCGCCGCGATCACGACCCCCGCCGCCGCGCAGACCGACGACGCCTACGCCCCCGCGCGCGCGATCGTGGCCGACATCGGCAAGATCGTTACCCCGAACGGGGTGCAAGAGACGTTCGAAGTCATGCTCGGCGGTGCGCGACAGGTCGTCAACGTGCGCGGTTCTGACAAGGCAAATCCTATCCTGGTCTTTGTCCACGGTGGTCCGGGCGCGGTCGAAATGCCCTTTGCCTGGACGTTCCAGCGCCCGTGGGAAGATGTCTTCACCGTCGTCCAATATGACCAGCGCGGCGCCGGGCGCAGCTATCCGCTGAACGATCCCGCAACGCTTGCGCCAACGATGACCGTCGAGCGGTACCGCGACGATGCGATCGAACTGATCGACCTGCTCAAACAGCGCTATGGTAAGCGCCAGGTAGTATTGATGGGACACAGCTGGGGATCGATCGTCGGCCTGTCGGTCGCGGTGAAACGCCCCGACCTGCTCTACACCTATGTCGGCGTCGGGCAGGGCATCGATTTTCGCGAGGGCGAAAAAACGGGCATGGCGTGGACGCGCGCCAAGGCGCTCGCGGCGGGCAACACCAATGCGGTCGCCGCGATCGACGCGCTTGCCCCCTATCCAGCGGGCGAGTTTACGATCGCCAAGGCCGACGGCTGGCGCAAATATGCGATCCCCTACGGGGCGCTGATGTACAACAAGCCCGACCTCGACCTCTATTTCCAGACGCCACGCCTCTCGCCCGAATATAGCGAAGCCGATCGCAAGGCATGGGGTCAGGGCAGCGCCTTTTCGGTCACCACGCTCTGGCCGCGCCTCGCCGATGTCAGCTTTCAGAAGGTAACGAAGATGGACGTGCCGATTGTTTTCCTGCTCGGACGGCACGATTACACCGTGCCATCGCCGGTCGCCGCCGACTGGTTCGCACGGGTCAAAGCGCCCTCAAAGAAGCTCGTCTGGCTCGAACATTCGGCGCATATGCCAATGGTGGAGGAGCCGGGACATTTCTTCGCCGCCCTTCTCCGCGACGTGCTGCCGCTGACCAAGGAGTAATGTCGGGATGACCGCCTATCTCGCCCCCATCGGCCTGCTCATCATCTCGAATATTTTCATGACCTTCGCCTGGTATGGGCACCTCGGCGACATGTCGCGGCCGCTGTGGCTGGCGGTGCTGATCGCGTGGGGGATCGCCTTCTTCGAATATTGCCTCGCGGTCCCTGCCAACCGTATCGGCTACGCCGTTTATACCGCAGCCGAACTCAAGACCTTGCAGGAAGTCATCACGCTCGTCATATTCGCCGGGTTCGCGGTCTTCTGGCTCGGTGAGAAGCTGACTGTGAACCATCTCGTCGGCTTTGGCCTGATTGCGGCGGGGGCTTTCTTCATCTTCAAAGGCCCGATTGCGGTCGCATAGGAACAGAACGACATGGAAACCCGTGCCGGCGACCCCGGAGCTTTCGCAAGCTTCGACCTCAGCCGCGTCCCCTCGCCCGCCTTTGTCGTCGATGCGGCGAAGGTCCGCGCCAATCTGTCGGTGCTGCGCCATATCGGCGACGCATCGGGTGCGCGCGTGCTCGCGGCGCTCAAGGCGTTTTCGATGTGGTCGCTGGGCCCGACGGTAGCGGAATATCTCGACGGCGTCTGCGCGTCGGGCCTGTACGAAGCCAGGCTGGGCCGCGCCGAATATGGCGGTGAAGTCGCGACCTATTGCGCGGGCTACAAGGAAGCCGACCTACCCGAAATCGCCGCGCTCTCGGACCATCTGATCTTCAACTCGCCGGGACAGATCGCCCGCTTTCTTCCGTTGCTCGATGACCTGCGCGCGCAGGGCGTGGCCTTCGACATCGGCCTGCGCATCAACCCGATGCACAGCGAGGGCGAGGTCGCGAAATATGACCCGGCCGCGCCGTGCAGCCGCCTCGGCTTTCCGATCACTCAGCTTCTCCCCGAGCATATGGAGGGCGTCGATGGCGTCCATATGCACAGCCTGTGCGAACAGGATTTCCCGCCGCTGCAACGCACGTGGGACGCCGTCCAGCCGATGCTGCGGCCGTTTTTCGGCCAGCTTAAATGGATCAATTTTGGCGGCGGACACCATGTCACCCGCGCCAATTATCAGGTGGACGACCTGATCGCCTTCCTGAAACAGGTGCGCGCCGCGACCGATTGCGACGTGATGATCGAACCCGGCGAAGCGATCGCGCTCGACGCGGGTATCCTTGTCGGCGAGATCCTTGATCTGTTCGACAATGGCATGCCGATCGGCATCACCGACATTTCGGCGACCTGCCATATGCCCGACGTGATCGAAGCCCCCTATCGCCCCGCGCTGCTAGGCGAAGGCAGCGAGGGCATGCCGACGCGGCTCGGCGGTCCCTCGTGCCTCGCGGGCGACGTGATCGGCGATTACCGCCTCCCCGGCGGTGCGCGCATCGGCCAGCGCTTCGCTTTCCTCGACCAGGCGCATTATTCGATGGTGAAAACCAATACGTTCAACGGTGTCCCGCTGCCGTCCATCTGGTTGTGGGACAGCGAAACCGATGAGCTCCGGCTGATCCGCGAATTCGGGTATGAAGACTTCAAGACGCGGTTGAGTTGAGTCGATCCTCCCTGTCGCGCAGCGATGGGGAGGTAGCAGCGCGGAGCGCTGACGGAGGGGCTTTGGCGCCGACGTCGCCGCCCCTCCACCACTCGCTGCGCGAGCGGTCCCCCTCCCCATCGCTGCGCGACAGGGAGGATCAGCTGCCCACAACCTCCGCCAGCGCCGCGTGAATGTCGCTCACCACCACCGACCCCTCACCCACCGACGAGGCCACGCGCTTGACCGATCCCTTGCGCACGTCGCCGATCGCGTAAATCCGCGGCCAGCTCGTTTCGTAGCGGCTTGGCATCCGGTCGAGCGACCAGCCGGCCTTCACCAGCTCCATCGGCGCAATGTCGGCACCGGTTTTCACGAAGCCGCGCTCGTCGCACACCATTTCCTTTGGCAACCAGCCGGTGTTCGGACTGGCGCCGAGGAACAGGAACAGGAAACCGCAGTCGCAATGCCCTTCGTCGCCACTCTCGCGGTCGCGATAGGTCAACCCGCCCAGCCGATCCTCGCCATGCAGCGCAACGACGTCGGTCGATCCGATAATCTCGATATTCGGATGCTCTTCAAGCCGCTTGACCAGATACTCCGACATCGTTTCGCGCAGGCTCTTGCGGCGGAAGATGACATAGACCTTCTTCGCGACGCTCGCGAGATAGATCGCCCCCTGCCCCGCCGAATTACCCGACCCGACGACGGTCACCTCGGCATTGCCGCACAGCTGTGCCTCCATGGGGGTCGCACCATAATAGATGCCGCGCCCCTCATAAGCCTCGATCCCCTCGATCGGCAGCCGCTGATATTGCGCGCCCGATGCGACCACCACCGCGCGGCTGCGCAGCTTGCGCCCGTCGGCCAGGTGCAGGCAATAGGCGTCCTCGTCGCGCGCGATCGACGCCGCGGGCACCGGCGCGGCGATCCGCGCGCCGAATTTCTGCGCCTGCACCGTCGCGCGGCGCGCCAGTTCATTCCCCGAAATGCCCGTCGGAAAGCCGAGGTAATTTTCGATCTTCGACGATGTGCCGGCCTGTCCGCCCGGCGCCAGCGAATCGAGCGCGATCACCGTCAGCCCCTCGGACGCCGCATAGACCGCCGCCGCGAGACCGCCCGGACCACTGCCCACGACCAGCACGTCGGCGGTCGCGCCGTCGGGCAGCAAATCGAGCCCCAGCGCCGCCGCAAGCTGTTCGGGGGTCGGCTGGACGAGCATATCCGACGCGCCGAGGATAACCACCGGGAGCTGATCCTCGGCAAGGTCGCGCTCGGCGAGCAGGTGCACGGGGACGGGTCCGTCGGCGGGATCGAACCAGCGATGTGCGACGCCATGCTTGGCGAGCAGGTCGCGCAGCGCATAGACGCTGCGGTCGAGCGCCGCGCCGATCACGATTGTCGCGGCAAAGCCACGCTGGTTGCTGAATTCGCGCCGCGCCGACAGCACGCGGACGAAGATGTCCGAATAATGCGAATTGCCCGCGATCAACCGCTGGAAATCGGCGTGCTTGATGCGCAATATCTCCCCATCAGCGCCCATTTCGACGCGCGACAGGTGGCGCTGTCCGGTCAGCACCGACAGATCGCCCGCAAACTGTCCCCGCTCCATCCATCCGACGCGCTTTGGCCCGTCATCGGTCGATGCAAATATGTCGGTGTGCCCCGACAGGGTGACGATGCAATCGGGTGCCATCGTCCCTTCGGCGACTAGCAGGTCGCCCGCCTTGTGCGATTCGATGGTGCCAAAGGCGCAGAGTTCGTCGAGCTCGGAGTCGGAGAAGGTGTGATTGACGTCGGATCGGGAGACCATGGCGTGCCGCTTTCTTTTTTCGTCACCCCGGCGAAGGCCGGGGTCTCACCGGTGCGTCGATATGAGCTGCCGAGATCCCGGCCTTCGCCGGGATGACGAACATAATTGGGACTCAGCCTAGGTCGTGTTGACAAAAGATTTCAGCCATAGTCGCATGGCGGCGAGGTTGAGGAAGCTCTCGAACGAGAGCAGGGTTTTGTCATAGCGTGTTGCAATGCGTCGTTGCTGTTTTAGCTTGCCGAACATGCGCTCGACGCGGTTGCGGTCCTTGTAGCGGCGATAGTCGGGATGCTCTGGCACCTTGCGGTTCGAGCGAGGCGGGATGATCGGCAGGATGCCCCGGACCAGCAGGCTTTCCCGGAAGCGATCACCATCATATCCCTTGTCCGCGAGCAGCGCCTTGGGTGTGGCGACGGGGATCGCCATCAGCGGTTCGGCAGCAGTGTAATCGGAAGCCTCGCCGCCGGTCAGGATGAAGCCGACAGGCAGTCCTTGATTGTCGCAGCGGGCGTGGATTTTGCTCGTAAAGCCGCCGCGTGATCGACCAAGAGCGTTCGCACAAGCCCCCCTTTTCCGCCCGCTGCCGAGACGTGGCCGCGAACGCTGGTGCTGTCGATCATGTGTTGCCAGTCGTCGGTTAGACCCAGATCGACCAGTGTTTGCAGCAGGGCATCCCAGACACCCTGTTCGGCCCAGCGCCGGAAGCGGACATAGACCGAGTTCCACTTGCCGTAGCGCTCGTGCATGTCGCGCCAGGGGCAGCCGACCCGCAGCACGTGAAGCATTCCATTGAGGAACCGCCGGTTATCGCCCGCCGGCCGCGCCCAACGACCGCGCTCAGGCGGCAGCAGCGGCCCAATCAGATCCCACTCCGCTTCCGACAAATCCCCGCGACCCATGACTGCTCCTCAAAAAGCAGTCTTGAATCAGAAGTCGACGCGATTGGGAATCCCTTTTGTCAACACGGCCTAGCTGACAGGCGATTGTTTGTCGCGTCTTTGCCCCGCTCGGCGCACCACTGCCTCGCTTCGCCCCTGACATTACCGTGCTATTACAAAATTGCGCGATGGGGTCTTTACAGGGGGGACCCCCCTCAATATATCGCCCTCCGCTGCCCCAGGGGGACTTCCAATAACCGCAAGGCAGCCTTGTCGTTTACCGTTACACTTTTGGGGGTCCCTTGCATTGCACCAGCATCATAGCGCCCACGGGCTGATTCAGGCACTTTCGCCGGTCGAACCTGTTACGCTTGTCCGCCCGCACGCCGCGCGGCGCGCAGCGCGTTTCTTCATCGACCGCTTTCCCGGCACGACCCTTTATGCGGTCAAGGCGAATCCGTCGCCCGACCTTTTGCGCGTGCTGTGGGATTCGGGCGTCACCCATTATGACGTCGCGTCGATCGCCGAAGTGCGGCTGGCTGCGCGTACGCTCCCCGAAGCGACGCTCTGTTTCATGCATCCGGTGAAGGCGGAGGAAGCAATTTCCGAAGCCTATTGGAAGCATGGCGTGCGCACCTTCTCGCTCGACACGATGGACGAGCTCGAAAAGATCGTCCGCGCGACCGAAGGCGCAACCGACCTCAACCTGCTCGTACGCCTGCGCGTCTCGTCGGACCATTCGAAGCTCAGCCTCGCGGCCAAGTTCGGCGCCGAAGCCGATGAAGTCGTCGAGCTGCTGATGGCGACCCGTCAAGCCGCCGACGCGCTCGGCATCTGTTTCCACGTCGGCAGCCAGGCGATGACCCCGCACGCCTATGCGCAGGCGATGGAGCGTGTCCGCGCCGCGATCGTCGCGGCGTCGGTCACCGTCGACATCATCGATGTCGGGGGCGGCTTTCCGTCGTCCTATCCCGGCATGGAGCCGCCGCCGCTCGGCGCCTATTTCGACACCATCCACCGCAGCTTCGAAAGCCTGCCGATCAGCTATTCGGCCGAACTATGGTGCGAACCGGGCCGTGCTTTGTCGGCGGAGTACAGCTCGCTGATCGTGCGCGTCGAAAAGCGCCGCGGCGACGAGCTCTATATCAACGACGGTGCCTATGGCGCGCTGTTCGACGCCGCGCATGTCGGCTGGCGTTTCCCGGTCTCGCTGCTGCGCGATGGCGGCAGCGATGCCGAGATGGTGCCGTTCAGCTTTTACGGCCCGACCTGCGACGACCTCGACCATATGGCGGGGCCGTTCTTCCTGCCGGCGGACATCAAGACGGGCGATTTCATCGAAATCGGGATGCTCGGCGCCTATGGCTGCGCGATGCGGACCAAGTTCAACGGCTTTGGTGCCGATGAAACCCATGTCGTCAGCGACGAACCGATGACCAGCCTCTACACCGGCGAAGTCGAGCAGGAACGCCGTAGCGCGACGGTGACCAAGCTGTTCTGAGCGCCGCCGGGCGGCGGTCGGTTCACATCGCGGCGATGCGGGGGATGACGTAATCGGCGTCGCGCCCGACGCCGCGCAGCGTCGCCGATGCAAAGCCGTTTTGGCCCGAAAGCCCGACAAAGCCGAGCCCGCGGACGGCGGTCGAAATGCCGCGGCGATGCAGCGGCTGGCCGTGCGCGTCGAACGCGCCCGACGGGCGGAGGAAGTCCATCGCGTGGCGAAAGCCGGTGGCAAAAATGACCACGTCGATCCGCTCCTCGGTTCCGTCGGGCCACAGAACGCCGTCGGGACTGAAGGCACGGAACATCGTCCGTGTCGCGGGGCGATCGGCCCGCAACGCCGCCTTGTATCGCCCGTCGTCGACGATCGGCACACCATGGTCGGAAAACAGGTTGAGACCGTTCAGGCGCAGCTTGTCGAACCACCAATGGACGTCGCGGCCGAGCACCCGTTGCGGCAGAAAGCGAATGCGGTCGCTGACCGCCAGCGTGACGTCGGCATGCCCGGCGAGCTCGACCGCAATCTGCACCGCCGAATTTCCGGCCCCCACCACGATCACGCGCCGGCCGCGAAAGCCGTCGGGGTTGCGGTAATCGGATGAATGCAGGACACGCCCGCGAAAATCGCCCTGCCCCGCCAGCGTCGGCATGTTCGGCGCCCCGAACGCGCCCGATGCGACGACCAGTTTCCGCGCGCTGATGGCCTGCCCGCCGCCGATGTCGGCCGAAAAGCCGCCAGCATCGCGCGTCACCGCCGCGACGCGCGTTGCCAGCCGCACGGGAAAGGCGAAATGACCGGCATAGCGCTGCAGATAATCGACGACATCGTCGCGCCGCGGATAGGCATAGGGGGGGCCCGGCATCACCAGGTCGGGCAGCGACGAATATCGTACCGGCGAAAACAGCTCGAGGCTGTCATAATAGTGCCGCCACGATCCGCCGACCGAAGGCGCGGCGTCGACCAGCAGGAAGTCGGCGCACGATCGCTGCAAGCGCCGCGCCGCCGCCAGCCCCGCCTGTCCGGCGCCGATCACCAGAAAATCAACGTCGCTCATGCCTTCGCCCGTTCGGCAAAGCCATGCCGCAACCGGTCGTCGCCGTCGGCAAATTCAGGCACATTCAGCCACAGCCGCAGCAGGTGCCGTTTTTCGTCGGGCGCGTCCCAATCCTCATAATCGGTGCGCGCGTGCAGCACGACCGAGTTTTTGAGGAACTGCATGTCGCCTTCCTGAAAATTCATGTCGAGCGCCATGCCGGGTTCGAAGGGCAGCCATTCGAGCAGGTCGAGTAGGCTCTGCTCGTCGTCGCCGAGCGCCGCGATCTCGGGAAAATCCTCGGCGGCATTGCGGATATACCAGGTCAGCAGCATCATCCGGAAAATCCCGCCCTCGCGGCTGACGATCGGATAGCGAAAGGTCTTGGGGCCATCGGGTCCCAACTGCCCGTGCGCGTGATGGTGAAATTCGCGTTCCATCAGCGGCGCCAGCTCCGGGCGCCGCGCGACGACCTGATTATACACCTCGACCGACGAACAGATGCGGCTGACCCCGCCCGCCCGTGCACCGCGCAGGCAGAGCAGCCCGATAATGTCGGCACCATCGGTGTGAAAGGCCAGCTCGGCGCGCGTTTTGTACAGCCGGACATTGTGATCGCTGGCCGGTGCGCCGGTGTCGCGAATATCGACCAGCATCTCGCCCGCCGGATTCTGCGCGGTCGGCTGGCCGAGATGCAGCCCGATCAGCCAATAGGCCGCCGCCGCAACCTCGCGACCGATGCGCCGCACCGGAAGCCCGCGGATCAGCACCATGCCATGGCCGCCATCGATCCGGGCGCGCCAATCGTCCAGCGCCGCCTCGAGTCCGGTCAGCGGATAATCGCTCCGCGCGAGCTCCCGCAGCGGCACTCCCGCCGCAACCGCCGATTGCGCCGCGGTCACGATCGTCCGTATCTCGCCTTCGTCGAGCAGGTACAGCCACTGCTCGGGCCGGTCTTGCAAAGCCTCGCCGCGCCACGGCGCGGGCGACGTCACCATCGATACCATTTTTCCGTCCTTCCGGTCATTTTGCGTGTGGGAGGAGCATCGTTCGCGCTCGATTCGATTCTATATTTCCGGAATTATCGAATTAAATAGGATCGTCAATTCATATTTCGATACCTATCGAAATATATCACGCCTCTGCCCCTGCACATTTTCACCGGGGCGCCCTTGCAAAAAACGCTCTGGCACTCGAAAGTCACCGCGACGTCGCAGCAACGGGGGCGGAATGCAGGACGATCTGATCGACCGAATCTATGAATGCTCGGTGGTGCCCGAGGCGTGGCCGACGGTGCTCGACGATGTCGCGGCGCTGTCCGGGGCGGTCGGCGGCCTGCTGTTCTCGGCCCGCAAGGCGCTGAACTGGACGGCGTCGGATAGGGTCGCCGATGTGTTCGCCGAATATGTCAACGACGGCTGGTTCGGCAAATGCAGCCGCCGCGTCTGCCTGATGAGCCAGGACGCGCCGTCCTTCTTTGTCGAGCATGATTTCTGGAGCGACGCGGAAATCGACGCCGACCCCGTATATCGCGATTTCTTTCGCCCGCGAGGCTTCGGCTGGTCGGCGGGGACCGGGCTGCAGGTGCCGACGGGCGACAATATCGTGTTCAGCGTCGAACGCCCCTTTACCGATGGCCCGGTCGACCCGGACAGCGTCGCGCGGCTCAACATGATCCGGCCCCACCTCGCGCGCAGCGCGCTGGTCAGTGCGCGGCTCCAGCACAAGCGGGCACAGGGCGCGAGCGAGGCATTGACCGCACTCCAGCTCCCCGCCTTTTTGCTGAAGGCGACCGGCGAGGTGGCCGAAATCAGCCCGCTTGCCGCCGACCTCAGCGACCATGTCGTACATGGGGCGCACGGACGCCTGCGTCTGCGCGACGGCCAGGCCGACCGGATTTTGACCGACGCCATCGCTGCGCTAGATCGGGATGCCGGCGACATGGTTCGCTCCTTTCCGGTACGCGGCGACGATGGCCTGCCCCGGCTCGTCGCGCATGTCATTCCCGTTCGGCGCGGCGCGCATGATGTGTTCGGCGACAGCTTTGCGCTCCTGCTGCTTATCCCCGTCACGTCGGACCGGGCACCGAGCGCGACGTTGATGAAATCGCTGTTCGACCTGACGCCGGCCGAGGCGCGCGTCGCGCGCGGCATCGCCGCGGGCGAAACACCCGAGGCGCTCGCGACCGAAGGCGATGTCGCGATCAGCACGGTACGAACCCAGCTTCGCCGCGTGCTGGAAAAGACGGGCTGCGCGCGGCAAGCCGATCTCGCGGCGCTGCTGGCGCGGATCGGCGCGAGCGCGCCCGGCTGATCCGCGCGCCCATCCTTCATATGGAGGATGCGGCTTGCCGCCGAATCGGGTCTTATCCTTCCACTGACGGCGTTTCTGCGACCCACATCTCCGTCAGTCGGCGGCGTCCTTGTTCCCGCGGTTTCGGCCCCGGGTGCCGGGGGCGCCGTCGATCGCGCATAGATGTTGCTGACGCCGGAACCCGGGGGCGCTAAGCCAGTCGGCCCATGCGTCCCTTTCACCAACTCCTCATCAACAATCTGATCGCCAACATCACCAATTTCACGGTGTGGTTCGCGATCACGTTCTGGATCTTCCTTGAAACGCGGTCGGTGTTCGCGACGGGGATGATCGCGGGCATCTATCTGGTGCTCACCGGGGCGCTGGGCATCTGGTTCGGCAGCCTGGTCGATCATCATCGCAAGCGCAGCATGATGCTGGTTTCCAGCATTGCGTCGCTGGCGATCTATGCCGCCGCGCTCGGCGCCTATGCGTTCGATCCCGCTATTCGCGTCGCCGCGACCGACAGCGTCGCACTATGGTTGTTCGTCCTCCTGACGATGCTCGGCGTCATCGTCGGCAACATTCGCATGATCGCGCTGCCAACGCTCGTCACCCTGCTCGTGCCCGCCGATCGGCGCGACAAGGCGAACGGGCTGGTCGGGATGGTCAGCGGCATCGGTTTCCTGACCACCTCGGCGATCAGCGGTTTCCTCGTCGCATGGGGCGGGATGGTCGCGACCCTGGCCTTCGCGATCATCTTCTCGCTCGTCGCCGCGCTCGACCTCCTGTTCGTATCGGTCGACGAGCCACGCGAAGCCGATGCGCATGACGCGCCGCGGCGGATCGATCTCGCCGGCACGTTTCGCGTCGTGCGCGCCATTCCGGGGCTGTTCGCGCTGATCCTGTTCGCGGCGTTCAACAATCTGCTCGGCGGCGTCTTTATGGCGCTGATGGACGCTTATGGCCTGTCGTTGATGAAGGTCGAGCAATGGGGGCTGCTCTGGGCCTTTGTGTCCTGCGCCTTCATCCTCGCGGGAATGGTGATCGCGCGCACCGGCCTAGGCGCCAATCCGGTGCGGACGCTGCTGCTTGTCAATCTGATCGTATGGGCGGTTGCGGCCGTGTTCACGATCCAGTCGTCGATCATCCTGTTGACAATCGGCTGCTTCATCTGGCTGTTCCTCGGCCCCTATGCCGAAGCCGCCGAGCAGACCACGTTGCAGAAGGTGGTGCCGTTCGAGCGGCAGGGCCGCGTCTTCGGCTTTGCCCAATCGGTCGAACAGGCGGCCTCGCCGTTGACCGCTTTCCTCATTGCCCCGCTGACCCAGTTCATCTTCGTCCCGCTGATGACCAGCGGCGCGGGGGCCGAGATGATCGGCGACTGGTACGGGCGCGGTGCCGAACGCGGCATTGCGATCGTGTTCACGATCACCGGCCTGCTCGGCGTGCTGGCGACGCTCGTGGCGTTCCGGTCGCAAGCCTATCGCCAGATTTCGGCAGCCTATGCGGCGGGAGCGCCGCTCGACGAAAATGCCGCCCAGCGATAGGGACGACCGATTGCCTTTTCGGTTTCCTTCTGCAACCATTCTGGCCAAAATGGGAAATGGAGAGGCATAGGATGGCATCGAAGTCGAACCAGTTGGGGCGTGCCGCATGACCATGCTGTCCGGCATCCGTATCGTCGACCTGACGACGGTGATCTTCGGCCCCTATGCGACGCAGATGCTTGCCGATCTCGGCGCCGAGGTGATCAAGGTCGAAACGCCGGGAACGGGGGACATCTCGCGCTATCTGGGCAGCGGGGTTCCCGATCCGACGATGGGATCGATCCATCTGACGGTGAATCGCGGCAAGCGCTCGATCGCGCTCGACCTCAAAAAACCCGATGATGCCGCGGTGCTCCGCGACCTCGTCGCCACCGCCGACGTGTTTTTCCACAATGTCCGCGGAAAGGCGATCGCCAAGCTGGGGTTCGACTATGCCGGCTGCAAGGCGATCAAGGACGATATCATCTATGTCCATGGCACCGGCTTCGGACAGGACGGCCCCTATGCCGATCTTCAAGCCTACGACGATGTGATCCAGGCCGCGACCGGCACCACCAGCCTGCTGCCGCGCGTCGATGGCGACCCGCGCCCGCGCTATTTCCCGTCCCTGATCGCCGACAAGATCGCGGGCCAGTTCGGCGCGCAGGCGATTCTCGCGGCGCTGATCCACAAGCTGCGCACCGGCGAGGGACAGGCGGTCGAGGTGCCGATGTTCGAATGTTTCGCATCCTTCATGCTGACCGAACATCTGCGCGACGCCGCGCTCGACCCGCCGCTCGGCCCGGCGGGCTATCCGCGCCAGCTCGATCCGACGCGCCAGCCCTTCCCGACGCGCGACGGCTACCTCGCGATCGTCCCCTACACCCCCGAATCGACCGCGCGGTTGATGGCACTCCTCGGCAGCGCGGGGCTGACCGAAACGCCCGAGTTCGAGGCGGCGAAGGCGAAGGGCCAGCATATGCCGATCGTTTACCGCGAGATCGCCCGCAAGACCCCGGCCAAGACAACCGCCGAATGGCTGGCGCTGTTCGCGGCAAACGACATCCCCGCGATGGCGGCGCGCGACCTGCAGGACATCAAGGACGATCCGCATTTCGTCGCGACCGGCTTTTTCCGGCCGCGCGTCCACCCCGACGTCGGCGCGTTCCACGAAATGCAGCCGCCGGTGAGATATGGCGCCGCGCCCGCCCGCGACCTCGGCCTTGCGCCAAAGGTTGATGGCGATGGCGCCGCGATCCGCGCCGAACTCGCCGCACGGCAGGGCTGAATTTCGGCGATTGCATTGCGGCGCGCGCGCCCTAGCATCGCGCCTATTCTGGGAGGGGGAACAAAATGCCTGAAAATCTGCTGGCACCCGGCGCGGTCCTCGCGCTGTGGACACTCATCATGTTGGGCTGGGTCGCCGTCACCCGTTTTTCGGCGATGTCGAAAGCGGGCGTCGACCTCAGCGCCGCGCCGCCCGGTGGCCGCGGGGTCGACCTGGAGAATGTGCTGCCGCCGACGATCAACTGGAAATCGCACAATTATACGCATTTGCTCGAACAGCCGACGCTGTTCTACGCCGTGATCATCTTTCTGCACCTGTCGGGGGGCAGCACCGATCTGACGCGCGGGCTGGCGTGGGCCTATGTCGTGCTGCGCATCGTCCACAGCCTCTGGCAGGCGACGGTCAACCGGATCCCGGTGCGCTTCGCGATCTTTGCGCTGGCGACCTTCTGTCTGATCGCGCTGGCTTTGCTGGCGGTGATCGCCACTTTGGGTTGAGGGGGACGATAAATGGATACGAACGACATTCTTGGGCCGGTCGCCACGCTCGCGCTTTGGTCGATGATCATGTGGGTGTGGATGTACGCGACACGCATTCCCGCCATGCAGCGCGCCAAGATCGACGCGAAAAATCTGGTGGGGACGACCGGCAGGGGGCTCGACGAGGTGCTACCCGCCGAAGTGCAGTGGAAGGCGCACAACTACAACCATCTGATGGAACAGCCGACGGTGTTCTACGCGGTCGCGATCGCGCTGGCGGTCGGCGGCATGGGCGGCGGACTGAACGCCCAGCTCGCGTGGGCCTATGTGGTCTTGCGGATCGTTCACAGCCTGATCCAGGTGACCGTGAACCGCGTGATGTGGCGTTTCCTGGTGTTCGCGCTGGCCAGCGTCGCGCTGCTCGCGCTGTGCGTCCATGCGTTCATGGGGTTTGTGCTGAATTGAGTTGATGGCCGTCGCCCCCGCGAAGGCGGGGGCCGCTGGACGTTTTTCTCGGCGACGCGGCGTAAAGCGACGGCGGCCCCCGCCTCCGCGGGGGCGACGGTTACCTCGAAAACCGCCCCGCCAATTCGACATGCGTCGACCAGCGGAACTGCCCGACCGGCTGCACCCAATCGAGCGTGTAACCGCCCGCAACCAGCAGCTTTGCGTCGCGCGCGAAGCTCGCCGGGTTACAACTCACGTATGCGATCACCGGCGTGTCCGCAGCCGCCAATTGCACCACCTGCTCCTCCGCCCCCGCGCGCGGCGGGTCGAGGATCACCGCGCCAAAGCGGTGCAATTCCGCCGGGATCAACGGGCGGCGGAACAGATCGCGATGCTCGGCCGCGACGAGCGCCCGCGCCCGGTTCGCCGCCGCCTGCAATGCCGCGATCGCATCGCGCGCGCCCTCGGCGGCATAAACTTTGCGGCCCTGCTGGATCGAGTGGGCGAATGTCCCCACCCCGGCGAACAGATCGGCGACCGCGCCTGCATCGCCGATCGCCCGGGTCACCGCGTCGACCAGCGCCGCCTGCCCCGCCGTCGTCGCCTGGAGAAACGCGAAGGGCGGCACTTCGACCGTCACGTCGCCGAAAACGACCGTCGGCGGCTCGGGCTGCCACAGCGTTTCCAGCCCATAGCCCTGATCGACCGCCAGTCGCGCGAGCGCATGCGCGCCCGCAAAATCCTGCAGCGCCATCGCCGCGTCCAGCCCCTCGGCCTTGACGCCCTCCAGTACCACCTCGACCCCCTGATCGAGCATCTGGAGCTTGACCTTCACCGGGCGCCGTGGCGGCGCAATTTCGGTCAGCAGGTCGCGCAGCGGCGCGATCAGCGCGAACAATTCGGGCAGCAGCAGCGGGCATTCGCGCATGTCGACGATCTGGTTGCTCTGCGCCGCGTTGAACCCGATCGCGACCTGCTTGCCGGTGCGCAACGCGGTCAGCGCCGCGCGGCGGCGGCTCTGCGGCGGCGACAGCAGCGCAGGCAACACCTCGCCAACCGGCACCTCCTGCGCCGCCAGCGCCCCGACCACCCGGTCACGGACAAAGTCGGCGAGCGCGGGCTCGGCAACATGTTGCAACTCGCACCCGCCGCATTTGCCGAAATGGCGGCACGGCGGTTCGGCGCGGTTCGGGCCCGGAATGATGATCCCGTCGTCGCGTACCCTGTCGCCGGGCACCGCACCGGCAACGTGGCGGCCATCGCCGGTCACGCCATCGCCGCGCGCGGCGATGCGCTCGATCAGCGCGCTGTTGCTCATTTCATTCCCTAACCAGATCGTCGGCGACAAGGCCGCGGCCTATACGCGCGGCCTTTGCGATATGCCACCCCACCGCCGCCACCGCCGCTTCGAACGCATCGCCGCCTTTCGCCAGCATCGCCCCGCACGCCCCCGCCAGGACGTCGCCGGTCCCCGCTGTCGCCAGCCAGGGGCTGCCCGGCCACGCCGCAGCGACCCGGCCATCGGGGGCCGCGATCACCGTATCGGCGCCCTTATAGACGACCACGGCCCCCGTCCGCACTGCCGCGGCCTTCGCGCGGTCGATCTTGCTGCCATAGAGTTCGGGGAAGGTACGCGCAAACTCGCCTTCATGTGGGGTCAATATCGCTTTGCCCGGCGTCTCGCACAGGCGCGGCAACGCCGCGGCGATCGCGGCCGCGTCGAGCACCAGCGGCTTGCCCGAATCGAGTGCCGCTTCGACATCGAACAACAGTTCATCACCCGCCGGAAAGCCCGGTCCGATCACCACCGCCCCGACCCGCGGATCGCCCAGCCGATCGCCGAAACGCGCGTCGCTTTCGGTAATGATCGCGGACAGCGGCGCGCGTTCGCTGCCCTCCAGCACGACATAGCCTGCGCCCGCGCGGAGCGCCGCCGCCGCCGCCAGCCCTGCGGCGCCGGGCATCGGGCCGGCAAAGACCAGCACCATCCCCCGGTCGAACTTGTGCGCCGCCGCAGCGGGGGTTGCGACCGTCGGCCTCGGCAGCGTCCGCATCGCGGCCCGGGCGGAAATCCCGATCGGCGCGAGCAGCACCCGACCGCAAGCGGGCGCGGTCGGCAGCAGCACATGCGCAGGCTTCAACGCGCCCAGCGCCAGCGTGACGGCGGCGGGCAGCGGCGGCATCCAGTCGGCGTTTCCGTCGCTCTCCACGCCGCTCGGCACATCGACCGCCAGCACACGCTGCCCCGCGAAACGGCAAAGCACGGCCGCAAGATCGTCGGTCAGCGGCCGCGACAGCCCGACCCCGAACAGCGCATCGACAATCACCGGCGCAGCCGCCAGCCTGCCATCGATCGGTTCGACCGGGCCGCTCCACGCGCCGCACGCCGCCTTTGCCAGATCCGTCGCGGGCTCCGTCAAGGCCGCAATCCGCACCGCCGCGCCGCGCGCCGCCAGCAACCGCGCCGCCACATAGCCGTCGCCGCCATTATTGCCGGGTCCGCACAGGATCAGCACCGGCGCGCCCGCTGCCATCCGCCACGCGATGTCGGCCACCGCCGCCCCGGCGCGCTCCATCAGTTCGGCGAGCGACGTCCCCTGTACCGCACAAGCAGCCTCCGCCTCGCGCATCGCGGCGCTGGTCAGGATCGGGGCGTCGGCGGGGATGGACATGGAGATATAGTAGCGAGTTTCGGGGCGAGTGAGAACTCTATGGAAAGCCGTCGCACCCGCGAAGGCGGGGCCGCAGTCGGGTTACACAGCGATGAAGGGCAAGGCCGCTTGCGGGCCCTGCCTTCGCGGGGGCGACATATTCGAATTACTTCGCGCCGCCCGTATTCGCGGGCAATCGGTACCGATCGCTGCCGATCGCCACCTCGATCATCCCGTCGCCGACGATCGTCACCTTCGCCGGTTCGGCGCCGTCCGCCGACACGACGCCGCGTCCATCGGTCGCGATCTGCAACCGGCGATAGCCGACATTGGCCCGCCCGACGACCAGCACGGTCCCGTCCGCGCCACTGATCTCTTCGACGGTACAGGTGCGATCGAACAGCTTCGCGCCCTCCAGCGCGCATTCGATCCGCCCTTCCGCCGCCGCTTCGCGTGATCCGCGCGCTTCGGCTTCGGCCAGATCGCCATTGTCGGGGGCGCCGCCGCACGCCGCCAGCAGCAAGAGCCCCGTCAAGCCCCCAACAATCCGCACTATCTGCCCTTCAATTGCGTCAGGTCGCGCACCGCGCCGCGCGCGGCACTGGTGGTCATCGCGGCATAGGCCTGCAGCGCGACCGAAATCTTGCGCGGGCGCGGCTTGGCGGGCTGCCACGCGGCATCGCCCTTGGCGTCCATCGCGGCGCGCCGTTCGGCCAGCACACTGTCGGCTACCGCCAGCGTGATCGTCCGCGACGGGATGTCGATGTTGATCAGGTCGCCGTCCTCGACCAGTGCGATCGTTCCGCCCTCGGCGGCTTCGGGTGATGCATGGCCGATCGACAGCCCTGATGTGCCGCCCGAAAAGCGCCCGTCGGTGACCAGCGCGCAGGCCGCACCCAGCCCCTTCGATTTAAGGTAACTCGTCGGATAGAGCATTTCCTGCATCCCCGGTCCGCCCTTTGGCCCCTCGTAACGGATGACGACGACGTCGCCTGCCGTCACCTGCCCGGTCAATATGCCCGCAACCGCCGCGTCCTGGCTTTCAAATACCTTGGCCGGACCCGAAAATTTCAGGATGCTCTCGTCCACTCCGGCGGTCTTCACAATACAGCCGTCGACCGCCAGATTGCCCGACAGCACCGCCAGCCCACCGTCCTGGCTGAACGCATGGTCGGCCGACCGGATCACCCCCGCCTCACGGTCCAGATCGAGCGACTCCCAGCGCCGATCCTGGCTGAACGCGGTCTGCGTCGGCACCCCGCCCGGCGCCGCCATGAAGAATTTCTGCACCGCGGGATCATTGGTCCGCGAGATATCCCATTTGTTCAGCGCGTCGCCCAGCGTCGCGCTGTGCACCGTCGGCAGATGGGCGTGGAGCAGGCCCGCGCGCTCGAGTTGGCCCAGGATCGCCATGATCCCGCCGGCGCGGTGGACATCCTCCATATGGACGTCGCTCTTCGCGGGTGCGACCTTCGACAGGCACGGCACCCGGCGCGACAGCCGGTCGATGTCGGTCATGGTGAAATCGACCCCGGCCTCGAACGCCGCGGCGAGCAAGTGCAGCACGGTGTTGGTCGATCCGCCCATCGCAATGTCGAGGCTCATTGCATTTTCGAACGCTCCGAACGTCGCGATATTGCGCGGCAAGACGCTGTCATCGCCTTCTTCATAATGGCGGCGGCACATCTCGACGACGATCCGTCCGGCGCGTAGGAATAGCTTCTTGCGGTCGGCGTGGGTCGCCAGCGTCGAGCCATTGCCCGGCAGCGACAGCCCCAGCGCCTCGGTCAGGCAGTTCATCGAATTGGCGGTGAACATGCCCGAACAGCTGCCGCAGGTCGGGCAAGCCGCTTTTTCGATCTCGCTCACTTCGGCATCGCTGTATTTTTCGTCGGCGGCGGCGACCATCGCGTCGACCAGGTCGAGCGCGACCTCCTTGCCCTTCAGCACGACCTTTCCCGCCTCCATCGGCCCGCCCGACACGAACACGACGGGGATGTTGATGCGCAGCGCCGCCATCAGCATGCCGGGGGTAATCTTGTCGCAGTTCGAAATGCACACCATCGCGTCGGCGCAATGCGCGTTGACCATATATTCGACGCTGTCGGCGATCAGATCGCGGCTGGGTAGCGAATAGAGCATCCCGTCATGCCCCATCGCGATCCCGTCATCGACCGCGATCGTGTTGAATTCCTTGGCGACCCCGCCCGCCGCCTCAATTTCGCGCGCGACCATCTGGCCGAGGTCTTTCAGATGGACATGACCGGGGACGAACTGGGTGAAGCTGTTGACCACCGCGATGATCGGCTTGCCGAAATCGCTGTCCTTCATCCCCGTCGCGCGCCACAGGCCGCGCGCGCCCGCCATGTTGCGGCCGTGGGTCGTGGTGCGCGAACGATATGAAGGCATTTTGAGCAGTCCTGATAATTATATTTCAATATTAAGCGAAGAAACGCGCCTCTACACGCCTATTCGCCCGGATACAATGCAAGCTTGCTGCACATGCGAGAAAGCCGCTGCGCAAACAGCGCCTGCCCCGCCGCATCGCTGACCAGATCCTGCCGCATCTCGATCCCGACATAGGGAATGGCATTGCCCTCGGCATGGCGGTTCATCGTCGCATTGAGCAACTTGCCCGAATAGGGAAGCTGGTCGCCAACCGTCAGCCCCTCCGCTGCCAGCGCCGCAATCGCCGCCCCCGCCAGCCGGTCATCCTCGTTGTAGAGCACCCCGACATGCCATGGCCGCGCCTGATCGGGATGCGCCGACAGGGCCGGCGTAAAGCTGTGCAGCGACAGGATCATCGCCGGTCGATGCGCCGCGATCGTCGCCACGATATGATCGTGATAGGGCCGGAAAAACCGCGCCAGCCGCGCCTCGCGGCCTGCATCGTCGAGCGCATTGCCAGGCACCGCATGCCCGTCGCTGGCGATCGGCATCACCCCCGGCGCTTCCTCGTCGCGGTTGCAATCGACCACCAGCCGCGACACCCTGCCGAGGATCGCGGCATCGACCGCGCCGTTTTCGACCAGCAGCGCCGCCACTTCGGCGACCCCGATGTCGATAGCGATATGGTCGGTCAGCAGCGCCGGATCGATTCCGAGGTCGATGTCATCGGGAACATGGTTCGACGCATGATCGGCGATCAGCAGGATTCCGCCCGTGCGCGGAGTGCCCAGCTGGCGCCACGCCTCGCTCATCGCAGCGCACCCGCCAGCTGCCACCAGTGCGGATGACTTTGCGCCAGCGAAACCGCCGCAGCATCGCGCTCCGCCGGTGCATCGAACAATGCAAAACAGGTCGCGCCCGATCCCGACATCCGCGCCAGCCAGGGCCGCAGCGCGCCAAGCTCGAGCAATACATCGGCAATCGCCGGACATTGCGCGGTCGCGGGACGCTGCAAATCATTGCGCGCCGCCAGCAACTGCGCCCGCCCCGCCGGGTCGCCATAAAGCGGACCGCGGTCGATGCCGTCCCACGCCGCAAACACCGGACCGGTCGCAACCGGCTGGCGCGGATTGACCAGCAGCACCGGCGTCCCGCCCAGCCGCAGCTCAGGCACCGCGCGCAATTCCTCACCGACCCCGACCCCCAGACAGGTCGCGCTCGCGACACAAGCAGCGATATCGGCGCCGAGCGGGCTGATGACCCGCGCCAGCACGCCATCGCCCAGTTCGGGCAGGAAATGCGTCCGCAGCAGCCGTGCCATCGCCGCCGCATCGGCCGAGCCGCCGCCGATCCCCGCCGCGACCGGCAAATTCTTGGTCAGCGTCACTGCCAGCGACGGGACCCGCTCGGCACCATGGCGCGCCCGCAGCAGCGCCAACACCTGCATCACCAGATTGTCGGCGCCCGCGCTCAGCCCCTCGGCAAACTCGCCCTCGATCGTCAGCCGATCGGCGTCCGCCACCTCGGCAACGATCGCGTCGCCGCCATCGACAAAGGCAAACAGCGTCTCGATATCATGATAACCGTCGCTCCGCCGCCCGCGGACGTGGAGCGCGAGGTTGATTTTCGCCCAACCGGTTTCGATCATCGCGTCGCTCATGGCGCGGTCGTCGCCGGCGTCAGCCCGTCGCGCAGCTTTGCGGCCAGCCGCGTCGCCATCTCGGCCTCGGCGAGCAAAGCCGCCGCGCGCCAGGTATAGCGTGCCTGAAACTTGCGCCCCGCCTGCCAATAAGCATCGCCCAGATGCTCGACGATCACCGCATTGGCCGGCTCGCCCGCTTGCGCCTTTTCGAGCAGCGCGACCGCATCGTCGGTGCGCCCGGTCAGAAAATAGGCCCAGCCAAGCGAGTCGGTGATGCTCGCGTTTTGCGGTTCCTGCCGCCACGCCGCCTCGATCCGCGCCAGCGATTTCTCGACATCCTTGCGCCGTTCGAGCGCCGAATAGCCCGCAAAATTGAGCACCGCGGCATCGTTCGGGCGCAGCGCCACCGCGCGTTCCATCAGCGGCGCCGCGGCATCCCATTGGCCCGCCCGCAGTAGCAGTTCGGCGCGCGCGATCAGCAGCGAACCGCGCAATATCTGGTCGCCTTCGTCTTCCCCCAGCGCCGCCTCCAGTCGCTCATAAGCGCGCGCCGCAGCCTGCGGATCCTCCGACCGCCGCGCTATATCGGCGAGCCGCACCAGCAGGCTGCGCGGCGCATCGCCCGCCGCCGCCGTTTCGGCCAGCTTGGCCGCCCCCGCGAGGTCGCCGCCATCGGCCAGCAATTCGGCGCGCCGCATCGCCAGCACCGGCGGCACGTCCGCGCGCCCACCATCGATCAGCGCCGTCGCTGCCGCCTGCTGCCCATTGCGATCGAGCGCCTCGACCAGCGTCGCGCGCACCGCCCAATCGGCGTCGTTCAGCCAAAAGGCGGCGCGCGAGAACAGCAACGGCAGTTTTGCGTTGCCGTTCGGCACCCGCGCCAATCCATCGGCGAGCAGTCCCAGCCACTGCGCCACCCCGGCGCGCGGCGTCGTCACCGCCTGATCGGGCAGCAACAGCATCGGATCCTCGCGCTGTCCCGCCGCCAGCGCGATCCGTCCGCGCAGACGCTGCGCGGCATCGCCCTCACCCGCCTTGTCGAGCGTCGCAGCCAGCCGCAACCCGACCAGCTGGCTCGTCCGGTCGGTCAGGACAATCTCGTCGGTCAGCGCCGCCGCTTCATCGGCGCGCCGGGTTGCCAGCTGCACCAGCGCGACCTGCAATGTCAGCGCCGGTTCGGGGCGCGACCGGCCGCTGACGTCCAGCAAATGCCGTTCGGGCTGTTTCTCGCGCGCACCGACATCGATCCACGCGTTGACCGTTGGCAGGATCAACCGCGCGATCGTATCGGCCCCCGTCTTGTCGCTGCGCCCCGCCATGGCATCGCGCGCGGCCTTCCAATCCGCCCGCCGCATCGCATCGACCAGCAGCACCAGCTGCGCATCGAACCGGCGATCGCCCGCGGTCCACAGCTGCAACGCCGCGGTTCGGGCAGCCGCAAGGTCGCCCGCTTCGATCGCCTGTTCCAATATTCGCCCGCGCACCCCGGGAAGGCCCGGCGCCAGGCTCGAGACATCGGTCAACGCCGCCAGCGCCGCCGCGGGCTCGCCGCCCTCCTCGGCCAACCGCGCCCGCACCAGCGCGTTCAGCGCCGGGCCGCCATCGTCGGCGGCCTGCGCAGGCGCCGCGGCGGCAAGCGCGCCGACCGCCAGAAAAACCCGCACGAGCTTACATGTTCGGGTAATTTGGGCCTCCGCCACCTTCGGGGGTGACCCAGTTGATATTCTGGGTCGGATCCTTGATGTCGCACGTCTTGCAATGGACGCAATTCTGCGCGTTGATGACGAACTTGGGGTCGCCCTCTTCCTCGCCGACGATTTCATACACCCCCGCCGGGCAATATCGCTGCGCGGGCTCGTCATACAGCGGCAAATTGTACGCGACCGGGATCGACGGGTCTTTCAGCTGCAGATGGACCGGCTGGTCTTCCTCATGGTTGGTGTTCGAAATGAACACCGACGACAGGCGGTCAAAGGTCAGCACGCCGTCGGGCTTCGGATAATCCGGCTTCGGCATGATGTCGGCGCGGTACAGGCTCTCGTTATCCGGATGATGCTTCATCGTGAACGGGACTTTGATCTTCAGCGTTTCGAGCCACATCGTGATCCCGGCCAGCATCGTTCCGGCAAGGTCGCCCCATTTTTCGACCAGCGGCAACACGTTGCGCACGACGCTCAGCTCTTTCTTGACCCAGCTGTCGTCATAGGCGGCCTTATAGCCGTCCAGCGTATCGCTGCCGCGCCCGGCGGTCACCGCGGCGAACGCCGCCTCGGCTGCCATCATCCCCGACTTCATCGCGGTGTGCGTCCCCTTGATCCGCGGGACGTTCAGGAAGCCGGCGCTGTCGCCGATCAGCGCGCCGCCCGGAAACGCCAGCTTCGGCACCGACTGATAGCCGCCGTCGCTGATCGCGCGCGCGCCATAGGACACGCGCTTGGCGCCCTTCAGGATTTTCGCAATCTCGGGATGCGTCTTCCACTTCTGCATTTCCTGGAACGGCGAGATGTGGGGGTTGCGATAGTTCAGCCAGGTGACGAACCCCAGCGCGACCTGCCCGTTCGCTTGATGATAGAGAAAACCGCCGCCATTGGCATTTTCGTCGAGCGGCCAGCCCTGCGTGTGGATCACGCGCCCGGGTGCGTGGAGTTCGGGGTCGATGTCCCACAATTCCTTGACCCCCAGACCATAGACCTGCGGCTCGCAATCAGCGTCGAGCGCGAACTGCTTTTTCAGCATCTTGGTCAGATGCCCGCGCACGCCTTCGCCAAAGAAGGTATATTTGGCGTGGAGCTCCAGCCCCGGCGCATAATCGCCCTTGTGGCTGCCGTCGCGCGCAATGCCCATGTCGCCCGTCGCGACGCCCTTGACCGATCCATCCTCGTTATAAAGGATTTCGGCGGCCGGAAAGCCGGGGAAGATTTCGACCCCCAGCGCTTCGGCCTGCTCGGCCAGCCAGCGGCAAAGATTGCCCAGGCTGCCCGTATAGGTCCCCTCATTATGCATGAAGCCGGGCGAGATGAACTCGGGCAGGTTGAACTTCTTGGTCTTGGTCAGCACCCAATGCTGGTTATCGTTGACCGGAACCTCGGCCATCGGACAGCCCATGTCGCGCCATTCGGGCAACAGTTCGTCGAGCGATTTGGGATCGATCACCGCGCCCGACAGGATGTGCGCGCCGACTTCGGACCCTTTTTCCAGGATACAGACCGACAATTCGCTGCCCGCGTCGTTCGCAAGCTGCTTTAGGCGGATTGCCGCCGAAAGCCCCGCCGGCCCCGCGCCGACGATGACCACGTCATAGGGCATCGATTCCCGTTCGCTCACCGCAAATACCTTTCTGCCGTCCCAGCGCCGACGTTCATCGCGTCGGGCGCTCATTCTGTCACGAATTGCGATGCCCGCCAATTGACGCGCCCGTCAACTGTCTGTTTCAAACATTTTCATGGGTGGGCGTAACTCTGCGTTGCTGGCGGAAAGCATTTGCGACTGGTGGTCGCTGGCGGGCGTCGATGCGCTTGTCGGCGATGAACCGGCGGGCTGGCTTGTCGCGCCACCGGCGAATGACGCTGCGGCAACCAAGCCAAAGGCGCTGCGCGCGTCGGAACCCGAATTGCCCCCGCTACCCGCGGTTTTGCAGCGCCCCGAAGCTCCGGAAGTCGTTGAAAACAAGGGACCCGTCATATTCCCGGACGACTGGGGCGATTTCCAGCAATGGCTGGCGACCGGCGACGATGTGCCGGGCAGCCAGTGGGACGCCCGCCGCGTCCTGCCGATCGGTGCGCCGGGCGCCGCGCTGATGCTGCTCACCGCCTGGCCTGAAATCGACGATCAGCAAAGCGGCGCGCTATTCTCCGGCGCGGCCGGAAAACTGCTCGACGCGATGCTCGCGGCGATCGGTACGACGCGCGCCGAATCCTACGTGGCCAGCCTTGCCATTACCCGTCCCGCGGGCGGGCGCTGCGACAGCCGCGACGCGGCAGAGCTCGACCGGCTGCTATGGCACCATCTGCGGCTGGCAAGGCCCGAACGACTGCTGCTGATCGGCAGCGACATCGTCCGCATGGCGGCAGCCAGCGAATTGCCCGACACGCGCGGCAAGTTACTCGAAATTAACCAAGACGGCGGCAAGGTGGCGGCGGTGGCGGTGGCGCATCCGACGATGCTCCTGGCCCGGCCCGCGCAAAAGGCAGCGGCCTGGGACAGCCTGAAACTGTTCAACCGGGGACGTTGACAGATGAAAATGATGACCAGAACTTTGATCTCAAGCGGAATTTTTGCGGCGGCTGTTGTCGCAACGCCCGCGCTGGCGGCCGATGCCAGCAGCCGCGACGTCGTTGCGGCGCCGCAAACCGTGCCCGACATCCTGACATCGAAGCAGAAACAACAATATACCGAGGTGCTGAGAGCGATCCGCAGCCAGCGCTGGGCCGACGCGAAGGCCTTGCTCGATAATGCCGATGCCGACGCAAAGGGGGGTCCGCTCACCGACTTCCTGCGCGCCGAACTGCTCACCGCCGCGAACAGCCCGCGCGCCGAAGTCGCCGACATCATGCCGATCCTGTCGCGCTCGCCGCATCTGCCGCAGGCCGAACAGCTTGGCCGCCTGGCGACCAAACGCGGCGCCACCGATCTGCCGACGCTGCCTTTGCAGGCCCGCCTTGCCTGGGCCGGTAGCGCGCCGCGCCGTCTCGGCGCCGATGCGATCAGTGGCGACCCCGCCGCCGCCGCGCTGACCCGTACCATTCCCGACCGGATCAAGAACGACGATCCGGCAGGCGCCGAAGCCCTGCTGAATGCGGTCGCCGACCGGCTGTCGCCCGAAGCCCGCGACGAATGGCGCCAGAAAGTCGCCTGGTCCTATTATATCGAAAATGACGATGCGAATGCACTGCGCCTCGCCGCGGAATGTTCGGGCGGGCGCAGCGCCTGGTCGACGCAGGGCGCGTGGGTTCAGGGGCTCGCCGCGTGGCGCACCCAAGACTATCGCACTGCCCTAACCGCCTTCGATCGGGTCGCACGCGAAGCGCCCGACAGCGAGCTGCGCGCCGCCGCTTATTATTGGGCCGCGCGCGCGGCGATCGCCGCAGGCGAACCCGCGTCAGTGCAATCGCGCCTGCGCGCCGCCGCCGCTAATGAAGAAACCTTCTACGGCATGCTCGCGGTCGAAACGCTCGGCATCGCCCCCAACAATCAGCGCGAGCTCGTCCGCGCCGACCGCAGCGCGTGGCGCGCACTCGAAAACCTGCCCAATGTCCGCGCCGCGATGGCGCTCGCCGAAATCGGCGAGGATAAATATGCCGACGCCGTGCTCCGCCATCAGGCGCGGATCGGCGACGCGCGCCAGCACGACCAGTTGCTCGCCATGGCGGGGGCGCTCAGCCTGCCCGAAACCCAGCTCTATCTCGCCCACAACACCCCGCAGGGCCGCAAGCCGGCGGCACAGGCGCGCTATCCGCAGCCCAAATGGGAACCCAATGGCGGGTGGAAGGTCGATCCGGCGCTGGTCTTTGCCCACACGCTGCAGGAATCGCGCTTCCAGCGCGCCGTGGTCAGCCCCGCGGGCGCCAAGGGCTTGATGCAGGTCCGTCCGGGCACCGCGCGCGACGTCGCGCGCTGGCGCGGCGACAGCATCGACACGCGCGACCTGTCGATCCCCGCGGTCAACATGGACATGGGGCAAAGCTATCTGCAATATCTCGCCCGCGACGCCTCGACGGGCGGGCAGCTGCCGAAGGTGATCGCCGCGTATAACGCCGGTCCCGCACCGATCGCCCGCTGGCAGTCCGAAATTCGCGATAATGGCGACCCGCTGCTGTACATGGAATCGATCCCCTATTGGGAAACGCGCGGCTATGTCGGCATCGTGCTGCGCAATTACTGGATGTACGAAGCGCAGCAGGGCAAACCTTCGGTCAGCCGCGCTGCGCTGGCGCAGGGCAAATGGCCGCGCTTCCCCGACGGCAAGGACCGCACCCGGCTGACCTGGGCGGGCGGCATGGCCAATGCCGATTGATGAAAGCCTGACGTTCAAGCCGGTCCGGATCGCGCTGCTGACGATTTCGGACAGCCGCAGCGCGGCCGAAGACCGCTCGGGCGACAAGCTCGCCGAACTGCTGACCGGCGCGGGCCATATCCTTGCTGCGCGCGCGATCATCAAGGACGAGACTGACCTGATCGTCTCGCGCTTGCACAACTGGATCGACGATCCCGAGGTTGACGTGGTCATCACCACCGGCGGCACCGGGCTGACAGGGCGCGATGTGACGCCCGAGGCACTCCACCGGCTCGACGGTAAGGACATTCCCGGCTTTGGCGAACTCTTCCGCTGGCTCAGCTACCAGACGATCGGTACCTCGACGATCCAGTCGCGCGCCTGCGCCATCGTTGCGCGCGGCACGTACATCTTTGCACTCCCAGGCTCGACCGGCGCGGTCACCGACGCGTGGGAAGGCATTTTGGCGACCCAGCTCGACAGCCGCAACCGCCCCTGCAACTTCGTCGACCTGATGCCGCGGCTCACCGAATGATCGTCGCCCCCGCGAAGGCGGGGGCCGCAAGCCGTCCTTCTCCACTCCGCTGCGTAAGCCCCTAGCGGCCCCCGCCTTCCCGGGGACGACGAACAATTTGTTCTTTATTTGTTCTCATTGAACAGATAATGCGCGTCAGTGGAACCCGCCAAACTCCTCCCCCCGATCGCTGGTCGCGGCGCACCCGCGAACCCGCGCCCGACACGCACCGGCTCGCTCAACCGCGAGCCCGATGGCGACTGGCTCGACACCGCCGAACGGATCGACGGCGCGCCGCCGCCGCTCCGCACCACCGTCACCGTCGAGTATCCCAAAACGATCATCGCGCGCAACAGCTCGCCCGACATCGGTTTCGACCGCTCGATCAACCCCTATCGCGGCTGCGAACATGGCTGCATCTATTGCTACGCGCGCCCGACCCACGCCTTCCACGACCTGTCGCCCGGCCTCGATTTCGAAAGTCGCCTGTTCGCCAAACCCGCCGCCGCCAAGCTGCTGCGCGCCGAGCTGGCCAAGCGCGGCTATAGCGCAGCGCCGCTGGCGATCGGCACCAACACCGACGGCTACCAGCCGATCGAGCGCGAATGGGGCATCACCCGCTCGGTGATCGAGGTGCTCGCCGAAACCAAGCATCCGCTACTCATCACCACCAAATCCGACCGACTGCTGCGCGATATCGACCTGCTCGCCGCCATGGCGCGCGACAATCTGGTCGGCGTCGCGATTTCGGTGACGACGCTCGATCCCGTGCTCGCCCGCATCCTCGAACCCCGCGCGCCGCATCCCAAACGCCGCCTCGCCGCGATCCGCGCGCTGATCGACGCCGGGGTACCGACACAGGTCAACATCTCGCCGATCATCCCCGCGATCACCGATCACGAGATCGAGGCAATCATGGCTGCCGCCGCCGAAGCTGGCGCGATCCGCGCCTCCTACATATTGATGCGCCTGCCGTTCGAGGTCGCGCCGCTGTTCCGCGCCTGGCTCGCCGCCCACTACCCCGACCGCGCCGACAAGGTGATGCACATGGTGCAGGACATCCGCGGCGGCCGGGACAATGACGCGGGGTTTTTCACCCGCATGAAGGGTCAGGGCGTCTGGGCGCAGCTCATCCGCACCCGCGTCAAACGCGCCGCACGCGAACATGGCTTGGACCGCCGCTTTCCGCCGCTACGCAGCGACCTGTTCAAACCGCCCGAGCGCGACGGACAGATGGAGCTGTTCTGAACTAAACCGTCGCCCCCGCGAATGCGGGGGCCGCTGGCGTAATGGAGGCGAACTCGATGCGAAACGCCTATGTTTACATAATGGCCAATAAGCCGATGGGAATCCTCTATATCGGCGTCACGGACAACCTGTCCGCCAGAATTTTCCCACATCGCAACGGAACGGTTCGGCATTTTGCCGGAAGTGGCAACTGGTGCAGCTGGTTTACGCTGAATCTTTCGACCGGATCGACGAAGCGATTGCCCGCGAAAAGGCATTGAAGAAATGGAACCGCGTTTGGAAACTGCGGCTGATTTCTGAGACCAACCCTCAATGGGCCGACCTTTTCGAGACCATCAACGGCTGAGCCATGCGGCCAGCGGCCCCCGCCTCCGCGGGGGCGACAATGCAAACTAAACCCCCACCAGCGACCGCAGCTTATAATCCTTGTAATCATCCCGGATCTGACGCTTCAATATCTTCCCCGTCGCCGTATGGGGAAGCTCGTCGACGAACACCACCTCATCGGGCAGCCACCATTTCGCGACCCTGTCCTTGAGGTAATCGACGATCGCCGCCTCGTCCGTCTCGGCACCCGGCTTCTTCACGATCAGCAGGATCGGCCGCTCGTCCCACTTCGGATGATAGACGCCGACCGCCGCCGCCTCCTGCACCCCCGGCGCGCCGATCGCGGCATTTTCGAGTTCGATCGACGAAATCCATTCGCCGCCCGACTTGATCACATCCTTGGCGCGGTCGGTAATCTGCATGACCCCGTCGGGGTGGATCACCGACACGTCGCCGGTGTCGAACCAGCCGTCGGCGTCGGCGGCGTCGGCATCGGCCTTGAAATAGCGCTGGATGATCCACGGCCCACGGCATTGCAGCCGCCCGCTGCTCACCCCGTCGCGCGGCAGCTCTTCATCCTCGTCATCGACGATGCGCAGCTCGACCCCGAACGGCGGACAGCCCTGCCGCGCCACGACATCGACGCGCTCGTCGAAACTCATCTCGTCCCAGTTCCACGGGCGCTTGCCCATCGTCCCGATCGGGCTGGTTTCGGTCATCCCCCAGGCGTGGCCGACGTCGATCCCCGCCTTCATGAAGCGCTCGATCATCGCGCGCGGGCAGGCCGATCCGCCGATGATGACGCGGTGCAGCTTGCCATAATCGATGTCCGTCGCGTCCATATGCGCGAACATCGCAATCCACACCGTCGGCACCCCGGCGCTGTGCGTCACGCCCTCGCCGTGCATCAGGTCGCACAGCACCGCGGCATCGTTGGTCGCCGAAAACACCAGCTTGGCGCCCACCGTCGCCGCCGCGAACGGAATGCCCCAGCTATTGGCATGGAACATCGGGACGATCGGCAGGATCACGCTGCGGTTCGACATGTCGAACACGTCGGGCTGGATCTCGGTGATCGCGTGGATGACGTTCGAGCGATGCTCGTAGAGCACGCCCTTGGGATTGCCGGTCGTGCCGCTCGTGTAGCACAGCCCGACCGGATCGCGCTCGTCGAGATCGACCCACGCAAAGCTGCCGTCCTCGGCATCGATCAGGTCGCGGTAGGACAAATAGCCATCCTGCGCCGGCGCATCGAACAGGATAAAATGCTCGACCGTCGGCAACTGCCCGCGCAGCCGCTCGACGATCGGCAGGAACATCGCGTCGAACAGCAGCACGCGGTCCTCGGCGTGGTTGATGATATAGACCAGCTGCTCGTCGAACAGCCGCGGGTTGACCGTATGCAGCACCCCGCCCATGCCCGCGCTGCCGTACCAGCTGACCAGATGATGGCCATGGTTCATCGCCAGCGTCGCGATGCGGTCACCTTTCTTCATGCCCAGCCGGGTCATCGCCGCGGCAAAGCGCCGTGCGTCGAACCCCACCTCACCCCAGTTCGATCGCGTCATGCTGCCGTCGGCCCAGCGCGAGACGATTTCGCGCCCCGCATGTTCGCGCGCGGCATGGTCGATCAGGCTGGTGACCAGCAGCGGCTGGCTCTGCATTCCGTACATCTCGGCATTCCTCTCTTGTTTCCTCAAGGAATAAGGCGAGGACGCCGCTTTACGCAAGCGTGAACCGGGATTAGCGCATCCGGAAATCGCGCGGCGTGACCAGCGACAGTGCGGTTTCGCTGATCCCCGCGATCGTTTCGAACCGCGCGACCAGATCGGGACCAAGCGCAAAGCCGCGGCCGAGGTTGATCCGGATGTCGCCGCCCGTCGTCGGATCTTCGGTCAACACGATCACGCGCCCGCGCGCATCGTCGCGCTTTTCCAGCAACCGCGCCATCTCGGCAATCGCCTCGGGCAGCGCGACGCGGCACGTCAGCTCGAGCGCCGCGGTCGCCGCAATTTCCGCTAGTGGTTGCGCACCGCGCACCGTGACGCGCGGCGTCTCTTCGCCTTCCAGCAGGTCGAGCTCGACCGACAGGATCGCGCAGCCGCCATCGACCGCCAGCGTTTCCAGCAGCTTGCACGTCTGCTCGTCGAAACAGCTCGACTGGAACTGCCCGCTGCGGTCGGACAAGGTCAGGTTCAGGAAGCGGTTGCCGCGCTGCGACACCCGCGCCTTGGCGTTTTCGACCATGCCCGCCATCACCATCGGCAGGCGCGTACCCGGCGTCATTTCGACATTGGCGCAAATATCGCCATAGGTTCGCGCCCCGCGCGCCGCGACGATCGCCTCATATTGCTCGACGGGGTGCGACGAGAAGTAAAAGCCGAACGCCTCCTTCTCGCGCGTCATTCGTTCGGCGAGCGTCCAGGGTTCGGCGGCGGGCAGTTGCAGCACCGGCGCAACGTCGATGTCGCCGCCAAACAGCCCACCCTGCCCGGTCGATCGCTCGTGCGCCGAGCTGTTGGCGCAGGCGAGCAGGCTTTCGGCTCCGGCATAGGCGCGCGGGCGATTAGGCTCGATCCCGTCGAATGCCCCCGCCCCCGCCAGCGCCTCGATCTGGCGCCGGTTGAGCAGCTTGGGGTCGATCCGGTTCGCGAAATCGTCGAGGTTTGCAAAATCGCCGCGCGCGCGCCGCTCGGCGACCAAGGCCTCCATCGCGCGTTCGCCGACGCCCTTCAGCGCGCCGAGCGCGTACCGCACCGCCAGCCCGTCGTCGCTTTGCCCGACCGAAAAATCGGCTTCGCTGTCGTTAATCGATGGCGGTGCCACCGCGACCCCCAGCCGCCGCATGTCGTCGATGAAGATCGACAATTTATCGGTCTGGTGGCTGTCGAACGACATCGAGGCCGCAAAGAATTCGTGCGGATAATGCGCCTTCAGCCACGCCGTCTGATACGACAGCAAGGCATAAGCCGCCGCATGGCTCTTGTTGAAACCATAGCCCGCGAACTTGTCGATCAAATCGAACAGCTCGTTCGCGGCTTTGGCATCGATGCCATTATGCTCGCCGCACCCCTTGACGAAAGTGTCGCGCTGCGCGTCCATCTCCGCCTGGACCTTCTTGCCCATCGCGCGGCGCAAAAGGTCGGCGCCGCCGAGGCTGTAGCCGGCGAGGATCTGCGCCGCCTGCATCACCTGTTCCTGATAGACAAAGATGCCATAGGTTTCGGCGAGGATGCCCTCGAGCAGCGGGTGCGGATAGGCGATCGGCTCGCGCCCGTTTTTGCGCGCCCCGAACAGCGGGATATTGTCCATCGGCCCCGGGCGGTACAACGCGACGAGCGCGATGATGTCGCCGAAATTGGTCGGTTTCACCGCCGACAGCGTGCGCCGCATGCCCTCGGATTCCAGCTGGAACACCCCGACCGTCTCGCCGCGCTGGAGCAGCTCGTACACCGCGGGGTCTTCCCAGCCGAGCGTATCGAGATCGACATCGATCCCGCGCAGCGCGAGCAGCCGCCGCGCCTCTTTCAGCACCGACAGCGTTTTGAGGCCCAGAAAGTCGAACTTCACCAGCCCCGCGCTCTCGACATATTTCATGTCGAACTGGGTCACCGGCATGTCCGATCGCGGATCGCGATAGAGCGGCACCAGCTGGTCAAGTGGGCGGTCGCCGATCACCACGCCAGCAGCGTGCGTCGAGCTGTGCCGCGGCAGGCCTTCCAGCTGGCGCGCCATGTCGAACAGGCGGCGCACGCCATCGTCCTGCTTATATTCGGTCATCAGCTCGCTGACGCCGTTCAGCGCGCGTTCGAGCGTCCAGGGATCGGTCGGATGGTTGGGCACGAGCTTCGCCAGCCGGTCGACCTGCCCATAGCTCATCTGCAGCACGCGACCGGTGTCCTTGAGCACCGCGCGCGCCTTCAGCTTTCCGAAGGTGATGATCTGCGCGACGGTATCGCGGCCGTATTTTTCCTGCACATAACGAATGACTTCGCCGCGCCGCGTTTCGCAGAAATCGATGTCGAAATCGGGCATCGACACGCGTTCGGGATTGAGGAAGCGTTCGAACAGCAGGCCGAGTTTCAAGGGATCAAGATCGGTGATCGTCAGCGCCCAGGCGACGACGCTGCCCGCGCCCGACCCGCGCCCCGGCCCCACCGGAATATCCTGCGCCTTCGCCCATTTGATGAAGTCGGCAACGATCAGGAAATAGCCGGGGAACCCCATCTGGGTGATGACGTCGACCTCGAAATCGAGCCGTTCGACATAGGCCTGCCGCTCTTCATCGGTCAGATCAGGATAGAGCGCCAACCGCGCCGCGAGCCCGGCATGGGCGTCGGCCTTCAGCTGCGCCGCCTCGCCCTCGCGGTCACCCGCCAGGCTGGGCAGGATCGGCGCGCGCTTCGGCGCCATGAAGGCGCAGCGCTGCGCGATCACCAGCGTGTTGCGGATAGCCTCCGGCAAATCCGAAAACGCGTCTTCCATCGCCTCGGCAGGCTTCAGCCACGCCTCGGGGCTCGACACGCGCCGGTCTTCGCTTTCGACATAGGCCGATTGCGCAATGCACAGCATCGCGTCGTGTGCGGCGTGGAACTGCGGCTCGACAAAATTCGCCGGGTTGGTAGCCGCAATGGGCAACGCGCGCGCATAAGCGAGATCGATCAGCGCGTTTTCGGCTGCCATCTCGGTCGCATCGTTCCGCCGCGACAATTCGATGTAGAGCCGCCCGCCGAACAGCGCTTCGAGTTGCTCGACATAATCCTCGGCGGCACCTTGCTGCTCGCCCGCCAGCAAGCGCGCCAGCGCGCCTTCGCCGGCGCCGGTCAGGCAGATCAGCCCTTCGGTCTTGCCCGCCATGTCGGACAGCGTGACATGCGGTTCCTGCTCGACCGGGCGCCCAAGATGCGCCGCCGACACCAGCGCGCACAGATTGTTATAACCCGCCTCGTCCTGCGCATAGAGCGCCAGCCAGTCGATCAACGGCGCGCCATTCGCTAGCCGCTGCCCCGGCCGCGCAACGCTGAGCAGCGCGCCGACGATCGGCTGCACCCCCGCCGCCTTGCACGCCTCGCCAAACGCCATCGCGCCATAGAGCCCGTTGCGGTCGCAGATCGCGATCGCCGGAAACCCCCGCTCGCGCGCCGCCTTGGCAATTGCCTTGGGCTCGATCGCCCCTTCGAGCATTGTGTAGCTGGAAAAGACGCGCAGGGGGACAAAGGGGCTGTAGGCCATGGGGGTGACGCTATGCGGGTCGAGTGATTCTGTGAAGCGGAGAGTGACGGAAATGTGAAACCCGTCGCCCCCGCGAAGGCGGGGGCCGCCATCGGCCTTACGCCATCGCTCCAGCGGCCCCCGCCTTCGCGGGGGCGACGCATTTTACCCCAACAATGCCTCAATCTCTTTCCGCAGCTGCTCCGGCTTCGTCGTCGGCGCATGCCGCGACACCACCTTGCCGTCGCGATCGACAAGGAACTTCGTGAAATTCCACTTGATCCCGCTGCCCAGCAGCCCGGTCTGTTCCTTTTTCAGATGCTTGAAAATCGGATCGGCGCCGTCGCCATTGACCTCGATCTTCGCCATCACCGGAAAGCTGACGTCATAGGTCAGCGAACAGAAATTCTTGATCTCGTCGGCATCGCCGGGTTCCTGCGCGCCAAACTGGTTGCACGGAAAGGCCAGCACCTCGAACCCGCGATCCTTGTAATCGTGGTACAGCTCTTCCAGCCCCTCATATTGCGGGGTAAAGCCGCATTTCGACGCGGTGTTGACGATCAGCAGCACCTTGCCGCGATAGTCCGCCATCGACTGGCTCGCCCCGCCGGGCAGCGGCGCCGAAAAATCATAAAGGCTCATGGTCATTTCTCCCCCGCGTTGCGCGGTCTGTAGATAAAATCGAAACTGGTCGCCCATGTCAGGCCATGGTCGGTCGATTGCTCGCCATGCTGGCGCACCGACCCGTCCGGCTGTTTGCTGTATGTCATGCGGATCAGCCCGTCCTGTCCCTTGGCGACGACATTCACCCAATGGCCGGTCAGCACCATCTTGCCGTTTGCCGGGCCGCCGTCGAAATCGACGCGCGCGCCGCTGCTGTCGACCCATGCCTGCCGCCAGTGGCGCCGTTCGGCGTCATAATGGCTGAACGATCCGCCTCCCCCGCCCGTCCGCGGTTTCCATGTCTCGCGGATCGCGCAGCCCGCGAACATCGCCTCGATGCTGCTCGTCGCGACCTGCGTCGCGCTGCCATTGGCGAAAACGTCCCATTCTCCGACCCAGAAATCAAAGGCGCGATATTCCGCCGCTGCGCAAGCTGGCGCCGCGGGCGGCGCGGGGATCGGTGGCGGTGGCGGTAGTGGCGGCGGCGGAGCGGGCGCCGGAGGCGGCGGTGGAGGCGGGGACTGCGCCCCCGCGACCGGCAGCATCGCCGCCAGCGACAGCGCGATCAGCAGCAATGGCCTGTATTGCATCATGCTCGCCCCCCAAAGTTGCGGGCAGCTTACGCCTCGATCCGCCCGTCGTGCAAGCGCAGCACGCGATCCATCCTTGCTGCCAGCCGCTCGTTGTGCGTCGCGACCAGCGCTGCCGATCCATGATCGCGCACCAGCTTTACAAACTGGTCGAACACCCGGTCCGCCGTCGCCTCGTCGAGGTTGCCCGTCGGCTCGTCGGCGAGCACCAGCAGCGGCCGGTTCGCCAGCGCGCGCGCGACCGCGACGCGCTGCTGCTCGCCGCCCGACAGCTTGCTCGGCTTGTGATGCAGCCGCTCGCCCAGCCCCAGCCGCGCGAGCAGGTCGGCGGCGCGCTCCTCGGCCTCGGCTTGTTCCGCGCCGCGGATCAGCTGCGGCAGCACGACATTCTCGATCGCGTTGAAATCGGGCAGCAGATGGTGGAATTGATAGACGAAGCCGATCTTCTCGCGCCGCGTCTTCGTCCGCTCGCCCTGCTCATATTGCGTCACGTCGGCGCCATCGATGCGGATCGTCCCGTCGAACCCGCCTTCGAGCAGCCCGACCGCCTGCAACATCGTCGACTTGCCCGATCCGGAGGGACCGAGCAGCGCGACAATCTCGCCGCGCTTCAGATGCGCATCGACCCCGCGCAGCACGTCGATCGTCACCTCGCCCTGCGTGAAGCTGCGCTTCAGCCCGACGAGTTCCAGCGCCAAATCACTCATAACGCAGCACCTGTACCGGATCGGTATTCGCCGCCTTGAACGCCGGATAGAGCGTCGCGAGGAAGCTGAAGACGACGGCCATCAGCGCGATCCCGACAATCTCGAACGGATCGGGTTTCGACGGCAATTCGGTCAGGAAGCGGATCGACGGATCCCACAAAGGCTGGCCGGTCAGAAACTCGACCCCGCGCAGCACCCCCTGCCGGAAATAGAGCAGGCTGAACCCCAGCGCCATGCCCATCAGCGTTCCCGCGACCCCGATCGACAGGCCGATCGCCATAAAGATGCGCAGCACTGCGTCGCGCGGCGCGCCCATCGTGCGAAGTATCGCCATGTCGCGCGTCTTGGCGCGCACCAGCATGATCAGCGACGACACGATGTTGAACGCGGCAACGAGCACGATCAGCGACAGGATCACGAACATCGCCACCCGCTCGATCGACAGCGCCTCGAACAGGCTGCTGTTCATCTGGCGCCAGTCCGAAATCACCGCCTGCGCGGCAACCTTTTCCTTCAGCGGCGCGAGTATCTCGCCGACCTTGTCAGGGTCGGTCACCTTGACCTCGATCATCCCGACCTGATCGCCGGTCAGCAGCAACAACTGCGCGTCCTCCATCGGCATCACGACATACATTTTGTCGAAGTCATAAACCCCGATCTCGAACACCGCGGTCACCCGGTAACTGATCTCGCGCGGCACCGTTCCGAACGGCGTCGAGCGTCCCGCGGGATTGATGATCGTCAAATTCGATCCGACCGTCGCGCCGATATTGCGCGCCAGCTCGCTGCCGATCGCGACATTGCCCGCATTGGGCGTCAGCGAATTGAGATTGCCCTGCAACACCTTGCCTCCCAGCGTCTGGTTATTGCGAATATCGGGCACCGTCATCCCGCGCACCAAGATGCCCTCGACGCGGCCGTTAAACGTCGCCAGCAAAGGCTGTTCGATCAGCGGCGTCGCCGACACCACATCAGGCGTCGCCTTCGCCTGTTTCAGCACATCGCGCCAGTCGTCGAGCCGTCCGCCGAACCCCTGCACCACCGCATGGCCATTGAGCCCGACGATCTTGTCGAACAGGTCGGCGCGCACCCCGTTCATCACGCTCATCACGATCACCAGCGCCGCAACGCCAAGTGTGACGGCGACAAAGCTGAACGCCGCCGCGACAAAGATGAAACCCTCGCCGCGCTGCGGAAGCATATAGCGTTTGAAGATGGTGCGCTCGTACGGACGCAGGATCATGGGGCAATGGGCCTTTGCGGCGCATGGGGAATGACACGCATGCCGCGGCTTTACGGGCCATCCTCGCCGCTGGCAATGGGCGCCAACATGCGCATCTGTTGCGATCGAATCGCAGAATATGTTGCACATCGGCCACAGCGGGGGGCAAAAGCGGCGGCGAACGGCTTGCACAGGGTGACAAACCGCCCCCTTGCGCCTAGCCCGATGACTTCTGGATCAAGCGGCCCCAAGGCCCGGTTCCAGGGAGTGCAGGCCTTTCGCCGGGCCTGCAACAAAAGGGGATGGCGAGTGTTCGTCACACGCGCCCGGGTCTTGCAAAGCGAGGCCCGGGCGTTGTGATTCAGGACGCTAAATCGCCAACCAGCTACTCGCCTCCGTCCGAAAACCCGATACCGCTATCTTCGCGGCGGAATTGGCGATGGCGGCGGTCAAACAGGATATGCAGAATTGTGGCGGCGACAAAGGCACCAAATGCCGACAGCGGCACTAGACTTTTCGTCTGCCCCGAGAGGATGCAATAGACCACCACGATCCAAGCCGGACAAGCGACAAACGAGGTGATCAGCTTCAGTCACGGAGGCAGATTATTCCACCAGTCGGAGACGCCCCTACCCCTCGCTCTCGCTGATATCCTCCAGCATATCGGCATCGAGCACCCGTACCCGCCCCTGCTCCAGCGAGATCACACCCGATTCCTCCCAACTTTTCAGCTGGCGATTGATATGCTCGCGGCTCATGCCCGCAAAATTGCCGAGCTCGGTCTGGCTGAGCTCGACGCGCTGCGACGCCTCGACATCCTTGCGGATCAGGCGCTTCAGATAGCGGGCGAGCCGCGGCCCCGACGCATAGGCGCGGTCGCTTTCGATCGTCTGGTCGGCGGTGCGCAGGCGGCGCGCCAGCTGTTGCATCAGCGACCAGGTGAATTCGGGATGGCTCGCGGCGAAATCCTTGAGCGCGTTGCGGCCGAGCTGGAGCGCGCTCCCCGCGCTCGTCGCGGTCACCGATGCGGTGCGTTCGCCGCCATCGAGCAGCGCGATCTCGCCCAGCACCGCACCGGGTTCGGCATAGGCCAGCACGATCTCGCGCCCGCCCCCGGTCAGCATCGACACGCGCGCCGTCCCTTGCGTCAGGATCAGCATCATGTCGCCGGGGTCGCCCTGGACCAGCAGCTCCTTGCCCTTGACGAAATTGATCTGGACCGCGCGGCTGGTGATTTCGGCCCAGTCTTCGGCCGAAAGGCCGGAAAAAATGCTGTCGGGGCTTTGCAACTCGGCGAGTTTCGCGTGATCCATAGCCCCTGACACCCCTTTTGCGTTGTTCTAGACCAGCCGGCTCTGCTTCACCGCCGCTTCGATAAAGCCCGCAAACAAGGGATGCGGGTCGAACGGCTTCGATTTGAGCTCCGGATGGAACTGCACCCCGATAAACCACGGATGGTCGGGACGCTCAACGATTTCCGGCAACATGCCGTCGGGCGACATGCCCGAAAACACCAGCCCGCCCTTTTCCAGTCGCTCGCGATACGCGCCGTTGACCTCATAGCGGTGACGGTGGCGCTCGCTGATCTCGTTCGCGCCATAGACGCTCGCGACATGGCTGTTCGGCGACAATTTCGCATCATAAGCGCCCAGCCGCATCGTCCCGCCGAGGTCGGTGTCGGCGCCGCGCTTTTGCAGGCCTTCGGCGCTCATCCATTCGGTGATCATGCCGACCACCGGCTCGTCGGTCTTGCCGAATTCGGTGCTCGACGCGTCCGCAATCCCGCTGGTGTTGCGCGCCGCCTCGATGCACGCCATCTGCATCCCCAGACAGATGCCGAAGAACGGCACCCCGCGCTCGCGCGCAAAACGCACGCTCGAAATCTTGCCCTCGGACCCGCGCTCGCCGAACCCGCCGGGCACCAATATGCCGTGCAGCGGCTCCAGGTTGGCCGCCAGATCCTCGTCGCGCTCGAACATTTCGGCATCGAGCCAGCGAATATTGACCTTCACCCGGTGTGCCATGCCGCCATGGACCAGCGCTTCATTGAGCGATTTATAGGCATCAGGCAGCGACACATATTTGCCGACGACCCCGATCGTGACTTCGCCCTCGGGGTGCTGCTTGCGGTCCATGATGTCGTACCAGCGCGACAGGTCGGGCGCGGGCGCGTCGTGGATGCCGAAATGCCGCAGCACTTCATTGTCCAGCCCTTCGCCATGATATTGCACCGGCACCGCATAGATGCTGTCGGCGTCGAGCGCCGGGATCACCGCCTCTTTGCGCACATTGCAGAATTGCGCGATCTTGGCGCGCTCGCCCTCGGGCAGCGGGCGTTCACAGCGGCAGAGCAGGATTTCGGGCTGAACGCCCAGCGAGGCGAGTTCGCGCACGCTGTGCTGCGTCGGCTTGGTCTTCAGCTCGCCCGCAGCGGCGATGTACGGCACCAAAGTGACATGCACCGATAGCGTCTTGTCGCGCCCCTCTTCGTTGCGCAGCTGGCGGATCGCTTCGATGAACGGCAGCGATTCGATGTCGCCCACCGTGCCGCCGATTTCGCACAAAACAAAATCCAGGTCGTCGAGCTCGGCGCGCGCAAACGCCTTGATCGCGTCGGTCACATGCGGGACGACCTGCACCGTCGCGCCGAGGTAATCGCCGCGGCGTTCCTTGGTGATAATCTGCTGATAGATGCGGCCCGAGGTGATATTGTCGCTCTGCCGCGCCGCAACCCCGGTAAACCGCTCATAGTGACCAAGGTCGAGGTCGGTTTCCGCCCCGTCGTCGGTCACGTAGACCTCGCCATGCTGGTATGGCGACATCGTCCCCGGATCGACGTTCAGATAGGGATCGAATTTCCGGATACGAACGCGATAGCCGCGCGCTTGCAGCAAAGCGGCGAGGCTAGCCGCCATCAAACCTTTGCCAAGCGAGGAGACCACGCCGCCGGTGATAAAAATGAACCGCGCCATGGGAGGAAAGACTTACTCAACGGGAGGGGGACGGCGCAAGCCGTCGAATCGCTTGCCGCGGAATTTATTTCCGCAGCGCGGGCTGCTGTATCGACCGGGGTCGAGGATTATTTCTTGGCGGGCGCCTCAGCCGGAGCCGGAGCGGCTTCCTGCGTCGCAGCCGCCGCTGCCGCGGCCAGCGGATCGTCGCTCGCCGGAGCGGGCGCGGCCGTGGCCGGGGCCGCCTGCACGGGCTGCGCCGGACCGGTCAGCGACGAGGTCGGCGCTGCGCCGCTCGTCTGCGCCGATTTCGACAGCGAGGTGTCGATCGTCGAGCCGGTACGCCCGACCGATGCCATCGCGGCCAGCACGATCGACAGACCGACAAACAGGCAGGCCAGGATCGTCGTCGCGCGGGTCATGAAATCCGCCGCGCCGCGCGCCGACAGCATCCCGCCGGGACTGCCGCCGACACCCAGGCCGCCACCTTCGGACTTCTGCATCAGAATGACGCCGATCATCGCCGCGGCAACAAGCGCCTGCAGGACGAGAATGAAGGTGAAAAGGCTGGACATCATATTTTCCTGAACTTGCACGCCCTCAAACGGACGCGCCCGCGGCGCACATAGAGACGAAGCGGCTGGGCTTCAAGCATCTTGGCTTCAAGCATATCGTCGCTCGCAACGATCCTCCCTGTCGCGTAGCGATGGGGAGGTGGCAGCGCGAAGCGCTGACGGAGGGGCCGTTGCGCAGAGGTCGCGGCCCCACCACCACTCATCTGCGATGCGCGGTCCCCCTCCCCATGGCTGCGCCACAGGGAGGATCACGCTAATCACCCCAACGCCGCAGCAGCCACAACAATCGGCACAAATTTCGCCGCCGTCAGGCTGGCGCCACCAACCAGCGCCCCGTCGACATCGCCCGCGTCCAGCAGCTCAGCAGCATTGTCGCCATTCACCGACCCCCCGTACAGCAATCGCATATCTTCCGCCTTGCCGCCAAAGCGCGCCGCCAGCGCGCCGCGGATCGCCCCGTGCATCGCCGCGACATCGGCGACCGTCGGCACCAGCCCGGTGCCGATCGCCCAGATCGGCTCGTAAGCGATCGCCAACCGGGCGGCATCGAAATCATCGGGCACCGATCCGGCGATCTGCGCCAGCACATAATCGATCGCCCCGCCCGATTCGCGCACCTCGCGCGGTTCGCCGACGCACAGGATCACCGACAGCCCAGCCGCCAGCGCGGCCTCGGCCTTCGCGCGCACATCGGCGTCGCTTTCACCGCATCCTTCGCGCCGTTCGCTATGCCCGACGATCACCAGCCTCGCCCCGGCGTCGGCCAGCATCGGTGCCGCGACGGATCCGGTAAAGGCACCCGATGCCGCGCTATGGCAGTCCTGCCCGCCCACCGCCGCCCCCGGCACCGCGGCAGCCATCGCGCCGACCAGTGTGAACGGCGGACACAGCGCGACATCGACTCCGGCATGATCGCCCGCCGCAGCGAAAATCGCCTGCGCTTCGGCCAGCGCCGCCGTCGTGCCGTTCATTTTCCAGTTGCCGACCACATATTTGCGCCGTGCCATTGCCGCGTCTCTCCCGCTGTTCGAACGAAGTCGATGCCCTAGCGGCGGGTGGGGGCGATAGGCAAGCGGTGTCGCGGCGCCGCGAAAAGCCCCTTTCGCGCCTTGATGCGGTGCCGCCACCTCTCTAAAGCATCGCCCAGCCGCGCATCCCCGCGCCCCGCCGAAAGAATAGCTGCCCCATGATTACCGCCATCCGCCGTATGTTTTCCTCGACGCTCGGCAAGATCCTCGCGCTGGGCTTCGTCGCCTTTATCGGCGTGGCCTTTGCGCTGAGCGACGTGACCGGAAACTCGACCTTTGGCGGGATCGGCGGTGCCAATGTCGCCAAGGTGGGCAGCGAACAAATCGGCGTCGGCGAGCTGCGCGATCGCGTCCGCCTCGCCTATAACCAGGCGCGTCAGGATCAGCCCGGGATGACGATGGCGGCATTCGTCGAATCGGGCGGGCTCGACCAGGTGCTCAACCAGATGGTCGAGGGCATGGCATTCGACCAGTTCGCGACCGACATGGGCTTTGGCGTCAGCAAGCGACTGATCGACGGGCGCATCGCCGATATCCCCGCCTTTGCCGGTGTGTCGGGCAGCTTTGACCAGACCGCGTTCGAAACCTTTCTGCGCCAGAATGGCATGACCGAGGCGCAGCTGCGCCGCGACCTGCGCCAGCAATTGCTGATCGAACAGATTGCCGCCCCGATTGCCGGCATGCCGCGCCTCGCGCCCGGCATGGCGCAGCCCTATGCCGCGCTGCTCCTCGAACAGCGCCGCGGCCAGGCGACCTTCATTCCGGCCAGCGCCTTTGCGCCGACCGCCGACCCCGGCGACGCCGCGCTCAAGACGCATCTCACGCAGAACGCCGCGAAATTCACCGTGCCCGAACGCCGCGTCATCCAATATGCGGTGTTCGACGCCGCCGCCGTGCCGGTTCCGGCGGTCACCGACGCCGAAATCGCCAAGGTCTATAAGGACAATGCCGCGCAATATGCCGCCAGCGAAACGCGCCGCTTTGCACAGGTGATCGCGCCGGATCAGGCAACCGCCAACGCGCTGGCCGCCAAGGTGCGCGGCGGCACGTCGCTCGCCGCTGCGGCGCAGGCCGCTGGGCTGTCGGCCTCGACCACCGGCGACCTCACCCAGTCGGCCTATGCCGCGACCAGCACCGCCGCGGCGGCAAAGACGGCCTTCGCCGCCAAGCAGGGCGACCTGATCGGCCCGGTCCAGACCGGGCTTGGCTGGAATGTCGCGCGCGTCGAGAACGTCACCGCGCGTCCGGCGCGCAGCCTTGCCGACGCCAGCGCCGACATCCGCACCGAACTGGCCAAGAACAAGGCGAACGAGGCGATCGTCGATTATTACAACGCGATCCAGGACGCGGTGAACAGCGGCGCGTCGATCGAAGAAATCGCCGCCGACCGCAAGCTGACCCTTGCGACCACCCCGGCGCTGCTCCCCAGCGGCCGCGTCCCCGGCCAGCCCGGCTACACCCTGCCCCCCGAACTCGCCCCGCTAGTCAGCCAGGCGTTCCAGGGCGGCTCGGAAGGCGAGGGCCAGCTTGCCACGCTCGTCGAGAACCAGAAATTTGCCGTCTATGCGGTGAAATCGATCGTCGCCGCCGCCCCGCCGCCCTTCGCCCAGATCCGCGCCGACCTGCTCGCCGACTGGCGTTTTGCGCAAGGGCAAGAGGTCGCCCGCGACAAGGCCCGCGCGATCGTCAAGGCGGTCGAGGGGGGCCAGACGCTCGCCGCCGCGGTCGCCGCCGCCGGACCGAATATCGGCAGCGTTCAGACGATCGGCGGACGCCGGGGCGAACTCGGCCAAAACGGCCAGCCCGTGCCGCCCGAACTCGCACTGCTGTTCTCGATGGCGAAAAACAGCGTCAAGACGCTCGAAATCCCCGGCAACCGCGGCTGGATGGTGATCGCGCTCGCCAATGTGCAGCGTCCCGATCCCAAATCGATCGAGCCCGCGCGCGTCGCCGCGATCGCCCAGCCGCTTGCCCCCGCCTTCGGTAACGAGCTGATCGAACAGCTCGCCGCCGAAGCCAAGCGCCGCGTCGGGGTGACGATCAACAAGGAACTGGTCGAACAGCTGCGCCAGGAACTCACCGGCACCGCGCCGGTCGTCGAATAGCCGACCGGTGGCGCTGGAGGGCAAAGCCGCGGCGCTCGAAGCCCTGGCGGGCGGCCGCGGCGCGGTCGTCTGGCAGCGGCTGATCGCCGATATCGAAACCCCGGTTTCGGCGGCGCTCAAGCTGATCGAGCCGGGACGCGGCGACTGGGTGCTCGAATCGGTCGAAAGCGGCGAAACGCGCGGGCGTTACAGCCTGGTCGGACTCGACCCCGACCTGATGTTCGAAGTCATCGGCGACAGCGCGCGGATCAACCGCGACTGGCGCCACGACCGCGAGGCGTTCCAGCCCCTCGCCACCCCGGCATTGCAGGCACTCCGCGATCTCGTCGCCGAATGCCGCTTCGACGTGCCCGAAGGCTTGCCCAAGGCGCTCGCAACGCTCGTCGGCTTTTTCGCCTATGAAACGATCGGCCTCGTCGAACGCATCCCGCGTGCGCCGGGCGCCGGGCTCGCCCTGCCCGACATGGTGTTCGTGCGCCCGACGACGATCCTCGTCTTCGACCGGCTTGCCGACGAACTGTTCCTGATCGCGCCGATCTGGCCCGATGCGGGCGGCGCGCTCGACCGGATGATCGAGACCGCACAGGACCGGCTCGACAGCGTCGCCGCGCGCCTGTCGACCGCCAACGTATCCGCCGACCGCGCCATCACCGACGCGCTCCCCGCCGACATCGCCGCCACCCCCGCAACCCCGCCCGCGCAATTCGCCGCGATGGTCGCCACGGCCAAGGACTATATCGCCGCGGGAGACATCTTCCAGGTCGTGCTGTCGCAGCGCTTTTCGACCCCCTTCGACCTGCCGCCCTTCGACCTCTACCGCGCGCTTCGCCGCATCAACCCGTCGCCCTTCCTCTATTTCCTTGACCTCCCCGGCTTCGCGCTGATCGGTTCGTCGCCCGAAATCCTGGTCCGCGTGCGCGACGGCGAGATCACGATCCGCCCGATCGCGGGTACCCGCCCGCGCGGGCGGACCAGCGCCGAGGATGTCGAGAACCGCGACAGCCTGCTCGCCGACCCCAAGGAACGCGCCGAACATCTGATGCTCCTCGACCTTGGCCGCAACGACGTCGGCCGCGCCGCGATTGGCGGTTCGGTCACGGTCACCGACAGCTACACCGTCGAATATTACAGCCACGTCATGCACATCGTCTCGAACGTCATCGGCCGCATCGCGCCCGACAAGGACGCGATCGACGCGCTGTTCGCGGGCTTCCCCGCGGGCACGGTCAGCGGCGCCCCCAAGGTCCGCGCCTGCCAGATCATCGCCGAGCTCGAGGCCGACGCGCGCGGGCCTTATGCCGGCGGCGTCGGCTATTTCGCCCCCGACGGCAATATGGACAGCTGCATCGTCCTGCGCACTGCGATCGTCAAGGATGGCGAAATGCATGTGCAGGCCGGCGCCGGCATCGTCGCCGACAGCGACCCCGCCTATGAACAGCGCGAGTGCGAGGCGAAAGCGGGCGCCCTTTTCGCCGCAGCACGCGAAGCGGTGCGGCTAGCGGGGACGCCGGGATATGGGCAATAGCTTGACCTGAACGGGGCGTCGGCTAGCGTCCCGCCATGCACAAAATCCTCGCCCCGCTCGCCCTGCTGCTCGCCAGCGTTCCCGCCCACGCCCAAACGCCCGCGGGCGCCGTCGAAGGCGACGCCATCCTCAAGGATTTCGCCTTCGCCACCGGCGAAAAACTGCCCGAACTCAAGCTGCACTACACCACGCTCGGCACCCCGCAGCGCGACAAAAAGGGCCATGTCACCAACGCCGTCATGATCCTCCACGGCACCGGCGGCACCGGCAAGCAATTCTTCCAGCCGCAATTTGCCAGCGAGCTGTTCGGCCCCGGCCAGCTGCTCGACACCGCAAAATATTATATCATCCTGCCCGACAATATCGGCCATGGCGGCTCGTCGAAGCCCAGCGACGGGATGCGGATGGGGTTTCCGAAATATGACTATGACGACATGGTCAGCGCGCAGCACCGCATGCTCACCGAAAAACTCGGCGTCCACAAACTCAAGCTGATCCTCGGCACCTCGATGGGCTGCATGCACGCCTTCATCTGGGGTACCACCCGCCCTGGCTTTGCCGAAAAGCTCGCCCCCTTCGCCTGCCTGCCGGTCGAGATCGCGGGACAGAACCGCATGTGGCGCACGCTGTCGATCGATGCGATCAAGGCCGATCCGCTGTGGCAGGGCGGCAACTACCCCACCCCGCCCGCCGCCGGTCTGCGCACCGCCGCCTCGCTCAGCATGATTGCGGGCGCCAACCCCTATGCGCTGCAGGCGCAATATCCGACGCGCGAAGCCGCGGAGAAATACAAGGACGAAGCCTTCGCCCGGATCTATGGCCGCAACGACGCGAATGACACCATTTATCAGCTCGATAGCTCGCGCACCTACAACCCCTGGCCGAACCTTGAAAAGATCAACGTCCCGACCCTGTGGATCAACAGCGCCGACGATTTTATCAACCCGCCCGCCTATGGCATCACCGAAAAGGCGGCGGCGCGGATGAAAACGACGAAGTTCATCCTGATCCCCGCCAGCCCCGAAACCAAGGGCCACAGCACCCACACTTGGGCCAAATTCTGGAAAGACGATCTCGCGAAACTGATGGCGGAATAGCCCTCCCCTCCCTGCAAGGGAGGGGAGAAAGACTATCTTCCCCCCCACCCGCAAAATCGTTACGGCCCACCCCATGATCCTCGTCATCGACAATTACGACAGCTTCACCTTCAACCTCGTTCATTATCTGATCGAGCTGGGCGTCGACGTGCGCGTCGAACGCAACGACGCGCTGACCGCAGCCGAAGCCCTCGCAACCGGCGCCGAGGCGATCCTGATTTCGCCCGGCCCGTGCACCCCCAATGAAGCCGGGATCAGCCTCGACCTCGTCGCCGCCTGCGCCGACGCGCGCCGCCCGCTGCTCGGCGTCTGCCTCGGCCATCAGGCGATTGGCCAGCATTTCGGCGGCACCGTCCAGCGCGGCCATTTGATGCACGGCAAGACCTCACCCGTCTGCCACGACGGCAGCGGGCTTTACGCGGGCCTGCCCTCGCCGTTTCAGGCGACGCGCTACCACAGCCTCGAAGTCGTCGACATTCCCGCCAGCCTGATCATCAACGCGACCAGCGACGACGGCGCCGTCATGGGCTTCCGCCACGTCGAGCTGCCGATCCACGGGGTGCAATTCCACCCCGAAAGCATCGCCACCGAACATGGCCACGCGATGCTCGCCAATTTCATGGGGCTGGCCGGGTTGCCGGTGCGCGAACGGCAAGCCGCATGAGCCGCTTCGGCCCGCTGCCCGATCCCGCGCATCTGCTGGATCATGACGAGGCCGCGCAGGCCTTCGCCGACATCCTCGACGCGCGCACGACCGAGGACGAAATCGCCGAATTCCTCACCGCGCTGTCCGATCGCGGCGAGACGATGGTCGAAATCGCCGCGGCGGCGCAGGCACTACGCGACCGGCTGATCCCGATCGACGCCCCGGCGGGCGCAATCGACGTCTGCGGCACCGGCGGCGACGGGCATCACACACTGAATGTTTCGACCGCCGTCGCCATCGTTGTCGCAGCCTGCGAAGTCCCTGTCGCAAAGCACGGAAATCGTGCCGCTTCATCGAAATCAGGTGCCGCCGACACGCTCGAGGTTCTCGGCCTCGACATGGAACGCGCTGGACGCCTCGCCGAAGCGACGCTCGCCGATCTCGGCATCTGCTTCCTGTTCGCCGCCAACCACCACCCGGCGATGAAGCGGATCCAGCCGATCCGCACCCGGCTCGCCCGCCGCACCATCTTCAACCTGATGGGGCCGCTCGCCAACCCCGCGCGCGTCACGCGCCAGCTCATCGGCATCGCGCGCCCCGCCTATGTCCCCGTCTATGCCGAGGCCTTGCACCGGCTCGGTACCGACCATTCGCGCGTCGTCTCAGGCGACGAAGGCATCGACGAACTCTCGCTCGCGGGCGGCAACGAGGTTGCGGTGGTCAATGCCGAGGGCGTGTTCATGCAGCGCAGCCACGCCAGCGACGCGGGCCTCCCCACCCACCCCATTTCGGCGATCCGCGGCGGTGACGCCGCCGACAATGCCAAAGCCTTGCGCGAACTGCTGCAAGGCGCCCCCGGCGCGTACCGCGATGCAGTGCTCTACAACGCCGCCGAAGCGCTCGTCATCGCGGGTGCGGTCGAAACGCTGACCAATGGCGTCGAGGAAGCCGCCGAAGCGATCGACAAGGGGCTCGCGAACGCGCTGCTCAATTGCTGGATCGCCTATAAATGAGCATCCCCGACGACCATCACCGTAGCCCTGAGCCTGTCGAAGGGCGCTTCTCGGTGAGACGCCCTTCGACAGGCTCAGGGCTACGGAAAAATTTGCGAATCTACCGATGAACAAACTCACCCAGATCCTCGCCACCAAGGCCGATGAAGTCGCCCAGCGCCGCGCGCTACGCTCGCTCGCCGACCTCGACGCCATCGACGCAGGCCCGGTACGCGGCTTCCACGCCGCCTTGCAGGCAAAGATCGACGCAGGCGACTTCGCCCTCATCGCCGAGATCAAGAAAGCATCGCCCTCCAAGGGACTGATCCGGAACGATTTCAACCCCGCCGACCACGCCCGCGCCTATGCCGCAGGCGGCGCCGCCTGCCTCTCGGTCCTCACCGACGCGCCCTATTTTCAGGGTCATGAAGACTATCTCGTCGCCGCGCGCGCCGCCTGCCCGCTCCCCGCGCTACGCAAGGATTTCATGATCGACCCCTGGCAGGTCGCCGAAGCGCGCGCGATCGGCGCCGACGCGATCCTGATCATCGTCACCGCGCTCGACGACGGCGCGATGCAGGAGATCGAGGCGGCCGCATTTGAGCGCAAAATGGACGTGCTCGTGGAAGTCCATGACGAAGCCGAATTGGGTCGCGCGCTGAACATACTTCAATCGCGCCTAATCGGCGTCAACAACCGCGACCTCAGAACCTTCGAAACCGACCTCGCCGTCACTGAACGCCTCGCAAAGCTTGTTCCCGCGGGCACGCTGCTCGTCGGCGAAAGCGGCATCGCCACCCACGCCGACTGCCAGCGCCTCGCGGCGAGCGGCGTCAAAACCTTCCTCGTCGGCGAAAGCCTGATGCGCCAAGATGACGTCACGGCGGCAACGAGGGCGTTGCTCGAGGACTGAAGCGCATTTCAAGGTGGGGAGTTGCTACAAGCTCCTCTCCCCTTGTGGGAGAGGATAGCGCAGCTTGCTCCGTCAGGAGCTAGCGAAGCTTGGTGAGGGGGCGGACGCCAGCACGCGCAAACCCCCTCTCAACTGCGGCTAGGCAGCAAAGCTGCCAAGCCTTCGTATCTCTCCCACAAGGGGAGAGAGGAAATGACGTACGTCCGAAACCGGTCGTTTGCGGCCATTTGGCGCCAATCCCCCCATCTCCCCTTGCCTTTCCCCCCCCACCTTGCTTCGCTCCCGCAATGACCCTCAGACCGACTCATCTCGACGACTCCGGCGCCGCCCACATGGTCGATGTCGGCGCCAAGCCCGCCACGCAGCGCCGCGCCGTCGCCAACGGCCGCATCACCATGTCGGCGGAAGCGCTCGCGGCGATCCACAGCGGCAACGCGCCCAAGGGCGACGTCCTCTCGACCGCGCGCATCGCCGGGATCATGGCGGCCAAGCGCACGTCCGACCTCATCCCGCTCTGCCATCCGCTCGCGCTCACCAAGGTCGGCGTCGACTTTGCGTGGGAAGCCAATGGCATCGCGGTCACCGCGACCGCCGCAACCAACGGTCCGACGGGAGTCGAGATGGAAGCGCTCACCGCCGCGTCGGTCGCGCTGCTCACCCTCTACGACATGGCGAAGGCGCTCGACCGTGCGATGGTGATCGGCGACATCCGGCTGCTCGAAAAGAGCGGCGGGCGTTCGGGCGACTGGCGCGCCGAATAGAATCCGTTCGCCCTGAGCTTGTCGAAGGGCTGCTTTTTCTTCAAACGGCAGCAGGAAAAAGCGGTGCTTCGACAGGCTCAGCACGAACGGCACGGCAGGACAGGACCATTTTGACCGATCGCACCGTCATCCAATCGAAGCTGCTGCCGGTCGAGGAAGCGCAGGCGCGATTACTGGCGGTCCGCGAACCGCTACCGACAGAGAATATCTCCCTTTTCGAATGCCTTGACCGCTATAGCTCGACCAATATTCTCGCGGCGCGCGATCAACCTGCCGCGCCGCTTTCGGCAATGGACGGCTATGCAATTCGCTTCGCAGACCTGCCCGGCCCCTGGACGATCATCGGCGAAAGCGCCGCGGGTACCGCGCCCGATCGCGGGGTGAACGCAGGCGAAGCGATGCGGATCTTTACCGGCGCGATGGTTCCCGACGGCGCCGATACGGTGGTCGTGCAGGAGGACGTATCGGCGAATGGCGCCGTGCTGACGCTGACCGGAAACGGCCCCGGCGCCCCCGGCCGCCATATCCGCGCGCGGGCCAGCGATTTTGCCGCGGGCGATTGCCTGCTCCCCGCCGGAACCCGCCTCACCCCCGGCGCGATTGCCGCCGCGGCGATGAGCGGTGCGGGCCAGCTCGCGGTCGGGCGCCGCCCGCGCGTTGCGATCCTGACCACGGGAGACGAACTCGTCCAAGCGGGGCGACCGCTCGCCCCGGGCCAGATCCCCGACAGCAACAGCCCGATGCTCGCCGCGATGCTCGCAGGCGAACCCGCTATCGTCAGCCTGCCGCATCACGTCCGCGACGACCGCGCGATACTTGCCAAGCTTTTGAAAGAGTTGGCGCGACGTCACGACGTCATCGTCACCGTCGGCGGCGCGTCGGTCGGCGATCATGATCATGTCCGCGGCGCGCTGGCGGACGCGGGCGGGACCATCGATTTCTGGAAGATCGCGATGCGCCCCGGCAAGCCGTTGATCGCCGGAACGATCGGCGACGCCCTGCTGCTCGGCCTGCCCGGCAACCCGTCGTCGGCGTTCGTCACCGCGACTTTGTTCCTTCTTCCCCTCGTCCGCCATCTCGCCGGCGCGCGCGATCCCTTGCCTGCGATCCACCAAGCGCCGCTCGCAATCGCGTTGGACGGCGGCGGCGCGCGCCGCGACTATCTGCGTGCGCGACTCGAGAGGGGCCGTCTCACCCCGCTGATCGGCCAGGACAGCGGCAGGACGTCGCCGCTCGCCGCCGCCAACGCGCTGCTGATCCGCGAGATCGCGGCCCCGCCGCGCGAGGCGGGCGCCATGGCGGATTATATCGTCATCGCTTGACAAGTTCCGCTCTGTTCCACTATCGTTCTCATTATGTCCGGTTCTGGTCCCGACGGAGGATGATCGATGTTGACCGCCAAGCAGCATGAACTGCTTCACTTCATTCAGCAAAAGCTTGATGCGGGCGGCATTTCGCCGTCGTTCGAGGAGATGAAGGAAGCGCTCGGACTGAAGTCGAAATCGGGTATACATCGCCTGATAAGTGCCTTGGAAGAAAGGGGCTTCCTCCGCCGCCTGCCCAACCGCGCCCGCGCGCTCGAGGTGATCAAACTCCCCGAAGGCAGCAAGCCCGCCGTGGGCAATGATCGCGACAATGTCGTCCCGCTGCGCAAGCCCGCTCCCGCGATGCGCCCGATCGCCGCGAACGACATCGTCGAGGTGCCGCTGCACGGCAAGATCGCCGCGGGCGTCCCGATCGAAGCATTCGAGGATTACAACAATCTCGCCGTGCCCGCCGCGCTGCTCGGCGCGGGCGAACATTATGCGCTCGAAGTGTCGGGCGACTCGATGGTCGAGGCCGGGATTTTCGACGGCGACTACGCACTGATCCAGAAAGCCAGCACCGCGCGCGAGGGCGACATCGTCGTTGCGCTCGTCGACGGGCAGGACGCGACGCTCAAATTTTTCCGCCGCGAAGGCCCGATGATCCGGCTCGATCCCGCGAACAGCGCCTACGAACCGCAGCGCTACCCCGCCGAGCGCGTCATCGTGCAAGGGCGCTTGTCGGGATTGCTTCGTCGTTACCACTAAGCTGTTGCGGGCGGCGCCACGGATGCCCGTCGCCCGCGCGCAGCGTGGCGACCGCGGTGGGTCGGTCGCCCAGATAGAGCGCCAGCCCGCCGGTTTCGGCCAGGCTGTCGCGATCAATCGTCATCCAGCGTCCGGCGCACTCGCGCGGTAACCAGCGGTCGCTGATCACGACATCAGCGGCGGCGCAGGCGGCGGCCATATCGGCGCCCTCGATCCGATCACGCCCGCGCGATGCCAGGATGACGCGCCGCGCTGCGCCCTCACCGTGACTCCAGCGGCAGAAATCGCGATTGCATTCGACATGGTCGAGCTCGGCCAGCGCCGCCAGCGGCGTATCGATCCCCGCCGCCTCGGACAGCGTATCACGAACATAATCGCCCGCACGGTCGCGCAGCAGCGCATAGCCGCCATCGGGCAGCGCCGCGGCGATATGCTTGCCATCGCCGGTCACCAACAGATCGGGACGCGGCTGGGCGAGCAGCGCCGCCATGCCGATCGCTACCGGGATCAGCCCCGCCCGGCGCCAGCGCGTTTGCCAGAGCAGAAACCACAACCCGCCGAACACCGTGATCGCAAAACCCCATGGCGGAAACACAGGTAGCGTAGCGACGGCGCCTGGGGCAGAGGCCACCCAATGCGCCAATCCAATCAGTGCGTTAAGGGCTTCTTCGGCAATCCACCAGAAAGGCGCGCCAATACCGATGCTGTCGAACAGCAGCGCCAAGGCTTCGGCGGGCATGATGACAAAGGTCGTCAGCGGGATCGCGACCACATTGGCGAGCGCGCCATAGAGGCCCGCCTTGTGGAAATGGAACAGCGCGATCGGCGCGAGCGCGGCCTCGACGACCAGCCCGGTCAGGACCAGCGCGCCGATGCCCCGGCCGAACCGGAAAACCCATGGCTCTTCGCGCCGGGCGACAAAGGCGCGCATCCAGCGGCTTTCGTGGAGCGCGACAATCGCGGTGACCGCGGCAAAGCTGAGCTGAAAGCTCGGCCCGGCCAGCGCCTCTGGTCGCCACAGCATGACCAGCAACGCCCCCGCCGCCACCAGCCGCAGCGTCAACGCCTCGCGGCCCAGCAAAAAGGCGAGCATCACAAGCAGCGATGCGATGAACGATCGCAGCGTCGGCACTTCGGCGCCGGCGAGCAACGTATAGCCACCGCCCGCCAGCGCGGCGGCGGCGGCGGCGAGCGGCAGCACCCAGCCCCGCAGCGCCAGTCGCCGACTGAGCGCGAGCAACCGCATCGACAACAGCATCGTAAAGCCGACCACTGCCGTCACATGCAGTCCGCTGATCGACAGAAGATGCGCCAACCCGCTGCGCCGCATCGCCTCGTCATCGGCCTCGCTGATCGCGCCGCGGTCGCCCGTCACCAGCGCCGCCGCGACGCCGCCAGCCGACCCGTCGACCTGCTCGTGAATATGCCGCGTCAACCGCGCCCGCAGCGGCGGCGGTCCCCGGCCCGCACCGGGCGCGCGGCCGATGTCGCCGATCACCGTCCCGACCGCGCCCAGTCGGTCGAACCAGGCGTGCTGGGCGAAATCATAGCCGCCCGGCAGGCTGGCGGTCGGTGGCGGCATCAATCGCGCCCGCAGGCCGATCCGCTCGCCCGGAAGCACCCCGGCGGCCTGCTCCTCGCTCGCCGTCACGCGCAATCGCGGCGGCAGGTCGGCGCGCGCGTGGGGACGGACGATCAACCGCACCTGTCCGCGCGCCGGCTGCGCATCAACGCGCTCGACCTCGGCTGAAAAAGCAGTTGTCACCGGCTGCGCCAGCACCGGCGCCGCAACCCACAGCGCACGACCCCAGATGAGCAGGATACCGGCCGCCATGACGCCGCAGCCGATGACGACTACGCGGCCCAGCCGTCGGTCCCAGCCGATCATGCCGCCTGCCAGCGCCCCTGCGCCCAGCGCCAGCAGCGCCCCGATCCAGTGCATCGCCGTCGGCAGCGCCAGCCACAGCGCGATCCCGGCGCCAAGCGCGGCGGGAAGCCACAACGCGATCCGCTCGCGCTCTGCCTCGAGCCGCAGCTCGATGGCATCGCCCAGCGCTCCCCAGCGGCCGCCACGGCGCGGGGCAATGGGCGTTTGAAGCTGTCTTGTCGCCATGCTAGGGGCTCCCCGAACGCCGCCGCGACGCGCGGCAAATTGAGTGAAAGAGGCCGTGGTGGCAACCGATATTGAAACCGATATGACCGCGAAAACCCCGGAGGCAACCGGCGCCGATGTCGTAACCCGTTTTGCCCCCTCGCCGACCGGTTTCCTGCATATCGGCGGCGCGCGCACCGCGCTGTTCAACTGGCTGTTCGCGCGCCATCATGGCGGCAAATTCCTGCTCAGGATCGAGGATACCGACCGGGCGCGGTCGACCGATGCGGCGATCGACGCGATCATCGACGGGATGCAATGGCTTGACCTCGACTGGGACGGCGAGACGGTGTTCCAGTTCGCACGCGCCGATCGCCATGCCGCGGTCGCTGCCGAATTGCTGGCGAAGGGCGAGGCCTATCGCTGCTATCTGACGCAGGACGAACTCGCCGCCATGCGCGCCGAAGCGCAGGAAAAGCGCCTGCCCTTCCGCGTCCGCAGCCCCTGGCGCGACCGGAACGACGGCGATCCGTCGGCGCCGCACGTCGTCCGCCTGCGCGCGCCGCAGGAGGGCGCCGCGACGATCGCCGACAAGGTGCAGGGCGACGTCACCGTCCAGAACGCCGAACTCGACGATTTTGTCCTGCTGCGCAGCGACGGTACGCCCACCTATATGCTGAGCGTCGTCGTCGACGATAACGATATGGGCGTGACGCATGTCATCCGCGGCGACGACCATCTCAACAACGCCTTCCGCCAGCTCGCGCTGATCCGCGCGATGGGCTGGCGGGAGCCGACCTATGCGCATGTGCCCCTGATTCATGGCGCCGACGGCGCGAAATTGTCGAAACGCCACGGCGCGCTCGGCGTCGACGCTTACCGCGACGAAATGGGCTATCTCCCCGAAGCGGTGAACAATTATCTGCTCCGCCTCGGCTGGGGCCATGGCGATGACGAGATCATCAGCCGCGAACAGGCGACCGCGTGGTTCGACCTGGCCCATGTCGGCCGCTCGCCGTCGCGCTTCGACTTCAAAAAGCTCGAAAATCTCAACGGACATTATCTACGCGAAGCCGATGATACCCGGCTCGCCGCGCTGGTCGCGCCGCGCGTCGAAAAGCTTGCTGGTCGCGCGCTCACCGACGCCGAACGCGATACGCTGACCCGCGCAATGGAATCGCTCAAACCGCGCGCCAAGACGCTGGACGAGGTCGCCGACGGCGCAATGTTCCTGTTCCGGGGCGATCCGTTGCCGGTGGACGGAAAGGCTGCCGAGGTGCTAAAGGCTGCGCGCGAAGGCTTGCTGGCTGCCGTAACGCAGCGGCTGCGCGGGCTGGACCAATGGACGATAGAAGAGCTGGACGCCGCCGTGCGGGCCGAGGCCGAAGCCGCCGAACTGGGACTCGGCAAATTGGCTGGACCGTTGCGCGCTGCCTTAACCGGCCGCACCGTTTCCCCAGGGATTTTCGACGTGCTGTTGTTGCTCGGGCGTGATGTCAGTCTGGCCCGACTTGACGCAGTGCAACATTATCCGGCAGGGGCGTAGCCACGCTCTCTCCTCGCCGTCATAACAGGGAAAAAAATATGACCGACCAACCCGCAAAAATCACCCTGGGCGACAAGACTGTCGAAAGTCCGGTATTGTCGGGCACCATCGGCCCCGATGTCGTCGACATCCGCAAATTCTATGCCCAGACCGGCGCCTTCACCTACGACCCGGGCTTCACCTCGACCGCCAGCTGCGAATCGCAGATCACCTATATCGACGGCGACGAGGGCGTGCTGCTCCATCGCGGCTATGCCATCGGCGATCTTGCTGAACATTCCAGCTTCATGGAAACCTGCTACCTGCTGCTGAATGGCGAACTGCCGAACGCGCAGGAACTGGCCGACTTCGACAATACGATCACCCGCCACACGATGCTGCACGAACAGCTGGCGACCTTTTACCGTGGCTTCCGCCGCGACGCGCATCCGATGGCGATCATGTGCGGCGTCGTCGGCGCGCTCAGCGCCTTTTATCACGACTCGACCGAGATCCACGATCCGCACCAGCGGATGATCGCCAGCCACCGGCTGATCGCCAAAATGCCGACGATCGCGGCGATGGCGTATAAATATTCGGTCGGCCAGCCCTTCGTCTATCCCGATAACAAGCTCAGCTACACCGGCAATTTCCTGCGCATGACCTTTGGCGTTCCCGCCGAGGAATATGAGGTCAACCCGGTCGTCGAACGCGCGCTTGACCGCATTTTCATTCTCCACGCCGACCATGAACAGAATGCGTCGACCTCGACAGTCCGCCTTGCGGGCTCGTCGGGCGCAAACCCGTTCGCGTGCATCGCTGCGGGCATCGCCTGCCTGTGGGGGCCGGCGCATGGCGGCGCCAATGAAGCCGCGCTCAACATGCTTCGCGAAATCGGCCGTCCCGAACGAATCCCCGAATATATCGCGCGCGCCAAGGACAAGGACGATCCGTTCCGCTTGATGGGCTTTGGCCATCGCGTGTACAAAAACTACGATCCGCGCGCGACGGTGATGCAGAAGACGGTGCGCGAAGTATTCGAAGCGCTGAAGGTCAATGACCCGGTGTTTGAAGTCGCGCTGCAGCTTGAGGAAATGGCGCTCAGCGATCCCTATTTCGTCGAAAAGAAGCTGTTCCCGAACGTCGATTTCTATTCGGGCGTCATCCTGTCGGCGATCGGTTTTCCGACGACGATGTTCACTGCGCTGTTCGCGCTCGCCCGCACGGTTGGCTGGGTCGCGCAGTGGAACGAAATGATCTCGGACCCCGCGCAGAAAATCGGCCGCCCGCGCCAGCTGTACACGGGTCCGGCGGCGCGCGATTATGTGCCGGTGGGTCAGCGTTGAACGGGCGTTTGTATGTAGCGGCAGCGCTGGCAGCGGCGGCTGGCGTCACGGTGCCGGCCACTGCACAGACCGCTGCCGACGCGTTCGAATGCAAGCTGCCGTTCAAGGCGGCGATGCAATCGATGACATCGCTGACGGTTTTGCGGCAAAAAACTGGATCACCTGCCACGGTGTTCATGGGCGAGCTGTCTTCCGTGGAATTTGCTCCCGCCAGCACCAAAGTCATGGGTGCTGCCCCCTCTAAACTCATTTTGACGACTTTAAGCCCTACGACCAAGCCGGGGGACAAGCGATTTTCGGCAACGATCGCCGCCTATTTCCCGCGCAATGCCAGCAACGAAACGACGCTCAATTCCGCCGGATGGACTCGTTCGTGCAAAGAGGGCGTCCGGGTATGTGGCCGCGACGGGATCGCGCCGAAGGCGATGGGTTCGATAACCTACATGCGCGACGACCCAAAGGAATTGAGCATCAGATGCCAATACAATTTGACAACCGACGATCTGGAGTAGCCGCAAGCGCTTGATGTAAGATCTGAATTTTACGTCACTTCTCGGGCAGGCAAGCTCAGCGTAAACCGCGCCCCCTGCCCCGGCGCGCTTTCGACCGTTAGGTCACCGTCCATCGCCCGCGCCAGTCGCCGCGCGATATAGAGGCCCAGCCCCGAACCCCCGCTGTCGGTGCGGCCCAGCCGCTCGAACTTCTCGAACACGACCGCCTGCTGTTCGGCATCGATCCCCTGCCCCTGGTCGGCGACCGTCACCATCGCGCGGTCGCCGTCGCGGTCGACGCGGATCCAGATTTGCGAATTGTCGGGTGAGTAGCGGATCGCATTGCCCAAGAGGTTGAGCAGCACCTGCAACACGCGGCGGAATTCGCCGGTCGCGGGTGCCTTGTCGTCGACCTTGGGCGCGTCGATGCGGATCCCCTTTTCTTCGGCCTTCATGCCGAGCAGGCCGACCGCGCGGCGCGCCAGATCGCCAAGGTCGATCTCGTCGGCGGCCGCCTTGAATCCCGGGCGCTCGATATTCTGCAAATCGGCGAGGTCGTCGACCAGACCCAGCAGATGCCGCCCGGCATGGGCAATGTCGCCCGCGTAGCGCGCATAATCGGCACGGATCGGTCCATCGAACTGACCCGAGATCGTCTCGGCGGTCGCGATGATGCGGCTCAGCGGACCGCGCAGCGCACCGTCGATGCGGCGGCCGAACTGCGGATCGGACAGCGGCAGCGATCCGAACGCCGGGTCGATCAGCGTCGCCGCGGGGATCGCTTCAACCGCAGGGTCCGTTTCTGCCGCCGTCGCCGTGCCGCGAAATCCGGTGAAGCGCCCGACGCCGTCGAACAGCGCATCACCCGACAAGGTCATGGACAGCCGTTCGGTCCCGGCATCCGCCCGGACAAGCTGGCCGTCGAAACGCGATTGCCGCGCCAGCGCGCGGAGGACCGGAAAGCGACCGTCGCCGTCGGGTTGCAGTTCGAACAGCTCGGACAGCGACCGTCCTTCCCAATCGGCAGGAACCGACGGTGCATCGGGCGCCGCGCGCAGCGCGACCATTCGCAGCAGCTGGTCGCACTCCCACGTCCACCCGTGCGGTGCTGCGATAGGGTCGGTGATCACCGGGATCTGCGGCTGGGTCATCGGACGCGTCCGCCAATCGCTGATCTCGAGCGCCGCCCCGTCGGCATCGGGAATGATGCGGACCAGCGCATGGATGTCGCTATGGTCGTCAGCGGCGTGCAGCGGGCGGCTGACGTCGCGGTGCAGCCGCTGCGCCAGCGCGACCAGTCGCGCCAGGTGCGGCAACGCCAGCGGCTTGCCGAGCCCCGCGCCCGCGCGCTGTTGCAGGCGCAGCAGCGGCGCGTCGGCGCTGACCAGCGCGCCCGACCGGTCGATCCGGCCACGGACGATCCGTTCGCTCATTATGCGGTCAGTCCCGACATCGCCAACGCGCCATCGTCGGCGACCGCGCGGGCGGGCAGCATCGCCAGCGACGCTTCCAGCGGCGCCATTGCAGCGCGATCGAGGCCCAGCGGCGCCAGCAACGATGGCAGCGCCGCGGTCTCCGCGGTCAGCAGCGCCAGCGCCATGTCGCCATAGCTGCGGCGGTGCGCGGCTGCCGCCAGCGCGATCAGCGTCGGCCAGTCATGGCGAAGGATCGCGTCGCGCGCGGCATCGGCCAGCCCGGATCCCAGCTGGTCGTGATACGCGGCGCCCGCCTGGGTGATCCCTTTCTCATCGGCATGGCGCTCGGTGGCGATCCGCACCGCGTCGCCCAGTTCGGCGGCGCGTTTATGGTCGTGACTGACCTCGGACAAACGCCAGCCCGCAATATCCAGCAGCAGGGCACGAAAGATGTCGCCGTCCAGATCGGCAACGGCAAGCGCGGGATGCCCCAGCGCGTCGAACCGGCGGCGGTCGGCGATCTGCAACGCCAGATAGGCGCGGTCGACGTCGGACAACGGCGCATCGATTGAAGGAACGTCCGCCGCGGCCTCGTCGGTTTCCGGCAAAATGGGCGGCGGGCTGCTACGCTGCATCGACAGATCGCGCCAGCGATGCTCCTCAGCGCGCGCAAAGCAAATGCGCGCCAGCCGTTCGGCCCCCGGCAACCCGCCGCGCAGCCATTCGCGCCACAAGCGGTCGGAATCAATCGCGCGATCGAGCCGCGCCGCGACTTCGATCACCAGCCGCCGCGCGATGCCCAGCGACAAGGCGCGCTGTTCCTCGGTCAACCGCGCGACCGTCGGCGCCGCCAGATAGCCGGCGAGTTCGCGCAAGCGCGCGGACAGCGGATCGATGCCGGACAAGGAGGCGGAGTCAGTCATGCACGGTCGCGGATAGCAGGATGACGTTAATACGCGCTAAACCTTGAAGCGCTTTGTATTAGCGCGCTTCCGGACGACGCGCCAATCGCAGCCAGACCAATATCTGGAGCAACGCGAGCAGCGGCAGGATTGCGAACATCAGCGAGGCGAAGTCGAACAGCAGCGCCGGGGCCAGCATGATCCACGCCTGATCGGCATCGGGGAGCAGCCAGTGAAAGCGCCGCCGCTCGCCCGAATCTTCGTACAGCGATCGCGCGACGAGGATCGTCGCGGCGAGGCATGGCGCCAGCGCAGCCTCTGAAAACGGCGGCATCTGGTGACCCGGGCCCGCCAGCGACACCAGCCACGGAAACACCGCGAGCAGAAGCCAGGCAAAAATCCGGATGACGTCGCGCGCCCGGTCTTGCGCGGCACTTTCGGCGCGAAATGCCGACAGGAAACGCATCGCGGTCAGCCCCAAGCCGCCAAGGATGGCGACCAGCGCGCCCGCGGCCGCCAGACCGCTCGCCGCCAGCGCCGCGACCGCCACCCACAAAAGCGCAGTGACATAGGGCAAATAGCGCGCCGTCGTCGGCGATTTGACCAGCAGCGGCCCGGCGAGCCGGATGATCGGCATCATGATCGCCGACCGCCCGAACCCCATCCCGCCATATTCGACCTGCTGGAGGCTCGACTGCTCGATCAGCGCCGCGGTCGGGCGATCGGTGACGATGGCAATCTCACCCTGCTCGAACAAGGCCGGTTCGCAATAGAGCCGCCGTGCGCCCGATTGCACCGCGAGGCGCAGCAACGTGAGCATCATGTCCCATTCGCCCGGCATCGCGGCCAGCTCGGCGACCATCGGCTGTGAGATACTCGCGAGCCCGCCCCAGCGCCGCGTCGCGTCGATGCGCTCGAACCCCTGCGTCAGCGGGGTGTCACCGGTGACGAGGATCGCGGGCGCTCCGGGCTTGGCGATCGCCGCATAATGTGTCCCGCCTGCGCGCAGCCCGTCCGTGACCAATATGATCCGGTCGTCCTCCTGAACCAGCCCCATCAGGTCGGTGGCCGCACGCACCGGGGTTATCTTCAGCCCGCGGCGGCGGATCCGGTCGCACGTCGAAAGCAGGTCGGCGGGGACTGCGGCCACCGCGACCGCGATATGCGTCACCCCGACATCGGCCAGCCGCGCCGCCTGCCGCTCGATCAATGTTTCGCCCGCGACGGTGACGAGCGCGCGCAGCCCGCCGTCGGGCAAGACTTCGCTGGCGCCAATCAGCGCGATCAGGGCCATCGACGGGCAGGACGAAGCAGGTTGGTCACGGCGCACCGTCATATGGCGCACAGCCGGTTTGGCAAGCATCGCTTGTCGCGGCGGCAACCGGCGTGATACGCCGCCGCGGTGACAGACGCTGGATCGGCAGTAATCATCGGCGCTTCGGGCGGGATCGGCGGCGCCCTCGCCGAAGCCTTGCACGCCGACGGACGGCATGACGTCATCCACCGCTTCGCTCGCTCATTCCCGGCACCACACCGCATCGATCTCACCGACGAGGCCTCGGTCGCGGCCGCGGCGGCGCTTGTGCGCGACAGCGGCCCGCCGCCACGGCTGGTCATCGTCGCGACTGGCCTGCTCCACGCCGAGGGACGCCAGCCCGAACGCAAGCTCGCCGACATCGATCCCGACTGGATGGCACGCAATTTCGCCGTCAACACGATCGGTCCGGCGCTGGTCGCCAAATATTTCCTGCCGCTGCTGCCGCGCCACGGGCGCACGCTGTTCGCGATGCTGTCCGCGCGCGTCGGCAGTATCGGCGATAACCGCAGCGGCGGCTGGTACAGCTACCGCGCCTCGAAAGCCGCACTCAACCAGCTGGTGCGCAGCTTTGCGATTGCCGAGGCGCGCCGCAATGCCGACGCCCTTGTCGTCGCGCTGCATCCTGGCACCGTCGACACCGGCCTGTCGGCGCCATTCCGGCGCGGCGTCCCCCCTGAAAACCTTGCCAGCGCGCCCACTGCAGCCGCCAACCTGGTGCGCGTGCTGGGGGCGCTGACGCCGACCCAAAGCGGCCGGATTTTCGCGTGGGACGGCGGCGAAATCATTCCCTGAAAACCCACCGAATCGCTGGCATTTCCCGCCACCGTCGGCTAGGTAAAAACCACTTCCCGAAAAGCAGAAAAAAGGCCGGGTCTTGACCGAAGAAAATACGCCGACGCCGCCGTCCGAAGACGGTATTTCGCCGATCAACATCGTCGACGAAATGAAGACAAGCTACCTCGATTACGCGATGAGCGTGATCGTCAGCCGCGCGCTGCCCGACGTGCGCGACGGCCTGAAGCCCGTGCATCGCCGCATCCTCTATTCGGCGTTTGAAAGCGGCTATGTCGCGGGCCGCCCGTATCGTAAATCGGCGCGCATCGTCGGTGACGTGATGGGTAAATATCACCCGCACGGCGACAGCTCGATCTACGACGCGCTCGCGCGCATGACGCAGGACTGGTCGATGAGCGTGCCGCTCGTCGATGGTCAGGGCAATTTCGGGTCGATGGATCCCGATCCGCCGGCGGCGATGCGCTACACCGAATCGCGCTTGGCGAAGGTCGCGAACACCCTACTCGGGGATCTCGACAAGGATACCGTCGATTTCCAGCCGAACTATGACGGGTCGGAGTCCGAACCCACCGTCCTGCCGGCGCGCTACCCCAATCTGCTCGTCAACGGCGCCGGCGGCATCGCGGTCGGCATGGCGACCAACATTCCGCCGCACAATTTGGGCGAAGTGATCAACGCGACGCTCGCGACGATCGACAATCCCGAAATCACCCTCGACGACCTGATGGCGATCGTCCCCGGCCCCGATTTCCCGACCGGCGCGCTGATGCTGGGCCAGGGCGGCGCGCGCAATGCCTATGCCACCGGCCGCGGCTCGATCATGATGCGCTCGACGCACATCATCGAGGAAGGCAGGAACGATCGTCAATCCATTGTATTGACGTCGATTCCGTTTCAGGTCGGCAAGTCGGGCCTAGTCGAGAAAATCGCCGAAGCGGCGCGCGACAAACGCATCGAGGGTGTGTCCGACATCCGCGACGAATCGAACCGCGAGGGCGTCCGCGTCGTCATCGAACTGAAGCGCGACGCGACCGCCGAGGTCGTATTGAACCAGCTGTGGCGCCACACCCCGGCGCAGTCGAGCTTCCCCGCCAACATGCTCGCGATCCGCGGCGGTCGCCCCGAAATGATGGGGCTGAAGACGATCCTGTCGGCGTTCATCGATTTCCGCGAAGATGTGATCACCCGCCGCTGCAAGTTCGAGCTGAACAAGGCGCGCGACCGCGCGCATATCTTGCTCGGGCTGGTTGTCGCGGTCAGCAATCTCGACGAAGTCGTCCGCATCATCCGCGGCTCGTCCAGCCCGGCGGCGGCGCGCGAGGCGTTGCTGCTGCGGGAATGGCCGATCGGCGACATCGCGCCCTATATCCGCCTCGTCGAAGCGATCGAGGGTGAGGTCGAAGAGGCGGCGACCTATCGGCTGTCCGAAGTGCAGGTAAAGGCGATCCTCGACCTCCGCCTACACCGCCTGACCGCGCTTGGTCGCGATGAAATCGGCAAAGAGCTCGGTGAGTTGGCAGCCGAGATTGAGGAACTGCTTTCGATCCTCGCCGACCGCGACAAACTCTACGCCGTGATGCGCGAAGAACTTGTCGCGGTGCGCGACGAATTCGGCAAACCGCGCCGCACCCTGCTCGCCCCCGCCGCCGACGGCATCGACGACGAGGATCTGATCGAGCGCGAGGAGATGGTCGTCACCGTCACCCTCGACGGCTATATCAAGCGCACCCCGCTCGACACCTTCCGCGCCCAGCGCCGCGGTGGCAAGGGCCGCGCTGGCATGGCGACGAAGGACGAGGATGTCGTCACCGAGCTGTTCGTTACCTCGACGCACACCCCAGTCCTCTTCTTCTCGACCGCGGGCAAGGTCTATCGCATGAAAGTGTGGCGCCTGCCCGAAGGCGGCCCGGCGACGCGCGGCCGCCCGATGATCAACCTCCTCCCGCTGGCGCAGGGCGAAACGATCTCGACCGTCCTCCCGCTGCCCGAGGACGAGGCCGAATGGGGCAAGCTGCACGTGATGTTCGCCACGGCGAGGGGCAGCGTGCGCCGCAACAGCATGGACGCCTTCACCAATGTCCCCTCGAACGGCAAGATCGCGATGAAGTTCGAGGGTGAGGACGAGGACGACCGGCTGATCGGTGTTGCCCTCCTCGACGAGAGCGACGACGTGCTGCTCGCGACTCGTCAGGGCAAGGCGATCCGCTTTGCCGGCGACGACGTCCGCGAATTCCAGAGCCGCAATTCGACCGGGGTGCGCGGGATGCGCCTCGCCGATGGCGACGAAGTCATTTCGCTGTCGATCCTCCACCGCGTCGGCACCAGCAGCGAGGAGCGCGAAGCCTATCTCCGCGCCGCGCCGTGGAAGGACAATGAGAATGAACCGACGCTGGAGGGCGACCGCATGGCCGAGCTCGCCGCGCGCGAACAGTTCATCCTCACGGTCTGCGCCAACGGCTATGGTAAGCTGTCGTCAGCCTATGAATATCGCCGCACCGGGCGCGGCGGTCAGGGGATCACCAACATCGACAATATCGGCCGCAACGGCCCCGTTGTCGCGAGCTTCCCGGCGACGCAGGCGCATCAGTTGATGCTCGTCACCGATCAGGCGAAGCTCATTCGCATGGGGCTCGACACGATGCGCGTCATCGGTCGCGGCAGCGCGGGCGTCCGCCTGTTCGACGTCGCCAAGGACGAGCATGTCGTTTCGGCAGCGTTGATCGAGGATGGCGACGAAGATGAGGCCGAAGGCCTCGAGGCCACCGAGGCCGCGGCGGAACCCCCGGCAACGGACGCGCCTTCCGCATGACCGCCGCGACCGCCTTCAAGATACTGACCCAGCAGCAATGGGCCGATTTTGAACGCGAGCGCGTGTTCCGCGGCGCCTCCGTGGACATTGCCGACGGCTATATCCACCTGTCGACCGCCGAACAGCTGGAAGGCACGATCGCCAAATATTTTGCCGATTGCCGCCCGCTGATGATCGCCGAGGTGGACCTGTTCCTCCTCGGCGACGCCGTCCGTTGGGAGCCAGCGCGGGGCGGCGACCTGTTTCCGCATATCTATGCCGAACTGCCGATCCATGCGGTCGTGAGCCTGCAAAAGCGCGACTGACGATCTTCGCCCCCGCGCCCGCGGAGGCGGTGACCGACGCTCATCGACAATTGTTCGCCGTCGGTCGGTTCTTGCTTCGGCTGCCCCCATGCGCCTACCACTGTCGGTCATCGCACAACATGTTGGGGGAAATCGCCAATGCGCCAGATTCTTGCCGCCGCTCTGCTGGCCTCTACTGCCCTGCCCGCCGCTCACGCGCATGAAACGGCGGCACCCGCCGCGGCATCGACGCCAGTTCCCAAGGAAGATCTGCTCAAACCGCCCGCCGACGCGGTCCGCTATCTCGTGGTGTCGGAAGCCGGTCAGCATGGTACGCAGTGGCAATGGCAATTGCCCGATGGCCGCACCGCCTATCGCTGGTCGCAGGAACTGCGCGGCTGGATCACCGAGATGGATCAGGTCACGACCTTTGCCGCGGACGGCACGATTGCGGCGACGACCGTTCGCGGCGTCACGATGTCGGGCGACGCGGCGGAGGATTATCGCGTCGCGGGCGGCCGTGCGATCTGGAAAACGGCGACCGACGCGGGCGAAGCCGCGGCGGGCGGCTGGTATATCCCGGCGGGCGGCGTCGGCATCGCCAATGCCCCGCTGATCAACGCGCTCGCCGCCGCGGGCGACAAGGGGCTCAATTTCCTGCCCAGCGGCAAGGGCCGTATGAGCTTTGGCCCGACCCAGGTGATCCAAGGCCCGAACGGCCCCAAAACCGTCCAGCTCGCTTTCATCAGCGGCATATTGCCCTCGCCCTATCCGGTCTGGCTCGACGAGCAGAAGCGCTATTTCGCCGACGTCAGCTTCTTGTCGGTGATGCCCGCGGGATATGAAGGCGCATTGCGCCAGCTGCGCGATGCCCAGGACGCCGCGACCGCCGACACGGTGGCCGCGATCGCCAAACGCTTTCAGTCCCCCGCCGCCCGCGCGCCCGTGTTGTTCGACAATGTCCGGCTGTTCGACGCCGACAAGGGCGTGTTTCTGACCGATCGCGCCGTGCTGGCGCAGGACGGCAAGATTGTCGCGATCGGCGCCGCCGGCTCGCTCAAAGCCCCGGCGGGCGCGCAGGTCATTGACGGCGTGGGCAAGACGCTCGTCCCCGGCATCTGGGACAGCCACCTCCACATCGGCGACGATTGGAGCGTGCTGTCGAACATGGCGAACGGCATCACCAGCTTCCGCAGCCCCGGCACCACCTTCGACCGCGCGGTCGATGCGACCAAGCGCCGCGCCGCGGGAACGCTGCTCATGGGCGAGCCCTTCATCTCGGTCATCATCGACAAAAAGGACCCCCTCGCCGCGCAGGGCGCCGAAGTGGTCAGCAGCGAGGCCGAAACGATCGCCGCGGTGCGGCGGGTGAAGGATGCCGGGCTGTGGGGAATCAAATTCTATACGTCGATGAACCCGGCGTGGATCGCCCCCGCGGCCAGCGAGGCGCACAAGCTCGGGCTGCACGTCCACGGCCACGTCCCCGCCACCATGAAGCCCAGCGAAGCCGTCGCGGCGGGCTATGACGAGCTCACCCACCTCAATTTCGTCGTGATGGAATCGATGCCGCGCGACGTCATTGACCGCGCTAACACGCGCCAGCGGATGGAGGGACCGGCGCGCTATTTCAAGGACGTCGACCTCGACGCGCCGCTGATGTCGGGCTTCATCGCCGACCTGGCGAAAAGGAAGACGCTGGTCGACCCGACGATCGTCATCTTCGAAGGCATGCTGACGCAGGACGGCGGCAAGCCGCACCCGGCCTATGCCCCCTATATGGGCATCGTCTCGCCGGTCATCGAACGGTCGAACTTCATCGCGGGCGGCTATCCGCTCGTCGAGGGGCTGACCCGCGACGATTACCGCAAAAGCTATGCGAAGATGGTGGAACTGGTGGGCCGCCTGCACAAGGCGGGCGTGCCGATCGTCGCCGGGACCGACGGCTGGGGCATCGAACTCGTCCGCGAACTGGAAATCTACCGCCAAGCGGGCTTCACCCCCGCCGAAGCGCTCCAGAGCGCAACGATCATCCCCGCCCGCGTCGTCGGCGCCGACAAACGCACCGGCTCGATCGCGGTGGGCAAGGAAGCCGACATGGTGCTGGTCGATGGCGACGCATCGACCGATCTCGGCGCGCTCCGCCGCGTGGTGACGGTGGTCAGCGACGGCTATGTGATGGATGCCGACGCGCTGCGGACGGCGGCGGGGTTCAGCGGGCGCCCGAAATAGGGGACGGCGCTGGCGGCTTGTTTCGGACAGCTATTGCCGAGACCTGACCCTGCCGTCGGCATTTGGATGGGAGGCTGACGTCCCAAAACCGTCGCCCCCGCGCAGTCGGGGGCCGCTACCGGCCTTGTCCTGCGTGGCTATGTAAACCGACAGCGGCTCCCGCCTGCGCGGGGGCGACGTCTTGTTTCGGTCGTCGGCCCTCAGATCAAAAACATCATCGTCGCGGTGAAAAACACCGCGAAACTCTGCAGAAACAGCCTCAGGTCGTTCCCGGCAAATATCGTCACCGGCTCGCGGTGCGCCGCCAGCGCCGTGCGCAATTCGCCCTGCCAGTCGGTGGGCGCGAGCAGCCGCGCGATCGTCAGCTGGCGGGCGCCATGAGCCTGAAGACGGCGGCGAATGTCGATGCGATCCGAGTCCATGCCCGGCAAGCTATGCCGGTCTTAACGACTTGGTAAGGTTAAAAGATCGTTAACAGATGCGGCGTGTCAAAGCGGTACAGCGTCTAATCCTTTGGGATAGGTCGGACCCGCACCGTTCGCGCATCGCGCGCGCCGACCTGAAACGGCTTGCAGCGCTGCGGCCGCATCCGCGGGCCCAGGCACAGGCGGACTTCCTTAAGCCACCCCTGCCGATCGGTCGTCACCGCGATCATCGGCAATGTCACGCCTTGGTTGCTCGCGGCAAAGGCGCGGCGGATGCTACCCGCGGTCTGTGGCCGTGCCGCCAGCGCCGCCATGTCGGGAAAGCGCACGGCGCGGAACAGTATCGCGGCAGAGCGGAAATAGGCCGCGGGATGCGGGCTCATGCATGTGCCATGCTTCGCCCATTCATGCTGGAGTAGCTGCGCCGATGGCGTCATGCACAGATGCTGGCGCAGCACCGGCTGCGGCACGATCTTGGCCGGGCGGCACCATTGCGGATAGTCGCGGCTGTCGGTTTCGGGCCAAAGCCCGTGGAGCACCCAGCCGAACCGGCCATTTTCGCCCGCGCACTGGAACCTGTCGCGCGCGTCGCGCGGGCTGCGGACATTGGCGCAATGCTGCGGCGACCAGCTCATGGCCAACAGATAGCCGGTGATCGGGGTCTTGCGCACCGGTTCGCCGCGCTTGGGCTGGTCGAGCCGCGGCACCGGGATGCGATCGGGGATTTTGCAGGCGAGCGCCTGCGCTTGGGCTGCTGTGGGTACGAGGAGCAGCGCGAGTGCGGTCGCGGCCCTCCACCGTCGCCCCCGCGCAGACGGGGGCCGCCGTCGGCCCTTTCCTCCGTCGCTGGGTAAAACGGCAGCGGCCCCCGCCTTCGCGGGGGCGACGGTAGAATCTTCAAACCAGCGCAAAATCGAGCCCGATGTCCGCCGCGGGCGCCGACTGCGTCAACCGCCCGACCGACACATAGGTCACCCCGGTCGCGCCGATCGCGCCGATCGTGTCGAGCCGCACCCCGCCCGACGCCTCGGTCGGCACCTTGCCATCGACCAGCGCCACACATTCGCGCAATTCATCGAGCGTCATATTGTCGAGCAAGAGATGCGTCGCCCCGGCGGCGAGCGCGGGCTCGACCTGCGCCACCCGGTCGACCTCGACAATGATGTCGGCGATCCTGGCCGCGACCGCACGCCGCACCGCTTCCTCGACCGAACCGGCGACCGCGACATGATTGTCCTTGATCATCGCCGCGTCCCACAGGCCCATACGGTGATTCTTCGCGCCGCCTATCCGCGTCGCATATTTTTCCAGCACGCGCAGGCCGGGGATCGTCTTGCGCGTGTCGAGCAACGTCGCGCCGGTTCCGGCCAGCGCGTTCACATATTGCCGCGTCATCGTCGCGATCCCCGACAGATGCTGGACCGTATTCAACGCCGACCGTTCGGCGGTCAGCATCGCGCGGGCATTGCCCGACAGGCGCATCAAATCGCTGCCCGCGGCCACTTCGGCACCTTCGGCGATCAGGATTTCGATCTCCATGACAGGATCGAGTGCGCGAAAGAAAGCTTCGGCGATCGGCAAACCCGCGACGATGATCGCATCACGGCTGTCCATCACCCCGCCAAAGCGCGCGTCAGCGGGAATCACCGCCATCGAGGTGATGTCACCGCCCGACCCCAGATCCTCGGCAAGGGTAGTGCGAACAAAGGCGTCGAGGTCGAAGTCAGGAAGGGAAAACTGGGTCATCGGACTGCGATAATGGGCGGCCGCAGCAAATCAACTTGACGTTTACGTTAACTAACGCTGACATGCACGCTACGTGGTACTTTAGTCCACATCCGGAGAGGCCCAATGCAATCACCCATCTGCGCGATGCTCGCCATCGAATTCCCCCTGCTCGCCTTCTCGCACTGCCGCGACGTCGTCGTCGCCGTATCAAAGGCGGGCGGCATGGGCGTCTTTGGCGCCGCGGCGCTGCCGCCCGAACGGCTTGAGGAAGAGTTGCAGTGGATCGACGCGCATATCGGCGGCAAGCCCTATGGCGTTGACCTGATCGTCCCCAACAGCTTCGTCGGCAAGGGCGAGGCGCCCTCGTCCGGCGCGGCGAAAGTCCCCGAAACGCATCTTCAGTTTGCCGCCGACCTGCTCGGGAAATATGACGTCGATGCTTCGGGGCTCGAAGCCGCGATGGAAAGCCGTCAGAGCTTTGGCGACAATATGCACGAGGATGGCGCGGCAAGACTGCTCGAAGTCGCGTTCCGTCATCCGATCCGCCTGATCGCCAACGCGCTCGGCGTCCCGCCGCCGCTGATGCTCGAGCTCGGCAAGCGCCACAATGTTCCTGTCGCCGCGCTGGTCGGCACGCGCGATCACGCGCTGGCGCAGGTTCGCGCCGGAGTCGACATTCTGGTCGTCGCGGGCGGTGAAGCGGGCGGCCATTGCGGCGAAGTCGCAACGATGGTGCTGGTCCCGGAGGTCGCGGCGGCGCTCGACGCAATCGGCGACACGACGCCGATCCTCGCCGCAGGCGGCATCGTCACCGGGCGCCAGATGGCGGCGGCGATGGCGATGGGCGCGCATGGCGCATGGTGCGGGTCGGTGTGGCTCACCACCGCCGAAGCCGAAACCAATCCTGTCGTGAAGGAAAAGATGCTCGCCGCGTCCGCGCGCGACACCGTGCGCTCGAAAAGCCGCACCGGCAAATCCTCGCGCCAGCTCCGTTCACCGTGGACCGACGCATGGGAAGCCGACGGCGCGCCCAAACCGCTGCCGATGCCGCTGCAATCACTGGTCAGCGAGCCCGCGCTGCGCAAGGTCGATAAATTGTCCGAAGGCGGCCACGAAGGCGCCAAGGCGCTCGCGACCTATTGGGTCGGTCAGGGCGTCGGATTGATGAACGAGGCGATGGGCGCCGGACAGGTCGTGCAGGAATTCAAGCAGGACTGGGTCGCCGCGTGCGAACGACTGAACGGCTTCATCGGGGAATAATGCACCAAGTACGTCCCCCTCCATGGGGGAGGCAGCAAGACTTGGCGGCTTGCCGCCTAGTCGCAACGGAGGGGGTGCGCTCTCGACCTGAAACGATGGTGCAAGGACGCACCGTCACCCCCATCCAATTCCGCCTAGTCGCTTCGCGATGAGGCTCCATATCCTTCCCCCATCAAGGGGGAAGGATCGGCGATCAGCTAACCGTCGCTTTCACGATCTTGCCGGGCTCGCGCGGCGGCTCGCCCTTGGGCAGCGCGTCGACATTTTCCATGCCTTCGATCACTTCACCCCAGACGGTGTACTGGTTGTCGAGGAAGCGTGCGTCGTCAAAGCAGATGAAGAACTGGCTGTTCGCGCTGTTCGGATTCTGCGCGCGCGCCATCGAACACACACCGCGGACGTGCGGCTCGCTGTTGAATTCCTGCGGCAGGTCGGGAAGCTGGCTGCCGCCCATGCCGGTTCCCGTCGGGTCGCCGCCCTGCGCCATGAAGCCGGGGATTACGCGGTGGAACACGACGCCGTCGTAAAAGCCTTCCTTGGCGAGCGACGAGATGCGTTCGACATGTTGCGGCGCGAGATCGGGGCGGAGACGGATGACGACATCGCCGGTCGAGAGCGAGAGGGTGAGTGTTTCGGACATGATGGGACTCCTGCGGTCTGCGTTGGCGGTCCCATAGCTGCCGCCGCGATCAAAGCCACGCACTAAATGCCAAAAAGGTGTTCGCAGCGTTGCCATCCGCGGGTCGCGGCACTAGGGGAAACTCGGACGCCGCCAAAAACCAGGGAGGACCGCGCGATGGACAAACGCGAAGAATCCCTGCCGCCGGACGACCTCATCGCCGCCGATGACCGGGATCGTGATCAGCCGCCGCGCGAGCCCGAAACCGAGCTGGACGAAGACGATCGACTGAAGCCCGAATTCGTCCGCGACGTCATCGAACTCGCCGAGGCCGGCGAAGGCGAAGCCGCACGTGAGCGGATCGGGCGCCTGCACCCCGCCGACATCGCCGACCTGTTCGAACTGGCGCGGAGCGACGAACGCCCGATGCTGGCGGCGGTGCTGGGCAACATGCTGTCGGCCGACGTGCTCGCGGAAATGAACGATTATGTGCGCGAGGAGCTGATCGACCTGCTCGCGCCCGAACAGGTCGCCGAACTCGCATCCGAACTCGATACCGACGATGCCGTCGCGATCATCGAGGATATGGAAGCCGACGAGCAGCAGGCGGTGCTCGACGCGATGGAGCCCGAAGATCGCGCCGCGATCGAGGATGCGCTGTCTTTCCCCGAGGAATCGGCCGGGCGCCTGATGCAGCGCGATCTGGTCGCGGTGCCCGAACATGTGACCGTCGGCGACGTGATCGACCGGCTGCGCGAAGACACCACGCTGACCAGCGATTTTTGGGAAATCTTTGTCGTCGATCCGATGCACCGCCCCATCGGCACCTGTCAGCTCAGCTGGATCCTGCGCACCCCGCGCGACATCGCGATCAGCGACGTGATGAAGCGCGAGCAGACGTTGATCCCGATCGACATGGACCAGGAAGAGGTCGCGCTGCGCTTCCAGAAATATGCGCTGATTTCCGCCGCGGTCGTCGACAAGGGAGGGCGGCTGGTCGGGATGATCACGGTCGACGACATCGTGCACATCATCCAGGAAGAGGCAGGCGAGGACATCCTCCGCCTGTCGGGTGCTGGCGATGGCGACATCAACGAGCCGATCCGCGAAACGTACAGCGCGCGCGTGCGCTGGCTGGTCGCCAACCTTGGCACCGCGTTGCTCGCGTCGTCGATCGTCGGATTTTTCGGCGGTGCGATCGAACAGATGGTCGCGCTCGCCGCGCTGATGCCGATCGTCGCCGGGGTCGGCGGCAACGCGGGAACCCAGACGCTGGCGGTGACGGTGCGCGCGCTCGCGATGAACCAGCTCACCGATTCGAACAGCTGGCGCGCGATCTGGCGCGAGATGAAGATCGCGCTGCTCAATGGCGGCACGATTGCCGTGATCGCGGGCTGTGCGACCGCGCTATGGTTCGCCAACCCGCAGCTCGGCGCGGTGATCGCCGCGGCGATGGTCGTTAACATCTTCGTCGCCGGGGTCGCCGGTGTCGCGATCCCGCTGTTGCTCGACCGGCTCGATCAGGATCCGGCGGTGGCAAGCTCCATTTTCGTCACCATGACCACCGATTCCATGGGCTTTCTGGCCTTCCTGGGGCTGGCGGTACTCAGCGGACTGACCACGCTGACGTAATCAAGCCATTGGAATCCAAATACGATTTTCTCAGCGAAGAAAAAATCGAAAATTATTTCGCTGCGATCACTTTTTTCGGGAACTTATCGGACATCTTGCTCGTTTCCCGTTCGAGCAGCGATCATCGCCCCCCCGCAGCGCTGCTCAGCAACATTGGCCCGGCCCGCATTCCCTCCCCCCCCTCGAAGCGCGCCGGGCCATTTTGCATCGAGTTCAGAGAGGTTGGATTCCATGACCAGTTTTCGAGCAATCATTCTCGCCATCGTGGCCAGCGTCGTCGTCACCGGTTGCAACACGGTTAAGGGTGCAGGCCGCGACATCGAATCTGTCGGTCAGGCTGGCAGCGACGCGATCAACTGATCGGGCGAGTAGAGCTTACCCTAAGCCTCTTCGAGAGGCTCGACAGGCGCCGCTTCGGCGCCTGTTTTGCGTCGGCGCTGGGTAAACCAGATGGCAAAGATCGACAGCTCGTAAAGCAGGATCAGCGGGACCGCGAGCAGGAACTGGCTGAGAATATCGGGCGGTGTCGCAACCGCCGCGATCGCGAAGGCTGCGACGATCATGTAGCGGCGCGCCGACACCAGCTGCGCGCGCGTGACCAGCCCCGATCGTTCGATCAGCATCAGGAAAATCGGCAGCAGGAAGGCGATACCAAACGCCATGATGAACTGCATGATGAAGCTCAGATAATTGGCGACCGACGGCAGCGCTTCCTGCTGGATACCGCCCATATCGCCCTGATAACCGAGCAGGAATTTCAACGCGACGGGAATGGTGACAAAATAGGCAAGGCATGCCCCCGCCGTGAACAGGACGGGCGTCGCCAGAATGAACGGCAGCAGCGCCCGCTTTTCCTGACGATAGAGGCCCGGCGCGACGAATTTCCACAACTGGTTCGCGATCACCGGAAAGGCGATCATCATCGCCGCGAACAGCGCGACCTTGATCTGGACAAAGAACGCCTCGAACAACTGGGTGTAGATGATCTTGCCCTGCCCCGCGGCAACAAGCGGCTGGACGAGGATGCTGAAGATCGGCTCGGCAAAATAGAGGCAGACGCCAAAGGCGAGGCCAATGGCGACCAGTGATTTCAGAAGCCGCGAGCGCAATTCGATCAGATGGTCGAGCAGCGGCATCTTGCCGCCCGCGCCATCCTCTTCACTCGCAACGGAAACGGGTTCGGCGGTCATGGCAGCGGCCCATCACGCGGAGGCACGGCGTGCGTTTCGGGCGGTGTCGCGGCGGCCGCCTGATCGACATCGGCGTCACTCGGCGGTCCCGACGTGCCAGCCGGGGCGCTCGTGTCCGGTGCCGACGTTGGGGATCGCGCTGGAGCGTTTGCATCATCGATGCGCGGAAATTCGCGCATGATCGCGTCATTCTGCGCGCGCCACTGCTTCTCGAGCTCTTCAAGCTCAGCCTCGCGCATCATCGTGTCGAGTCCGGATCGAAAGTGGCGCGCCATCCCGCGCGCCTTGCCCATCCACTTGCCCACAAAGCGCATCGCCTTGGGCAAATCCTTGGGACCGATGACCACCAGCGCAACCACGATGACGAGCAGCAGCTCGGTAGGCGCGACGTCGAACATGACCTAATTTTCCCGCGCGCCGAAAAGGTTCAGAGCTTGTCGCGCTCGCCCGTCGGCGTGGAGACCGGGGCGCTGTCGGGCGCGCGCTGGCCTTCGATATGCTTCGGCGTGCCGGGCGCTTCCTCGTCGTCCGCCATGCCCTTTTTGAAGCTTTTGATACCCTTGGCGACATCGCCCATCATATCGGAAAACCGGCCCTTGCCGAACAGCAGCAGCACGAGGATGCCGACGACCAGCCAATGCCAGATGCTGAAGCTACCCATATCAAATTCTCCTTGCGGCGCTCATCTAAGCTTCTTCGCCGTCTTTTACTAGGTCTAGCTCGCTCATCGCATCGTCAAAAGCGAGATCAACCGGGTCCAGCAAACCTGCTGCGCGCAGATCGTCGATGCCCGGCAGATCCTTGCGGCTGCTAAGTCCGAAATGCTGCAAAAATGCGTCTGTCGTCTTGTAGATGAGCGGCCGCCCCGGCACCTCGCGGCGCCCCGCGGGCGCAATCCATTCGGCCTCCATCAGCACGTCCAGCGTTCCTTTCGAGGTCTGGACGCCGCGGATGGCCTCGATCTCGGCGCGGCTGACCGGCTCGTGATAGGCGACGATCGCCAGCACCTCGGCGGCGGCGCGCGACAGCTTGCGCGGATCGTCGCGCTCGCGGCGGAGCAAATGCGCCAGATCGGCGGGGGTCTGAAAATGCCAATGACCGCCGCGTTCGACCAGTTCGATGCCGCTGCCCGAGTGGCGCGCGGCGATCGCCTCGATGATCGCCCGCACCTGCCCCGGCGTCATTTCATCGCCCAGCCGCGCGGCGAGCTGGCGCGGGTCGAGCGGCGCGTCACTCGCAAACAGCATCGCTTCGATGGCGCGTTCCAGATCGTCAATCATGCGGTAGCTTGTCCCGTCTGTGCGGCTTTTAGATAAAGCGGCTCGAACGCCCCGGCCTGTTTCAGGTCGACGCGCCCCTGCCGCGCCAGTTCGAGCGCGGCGACAAAACTCGATGCAATCGCCGAGCGGCGCAGCGGCCCATCATAGTCGGGCGGCAGGAAGTCGGCGAGTTCAGCCCAGTCGAGCTTGACCCCGATCATCCGTTGCAAATGGTGAAGCGCGGCATCGAGCGTGACCACCGGGCGGCGCGACACCATGTGGACGACGGGTTCGCTCCGCAGCTTGACCTGACCATAGGCGGCCAGAAGATCGTACAGGCTGGCATCCCAGCGCCGCACCCGGACGTCGCGCAGGCCTTCGGGTTTGGTGCGCAGAAACACGTCGCGCCCAATGCGATCGCGCGCGAGCAGCCGCGCCGCCGCCTCGCGCATCGCCGCCAACCGCTGCAGCCGCAGTTGCAGGCGCAGCGCAAGTTCGTCGGGCGACGGCTCCTCGAGCGGATCCTTGGGCAGCAACAGTGCCGATTTGAGATAGGCGAGCCACGCTGCCATCACCAGATAATCGGCGGCGACCTCCAGCTTCAGCTCGCGCGCCTCGGCGATGAACGCGAGATATTGCTCGACGAGCGCGAGGATCGAAATCTGCTTGAGATCGACCTTCTGGCTCCGCGCGAGCGCGAGGAGCAGGTCAAGCGGCCCCTCCCAGCTTTCGAGCGTCAGCTGCAGGGCGTCGTCGCGCTCGGGCGCCGCTGGCGCAATTTCGAATTCGAGCGCCAGCTCGTCCATCGACCGCTCAGGCGACCGCGAGCAGCGCGTCGCGCTGATCGACCAGCGTGGCAAAGGCGCGGTCGTCGCCGACCCCCGCGATACGGTCCATCGCGCCTTCCAGCCGAGCGCGCGATACGGTGCTGATCGGATCGAGCCGGTTCGCAATGCCGATCATGTCGTCCATCTTGCCCCAGCAATTGAGCGCAATGTCGCACCCGGCGGCCACGGCGTCAGCCGCGCGCGAGGGAACGTCGCCCGACAAGGCCTTCATATCCAGATCATCGGACATCAGCAGGCCGTGAAAACCGATACGCTGGCGGATCACGCTGTCGATGACGATCGGCGACAGCGTTGCGGGTCGATCCGGGTCCCAGGCGTCGAAAATCACATGGCAGGTCATCGCCATCGCCGCATCGCGGAGCGCCGCGAACGGCGCGAGATCGGTTTGCAGATCGCGGTCGGGCGCGGTCACGACGGGCAGCGCCTCGTGCGTGTCGAGCAGCGCGCGCCCGTGGCCGGGAATATGCTTGACGACGCCGAGCACGCCGCCGTCCTGCAACCCGCCGAGGATCGCGCGGCCGAGCGCGGCGACGCGCATCGGTTCGCTGCCCAGCGCGCGGTCGCCGATGATGTCGCTGGCACCCGGCTGACGCACGTCGAGCAGCGGCAGGCAATCGACGTTAATGCCGACCTCGGCCAGCATCGCGGCGAGCGCCATCGCATTCAACCGTGCCGCCTCGATCGCGCTCGCCGGGGCGCGATCATAGAGCGCGTCAAAGGTCGCGCCGCTCGGGAATAGCGGCCATTCGGGCGATTTCATCCGCGCGACGCGGCCGCCCTCTTGATCGATCAGGATCGGCACGTTGCTCCGCCCGTCAAGCGCGCGCAATTCGTCGGTCAACCGCCGCAGCTGCTCGCGATTTTCGATATTGCGTCCGAACAGGATATAGCCCGCGGGGTCGCTGTCGCGAAAAAAGGCGCGCTCGTCGTCGGTGAGGGTCAGTCCCGACAGGCCGAAAATGGCGGGTATCATCGTATCTCAAACTCCCTTGGCCGCCGCCCCCTCACGCAGCCGCCACGCCGCGCAACATGCCATAGCGGCGCGATTGTACCAACGGAGTCTGCGGCCAGACGGGCCAAATCAGCGAACGACGACGCAATTTTCGCCCGCGACGCGCAATTTTCCGCACAAATTCGCGGCGTTAGCTGCCGTTCCGGCCGCAACGCGCAGGCGATAGACCGTACCATCGCCAACTTTGGCCGGTGACACCGATTTGTTGAGATCGGCCAGATAGGCAAAGCGCTTCGACAGGTTCGTCCATGCCTTAGCCGCGGCGGCATCGCTGCTGAACGCGCCGAGCTGGATCATCGCCGATCCCGCAGCGGCCGTCGGCAGCGCGGCTTTCGCTGTCGCGGCGGGAGCCTTGGCGGAGGCCGCAGCGACCTTCGGCTCGGACTTGACGGTCGTCGGCGCGGGCTTGGCTTTCGCCATCGCCGCCTTGTCCGCGGCAGCCTTGGCCGCCGATGCCTTTGCGGCTTCGCGCTCCTGCGGCGTGACGGCAGGTTCTTCGGGCATCCGCGTCGGATCGACCTTGCCCGCGGGCTCGGCGCCTTCGCTGGCCGAGAAGCTGGCATCGCCCTCGCCTTCAAAGGTCTTCGCGCCATCATTCTTCGGCGCGACCTTGTAATTGCCGTCCTGCGCCGCGATCAGTTCGCCCTTGCCGCGCGCGCCACCATTCTGGACCCACCACAGGCCGCCGAGCACCGCGCCGATCAACAGCAATCCGCCCAGCACCATCACCAGCAGGCGTGCGGGCGATACTTCGCCATCTTCCTCGACCCCGTCGGCGGCTTCCAGCCACGGCAGCCGGTCTTCGCTTTCCAGCCCCAGCCCCGCTTCGCCCTGCTCGGCGTTCTTGTCCTCGGCCATCAGTTCATCTCCTCGAGCGCCTCTACCCCCATCAGGTGCAGCCCGTTTCGGATAACCTGCCCGATTCCATCGGCCAAATAAAGGCGCGTCGCCGTCAATTCGGGATCATTTGCCAAAATGACACGGGCGTCGGGACGATCGTTACCAAGGTTCCACCAGGCGTGGAATGCCGCCGCAACGTCGCCGAGGTAGAAAGCGATCCGATGCGGCTCACGCGCCAAGGCCGCCGCCTCGACGATCCGCGGGAATTGCGCGAGCAGCTTGACGAGGCCGAGTTCATACTCGTCCAAGCGCGCCGCGTTCGGGGTCGCGGGCGCGACCCCCGCCTCGGCAAGCTTGCGCTTGAGCGACGCGATCCGCGCATGGGCATATTGGACATAAAAGACCGGATTGTCGCGCGACGCATCGACAACCTTGGCGAAATCGAAATCCATCTGCGCGTCGGCTTTGCGCGTCAGCATGGTGAAGCGCACGGCGTCCTTGCCCACCTCATCGACAATGTCGGCGAGCGTGACGAAATTGCCCGCGCGCTTCGACATCTTGAACGGTTCGCCATTTTTAAGCAGGCGGACCATCTGGACCAGCTTGACGTCGAATTTCTTCTTGCCGTCGGTCAACGCCGCCACAGCGGCCTTGATGCGCTTCACCGTCCCGGCATGGTCGGCGCCCCAGATGTCGATCAGCTCGTCGGCCTGCTCGGCTTTCTGGAAATGATAGGCAAGGTCGGCGCCGAAATAGGTCCAGCTGCCGTCCGATTTCTTGATCGGGCGGTCCTGATCGTCGCCGAATTGGGTCGAGCGAAACAGCGGCAGCTCGACCGGTTCCCAATCCTCTGGCGTTTCGCCCTTTGGCGCTTCGAGCACGCCGTCATAGACGAGGTCGTGATCGCGCAGCCATTTTTCGGCGTCGGCGGGCTTGCCCGCGGCTTGCAACTCGGCTTCGGACGAAAACAGGTCGTGGTGGATGCCCAACTTGGCGAGGTCGGCGCGGATCATGTCCATCATCGCGCTCACCGCCTCGGCGCGGAACAGGCCAATCCAAGCGCTTTCGGGCGCCTCGACGAAACGGTCGCCATATTCGGTCGCCAGCTTGCCCGCGACCGGGATCAGATAATCGCCGGGGTAGAGGCCTTCGGGGATCGCGCCAATATTCTCGCCGAGCGCCTCACGGTACCGCATATGCACCGACCGCGCGAGAACATCGACCTGCGCCCCGGCATCATTGACGTAATATTCGCGGGTGACCTGATGTCCGGCAAATTCGAGCAACGCTGCCAGCGCATCGCCGACGACCGCGCCGCGGCAATGGCCGACGTGCATCGGGCCGGTCGGGTTCGCCGACACATATTCGACATTGACGCGGCGCCCCTGCCCCATCGCCGACCGGCCATAGTCGCCCGCTTCGCTGTGGATCAGCGCCAGTTCGTCGCGCCAGCTGCCATCGGCAAGGCGCAGGTTGATGAACCCCGGACCGGCGACGCTCGCTTCGGTCACCTCGTCGAGCGCCGCGAGCTCGGCGACCAGCAGCTCGGCGAGCGCGCGCGGGTTCATGCCCGCGGGCTTGGCGAGCACCATCGCCGCGTTCGTGGCAACATCGCCGTGCGCCGGATCGCGCGGCGGCTCGACGCTGATCGCGGCGCGGTCGAGCCCGGCAGGCAAGGCGCCTTTGGCGGCGAGCGTATCGAGCGCGGCGCCGATATGGTCGGAAAAACGGCTGAACAGGGTCACGGGGTTTGGCCTATCTTCGATCGGAGAAAGTCTGGCGCGCCCTATCGCAGCTTGGCGCACGCGAAAAGCCCTGCGTCACCGGAACGGCGCGCAGGGCAAACGGTTGCGAACAACGCCGAAGCGCCGCCGCGAAACTATCGTCGGACGTTATATTCGAGCTGTTCCTGCGTCAGCTGGAAACCGATGAGCAGTTCAAAGCTGGCACGCTGTACCGCGGCGCGCACCTCGGGCTGGCTCAGCGGATCGATCGCGGCATCCTGGTCGCCTGCCTTGCGGCGGCGCGTGATGCGTTCCTGAATATCGGCGGGGAGCGTCGCGGCAGCGCGGTCGACATAAGCCGACGCCTGCCCGCGGCCCGTGCCGCGGGTCTGTCCCTCGGGAAAAGTCACCACGACATTGCCGAGACGCTTGGCAACGACCGCCGTGCCGCCCTGCAACACGGTGCCGTAATAAGGCAGGGTTACCGAACGCGCCGGACCGGCATCGCGGCGCGTGGCGACGACATCGAAACTGGCAAGTTGATAGACCTTCTCGCTCGCGTCGTTGCATACTGGCGTCACATTGGTGATCGCGGCAACCACGTCGATCGCGCTCGCATCGCGGCTGGTCGCCGGATCGAACAGCGTGATGTCGCCGGTGTGCAGCGGGACAGCGACCGCAGGGCACGCGCTGCGGGTAGCGGTGATGCCGACGCCGCCCGACACGTCGATGTCATTGTCCTTCGCACAGCCCCCGACCGTCGCCATGGCCGCCGTGCCACACAGCACGGTCAGAAGTTTACGCGACGGGAACGAAATGGAGATCATGATAATCGGGCTTTCCAAACAGGCGCACTAACCAGTTCAAGTCAGTCGGGATGGTTGATCCCGCTTCATGCGCGCCGCTTCTTATCGGTGCGATGAACGCGGCGCAACGGTGTGAAGCCGCTTTACGCTATATGGCCTGCTGCGCTAGAGCGCCTCCACCATGAACGCTCCCCATCCGACCCCGCGCCCGAACTGCGACGAAACCGCAGAACTCAGGGTTTTGATCGCCGCGCCGCGCGGCTTTTGCGCCGGCGTCGATCGCGCCATCCGCATCGTCGAACTCGCGCTCGAGCGTTTTGGCGCACCGGTCTATGTCCGGCACGAAATCGTTCACAACCGCTACGTCGTCGACACGCTGAAGGCGCAAGGCGCAATTTTTGTCGAATCGCTCGATCAGGTTCCCGATGGTGTACCCGTCGTTTTCAGCGCCCATGGCGTACCCAAAGCGGTCCCCGCGAAGGCGGAAATGCGTGGGCTCGATTATATCGATGCGACCTGCCCGCTGGTGTCGAAGGTCCATAGGCAGGCCGAGCGCGCACACGAAGCGGGCCGCCACATCGTCTTTGTCGGCCACGCCGGTCATCCCGAGGTCATCGGCACGCTGGGCCAATTGCCCGATGGCGCGATGACATTGGTCGAATCGGTCGATGATGTCGCCGCGCTGACACCGCCCGACCCCGATAGGCTGGCATTTTTGACCCAGACCACACTGTCAGTGGACGACACCCGCGACATCATCGCCGCCTTGCAGCACCGTTTCCCGTCGATTTCAGGGCCGCGCGGCGAGGATATTTGCTACGCGACGTCGAACCGGCAGGACGCGGTCAAGGCCATTGCCGGTGATTGCGACCGGATGATCGTGATCGGCGCGCCGAACAGCTCGAACAGCCTGCGCCTCGTTGAAGTTGCGCAACGGATGGGAACCCCCGCGCATTTAGTGCAACGCGGCACCGACGTCGATCCCGACTGGCTTACCAATATCTCGACGCTGGGCGTCACCGCGGGCGCCAGCGCGCCCGAGACCCTCGTCCGCGAAGTCATCGACGCCGTCGCGGCGCACCGACGAATCGTGGAAGATGTGGTCGTCACCGCAGAAGAAACTATGGTGTTCAAACTGCCGCGCGGTCTCGAACCGGCTTCCGCCTGATGGCGGTCTATACCCACGTCGACCCTGACGACCTAGCCGCGCTCGTCGCACGCTACGACATCGGCAGCGTCCTGTCGTGCAAAGGCATTGCCGAGGGGGTCGAAAACAGCAATTTCCTGCTCGAAACGACCGCGGGCCGGTTCATCCTGACGCTTTACGAAAAGCGCGTCAGCGCGGGCGACCTGCCGTTCTTTGTCGACCTGCTCGACCATCTAGCAACCAGCGGCTCGCCAGTGCCGGCAATGATCCGCGATCGCAGCGGCGTCGCCGTCCAGCAGATTTCGGGCCGTTCCGCATGCATTATCCAGTTTTTGTCGGGCATATCGCTTACTCATCCCAGCGCGGCGCAGTGCGAGGCGGCGGGCGCCGCACTCGGCGCGATGCACCGCGCGCTCGCTGGATATGACGGCGCTCGCGACAACAGCATGGGCCACCGACATTGGCGCGGTGTCGCCGACGCGACCGGAAACCTCGACGCGGTACGCCCGGGCTTGCAGGCGATCGTCGATGCGGAACTCGCCTTCGTGGATGCGCATTGGCCCGCCGACCTGCCTGCCCATGTCATTCACGCCGACCTGTTTCCCGACAATGTCCTGATGCTCGACGACCGGGTGTCGGGGCTGATCGACTTCTATTTCGCCGCCACCGACTTTCGCGCCTATGATTTGGTGATCACCCATGCAGCATGGACCTTTTCCGCCGATGGCAGGACGTGCGATGCCGCGCTCGCGGGGGCGCTGATGCGCGGCTACGCGCGCGAAATTACTTTGACCGACGCCGAGCGTGCCGCATTGCCGAAGCTGGCGCGCGGCGCCGCGCTGCGGTTCCTGCTGACGCGCGCGCACGACTGGGTGCATACGCCAGAGGACGCGCTGGTTACCCGCAAGGATCCCTCACCCTTCCTCGCCCGCCTGCTGCGCTATCGCGCCGCCGATGCTGCCAGCCTGTTTGCCGCCGCATGAGCGACGAACGGACAAAGACGGTGATCGTCGCCACCGATGGTGCATGCAAGGGCAATCCCGGTCCGGGCGGCTGGGGCGCGGTTTTGCGCTGGGGCGATGTGGTCAAAAAGCTATCGGGCGGCGAGCCCGATACCACGAACAATCGCATGGAGTTGCTTGCGGCGATCGAGGCGCTGGCGGCGCTCAAACGACGCTGCAAAGTCGAACTGTCGACCGACAGCGTCTATGTGCGCGACGGCATCACTAAATGGATCTATGGCTGGCAGAAAAACGGCTGGAAAACCGCTGCCAAAAAGCCCGTGGCCAATGCCGACCTATGGCAGCGCTTGCTGGCCGAAGCCAAGCGGCACGACATCGAATGGCTGTGGGTCAAGGGCCACGCCGGGCATGGCGACAATGAAATCGCTGATCAGCTCGCCAGCGACGCGGCACTCGAGGTAGCGCGGGCGCGCTGAACGCCCGCGCCGTCGCTCTATTCGGCTTCGCGTATCTCCGCGCCCGGTCCGTTTTTCTTGATCGATTCGATGGCGTTGAGCGCCGACGCCTTGCTGGAATAGCCTTCGGTCCAGAAAATCGTTTCGCTGTTATATTTGAAATAGGCGACATGCTCGCCCGCCTTGTTCTTCTTGATCTCGAAATAATGGGCCATCGGATCCTCCGCAGGTCGTTGGCGCGCCACGGTGACGCGACAAGCCTATGGTAAGCAGACGGAGGCGGCGCGCAAGCCGCCAGATTGATATCAGGCGAAGCGCGATGGCGCGAAAGGCAACGGATCGACGTCCCCGATCATGCCTGCCGGTGGCGGCGCCCCGAGCTCGGCCGCCAGCAGCGCCGCAACCGCGGGCGAGGTCTGGATCCCGACGCCGCCCTGCCCCGCGCACCAGATAAAACCGGGCTGGTGCGGATCGGCGCCGAACACCGGAACACGGTCGGGCGCAAAGCTGCGCAGCCCCGCCCATTTGCGTTCGACGGCAGCAACCGGCCAATCGACGACGGCCTGCAAGCGATCGATCGCGATCGCCACATCGAAGTCTTCGGGCGCCGCATCATGCGGCTCGACCGGCGTTTCATCATGCGGGCTGAGCCACACCCGCCCTTCGCTCTCGCCCTTGAAATAGAAATCGCCGCCGACGTGAACGATCAGCGGCAGTTCGGCAGGCACAGCCACCCCAAACCGCAGCTGGACAACGGTGCGGCGATAGGGACGGATGCCGACCGGCGCGACCCCGCACGCCGCCGCAACGCGGTCCGCCCAAGCTCCCGCGGCATTGACGATCAGCGCCGCATGGATGGTCTCCCCCCTCACCCGGACTTCCCAGCCGTCGGCGGTCCGCCGTGCCGATTCCAGCGGTGCTCGGATCGCGAGAAGCGCTCCATCTCGCTTGGCCGCCCGCAGATAGGCGGCGTGAAGCGCGCCAACGTCGATATCGCTGCACGCCGCCTCATAGGCCGCTTCGCTCCAATCGGCGCGAACGCCGGGGATGTGCCGGGCTATGTCTGTGGGGCCTATCCGCACGACATCGACGCCCCTGGCCTCAAATTTGGCCGCAAAGGCATCGACGGCCGTCGCTTCGGACCGACGGCCGATGGTCAGCGCCGAGCGCGGCGAAAGAAAGGCGCGTTCGGAAAAGTCGGGCGCCGGGTGCGCTAGCGTATCGAAGGACGCGATGGACAGCGGCTGAACGTGCGCCCCGCCATAGGTTTCGTGCCAGAAAGCCGCCGATCGGCCAGTGGCGTGGTAACCCGGCGTATCTTCCGCCTCGATCAGCATCACCCGGCGCCACGGCGCGAGCGCCGCGGCCAGACTGGCACCCGCGATGCCCGCGCCGACGATCAGCACGTCGATGGCAGAAGGCAGCGCGGCGGTCATGCCCCGCCGCATATCCATTGGCCCACGGAATGCAAGCCGCGCCGTCGGCAGTGCATGGTTACCGTTTGGTAAGCCATATTGCGTAGGAGGCCGCCGATGGACAGCGGCACTATCTCCCTTGGCCTGATGGCCATATTAGGCCTTTTGATGATCGCTGCGGCGATCAGCGACCTGCGATCGCGGACAATTTCCAACGAGCTCAACGCGGCAATCGCCCTGCTCGCGATCCCTTTCTGGATTGCCAGCGGCCTCGCGCTGTGGCCCGACATGCCCGTTCAGTTCGGTGCGGCCTTTGCGGTCTTCCTGGTTTTTGCCGGACTCTTTGCGATCGGCGCGATGGGCGGCGGCGATGTGAAGATGATCGGCGCGGTGATGCTGTGGATCCCGCTGCCGCTGTTCCTGCCGATGCTCACGGTCATGGCCGTGGGCGGCGGCATCCTGTCCGCCGTCATGTTGATTCATATGAAAATTCGTCGGTCCGAAACGCCGGTCGAGGTGCCCTATGGGGTCGCGATCGCCGCCGCCGGGCTTTGGGCGCTTCACCAACAATATCTTAACCAGTTTCAGGCTATCGGTTGAGCCTGAGGGCAAACACCGCCGTGTCTGGCTGGTGTTAGGAGGCGAAAAATCGTCATGGATACGCGAAAGATTATGCTGATCGTTGGCGCGCTGGTCATTGCGATCGGCGCGGCATTCGGGGTCAACCAGATGATGCGCGGGGCTTCGGCTCCGGAAGCTCGGGCCGCTGCGGCGCCGGAGATTACCGGTCCGATGATCCTGGTCGCAACACGGCAGCTGCCGGTCGGCACGATCATCGGCCCCGACAGCTTTCGTTTCCAGCCCTGGCCGAAAGAGCTGGTCGAAAAGGCGTATTTCATGAAGGAAAAGACCGACGTGAACACGTTGGTCGGCACCGTCGTGCGCTATCCGATCACCGCGGGCCAGCCCTTGACCCAAGGCGCGCTGGTCCATCCTGACGATCGCGGCTTCCTTGCTGCGGCGCTCGGCCCCGGCATGCGCGCCGTGACGGTCAAGGTCAGCCAGGAACAGGGCGTCGCCGGTTTCGTCTTCCCGGGTGACCGCGTCGACGTGCTGCTAGCACAGACGATCGAGGTCAAGGAAGGCAGTGCCTATCCTGACGATCAGATTTTCACCGCCGAAACGATCGTGCGTAATGTCTGCGTGCTTGCGACCGACCAGCGCTACGATGCCGAAGACGAAACGGGCAAGACGCCGGTTCGCACCTTTGGCTCGGTTACGCTGGAAGCCACTCCGGAACTCGCCGAACGCATCGCGGTTGCGCAGAGCATGGGCAAATTGTCGCTCGCGCTGCGTCCGCTGGCCGAAAGCAGCGGCGAACTCGAAGCCGCGATCGCCTCGGGCGACATCAGCGTCCCAGCAAAGGGCGGCAGCGAAGCAGAACGCCGCATGCTGGCGCAGGCCCAGGCCCGCCCGGTTACCGCGAAAACCGCGACAACCGGCGGCGATGTATCGCGCTTCTGGATCCCGGTCAGCGGCCGTGTCGGCGGCGGCGGATCGCGTCCGCAGCAGCAGGCAGCCGGAATGCCGGCACCTTCAGGCGGCAATTATGGGCCGGCGGCGCGCAGTGGACCGGTGGTTCGCGTGACGCGCGGTGACAAAGTGACCGAAGTTTCGGTTGGGGGTAAGTAAGATGAACAGCAAACCCAATTTCAAGGCAGCGGCCATGGCTCGCACCCTGGCCATTGGCCTGGTCACAGCGACGCTGGTTTCCGCGCCGGTACAGCCGGTGGCGGCTCAGGCAACCCAGAACGCCAGCAGCAGCATCGACCTGTCGGTGGGCCGTGGCCGCCTGATCAGCCTTCCGGCTGCCATGACCGACATCTTCGTCGCCAATGACGAAGTCGCCGACGTCCAGGTCCGTTCGGGGCGCCAGCTTTACATCTTTGGCAAAAAGCCGGGTGAAACCAGCATTTATGCCACCGATGCCAACGGCCGCGTTGTGTTCTCGACCGTCGCCCGCGTCGGCAACAATATCGAAACGATCGATCAGATGCTGTCGCTGGCAATGCCCGACGCGAGCATCTCGGCGAATACGATGAACGGCTTTGTGCTGCTAACCGGCACCGTCCAGTCGCCCGACGACGCGGCCGAAGCCGAAATGCTGGTTCAGGCATTTGTCGGCGAGGGTACGAAAGTGTTGTCGCGTCTGCGCACGGCAACGCCGCTGCAGGTCAATCTGCAGGTCCGCATCGCCGAAGTGAACCGCACTTTGGTCAAGGAAATGAGCGGAAATCTGCTGACCCGCGACACCGACGGTGCGCTGGGCAACGGTTTCCTTGGCGGGATCTTTGGCGGTCGCAGCCCTGGCACGATCACCGACATTCCGGCGCCCACCGCTGTCTTTCCGGGCAGCCCGGTTCCTCGCCCCTATGACCCGGCCACTGGCCTGCCGCTCACCAACGGTCGGACGACGCTGGGCACCAACTATCAATTTACCCAGCCGTCGGGTCGACGCAGCCTGGCCGGCGCCGGTCGCCTGTTCGGCCTCGACCTGATGGCGTCGCTCGACATCGGTGAACGATCGGGGCTGGTCGCCACCTTGGCGCAGCCCAATCTGACCGCGATCTCGGGCGAAACCGCCGACTTCCTGGCGGGCGGCGAATTCCCGGTTCCGATCCCCGGCAACCTTGCCGGGACGACGATCGAATATCGCAAATATGGCGTGAGCCTGGCCTATACGCCGACGGTGCTGTCGAACGGTCGTATCAGCCTGCGCGTTCGCCCCGAAGTATCCGAGCTTTCGACCGAAGGCGCCATCGAGCTCGACGGTTTCCAGGTTCCGGCCCTGACGGTTCGCCGGGCCGAAACGACGGTCGAACTGGGGTCGGGTGAAAGCTTCATGATCGCCGGCCTGATGAACAACCGGTCGATCGGCGCCATCGACAAGATGCCCGGTCTTGGCGACGTGCCGCTGCTCGGCATGTTGTTCAAATCGGACAGTTTCCGGCGTGGCGAGACCGAACTGGTTATCGTCGTGACGCCCTATCTGGTCCAGCCGGTGTCGGCGAACGACATCAAGCTGCCGACCGACGCCTATCAGGACGCGAACGATCTGCAGCGGATCCTGCTCAATCAGACCGGTGACGGCGTGACGGGCGGCGATCGTCCGAAGCCGCGACTCGACACGAGCGTCGGCGACGCGGATCGCCCGCGCGGGAGCAGCGCCGACGCCGCCCCCGGCTTCAGCATCAAGTGATGTCCAGGATTTCAGGAGCAAAGTGATGAAAAAAATTGCAACTTGGACGGTCCTGGCACTGAGCGCATCGCTCGCGGGATGCACCGGTACCGCCTACAGCAACCGCAGCCTTGATTCGGTGCATCAGCCGGTCGTGCGCAACGCCATCCATCAGTTTGACGTCGCCGCTTCCAGCGGAGAGCTGGCACCCAGCGAGCAGAGCCGACTGCAAGGTTGGTTCGACGCGATGGGCGTGCGTTACGGCGACCGCATCTCGATCGAGGACCCGTCGGTCTATGGCGCGACATCGGCGCAAGCGACTGTGCGGTCGATGGTCGCGCGTCGCGGCCTGCTGGTGAGCGACGTTGTTCCGGTAACCACGGGTGCAGTGCCGCAGGGCCATTTGCGCGTGATCATCACCCGCGCGTCGGCCTTCGTCCCCGGCTGCCCGGATTGGTCCAGCAAGTCGTCGATCAACACCGCCAATGCGACGTCGGCCAACTATGGCTGCGCGACGAACAGCAACCTCGCGGCGATGGTCGCCGACCCCAATGATTTGATCAAGGGCGCGCGCAGCGACGGCAACGATCCGTCAATGGCGACGCGCGCGATCAAGACCTTCCGTGAGAAGCCGCCAACAGGGGCCGGCGAACTGCGCGGTGAAAAGACCAACGAAGGAGGTGGCCAGTGAACGCGCCGTTCAAATCCGCGGGCTTGCGTGACCCGTTCAGCGCCTTCGTGTGCGACGACGATACGCTTGAGCTGATCCGCGCCGCCGCCAACGACATGGGCTGGCCGATCGAGAAATGTAACAAGGGCGGTCTGCGCAACGCGGTCCAGTCGCTGTCGGTGTCCGCCAGCCCGAACATCCTGTTCGTCGACATGTCGGAATCGGGTGACCCTATCAACGACATCAACGCGCTGGCCGAGGTCTGCGAACCCGGCACCGTTGTGATTGCGGCGGGGCAGGTCAACGACGTCCGGCTCTACCGCGACCTGTTGTCGAGCGGTATCCAGGATTATCTGCTCAAACCGTTGTCGCTGGAACAGGTTCGCGAATCGCTGACCATGGCGCAGGCGATGCTAACCGCGCCGAAACATGCCGATATGCAGGACGACAAACCGCATCACATGATGGCGGTGGTCGGGGTGCGTGGCGGCGTCGGCGCTTCGCTTGTCTCGACCTCGCTCGCTTGGGCGATGAGCGAACAGGCGAGCCGCCAAACGGCGCTGCTCGACCTCGACGTCCATTTCGGTACCGGCGCGTTGACGCTCGACCTGGAACCGGGTCGCGGCCTGATCGACGCAATCGACAATCCGAGCCGCATCGACGGCCTGTTCATCGAACGCGCGATGGTGCGGGCGTCGGACAAGCTCAGCCTGCTGTCGGCCGAGGCGCCGATCCATCAGCCGGTAATGACCGACGGATCTGCCTTTTTCCAGTTGGAAGAAGAATTGCGCGGTGCGTTCGAAATGACGATCGTCGACATTCCGCGCCAGGTGCTGATCCCCTTCCCCCATCTGGTGGCGGAGGCCGGAACGATCCTGCTGGTGACCGACGTCACGCTGGCCGCCGCGCGCGATACCATTCGCATGCTGTCCTGGTTCAAACAGAATGTGCCCGGCGCCCGCGTCGTGCTGGTCGCCAACAAGTTCCAAAGCGCCGTCGGTGAACTGTCGCGCAAGGAATTTGAATCCTCGATCGAACGCCAGATCGACGTGGTGATCCCGTTCGACCCGAAACTGGTCTGCCAGTCGGCGAAGCTTGGCAAATCCTATGCCGAAGTTTGCAAGGGCACCAAAGCCGCGCAGGTGTGGAGTAATCTGATGCGCCTGATCCTCGACGGCGCCGATGTCGAGGCCGAAGAGGCGCAGGCCGCAACGGCCAAGGGCAAGTCGGGCGGTTCGTTGCTCGGCAAGCTCGGGTTGATGACGAAAAAGGGCGCGAAGCAGGCGGCATGACGGTCCGCCAGAGGGACCTTCACCACCAAAAGCGATAGAAGCGGACATCTGCTGACATGAATCTGCCAGTCATCCTTATCATCGCCGGGGCCGTGCTGGCCTTTGCCCTACTCGTCGTCCTGCTCGGCGGGCCTTCGGCCGGCAAAGCCAAGACGCGCCGACTGGCGATGGTCAAGGACCGTCATGCCGCCTCGACCGAGGCGGTCGTGGCGGCTCAGATGCGCAAGACGATCCAGTCGGGTGTCCAGGGCAACGCAACGCTGGCCAGCCTGATGCCGCGCCGCGAAGAGATGGAAAAGCGCCTTCGCCGCACCGGCAAGGGATGGACGCTCACCCAATATATGTTCGCCTCGATGGGCCTTTTTGTCGTCGTTACCGGCGGCATGCTGGCCATGCGCGCGCCGATCACCATGGCCGGTCTCATCGGCTTGCTGTTGAGCCTTGGCCTCCCGTATCTGATCGTCGGGCGCGCGATCAAGAAGCGTGTCGCCCAGTTCAACGCCCGCTTTCCCGATGCGATCGACTTGCTCGTCCGCGGCCTGCGGTCCGGCTTGCCGGTCACCGAAACCTTTCAGGTGGTGAGTCAGGAGCTCCCCGGTCCGGTGGGTGAGGAATTCAAGGGCATTGTCGAACGCATCCGTATCGGCAACACGATGGAAGCCGCATTGCAGGAATCGGCTGTGATGCTGGGGACACCCGAGTTTCAGTTCTTCTGCATCACCATCCAGATTCAGCGCGAGACGGGCGGCAACCTCGCCGAAACGCTGTCCAACCTGTCGGATGTGCTGCGCAAGCGCGCCCAGATGAAGCTCAAGATCCGGGCCATGTCATCGGAAGCCAAGGCATCGGCCTACATCGTCGGCGCTTTGCCCTTCTTCGTCTTTGGCGTCGTGTGGTCGATGAATCCCACCTATCTCGCAGGCTTTTTCTATGAGCAGCGGCTGATCATCACCGGCATCGGTGGTCTGATCTGGATGAGCATCGGTGCCGGGATCATGGCCAAAATGATCAGTTTCGAAATCTGAAGGGGCGGAACCAGTGAACAGCAGCCTCCTTCTCACCACCTTCACTGGCGCCCAGACCGGGCCGACGCTGATGGGCGTCGACGTGATCTGGGCCGGTACCATGCTTGCCGCGGTCGGCGTCTTTGCCGTCCTGTTCGCCATTTATGGCGCGCTGACGGTGCGCAATCCGATGACCAAGCGCGTCAAGGCACTCAACGACCGCCGCGAACAGCTGAAGGCGGGGATCACGGCATCGACCGCGAAACGACGTGCCAAGCTGGTTCGCAAGAACCAGCATGCAGACAAAATGCGAACCTTCCTGGGCAAGCTTCAGGTGCTGCAGGAAGGCCAGGTCAAAGAGGTTCAGCAAAAGCTGGCGCAAGCCGGGATCCGGTCAAAGGATTTGGCGGTGGCGGTGATTTTCGGCCGCCTGGTGCTGCCGATCGTGTTTGGCGGCCTTGCCGCGTTTCTGATCTACGGCCTCGACATGTGGCCCGATCTGACGCCGATCAAACGCTCGGGCGCGACGATGGCGGCGCTGATCCTCGGCTACAAGGCACCCGACCTGTTCGTCCAGAACAAGCGGACCAAGCGAACCGACGCCATCCGCAAGGGGCTTCCCGACGCGCTCGACCTCCTGGTGATCTGCGCCGAAGCCGGTTTGACCGTCGACTCTGCCTTCTCGCGGGTATCAAAGGAATTGGGCCGGGCCTATCCCGAACTCGGCGAGGAGTTTGCGCTGACCTCGATCGAGTTGGGCTTTCTGACCGAGCGCCGCCAAGCGTTCGAAAATCTGGCCTATCGCGTCAATCTGGAGTCGGTGAAGGGCGTGGTCACGACCATGATCCAGACCGAAAAATATGGTACGCCGCTCGCCAGTGCGCTGCGCGTGCTGTCGGCAGAGTTTCGTAATGAACGCATGATGCGCGCCGAGGAAAAGGCCGCACGCCTGCCGGCGATCATGACGGTGCCGCTGATCCTGTTCATTCTGCCGGTTTTGTTCATCGTCATTCTGGGCCCGGCGGCCTGTTCGCTCAGCGATGCCATGTCGGGCGGCAGCTTCGGCTGATCCAGCGGCGGTTCACCCATAGGAAACAAGGGGCGGGATCAATCCCGCCCCTTTTTCATTCAGGCAACCTGCTGTTCGATTGCGCCAAAGATGCTGTGGTGGCGTTCGTCGTCCATCCAGATCCGGACCGTGTCGCCCTTTTGCATGAACGGCGTCTTGGGTTCGCCTTGCTGGATCGTCTCCACCGTCCGCACCTCGGCCAGACAGCTATAACCCAGACCGCCCTCGGCGATCGGCTTGCCGGGGCCGCCATCGGCGTCGCGATTGGATACCGTCCCCGACCCGATGATCGTCCCCGCGCCCAGATCGCGCGTCTTGGCCGCATGGGCGATCAACGCCCCGAAATCAAAGGTCATGTCGACGCCGGCGTCGGCGCGGCCCAGCGGTTGTCCGTTGAGGTCAACGCACAGCGTGCCATGCAACTTGCCGTCCTGCCAGCGCGCGCCCAGCGCCTCGGGCGTCACGAACACCGGCGACATCGCGCTCGACGGCTTCGACTGGAAAAAGCCGAACCCCTTGGCGAGTTCGCCCGGGATCAACCCGCGCAGCGACACGTCGTTGGTCAGCCCGACCAGCAAAATCTTGTCGCGCGCCGCAACCGCGTCGATGCCCGCCGGGACGTCGCCCGTCACAACGACGACTTCGGCCTCCATATCGCAGCCCCAGGCCGGGTCGGCGAGCGGGATCGGATCGCGCGGCGCCAGAAACGCATCGCTGCCCCCCTGATACATCAGCGGATCGTGCCAGAAGCTGTCGGGCATTTCGGCGCCGCGCGCCTGCCGGACCAGCGCGACATGGTTCACATAGGCGCTACCGTCGGCCCATTGATAAGCGCGCGGCAATGGCGATGCCGCATCGCGCTCGTGAAATCGCTCCTTGGGAATCGCGTCGTGATTCAGGTCTTCTGCCAGCGCCGCCAGCCGCGGCGCCGCATAGGCCCAATTATCGAGCGCCGCCTGCATTGTCGCCGCGATCTGACCAGCGTCGGCATACCAGGCCAGATCGTCCGAAACGACAACGAGACGGCCGTCACGGCCGTGCTTGAGCGAAGCTAATTTCACGAAAACTCCTTTGGCTGGCGACGCGGCTGAACCGACGTCGCCCGCGAAAGAGCGAAAATCAGCGCGACGTCGTGATCGACGCGAAACAGGTAAAGCCGCTCTGCCCCGCCTGCAAGCGCCGGATGTACTGCAGATACGCTTGCGACTGATTATAGGTCGTACCGGGGAGCGTCTGGCCCCGGAATGCGCGTTTCACTTCTTCGCCCGTGAAGGGCCGCAGGGCGCCCGGAAACGCTCCCTTGGTGCCCGGCGGCACCAGCTTGCCCTGCGCATCGATCAATTGACCCGCGCCGCCCGGACCCGGCACAGGTATCTGGCAATTCATCACCGATACCGCTGTCTGTGCAAAGGCGGGACGGATCGTCAGCGCCGCCGACACGCCCACTGCGCCAAGCGCCAACATACGCCGCCGTGAGGGAATGGCGTCGTCGGGGCTGGCGGCGTTCTCGGTTGGAATTTCGCGATTATCCATGCGCCGCGCATAACCCAATGACGACGCAAGGAAAAGCAAAACACCGCGCACGACCGCCTGCATCCCGGTTTGGGACATCCGCCGCCGAAGCGTTAACACCCGCAAACGGCCTTGCGCCTGCCCCTTGCTTCGTGCGAGGCGGCAGACGATGTTCGATCGCCTGTCCAGCCTCGTCATTGCGCTCACCATGATCGTCATCGCGGCGATCTTTGCCGCATTGACCGGTGGCGACCTGTTGGCGATCGCAATCATGGCGATCGTCGGCTGCATCGCCGCTTGGACCGTTTACAGCGCGCTTCCCGCCAGCATCGCCGAACCTTCGACCGTTTCCCCTTCTCCTACCACCATTGCCCCGGCGTCACTCCTCCGCCATCCCGATTTCGCGCATTGGGTCGATCAGGAAAAGGAGCCCCTGCTCGGTACTGCCGACAATATCGTGACCATCGCCAACGACGCGGCCGTCCGACTGCTTGGGCGGCATATCGTCGGCGCCGACGTGCGGACCGCGATCCGGCATCCGGCAGCGACCGATTGGCTGTCGCATATTCAGGGCGGCACGCCGCTGGAGCCGGTCAACCTGGTCGATTTTCCGCGGCCGGGCCAGCGCTGGACCATGCGGATTGCCGCCTTGTCGGGCAGCGAGAATATCATCTTCCTGTCCGATCGCTCGGCGATCGACGCCGCCGACCGGATGCGGTCGGACTTTGTCGCCAACGCCAGCCACGAGCTGCGCACACCGCTCGCCGCGATCCTTGGATATGTCGAGACGCTACAGGAAATGAACGGCGACACCGACGCGTCAACCCGCGACCGTTTCCTGTCGATCATCGAGCGCGAGGCGCGGCGGATGCAGCAACTTGTCATCGACCTGCTGTCGATCTCGCGCGTCGAGGCCGACCGCTTTCGGCGCCCGACGACGACAGTCGATCTGGGCGCAATCCTGCGCACCACCGTCGCGCAGCTTGGCGACAGCGAACCCGCGCGCGCCAAGGACGTCGTGACCCGGTTCGGCGATGAACCCGCGCTGATTCTGGGCGACGAAGCGCAACTGAAACAGCTTGCCCACAACATCGTGTCGAACGCGATGAAATATGGCCATGCCGATACCCCCGTCACCGTCGAACTCGCCCGCGAAGGGCGCCGCATACGCCTGTCGGTGGGCGACGAAGGCGACGGCATCGCACCCGACCACCTGCCGCGCCTGACCGAGCGCTTTTATCGGGTCGACGAGGCGCGCAGCCGATCGGTTGGTGGCACCGGCCTTGGCCTTGCTATCGTCAAGCACATCAGCGAGCGCCACCAGGGGCAACTCGACATCGAAAGCGAGGTCGGCAAGGGAACGCGGGTTTCGGTCACCTTCCCGCTGGTGAGCGACGACTGACAGCGGGCGCGTCCTGACACCGGCATCCTGAAATTTGTCGGCCCCGTCACCATTTCCCGATCGGCGGGTTGCCCCGCGAGGCGTATCGCCGACCTGTCTTCAATCAGAAAACATAAGAAAACCAAAGGATAATATGTACTTCAAACTAAATGCGTTTCCTTGCCTTCTCCGCCCCTATAGCGCCATCGAAGCGCGGGCCGAAAAACCAGCGCGGCGGTCGCCGACGCTTTCGCGACGCGAACTGCGGCGCGTGATTGCAGCTATGCTGGACTGACCGAATTCGTCAGTCGATACGATCGACAAGATCGCCGATCTTTCCGAACATTTCCTCGATCTGATTTTTCTCGACAATCAGCGGCGGCGACAGCGCAATGATGTCGCCGGTCGCGCGCACCAACAGGCCATTGTCGAAACAGGCGTGGAACAGCTCCATCGCGCGCGCGGTCGGCGCGCCGGGGCGCGGCTCCAGTTCGATCCCGGCCACCAGACCGATGGTCCGGATGTCGATGACATGGCGTCGCCCTTTCAAGCTGTGCGCCGCTTCCTCCCAATAGCTCGCGAGTTCATTCGCCCGGTCGAACAAACCGTCGCGCGCGTAAAGATCGAGCGTCGCGATCCCGGCGGCGCTCGCCAACGGGTGGCCTGAATAGGTGTAGCCGTGAAACAGCTCGATGCCCGCATCGACGCTGTCGAGCACCGCATCGTGCAGTTCGCGCTTCACCGCGACGGCGCCCATCGGCACCGCGGCGTTGGTCAATCCCTTGGCCATGGTGATGATGTCGGGCGTCACGCCCCATTGCCCGGCCGCCGTTGCGCCGCCGACGCGTCCGAAAGCGGTGATGACCTCGTCGAAGATCAGGATGATGCCGTGGCGGTCGCAAATCTCGCGCAGCCGCTGCAAATAGCCGACCGGGGGGATCAACACCCCGGTCGAGCCCGCCATCGGTTCGACGATCACCGCGGCGATCGTTTCGGCGCCGTGCAGGTCGACCAGGCGCTGGAGATCGTCGGCCAGCTCGGCGCCATGCTGCGGAAAGCCGCGCGTGAAGGCATTTCGCGCGATGTCGTGCGTGTGACGCAGATGATCGACGCCGGGCAGCCCGCCGCCGAAGGCGCGGCGGTTGTTGACGAGCCCGCCGACGCTGATCCCGCCAAAGCCGGTGCCATGATAGCCGCGCTCGCGCCCGATCAGGCGGGTGCGCGTCCCCTGCCCCTTCGCGCGCTGGATCGCCAGCGCGATTTTCAGCGCCGTATCAACCGATTCGGACCCGCTGTTGGTGAAGAATATCCGGTCGAGTCCATCGGGCATCAGCGCCGCAAGCCGCTGCGCCAGTTCGAACGGCAGCGGATGGCCAAGTTGAAAGGTCGGCGCAAAATCGAGCGTTGCGGCGGCTTTCGCGATCGCTTCGGTGATCTCGGGGCGGCAATGCCCGGCATTGCTGCACCAGAGGCCCGATGTGCCGTCGAGAATGTCGCGCCCATCGCCCGACTGGTAGTACATGCCGCTCGCCGAAACGAGCTGGCGCGGGTGCGCCTTGTAGGCCTTATTCGCGGTAAACGGCATCCAGAAGGCTGCCAGTGGATCATTTTCGCCCTTCATCGCGTACCGCCTTCCGCTGCCATTGACCGTCATTGCGAGGAGCGAAGCGATGCCGCAATCCAGAGCAGGCGTAAGCCGCCCTGGATTGCTTCGCTTTGCTCGCGATGACGATCTGCAATGTGGCTAGCAAACGCGGGGCTGGCAACGCCGAAAATGGCCGATAACGGCCCCTCTGGCGCTTCGTCCAAGCTTGCGATACGCTGGCCTTCCACAAACGGGCCAGCTCCTTGGCCCAATCGGGGGCGCATGTCAGTCAATCTGGAACAATGGATCAGCGACCATAAAATCGACGAAGTCGAATGTATCGTCCCCGACATCAACGGGGTCCAGCGCGGCAAGGTGCTGCCAGCCAAGAAGTTCCTTTCCTCGGTCAAGGACAAGTCGCTGCGCATCCCGGGCAGCGTGTTCATCTGCACGATCGACGGCCATTATCCCGAGGACATCGACGACATCTGGGACAAGGATCCCGACAAGATCCTGATCGCCGATCCCAGCACGATCTGTGTCGCGCCGGGCTTTACCTCGCCCACCGCCTTCGTCATCGCCGACGCATTTAACGGCGACGGGACCGAGGTCGACATTGCACCGCGCACCATCCTCAAGAAAGTGCTCGCGCTTTATGCTGAAAAGGGGTGGAAGCCGATCATCGCGCCCGAGGTCGAATTCTACCTCGTCTCACCGAACGCCGACCCTGATTTCCCGTTGACCCCGCCGGTCGGCCAGTCGGGCCGCAGCGAGAGCGCCAGCCAGCCCTACGGGCTGGAGGCGATGAACGAATATGAGGATATCATCGATCATATCTATGACGATTGCGAGCTGATGGGGCTCGATATCGACACGATGATCCACGAAATGGGGGCCGCGCAGCTCGAGGTGAATTTCGAGCATGGCGACCCGCTGCGGCTTGCCGACGAGGTCTTTCTTTTCAAGCGCGTCGTGCGCGGCGTCGCCAAGCAGCATAATGTCTACGCGACCTTCATGGCGAACCCGATGGCGGGCCAACCGGGCAGCGCGATGCACATCCACCAGTCGGTGGTCGATGCGGCCACCGGCAAGAACCTGTTTTCGACCGCCAACGGACGCGACAGCGCGGCGTTCCGGTCCTATGTCGCCGGACTGATCCGCTTCATGCCGCAGATCGCGCCGCTGTGGGCGCCGAACGTCAACAGCTTCCGCCGCATGCGCCCCGACAGCGCCGCGCCGATCAACGTCCAGTGGGGCGTCGACAATCGCTCGTGCGGATTCCGCGTTCCCGTGTCGGACAAACACAATCGCCGCGTCGAAAACCGCCTGCCCGGCGCCGACAGCAATCCTTATCTGGCGATCGCCGCGTCGCTGGTGTGCGGTTATATCGGCATGGTCGACCGCATGGTGCCGCCCAAGCCGATCGCGGGCAGCGCGTACAACCGCGCCCGCACCCTGCCCCGCACGCTGGAGGCGGCGCTCGACCGGTTCAGCTCGTGCAAGAAGGTCCGCAACCTGCTCGGCGACGATTTCTTCGAGATTTTCTTTGCGGTGAAGGATTATGAGCTGTTCAACTATCAGTCGGTGGTGTCGAGCTGGGAGCGCGAACATCTGCTGATGCGGGTCTGACCCGCCGATGACATTCAGCCCGCCCTTTCCGTTCGTGTCGAGCGAAGTCGAGACGCCGCGCAGGCATGAGCGGTGTCTCGACTTCGCGCGACATGAACGGGCTTAGAGGGTGGTGTCTGAATGACCGATCCGCTGAACCACAGCTATTATGCCGCAACCGCGCGCGCGTGGCGGCCGCGCCCCTTCGACGGGGACAATTGCAGCTGCGACGTCGCGGTGATCGGCGGTGGGTTTACGGGATTGTCCGCCGCGCTGGCTTGCGCCGAGCGCGGCTTTTCGGTCATCCTGATCGAACGCGAGCATATCGGCTTTGGCGCATCGGGTCGCAACGGCGGCCAGCTGATCCCGGGACTTCGCTGGACGGCGTCAGAACTGGAATCCGAATTCGGCCGCGATCGCGCCGATGCGCTGTTTGACCTGTGCTGGCGCAACAACCGCGTTAAGGCCCGGATCGAAAAGCACGGCGTCGACTGTGACCTGAAAACCGGACATCTGGAAGCCGCTTGGACGCCCAAGGATTTCGGCGCGATGCGGCGCGAGGCCGATTATCTTGCAAACCGTTTCGGCTACCGGACCGATGTCGTCGCCAAAGCGGACATGGCGCAGCATATCGCCAGCCCGCTGTACCATGGCGGCATCCATGACCCGCAGGGCGGTCATTTCCACCCGCTAAACTATGCGATCGGCCTCGCGCAGGCCGCCGAAGCCGCTGGCGTCCGCATTTGGGAGCGTGAGCGCGTCCATCGCATCACCGATTATCCTGAAGGACCCGGGGTGATGTCCGATCGCGCGCATATCGCTGCGCGCTTCGTGATCGATGCGACCGACAGTTGGATTGGCCATATCGAGCCTGACCTTGGCCGCTACACCGTGCCGATCATGAACTATAATATCGCGACCGCGCCGCTCGTGAACGCCGATGACCTGTTGCCAAGCGACGCCGCGGTCGCCGACAGCCGCTTCGTGCTCAACTATTTCCGCCTGTCCGCCGACAAGCGGCTGATTTTCGGCGGTGGTGAGCGTTATTCGCAGACGCCACCGCGCGACATCGCGGCGTTCGTGCGGCCGTTCATGACGGAAGTCTTTCCGCAGATCGCCAAAGCGCCGATCGACTATGGCTGGGGCGGCGCGGTGGCGGTGACGATGAACCGGCTGCCACATATCGGGCGGCGCGGGAGTGTCTTTTTCGCGCACGGCTTTTCGGGGCATGGCGCGCTGGTGACGACGCTGGCGGGTGAACTGATTGCCGAGGCGATGGCGGGGACCGCCGAGCGGTTCGATGTGCTCGCCAGCCTGCCCAGCCGCCCCTTCCCCGGCGGCAAATGGCTGCGCCAGCCGCTCGCGACGCTGGGGCTGCTCTATTATGCGATGAAGGACAGGCTCGGATGATCGCCAATGCCGCCATCGCGCGCGTTGCCGACCGCGAAGCCGAACGCTTCCGCGCCGCCAACCCGCGCGCCTTCGCGCATCAGGCCGCGGCAAGTGGATGGTTTCAGTCGGTGCCGTTCCACTGGATGAAGGATTGGCCGAGCCCGGTGCCCATCGTCGCCGCCTCGGCGCGAAACGCGACGCTCAGCAGCATCGACGGCCAGACGTACGACGATTTCTGCCTCGGCGACACGGCGAGCCTGTTCGGTCACTCGCCGCCGGCTCTCGTCAGCGCGCTGGCGCAGCAGGCGAGCGAGGGGCTGAGCTATATGCTGCCCACCGAACGCGGCGCAGCGCTGTCGGCCAAGCTCGCCGCGATGTTCGGACTACCGCAGTGGCAGGTCACGACCACGGCGAGCGAGGCCAATCGCGCGGTCATCCGCTGGTGCCGCAGCGTCACCGGGCGGCGCAAGGTGCTGATCTTCAACGGCGCCTATCATGGCGCGGTCGACGACGCCTTCGTCGATCTGAAAGGCGGCGCGCCCGTTATGCGTGCCAGTCTGGTGGGGCAGGTTCACGACCTGCGCGATACGACGACAGTGATCGAGTTCAACGACGAGGATGCGCTCGCTGCCGCCCTCCGCACCGGCGACATCGCCTGCATCCTCGCCGAGCCGGTGATGACCAATGTCGGAATGGTCCGCGACGCGCCCGGTTTTTTGGAAACGCTGCGCAAGCTCTGCAACGCAACCGGCACGCTGCTGGTGTTCGACGAAACACACACTATCTCGTCGGGTTATGGCGGCCATGGGGTCGCGCATGGTCCAACGCCCGACCTGATGGTCGTCGGCAAGTCGATTGGCGGCGGCGTCCCCTGCGCGGTCTATGGCTTCAGCGCCGAGGTCGCCGAGCACATGGCCGCCCTCAACCGGTCGCGCCCGCCCGGCCACAGCGGCATCGGAACAACGCTCTCCGCCAACGCGCTCGCGATCACCGCGATGGACGCGATGCTGGCCGACGTCATCACCCCCGCCGCCTACGATCATATGCTGCGCGGCGCCGCGCGGCTGGTCGCGGGACTGGAGCATGAAATCGCCGCCGCCGGACTCGACTGGCACGTTACGCAGGTCGGTGCGCGCGTTGAATTCCTGACCTGCCCCACTCCACCGCGGAACGGCGGCGAGGCCAAGGCAGCGATGCACCCCGAACTCGAGGCCGCGATCCACCTGTTCCTCGCCAATCGCGGGATTTTGCTGGCGCCGTTCCACAATATGATGTTGGTGAGCCCGGTTACCGGCGACGACCAGATCGACCGGCTCGTCGGCGCCTTTGCCGACTGCGTGCGGGCATTGAAGGAGTAGAGGGGCGATGTCGAAATCATCGGGCGTAGTGGCGCCGCGGTCGGAGGCCGAGGAATTTTTCCGCGCCAATCCCGACGTCGATTCGATCGAGATGATCTACACCGACATGGGCGGCGTGCCGCGCGGCAAGCGGCTGCGCCAGCATGAGGTGCTGGCGGTGTACGAAAGCGGGCGGATGTTCCCCGGATCGATCACCGTCGTCGATATCACCGGGCAGGACACGGTCGAAACCGGGCTGGTGTGGGAAGATGGCGACGCCGATCGATCGATGAAGCCGATCCCCGGTACCCTCGTCCGCACCCCGTGGGGTGGCGACCATGCCGCGCAGTTCCTCGTCGATTTTTACGAGCTCGACGGGACGCCGCACGATCTTGATCCGCGCCATGTCCTCGGCCGCGTGATCGACCGCTTTACCGCCGACGGGCTGACTCCGGTGCTTGCGGTCGAGCTGGAATTCTACCTCGTCGATCCGCGCCGCGCCCGCGACGGCACGGTGCGCCCTGCCCGCCCCGGGTACAGCCGCGACACGCCGCGCAATGTCGAGGTGTACGGTCTGCGCGAGCTCGACGATTTCCGTCCCTTCTTCGACGCGCTCTATGCTGCGACCGACGCGCAGGACATCCCGCTCGAAAGCGCGATATCCGAATTCGCCCCCGGTCAGTTCGAGCTGACCTTGCGGCATAAGCCCGACGCGCTGCGCGCCTGCGACGATGCGATCATGTACAAGCGGCTGGTCAAGGCCGTGGCACAGCAACACGGCCTGGAAGCCACCTTCATGGCCAAGCCCTTCGCCGATCAGGCGGGCAGCGGCATGCACATCCATGTCTCGGTCAACGACGGCGCTGGCACCAACATTTTCGCCAGCGACGACCCCGAAGGCACCCCGGCGCTTCGCCACGCGATCGGCGGGATGATCGGCAGCGTCGGCGATGGCTTCGCGCTCTTCGCCCCGCACGCCAACAGCTATCGCCGTTTCAAGGCGAACAGCTATGCCCCGGTTGCTCCGACCTGGGGCGTCAACAACCGCACCGTATCGTTCCGCATCCCCGCCGGGCCGCCGCCCAGTCGCCATGTCGAGCATCGCGCGTGCGGCGCCGACGCCAATCCCTATCTCGCCGTGGCCGCGGTCCTCGCTGGCATGCACCACGGCATGACGACACAGGCCGATCCGGGCGCCGCGGTCGTCGGCAACGGCTACGACCGCGACAATAGTGGCGACGACAAGCCGCCGTCGAACTGGTTTGCCGCGGTCGACCGATTCCACGCCTCGAAACTGATGCGCGATTATCTCGGCAACCGCTTCGTCGACATGTTCAGCATCGTCAAACGCGTCGAGCAGGATAATTATTTCAGCGTTGTCCCGACGCTCGATTACGATTGGTACCTGCGCAACGCATGAAAGTTTCAAAGATTCTTGGTGCAGCGCAAAAAACCACTTCCCAAGCGCGCTCGATTGAGTCAGCTTGACGTCACAGACAGGGAGGCTCGCGATGGATTTCAACGAACTGATCAAACAGACCCGCGGGCGCCGCTCGCTGCTTCAGGCGATGGGCGTCGCTGCCATCGGGATCAGCTTCGGCGGCCTCGCCGCGTGCAGCAAGGGCGAAGGCAAGAAGCTCGCGAATGGCGAGGAAGCCAAGCTCAACTTTTACAACTGGGACACCTACATCGGCGAGACGACGCTCGACGATTTCAAGGAAGCGTCGGGCGTTGAGGTCAAGATGGACCTGTTCGACAGCAACGACGTGCTGTTCGCGAAATTCAAGGCCGGCAACCCCGGCTACGACGTCATCGTCCCCTCGAACGACTTTGTCGAACGCATGGCGCAGGCGGGCATGTTGCAGGCGCTAGACCATGCCGCGATCCCCAATATGAAGAATATCGACCCGACCTTCATCGACGTCGATTATGATCAGGGCCGCAAATTCTCGATGCCCTACACTTGGCTCGCACTCGGGATCGGCTATCGCAAGTCAAAGGTGAAGGCGAAGCCCGACAGCTGGAAAGTCCTGTTCGACAGCCCCGAATATGCCGGCCGCATCGCCTGGTTGTCCGAAGCTGGCGACATGTTCCGCCTCTATGGCAAATATCTCGGCAAATCGGTCAATGCGCTGACCCCCGCCGACATCGCGACGATCGAAGAGATGATGATCAAGCAAAAGCCCAATGTTAAGAATTTCCACGTCGACGACGGTCAGGATCTGCTGCTGAAGGGCGATATCGACCTGGTGCTTGAATATAATGGCGACATCGCGCAGGCGATGACGGAGGATGACGACATCGATTTCGTCGTGCCCAAGGAAGGCAGCCAGCTCAATTCGGATAATCTGTGCATCCCGAAGGGCGCGCCGCATCCCAAGAACGCGCACGCCTTCATCAACTATATCCTCGACGGCGAAGTCGACAAGAAGATCACCAAAACGATCCTCTACCCGACCCCCAACGCCGCAGCGAAGGCGCTGATGCCCGACAGCTACAAGAACAACCCGGTCATCTATCCGCCCGCCGACGTGCTGGCGAAATGCGAATATGCCAAGTTCAACCCGACGTTGCAGCCGTTGTTCGAGGAAGCCTTTACGCGAGTGCGCGCGGCTTAAACACGAAAGGCTTGGGGGGTGGCCGAACAGGACTGGAAGACGAGCAAACGGACCTTCGCGGCGGTATCGCTGCCGACCCTGTTCTGGGTGGTCGTCTTCTTCCTGGTCCCGATGGCCATCGTCTGGCTGTACAGCTTCGGCGAGAACCGCGGCCTCACCGAAATCGAATTTTCAGGCACGCTCGACAATTACAAGCGCGCCACCGAATGGCTGTATTTGACCATTTTCGGCAAAAGCTTCGCGGTCGCGGCGCTGGTCACCCTAATCTGCTTGATCGTCGGTTTCCCGGTCGCGATGGCGATCACCTTTGCCAGCGAAAAATGGCGGCCGTGGCTGCTGCTCGGCATCATGCTACCCTTCTGGACCAACCTCCTCATCCGCACCTATGCGCTGATGATGCTGCTCGGCACGCAGGGGTTTGCCAACAAGGGGCTTGGTGCGCTGTGGGAGGGAACAAGCTGGCTCAAGACCCTCGTCGGGCTGCAACCGCTGCCAACGTGGGAGCCGGTGCAGCTGCTGTTCAACAATTTCGCGGTCGTGTTCGGCCTCGTCTATGTCCATCTGCCCTTCATGGTACTGCCGCTCTACGCCGCGCTTGACCGGCTCGACCGCAGCCTGATCGAGGCGAGCCTCGACCTCGGCGCCGGGCATTTCCGTACGATCATGCGGATCGTTGTCCCGCTGGCCGCGCCCGGAATCATCGCCGGGGTGATGATCACGCTGATCCCCGCGCTCGGCGCGTATCTGACGCCTGACCTGATGGGCGGCACCGACAGCCAGATGATCGCCAATGTGATCGAACGCCAGTTCAAAAAAGCGAACGACTGGCCCTTCGGCGCCGCGCTGTCCTTCCTGCTCATCTACGCGATGTTCATCCTGATCGCGATCCAGTCGATGCGCAAAAAAGTGCCGGAGGTTCGCTGATGGCCCTGCTCGCGCGCGCACCGATTGCCCCGCTCGAATATAGCCGCACGCTGTGGATGCGGCTTTGGGTCGGCGCGGTGATGGTCTTTCTCTACGCGCCGCTGGTCGTGCTGATGATCTTCAGCTTCAACGACAGCAAGCGCAACGTCGTGTGGCGCGGCTTTACCACCAAATATTATGAAAAGGCGCTGGGTAATGACCAGCTGGTCGAAGCGCTGATCAACTCGCTGACCATCGCGGCGCTGGCGACGCTGGCCAGCCTCGTGCTCGGCACGCTCGCCGCGGTGATGCTCTGGCGCTTTCGTTTCCCGTGGAAGGGCGCGATCGACGGCACGATTTCGTTGCCGATCATCGTTCCCGAGATCTGCCTCGGTGTCGCGTTCCTGATGTTCTTTGCCGCGGTCGGCTGGCCAACCGACCTTGTCTGGCCGTTCAACCTCGGCGCGATCACGATCGCGCACATCACTTTCTGCTTTCCCTTCGTGACAATGGTCGTCCGCTCGCGGCTCGCAACCTTCAATCGCGAGCAGGAGGAGGCGGCCAAGGACCTCGGCGCCAGCGAGGCGCAGGTTTTCCGCGACGTGCTGATCCCGCATATCAAGCCCGCGCTTGTCGCGGGCGCGCTTCTCGCCTTCACATTAAGCCTCGACGATTTCGTCATCACCTATTTCACCAGCGGCCCCGACACGATCACCTTCCCGGTGAAGGTCTATTCGATGGTCCGCTTCTCGGTGACGCCCGAGGTCAATGCGGCGTCGACCCTGCTGATCATCCTGACCGTCGTCCTGACCTTTATCGCATTGAAGGCCCAGGGCGTGAAAGCCATTGCGGAGACGCATTGATGGACCACCCCCTGTTTCCGTTCGTGTCGAGCGAAGTCGAGACACCCCAAAGGCGCGCACTGCCGATTGGCATCTCGACTTCGCTCGATGCGAACGGTGTTGTTAGGCTGAACCCTTGACCATGACCGAACCCGCCAAACCGATCATCCAGATCCAGAATGTCTCGAAACGCTTTGGCAAGGTCACCGCGGTCGACAATGTCAGCCTCGACATCAACGCCGGGGAGTTTTTCGTCCTGCTTGGCCCGTCGGGCTGCGGCAAGACGACGCTGCTGCGGATGATCGCCGGTTTCGAGCTGCCGACGGAAGGGCGCATCCTGATCGACGGACAGGACATGGCGGGCATCCCGCCGAACAAGCGCCCGGTGAACATGGTGTTCCAAAGCTATGCGGTGTTCCCGCACATGAGCGTCGCCGACAATGTCGCTTACGGGCTGAAGATCGCCGGGGTAAAAGGCGGCGAGATCAAGGACCGCGTCGCCGAGGCGCTCGAACTGGTCAAGCTTGGCGGATTTGGCGAGCGGATGCCCGACCAGATGTCGGGCGGCCAGCGCCAGCGCGTCGCGCTCGCGCGCAGCCTGGTGATGCGCCCCAAGGTGCTGCTGCTCGACGAACCCCTCTCGGCACTCGATGCCAAACTACGCGCGCAGATGCAGTTCGAGCTCAGCGAATTGCAGGAAAAGGTCGGCATTACTTTCGTCACCGTCACCCACGATCAGGACGAGGCGCTGTCGATGGCGTGCCGCATCGGGGTGATCAACAAGGGTGAGGTGGCACAACTCGCAACCCCGTCCGATCTCTACGAATATCCATCGAACCGTTTCGTCGCCGATTTCGTCGGATCAGTGAATATCTTTGAGGGCAAACTGACCCTTGACGAGCCCGACAAGGCCGCGGTCGACTGTCCAGGGGTCGGCAAGATTTACCTCAACCATGGCGTCACCGGCCCGCACGGCGCCGATGTATGGATCGCCCTGCGCCCCGAGAAAATCTATCTGCACGTCCCCGGCGAGGGTAAAGCCGTCAAAGCCGCGGCGCAGGACGCCCCGGACGGGTACAATTTCGCGCGCGGCAAGATCAAAGGGATGAGCTACCTCGGCGACATCACCTTGTTCGAAATCGAGCTCGACGACGGCGCGCGCATCCGCGTCTCGCGGCCCAATTTGTCGCGCCACGACCAGGAAGATTTCACTTGGGACGACCGGGTGAGCATGCACTGGCGCGCCGACAGCCCGGTAGTGTTGCTGGGGTAATTTCTTTGCTCGTCACCCCGGCGAAGGCCGGGGTCTCGACATATCATTAGGACGCCACGGCGATATCCCGGCCTTCGCCGGGATGACGAAGTAAGGCTGTCAATGCGCGGCTTTCTTCCCCGGCACCAGATGCAGCACCGCGACGATCAGCCCGCCCAACAACAATCCGAATACCCCGGCCCCGCCGGCGTTTATCAGCCACTCCCAAAACCCGGCACCGGGGAGACCGCCCGCCACCGCATGCGCAAAATCATGCAGGCCATGGCCAAGATTGCCGATATGATATTGATCCAGCCCGTGCAGGAATATCTGCCCGCCGACCCACAGCATCGCGGCGGTGCCGACGATTGCCAGCGTCGCAAGCAGCTTGGGCATGAAATTCACCAGCCCACGGCCGATTGCGCGCCGGGCCGTCGAACCGGCTTTGGCCATATGCAGGCCGATGTCGTCCATTTTCACGATCAGCCCGACGACGCCATACACCGCGATCGTGATCGCGATCGCCACGACGATCAGCGTTGCAGCGCGCATCGCGAACGGCTCGGTCAGCACTTCATTGAGCGCGATTACCATGATTTCGGCTGACAGGATGAAGTCGGTCCGGATCGCGCCCTTGACCATGGTTTCTTCATGGTTCGGATCGACAACCTCGGCAGCCTCTTCGGCAAGGCTGTGCTTCTTTGCGGCAAAGCTGTGCCACACCTTCTCGGCGCCCTCGAAACACAGATAGGCGCCGCCGACCATCAGCAGCGGTGTGATCGCCCATTGTGCCACCGCGGATAGCAGCAGCAGCGCCGGCAGGATCAGCACCAGCTTGTTGAACATCGAGCCCTTGGCGATCCGCCAGATGATCGGCAGTTCGCGGTTGGGCTGAAACCCCGTGACGTAGCGCGGGGTGACCGCGGCATCGTCGACCACCACGCCCGCGGCCTTGACGCCCGCCTTCGACGCCGCGGCGCCAATATCATCGATGCTCGCCGCCGCCACTTTCGCGATTGTGGCGACATCGTCGAGCAGGGCAAAAAGGCCTGAAGGCATAGGGTGTCGGTCTTTCGTCTATTCGGTGAAGGCGTTCATCATCCCTCTAGCCGTTCGTGTCGAGCGAAGTCGAGACACGTTAAGTTTGCGCTCGACTTCCCTCGACACGAACGGAACTCGAGAACGCGCTAGAGCGCCCGCAGCTTGGGCAGCACCTCATCCAGCGATTCGCGGATGATGGCAACCATATCGTCGATCTGCTCGGTCGAAATCACCAGCGGCGGGCACATCACCAAACTGTCGCGGATGCCGCGGACCATCAGCCCGTTCGCAATGCACGCATCGCGCGCCATCGGCCCCGCGGTCCCCTCGGCACCGCCGAAACGCGCGCGCGCAGCCTTGTCGGCAACAATCTCGACCGCGCCGAGCAGCCCGATCGAGCGCGTTTCACCGACCAGCGGATGGTCATTCAGCGTCGCAAGCGCCTTGGCCAAATGCGGGCCGGTCACGCTGCCGGTCCGCTCGACCAGCCCCTCGCGCTCGATAATCTCGATATTCTTGAGCGCAACAGCCGCCGCCACGGGATGCCCCGAATAGGTGAAGCCGTGGACGAAATCGCCGCCGGTCTTCAGCACCTCAACGACGTGCGCCGCGACCGCGGTCGCCGAAATCGGCAGGTAACCCGACGACAGCCCCTTCGCCATCGGCATCAGGTCGGGGGTGAAGCCCATCGTCTCATGCCCCCACATCTTCCCCGTACGCCCGAAGCCGCAGATGACCTCGTCGGCGACGATCAGCAGGCCATATTTGCGCGCCACCGCCTCGACCTTCGGCCAATAGCCCTTGGGCGGGATGATCACCCCGCCCGCACCCTGCACCGGCTCGCCGATGAAGGCGGCGCAATTTTCGGGGCCGACCTCCAGGATCTTGTCCTCGATCGCCTGTACGCAGGCGTCGCAGAACTCCTCCTCAGTCATCCCCTGCCCTTCGTTAAAGGCATAGGGCTGGCGGACATGTTCGACCCCGGCGATCGGCAGGTCGCCTTGCGCGTGCATAGCCTTCATGCCGCCCAGCGAGACGCCCGCGACGGTCGAGCCGTGGTAGGCGTTCCAGCGGCTGATGAAGACGGTGCGCTTGGGGTCGCCCTTCAGCTTCCAATAATGGCGCACCATGCGGAAGACGGTATCATTGGCCTCGCTGCCAGACGCGTTGAAAAACACATGCGGCAGGCGATTGCCGGTGAGCGAGGCGATCTTCGCTGCGAGCGTCACCGTCGGCGGCGTCGCGGTCTTGAAGAAGGTGTTGTAGAAGGGCAGTTCGCGCATCTGCGCCGCTGCCGCCTCGACCAGTTCCTCACGGCCATAGCCGACATTGACACACCACAGCCCCGCCATCCCGTCTAGGATGCGGTGGCCGTCGCCGTCGTGGATATAACAACCCTCGGCATGGGTGATGATGCGGCTGCCGCCGAGTTTTTCGATCTCGGCCCAATCGGCTTGGGCGGGAAGATGGTGCGCGACGTCGAGGCGCTTGAGTTCGGCGATGTCATGATTGCGGGGCATGTTTTTGTTCCTGAAATACCCCTCCCTTCCAGGGAGGGGCTAGGGGTGGGTACGCGCGAAGCGCGTCCTGAGGGCGAGAGGGCAGAAGTTCGCCTGCGGCTCACCCCACCCCCAACCCCTCCCGCAGGCGGGAGGGGAATCCCCCGATCAGGGCGAAAAGCTGATGCGCGCGAGGTAGCGATCGTAGCGGGTGACGCGGCGGTTCATAATTCGCCTCTTAGCGCGCGGCCGAGCAGGCGGAAATAGGTCTGACTGTCAGCATTGTCGTCGGTCGCCCATTCTGGATGCCACTGCACCGCGAGCAGCGGCGCGCCGTTCGGGCGGGCGCTATAGGCCTCGACCAGCCCGTCGGGCGCGCGCGCTTCGACCCGCAAACCGTCCGCGAGTTCACCGACGCCTTGATAATGGACCGAATTGACGTCGATCGCCGCCTTGCCGTAGGCGGTGGCAAGCAGGCCGTCGTCTGCCAGCTCGACCGCGTGCCGATGCTCGAACATGCCGTCAAAATTGACGCCGTCGGGCGCATGATGCGCCAGCAGTTCCTCGCTCGTCGACGTATCACGGCGCAGCGTCCCGCCCAGCGCGACATTGATTTCCTGAAAACCGCGGCAAATACCGAACAGCGGCCGCTGCGCCGCGATCACCGCGTCGACCAGCTCGATCATCATCCGGTCACGGTCGGGATCGAACGGCCCCTCGCCCGCCCCCGCATCGCCATAGCGCGCCGGTTCGACATTCGACGGGGTTCCGGTCAGTAGCACCCCGTCGAGCCGCCCGACAACCTCGTCGGCGCGCATGAAGTCGGGAAGCGAGGGAATAATCAATGCCGCACAATCGGCATATTGCATCGCCGCGGTCGCATAGCGGTTCATCACCGCCTGCGCCGTCTCGACGCCGACGGTGCGGTTGCAGGCGATAATGCCAAGGACGGGACGCGCGGCCATACCGTCTTGCTGCCGATTTTCATCGCGCGAGGCCAGCGGAATCTTCCGCGCTCTGCTGCAAGATGAAGGGCGATGGTGGGAAATGGCGCACCCGGAACGATTCGAACGTCCGACCCCCAGATTCGTAGTCTGGTGCTCTATCCAGCTGAGCTACGGGTGCGTGGAGAGGCGCCTTTAAGGGGCGCGGCGCAGGGGCGCAACCCCCTATTTCAGCTTTGTGACCGTCGCACAGGTCGATTGACGCCGGACCGCGTTCAGGCCGCCGATTTCCTTGGGATCTTTCAAAAGCAGACGAACGAGCGCGATACCGCGATCATGGGTCGTGCGGACCACTTCGGCGCCCGCCGGCACCGCCTGCCCATCGCGCGCCACGACGATTCGGAACGGCTTGCCCTGTGCTTCGACATCGTTGCGCACAAAGATGACATCGGTCGCGGCATCAAAGATGCTCAGCGAGCTGTAGCGACCGGGAACGGGGGTGACGTCGATCGCCAGCGGACCCGCCGACAGATCATAGGGACAACTGGAATAAGCAAGATCGGGGCTGGGCCGAACGACCGGCTGGCGCGCGGGGGTTGCCAGATTGCCGTGCGACATCGTGTTGATCCCGCCCTGCCCCAGCCGCTCCATCGCGACGTTCATCAGGCCATAGGGGATCGCGCCGATTGCCGCCCATGTGGTGACCGCGGCAAGGATAAGGCCAAAGGCGAGCGGACCGAGCCAGTTGCGCATCTCAGCAGCCCGCCTTCACGATTTTCGGCAGCGCGGCCTTCTTCGGGTCTGCACGAAAAGCCGCTCCGGGATTGTACATGCGCAGGGTTAACTGGAACGGTTCGCCCTTGATCCCGGGCAACCAGGCCGCATCGGCGGGTTTGTCAGGCGAAATGACGACGCGCCACGCGCCCTTCGCATCGAGTGCGACATTGGCGCCGTTGACCGACCAGACCCCCGCCGGATTATCAACCAGATAGCCCGTATCGTTATAGACCGTCACGCTCCACCACCGCGCATCGAGCGGGGTACCCGACAGGCTGTAACGGCAATTGCCGTCAAGCGGCGCGCCGCTCGCGTCGGTTTTCGCCATCCAGTAGATCGTTTCCCTGGCGGGCAGCGCGAGCAGCCCCGAGCGCGCGACCATCGCGCGCGTCAGCGGATCGGTCGCCTTGGTCCCATAGCCGAGCGAAGTCGTCCACGGGCCGTTCCTGATCGCACCGTCGCCAAGGCCGCCGTTGGTCAGCGCCCAGGCCGCGCCGAGCCCCACCGCCAATCCGCCTAAAATGGCGATCGTATAGCGGTGCCAGCTTTTCATGCGCGCGTTCCCCCTGCCCCCGACCGTAGCCCTGAGCCTGTCGAAGGGCGCTTCACCGAGATGCGCCCTTCGACAGGCTCAGGGCTCCGGTGATGATATCAGTCCCTCTTTAACGCCGCCTGGGCTGCCGCCAGGCGTGCGATCGGCACACGATAGGGCGAGGCGCTGACATAGTCGAGGCCGGTTTTCTCGCAGAAATGGATGCTCGGCGCGTCGCCGCCATGCTCGCCGCAAATGCCGAGCTTGACGTCGGGGCGTGTCGCCCGGCCGCGATCCGCCGCGATCTCGATCAGCTGGCCGACACCTTCGACATCCAGGCTGACGAACGGGTCGGTCAGGAAGATGCCCTTGTCAACATATTGCGTCAGGAAGCGGCCAGCGTCGTCGCGGCTGATGCCGATCGTCGTCTGGGTAAGATCGTTGGTACCGAAGCTGAAGAACTCGGCGCTTTCGGCGATTTCTCCGGCCATCAGCGCGGCGCGCGGCAGTTCGATCATCGTGCCGACAAGATAGGCGATCTCACGCCCCTTCTCGGCGAACACCGCCTTCGCCTGCGCGTCGACGACCGCCTTCATGAGGTCGAATTCGCGGCGCGTCGCGACGAGCGGGATCATCACCTCGGGGATCGGCGCGGCGCCGGTGGTCGCGGCGACGTCGCACGCGGCCTCGAAAATTGCGCGCGCCTGCATCTCGTAGATTTCGGGGTAGGTGACACCCAGGCGGCAACCGCGATGCCCGAGCATCGGGTTGAATTCGTGCAGCTCGTTCGCGCGCGCTTTCAGCGCCTCAATCCCCACGCCCGCGGCGGCGGCGACGTCGGCGAAATCCTCCTCGCGCGTCGGCAGGAATTCGTGGAGCGGCGGATCGAGCAGGCGGATTGTCACCGGCAGCCCCGCCATCACCCCGAAGATCGCGGCAAAATCGCCGCGCTGTTCGGGGAGCAGCTTGGCGAGCGCGGCGCGGCGGCCCTCCTCGCTGTCGGCGAGGATCATCTCGCGCACCGCGGTGATGCGCGCGGCGTCGAAGAACATATGTTCGGTGCGGCAAAGCCCGATGCCTTCAGCACCGAAATCGCGCGCGACCTGCGCGTCCGTCGGGGTTTCGGCGTTGGCGCGCACCTTCATGCGGCGCACCTTGTCGGCCCAGCCCATCAGCGTGCCGAAATCGCCGACGAGTTCGGGGAGCAGAGTCGGCACCTCGCCCGCCATCACTTCGCCGGTCGAACCGTCGAGCGTCAATATGTCGCCTTCGCGCAGCTCGCGCCCGCCGACGCGCAGCACGCGCGCATTGCCGTCGATCGAAAGCCCGCCGGCGCCCGAGACGCAGGGGCGCCCCATGCCGCGCGCGACCACCGCCGCATGGCTCGTCATCCCGCCGCGCGCGGTCAAAATGCCCTTGGCTGCGTGCATGCCATGGATGTCCTCGGGCGAAGTTTCGACGCGGACGAGGATCACCGCCTCGCCCATTTCAGCCGCCTTTTCCGCATCATCGGCGGTGAACATGATCTTGCCCGACGCCGCGCCGGGGCTGGCGGGCAGCCCCTTGGTCAGCACATCGCGCGGCGCCTTCGGGTCGAGCGTCGGGTGGAGCAGCTGGTCGAGCGCGCCGGGATCGACGCGGCCAACGGCTTCCTCTTCCGAAATGAGCCCCTCGGCCGCCATTTCGACCGCGATGCGCAGCGCCGCCTTGGCGGTGCGCTTGCCCGAGCGCGTTTGCAACATCCACAGCGTCCCGCGTTCGACGGTGAACTCAATATCCTGCATGTCGCGGTAGTGCGTTTCAAGTGTGTCAAAGACGCGGCCGAGCTCCTCGAACGTCTCCGGCATCGCCTCTTCCATCGACAGCGGCTTGGCACCGGCCTTTTCGCGCGCTTGTCGGGTCAGATATTGCGGGGTGCGGATGCCCGCGACGACGTCCTCGCCCTGCGCATTGATCAGCCATTCGCCGTACCAGGCGCGCTCGCCCGTCGCCGGGTCGCGCGTGAACGCGACGCCCGTGGCCGAGGTGTCGCCCATATTTCCGAACACCATCGCCTGCACATTGACCGCGGTCCCCCATTCGCCGGGGATCGAATTGAGGCGGCGATAGACTTTCGCGCGGTCGCTTTCCCAGCTTGCGAACACGGCGCCGACCGCGCCCCACAGCTGGTCGTTCGGCTCTTGCGGGAAAGGCGCGCCGGTCTCGCGCTCGACGATCGCCTGATATTGCTTGACCAGCGCCTGCCAGTCTTCAGCCGACATTTCGGTATCGAGATAGAAGCCCTTGTCTTCCTTTGCGATTTCCAGCGCCTCCTCGAACTCGGCATGGTCGAGCCCCATGACGACGTCGGCGTACATCTGAACGAAGCGGCGATAGCTGTCCCATGCGAAACGCGGGTCGCCCGACGCTTCGGACAGGCCGACAACGGTCCGGTCGTTCAGGCCGAGATTGAGAACGGTGTCCATCATCCCCGGCATCGACACGCGCGCGCCCGAACGGACCGAGACGAGCAGCGGGTCGGCGGGGTCGCCGAACTTCTTGCCGGTGATTCCTTCGATATGCGCGATACCTGCGGCGACATCCTGGACCAACCCGGCCGGATATTGTTCGCCATTGGCGTAATATGCGGTGCAGACGTCGGTGGTGATCGTGAAGCCCGGGGGCACCGGCAGGCCGATCGAGGCCATTTCGGCGAGGTTCGAGCCCTTGCCGCCCAGCAATTCCTTCGAACGCTCGGCCGTCGTGGCCGCGCCGCCGAACAAATGCACCATCTTCGTCATCATATGCTCCTGCTGCCCCGGGGAGGAGGTTGCGGCTGGATAGGGTTGAGAAGTCCTGTCGTCGATTCAGATTTACTTCGCGCGATATAAGAAGCGGCGCATAGCCGCAGCGTCAGCCCTCGATCTTCGAAAAGTCAGCGACGCCATGCACCGCGCCGGTAAATCGGGCGAGCAGCCCGAGCCGATAGGCGCGGACCGCTTCGTCGGGGTCGTTGACCATCACGCCATCGAAAAACGCATCGATCGGCGCGCGCAGCGACGCGAGCGCGGCCATGGCGTCGGTGAAGCGCTCCTCTGCGACCGCGGCGGAGGCGGCGGGTTCGGCGGTGTCGAGCGCGGCAAGCAAGGCGGCGTCCGCGTCGGTCGGCGGCGTCGCAGCGCCGTTGCCGCTCACCTCGCCCGCCTGTTTCAGGATGTTCGCCGCGCGCTTGTAGCCCGCCAGCAGATTGGTGCCGTCTTCGGTCGCCAAGAATGCTTGCAAATCGCGAGCGCGAGTTTCCGTGCGATCAAGCCGAGTGTCATCTCGACTGTTCCATTCGCGCGAAGCTTGCACCACATCTGCCGACACGCCAGTTTCACGCAATTGAACTGCCAAACGCTCCGTCAAGAAGTCCGGAATCGTTGTCAGAATTTTGCGATCGGCGATCTCCTTTTCGCTCAATCGGGCAGTCGGATCGCTTTGGCCAAGCCATTGCGTCGCAGCAGCGTCAGTCGACAGCTTCAGCCCGTTTTGCAAAATTAGACGCAGGGAAGAAATGCCTGCACGCCTGAGAGCGAACGGGTCCTTCGATCCTGTCGGGAACATATCTTCACGGAAGAAACCAAAAAGCGTATCCAGCTTATCCGCCAACGCCACAGCCACCGTCACCGGCGCGGTAGGAACATCATCGCCCTGCCCGACCGGCTTGTAATGATCGCGGATCGCGTCAGCGACCGCGTCGGGCAGGCCTTCGGCGCGGGCGTAGTAGCCGCCCATCAGGCCTTGGAGTTCGGGGAATTCGCCGACCATTTCGGTAACGAGATCGGCCTTCGCCAGTTCCGCGGCCTGCCGCGCCAGCGCGGGGTCGCAGTTCGGGACGATGCCTTCGCTCGCAAGCCATTCGGCGAGCTTCGCAACGCGCTCGACCTTGTCGGCGACGGTGCCCAGCTTTTCGTGAAATGTGATGTTCGCCAGTTTCTCGGCATGCTGCGCGAGCGCTTTCTTCTGATCCTGTTCCCAGAAGAAGCGGGCATCCGACAGGCGCGCCGCGAGCACCTTTCGGTTGCCCGCGACGATCTCTGCGCCGCCATCCTTCGCGTCGATGTTCGCGGTGCAGACGAAGCCGTTGGCGAGTTTGCCGTCGGCGCCGTTCACGACGAAATATTTCTGGTTTACGCGCGCGGTGAGCTGGATGACCTCGGGCGGCACCTCCAGAAACGCTTCGTCGAAGCGGCCGAGCAGCGGCACCGGCCATTCGGTGAGCCCGGCGTTCTCGATCACCAGTCCCTCATCCTCGACGAGGCTCAGCCCGGCGTCGGCCGCGGCCTTGGCGGCGCCTTCGCGGATGATCGCCTGGCGCTCCTCATGGTCGACGATGACGTGGCAGGCGCGCAGCTTTTCGGCATAGTCCGATGCCGAGCCGATGGTGATCTCGCCGGGACAGTGAAAGCGGTGGCCGCGCGTCGCGAAACCCGCGGAAATCCCGCTAACTTCGCACGGCACCAGCTCTTCGCCGAAGATCGCGACGATCCCCGACAGCGGGCGCACCCAGCGCAGGCTTTCGCTGCTCGCGCTGTCCTTGCCCCAGCGCATCGACTTGGGCCACGAAAAGCCGCGGATGATCGCGGGGATCGCCTCGGCGAGCACTTCGGCGGTCGCGCGGCCGGGCTTGTCGATCACGGCGAACCAGACGCCGTCGCGATCCTCGAGCTGGTCCTGAGTCAGCCCGGTCTTGCGCAGGAAACCTTCAAGCGCCTGCGGCGGCGCGCTGCTGCGCGGGCCTTTGAGTTCCTCGCTGACCGCCGCGGTCGCTTCGGGCAGGTCGCGCGCGATCAGCGCGAGGCGGCGCGGGGTCGACCATATGGTGAGGTCGCCTGCTTCGAGACCCGCGACGCTCAGTTGCGCACGGAACAGCTTTTCGAGTTCGGCGCGCGCGCCCGCCTGCATCCGCGCCGGGATTTCCTCGCTGCGCAGTTCGAGAAGAAAGTCGGTCACAGCGTCCACCCCGGATATTTCGCGGTCCAGTTGTCGGACTGGCTGTCGATCCAGGCCTTGCAGCTGCCCTTGGCGAGGTCGCGGACGCAGGCCATATAATTGGCGCGCTCCTGCACGCTGATCACGCCGCGCGCCTGCAAGAGGTTGAACAAATGGCTCGCCTCGATCGCCTGATCATAGGCTGCGAGCGGGACCCCTGCTTCGATGGCGCGATTGCATTCAGCCTCGGCTGCTTTGAAACCCGCGAACAGGGTGTCGGTGTCGGCGACCTCGAAGTTCCATTTCGAGAACTGGCGTTCGTTTTCAAGGAACACGTCGCCATAGCTCACCGCCGCGACATCGCCGACCGCGTCCGAAAAACGCAGGTCGTACACATTGTCGACATTCTGGATATACATGGCGAGGCGTTCGAGGCCGTAGGTGAGCTCGCCCGCGACGGGCTTGCAGTCGAAGCCCCCCATCTGCTGAAAATAAGTGAACTGGGTGACTTCCATCCCGTCGCACCAGACCTCCCAGCCCAGCCCCCACGCGCCGAGCGTCGGGCTTTCCCAGTCATCCTCGACAAAGCGGATATCGTGGAGCAGCGGGTCGATGCCGATCGCAGCCAGCGAGCCCAGATATTGTTCCTGCAAGTCGGCGGGCGACGGCTTCAGGATGACCTGATACTGGTAATAATGCTGGAGCCGGTTCGGGTTCTCGCCATAGCGGCCATCGGTCGGGCGGCGGCTCGGCTGGACATAGGCGACGTTCCACGGCACGGGGCCGAGCGAACGCAAGGTGGTCGCGGGGTGGAACGTCCCTGCCCCGACCCGCATGTCATAGGGCTGCAAGATCGCGCAGCCGCGCGCGCTCCAATAATTGTGGAGCGTCAGGATCATGTCCTGAAAGCTTAAGGGTTTCGTCTCCGCCGCGTCGGCCACTGTCCGCTCTTTCGCAGGTGCAACAACTGCTGCCGCCCTTGGCGCAGCGGGGTCGCAGGGTCAAGGGCGACGGGCGCGCGGATGTCGGCGAAAGTGCCGCGCAATGCGACATCCGACGGCGAGTGTAAGGTGTTGTTGACACAGTCAGCGAATCATGTCATTTAGTCAACAACACCTGACATACGGTCAGGGACGCATGACGGATTGCCGATGAACAACCAGCTGAAGGTGCTGCGCGCGATGCGGAACTGGAGCCAGGCCGAACTGGCCGACCGGCTCGACGTATCGCGGCAGGCGGTCAACGCGATCGAAACGGGTAAATACGACCCGTCGCTGCCGCTCGCATTCAAGCTGGCGCGGCTGTTCGCGATGCCGATCGAGGAAATTTTCGACGATGGCCATGAGGGACAAGATGATGGACATTGAACCGCAAAAGCGCCGCGCGCCCAGCATGGTCTGGCCGATCGCGATCGGCCTCGGCACCGCGATGCTGGCGGGCGGCTTTGTCGGTTACAATCAGGCGGCGGCCGAAAATGGCGATGCCGTGCTGGCACCCTGGATCGGTCCCGTCGTCGCGATCCTGATCGGCGGTCTTGCATTCGCCTATTACGTCCGCCGCTACGCCGACTGGTTCCGCAGCTGGTCGCCGCGCAAGCGCCTGTACTGGGTCAGCCTGACCCTGTCGGGAGCGCTGGGCTTCGTCGCGGCCATGGTGATGCAATCGGGGACGAACGGACCCGAGGGATTGTTCAGCAATGCCGCGTTGACCCCGACGGTTGCGATCGGCCTGTCGGTGATGTGGGTGGTCGGTCTGACGATCGCGCTGGTCCTCTATCACCGCACGGTCGATGACCATGAGCGGCGGGCCTATCATTTGGGCGGGCTTGCCGGCTTTTACGCCTTTGTTTTCCCCTGCCCCGTCTGGTGGGTGCTGTGGCGCGCCGATCTGGCGCCCCCGGTCGAGGCGATGCCGCTGTTCGCCCTGTCGCTGACCGCCAATGCACTATTCTATTTCTGGTTCAAGTTTCGCTGACCCTTTTCGCTCTCCCCTTCCCCATCACATCCGGTCATAAGGGCCAATAATGAAAGGATATTCCCCCGTGAAAAAATGGTTCAAGACGCTCGCCGCCACCTGCGCCGTCATCCCCTTCGCGCAATGCGCCGTGCTGCCCGGCGGCAATGTCGCCATCGCCGCCGAACCCGCACCGGTTGCCGCCGCCGCGACCGCGCTGACCGATGCCGACCCCGCGCTGTGGGTGGTCAAGGATGAGGACACGACGATCTATCTGTTCGGCACCGTCCATGTGTTGAAGGCCGGCCTCAGCTGGTTCGACGAAGCGGTAAAGGACGCGTTCGACAAATCGGACGAGATGATGCTGGAAATCGTCATGCCCGAGGACCAGAATGCGGTCGCCAGGACGATGATGCCGCTGGCGATGGACCAGAGCGGCAAGACCATCCCGTCGCGCCTGACCGCCGACCAGCTCAAGGCTTATCAGGCGGCGATCGTCAGTGTCGGCCTGCCCGCCAATGCGTTCGACAATTTCGAACCCTGGTTCCCGGCGATGACGCTGTCGGTGTTGCCGCTGACCAAGCTTGGCTACGACCCCGAACAGGGGGCCGAAAAGCTGCTCACCAAATTTGCCAAGGCCGATGCGAAGCCGGTATCGGGCCTCGAAACGCTCGAAGAGCAGCTCGGCTTCTTCGACCAGCTGCCCGACACCCAGCAGGTCGCATTCCTGAATACCGTGGTCCGAGATATGGATAAGCTGGGGCCGATGCTCGACAAGATGGTCGCGCTGTGGGCCAAGGGCGATCCCGACGGGCTGGCCGTCGCGATGAACGAAAGCATGGCGGCGACCCCCGAACTCGCCAAGACGCTGCTCTATGATCGCAACGCGCGCTGGGCCGACCAGATCAAGACGCGGCTCGACAAGCCGGGCACGGTGTTCATCGCGGTCGGCGCGGGACATCTGGCGGGCGAAAAGAGCGTGCAGGATTATCTGAAGGCACAGGGGCTGACCGCGACGCGGGTCGAATATTGAGCCCTGCCGCGCCTCTGTCCCGACATTGGGGTCGCCGCGTTGCGGCGGCCCTTTTGCCGTTGCTGCTGGCGGGATGCGCCCCTGCCGACCCGGCGCCGAAGGCAAAGCCGGCAATGTGGCTGGTCGCGGATGCCGATACCCGAATTTACATGCTCGGCACGATGCACGCACTGCCGCGCGGGACCGACTGGGATGATGGCGCGGTCGGGCAAGCGATTGCGTCGGCCGACGAGCTGATCATGGAATTGTCGCCGCGCGAACTGGCGGCGGCAGGCACCATGTTCCAGACGCTGGCACCGCGCGCCGCGCCCCTGCCGATCGAAGCGCGACTTTCCGGCGTGGCGCTCTCCCGCTACCGCGCGCTCGAAGCGAGCGGCGGCTCGTTCGGCGGCGAAAAGCTCGACGATTGGGCGATCATGATCCTGATCGGACAGCGCGCCGCGCGCGCCGCCGACCTGTCACCCGCCGCGGGGGTCGAAAAAGGACTGACCGAAATTTTCGCAGCCGCGGACAAGCCGATCCGCGGGCTGGAATCGGCGCAGAGCCAGCTGATGCTGTTCGAAAATCTCGACGCATCGACCCAGCGCGCGTTGCTGACCCGCGCCGCCACCGGAGCGGACGAGGCGGTTGGCAAGATCAACGCGCTGACCGCCGCGTGGAGTAGCGGCGACGTCGATGGGCTTGAACAGATGATCAACGCCGACGTCGATACCGTCCCCGCGGCACGCAAGGCGATCATCACCGACCGCAACCGGCGCTGGGCGGCCTGGACGAAACGTCGGATGGCGCAGCCGGGCACAGTGCTGATGGCGGTCGGCACGGGGCATCTGGTGGGAGCGGACGGCGTCCCGGCGATGCTGGCGGCGCAGGGGATGACGGTGACGCGGGTGCAGTGAGTCGACGGGCCCGGCAGCGTCCGCTTTTGGGGTGGAAAGCGGACGTTCCGACTGATCGTCGCCCCCGCGCAGTCGGGGGCCGCTAGCTGCCTATCCCTGCGTCGCTGCGTAAACCGACAGCGGCCCCCGCCTGCGCGGGGGCGACGGCCAGTTTCGGTCGTTAACCGCCGCCCGATCCCTCCCGCGCTTGCATTTCCCGCGCTTCCCCGCTAAGCGCCGCCGCTTCCGTCCATGGTCATCCCTGGAGGCGTGGCGGACTGTGTAATCTGTTTCGGAGAAAAATGATGAGCGACCAGCTGGTGCTGTCGGCCGAGACGCGTGATCGGGGAGGCAAGGGAGCCTCGCGTGAACTGCGTCGTGAAGGCCGTGTCCCCGCCGTTGTCTATGGCGGCAAAGAAGAACCCCTGATGATCCACGTCGAAGAAAAGCTGCTGATGAAGCAGCTGATGACGGGTCACTTCATGAACTCGGTCGTCATGATCGACGTCGGCGGCAAGCAGATCCGCACGCTGCCCAAGGACGTCGCATTTCATCCGGTCAAGGATCGCCCGATCCACGCCGACTTCCTGCGCATCAGCAAGGATGCCAAGGTCCAGGTCGCCGTTCCGGTCGCGTTCCAGAACGAAGAAGCCTCGCCGGGCCTGAAGCGCGGCGGCGTGCTGAACATCGTTCGCCACGAACTCGAACTGGTGTGCGATGCGGACAAGATTCCCGACAACATCGAAATCGACGTCACCGGTTTCGACGTCGGCGACTCGATCCACATCAGCAACGTCACCCTGCCCAAGGGCGTGGAAAGCGCGATCACCGACCGCGACTTCACCATCGCCACCATCGTCGCCCCGTCGGCGCTGAAATCCAGCGACGGTGACACGACGAAGGATGAAGGCGAAGCTGCCGAAGGCGACGAAGCCTAAGCATTTCGGATGCGCCCCTCCCCCAAGCGGGAGGGGCGTTTCCACCAGACCCGGGAAAGGCAGTATGATGCAGCTCTGGGTCGGCCTCGGCAATCCCGGGCCCCAATATGCGATGCACCGCCACAATGTCGGCTTCATGGCCGCCGATGTCATCGCCGATGTTCATGGCTTTGCCGCCCCGGTGAAGAAATTCCAGGGCTGGATCCAGGACGGGCGCATCGGATCGACGCGCATCCATCTGCTTAAACCCGGTACCTTCATGAACGAAAGCGGACGCAGCGTGCGCGCCGCGATGGATTTCTATAAACTCGACTCGCCCGACGTGACCGTTTTTTACGACGAGCTCGACCTGATCCCGATGCAGGTGAAGGTCAAACGCGGCGGCGGCGCGGCGGGCCACAACGGCATCCGCAGCATGATCCAGCATATCGGCGAGGATTTCCGCCGCGTCCGCATCGGCATCGGTCATCCCGGCCACAAGGACCGTGTCACCGGCCATGTGCTGGGCAATTATCACAAGAGCGAGATGGAACCGCTGATCGACCTGCTCGGCGCGATCGCCGCGGAGGCAAAGTGGCTGGCCGAGGGCGACGATGTGCGCTTCGCCAGCGATCTGGCCTTGCGGTTGCACGGGTGAAGCCGGGGTCTGGAAGCGACCGATTGCGGACGTAGCCGATCCTCCCCCAACGGGGGAGGGGGACCACCCGAAGGGTGGTGGAGGGGCACAGGAGGTTACCGCAGCGCCGGGCTGGAAGAGCCAAGCGTTCCGGGAATGTAGCAATGGAGCACGACTTCGGCGGCAAGGCAAACCGAAGGCGCCCCTCCACCAGCTTCGCTGGTCCCCCTCCCCGTTCCGGAGAGGATCGCTACGACCGTTCCCCACCCCAAAAGCAGAAATTTGGCGCGGCGCACCAACTGAGGCATGATGGCGCTCCAAAGGAGAGTCCGATGCCCGATCCAATTCTTCCCAACCGCCGCCAACTCATCGCGGGAGCAGCCGCGCTCACCGCCGCCGCCCCCGCGCTGCTGCACGCCGCGACGCCCGCCGCGGCGCCTTCGCTGAAAGGTCGCACGATCCTGATCACCGGCGCTTCGAGCGGGTTCGGCCGCGTGGGTGCGCTTTATTATGCCAAGCTGGGCGCCAAGGTGATCGCGACGATGCGCGGACTGCCGCGGCCCGAGGCCGCAACGCTCGCCGCCGAGGCCGCGCAGGACAAGCTCGACCTGCATATCGTCGAGATCGACGTGACCAGCGATGCGTCGGTCGCCGCGGGGACCGCCGAGGCGCTGAAAATTTCGGGCGGGCGGATCGACACGCTGATCAACAATGCCGGGATCGGGATCACCGGGCCGGTAGAAGTTCAGGACATGGAAGCGACGAAGCTGATCTTCGACACCAATGTCCTCGGCATCCAGCGGATGCAGCTCGCGTTGCTGCCACAGATGCGCGCCGCGAAAAACGGTCAAATCTTCAACATCTCGTCGCAGCTCGGTCGCGTCATCGTCCCCGGCGGCGGCCATTATTCGGCGACGAAATTCGCGGTCGAGGCGATGTCCGAACAGCTGGCCTATGAACTGGTCCCACACGGCATCGAGGTGACGGTGATCCAGCCCGGCGGCTACCCGACCAAGGTGTGGGTCAATCGCAACGCCTACACCGGCGCGCTGAAGGCGCGCAGCGACGCGGCGCTGCTCGAGGCCTATGCGCCCTTCACCCGGGGGATGGGGACCGAGGATGGCAGCGGGCGCAGCGCTGATCCGCTCGACGTGCCGCGCGCGATTGCCGAGATCATGGCGATGCCCGCGGGCAAGCGCCCGCTGCGCCGCGCGGTCCATCCGGGCAACAAGCCGCAGGAGGCGATCAATCGCGTGTCGGCCGAAGTTCAGCTGGCATGGCTGGGCGGCGGGGCGCTGGGGCCGCTGGTCAAGGCGGTGCACGACTGAGCCCTGCCATGTCACCAGAGTGTCATGCAAATCCTGCCTTTCTGACTTGGTGAAGCCATTTAGCTGACACCTCCCGCTGCCATCGGTGCGCCACCCAAAGCCGGACCAACCAGTCCGGGGCTCAACCGAAAACAGGGGGACTGCATGTCACATCTTACCGACGACGCCCGCGCGCCTTATCGCGGCGACACGACCAGCGATCACGCACCGGGCAGCCTGGAGGCGATCGTCGCTGCCAATCCGACGCGCCGCACCCTGCTCCGCAACGGCCTGTTCGGCCTCTCGATGCTCTCCACCACCGCGTTAGCTGCGTGCGGCGGCACCAGCGGTGATCCTGTGGTCACCCTGCCCCCGACCGCCGGGCCGAGCCCGACCCCGACCCCGACCCCGCCGCCGGTCAGCTATGCCGTCACCTTTGCCGCGGTCGCCGCGAACCAGAATGACGCGGTCACCGTCCCCGCGGGTTACACCGTCGATGTGCTGCTGAAGGCGGGCGATTCGGTGGAAAGCGGCGCCCCCTACACCGGCAGCTTCCCGACCCCGGCGGTCGCCGAGAAATGGGCCGGCGGCAATCATGACGGGATGGAATATTTCGCCTTTCCGGGGGTCGATGCCAACAACCGCGGGCTGCTGGCGATCAACCACGAGTATCCCGATTTCAACATCCTGATGTCGGGCAGTTACAATGCCGCGACCGCGACCGCCGACCAGAAGGCCATCGCGCTGTCGGCGGTCGGGATCAGCGTCGTCGAGATCGCCAAGGGCAGCGACGGTCGCTGGGCCGTGCAGTCGGGATCGACCTATAACCGCCGCTATACTGGAAACAGCAGCTACCGCGTCGGCGGCCCCGCCGCGGGCGTCGTCGCGGGTCCGATCAAGGGCATGCTCAACAATTGCGCGAGCGGGCGCACGCCGTGGGGAACATACCTGACCTGCGAGGAAACGACCGACAATTACCTCGACCCCACACAGCCCGCCAACGGCTATGGCTGGGTGATCGAAATCGACCCGCGCCGCGAACTGGCACAGCCGACCAAGCGCACCGCGATGGGCCGCTTCGATCATGAAAATGTCGCGTTCCTGGAAAATAGTGAGCGCCGCACCGCCTTTTACATGGGCGACGACTCCACCCCGGGGTGCATCTATAAATTCGTTCCCGACCGCGCTTATAGCGCGACGAACCGCGCCACGAACACCGACCTGCTCGATTCGGGGACGCTCTATGTCGCACGCTTCAACGGCGATGGCACCGGCGAGTGGCGCGCGCTGGTGGTGGGGCAGAACGGGCTGACCGCGGGCGCGTCCGATCCCGGCAACACCAGCCAGAGCACGACCCCGCCTACGCCGACGATCGTCAACTTCAACAGCCAGGCCGATGTGCTGATCAACTGCAAATCGGCGGCGCGCGTCGCGGGCGGTACCGTGATGGACCGCCCCGAATGGATCACCGTCGCGCCCGACAACAGCGCGGTGTTCGTGACGCTGACCAACAACAGCGGCCGCCGCGTAACCAACCCGATGAACCCGCGCACGTCGAACCTGCACGGCCACATCATCAAGTTCAGCGAACAGGGCAATTCGCCGCTGGCGACAAGCTTTCGCTGGGAAATCTTCCTGCTCGCGGGCGATCCGTCGCTGGCGGCGGGGGGCAGCAACCTGACCGGCAATATCAACGGTGACACCTTCTCCAGCCCTGACGGCATCGCCATCGATCCGCAGGGACGGCTGTGGGTGCAGACTGACCATAGCGTGCCGGGCAATTCAGGGGTCGCGGGCCGCACGATCGATCAGGCGTTCGGGCACAATGCGATGTTCCATGTCGACCAAGTGACGAAACTGTCGAAACGCTTCCTCGTCGGCCCGCTGGGCTGCGAGATCACGGGGCTGACCTACACCCCCGACCTGCGCACCTTCTTCGTCAACATCCAGCATCCGACGGGCAACTGGCCGGTGGCGGGCCAGCAGCCGCGGTCGTCGACGATCGTCGTGCGCCGCACCGACAACCAGCCGGTCGGCGCATAGACGCACGGGCCCGTCTGTCCTTCGCGGGCAGGCGGGCCTCGCGTTATGGCGTACGCTTGGGGGGCGGCGGCGGCGATCCGTCGGGCGTCTGCGACATCAGTGTCACGCACATGGTGCGATGCACCCGATGCGTCCCGCAGGCGACCCCGGCATAACGGTGCGTCGCGCGCAGCAGGCTGTGGCGATGCCCGCGGCCTGGCACTCCGTCGTCGATCAGCAATTGCTGGACCACCCCCGCCGGGCTGTGGTGACCATAGGTGATGACTTCGTTGACATAGGGACCGCCGCCGCGCGCCTTCATCCGTTCGCCGGGACCGCGCCCGCGCGTATAGTGGCCGACGGCACCCGATCGCGACTGAACCGCGACATGATCGGCGGCGGCGGCGGCCATCATGTCGCTCTGCTGCAAACGCGGCAGCGGCTTTTCGCGGCGCAGATCGCGGATCGCTTCATCGACCGCGGCGACGCCCTCGTTGGTCATGATGTCGATTTCGCCATCATCGTCGGCAAGCAACAGCCGGCCATCGAAGCGCTCGCGATAATCGCGCAGGACATCGGTGTAGCCCGCGGGATCGCTGCGAAAACGATTGAGTTCGGCCAGCACGCCGGCTTCGAAACGGCTGGGGGCAGCACTGGCGGCAACCGCGCCAAGCCCCAGCACCAGCGCGGCAGCGCCCCATCGAGAGATTGTCGTCATGGCGCCCGCGATAAAGCCGCAAGGCTGAACCGTTCGCAACGATAATCTGGCGCGGCAAAAGCTGGCGTCGCGGGCGACTTGGCGCTAGGGGCGCTGCAACCTCGGCCCCTCCTGTATTAGGCGCGCCGGTCACACGGAGTTTTTATGGGTTTCAAATGCGGGATCGTCGGCCTGCCCAACGTCGGCAAGTCCACCCTGTTCAACGCGCTGACCGAAACGGCAGCGGCGCAGGCGGCCAATTATCCGTTCTGCACGATCGAGCCGAACATCGGCAATGTCGCGGTTCCCGACGCGCGGCTGGAAAAGCTGGCCGCGATCGCCAGCAGCAAGAAGATCATCGCGACCCAGCTTGCCTTCGTCGACATCGCCGGACTGGTCCGTGGCGCGTCGAAGGGCGAAGGGCTGGGCAACCAGTTCCTCGGCAATATCCGCGAAGTCGACGCGATCGTCCACGTCCTGCGCTGTTTCGAGGATGACGACATCCAGCATGTCGAGAACAAGGTCGATCCGGTCGCCGACGCCGAGACGGTCGAGACCGAGCTACTGCTCGCCGACCTCGAGAGCCTGGAAAAGCGTGTCCCGGCCTTTGCCAAGAAAGCGGCGCAGGGCGACAAGGAAGCCAAGATCGCTGCGTCGGTGCTGGGTCAGGCGCTTGACCTGCTGCGCGAGGGCAAGCCCGCACGGCTGACCGAACCCAAGGATGACGAGGAAGCGCGGGTGCTGCGCACCGCGCAGCTGCTGACCTCGAAACCCGTGCTCTATGTCTGCAACGTCGACGAGGGCAGCGCGGCGAACGGCAATGCCGTCTCCGAAAAAGTGTTCGCCAAGGCGGCCGCGGAAGGCGCGCAGGCGGTCGTCGTGTCAGCGGCGATCGAAAGCGAGCTGGTGACGATGGACATGGCCGACCGGATGGAATTTCTCTCGGAGATGGGGCTGACGGAAACCGGCCTCGCACGCGTCATCCGCGCCGGATACGAGCTGCTGCACCTGATCACCTTCTTCACCGTCGGCCCGCAGGAAGCGCGCGCGTGGACCGTACATCAGGGCGCGACCGCCCCCGAAGCCGCCGGCGAGATCCACAGCGATTTCCAGAAAGGCTTCATCCGCGCTGAAACGATCGCCTATGACGATTATGTCACGCTGGGCGGCGAAGCGAAGGCGCGCGAAGCCGGCAAGCTGCGCGCCGAGGGCAAGGCCTATGTCGTCCACGACGGCGACGTGATGCATTTCCTGCATAGCTGATCCGAAGACGGCGTCGCGCCATGCGTCGCCGTCAGCCGAAGTGACGACGAAACCAGCCCCGCTTTTGCGGAATGACCGGCGGCTGCCCCGACAGCCGCACCAGATAATTGCCGAGGATCGCCGCTTGCTGCTTGGTCATGGCGAACCGAAACAGATCGGGGTCGTGCTTCCTGGCGGCTTCGGAGGATTGCACGCTTTCCAGCCGGAGCATGATGCGATCGCCCGCATCATGATGGGTCCAGCCGACCAATGCTCCAAAACTCTCGATCATCTTGCCCTGCTCCCTCACGATTTTTCCGCGACCGGCGCCAACAGCACGCGACATCTGTAACAGAAGTTCGCGGGAATGTCGTCTGCGGGGTGGTTAGCTGCCCTAACCTCCTCTCCCCTTGAGGGAGAGGATAGCGCAGCTTGCTCCGTCAGGAGCTAGCGAAGCTTGGTGAGGGGACGGACGCCAGCACGCGCAAACCCCCTCTCAACTGCGGCTAGGCAGCAAGCTGCAAAGCAGCCGTATCTCTCCCTCAAGGGGAGAGAGGAAATGACGTACGTCCGCAATCGGTCGAAAGCCGTCATCTGTCCGACTGTTTTCGGCAAACCCTAAGCCTCGAACGCCGCCAATATCGGGCACGGCCCCTTGTCGCTCGCCGCGCATTGGTCGGCGAGGCGCGCGAGCGCGGCGCGGGTCGCGGTCATTTGCGCGATCTTCTCGTCGAGATGCTCGATTCGCTGCCGCGCGAGGGTGCGGACCCGGACGCGGTCGTCGCTTGCCTCGAGCGCGAGCAGTTCGCCGATTTCGTCGAGCGTGAAGCCCGCCCCCTGCGCCGCACGGATAAATTTGAGGCGCCGGAGGTCGCCTTCATCATAGCGGCGCACGCCGCCACCCCAGCCGTCGCCGCCGCTGCGCGCCGGTGTCGCGAGCAAACCGCGGCGCTGGTAATAGCGGATCGTTTCGACCCCGACGCCGCCCGCCTGTGCCAGTTTTCCGATGGTTAGCTGCATCGCTTGACTCCGTACTATGGTACGGACGCTATATGGGGTGCATGGCGAAACAGGCAATCCTCTACCGCATGGTCATGCCCGGCCACATCTGTCCTTACGGACTGAAGGCGAAGCACCTGCTAAAACGCCGAGGTTTTGCAGTCGACGACCGGTGGCTGACGACGCGTGCAGAGGTCGATGCGTTCAAGGCCGAGTATGGCGTCCAGACGACGCCGCAGACCCTTATTGATGGCGTCCGGATCGGTGGCCATGATGAGTTGCGCCTTAATTTCGGTCTGTCGGTCGCCGACCCCGACGCGACGAGCTACACCCCCGTGATCGCATTGTTTGCGATGACCGCACTGATGGCGCTGGCGACCAGTTTTTCGGTCCATGGCAACCCCTTCACCCTCCGCGCCGCCGAATGGTTCATCTCGTTCAGCATGATCGTCCTCGCGCTGCTCAAACTGCAAGATATCGACCGCTTTGCGACGATGTTCCTCAATTACGACCTGCTCGCGAAGCGCTGGGTACCCTATGCGACCATCTATCCCCTTGCCGAGGGGCTGGCGGGGGTGTTGATGACCGCCCACGCGCTGCCGTGGCTGTCGATCCCTGTCGCACTGTTCATCGGCGGGATCGGGGCAGCGTCGGTGTTCAAGGCGGTCTATATCGACAAGCGCGCACTGAAATGCGCCTGCGTCGGGGGCAGCAGCCGGGTGCCGCTGGGCTTTGTGTCGCTGACCGAAAATCTGGCGATGGTCGGCATGGCATTTTGGATGCTATGGATGCTGGCGTGACGATCATCCGCCATCTCTTGCTTGCGCTGTTCCTGATCGGCCTGTCGCTGCCGTCGGTGACCGCGCCCGTGCAGGCCGAGTCACAGGCCAGTGATTGCCACGGCGCAATGCCTGCCGAGATTCCGCACCACCCGCCCGATGCCGACGACGGCCAAGGCGCGAGTCACATGTGCATCGGTTGCGTCGCCAGCACCCCGCCCGCGCCGATAGCCGCCCCCCTGCCGCTGCCCGCACTCTTGCCGCCGGTCCTGCCGATGGTGACGTTGGCGGGCGCCAGCGCGCGCCCGAGCATCCCCCCTCCCCGACCCTGACGGCAACAAATCCAAACCCCGAATTTCCGATCCTGTCAGGACGATAATGATGTTGAAAACGCCTTTGCTGGCGGGCGCTGCCGCGCTCGCCCTCTTCCCGCTGTCCGCCGCCGCGCAGGACCATAGCGCGCATGAACCCCATGCCGGGCATATGATGCCCGCCGCCGAACCCACAGCCGCCGATCCTGTCGATCATGGCGCGATGGATCATGGCACGACGAGCCACGGCCCGTCGGCCACCCCCGCCGAAGGATCCGGCACCGCACGCCTGCCCGCCAACGAGGGCGGCCACAGCGGCCTGCACATCGATGCCGACGACGAGTGGATGGTCATGGCGCACGGCTTTGCCTGGGGCGTCTATACCGACCAGTCGGGGCCGCGCGGCGACGACAAGGCCTATGTCCAGTCGATGGCGATGCTATCGGGCGAGAAGACGACCGAATGGGGCCGCATCCAGCTGAAATCGATGCTGAGCCTCGAGCCGCTGATGTCGAACCGCGGCTATCCCAACCTGTTTGCGACCGGCGAGACCGCCGGCGGCGAGCCGCTGGTCGACCGCCAGCATCCGCACGACCTTTTCATGGAGCTGGCGGCGCGGATCGACGTCAACGTCGGCGATAACGCCCGCCTGTTCGTCTATGGCGGTCCGGTCGGCGAACCGGCGATCGGCCCCAGCGCCTTCATGCACCGCAGCAGCGCGCGCTATAATCCCGAGGCGCCGATCACGCATCACTGGTTCGATTCGACGCACATCACCTATGGCGTCGCGACGCTGGGTTACGCGACCCCGCAGTTCCAGGTCGAAGGATCGGTCTTTACCGGCCGCGAGCCCAATGAAGAACGGTGGGGGATCGAAACCCCGCGGTTCGACAGCTGGTCGTTGCGCGGGACCTGGAACCCTTCAAGATCGCTGGCAATGCAGGTCAGCCACGGTTTCCTGAAAGAGCCCGAGGCGTTCCATCCCGGCGAGAACGAGCATCGCACGACCGCGAGCATCCATTGGAACAACGGGCGCGGCCTGTCGGCGACCGGCGCGTTCAGCGCCAAGAACCGCGACCCCGGCGCCACGCTGACCGCCTGGCTAGCCGAAGTGAACTGGAACATCGACGATCATCACACGCTGTTCGGGCGGATCGAAAATGTGAAGAATGACGAGCTGTTCCCCGACCATGACGATCCGCTGCACGACGTGCCGTTCCGCGTGTCGAAATTTCAGGCGGGCTATGCCTATCGGCTACCGATCAGCGGGCCGCTCAATCTGGCGCTCGGCGGCAGCATCGCCGCGTTCGACAAGCCGCGCGCGCTTGACGCCGCCTATGGCAGGAACCCGATCGGCGCGACACTCTTTGCGCGATTGAGCATCGGCCATTGATGAAAGCCATGGCTGGGCTATCGAAGGCTAGCGATTCGCGCGCCAACGGAGCCCAGCCATGTACAACCGCCGCCACTTCCTTGCCGGGGCGACCCTCGCCGGCCTTGCCGCGCCCGCGATCGTCCGCGCGCAGGGCATCTTGCGCGACTTTCCGTTCAAGCTGGGCGTCGCGGCGGGCGATCCGGCGAGCGACGGTTTCGTCATCTGGACCCGCCTTGCCCCCGAACCGATGGAGCGCCACGGCGGCATGCCGCTCACCAATGTGCCGGTCGAATGGGAGGTCGCGAGCGACACGGCGTTCCGCGATGTCGTCGCCAAGGGCACCGAGCTGGCGCGCCCCGAACTCGCGCACAGCATCCATGTCGAGGTCGCAGGACTGTTGCCCGACCGCCCTTATTATTACCGCTTTACCGCTGCGGGCGAGCGCAGCCTGCGCGGGCGCGCGCGCACCCTGCCCGCCCCCGGCGCCAAGGTCGATGCGCTGAAATTCGGGGTCGCCGGGTGCCAGCATTTCGAATCCGGATTTTACGGCGCTTATCGCCACATGGCGCGCGAAGACCTGGCCTTCGTCTATCATTATGGCGACTTCATTTACGAGTATCAGCAGAATTATCTGTACGACAGCGGCCTGCCGATACGCCCCGTGCGGCGGTACGAGCAGCGCGCGCTGTTCGACGTCACCGATTTCCGCGCCGCCTATGCGCAAACCTTGCTCGACATCGACCAGCAGGCGGTACGCTCGGTCCACGCGCATCTGTCGAGTTTCGACGATCACGAGATCATCAACGACTGGGTATCCGACATCGACAATTGGGCGCTCGACCTGCCCGGCAACGATCCCGACGCACCGTCGCCCGAGGTGTTCATGCTGAAAAAGCAGGCGGCGATGCAGGCCTGGTACGAACATATGCCGGTGCGCAAGGCGCTGTTGCCGCGCGGCGGGATGGCCGCGATGAACCGCGAGTTTCGCTACGGCGATCTGATGGCGATGCAGCTGCTCGACACGCGGCAGTACCGCGACGACCAGCCGTGCGGCGACGGGTTCAAACCCGCCTGCCCCGAAGTGTTCGCCAAGGACGCGCAAGTGCTGGGCCGCGCGCAGGAGGACTGGCTGAACCGCAATCTGGCGAAGGGCGGCGCGACGTGGAACGCGCTGGCGCAGCAGGTGACGATGATGTCGCTCGACCGGCGGCGCAAGCCCGACGAGCCGAAGAAAATCGTCAATCTCGACAGCTGGGCGGGCTATGAAGCGCCGCGCGAGCGCATATTGTCACGGCTGGGCGGGCTCAAGAATTGTGTCGTGCTGACCGGCGACGAACATCAGAATTTCTGCGGCGACCTGGTTTTGAAGGACAAGGTCGTCGGCGCCGAATTTGTCGCGACCTCAATCTCCAGCGGCGGCGACGGCAGCGACAGGCGCAACGGCACCGATGTTTTTCTCGGTCAAAACCCCGAACTGAAATTCGCCAACGACCAGCGCGGCTATCTGGTGTGCGAGGTCGGGCGCGAAGCATGGCAGACGCATTTCATGGTCGTCGACAAGGTGACGACGCCGGTGAACACGCTGTCGAAGCGCGCGACGGGCATCGTCGAACGCGACGTTGCCGGGATCAAGATGGCGTGACTTGTCGCCGGGCGGTCACATCGCTGTCATAGCGGACCGCGCATGACGCGCCTGTATCTCTTGCTGCTCGCCCTCTGCCTGCCCATTACCGCGCGGGCGCAGGATGGCGAGCGTTCGCCGGTCACGATCCTGATCTCGATCGACGGGTTCCGCGCCGATTATCTCGATCGCGGGATCACCCCCAACTTGTCGCGGCTCGCCGCCGAGGGGGCGCGCGGCAAGCTGCGCCCGTCGTTCCCGACCAAGACCTTTCCCAATCATTATGCGATGGTCACCGGCAAGCGCCCCGATAACCATGGCATCGTCGGCAACAATATGATCGACCCGCGGCGACCCAGCGAAAAGTTCAGTCTGGGCGACCCAAAACAGTCGCTCGATCCCTTTTGGTGGGATCAGGCCGAACCCGCGTGGGTGACCGCGGAAAAAGCGGGGGTGCGCAGCGCGACGATGTTCTGGCCGGGCAGCGAGGTTGCGATCGGCGGCACACGGCCCGCCGATTGGCTCCGCTACGATCGGCACGTCGGTTATGAGCAGCGCATCGCAACGGTGCTCGACTGGATGCGCCGCCCCGCCGCAATCCGCCCGGCGTTTGTCACCCTCTATTTCGAGGCAGTCGATGATGCCGGCCACCGCTTTGGCCCCGACAGCGCCGAGGTCAACGCCGCCATCGCCGATGTCGATGGCCGCATCGGCGCCCTGGTCGCGGGGCTGGCGGACCTCGGGCAGCCCGCCCGGCTGCTGATCGTCGCCGATCATGGCATGCGCGCGACCGACGAAAGCCGGGTGATCCAGCTCGCCGACCTGATCGACCTCGCCAGCATCATCGCGGTCGAGGTTGGCCCCTACGCCGCGATCGAGCCCGCCGCCGGGACCGACGACCGCGTTGCGCAGGCATTGCTGAAACCGCACGCGCATATGACGTGCCATCGCCGCGACGAGCTGCCGAAGCAGCTCCACTATGGCCGCAACCCGCGCGTCGCGGCGATCATCTGCATCGCCGAGCCCGGCTGGTCGATCCTCGCCGGTCCGCCGCCCTGGCCGGTGAAGGGCGGCGCGCACGGTTATGACAATCGCGATCCCGAGATGCTGGCGCTATTCATCGCGCATGGCAGCGGACTGTCGGGCGATGTCGGCACGGTCGACAATATCGAGGTCTATCCGCTGCTGATGGCGTTACTGGGCGTGCCGCCGCTTGCCAGCGACGCGGTGGGGGTTCTGGCGGAACGTCGCCGCTGACGGCTATTTGCGCCCGAACAGCTTCTCCACATCGTCCATTGCCAGTTTGACCCAGGTCGGGCGGCCGTGGTTGCACTGGCCCGAATGCGGCGTGACCTCCATCGTGCGGAGCAGCGCGTTCATTTCGGCGACGCTGAGGGTGCGGCCGGCGCGGACCGAGCCGTGACAGGCCATGGTGGCGGCCACCAGTTCGAGCCGCTCGTTGAGCCCCAGCGCGGCGTCATAGCCCGCCAGATCATCGGCGATGTCGGTGACGAGTTTGCGGCAGTCGATCGCGCCGAGCATCGCCGGGGTCGCGCGGACCATCACCGCAGCGGGGCCGAAGCGTTCAAGTTCGACCCCGAGCGCCATGAGTTGTGCCGCCGCGGCCTCGAGCCGGTCGCAGGCGGGTTCGTCGAGTTCGACGACCTCGGGGAGCAGCAGGCCTTGGCTTGGCACCGCCTGCCCGCTCATCCCGCGGCGGAGTTGTTCGAGCACGAGCCGTTCGTGCGCGGCGTGCTGGTCGACGATCACCAGCCCGTCCTCGGCCTCGGCCACGATATAGGTTTTCGCGATCTGCCCGCGCGCGATGCCGAGCGGGTGCGCGTCGGCGTGCGGCACCGGGGCGGTCGCGGCCTCGGCGCGGCCCATCGGCAGCGTGTCTCGCGGCGGCGCGAAATCGACGGTGCGGTCGCGCACCAGCGCATGGGTGGCGGGATCGGTGTCGGCACCGAACAGGTGCGTCGCTGGGGCGTGCGGATGGGGGTAGTGCGCGGCGAATAGCGTCGGCGCGGGCGGCGCCGGTGCAACCGGTTCCTGCTGCCACGCCGCCAGCGCCGCCTCGGCCGGGCGCTGGACGCTGCGAAAGCCATGCTCGTCGAGCGCGCGGCGGAGGCCGCCGACGATCATCCCGCGGATCAGCTGCGGGTCGCGAAAGCGGACCTCGGTCTTCGCCGGGTGGACGTTCACGTCGACCTCGTCGCCGGGTACCTCGAGGAACAGCGCGACGACCGGATGACGATCGCGCGCGAGCAGGTCGGCATAGGCACCGCGCAGTGCCCCGACGAGCAGCCGATCCTTCACCGGGCGACCGTTGACGAACAGATATTGATGGTCCGCAATGCCGCGATTGTAGGTCGGCAGGCTGATCACGCCGCCGATATGCACATCACCGCGATCAAGATCGACGCCGATGCTGTTCGCCGCCAGATCGCGCTGCGTCAGCGCCGCGACGCGGCTCAATTGATCCTGCCCGCCCTGCACGTCGAGCACGCGCCGCCCGTCATGCTCGATCACGAACCCAGCGTCGGGACGCGCCATCGCCAGCCGCTTCACGACGTCGAGGCAGGCGGCATATTCGCTGCGCGCGCTGCGCAGGAATTTGCGCCGCGCCGGGACGCGCGCGAACAGATCCTCGACCGTGACGCGGGTGCCGTTGGCGAGTGCCGCCGGTCCTTCGGCGACCAGTGCGCCATTGTCGACCACGCGCCGCCAGCCGTCGCCGCCCGCGACGCGGCTTTCCAGCGTCAGCCGCGCAACGCTGGCGATCGACGGTAGCGCCTCGCCGCGAAAACCCAGCGTGGTGACATCCTCGATCGCGTCGTCGGGCAGCTTCGAGGTCGCATGGCGTTCGAGCGCGAGCGCCATGTCGGCAGCGGTCATGCCGCAGCCGTCATCCTCAACCTCCAGCCGCGATATTCCGCCCTCGGCGATTCGCACCGAAATGCGACTCGCACCGGCGTCGATGGCGTTTTCGACCAGTTCTTTCAGCGCCGCGGCGGGTCTTTCGACCACTTCACCGGCTGCGATCCGATTTACCAGCGTTTCGGGCAGGCGACGTATTGACATGACGCCTGTCCTAGCGCAGTCGGACGCAAATCGCGACCCACCCGCACAGCCTTATCATATTGTCCAGCCAGCCCCCGTCGGCCGAGCCGGAATCTCTCCCTGATTGGTCCTGTCCCCGGTCGGGCGCGCGGGTTCAATGACGACGGCGGCGCGCCCTTCCCTGAGGGTCGGCGTCGATGACAGGGAAACTTAATCTGATGTCCTTCTTTTCTCGCTGGTTGAAATTCAATTCCCAAGACATGGCCATCGACCTCGGCACCGCGAACACGGTCGTCTATGTACGCGGCAAGGGCATCGTGCTCAACGAGCCTTCGGTCGTTGCGGTCGAAACGGTCAACGGGATCAAGCGGGTGAAGGCGGTCGGCGACGACGCCAAGCTGATGATGGGCAAGACCCCCGACAGCATCGAGGCGATCCGCCCCTTACGCGACGGCGTGATCGCCGACATCGACGTCGCCGAACAGATGATCAAGCACTTCATCACCAAGGTGCATGGCGGCAAGCCCAATGCGTTCCGCAGCCCCGAAATCGTGATCTGTGTCCCCTCGGGATCGACCAGCGTCGAACGCCGCGCGATCCGCGACGCCGCATCGAATGCGGGTGCCAGCGAAGTATGGCTGATCGAGGAACCGATGGCGGCCGCGATCGGCGCCGACATGCCGGTCACCGAACCGATCGGGTCGATGGTCGTCGACATCGGCGGCGGCACGACCGAAGTTGCAGTGCTTTCGCTCCGCGGCCTCGCCTACACCACCTCGGTCCGCGCCGGGGGCGACAAGATGGACGAAGCGATCGTCAGCTATGTCCGCCGCCACCACAATCTGCTGATCGGCGAAGCGACCGCCGAGCGGATCAAGAAGGATTTCGGGATCGCGCGCATCCCCGCCGACGGGACCGGCATGACGATCCACATCAAGGGCCGCGACCTCGTCAACGGCGTGCCCAAGGAAATCTCGATCAATCAGGCGCAGATCGCCGAAGCGCTGTCCGAACCGATCGGCACGATCGTCGAAGGCGTGCGGATCGCGCTGGAAAATACCGCCCCCGAACTGGCCGCCGATATTGTCGATCAGGGCATCGTGCTGACCGGCGGCGGCGCGCTGATCGCCGAACTCGACGAACTGCTGAAGGAAGCAACCGGCCTGCCAGTGACGGTTGCGGAAGACCCGCTGACCTGCGTCGCGATCGGCACGGGCCGCGCGATGGAAGACCCTGCCTTCCGCGGCGTGTTGCAGCAAGCCTGATCGGGTAAAGACGCTTCATGGTCCGCCCGGTACATCGACGTCCGGGGCAATCCCGAAAGGCCCAGTATAGCCTGTTCGCGGCCTATGTCATCGCGGTGACGGGGGCCGTCGCCGGGCTGCTTCTGGCGATCCTGTCGGTCGTTGACCCCGTTGGCTTTGCCCAGCTTCGCCTGGCAAGCCAGGAAATCACCGCGCCGGTGGCGCGCGTGTCGCGGTCGGTGATCGGGTCGATCTCAGGCATCGACGATAGCGTCGGCGCCTATGTCAGCGCCGGATCGCAGAACCGGCGGCTGCGCAGCGAACTGGCCGAAACACGCCGTGAACTGGTCGCCACCAGCACCTTGCAGGAAGAGAACCGCCAGTTGAAGGCGCTGCTCAAATTGCAGGAAACCGACAAGACCGCGCTCGCCAACGGCTATCTCCTCACCTCGACCTCGACGAGCAGCAAGCGCATCGCGCTGCTCAGCATCGGGCGCAATCTCGGGGTCGTCGCAGGCCAGCCGGTGCGCGGCGCTGACGGGCTGATCGGGCGCGTGTTGAGTAGCGGCCCTTCGGTGTCGCAGGTGCTGCTGCTGACCGACGTCGACAATATCGTCCCCGTCCGCCGCGCGCGCGACGGCCTGCCCGCGCTGGCCTATGGCCGCGGCAATGGCGATCTCGACGTGCGCACCCTCAACATCGCCAACAATCCGTTCAAGCCCGGCGACATATTGGTCACGTCGGGGACCGGCGGCCTGTATCCGCCGAATATCCCGGTCGCGATCGTCGTGCGGCGACAGGATGACGGGGCGTTGGCGCGCCCGCTCGCCGACCCCGGCAAGGTCGATGCGGTGTCGGTGCTGCGCCCCTACACCCCCGACAATATCGAGGCTCAGCCCGCCCCTGCCCCGCCGCCCCCAACTGCCGCAGGCCCCACCCCATGAACAACCGCGCCGCGCCGCGTTTGGGCGAACCGGCTTCGCTGTGGCGCATGCGGATCGTGCCGGTGGCGACCGTGATGATCGCTTCGGCGCTGCCGCTGATGCTGCCGCTCGTCGCCAACTCGCCGGTGCTGCCACCGCTTGGGCTGCTGTTTTTCCTCTGCTGGCAATTACTTCGCACCGAAATGTGGCCGGTGTGGATCGGCCTGCCGCTGGGGCTGTGGGACGATCTGTTCAGCGGCCAGCCGATCGGCACCGCAGTCGGGCTGTGGACGCTCGCCAGCATCGCGATCCATTATTCGTCGCAGCGCATCTATTGGCGCGGTTTTCTGCACGATTGGGCGATTGCAGCCTTGCTGATCGCGGTTATCCAGTCGCTGGCGGCGCTGATCGTTCATCCGAGCGCGGCGACGGGACGCGTGCTGGGGCTGGTCGTGCCGCAGATCATCATCTCGGCGCTGCTGGTGCCGCTGTTCATGCGGCTGACCGGCAAGTTTGACAATTTCCGCCTGAAACGCCGATAATCGCCTTAGTCAGAAGCAATGCCGCGCAAGAACCCACCCATTACCGAAGCCTGGAGGGGTATCACCTTCACCCGCCGCGCGCTGGTCGTCGGCGGCGCGCAGGCGGCGGTCGGGCTCGCGCTGGCGGCGCGCATGACCTATATCTCGGTCATCGACAATGATCGTTATGTGCTGGAATCGGAAAGCAACCGCGTCAACCTGACGCTCATCCCGCCGCGTCGCGGCTGGATCGTCGACCGCCATGGCAAGGCGCTGGCCAACAATCGCGTCTCGCTGCGCATCGACATCATCCCCGACCGCCTGCACAATCGCGACTTCGTGCTCGGGCAGCTCCGGACCTTGTTGCGCCTCGACGGCGACACGATGGAGCGGATCAACCGCGATCTGAAAGCCGCATCGGGGTTCCAGCCGGTCGCGGTCGCCGAAGACATGAGTGAGGCCGAATATGCCTCGATCCTCGTCCGCCTGCCCGAGCTGCCGGGCATCGCGCCGCAGCGCGGCTTCGCCCGCAATTATCCGACCGGCGCGGCGGTCGGCCATCTGATCGGCTATGTCGGCGCACCGAATGCCGAGGAATATCAGAAGGCGAAGGATCCGCTGTACATCACGCCGGGGTACAAGATCGGCAAGGATGGGCTGGAGAAATATTTCCAGTCGATGCTGAAGGGCAAGCCGGGCGCGCGGCGCGTCGAGGTGACCGCGCGCGGCAAGATCGTCCGCGATCTCGACACCCAGCCCGACGTCCAGGGCAAGACCGTCCATCTGACGGTCGACGCCGATCTGCAGGAATATGCGGCGCGGCGCATGGGCCGCGAATCGGGCGCGGTCGTCGTTATCGACTGCCTGACCGGCGACATCCTGTCGTTCATTTCGATGCCCAGTTTCGATCCGAACAGCTTTTCGGACGGGATCAGCAACAGCGAATATAGCTGGCTGCGCGCCGACGACCACCAGCCGCTGATCAACAAGGCGACGCGCGGGCTCTATCCCCCCGGGTCGACGCTGAAGCCGATGGCCGCGATCGCCGCGGTCCAGCACGGCGTCGACCCCGGAGAACGCCACACCTGCATCGGCGGCTATCGGCTCGGCAGCCGCTTCTTTCGCTGCCTCGGCACACACGGCAGCGTCGACATGGCGACCGCGATCGAAAAAAGCTGCAACAGCTATTTCTACTGGCTGGCGCACCGGCTGGGCTATGACGCGATGGCGCCCACCGCCAAGCTGCTTGGGCTGGGCGAGGAATTTCAGCTGGCGGGCAGCAACCAGCGGTACGGCACCATCCCCGACAGCGCGTGGAAGATGCGCCGGTACGACCAGAAATGGTCGGCGTCGGATTCGCTGAACGCGGTGATCGGCCAGGGCTATGTCAGCGTCAATCCGCTGCAACTGGCGGTGATGACGGCGCGGATCGCGTCGGGGAGGCGGCTGTATCCGCGTCTGATCAACCGCGAATTTCGCAACGAGCCACTGCCCTTTTCGGCCGAGGCGCTGGCCGTTGCGCGTTCGGGCATGGACCGGGTCGTCAACGGCGCGGGTACCGCGGTGCGCAGCCGCCTGCCGCTCGACGGCATCACCATGGGCGGCAAGACCGGCACGGCGCAGGTGCGCGGCCTCGCCTCGGGCTCGCGCGGTCAGAGCGGGGCGTGGAAATATCGCGACCACGGCCTGTTCGTCTGCTTCGCGCCGGTCGAAAACCCGCGTTATGCCGCATCGGTGGTCATCGAGCATGGCATGGGCGGATCGCGCGCCGCAGCCCCGATCGCCAAGGACATCTTCACCTTCCTCTACGACCGCGAAAAGGCGATGGAAGCGCTGGAGACGTTCGAGGCTGGCTGGGGCGGCAATATCAAGGAGCGGATGGACCGCGACTATGCCGCGTGGAAATCCGGTGCGTCGAGCGATCCCAATCCGGAGCTGCCACAATGATCGTCGTGCCGCCCGCCATCCAGCGCATTCCGTGGAAACTGATCGCGCTGCTCAGCGCCATCACGGGTTTTGGCATTCTGGTGCTCTATTCGGCCGCGGGCGGCAGTTTCACGCCGTGGGCGATGCAGCAGACCATCCGCTTTCTGGTGTTCCTGACCGTCGCGATGGTGATCGGGCGCCTGCCGATCCGCATTTTCGAGGATTTTTCGTACATTGCCTATATCGGCGTGCTCGTCCTGCTGATCGCGGTCGAATTGCTCGGCTTTGTCGGCGGGGGCAGCCAGCGCTGGCTGAACCTCGGCTTCATGAACCTCCAGCCCTCCGAGTTGATGAAGGTGACGATCGTCGTCGCCCTGGCGCGCTTCTACGCCCAGTTGCCGCCTGGGAATACGCGCAGCTGGACCGCGCTGTGGCCGGCACTGATCATGATCGGACTGCCCGCCGCGCTCGTCATGCTGCAACCCGACCTTGGCACGGCCTTGTCGATCTGCATCGGCGGCGTCGTGGTGATGTTCGTCGCGGGCCTGCCCTTCTGGTGGTTCGGCAGCACCGCGATCGCCGGGGCGGCGGCGCTGCCCGTGCTGTTCTCGTTCCTTCACGATTATCAGCAAAAGCGCGTGCTCATCTTTCTCGACCCTGAAAGCGATCCGCTCGGCGCCGGCTATCATATTAGCCAGTCGAAGATCGCGATCGGATCGGGCGGGGTCGGCGGCAAGGGCTTTCTCAACGGGTCGCAGAGCCATCTCGACTATCTGCCCGAAGGCCACACCGACTTCATCTTCGCCACGATGGCCGAAGAATGGGGGCTGATCGGCGGTCTGGGGCTGCTCTTTGCCTTTTTCCTCCTGCTGCGCTGGGGAACGCGCGTCGCGCTGAAAGCACGCACCCGCTTTGGCCAGCTGACCGCGACGGGGCTCACCATGACGATCTTTTTCTACATCGCGATCAACCTGATGATGGTGATGGGGCTGGCACCGGTGGTCGGCATTCCGTTGCCGCTCTTTTCCTATGGCGGGTCGTCGATGCTGACGATCATGACGTGCGTCGGCATCATGCTGGCGATCGAAAACGACAGCAAAACGGGCACACGCCGCCTGCATTGAGAAAAATCTTTGGCAGAGGCATTGCGTTCCCCCGAATGGCATGATAGCGGGCCGCTCGCTTCGCAGCAAAGAGCATAGCTCGCCGCCGCCAAGTGCGCCGAAATCCGGCAGTGGACGCATAGCTCAGTTGGTAGAGCAGCTGACTCTTAATCAGCGGGTCCTAGGTTCGAGCCCTAGTGCGTCCACCACTTTCCTGCATTATATCAATAACTTACACGGCCTGGAATTTGGGCCAAGACGATACGTCGTCGCGCTAGGTAGCTGCCTAGGTAGCACCGCTAGCTGTCGATTATTTTTTCGGTTGTGGCTCCGCAGGAGAATCGTGGCCTCGAAATGGCCCGCCTGTCTGGCGTCGCTGGAGGGCAGGAAGGGCTGCACCAGCTCGAAAGCAGATCTTCGCACCAATGTGCGACTTAGCTCGCCGATCTATGGTTGAAATTTGAGACGCAGAGCTTCGGCATGCGCCTTTACCGCAGGGGGCGCGGCCGACACAGCAAAGCGATCCAGCCAGTCGGCCCAACTCGTCGCAGCAAAGCGAACACGTGCGCCGCGCACTGCGGCAGAGAAGACTTCGATTTCCGCGCGATGGTCTGAACAAGCGAAGGCAGCCACACGCGATGGCTCGGCGTAGAGATACAGCAAGACCGGCGCTCGACTGACACGCCTGGCTTCGGTCGAGAGTCCAAAAGCGTGCTTCACGAGCTGCGCTGCATCAAGGTAGCGATAGGTGAGCGGATCCTTTCGCAAGGCATCGCGCATGGCCAGCCAAGGCTCCATAGCCTCGCCCCAAACATCGCGGTCATACGCTTGAGCCAGAGCGGCTTGCTTCCTGTCACGAAATGGCTCGTATCGTTTGGATTCCACCCCGATGAGATGGGTTTCGGTCACAACGGCGGCATCAAGCCAAGGGTGACGACCGCCCTGCCAAGGAAAGCGCATCTGGCGCTCAATCTCGACCGAGAGGGGTCGCCATTTGATGTCATCGAGCCCGGGGAAAGCCGGGAGCAGGCTTGGCCTCTCCATGAACCAGCCAAACCCATTCGCCGCCAAAGCGGCGCTGCTTTCGGGACTGGCGAATTTACCGGAGGCGAGTTCGTTACCACCCGCCCTATCTAATGACAGGCGGACCAGGTCAGCTGGCACTCCTGGGAGAAACAGTTCACTCATCATCGCCTCATACTTCGGGCATCCGTCAGAAGCGGTCGTAGCTCAGACCTGCAAACCGCAACTGCACGCGGTCAAAGTGGGTGGCTCCCGGTTGATGATCCTCTACCTATGGACACCCCATCCCGGTTCGTCGCCGAGGTCGATCGCCAATTGCCGCATCCGTTCATCGACAACGGTGGGGAACCTCGCCACGACATCCTGACGGTCCCAGGCCTGATATTCGTAGTGAGCGCCGATCAGAGCGCCACAGTGGGCGCATCCGTTGCTCAGGTAACGAAAACCAGCCTCTCGGCTGTTGCGGTGCATGATACGGCCAAGCGATGCTTGTGCAGGGATCGCCTGCAAGGTCCTCCGCACGAGATCAGGGCAATTGCCGAGATCTGGGATGGTCGCCGAGAGCTTATGGGGACCAATGCTGATATCGAGTCCAGTGATGATCTGCGTCTCGGCCCCGCACTTCCAGCAATCCAAATTGCCGCAACGGACCTCAACGTCCGCCGCCGCGCCGAGCGGCAGGCCAAATTGATACTGCCGGTTCAAGGCAGCAGAAATGCACGACGAGAGTGGCAGAACCTGCTCGCCGGCGCCGGTCGGAACGAAGACATCATAACCATCGAATGGGTTGCCGCTGATTCGAACAGCAGGAATCTCCTCGGAAGTGTCAAAACGCGGTTGCCGAAAGAGCCAGAGACCGCGTACGCCGGACGAAGCGTAACGGGACTGTCGGCGAGCGGTCTCATCTTGGCTCTGCCTCGACCATTGCACCTCGATTGCGATGCGGACGCGCCCCTTGGTCAGCAGCACGTCGGCCCTCCATGGCTCACTGTCGCTGCTCAGCCCGTCGAATTCCGCCACTGCGTTCCAGCCACCGGCTATCGCCGTTTCGACAATCACACGCTTCACTTGACGATGGTCTTCGCTTTCCGGTGAGCTCGTGCAGGCGCCGCGAAACCTGTGAACGAAGTGCTGGGTGCCGAGTTTGGAACGCCTGAGTATTATCTCGGCCTGACAGCAAGGTGCGCGGAGATGCCGTTCGCGCGCATTTTGGGCGGCAAGAGCCTGCCAATCCTGTGGCGCAAATTCGAACGCATGAAGGCTCTTGCCTGAATGTGTGTCGATACATCGCAGCGCCACTGTAGCCCCCGGCGAGATCAGCGAGACGACGCGAGCGGCGATGTCCACGTGCTTTGGCAGGCACAGGCCATGCTATTCGAGCAATTCGTAAACATAGGCAGTCGTCGAACTGTTGCTGGGGCCAATTCGTCGGGTGAGGTTCACCCGGCACAGTTCAGCGATCTTTCTCCCGCTGAGTGCCTGGCAAACCGAGGGGAACGCGTTGCGCAGCCCGAGCGCATCGTGAATTTCCCGTGCTGAGATTTCAACAATGGACCGGCCGGCATCCCGGGCCGGATCGAAGAACCGGCTCTCGGCATAGTCGCGAATGCGGTCGGCGGTTTTCGTTCTCTGGTCGGGAGCAGCGGATCCGAAGGCGTGCGTGCTATCGGACGAATTGGCCTGCGGGAGTTCCGTCGATGCAGAGGGTATCACCGCAGGCACTGTTCCACGCTGATTCCAGGGCAATCGGAAGCTGCGAATGATCGCGGCTTCGAGACCTTCAGCGCCAGACACTGTCCACCCATTCCATTTGAGGTCGGGCGGGTTCGCCACATAGACGTCGACAATGTTGCCGTTTGCGAGCTCGTCTCGGAGAGCCGCATTCAAGCGAATATTGGTTCGCTGGCTGACGCCGGGGCGGCCGTACATATAAAGCCGCCGTGCAAGGCTTCTCGACGCAACGCCGACATACCGCGCGCTTCCGGCCTGCACGAAAATGTAGACGCCGGGATGCTTCGGCGCATTGCCCGCAAAAATCAGCATCCCTTGGGCGTTCAAGTCCCACCTACCGGCGTGGACGAAGCCGCCATCGGCGATCTGGGAAAGTAAGAGTTCGGGTAGCTCTTCGGTCATGCAGGTTTAGACTGCTTTGCCTTGGGCGTCTTCGCCTTGGAATTCGGGAGCACGCGAATCTGGAGGTGGCCGGCGTCGGTCCTGCGCGACTCAAACCCCCCGGCCTTTTCAACCAGATCGCTGAGTTTGCTCTGGCCATACGTTCTTGGGTCGAAGTCAGACGCGAGCGCAGCCAGGCGCTGGCCCACCCGGCCGAGGGGAACCCAACCTGCCTCATCGTCCAGCTGCGAGATCGCAGTCCGGATCAATGGTGCCGCAGCAGTCGGCGGCTTCTTGACATTCGCGGGGCGCGTATCAGGCCGTTCTGGCTCGTCCGGCGTTGGTGCCTCCGGCAACAGGTTTTCGGAATAGATGAACCTGTGGCAGGCTTGGCGGAAGCTTTCCGGGGTCTTCTGTTCCCCGAAGCCATAAACATCGACGCCCTGCTCGCGAATGCGCGATGCCAGTCCGGTGAAGTCGCTGTCGGAAGAAACAAGGCAAAAGCCATCGAACCTGCCGGTATGCAGCAGGTCCATCGCGTCAATGACCAAGGCTATGTCCGAGGCATTTTTGCCGCTGGTGTACGCAAAGTTCTGGTGCGCCTTGATGGCATGTGTCGCGAGGACGTCGGCCCAGGACTTCAGCCTGGTTCCGGAAAAATCGCCATAAATGCGCCGCACGCTAGGTCGTGTTGACAAAAGATTTCAGCCATAGTCGCATGGCGGCGAGGTTGAGGAAGCTCTCGAACGAGAGCAGGGTTTTGTCATAGCGTGTTGCAATGCGTCGTTGCTGTTTTAGCTTGCCGAACATGCGCTCGACGCGGTTGCGGTCCTTGTAGCGGCGATAGTCGGGATGCTCTGGCACCTTGCGGTTCGAGCGAGGCGGGATGATCGGCAGGATGCCCCGGACCAGCAGGCTTTCCCGGAAGCGATCACCATCATATCCCTTGTCCGCGAGCAGCGCCTTGGGTGTGGCGACGGGGATCGCCATCAGCGGTTCGGCAGCAGTGTAATCGGAAGCCTCGCCGCCGGTCAGGATGAAGCCGACAGGCAGTCCTTGATTGTCGCAGCGGGCGTGGATTTTGCTCGTAAAGCCGCCGCGTGATCGACCAAGAGCGTTCGCACAAGCCCCCCTTTTCCGCCCGCTGCCGAGACGTGGCCGCGAACGCTGGTGCTGTCGATCATGTGTTGCCAGTCGTCGGTTAGACCCAGATCGACCAGTGTTTGCAGCAGGGCATCCCAGACACCCTGTTCGGCCCAGCGCCGGAAGCGGACATAGACCGAGTTCCACTTGCCGTAGCGCTCGTGCATGTCGCGCCAGGGGCAGCCGACCCGCAGCACGTGAAGCATTCCATTGAGGAACCGCCGGTTATCGCCCGCCGGCCGCGCCCAACGACCGCGCTCAGGCGGCAGCAGCGGCCCAATCAGATCCCACTCCGCTTCCGACAAATCCCCGCGACCCATGACTGCTCCTCAAAAAGCAGTCTTGAATCAGAAGTCGACGCGATTGGGAATCCCTTTTGTCAACACGGCCTAGCTTCGCCGATTTTCGCAATCTCTTCAAAGAGACGGGGCGCGATTCGCGAAGAGGCATTGTCCGCATCAATCAATACGGCAAGTCTGGGGGCACGTGGTTCAGTAGCCATTTACACACCATGCCTCATTTTGCATTAATCAGCAGATAAAACTGAACCTGAGCCGACCTGTGTCCTGAAGTCGCGAAGGCGTCTGCTTACGATCTCTTTGTCGTTGCAATGCCTGAGCAGGCGCTTGGCTCTGTCATGGGCAAATTCATCCACCTCGAGAACGATTAGCCTATAGTCATGCTTCGGCAGCAAATCGGCGCGACGCTCATCATATCGTCGGCGCTGCTCGCCCCGAGGCACGCCGGAAACCGTCGGCTTGTCGTCGAAAAATCCCACGCGTTCGCGGTGCTGGCGCTCATGATATTCCACGACGAGGCTGAGAGCCGGGTAAAAGCCGTCGACAGGCAGAGGCTTCCGGTAACCACGCCGATCAGGATCTCCGGTTAGAAACGGAAAGCAATGCTGGCGGACGGCCTTCAGTCCGAGAACCGCATCGCAGAGATCGAGCACATATTGCTCGTCGCGGATTGCTGTCCGGGAAACGTCTTGCGCCGCCTTGGACGTTGACCGGATGTCGGAGTCTCCTCCACCCAGCCGAGCCATGACCCTTTCCATGTCATGGTGCTGATCACTTCCTCTCACGACCTCCCAACGCCCGTTGTGCGGATGCCAGCCGAGGCCCGCAGCTCTAAGGGCTGCGCGAAAACGCTTGGGATCGATTCCGCTCGCGATGGCCATATCGACGGCGGTGATCAGCTGACCTGGAATCATCATGCCCGGTTCCCCTTCACGCAAATCCGCGGGCCATTGCTGCCTCGATGCCAGCCCAATCCTGCTCGTGTGATCCGGAATTGTTCGGCATGCCCACCTTGGTCAAACAGCCCTTGGGATAGGTATAGCTGTCGATCCGTCGCTCCGGCTCCTCGCACCAGGCGATGTTCACGGCCCAGAACTTCGGGAAGAAATAGAGGCTCGAATAGGGCAGGTGATCGTGGATCCACCAGGCAAGCTTGCGCCAATCCCCCTCTGCCTGGAATGCGTCCCAAAATGCTGGAACGACGACGCACGCCGTGGCACCCATCCGGCCTTTGGCATCGCGTCGATCCCAAATGTGCCCGGCAAAATTGGCTTCGTTAGAAGCACAATTATACCCGCTCTTCCCTGCGGCCTGCAACTCGTTGCCCAGCCCGTTCACTTCGCACGACCGAAACGCGGAACGAATGGCGATGCGGCCAAACCTATCCTGCAACGGCTCGAGCAGTTCCTCGCAAAGCCTGCTTCCCGCGGCGATCGCCAGATCAGGGTCGTCGGGCACGTTGCTCAGGCCATGTACCGCTGCAATGTCGGAGAATAGGAAATCGCGCATGAAGAATGACTTCGACAACCGAACGCGGCCGAAATCAGCGAGCGCAGAAACAGAATCGGGCTTTCTCATGTCCCTGCCCTAACGTCGTGCTGCGTCAAAAGCGGTCGCAGGCATGCGCTGGCCGCCTCCAGTCGCTCCCGCATAACCGCTTGGAGCGCGTCGGGGCCTTCGATCACTACCTCCCCGCCCCATGTAAAAAGATGCTCGGCAATTTCTCGGAGGCCGCCAGCCCTGAACCTTACGGTTAGGCCCTCAGCCGTTTCTTCCAGTTCCTGAGCGGGATGGAAGCGCCATTGCCGTGCGCGTTCGACGGAGGATGGGAGCACGCGCAACACGACTGCGTGATCTTCCTCCCGCCAGATGCCAAAGCTTTGTGACAGCCACTGGTCGAGGTCCCAGTCGTCTGGAGGCAGTCCCGACGTGTTGGCCGCACGCACGTTTTTCATCCGATCCAGACGGAAGGGCACAGGGTCGGCATCTCGATCGGGCATTTTGCCGACCAAGTACGTGATCGGACCATGCACTAGGCCAAAAGGTATCACGCGGCGCCATCGTGAGATATCAGCCCCGTCAGCGCGATAATCGAATTCCACACATTGCCCTGCCATGATGGCGCCCTGTATAGCGGCCAGATTTTCCGGGTCGGCGACGACGGCCGGGCCGGCGGGAACCCTGCTGCGCTGAAGGCGTACCAAGGCTTCCAAGTCCGGATCGACCCTTCGCTTCTCGCGATCATCCAATGCAGCTTTTGTCTTGTCGAGCAGGCTGGAGAGCAGTGCTGCCTGAGGTGCCATCTCGCGATTGCGAGCGTCGGCTTCAGCCTGGAGTGCCGCGATCTCGGCAGCCGTGGGACGCGTGTACACCCGCCTCAGCGCGTCTCGAATGCGAAAACGTTTGGTTCGTCCATCGCTGTCCTCGACGACATCGAAATGAAGCGCGATCACGTCGCGCAGGCGCTCGGCGGTTCGCCTAGTAACCCCGAGCCCGGCAGCCATCTCGTCCAGGGTCAGGCCTTCCCCGCTGTCGCACAGCATATGAACGAGCTTCAGCGTGCGATCGAGCTTGGCCATCCTCTGGGTCATGGCGTTTCCCCTTGCAGTTCGAAGGGGCCTACCGGCAGGAATAGCAGAGGGCTGCTTTCCTCGGATCGCGAGGCTTCCAGCCAGTCACGTCCGGAGATCTCCTGCCTTGCCAATTCTTCCAGCGTCTCCACGCTGGCGGCCGCTGCGAGTTCGCGTTCGCGCGCTGATTTGACGATGGTGCGAAAGTCTTCGGTTCGCTGATCCATTCGCTCTTGCCACTGCGGCGTTGCCGCCAGGTCATTGTCTGGCGAAGCTGCGAGGACCAACCGGCCAAGGCGCACGGGCTCGCCAAGCGCCAGAAGCGTGTGGGTACGAGCCGTAGCGGCCTGACGCGCCATGTCATCCTGGCCTGCGGCCAACCTCGCGGTAATGCGCAGTCCCGAAGCCAATGCATAGGCATCCACGAAGGGTTCGCCACAAAGACGATCACTGGCATCGTCAAGGTCACGGGCACGGCGTTCGAAGCTGTCTGCGAGAAAATGGGAGTCCCGGGCAATAGCCGTCCATTCGGTGTGGGTGGCGGATGGAAGCCATGCTTCCTCGACCTGGTCGGCCAGAGTGCGAAGCCGTGTAAAATCTTCCGCAATTCGCTCGGTTCGCAGACCATCAATCCCTCGTGCAATCGCTGCTAGTCCGGGAAGAATGGCATCGACCTTCTGCTCAACGCGCGCGATCCGACGGGCAAGCAGGGCGGTTCCCGCAATCGACACCCCAATCGATATGCCGCTCAATGCAAGGTTGGCGACCTGCAGCGACTGAACCACCGCGATCGCAGCCTTGATCTGTTCGTTCTGGACGACGCTCACGGCCTCGAGCGCCAACTGGGGCAACGCCAGGGGACCGGAACTCAGCAACGAAGAGAGCGCCGAGGTCTCTTGCAAATGCCCGACGATCCTTCCCGAGGTGACGGACTGGATGATGGAGCCGGAGACGCGGTATTCGCCCGAGGCAACGCCGGCCAGAAGGTGACCGGGGATCTCGCGCAGCAGCGTGTTGGCAAGCGAGCCGATCATAGGGACTTCGCTCGCTTGGCGGCTCGGTTAAATTCGGTCGCGAGTTGCTGCAGGATTGCAGGAGACTGTTCGCTTCCGTCGATCAGCGAGGCGACGATGAACCCTCGCACCCGCTTTCGCAGACGGACCAACGTGCGATCGCGTATCTTAGCTGTGTTGAAAACGCCGGTAGCAAGACCCAATCCGGCAAGGGCACCGCCACCCAGCACCACCGGCCAACTTATAGCTGTGGTGGTCACCAACCCGAGCCAGGCCGTCGTGGTCGTTACGGCTGCGAATGGAAGGGCAGCAACGGTAGCCACCCCCGCGGCCAACGGAACCGCGGCCACCGCGACATCCCTTGCCCCCTCGAAGGCACCTTCCGGTTCCTCCGCATGCTCTGGCCCCCGCACCCAAACGGCCTGCTCCTCAACCAGTTCAAGGAGAGCCGTGTTCGCTTCGTCAAGGATATCAATGGCGACGGGTTCCGCCACGGATCGCACCATTGGCGCGATACGCTCCTGGATGAAGGTGGCCTGGCTGAACAGCCCGTCTTTCAGGCCGACTTTGGCAATCTCATCCTCGGCAGAAACGATCAGATCGGCCGCAACCTGATTGAGCGTTCTCGCAGCGACGAGGGTGTAATCGGACGCCCATTCGTCGATCTTTTGCCCGGCAAAGATCCGGTTGAACAATCCCATGAATTTCCCCCGCCGCCCTCGGCCGAATCCGGGCTTCCGGTCGGACCTTGCAGACAGTCTCCACGACAGAACCGGTCGCAGCAAGCTTGAATCCGATCAAAATGCCGTTCGGGCATCTTGCATCCGATCATCAAAAGGCTTGTATGAGCGGTACTCGTAGGGGGCTGCCAATAGTCACAAGATTCACGATCCTGTGCGCCAAGTCGGCGTAGCAAGATCATTTAGTTTACTGACTGCTTGTCAGAAGGAAATCGATTGTGAATGCTGCTTGTCGCTCAACTATTGTGTGCCACGGAAGACATGCCATGCGCTGCGAGCGGCTGCATGCTGCACGCTATCGGCATCATGGCACCCAGATCATGTCCTTCGAGCAGGCAGCGGTGCGGTTGGCCGGAGGCTTCATCAAGCCAATTGACGACGAAACGCTTCGTTCGACGTTGCAGTCAGTGCTTCCCAATACGCCACTCGGTGAGTTGGAAAACATCAAGTCACTCCCCGGTATGGTCAACGCTGCGGCCGATACTCTTCACAAGGTCTGGCGGGCTGGGATCGACCTCTCCGCACGCGCAGGAGACCATCCCAGGCTAGAGGCGCTGACCCACCTCGAAGCTGCTGTTTTGGCAGAACTTCCCGCGGGAATGCTCAGGCCGATGGATATCGTCGCCTGCGCGCGGAGCCGGATTCATCATTCTCAGAAGGTGCTCGGCTCCCTGACCGTTGAGGGACTGACCGAGCTATCGCCGTGCTGGCGCCCATTGCTGATCGAGCTCGCGACCGAGATTCCGGTGACGTGGAGTGCCGGGCCGCGCCGGATTCCGGCCTGGTTGGTGGGATCCGCGATAAAGGTAGTCGAAGCTGCGGCCCAGCATCCCGAGGTCAGCGTCGCAAGCGCCGCCTCGGGTCTCCACGAGGCTATCGAGGCGTTGCGCTGGGTACGATCCCTTCTGGCATCCGGCGATGTCGCCCCGCACGAAATCGCAATCGCAGCTGCGTCGACTGCCGAATATGACGATCATTTCCTGGCGTTACGGTCCGATGCGAACATCGACCTGCACTTTGTCCATGGCGTTCGGACAGTCACGACCCGCGATGGTCAGGCCGCTGCGGCATTGGCCGACATTCTCGTTCGCGGCCTGTCGCAGACCCGTATCCGCCGCCTCGCCGCACTCTGCTCGGATGGCCCCGCGCTTTCAGTCCTGCCTGAAGGGTGGCTGCGCGTCTTGCCAACCGATGCACCGATGGCGACGTCAGCTGCGTGGAACCGGCTGTTGTCGGGTCTCGAAGCAGAAGATTGGCCGGATGGAAGCGACCATTCACCTGCTCTGAAGTTCGCGATCGAACTGCTCGCGAAAGGACCCGACGCTGCCGATGAAATCGGCCCGGCCTTTCTTTCAGGCCGCGCGCTCGCGATTTGGCGCAAGGCACTCATGGCCGGCCCGGCCGCATCGATCGACACTTCGCTGGAAAACCTGAAGCAGGATGACGGCCTCGACTCCTGCGTCTCGGTTGCGTGGATGCCAGCAAGTGCCCTTGCCGCCTCACCGCGCCGGTTTGTCCGGCTGATTGGGCTGAATTCCTCGCGTTGGCCGCGTGGCATTTCTGAAGACCGCTTGATCCCCGATCACATCATTCCAACCCATGTGCTCGATCCACTTCCGATCAATCAGGCGGATAGGCGCGATTTCGAGACTATTATGGCGACGACATCCGGCCAGCTCGTACTTTCCCGTGCCCGCCGCGACAGCGATGGCCGGCTCCTCGGACGTAGTCCGCTGCTCGCCGGACTTGGCACCGAGATGTATCTTCGTCGCAATGCGGTTCCGCTTCATGCTTTCAGCGAGACCGATCGGTTGATGGCCAGAACGGAAGAGTTTCGCGTTTATCCCCAAGCGGTCAGCGCCTTGGCCTGCTGGCGGGATTGGAAGCGGGAGGAGATTACCGCTCACGATGGCAAGGTGAGGCCAGACCATCCCCTGATCCAGGCCGTTCTCGATCGCACGCAATCAGCCAGTTCACTGCGACGCCTGCTCCGCAACCCCCTCGGCTTTATCTGGGTTTATGGCCTCCACTGGAGCGCCCCTGACGCCGGGACCGAACCGTTGGTGCTCGATCCGCTGGATATGGGCGACCTTGTCCACATGGTGCTCGACATCGCCCTCCAGAGCATCGAGGCCGCCGGCGGGCTCGGCAGCGCAACGGCGCAAGTTGTCGACGAATTGGTCGAAAATGCCGCAGCCCGAGTGGCGGCCGATTGGGAAAGTGAACGTCCAGTGCCGCCGGCGATCATCTGGGCGCGCACGCTCTCAGACGCTCGAATGACGGCAAGCAATGCCCTGACCTATGGCAATCAGGAACTGGCGGGAGCGCAAAGCTTTGCCGAGGTGCCGTTCGGTGGATCTACGGCCAAATCGGACGGGGCCATTCCCTGGGATCCGAGCACCAGGGTCGAAATTCCCGGCGCAGGCTTTGCGATCAAGGGGTACATCGACCGCCTCGACATTCTTAACGATGGCAAGCGCGCAATTGTGCGAGACTATAAGACCGGCCGCGCACCACGGTCGGCCATTCGCCTCAACGGGGGCAAGGAGCTTCAACGCTGTCTCTATGGCTTCGCCGTGAAATCCTTGCTCGGCGAGGATGTGAGCATAACCGCGTCGCTGTTGTATCCTCGGGAGAACTTGGACCTCCAGCTCGACGATCCCGACGCCGTCTTGTCCGAGGTCACCGGCTACCTCGTTGCCGCCCGGTCGAACCTACAATCCGGATTGGCGATCCCCGGCCCCGATACCGGCGATGATTACGACGATCTCGCCTTCGCCCTGCCCGCAAACGCCGGCCCAACCTACTGCAAACGCAAGCGTCCAATCGCGGCAGCAATGCTCGGCGATGCGGCTCAGGTGTGGGAGGCGGAGTGATGACGACCATGTCTGCGCAACTGAAGGACGACGGTGCCCGCTTCGATGCAATTGGTCGGCATACCCGCTCGATCCTTGTCGAGGCCGGCGCTGGCTCGGGAAAAACTGCGGTAATGGCGGGGCGTATCGCCGTAATGCTCGCGGAGGGAACCTCTCCGCGCGCCATCGCTGCGGTGACATTTACCGAACTGGCGGCAAGCGAATTGGTGTCGCGGGTCAGGGAGTTTGTCGCCGAGTTGAGCGAAGGCCGGATCGCGCCAGAGCTGAAAGTCGCGCTTCCTGATGGCCTCAGCGATGCCCAGCGCAGCAATCTCATCACCGCGAGCGCGGCGATCGATGAAGTCACCTGCTCGACGATTCACGGCTTCTGCCAGCGCCTCATCAAGCCCTACCCGGCTGAGGCAGACATCGATCCTGGCGCGACGGTCATGGATCGGAACCTGGCTGACCTTGCGTTTCTCGAAATCGTCGATGGCTGGCTGCGAGAGCGGCTATCCGGTGAACACGGCGGCATCATTGCCGAAATGGTGCTCTACAATCCGAAGAGCACGGTCGAGCTGCTTCACAAGATCGCGGCCAATTTGCGCAGCAGGCGAACTCTCAAGGCACCTTCGCCCTCCCCGTTTGCTCCACTCATAGCCGAATTCCAACAGGCGGCCACGGCCTTGGGCGACTTCATCGAGAATGCTTCGGCCCACGAGCCCGAGACAGCCACCTATGCGGCAGGCTTCGTGCAGATGGCAGAAGCGGTAGCCGCGGTTGCCGAACCCCAATCACCCGCGGGCCTTGTTCAGTTGCTGGTTGCGCGCGCCCATCCGGACGTTTGCACCAAGACCGGTGGATTTGCCGCCTATCGCAAAAAGGGCAAGTGGGTCGAAGCGGCGAAGCAGGCCGGTTTGTCCAAAGCCGATGGTGAGCAGCTCAACATCGCCGCCGACGATCTCTACGGGAAATGCTGCGCGACGTGGGCTGCGATGCAGCAGGCGATTGCCGGCCACGTTCTGGCTGCGCTTGTCTCAGAAGCCGCTCCAATCCTCGAGCGTTACCGCGAATACAAGCGTTCCAGCGCGCAGCTCGACTTCGACGATCTGATCTATGCCGCGCGCGACCTGTTGCGCAGTCATGAGGCCGTACGCCAGGCGCTGGGCAAGCGTTTTGCCCACGTCCTCGTCGATGAGTTCCAGGACACTGATCCACTCCAGACCGAGATCTTCTGGCGGCTGTGCGGTGATCCGCAGAATGAAGGCGACGATTGGGCGGACTTCCGAATCCGTCCTGGCGCGCTGTTTCTCGTGGGCGATCCGAAGCAGGCGATCTACCGTTTTCGCGGTGCCGACGTCGGCGCCTATGTACAGGCTCGCAGCGCGTTCATCGCGCATAGTCAGGAAAGCTTGCTCTCCATCTCGACCAACTTCCGGTCGTGCGCCTCCATTTTGACCTTCGTCAACGCGCGCTTCGAAGCCGTACTCTCTGCCGATGGTCAGCCAGGCTTCACGGCCCTCGATGCCTTCCACTCCGATCCCGCCGAAGGCGTATGCGTAGCCGCCCTCGACGTCGCGGTTGCCGGCGAGGATGGCAAAGCGAATGTGGAGCAGCAACGAGACGGTGAAGCCGAAGCTGTTGCCGACCTTTGCGCTCGGCTGATCGGCGGGCACGAAATTGCCGATCGCCGGACCGGCACTCCGCGCCTCTGCCAACCGGGCGACATCGCCTTGCTCGCGCCGACAGGCGCCGAACTATGGCGATACGAAGAAGCTTTGGAACGCCGCGGCATCCCGGTTGCGACCCAAGCCGGCAAAGGGCTCTTCCGCCGTCAGGAAATCCAGGATTTGATCGCGGTCACCCGTGTCCTTGCTGATCGTCGCGACACCTTGGCACTGGGCGCCCTGCTTCGGGGGCCATTGGTCGGCCTTGCGGATGAAGAATTGCTCGATATTGTCTGGGCGCTCCCGCGCAGTGAGAGCGAACCCGACCGTATCCCGCGTCTGACCCTGTCAGTCGATGCGGACACCGTCACGCACGATCTGGCGCGCGCGGTCCTGGTGAAACTCCAGGCTCTTGCGCGGCGAGCGAACAGCACCACGCCTCATGAACTCCTGTCGCAGGCGATTGATGTCCTGCGCATCAGGCCCATTCTCGTCGAGCGCCATCGCGGTCAGGCGGAACGCGCGCTCGCCAACGTCGACCTCTACCTCAATCTCGCGACCGCATATGCGGTGCGCGGTCTGCGGTCATTTTCTGAGGCGATGACGACGGCGTGGGAGGATGAGGCCCGAGCGGTCGAAGGTCGTCCCGACGCGCAAGAGGAAGCCATCTCGCTGTTCACGATGCACGCGGCGAAGGGCCTGGAATGGCCTGTCGTCATTCCCATCAACACCATGACGGGGGTCATGGGTCCCGACAGCGCGGTAACAGATCGCCAGTCGGACACATTCTATTGCCCGATCTTCGGCGTACCCCCCGAGGGCCACGAAGCGGCGATCGAGGCTGAGAAGCTCGAGCTGGATCGGGAACGCATACGTCTGTGGTACGTGGCGGCAACGCGAGCGAGGCAATTGCTGATTCTTCCTCGCCTCGATGTCTCACCATCGAAGTCGGCATGGATAAGCCTGCTCGACCTTTCGCTTGCCGAGCTTCCAGCCATCGATCCCGGCGAACTGCCAGAGCGCTCACCATCGCCAGCAGCAGAAGTGGGCAATGCGCAGACGCGAGAGATATTTGCGGCGGAAGCTGAAAAAATCCTGCAACGACAGGTCCATCTGACCTGGCTCGCCCCGAGCCGCAGCGAAGATACCTCCGGCCCCGTCGTCGTCTCGGAGGAACCAGACCTCTGGACAGACTCCGATGACAGACAACCTCAGGAGCTCCCGCTGCAGCTCGCCATTCAAGGCAGCCGCGAGCGGGGCCTGATCCTCCACAAGCTGATGGAGGAGGTTCTGACGGGCGAAACCTTCGACGACCTTGGTTCGCTGACCGAGCGAGCGAAGGAATTGATCGTTCAATTCGGCCGGACTGCGGTCAGCGATGCCGCGAGGGGACTGTCCGCCGAGGAGTTGGCCAGTTGCGTCGAAAAGACACTCAAGCTTGATCCGATTGCAGCAGTACGCCGCGAGCTGATAGCCGAGTTCCCGGTGTTTGCGAGCCACACCGCGGATGGGCATGAATATGCGACCTCCGGAATTGCTGACGCCCTCACCCTGACCCCTGAAGGCAGGCCGGGAACGATCGTGGATTGGAAGAGCGATGTAGCGCCCGATGCCGTGTCGCTCGAGCACTACAGAGGTCAGGTGCAAGCCTATCTAGACATGACTGGCGCCGAACGCGGAATGATTGTCCTGATGACGAGGGGTGAGATTATCGAGGTCTCGCCATCCAGCGTCGGCTCGACGCCGTGATCGAACCGAGGACCTGACCTCGCTGCCCTGCCCTTCCAAGTACCTCACGAAGAAGCATTCATGTCCTATCTCGCCTGGATTGATTTTGACCCCGAAGAGCGTCGCCGCGCTCAAACACTGATCGACCTGTTCAAACAGCCCGAGGCGCGCGACGAGCTCGGCCTCGGCACCGTGCGTGACGGGCTGGCCGATCTTCTCTTTCCCGGAACCAGCACGATCCAGACGCGGCTGCGCTACATGCTTTTTATTCCGTGGATCTATCTGGAAGCGCAGGGTCGCAAGGCCACGCAGGCGGAACGCACGGTTATTGCTCGCGATCTGGAATTCCAGTTGAGCGAAGCCCTGCTGCGCGGTGGAGAGACGATCGGAGTGATCGGACGAGACGCGGGGCGGAACCTGAAGCGCCTCGCATCAAGCGTTTATTGGGCGGGTCTGAACACGCTAGGCATCCGGGCGCTACCGGGCAGCCATTCGACCTTCCTGTCCTATGGTCCCGAAAGCCTGAAGGACCACGATCTGAAACTTTGGTCGTCCAACCTTCCGAAGCCACCCGCAGATCTCCTGGACCAAGCGTCTTTCGCCCTGGCCGATGGTGAGGCTGATTTCCTGCGAGACCGCATCGAAAGCCATGCGGGCTCAAGCTTGCTGAACGAGTTGGCTCGCAAGGGCAAATCCTTCGCGGATGACTGGCCGTGGCAGATCGCCGAAGACACCATTTCAGACGCCAATCGCGCGGTCCTTCGGCATGCCGAACGATTTTCCGGCGTTATGTACGGAGCCAGCCTTCTCTATAACCTCCTGCTGGCCCTTCGTGCTGCAGACCTGCCAAACGCCAAGAAACATGCCGATGCGGACACACTGGCGGCGGACTATCGCTCGCGCATCGAAGTTTGGAGGTCGGAGCTCGATCACCTGGCGTTGAACGACTGGGATCTCGACGACCTCTTCGGCCTGATTGGCAGTACCAGCCACAACCTCACCAAGTCATCGCGGGACTTCATCCGGGGATGGATAACAATCGCCCGGGACGGCACTGGTCCCGTTGAGGCTGATCACCAGGCGATAGAACTGCTCAAGCAGCGGGAGCACGGGCTGAAAAGGATGAAGGCAAGGCTCCTTCACGATGCGCCGCTTGAACGCTGGTCAGGGGCCTCGGGGGACGCGCGACTCGATTTCAGGTGGGGCATCGCCAGCCGCTATCTCGGAGAGCTAGCCGATGCCGGTTGATCCCGCCTTCGACCCTGAAAATCGCGAACTCTACACCTCGCTCATGCGCTCGCCCGACGGCTATAGGTTCGACCACGCCATAGCCACCACCTATTCGCTCGATTTCGAGACCGCCCTCGCGATCCCGATCGCCATTGTATTTCGCGACGCGGAGAATCGCGACGAGATGCTGCGCAGCCCCTTGGCTCTGCTGCAAAGCGTCGAACGGATGGCGGGCCGGATGGCCATTTACTGCGATCGTGGCCGCATCAAGGAGGCGCGCCCGAATGCAGCGCGTCTGATGGCTCTCTATGAGAAAACCATCACCGAAGTTGCGGCGCCGGGAGGCGGAGCGTTTCATCCTAAATTGTGGTGCATTCGCTTCCAACCGGAACGCAAGGGCATGCCCATCCGCATGCGTTTGGCGATTCTTTCGCGTAACCTGACCAATGATCGATGCTGGGATTTGGCGCTTTGCCTCGATGGCACGGTCGCCGACGATGTTTGCGAAGGCAATGAGCCCGTCGTCGGGCTCTTACGCGCCCTTCCGGGACTGGCGAATGCGGCCAATCGGCCGACGGCGCCAAAGTTCCTCCCTTCGCTGCTGCGCGATCTCGCCTGCTGCTGGTGGGACGATCTTCCCGCCGGGGCAACCAAGATCCGCTTCGCCGTCAATGGCCTGGAAGCGGGAGCGTGGGCGCCGCAAAAGGGGGAGCGTCTTGCTATCCTGTCTCCCTTTGTAAGCGGGGACGCGCTCAAGCAACTGGCTGCGGGATACGATGATCCCGCATCTTGCAAACTCGTCGCGCGGGCCGAGGAACTCGACTGCATCAAACCGGCCATTCGCAGTCTGTTTGAGATCCAAACCCTCGATGACCGCGCCACCGAATACGAGGAGGAAGACCGCGAGGAGGCCTGTTCAGCCGATCTCGAGGGTCTTCACGCCAAGGCTTATGTGGTCGAGCGCGGCTCACGCCTACACGTTCATCTTGGGTCCGCCAATGCGACGACGGCTGCGCTGGTGCCGACCCACGGAGGCCGGACGCAGAACGTAGAGATCATGGCCACGCTCGATGGCCCGAAATCCCGGATGGGAACGATTGAGGATGCGGTATTATCGGAAGGATTTCGCCGCCTCCTGGCTCCTTATACGCCATCCGAGCCGCCCGAGCAGGACGCTGCGGCGGCAGCCGAAAAGGCGCTGGAGAAACTGCGCATCAAAATCGCGGCGATCGCGCTCGACCTTCATTGCACCCAATTGACGGATACCATTGCGCTCGAAGTCGAGATCGCCGGCAAAGCCCCATCCCTCGAGCTACCGGACGGCGTAAGCTGTTTCATGCGCGCAATCACCGTTGCGAACGAACGGGGATACGATGCCGAGGCGTTGCTCTCGAAAGCACAGTCTCGAATGACGCTTGGTTCGGTGCCATTGAGCGAGGTCACCCGCTGGTTGGGAATCCGCCTTCGCGACGATCAGACTGGCGTGGAAGTCGCCTTCACCCTTGGTGCGCGGCTTGTCGGGGTCCCTGATGGGCGCGACGCCGCCGTGCTGCGGGCGCACATTGCGAACGTCGAGAATTTCTTTCGATATTTGAGCTTGCTCCTCGGAAGTCTGGGCGAAGGGAGTTTCCTCGAGAGCGAGTCCGCCGGCGAAGGGCAATGGCTGCGCCGGCTCGGTCAGGGCGGAACATCGCTTCTCGAACCGATGGTTCGCGCTCTAAGCCTCGATAGCGGCGAGCTCGCCGAGATCGATCAGCTCATCAAGCGCCTCGAAGATCCGGATGGCGGCGCGAACATAGTGCCGCCAGAGTTTCTCGCGCTTTGGGCAAGTTTTGCGCCGCTCCTGGCCACCAAGGGAGCGCGGCAGTGACCTATCGGGCGAACGACCATCTGGAAATCCTGAAGCCCTTCCAGCGCGCCACGGTCGATTATGTATTCCAGCGCCTGTTCACGGATGCGTCGCCCACGCGTCAGTTCCTCGTTGCCGACGAAGTCGGCTTAGGAAAGACCATGGTTGCGCGCGGCGTTATCGCCAAGACGATCGAACAACTGACAGGAAAGGTTGACCGCATAGACGTGGTTTACATCTGCTCGAACCAGGCGATAGCCGAGCAGAATATCAAGTCACTCAATGTTATCGGATCGGCGACCAAACCGCTGAACACCCGCCTCACGCTCCTGCCGCTTGAGATCGAGCAGGAAGGAGGGATCGCATCCAGGCCCATAAATCTCATCAGCCTGACACCGGGAACGACGCTCGATCTCAAATCGTCGTTGGGCACGGCAAAAGAGCGCGCTCTCATTTATGAGATGCTGAGAAAAAGGCTCGGCATCCGACATGGTGGCGTGCAGCGCATTTTTCGCGGTGGAGTTACGCCTGAGAACTGGCCCGGCTGGACAGATTGGATGCGCAGCCAGTCGATTTCGAAGGAGATATCCGAGAAATTCAACGACGCTATCGGGGATGACTTCATCCAGCGCATTCGCGCGGCATCGGAGCTGGCACGGAACAAGAAAAGTCCTGACTACCCACCCGACCAGCGCCCGGCCTCGATAATCGGGGAACTTCGCCGCATCCTGGCACGGATATGCGTCGACGCACTTACCCCGGATCTCATCATCCTGGACGAGTTCCAGCGGTTTGCCGAATTGCTGCATGAGCACGATGAGAGTCTTGCGCCCGAAAAGGCAGCGGCCGCGGAGCTTGCCCGGGCGCTGTTTTCCTACTCCGGCCCGGACGGTTCGTCGGCACGCCTGCTGTTGCTGTCCGCTACGCCGTACCGGATGCTCACCTTGAGCAGCGACGATCCGGAAGAAGGCGATCACTACAGCGATTTTCTGCGAACCATGCGCTTCCTCTTCGGCGACGTGGACGGCGAGGCGCGTGTCAGGGAACTCGAGAATGAGCTCTCGCAATTCCGGCGTGCGTTGCAGGCAATGCCTGCGTCAAAATCAGCCGCGCGTATCCAGCGGGACCGCGTGCATCACATCCTCAGCCAGGTCATTGCCCGGACGGAGCGCGTAGACTCCACTGCGGACCGCAATTCGCTTGTGAGGGAGTTGAAGCCCCCGCTGACGATTGAAACGGACGATCTGAGGGAGGCGAAAGCGGTCTCGCAGGTGGCCGAACTCGTCAGTGCGCCCGGCATCGTCGAATATTGGAAGTCGTCGCCGTACCTTCTCAATTTCATGCGTGGCTACAAGCTGCGAGAGCGCCTGCAGGCAGTCAAATTGCGGCCGGCCAAGGAGCTGCGCACCGCCATTAGAGCCGCCGCGCCGTACTTCATCGACAAGGCACAGGTCGAAGACTTCGCAGAGATTCCACTTCGCAACGGACGAATGCGCGCGCTCGCCGACACTGCATTCCAACACGGCCTCGATCGAGCGCTGTGGATTCCGCCTTCTCGTCCTTCATTCGGAGAGCCTGTCCCGGCGACCAAGACGCTCGTCTTCTCGGACTGGTCGATGGTCCCAGACGCGATTGCAGCGCTTCTCTCGCATGAGGCAAGCCGGCGCATGAAGATGTCACCCGATCTGGTAGGGCGCACAAGCCGCCCAATCGGCGTCGAAGAAATGATGCCGATGTTGTGTCCATCTCCCACCCTTGCCGCGTGGGTGGATCCCTTGCAGCTAGAACAGCGGCATGGACGAGCGGGCACTTATGCAGAACTGCTTGTCCAGGTTCGTCAGGCTCTTGGGGAACGCCTCGATCCAGCGTGTCTTTCCCGACTGGCCGAGCGATCCGACCGCTTGATGCCCCTTACAATCGAGGCCGAACTGGGCCTGGGTGTGGACTGGGGCCGCGTCGGTGCCATCGAGCACGATGCGCATGACGAACATGGCGCGATGGCACGGACAATCGAAGCGATTAGGCAGGCATTGGATTCCGTCGACCATCACGGCGACCCCGATCCAAGAGACATACTCGACAAGCTGGCGGAATTTGCGCTTGGCTCACCTGCGACCTGCGCGCTCCGCGCCCTCGCTCGCCTTTGCCCGGAGTTGCAGATCGACGATCCGGCGCTTGTTGGCGCGGCGATGGTGGTCGCGCTCGGATTTCGCAGCCTGTACAACCAACCAGAAAGCCGCGCTCTACTGGAGGAAGCCTCGCCCCTGAACTATTGGCGCCAAGTCAACGCACACTCGGCGCAGCACGATCTTGCCGCAGTGCTGGATGAATATCTCCATCTCGTCTTGGAAAGTGAACGCGCCGAGCAAGTCGATGCGCCCGAACGAGCTCGGCTCATCGCCATGAAGGTGGTCGAGGTTGTCGCACTGCGGCCGGCTCAGATTACGCTCGATCACTGGACGGCCGGCCGCGCGCGTTTGCAGGACCAGACATTCGAAATCCGTGCGCGGTTCGCCATGCGCTTCGCGACCAAAGCCGAAGAGGAAAAGGGTGTGCGCCGAACCACTCTTGTCCAGTCTGCTTTCAAATCGCCATTTCGCCCATTCGTGTTGGCGTCTACGTCAATCGGACAAGAGGGCCTCGATTTTCATCCATATTGCGCGCGGATCGTCCACTGGAACCTTCCTCGCAATCCGGTCGAGATCGAACAGCGCGAGGGCCGTGTCCATCGATTCAAGAATCATGCGGTACGCCGCAATATCGCGGCAGATTTTGGCAATTGCGCTTCGGCGCTCGTTGGTGCCGAGGCACCATGGACCGCCATGTTCAAAGCGGCGCAGGATCAACAAACGGCCGATGGGCATCCCGGCGATATTGTGCCCTACTGGATATATCCTGGCGAGGCGAAGATCGAGCGCATGGTGCTCATGCCTCCCTTCAGCCGAGAGCACGAACGCTACGAGAACCTGAAGAAGTCGCTGGCGAGCTATCGACTGGCATTCGGGCAACCGCGGCAGGACGAGCTGGTCGAACTCTTCTCAGGGATGAGCGAAGATGTCGTGAGCGAGCTGGCCGAGTTCCAGATTTCGCTCAGACCAGGAATTTGCCTGAATGCCCAATCAGATCACTCCACGACGGGATAGTTTGGCATCGGCCATTCATGGTCTGGATTGTCCATCATCAGATCGACAAAGATCGGCAGCAGGCAACCCAGCAGCGACACCCCGTCCCTCACCTGGTCGCGGTTGACATCGCTGTTCCAAGTCGCGCCGCCGTGCACCAGTTGATTTCGCAAGACGTAGAGCCGATCGAACAGGATCGACAGTATCCTGACGGTGTCGAGCTCGCGCAATGCATGATTGATAGCGGTCCGGCTACGCTCGAGCTTGTGCTCCCAGTCGTCGTAACCTGACACACCATTCTGATGCTGCCAGAAGGGGTGGTAGACATATCGATTGTCCAGAAGGAGGCGGATTTCCTGACTGAACCGCTGCCAGACCGCGTCGTAGACGCGGTGACGCCCATCGAACTTCATCAACGTCGAGAAAAAAGTTTGGAAGAGCCCACGCTCACCTTCCGGCGCTGAGCTGTTGGCCGAGGCTTCCACGTCACCGGCGTAGGCCGCGTTGAACCCGATCCAGAGTAGGATGAAGCGAACGTCTTGGTCTTCCTGTTCTGCTTCAGCCCGACGAAGCCAGGAAAGCGCACGATGAACGCGAAGGGTCAACGGCGTTGAAAAACCGTCGCGAAGCGCACGTTGCTTCTCTTTTAGGGCTTCAGGATGGAGAGGATTGCCCGTCGGGTATCGATAAACCATGCGCGCAACTTAGCGCGATGATTTGTTTCGGGATAGTTTATGGAGCGTCTCTATGTGGCTTGTCCGCAATTGATCTGATCCACGCGTCGATTTCCGCCTCTATCCACACCGCGCATTTGGGGCCGAGCGAGCGGGACTTCGGAAAGCGGCCTTCGCTCATTCGCTGATAGATGGCCGAACGACGCAGGCCAACGCGGTCGATGACTTCGGGCAGCCGCAAAAGCCGGGCCGGCGGGGGGACTTGTGGCGACGCCGGGTCTGCGCTTGCGCCGTTATCGGTAAGCTGGGGATGTGCTTTCATGATCGTTCCAGTCGGGTCAATTTCTCGGTCCCCTCCGAGGTGAATTGGATCAGCGTGGCAGCGACATCGAAATGTCGCGGTTGGCAAAATCATCAATGTGCTTGGCAAGCATGCGGGCGACGAGCTGCGAAGTGCCGTTCGCCCACCGGGGTCGCAAATCTTCGACGCGTCGCCCAAGCGTGCGTTCAAGCTGGCCTGGCAAGGCCGTAAAGAAGTCCTCAAGGAACTCCCCCATCTCGCTGCGCATCCATTCGCAGGCGAGATCCTCCTGACCAGCCAGGGCGAGGATCATGCTGGCGCGGGGAAAGGCGCCGCAGACATCGAGAACGCGCGCGGCTTCATCAAGGCCGATCGGCCGATCGCCGCGCATCACACGAAGCAGGGTCTCGCGGTGGATCCCGACTTCTCGAGCGATCTGGTGCTTGGGCTTGTCAGACGACTCGATTGCATGGGCAAGAATGTGCGCGAGGCTGGCGTTGGCTTCGCCTCGGAATGGCGCGGGCTGGTGCATCGACAAAAACTCCAACGATGAGGAACTGAGTCGTAGCCATATCGCGCCTGATCCATGTAGGAAAATGAAAAGAACATTTACGGAACATCTCGTTTCTAGGCGAATCAGACCCTAGGCCCGAGTCGCTGACAATCACCGCCACTCTTGTCGGGATTCGTCGACGCTGATTGCGAGATAAGCCGCTGTTTCCGCGTATTATCGCCGACGCCGGCCAATCGATGCGTCCATATCCGTCCGCCGCTTAAGCCCCAGCGTCAATCCGACTTTCCTACATCGATTTCCTAGATGCATGTGGAACACACAGCGAACGAAAGAACGCTGGGTTCACCCCTCCAGATGGAGCTCCATATGCAGTCTCTCACCCTCTCCCGGCGTTCCGGCGCCATCAATCAGAACCCCTCGAAGTTCGGGCGGGCCATGACCTTTGCAGTACCGCTTGCGGTCGCAGCACTGGCGGCGAGCGCCGCCTACGCGGGCGCCGACACGACCTTCACCCCTGCCCTCACGAAATTCACTGATTTCCTCGAAGGCTCGGGCGGCAAGATCATCACGGTTCTCAGCCTTGCAGGCGGCCTCATTGGTCTCGCCTCGGGCCGGTTCTCGCTCGGACAGGTCGCCGTTCCGGTCGGTGTCGGCATCGGCGTCGGCACGGGTGTTCCGATCGTCACCTCGGTCGTCACCGCGGTCATCTGACGCATCGGACGGGAAGGCGCGTCGCCATGGCAGACCCATATATCATCCCACGTCGGCTCGACGATCCGGAGCTCATCGGCTTCTGGACCATCGACGAGTTCGGCGGGATGCTCATCCCCTTCACCTGGGGGATCCTCAGCCAGCATATCTTTACCGGCATCATCGTTGCCTTCGGCGCCTGGTTCGCGCTGCGAAAGGCAAAAGCAGGACGCGCCAGCTCCTGGGTAGCCCATGCCGCCTATTGGTATCTGCCGGCCGGATTGCTGGGCCTGAAATCGACGCCGCCTTCCCACTGCCGCCTGCTTGCCGGTTGAGGGGAGATATCCATGTTTGCCGACATTTCACACGAGCGTCAGCAGTCGCTGCTGCGCCAGCGCAACCTCTTTGCGCTCACCAGCGCCGGACTTGGCATTGCGCTCGTCGTAGCGGTCAGCCTTGCTGCCACCCGCGACCGCGAAGTCGTGCTCCTGCCAACGCTCCCCAAGCAGCTCACTGTCAGCAGCGCGGGGGTCGAGGCCGACTATCTCGAACTCGTGACCCGCGATGCCGCGCTCGTTCTCCTCAATCGCAGCCCCGAGGGTCTCGACTACTGGATGGACGAGATCCTGAAGCTCGCCGATCCGGCAAGCTACGGACGGCTAAAGGCCGATCTCGTGCGGATTGTCGAAGAGCAGCGGGGTTCGGACGTCACCCAGGCCTTCGTCATCCGCTCGATGACCGTCGACCCCAAGGGGCTGACGTCCGACGTGACGGGGACGCTCAAGACGTTTGTCGGTGCCCAGGTCATCGCGAGCGACGAGCGCCGTTTCCGCTTCAACTGGACCTACCGGGGCCTGCGTCTCGCGCTGTCAGGCTTCAGCCAGTTGCCCACCAAAGACCCAACGAAGGAGGCCCAGTGATGGCTTACCGACGCAAGACGCGCGCGTGGAGTCTGGCTCTTTGCGCCAGTACCATGCTCGCATTCTCAGGGAGCGGCGCCGAGGCCGCCGACCAGTTCAAACAGGCTGCAGACGGAGCGAGCATCGAATGCGCTGTGTCGGCCCGCGAGCTGACGCGCTTCGCGCTGGTCGATGACCAGTTTGCCAGCGTCTCGAAGATCTCGACCGGCACGCCCTACAACGATTTTGCGGTCACCAACGAACCGCTGCGCGGCGACATATACGTGTCGGTGCCCGAGACCTATGCGGCGCGGTCGATCAGCTTCTTCGCCACGACCAAGAAGGGCTTCGTCTACAAGGTTTCCTGCCAGGTCGAGCCTGTCCCGGCAGTGCAAGTCTTCATCACCAACCCGGCGATCGCGACAAACAAGGCATCTGGCTGGGAAAGCGAAACGCCGCTGGAGACAAGCGCAGTGCGGCTCATCCAGGCCATGGCCAATGACCGGACGGTCGATGGCTTCGAAGTGAGGCAATCCTCAGCCCTTCCGGCACGGGTCGGCGATCTCGAAGTCCAGCTCATTGCGGACTACCGCGGCAGCGCGCTCGCCGGAAAGGTCATCCGCCTGGCGAACCGTGGCCGCAAGCCGCTGACGCTTGCCGAAGCGGATCTCGCGTCCTCCCAGACACTCGCAATCTCGATCGCCCAGCCCACTCTCAAATCGGGAGAAAGCACGGTCGCCTTCATCGTCGGTTCGAACGGAGGGTTGGGCCATGACTGATGCTCCCTCGATCTCAACCCCGGTACAGGCCGATCCGGCATCACCGTCGCCAGTAGCCAGCCTCAACGCGAAGACCGCACGGCGGCAAAAGCTTCTGCTTGGTTCCTTGGGCGCACTCGCGCTTGTCGGCGGCAGCTGGTTCATCCTGGGCGGCGACGACAGCGCGAAGAGCGATGATCCCACCGCCGCGCAGACCATCGATACCGCAGGACTCATCAATCGCGACCTTTCGCAGCGCGAGTTCGTCGCGACTTACGGCAATCGTCTCGATGCCGTCACCCGCGAGCAGAAGGCGATGAAGGACGCGAGCCTCCCGCGGGAGGAAATCGAATCCCAGCTGGCCGCACTCAAGGCGGAAAACCAGGCCATGCGGGTCGACGGCCAGGCCGCGATCGATGCAATCTCTGCTGAGAACGCGGATCTCAAGTCGCGCCTCGCCAGCCAGGCCGCCCCGGCAACCGCAAGCCTGCCGCCACCGGCCTATGGCCCGCAGGCGGGTGGCTACGATGCGCGCGGTCGACCGGTTCAGCCTGCCCCTGCGGGTGCTGCGCTGGGCGCGAGCGAAACCGGCCTGTCCGGTCCCGGTGAAGTCAAACTCATGAGCTTCACTTCCGACAAGGCAGGAGCCAGCGGTCTCAGGACGGCTCGCCCGGAAGCGCCGCCGGTGGTGGTCGAGGATTCGCCGGACTATTTGCCGCCCAATTCCTATGCTCCTGCCAAGGTCATCGTCGGCGTCGATGCGTCGGCGGGCGTTGCGAGCCAGACCGATCCGCTTCCCGTGGTGCTGCGCATTACCGGTCCGGCGCGCTCCGTAATGCAGAACGGCAAGGTTCTGACCACCCGCCTTCAGGGCTGCATCGTCAACGGCGCAGCGCGCGGCGATCTCTCGTCCGAGAAGGTCTATGTGAAGCTGGCGCGGATGACCTGCGACCAGCCCGGCGGGCGCGTCGCTGTGAGCGAGGTCAAGGGCTTCATCAGCTTTGCTGGAAAATCGGGCGTGCGTGGCCGTGTCGTCAGCCGCGAGGGCAGCCTTGTCAGCCAGGCTCTGCTTGCCGGGATTGTCGGCGGGTTCGGGCGCGGCTTTTCGGCGAACGCCAACAGCGTCTTCTCCGGCGTCACGACCAATGCCGATGGCACCCGCTCGAAGCTCTCTGCCGGCGACATCCTCGGCGGTGGGCTCGGCCAGGGCGCTGCGGATGCCGCCGATACGGTCAGCAAATATCTGATCGAGCGCGCCGAACAATACCAACCCGTCGTCGAGATGCCGACCGGCATCGATGTCGAGATCGTCTTCCTCGACGGCGTCTACGTGAGGAACTCCCAATGACCCCCGCCACAAACGATCCAACCCCCACCAAGCCGCGGCGCTGGCTGCGACCGGTGGCGACCGTTGCTGCCGTCGTCGCCCTGTCAGCCGCAACGGGTTGGGGCGTGGCCAGCCTCGCTTCCCCGGCCCAGGCTCCCGACACGGCAAAAGTGCGCGACGCGCTCAAGCTGCGCCTCCCGAAGACGCCGATCGACGCCATCACCTGCGATGGCCTTGGCGGCCTGTGCGAAGTCGCCTCGAAATCGTCGCTGTTCTATGTCGATCGCGCAGCCAAATATCTGGTGATCGGGCGCATCTACGACATGGAGGCGCGGCAAGACCTGACGGCAGCCCGTCTCCTCGCACTCAACCCAGACTTGCTGGCTGCTGGTGCTGCACGGCGGAGCAATGCCAACGAAGAAAGCCAGCCCGCCCCGCGCGCCACCCCGCAGAAGGTATCGCTCGCCGGCCTGCCCGCGAACGGCGCGATCACCTGGGGACCAGCCAACGGCCCCAAGGTCGTCGTCTTCTCCGATTTCCACTGCGGCTACTGCAAGAAGCTCGAAGGCGAACTGAAGGCGATCGGCGCGCGCGTCGAGGAGCGGCCCATTTCGATCTTCGGGGCCGACAGCCGCCGCGATGCCGAACGGGTGCTGTGCTCGCCGCGCCCCGAGCTGTCTCTGCATATGGCCTATTCGGGCCTCGCCCTCGCCAACCCGAAGCCGTGCGACACGAGCGGGCTCGATGCCAACGAGGCCTTTGCCAAGGCCCATGGCTTCAACGGAACGCCGGTCATCGTACGCCCGTCGGACGGCGCGATCCTTGAAGGATATCGCCCGGCTTCCATGCTCCGCGAATTCCTCAAGCCCGCGAAAGCGGTTGCCCCAGTTCCGGCCAAGAAAGGATAATCGTCATGGGATTTTCCCACCGTATTCTCGCCTCTGCCTGCCTTGCCGTGCTGACCAGCGGCTGCGCCACCTTCGGCACCAATATCGAAGGCGATTTCACCTGCCGTGCCCCCAAGGGCGATTGCGCACCCAGCCAGGTGATCGATGCGCGCGCGACCAGGGATTTGTCCGCGACCGGACCGGTCCAGGACGGCCTGCGTCCGCCTGTTTCCGTCGCTTCGGGCGATCAGGGCCGCACCTCCGAGCGTACGCTCAGGATCGTCTTTCCGGCCCATATCGATGAGACCGGGACTCTGCACGACGATGCTGTAGCCTGGGCGGTGGTCGAAAATCCGCGCTGGGCCGCAGAACTGCGCCGCAAGGCAGGCGAGGATACCGCCCCGCCGCTGATGCGGCAGCTCAGGCGCCAGCTGAAGGCCGCACAGGCCAAGAGCGATCTCCTGAAGGAAACCGCCACCATTCCCGCGGCCGAACAGCCCGATGCCGAGACGTTCGATCTCGGACAGCCCTTTCAGCCTTCGTCCTCGATCGAGGACATCCCCTCTGCCTCGCCGCTGGTCCTCCCCTCCACGGCGCGCGAGGCGGTTGCCGGTGCGAGCGCACCGGCGGTCGAGGGGTTCGACATGGCGCAGCCCCCGCATGATCGAACCCCTCGGCCCTCTGCCGACAAGGCCCCGCTGATCTACCCGACCATCGAGGCGATCGAGGCCGCCAAGAACGCCGCCAAGGCACAGAAGGAGCCCAAGTGATGGCCGAGAAACTCAAGACGATTGTCGACAGGCTCCTTACCGGGCTTCTCGGCGATGCCGAGCACGCCGAGCATGACCGGCCTGCCCTGATGCTCGATCTGCTGTCGGACTGGCTCCCATACCGGGTCTACGATCCGGCGAGCCGGCTCTATTTCAACGCGCGCTCCAAAGGCTTCGTGCTCTCGGTCACTCCTTTGATCGGGGCGGACGAACGCACTGGCGAGATCCTCGGGTCATTCTTCTCCGAAGGGCTTCCGGCAGGCGCCTGTCTCCAGGTCCTGCATCTTGCCTCCCCGCGCATCAGCCGGATCGTCGCGCCCTGGTTTGCGCCGCGCTATGTCCAGGGCGGCGTCTACGAGGCGATTGCCCGTCACCGCGCACATCGGCTCTACGGTCTTGTCTGGGAATCGGGCTCGCAGGATGCGCCTTTCCACGCCCGGCACCATCAGGTCATCGTTTCGGTCGGCGTGCCTGCGGCCAAGGCGGTCAGCAACGAAGATCTCAAGCAGACCCGCGACGGCCTCATCGCCATGCTGAAGTCGCTCAATCTGGGCGTTGCCGAAGTCGAGCCGCAGCAACTGATCGCAATCATCGACGACCTGACCTCGCCGACCACCGCACCGCAGGACGATGCCGTGCCCTATAATCCGAACGACGCGATCGCGGCCCAGGCGATCCGGCACGATATCGAGCTCGTCATCCACGAAGACCGGATGCGGCTCGTCACCGAGCGGTTTCGTGCGACGGGCAAGATCGAGGACGGCGTTCCCGAGATTGGCACGGTCTACCCCGATGCCTTCGACGTGCGGCATTTTTCCTCGCGCAACATGCCCCAGCGCTGGGCGCCGTGGGAATGCGCGCGGCTCATCGGCGACATGTTCACCGACAAGCTGCGCTTCCCCTGCCCGGCGGCGACGATGCTGTGCCTCGTCTATCCCGATCAGGAAGCCGCTTCGGCCAAGGCCGGCTTCAAGTTCATGCGTACGACGAGCCTTGCCGGAACGCGCAGCGCGCGTTTTCTGCCCCGCATCGGCGAGCAGGCAGCCGAGTGGCAGCATGTGCAATCCGAGCTGCAGGAAGGCCGACGGTTGGTACGGGTCTTCTATGGTCTGACCACCTACTCCCCGCTCGGCCGCGGGGACCGCGACGAACGCGCGATCAAGTCGATCTACAAGGCGGCGGGCTGGGATCTTGCCGATGAGCGCTATCTGCAGATCCAGGGGCTGCTCGCGGCCATGCCGATGACGCTGGCCGATGGGCTTGGCGCGGACATGGAGCGCCTCAAGCGCTTCAAGACCGTGCTCTCGACGACAGCGGCCAATATCGCTCCCATGCAGGGCGAGTATCTCGGCAGCGTCCATCCTCACTTGCTGTTCGTGGGCCGGCGCGGCCAGCCTTTCTTCTGGTCGCCGTTCGAGAACGATGCTGGCAACCACAATGTCGCGATTTGCGGCAAATCCGGCTCGGGGAAGTCTGTGCTGCTGCAGGAAATGTGCGCGGCGCTGCGCGGCGCTGGCGCTCAGGTCGTGGTCATCGACGACGGGCGCAGCTTCGAGCATTCGGTGAAGCTGCAAGGCGGGCGGTTCGTCGAGTTCACGATGAAGGCGGGCTTCTGCCTCAATCCGTTCTCGATGATCGATGGCGAGCGCGCGGCCGAAGACGAGGATTACCGGCTCGACTGCTTCGGCATGGTCAAGGCGATCGTCGGCCAAATGGCGCGGCACAGCGCAAAGCTTAACGACACCGAGCGCGGCCTGATCGACCGAGCGGTCAACATGGTCTGGAGCGAACGGGGCGTCGATGCCTCGATCACCGGCGTCGGCGAAGCGCTGGCCGGTCTCGGCAATGAAGCCGCGAGCGATCTCGCCACCGCGCTTGCGCCATACATGGCCGGCGGCACCTATGGCGCCTTCTTCGAAGGCCAGGCGAGCCTCGATCTCGACACCGATTTCACCGTCTTCGAGATGTCGGACCTTGCCACCCGCGAGGAACTGCGCAGCGTCGTTCTCTCGGCGATCATGTTCATGACCAGCCAGGCCATGACCCGCAGCCCGCGCTCGGTGAGGAAGCTGCTGCTGATTGATGAGGCGTGGTCGATGCTCAAGGGCGGCTCGATGGGCGAGTTCGTCGAAACCTATGCCCGCACTTGCCGCAAATATGGCGGGGCGCTGGCAACCGCGACGCAGTCACTCAACGACTATTACAAGTCCGATGGGGCGACCGCCGCGCTCGAAAACAGCGACTGGATGCTGATCCTCCAGCAGAAGCCCGAGACGATCGCCGATTTCAAGGCGTCGAAGCGCCTCGACATGGACGACCGCACCGAGACCCTGATCCGCAGCCTGAAGCGTTCGGGCAGCGATTATTCGGAAGTCTTCATCAAGGGCCCGGAGACCGAAGCGATCGGGCGGCTCGTCCTCGACGACTATTCGGCGACGCTGTTCTCAAGCTCGCCCCAGACCTTTGCCGCCATCGATGCCGAAATCGCGCGCGGCCATCAGCTTGCCGACGCGATCGAACGGATCGCCTTTGCCAATCGAACCTTGACCGGCCCCCACCGAGTGGTCCGCTGGGATTGTTAGTGCATTGACGCGTCCATCGCCAGTGTTGGCCGCAGGTGGAGCGAAGCGGAACCGGCGGGCGACACTGGCGATGGAACGGCCTCCGGCGCCGGTGGTCGATATCCCAGCGAGCTGTGCGGCCGGACGGTGTTGTAATGCCGCCGCCAAGCCTCGATCAGGATCCGGGCCTCCGCGAGCGAGTAGAAGATCTCGCCGTTGAGCAGCTCATCGCGCAGGGATCCGTTGAAGCTTTCACAATAGCCATTCTCCCATGGCGATCCGGGCGTGATATACAGCGTCTTCACGCCGATCTGGGCGAGCCATTGCTGCACCGCCGTCGCGATAAACTCCGGGCCGTTGTCCGACCGGATATGCGCCGGCGGCCCACGCGTGACGAACAGCTCGGCCAGTGCCGCGAGCACGTCGTCGCTCTTGAGCTTACGCGCCACCGGCAACGCCAGGCACTCCCGGCTCGCCTCGTCGATGATCGACAGGATCCGGTATTTGCGACCATCGTGCGTCCGGCCCTCGACGAAGTCGTAGGACCAGACATGGCCGGGATATTCTGGCCGCAGCCGGATGCACGATCCGTCGTTCAGCCACAGACGCCCGCGCTTCGGCTGCCTTTGTGGCACCTTCAGCCCTTCGCGGCGCCAGATACGCTCAACCCGCTTGCGGTTCACATGCCACCCCGCATCGCGTAGCAACGCCGTCACCCGGCGATAGCCATAACGACCATATTGCCGGGCCAGTGCGATGATATCCTCAGTGAGGGCCGCTTCGTCATCCGCCCCGCGTGGCGCCTTGCGCTGCGTCGATCGGTGCTGCCCGAGCACGCGGCACAGCCGCCGCTCGGACACCGGCATCATCATTCTGATGTGGTCGATACAGCGCCTGCGGCGTGCGGGGCTCAGAAGTTTCCCCGGGCAGCCTCCTGCAGGATCAGCTTGTCCAGCGTCAGGTCCGAGATCGCACGACGAAGCCGCGCATTCTCCTTCTCCAGATCCTTCATCCGACGCGCCTGATCGGTCTTCAGGCCGCCATATTCCTTGCGCCACCGATAATAGGTCTGCTCGCTGATCGCGATCCGACGACACGCCTCGGCGGTCGTAGCGCCCTGCGCAAGCACAACCTCCGCCTCACGTAGCTTGCCGATAATCTCTTCCGGGCGATGCTTCTTGCTCGGCATTCTATATCTCCTTCGTCGTCCAAAATATCATCAATTTTGGACCACTCAGAAGGGGGCAGATCACAAGGACCTCAAGGCGGTTGGCTATCTCCCGGACAGAGCGAGTTACCGACGATTGCTTGCGGAATGGTATGACGCCCTGCTCGCCCGCAGCTTTCTTGACCGCAGTCCAGTCGCCGAGCTCCTGATAGAGACGCGCGATGGCAACACTCTCGTTCAGGAAGAGACCTCCCGTACCAAAAGACATCCGATATTTTGAGCTGCTCGTTTTTCGGATCATCGGTTGGCTCCCCCCGCGTTATGAGCCACCACCTGGTCCGCGTTCAAAAGAACAATTTGCTGATCTTGAGGTGGCCGAGCCGACGGGTCCGTGTCGAGCCCAAGGCGCTTTAGTGCGTAGTACAGGAGCGCGCGCTTGACCGGAATCGTCGCCCTGCCCCGATCCATGGCGTAATCGAGTTCGATTGCCTTTCGTTGACCAACGCTAAGATCGGGGTGGGGGGCGATGATAAGGTCAACGTCACAATGCCAATCGACATCTCGCGAAGCTGCGGCATCGGAAGCCTTGCTCGCCCGCGTTTCACCGATGCGGGACAGGACGAAGTCCTTGAATTCACCGCTACGGACGCAGTGGGCCCGGGCGTGCCATCTGAACCCGTCAAAGACCAAGGCATGCGGCGCGATCCAGCGCCAGGACGGATCCGGCGAGGACATCGATTGATAAAGGACTTCGAGTGCTTCCTTGCGCTTGATCGCGGTCACGACCGCCCGGAGAATGGGGGCAGACACACCGCGGGCAGGTGTTGGCGCGCAAGCAAACCCCGGAACGCTGCCGATCCAGGCATCGTCAGGAGTAATGATCCCGTCAGATATCGACCGGATCTGGGTGAGATACCGCTCGGCGTCAGGCTTATGGAAGATTGGCTTGAAGGAAGAGCTTCGCACATAGGTCCGGGCGCTCTTGTCGTAGACCATGTTGGTCTCGGCCAGGCCCAGATATCTGTTGAGATCGGCTGACGCCTGATTGATCGAAACCCCGAATGTCTCGACGATGTCGCTTCGGTTTACGTGGCCTTCCCAGAACAACCGGAATTCGATGAATTCCAGCCTGCTCTCGACCCCTCTTCGTAATCCTGATTCGACGTCCATGCCCCGTAGCCCCCACAAAAGCTGGACTGACCAGTTTCTGTATGGGCACACCTACTGGACGGATGTAATTAAAGCAATGCGAATCTAATCCGCCAACACGTCAACATGATCCGAGCGCGTGGATGCAACTCCCTCTGTAGACGCGAGAAAATTAAGGACACGTTGCGTTGTCTCGCGCCTGGGTCGACGCCCTCCGCGCAGATCCTGCACGAAACGGGGGTCCCCGACGGCCTGCCTACCAAACATGCTGGCCTTCGTACCACTTCGCGCCAAATAGCCCTCGATCTGGTCCAGGAGCTCCATCGCCTTCGACTCGCTTTCCGCTTGTGTTCTTGTTCTGTTCTTATTAGGAAGGCTTCCTAGAGTCTAGGATCGAATTTCCTAGACGGATGCGATAGGACCTGCAGCGATGGAAGATGCACGCAAAGCCCTGGACGATCTGATCCAGCAACGAGGCTGTAATTACTCCTCGATCTCCCGCCTTCTTGGACGCAACGCGGCCTACATCCAGCAATACATCCGTCGCGGCAGTCCCCGGCAACTGGACGAGCAGGACCGCTCCGTGCTCGCCCGCTTCTTCGGAGTAGACGAGAAGATCCTCGGTGCGCCCGAGCGGCGATCCGGCCCGGTCGTCGAACTGGTCCATGTCCCGGTTCTCGATGTCGAAGCCTCGGCAGGGCACGGCGCTTTGGCCGAAATGGAATCCAAATGCGCGCAGTTCGGGTTCGACGAGAAGTGGCTGCGCCGTCTGACCGCAAGCAAGGCGACGAGCCTTTCGATCATCGCCGTGCACGGGGATTCGATGGAGCCAACGCTGCATGACGGCGATGAAGTCATGGTCGATCTCAACGATGGACAGTCGCGGCTGCGCGACGGGATCTATGTGCTGCGCATGGACGACATGCTCAGCGTCAAGCGGGTCGCAATCGAGCCGCAAGGCAAGCGGGTCTCGGTGCTCAGCGACAATCCGGCCTATCCCAGTTGGCGCGGACTGGAGAAGCGGACGATCAATATTGTCGGCCGCGTGCTTTGGTTCGGCCGCGCGCTTCGCTAGGTAGCTCGCCAATGCTTGCCCTCCTCGCTGCCTCGATCGTCGCTGCCGGCCAGACCTTTACCTGCACACCCACGCATATCTGGGATGGCGACGGGCCCATATGGTGCGCCGAAGGCCCCCATGTCCGCATCGCCGGGATTGCAGCGCGCGAAATGGACGGAACATGCCGGACCAACCAGCCCTGCCCCGACGCGTCGGCTATTGAAGCGCGCGACGCGCTCGTCGATCTTCTTGGCGGCCCTCGAGGGACCATCTCGACAGGGCACGTCGTGGTTGGTGGACCGAGATTGACATGCCGGTCGGAAGGTTCGGCAGGCGGCAACCGGACGGCTGCCTGGTGCCGACTGCCGAACGGAGCCGATCTCTCCTGCTCGATGATCCAGACACGCACAGTGCTGCGTTGGGATCGCTACTGGAAAGGGCCTGCATGCCGCTAGGCCCGGAACTCTGTCTGACAGGCCGTCTTGCCGAAGGCCCCTTCGGACTTGAACTCCATTCGGGCGGCGGGGTGTGGGAGCTCGACACCGGGCGTGGAGCACGCCGGTTGCTCGGATGCGAAGTGGAAGTCTGCGGACGCCGCGCCGGGTTCAACGAGCTCATCTGCGATCAGATCTGGCCAGCAGGGCAACCCCGCCCTCCTCGCTCCAAATTCAATATCGAACTTCTCTTGGCAGGCAGTGTCGTGGGCTACGGTTTGATCGCGTTCTTCCTCGGCCTTGTTGGACGTCTCGGCTGATGCTGAGCGATTGGGAACTCTGGGCTTGTGCCAACAGGGTCCTGAAAACCCATGGTGAAAATGCACCGCTTCATGTCGCCGTGCAGATCGGCGCGCTCGCGCTGGCACAGGACGAGGCGGGCATCGCCACTTGGAAAGCCATCGCCAAACGCGTCGCAGAGCTGATGGGGAAGGATCGCCCGACGCGCCTGCAATAAGCCAGTATTACCTCAGCCACATCTCAATGCTGGTCAGCCCATCGGCGAGAGATCGCCTGGAAAGAGAGTGGACTGAGAGCTACTGCTGGCATTCCCCTCGCCTTCGATCTTCAAACCCTGCATGCGTTCGACCAGGTGGCGCGCGAGATCGACACGAGCATTGCGCTGGGTTCGCGGGTCGTCAGCACCGAGCCCGACAAGCGTTGCTTCGGACGCAACCGCAAGCGCGACCTCGATGTGCGTAAACAGGATCTCATCGGCGATTCGGGACATGGTCGCCATGAGAACAAAAACAGAACTAACAGTCAACCGGTGCCATATGAACCCATGCGGATAGACGCTGCGTCAGATCCCGATTTCGAAGGGCTTGGTGATCGAGCGATCGAGTTCGGGCGGCTCGCGAGCCGGTTCTTGCGAACGATCAGACGCCTTGCCCTTCGCCTGGCCCGTTGCGGCCGCATCGGGCAGCTGATTGACCGTTTCGAGTGCCGAGCGCTTCATTCCCGGATTGCGCTCGACAGCTGCTTCGAGCTTGCCCGCATTGTCGACAAACAGGGTCAGACCATCGCGCAGGCGGGTTATCGTCACCAGAAATGTCTGCTGGTTGGCAAGATTGCGTTCGCGGCTGTCCATGACGGCAATCCCGCGGTCAGAGGTTAGACCCTGCGCCATGTGCGCATTGAGCGCGTAGGCAAGATCAAGACGCTCGAGCATGGGGTCGCGCAGCCCCAGCCGGTGTTCGGCGCCAAGGGAGGTTTTCACCGTAACACCCTTCCCATCAACCGCCACGATGCGCGCCTGATCGGCGTTGAGCAGTCCGCGCTTGTGATCCGTCGCCGTCCAGCGGATGCGGTCGCCGTCGTGGATCTCGAGTGGGCGAACCTCAAACAGGCGTAGTGGATCCTGCTCACCCTGCGGTCGCATCTGGCCCGGCCGGAATTCAAAGCGCTTGCCCCGCTCGTTCTGCAGCATCACGCGTTCGCGGGTCGGATCGGTTTCGACCACTTCATAGCGGCCCTTCTGCAGCCCCTGCCCCCTTTGCCGGCGGTCGACTTCGAGCACCATGCCGGCCGCATAGCTGCGCGCATAGCGCATTTCCTCACGCGTCAGGTTGATGCGCGACAGGACATTAAGCCGCAAAGAACCCGGTCCCAATTCTCCATTGGCCTTGAGCCCGGTCTGAACGGCGTCATTCACCTGTCCGCGCAAATTGCGACCCGAGGCATAGATCGCGGTCACCTCGCGCTCAGCAGGCGAAAGCGATAGCCAGGCCGCCGCGGCGTCGACGGTAGCTGTATCACCTGAAGCGACGATATGCGGACCGAGATGCCGCAAGGCCTCGTCGATATGTCCGCCCTGCGCTGCGTATTGAGCATCGCGTAGCGCCTTATCGCGGGCACGGAGATTGGTGTTCATGGTGGCCGTTTCGACGCCTGCCTTCTGCATGACGTCGAAGGGTTTGCCGGCATCGACAGCGCCCAATTGCTTCCTGTCCCCAATGCTGGCGAAACGGTCGAGCTGGAGCAGATTGGCGAGACGCACGAGCCTTTCCTTGTCGGCATTGCCGACCATCGAGGCTTCGTCGAGCAGCACCGTGGTGCCGCGCAGAGACGCGCGAGCCTCGGCAAGCCTCGCCTGGTCTGCTCCTTCCAGAAGGTCCCGATGTTGGCGCAAGAAGCGCGCGACCGTCATCGACGGAATGCCGGTGTCACGTTCAAGCATCTGCACGAGCGTGTTCTGGACTGCGAGCCCGAGTACGGACCTGCCTTCCTCGCGCAAGATGTCGGCAACGGGTTTGAGGACGGTACTCTTGCCGGCGCCAGCTACGCCTTGAATAGCGACAATTCGGTTATGCGAAGCGAGAAGCAGGCGCCCTGCCCCCTCCTGGCCAGGGTTCAAGGTCAGGCCATATTTGAGCTGAGAGAGCGCCTGTAGCCGCCCTCCGGCCACATCAGCTTCGACCACCGCAGTCCCATGTCCCCGGCCACCTTCGACGGCCGCAATGATGCGCTGCTCGAGCCCGATTGCATCGCGGGTTGTAACAAGATTGCGATCTGCACCCTTGCCTTTTTGCAGGTGGCCCTGGCGAAGTAATTGGTCGACGCGGTGTTCGATATCGTCAAGAGTTGTGGGCAAGGCGAAGCCTAGCGCCGAGCGATATATCTCGGTCCGCGAGAAGGCCGCCTCGCGCTCGCCCAAGTGCCTGATCGCCGATGCGACCGCATGAACGGCCGCGATCTGCTCGGGCGTCCGGCGCCCCATGTCGCGAGGCACAAGCGGGTCGCCCTGACGTAGCCCTAGACGCTCCGCAAAGGTCGCAGCCAAAAGGCGCGCGCGCTGGCCGATCGATCGTACTGAATTTCCAATTCCGGAGACGGAGCCAATGTCGATGGCGGCCCGCGCATTGGCCTGTGAAATGACAAGTCTCGGATCAAAGCCCAACTGTGCTGCTGCCTCGCGCCATTGGTTCACGAGAGCCTGGCGGTCTGCCACCGGCCCTTTGTCCGCCCGGGTCATCAGATTGGCCGCATTGCGCGCCGCGAGGCCTTTGCCTTCCATCGTCGAAAGCTTGTCGAGGATCTCGGCACGGCGCGAACTGAAAGCATCACGAACGGGTTTGGGAACGCCCACCGCTTCGAAATTGCCATGCTTGCCGTATTCCCCAACCTGGTAGCCGAGCTTTTCTACGGCTAAGCGGAAGCGCGCCATGGTCATGGCATTGAGCAGCGTGTTGTGCTCCCAAATCTTGTCATTTCTCAGCGCTCGCCATTTGCCATCGGGCCCCTGGGTTACATTGGCAACCACGGCGTGAAAGTGCGCGTTGGGCTCCTGATTGCGGTTCGTATCGTGCTGGAAAAGCCCGATCACGAGATTGCGCGTCGCGACCACCCGTTCCTTGCCTCGGACCTCCATGCGGGTTTCGGCGAGATTCTTCTCAGCCCAGGCCAGAGTCTCGCGAACGGCAGCGCCATAGGCATCGAGGATACGCCTGTCGCCGCCGACGAGGGCAAGGATGGACCAGCTCTTGGGCATCGAGAATGTGAGGTCGGTGCCGGCGCGATGGGCCCTGTTGTCGCTCCCGACACGGCTTCCATCGGGCAGCATGCCCTTGAGCACGGCCTCGAACTGCGAGGCTTCGATAACGCCTCGCAGTCCAAGCGCCTCCGCGCCTTTGCCAAGCCATTGACCAGATCTCTCGGCATCGGCGCGGGTATAGTAATTGTCGGCGGCAAAGTAGTTGGCAGCGCCGCCGGCGGTACGGACATTGGCGACAGAGAGCATCAGGTCTCACTCCGCCAGACGGCGTCTGCCTCGTGTGTCACAGTTCGAAATCGCCGAGATCGGGCCCCTCTTGCGAAGGCTGATCCTGCTCGGGAACGCCGTCTTCGAGCATGAGCTTGCGGGCTTCTGCCTCTCGCTGGCGCTGGGCTGTCCGGTCGACGGCTTGCGGTTTATCCGAGGGCGGATTGGCACGTGGCAAGTCGCTTCGGCGTCCCTCCTTCACGCTATTCGGTGGATCCTTCTCATCGGGATGATCGCCTTTGCGGAGCGCCGCACTCGTTGGCAGCAACGGACGGGAATTGCGCGGCGTTGCCTTGTGCGCTTCGGGCGGCGATTTTCGCCGATGACCAGACTTGCCTGACGGCTTCCTGGGGTCGTCGGGAATGTCCTTTTCTGCCCGTTTCGCCGCCTGCTGGCGTGATTGCTTGGCATCCGCCTCGACTACCGGCTCTAGCGGAAGGGTACCTTGCTTTGGGACGACAGACTTGCCTGCTCCGTCGTCGTTCGACGAGGGATGTTCGCTCTGATTTGCTGGCGGATTGGCATCTGTCACGCCGCCTTTACTCTTGCCTTCGACTTGCCGGATCGGCTGTCGATCCTTGGCCCGACCGACGAAAACATGTGCAATTCTTTCCCGGTCTATCGGCTTCAGACGGACCGGCGCTGCAGGAAAGCCGTCGGGGAATTTGATGAAGCCTGACAGGCGCGGCAGGTTCATCAACTGGTCGGGCAGCAGCAAAGGCTCGATATGCTTGCGCGGCGTCAGGCTGACGGCGTCGCGAGCATTGTTGTAACCATAGGTGTAGCCCTCTTCCATGTCGCGAACCTGGCGATGACCGATGAAGTCGGAACACCAGGTAGCTGTCTCGCGGTCTGCCGTACCGAGGATCAATTTGGTCCGGGCAAGCGACGCAAGCGTCATCGCCATGTTCTCACCGTAGACCTCCTTGAGCTTGGCGTAGGCATGGATGCCGGTGACGATTGCGCCGCCGAAATTGCGCGCTGTCTGCAGGCCTTTCTCGAGAGCGGGGAGCCGGTGAAGCGCGCCCAGCTCGTCGATGAAGAACCAGCATTTGAGGTCCTTGGTGCGCGGCATCGTCATCAGCGTATTCATTGCCGTATCGAGCCACAGCGTGAGCAGCTGCGCGCACACGCTCATGTCGACGTAGCGCGCGGAGATGAAGACCATCGAGCCACTTCTTTTGGCGTTAGCGCCCTCGTTTTCATGGGCGCCCTCCTCGATCCAATCGCGGACCGAAAAGCGGCGCCCGGAAGTGGGCAGGAGCTTCAGCGCCTTGGCGTTCACATTGAACACTGCCCGGATCGATTCCGCCATGCGCGCGGCTTCAGGAGCAGTCAGGGGATCGGCGATCGTGCCTCGCATCATGGCGTGGACCCGCGAGAGATCAGCGGTCATCAGTTCGCGGGCAAGCGCAGCATTGGTGCCCCGCCCTTCGGCCATCAGCTTGAGGCAGAACTCGACGAACAAGGCACGCGCCGCGATGACCCAGAACTGCGCCTCCCCGCCCCCGTCATGGGGTACGAGGGCTTCCGCTGCCGCCCAGAATTCACCTTCGGTGCGGCATTCGTCGAAGAGGCTCCATTGCGGACAGCGCGCGTCGAGCGGGTTCAGAATGATGTCCCGGTCGGCCTGGTAGAAGTGTTCGATGAAAGCGCCGGTTAGGTCGAATACGACGCAGCGCTGTCCCTTGGCGCGGGCTTCGGCAATCATGTCCGACATGGCTACTGTCTTGCCCATGCCGGTGGTTCCGATGAGCATGGCGTGGCTCTGTTCGAGCCGCCAGGGATAGACAACCGTCGCAAGATGCGAGGGCCGGTATGGAAATGCCGCGGACAGTTCCTTGGGCGAACACAGATGCCATTTCCAACCCATGGCGCTCGAAAGCTCTCGGGCGCGCTCGCGCTGGTTGTGCCCGCGCAGCTCATCGACCAGTTCCGGTAGTGTCACGAGCATGGCCCCGCGCTCATGCTTGCGCTCTTTTGAACGGCTGCCGAAGCGCGCTGCGAACCAGTAGAACAACACGAAGGCCGGCACGAGAAGCAAGGCCGAACGCACCAGAGCATCGCCCAGCAAGTCGAGCAGATGATTCCACGCACGGATCACCGGCGGATAGGCATCGAGCATGATGATGGGGATCTGGACGGTTCCTCCGAACCCCGTTTCGAGTGCGACCTGTTTGGCCGGATCGAACTCCATGAAGCCGTAGATGGCGGCATAAATGCGCATCCAGACGAGGTAGGATTCGTGATCGCTCAGCCCTGCCGAAATGGTCCACCAGCTAGTCCAGGAAATGCCGATGGCGGCGATGATCAGCGGCCCCTTGAGGCCTGCTGCAAACATGAAGCTGAAGTGCCCAAGCAACTGACTTCCGCGCGTGAAGTTGACGAGGTTACGCTTCATCGGAACCTCCCTCGCCGGCGTTTGCGGTGAGCCCCAGTTCCTTGCATTTGCGCGCGTAGGCCTGATGGGCTCGCTCACGCAGACCGTGATCGGCATGCCCTGCGAGAAGGGCATCGACACCGACCATCGTGAACACCGCTTGACGGCTGATGCGGTCGACCGATGTTTCGAGCTTCGATGCAAGATCATCATTTTCGCATGCCTGCGAAAGCAGCGACCGGATCCATTCGCTGACGCTGATATCGCGCCGCTTGGCTGCAGCACGAACCCGCTCAGCGAGCTCGACGGTGACATGTACTTGGAGAGATTTTGGCCGTGTCATGCACGGACTCCTTGTGGTCAGGAGCCCGGAACGCACTGCGAAAGGCGTGTGTTGTCTAAATCAGAAATGAGAACATGTCAAGAACGCTCGTAATGCGCAGGAATGCGCCATTCTTGGGTGCTTTCAATCGAATCCGATTGACGAATTGGCGACTATTCATTTCTGATTGAGAAGCAGCCATTTTTGCCAAAATCAATCAACACACTGTCTTTACACTCTTTTTTACTGCCTCCCGCTTGCGATTTGTCGCGTACGGTGTGCTCTTCCGTCCCCAGCTTAGAGGGTAGGTCCCAGTGTCATCACCAGCACGGGATCGGCGGTTTTGAAATCCCAAGACCAAGGGACGAAGACGATGCCGCTCGATTGCCGATTGTGTTAAAGATCGATCGAGTCCGCCGGCAGGAAGAATGGTGTCGCGGGCATCCCACCGGGAGCATGGCTATGGCGGACGTAACACTGAGCGCGACACCCAAAGGCAATGGTTTCCAGGCAACCGTGACCTATTCGAGCGGCGTGTCGATCAGTTCGGCAGAAGCCTTTCCGACGAAGGCAGAAGCCATTTCAGCAGCGGCCATGAAGGTGCTCGACATGCCCGATCGGCTGGAGAAATTTGATGCGTCGGACGCCGAGGACTGATGTTGCACGGAATGCTCGCGCGATGCCTACGGGAGCGACAATACGGGACCCGAGCATAAAGAAAGGAGGAAGCCCTGACGGACTTCCTCCTTGTGTGTGGCATCAGAATTCATCGCTCAGCTTTCCGGGCACTGTGTCGATTACCCGGTCCAGCATGGCCTTGGGCAGTGCGCCGTAATCGCCCTCATCGACCGCGATGTAACCTGCCTCACCATCGGTCAGGACATATTGGGTGAAGTAGCTGTGAAGGGACCGGGCATGAGCCTTGTCGAGTGCGGCAACAAAAGCTGCCTGATCTGCCTGGAATGAACCCTGCGCGATATTCAGTGAAGCGTACATGATCTTTCCTCCTGATGTTCGATGCGTCGCATCAGGAGCTGCGAGGATGTGGGTGACGGGCCGGGTCAGGGACCGCGCATAGCGCGGCCGCGAAGCGGCGATGGGGGAAACGATTTTTGCCGGGCTTGCCCGGTAAAAATGGTGGGGCCCCGTCGTCCTTGACGCGGCCCCAAAGCCCGCATCACACTTGGTCTTTCTGCGAGAGAGACCTCTCCAACGTCAGCGAGAAAAGCACTGGCATCGCGGCAAAAACCGTTTTCCTACATGGCCCCATGCTGGCACTGTCGCGCGTGGAGGGGACCAACGGCCAGCGAAAGGACAATCTGATGGCCAGGTCCAAACCGAGCGCGCGCAATGCGCTCAAAAAACTGCACGAGCAGCGCGAAGAACTCGATGCACAGGAGGCCAGGCTCCGCGAGGAAGCGGCAGGCGAACTGGGCAAGGTTCTTCTCGAATGCGGAGCCGAGACTATCGAACCTGCGCAACTGAAGCAGCTCATCCGCGCATCGCTCACCATCGGGATCGACGATGCTCTCAAAAGGCTCTCCCCCGCCTGACACTTCAACCGCGGCGGGGTGTGGGCTCGATGCCCCGCCCCGCCGCTTACGTCAGAGAACACAAAAAAGGCTCCGATGGCGCGAACCATCGGAGCCTTGTCGTTTGCGGGAGGCACTCAGTCCTCATCGATGTCGGGCGCACCTTCATTGTTTGATGTCCGGCCCTTGGTGAGGAAGTCCACCTTGTCGGCGATGATCTCGCAGCCGTAGCGCTTGGTGCCGTCCTGGTCTTCCCACTGCGTATAGTGGATGCGCCCCTCGACCGTCACGAGCTGGCCCTTGGTGCAATACTTGGCGACGTTCTGGCCGAGCCCATTGAAGCAGGTCACGCGGTGGAATTCGCTGTCCTTGGCGGTGTAGCCGTTTTCGTCCTTGTAGGTCTTGCCATCCTTGCGGGCGGGACGGTCGGTGACGACCGAGATCGAGGTGATGTTGGTGCCGCCCTGGGTCGTGCGGGTTTCGGGGTCGCGGGCGATGCGGCCAACGAGGATTACGAGATTGGTCATGGTCTTTCTCCTGATCGAGCATTCCGGGTCCATCCCGGCTGCAAACCCGACTAGGAAGCGGCCACGGCGAAGCGCACCGAAGGGAAACCTCGATCTGGTTCGGGTGGTGCGGGCAGCCGGGCGCAGCCCGGCAACTCGGCCGGACCTGATCGGGGTTGCGCGTCTCGACGGGGATGCTTCAGGAAAGGTTTGCTTACAGGCCGGGTTGGTCCCGAGTGCCTTGCACAGTCCAAGCCATGACTTTTCGTACTATCGGGATGCGACGTGCCCCCTGACCTCACCTGCCTTCAAAGGCGACATCATATCTCGACTACGAAAGCTCGTCCCGAAGCCGACGAATGACCTCCTGAAAACGCACCGCCAGCACCAATCTCCACAGTGCCAAGCGGTATAGGCTCGTCCAGACGGTGCCCCCGCAACATCCAGTCTTGGGGCGTGATTAGGCGCCCCCAATCCGCAAAGGAAGGAATCGCACCCAAGTCCTCGCGGACGTGCTGCTCGCCTACAAGGCGAACAGGCACGACACGGTTGTCGGCGTTGACGATGGTAGGCCCGAACAGCGTTTCGAGCATGAAAATGCCTTCGGCATGGTGCCGAAGGGCCCGGTGCCGCGGATCAGCAAAGATCGCCTTCGACTGGTCAAACCATTGGTGGAGCGGCAGGTAGTCTTCCTCCACCCCTCCCCATTTCCGGACCGACGATAGGGCGTGATAGTAGCAATGAGCCATCGCACCTCTCCTAGAGATCAGTCGAATGGTCGTCGGTCGCCGTGTAACGCAGCTGGCAGTCCAGAACGAAACTCGGCGTAGCCACTTCGATCATCAGTTCGCCGCAGGCACCATCATTGATTTCCCATCCGGGATGATGGCGTTCGAGAGCAAGGTAAGTCAGTTGCTCGAGGGCGGAATTGAGGCTCTGGTCGTCGCCTTCTCCGGCACAGGCGATCGTCACTTCGGGACACGGAACACTTGCCCCGACGGCGTCAGAGAAGACGCATTCTTCGACCGCACCGCTGTCGCCGCACCCATCGAAACGGATTTCTACACGGGCAATTTCGGCATTGCGCAGCGGGGCAATGATAGCTGCCTTGAGCCGCTGGATTTCACTTTGTGCCTGTGCCGCGCGCTCGGCCTGGCGGACAGCAAAATTCGCCATGATCGCCTGAAAATCAGTCATCAGATTTCTCCTGAGATGTGGGGGCAAGCACCGATCGTCTTGCCCACGAGAACAGGCGAATTCTTTCCTCTGAAGGGCTGCGCCAGCGCCGATGGCGCTGGCGCGATGCCGGACGCATCAGTCGGTGTCCTGAGCCGCGCGCTTGGGAGAAGTTCCAAGCGGACCGCGGCGATCAACGACGGTAATCCGACGGGATTTGGCTTCGATGACCAAGCGCTCCAGGACCCCGTTTCCGGGAAAGGCGACGACATAACGGGGGTCGAGCGAGAGCATACGCTCGTTGCGCTTGAAGCCTGCGCGCGCGCCTAGGCGCGTGTCGAGGGAGAAGCTGATTTGCGGGATGTTGCGTCGTTCCGCCCATGAAGATGCCAGACGGTCAACGCCCTTGGTATCTCCGCCGTGGACAAGCACCATGTCAGGAACCCGGTCGTGGACCTTGTCCAGAGTAGCCCAGACATTGTTGGCAAAGGTGAGTGCGTCCTGCTCGTTTGGATGGCGTGTGCGGCCACCGGCAAAGATCACCGGCGTACCTTCTGGCATGGCGGCGCGGCGCTTGGCTTCAGACCGGGCTCGGACGAACTCGCGGCCCTCGACAAGCGCGGAAGTCAGCATGGCGCTGTGATTGAAGCGCGAACTCGACACGGGCTTCCACGAGGAGCCGAATTCGTTGAGATAGAGGGCAGCGGCCACTTCGCGCATCTCTTCGAGAGCGATCATGGCCCCTTCAGCACACTGCGCACGCTCAATCTGGGTCTCGAGTTCATGGGTATGAATTTCGGATCCATCGGCAGTAGCCAGGAGCGCTCGGACTTCATCGGTTGCGCGGTCGACTGCGGTCGATTTGCGGGTCGCGGAACGGTGAAAGATGTTGACGAACGCCCAGCCGAGGTCCTCGGCATCGGCCTCCAGCGCAGTCCCAGAGACCATCGCAAATAGATCGGACCAGACGGCTTCGAGCGTCTGGACTACCGCATCGTGGACCGGAAAATCATTGGCGGAAACCGGGGCAGGACCAATCGAAAAACCGGAAAGATCGAGGCCGGCAAGTTGGTCTGAAAATGATGAGTGCATGGGTATTGTCCTCCTGACTGGCGTGAGGCTGATGCACCCGCTCATGGCTGCGCCAGCGAGAGCCCGTCAGGGCCAGCTGGAGGCAGTCTCCGCACCCGACAGGGGAAACCTGCTTGGGCAGGCTGGCGCGGGCAGGCCAACGGCCCACAGGGCCGGGCCAACTCGGGCCTGCGCAAGCCGGGTTGCGGAAGACTGGCGGCTGGCCCAGGGCCTTTCTCGCATGGCTTCAGACCATGAGTGCAAAAGCAAGCTTCGTCAGGGAGGACAGGCAGCTCGCCACGGTCAAAGTGACTGACGCATTCAGGCCACCCGCTTTGCGTAAACACCTTCACCGTTCGACATGTGACCGAGGCAGACGTAGTCGCCGAACAACGCTTCAAAACGCGGGGCGATCTGGGACAGCCAGCGTTGTGCTCTGGGCGATCTGGCCGTGCGCCAATCGGCATCCCAATAGGCGCCATCGTCACGCTCGACGATCCATACCGCAACCAGGCCGGCGTAAACCGACACGCCGAAATCCGCATAGGCATTGCGCATGAGGATGCGGTCTTCGCGGCCTCGCCAACCGTCGTGCGCGATCAGAGAAGGGAATGCCTGCCCTGCGCGCTCACGCAGATCCTCGCGGAGCCACTCATATTCGAAGTCCCAGTCGTCGTCATTTTCGACTTCGAGCACAGTGAAGGCGACAATGGCCCCGCTGGGGTAACTGACCGATCGGCCCATGACACCCTCCTTCAGGCGGCCAACGCAGCGTCGGCAGACGCTTCGTCGGTATCATCGGCAGAGATCCGTCCTCCGAGTCTGAGCAAAAGCCTTGATGCTTCCTCAGCCTTCGCGGCAGCGGTGAGAATGGCACGGTCATCCTGCTTCAGGAGCTTGAGCCAGTGCTCGATATAGCTGGCATGGCTATCGAGGTGGGTGACTGGCAGACCGAGTTCAGCGCCAAGCATGGCGCTCGAGAGTTCGGCAATGAGTTCCTCGGCGGCGTAAGCTGCAGAACCAAATCGATTCTTGAGATTGCGGTCGAGGCGACTGGCATGGCCGGTCCAATGCGACAGTTCGTGCGCGAGCGTCGCGTAATAGTGATCGAAGCCCGAGAAGAGATGCGCGGGCGGCATTGTCACCCGGTCAGCCACTGGCTCATAATAGGCTTCGTCGCCCTGATGACGCAGGACGGCCGGAATACTGGCAAAGAATGAGTCGAGTTCAGCCTGACGGCCCTCGGGCTCCACCACCTCAAGCGTCGCGGCGGGATGGAAACGTTCCGGAAGACCTTGGACCTGATCGGCATTGAAAACCGGATAGGCCTTCAACACGCGACGACTTTCGTCGGTTTTTTCGCCGGTGTCAGGGGCTTCGACTTCCTTGGTGTAGCTCTTGTAGAAGATGGCGATGGTGGATTTTTCACCCTTGCGCACCTGTGCGCCCAATTCTTTGGCCTGATTGTAGGTCATCCAGAACGGCGAGGCGTAACCGCACATGTCGGCAACCATCCAGAGCCAGAAGACATTCATGCCGCGATAAGGGATGCCGCACGCCCGCAATGGGCGCGAGACTGGCACACCGCGCCACGGCTTGATCCACGGCTTCGTGCCGGACTCGAGGCGGGCGATGATTTCCTGGGTGATACGGGTAGCAGGCGACACTCCGCCGCTTTGTCCCTTGCGATAGGCCATGTTGGATCTCCTGAAATGGCCTGACGACAGTTCCGTCGGTCAGTGCCGGAGATCCCGGAGCCCCCTCCGCTCTCTTTCCATGAAGGAAGCGGCCCCCCGGCATGTGCCGGAGGACCGCTTCACGGTGGCGAGCAGCCGTTCCTGTCAGGAGGAGGTCAGGCGGCCAGCTCGCTCGGCGGCTGATTGTCGTCGTTGGCGACGAAATCCGCGTCGGGACTTTGCGCTTCGTTATCGGCAGGAATTTCCGGCTGGTCGGCAAAGCGCATGACTTCGGGCACCCAGGCGAGCGCCCTCTCCCGAACTTCGACCTCGGTAATGTAGGTCCCCGCGAAGACGCGCTCGGCGCTCATCGCGAGATCGCCCTTTTTCACCGATGCGAAGCGCGAGGACAGTTCCAGGCCGCCGACATCGGTGAGCGCATCGAGAATGACCTGCTTCGAGACACGGTCGAAGTAGTTCGCCGCAGTCGGACGCCACCATTGCGCCATGTCGATGCCGATCGTGCTGCCCAGATGATCCTGGAACGCGATCTGACGTTCGCCTGCCATGTTGAGGCTCGCCTCGAGCGTGCGAGCGACGACGAAGCCGAGCCATGCTGCGCGACTTTCATCAGCGAGTGCCCGAAACATCTTGAAGCGCGACGAAGCGTCTTCGCCAGATCGCCAACTCTCATCGAGACCCGAGCGCAGGTCCGCAAGGGACGCGCTTGCCGGCGCATCCTTCGCTTCGAACCCGACAATCGGACCCGCGGGGACGCCGCCACGCAGGGTCGTGGCCGCGCGTGACCGCCAGTCGTGGGTGTCGGCATCCGCGAGGGTGAAGACCATGATGTCGAGCGAAAGGCCGGGATCCGATGCCACGTGGAGCGCGAGCACGTCACGACGTTGCATCGCAAGTTCGTCGACCAGACGCTTGGAAAGCGCTGCACGGCGTTTGCCATCACTGCCGGCACTCGCAACAACTTCGACGACATCTTCGTCACCAACGACTTCGATGTCGCGTTCGCCGTAGAACACCGGCTGGAGAACCGGTGTGCCGTCGCGCGAGAGAACGAGGATCATTCCGGCATCGGCCTTCAGTTCGGGTGCCAGCTCCGGGGGCTTTGCCCGAATGTCCTGGCATTCGCGCTCGATTGCTTCGATCGTCGCCTCGGCCGCAGCAATTGCTTCTTCGGCGCTGTCTTCGTCCTCAAGAATGGCCGCATGCTCATCGTACGAGGCATCGAGCTCGTCAAGGCGGGCCAATTCGGCGTCAGTCAACGGAGCCGGCTCGGCCGGAAGGCGAATAAGACCTTCGACGAGATCGTGACTGGCATAGGCGTCAAGCGTCGGCTTGACCCAGGCAAGGCCCTGCTCTGCTGCGAGCGACTGGGCGCGTTTCTCCATCTCCTCCGAGGCGAGGGTTTCCAGAAGCGCGACATCAACCCAGGACTCGCTGTCATCGTCGTCGAAGAGTTCGCGTTCGATCCGGCCACCTGCAGCGATATAGGCGTCGCGACCGACAAGACGGGCTCGAGCATCGCTGCCGCGAACCGTGCCGGACAGCACCATGCGCCGGATACTGTCGGCGCTGGGCGCATAATAGCCCGAAGACGCCTGCTCATAGACGCGAGCCTGAATTTCCTGGTCGGAGGTCGCGCCGAACGCTTTCGCAAGATCGAGAGTGATTTCACCGGATGCCAGAGCATCGAAGACGACAGGCGCGAGGGTCGCGAGACGCAAACGGCCTTCGACGAAGCGGACCGTCAGCCCGAAGCGGCGCGCGACATCGTCCGTCGAGGCACCAGCATCAACAAGGGCAGCGAACGCCTGCGCTTCATCGGCTGGGTTCATCGCAAGGCGATGGAAGTTTTCGGCCAGACTCGTTTCGACGGCTATTTCCGCATCGTCCTCAAGCACAAGGCAGGTAACCTCGTAGCCCTTTGGCAGGACTTTCTCTTCGGCAAGCGCCAGCAAGGCGCAACGACGGCGCTCTCCGGCTTCGACCTCGAATTTGCCACGAGCCGCAGGCCGAACGATGAGGTTCTGCAACAACCCATGGGCTGCAATGCTCGCTTTCAGTTCGGAATCCGCGGCTGGGTCACCGTGACGGCGCACATTGCGAGGGGACTGGATCAGCTTGGTTAGCGGGATCGACTTGATCATAGGACATACTCCTGATTGCGAGCCCAAGCACCGACTTTCGACGCTCATTCGGCTCAATCAGAAGCAAGCCCCCTTCCCTCTCTTATGACTCTGGTCGGACCATTCCTTATTCAGCAACATCAAGTCAGGACGAGTTGTGCCTTGGTTGCCGGTACATTCCCTATCGCCGCCCAGCACATGCAATCCACGACTTTTCGACGGGAGTTACGACTGGTTCATTGCTCTCTTTGTGTTCAGAATAGCGGACGATAAACTGATTTGCATCTGGGCGTAGGCGAACCTAGCAACGCACCAGTTCTTTCATAAGATCGACGATCCAGTCGTAATAGCTGGATGGCTTCATCGAATTCCTCACAAGCCTTGCAACGCTCGCGCGGTTGGGGATGGTGGACCGGCGCTGAGATCCAAGACGGGATAAACTCGCGCTTGTCGTGAGCGCTGTATAAGAAGGGTTTGGCAAAAAAATACATCATCACGAGCGACCCTGGCCTCACTCGACGGTTGATTTGGGCTGCCGCGCCCGTAAGTTTCCTCCATGGATAGATCCCCTAACCTCAAGGTATCGAAGTCAAAAACCTACTTCGAACTCCTTATCATCATGAACGTCCTTCTTCTTGCCGCTTCAGCAGCCCTCTTGATCAACCAGTCCGCTCCGGTCGCCGAACCACGCGTCGTCACTGCGCGAGGCGATCTTGGCGCAGATGAACGTGCGACAATCGACCTGTTCCGGAACGCACGCGAGTCCGTCGTCTTCATATCGACGCGGCAGCGTGTGGCCGATTTCTGGACACGCAATGTCTATAGCGTGCCGCGCGGTTCCGGCTCGGGTCTCGTATGGGACGAGGCCGGCCATATTGTCACAAATTTCCATGTCATCGAGGGCGCCTCCGAAGCGCAAATCCAGCTTGCTGACGGTCGCCAGTTTTCCGCCACGCTGGTCGGTGTTAGCCCACAACACGATCTTGCTGTCCTGAAAATAGGCGGTGCGGGCTTCACTGCGCCCGCGCGGGTGCCAATCGGGACAAGCAGCGACCTGCAGGTCGGACAGAATGTTTTCGCAATCGGAAACCCGTTCGGACTGGACTGGACCCTGACCAAGGGCATCGTTTCGGCGCTGGATCGTTCGCTGCCGAATGAGAATGGTCCCGACATCCGGCACCTCATCCAGACCGATGCCGCCATAAATCCCGGTAATTCGGGTGGTCCGCTGCTCGATTCCGCGGGCCGACTGATCGGGATCAATACAGCGATCTATAGTCCTTCCGGGGCATCGGCCGGGATCGGCTTTGCCGTGCCGGTCGATACGGTCATGCGCGTTGTGCCGCAGCTCATTTCCGAGGGGCGCTATACGCGGCCCAGCCTTGGCGTTGAAAGCGATGACGATATAAACGACCGGCTCAAGCGCGCCTCGGGGATCGAAGGGGTTTTCGTCCTGCGGGTGGATCCCGGGTCCTCGGCGGATCGCGCCGGTCTGGTTGCTGCGCAGCGTACGAGGCGCGGTGTCGCTCCTGGAGACATCGTTACCGCTCTGAACGGCAAACCCGTTTCCAGAGTCGGCGATCTGCTCGCCCGGCTAGACGATTTTCGGGTCGGACAAAGCGTCGAACTTACGCTGATGCGCGGCGGCGAAGAGCGAATGGTCAGGCTCGAACTCGAACCGGGAAGCTGATGCACGAAGAAGGGCCGGTCCCATCGGTGAGACCAGCCCTCCTGTCTGCCATTAACCGGCGTTGATCGGGATCGTCTTGCGTCCATGTGCCGCTTCTGCGGTACGCGGAACCGTAACGGTCAGAACACCATTGCGGAAGGCCGCCTCGACCTTGTCCTCATCGATCTGCGAAGGCAGGCCGATGCGACGCTCGAAGCGGCCATAGCTGCGTTCGGAATAGCCGCGTTCCTCGTCGCTGGTTTCGGACTTCTTTTCGCCCCGGATCACCAGTTGGTGATTGTCCAGGCTGATTTCGATGTCCTTTTCCTCCATGCCCGGCAGCTCGGCCGTGACATGGATTTCCTTGTCGTTCTCCGACAGCTCGACCCGCGGCAAGCCAAGGCTGCGCCCGATGGACGGCAGCGAGGGCATGGAAAACCCGCGAAACATGTCGTCGAACAAGCGATTGATATCCCGATGAAGCGACATCACCGGATGATCGACCCGCTCCTCCTGCCGGGGAGCGATGTCCTGGCCCTGGCTTTTCCAGGGAATGAGATCGCGAATAGCCATCTCGACATTCCTCCTATTTTCCGACTGGTTCAGGCAAAGCTTCGTCAAGCGGGGCAGGTGCGGTGGCACCCACCCCGCCGAGGATTTGCCCGATGATTTGGACTTAGGCCGCCTTGTCTTCGGGCAGCTGCGGCGTGTCGTCATTGACATGCTCGCGGCTTCCGATGGCGATTTTGCGCCGCTTGAGCGATTCCGGGACGATCCGCTGGAGCGAAATCGTCAACATGCCGTGCTCGTAATCCGCATCGCGCACTTCGACATAATCGGCCAGCTGGAACCGGCGCTCGAACGCGCGGGCAGCGATACCGCGGTGAGCGAATTCAACACCGTCTTCGTCCTTCTCGATCTTCTGACCGGAGATGACGAGCTGGTTCTGCTGTGAAGTGATGTCGATTTCGTCCGGACGGAAGCCGGCAACCGCCAGAGAGATCCGGTAGCTGTCCTCGCCGGTGCGAACGATGTCGAAGGGTGGGTAGCCATCCTGCGTCTCGGCGCGGAAGCTGTTCTCGAGCGCATCGAAGAGCCGGTCGAAACCGACCGTCGAGCGGCGATAGGGGGTCAAATCAAATGCAGTTCTCATTTCCAAATCCTCCTTGTTGAGCAATCTGGGCATGAGAGGCGCCGGGAACCAAGAGCCGACGCCCTCTGTCCAACCGGCATACCAATGAATTTCGTCGTAGGGGCTGCAACATGTCTTGCCATCTGGTGGTCCTACCTTTGAAAAGTGTCAGGAGAATTCTTGAGGTCCCCGCTAACGTTGAATGTACACATAATCAGAGCGCATTGAGCGGTAGCTTGAGGAAGCGTATTCCTTTTGACGTGATGGCGTGGACGCGTGAAGCGATCTGCAGTACCCATTTTTGCGTACATTGATTCGCAAAACACGATTGGGGAATGCTTTTCATGCAAGCAAGAGCCCTGGAAGCATTCCCCCGCCGGTTGCTCCTTGCAGGCGATCGCGCCAGACAACAGCGTGCACAACACCTCATCGCAGGATAAGAGCGCATGGCAATCTTCATCAGCCTGTCAGTCACAGACAAAACTACATCGAAACAGGATGCGGCAACCGTGCGCACGGCGTTGCTGGAGGAAGCTGTCGGGGCCCTTCAACCAATTTTCGGTGCACGAGGAGCATCTGCTACCCGTATTCAGGCTGTTCTTGGTCGCTCGCCGGACAAAGATGCGACATTCAGCCTGTCGGTGCATTTGCATTTGCCGGGCCAGAGGATCGTGGCCGTTCACAGTAAGGGAGACGATCTGCGTTCATTGGCCAGGGACGTCATCGACAAGCTAACATCTGCTACTCGCAGGCATTTGGAAAGACTGGCCCATGGTACCGAATTCGCCCGCAAAAGGCGGCGCGAGCGTCTCTACGAGATCACAACCGGGGCCGATCAGCGTCCTGAAAGGGAGCGCAGCCTGGTAGAGGCGAGACTGGCCGAAATCCGGCCCAAGTTGGAAACAGCTGCCAGGCGTGAATTGGCCTATCTGCGTGCCGTGAGCAAACTTCCAACCGGCTATCCCGAAGTCGCCGATATCGTTGACGAAGCCATCATGCGCGTCATTGCGAGCGATCATGGGGTCGTGGATGCCGGGGAATTACAGATTGCCGCCTTGCGCGAACTCTTCGCGGTGATCGACGCGGAAATCGCCGCTCAGCAGATTTCGATGTCGGCTATACCGCTAGACAGCGAAGTGCCTCAAGATGCAGAAGATGAAGCGGAGGCTATGGTCGAAGAGGAATTTTACGAATTCTATCAGCCCGACGACCATGTCACTTTGGCCGATGTCCTGCCAGTTGAGCTCTCGCAGACCAAAGTCGCGCTCGATGAGGTGCACGTTGCAGGCGTGGTCGCGGCTCTGCGCGACCTGCCGAATCTCTGGCGCAGGGTGTTCGTCTTGCGCCAGCAAGATCTCTTCGCACCGAAGCAGGTTTCGGAAGTGGTCGACCGCGCGCTCGATGAGATTGAAGATATTTTCGAAAAGGTATCCGCCTTTCTGGATGCGCGCCTCGCCGAGTGGGGTGCCGACTCGTGGGAAGAAATTTTCCGAAGCAAAGGTTGACGCTGCTGCCGTCAGGCACCGATGCGCACCGGGGTATGAACATTCCTGAAACTACGTCGTTTAGCTGGATGATATTTTCAATCGCGGTGATCGCTGCGATTGCCACGGCCAGCCACGCGATCATCCACAAGCGCGACCCGCGATCGGCGACCATCTGGCTGCTAGCGGTTGCTCTTGTCCCTCTAGGCGGCTCACTTTGCTACCTTTTATTTGGGATAAATCGGGTTAACCGCAAAGCAATGCGGCTACGCACGGCTCGCCCAGCGAAAAGCGAACTTTCCAATCTAGGTTCGGCGGCCAAGGATTTGCCGCCTCATCTGGCCAGTCTTGCGCGTCTCGGGGGAACCGTGTCAGGCAAAGAACTGTTGCCCGGAAATCGTTGCACCCCCCTTTTTGGGGGCACAGAGGCCTACCCGCAAATGCTTCAGGCGATTTGCGAAGCGAAGCATTCTATCGCCCTTGCCTCGTACATTTTCGAGGGCAAGGGGATCGGGGCGCTTTTTGTCGATACCCTCGCGCAAGCGCGGTCGCGCGGAGTGAGCGTCAAGGTCCTGATCGATGATGCTTATGCCAGGTTATCCAACTCGGACGCCTTCGGAGCGTTGCGGCTTCACGGTATTGATGTCGCCCTTTTCAATCCCCCTGTGATACCGGCACGTCTGCACGGGTTGCATCTGCGCAACCATCGCAAACTGCTCATCGTTGACGGGTACCGGGGCTTTACCGGCGGCATGAACATCCATAGGCCCTATTGGTGTCCCAAGGCCCCGGAAAGCGCTTTCCGCGATCTGCACCTTGAGGTTTCGGGTCCGGTCGTCGGGCAAATGCGGGAGACCTTCGAGCGGGACTGGTACGACAGCAAGGAAGTAGAGCTGGACGAAGGCTTCTGGGCTGGCAAATCTGGCAGTCCGATCACCGACGGAGTTAGCCTTGCGCGCGGGGTAGAATCCGGGCCTGACGAAACGCTGGACCGGATGCGATGGATTTTTATAGGCGCAATCAATGCCGCTCAGAAAAAGATTTCCATTCGCACCCCTTATCTCCTGCCTGATCAGCCTACTATTGCCGCGCTGGGCGCAGCCGCTTTGCGAGGGGTTCGGGTCGAGATCGTGGTCCCGCAAAACAGCGACCATCTGTTCGTGCAATGGGCATCTAAGGCGCATTACTGGCAGATAATCGAACACGGTGTCTGCATTTATGAGCGCCCCGGCCCGTTCGATCATGGCAAGCTGATGATAATTGACGATGCCTGGGTGTGTGTCGGCTCCGCCAACTGGGATGCGCGTAGCCTGCGCCTGAACTTCGAATTCAACCTGGAAATTTACGATCGCAGGCTGGCACTGGAGCTTGGTGACGATTTCGCCCGAATCAGGTCTGCGTCGAAGAAAGTGAGGCCGACCGACCTGTCTGACATGCCGTATTTCGTGAAACTGCGAAATGGCTTTGCGCGGCTGTTTTCGCCGATCCTTTGAAACTGGCGGAACGCGATAATGGAAGAACTCTTTTTTTCTGTGTTCATTCTCTTTGTTTCCATCCTGGTGGCCGGCTTGCTGTTTCATCTCATGAAGGCTCCAACGATCCTTGGCTATATTGCTGTCGGTATTCTTCTGGGGTCCTCAGTCACCGGATTGTTTCCCGATGGTCCGGCGCTGGACTTCATGGCCGAGGCAGGCATTATCCTCCTGCTGTTCATGGTAGGCTTGGAATTTTCGCTTACCGAATTCTGGAGCGACAAGGGCAAAATACTGAAGGCTGGCGCGCTGCAGGGGTTTCTTGTGGGGCTGCCCGTGGGAAGCCTCGTTTGGTGCCTGGGGTGGGGAATCGCGCCCGCGATCTTGCTGGGCGCATCGGTCGCAATGTCCTCGACCGCATTGTCGGCAAAGCAGTTGGCAGACCAGGGGGAATTGACCACCCGGCACGGGCGTGTGGCCATTTCGGTGCTGGTCTTTCAAGACTTGGCGGCCATTCCACTACTTGCCATGCTCGCGATCTGGCAGTCTGGTGGACAGCCCGGTCTGGTCGAGATATCGCTCGAAGTCCTCAAGGTCCTGGCAATCTTCACCGTCGCGCTGGCTTTGGCGAGGCCTGTGCTCCACTGGCTGCTGATGGCAATCTATCGGCGCGGCAATTCCGAGCTGCTGGTCCTTGCCGCTCTCGCGATTATTGCCATGGCAGCGGAATCCGCCCATCTCGCCGGAGCTTCCGCTGCTCTGGGTGCATTCCTGGCGGGACTTATTTTGGGTGAAAGCGATGTCCGGCACCGGATCGAGGAAGACTTGCGGCCTTTTCGGGACGTTTTCGCTAGTATTTTCTTCGTCTCGATCGGCTTGCAGCTGGACCTGAGCCAGCTTGGGAGCAGTCCGCTGGCGGTCCTTGCCTGGCTATTGGTTCTCCTTCCTGCAAAAGCATCGCTGAATTTTATCGCACTGAAGATATCCGGATCCTCTGCGCGTGATGCGCTGCAGACGGCTGTAATTCTGGCGCATGGTGGGGAATTCGGACTTTTGCTCCTTTCCGGAGCTCTTACCGCTTCGCTGATATCGACCGAATTGGGCCAGCCACTGCTGCTAGCGCTTGTCGTTTCGATGGGCCTTGGGCCAATTCTTTTCCGATCTTCGGAAACCATCGCGCGGAACCTCTGCGGCGGGAAATCCAGAATGACCAATCTACCGCAAACCGAGGAGGTGGAAGTCGCTCGCGAAGTCAGGGCTTGCATCAATCACATCGTTTTCTGCGGCGCGGACAACCTTGCGCGATCAGCGGCGAGAGCGGTGAGACTGGCAGAACTCGACTTTGTGATGATCGAACCAGATTTGAGACTTTATTTGACCGCGCGCGAAGAAGGGCTGCCAGTCATTCTCGGCGACCCGGGTCGCACCGCTACGCTCGAGGCGGCGCGCGCAAACGTCGCGGCGGCAATCGTGATAACGAAACCGTCTTCGCAAAGGCAAAACCGGATTGTAGACTGGTTTCTCGAAGGAAACGCTCACGGGAAAATCGTCTTGCTCGGCACATCTCAGGATAGGGATGAGACGATGCACACCGACCAGCGGATCCTGCAGTTAGACCCGGAGCTATATCTGGGAATGGATTTGGCACGTCTGGTACTGTCTGCTGTCGATCTTCCTAAAAATGAGATCGAGAAAATTTCCTGCACCTTGACTTCCGATGCTGCAGACCATGCTTGATGTCTGCCCTGCGCGCGAATTTACAATGAGCGGCAAGGCCTTATCTGTCGTGCCAGTCGTCGGCTAGCCATGGATCGGGCTGTACGTTTGCAAGCGGGAGGTCGCTCAATTCCTTGCGTAATGTGATGGTATGAGCATGGACATTATGCGCACCATTGCGCCTCATGATGTTGATTGCGCGTTGCTCCTCATCCGCATTATCCACCCTGACAAAAACTGCAATGCCGCCGCGATTTATATCATGCTCGATTGCATCGGCATCATCCCGCGTCAGCAAATTCTTGCGAACAAGTTTGGCCAACATCGCTCCTATTCCGCCGCCAGCAGTACATGCCGCAAGTGCAAGCGGAATTGCACCTCCTGAAGCTATGATGGGTACTCCGGCTGCTAAGGCACCGGTCGCAATCAAGGTTCCAAAAACGGTTCCGGTGACCGTGGCATGTTCATCCCTGGTCGTTAGGCGCCGCCTCGGAGTCTCGGGGTTATCGACGACCGCGCCCGGATCGGGATAGGTCAGGCCGAGTTTTTCGATGACCGTATTCCAATCGGCCATGAGGGATATGTCATTGCGGTCCACCCCTGCGGCAACCAGTTGTGTTGCCATTTCTTCAAGAGCGTTGTGATTGTAAACAATTCCAACCACTTCCCGGATTTCAACCGTGTCGACTGTTTGATCATCCTCCCGATCGGACATATTCTGCGTGCTTTCTCATCGTTGGAAGCGCAAAAGCAAGTCTTTCACGCAAATCATATTACGAGACCAGATTTGAAGCGCTTGTGCTTAGCCGGTGGTCGGTATTTCCGGGCGGTCTGGGCCCGCCCCGACAAGGGGTTATGCCTTGTTGACCGAAATCTTCTTCATCAAGGATCGTGCTTCGGCCGACTGCGGTATTGAAATGGTCAATACGCCGTTTTTCAGATCGGCCTTGGCGTCATCGGTGTCGAGACCCGGGGGCAGGGGAATGGCGCGATAGATTTGCCCGTAGGCCCGCTCGGAGAGGAAGTATCCTTGCTTTTCCTCCTGCCGCTCGACCTTCTTTTCTCCTTTCACCACCAGCATGTCGCCCGAAATTGAAAGATCGATGTCAGCCAAATCCATGCCGGGCAACTCGATCGAAATTTCGACTGCATCGCCTGCCTGGACTACATCCGATTTGGCTTCATTATCCTGCCACGGCAAATCGAGGTTGCCGATCTTCTCGACAAACTTATCGACAAGCGCGTTGATGTCACGTTTGAGAGAGTGATGCGCATCTTCCTGCTCAGCATTCGATACGGGCTGGCGCGGGTTCTCCGAGCGCGTCCATGGCACAAGATCCTTGATCTTCATCATCGTTCCTCCTTCTTATCCTGCCTTTACCGAAATCTTCCGGGGCGCCAGTTTCTCAGAGCGATGAAGGCGTAAGGTAAGTACGCCGTCGCGCATCGACGCATCGGTTTTATCGGGATCGAAATCTTTCGAGACCTGGAAAGAGCGCTCATAAGCCGTTGAAACAAATTCGATGTGCTGCAATTCGCCCTCTTGGGGCATCGAAACCGAAGGCCTTGCCGCGACTGTCAATACGCCGTTCGCAAGCTCGATGTCCAGATCGTCTGAGCTGCATCCGGGCAGTTCGATGAGGAGAATTGCTCCGTCAGAGGTTTCGACGATGTCGGTCAAGGGCATCTGGACTGGCTGTGCTTGCTCCGCCTGCTGCGCCAATTTCTCATTGGTCGTCGTTTCCATGTCGTTACTCATGTTCAGTTCCTAACCTGCCTTGATCGCGATCTTGCGCGGCTTGTCGGCGTCGGACAGGCCAGCAGCGATAAAAAGGATGCCGTTCGAATAGCGCGCTTTGACGTTTTCCGGATCGATCCGGAAAGGCAGCGTCACGGCTCGAGTGAACTGGCCGTAACTCCTTTCACGCCTCATCCAACGCGCATCATTGCCGCAATCGGGCTGTGCGCGTTCGCCTGAAATCGAAAGCAAATTCTCCTTGACGGTGATGTCGACCTTTTGGGGATTAATGCCAGGCATTTCGGCGACGATTGCCGCACCTTGCCCTGTCCGCCAGATGTTCAGCTTGGGAAAGGCGGCGGCACTACTTACCCTTGCGGTTGGCAATCCCGACAACCCCTTTCTCAATATTTCGAAAGGATCGGCCCTATAGATTCTTGCTGGATAAACCATCATTCTTCTCCTCTTGGACAACGACTGTCAGCGCGAACGCGTCTGTCTGGTAGATGCTCCGCGTACCTGGCGGAGGAGTTCTGCAAATTCGCGTTCTGCTTTGCCGCCAGCAATGGTTGCCAATTCGATCGTGCGAATCTGGTTTCAAAACCGCGCCCCGTGGCGGGCGACAGTACCCTAAAACCGCCGCGCGCTGAAGAGACATGCGAGATGCCTCCAGTGCGATAGCCAGAGCGGCGCGACCCTCGTCGGACTTGCGCGCTTTCGCTGCCAGTTCTTCCGCAGCGCGAGTGGGACCACGGCATTGATCACCGGATACGGAAAGACCGTCTCGGTGACAACGACAGTACTCAAGGTTTGCTCTAGATCGGTCTTTGCTTCATCGAGCTGACCCGCTTCGATCAGCGCGGCTGCCCGCCTGATCGCGGTCGGATAAGTCGCCATAGGCAGATTTCCCATCCGGACTGCGGTCTGGTCAGCGAAATTGGAGAGCAGAGTGCGGGCAGTCTGCGTGTCTCCGTCAATCAAGGCCAGCGTCGTACTTCGCTGTGCTGCACGCAGGCTGTCAACATCCGCGATCATGGCAATCTCGTTCACGCCGTGATCCATGCCGCCGACATCCAGGACCGCGATGGCGCGCCGTTGGTACTCGCCGAAATCATCAAACGCTTCCCCTGGCTGCGCCATGTGTTCGCCGATGGCGGCTATGCCGGGGACAAGTTCAAGCAAGCCCTGCGCCGCTTCGGCAAGTGGACCATCGAAATCATCAAGAGGTCCGATGCGGTGAAATGCTTCGAGGTGCTCCCGCGGCGCTGGGTGGTTGAGCGAACGCTCGCATGGCTGAACAGGAACCGACGCCTCGCCAAGGACTTCGAGCAGACCATCGCCTCCGCAACCGCATGGATCTTCATCGCCTCGATCCAGATCTTTACCCGCCGCAGCGCAAGATCATGAAATCTCAACCGATAATTTCGAATCAGACACTGAGTGGATGGGCACTCCGGTATCGCCTGACAACCTGCGGCGAGCGACAGATTGTCGAAGTCCTGCTTCCTGGGAGCATAATCGGATTGCAAAGCTTACTGCTCGGACTGCAAAACGAAGGCGTTTCCAGCCTGACCCGCGTTTCGCTGTGTGTTCTTGGCGGTGTCGCAGTCGGCGAACTCTTCGCCCACCAGCCAGGTCTCGCACGAGGACTGGTCAATTCCCTTTTGCAGGATCAAAATCGCGCCGATCGCCAGATGACGCTCGATGCGAAGACCTCCTCGGCAAGCCGCCTTGGTCATTTTTTGCTGGAAATATTTGATCGGGCTGGCGCACTGGGTGGGCAGAACCAGCGGTGGTGTCACTTCCCTCTTCAACGCGGCGACCTCTCCGACAATCTCGGGATTTCGCCTACGCATGTCAGTAGGTCGACAAGTGAACTGAGCAAACTCGGCTTGGCAACAATACCGGGAAACACGCTGGAGATCATAGACCGGCAAGCCTTAGTGCGGTTTTCCGGCTACCAGAGAAAGCACGCGGAGGTTGAGCGACTGCTTCTGTGACTGCGAAAGCATCGGACCTCCTCATCCATCGCCAATCTGAAATCGGCGAGTCGGCTTGCTGGAGGAGAAATAATATTGCCATCATCCCCGCCGTCCCTGATATATCTCAGTGCGGCTTGCATATGAGTGAGGCTAACAGGAAAACCAGACCCGGATCTTGAGCAGCGGTCGGCCAGGGTCGTCAAGTGGGTGATGTGCCGGTCGGGACAACCGAGGCTCAAGGTCTTTGGAACGGCCATTCGGGCGCTCGTCCAAACGAGCTGGTGAGGGTGAAGTAATGTCAATGAGGTATGTTATGGATTCCAATCTCGATGATCCCAAAAGGATTGTGGTCGTTGATGGCCTGAAAAAATTTCTGGCAGATACTTACACGCTATATCTTACAACCCACAATTTTCACTGGAACGTGACGGGTCCACACTTTAATAGTTTGCATCAAATGTTTATGGTGCAGTATAATGAACTTTGGCTTGCAGTGGATCTGATTGCCGAGAGGCTCCTTACTCTCGGTTCTTTCGCCCCCGGTTCGTATAAACAGTTTGCGCAACTGACATCATTGCCGGATGTGCCCGATTCACCACCTGAAGCGATGGAAATGGTGTCCCTGCTAATGAAAGGCAATCAGTTGGCGGCCCGCACTGCGAGATGCGTTGTTCCTGATGCCGAGGAAATCGGGGATCAGGCGACTTCAGATCTGCTGGTCTCACGAATTGCGGTCCATGAAAAGGTTGCATGGATGCTGCGAGCAACTTTGGCGGGTTGATCTGGGCAATTACATCTGCGCTCACCGGGCTTGCCGGCTGCGCCACGATAAGGCCGAAGAGACTCAGGCAATTCGATCAGGCTGTTTCTTAGGTCGAGTAGATCTGCGCAGCAAGCATTTCGAGTTTGTCGAGTTCTAAGAAAGTAATTTGCTTTCCATCGACCAAAATCATGCCTTCGCCCTGCAGGAACGTCAGCGTACGGGTAACCGTTTCACTCGTGAGACCAAGATGGGCACCTCCAAAGACCCCTCGCAAATCCAGACCTAATCTGATTCACTCTTGCCTGAAGGGATCGGGCGATGCGGCAGGCGGGATTGTTCGGGTTATCGGAGCATCTGAAGTGGCTTTCGGCGCATGGCGATCCGCTTGAAGTGCTGGCGAGGGTTGTCGATTTCGAGGCGTTCCGGCCGGTGCTGGACGTGTCGCTGGCCTATTCGGACGGGGCGAAGGGCGGGCGGCCGCCCTACGATCCGGTGACGATGCTCAAGGTGCTGGTGCTGGCGGCGCAAAACAACGTGGCCGACGGGCGTATGGAGTATCTGATCCGCGACCGGCTGAGCTGGCTGCGCTTTTTGGGCTTCGACCTCGGCGCGCCGACGCCCGACGCCAACACCATCCGGCTGTTCCGCGAACGGCTGACCCAGGCCGGCGCCTTGGACATGCTGTTCGCCGACTTTGAGCCCGTGGATCGCGCTGGGCTTGCGCGAGTTGGGCGTTGCCATCGTCTGCATCGACGCGCGTCAGGCGCATCAGAGCTTGAAGGCGATGAAGGCCAACAAGACCGATCTGCACGATGCGGCCGGGCTTGCTCAGCTGGCGCGTACCGGCTTCTACAAGGACGTGCATGTCAAGTCGCCGGCCGCGCACGGAGTGCGTTCGGTCATCACCGCCCGCGGCCATCTGGTCGAAGCACGCGTCCGGCTCGACAACACGATCCGCAGCCTCTGCGCCACCTTCGGGATCAGGCTCGGCGCGGGCCAGGGCGAGCGGTTCCTCGCGCGAATGCGAGTGGCTGCTTCTGTCCCCGGCCTCTGCGAAGCGGTGGCGTCGCTCCTTCGGGCCCGCGAGCGCCTCGTGGAGGAGATCGGGCAGATGGATCGCCAGCTCAAAGCGATCAGCCTGGCTTCTCCGGCCAGCCAGGCCCTGATGAGCATCCCTGGCGTGGGTGTGCAGACCTCCGCTGCGTTCGCCGCCGCTGTTGATGATGCCAGCCGGTTCAAGCGATCGCGAACGGCTGGCGCGTACTTTGGCCTGGTTCCACGCCGACACCAATCGGGAGAGCTCGACTGGACAGGACGCATTACCAAACAAGGCGACGGGACGGTCCGCAAGCTCCTCTACGAAGCGGCCAACTCGATCTTGACGCGCACACGCCAGAGCTTTGCGCTGAAAAGCTGGGCGCTCAAGATCGCAAAGCGGCGCGGGCTGCGAAAGGCCCGAGTTGCGCTAGCCCGCCGCCTCGCTGTCATCATGCACGCCATGCTGCGTGACGGGACCTTGTTCGAGGCCTGAGTTGAGGTAGCATCCCGATGCCAGTGGTGATGCTCTCGAGCTGACCCGATGGCGGTGTCCCGCGAGGGAACGCAGGGACGGACGATCTGCGAAGGTCGACAGATGGGCCACCAAGCCCGCTTCGAGTCAATGCAACGTCCGGCCTTGTGAGACCCGATAAAGCACCACCGATCCTCGCATCGGCGAGTGCGGATAATAGATCCTTGAAACCCTCAAGGGACAACCGCCAAGCGACCGCAAATTACAGATATGGACCCTAGTGTGCGATATGTCACTTTCAATCTTAGTGCAGGAGATTCTGGTATCGACCATGTCTTCGCTATCAGCTCGCCGTTATAGCGCGGTCCGTCTCCAGGCATCTTCGCTTGGCCACTGGTTCCGCGCCGAAAGAGGCTGGTCATGTCACGTCAGGAAGCATCCACTTCTCGTGAAACAATGACTCTCGCGGCGCGAACCAGTCTGGGCCCAATCATGTAACCTGACTGCGCGACGCTCACGATCTGGCCTGTATTGGATCCCGGAGTCGGCACGGTGCCGATAATTTCATGCACGTGGGGATCAGGATCTTCGCCAATCGAAGGACGCAGTATTTTTACCCCGGCCTTGAGCAAGGCATCGTTGATTGCTCGCCGCGTCGCCTCCAGCCCCTTGATCAACGATGGCTCGATCTCGTGTGAACCCGCCAAGGCCTCCAAGGCAAGGTCGAGATTGTCGAGCGCTGGTGCGAGTTCGGATAGCAGTTGCGCCATCCCGGCCTGTCGACCTTCGGTTCCCGCTTTTTCTGCGCGCTTTCGCGCATTCTCAGCTTCCGCCAGTGCACGAAGCAATCGATCCTGTAACGCGTCCCCTTCTTCCGGTTCCGGCAGGACCTCCGACTCCACGCTTTTACCAACTGCCGAGGGCGATCCGTCCTCGTTCTCGCCATTCTTTGCATTGTCCGACACGGCCTGTACCCCCGTACTTAGTCTTTCTTGTCGTCATCGACCTCGGAGAATTCGGCGTCGACGACTTCTTCATCATCCGAAGCTTCCGAACCGGCAGCTCTACCGGCATCGGCAGAGCCGGCGGCAGAGGCCTGCTCCTTCTCGTAGATCTGCTGACCCATCTTCATGGCAGCGTCGGTGAGGGCCTGAGCCTTCGCGTTGATCGCATCGTGATCGTCGCCTTCAAGCGCCGTCTTGGTTTCGGCGATCGCAGTTTCGACGGCTGCCTTGGTGTCGGCATCAATCTTGTCGCCATGCTCTTCGAGCTGCTTTTCGGTCGCATGGACCAGGCTGTCGGCCTGGTTGCGAGCCTCGGCGGCTTCACGCCGCTTCTTGTCTTCCTCGGCGAACTTCTCGGCATCACGCACCATCTGGTCGATGTCGGCTTCGCTGAGACCGCCCGATGCCTGGATACGGATCTGCTGTTCCTTGCCGGTGCCCTTGTCCTTGGCCGAAACGTTGACGATGCCGTTGGCGTCAATGTCGAAAGTGACTTCGATCTGCGGCGCGCCGCGCGGCGCTGGCGGGATGCCGACGAGATCGAACTGGCCGAGCAGCTTGTTGTCCGCCGCCATTTCACGCTCACCCTGGAACACGCGGATGGTCACGGCTTGCTGGTTGTCATCCGCGGTGGAGTAGGTCTGGGTTTTCTTGGTCGGGATCGTGGTGTTGCGATCGATCATGCGGGTGAATACGCCGCCCAGCGTCTCGATACCGAGCGACAGCGGGGTCACGTCGAGCAGGAGAACATCCTCGACGTCGCCCTGCAAGACACCCGCCTGGATGGCGGCACCCATGGCGACAACCTCGTCGGGGTTAACGCCAGTGTGCGGCTTCTTGCCAAAGAAATCCTCGACCACTTCGCGTACCTTGGGCATTCTCGTCATGCCGCCTACCAGGATCACTTCGTCTATCGCCCCTTTGTCGATCCCAGCGTCAGCCATGGCCTTCTTGCAGGGTTCGAGCGTCCGCTTGATCAGGCCGTCAACCAGTTTTTCGAGGTCGGAGCGGGTGACTGTCTGGACCAGGTGCAGCGGCGTCGTGGTGCCGCCTTCCATGCGCGCAGTAATAAAGGGAAGGTTGATCTCGGTCTGTGCTGCGCTTGACAGCTCTATCTTGGCCTTTTCCGCCGCTTCCTTGAGGCGCTGCAGGGCGAGCTTGTCGGTTCTGAGGTCCATATTTTCCTTCTTCTTGAAGGAATCGGCGAGATATTCCACCACCGCGCTGTCGAAGTCTTCGCCGCCGAGGAAGGTATCGCCATTGGTCGACTTCACCTCGAATACGCCATCACCGATTTCGAGGATCGATACGTCAAACGTACCGCCGCCGAGGTCGTAAACAGCAATAGTCTTGCCTTCGTCCTTATCGAGTCCATAGGCGAGCGCCGCAGCAGTCGGCTCGTTAATAATGCGCTCGACTTCGAGACCGGCGATTTTGCCGGCATCCTTGGTCGCCTGGCGCTGGGCATCATTGAAGTAGGCCGGGACTGTTATTACCGCCTTCTCGACTTTGTCCCCTAGGTACTCTTCGGCGGTTTCCTTCATCTTTTGCAGGATGAAAGCGGAAACCTGGGAAGGGCTGTACTTCTCGCCGCCCGCTTCAACCCATGCATCGCCGTTGGGCCCCTCGACAATCTTGTATGGAACAAGCTCCATGTCTTTCTTGGTGGTCGGATCGTCAAACCGCCGACCGATCAGGCGCTTGATCGCGAACAAGGTGTTATCCGGGTTGGTCACGGCCTGGCGCTTGGCGGGCTGGCCGATCAGGCGTTCGCCATCCTTGGTGAAGGCGACGATAGACGGCGTGGTGCGCGCACCTTCCGAATTCTCGATCACTTTGGGCTTGCCGCCTTCCATAACGGCAACGCAGCTGTTGGTTGTTCCGAGGTCGATACCGATAACTTTAGCCATGGTTTGGAGCTCCAGAAAACAATAGATTAAGATGTGTTCAGACGTGGGTTCGCCGTTCCCCTAACGCAGAAGGATCACGTCAGCGCTCTGGCGGGACCGGCTGGCAAAATGGTCGTATGCGCGCGGCAGCCACAAGACTGCGCGGACCCCACGGGGTGATCGAGGCATCAGACAAATGTTGCCCCCGGATCTCTGAGCGAACCGCTGCGCATGAGTGAGACCGAGTCCCATTCGGTGATCGCCTCCCCAATTTGAATAGAACGGCTCGAATGCCAGCGCGATGGTATCGCGGCTGAGCCCAGGGCCATTGTCGGCAACTTCAATTTCAATTCGCTCGGGCAGAGCGTCAATCGCCGGGCGATTCCTCAAGCGCAAAGATACTTTCCCACCATTTCCTCCGGCAGCCAGGAATGCATTTTCAAGCAGGGCCGATAAGGCGCTGGCGAAAGAGGCAGGGGCAACCCGAACCGGCCACAAACCCGTTTCAAGTATCTTTTCAAACTCCACTTCCACTGGAATCCCTGACTGGATCTGGTCCATCAAATGCTTGATCAATTCTGGCACATCGACCAATTCCTGAAGCGGCGAATTAGCAGCTGGAACAGACCATTTGCTTACTAATCTGGCCGAATTGAGGAGCGCCATACGCATCTTGCGACGAAGCTTGATCGCCTCCTGCTCATCGGCGAATTCCAACGTTTCAAGGCCCGCAGCCAGCACGGCAAGCATGCTTGTCAGGTCTTCCGTCGATGGCAGAGGGGTCACTGACGACGTTCCTGCTGGCATCATGTCCCGAAAGCTACTTTGGAATTGACGCTTCATGACCGGCCTCCTGTGCCAAAATGTACCTCTAGTCGCTTCTCAGGCAAATCCACTGATCCAGATCAGGCGTTTCGGATCAGCCTTGCCTGTCCCGATGTGATCGCATTAGACACCCAGCTTCGAGCGGGGATTGTATTCATTCTTTTCTCGCCATTCCTTGGCCCACGCTTCCAGGCTTTTATCGTTCTGCGGAAGGTCAACCATCAACCGCACCAGTTGATTGCCGCGCCCACCTTGGCGACGGGCCATTCCTTTACCCTTGATGCGCAGAACTCTGCCCGAGGTGGATCCCTTCGGCACTGTTAGCATGATCGGACCATCGATCGTGGGTACGCGCACCTTTGCGCCGAGTACGGCCTCGTCCCACCGGATTGGCAGGTCGAGGCGAATGTCGTCCTCATCCTGTCGGAAGAAAGGGTGGAGCGTGACGGTCAGTTCAAGAATCGCGTCACCGCGCCCTCCCGGTCCGGGCCGCCCTTTGCCCGCAACGCGCAGGCGATCCCCACTCTGGGTTCCCGGAGGGATCTTGACCTCGATTTGCTCGCCGCCATCGAGGTTGATTGCGAATGGTTTTGCAGTGGCGATATTTTCGAACGGGACATTTACCGCATAGAGCACATCGCTTCCTCGCGGGCGATATTCGCGCCCGCCAGCCCCGCGACCCCGCCCAAAGAGATCGGCGAAGATGTCCCCCAATTCCTCCGAATCGCCAGAGAAATGAAAGGATGTCGCTCCATCCTGCGCCGATCGAAACGGTCCTCCGCCCGAGAACGGCCCATGGCCCTGGAAATCTTCGAAACCGTAAGGTGCGCGCGGGTTGCCGTGCTCGTCGATTTCGCCGCGGTCGTATCGCGCGCGTTGCTCGACATCGCTCAAAAGATCGTATGCTTGCGTGACTTCCGCGAACCGGGCCGCCGCATCTGGCTTGTCCTTGTTGCGATCAGGATGAAGCTCTTTGGCGAGTTTGCGATAGGCATTCTTGATTGCAGACTGATCTGCAGTGCGCGATACGCCGAGTATCGTATAAGGATCTGCCATTAACTAAATCACCTGAAATTGGGATGCGGGGGGTAATGCGGGTCAGCCAATATGTGCCTCCACCCATTGGCGAAGCGCTGAGGGGGGTAAGGCACCGGATCGTTGATCGACCAGCCGTCCATTCTTGAATATTAACAAGGCGGGGACGCCCTGCACGCCGTACCGGGCGGCAAGTTCGGGAGCCTTGTCGATATCGACCTTTGCGAACCTGGCGCGCGGTTCGATTGCAATCGTGACCTGGGCAAATGATGGAGCCATGGCGCGGCAGGGACCGCACCACGTCGCCCAGAAATCCACAACGACAGGTATGTCGGATCGTGTGATATGGCGATCGAACCTCTGGCCCAGCAAGTCGACGGGCGAACCATTGAACAGCGCCTTGTGGCATTTGCCGCATTTTGCGGCCTGAGCTGGCCGATCAGGCGGGATAGCGTTGACCGCTTCACAATGTGGGCAAACTACCTTGATCTTGTCGGCTTCCATTCGCCGCCCTTCCCTTGCTTGTCGTGCGCTCGCGCTGCTCAGATCTAGGATGGAATGACGAAAACGAGACCTTCTTCGCCCTCGTCGACATTGACGGTCGAACCGTCAGGGATTTCGCCGGCCAGCAGCTTTTCCGCCAGCGGATCCTGCAGATATCGCTGTACCGCTCGCTTGAGCGGTCTGGCGCCATATACGGGGTCGTAACCCACCCGACCGAGCCAGTTGCGCGCGCCTTCGGTGAGGTCGAGCGTGATCTTCCGGTCTTTCAGCAGCTTCTGGACGCGCTTGACCTGGATATCGACGATCGGTGCCATGTGTTCCTGGCTCAGGCGATGGAACAGTATGATCTCATCAAGCCTGTTGAGGAACTCGGGGCGGAAGTGGCTGCGCACCACGTCCATCACCTGCGGCTCGACATCTTCCACCTTCTGATCGTCGGTGAGGTTGGAGAGGAACTGGCTGCCGAGGTTGCTGGTCAAGATGATCAGCGTGTTCGAGAAGTCTACCACCCGGCCCTGCCCGTCGGTCAGGCGACCGTCGTCGAGTACCTGCAACAGAACGTTGAACACGTCCTGATGCGCCTTCTCGACTTCGTCGAACAGCACGACCTGGTATGGTCGGCGCCGCACCGCCTCGGTAAGCACGCCGCCTTCCTCGTACCCAACATAACCCGGAGGCGCGCCGATCAGTCTAGCGACCGCGTGCTTTTCCATGAATTCGCTCATGTCGATGCGCACCATGGCGCGCTCGTCGTCGAACATGAACTCGGCCAGCGCCTTGGTCAGCTCGGTTTTGCCAACGCCCGTGGGGCCAAGGAACAGGAAGCTGCCCAATGGCCTGTGCGGATCCTGCAAGCCAGCGCGTGCTCGGCGCACGGCCTTGGAGACAGCCTGTACCGCCTGCTGCTGGCCGATCACGCGACGACCGAGAAACTCTTCCATCTTGAGCAGCTTCTCGCGCTCGCCCTCCATCATCTTGTCCACCGGCACGCCTGTCCAGCGGCTGACAACAGAGGCGATGTCCTCCTCGGTCACTTCCTCGCGCAATAACGCGGTCTTATTTGCACCACGTGCCTCTTCAAGCTGCTTTTCGAGGCTCGGTATCGTGCCATAGGACAGCTCGCCCGCCTTTTGCAGGTCGCCCGCGCGCTGCGCCTGCTCCAATTCGAGCCGGGCCAGGTCGAGCTGTTCCTTGATCTTTGCCTCAGCCTGAATCTTGTCGCGTTCGTTCTGCCAGCGCGTGGTCAGCTCGCTCGATTTCTGCTCGAGCTCGGCCAATTCTTTGCGCAAGGTGGCGAGCCGGTCCTTGCTCGCCTCGTCGCTTTCCTTAGCAAGCGCGCTTTCCTCGATCTTGAGCTGGATAATGCGGCGGTCGAGGTTTTCGATCTCTTCGGGTTTGCTTTCTACTTCCATGCGGATGCGACTCGCCGCCTCGTCCATCAGGTCGATCGCCTTGTCGGGGAGGAAGCGGTTCTGGATATAGCGATCGGATAGCTGCGCAGCGGCCACGATCGCACTGTCGGTAATGTTTACCCCGTGGTGCAGTTCGTATTTTTCCTTCAGACCACGCAGGATGGATATCGTGTCCTCTACGCTCGGCTCGTCGATATAGACCGGCTGGAAGCGCCTCTGGAGTGCGGCATCCTTCTCGACATATTTCTGGTATTCGTCGAGCGTAGTCGCGCCGATCACGTGCAACTCGCCGCGCGACAGCGCAGGCTTCAGGAGGTTCGAGGCATCCATGCTGCCCTCGCTCGCGCCCGCTCCAATCAGCGTGTGCATCTCGTCGATGAACAGGATGATCTGCCCATCGGAATTTTTCACCTCGTCGATCACGGCCTTCAAGCGTTCCTCGAATTCGCCGCGATATTTCGCACCAGCAATCAGCGCGCCCATGTCGAGCGCCATTAGCGTGCGGCCCTTGAGGCTGTCGGGCACATCGCCATTGGCGATGCGCAGCGCCAGCCCCTCGGCGATCGCGGTCTTGCCCACGCCGGGATCACCGATAAGAACGGGATTGTTCTTGGTCCTGCGGGCCAGAATCTGGATTGTGCGACGAATCTCCTCGTCGCGGCCGATCACCGGGTCGAGCTTGCCGTCGCGCGCCGCTTGGGTCAGGTCGCGGGCGTATTTCTTGAGCGCATCGTAGCTCTCTTCTGCGCTTGCGCTATCTGCGGTGCGACCGCCGGTCACTTCCTGAATCACCGCCTCGAGCGACTTCGCATTCACGCCGGCAGCCTGCAAAGCCTTGCCTGCGTCGGTGCTGTCGGAAAGGGCCATGGCCTGCAATATGCGCTGTACAGGAACGAAGCTGTCGCCGGCCTTCTTTGCCAGCTGTTCGGCCTGATCGAGCAGGCGAGCCGAATCATTGTCTAGGGCGGGCGGCGTCTGCGCTCCGGAGCCGGAAACCGCCGGGAATTTATGCAATGCCTTTTCAACCTCGCCAATGGCGGCAGGGGGGCTACCGCCTGCTCGCTGGATGAGCTGCGCGGCCATGCCCTCCTCATCTTCAAGCAATGCCTTGAGAATATGGACTGGCGTGATGCGCTGATGGCTCATGCGGACGGCAACTGTCTGGGCGCTCTGTAGAAAGCCCTTGGCCCGGTCGGTGAATTTCTCGAGGTTCATCGCAAAGGGTCTCCAAGCGTAATTACAATTTCAAATGAGACTTTGAGTAGGTACTAGCAGGAAATCGAATTCCCGTCTGCTCACATATCAACCGCAACGACGCCAGCCTCTGAATGACTGACCGGCTGACGCCGGTAGGATCAAGCGGCGGGGCTGAAGCCATCCTTGTGGGTATGTCGATCGAGATATCGCATGATGATGTCGTCGGTGATGTTGCCGGACGTGGTCGAGAAGTAGCCCCTCTGCCAGAAGCGTTGTCCCCAATAGCGCTTGCGGATGTGTTCGAACTCCTGCTGGATTTTGCGGGAAGAGCGCCCTTTTGCGCGGCGGACGAAGTCGCTGACCGAAACGTGCGGCGGGATTTCGACGAAGATATGGACGTGGTCGCGCGACAGGGCGCCATTGATGATCGTCACGCCCATCTCGTCGCAGACCTGACGGATGATCTCGCGCACCCGGAGCCGCACTTCGCCATGGAGCACTTTGAACCGATACTTCGGCGCCCAGACCAGATGGTAGCGATGGTGAAATGTCGTGTGACAGCCGCTCCGGTAGCCCATAGCAGGTATCCTCGGGGAAGTGAGACCGCCTGGAGGGCGTGAAGTCTCACTTCCCCGAGGATACCTGCTATCGAGCGAGTCGAAGGCTGAAGCCAGTATCCGACTGAAGTCGGAGGGGTTCCTCCCAGTCAGAGGACTCTAAATAGAAAAGCCATTCTCGTCCTGACATAGATCAGTGGGCGGGCCGATCTGCTTCCTATGGTACGCTCGTATCGCCAGATGACTGTCAAGTCGGCGAGGATAGCGGAAACGGCATTGAAATGCGGCTCTCGCGAGTTTACGAACGGAGGCGCAGTCAGCGATTTCACCCGTTCGAAACTTTGATGGAGGTGGTGATGGAGCAAATTGCCAAAAACGAGTGGGCAGAATTGTGCGATCGCATTAGCAAGCGGTTGCTTGGCCTGCGCGCCGAAATCGAGGTCCAATCGCTTGATTTGGGCGATCAGATCGAGGCCGAATTTCTTCCAATCCTCGGTATCACCTATGATCACAAAGACGATGTCGTGGTCATCGCCCTTGAGGGGCTTGCTCACCTGATCCCGCACCCGGTCGATATCCAGACCAAAGGCTACGACGATAATATCGAGGCAGTCCTTATTGTGGACAAGGAAGGTGTGCGGCATCTCACATCATTCCGGGAGCCGCTTAAGTTGCCACCCCCGCCTGCCGAGTAAGCTTCACTTCTATAAGCCAACTTGTAGTCCAACCATCAAAGAGGGAGTTCCGCCATGACATTCAGAAATCTTGCCCATGGCGTTGCCGCCATCGCATTGCTTGCGGCTACGGCCTGTTCCGATAATGCCGAGGAGGCGGCGGACGGACAGGAAGCTTCGGCTAGCGCAACCGATACGGATCAGGCTGCGGGCGGCGCCACGGCCGAGGATCAGGTGCAACTCGGAACTCTGCTGAAGGAAGCGGTTTCCGCTCTCGATGAATCGCAGGCGGCTATCAGCGCCATTGACGCGGGCAATAATCAAGAGGCGATCGACGCTCTGGCCAGGGCCACGGGCAAACTTGAGATCATCCTGGCGCGCGAACCCAACCTGGCACTTGCTCCGGTGGCCAATTCGGTCATCGAACATGATGTTCTTGCAACGCCAGGCGATGTCAAGGCGCTCTCCGACCGGATCGAGGATCTGACTGATGAGGGACGTTTGCAGGAAGCGAGGCGGCTTATGGAAGGCCTCGCAAGCGAGATGGTTATCAGGACCAGCAACCTTCCGCTGGGTACCTATCCTGATGCCATCAAACGCGCGGCCGCACTGCTGGACGAACAGAAGCCTCAGGAGGCCAAGCTCGTCTTGCTAAACGCCCTGAGCACCATTGTCGTGACCGAAACCGTAATTCCGTTGCCGATCGTCCGTGCCGAGGCGAGCGTCGAGGCCGCGCGCGTCGTTGCGGCAAAAAAGAACCGCACGCAAGAAGACAACCAGGCAATCGCTGCGGAACTGCAAAAGGCCCGTGACCAAATCGAGATGGCGCAAGCGCTCGGTTACGCAACCAAGAAGGATCTTGACGATCTGCAGGACGCGATCAAAGAACTTGAGCGAGAGACTGGCGGGGGCAACGCTGCAACTCGCTTATTCGAACGCATCAAGGGGCTTTTCGGTAAGGCTCGCGAAGCAGTACAGCCGACAAAGAATTGAGAGCTATAATTCTGGCGGTGCGTTATGCAATGAAGGCAGCGTGCCGTCAGAAATATTGTCTTCGTTGAATTCCGATCTCAAAGTATGGGGCTATCGATATGGCAACACTGGCACATAGAATCCCTCTCCCGGTCTGTAGTCTAGCAGGAAACTGGTGGACATTCGTTTTGCGCGGTGTGCTTGCGCTGATCCTTGCTGTGCTCGCGGTACTGATGCCTGCCAGCGCCTTGCTCGGGCTGACAATCATCTTCGGTGCCTTCTCGATGGTAGACGGAATATTCTCGCTTATCGCGGCTTTTCGCAACATCCGCGCGGGTGAGAAGTGGGGTTGGCTGGCATTCAACGGCGTGGTCGGCATCGGTACTGGTATTGTTGTGCTGATTACTCCGATGATGGCCAGTTTCGTGCTTTCGCTGTTCTTTTGGTGGATGATCGCATTCTGGTCGTCTGCCTCGGGCATCGCCCAGGTCGTGACCGCCATTCGGCTGCGCAAGGAAATCAAGGGCGAGTTCTGGCTGGGGTTAGGGGGTCTGTTGTCCCTTGCGCTGGCCGGCTTCGTAATCTGGATGCTTTTAACTTCTCCCGTCGAGACATTCCTTGCCTTGGGCTGGGTCCTCGCGTTCTACGCCGCGATGTTCGGAACTGTCATGCTGCTCCTTGGCTTTCGCTTGCGGCGCGCATCGAAGGGGGATGATTCACGGACGCAGTCGGCGAGCTAGGTGGCTTGGCAGCATCATAAAGCGGTTTCTGGCATCAGGATCAATCACATGAGCCTGTCCCGAAGTATCGCCTCGGCGTGGCACTAGATTCGGAGCGGGTCGGCAAGCATCTGACGGCAAGGGGGGCGATGGAGGTAAAATGGCCGCGCATTCGTGAGATCGTATGGCTCGCTGGCATCCTTGCCGCATTGGACTTTGGATATGCGCTCTACCATGAGCTCTATGTCGGCGCGTCCAGATTTCCGTTCGTGCAGGAAACTATCCTTGTCTTCCTTGGCGCTGTCGCGACGATCTTTCTCACCGCGATGCTGCTGAACCGCCAGACCGAACTCGAACTCAGCAAAGAGGCCCGCGTCCATCTGTTCGACCAGAAGAACTCGGTTTACATGGCGGCGATCGAAAAAGTCGCAGACATCGCCGCAAAACGCGACCCCGACCCGGCTCTTATCGATGAATTGCGGGTGATTGGACGCAAGCTGGCAGTGATCGCTAGTCCAGAGGTTATCAAGTCCTTCCAGTCGGTGCTCGACAGGCTGTTGCGCGGACTGAACGACGGAAACCTGACCAATGCCGACGCAGAAGAGGTTATGCATGCCGTCGCCGAGCTGACCCTCGGCATGCGTTGCGACATGCTTGACGAGATCGGGAGCGCCAAGAATGACACCGCACAGGAACTGATCCGTCGGAACTCTCGGCAGATGGAACGGCTCGATGATCTGGACGAAGCGTAACGGGCAGCGACGATAAAGCGTAAAGGACTTGAACATGCACAGAGGCCATAATCGCCCCCCGCGCCTATCGAAGCAGCCCGGCACGAATACTATTTTGGCCGATGTTCCGATGGCAAAGATCTACCAGGAACCGCGCTCCACGCTTCAGGGCGGGCACCGCCCGCAACCGTGGTACCTCGAGTTCGAGGCGAGAAGACCATTGGGCCGCGACGTCTTCACGGGCTGGATTACCAATGATGATCCATATCGCCATATTCGCATTCGGTTTCCTGACCGCGACAGCGCTATCGGCTTTGCCGAAAGGCAGGGTTGGAATTACAGGGTCAACCAAACCTCTGCGTTGCACCATTACGAACCGAAGATCGACGAGCTCTATCGTGGCTTTGAGGCGCCCGGAAACTGGCCGATACGATGGTCTGGAGAGGGCAAAGAGATCTCTCGTCACCGGCTGTATCGAGGCGCGGAGGCTGGCGAGCGGGCTGAGCCTGAAAAGGAGTTCGACCCCGTTGATGAAGCGCTGCTCGAAAGCTTTCCCGCCTCCGATCCGCCAGCATTTACGGGCGCAACAATTGGCTAGGCCGAAAGGTCGATGCAGTCGAAAATAAGCGAGTATAAGGTGTCAAATGTAATCGACGCATTCGAATTGCGAGCTCTCTCCGTTTCCTCATCCCTGCTTGAAGACGCAGTGCGGATCGTGCTGGTGGTGTGTCTCGCTTCGTTGGCGGCAGCTCTGCTTTCGCGCCTGATGCGGCGCATAGAACAGAAGATGACAAGCAAACGAAGTGATCCAGATTCTTTAAGGAGGGTTGCAACTGCATACAGGACTGGTCTGATATTCGGGCGCATCGTGATATGGTCAGTTGCCGGGGTGACCTTGCTCTCGATCATGGGCGTATCCATAGCGCCTTTGCTGACTGCTGCGGGAGTGGCCGGAATTGCAGCAGGTTTTGCCGCGCAGAGCCTGGTGAAAGACTATTTTTCCGGATTTATCATTCTGCTTGAAGGGCAGCTGCGCGTCGATGACATAGTCGAGATCGGTGGCCATATCGGCGTGGTAGAAGAAATTACGCTGCGGAGCGTTCGCCTGCGCGATTACTATGGCAACGTGATTTTCGTGCCATGCGGGAACATTACCAATGTCGTGAACATGACCATGGAATATTCCAGGTCGGTGATCGATGTCGGTATCGCCTATCGCGAAAAGACTGACGAGGCGTTGGACATTATGCACAGCGTTGCCTCGCAGATGGCTCAGGATCGGGCCTTTACAGACCGCATCATTGATGAGCCCGAGATTGTCGGTGTGGAAGCGCTCGGTGACAGTGCCGTCACATTGCGACTGCGCCTCAAGGTGACGCCTGGAGCGCAATGGGAAGTGCGGAGGGAGTTCTTCCGCAGGATCAAGCAGGCATTCGACGAGACTGGCATCGAAATACCATTCCCGCACGTCACCCTGTATCCGGGGCTCCCGAAAGATGGCCCTGCCCCTCCGCTGAATATCCTGCTTGGACAAATTGAGCCCGGGGTGAAGACTGCTTGAAAGACGACCGCAAGGATAAACCAATGCTCGCGAATTTTCTGAGATTGCGCAAAATGACACATGCAGAATGGTCTGCGATGTCTCTCTACGAGAAATTCGAGGACGCGATTGTCATCGTTCTCAGCGGAATAATCGCAATCGTCGTGATTGCGGCGGTTTGGTCATTGCTGCGCGAAGTTGTCACAAGCCTTGTCTTGGGCGCTCTCGATCCGCTCGATTTTGCCACTTTCCAGACTGTCTTCGGAATGATTTTTACTGTTGTGATTGCGCTTGAGTTCAAGCGTTCATTGCTCGTAGCTGCCGAGAGGGGTTTCGGTATCCTGCAGGTGCGCACGATAATCCTGATTGCGCTGCTGGCAATTGTGCGCAAGTTCATCATCCTCGATTTGGCAGACACGAGCGCCGCGAAAGTCGCCGCGCTTTCAGGAGCTGTGCTGGCACTCGGTGCGGTATTCTGGCTTGTTCGCGATCAGGATAGGCATGAGCGGCTTGAGCAGCTACAGGAATAGGGCCTTTCTGAAGCCGAAGCCAGCGCGGTTACAGACCAAAAAAGACCGGCTTCCAAGAGAAATGGCAGCCTTAGGAGTCCATCGCCGGCATCGGAGCGGGCGTGTCTTCTATCGGCAGTTCGGGAACCAGCGTCTCGGTGGTGATCAGCAGCCAGGCAACCGAAGCCGCAATCTGCAGCGCAGTGCGCACCACCTTCGCCGGATCGATCACGCCCGACTTCACCAGGTCTTCATATTCGCCGGTCGCGGCGTTGAAGCCATGGTTGTAGTCGTCGCCTTCGAGCAGCTTGCCGACGATATAGGCACCGTCCTCGCCCGCGTTGTCGGCAATCTGGCGAGCCGGGGCGCGCAGGGCGCGACGCACGATGTCGATACTGGACTGCTGGTCGTCATTGGCGGCCTTGAGGCCCTCGAGCGACTTGAGCGCCCGGAGCAGTGCGATACCGCCGCCCGGCAGAATGCCTTCCTCGACCGCCGCACGGCGGCCCCGAATGCGGCAGCAATGCCGCCGCCGGTCGCCAAACCGTTCCACCATGTGCCGAAGCTGCGCATCACTCGTCCTTTTGCATACCTCGATTCGCGCACCTATCTTCAGTCTGTAGCAACTACAGACTGAAGAGGCTGGATGTGAAAATTGGCGAGGTAGCGAAACGCACCGGATGCAACATCGAGACAATCCGGTTTTTACGAAAGCATTGGCGTTATCAGCTCGCCGGCACGCAAGGGTGCCTACCGCGACTACGGGTCGGAGGACGTCGAGTGCCTCCGATTCGTGAGGCGCGCACGCGAGTTGGGCTTTTCGCTCGAAGAGGTTCAGGCCCTGCTCGATCTCGCGCCGCGACCTGACGAGAATTGCGACCGGGTCCAAGCCATCGCTGCGCAGCACCTTTCGAATGTCCGCGCCAAGCTCGATGACCTTAGGGTCCAAACTCAATCAGCCTCTTGAAAATCTGATCGCACATTGATTCAGGGGTTCTCCGCTGAAGCAGGAGGCCTTTGGAGATGTCGCGTTCGTTGTTCTGGCTGTCGGATGAAGCATGGGGCGCAATCGAGCCCCACCTGCCGCAGAACCAGCCCGGAGCGCGGCGGGTCTATGATCGCAGGGTCATCTCCGGGATCATTCACATGCTCAAATGCGGCGGCCGCTGGGCTGATTGCCCCACCGAATACGGCCCGGCGACAACGATCTACAACCGCTGGAACAGGTAGAGCCGCCGGGGCATCTGGACCCGCATCCTGGCGGCGCTGACCGAGGAAGGCTGGATCGCGGAGACTGGACAGATCGACAGCAGCTACATCAAGGCTCACCGCAGTGCTGGTGGGGCAAAAGGGGGGCGCGAGCCAATGCCATTGGCATCTCGCGTGGCGGCAGGACGACCAAGATCCACGCGCTTGTCGATGTCGTCGGACGCCCGCTTCGCCTCGTCCTGACACCGGGCAACATGTCGGACGTGAAAGGCGCGGACCTGCTGATCGGCGAAACCGTCGGAATGAAGAGGGTGATCGCCGACCGTGGCTACGACGCCAACCGCATCAGGGCTGCCTTGCGCGAACAGGGTACCATCCCTGTCATCCCCGGTCGACGCAACCGCAAGCGCCCTATCCAGTATGACGAACGACGCTACAAAGATCGCTGGCGGGTCGAGGCCATGTTCTGTCGCCTCAAGGACTTCCGCCGCATCGCAACCCGCTACGACAAACTCGCCAGAAACTTCCTCTCAGCCGTAAGCCTCGCCGCAGCCGTGGCTTTCTGGCTATGATTGAGTCATCGTGTAATTTGTGGCTGCTTCCTCGGACCGGCTGAGCGGCGCACCTTCTGGTTGTCAGACCTGAAGGAAGGAACCATGAAACACTATGCCGGAATCGACCTGTCGATGGAAACGTAGCACGTCTGCGTCATCGACGCTGAGGGGCGAAAGATCGGGACACACTGTGTGGACAGTACTCCGGAGGCAATCGCCGCGGTGCTGGAACGCCATGGTCCCATCGAGAACGCGCGGTCATCGAGACGGGCCGGATGAGCCCGTGGATCGCGCTGGGCTTGCGCGAGTTGGGCGTTGCCATCGTCTGCATCGACGCGCGTCAGGCGCATCAGAGCTTGAAGGCGATGAAGGCCAACAAGACCGATCTGCACGATGCGGCCGGGCTTGCTCAGCTGGCGCGTACCGGCTTCTACAAGGACGTGCATGTCAAGTCGCCGGCCGCGCACGGAGTGCGTTCGGTCATCACCGCCCGCGGCCATCTGGTCGAAGCACGCGTCCGGCTCGACAACACGATCCGCGGCCTCTGCGCCACCTTCGGGATCAGGCTCGGCGCGGGCCAGGGCGAGCGGTTCCTCGCGCGAATGCGAGTGGCTGCTTCTGTCCCCGGCCTCTGCGAAGCGGTGGCGTCGCTCCTTCGGGCCCGCGAGCGCCTCGTGGAGGAGATCGGGCAGATGGATCGCCAGCTCAAAGCGATCAGCCTGGCTTCTCCGGCCAGCCAGGCCCTGATGAGCATCCCTGGCGTGGGTGTGCAGACCTCCGCTGCGTTCGCCGCCGCTGTTGATGATGCCAGCCGGTTCAAGCGATCGCGAACGGCTGGCGCGTACTTTGGCCTGGTTCCACGCCGACACCAATCGGGAGAGCTCGACTGGACAGGACGCATTACCAAACAAGGCGACGGGACGGTCCGCAAGCTCCTCTACGAAGCGGCCAACTCGATCTTGACGCGCACACGCCAGAGCTTTGCGCTGAAAAGCTGGGCGCTCAAGATCGCAAAGCGGCGCGGGCTGCGAAAGGCCCGAGTTGCGCTAGCCCGCCGCCTCGCTGTCATCATGCACGCCATGCTGCGTGACGGGACCTTGTTCGAGGCCTGAGTTGAGGTAGCATCCCGATGCCAGTGGTGATGCTCTCGAGCTGACCCGATGGCGGTGTCCCGCGAGGGAACGCAGGGACGGACGATCTGCGAAGGTCGACAGATGGGCCACCAAGCCCGCTTCGAGTCAATGCAACGTCCGGCCTTGTGAGACCCGATAAAGCACCACCGATCCTCGCATCGGCGAGTGCGGATAGATCCTTGAAACCCTCAAGGGACAACCGCCAAGCGACCGCAAATTCCAGATATGGACCCTAACGTCCAGATATGCTTACCACCCGAAACACCGCCCCTGTACCAGCGTCTCGAACCAGATCGACACCTGTTCCGTCCCAGTGGTAATCGAGGTGACGTCCCTGAGTGGGGTCGGATGCACAATCCGGGTAGAACAAGCCGACACACTCACCACCCGGATGCCGGATGCTCGGATAGACAAGACCTTCGGCCCCGCCCCCTTTGAGTTCAACTGCGAGAGCTTGCGATGCAGCATAGTTGTCGGGATCTAGCGCGGGATCGCCTGCCGCAAAGCTCCTGAGATCTTGAAGATCAGCGCTTACCGAAAGGATGATCTCACGGAACTGTGAGGTCCAGCCTGGCGCTTCTACAGTGCGAGCCATGAAGCGGGCATGGTGATGGATTGTCTCGAACAGCGCAGTTTCGAATGCATCCCCCGCGTATAGCACGCCGTAGGTCCCATCGGTGAAGCGACTTGGCCGGTCCGCGCTAACATGCGTGAACGGCGCCATCAGATAGGATGCGCCATTGCCGCCTACCCTGCGATCAGCCGGCACCAGATCGAGATTGCCGATCGTCGCCATAATGCGGGGATTGGTTTTTTGCTCTGCGGAGATCAGCAACGGCCAATCTGCAGGGTCTGCAATGTCTTCGAACAGGTCAATCGGTGGAAAGGCACTGCGGATAATCCGTACAGCACCTTTCCACTCGACCTGGGCAAGCGGAATCGCCTTGGGATCAATCACCAGGCACCACGTTCGGCATCAAGATAGCGACGCACCCGCATGATATCGGTCAGTTCGCCCCCAAGCATGACGTCGAGCGCACTCGCTCCGGCAAAGGCGGCGTTACCTGCCTTGATCCAGGCGTAGCCACGTTGGGCTTCGGAAAAGATGATCCTCAGCGCCTTGTGGATACCCATCAGGTTGGAGAGCCGCGCCGCACCATCGCGCGAGACACGGCCCGCACCCTCAGCCTTCCACCGCCGGTAGGAGCGAACCGGCATGTCGAGCAGAGTCGCTGCCTGCTCGTCTGTGAGTTCCCATTTGCCGAACAGGTTCAGCACGGCGCGGAACATCGCCGCTGCTTCCTCCTGGGTTACAGGATCGGGCCGGAAGGCATGGGGGACGGTATCAACGGGTTGCAGTGCCAACATGAGCATTCTCCATATGGCATCATATATCACTTTGGATGCCAATTGGCAATATAGGAGCGCCTCATCCGACAAGTCGCGCCAAGACCGCCACCGCGTTCGTCGTCGGGACGAAAAGTCGCGTCTGATAGCGTATGATCTCGGTGAAGCACCCATGTGCCTTGTACCAGTCGAGGCGCGACGCCGACCAACCAGCCAGTTCAAGCCGCTGCGCGCCATTCACGAGGCTGCGCTTGAGCGTAAGCGCTTCGCGGCATTTGATTTGCATCGGTCGCCCTGTCCCGAGCACCGCATCGACGATTTGCTCTGCTGAAAAGGCATGTTCGTCTTCCAGCCCAAGCGCCTGGCACAGTTCGGGCACGCAATGGAGCGGAACCTCTCGACCTAAGAGCGAGCGTCCGTCTCGCGCCGAGATCCGGCTGACCCGAACATAGTCGGAAGGAAGTTTGTCCCACACCGGAAGCAGCAGGCCGGTTGCAAGATGCAGGCGCTCGCGCTTGAGATTTGAGGCGGCGTCATCGACCTCAGCCTGCCAGAGGCGCTGAAATTCGGTTGGATCCACCGTTTCCCAGTTGCTCTCCTCGAGTTGATCGGCGGTAATGTGCCCGTGCTTCAAGGGGCGGACAAGCTCGAAGCGGGCCACACGCATACCTTCGTCGGTGAGCAGACTTCGCGCCGGGACAAGCAGCCCGATCCGGCCTGAGCGCGCATTACGCAGAAGTTGCTGACGCGAACCAGAAACGCCGTAGAGTTCCTCGAGCCGTTCGAGACGCAAAGGCTTGAGCGCGCGGGCGATCTCGAGTTCCAGGAGATGCGTAGTCGCACCCGACAGCGCATCGGTGCGCAGTAGCGTGTCGGTCAGCACCTCGTAATGCTCGACCGCAATGGTCTCGACCCCAATGTCGAGCGTGCCCGCCTGGCGTGCTGCATCGATCCGCGCTTCGACGAGGCCGAGAAACTCGTCAAATATGCCGTTTTGCAGAGCAATCGGCAACGCGAGGATGCGATTGAGCCAGCGCTGGATTGTTGGCAGATCATCTACCATCGCGCCGTCGGGCCCTTCGACCCTGAGCCCGCTCAATTCCTCAAACCGAGAAAGCGTAACAGCTTCCAACTTGCCTGCGAACAGCAGGCCGAACCAGCGGTGAAGCGCCTCCTTGGCGTATGTACTCTCGAGATTGTCGGCAGGATCGAAGAGGTTCTGCCCACCCGTCTGGCGTTGCCCGCGGGTCAGTGCCCCGAGGCTATCGAGCCGACGTGCAATGGTCGATATAAACCGACGTTCGCCACGCACATCGGTGGTCACGGGGCGGAACAGCGGGGCCGACGCCTGATTGGTGCGGTTGGTACGGCCAAGGCCCTGAATTGCGGCATCGGCCCGCCAGCCCGGCTCAAGCAGGAAGTGGACCCGGCGCATCTGGTTCTTTGCGGCGAGGTCGGCATGATAACTGCGGCCGGTGCCACCAGCATCGGAGAAAACGAGAATTCGCTTGGTCCCGTCCATAAAATCTTGCGTCTCGGCTACATTGGCGCGCGGAGAGCGCGACTGGAGCACCTGGCGCCCATCGCGTCCGACGATCAGGCGGCGGGTACGGCCGGTGACTTCGGCGACCTGATCGACACCGAACCGTTCGATGATCGCATCGAGCGCCGTCGCGATCGGCGGCAAGGCACAGAGCTGCTCGATCATGCGATCGCGCGCGTCAAGCGCCGAATGACACAGAACAGGGGCACCGTTCTCATCACTCATCGGTTCGGACCGAGCATTGCCGTTCTCGTCCGTAAACACGGACATCAACCGCACCGGAAAGCTTTTGGTGAGGTAATCGACCACGTATTCGCGGGGGGAGAGATCGATTTCGAGTGCTTCGCGTTCCGCATCGGAGAGATCAGCGAGGCGGCGGTTAAGCATGGCTTCGGCGGTCGAGACGAGTTGCACTACAACCGCGTTGCCGTCGGCAAGTGCCGTATCAATCGCAGGCAGCAGGCTCGGCAGCTTCATCGATAAAAGGAGCTGCGCGAAGAAGCGCTGCTTGGTGCCTTCAAACACCGAAAGCGCAGCCGATTTGGCACCTGAATTGAGTGTCTCGCCACTGTCAGTGTCGACGATCCGCGTTGCCTCGAGAGCTTCGCGCAGGTTGGCATGAATGATTGCCCAGGCGTCTGCATAGGCGTCATAAACCGCTACCTGGTCGGGGGTCAGGCAATGCTCCAGAATCTCGTACTCAACTCCGGCGAATGAAAGGGCCCTCGCCGCATACAGCCCCAGTGACTTCAGATCGCGCGCGACCAGTTCCATTGCAGCGATACCGCCATCGCGGATATCTGCGACGAAGGCTTCGCGATTGGCAAAAGCCGTCTCGGGACCCCAAAGGCCAAGACGGGTGGCATAGGCGAGATTATTGATGTCGGATGCCCCGGTCGCCGAAGCGTAGAGCACGCGGGCGCGCGGCAGCAGATTCTGGATGCGAACACCGGCAATGCCCTGCTCCGAACCCTTGACCTTACCACGTGAGCCCTCCCCGCCAGCGGCGTTGGCCATCGCATGGGCTTCGTCAAAGACGATGAGCCCGTCGAAGTCCTCCCCTGCCCATTCGAGAATTTGCTCGAGCCGGGTTGCGTCGCTTCGGCCCGAACGCAGCGTCGGGTAAGTGACGAAGAGTATGCCTTCGCGCATCCCGATCGGGACACCGAGCTTCCATTGGCCAAGGGGCTGGACGTCGATGGGAAGGCCGCCGAGCGCGCTCCAATCGCGGCGGGCATCTTCGAGCAGAGCTTCGTTCTTGGAAATCCAGATGTGGCGCCGTTCGCCCCTCACCCATCGGTCGAGGATGACGGAAGCGACCTGCCGGCCTTTTCCCGCACCGGTTCCGTCACCAAGAAAGTAGCCCATACGGTAGGCGCATCCCTCGGCGCTCGCCTTCAAGGCGCAGCCCTTGTCGTCGGGCTCGAACCGGCCCGGCAGATCGCGGGCATGCGCGCTTGCGGCATAGATCAGGGTCTCGGCCTGTGCAGCGGATAAGACGCCTTCAGCAATGATGCTCGAAGGAAGCTGAGGCATCACTTCGGGCACGGGTGCAGTTATCGAACCCATCGCGACGGATTCGACCAGCGGGGTCGGATGCGGGACCGCATCTGCAATCGAGATCCGGCTCGGTCGGTAAGGCAAATAATGCCCAACCTGGCTTTCGATCGGCGCAGGTGCTTCGAGCGGAGTAAATTCAAGCGGCAGGATCGACGGCAGCGCAACTGCTGGATGGCCCCTAAGTGGAACCGGTTTCGTCCTGTTCGCCACCAGCCGAAGCGGCAATGCCGACTTGATGCCGATGCTGGGCTCGGCGGGCAAGCTTACCCGGTCAGGCAGCATATCGATCAGCAGATGAAGCTCGGCAAAGTTTGCCGGCTGGGCGATGATCGGACTGTGACTATCCTCAGCCTTGTCGAGAACCAGGAGCCGGGTTGAGATCGATGTGCCCTGCTTGACGAAACCGCGCTCGATCGTCGCGTTGAGGCGCAACGAGACGGGACCGGCGATCCCGGCAAGGAACTTCGGAAGCTCGAACCATTCTGGCATCACTGCGACCAGGCGGCCACCGGGCAGAAGGCGCTTCCAAGCAGAACGCAAGTGTCGGTCGCCAGTGCGGCTATCGTGGCCCCTCTCGATACCATGTGAATAGGGCGGATTCATCAGCACCACGCTCGGACCCACGTCGGGCGTGAGAAGTTCGTCGATCAGTTCCCCGTCAAATCCGGTGACTGTCGCTTCCGGAAACACGGCGCCCAGACATTCACGGCGCAGCGGCGATATCTCGTTGAGAGCGAGACGCGCAGTTGCCTTTGCCGCCCATACGCCGAGCATCCCGGTCCCGGCCGACGGCTCGAGAACCAGTTCAGCGGCAGAAATCGCGCATGCCTTTACAGCCATCCAGGCCAGACGGGGCGGCGTTGCGAATTGTTGCCACTCGATCTGCTCATCGCTCCGGTTGGACTGGGTCGGGACCAGACCTTCAAGGCGCGTGAAAGCCTCATCGGCAGCGCTGGATGGCATCGTGAGAGATAATTCAGTTGCCTGCGCCAAGAATAGCACCTGCGCCAATTCAAGTGCGGCATGGGCATCGCGTATGGACCAGCGTCCTTCGGCGTCGCTACCGCCGAAGTGATCTGCCATTGTTGTATTCACAGTGAGCCGTGAAATTGCTTGATCGGCAGCGAGCCGCGCGGCCAGTGCCCTCGCCGCCGCCAACACTTTCGGCTCGGCGGGATCGGAGAATGCAAAAGCGGTATTTGCGTGTGACATGAGAGACCTCCTGAAGAGGCCCTGGGTTTGTCCGGGTGTCCGTTCGGATGGATCCGCCCGGGGGCCTCAAAAGGCCTCAAGCCCGCTTTCCTCTCACCGACATTCAGACCGCAGCTCGGACTGAGCGCATGAGCACATCATTCCAGTCGTCGCCGGTTAGCTCCGGACGCCTGGTGACAATCAGCCGCCCTTCGCAAGCGTAGGCATCTCGCGCACGCTCTTCGGCAAGGCGCCCGCCCGCATCATTGTCGACAAAGAGATACAGCTGGCGCACAGATTCCGGGATTGTGGCCAAGCCGAAGCGTTCGTTTCCCAGCGTCGCCCAGCAGGGAACATTGAACATTTGCATCGCTGAGAGGGCCGTTTCGTTTCCTTCTGCGAGGCCAAGGCGTCCGCCATCCGGGTACGCGAAACGCACCGCGCCAGAACCGGGTCTACCTAACGCACGCCTGGGCTGATCGAAAGAAGCCAAGCTGGTTTTGTCCAGGTCAAGGAAGGAGCGGTGCAGCGCCCGAATTCCGGCATCATTGCGCACGGCCGCCACCATCGCGGGTAGAAACCGGACAGCACCCTTTGGCCCCAGCGGCATACGCGGGTGGAAACGCAGCTCCGGCGAAGAAATCGTGATGCCTCTGGACACGAGGTACTTCTCGGCGGGGCTGCCAGCGATGGTCGACGCCTCACGCCAGAGCCTCAGCGCATTCCGATTGGCGACTTCCTCGCGCGGTTCGGCCACGATCGGACCACTCGTGCCATCGAACAGGTCCGCAATTCGTATTCCGAGCCCGGCCATGGCTTCTATCACTGCCTCGTTCGTGCAGCCGGCAAAGCAATGAACGAGGATTGCGCGCTTTCCGAGTGTGATGCTTAGCGAAGGAGTGCGGTCGTCGTGGGCCGGGCAGCAGCACATTCCGCGCGAACGCGACCAAACACCGCCCAACTGCTCGACTATCTTGCGCGCGCGGGTTTCCAATTGCCCGCCTTGGAATTGGGATGATCGGTGTTGGCGCATGGGGGCATCTCCATCGTAACGTGCCTCCACCCGCGCAGCCTCCGCTCTGCGTCGCTGACGTTTCATTTTCCTACATCAGATGTTCTATATATGTTCTTTCCCGATTCGACCACTAAAGGATTCGGGAATGAGACTGAAATCGGCAGTAGCCGCAGTAGCAACAGCAGGACTTGGGTTCGTCCTCCCCGCCCACGCGCAGGAGTCGGAAGCCCCTCAGATGACAGTTGCCTCGGAGTTGACGACCGACGGCTTCCGCGTTGCAGAAGGAACCGATGGCTTTCGTCTCGTCGAACATGGCATTTGGAGAAAGCCTCCAACGGCCTCGTCCGAGCCGCCGGCTACCGATGCGGGTCGAACCTATCTGCCCTATCGATATCCAAAGCCCCAAGACAGCGCGCCATCGGGCTTCCGTCGGGCAAGCTACCTTCCTCATGTTTACGCTGCTGAGGCTCAATACTCGCTACCAAGCGGCCTTCTCGACGCTCTTGTATGGACGGAATCACGATATAATCCCATGGCCGTCAGCAAGGCTGGCGCCGCAGGTTTGGGCCAATTGATGCCAGGGACAGCGCGGGACCTTGGCGTTTCAAATCGCTTCGATCCCAAGGCGAACATCTTGGGTGCGGCCCGATACCTACGCCAGATGCTGGACAAGTTCGGGGTGGTTCATCTGGCCCTCGCTGCCTACAACGCAGGTCCAGGAGCCGTCGAGCGCGCAGGCGGTATTCCTCGCAATGGCGAGACGCCGGCCTATGTGCGCGAAGTGCTGCGCCATTGGCGTTTTTGAACGGGGGACGTTGTGAGCGCGGGTCGGATACGAGTGTCAGGAACGCTAAGCGGTGGCAGACGCGGAATGATCCTGACTACCACTTCTGACGATGTCTGGATTATCGAAGGCGATGATGTTCGTGAGGACTTCATTGGATATACAGTGACCGTTGAAGGCGTTGTCGCGGGCATGGATCGGATACGCGCCGACTGGCTCGGGGTGGAGAGTCATTCTTCCTGACTATCCTGCGGCGGATATTTCGCGACGATCAGTAGGACCTCCCTGCCCCACAGTGCGAGAGCTTCGCGTTTTTCATTCGTGTACTGATGCCGATGATAAACCCCGGCGACACCAGCCATTGCCGAGCCGGACTGATGATTGAGAACGGCCTCTGAAACGACCAGCGGTATTCCAATCCTCTGCAGTCCGGTCGCCACCGTCCGGCGAATGTCATGCATGGTAAAATGAGCGGCTTCATAGCCGAGTTTCTCGTCCACGCTTGCCCTTATCCGCTTCCAGGCCTTTGACAGCCCACTGACACTGTTTGTGCTGGTCACCTTGGATGCCAATAGAATTTGGGATTGCTTGTGAGCATCTTCAGGCGCGATCCCCGCGGCCGTGAAGATGTCGGTGACGACCTCGAGGGCCTGTGCGGATAAAGGCACCACATTTGCCTTGCCGTTTTTCGCTCTATCTCCTGGTACAGTCCAAACTTTCCCCTTGAAGTCGAACTCGTCGCAAGTGGCGGCGAGCACCTCTCCCCGGCGCTGGGCTGTGAGAATCAACATCTGCACAAGATGGCCAAACGGATAGCCATCCTCGACGGCGGCTTGCCACAGTGCAGCGACCTCTCGATCGCTGAGCACCCGGTCGCGAGGCTCGCTCCGTTTTGGGCGCCAGGCGTCCCGGCACGGATTGGCTGGCAGATTTTCAAGTCTGGTGAGCGCCCATGAGTAAAACGTCGAAAGGTGCCGATAAACGATGCGAGCCATCGTCAGGGTTTCCTTGCCCCGCTCAAATGCGATCTTCTCTACGAAGCGGCTGACGTCGCTTCGGGTGATCGAATCGGCGAGGCGGTCGCCTAGCTCAGGTTCGATGTACTTGCGGAAAACCCGGTCGAACTCATTCGCGCTCCGCTTTTTGCCGACGATCTGTTGAGCCAGGTATGTCTCGTATAGTTCGGCGACGGTGCCGACACCATTCGATCCCTTCCTCTTAGCTCCCGGCTTTCTGGCGATGCTTTTGCCTTGCTCAACGTCGACGAGCAGGTCCCGCGCCTTCCGACGGGCGTGTGCAAGAGTAAAATTCGGGCCATGCCGCCCGATAGTCACGTTCAACCATTTACCTTGGACGCGCTTACGCAAGATATAAGTCTTGGTGCCGCTCGCTCCCATTCGGAGCCGCAGGCCGGTCACGATGCCATCAGCGACCTCAATTTGCCCGCTTGCAGGCGCTTTCAATCCTGCGATCCGAGCATCTGTCAAACCAACCTTGTTCGCCATATGATCCTGCTACCTTAGGTAGCTTTTTGTAGTGGATACTGGCGAACATTTCAAGAACAATGCGGACTATGAATCGCAGATTTCTGCAGTTTTTGGACGCATTCGGAAGCGTAAGGACCCTCTGATTTCAGCTCTTAATCAGCGGGTCCTAGGTTCGAGCCCTAGTGCGTCCACCATTTCTTTGCATCATCTGAGCAACTGACAAGGACTGCGGGCGTTACAGACATGTGACCCTGCCAATGCGTTCCAGCCATTTTTCACAATCCATCCGCGCGCACCGCTACGCGCGTTTAGGGGCATAAATGGAACTGCTCGATCCCGATCTGATTTGGCCGATCGTCGGCGCCATCGGCGCGAGCGCGATCATCGGCGCGGAGCGCGAGTATCGAGCGAGTCCTGCGGGGCTGCGGACGCATATTCTGGTCGGCCTTTCCTGCTGCCTGCTGATGCTGTCGGCGGTGCATCAGATGGCGTGGCTAAACGATGCACCGATCGAGGTTGTCCGCATCGATCCGGTGCGCATGGCGCACGGCATTCTGACCGGCATCGGCTTTCTCTGCGGCGGGGTCATCTTTCGCGAAGGGTTCAACGTCCGGGGGCTGACCACCGCGGCGTCGCTGTGGATGACGGCAACATTGGGAATGTTGTTCGGGATCGGGTTTTATGAACTGGCAATTTTCGGGGCCGCTGCAACCTTGCTGGTCCTGGCCGCGGTCACGATCACCGGTCGACGCGCGCCGCAGCAGCGCATCGTGCATCTGAAGGCCCGTTACCGCCGGTCGGAGGCGACGACGCTGAGCGAATTTGGCGCTCTCCTTGCCGAGCACGGATTGAAATCGATCACCATCGACCAAGTGATGGCCGACGACATCCTCGAATTTGGCGCGATCGCGCATGGGTACAGCGAGGATCATGCCGAGCGACTGGCCGCCACGCTGGCGCGCAATCCGCATGTCACCGGATTTGAAATTCGCCCGCAGCAGGCGTGACCATCGGCGACGGCGCCCGACAGCCGATGGCGATCATTCGGTGGCCCGAACGGCACCGCGAATCCGGTCAAACTGTGCCGCAATGTGGCGGGCGTAGGGGCGACCGGACGCGTCGACGACCAGTTCATCGCCGTGCCAGGCGACAAGGCCGCGCCGTTCGAAATCGCGCATTACGACGTGCGCCGCAGGGGCCAGCGGCCTGTCGATCGATGCCCTGCCGCGGCACAACAGCTCTCGGATGATGGCTGCGCGCTGGCGTTCATGCATATCCACCGCGACGCCGCGCGTCGCAGTCAGATGCCCTCCGCCGATCAGGTCGCGATAAGGACCCGCGCGCTTTTCATTCTGGACGATCAGGTCGGGAAATTTGCTGATCGCGCTGGCACCAAAACCGAGCAGGACGTCGGTGTCGTCGTCGGTGAAGCCCTGGAAGTTGCGGTTCACCCGCCCCTCGCCCGCCGCAATGGCGAGCGTGTCGGTGGGCAGCGCAAAATGGTCGAAACCGACCGGGATATAACCCGCCGCCGTCAGCCGGTCGAAACCGAGCGCCGCCTGTTCAAAGCGGAGCTTTTGATCGGGCAGATCGCTGGCGTCGATCCGGCGCTGGCGCGGGATCATGGCGGGTAGATGCGCGTAGCCGAACAGCGCGACGCGGCTGGGCGCGAGGCGGATCGTCTCGTCGAGGGTTTCGTCAAGATCGGCAAGGCTTTGCCCGGGAAGGCCGTACATAAGGTCGAAATTGATCGCGTCGATCCCGCGCAAGCGCAGGCTGGCCACCGCATTTTCGATGTCGGCGAGCGGCTGGATCCGTCCGATCGCCTGCTGGAGCTGCGGCGCGAAGGTCTGCACCCCCAGACTGACGCGCCCGACCGACGAGGCCGCGAGGACGCGCGCCCAATCGGTAGAAAAACCGCGCGGATCGATCTCGATCGAAATGTCGGGATTGCTGGCGTCGAACACGGTCAGGATACGGTCGAGCAGACGCACAAAATCGACCGGCGCGATGGCGTTGGGGCTGCCCCCGCCGAACGCGATCCGCTGAACCCGCGCGCGGCCGCCGAGACGTTTGGCGACCATGGCGATTTCCGAGCGGAGCGCGGTCAGATAATCGGCGAGGCGCTGGGTCCGGTTCGCGGCCCCGGTGTTACAGCCGCAATACCAGCAGATCTGGTCGCAGAACGGGATGTGGACGTAAAGCGAGACGGGGGTCGCCGAGGCGATCCGGTCGAGCGCCGCCGCATAATCGTCAGCGCCGACGGCGTCGGTAAATTCGACTGCGGTCGGATAGCTGGTGTAGCGCGGAACCGGCGTAGCCAGCAGATCGGGGTGATAACTCCACATAGCGGGCAATTAGGCGGAGGCGCGCGCGACCGCATTGACGCAGATCAACGGCCTCATCAGCAGCAGCCCTTCCGAACGCCTGCCGACTTGCTGCGCCGATCGGTCATTGCGTGACACGCCTTGGCGCAGCTGTCGCTGCCCGGCTTGTCCGATCCGTCCGGCACCAGCAGCATGTGGCGACCACCGCCGCAATCGGGAATGATCAGCATCCGGGCATCGACCGTCAGCGGCGTCAATGCGAGCGCGGTTGCGCCGGCCAGCGACGCGCAGGCGCGGCCGATCATGCCGCCCCCTCCTCTTCATCCTCGACAAAGATGCGCAGCGCCGCGCCATCGAGGTCGTCGAACTGGCCGCGGCGCAGCGACCAGAAAAAGGCCGCAAGCCCGAGCAGCCCCAGCCCGAGCGCGATCGGGATCAGCAGCGCGAGGCCGTTCACCGGATCGCCCTTTTGAGCCGCATCGCATTGCCGACGACGATCAGCGACGAACCCGACATCGCGAGCGCCGCGACGAGCGGGGTGACATAGCCGAGGAAGGCCAGCGGCACCGCGATCACATTATAACCGATCGCGAGGACGAAATTCTGCCGGACGATCGCCTGCGTGCGCCGCGCCATGCGCAGCGCCGCGACGATCGGCATCAACCGGTCACCGAGAAAAATGCAGTCGGCGGCATTTTTGCCGACATCGCTGGCCGAACCCGGCGCCATCGATGCGTGCCCAGCCGCGAGTGCCGGACCGTCGTTCAATCCGTCGCCGATCATCAACACCCTGTGCGCCGCGCTTTGCCGCGCGAGCGCCGCCAGCTTGTCCTGCGGGCTCATGCCGGTTTGCGCGGTCATCGCCAGTTCGCGGGCGACGGGCGCCACCGCGGCGGCGCGATCGCCGCTGAGGATCGACACGTCGATGCCGTCGGCGCGCAGCGCGTCCATCGCGGCGCGCGCATCGGGACGGAGGCGGTCGGCGAAACGGATGGTCGCGGCGAGCGCGCCGTCGATCGACAGCTGCGTTGCGAGGGCGTCACCCTCGACCGGATCGCCTGGGCGGCCAAGGGTGACGATATGGTCGCCCCATTTTGCTTCGACGCCAAAGCCCGGGGTTTCGCGGATCGAATGGACATCGGCGCGCGCGACGTCGAGCGCCTGCAAGCCGCGCGTCATCGCTTCGCTGAGCGGGTGGCGGCTGGCCTGCGCCAGCGCGAGAGCGAGCGACTGAAGCTGCGGGTCGAGGCGTTCGAGATCGCGCGCCTCGGGGCGGCCGAGCGTCAGCGTACCGGTCTTGTCGATCATGGCGCGGTCCACCTCGGCCAATCGTTCGAGCGCGGACCCGTCCTTGATCAGTACCCCGACGCGCATCAACGCCCCCGCCGCGACGATTTGCGCTGCGGGGACGGCCAGCCCAAGCGCGCAGGGACAGGTGATGATAAGCACCGCAACCGCGATCAGCAGGCTGTGATGCCACCCCGCCCCGGCCATCATCCAGCCGATGAAGGCCAGCAGCGCCAGCGCATGAACCGCGGGGGCATAGAGCCGCGCGGCGCGGTCGGCGATGCGAATGTAGCGCGATTTGCCTTGTGCCGCCTCGCCCATCAGGCGCGCGATGTCAGCCAGCGCGGTGTCGCCGCCGACCGCCGAAACCCGGACCTCGATCGGCGCATCGAGGTTGAGCGTACCGGCATGAACGCGGTCGTCGACGCGGACCAGTTGCGGCGCGCTTTCGCCGGTGAGCAGCGACAGATCGAGCCGACTGGTGCCGCGAAGAACCGCGCCGTCGGCGGCGAGCCGCTCGCCCGCGGCCACCAGCATCACCATGCCGGGCTCGAGCGCGGTGGCATCGGTCCAGCGGCTTTTGCCATCGTCGCCCAGCACCATCGCGCCGGTACCCATGTTGCGCAGCAAAGCCGTGACGCCGCCGCGCGCGCGGTCGCGCATCACGCTGTCCAGCCAGCGACCACAGAGCAGGAAAAACAGCAGCATGACGACGCCGTCGAAATAGGCATGCGGGCCGCTGGCCGCGGTCTCGAACAGGCTGAGCCCGGTGGTGATGAGGACGCCGATACTGATCGGCACGTCCATATTCGTCTGACGATGACGCAGCGCGCGCCACGCCGAGCGGAAGAAGGGCCGCCCGGCATAGGCGATCGTCGGCAGCGCGATCATCGCCGACAGCCAGTGGAACAGGTCGCGCGTCGCGCCCGATGCCCCCGACCACACCGATACCGAAAGCAGCATGATGTTCATCATCGCGAAGCCGGAAACGGCAACCGCGCGCAGCAGTTCGCGGCTGTCTGCCGCCGCCGGATCGGTATCGCCCAACGCATCACCAATCGGGTGCGCCTCGAACCCCAGCGTCGTGAACGCGCCGATCAGATCGGGCATTTCGGCATCGGGAACGCAGGTCAGGTGGACGCGCTTTTCGGTGAAATTCACCCGCGCCACGGCAATCCGCCGATCGCGAACAAGCCCCTGCTCCAGCTTGGCGATACATCCCGCGCAGCGAATGTCGGGGACGGCGAAATCGCGTTCGATCAAAGCGGCGGCGGTCATTGCATGTCCATCCGATAGCGCGCCTCGTCGGTCCCCCGACCGACGACGATGTCGAGCCGCTGGCGCCCTATCGCCAGCGGCTCGACCGAGCGCCACGCGCCATCCGCCACCGCTTCGAACCGGAGGATGGCGGGAGCAGTGCGCCCGAGCGGATGGCTGGCGGTCGCGGCGACGCGCGAGGCCGCAAGCGGTCGGTCATCCTTGCGAATTTCGAGGCGGACATGGCGACCGGCATCGAGCGAGACGTGCGGTGTCCATCCCAGCCGGTCCTGCGCCGCGGCGCGCGCCAGCCAGACATTATAGTGCTGGCTCGCGACATAGCTGTTTTCGACCACCTTGCCGCCGAAGGTCGACATCGCGAACCGCGCCATCGTGAAATTGACCGTGATGACGACAGCAAAGAAGCTGACGAGGATCGCGGCCATGTGCCGACCGGTAAAGCCCCCCCGCATCGGTTTGCCTGTCATTGTCCTGCCTCCGGCCGATCGAACTGGATGATATCGCTGTCGCCGCGCGGGTCGCCGTCAAGGCCGCGCGTTGCGATGGTGAAATCCTGCCGCGCCGGACCCTCGCCCGGCGCCGCAACGAACAATTTCATGCGGGTCACGCTGTCGGGTGCGAGCGCGATCTCGACGCGCCGGGTGGCGGTCTCGCGCGATCCGTTTTCGGTCCACACCGCCGCCCCCGCGAGGCCATCGACCATCACCGCCACGCGGCGCGGGCGCGTTTCCATGTTGCGCAATTTCAGCGTGTAATTGTTGCGAATGTGGCCGTTCGACAGCTGGACATAGAGCGGGCTGCGCTCGTGCTGCACCGCGAGGTCGAGCCGCGTGCGCTGACCGAGCGAAAACAGCATGGCAGCGCCGATCGCGCACCAGATACCGAAATAGATTAGGGTGCGCGGGCGGAGCAGCGTCTTCATCACCGGCTTGCCAACACCGCCCGCCTTTTCGACCGCGGCATCGTCGAGCGTGCAATAGTCGATCAACCCGCGCGCCCGCCCGATCTGGCCCATGACATCGTCGCAGGCATCGATGCACAGCGCGCAGGTGATGCAGCCGATCTGCGGCCCTTCGCGAATATCGATGCCCGTCGGGCACACCGCGACGCACTGGTTGCAGTCGATGCAGTCGCCGAACGCGCCGGGATGCGCCTCGGCCTTCTTGACGCTGCCGCGCGGTTCGCCGCGCCAGTCCTTGTACGTCACGAGCAGCGATTTTTCGTCCATCATCGCGGTCTGGATGCGCGGCCAGGGGCACATATAGATGCACACCTGTTCGCGCATGAAACCGCCGAGGACAAAGGTCGTTGCGGTCAGCACCGCGACAGTACCATAGGCAATCGGGGCCGCCTGCCCGGTCCAGAAATCCACCGTCAACATCGGCGCGTCGGCGAAATACATGATCCACGCACCGCCGGTCCAGAAGGCGATGGTCAGATAGATCAGATATTTGACGGTCCGCTTGGACACCTTCTCCAGCGTCCATGGGCCGTTCGCCAACCGTATCTGTGCGTTGCGGTCGCCATCGACCAGCCGGTCGACATGCTGGAACAGGTCGGTCCACACCGTCTGCGGACAGCCATAGCCGCACCAGGCACGCCCCACCGCGCTGGTGACGAGGAACAGCCCGATCCCCGCCATGATGAGCAGGCCCGCGACGTAGTAAAATTCATGCGGCCAGATTTCGATCTGGAACATGTAGAAACGCCGGTTCGCGAGGTCGACGAGCACCGCCTGGTCGGGTGCATAGGGTCCGCGGTCCCAGCGGATCCATGGCGTGCCATAATATATGGCGAGCGTGATCCCCATGACCGCCCATTTGAAGCGGCGAAAGGCGCCATCGACCTTTTTGGGATAGACGCCTTTGCGCGCCTCATAGAGCGGCGCGTTTTCGCCGGTCAGGTCGTCAGGGCTGGCCATTGGCTCCCTGCCCTTCATCGTTCGCCAGCTGTGGCGCAGCTTTTTCGCCGCCACCGAGCGAATAGACATAGGTCGCGAGCATCTTGACCGTCACCGGGTCGATCCGGTGCGCCCAGCGCGGCATCACCCCGTTGCGGGGTTGCACGATCGTCGCGGTCAGGCTGTCGCGATCGCCGCCGTAGAGCCAGACGGCGTCGGTGAGCTTTGGCGCGCCCACGGTGCGATCGCCGGCACCCGTGGCGCCGTGACAGACCGCGCAATTCGCCTGGAACAGCACCTGGCCGCGCGCCGCGGCCGCGCTCGGCTTTTCCTGCTTGCTGATGACACGGACATGGCTGACCACATCGGCGATCTGCGTCGCGTCGAGAATGCCGTCGCGTCCGAAGGCGGGCATCTGGCTGGTCCGCGTCGCCTTGTGATCGGGGTTCCGGATCCCGTGGGCGATCGTATATTCGATGCTCGCGAGGTCGCCGCCCCACAGCCAGTCATCGTCGGTCAGGCTGGGGTAGAGCTTCTTCACCCCCGCGCCGCCCGCACCATGGCATTGGACGCAATGGACGCGAAAGGCCGCGGCTCCGCCCTGCACCGCCGCCTGCATCAGTTCGGGCTTTGCAGGCAGGTCGGTCAGCGCCGTTGCAGCGATGGCGCTGTTGATCGGCGCGCGGCGTGCCGCCTGCGCCTCCATCTCGCGGTCCAGCGCGCCACGGCTGGTCCACCCGAGCATTCCCTGCGTCGCGCTGTTGAGCATCGGCCAGGCGGGGTAGAGGACGACATAGCCCGCCGCCCAGACGATCGAGGCGTAGAAGGTCCACAGCCACCAGCGCGGCAGCGGCGTATTCAGCTCCTCGATACCGTCCCATTCGTGACCGACGGTGCTGGTACCGGTGGCCTCGTCGATACGCCTTTTGTCAGCCATGGTCGTCGTCCTTGAAGATCATCGTTGCGGCCTCTTCGTTGCGGCGGCGTGCGCCCTTGCGGAACGGCCAGGCAATCAGGCCAAGGAACAGAATGGTCATCGCGAGCAGCCCCCAGCTGTCGGCGAAATGGCGGAGATCGTTGTAGTTCACCGCTTCACCTCCTCTGGCGCAGCGCCCTGTTCCTGCGGCGCGGCCTTTTCGACATCGACGAGCGTGCCGAGCATCTGGAGATAGGCGATCAGCGCATCCATTTCGGTCAGGCGGTCGGGATTGCCGTCGAAATCGCGCACCTGCGCTTTCGGGTAGCGTTTCTGCAGCTCGACGCCCGCGGCAGGATCGACCTGCGCCTTCATATCGTCGTTCGCGGCGGCAATCGCTTCCTTGCTGTACGGCACACCGACGCGCGACAGTGCGGTGAGGTCGTTCCGCATATCGCCCACATAAAGGTCGCGCTCGGCGAGAAAGGCGTAGGGCGGCATGATCGATTCCGGCACCACGCTGCGCGGGTCGATCAGATGCGCCTTGTGCCACTCGTCCGAATAGCGCCCGCCAACGCGCGCGAGGTCGGGGCCGGTACGCTTCGACCCCCATTGGAAGGGATGGTCGTACATGTTCTCCGCCGCTAGGCTGTAATGACCATAGCGTTCGACCTCGTCGCGAAACGGGCGGATCATCTGGCTGTGACAGGTATAGCAGCCCTCGCGCATATAGATGTTGCGGCCCGCCAGCTCGAGCGGGGTATAGGGGCGCATGCCGTCGACTTTCTCGATCGTATTGTCGATCCAGAACAGCGGCGCGATCTCGACGATGCCGCCGATGGTGACGGCGATCAGCGAAAAGAAGCCGAGCAGCGTCACATTGCGTTCGAGCTTTTTGTGGCTGAGGCGCTTTTCGGCGGGTTGGGTGGCCATCGTGCGGCTCCTTATGCGGCGGGGGCGGCGACCAGCGGGCGATCCGCGGCGGCGTTGTAAGGGGTTTCGGTCATCGGCTTTTCATCGCGGACCCGTCCGGCCAGTGTCGCCCAGACGTTGACGATCATGATCAGAAACCCGGCGAGATACATCGCCCCGCCCGCGGCGCGGATCAGGTACATCGGGTGCATCGCCGCGACGCTTTCGGCAAAGCTGTAAACGAGGTAGCCGTCGGCACCATATTCGCGCCACATCAGCCCCTGCATGATGCCCGCCACCCACATCGACGCGGCGTAGAAAACGATCCCGACGGTCGCGAGCCAGAAGTGCCAGTTGACCATGCGCAGGCTGTAAAGGCGCGGGCGGCCCCACAGGCGCGGCACGAGATAATAGACGCAGGCGAAGGTGATCATGCCGTTCCAGCCGAGCGCCCCCGAGTGCACGTGGCCGATGGTCCAGTCGGTGTAGTGCGACATGGAATTGACCCATTTGATCGACATCATCGGGCCTTCGAAGGTGCTCATGCCGTAGAAGGCGAGCGCCATCACCATCATGCGGATGATCGGGTCGGTGCGGATCTTGTCCCACGCGCCGTTGAGCGTCATCAGCCCGTTGATCATCCCGCCCCAGCTCGGCATCCACAGCATGATCGAAAAGACCATGCCCAGCGTCTGCGCCCAGTCGGGCAGCGCGGTGTAATGAAGGTGATGCGGCCCCGCCCAGATGTAGAGGAAGATCAGCGACCAGAAGTGGATGATCGACAGGCGGTAACTGTACACCGGCCGCTCGGCCTGCTTCGGCACGAAATAATACATCATCGCGAGGAAGCCCGCGGTCAGGAAAAAACCGACCGCATTATGCCCGTACCACCATTGGGTCAGCGCATCCTGCACACCCGCAAAGGCGGCGTAGCTTTTCGACCCGAAGATGCTCGCGGGCATCGACAGATTATTGACGATGTGCAGCATCGCGATGGTGATGATGAAGCTGAGATAGAACCAGTTCGCGACATAGATGTGCGGCTCGCGGCGCTTGACGATCGTGCCGACAAAGACCGCGAGATAGGCGACCCAGACGATCGTCAGCCACAGATCGACATACCATTCGGGCTCGGCATATTCCTTCGCCTCGGTGACCCCCATGAGGTAGCCGGTCGCGGCGAGCACGATGAAGAGCTGATACCCCCAGAACACAAAGCGGGCGAGTTTGGGGAAAGCGAGCCGCGCGCGGCAGGTGCGTTGGACAACGTAAAAGCTCGTCGCGATCAGCGCATTGCCGCCGAAGGCAAAGATCACCGCCGAAGTGTGCAGCGGGCGCAGCCGCCCGAAGGTCGTATATTCGAGGTTGAAGTTGAGCGCCGGGAACGCAAGCTGGAGCGCGATGAACAGCCCAGCCCCCATGCCGGCGATGCCCCAGAACAGGGTCGCGATAACGCCCCAGCGCACGGGATCGTCATCATAGACGCCCTCGCTGGCGGGCATTTTGAGCAACCCCCGCGCCATCGCGCCATAATCGGCGCCCGAGACGGTTGTCCACAGCACGGCCAGCGCCGCGACGGCGACGATGCCCATATGCACCGCAAAGGGCGCATCGACCGCCAGCGCCGCCATCACCAGCGCCAGCAGCGCCAGCGCCAGCCAGCCGCCCGCCTTGATTACCAGACCGTCCATATGCTTGTCCCCGCTTGGCGCGGCTCTCGCGCCGCGCTTCGGCTCGCTCATGGACGCGGCGGACCGCTGAAACATTGATCGGGATCAACAAATTGCTTGCGCTTCATCAATGCGGCGCGGCGCTCGGCGGCGCAGGGACGGCTCCATCAACAACAGGAGCGAATACCCATGACAACCCGATATCTCTCCCTCGCCGCACTGGCTGTAGCGCTGGCGGTGCCCGGGCAAGCCGCCGCGAAAAGCGGCGACGTCCAATTCAAGCTGCTCGCGACCTATGTGGCGCCCGACGGCAAGATCAAGCATGTGAAGCTCGATGCGATCGGCCTGCCCGCGGGCACCCATACCAAGGCAGACGACAATGTCGTACCGACGGTCGCGGTCGAATATTTCGTCGCCGACAATATCTCGGTCGAAACGATCGCAGGCGTCACCCAGCATGATGTCGTCGGCCGCGGCGCCCTGGCCGGTGCGGGTCTGGTATCGAATGCGAATATCGTCCCCGCTACGCTGACGCTGAAATATCATTTCGGAGCAGACACCGGAATCAAGCCCTATGTCGGCGTCGGTCCCAGCTATTTCATCTTCATCGACGAAAAGCCGGGTGCGACGGCGGTCGCGCTGGGTGCGACAAAGCAAAAGATGAGCGATTCGCTGGGCGTGGCCTTTCAGGCCGGGGTCGATGTCCCGGTGAACGCCAAGGGGCTGTCGGTGACCTTCGACGCCAAACGCTATATCATGCGCTCGACCGCTCGCTGGTTCGCCGGACCGACCGAAGTGTTGCGCACGCGCCACAAGCTCGATCCCTGGGTCGTCAGCGCCGGGCTCGCTTTCCGCTTCTGACGCGGCGGGTCAGCCCGCCATCGCCTCCATCGCCGCGCGATCGTTGATCACGATCTCGCGGCGTGACGGCAGGTCGAGCACGCCTTCACCGCGCATCTTGGTCAGCTGGCGGCTCGTCGTCTCGATCGTCAGTCCCAGAATGTCTGCGATCTGCTGGCGTCCGAAGGGCAGCTCGAAGCCGCCCTTGGGCAGCGTCGCGTCGCATCCCTGCCCCGACAAGCGCTCGGACATTTCCAGCAGAAACGACGCGACCTTCTCCGACGCCGACTTGCGGCCGAGCAGCATCATCCAGTGCCGCGCGCGGTCAAGCTCGTCGAGCGTGCGGCGCAGCAGTTTCTGCTGAAGATCGGGGTGCGAGCTGGCAAACTCGTCAAAATTGTTGCGGTTGAAAATGCACACCTCGGCATCAGTCATCGCGGTGACGCTATAGGGGCTTTCCTTACCGAACGGTCGGCCAATGAAGTCCGACGGGAACACCACCCCGACAATCTGCTCGCGGCCATCGGCGGTCGAAACGACCAGCTTCAACACGCCGGTCAGAACATTGGCGACAACCGGTGCGCCGTCGCCCTCCCACAGCAATGTCTGCCCCTGGCGAACCTTTTGTTTGCGCCCCATTTTGCCGAGCGCCAGAATTTCCGTCGCGTTCAGGCTCGCGCAAATGGCGCGGTTTCGAACGACGCAGGCGGAACAATCGGTCATGCCGCCGCCGTACAACAGCGCGGCGATTTTGGAAAGCCGAGCCGCCTGTAGCGATCAGTGCATCAGCAGCAACGGCGCTGGCGCCGATTCCAGCAAATATCGGGTTACCCCGCCGAAAAACGTCTCGCGAAGCCGGGTATGGCCGAACGCGCCCATCACGATCAGCCCGGCCCCGATGTCGCGCGCGGTCCGTTCGAGCGCTTCCTCGATCGTTTCGACCCCGCGCTCGACATGGCGTAGCTCGGCATGGCGTTCGTGGCGCGACAGGTAACGCAGCGCATCGTCGGCGGCGACCAGCCCCTCCTCCTCACCGACCATGACCATGATCACCTGCGCCGCATCGCGCATCAGCGGCACCGCGGCGCGCAGCGCGTGCGCGGCTTGCGGACTGCCATTCCACGCGATCATCACCGGCGCATCGAGGTCGATCGGACCACAAGGTTCGGGGATGGCAAGCACCGGTGCCGGGACCGCCATCGCGAGATCCCCCGCCATCATCGGCGGCGTAAAGCTCCGGCGCCGATCGGCGGTGCCGAGCGAGACGATGACCAGATCGGCCAGCGTCGCGGCCAGCGTCAGCGTCGCCAGGACGTCGCCATCGGCCAGCGTCACCTCCCATGGCACATCTTCGCGTTCCAGGTCGGCCCGCAGTCGCCGGTCGAGCGCAATGTCGGCCGCCTGTGCCTTGGCCAGCTGCTCGCCCGCCAGGTACATGCCGCCGAACGGGTCGGTCGCGATAAACTGCTGAAACGGCGAGCTGATCACCAGATCCAGATGCGATCGGTGCCGCCGCCCGATCGCCAGCCCGCTCTCCAGTCGCGCGGACATTCCGGGGCCGTCATCGGCGTGAATCAAGATATTGCGCACGTCAGATCTCCTGCTGGAACAGGGACAAGACACGGCGACGGATGCCGCGTCATTGATCGCGGTCAAAATGCGCGGTGCGGCGCAAGTAACGGTGATCCCGACGCGCCGAAATTGGGACAGTCGTGCCGCTTAAGCCTTTGGGATAGCTTGTACGCATTTGTCCCTAATGCTAAAAAATTTCGGCATCGTGCGGGGGCAGGGGCAAGTTCATGTTACAATCTGCAACGACAGTGGATTCAATTCCGAAACCGATTGTCGGATCGGCTGCACCTTGGTTCAAGGCGCATGTTCTGGACGTCAACCCGCAATATACTTTTCACACCGTGGCCGGACGAGCCGTCTTGCTGTTTTTCATGGGGTCAGCGGCCCGTGATCGCGTCCGCGCTGCTCATGCCCAGCTGATGACCGACCCCGAGCGCTTCGACGACGCGCGCAGCTGCTTTTTCGGCGTGACCGTCGATGCCGAAGACCACACGGCAGAACGGATCAAGACGCGGATCCCTGGTATTCGCTATATCCTCGACAGCGATCGGGCGGTCAGCGAGGCTTATGGGGCGAGCCTTTCGGGCAGCGATCATTACGAACCCTATATCATGGTTCTGGACCGGCAGTTGCGCGTCGCGGGACGCTATCATTTGCCCGACGCCGACAAGGCACTCGCGCTGATCGATCGCCTCGCCGAAGAGGTGAAGCCTGAAGACTGGGCGCCAGTGCTGTCGGTGCCGCGCGTATTTGATCGCGCGACCTGTCAGCGCCTGATCGAGCTTTACGACGCCGAAGGCGGACGGGACTCGGGGTTCATGCGCGAAGTCGACGGCAAGACGGTGTCGGTGATCGATCATGGCCACAAGCGTCGTTCGGATGTCACAATTAGGGACCAAGCCTTCTGCCGCGCCCTGAGCGCCCGCGTGAACCATTGCCTGCGCCCGGTGATCCAGCGCGCGTTCAATTTCGACGCGACGCGTATGGAACGCTACATCGTCGCCTGTTACGATGCATCGGTCGCCGGCCATTTTCGCGCCCACCGCGACAACACCACCATGGGCACCGCGCACCGCCGCTTTGCGGTCACGATCAACCTCAATGACGATTTCGACGGCGGCGAGCTGCGCTTCCCCGAATTCGGCACGCGCACCTATCGCCCGGCCCCCGGCGGCGCGATCGTGTTCGGTTGCGGCCTGCTCCACGAAGCGACGCCGGTCACGCGCGGGCGGCGTTACGCCTTTCTGCCCTTTCTCTATGATGACGAGGCGGCGGCGCAACGCGAAGCGAACAACCAGTTCCTGGGTGAAGGGGTCGGTGCCTATCGGCAATAGCCGACGCTAAGCGCTTCAAAGCTCGATCGAAATTTTCACGTTCTGGGCCTTGATCCCGGCGAGCGCCGCAATGCTGAGCTTGGCTGCGTAGATCATGATGCTCAGCCGCTGCGGATTGGCCAGCCCGGCCGGAATTTCGCCATGTTCCCACCCCGTCTCCAGCATCACATCGACTTCGTCATCGGGGACCGCCGCCTCGAGCCCGCCGACCAGTTCGAGTTGCGAGATCCCAAGCACGCTCGCCAGCACCCGCAGGTTGCTGAGCCGCGGCTGCGTCTTGCCCGACTCCCACGCCCAGATCGTCGGTCTGCTGAGGCCGGTCCGCATCGCAAGCTCTGACCGGCTGATGCCGCATTGTTCGCGATAACGGCGAAGCCGCGTCGGCAGGGGCTCGGCCGCGTCATACTCGATGGGGCGGGCCGAGGCGCTCATGGGCGATGCAACGCCCGCAGTTTCCGTGCCGCGGCGGGCGGTTGCGACCCCCGGCTCGGCCCGGCTTCGGCGCGGCTTGAAAAAGCACCGCTCTTACCGATGACGTTCATATCCATTGACGCCCCCTCAAGTCCCGCGCCACGATCGAATTCAAAGTTCCAGAAATCGCGGTTTTTCGTCATTCCCCGATGGGGACATCGAAAAATCGGCCTGTCCCGCGATTGCACAATTTCGGGGGTGATGGGCGTCCGGTTGCGGCGCTCAAGGGTTAGAAAGCGGTTCCCAAAGAAATCGAGAATTTTTTCGAACGATCACCGTCCTGCCTCACAACGGGCTGGGCAATGTTGAAGCGTAGCTTGCCGGGCCCGGCATTGAATGCCAGTCCGAAGCCGACCGCGACGCGCGGCTTGGCCGAATTTCCGATCAGCCGTTCACCCGCGATCAATTCGCTCTTCGACGCGCCGAACACCGATCCGGCGTCGACAAAGACGCTGGGCGAAACGCCGAATTTCTGCATCGCGCCCTCGATCCGAAACGCGACTTCCAACCGACCGACATAATAGGCACGGCCGCCAATCGCCGTCGGGGGTGCAACCGGCGCCTTCAGCGGCACGACCTTAGGTCCGATCCCGCGCAGGTCGAAACCGCGCATGCTGTTGCCGCCGATGTAGAAGCGGTCAAACAGCGGGATCGTCCGACCGCCGATCGCTTCCATCATCCCGCCCTCTAGGCCGAGCGAAACGTCAAACATATCTCCGATGCGGTGATGGAAATTGCCGCTGACCCGGATCCGGGCATAGCGCGAGGTTCCGCCCGGTCCGGCGATCTCGGGGGTCAGGCGAAGCTGGAATCCACGCGTGGGATCGACGGCTCGGTCGCGCCGATCGAGCACAAGGCCGACGCTCAGGACCGAACTGGTCGAGCGGCCCAGGGCGTTGCAAAACGGGCTTCCATGCAGCCCCACGTCGCATTGCGCATTTTTCTGACGGATCAGGAAATCCTCGTCCGAATATCGGTAATTGGCCGCGACCCGCAAGCCGCGCGCCAGCGGTTTGCCGGCATAGAAATTGACCCCCCGCGCGGTCTGCCGAAACACCGATGATTTGCTTTGGGCGTCGAAACCGACCGCGGTCGATCGCGAATAGAAGAAGGTCGGCGCCAGCGACACCTTGCTGCCCATGAAATTGGCGTCGGCCAGACCGAGTTCGAACAGCCGCTGGATTTTCGAATAACGCGCCGACGCGGTGATGTCGCGGCCCGGGGCACCGATGTTGGTGCGCGCGATCTTGACCGTTCCGACCGGACCTTCGAGCGAGGAATAGCCGCCTGAAAAAGCGAGGCCGCCGCGCGGCAGCGTCTCGATCGACAGCAGATCGGTTTCGCTGGCCTGACCATCGGCGCCGTCGATACCGGTCGTGCCATCGACGCCCGTTTCGACGAGACCTTCCTCGCCATATTCAGGCTCGGCGGACGGCATGCCAAGCTTCGATGCATCGGGGCGCCCGTCCAGAGCGGCGCGGCGCGAATCGGCATCGCCCAGCCATGGCGCGGTCGAAACGTCGCCATCGAACGCCGGGAATTTGCGCATCCCCGCCGCCGCTTTGCGGCCGACCCGCTGGACCCCGCCGATCGCGAAGCACGGCGGCCCCATCCGATTCTGCGCTGCCACGACGCACGCCAGATTGACCATGTCGGCGGGCAGTGCGGGCGGGTCGAACGCCGTGATCGTTGCTCGCGGTCCGAAGCGCACCGCAAGGCTCGGCTTCAGATCGCTTGGAACAGCTTTCGCCGCGACATGGGACGGACTGCCGCGCGTCGCGGCCTTCCTGCTGCGCGCAGCGGCGTTCGGCCGCAATGCCGATGCGGTCCGCTTGCCTGCGACCTTTGCTGTCTTGGGAGCAAGGCAATCCGCGCACGCATCCCCTCCCGTCGCCAGCACCGCCGCGGTGTGCGCCATGACCGCCTGCCGCCGAACGCCGGCCTCGCCGAGCCAGAACGCTCGTTCGACATCGACATTCAGCTCGGCGAGCGCTTCGTCGATCGCAGCAGCAGCGATGACACTGGTTTTTGGCGGCACGACCGTCCGCGCCTTGCCGGTTGCGGCGTTCGCGGAAGCGACCGAAGGTGCGATCGGCGCATTCCAATCGATGACGAGCGGAGCGGGCTTCGCCGTTTTCGCGTCAGCGTCGGGTGCAGCAATCGGCGCGCGGGCTTCGACCAGCCCCGGCGCGATCGATGCGGTCAGAATGAGCGCGTCCGAATTGGGCGTCGGCGCCATGTCGGCAAACTCGGCTTGCACCTCGTCGAGCGGGCGCCCTTCCTGGATCGACAGCACCCGCGCCATCGCCGTCGATTGGCGCAGCGTCGCATAGGGCGCGGCCTGGACGATTTCGCGCTCGCGCGCGTAGAGCGGCGCGGTTTCGCCGACACCGAATATCACCGCGACGCCCAGCGCGGTGCCTTGCACCGCCTGGTGAACGCCCCGGAACAATATTCCGTATCCCGCCAACCTCTTCCCCCTGTCATGCCGGCTGGTCCCGGCTTCACCTTCTCCCAAGCCGCGTCGGGGTCATCCCTCGCGGAAGGACCGGTTGAAACTGTCGATCATCGGCTGGAACAGATATTGCAGCAGCGAGCTTGACCCGAGGTCGATATAGACTTCGGCCGGCATCCCAGACATCAGCTGAACGTCGGGATATTTCTTGAGCTGCGCCGCCGATATCTCGACGATCACCTTGTAATAGATTTGCTGTGCGTCCTTGTCGTAGATCGCATCGGGGCTGACTTCCTTGACCGTCCCGATCAGATTGGGGATCACGCGCGCCTTGTACGGCGTCAGCTTGATTTCCGCCTTCAGCCCTTTGTGAACCACGTCAATGTCGATCGGGCGAAGGCGCGCCGACACCACGATCTTTTCGGACGTCGGAACGATGTCGAGGATCGGCTGCCCGGCGCCGATGACCCCGCCTGGCGTAATCAGCCGCAGATTGGCCACGCGCCCGGCGACGGGTGCGACCACCTGTTGGCGGGTGCGAATATCGCTGCTGACCGTCAGTTTTTCACGCGCTTCGGCGATCTGGAGCTGGACCTGACGCTGCTGGCCGGTCGCCTCGAGCACCATCTGACCGCGCAGCGAGACCATCTGCGCGCGCGTCTCACCAATCGTATCGCGCAGCCGGTCGAGATTGTTGGTAAGCTTGCCGCGTTCGCCGTCGACCAGCGCCTTTTGCCGTTGCAGCGCGAGGAGTCGGGACTTGCGTTCCAACCCCTCATCGACGAGCATGTCGACGCCCATCTGTTCGTCGTCGAGCAGCTTCGCCTGATCGGTCAGCGCCGCGATCTGCGCCCCCGAACTGCGAATATCGGCGTTCGACTGCCCGATCCGCTGCGACAAGATCTGCGCCTGTTCCGCCAAGCCGCGACGCCGTGAGGCGAATTCCGCATTGGATGCGGCGATGATCTCCTTTACCTCGGGATCGCCAGCCACCGCCATCAGTTCGGCGGGATAGCGGACCGTGGGCAGCCCCAACCGCTCGGCGGTGAGCCGTGCGTCCTGCGCGAGCAGACCGTAAAAGCTCGTCCGCAAGGCCGCGTCCGACGCCTCGCTTTGCGTCTCGTCGAACAGCACGAGCGGTTGGCCGGCGCGCACCTCCTGCCCTTCCTTGACCAGGAACTGGCGGACGATGCCGCCTTCCAGATGCTGGACCGTGCGGCGGCCACCGCCTTCGGCCTCCAGAAACCCGCTGGCGATCGCCGCGCTATTCAGCGGCGCAGCCCAGCTCCAGACCGCGAAGGCGAGAACAAACAGACCGATCGACAGCAGCGCGAGCCACATCGAGCCGTTCACCCGCGGTCCGGCGACATCATGATCGGGAGATGGCAGCGCGAGACGCACCGGATCGCCATCTTCGCCGAGGCGAAAAGGAATGTTCATGCCTCCATTCCCCCTTGTTTGAACATCGCCGGATTGGCCTTGCCGGGCCCGCCCGGAGGCACTGCTTCGCCGGGGGGGATCGATCGCCGTTTACCAGCCATCTCCTCGACCACCGTCCGGGCATCGCCGAATTTCGCAACCTGCCCGTCCATCATCAGCAAGATCTTGTCGGCCAGTTCGAGCAGATTGGCGCGGTGCGACACGATAATCGTCGTCATGTTGAGCGTTTTCAGTTTCTTGATCGTCGCGAGCAATGCGGCGTCGCCGCGCGCATCGAGGCTGGCATTTGGTTCGTCGAGCACGATCAGCGGCGGTAGCCCGAACAGCGCGCGCGCCAGCCCGATGCGCTGGCGCTGACCGCCCGAAAGCTGATGCCCGCCGTCGGTCAGGACGCAGTCATAGCCGCCATTGAGGTGCAGGATCATTTCATGGCAGTCGGCCAGCTTCGCCGCCGCGATCACGTCGGCGTCGCGGGCATCGGGACGAAAGCGTCCGATATTCTCGCGGATCGATCCAGGCAGCAGTTCGACGTCCTGCGGCAGATAGCCGACATTTGGACCAAAATCGCTGCGCATCCAGTCGAACGTGTCGGCGCCATCCAGCCGCACATGCCCCGACAAAGGCTTCAGGACGCCGACCAGAAGCCGTGACAAGGTCGTCTTCCCAGACGCCGACGGCCCGACGATTGCCAGCGACGTCCCCGGCGCGATCGCGAAACTGACGTTCTTCAGAATCGCCCCCTTCATGCCGGGCGCCGCATAGGTCAGATTCTCGACCGCCATTGCTCCGGACGGTTTGGGCAGCGCCATCTGCGAGGGACGCGGCGTCGGCAGGTCACAGAATCGCGACAGCCGCTGCAGGCTCTCGCGCGCCAGCACAAATTGTTTCCAATAGCTCATCGCCGCTTCGATCGGCGCGAGCAGGCGGGCGATCAGGATCGATCCGGCGATCATCGCGCCGCCGGTCAGTTGCTGGTCGAGCACCAGCAGCGCCCCTATGCCGAGCACGGCAACCTGTACGAGATTGCGGACGAATTTCATCCACGCCAGGATCTTGCTCGATTGAAACTGCGTCCCGTCGACCGCTTCGGTTTCGGCAATGTAGCGCTCGCGCCAATGCGCGATGGTGTCCTTGCCCATCCCCATCGCGTCGATGACTTCGCTGTTGCGTACCAGCGATTCGGCATATTGCATGTTCGCGGTGGCAAGCGCCTGGGTGTCGCGGATCGCCGTGCGCGTGATCCGTTCATTGTACCAGGTCAGGCCGAACAGCATCGCGGCGCCGACGGCCGACAGCAGCCCAAAGACCGGGTGCAGCAAGAAAACGACGAGCAGGTAAAGCGGCACCCACAGCATATCGACGACACTGAACACCGTGGGGGTCGAGATGAAATTCTTGACCTGCGTCAGTTCGCGGAGCGCTTCGAGCCGCACGTTCGGCGCGATCAGCCGTTGCTCGAGCGAACGCAGCAGCAAGGTCGGTCCCAATTGCTGCGCCAGCCAGGTCCCGACCCGATTGGCCACCTGCTGCCGGATGCCGTCGAGCATCGAGCCCAATGCCACGACCAGCGTGATCGCGAGCGCGAGGAAGAACAGCGTATCCTTGCTCTGGCTGGTCAGGACGCGATCAAAGACCTGCATCATGTAAAGCGACATGGCGAGCGCCGCCATGTTGGTGATCGCCGAGAACAGGATGAGCCGGACCGCAATCGGCTTTTGCGGGATCAGGAGCTTTTTGAGCAGATTGTCCGGATTGTCGGACGCCCGCCCCGCGGCGAGAGGATTCCAGGACATGTTTATCGTCCCAGTTGCGCAGCGCTATCCGCAGCGTTCAGCGGCAGCACCAGTCCCGAGATCAATCCGGCCAGTTCCATCTGGCGGTGAACCCCCAGCTTCGCGCGGACGCGCTTGAGATAGGTGCGCGCGGTTTCCTCTGACAGGCCGCACCCTTCCGCCGCATTGCACAGGCTGCTCGATTTCAGGAAATGCCCCAGAAACCGCTGCTCGGAAGGAAGCAAGCCGAGCGCTTCGAGCAGCGAGGTCGGTGCATCGACCTTGCCCGGCCCCATGATGATGACCATGGCGCAGCGCGTCATGCTGTCCCCGGTGCGCGATTTGGCCGAGATGACATAGGCTAGGCGCCATTCGCCATCGCGGCAATCGAGCCGGAAAACATCTTCTACCGGCGCATCGGGCGCCGCGGTGGCGGCGCGGCGGATGCTCTCGCGCAGCTGCTTGGCCTGTGCCGGATCGGCGGCGACGATCGCGCCGTCCGCGGCGCGGATCAGCCATTTTCTTTGTTCAACCAGTCCGGTCGCGGCACTGTTCAGGAACAAGGGCTGCGCGTCGGCCGACAACAGCGCCATCGCCATCGATACCCGGTCGAACATTCCCTCCAGCATGGCGGAACGCTGCGACTGCTGCGCCAGCTGCGCCACGCCGGTCGCCGATTCGGCGAGCAGCGGCGCGATCAGTTGCAGCGATGCGGCATCGCGATCGCCGAAATGCTCCCCGCCGCCCTCGCGAAAGAACAGCGCGCGAATGACTTTGCCCTCGCGCTTCATCTGGATCGCGATGCCATTGTGGAGCGGACTGTCGGCGTCGGCATCGACGGCGCCGTTCGTCGCACCGAAGAGGGCGCCCGAGAATTGGAAATGATGCACCGGCTGCTCACCGATCCGCACCCAGACGTCTTCCACCATCGCCAGCAGGCGCCGGGTGGCGGCGGCGTCGCCGCGCACCTGATCAAAGCCGATCAAAAACGCGTGGCGTTGATGCCCGACGCCCGGCAAGGTGACGGTCATAATCGCCGATGCGACATCAAATTGTGCCAGATAATCGCGCCAAAGCCGCCGGGTGTTCGCGGCGACATCGACCGACAGCGGATGGTCCGCCATGACGTCATGATTTTCGCTTTCCGACACCCCCTCGAACAAATGGGCATCGTCGCGGATTGATTCTGCACACTGCGTCGAAAATTCCATTGTCGCAGACATTATGGCCCCCAAAAAACATCGTCCCCGAAGCAAGGCTCAACCTCGCAACGGGCGTTTCACGCGCGACCATGATGTCTGACGCAATGCTCCGGTTACGGGCCAGAATGCACGCGCCCACCGGGATTGCCTGAAGCCTTTTTTTCCCGGCGTTGGCTGTCGATTGATGCGAATCTCTCGATAGCGTCGCCTGCCGTGACGGATGCTGGCGACGAGCTTTGTCTATTTCGATTCGGCGGATTGAGTCTATTACCCCCTCGGACATATCCGTTAGAGTAGTTTCCCGTTCCGCCACCGCACATTACTCTTTGGTAACTACACAAAAGAGGGGTCGGCACTCGAATCTGTGATGATTCAGGAGGGGTGACGTGCGGGAATCATGGACTTTTTGGGCGAGCGCCCTTGGCGCGCCGGCCGCCGTCGCGGCGTTCGCGATTGCCGCGACTCCGCTGCTGGCGCAATCGGCGTCGCCCGCCGCCGCGCCGTCGAGCACGATGGCCGCGCTCGCGCGTCAGATCGTCATCTCCAACCCCGAAATCGCGGCGCAGCGCCATCAGGTCCGGGTGGCGGCGGCGCGACTCCAGGCGGCAGAGGCAGGCTATCTGCCAACCATCGAAGCGAACGGAACGGTCCAACGGCGCGAGATCGACATCAAGAACGGGAGCAGCACGAAAGACGCGCGATATACCGCCGGACAGGCGGGGATCGAAGCGCGGCTCCGCTTCTATGACGGCGATCGCACCTATAACGGCGTCAAAATCGCCAAGGCCGAACTGGAAGCGACCAGCGCGGGGCTGGACGCGATCACGTCGGACATCCTGCTGGAGCTGCTGACCAGCGCCGCGGACGTCCAGCTCAATCGCAAGATCCTGCAATTCACCGAAGCACAGACCGAAGCCATCGGGGAGCAGCTGCGCGCGACGTCGCGTCGGCTGGAGTTTGGCGAAGCCACCCGCACCGATGAGGAACTGGCGCGCGCACGGCTCGCGACCTCGCAAGCCGGGGTGCTTGCCGCAACCGAAGAATTGGGCGTGAACGGACATCGGTTTCGCAATGTCAGCGGCCAGTCGGGAACGATGGTTCCGCCGCTGCCGCCGCTCGCGCCGGTTCCTTCGTCACTTGCCGCTGCTCAAAAGATTGCACAGGACGCCGCGCCGCGGCTCCGCGCGGCGCGGCTGAATGCCCAGGCGGGCAAGTCGGCGGTGCATTTTGCGACCGGCGCCTTGCTGCCCCAGCTCGATGCCGTGACCGGCTATGACTATCTGACCGGCGGCGCGACGAACACTTTCACGGGCAAATATCCCGACGATCGTTCGTCGCTCTATTACGGGCTGGAACTGCGCGTGCCGATTTTCCTCCCGCGCGACCATGCCGAGGTGCGCCGCGCCCGTGCAGTCCGCGATCAACGCCTCTCGCAAACCGATATGGCAGTGCGAACGGTAGCCGAGGAGGTGGCGAGCGCCTGGACCCGCTGGCAATCGGCAAAGAGCACGATCGCGGCGGCTGAAACGGCAGTGGCCGCTACGCAGGAGGCGGCAGAGGGCATCAAGAAGGAAGCGGTCGGCGGCAATCGCACCCTGACAGACGTGCTGAACGCGCAGAATGAACTGTTGAACGCCCGCGTGACCCTCGAGCGCGCGCATCGCAACGAATTCGTCGCCCACGCAAGCTTGCTCGCAGCGACCGGTCAGCTCAACGCCCAGGCGATTCTCGATGGCCGCTGCTGCGGCGCCGACACGAGCGAGCGCCCGACGATGTCCGCGCTCGGCCGACCTCGCATGACCGAGGTTGGCAAGGCGGTTGTCGATCCCGCAACGGCACCTCGCCCGCAGATGTCATCGCTGGGCCAGACGCCCGATCGCACCCCCGCCGACGCGGCTGCGCCCGCAGGCAGTTCGGGGCGTCCCGCCAGCTCTGCGCTCGGCCGCAAACTTAACTAGCAAGCAAGTTTTCTTTCTGGACTGTTCTGTTTCGGCAATCGCCGAAACGTCGGAAATCCGTGCATTTTCGAAAGCTGGCTGCTTCTATGCGCCGTCGACCTGCCCCAAAATGAACCACTTCATAAAATTATCCGCCATGTCCCCAAGCAGGAATGTCCGGTCCCCCTGCCCCGCCATATCCCATTGTCATGGCCTCGAGTTTTCGGGGTCATTGGGGGGATGAGCAAGCCGAGTCGGCGACCACGCATCCCTTGCGACCCATGAAAGAAGAGGATAGCGAAATGCCTACAGTAGGACCTTCTAGCGCACCGAATAGCGCAAAGCTGCCCACCTCGCGCGGGCAAGTACTTGGAACGAACTCGGTTGATTTCATCGACCTGAATGCGATCACGTCGACCGCAGCCTTGCCGTACAATGCACGCGGCAATGGCGGCAACGACACCGTCTATGGCAACAACTTCGACAACGACCTGTATGGCGATGCAGGCGACGACAATGTCATCGGCCGCAGCGGCAATGATCGCATCGATGGCGGCACCGGTAACGATACGCTGATCGGTGACCAAGCGTCGTTCGTCGTCGTCGGCCCCGGCAACGTCGTCTATACCGGCGATGACAATGGCGGCGCGGACGGCAACGACACGCTGCTCGGCGGTGCCGGCAACGACACGGCCTGGGGCGGCGGAGGAAACGACTTCATCCGCGGCGACGCCGGCAACGACACGCTCAACGGCCAATCGGGCGATGACCGTATCGAAGGTAGTGCTGGCGATGACGTCATCGACGGCGGCTCGGGCAACGACAATCTGTTCGGAGGCACGGAAACCGACGTAATCGTCGGCGGCACTGGCGACGACTATATCGAAGGTGGCACCAACTCCAACGGCATCGACAACATCAACGGCGGCGACGGCAATGATGTCATCTTTGGCGACAATGGCGTGGGCCGCAAGGCTGACGGCGATTTTGCATATAACCAGAGCAATTATAATCGCGGCAATGGCCATGCCGACAGCATCTTTGCCGGAGCGGGCGACGACCAGGTCTTTGGCCAGGGCGGAAACGACTTCATCGACGGCTGGGAAGGCGACGACCTTCTGTGGGGTGACGACGGCGACGACGTCATTCTGGGCTGGACCGGCAGCGACGCACTTGACGGCGGCGAAGGTAACGACACCCTCGTTGGCGAACAAGGTGACGACGAACTGAGCGGCGACGCTGGCAACGACATTATTCGCGGCGGTGCCGGCTTTGACTTTGTTCAGGGCGGTGCCGACGACGATGACATCGCTGGCGGCGACGACGACGATACGCTGAACGGCAATGACGGCGACGATCTGGTCCACGGCGACGCGGGCAATGATCTGATCTGGGGCCAGAGCGGCGATGACGAGCTGTATGGCGACGACGGCGACGACGTGATCCGCGGCAACGGGGATCCCTTCTTCGATCCGCTCGACCCGACGAACACCGATGCCGACTTCATCTCGGGCGGCAACGGCAACGACACCATCAACGGTGACGAAGGCAACGACGTTCTCCAAGGCAATGACGGCGATGACCTGATTGCTGGCGACGCTGGCAATGATAACATTGATGGCGGCGATGGCGACGACAATCTGTCGGGCAATGACGGAGCAGACGTCGTCGCGGGCGGCGCCGGCGATGACGTCATTCAGGGCAACAACGGCGCCGACAATCTGTCGGGCAACGACGGTGATGACCTGATCTATGGTGGCGCCGGCAACGATGTCGTCAATGGCAATGACGGCGATGACCAGCTTGCTGGTGACGCCGGCAACGACAATATGTCGGGCGGCGCCGGTGACGACATCATGTATGGTGACACGCTGTACGAAAACCTGGGCAACCCGGGCGGCGGCAACGACACCATGTCGGGTGGCGACGGCAACGACTATATGTCGGGCGGCTTCGGCAACGACGTGATGAACGGCGATGACGGCGACGACAGCATCCGGGGCGACACCGGCAATGACACCATCAACGGTGGCCTTGGCGATGACAATCTGGAAGGTGAACAAGGCAACGACACCATCACTGGTGGCGAAGGCGACGACCATATGTCGGGCGGCGCGGGCAAGGATCTGTTCCTGTTCGACTCGACCGACGCTTCGCCGGGCTTTGGCAATGATGTCATCGGTGCGCCGTTCAGCCTGGGATCGGGCCGCGACTTCAACCTCGCGAACCGCGACACCTTGGTGTTCGATGTCGATGCCGGATTTGACCCTGCCAATGATGCTTTCGTCATCACCGGCGACTGGGACGGTCAAGGCGACGCGCTCGACGTGTATGTCTTCACAGCAGCCGGTTCGGTGCTGATCGAAGACTTCTGGGAAGGCGCTTCGGCTCCGATCGCGGCGCTCGCTGCACTCGGTGCCTATGACTCGGTTGCCGCGCTCAATGCGTACAGCCAGGGCAATGCGTCCTACGACATGATCACGTTCGTCTGAGGACAAGGCTTCGTACGGGGAGCCACTCCTCGACGGACCTCTGCTAACTGGAGGGCAGGCCGCGGCCTGCCCTCCTTTTTATGTTCTGGAGCCAGGATATTTTCCCGGTGCCGCAATCAAATAGCTCCTCGCCGCTGGCCAATTTTCACAATGTCCCCATCAGGGAATGGCAGGAAACCGCGCTTTCCGCCAATTTTGACACAAGGATGACAGGGCAAGAATCATCCGGACGATGCCTGCTTTAGCCAAGCAGGTCTGCAGAGATTGGGTGTAATAAAAGTAAGAATCCTGCTGACGAACCGGGGGCAATTTCGCCCTACGACAATTGGCAGATTTTATCGTTCGGCCAGCTCCCGCTGGCTAGCCGTGTCCGCCGCCAAGCCCCCTGGCGGCGGCCGGCGTCGAAATTCCATCGATCGTCACTTTTGCGCCGCGAACGCCTGTCCGCAACAAGAGCCCGACCATGATGCACGCGTTCCACCTCTCCTTCGCGCTGGCCATCGCTGCGTTGCAGCCTCCGCCGCCAGACAGCGCCCCTGCCCTTGGTTTTCCGGTCGAGTGTGTCGTCGGCGAATCCTGTCTGATCCAGAAACTGGTCGACCATGACCCGGGACCGGGTCGCCGCGACTATCGCTGCGGGCTGCTGACGACGAACGGGCATGATGGGGTGGATATTCGTTTGCGCACCATGGCCGACATGCGCACCGGCTTTGCGGTCGTCGCCGCAGCGCCGGGAACGGTGCTGCGGACGCGCGATGGCGAACCCGACCGCAGCGTCGAGGATCGGGCCGTCCTGGATGGCAAGGATGCGGGCAACGCCGTCGTGATCGACCATGGCGACGGCTGGCAGACGCAATATAGCCACCTGCGCCAGGGCAGCATCAGCGCTCGTCCCGGGCAGCGCGTCGGCAGCGGTGAGCGGATCGGGCTGATCGGCCTGTCGGGCAACAGCGAGTTTCCGCATCTGCATTTCACTGTTCGTCATCGCGGCGAGGCCGTCGATCCGTTCGTTGGCGGCGCGGCCCCCGCCCCTTGCAACGTCGAAGCCCGCCCGGCGGGTCTCTGGACAGCGGCGGCGGCGCGTTCGCTTGGCTACACGCCCACGGCGGTGATCGCAGGCGGCCTCGCCTCCACCGTCCCGCCCAAGGCCGTTGCCGAGCGCGACCCGCCGCCGGGGCTGGGCGGGCGGCAGGCGCCGCTGATCCTGTGGGTGGATACGATCGGCGCGCGTGCCGGCGACCGTCAGCACTTCTCGATCGCCGGACCCGACGGGCAAATCGTTCATGACCAGCAATCGCTGGTCGAAGGCGGCGGGCTCAGTTGGTTTGCCTATAGTGGCAAACGTGCCCCACCGACGGGATGGCCGGGGGGCCGCTATACCGGACGATATCTGCTAAAACGCGGCGGCGCGACGATCGCGACGATCGAAACGTCAGAAACGATAAAATAAGGTTAAATTAACAACGAAAACAAGACTCAGTTTTTTCCAGAAAAACGCAAATTATTGGTTTATGTGACGATTTATATGTTCGTGATAATTGAATATTGTATCAAACATGCATCACATATGAAAGTCATCATATTCAATTTGTGACAGATAAGATTGCCAAATTTACAAATAATAGGAATTTTAACGAAAAATTAACTCGTAAGATAGTGTTGTTATACAAAGGTATAGGTGCCCATACCGAAAATTGCCATTGCAGAATCACCCCCCGAGGTTTGTATTTCCGGGGTCAGTGACAAGGCACGGGCACAGGTCGCCAAAGAGAACCCAGCACGATCACAAGAGCTTGCATTGCTGCTCTGCGCGACATCCGGCGCGGAAATGCAGTGCCGTTCGCCCGTTTCCGCAGCGGCCCCGTACAGGTCGCTGCCGCATGACCAGCGAACATCGAGGTGCAGGGGGCATTAGGCGATGGAATTGAAGCGGAATGACCAGGTCGGCGAAATCGCCACCATAGCACGCGCCATTCCGCCCGGTGCGACCCCTATCCTGCCTGTCGACGGCGTCATCCAGTTGCCGCCCGGAACGCGGCTCGACGCGATCAAGCTGTCGGGCAACGACTTGCTGGTCACCCTGCCCGACGGGCAAGTGCTGGTGATCGTCGATGGCGCGCTGCGCATCCCGCAGATCAAGGTCGGCCCGATCAATATCCCGGCGCCCACCGTCGCGGCGCTGATCGCCGATCAGGAACCCGAACCCGCCGCTGGCCGTCCGCAAAGTTCGGGCGGCAATTTCGCCCAGACGCCGGGCGACATTGGCGACCCCTTTGCGCTCGGCAACCTGCTGCCGCCGACCGAGTTCGGCTTTCCGAAAATTCTCGACCTTGAAGTCATTCCCAACGCACCCGACGACAAGCCCAAGATCTTGATCACCACGCCCGACCAGCAGGTCGGCGTCACCGCCGCGACCGCCGTGGTCTCTGAAGCGGCCTTGGCCGCGCGCGGCGCGGAACCCGCCGGGACAGACCCCGCATCACCGCGCGAATCGACCAGCGGCACGATCCAGATCACGGCGCTCGACCAACCGGCCGTCGTTGCGGTGAATGGCACCGTCGTCACCACGGTCGGACAGGTCATTACGACCCCGCTGGGCCAAGTGACCATCACCAGCATCACCCCGGGACTGATCGGCTACAGCTACACGCTGACCGACAACAGCACCAACCCGACCGCCACCGAAATCGTGACGATCACCGTTACCGACAAAGACGGCGACATCGGTACCGCTACGCTGACGCTGACCATCGAAGACGATGCCCCGATTGCGCGCGCCGACATCGACGACACATTGCCGGGCAGCAACGCACCGCAGGGCGGCAATGTCATCACCGGTGCCGGTACCGCCACGGGTGCGGCGGGTGCCGATTCGCCTGGCGCCGACGGCGCGCTGGTCACCGGCGTGCGCAGCGCCGCCGCCACCGATTTCAGCCCGACCGGGACGCCCGTACAGGGCCAATATGGCCGGCTGGTGATCGCCCCCGACGGCACCTATGCCTATGTCCGGTCGGCGGGAACGCCGGGCGGCGTCGAAGATGTCTTCACCTATCGGCTGACCGACGGCGACGGCGATGTCACGACCGCGACGCTGACGATCCGGATCGGCGACAGCGCGCCCAGCCTGATCCTGCCCGGTGCAGGCGACGACGGCACCTTTGTCGACGAGGCCGGCCTGCCCGAACGCGACGGGGAAAGCCCCGGCTCGCGGGAGGGTGACGGTTCCGATTTCACGTCGGGGGTGATCCAGTTTGCAGCGGGTGACGGGCCGGCGACCATCACCATCAATGGCGTTGCGATTACCGAAGAGGGCCAGGAAATCGAGCTGGCCAACGGCACCTTCTACATCATCGCGATCAACCCGGACTCGATCGAATATTTCTTCTGGCTGACCGACAACACGATCGGCGACAATATGTCGCAATTGATCACCGTCGGCATCACCGACCTGGACGGCGATACCGTATCGGCGAGTTTCGAGATCGACATCATCGACGATGTTCCCGAAGCCGTCGCCGATTTCGACAGCATCCCTGCGGGTACCTTTGGCCCCGCCACCGGCAATGTCATCACCGACGCCGAAAATGACGGTGGACGCGATTTCCCCGGTGCCGACGGTGCAACCGTGTCGTCGGTTTCGGGCAGCGGTGCCCCCTTCGCAGCGGGAACCCCCGTCGCGGGGCTGTACGGTGTCCTGACGCTGAACAGCGACGGCAGCTACAGCTATGTGCGCAATCCCGGCACCCCGGGGGGCGTTTTCGACACCTTTACCTATCGGCTGACCGACGGCGATGGCGATACGTCGACCGCGACGCTGCGGATTGCGATCGGCGATGGCGGCGTCACCCTGTCGCTTCCGACGGGCAACGGCGATGGCCAGCAGGTGTCCGAGGCGGGCCTGCCGACCGGATCGGCGCCGGGCAGCGGCGCCGACACCACCGCAGGGTCGATCACCTTTGCCGCGACCGATGGCGTCAGCACGGTGCGGATCAATGGCGAGACGATTACGGCGGTCGGCCAGACGATCGCGGGCGAGTTCGGCACGCTCACCATCACCGGCATCACGGCGACCTCGATCGAGTATAGCTACACATTGACCGAGGTGACCAGCGGCGACGATGTCATGGAGAATTTCGGCGTCGTGGTCACCGACCTCGACGGCGACGCCGCCAGCGGCACGCTGAGCATCGTGGTCGAGGATGACGTCCCGACCGCGATCGACGATCTGGACTCGCTGCAATCGGGCATCACCAACACCGCTGACGGGAATGTCCTGACGGGCATTGGCGGCGTCGATGCCAACGACAGCGACGGTGAAGCCGATATCGAGGGTGCGGACGGCGCCAGCGTTACCGCCATCGCGTTCGGCGGCGAAAGCGGCGACATCAACGGCTTTACCGTTGGCGCCTATGGCACGCTGCAAATCACGGCGGACGGCAACTATCTCTACACGCTCGACCCCGAGAACCCGGACGTCGCCGGACTCGATGGCGACGACGAGCTGACCGAGACGTTCGAATATGTGATCACCGACGCCGACGGCGACGAAGCGACCGCCACGCTGACCGTGATCATCCGCGGCCGCGACGACATCGTGACGATCAACGGATTGAACCCCGATGGCGCCGAAGCCACGGTGTCGGAAGCCAACCTGGCCGACGGGTCGGCGCCCGACAGCGACGCGCTGCTCCAGCTCGGCAGCTTTACCTTCAGCGCCGCCGATGGCGTCGCCGCGATCACGCTGGCGGGCGAGACGATCGTCGCGGGGCTGGTGATCACCACCGACCTGGGCATCCTGACGATCACCGATTTCGAACCGGTGTTCGATGCGGCGGGCGATGTCGTCGGCGGGACGATCAGCTACAGCTATGAACTCATCGACAACAGCCTGTTGCACAGCGGCCCGACCGACGCCGCGCTGACCGAAAGCTTTGCGATCGAGATCACCGACAGCGATGGCACTGTCGCGGCGGCAACGCTCGACGTCCTGATCCAGGACGACAATCCGGCAGCGGAAGCTGACGAGGGCGACGTCGGTGAAGGCCAGACGCTGGAAGTCGATGCGGCAAGCGGGCTGCTCGCCAACGACATTCCGGGTGCCGATGGCGGCGAAATCCTGGGCGTGCGCGCGGCGGGTGACAATCTGTCGGCGCCAGCGATCAGTGGGGTCGGCGCGGTCATCGTTGGTCTGTACGGCCAACTGACGGTCGCCGCCGATGGCAGCTACGTCTATGTCGCCAATGCGAACATCGTCCCGCCCGACGGCGCCGAGGATGCGTTTGTCTATACGTTGGTCGATGGCGACGGCGACCGATCGACGACGACACTGACCATTCGCCTGAGCGACGCCGGTCTGTCCGCCGAGGCGGTCCAGTTGCAGGTCAACGAAGCCGCGCTTGCCACCGGCAGCAATCCGGACAGCGATGCGGAAACGGTGTTGGGCGATCTCAACGACAATGTCGCGGGGGGCACTGGTCCGCTGGAATTCAGCCTGGTCGGCAATGGCGTGGGTACGCATGGCACCTTCACGCTCAATCCCGACGGCACCTATTTCTACACACTGACCAGCACGGTGGACGGGGTGACCGCGAACAATGGCACCAACCTTGTCGCCGCGGTCGAAACCTTCACCTATAATGTCACCGACGCATTCGGGAACGTCACCCAGAATGTCATCGTCATCGACGTGATCGACGATGTCCCGGTCGCGCGGTCGGCCCCGTCGATTACCGTCGCCGAAGACGCGCCGGCGATCACGGGCAATCTGCTGACCAATGACACGCAGGGCGCCGACGGGGCAACGGTGACGTCGGTGACGATCGGCAGCACCGTCGTGGCGGTCGCCGCAACCGGCATTACCAGTTTCACCAACGCCAACGGCACCTACACCTTCCAGGCCAACGGTGCCTGGAGCTTTGATCCCGTGCCGCAAATCAGCGTGTTCCCGATCCACGCCGATTTCACTTACACGATCACCGACGGCGACGGCGATCAGTCGTCGGCGGTGCAGCAAATGCGCCTTGCCGACGGCAGCCTGCCGACCGCGAGCGGCCCGATCCAACTGACCGTCGACGACCAGCATCTCGAAAGCGGTTCGACGCCGTCGCCGATGCAGCCGGTCACGTCGAGCGGCAACATCGTGTTCACTCCGGGGTCCGATGCCATCGCATCGATCGGCTTTGGCGACATTTCGACACTCGACGGTGGGCTCAGCTGGACGCTGGAATCCGACAACCAGATCATCGGCTGGGACGCCGACGAGAATCCGGTGGTCGTGATCGACCTCAGCCTGTCGGGCAACGTCGCGACGGTGTCCGTCACGCTGCAATATAATTACGATCTGCATCCCGACACGACGATCGACGATCTGGTCGATCTGGGATCGATCGAGGTGGTGGCGACCGACGCCGACGGCGATCAGGTCGCGGGTACGGTCAATATTTCGGTATCGGACGACGTGCCGTCGATTACCGCCTTGTCGCCGACCGCAGGGCTGCTGACGGTCGATGAAACCAACCTCGCGATGAATGCGACTGCCAATTTCGCCAGCCTGTTCAACATCGTTATCGGTGCCGATCAGGACGGCAGCAGCGTCAGCTATACCTTCGAGGTGACAACGGCCACCGGGCTGGTCGACGTCGCCACCGGGTCGAAGATCATCCTGCAGGCGATCGGTAACGTCGTCGAGGGACGGCTGCAGGATTCGCCGTCGACGGTCGCGTTCCGGCTGACCGTCGCCTCCAACGGACAGGCTACGCTCGACCAGATCCGCGCCATCCGTCACCCCGATGCCACCAACCCCGACGATCCGGTAACCTTGTCGCCGACAATCATCCGGCTGACCGCGACGGTGACCGACGGCGACGGCGACCAGGCGTCGGCGCTGGTCGCGATCGGCAGCACGCTGGTGTTCAGGGACGACGGCCCGTCGATCGACGCGACCAACGCCGATACCAACAGCATCACCCTGACGACGCAGGATGCCGATACACGCGGCAGCGCGTTCGACGTCGCGACCGCCAATTTTTCGGCGGCCTTTTCGACTTCGGTGGTCAATTTTGGCGCCGATGGTCCCGCGGATGCGGGCGCGGTCACCTGGACCTATTCCCTTGCGCTGGGCTCGGCGGCCGCGACCTCCGCCCTGACCAGCAACGGCGTGCCGGTCACGCTGGCCCTTGTCTCCGGCGAGATCGTCGGCAGCGCGGCCGGCACGCCCATTTTTTCCATCGCGGTGAACGCCGCCACCGGCGTCGTCACGCTGACCCAATTTGCCGAGATCGACCATCCGTTGCCGGGTTCGGCCATTAACTATGCCGCCCAGCTCGTCGAGCTGGCGGCCAATCTGGTCGAGCTGCGCGGCACCGCGACGATCGTCGATCGCGACGGCGACAGCGTGTCGGACACCGTTGCCGTCGATCTGGGCGGGAATATCCGCTTTGCCGACGACGGTCCGTCGATCACCGCTGGCGGCACAGGATCGACGCTGACCGTCGACGAAAGCGACTTTGCGACCAATGCGACGGTCAATCTGTCGGGGCTGTTTAACGCAACCACCGATTTCGGTGCCGATGGTCCGGGTTTTGTCACCTACGAATTGGGTGTCACCGCCGGAGCGAGCGGCCTCATCGACTCGCTCACCGGCGAGCCGGTTATCCTGTCGATCGAAGGCGGCGTGATCTTTGGCCGCACATCGACGCACGAGGTGTTCCGCATCTCGGTGGCCCCGGGCGGTCTGGTCACCTTCGACCAGTCGCGCGCGATCCTGCACACGCCCGACAGCGGTCCCGATCAGACGAAATTCCTCTCGGGAAGCAATCTGATCACGCTCACCGCCATCGCGACCGACGGCGACGGCGACACGGCGCGCGCGACGGCCGACATTACCGGGCAGTTCGCGATCCGCGACGATGCCCCGCAGGCGGTGCACGACGAGGACAATGTGTCGCGCGACGGCGAGATTTTTGCCGACGGCAATGTGCTGACCGGCATCGGCGGCACCGATGTCAACGGCATGGACGGATCGCCCGACAATGGGGGTGCCGACGGCGGGCTGATCGTGATCGGCGTGGCATTCGGGGCGACGACGGGAACAATCGGCGCTGCCCTCGCGGGTGACTATGGTTCGATCGTGATCGCCGCCGATGGCAGCTATCGTTACGATCTCGACCCCAATGACCCGGCGGTCATCGCGCTCAATTCCAGCGAGACCCTGACCGATACATTCCAGTACACGGTGCGCGACGCCGACGGCGACACGTCGATCGCGACGATCACCATCTCGATCACCGGCGCCAATGATTTCCCGATCGCGCGTGCCGATACCAATTGGGTGCTCGACGGCGTCAGCGGTTCGGACCCCAGCGCGTCGGGCAATGTGCTGCAGGACATCGCGCATCCCGGGGCGCCGTTTGGCAGCTTTGCTGACGTTGCCGACAACGACCCCGATCTGGAGGCGATCACCGTTACCTCGGCTGGTACCTATGTCGGGCTGTACGGTACGCTCGTCATCAATGGCGACGGCAGCTACACCTATACGCTCGACGAGGACAAACCGGTAGTCAACGCGCTCGACAGCGGCCAGACGCTGACCGAAAGCTTTGCCTATACGATCAGCGACGGATCGCTCTCGGTCGGATCGACGCTGACGATCACGGTGTTCGGCACCAACGACGCGCCGACGATCGGTACAGCGATCGCGCGGATTTCCGAAGAAGGGCTGCCGAACGGTCTGCCCGATACGGCGCCGAACGCGACGCTCGATACGACCAACAGCACGACCTTCAGCGGCACGCTGGCGATCGGTGACGCCGACGCGGGCGAGACGCTGACCGCAACGCTCGGCAATCCGGGTGCGGTGCTGACCGCAGGCGGTGTTCCGGTGACCTGGGCCGGGGTCGGCACCGGAACCCTGATCGGTTCGGTCGGCGGATCGGAAGTCATCCGGATTACGCTGGCGTCCAATGGCGCTTACACCGTGACCCTGTCACGCGCGGTTGATCACCCGACCGTCGCGCTCGAAGACCTCAAGGACTTCTTCGTGCCCGTGTCGGCATCCGACGGCACGACGACGACGACCAATGCGTCGGCAATCCAGATCGTGATCGAGGATGACGCGCCGACCGCCACGGGCGAAACCGGATCGTCGTCGCAGCCAATGCAGGATGTGAACACGCTCTTCATCCTCGATTTCAGCGACAGCATCGACGACAGCGAATTGAACATCATGCTGGAGGCGGTCCAAGGCGCGCTTGCGCAGCTGGATAGCGCGGCATCGGGGGCGCTCACGATCAAGTTCGTGATCTTCTCGTCGGGCTCATTCGCCTCAGAGGCGTTTTCGACCGCAGCCGACGCAAACGCCTATCTCGACTCGCTCAACCCGGCGGCAGGCGGCGAACGCCCGTCGCAGGACGACATCGGGTTCAACACCAACTACACCGGCGCGATCCAGACCGCGCTGGCCAACTTCAGCGCCATCCCCGGCGCAAGCAACCAGGTGTTTTTCCTGAGCGACGGCAACCCGAACCAGCAGACGCAGTTCGGTGGCATCCCGCCGATGGTCACCAATTCGCTGACCGCCGCAACGGCAACGGCGTGGAACAATTTCGTCGACAACAACAATGTCAACGTCACCGCGATCGGCATCGACAACAATCCGTTGCAACCGCTCAACATCCAGCGGCTGCGCGACGTCGACCTGAACGCCGCGCCGAACAACGAGCCGATCCTGGTCGACGATTTCGAAGATCTGGTGGCGACCTTGCTGTCGGTGATCGTCCCGTCGGCGGTGTCGGGCGATCTCGACGCGAACGACTTCTTTGGCGCCGATGGCGGACGCCTGCTGTCGATCACCATCGGTTCAACCACCTATACCTGGGATGGCGCGTCAAGCATCGCGGTGTCGAGCGGCGGCAGCATTGCCGGAACGACGCTGAATGCGATCGCCACGCCGATGGGCGGAACCCTCACGCTGAACTTCGCGACGGGCCAGTATAATTACCAGCCGCCGAGCCCGATCACGGTGACCGCGACCGAAGTGTTCAACTATGTCATCACCGACCGCGATGGTGACACCGCGACCGCGAACCTGTCGGTGACCATCACCGCGCTCGCACCGCCGATTGCGGTCGATCTGGACGGCGACGGGGTCGAGTTCGTGTCGAACGCCGCCGGGGTCAGCTTTGACTATAATGGCGACGGCTTCGCCGAAACCACCGCCTGGGTCGGCGCCGACGACGGCCTGCTGGCAATCGACAAAAATGGCGATGGCAAGGTCAACAACGGCGCCGAGCTGGTGTTCGGCGGCGCGGGCCTGTCCGATCTGCAAGGTCTTGCTGCCGCCTATGACAGCAATGGCGATGGCAAGCTCGACGCTGCCGACGCCGATTTCGCAAAATTCGGGATCTGGCAGGATGCCAACAGCAACGGCGTGACCGACGCTGGCGAATTCCGATCGCTGATCAGCGAAGGCATCATCAGCATTTCGCTGACCTCCGACGGAAAGGCTTATACCGCCGCCGACGGACAGGTGCAGGTCAAGGGTGAAGCGCTCTACACCCGCGCCGACGGCACCACGGGCAAGCTTGCCGACGCGGCTTTCGCCACCAATTTTGCCGACCAGCAACGGATCGCCGCGACCAATGGCGCCGCGGGCATTTCGACCGCGATGCTGGTGGCCGGGCTGGCCGCAGCAACACCGCTGGCAGCCCGTCCCCCCGCGACGCCCGACGGCGACAACGCGGTTGCGAACCAGCAGCTCGGGGTATCGAGCGAAGCCGCCGCGCAATCGGATGCCCTGCCCGCTGCCAAGGCCGACGGACTGGTCCACGAATATTTCTCCGGCCCGGCGACCGCTCGCATCGAGCCTGAAAATACCCAGCGGCAGATGGATGAGGATGATCGCCGCGAAGCGCAGAGCGACCCCGCCGATAGCGCGGCGCCCGACCCAAGCTATTCGGAGCTGCTTGCCGGGACCGAGGTCGACCTGCCGCCCGAACCCGCAACGGCAACCGCCGCGAGCGACCAGACGCAGATGGCGCTGCCGCCGCAGGCCGTCGCCGACCCCGCCGCCGCGCAGCTCGACACCATCGTCGCCGCCGCGCTGGAAGGACCGCAAGTCGAACTCGACGCGCTGCTCGGTCCGGCGACGCCAGCCGAACCGGTACTGGCCCGCATCATGCTGGGCGACGGCGGAACGATCGGCGGGATCGGCGACGGCGCATCGGGCCATTCGTTTATCGCCGACCTCGCGCAGCAGCATGTGGTGGTGCAGCTCGAACAAATGGCGTCGGCCGGACACGCCTGAAACACCGGCGGAAAGGCCGAACATTACGAAACACCGGCGCAGGAGAAAGATCACGCAGAAGGATCTTCGACTTCGACCGGATAAAAGCAGGGGACTGAAAATGCCGAAACTTCGTACCGCAGCCTTGTTGCTCACCGCCGTCGCGCTCGTTGCTACGCACGATGCCGGCTGGACCCAGCGGATCGAACTGAAAACCGCGGTGGAAACCGCGGTCCAGACCAACCCCGAGATCAATCAGGCGGTCGAGAACAAGACCGCGATCGAGTTTGAGCGCGAACAGGCGCAGCGGCTGTTCGCCCCGCGCATCTCGGTTGAAGGGTCTGTCGGTATTCGGCGTCTCGAGAACAGCACCCGCCGGGCACTCGGTATCGCCGACAACGAGCTCTATCCGATGGAGGGTTCGCTGAGCGTCGAACAAACGCTGTTCGACGGGGGCGTTCGGCGCAACGAGGTGCGGCGCCAGGCCGCACGGACCGACGGCGCGGCGTTCCGCGTCGAAGAACGCTCGCAGTTCATCGCGCTCCAGGTCACGCGCCAATATCTCGACTATCTGTTGCAGCAGCGGATCGTCGCGGCGTCCGAGGATAATATCGATTTCCACAGCAAGCTGGTGACCGACCTGCGCGAAGGCGTCGCCAAGGGATCGCTGAGCATTGCCGACCAGCAGCAGGCCGAGGAGCGCCAGCAAGCCGCCCGGGCGCGGGTGACCGAAGCCAATCTCGACCTCGTCAACACCTCGGCCTCGTTCCGCACCCTGACCGGGCTCGATCTGGTCGACGGCGCCGCATTGCCGCCCTCGCTTGCGGGTAGCATTCCGGCGACGCTCGAGGATGCGCTGGCCCGCGCCCGCGAGCGCAACCCGCGCGTGCGCGAAGCGCAGGCGGACCTCGACGCCGCCCATTCGCTCGTTCGCAAGGCGAAGGCCGAAATGTCGCCGACGCTGGCGCTGGAAGGCAATGCACGGATCGGCGACGACATCGACGGCTTCCGCGGCGAGACCAATGACCTGCGCGCCGGACTCGTGCTGCGCTGGGACATTTTCAACGGCGGCCTCAAACGGTCGAAGGTGCAGGAGATGCACCGGCGCGAAAAGGAAGCGCGTTATCGGATGGATCAGATGATCCGCGAAGCCGAAGAGGATGTGCGCGTCGCGTGGAACACCTGGGACGCACAGGGCAAGCTGGTGAAGGAGTTGGAAGAGCAGAGCCGGGTTTCGGACGAATTGCTGCGCTCGTATCGCGCCCAGTTCAACGTCGGGCGTCGCTCGCTGCTCGACGTGCTCGACGCACAAAACACCCGCTACAACGTCCAGGTTCGCACCGAGACGGCAAAATTCGCGCAATTCTATTCCGAATTCAAACTGCTTGCCGCGCTCAACGACCTGCTCGCGGCAATGGATGTCCAGCCGCCTGCCGCGGCCGCGGCGACCGCGCGCGAACGCTTCAAGGTCGGGCCGACCCCGGAAATGAATCCTGAAGCGATGCGGGATCCCACATGAACTATCCGGCCGACGCCCGCGGGGCGCGGCGGTCGCGCCAGCCCTCCCCCGCCACGGGTTTTGAAGCATGGCGCAGCACCCCGGCGCAGGGCGACGAATTGCTCGATGCCGTGGCGGCCATCGCGGCGCTATTCGAACGTCCCTTCTCTGACCTGCGCGTCAAAAAGGGGCTCGCGCTCGACGACGACGGCCTGGTGCCGCTCGATCAGCTCGATCACGCCCTCGACGCCGTTGGCCTCCGCTGCCACCTGGTGCGGCGGCCACTTGCGGCGTGGAATGCGCAGGACGTTCCCGCCATCCTGCTGCTGGACGAAGAACGACCGCTGGTCCTGACCGCGATGGACGATGACAGCTGCTGGGTGCGCTTGCCGGGTGCGCGCAGCGACCTGCAAATCGATCGCCGCCTGCTCGACGCCGCCTATTCGGGACAGGGCGTCATCGTCCGCCACGACCCCGCCAGCGAAACGGCGCGCGAACGTCCGTGGGATGAAGCCACGAAACAGCATTGGTTCTGGAGCGAGGTGTGGAAGGAGCGCAGCCAATATGGCTATGTGATGTTCGCATCGCTGCTGATCAATCTGCTCGCCTTTGCGATGCCGTTGTTCACGATGAATGTGTACGACCGCATCATTCCCAACAAGGCGGCGGCCAGCCTCTGGATGTTGGCGCTGGGTGCGCTGTTCGCGATCGCGGTCGAATATGGGCTGCGGCTGGCACGCACCGGGCTGATCGACGAGGTCGGGCGCGGCATCGACGCGCGGCTGTCGCAGCGGCTGCTCGACAAGGTGCTGAACCTGCCGCTGGCGACCCAGCGCGGCAGCACCGGCGCGCTCGCGCGGCGGGTGACCGACTATGAACAGGTTCGCGATTTTTTTGCCTCGACCACCGTCGTGCTGATCACCGACATCCTGTTCCTTGCGGTGTTCGTCGCGCTGATCGCGGTGCTTGGCGGCTGGCTGGCGGTGATCCCGATCGTCGCGATGGCCGTCATGCTCGCGATGGGCTGGGTTTTGCAGCGCCGGATGAGCGCCGCGGTCGCCGACGCACAGGTCGACGCCAGCATGTTGCAGACGACGCTCGTCGAAACGATCGGCAGCCTCGAAACCGTCAAGGCGTGCCGTGCCGAGGGCCGGATGCTCGGCAAATGGCGGCGACTGTCGGCATCCAATGCCTATACGCAGGAAGAAATGCGCAAGCTGACCGCGACCGCGGTCAACCTCGCAACGCTGTGCCAGCAGGCGACCGGTGTCGCGCTGATCATCGGCGGTTTCTACCTGTTCAATGCCGGCAGCATTTCGATGGGGGCGATCATCGCAATCGTGATGCTGGCCAGCCGTTCGCTCGCCCCGGTCGGGCAGCTCGCCTTTCTGATGACGCGCGGACGGCAGGCGTTTGTCACGCTGAACAGCCTGCAACAGCTGATGGATCAGGATGACGAGCGCGACAAGGGCAGCCGTTCGATCACCCCCGAGATCCGCGACGGGCGGCTACAGCTCGACCATGTCAGCTTTCGCTATCCCGATACCGAACGGGAATCGCTCGCCGATGTCAGCCTGGTCATCGAGCCCGGCGAACGCGTCGGCCTGATCGGCCGTGTCGCGTCGGGCAAATCGACGCTCGGCCGCGTGCTGTGCGGCCTGTATGATCCCACCAGCGGCAGCTACCGGATCGACGGCTTGGAAAGCCGCCAATATGATCCGCACGACTTGCGCTCGACGCTGCGTTTCGTCGGCCAGGATGCCGAGCTGTTCAGCGGGACGGTGCGCGAAAATCTGATGGTCGGTGCCAGCGATGCCGACGACGCGGCCATCATCGATGCGGTTCGCCGGTCAGGTGCCGACGAATTCCTGGGCCGCGACACGGCGGGGTTCGATTTTCATATCGGCGAACGCGGGGCGCGGCTGTCGGGCGGGCAACGCAGCTTTCTGGTCCTCGCCCGGGCGCTGATGACCCCGGCGCATCTGTTGTTCCTCGACGAGCCGACCGGTGCGATGGACAGCCAGACCGAAAAGCATTTCGTCGACCACCTGCAAGCCGCGATCCCGTCCACGCAGACACTCATCATCGCGACGCACCGGATGACGGTGCTCGGGTTGGTCGACCGGCTGATCGTCATGGACAACGGTCGGATCGTCGCCGACGGGCCGCGCGACGAAATCCTTGCCCAGCGAGCCGCGTCATGACCGCCGCGACCGCCCGGCGATATGGCACGGTCGCGCAGGACGACAACCGCCGCACCATCATGTGGCTGGTCATCATGGCCGTGGTGGTCACCCTTCTGACCTCGCGGACGATGTGGGCGCATGTGGCCGACTTTGTTGGCGGCGACGTGCCTGAAACCGCCTACAGCCGCCCCGACGCGCCGGTAATTACCGATCCCGAAATGGTGCGGCTCATCAAGCTGACCGAAGACCCCGCGGCAACGCCGATCCAGGCGCCCGAAACGGCGATGACGCGCAATCAGGCAATCCCCTTCTCCACCGGCCCGGTGGCGTCGGCGCGGCCGTTCCACCCGGTAACGGTCGATCAAAGGGCGGCGCTGACGGCGCTGCGCTGCCTGACCCAGGCGGTCTATTTCGAGGCAGCTTACGAACCGATTGCCGGGCGGCGGGCGGTGGCGCAGGTGGTCATCAACCGCGCGCTGCACCCTGCTTTTCCGAAATCGATCTGCGGCGTCGTCTATCAGGGCGTCAATCGCCCGGTGTGCCAGTTCAGCTTCACCTGCGACGGGTCGCTCAATCGGCGCCCCAACCCGGCGAAATGGCAAGAGGCCGAGGATGTCGCGCGCGCCGCGCTCGCGGGCTATGTCGAACCTTCGGTCGGTCATGCGACCCACTATCACGCCAATTATGTGTCGCCCTATTGGGCGCCGAAGCTGGTCAAGATCGCGCAGCTGGGTGCGCATATCTTTTATCGCTGGCCCGGCAAATGGGGCACGCCGGGGGCGTTTTCGGGTCGCTACAGCGGCGTTGAAGCGATCCCGACGATCCTCGCGCGCAGCGCGGTGGTGCGGCAGCGCGATGGCAGCAACGGGCAAGGCCTGATCCAGGCATCGTCGGGCAACACGCTGGAAGCCTTGCAGGATCGCCGCGCCGACAACGACGCCGGTGGTCGGCTCGACCCGTCGCTCGGCTGGGAATTGGCGATCCCCGAACCCGAAGAAACTAGCCGCGCCTCGCGCATGATGGCGCGCCAGCAAGGCGGCGAGTTTGACGTCGCCACAAAGGAGAGCGGAAAATGATCAGATCGCGGCCCTATGTCGGCACGCGCCGGATCATCCTGGCGTCCGGGGTCGGGATGTTCGTCTTCGTCAGCTGGGCCAGCTTTGCGCAGGTCGACGAAGTCACTCGCGGTCAGGGGCGGGTTATCCCGTCGAGCAAGGCGCAGATCGTCCAGTCTGCCGAACCTGCAACGATTTTGGACATTGTCGTGCGATCGGGGCAAGCGGTTCGCAAGGGCCAGTTGCTAGTCCGCCTTGATGACACCGAATCCTCATCGCAGCTCGGCCAGATCGAAGCCGAAAACCGCTCGCTGGCGGCGCGTGCGGCGCGCCTCGGCCGCGAGGGCAATGGCGGGGCGGCGGCCGACTGCACCCCGAACGCGAGCGGCGTCAGGCCCGCCGAATGCAGCCAGGAAGCCGATTTGCAATCGGTGCGCGCCGCGACCCAGCGCAGTCGCCGGATGGCGCTGAACGCTGCGGTCGAGCAGCGACGCCGCGATTATGGCGAGGCGCAGGCGACGATCGCCTCGCTGCGGTCCAGCCTGTCGCTGGCGCAGAATCAGGTCGACCTGCTGGCGCCGCTCGCCGCCAAATCGATCGTCCCGCAGACCGAGCTGCTCAATGCCCAGCGTGAGGTGACCGAGGTGCGCGGCAAGCTCGCCGCCGCCGAACAGGCCGCGTCGCGCGCCGCCGCGGCGATCAGCGAAGCGCAGGCGCAGGTATCCGCCGCCGGGTTGGAGTTCCGCCAGGAGGCGCTCGACGAACGCAACCAGATCGTCGCCAAGATGGCGGTCAATTCGGAATCGCTGCGTGGTGCCGCGGGGCGCCAGCAGCGCAGCGAAATCCGCTCGCCCGCCAACGGCATCGTCAACGACGTTCAGGTCACCACGGTGGGCGGCTTCGTGCAGGCGGGGCAAAAGATCATGCAAGTCGTCCCGGTCGGCGACAAATTGCTGGTCGAGGCGCGCGTCGCACCGCGTGACATCGCTTTCATCAAGGTCAACGACCGCGCCAATGTGAAAGTCACGGCGTATGATTTTGCGGTCTATGGCGGCCTGTCAGGGCGCGTCGTGCAGATTTCGCCCGACAGCCTGTACGACGAGGCGACGAAGGAAGCCTATTTCACCGTCGTGGTCGAAACCGACGTCGCCTATCTGAAAAATGGCCGCCGCCAGTTACCGATCACGCCGGGGATGGTGTGCGACGTCGAGGTGCTGACGGGCAAGAAGAGCATCTTGAGCTATTTGTTCAAGCCGTTCCTGCGCGCCCGGTCGGAAGCATTTACCGAACGCTGAGCGCGCTCTAGGCGGCCAAAAAAGGGGCGCTGCGGCCGTCGCCGCAGCGCCCCTTTGCATGTCGGCGCGGTGGCGGGCCGCGTCAGGCAGCGCGCCCGGCCAACGGCGGCGGCCTAATCGGTGCGCGAACGGGCCTTACCTCGCGGAGATTTAGCTGCACCGGCTCCCCCAGGCCATTCTTGACCCCCCAGGTTGCCGCTTGGGTGCGGTTCTCCACCCCCAACTTGCGCAGGATCGCCTTGACGTGGACCTTGACGGTGGCTTCGCAGATGCCGAATTGCCGCGCGATCACCTTGTTGGCCATCCCGGCCATGATGCTTTCCAGAATCTCGATCTCGCGGTCGGACAGTCCCACCGATGCCGCGCTGCTTTTCCAGTCGCCGCCGAGCGCGGCGGGCACCCAGCTGGTCAGATTGTTCACCAGCTGCGACGGAAAGACCTTTTCGCCCAGTGCCACCAGCTTGATCGATTCGACCAGCGGTGCGCACAGAATTTCCTTGATGATCACGGCATCGACGCCAATCTGAAACGCTTCGACCACATCTTCAAAGACATAATGGTCGAACAGCAACGCCAAGCGCGCATGATCTTTTTTCACGACGAGCCGACGACAGGCATCAAGGCCATAGCCGGTATCGCCGCCGTCGACGACGATGACGTGGCAATCGACGTCGTCCGCGATCCATCCTTGCGGGTCGAACAACGCCGAAGCATCGGACACCGATGCCTGGATTTGAAAGCTTTCGCCGGAAAGGATGTTGCGTAACCCTTCCCTCGCGATTTCATATTTCGCTAGAAGCGAAATCTTGATCAACTGCGACATTTCCGCCTCCCCTGAACTCTCAGTCAAGGCGACCCAACTTGTCTGGACTTCGGTCTAAAACCCAAATTCCCTTTGATCTTCATCGCGGCGGACCCCTCCCCACGTTGAATATGTTAACCTTTTAGTTTGGTTATCCAATAACTACCCTAAAGGTTATACAACTAAATGACAGAATCTACGAGGATTTTGATACATACCCACAAAGAGGTATGGTCGATTCCGGCGGCGCCAGCGGGAGCTTGCCCCTCGTCGACGACCGAGCGTGCTTAATCGCATCAAATGCAGCACTTTAAGTGTGCATCCCGGAATCGCAGATTTGCTAGCCTTTCGGGTGATGCCTGCTGCCCGGTCCGGCCAAAATTTGGCCGCAACCCCTAACAATTCTGGTTAATCGACGATCGTCAATCGAGAAAGAATCCGATTCGAATGTATCGCCCGCCGCGAGTCGTTGCCGATTCGATGCTGCCAATCTGGCGGCATTTTGGCTCTGTCACAGAAGCTTTTGAAATTCGGCGCTTTGCCGCCGATTGGGCCGATCCCGGCGATCATTTGGTTCCGCGCGATGCCAGGCGCCCGAACAATCGGGGCAGCGCATTGCCGATCGAAACATGCGCCAAAGCGAGCTTGACGCTGGGAGCCGGCAGCAACGCAGTCTTGAAAGACGGACGCCCATTCGCGGCGCGGGCAGCGCTGGCGAAAGCCGTCGCCGACACCTTTGGCGCCGCCACTGCGGCCATCACAACGGGCGCGGCGGCGTCGCGATAGCCGTGGATCCAGCGGCGGTCGCCGCTGAACGACATGATCGGGCGCACCGCATTGGCCTGGCGCCCGTCGTAGATACGGTCGGTCATATTATCGAGGACGACCCAGCCCGCCTGCGACCGCACCATCAGAAAGGCATGATCGGCGTTGATCGCGAGGTCGCGCAGCAGGACAAGTTTCATGCGGTCGCCGTCGATGCCCGCCGCGCGCAGCATGTGCATTTTCAGGATCGCATAATCTTCGCAATCACCGCTGCCCCGCGCGACCGTTTCATCGGCGGTCGCCCAAAAGTCGCGCTGCCGATAATTGCGCTCGTCGTCGGCATAGGCGATCTGGCGATTGACCCACAGGTTGATCCGTTCGAGCGTCGTCGCCTCGCCTAGCCCCGGCGTCACCGCAGCGCGATCGAGCTGCGCCTGCATCAGCCGCACGGCGGGAGCGCGGCGGACGCGCGCCCAGCGATCGTCAAAGCGCGTCGTATCGACGGGAATGGCGAGCGTCCCAAGCTCGCTGTCGGGGTCCGGAGCAGCCGTCGCCAGCACCGCAACGGGCGCGGTGCAATCGACCCGCACCGACACGGCCGCCGGGCGATCGGCATTGAACAGGCGGTCGGCGCCCCGCGAAATCGCGTGGACGACCATTGGATTGGTGGGCGCCGGAGCGGCATCGACCGTCGGCACCGGTTGTTCCTGGCTCATCCGGATCCGTTCGAGCGCGCTTGGCGCCTCCGGTTCGAACGGGGCGACGGCGGCGAAGGTCGACGTCGTCGATGGCGGGGCGACAGCGGCTTGGCAGCTATCACCGATCGCAAATGACTTGGCATTGGCCATCTTCATCGCGGTCGCGTCGGTCGCTGCATGCGCCGTCGCGGGCACCATTGCGGCAAGCGAGAGCGCTGCAACGCTGGCGATGGTTGAAGGATGGAGCCGCGCGAACATAGCGCGAGGCATGCCGAAGCGACGTGAGAATATGCTTCAGCAACATGGTTAACGACGCGTTTAGGAAAGAGCCGCCGCTATGCCGCTACGCCCGATCGATCAGCGAGCCTGCTGCGCGGCCAGCACGCGCAACACATTGCCGCTCCACATTTTTTCGATTTCGGCGTCCGAATAACCCGCGGCCTTCAGCCGCTCGGTGACCTTGGGCAGCGCTGAAATATCCTCGATCCCCTTCAGCCCGCCGCCGCCGTCCCAGTCGGCGCCGAAGCAGATATGGTCCACGCCGCCGACCTCGATCGCGCGCAACACCATTGCCATATATTTCTCGAAATCGGCCGCCCACAGCGGCTCGGTCTTGTCGAGTTCGCGCCATTTGCGGTTGAGCTCGGCCTGCTCGGCGGGCGACAGACTGCCGATGCGTTCATATTGGCCGAATAAATCGCCGCGCGCCGGGGTCATGTTCATGTCCGACATGAAAATCGTCGAGATGCACATCGCGCCGCCCTTTGCGGCCAGCGCTTTCAGACGGCCCTCGTCCAGGTTGCGCGGATGGTTGTTGGTCGAGCGCAGGCTCGAATGCGACAGGATGATCGGATATTTCGACAGCACCAGCAACTGGTCGAACGCCGCGTCCGACGCATGGCTCGCGTCGATGATAATGCCAAGACGGTTCATCTCTGCCACCCACTGCCTGCCCAGCGGGCTGAGCCCCTTCCAGCGCGCCTCGCCCGTCGCGCTGTCGGCGAACTGGTTGGTCCTGCTATGCACTGGCCCCGCCATGCGGACGCCCTTTTGGTGGAACTCGGCGAGCAGCGCGACGTCTTCGCCCAGCGGATAGCTGTTCTCCATCGACTTATAGGCGATCAGCTTGCCTGCCTTGGTCAGCGTCCGTGCGTCGGCTGCGGTGCGTGCGGCATCGATCACATCGCTATGCTTGGTGATCGTCGCGTCGATCAGGTCCGAGCGCGCCCGCGCAAAGGCCAGCGCGTCGGCATAGCCCTTGGCATCGAGCGCGCCCTGCTCGGTGTAGATGACGAAAAAGCCGCCATCGAGGTTGCCGTCCTTCATCCGCGGAATGTCGAGCTGGACCATATCGTCGGTCAGGCCGTGGCGGTCGGCGAAGCTCCACCCCTGCCGCTCGAAATGCAGCGGGGTGTCGAGGTGGGTGTCGAGCACGAGCATCCGGCTGTGCAGCGGCGCTTCGGGCGCCTTCACCGCTTGCTCGCCGGTCGAGCACGCCGACAGTGCCGTGGCGGCAAGCAGGATCGCAAGGTGCTTCACTTCTTGTCCTCCACCGGTTTCAGGTCGAGATCATGATAGTCCCAGCTGAAATCGGCAATCTTGCTCACCGCCTTCATCGTCACCCCCGTGATCTTGCCCTCGGCATCGAGCGCGAAGGTCACATAGGCGGGTTCGATCGCCGGATCATCGAAATCGGTGACGAAGCTGTCATATTGCCAATGTTTCAGCCGTCCCGCCATTCGCGGCGTCGAGGTAAAGTCGATCGTCAGTCCGGTCGTTGCCGAACCGATCACCACATCGCCATACCAGGGATCGCGGTAGCGCCCGGCATAGCCCGCCAGCGAAAGCGAGGGACTGCTCTTCGCTGGCGATGCCTGCGTCTGTTTCAGATATTCGACGCCGCCCGCGAGCCGCGATTGGTACCAATCCTCCCATTTCGCGATCCAGCCATAGTCAGGTTGATCGAGATAATGGTCGAGCAGGTCATAATAGAGGCCGAGGAGCATGCCGCTGTCTTCGCTGTTCATCATGATCGCAAAGCCGACATTTTTGTCGGGGATCATCACGACGCGGGTGATCGATCCGAACACCCCGCCGCTGTGCTGAACGATACGGTGGCCGCGATAATCCTGCACCTGCCAGCCCAAGGCATAGGCTTGCTGGTTCGGCTGCGCCGGTTTCAGGCTGTCGGGCAGCGGGGTGATCGGCATCGGGGTGACCGGTGCCCACATCTCTTTGGCCTGCGCTTCGCTGAACAGCCGCTTGCCATTGGGTAACGCGCCATAAGCGAGCTGGATCTTGAGCCACGCGGCCATGTCATCGGCGCTGAGCGCCAGTCCGCCAGCGGGCGCGCCGTTGCGGCCGAGTTCGTCGCGTTCGTTCAGCGCCTGCTGCGGCCCAAGACCGCGCAGCGGCCCAGACAGACGCGCGTGCGGCCATGACCGGTTGGCGATGCGGAAACGGTCCTCGCTGTCGGTCGTCCCGTCGTTCATGCCGCCGGGGCGCAGCAGGCGGTCGCGCATGAACACTTCCCACGTCTGGCCGGTGACCTCCTCGATCAACTGCCCCGCCACCGCATAGAGGATATTGTCATAGGCGTAGGCCGAACGGAAACTGGTCTGCGGCTTGAGGTAGGCGACGCGCTCGACGGTTTGCTTGCGCGTGAGATTGGTGCGCGGCACGAACATCAGATCGCCCTGCCCCAGCCCCAGCCCGCTGCGGTGGACGAGCAGGTCGCGAATCGTGATCTCGCGCGTCACCCACGCGTCGTGCATGCGAAACCACGGCATGTGCTTGATCACCGGATCGTCCCACGCAATCTTGCCCTCGTCGACCAGAATCGCGAGCGCTGCGGCGGTCATCGCCTTGCCGGTCGATCCGGTCTGGAACAGCGTCTGTTTGTCGACCGGTGTGCGCTCGCCAAGCTTGCGAACGCCCCAGCCGCGCGAGAGCGTCGTCTTGCCGTCCTCGACGATCGCGATCGATACGCCGGGGGCGCCGATCTTCAGGCGCAAGGTTTCGACCGTTTCCACAATGTCCTTCGGCGGTTCGGCCCAAGCGGGCGCCGCAACCGACAGCATCAATGACAGAGCAAGCAGGCGGACGGCTTTCATGGGACTGTCTCCATTCGAACGGGAGCGGGGCGCAGCAGGCACCAGAGGCCGATGGTGAGCAGCGGCGCGACAAAGACGATCAGGAACAGCCAGGCGAGGAAGCGATAACCGCTGGCGATCAGATCGACGAGGCCGATGCGCGCCGCGACGAACATGCAGCCAACTAAAATGACGCCGCCGATCGCGGCGCGCGCGCCGGTGCCGAGCGGTGGGCGGCCGCGCGCCTCGACGACCCCCGACACGCGTTCGTTGATGGCATGGATCGCGCCGACCCCGCTTTCGAGCAGCGCCGCAAAGATCATCAGCTGGAACAGGATATGGAACCCCGGCACCGCCATTTGGCGCAGCAGGAAATCGGACGGCAAGGTCTCGGCACCGATCGCGGGGTAGAATGCCATCATCGCGACAAAGAACAGGATCGCGGGCAGCATCGTCAGCGGTCCCGCGATGATCCCCGCCACCACCGCATCGCGCTGGCTGGTCAGATGACGCAGCACCGGCAGGATAATCACGGCGCCGACGATATTGTAACTGGCGTAGGTCAGCCCGCCGGCGACCCAATTGCCCGACGGCGGCGGCGCATTAGCGAACCCTTCTGCGATCAATCCGCCGAAGCTGGTCAGCGCAAAGATCAGGAACAGCGCATAAACCGCGTAGATCAGCATCGAGGCATATTTGAACAGCGTCTCAACAGTGTCGGTACCGAACGCCGTGAAAGCAACGATGCTGACCGCCAGCACGATGGACCCGGCAAGTTCGGGCCAGCCAAAGGTCGCCGCGCCGATCGCGCCTGCCGCGGCGCCGAACACGGCGAGGATGAGGATCACGAAGACCAGATAGGCCAGCTCGAACGCGATCCAGCCCGGCCCCAGAAGCCGCTGAAAAAACGCTCGATAGTCATAGGCGCCCATTTTCCGGGCGAGCGCAAATGTGACCGCCGCAACGACGCTCCAGATCAGCGTCGCGAGCAGCATCGCCGACAGCCCGCCCCACGGCCCCGACGGCACGAAATATTCGGCAAGCTCGCGCCCGGTGGCATAGCCGCCGCCGATGATCACCGCCTTCAGCGCCAGTCCGGGCAGCAGGAAGCGCTGGAACCAGCTCGACCTGCTGCCCGTCGCGCCCACACTCACGCGAGGATATTTTCGACGAGCGCGTCGAAGGAAGCGCCGCCACGGATCGGGTCGGTCACGGGCAGACCCAGCCGCTCGCGCTCCGCCGCCATCAGCGCTTCGGCAGCGTCGGCGTCATAGCTCGATGTATTGAGGCTGACCCCGCCGCAGCGGATCGCCGGGTTGGTGCGGCTGCCGAGACGGATCGTCAGGTCGATGACCTCCTCGATCGAGGGCAGCGCAAAGCTTTCCATGCCGAGGATCACCTTGCGTGTCGGATCGTGGCAGACGACGAACACATCGGGCTGGCTGCCGTGGAGCAGGCCCAAGGACACCGCGGCATAGGCGGGGTTAAAGATCGACCCCTGTCCTTCGATCAAGTCCCAATGGTCGGCGGGCGCATCGGGGCTCAGAATCTCCGCAGCGCCTGCCTCGAAATCCGACACGACAGCATCCATCGGCATACCGCCGCCCGCAATCATGATGCCGGTCTGGCCTGTCGCGCGGAAATCGGCATCGATGCCGCGTTCGACAAAGGCGCGGTGCAGCGCCAGCGCGGTATATTTCTTGCCGAGCGCGCAGTCGGTGCCGACGGTCAGCAGCCGCTTGCCGCTGCGCTTGCGACCATTGCCGATCGGGATCGACGGCGGCGGCGTGCGCACATCGATCAGCCGCTGGCCGGTGCGTTTCGCCGCCTCGGCCAGCGCGGGCAGGCTCGCCAGCCGGACGTGCAGCCCGCTGACGATGTCGAGCCCCGCCTCCATCGCCTCGACCAGCGCGACGATCCAGCTGTCGCCGATCACCCCGCCCTGGTTAGCGACCCCGATCACCAGCGACCGCGCCCCCGCCGCCCGCGCCTCGGCCGGCGACATCGGCGGCAGGCCGGTGGTGACGGTGCAGCCGCCGATCGCCAGCTCGCCGACGCAGCGATCCGCGGCCCAGTCGGCCAGACCAAAGGCGGTCTTGGCATAACCCGCCTCGGTCGTGTCGCCGAGGAACAGCAGATAGGGGCTAGGGAGCGAATGCCCACCGGCGCGGACTTTCATCCCTTCCGTCACAAGAACGTCCTCCAACTGGCAGCTCAATATTTGAAATCGACGGCGAGGCCGATGGTCCGCGGCTGAATTGGGACCGCCGTTACGTAATTTCGCGTTCCAAACGCACTGGTCGACACGGCGCCGGAGAGAAGCCCCCGATTGTCGGTCAAGTTGCGAACATAGATTTGCGCTGTCCACCGTTCATTGCTGGCGCGCAACGAAAGATCAAACGCCGTATAGTCAGGCAACTTGATTGCATTCGCCGAACTCGGCGTCGCGCTGTACCGGTCTCCGACGAACCGCATCGAGGTCGCAATCGAGCCCGTCCAGTCGCCACCCAGCGGGAAGTCGTATTGCGGCGTAATCGACGCCGAAAATTTCGGCACTGCTGGCAAGCGGTCGCCCGCGAGCCCATTCCCACCCGGCGCGTCGTCAAGCAATTTTGCATGCGTGTAGGCGGCGTTAAGCCCGACCGAAAAACGATCGTCGGGGCGAATGCTGGCGCCGATTTCAACGCCCCGCGCGCGCGCGCTACCCGCGTTGTCAAAGTGGCTGACGCCACCGGTCGATACGCTGAGTTGAATATCGGTCCAGTCCATCTGGAACACCGACGCTTCGATACTGGCACGATTATCCAGAATGTCCGCCTTCACGCCCAGCTCATAGTTGGTCAGTCGATCAGAGCCGACTGACGTCGGAATGTTCGGCAGGATCACGTTGGGACCGCCCGGGCGATAGCCCGTCGCTACGCGTGCATACAGCGACGCTCGCGGCGCGATGGCATAGCGGGCGAAGCCCGACCAGGTCACGACTTCTTCGGACGAAGAACCCGGGTCATCCGCTGTTGGCACCAGACCGGCGGCACTATCGCTGATCTGACGGAAATCCTGTTCGTTGCGCGCCCAGCGCAACCCGCCCCCGATCTCGAAAACATCTGCGAACGTATAGCTGGCCTGCCCGAACACAGCATATTCGTCATAGGTCGACGGCAAACCTGCGGTCGCAAGCGGATCAAGTCCCGCGATCGGCGACCGATCAAGGTTCTGCGCGGTCACCACTTGCTGATTGCCGCTCTTCTCGTGCGTATAAAATCCGCCTATCAGCCATTGGAACGGGGCGCCGCCGTCTGCCGTGCTGAAGCGAAATTCCTGCGTAAACTTTTGAAGATCGAGCGTGATGTAGAAAGCTGACAGCCCGGGGCCGCCGGTCAACAACGGAATCAGCGGGCCGTAAACGTCGGTGAAATCACCATATTGATAGGTCCGGCTGTCCGAATAGCTGGTCGCCGAAACGAAGTCTGCAAAACCCAGATCGGCCTTCGCGGTGGCGGTCAAATAGAGCAGTTCATTTTCGAACAGGCTCGGCAAAGTAACGCTTGTCGATCGTCCGTCACCCAGTGGTTGCAACGCGCCCGGGGGAATCGGGGCGGTGCCCGACAAATAGGGCTCAGGAATCAACAAGCGCGTTTCGCCATAACCATCAGCTTTTACCTTTTGCCACAAGCCTGCAAATTCGAGCGAGAAATCAGGGCTTGCTTGCCACAAGGCGGCGACACGGGCGCTCTGCTGCGAGTAGTCGTTGATGTCACGATCACCGTTGGAAACATTGTCAACAAAGCCCGGGGTCGCGCGGTAAGAATAGCTGGCGCGAAGCGCGAGTTTGCCCTCGACGACCGGCAGGTTCACACCGACACGTCCCGAATAACCGAGATCGCCAGAACTCGCGATGTCAAAAACATCGCCGCCGGCGCGATATTCCGATCGGTTCAGGTCGGGGTCACGCGTCACATATTTCAGCAGCCCACCGATAGAACTTGCGCCGTAGAGCGTGCCCTGCGGTCCTTTCAGAATCTCGATCCGCTCCAGATCATAAGGCAACAGGTCAGCTGCAAACTGGCCGCTACGCGCGTAGATCGAGCTTGATCCTATTGGCGCTTCGTCGATGTAAGTCCCCACCGTCGTCGATGCCCCCAAAGCAGCGATGCCCCGCAACGTGACCGTGGCCTGTCCGGGCGTCCCGCCGCTGTCGACCTGCAAACCGGGTACCTTCGCCGCAATGTCAGTGAGCGATGCCGCCTGGAACTGCTCCAGGTCTTCGGCGCCGACCACGCTGATAGCAGAGGGAACGTCGGTCAGGCGCTGTTCGCGCTTCTGCGCCGTCACAACGATTTCGCCGCCGACCGCGCGGTCGGTTGGATCGACGCCTTCCTGCGCCTGCGCCGATGTGGCTACAGCCAGCGCGACGATGCTACCCGTTAGAAAAAACGCCTTGTTCATTGTCTTACCCCCAGACTTGCGCCAGCAGGCGGCGGAAATTGCCCCCCAACACGGCGGTGATGTTGTCGTTTGAATAGCCGCGGCGGATCAGCTCCTCGGTCAGGTCAAAGACCTTCAGAGGATGATCGAAACCGTCGATGTCGATCTTGTCGCGAAACGCGTAGCTGCCCTTGTACGCGCCCTTGAGCAGCGCATATTCGTCCGGCTTCATGTCGTCATAGCCGTGCAGATCGGCGTCCGATCCGATGCCGACATGGTCGATCCCGACCAGTTTGGCGACATGGTCGATATGGTCGGCCATATGCCCGACGTTGGTCGGGTCGGCGGTGCGGACGAACATCCGCACCCCGGTGATGCCCATCACCCCGCCCTTGGCCGCCAGCGCCTTGATCGCCGCGTCGGTCTTGACGCGCGGATGATCGACCAGCGCGCGCGCGTTGCTGTGGGTGATTGCGATCGGTCCCTTGGCAATCTTGATCGCGTCGAGGGTCGTCTTGTCGCCGCAATGCGACACGTCGACCAGCAGGCGCTGCTTTTCCATTTCGGCGATAATCGCGGCGCCATAGTCGCTGATCCCCCCGTCGATCCGTTCGGTACTGCCCGAACCGATCAGATTTTGGCTGTTATAGGTCAGCTGCGCGCAGCGCAGGCCAAGGCGGCGGAACAGCGCGACATCCTCGATCTTTTCGAAATGCTCGGCATTCTGGATGCCCATGATGACGGCGCATTTCTTGTCGGCCTTCGCACGATCGAGATCGGCGACGCCATCGACCAGCGTGAACACATGGCTGTTACGCCCCGCGAAACCCTGCCACCCCGCCAGAAAGGTCAGCGCCTGCTGCTTCGCATCGGGGCCGCCCAGCCCATAAGCATTGTGAAAGCCAGTGATGCCGCTCGCGCGAAACTCTGCGGCTTCGGCATCGGTCAGCCGGTGCGCGACATAATCCTCGGCCAAGGTGATCTTGAGCGGCGCCAGCATGTCGATGACGAGCGACCGCGCGACGAGGTCGACCGCGCGGCGCGAGTAAGCGCGCCCCGGTGCGACAGCGAACGCATAGCTTCCCCGGTTCACCATCGGCGCAGACAAGGCGGCGCCGAGCGCGCCCGCGATGACCGCGCGGCGCGTTACTGCGAATGACCGTGTCATTCCAGCCTCCCTCTCAACTAAATTTCAATATGACAACTATTGTCCTAATCAGAAAATTGTCAACCCATTTAGGACATAAAATTGTCATTATCCCCAAATTTCTGGCGGGCAATGGATCATCCCGCCGCGATATTCGACGCCGGGCGCCCGATCGCGCGCCAGAAAGGTCGGCCCGTCCAGGTCGACGATGTCGCACAGCTGGCCGAGTACGAACGACGGGGCCATCGACAGGCTGGTGCCCATCATGTTGCCGACCATCACGTCGAGCCCCAGCTTGCGCGCCTGCCGCGCGATCTCCAGCCCCTCGGTCAGCCCGCCACATTTATCGAGCTTGATATTGACGACATCGAAGCGCCCCACCAGCGTCGCGGTATCGGCGAGCGTCACCGCGCTTTCGTCGGCGACAAAGGGCAAAGGCCGTTTCAGCCCGTCGAGATCGGCCTCGCGCCCGCGCTTCAGCGGCTGTTCGAGCTGTGCCACGCGGGTCTGGACCAGCACCGGCAGCAGCTCCGCCAGCGTGGCAATGTCATAGCCCTGGTTGGCATCGACCCCGATCCACGCATGAGGGCGCGCGGTCCGGATCGCGACAATCCGGGCGATGTCGTCGCTGAGGTCGCCGGTCAGCTTGACCTTGATCGGCGCTTCGGGATCGATCGCCAGCGCCGCTTTCGCCATATTGCCCGCGCTGTCGGCGCCAAGGGTCAATGTCGAGGGTAGCGCGCGCGGCGGCTTCAATCCGGCGAGTTCCCACACCGGGCGCCCCGCCTGCTTTGCTTCCAGGTCCCAATAGGCGCAGTCGAGCGCGTTGCGCGCGCCGCCCGGCGGCAGCAGCTGCTGCAAATCGGCGCGCGTCGCGCCGCGCTCGATCACGCCGCGCACCCGCGTCGCTTCGGCCAGCATATGGTCGATTTCGTCGCCCAGATAATAGACCCCCGCCCCCTCGCCGCGCCCGACATGCGTGCCGTCGGACAGCTCGGCGACGAGCAGCGCGGTTTCGGTGAAGACATGCCCCGAAATGCGGAACGGCTGGTGGTAGGGAAACCGCTCGACCCGAAGGTCGAGCGTCAGTTCCTGCGTCATTTGCGTCGCCATCAATACACCATGTCAAAGCCATAGAGGTTGAAGGCGAGCGTTACCCAAACCAGCACCAGCGCCGCGAGCAGCAGCAGCACCGCGCCAAGCTTCATCGTCCAGCGACGCTTGTCCTTGATCGTCAGCCACAGGTGCCAGCCAGCAGTTGCCAACAGCCCGAACGAAGCCACCGGGGTCAGGATGCGCAGCAGGTGGATCAGCCAGTCGAGCGGACCGCCCAGGCTACCGATGTCCGCCGAGAATGCCGCGATCAGTCCGAGCCAGCCCGCGAGCGCCGCGAGGACGAGCCAGGCGAAGAGACGTGACAGGCGGTAGGCGCGGCGCGATTTCCCTTCGAGCGCAAAATCGGCCTTGAAGCTGCGCCGCACCAGCGCCCGCACCGGCCACGCCAGCGCCGCGAGCAGGACAATGCCAAGCGCCGCGATCAGTGCCGGGGTCAGCCAGGCGGCATTGACGCCTGCCGGGGCCGGTTCGAACACCATGAACGGCGATCCGGCATCGACGCTGAAGCGCACCACCCGGCCGTCCTTCACTTCGGCGGCAAGGCGTTCGCCGGTGCCGCGGTCGCGCCATACGAACGGTTCGACCTCGACCCAGTCGCGCGCACCGGCGCCGAGGCCGTCGAGCGCGGGGAAGCTAATCTTGCCGTCTTCGGTCAAGGAGATGGTGGCCTGCCCCAGCAGCCCGATCAGGCTCATGAAGTTGGTGAAGGATCCGCGGCTGCTGACATAATTGCCGACCATCATCTGCGCGTGCTCGCTCGCGGTCTTGGCATCGACCTGGCCCGCCTTGTCCTCGCCCGGCAGGTAGCGATCGGCGAACTTGTGGAACAACGCGCTGCGTATCGCGCCCGCATCGCCCTGCTTCCCGGCGCTGTTCATCGACACATACACGCCGATGTCATCTTCGGGGAACAGCCACAGATAGGAGTGGAACCAGACCGTATCGCCGCCATGCGCGATCGCGCGCCGACCGTTGACCCATTGTTCATAGAAACCAAGCGCCATGCTGTTGAGCGGGCCGACACCAGGCGCCTTGAAATCATGCATTTGCTTCGCGGTCTCGGGCTTTAGCAGACCGGCGCCGTCATTGAGGTGCGCGATCATGAACTTGGCCATATCGGCACCGCTCGCCGACAGGCTGCCCGCCGGTCCGGGGATCACGATTTCGAACGGCTTCGCCTTCTGCGTGATGTCGGGATAGCCCTTGGCCATATGCGGCGCGAGGCGCGCGGGCAGCGGCTGGCGGAACGTCGAATGATTCATCCCGAGCGGCTTGAAGATATGATTTTCGATATAGTTATCGAATGGCTCGCCGCTCACCCGCTCGACGATATAGCCCGCCAGCGCGGTCGCGTAATTGGAATAGGCCGGCGTGGTGCCGGGGGCAAAGACCCGCTCGGGCAGCGCCAGCGGCATCTGCTGCTTCAACGTCATCACCGCCTTGGGATCGCTGCTGATCAGGTGACGCACCGACTCTTCGAACCCCGGGGTATGGGTCATGATGTTGCGCATCGTGACCGGCTTGCCCTCAAAGGGCGGGATCTTGAAATCGAGATAGGCGTTCACGTCCTTGTCGAGGTCGATCTTGCCCGCCTCGACCTGTTGCATCACCGCGGTCCAGGTCAGCAGTTTCGACACCGATCCGGGGCGGAACATCGTCGTTTCGGGGAGCACCGGCGCGCGCTTGGCAACATCGGCAAAGCCATAGCCTTTTTGCAGAACGACCTGATTGCCGCGCACCACGACAACCACCGCGCCGGGGATGCGCGCGCGTTCGAGCGCATAGGGCAGATAGCCGTCCATCCACGCTTCCAGGTCCGCTGCATCGAGCGTAACCGGCGCCTTCGGCGTGGCAGGACTGACCACCGCAGATGTTTCGACTTTCTTCGCCGTCGGTGCGGGCAACGGCCCCTGCGCCGCCAGCGGCAGCGCAGCGAGCGCCGCCAGTCCGATCATCGCCTTGCGGATGAAACGCATCACTTTCCCCTTTTGTCTGGGTCGCCCTGTCTGACCTTGCAGCAAGCGGCGCGACGCCTTACCAAGGGTCAACAACTGTTAACCCAATAGGGACATAATGATCCTGATTAGAAAATTGTCAAACATGGAATGGAAATTTTGATGGCGGCGCGTGCGGCCCCACCCACACTCGGCACCGTGATGAAGAGCATTCGCTCGCGAAACGGCTGGACACTCAAGGAGATGAGCGCGAAATCGGGGATCCCGGTCTCGACGCTGTCGAAGGTCGAGCATGACCGGCTGACGCTGAGCTACGACAAGCTCCAGCAGCTCAGCCAGCGACTCAGCATCCGCATGTCGGACCTGTTTGCCGAGGATGAGGGCGACAGCGCGCCGCGGGTTACCGGCCGCCGCAGCGTCGGGACGATCGATCAGGCGGTGCGCGTCACCACTGACAATTACGACTATCATTACCTGTGCACCGACCTGCGCCAGAAACGGATGATCCCGATCATCACCCGCATCCGCGCCCACAGCGCGCGCGAATTTGGCGAGCTCGTCCGGCATCAAGGTGAGGAGTTCATCTATGTCCTGGAAGGCGAGATCGAGATTCATACCGAGTTCTATGACCCCGTTACGCTCAAGACCGGTCAGGGGATCTATCTCGATTCGTCGATGGGCCATGCTTATGTGGTCGCCGACGGGTTCGACGAGGCGCTGGTACTCGGTGTCTGTTCGAGCGCCGACGACGGGCTGATGGATTCGCTGATGAGCCTGCACGGCTGATCCCATTCGGAGAAAATTGATGACCTCGTCGCGGCGCTTCGTCCCATCGGTCCTGCTGCTCGCCAGTTCGATGCTGCTTTCGGCATCCGTTGTCGCTCAGGCGCCGAGCTATGACCTGATCATCCGTGGCGGCACGATCTACGACGGATCGGGCCAGCCGCCCATCGTCGGCGATGTCGCGATCAAGGATGACCGCATCGTCGCCGTGGGCAAGGTCGCCGGAACCGCGAAAAGCGAGGTGCAGGCCAGGGGTATGGCGGTCGCGCCGGGGTTCATCAACATGCTCAGCTGGGCCACCGAATCGCTGATCGTCGATCCCAGGAGCCAGAGCGACATCCGGCAGGGCGTGACGCTGGAGGTGATGGGCGAAGGCTGGTCGATGGGGCCGCTCAGCCCGGCGATGAAGGCGCAGGAGATTGAACGCCAGGGCGACCTCAAATTCCCGATCGAATGGACCAGCCTCGGCGATTATCTCGGCTATCTGGAAAAACGCGGCGTTTCGACCAATGTCGCAAGCTTCGTCGGCGCGGCGACGGTGCGCGTCCATGAACTGGGCGAAGGCGACGTCGATCCGACCCCGGCGCAGCTCGACCGGATGCGCGCGCTGGTCCGACAGGCGATGAACGAAGGCGCGATGGGCGTCGGCAGCTCGCTGATCTACGCCCCCGGCTCCTATGCCGAAACCGACGAGCTGGTCGCGCTGACCAGCGAGGCCGCCAAATGCGGCGGCATGTACATCAGCCATATGCGTTCCGAAGGCGACCGGCTGGAAGAAGCCGTCGACGAGCTTATCGAAATTTCGCGCCGTTCGGGCGCCCCCGCCGAAATCTACCACCTCAAGATGGCGGGGCGCAGCAATTGGGGCAAGCTCGACGCCGTGGTCAAAAAGATCGAGGCCGCCCGCGCCGCGGGCCAGCGGATCACGACCGACATGTACACCTATACCGCCGGCGCGACCGGGCTCGACGCCGCGATGCCAACCTGGGTGCAGGCCGGCGGGCTGGAAGCATGGATCGAAAGGCTGAAAGACCCCGCCACCCGCGCGCGCGTTGCCGCCGAAATGCAGCAGCCCGGCAGCGATTGGGAAAATCTCTACCTCGGCGCAGGCGCCGACAAAATGATCCTCTCGGGCTTCAAGAATGAGAAGCTCAAACCGCTGACCGGCAAGACGCTCGCCGAGGTCGCGGCGATGCGCGGCAAGTCGCCCGAGGAAACCGCGATGGATCTGGTGGTCGAGGACGGATCACGCGTCGGTACCGTCTATTTCCTGATGTCGGAGGACAATGTCCGCAAGCAGATCCAGCTGCCGTGGATGAGCTTCGGTTCGGACGGCGCATCGCAGGCGGCCGAGGGCGATTTCCTGAAATCGGGCGCGCATCCGCGTACCTATGGCAATTTCGCGCGCCTGCTCGGCCGTTATGTGCGCGACGAAAAGCTGATCTCGCTCGAGCAGGCGGTGTACCGCCTCACCACCCTGCCCGCGACCAATCTGGGGATCAAGGAGCGCGGCGCGCTGAAGCCCGGCTATTATGCCGACGTCGTCGTCTTTGATCCGGCCAAGGTCGCCGATCGCTCGACCTTCGAGGATCCACACCAATATTCGGTCGGTGTGCGCGACGTCTTCGTCAACGGCGTGGCCGTGCTGCGCAATGGCGAACATAGCGGCGCGACGCCCGGGCGCGCGGTGCGCGGGGCGGGCTGGAACCGATGCCGATGACCCCGCACTGGCGGCGCCAAAAAATGCGTATAACTAAGCTGCTGTTTTGACGCTGGTTTGCATGAACTAGTCCATCGACCCGGCGCGAAAGCGCAAATTCCTTCCAATAATCGGCTTAAAAGCGTCGATGCGAGCCCGTTAATTCTCGCATGACCACCAAAGCAACCCCATCGAACGAGCCGGTAGGACGGCTTCTGGATTGGCTGGGACTTCGCCAGGGGCGAAACAATCCCGCGGCAGGACGCCCGGCGCCCCCGGACGGTGGCGGCACGCGCGACCTTGCGCAGTTGGCGCGGCATCAGCTGATCGGCACGATCATGGCCTTTCTGGTCGACAACGACCTCGACGTGTCGCCTGCGAACCTGTTGCTCGCGCATGGCGCCTTTTCGGGGATGAACCCGCCGCTCGCCCGGCAAATTACCGCGCGGTCGCAATCGCCCGAGGGGATCACGCAGCAATGGCTCAACGAGCTCAGCGAACAAAATAGCGCCCCCGCCGACCACGCCGATCTCGACCGCCTGATGACGCGGCTCGAAACCAATCTCGAATCCTTTCATGCCCACGCCAAGGAAGCGCGGAGCGTCACCAGCGATTATGGCACCGAACTCGAACAGCATGTCGACGACCTGGAACAGCTCCAGAAAACCGGGCGGATCGTCTCGAGCCTCGCCGATCTCGCCAAGGTCATGCTGGAGCGCACGCGCAAGGCCGAAGACCATATGCGCAAGAGCGAGGATGAGGCCAAGGCGCTCCGCCGCAGCCTCGAGCGCGCCAAGCGCGACGCCGAGCTCGATTTCCTGACCGGCCTGCCCAACCGCCGCGCGTTCGAAATCCTGCTCGAACGCCATTACAAGGAAGCCCGCGCCGCTTGCGAACCGCTCAGCGTCGCCTTTTGCGACATCGACGAGTTCAAGAAGGTCAACGATCTTCATGGCCATGAAGCCGGTGACCGCGTCATCAAGGCCATCGCCGACACGCTGGCGCGCATTTCCGACGATCGCTGTCACGTTGCCCGTCACGGCGGTGAGGAATTTGTTATGCTGTTCCGCGGCCTGACCCCGACCCAGGCGGCGCAGCGACTCGACGAGGCGCGCGAAGGTCTGGCCGAACGCCGCCTGATCAACCGCAAGACCGACGAGCCGTTCGGGCAGATCACCTTCTCGGGCGGGGTTGCCGACGTCTTTGGCTATGGCGAAACGCGCGGCGCGCTCAAGGCCGCCGACGACGCCCTGTACAGAGCGAAAGCGGGCGGTCGCAACCGCATCGAACTCGCCGAACCCAACTGAACCGGGCTTCCCGCAAGGGGGCGGGACGCCGCGGATCATCGCGCACCAGAGCGCGACGATCCGCGGCGATTTCCGTGCGTGGCGGCGCGACCTGCGCGCAACGACCGCTACCGCCGCCTGTCCCAATGTCGGCAGGTCGCCCGCCGCGCACGCGGCGCTCACGTTAATAAGCCCAATCTAATACCAATATCGATTTTGGCGCCCCGCCGCGGCGCCTCATCGCAAGCATTCGCCCCCGCATAACTCCAATCTTGACAGCATAAGCAGGATTGTTATGACTTATGCATTACCAATAAAGACCAACGGATCTTTGGGAGGATCGACATGCTGAAATCAAACCGCCTTTTTGCCACCGCAAGCATTCTCGCGTTCGCGACCTGCGTTACCCCGGCGGCGGCGCAAGGTACCGACGCGGTGGCCACTGATGAAATCGTCGTCACGGGTTTTCGCGGCTCGGTAGCACAGTCGATCGACGCCAAGCGCGACCTGGCGGTGATCGCCGACGTCGTGACCGCCGAAGACATCGGCAAATTCCCCGACAAGAACGTCGCCGAAGCGCTGCAGCGCGTTCCCGGCATCGTCGTCAATCGCGAATTCGGCGAAGGCGAACGCGTCTCGCTGCGCGGCACCGCCCCCAACCTCACCAAGACGCTGCTCAATGGCCATTCGGTCGCCACCGCCGACTGGTTCATCCTCGATCAGGTCGCCTCGACCCGCAGCTTCAACTATCTGACCCTGCCCGCCGAAATCGTCGGCCGCCTCGAAGTCTATAAGAGCCCGCAGGCCGATATCGAGGAAGGCGGCGTTGGCGGCACGATCAACGTCATCACCCGCAACCCGCTCGACCTCGAACCCTTCGCCGTCTCGGCGTCGCTGCAGGGCGTCTATTCGGACTTGTCGGGCAAGGTCGATCCGCAGGTTTCGGGGCTGGTCAGCTGGAAAAACGCCGACGAGACCTTTGGCGTCATGGTCGGCGGCATTTATCAGAAGCGCCGCACCCGCCGCGACGGCCTGGAAATCTTTGGCTATCGCCCCGCCGGTGGTGGCCAGACCGCGCTTATTCCCACGCTGATCGGTTCGACGATGTTCGAACAGAATCGCGAGCGCTATGGCGCCAATATCGGGATCCAGTTCCGCCCCTCGGACGAGCTCGAGATCAAAATCACCGGGCTTTATTCGCGCTTCAACGCCGACAACTTCAACCAGAATTATCTCGCCTGGGGCGATCAGGCGCTGGGCGGCGGCGGCACGCTGACCAACGCCGTGGTGCAGGACGGCATCGCGGTCGCGGGCACCATCGCGTCGCGGAACAATGGCACCGAGGGATTTGGCGTCGTCTATGACGCGATCGATCGTCAGGCCGTTGCCAAGACCGTTTCGGCCGACTTCGACCTGACCTACCGCCCCAGCGACACGCTGACCGTCCATTTCAAGGCCGGCTGGACCAAGGCGAACGGCGATACGAGCAACGAGAATTTCATCGAATTCGCGGGGCCGGGCCGCTTCACCTATGACCTGCGCAGCGGTCGCCCCGAAGTCAGCTTTGGCAGCCCCAGCCCACTCAATCCGGCAGGCATCCGCCCCGACTTCGCGCGCATCCAGTCGGTGACCAATGATGACGAGGAAAAATATCTTTACCTCGACCTCGAAAAAGAGGTCGAATGGGGTCCGCTGACGGCGCTGAAATTTGGCGTCAAATATACCGACCATGATCGCGTCGCCGAACGCTTTGCCACCAACGGCGGCGTCTTTACCCCCGGCCTGCGTTGCGGCGGGGCGCCATGCACCTCGGCAAGCTTTGCCACCGGCGGCGGCATGCCCGGCGACTTCCTCGACAATATCGCGACTGATGGCACGCTGACCGACTATTGGCGCGTCGACCCGGCCAAGCTGCGGGCGATCTATGCCGCGCAGACCGCCCCGGGGACCGATCGCTTCCTCGTTCCCGGCAACAGCTATTCGATCAATGAAAAGGCCTATGGCGGCTACGGCCTCGCGAAATTCGGCGGCGACAACTGGCGCGGGAATGTCGGCCTGCGTGTGATCACGACCGACCAGACGTCGCAAGGCTTCATCATCGGCGGCGCCAACCCGCAGTTCACCAACCCGTTCGGCGGCTTTACCCCGAGCACGGCGAAGCGGTCGTACACCGACGTTCTGCCGAGCGCGAACCTGTCGCTCGACCTTTCGGATCAGGTGGTGCTGCGCTTCGGTGCGGGCAAGACGGTGACGCGCCCCGACTTTGTCGACATCACCCCCGGCGTCGATCTCAACGGCACCCTGCTCACCGGACGCGGCGGCGACCCGAACCTCGACCCCTATCGCGCCAACCAATATGACCTGTCGATCGAATGGTATCCCGATCGCGAAACGATCGTTGCGCTTGCCGCATTCTACAAGGATATCCAGTCATACATCGTGAATGCGACGTCGGTCGAAACCCTGCCCGGGGTATTCGTCCCGGGATCGCAGCCCGCAGGCTGCGTCGCGGCGGGCGGCGGCAATCCGAACCTGTTCAATTGCCCCTATCAGATCAACCGCCGCAGCAACGGGACCGGCGGCCGCAATCAGGGCTTCGAATTCCAGGTGTCGCGCCCGATCTGGGGCGGCTTCGGCGCGGTGGTGAATTACACCTATTCTGACGCCAAGGCGAACAATGGCGACCCGATCCCGGGCAATTCGAAACACGCGCTCAACCTGACGGGCTACTATGAAAACGACCTGCTGAGCGCGCGCCTGTCGTATAATTATCGCTCGAAATTCTTCATCGACATCGACCGCGCAGCGCCGCTCAATCAGGCCGCCCTGTCGTCGCTCGATGCGTCGGTCAGCGTCAACGTCACCGACGGCATCGCGCTGACCCTCGACGCGGTCAACCTCACCAACGAGCCGATCGAGCAATATTCGGGCACCCGGGCGCAGCCGCGCGCGACCTATGACAATGGTCGCCAATTCTACTTCGGCGTTCGCGCCAAATTCTGACACTGGGCGCAGCGGCCGCACCAGCTCCATAACGGAGCTGGTGCGGCCTTTTTTTTTGCTCGGCCCCGGTCGGGCCTCAGCGGCTCCAGCGCGCGAAGATGGCGGTTGGCAGCAACAGTCCGCGCGTCTCCTCGCGCACCGCTAGTTCGCCACATTCGATCGTGCCGGGCAGATCGGCGAACAGCTGCGCGAGCAGCTCGCCGATCGCGAGCGCCGACATGCGCACGGCATAGACGGTCAGGAACAGCGCGCGGCTGTCGGCGTCGAGCAACTGGCGGCAATCGGCCAGCAGCGGCGCCAGCCCTTCCTCCAGTTGCCAGCGCTCGCCGGTCGGGCCACGGCCGAATTTCGGCGGATCTAGCAGGATCGCGTCATAGCGTTTGCCGCGCCGTACCTCGCGCGCGGTAAATTTGCCCGCATCGTCGAGTATCCAGCGGACCGGCTTGTCCGCCATGCCCGCCAGTGCCGCATTCTCGCGGGCCTGCCCGACCGACTTTTTCGATGCATCGACGTGCGTTACCGATGCACCGACGGCGGCGAGCGCCTGACTGCCGACCCCGGTGTAGCCGAACAGGTTGAGGAACGCCGGGTCGGGCTTGTCGGCAACCTTTGCGCGCAACCAGTCCCATACGGGCGCCATGTCGGGGAAGAAGCCCAGATGCCGGAACGGGGTGCACGACGCGGTAAAGCGCGTTTCGCGCCACGCGAGCGGCCAGCCGTCGGCAGGGACGGGCTTGTTGTAATACCAGCGCCCGCCGCCATCGTCGTCGGACGCCGGAATGAATTCGCCGTCCGCCGCTGCCCACTCGCTGTCGGGCATTGCGGGTGCCCACATCGCCTGCGGTTCGGGGCGAATGAAACGAAAGCGGCCATAGCGTTCGAGCTTGCGCCCGTTTCCGCTGTCGATCAGCCCATAATCGTCCCACGCCTCGCCGACGAGCGTAACGAGGGGGAGCAGCTCAGCCACGCGCGGCTTCCGCCAGGATGAAGGCCTTGACCGCGTCATAGTCGCCGGGGAGCTTGGTGTAGCGCTCCTCGCGTTCGAACAGATTGCCGAGGCGGGCGGGCAGCGCCGGGCGGACACCCGTGGCGCGCTCGACCGCTTCGCGGAACTTGGCGGGGTGCGCGGTCGCCAGCGTGACGACGGGGATGTCGGCGTCCAATTCGAGCTGGCGCGCCGCGGCCAAGCCAACCGCGCTGTGCGGGTCGATGATCTGGCCGCCATGCTCCTGCGCCCAGCGCAGCGCGAGCGCCATCGCGTCGCCATCGATGCTCGCACTCGAAAATAGCCCGCGCGCTCCCGCCAGCATGTCGTCGGGGATGGTCATCGTGCGGTTCTGATCGAAATCGCGCATCATCGCCGAGATCGCGGCGCCGTCGCGGCCCGACAGGTCGAACAGCAGCCGCTCGAAATTGCTGCTGACCTGAATATCCATGCTGGGGGTCGCGGTCGGCGTCACCGTCCCGGCGCTATAGTCGCCGCGGGTCAGCGCGCGGTGGAGGATGTCATTGACGTTGGTCGCAACGACGAGCCGCGCGACAGGGAGCCCCATCTGCGCGGCCACATAGCCCGCGAAAACATCGCCGAAATTGCCCGTCGGCACCGAGAAGGCAATGGCGCGGTCGGGCGCACCCAGCCGCACCGCGGCATAGAAATAATAGACGATCTGCGCCATCAACCGCGCCCAGTTGATGCTGTTCACCGCCGACAAATTGACCTGCCCGCGCGCTTCCGCATCGCCGAACAGCCGCTTTACCATCGCTTGCGCATCGTCAAAGCTGCCGTCGATCGCAATATTGTGGACGTTCGGCGCCAGCACCGTCGTCATCTGGCGGCGCTGGACATCGCTGACCCGGCCCTCGGGGTGGAGCATGAAGATCTGGATATGCTCGCGCCCGGCGACCGCCTCGATCGCCGCCGACCCGGTATCGCCCGACGTCGCGCCGACGATCGTGATGTTCGTTTCACCGCCGCTCAGGAATTTTTCGAACAATTGGCCGAGCAGTTGCAGCGCGACGTCCTTGAACGCCAGCGTCGGACCGTGGAACAGCTCGAGCAGCCAGTGGCGATGGTCGAGCTGGACGAGCGGGGTCACCGCATCATGGCTGAAGCTGCCATAGGCGGCGCGGCAAAGCTGACGCAGTTCGTCTTCGGACAGGACGCCTGGGACGAACGGGCGCATGACGCGCACCGCGGTTTCGACATAGTCGAGCCCGGCGAGCGCCCGGATCTCGTCCGCCGCCATCTGCGGCCAGAGCGCGGGCAGGTAGAGGCCGCCATCACTGGCAAGACCGGCAAGGGTCGCGGCACGAAAGTCGAGGGTCGGCGCGGAGCCGCGGGTGCTGATATATTCCATGGCGGCCCAGCGCCTAGCGGGCCAGCTTCAAGGCCGCAAGCGGCGACGGAGGGCCAGCACGTAGATGATCAGCGCCGCCGCAGCGAACAGGAACCATTGCACCGCATAGGCCAGATGGTTGTTCGGCGTATTGTCGGCCGACGGAACCGCACTGGCGCGCAGGCCCGCGGCGGGCATGTCGGCGATCAGCATGGCGCGCGCGGCCGAACCCTTGCCGGCGGCACGCTCCATCACCGTGGGCTGGTCGGGCCCGGGAACGATCGTCCCCTGAACGATCCCACCGCTCCATTTGGGCGGGGTAAAATCATCACCGATGCCGACATCGACAAGCACCCCCGGCCCTTCGGCGCCGGTGCGGCATTCGGCGATCATGCGAAAGCCCGCCCTTCCCTTCTGGTCGGTGCCGCTGCGCGGATCCCAGCGCACGGGTTCCAGGCACACGACGCTGCTCTTGCGAAACAGCAAACTGTCGGCAACCGGCGGCAGTTCGGGATAAGTGACGAGCGACGACATCGCCATATTGCGCTGATAGAGCGCGACCAGCGCTTCCTTTTCCGCCTTCCGCTGCAACTGCCACACGCCCAGACCGATCATCACCGCCACCGCGATCAGCACCAGGATGGTCGGGATCAGCGGCCAGCGCCGCGCGGAGGGCGTTGCCGCTTCAGTCATTCGGCTTGTCCAGCTGGCGCCCCTCGGCCGCCTGCCGCTGATGCTCGCTCGCCAGCAGCGCGCCCTTGGCGACGCGCAGGCCATAAACCACCGCGGCAGCGGTCAGCGGCACCCACAATATGACATGAACCCACAAGGGCGGCTGGACCGCAGCGTCGAGGGTCAGCGCGATCGCGACAAGCAAGGCGCCGATGATCAGGGTCAGGAAGGCGGCGGGGCCATCGCCGACATTGTAGCGGCTGTAATCGAGCCCGCAGGCACGGCACGTCGGCTGAAACTGCACCGGCCCGTCGAACAGCGTCTTTGCCCCGCATTCGGGGCAGAGGCCAAAAAGGGCAGCGCGCCAGACCGGCGGCTGCCCCTTTGGAATGGAGTCGGTGTCCGGCAACTTAGTGCGCGGCGACCGGCGCGCCCCAGCCGCCCCAGACATAGACGATGATGAAGAGGAACAGCCACACCACGTCCACGAAGTGCCAGTACCAGGCAGCCGCTTCAAAGCCGAAATGCTGCTTCGGGGTGAAGTGGCCCTTGTAGGTGCGTACGAGGCAGACGATCAGGAAGATCGTGCCGACAAGCACATGGAAGCCGTGGAAGCCGGTCGCCATGTAGAAGGCAGAGCTATAGTTGCTCTGTCCGAAACCCCAGGGCGCGTGGGCATATTCATAGGCCTGGATCATCGAGAAGATGACGCCAAGGATGATGGTCAGCCACAGACCCTTTTTCAGCCCTTCGCGGTCGCCATGGATCAGCGCATGGTGTGCCCAAGTGATCGTGGTGCCCGAGCAGAGCAGGATCAGCGTGTTGAGCAGCGGCAGCGAGAAGGGATCGATCACTTCGATGCCCTTCGGCGGCCACATGGTGATCGCTTCGGCGCCTTCCTGACCGAACATCGACGTTACCGCGCCTTCGGCATATTCGATCGGTACCGGGAACAGCGAGAAGTCGAACCAGGCCCAGAACCAGCCGACGAAGAACATCACTTCCGATGCGATGAACAGGATCATGCCGTAACGCAGATGCAGCTGTACGACCGGGGTATGGTCACCGGCGTGCGCTTCGTTGATGACGTCCGACCACCAGCTGAAGAAGGTGGCGATCACCCCCATGAAGCCGAGGCCAAGCACCCATTTGCCGACGCCGCCGAAATAATCGTCGTGCATGTACATGACGAGCCCGAAGAACATCACCATCGCCGCCAACGAGCCGATCAACGGCCAGACGCTGGGGTTTACCAGATGATAGTCATGATGTTTGGCACCGGACATTGCGTGTTTCCCGTTTTGCAGCCCCAGCGTCGCGATTCCCCATCGCTCGCCGGTCCTTGAAATAAGACTCTGATCGCGGCCTTAGCTCGCCTTTTTACCCTCGTCTACAGGGTGAAAGGTGTAGCTGAGGGTGATTTCCTGGATGTCGCGCGCGTCCGGATCGTCCATGATCTTGGGATCGACGAAGAACAGCACCGGCATCCGCATCTGCTGCCCCGGCTCCAGCCGTTGTTCGGTGAAGCAGAAGCATTGGATCTTGGTGAAATATTTGCCCGCCTGCGTCGGCGTGACGTTGAACCCGGCGGTGCCGACGACCGGCCTTGACGAATTATTTTCGGCGATAAAGATCGCCATGTCGCGCGCGCCGATGCTCACCGTGTCGGTCGGATGCTCGGGGTAGAATTTCCACGGCAGCCCCGCCGACACATTAGCGTCGAAACGGACCGAAATGGTTTTCGACAGGATCACCGGGTCGGCCGCCGCCGCAACGGGGTCATAACGCTGCGTCGTGCCACCGAAGCCGGTCACACGGCAAAACAGGTCGTAGAGCGGAACCGCTGCAAAGCCGAGCCCGACCATCGCAAGCGCCAGCGCCGAGGCAAGGCTGGCGGTCTTCGCCTTGGGGGACAGGCGCCCAATTGCGGGAAAAGACCTCATGCGAATATCTGGATCTTGGCGATGGTGATGAAGAAAAACAGGATCGCAAGCGCGCCCAGCATCCACGCCATCATATTGGCGCGGCTACGCTGGCGGCGGCGATATTCCGCCTCGTCGAACGGCGCGGGCTTGGGTTCGTCGGTCATATGGTCCACCAATGGTCGGCAACAACGGCGCCGAACAAAATGAAAAGATAGGCAATTGAATAAGCGAACAGGCGCTTTTCGGGTTGCATCAGATCGCCCTCACCCGTCGTGCGGGTACCGACCTGCACCGACAGCGCCACGAACAGAACCGACAGGATCGTGGCTGTCCAACCATAGAGCGCACCGGTGTAACCAAGCGGCCATGGCGCGATCGCCGCCGCCGCCATGATCAGCGCATAAAACAGGATCTGGCGCCGCGTCGATTTCTCGCCCGCCACCACCGGCATCATCGGGATGCCCGCGGCGGCATAGTCCGAGCGCACGAACAGCGCGAGCGCCCAGAAATGCGGCGGGGTCCAGAGGAAGATCAGCAGGAACAGCATCACCGGCAGCGGTGCAACGCTGCCCGTCGCCGCGACCCAGCCGATCAGCGGGGGAAAGGCGCCCGCCGCACCGCCGATGACGATATTCTGCGGCGTCCGCGGCTTCAGCCACATCGTATAGATGAACACGTAAAACAGGATCGACACCGCCAGCAGCAACGTCGCCTGCCAGTTCGACGCAAACAGCATCAGGAACAGCGAAAAGGCAGCAAGGCCGATCCCGAACTGGAGCGCCGTCTGCGGGTCAAGCCGCCCGGCGGGAAGCGGCCGACCGGCGGTGCGCTTCATCTTGGCGTCGAGCCCCGCCTCATACCATTGGTTGAGCGCGCCCGACGCGCCTGCGCCCAAGGCAATGGCGAGGATCGACGAAAAGGCAAGCACCGGCGGCACCGACACCGGCGCCGCGAGCAACCCGCACAGCGCGGTGAAAACCACCAGCGACATGACGCGCGGCTTGGTCAGCGCGAACAGGTCGCGCCAGTCGGCGGGAAGCGCCGTTTCGCCATGGGTCAGGCTTTGCGCCATGTTAACTCCGGCCATCAGGGAAACGCCCCCTGCCGGTAATCAGCAGGGGGCGAACCTTGTCAGGCGATACGCGGCAGTTCGTTGAACTGGTGGAACGGCGGCGGGCTCGACAGCGTCCACTCGAGCGTCGTCGCGCCTTCGCCCCACGGGTTGTCGGCGGCCTTCTTGCCGGCAGCCAGCGACCACAGGATATTGACGAAGAAGATCAGCACGCCGACCGCCATGATGACATAGCCGTAGGACGAGATCAGGTGCCAATAGGCATAGGCATCGGGATAGTCCGGATAACGGCGCGGCATGCCCTGCTGACCCAGGAAGTGCTGCGGGAAGAACAGGACGTTCACGCCGATGAAGAAGATCCAGAAGTGCAGCTGGCCCAGGAACTCGTTGTACATCCGTCCCGACATTTTCGGGAACCAGTAATAGAAACCGGCAAACAGCGAGAACACGGCGCCCAGCGACAGCACATAGTGGAAGTGGGCGACGACATAATAGGTGTCGTGCAGGTTGGTGTCGACGCCGCCATTGGCGAGCACGACGCCGGTCACGCCGCCGACGGTGAACATGAAGATGAAGCCCAAGGACCAGACCATCGGGGTCTTGAAGCTCATCGAACCGCCCCACATGGTGGCGATCCAGCTGAAAATCTTGATGCCCGTCGGGACCGCAATGACCATCGTCGCCGCGGTGAAGTACATCTTGAGGTTCACAGACATGCCGACGGTGAACATGTGGTGCGCCCACACGATGAAGCCGACGACGCCGATCGCGACCATGGCATAGGCCATGCCGAGATAGCCGAACACCGGCTTCTTGCTGAAGGTCGAGATGATCTGGCTGACGATGCCGAAGCCCGGCAGGATCATGATGTACACTTCGGGGTGACCGAAGAACCAGAAGAGATGCTGGTAGAGAACGGGGTCGCCGCCGCCAGCCGCATCATAGAAAGTGGTACCGAAGTTGCGGTCGGTCAGCAGCATGGTGATCGCCGCCGCCAGAACCGGCAGCGCGAGCAACAGCAGGAAGGCAGTGACCAGGACCGACCACACGAACAGCGGCATCTTGTGGATGGTCATCCCCGGTGCGCGCATGTTGAAAATAGTGGTGATGAAGTTGATCGCGCCCAGAATCGACGCCGCACCCGCAAGGTGGAGCGAGAAGATCGCCATATCGACCGCCGGACCCGCCGACCCACTGGTCGACAGCGGCGCGTAAACCGTCCAGCCGGTGCCGGCGCCAAGCCCGCTGCCGCCCGGAACGAACATCGAGCCGACCAGCATCACGAACGCGACGAAGGTCAGCCAGAAGCTGACATTGTTCATGCGCGGGAACGCCATGTCCGGCGCGCCGATCATCAGCGGCACGAACCAGTTGCCGAAACCGCCAATCATCGCGGGCATGACCATGAAGAACACCATGATCAGGCCGTGCGCCGTGATCATCACGTTCCAGAAATGCTTGCCCTGCACTTCGCTTGCGGCGGGGTCAAAGAATTGCGCCCAGCCGGTCAGATACTGAATGCCCGGCTCGGCCAGTTCCCAGCGCATCATGCCCGAAATCACGCCGCCGACGATACCGGCGACGATCGCAAAGATCAGGTAGAGGGTGCCGATGTCCTTGTGGTTCGTCGACATGAACCAGCGGACGAAAAAGCCCGGCGTATCGTGATCATGGTCGTCATGCGCGTGATCGGCATGGCCATGGGCGGGTGCAGTTGCGGCAATATCGGTCATCTGTCGGACCCCTTATTAATTCTTGGCAGCCGGTGCAGCGGCAGGCGCCGCTGCCGGTGCAGCTTCGGTCGTGGTGGCGGCCGGCGTCGCGGCCGGCGCAGCAGCGGCAGGTGTCGGCGCAGCGACAGCGGGCGCTGCGGCGGCGACAACCGGACCGGCCGGATTGCCGCCCTTCGAGCGGACCCAGGCTTCCCACTTGTCGACCGGCAGAACCTCGACCGCGATCGGCATATAGCCATGATCAACGCCGCAAAGTTCCGAACATTGGCCGTAATAGACGCCAACCTTGTTTGCGGTGAACGTCGTTTCGTTGGCGCGGCCAGGAACCGCGTCCATCTTGGTCCAGAAGGCCGGGATAGCAAAGCTGTGGATCACGTCGGCGCCGGTGATGATCAGCTTCACCTGACGACCGACGGGAACGACCATGCGATTGTCGACGGCCAGCTGGTGCGGTTCGCCGGCGGCATCGGCCTGTTCCTTGGTCAGCATCTTCGACACATATTCGCCGATGCCCTGGTCGGGATAGGCATAGCCCCAATACCATTGGTATCCGGTGACCTTGATCGTCAGCGCTTCCTTCTTCGGCGGCTCATATTGCTGCGCGAGCAGGCGGATCGACGGCACCGCGATCACGGCGAGGATCAGCACCGGAATCGCGGTCCAGATGATTTCGATGAAGGTGTTGTGCGTCGTCTTCGACGGGACCGGGTTCGCCTTGGCGCGGTAGCGGAACACCACCCAGAGCAGCAGGCCGAGAACGAACAGCGTGATCACGGTGATCACCGGCAACAGGATGACATGATTGAACCAATAGGCCTGTTCGCCAACCGGGCTGACCTGCGGCTGGAAATCGATACCGGCATCGATCGGCTGACCAACCCCCGGGGTCGGCTTCATCGGCACATAGGTCGCGTCGCCAGCCGGGACCGCCGCCTCGGTTGCCGCGGGCGCAGCCGCCGGGGCGGCCGCGTCGGCCGAAACCGGCGCCGGATTCGCCACGGGTGCCGCAGCAGGGGCTGCGGCCGGAGCCGCCGCCGGTGCCTGCGCATGACCGGCGCCCACCGCGCCCAGCGACAAAGCCGCCGCAATTACAAGGGTTTTCAAGCTCTTCATAAGACTGGTGCCGCCCGTTGCCTGTTGTTCTTTATCACATTTCACCCCTCTTCGGCGGCGGTCGGACAAGCGTCGCGACAGCCGGAGGATGGGCTGAATCTCGCGGGCGCTATAGACCCGCTTGCCGCTTGCCTCAAGCATCTCTAACACTATTTTGCGGCTGGATAATCTTCGCCGCCAAAACCCGGTCGTCCGCACAGGACGACGCACTGGACAAAAGAACAATTCTCCCATGACTGATGACGAAATCCTGGCCGAATTCCGCGCTGCCGACGCCCTGCTCCAAGGGCATTTCCTGCTGTCGTCGGGCCGCCACAGCGAATATTACCTGCAATGCGCGCGCGTGCTGATGGATACGGAGCGCGCCGGACGCCTCGCGATCGCCCTCGCCGCCAAGCTGCCGCGCGAGCTCAAACAGGCGATCGACATCGTCGTATCGCCCGCGATGGGCGGTGTCATCATCGGCCATGAAATGGGCCGTGCGCTCGGCAAACCCGCGATTTTCGTCGAGCGCCCGACCGGCACCTTCGAACTGCGCCGCGGCTTCACGATCGAAGCCGGCGCCAAGGTGTTGATGGTCGAGGATGTCGTGACCACCGGCCTGTCGTCGCGCGAAGCGATGGCATGCGTCGCCTCAGCGGGCGGCGAAGTGATCGCTGAGGCGGCGCTCGTCGATCGCTCGGCGGGCAGCAACATCGACCTTGGCGTCCCCTTCTATCCCCTCGTCGCGATCAACTTCCCGACCTATGCTGCGGACGAACTCCCCGAACATCTCGCCGGGACGCAGGCGATCAAGCCCGGAAGCCGCGCGAATTGACGGGTCGCCTTCGCCTGGGGGTCAACATCGACCATGTTGCGACGATCCGCAACGCGCGCGGCGGCGAGCATCCCGACCCGGTGCGCGCCGCCGAAATCGTCGCATCGGTCGGCGGCGACGGCATCACCGCGCATCTGCGCGAGGACCGGCGCCACATCCGCGACGACGACCTCGCGCGCATCCAGGCGGCGACCGACCTGCCGCTCAATCTCGAAATGGCGGCGACCGACGAGATGGTCGCGATCGCGCTGCGCCACAAACCGCACGCCGCGTGTATCGTCCCCGAAAAGCGCGAGGAGCGCACGACCGAGGGCGGGCTCGACGCTGCCGGGCAGCATAACCACCTCGCCCCGATCGTCTCGCGCCTCGCCGACGCGGGCATTCGCGTCAGCCTGTTCATCGAGCCCGATCCGCGCCAGATCGAGGCGGCGATGCGGCTGCGCGCGCCGGTGGTTGAATTTCACACCGGACGCTATGCGCATTGCGAAGGCGAGGAACGCGTCGTCGAACTGCGCCGCATCGCCGATGCCGCCGCGCTGGCGTGGAAGAATGGCATCGAACCGCATGCGGGGCACGGCCTGACCTATGAGAATGTCGTCCCCGTCGCCGCAATCCCGCAGCTCGCCGAGCTCAACATCGGCCATTATCTGATCGGGGAGGCGATCTTTACCGGCCTCGAGGATGCGGTGCGCCGGATGCGGGTGCTGATGGATGAGGCGCGCGGGTGAGGATGGGGATGGCTCTCATCCAATCCTCCCTGTGGCGCAGCCATGGGGAGGTGGCAGAGCGAAGCGCTGACGGCGGGGCAAATGGCGCTACGTCGCGGCCCCTCCACCCCGCCCTTCGGGCGTGGTCCCCCTCCCCATCGCTTCGCGACAGGGAGGATTTCAGTTGATCATCGGCCTCGGCTCCGACCTCTGCAATATCGAGCGGATCCAGAACTCGCTCGACCGCTTCGGCGAGCGTTTCGAGCAACGCGTCTTCACCGACGTGGAACGGGCCAAGGCCGCGCGCCGACCGTTCACTCGCGCGGGTACCTACGCCAGGCGCTTTGCCGCCAAGGAAGCCTTCTCGAAAGCGGTCGGCACCGGCTTCAAGCGCGGGGTGTTCATGAAGGACATCGGGGTCGTCAACGCGCCCTCCGGCGCGCCGACGCTGGCGCTGACCGGCGGCGCCGCCGAACGGCTGGCGGCAATAATCCCGGCGGGACACAGCGCCCATATTCATCTCACCCTGACCGACGATCACCCCTGGGCGCAGGCGTTCGTCATTATCGAAGCGATCAAGGACTGACGGCAATATGGCGAAGGACAAGGCAAAGGACGACGGCAGCTGGGGCAAGCTTATCCGCGACATCGTGGTGATCCTGCTGCTCGTGCTGGGCATCCACAGCTGCGTCGCCAAACCATTCTATATCCCGTCCGATTCGATGATGCCGGTGCTGCGCAACGGCGACCGGCTGATCGTGAGCAAATTTCCCTATGGCTGGTCCTACGCCTCGGTCAGCTTTCACCTCGCACCCAAGACGGCGGGCCGCTGGTTCGCCAAGCTGCCCGAACGCGGCGACATCGTCGTGCTCGAACATCCGGTCACCCGGGTCGATTATATCAAGCGCGTGATCGGCCTTCCCGGCGACACCATCCAGCTGAGCAACGGCGAACTCAGCATCAACGGCAAGCCGGTGAAGCGCGAAGTCCAGCCGCTGCTGTCGATCCCGGTCGACCCGAACCTGCCCAGCGGCGACAGCAGCCTCGACCGCTTCATCACCCGCGGCGCTGACGGGCGCGAAACACTCGAACTGCCGATTGTGCGGGAAACGCTGCCCGGCGGCGCGACCTTCGACACGATCGATATGGGCCCGGGGTACACCACCGACGATTATGGCCCGATCAAGGTGCCCGCCGACCATCTGTTCCTGATGGGCGACAACCGCGACGGCAGCGCCGACAGCCGGGTCGACACGTCGCAAAAGGGGTTGGGCGGCCCCGTGCCGTTCGACGTGATCGCGGGGCGGGCCGAGATCATCAGCTTTTCGACCGACGGCACCGCGGTGTGGTACAATCCGCTCAGCTGGTTCAATGCGCTGCGCTCGAGCCGCGCGGGAACCGACTTGCGGCCCGAACGTAGCAGCACAGCAAAATAGGGAGCGCGGGCATGGTGGAGCGGGTCGAGCGAAAAGAACGCGCTCAGGCGCGCGCTAAGGCGACCGCCAACGCCCCCGGCCCCACCGAAATCCGCAGCCATCTGGTCCGCACCGAATTGCTAAAGGCCAGCGTGTGGCTCGGCCTCGCGCTGCTGATCGCGGCGTGCGTCGTGCTCATCCAACCGATCCTGCTGATCTTTGCGGCGATCGTCATGGCGTCGATGCTCGACGGCGGCACGCGCCTGCTCGGCCGCATATTGCCGATCGCGCGCGGCTGGCGGCTCGCGATCGTGTGCCTTTCGCTGCTGGCCTTTCTGGCGTGGACCGCGATGTTTGCCGGATCGCAGATCGCGAGCCAGGCGGCGACGCTGCAACAGGTCATCATGTTCCAGGTCGAACGGATCGCGGCCTGGGCCGCCGATCATGGCATGGGCAATTTCCAGATCGATACGAAGACGATTGCCGACAATATCGCGGGCACCGTGGGCCGCGTCACTGCCGCGGTCGGCACGGTGCTGGGCGCGCTGACCAGCCTGGTGATGATTGTCGTGCTGGGAATTTTCATCGCCATCGAACCGCGACTGTACGAACGCGGGGTCGCCTGGATGCTGCCGATGAAGCATCGCGAGAATTTCTATATCACCACCGCGCGCATGGGTTTCACCCTCCGCCGCCTGATGGCGGGCCGCCTGCTCGGCATGCTGGTCGAGGGTATCGGGACATGGCTTGCGTGCCTCGCGGTCGGCATCCCGATGGCCGCACTGATGGGCCTCCTCACCGGCCTGCTCGCCTTCATCCCCAATATTGGCGCGATCGTGTCGGGGGTGCTGCTGGTCCTCGTCGGCTTTTCCGCAGGGACCGATGCCGGACTATGGGCGATCGTCATCTATCTGGTGGTGCAGACCGTCGATGGCTATCTGATCGTGCCGATGGTCGCGAAAAAGACCGTCGACCTTGCCCCTGCCCTGGTGCTCGGCGCGCAGATCCTGCTCGGCGCGCTGCTCGGCATCATGGGGCTGTTCCTGGCCGACCCGATCGTCGCGATGATCAAGGTCGCGCTGGAGCGCGAGGCGGAGAGGAATGCCGGGGCAGCGCCCAAGGATGTGAAGGCGGCGGCAGTGTGAAAACCGTCGCCCCTCTTTTCAGTTCGTCATCCCGGCGAAGGCCAGGATCTCACCCGATCGTTCTAACGCAACGGGCGAGATCCCGGCCTTCGCCGGGATGACGGGAATAACCGGGATAACGGAAATCAGGGTCAGGGCTGCGGCGCACCCGGCGGCGGACCCGCGGGAGCAGCGCCGCCCGGCGCACCCTGCATCATCTGTTGCTGCTGCATCATCTGCTGCTGCATCGCGCGAACCTCGGCCTCCGACCGGTAGTCGAGCAGGGTCACGGTAAAGTGCAGCGTGCTGTTCGCCGGGATCGGCCCGGTCGCGCGGTCGCCATAGCCAAGCTGCGGCGGAATGGTGATCTTGTACTCGCCGCCCTTCTTCATCCGGGTCAACGCTTCCGAAAAGCCGGGAACGACACCCGCGACCTGCATCGGCGCCTGTTCATTGGCGTCGAAGACGGTGCCGTCGTCCAGCTTGCCCTCATATTTCACCAGCACGACATCGGCGCGGGTCGGGCTCGCACCGGTGCCTTCCTTGACGACTTCGAACCCGATGCGCGGAGTCATGTGCCAGGCAAAGGCCGCGCCCGCGACCAGCAGAGCCGCAAGGCCGAACCACATCAGCCACAGGCCGCCCTTGCTCACCGGACGCAATGGAACCGTCGTTACGCTCATCTTGGATGATCCTTCCGCTGCCCCGGCCGGGGCGAAAATGCTGGCGAGGCCTATAGGCGGAGCGGAGCGCGGCGGTCCAGAGACAATATGCGTGCGTCGTGCTGGTCCGGCTCCTGCCGGCTTCGAGGTGGTTGCAGAACGGCTGCTTTTGGCCCAGCTTTGAAAAATGCGATTACTACCCTGCCTGTTCCTGCTGTCGGTGAGCACGGTAGCAACAGCATCCATACCAACGGGCAAAAACCACGGACAATGGCTTGTAACCAGCATATCCAGTGTGGATGGCGTTCATGGCGGCGATGCTTCGGTGATATTGGCTCAGGGTGATGAGCATAATGACCTGGAGGTTCGCTGGAACGAAGGAAGCGCCTCGGTCAATGTGTCGATGTATATCGACGAGTGTGTGGGAGAGGAGAGCTTCGAAGCATCCTATTCCGTGGCGACAGATAAATGGCTGCAGATGTCGGATAAAGAAGTTCGGACGCGGCTACGCGCGAACATCCTTATCTGGTTGGATCGGGTCAGGCGCACTTGTGCGTCGACCCCGAGATTCAAATTGAGGGCTTTGGACGCGGCCGCCAAAGATTTCACCGACAGATTGCGAGGCTTCGCAGGATATTCTGAATAAAGCTCACCGAACAACTGACTTCGGGAATCCCTGATCGTGCCGAATGGCCGCAATCGAGAGCCGACCACCCCGCCAGCCCCCGAACGAAAAAGGGCGCCGCGTTGCCGCAGCGCCCTTTTCACGATCAGGATCCCGAACGGGAGACGGTCTTACTTGATCCCGTCGCGTTCCATCCGCTTGCGCTCCATCTTGCGGGCGCGGCGGACGGCGGCGGCGTGTTCGCGCGCGCGCTTTTCGCTGGGCTTCTCGTAATGACGGCGCAGCTTCATTTCGCGATACACGCCCTCACGCTGCAGCTTCTTCTTGAGCGCGCGAAGGGCCTGGTCGACATTATTGTCGCGAACGATGATCTGCATGTGCCGTGTCGTCTCCGGTTCGTCCAACGATGAACGGCAACCGGTTATCCGGTCCGCCATAAATCGCCGATATAAGGGCAATAAAAGAAGCGCCGCGAACCCGCGACGTTCCGATGGCTGCGCCGATAAGGGGATTCGCAGTAAAATGCAAGCCCCTGCGCGGCAAAAGCCCCTGCCCCTGTGTCCAGAGCCCTAGCCCGCTTGCGGGATTGTGTCGCCCCCTCGCCTTGTGGCATAGGTAGCAAGACGAAACTAACATCAAAGGGACAGGCCATGGCGACGCAGCTCAAGCGCAACAGCAAATATAGCGAAGCCGAGTGGACGGCGCGGCTGGAACTGGCCGCCTGTTACCGGATTTTCGCGATGATGGGTTGGGACGAGCTGATCTTCAATCACATCACCGTCAAGGTCCCCGACGAGGAGGGTTCGTTCCTGATCAACCCCTATGGCATGCATTTCGGCGAGGTGAATGCGTCGAGCCTGGTCAAGATCGACATCGACGGCAACAAGGTTGACGCGGACAATCCCTGGCACGTCAACAAGGCCGGATTTGTCCAGCACAGCCTGTTCCACCGGGTTTTGGCCGACGCGCACGCGATCATCCACACCCATACAACCGCCACCGTCGCCGTCTGTTCGCTGGAAGGCGGCCTGCAGCCGGTGAATTTTTACGCCTGCAATTTTCAGGGGCAGCTCGCCTATCATGATTTCGAAGGTGTCACGGTTCGCGAGGAGGAAGGCGAGCGGCTCGTCAAGAATCTGGGCGACAAGCGCATCCTGATGCTGAAAAATCACGGCCCGGTCGTGATGGGCAAAAGCTTACCCGAAGCCTTTATAAAATATTGGTCGCTGCAACGCGCCTGCGAGCATCAGATGGCAACGCTCAGCATGGGCAAGCCGATCACCGTCAGCCCCGATGTCATCGCGGTTCACCAGCGCGACCTTTACATGGCATCGCCCCCGGGCGGCGCGGGCCGGATGGAATTCGACGCCATGGTGCGCAAGGTCGACAAGATCGACGCAAGCTGGCGTGACTAATCCAGCGGTGACGCTAAACCGGGCGACATGACACGATTCTCGGTCAACGACCGCCCGGTCGAATATCGCATGGAACCCGACACGCCTTTGCTGTGGGCGCTGCGCGACGCGTCGAACCTGACAGGCACCAAATATGGCTGCGGCACCGGCGAGTGCGGCGCTTGCACCGTCGACATCGACGGCGAGCCGATTCGCAGCTGCATGGTCACCATTGCCGAATGCGAGGGCCGCTTCGTCACGACGATCGAAGGCTTGTCGCGCGACCGTAGCCATCCCGTCCAGCAGGCGTGGGTCGCCGAACAGGTGCCGCAATGCGGCTTTTGCCAGTCGGGGATGATCATGGCCGCGGCCGCGCTGCTGCGCGCGAACAGCAACCCCAGCGACGCCGAAATCGACGCGGCGATGACCAACATCTGCCGCTGCGGCACCTATCCGCGCATCCGCACTGCGATCCGCCGCGCGGGCCGGGTGCTGCGCGGCGAGGAGCGGATCGCCGCCGCGCCGCCGCCCGGTATCCGACCCGACGATGCCGCGCGCGCCGTGCCTGCACTGCGGCTACCCCCCGGCAGCTGAACCCGTCCGTTCATCTAGCTGAACCGCAGGCAACAGCATGGTTCAGCCGCCGATCATCTTGCCGCCGGTAACTAACGATTCATCATCCCGGCTGGCCTCTCCAGCAATCGGGACATGAGTTGGAGAATGGCGAGATGAAAAAAATGTTCGGAGGGTTGCTGATCGCTGCAACGGTCCTGACCCCCATTGCCCCGGCCGCCGCCCAGGCATCGGGCGAGCGTATCCAGTTGGCGCAGCGCGGCGACGGCGATCGCGGCAGCCGCGGCGACCGCGGTCCGCGCGGCCCCGAAGCCCGCCGTGGCAACGGCGGCGCCGAAGCGCGCGTCCAGCGCCAGCAGAGCCAGCAACCGCGCGCCGAGCGCCAGCAGCGCAGCGAAACGCGCCAGCAGCAATGGCAGCAGCGCGGCGATCGCGGGCAGCGCGACGCGCAGCGCCAGCAGTGGCAGCAGCGCAGCGAACAGCAGCGCGCGGTCCAGCAGCGGGAGGTCCGCCAGGGCGGCGCCTATGACCGCAACAACGACGGCCGGATCGACCGTCGCTGGGACCGCAACCGCAACGGCCAGGTCGATCAGCGGTACGACCGCAACGACAACAACCGCGTCGATCGCCGCTATGACCGCAATCGCGATGGTGACCTCGACCGCCGCTGGGATCGCAACAACAACAATCGCATCGACCAGCGCGACCGGCGTTACGACCGCAATCGCGACGGCCAGATCGACCGGCGCTACGATCGCAACAACAACGACCGCGTCGATCGTCGCTACGACAATCGCCGGAACAACTGGAACCGCTCGTGGCGCGACGATCGCCGCTACAACTGGCGCGACCATCGCCAGCGCTATCGCAGCCACTACCGCCTGCCGGCCTATTATTCGCCGTACCGCAACCACCGCTACACGCGGTTCAGCATCGGGTTCAGCCTGGGTTCGCTATTCTATGGCAGCCGCTACTGGATCAACGATCCCTGGTATTACCGCCTGCCGCCGGCATACGACGGCTATCGCTGGATCCGTTATTACAACGACGCGATCCTCGTCGATACGTACAACGGCCAGGTCGTCGACGTGATCTACGATTTCTTCTGGTAAGTCCTTTCGATTACCCGAAGACAAACTTGAGGGGCCGACCTAGTCGGCCCCTCTTTTTGTGCGTAGCGCGTCGCGTGCGCCCGATTGCGGACGTATCTTCTCCCCTCCCTTTTAGGGAGGGGCTGGGGGTGGGTAGCCGCCGAAGGCGGCATTCTGCCTCGGCTCGCTTCGCTCGCACCCACCCCTAACCCCTCCCTGGAAGGGAGGGGAATGGCTTAAAACCACCCCATATCCGCGCCCGTCGATCTACGGCTGGCCCGACCGGTTCACCCACCCTTTCCCCTTGCCGTCCACGGCCCGACGCGTCACGATGCCGGATCAGGACAGGGGAATCTTCATGCGAAAATACGGAATGCTTGCGGCGCTCACGCTGGCGCTGCTTGGCACCGCGGCGAACGCCAAGACCACGGTCATCTATGCCGGGCGCGTCATCACCGATGCCGACAAGCCTGCGCAAGGACCATCGACGATCGTCATCACCGATGACCGCATCACGTGGATCACCGCAGGCCGGAGCGCCCCGCCCGCCGATGCGACCGTCGTCGATCTGGGCGACAAGACGCTGCTTCCCGGCCTCATCGACCTGCACGTCCATCTGACCGGCGACCCCGGCGAAGATTTCCGCAGCGCGGCCGTCGAGCCAGACGAATGGGGCGTCGTTGTCGGCGTGAAAAATGCAGGCATCACGCTGCGCGCGGGGTTCACGACGGTGCGCGAGGCGGGGTCGGCGCAAAATACGGTGTATTCGCTGCGCCGCGGTACCGCCGCGGGCTTCATCACCGGGCCGCGGATCATCGCCGCCGGTCCGGCGCTGTCGATCATCGGCGGGCATGGCGACATCACCGGCTTTCGCGAGGACGTCCATGACGTGCTCGACCAGGGCTATACCTGCACCGGCGCGCTCGAATGCGCCGAAAAGGTCCGCAAGGCATCACGCGCGGGCGCCGACATCATCAAGATTACCGCAACCGGCGGCGTGCTGTCGCAGCAAGGGCGCGGGCTGGAGGGGCATTTCACGAGCCCGGAGTTACAAAGCATTGCCGACACCGCCCACTCGCTGGGACTGAAAGTCATGGCGCACGCCCATGGCGCGCGCGGGATCGAGGCAGCGGCGGCGGCCGGGATCGACACGATCGATCATGGCACCTTTGCCGATGATGCGGCGCTGAAGGTGATGAAGGCGAAGGGCACCTATCTGGTCCCGACCCTGATGGCGTTCGAGGGAATCCGCGAGCGGCTCGGCAAGGGTGTTTATACCGCGACGGTCGAGGAAAAGGTCCGCATGACGCTGGGCAGCGTCGGCAAGGCCGTAACGCGCGCCAAGGCGATGGGCGTCCCCGTCGCCTTTGGCACCGACGCCGGGGTGTTCGAACATGGCCGCAACGGCGGCGAATTTGCGCTGCTGGTCAAGGCGGGTCTGACCCCGCGCGAGGCGCTCGCGAGCGCGACCACCGTCGCCGCCAAGGCGTTGTCGATGGAGGGCGAGATCGGCCGCATCGCGCCCGGCCTGTCGGCGGACATGATCGCGGTCAGCGGTGACCCGCTTGCCGATGTCACGGCGCTGGAAAAGGTCGACTGGGTGATGGTGCGCGGGCGGGTTGCGGATTGATTTGCCATAGATCGTCATCCCGGCGCAGGGTGTTTAAGCAGCCCGCCGCACCCGCCCGCGCGCCGCTACCCCCGTTTTCGGCCCCAGCAGTGCGTCCAGATCGATCGCCTCGGCGAATTTGACTCCGACGCGATTGCCCGCCGACCAGCGCGCCTCGGCATCGAATGCCTGATCGGCGCCGAACTCCAGCGTCAGCGGCGTGCCCGGCGGCACATTCCACAATCCCTCGACCAGCGCGCCGCGCGGCGACATGTTGCGGACGATCGCTTCATATTGATGCCCGCCGCTCGCGACCTGGATCGTCCGAAAGATCGTGGTCCGCGGCTCGCGCGCGCATTTATAGCCCTGCGCTTCGACCCGCCCGCCGCCATCGCGCAGCAGCGCGAGAACCTCGGCCAGATCCATCGGGCGCCCGTAGATATAGCCCTGGACGTGGCTGCACCCCAGCCCGCGGATCAGCACCAGATCGTCATGCGTCTCGACCCCCTCGGCGGTCGTTTCCATCTTGAGTGCGGTGGCCAGCCCGACGATCGACGAAATGATCGCGCCGTTCATGCTGCTCGGATCGGCGGCGCCGAGGACAAAGCTCTGGTCGATCTTGATCTTGTCGAACGGCGCCTTCTTCAAATAGCCGAGCGCCGAATAGCCGGTCCCGAAATCGTCGAGCGCCAGCCGGACCCCTGTGCGTTTCAATTTCTGGAACATTGCGAGATTTTCAGGGCTCTCGTCGAGGAACACCCCTTCGGTAATTTCCAGCTCGAGCTGTTCGGGGCGAATCCCCGCCGCCGACACCGCGCTCAGGATCGTCGCCGGCAATTTCTCGTTGGCGAACTGGCGCGGCGAGACGTTTACCGCGACGCGGTACCCCGGACCGAGCAAGGCGATGCTCGCGCAGGCGGTGCGGATGATCCATTCTCCGATCGGCACGATCAGGTTCGATTCCTCGGCGATCGGAATGAATTTCGACGGGCTGATCATCCCGTCGCGCGCGTGGTGCCAGCGGATCAGCGCTTCGAAGCCGGTGATCCGCTCGCTGCTGACGTCGACGATCGGCTGATACAGCAACCGCAGCTCGTCCTTGACCAGCGCGTCGCGCAGCGCGTCTTCGATCGCCTTTCGCTCGCTCGCCTGATTATGCATCGCGTCGGCATAGAAACGATAGACGCCGCGCCCGGCATCCTTGGCGGCATAAAGTGCGAGGTCAGCGTTGCGGACCAGCGCCGACGCCGAAACCCCCTGCCCCTCCGACACCGCGATGCCGACCGAACAGCCGATACGGACCTGCTCGCCCTCGATTGAAAAGGGCTTGGCGAGGCTCAGGATAATCGCATTGGCGATCCCGGCGAGCTTTTCGGGCTGGCTCAGCTGCGGCACGACGATCTGGAACTCGTCGCCGCCAAGCCGCCCGACCTGCCCCTTGTCGCCGACGATCTGGGTCAATCGTCCCGCGACCTGTTGCAGCAACTGGTCGCCGACCGGATGGCCGAGCGTGTCGTTGACCGCCTTGAACCGGTCGAGATCCATCAGCAGCAGCGCGCACGGCTGCGGCTGGCCGATATGACTCTTCAGCGCGCGTTCGAGCAGATCGGTGATGTGCGGCCGGTTCGCGAGCCCGGTGAGCGTGTCGTAACGTGCAAGCTGGTTGATCTCGCGCTCCGACCGTTTCTTGTCGGTCAGGTCGGTGCCGCTGCCGCGAAACCCCTGGAAATTGCCAAGTTCGTTGCTGATCGGCTGGCCCGAGATCGACCACCAGCGTTCTTCGCCCGCAACCGCCGCCTGCACCGTCAATTCCTTGAACGGGGTGCGCGACGACAGGCTGAAGCCCAGCGTGCGCTCCTCATTTTCGTCGTTGCCGATGCGTTTGCGGATGATGTCGGTGAACGGCTGGCCGAGCAGCTCCGACACCGGACGCCCCAGCCGCGCCGCGACCGTCGCCGAGATATAGACCAACTGGCCATGACGGTCGGTTTCCCAGAACCAGCCGCGTCCGGCGCGTTCGAAATCGCGCATCAGGTTGAGCGCCCGTTGCTGGTCGCTGACCGACACTCGCGCCGCGCGCGTTGCCCGGCGCTGGTGGCGAATATCTTCGCGCATCATCACGATCAGCAGGGCGAGAAAGACACAGCCCGCCATCGCAAAGGGCCACGACGCGATACCGATTGCGCCCCCCAGCGCGGTCGCACCGGCAAAGGCGAAAAAGGCAGGACGTGCAATCGCGGCCGCCGATGCCGCGACGAGCAGCGACCCGATCTGAATCGCGGTGAAGGCGTCAAAGCTGTGGCGACCGTCGGATATCGCGACCGCGGCGAACATCGCGGCGGCGTTGAGCAAACTGCCCAGCAGGATCAGCGCCATGCTCGCCGCCACCAGCCCCCGCAATCTTTGTTGCAGCGCGGGGCTCGGGCGCCGCATCATCTGGCCGACCACCGTCAACACCAGGTCGAAAAACAGTCCCACCGCCATGACCAGCCATTGCAGCGGCTGATCCAGAAACCCGGCGACCCCCGGCACAAATGCAAAAGTGAAAAACGCCAGAACCCGGCCGATGAGGACATAATGCCACAGCTGGGCGACGCGCAGCAGTCGCGTGACGAATTCGGGTGAATCAAAGATCGATTCGCCCGTCGTCACGTCGCCGACCGTTGGCCGGATGATGCTACGCCGATCCCCCAATGTCCCGCTTGTCCTGCTCGTCTGGTCCGTCCGGTGCAGTGGCCGGAGAGGGGTTGCCAATTCCTTACCGCGGGCCGCTCGTTAACCCCGTTACTGTGCCAAAATGGATGCTATTCCGTTTCGCATCGCAACTTGTTATAGAGCCGCATGCCCGCCGTCCGCCTGCTCCCGCCCGACCGTTTTTTCGACCGCAACCAATGGGCGGCGATCACCACCGCGTCGCGCTGGCGCGGAATCTGGCTGGTTGCCCATGCATGGATCGTCAGCATCGCGCTGGTGGGGCTGGCCGCATGGTCGCACAACCCGCTGGCGTGGCTGGCCGCGATCGTCTTCGTCGGTGGGCGCCAGCTTGGCCTCGCGATATTGATGCACGACGCGGCGCACGGCCTGTTGCACCCGGTGCGCAAGACCAACAATTTCCTGGGCCAATGGCTGACCGGCGCCGCGATCGGGTCCGACCTCATCGCCTATCGGACCTATCATCTTCAGCACCACAAATTCACCCAACAGGCCGAAGATCCCGACCTGGCGCTGTCGAAGCCCTTCCCCACCACCCGCGCCAGTCTGGGCCGCAAGATAGTGCGCGACCTGACCGGCCAGACCTTTTTCAAGCAGCGCATCGCACAATTCGGCTTCGCGCTTATCGGGCTGAAGGCGATGCTGCGCGGCGAAACCGCCAAAAAGGGCCGCGCCAGCACCACCGCCGGGACACCGTTCAACAAGCAATCGGACGACGGCGTGACGTCACCGACCGCCGATGTTGCGGGCGCGATGGCGGTGGCGCGCGCGGTTGGGCGGTTCCTGCTGATGCAGGCGGTGCTGCTCGCCGCCTCGCTCGCGCTCTACGGCTGGACTCCCTATCTGCTGTGGCTTGCGGGGCTGGCGACGACCTTCCAGCTTTACCTGCGCATCCGCAATATCGCCGAACATGCCTGTACGACGACCGGTAGCGACGATCCCTTCACCCATGCCCGCACCACGCACGCCGGCTGGCTCGCGCGCGCGACGGTCGCGCCATATTGGGTGAATTATCACGCGGAACATCATCTGTTCATGGGGGTGCCCTGTTATCGGCTGGCGCAGGTTCACGCAAAGCTGGGGCACGCCGGGCGCCATGAAACGATGACGATCGCACCCAGTTACGCCGCGGTGCTGCGGCAGGTTACGGCGGGATAGGCCACGAAAGGGTCAAACCGTAGCCCTGAGCATGTCGAAGGGCGCTTATCGGATAGGCGCCCTTCGACAGGCTCAGGGCTACGGTTCCAAATGCGAAAAGCCTGTCCTCTACTGCGCGACGAAGCGCGCCCCGGCGCGGTCCTTCACCGTCGTCGCCGGGTCAAAGATCATCCCGTTCATCGCGATATAGACCCCCGGCGGCAAAATCTGCGCCGCGGCCAAGGCAAAGCCGACGTTGAATTCGGCGTCGCTGGCGCGCACCGATGCCGGCTGCATCGCGCCGGTCATCACGATCGTCTTGCCCGCGATGCCCGCCAGCATCCGGCCGGTGACGACCATGGTATCGGTGCCATGGGTGACCAGGATGTGCGACGCTTCGCTATTCTCGACCGCCGCCCGGATCGCGGCCCGATCGGCGTCATCAAGTTCCAGGCTGTCCTTGCGCATCAGCTGCGTCACGCGGTGCGGGACATGGACATTATTCTCGCGCAGCAAATCGGGAATTGCCGTCGGCCCGATCTGGAATTCGGACAGCGCGTCAAAATAGACTTTGTCGATCGTCCCGCCGGTGGTGAAGATTTCGATCATGCGCATTCGTCGTGCACCGCCGCCGCCGGGGTGCCGTCGGGCGCGGCAAAGGGCTGTTTGAATGAGAAAGCGGTTGGCGTCGGGCCGTTGGCGGCGAGGCTGTCGATCCGCGCCATGCCTTCGGCCACGGTGGGCCGATGCCCGGCGGGAACCCACCACAGCGCCTGAAACACATCGATGTGATCGAACCACTCCTTGCGCCGACGCATGATTGCCAGATGTTCGGGTGCGCGATAAACGAACGCCGCCAGCGCATCGACGTCGCGCCAAACCGACATGTTGGCGATGACGTGCGGATCGTCGGTCACGGCAACGTCGGTCGCGTCATTGCCTTCACCGACCAGCCGCCAGACAAAGCCGTCGCTTGCCTCGGCAATCGCGTTCACCGCATCGAGCGCGTCCATGAAATCGCGGTTGGCGACATGATCGGCGGGCAGACGAAAACGCGCGATATTGATCTGCGCCAACTCATAAGCCGCCATGCCGTCCTCCCAATAATTCCCGTTCGCATCGAACCGACAGGAAAAGCTTATGCCAGCGCCTCGGCAATCAATCGCCGACTGTTGTCGATCCCGAACAGCGCGATAAAGCTGCCCATCCGCGGCCCGGCGCTCGACCCGAGCAAAGTTTCGTACAGTGCCTTGAACCAATCACGAAGATTTTCAAAGCCATAGGCTTCGTTCTTGCCGATCTCATAAACAATGTTCTGGATGTCGTCAGCGCTTGCGTCGGCGGGCAGCGCTGCGAGCTTGGCGTCGAGTTCGGCCAGCGCCGCGCCCTCGCCACCTTGCGGCTTGCGGCGCTTCAGCGTCGGCGCGACATAGTCGCGGTTATACGCCATGGCGTTGTCGATCAGCCGGTCGAGCTCGGGCCAGGTCGCGGCGTCCGCGCCGTCGACATATTGGCCAAGATAGCGCCAGATCTGCTCCTTCGACGCGTCGGCACCCATCACCCCGACGAGGTTGAGGAGCAGCCCGAAGGTTACCGGCAATTCGGTCGTCGGCACATCCTGCCCGCGCGCGACATGAACATGATGCACAGGATTGCCGAGCTTCTTGTCGGCATCCTGCGCCGGGTAATTGCCGCGCATCTGCAGATATTCATCGACCGCCTTCGGGATCACGCCGATATGCAGCTGCTTTGCCGCCTTGGGCTCGCGATAGGCGAAAAACGCCAGGCTTTCCTCGCTACCATAGGTGAGCCATTGTTCGAGGCTGAGGCCGTTGCCCTTCGACTTCGAAATCTTCTCGCCCTTTTCGTCGAGGAACATCTCGTAGATCAGCCCCTCGGGCTTGCGGCCGCCGAGCGCCTTGGCGATCTTGCCGGACTGCACGCCGCTGTCGGTCAGATCCTTGCCGTACATTTCATAATCGACGCCCAGCGCGACCCAGCGCATCGCCCAGTCGACCTTCCACTGGAGCTTGGCGCCGCCGCCGAGGATGCTGTGGGTGACCGTCTCGCCCTCATCCTCGAACGACACGAGGCCCGCGTCCGCATCGACGACGGTCACCGGTACCTGCAGCACGATGCCCGACGTGGGGCTGACCGGCAGGATCGGCGAATAGGTCGCGGCGCGCTCGGCACGCAGCGTCGGCAGCATGATGTCGAGAATGTCCTGATTATGCCGGAGGACATTCTTGAGCGCGTCGTCGAAGGCGCCCGACGTGTAGCGTTCGGTCGAGCTCACAAACTCATATTCAAAGCCAAACCGGTCGAGAAACTCGCGCAGCATCGCATTGTTATGATGCGCGAAACTCTCATACTTGCCGAACGGATCGGGAATGGCGGTCAGCGGCTTGCCGAGATATTCGCGCAGCATGTCGCCGTTCGGGACATTGTCGGGAACCTTGCGCAGCCCGTCCATGTCATCGCTGAACGCGACGAGCCGCGTCGGCGCCCCGGTCATTTCTTCATAGGCGCGGCGCACCATCGTCGTGCGCAGGACCTCGTTGAAGGTGCCGATATGCGGCAGGCCCGAAGGACCGTAGCCCGTTTCGAACAATATCGGCGCACCGCGCGGCTTGCCGTCGGGATAGCGTTTGACCAGCTTGCGCGCTTCCTCAAAAGGCCAGGCCTTGCACGCGAGGGCGGCAGCACGAAAATCGGTCACGACTATCTTCCGGTACTTGTGTGGCGGGGGCTCCGCCCTTTCCCCTTTTTGCGCGTTTTTGCAAGCGCGATGCACCGGACCGGGCTAGTCGCGCGCCGCCGGATCGAGCAGCACCGCCACCGACCCGCGCTTGCGACCGGTGTCGACATAGGCATGCGCCGCCGCAATCTCGTCGAACGCATAGCTTTTGTCGATCAGCGGACGCAGCACCCCGGATGCGGCGAGGTCGGCCAATTGCTGAACATATTCGGGCTTTTCGGTTGCGGGTCCTGCGATCACCCGCCGCCCTTTGCGGCCCGGTCCCCCGATCGTCGCCAGCATGTCAGGCAACCCCGCGGCGATCGCGACGAAACGGCCGCCGGGACGCAGCAAGGGCAGAGCCTCGCGCGTCACGATGCTGCCAACCGTTTCGAAAATGACGTCATAAGCCTCTGCATCGCTGCGAAAATCGGTCGTTTCATAATCGATCACCGCCGCCGCGCCGAGATCGCGAACCAGATCGGCGTTGCGCGCGCTACAGACGCCGGTGATATGCGCACCGCGGTGGGACGCGAGCTGAACCAGCGCCGACCCCACCGCGCCCGACGCACCAACGACCAGGATGCGGTCGCTGGGCAAAACCGCCGTGACATCCATGAAATGGAGCGCCGTACAGCCGCCAAAACACAGGGTCGCCGCGTCAGCAAAGCTCAAACCAGCGCGTTTGCGCGCAATCGGCCCGTTTTCCGGGAGACAGCGATATTCGGCATGGCATCCCATCTTGCCGCCCGGAAAGGCCATCACCGTGTCGCCAGCGCGGTAGCGGGTGACCCCAGCACCGACGGCATCGACGATCCCGGCGATTTCGGTCCCCAAAATCGGCTGGCGCGGCCCGCGAAAGCCCAGGAACGGCCGCGCAAGCATGGCCATACCCGTGGGAAACCGCGCGGCGCGCAGGCGGCTGTCGCCCGACGTCACCGACGTCGCCATCACTTTGACGCGCACCTCGCCCGCCCCGGGTTCGGGCGTCGGCACGTCGCTAAACTCAAGCACCTCGGGACCACCATAGCGGGGGCAGACAACGGCTTTCATCAGCGAATCCTGACCTTGGGGAGGGGGCGGCGCCCTTCTGCCCGTTTCGGCGCGCCGCGCCAGCCGCGGCCATGTACCGGGGCATCGTCGTCGCGGGTCAGCATTGCCGGACTATCATTACCGGATTGTTTACCATCTTTGGCTTAGCATCATGCCATGGACACGCCCCGCATCCCGCAGCCCCGCCGCCAGACCCGCACGCCCGTCGCGCTCGATGTGACGGTCAATGGCGTTCTCAACTTCGTCGAAGGCCAGATCACCGACCTGTCCGAAGGCGGCGCGCGGATCGACGGTGCCAGCATGCCGGCGCGCTCGCGCTGCGAGATCCATTATGGCGGCCAGGTCACTTATGCCGTCGTCATGTGGTCCGAAGTCGATCGCATGGGGGTGCGCTTCCCCTATGAACTGACCCACGGCCCACTCTACAACGCGTTGAATCGCGCACGAAATGCCATGTTGATCGAACCCGCGCAGATATTCCAGAGCAGTCGGCCGGTCACGTTCGGACGCCGCGGCCTCAACTGATCGCCGGAAGACGCATCAAAAGGGCGCGATCGCTACGCCCTCACGCTCATTGTCCCAGATCATCGCCATGATCCGCCAACCGCGGTCGGGATCCTTGAACAGCTGGATCGAATTGATCCCGCGGCGCTCGGGCGCCGCATCGTCGAGCGCGGTGCGCGCTTCATAGGCGCTCCAGACATGGGCGATATTGCCCATCACATCGATCCGCCGCGCGATCTCGATTTCGAAAAAATCATTCGCGGCAAAAAAAGGCGTCGTGTCGCGGGCATAATCGGCCAGCCCCATGCTGCGAAAGGTCGCGCGCCCATCCTCGCCGATCCAGGTCCGGATCTGCCGCGCGTCGGGATGAAAGCAGTTCGCCTGCCGCGACCAGTCGCGCGGTCCCTTGGGGCCAGAGATCATCGCATACATCTCGTCGACCACTGCACCGATCGCCGCCTCGTCGCTCATTCGGACATCCTTTCCTGCTCGTCGCGTCACGCTTCGATCTTTTCCGCCCAATCGCAAGCAGAAACCGGGCCGACCCCGTCACCCGCCTTGCCGTGTTCGCCTTTTGTCCCTAGGCTGGAACGGTGGCGCCCGATCCTCTCTCCCTCCCCGCGATCCACGCGAGTCACGTCGGCATCTGGATCGCCGATACGCACGGGCGCGTGCAGCGCGTCGGGCGCGGTGAGGCGATTGCGGCGGTGGCCGCGACCCCGCACCTGCTGCTCAATGCGACGCTGACCGGCGACCGGCTGGGCTATCCCGAGCTGTCGGGGCTCGACCTGCTCGAACTTTTCGCGTTCCTTTATCCCGCGCGCTTTGCGGTGCCGACCCCGGCGGGGATTGCGGCGGCAATCGACCTTGCCCCGCCAAAGACCGAGGACGACATCGCCGCCTTTCTGCCACAGGCAACCGCGGCGATGCTTGCGGGGATCGAAGATGCCGCTTGGCCCGAACGCGAGGGTGCGTGGCATGGAATGCAGGCGTTGGCGCGCCAGCGCTGGCCGTGGGCACCGCTGGTCCAGCCGCGGCTGACCACCCCCGACGCCAATGAGCGCTGGCTGTTCGCGCGCCTGCCCGAGTGGGAGGAGGCGCCGCCGCGCGCCGCGCCGCGGCAGGTCCGCGTCAACCCCGACGATGTCACCGCGCGGCTTGACCGCCTGACCGGCGACGGCGCCGAACGGCGGCCGGGGCAACAGGATTATGCGCGCGCCACCGCGACGATCTTCGAACCGCGCGAGCGCAAGGATGCGCCGCAGATGCTCGTCGCCGAGGCAGGAACCGGGATCGGCAAGACGCTCGGTTACCTCGCCCCCGCCAAACAATGGATCGACCAGTCGGCGGGCAGCGTCTGCATCTCGACCTTTACCAAGGCGCTGCAACGCCAATTGTCGCGTGAGACCGAGCGGCTCTATCCCGACGCCGCAACGCACCGCGAAAAGGTCGTCGTGCGCAAGGGCCGCGAAAATTACCTCTGCCTGCTCAATCTGGAGGACGCGCTGCAGGGCGGCTTTTCGGGCCGCGCCGCGATCCTCGCGCAGCTCGTCGCGCGCTGGGCCGCCTACACGCGCGACGGCGACATGGTCGGCGGCGATTTGCCCGGCTGGCTTCCCGCGCTGTTCCGCCGCAACGGGACGACGGCGCTGACCGACCGGCGCGGCGAGTGCATCTATGCAGGCTGCCCGCATTTCCGCAAATGCTTCATCGAGCGCTCGGCGCGCGCCGCGACACAGGCCGACATCATCATCGCCAACCATGCGCTGACGATGGTGCAGGCAGCGCGACCGCGCGATGCCGGCGCCGCGGCGACACGGCTGATCTTCGACGAGGGCCATCATCTGTGGGACGCCGCCGACAGCATGTTCGCCGCCGCGCTGACCGGGCAGGAAGCGGTCGAAATCCGCCGCTGGGTGCTGGGGCCAGAGGGCAAGTCGCGCGGGCGCCGCCGCGGGCTCGCGGCGCGGCTCGCCGATGTCGCGAGCTATGACGAGGCGGGCGACCGCGCGATTCAGGCGGCGATCGCTGCCGCCGCCGAGCTTCCCGGCGACGGCTGGCTCGGCCGCCTGGCCGAAAACGAACCGTGGGCCGCGATCGAGCGCTTGCTCGCCGCGGTGCGCGGACAGGTTTACGCGCGCGCGGTCGACACCCGCACCGCCGACGCGGGCTATGGCCTCGAAACCGAACTCGCCGACCCCGATGCCGCGCTCGTCACCGCCGCCGCGGCGGCGAGCGACGCGGTCGAGGCGCTGCTGCGCCCACTGCTGGCGCTGGGGAAACGGCTCGAGGCCTTGATCGAAGATCCGCCCGACTGGCTCGACGGCCAAGCCCGGGCAAGGGTTGACGGCGCGCGCCACAGCCTCGGCACGCGCGTCGACACGCTCGGCGGCTGGCTGTCACTACTCGGACGCATCGGCGGCCCCGCCGACCCCGATTTCGTCGACTGGCTGGCGATCGATCGCTACGATGGGCGCGAGTTCGATTGCGGGCTGCACCGCCACTGGCTCGACCCCGCACGCCCGATCGCCGATATCGTCTATCGTCCCGCCCAAGGTGTGTTGGTCACTTCGGCGACGTTGCGCAGCGGCCATGGCGCGCAGGGCTGGACCGAGGCCGACATCCGCACCGGCGCCCGCCACATGGACGGCAGCGTTCGGCATTTCGCGGTCCCCAGCCCGTTCGATTACGCCCGTCAGTCGGAAGTCATCATCGTCACCGACCTCGCGCGCGGCGACCTGCCGGCGCTCGCCGGCGCGTATAGTCGGCTCATTGAGGCATCGGGCGGCGGCGCGCTGGGGCTGTTCAGCGCGATCCGGCGGCTGCGCATCGTCCACGCGCGCATCGCCGACCGTCTTGCCCGCGCGGGCCTGCCGCTCTATGCGCAGCATGTCGATCCGCTCGACACCGGCACCCTCGTCGATATTTTCCGCGCCGACCCGCACGCCTCGCTGCTCGGCACCGATGCGCTGCGCGATGGCGTCGATGTGCCGGGCGAATCGCTGCGGCAGGTGATCATGGAGGGGGTGCCATGGCCGCGCCCGACGATCCTGCACGCCGCGCGGCGTGCCGCGCAGGGCGGCAGCGCCTATGACGACATGGTCATTCGCGGCCGCATCGGGCAGGCGTTCGGGCGGCTGATCCGCCGCGCCGACGATTTCGGCCAGTTCGTGATGCTCTCGCCCAGCTTCCCGTCCAGGCTGCTCAGCGCCTTTCCGGAAGGTACCCCCATCCGCCGCCTGCCGCTCGACGAAGCGGTCAATCATGTCGCCGCGGCCAACGTCGAAAGGCGAAAAACCGCCTTTCCAGCCTTTTCACCGTCATAAGTTTGCGGCACAAGGCGGCTCGAACGACGGCATAAGCGCGAACGCGCGGGGGAAGATTTTGAAGACTTTGACGATCCTGCGCCACGCCAAATCGGGTTGGGACGTGCAGGTCGAGCGCGATTTCGACCGCCCGATCAACAAACGCGGCCAGCGCGGCGCCGAAATCGTCGGGCAATGGCTGAAGCGTCAGAAGCTGCCCGTCGACCGCATCATCGCCTCACCTGCGGTGCGCGTGACCGAAACGCTCGACATTTTCCAGCCTGCCGCGGACCTCGACACGATCGAGCCGCATTGGGACCGCCGCATCTATCTCGCCTCCGCCGCGACGCTGATCGACGTCATCCGCGACACCGGGCGCGATGCCAAGCACCTGCTGATTTCGGGGCATAATCCGGGGCTGGAGGATCTGATCCTGATGCTGGTGCCCGAAACGAGCGGCGACGAACTGCGCGGCGAAGTCGAAGAAAAACTGCCCACGTCGGCGCTCGCGCGGCTCGAACTCGACATCGCCGACTGGCATGAGTTGGACACCGGCATGGCGCGCTTCGCCGCCTTCATCCGCCCCCGCGACCTCGACCCGACGCTGGCGCCGGCGATGGATCACGATTAGGCTGCAGCTTCGGTCGCGGAATGGCGGGAATCGATCGAAGTAAGACGTCGCCCCCGCGAAGGCGGGGGCCGCTGGCGGTCTACGCAGCGAAGAAGGACAAGGCCGGTAGCGGCCCCCGCCTTCGCGGGGGCGACCGTTTAGTCGCGTCCGCATCCCACCCCTAAACTGGCGTTCTCAAACTTGCTGATACGCGACGCTGGTCGCGTCAATCCAGCGCTGCCGCCAATCGCTGGCGCAGCGCGACGAGCGCCGCAACCGGTACACCCTGCGTCGGCCCCATCGCGTCATTCTCGGTCGCGCGCTCGGCGCGGACTTCAACGGCTGGTGCCGGAGCAGCCTTCGCTCCCCCCTCCGACAACGCCTTGCGCGCGCCGTCGACCGTGAACCCCTGCACATGCAGCAGATGATGGATCCGCTCGGCCAGCGCCACATCCTCGGCGCGGTAATAGCGGCGGCGGCCCGAGCGCTGGAGCGGCTTCAGTTGCGGAAAGCGCGTTTCCCAGTAGCGCAGGACGTGCGTCGGTACCCCGATGCGGTCGGCCAGCTCGCCGATCGCGAGCATGGCAGCGGGCGCCTTGCCGCTGTCGTCCGGCACGTCAAACCCCACCATGGCCGAGGCCTGGATTATTTACCGGCAACGCGCGCTCGCATCGTCTGGCTGGCGCGAAAGGTCATCACGCGGCGCGGCAGGATCGGCACTTCGATGCCGGTCTTGGGATTGCGACCGATACGCTGCGCCTTGTCGCGCAGGACAAAGGTGCCAAAGCCGGAGATTTTGACATTCTGCCCGTCCGCCAGCGCGTTGGACATATGGTCCAGAATCGATTCGACGATCGTCGCCGATTCGTTGCGCGACAACCCGATCTGCTGGTTGATCCGCGTCGCAATATCGGCTCGCGTAAGCGTCCCTGCGGTCATGACGGTCCCTTCCCCCTCGTGAAGCGAAAATGTTCGAACCGGTCCCGGACAGCCCCCACCGTCACGAGTCCCGTGCCCCTATGTAACAAAAGCGAATTAATCCGCCAAACTGAAATGGATGGGACGAGGAGTTAATGCGGTGAAGCCGCAGCTCAGACGCGCAGGACCGCCGCGCCCCAGGTAAAGCCGCCGCCCATCGCTTCGAGCACGACCAGGTCGCCGCGCTTAATCCGTCCGTCGCGTACCGCGAGGTCGAGTGCCAGCGGCACCGACGCTGCCGAGGTGTTGGCATGCTGGTCGACCGTCAGCACGACGCGCTCGGGGGGCAGGCCCAGCTTTTTGGCGGTCGCATCGATGATCCGCTTGTTCGCTTGATGCGGGACAATCCAGTCGATCTGGTCGGGCGACAGCCCGACGTCGGTCATCACTTCGCCCAGCACCGACGCCAGATTGGTCACGGCATGGCGGAACACTTCGCGGCCCTGCATGCGGACGTGGCCGACGGTGCCGGTGGTCGACGGCCCGCCGTCGACATAGAGCATGTCGCAATATTTGCCCTCGGCGTGCAGTCGCGTCGCGAGGATACCGCGATCGTCAGCGACATCCTCTGCCGACAGCACCACTGCGCCCGCGCCGTCGCCGAACAGCACGCAGGTCGTGCGGTCTTCCCAGTCGAGGATGCGACTGAAGGTTTCGCTGCCGATCACCAGCGCGTGCTTTGCCGCACCGGTGCGCAGCATCGAGTCGGCGACCGATACCGCATAGAGGAAGCCCGAACAGACCGCGGCCACGTCAAAGGCGATGCAATCGGGCGCACCGAGCAGCGCCTGGACCTTGGTGGCGCTGGCCGGGAAGGTGTTGTCGGGGGTCGCGGTGGCGACGATGATCAGCCCGATGTCGGACGGCTCCAGCCCCGCGGCGGCCAGCGCCTGTCTGGCGGCGTCGGCGCCCAGCGTCGCGGTCGTCTCGTCAGGTTCGGCGATGTGGCGGAAACGGATGCCGGTGCGCTCGACGATCCACTCGTCGCTGGTGTCGACCCGCGTCGCAAGTTCGGCGTTCGACACCCGGGTGCGCGGCAGCGCCGAACCAGTTCCGGCCAGGATCGCACGCACGGTCACGCCGCGTCGCCGCTGCGGAAATTCGCCAGATCCTCGGTCACCTGCCGCGTAATGTCCTTTTCGATCAGTTCGGCGCACAGGTGAACGCAATTTGCGACCCCCTTCGCGTCCGCGCTGCCATGGCTTTTGAGCACGACGCCGTTGAGGCCCAGGAACACCGCGCCATTATGGTTGTTGGGGTCGAGATGATGGCGCAGCAACTCGGTCGCGGGACGCGAGATCAGGAAACCGATCTTCGAGCGCGTCGAGCTGGTAAAGGCGCGACGGAGCAGATCGGTGACGAAGCGCGCCGTCCCCTCGATCGTCTTCAGCGCGATATTGCCCGAAAAACCGTCGTGGACGATGACATCGACATCGCCGCGCGACAATTTGTCGCCCTCGATAAAGCCCGTAAACTCCATCGGCAGCCCTTTGGCGGCGCGCAGCAAAGCCGCGGCATCGCGGATCTCGTCGGTGCCCTTCAATTCTTCGGTGCCGATGTTGAGCAGCGCGACGCGCGGGCGTTCCAGCCCCATCGCCGTGCGCGCATAGGCCGCGCCCATCACCGCAAATTGCGTGAGGTTGGTGGCGTCGCATTCGGTATTGGCGCCAAGGTCGAGCATGACCACGTCGTTGGCGCCTAGCGTCGGCAGCAGCGCCGCGAGCGCGGGCCGGTCGATCCCCGGCATCGTGCGCAGCGCGAGCTTGGCCATCGCCATCAGCGCGCCGGTGTTGCCCGCCGACACGGCGCCGCCGGCATCGCCGCGCTTCACCGCGTCGATCGCGAGCCCCATCGAGGTGCTTTTCGCCTTGCGGATCGCCTGGCTCGGCTTGTCCTCGCCCGTCACCACGCCATCGGTGTGGATGATGTCCGACGCCGCGCGCAGATTCGGGTGGTTGTCGAGCGCCGCCTTGATCTGCACCTCGTCGCCGACGAGAATGAAGCGCAGGCCGTCGTGCTTGTGGCGCGCCATCGCAGCGCCGGCGAGCATCATGCGCACGCCGACGTCACCGCCCATCGCATCAATCGCGATTCGCGGTGTCAGTGCCATGTATTCGCGCTCCGGCTAGGGGTCAGGCGCCGACCGACACCACTTCGCGGCCGTTGTAGTGGCCACAGGCATTGCACAGGTTGTGCGGGCGCTTCAGCTCGCCGCAGTTCGGGCATTCCTGAAAGGCTTCGACCTTCAGGCTGTCGTGGCTGCGACGCATGCCGCGCTTCGAGGGCGAGGTTTTTCGCTTGGGAACGGCCATGATATTTCCTGCATTCTCAATAGTGTGTCACGAATCGGCTACCCGGATTTGTCATCGCCGTTGCCGGAAATGACTGGCCCGCCCGCCGTGCGATACTTTGTCCCAGTCTGATAGTGACAGGGAAATCGTCCGCCGAAGGGTGCCTCAACGCCAGAAGGTGTCGGGTGCCGGATCGGGCGGGGCTATAGCGTTTTTGCCCGCAAAGGCAACCCCCGCGCATGACAATCGACGGACGAATGTGACGCTCTTGCCGATCCGTTGGTGCGATGCCACACACGCGGTCAGCGTCCGGCGACAACAGCTGCGGACGAATGGGGGGACGCATATGATAATCTTGCCAATCAGCCTGACGATTGCCGCGGGCGCGGCGCTGCTCAACCTGTGGCTGTCGATCCGCGTCGGCCGCGTGCGGACCAAGGAGAAGGTCTTCATCGGCGACGGCGGCAGCGAAATGGTGACCCGCCGCATGCGCGCGCACAGCAATTTTGTCGAAAACACCGCCTTTGTGCTGATCCTGCTCGCGCTCGTCGAACTCGGCCTCGGCTCGTCGATGTGGCTGTGGGGGGTCGGCGCGCTGTACCTCGTCGGGCGTATCCTGCACGCGATCGGCATGGACGGCTTGATGTGGGGCCGCATGGTCGGCACGATCATCACCATGCTGACCCAGCTAGGCTTGGCGCTCGGCGCGCTGTGGATCGTCTATATGACACCGACCAGCATCACGACGACCGAGATCGAGGAAACGATGGTGGTGGCGCCGAAGTAAACCTCTCCCTTCCCGCTCGCGGGAGGGGCAGCGAGACTTGCGAGCTTGCTCGCTAGTCGCAGCGGGGTGGGCATAGCGAGGTCGCTGCCCACCCCCAGCCCCTCCCGCAAGCGGGAGGGGAGAATTAGGCCGTCCCCAACACCATATCGCCGACAAACGGGTTGGTCCGCCGCTCATGCGCAAAATTGCTGTGCGCGCCATGCCCCGGCAGGAAGGTCGTGTCGCCGCCGAGCGGCCACAGCTTTTGCGTGATCGAATCGAGCAATTGCTGGTGATTGCCGCGCGGAAAGTCGGTGCGCCCGATCGATCCCTGAAAAATCACGTCGCCGACGATCGCCAGCTTCGACGGCGCATGATGGAACACGACATGGCCCGGCGTATGGCCTGGGCAGTGGATAACGTCGATCGTCAGATTGCCGACGGTCACCGTATCACCATCGACCAGCCAGCGATCGGGTTCGAAGGTTTCCCCGACCATGCCGAACCGCGCGCCATCCTCGGCGAATTGCGCGATCCAGAAGCGGTCATCCTCGTGCGGCCCCTCGATCGGCACGCCCAGTTCCTTCGCCAGCATCCCGGCCTGGCCGCAATGATCCATATGACCGTGGGTCACCAATATCTTCTCGACCTCGACCCCCGTCTGCCGCACCGCATCCTTCAGCTTGGGCAGGTCGCCGCCCGGATCGACAAAGGCCGCCTTGTTGGTTTCGGTGCACCAGAGCAGGGTGCAGTTCTGCTGGAAAGCGGTGACCGGCACGATCGCCGCGCGCATCGGAGGTTGGGGAGCGTTCATGCCGGTGATGTGGGGAAAAGCGGTGCAAATGGCAAGCCACCGCCGATTTGACCCGCCGAGCCAGCCCTCCTATTCCTCCGGGCCATGACCGACGCCTTTCTTCACGGCACCGTGCATGTCGCGGGCAACGATATGCAGGCGGCCCTGACCTCCGATGCCGCGGCGCTGGCGCTGTGGCAAAGCCTGACCCCGCTCGGCCGCAACGAGTTTATCTGTTGGGTCGACGACGCGAAACAGGCCAAGACGCGCGCGCGCCGGATCCAGCGGACGATCGAGGAGTTGCACGAGGGCAAGAAGCGGCCATGCTGCTGGGCCGGGTGCATCCACCGCACCGACAAGGCGCCAAGCCGATGGCAACAGGCGGTATTGATCGACAAGAAGGCAAAATAGCGCGGCGCCTCAGCGCAGCGTCATCGTGTCGCCTTCGACATTCACCGCATCGAGCTGCGACAGATAGCTCTGGCCGAGCAGCGACACGCCCATGTCGGTGTCGATCACCGCTGCCTGCACCTGCCGCACTTCCAGTCCGTCGACCTCAACGCTGTCGAGCATCACGGTGCGCATCGGAACCTCGCCGCCCGCGGTGCGCGCCATGCCGCCGATCGGCAGCCGATCGACATCGATCCCGATTGCTTCGGCATCGCGGCGGGTGAGCGCGATGATCGACGCGCCGCTGTCGACCATCATCCGGATATTGGTGCCGTCGATATTGGTGTCGGCGTAAAAATGCGAATCGCCCGATCGGCCGAGCCGCACTTCGCCCCCCGACGAACGCGGCTTGCTGGTCGACGAATCCCAGCCGCCGCTGCGGCTGCGCTGGGTCGTCCAGTTGCTGTTATCATCGGCATCGGCATCGGCATCGGCAGCCGCGCGGGCATCGCTGCCGGGCGCGCGGATGGCGACCCCGGCGATGCCGATCGAAACCGCTGCGATGACCGCGGTCAAACCAAGGAAGCGCCCAAACATGGCGCCGCTTGTCGCAAATTTGGGTTGGAGAATGGTTAAGCGAGCGGCTGTTCGATGAAGGCGCGCCACGTCGGCTTTTCGCCGCGAATGCTATACGCGATCCGCGCGCAAGCATAGGGGCGGCCCGTCCGATTGTCGGCATCGGCGGCGGTTACTGGCCATTGATCGCCAGCGCCACCCGCCGACCAGCACACCAGCGCCTCCGCCTCGGTCCCAGCTTCGATCGCGGCGCGTTCGTCGGCGTTGAGCGACGCCGGCGCGCTCCAGCCAAGGATCGCGCGGTGCGTAAACCCCTTGGAAAACAAGGCGTGCCGAAAGGGGCTGTTGCCGTCGCGGAGCAGTTCCGCGATTTGCGCGCGGTCGGCCGCCGCGAGCCATTGTCCGCCGAGCAGCGGCGCCCAGCGCGCCTCATCACGCGACCGCAGCGCCGTCGCCAATTCGTCGGCGGCCGCGGCAAAGCGCGGCGTCCACGCCGAATCGGCAGCAAGCGGAGCCAGTTGCGCCCGCGGTGGGGCCGCTTCAGTCTCGACCGCGAGCAACGAAGCGGGCGCACCCGCCTCCGTCGCGAGAGCGGGCGTAGCGAAAGCGGCGACCAGCGCCGACGAAATCAGGAAAGCGCGCATGGCTGGATCATAGCAGACATCGCGGCGCGTGTCAGGCGCCCGACGGCACCAGTGCACCGCGCATCCAGGGCGAGGCTACGGCGGGGTCGATGCTCTCGATCCGGCGATGCTCGACCGACCAGCCGAGATCGGGATAGGCGATCACCTGCCGTTTTTCATCGGCTTCGGCGATCGGCACCACCACCAGCCGCCGGTTGATCTTTTGGCGCCAGTTCATCCGCGCGGTATTCTCCTGTCCGACGTAGCAGCCCTTGGAGAAACTGACGCCGTTCAATTCGGCGGCGTTGCATTCGAGCCACAGCGTCGTCCCGTCGCCCAGCTCGGGGCGCCCTTCGGTGACGCCCAGCGCCAGCCGGTGCGCGCGCCATGCCTCGTCCGCGCCCGCATCGCCATCGGCGGGCGCCAGCCAGCGCCGGCCTAGCTCGGGCAGCCGTGGATCGACGACGCCGGCATCGCCCTCGACGGACCAATGGACGCAGAGGTTGGGTTCGTGCTCGATCGTGATCGCACGGCGCAGGCGATAGAGCGTCAGCCGCTTCGCCAGATCGCCCGCCGCATCGCGCTCGCAATCGATCAATATGTCGTCACCATGCCCCCAGATCAGGAAATCGAACAGCGCCTTGCCCTGCGCCGACAGCAGCGCCGCCCAGACCGGCAAATCGCCCGATGTGTCGTTGGTGACCAGACCCTGCAGAAAGCCGCGGACATCGTCCCCTGACAGACGGATCAGGGCACGGTTGATGAGGGTGGTATTGGCCATGGCGATAATCTAGGGACGCCGCAGCCAAAACCAAGCGCCCATTTTACCCGCGAGAGCCGTATGACCGACCGCCTGACCATCCGCCGCCCCGACGACTGGCACGTTCACCTGCGCGACGGCGCGATGCTGACCCATGTCGCGCGCTACACCGCGCGCCAGTTCGCCCGCGCGATCGTCATGCCCAATCTGTCGCCGCCGGTGACCACTGCCGAGGAAGGCCGCGCCTATCGCGACCGGATCAACGCCGCGGTTCCCGCCGATCTCGACTTCACCCCGCTGATCGTCGCCTATCTGACCGACGCCACCGACGCCGACGAAATTGCGCGCGGCCATGCTGAAGGCGTGTTCACCGCCGCCAAGCTCTACCCCGCGCACGCCACCACCGGCAGCGCGCATGGCGTCACCGACGTCGCCAACATCATGGGCGTGCTCGAGCGAATGCAGGCGATCGGCATGCCGCTCCTGATCCACGGCGAAGTCACCGACCATGACGTCGATATCTTCGACCGCGAGGCGGTGTTCATCGAGCGCACGCTGGAACCACTCGTCCGCGCCCTCCCCGACCTCAAGATCGTCTTCGAACATATCACGACGGCCGAGGCGGCGCAGTTCGTCGTCGACGCCCCCACCAACGTCGCGGCAACGATCACCCCGCAGCACCTCCACATCAACCGCAACGCAATGCTGGTCGGCGGCATCCGCCCGCACGCCTATTGCCTGCCCGTCGCCAAGCGCGAGCATCACCGGCTCGCGGTGCGCGCCGCCGCGACCTCGGGCTCGCCGAAATTCTTCCTCGGCACCGACAGCGCGCCGCACGCCGTGCATACCAAGGAAGCGTCGTGCGGCTGCGCGGGGATCTTCAATGCCCCCTATGCGCTCGAAAGCTATATTGCGGCCTTCGACGAGGATGGCGCGCTCGACCGGTTCGAGGGGTTCGCCAGCGAACATGGGCCACGCTTTTACGGCCTGCCGCTCAACGAGGGCACGGTGACCTTGGAGCGTGCCGAGGTCGTCGTCCCCGACCGGATCGGCGAGGTGGTGCCCTTCCATGCGGGCGAAACGCTGGGCTGGCGACTGGTCTAACGATCCTCCCTTTGGCGAAGCCATGGGGAGGTGGCAGCGCGAAGCGCTGACGGAGGGGCTTTGGCGCGACCGTTGCGGCCCCTCCACCATTCGCTTCGCGAACGGTCCCCCTCCCCATGGCTCCGCCACAGGGAGGATCAAACTCAGGCCACCGTCACCATCCGTTCCGCGCGCATCTTGCGCCACATATCAAAACTGAACACCGCGATACTGAGCCAGATCAGCAGAAAGCAAAACAGCTGCGCGGGCTTCAGCGGTTCATCGAACACGAACAGCCCAAGCAAAAAGGCGATGCTCGGCGCCAGATATTGGACGAACCCTAGCGCCGCATAACTCATCCGCCGCGCCGCGGTCGCGAACAATAGCAGTGGTATCGCGGTGACGACGCCCGCCGCCGCGAGCAGCCAGCTGATCTCGGCGCTCGCCCCAAAGCCAAGCCCGTCGTCGATCCAGAGATAATAAACCGCCGCCGCCAGCGACACGGGCAGCAACAAGGTCGTCTCGATCGCCAGCCCCGGGAGCGAACCCACCGGCACCACCTTGCGGATCAGCCCATAGGTTCCGAAACTTAGCGCCAGCGTCAGGCTGATCCACAGCGTGTCGAGTGCCCCGGCGAGCAAGATCGCAACGCCAATCGCCGCGATCACCACGGCAACCGCCTGCAGCCGCGACAATCGCTCACCCAGGAAGATCATGCCGAGCAGCACATTGACCAGCGGGTTGAGATAATAGCCAAGGCTCGCCGCGAGCACATGGTCGGTAAACACCGCATGGATGTAAACGAGCCAGTTGAGCGCGATCAGCAGCGAACTCGCGAGCAGCAGGCGCAGCACACGCCAATCTTTCAGCGCCGCCAGATATTCGCCGATCTGGCGACGAAACGCCATGATCACGAAACACAGCGGCAAGGACCAGATGATCCGCTGCGCCAGCACCTCGACCGGCGGCACCGCCTCCAGCAGCTTGAAGAACAGCGGAACAAAGCCCCAGATCGCATAGGCGCCCAGCGCATAGGGCAGACCGCGCTGCTCGCGCGCCGCGGGGACGGTCGGCTGAACCATGGACAAAAAACCTGCCTTTCGGCCGAAATTCAGATGATGCCGCCGCCCAGCATCAGGCGGACTACGCCGATGACGATCACGACGATGTTCAGATTGCGACCGCTGGTGCTGCTAGACATGGCGCCGAGCGCGAGCCCGACAACGGCAAAAGGAACGATGACCCAATTTGCCCACCCCAACAGCGGAATGAAGGCGAAAACAGCCAGAACCAGAGCGATGGCGCCGATGACGAGCGAGGCAATATTGAGCATTTCGGGACTGTCGCATGCCGCCGCGCAACCAGCAAGTCCCTTTCGGTTCGTCGATGATAGCGCTCACTTCATCTTGTTGCCCCGCGTTCATGCAACGCGATTGGGGCGTGGGTCGTTTTCTCCTCGAAGCGCCCAAAGCCGTCCAGCGGCACAAGGCGCGACGCCAGGAAAGGATTATAAGATGCGTAACTTCAACAAAGGCCTGATGGGCGCCATCGCCGCTGCCAGCGTTGCCCTGACCGCTCCGGCCTATGCCGGGATGACGGCCCCCGCCAAGGCGCCAGGCTTTCATGAACTCGATCAGTCGAGCAGCTTTCACAAGCGTAAAAAGCGTCATTACCATGACCAGCGCGTCCATGCGAACACCCGCGTCTGGCGCGGTGACGATGGTCGTTATCGCTGCAAGCGCGACAATGGCACCACGGGCCTGTTGATCGGTGGCGCCGTCGGCGGCCTCGCCGGTAATGAAATCGCCGGTCGCGGCGACAAGCTGCTCGGTACGGTGATTGGCGCCGCGGGCGGCGCGCTGATCGGCCGCGAGATCGACCGCGACAAATATCGCTGCCGCTAAGCGATAGAGACCCCGTTACGGGTGTGGGTCCGAGACCCCTCCGCCCGCACACGTGATGGAGAGGGCGTCGACCTGGTCGTCGGCGCCCTCAACATCGTGTCTGGCCTTCAGCCGGCGCTTGTCCCGCCGAGCGACTTGGCCCACAAGCACTCTCCCTGATCAACGGGAGAGGATCTACCATGCTCAACGGCCCGCTGCTCGTTACCGAGCGCCTCATCCTGCGACCGCCCGCCGCCGAGGATTTCGACGCGTTCGCCGAAATGTGCGCCGAGCCCGAAACCATGAAATTCATCGGTGGCACCTGCCCCCGCGCCGCGGCCTGGCGCCAGTGGTGCACGCTCGCCGGCGCATGGCATATTCGCGGTTTCTCGATGTTTTCGGTGATCGAACGCGCCAGCGGCGAATGGATCGGACGGCTGGGGCCATGGGAGCCCGACGGCTGGCCCGCGCCCGAGATCGGTTATGGCGTGCGCGCCAAATTTGCCGGCAAAGGCTACGCCTTCGAAGGATCGGTCGCGGCGTGCGACTTTGCCGTCGAATTTCTGAAATGGCCCGAACTGATGCACAGCATCGACCCCGCCAACACGCGGTCGCAGGCGCTCGCTGCACGGCTGGGCGCGACCAACAGCGGCCCGACCCAACTGCCCGCGCCGTTCGAGGATGCACCGGTGGACGCCTGGACGCAAAGCGCCGATGCCTGGCGGATCAAGCGCAAGGAGTTCCTGCCATGACCGACCAGCACATCGACCCCGAACGCGCGCAGTTCGATGCGTTCAAGGCGCTGCCGCGCGATCGCGTGATCCACATGCTCAACCTCGTTCGCTTCAAGGCCACCGCGACCTACCCCGCCGACCATGGGCTGGCCGACAAAGGGCTGAGCGGCGCCGACGCCTATGCCCATTATGGCGCCGACAGCGGACCGATATTCCAGCGCGTCGGCGGCCGGATCGTGTGGCGCGGGACGATGCAGGCGATGGTCATCGGACCCGATGCCGAACATTGGGATGCGATGTTCATCGCCGAATATCCGACCAGCGCCGCCTTCATGGAAATGGTCACCGATCCGGTCTATCGACAGGCGGTCATCCACCGTCAGGCGGCCGTCGCAACCTCGCGGCTGATCCGCTGCGACCCGAAAGCGTCCCTGTCCGAGACAGTTTTCGGCTAACAAAGCGTTACCCGTTAACGCATTTTCTTTGCGCCTTTTTAACCAGGATCGGGCAATCCGGGTCAAAGATTAAGGGAGTGTTAGCGATGATCTTGCGCGGAAAATGGCTGGTCACCGGCCTGCTGATGGCGGCGGCACCGCTCGCCGGTTGCCGGGACAACCCCGAAGCCAAGTCCGAACTCGCCCCGCTCGACGACGGGCTGACCAACGCCGATCCGGCGGTGAAGGGCGCGCTCGAAGACAAGATCATGGTCGATCCCAAGCTCGCGGGTCAGGCGAACCAGAATGCCGTCGGTCCGGGTAACCGGCCCGTCGATGGCGGCGTTCCCGGCGTTGCGGGCGGCAAGGCCGCGACCGTCGCCGAAGCCGCCGCGGCGCTCAAGGCCGGCAAGTTGCTGGCAGCCCCGAAAGCCTTGCCGCTCGAAGCGGGCTGCGACGGCTGCGAGGCGAAGGATCGCCCGGTGACCATCGGCGCGCTCGCGCGCGATCAGTCAAAGGGCGGCTGCGACGCCAAGCTGACCTACGGCAATGCCTGGGCCGATCGCCTGCCCGCCGCGTTCAAAGTCTATCCGCGCGCGACGCTGCGGGAAGCCGCTGGCATCGCAGGCGGCAAGTGCAACATCCGCGTCGTCAATTTCCAGACCGCGGCGTCGATCCAGGGCGTGTTCGATTATTATCACACGATGGCGATCCGCGCCGGTTACACCAGCGACCATCGCGTCAACGGCAATGAGCATATGCTGGGCGGCACCAAGGGCGACCTCGCCTATGTCATCATGGCACGCCGCGACGGCGGCATGACCGACGTCGATCTGGTCGCGTCGGGCGGGCGCTAAAAGGCCGTAGCCCTGAGCCCTGTCGAAGAGCGCTTATCGGCGATAAGTGCCCTTCGACAGGCTCAGGGCTACGGTGGAAGGCGACCAATCAACCACCCAACAAAAAAGGCTCCGGTCTCCCGGAGCCTTTTCCTTTAGCATGACGGCGGATCGTCAGACCTTGTCGCCCAGCGCGCCCTGGACCTTGCCCTTCAGATTCTGGGCTTCGCCCTTGCGCTCCTGCGCAGCGCCTTCGGAGCGCAGCCGCTCGTTGTCGGTCGCCTTGCCGATCGCCTGCTTGGTGTTGCCGACGGCTTCGTTGGCAAGACCTTTGGCTTTTTCGGTGAGTTCACCCATGGAATTTCTCCTTAGCTGATGGCCGAGGCGACGCTGCCTCTTGCCCCACCAACGGGCCACCGTCGCCAATGTTCCGCGCACCCGGCAAAGCGTTCAGAAAAAAGGACGTTTGACCTGCGGCCCAAAGAGGATTGAATAGCGGCATGACAAATCCACGCTGCTTCCTGCTCGCGGCGACCGCTCTCCTGCTCGCCCCCGCTGCCCTTGCACAGCCGACACCGGCCGACGTCGCGGCGCAGCCCCAACTGCGCGGCCTAAACGCCGAAGAGGCTGCGGCGCTGATCGCAAAGATCGCCGACGCGCAGGCCAGGCTCAAGAATGGCGAAAAGGCGTATTTCGAGCTGCTGTCCGGCGCGCCCGCATCCTATCCGATGACGCGCACCGCGCCGCGCGACGCCTTCCTCCGCCTTCCACTCGCCAAGACGTTCCGCGTCGAGCGCAAGGCGACCGACAACAAGCTGTGGCAGCCCTATCGGATCATCGTCCTTCCCGACGGCCCCGGCAAATTGCTGTGGGATGTCGAGGTGGTGCTGGGCATCGACGGTCAGATCGAGCGCATCGCGATGCTCTATCGCTCGCCTGCCCCCTTCTGATTTCGCCTTACGGCTTCAGGCCCAACAGTGCCCGCGCATTTTCGTGGCGGATTTTCGCCTTTTCGGCGGGCGTGATGTCGAGCTTGTCGAGCGCGTCGAGCGTCTGTTTGAGCGAAAACTGCGGATAGTCCGATCCGATGAGGACATGGTCGATCCCGACATTGCGCAGCGTCCAGATGAATTCTTCCTCGATCGGCGCATCGGCGGCCAGCGTCACCGTCGCCGAAATGTCGAAATAGATATTGTCGCCGAACAGCCCCTCGGCGGTGCGCGCCATTTTCAATATGTTCCAGAAACGGAAATTCAGCCCGCCCAGATGGGCAAAGACAAATTTGGTCTTCGGCGCGGACAGCGCCAGATTGAACAGCTTTTCGCTGTCGCCGCCCGGCACGATATTGGCATTGTCCATCACCACGACGACGCCCAGTTCGCCGGCGCGCCGAACCAGCGCCAGTACCCGGGGGTCGGCGGGGTCGAAGCGCTGGGTGTGCGGATGGATCTTTAGCATCTTGACGCCCAATCCCGCCACGCGCTGCAGCTCGTCGAGCGCCGCCGCCGCATCATAGGGGTGGACCGTCGCGATCGGCACCATCGTTGGGTGCCTTTTTGCGAGCGCCAGCAACGCGTCATTATGCGCCCGGATGCTGGCCGGATTGCCCGCCAGCGCCTGGTTCTCCGGCCCACCGAACCACATACCGCCAAAGCCGGTGATCGTCAGCCCGGCACCTTTCACCTGCGCCTCATATTCGCCGATCGACTTGTCGCCATCCCACAGATGGACGTGGCTGTCGAACACCGGCTGCGCGATTGCCACCTGCGGGGCCAACAGCACGGCAGCTAGCAGGGTCAGGATTTTCATGTGAGGCTCCTCAGATCAGCCCTGCCAGCGGGCTCGACGGATCGGCATATTTGCGCAGGCCCATCCGCCCCGCCAGATAGGCGTCGCGCCCCGCCTCGACCGCTTGGCGCATCGCGCGCGCCATGCGGATCGGGTCCTTCGCCTCGGCGATCGCGGTGTTCATCAGCACGCCGTCGCAGCCAAGCTCCATCGCCACCGCGGCATCGCTTGCCGTGCCGACGCCTGCATCGACGAGCACCGGCACCGACGCGCCCTCGACGATCAGGCGGATCGTGACGCGGTTCTGGATGCCCAGCCCCGACCCGATCGGCGCGCCCAGCGGCATCACCGCGACCGCGCCCGCATCCTCGAGCTGTTTCGCGGCGATCGGATCGTCGACGCAATAGACCATCGGCAGGAAGCCCTCTTTCGCGAGCACCTCGGTCGCCTCCAGCGTCTCGCGCATATTGGGATAGAGCGTCTTCGCCTCGCCGAGCACTTCCAGCTTCACCAGATCCCAGCCGCCCGCCTCGCGCGCCAGCCGCAAGGTGCGGATCGCATCGTCAGCGTTGAAGCAGCCTGCTGTGTTGGGCAAATAGGTGATCTTCTTGGGATCAATATAGTCGGTCAGCATCGGCGCGGCCGGATCCGACACATTGACGCGGCGCACCGCGACGGTGACGATCTCTGCCCCCGACGCCGCGACTGCGGCCGCATTCTGCTCGAAATCCTTATATTTGCCGGTTCCGACAATCAGCCGCGACGTGAATGTCCGTCCGGCAACGCTCCAAGTGTCGGTCAACAACCGCCTCCCACAAAATGCACAATTTCCAGCGCGTCGCCCTCGGCGAGCGCCACCTCAGCCAGCGTCGAGCGCGGCACGATTACGCGATTGCGCTCGACCGCAACCTTTTTGACGTCGAGGCCCAGCGAAGCGACGAGATCGGCGACGCTGCCTTCGCGCACCTGCCGTTGTTCGCCGTTGAGCATGATCTTGATAGCCATGGCCCGTTCGCTTACCGGCTTCGCTGGAAAACACCATATCCGCGACACGTTTTTTGCCATATAAAGCGCGCATGACGTCGCTCGAAAAATTCATGTCTTTCGCCCAAGCGCTTCCTGCCGATCAGTTGGAAGCCGTGGAGGCGTCGCTATCCGCATTGATGGAATCGCTGTCGGAGCAGTTCGACCTTTCCCCGCGGGAACTCGCCGAAATCGACCGGCGCGTCGCAAACCCCGCCCCGGAATTTTCGAGCGAGGCAGAGATCGCAAAGCTGTTCGGTCAACCCTTCTCGGCATGAAGGCCATCCTGTTCCGCAAAGAAGCGGAAAGCGATCTGCGATCGATCATCGCTTATTATGACGAGGTCGCGCCGGAAACGACCTCCAACATCCTCGCGGACATCTATCGCTCGATCGATCAACTCGCACATTATCCGCATTCCGGCATGCAAGTCCCCGATCGGGCGTTCCGGCGGATCGTCACGATAAAATTTCATTTCAAAATCGCTTATGCGGTGAAGGAACAACAGGTCGTGATCCTGGGCATCTTTCGCTATCAAGACCGCGAGATATGACGACACACCGCGACCCTGCCTGAAAGGCCAATATCTTGACCGACAAGCCGACCGTCTTTGTCCTCTCCGGCCCCAACCTCAACCTGCTCGGCACGCGTGAGCCGGAGATTTACGGCCATGATACGCTCAACGACATTCACGCGCGGCTCGAAGCGCAAGCGGCTGAGCTGGGATTGCGCGTCGAATGCCGCCAGACCAATCACGAAGGCGTTCTGATCGACTGGCTGCATGAAGCCTATGTCGCTGGCGCCAAGGCGGTGCTGCTGAACGCGGGCGGCTATACGCACACCTCGATCGCGCTCCACGATGCGATCAAGTCGATCAAGGTGCCGGTGATCGAGGTCCATCTGTCGGACCCGATGCAGCGCGAAGCGTTTCGGCACATCAGCTATGTCGGCATGGCCGCCGTCGCGCATTTTGCCGGACACGGCGCAAACAGCTATACGCTGGCGCTGGACGCCGCGGCCCGTCTCTGACAATAGGGCGCATCAAAAAACGGGGTCAGGCGCCCAAATGACGGCGCCGCAACAACAGGAAAAATTCTCATGGGTGACCATAAAGACAATGGCATCAACATTGATCCGGCTTTCGTACGCGCGCTCGCCGAACTGCTCGACGACACGCAGCTTTCGGAAATCGAGGTCGAGGACGGCGATCGCAAGGTCCGCGTCGCGCGCACGCTGACTGCTGCCGCCGCACCTGTCGCCTATGCGCCCGCACCGGTCGCGGCGCCCGCCGCCGCTGCCCCGGCCACACCCGCCGCGGCTCCCGCAGCCGCCGCGCCCGCCGTCGACAGCTTCGCCGACGCGGTGAAGTCGCCGATGGTCGGCACCGTCTATCTGGCGCCCGAACCCGGCGCGCCCAATTTCGCGGCCGTCGGTTCGGCGGTAAAGCCCGGCGACACGATCCTGATCATCGAGGCCATGAAGGTGATGAACCCGATCACCGCGACCGCCGCGGGGACGCTGAAGGCCGTGCATGTCGAGAACAGCCAGCCGGTCGAGTTCGACCAGCCGCTGTTCACCATCGGATAAAGTCAGCCCATGGCCATCGAGAAACTGCTGATCGCCAACCGCGGCGAGATCGCGCTGCGCATCCACCGAGCATGCCACGAAATGGGCATCAAGACGGTCGCGGTCCATTCGACCGCCGACACCGACGCGATGCACGTCCGCCTCGCCGACGAGGCCGTGTGCATCGGCCCACCCGCCGCGAAGGACAGCTATCTCAACATCCCGGCGATCATCTCGGCCGCCGAGATCACCGGCGCCGACGCGATCCATCCGGGCTATGGATTCCTCTCGGAAAACGAGCGCTTCGCCGAAATCATCGAAGCGCATGACATGGTCTTCGTCGGGCCAAAGCCCGAGCATATCCGCACGATGGGCGACAAGGTCGAGGCGAAGCGCACCGCCGTCGCGCTCGGCCTGCCCGTCGTCCCGGGCTCGCCCGGCGCGGTCACCTATGGCGACGAGACGAAACGCCTCGCGAAAGAAATTGGCTATCCGGTGCTGATCAAGGCCGCCTCGGGCGGCGGCGGGCGCGGCATGAAGGTCGTTCCCGACGAGGACAGCCTCGAAAGCCTGATGGGGCAGGCCTCATCCGAAGCGGCGGCCGCGTTCGGCGACCCGACCGTTTACATGGAAAAATATCTCGGCAACCCGCGCCACATCGAATTCCAGGTGTTCGGCGACGGCAACGGCAATGCCATCCATCTTGGCGAGCGCGACTGCTCGCTCCAGCGCCGCCACCAGAAAGTGCTCGAGGAAGCCCCCTCGCCGATCATCTCCGCCGAGGAACGCGCGCGCATGGGCGGCATTTGCGCCGATGCGATGGCCAAGATGGGCTATCGCGGTGCGGGCACGATCGAGTTCCTGTGGGAAAATGGCGAATTCTTCTTCATCGAGATGAACACGCGCATCCAGGTCGAGCATCCGGTGACCGAGATGATCACCGGCTTCGATCTCGTCCGCGAACAGATCCGCATCGCGGGCGGCGCGGGGCTGTCGGTCAAACAGGAGGATCTCGAATTCCGCGGTCACGCGATGGAATGCCGGATCAATGCCGAAGACCCGCGCACCTTCCTGCCCTCGCCCGGCAAGGTCACCAACTATCACGCCGCGGGCGGCATGCACGTCCGCGTCGATAGCGGGCTTTACGCCGGCTATTCGATCCCGCCCTATTATGACAGCATGATCGGCAAGCTGATCGTCTATGGCCGCAGCCGCGAAAGCTGCATGATGCGGATGCGCCGCGCGCTCGAGGAAATGGTAATCGGCGGCGTCAAGACGAACATCCCGCTGCACCAGGCGCTGCTTGCCGATCCCGACGTCATCCACGGCGACTATACGATCAAGTGGCTGGAGGAATGGCTGGCGCAGCAGGATGCGGCGGCGAAAGCCTGATTCACTATCCGACCCCGGCGGAAGCCGGGGTCTCTCCGGCTGTTTCCAACGCACCGCCGACATCCCGGACTCCGCCGGAACGTCGACAGAGCGGATGCGCCCAACTGTGTGCCGCATCACTTTAATTGCCCGAAGATTTTGGCTATGGCCTTTAACCATGGTCAAAAACGCTTCTTTTTCGGCGCGCCGCGCCGCGATCCTCCTCCTCCCGCTGAGCCTGCTGGCGACGCCCACGCTCGCGCAGACCGGCGTCAAGGAAGATTCGGTCGTCCTGCAACCCGACAAGGTCGCCGACGACGCCCCGGTGATCGCGGCGCAGGTCGCCCTGCCAAACTGGTCAGAGGAAAACGCCACCGCTTTGCTGAGCGCGATTGAAAAAATCGGCGCCGAAGGCCTGTTCGCCAAGGACTATAACCCCGATGCACTGGCCGCGGCGATCCTGGCGAACGATCAGGCGCGGCTCGACAAGATCGCGACCGACACCTTCCTGCTGCTCGCCACCCATTTGCGCGACGGACGCACCCCCAATGCAGCGCGCAAGCAATGGTTCATGGTCGACAGCGACGCCGACGCCGAACCGCTGCTCCCGCTGCTCGGAAATGCGCTGAATGGCGGCACGATCGCCGAGGCGCTCGCCAGCCTCAACCCGGTCCACCCTGACTTTGCCGTGCTCAAGGCATCGCTTGCCAAGGCCAAAATACCCGCCGATGCCAATGCGATCCGTGTCAACATGGAACGCTGGCGCTGGATGCCGCGCGCGCTGGGCGATCGTTATGTCGTCAGCAACGTCCCTGAATATATGACCCGCGTGGTCCATGGCGGGACCGTCATCGCCACCCACAAGGCCGTCGTCGGCAAGCCGTCGACCGCGACCCCGCAGCTCAATCCGATGGCGACCGGGATCATCGTCAACCCGAACTGGACGCTGCCGCGCAGCATCATCAACGAAGGCATCGGGGCGACCATCGCGCGCAACCCTGCGTCCGCGCGCGCGCAGGGCTATACCTGGACCGGCAGCGGCAAGACCCTGTCGGTGGTACAAAAGCCCGGCCCGAACAACGCGCTCGGCGTGATGAAGATGGAGATGCTCAACGATCACGCGATCTATCTCCACGATACGCCGTCAAAGGGCGCGTTCAGCGCCGCCGCCCGCGCGTTCAGCCACGGGTGCATTCGGACCGAGCGCGCGCTGCATTTCTCCGGCCTGATGGCAGTGATGTTCGCGGGCCGAAGTCCCGAAGAATTTGGCGCGGCGATCGCCAGCGGCGAAACAACGCGCTTCGGCTTTGACAAGCCCTTCCCGGTCTATGTCGCCTATTGGACCGTCGTGCCCGACGGCAAGGGCGGCACCAGGAAGCTCGGCGACCTCTACGGTCGCGACGCACCCGTGGTAGCTAGCTTTGCCAAGCCCGGCCGCCCGACCGCGACGATCATCGCCCCCGCTGCACCGCCGGTGGTGCCGACGGTCGAAACGACCGCACGCGCCACCACGCCGGGGACGAGCGGGATTTATTGACGAGCGACGGTGGCGGTCGATTGCGGATCGCTAACCCTCGTTATCCCGGACGTAATCCGGAATGCTTCAGCGCTGTGGGTTGGATCCCGGATCAGGTCCGGAATGACGAATGTCAGATTTCGACCGAAACTTCCCGTCGCCCCCGCGCAGGCGGGGGCCGCTGTCGGTTTACGCAGCGACGCAGGGATAGGCAGCTAGCGGCCCCCGCCTGCGCGGGGGCGACGGTCAGTCGGAACGTCCATTTCCCACCCCAACTCGGCCCTTCAGCACCAAAAAAGTCCCGCCGGATCGCTCCGGCGGGGCTCATTTCTGTCAGCCAAAGGCCGAGGTGAAGCTTACGCCTCGCCCTCACCCTCCGGGCGTTCTTCGACCATCACGTCGTCGGTGGTGAAGTCTTCACCCTGCACCTTGCCCAGCGGATCGTCGCCCATCGCGGCTTCCGGACCCTGTGCCAGTTCGGCGGCATGTTCGGCTGCGGCGCTCGCCGGAGCGATCAGGTCGACCTGGCTTGCGGCGCGCATCGATGCACGCAGTGCGGCATCCTTGCTCGACGCGGTCACGCGGACGCGGTTCATCGCAGCGCCGGTACCCGCCGGGATCAGGCGGCCGACGATGACGTTTTCCTTCAGCCCGATCAGCGAATCGACCTTGCCCTGCACCGACGCCTCGGTGAGCACGCGGGTCGTTTCCTGGAACGATGCCGCCGAAACGAAGCTGCGCGTTTGCAGCGACGCCTTGGTGATGCCCAGCAGGACCGGACGACCCTCCGCCGGCACGCCATTCTTCGGCAGCTTGGCGTTATATTCCATCATCTCCAGATAATCGAGTTGCTCGCCCGGCAGCAGCGTGGTGTCGCCGCCGGTCGTGATCTCGACCTTCTGCAGCATCTGGCGAACGATCACCTCGATGTGCTTGTCGTTGATCTTCACGCCCTGCAGTCGGTACACTTCCTGGATTTCGGCGACCAGATATTCGGCCAGCGCCTCGACGCCCATGACGTCCAGGATGTCGTGCGGGTTCGGCGAGCCGCTGATCAGCGCGTCGCCGCGCTTGACCATGTCGCCTTCCTGCACTTCCAGAACTTTCGACTTGGGGATCAGATATTCGATCGGATCGCCTTCTTCCGGAACAATCGCAATCTTGCGCTTCGCCTTGTAATCCTTGACGAATTCAATGCGACCGCTGATCTTTGCGATGACGCTGTTGTCCTTCGGAATGCGCGCTTCGAACAGCTCGGCCACCCGCGGCAGACCGCCGGTGATGTCGCGCGTCTTCGACGCTTCACGGCTGACACGCGCCAGCACGTCGCCCGCCTGCACTTCCTGCCCGTCCTCGACCGACAGCATCGTGCCGACCGCGAGCAGGTAGCGCGCGGCCTCACCCGACGCATCGTCGAGCAGGGTCAGGCGCGGCTGAAGGTCTTCCTTCTTGGCGCGGCCCGCCGAGCGATATTCGATCACGACGCGCTGGGCGATACCCGTCGCTTCGTCGACCTGTTCGATCAGGGTCTTGGTATCTTCCAGATCCTGATATTTCACGACGCCCTGCTTTTCGGTGATCAGCGGCATGGTGAACGGATCCCATTCGGCAATCCGGTCGCCCTTCTTCACCTTGTCGCCATCCTTGAACAGGATGTGCGCACCGTAGGGCAGCTTGTGCGACGCGCGTTCGCGGCCTTCGCTGTCGATGATCGCGACTTCGCCCGAACGGGCAAGCGCCAGGCGGCGGCCGCGCTGGTCGACGATCGTCGGCATGTCACGATATTCGATCGTGCCGTCCGAAATCGCTTCGGCGTTCGACTGCTCGTTGACCTGCGCCGCACCGCCGATGTGGAAGGTACGCATGGTCAGCTGGGTGCCGGGTTCACCGATCGACTGGGCAGCGATAACGCCGACCGCTTCGCCGATGTTCACCGGGGTACCGCGCGCGAGGTCGCGGCCATAGCATTTGCCGCAAACGCCCAGCACCGCTTCGCAAACCAGCGGCGAACGGATCTTGACCGACTGAACCTCGGCGTCCTCGATCTTCTGCGTCGTGGCTTCGTCGAGCAGCGTGCCGACCGGGGCCAGCACATTGCCGTCCTTGTCGAGCACATCTTCCAGCGTGGTACGGCCAAGGATACGCTCGCCCAGCGAGGCGATCGTCGAACCGCCCTGGATGATCGCGCGCATTTCCATGCCGCGGGTCGTGCCGCAATCTTCCTCGATCACGACGCAATCCTGCGACACATCGACCAGACGGCGGGTCAGGTAACCCGAGTTTGCCGTCTTGAGCGCCGTATCGGCCAGACCCTTACGGGCGCCGTGGGTCGAGTTGAAATATTCAAGAACGGTCAGACCTTCCTTGAAGTTCGAGATGATCGGCGTTTCGATGATCTCGCCCGACGGCTTGGCCATCAGGCCGCGCATACCGGCAAGCTGCTTCATCTGCGCCTGCGAACCACGGGCACCCGAGTGCGCCATCATGTAGATCGAGTTGATCGGGGCCAGACGGCCCGTTTTCGGGTCCTTCGGCTCGGCGCGGATTTCGTCCATCATCGCGTTCGCGACCTTGTCGCCGCACTGCGACCAGGCGTCGATCGCCTTGTTGTACTTTTCCTGCTGCGTGATCAGGCCGTCCTGATACTGCTGCTCGAAATCTTTCACCAGGGCGCGGGTTTCGTCGACCAGGCCTTCCTTCGACGCCGGGATGATCATGTCGTCCTTGCCGAACGAGATGCCGGCCTTGAACGCGTTGCGGAAACCCAGCGCCATGATGGCGTCGGCGAACAGCACCGTCTCTTTCTGGCCGGTGTGACGATAGACCTGATCGATCACGTCGCCGATTTCCTTCTTGGTGAGAAGGCGATTGACGACGTCGAACGGCACGGTGTGCGACTTCGGCAGGCATTCGCCGATCAGCATGCGGCCCGGAGTCGTCTCAAAGCGCTTGAGATACTCATTGCCCTGCTCATCGGTCTGCGGAACGCGGCTGATGACCTTGCTGTGCAGCGTCACCGCACCGACGTGCAGCGCTTGATGCACTTCGGCCATGTCGGCGAGCAGCATGCCCTCGCCGGGTTCGCCTTCGCGCTCCATCGACAGATAATAGAGACCCAGCACCATGTCCTGCGACGGCACGATGATCGGCTTGCCGTTCGCGGGCGACAGGATGTTGTTGGTCGACATCATCAGCACGCGCGCTTCCAGCTGCGCCTCGAGGCTCAGCGGGACGTGCACGGCCATTTGGTCGCCGTCGAAGTCGGCGTTGAACGCGGCGCAAACCAGCGGGTGCAGCTGGATCGCCTTGCCTTCGATCAGCACGGGCTCGAACGCCTGGATACCGAGGCGGTGGAGCGTCGGGGCGCGGTTCAGCAAGACGGGGTGCTCGCGAATGACTTCGTCGAGGATGTCCCAGACTTCCTTGCGTTCCTTTTCGACCCACTTCTTCGCCTGTTTCAGGGTCATCGACAGACCCTTGGCGTCGAGGCGCGCGTAGATGAACGGCTTGAACAGCTCGAGCGCCATCTTCTTGGGCAGGCCGCACTGGTGCAGCTTGAGTTCGGGGCCGGTCACGATGACCGAACGGCCCGAATAGTCGACGCGCTTGCCGAGCAGGTTCTGACGGAAGCGGCCCTGCTTGCCCTTGAGCATGTCCGAAAGCGACTTCAGCGGCCGCTTGTTGGCGCCGGTGATCGTGCGACCACGGCGGCCGTTGTCGAACAGCGCGTCGACGGCTTCCTGCAGCATGCGCTTTTCGTTGCGGACGATGATGTCCGGCGCGCGCAGTTCCATCAGGCGCTTCAAACGGTTGTTGCGGTTGATCACGCGGCGATAGAGGTCGTTCAGATCCGACGTCGCGAAGCGGCCGCCGTCGAGCGGCACCAGCGGGCGCAGTTCGGGCGGGATGACGGGGACGACTTCCAGGATCATCCATTCGGGACGATTGCCCGATTCGATGAAGCTCTCGACGACCTTCAGGCGCTTGATGATCTTCTTGGGCTTCAGCTCCGACTTGGTCGTCGCCAGATCTTCCATCAGATCGGTGCGTTCCTGCTCCAGATCGAGGTTTTCGAGCAGGACGCGGATCGCCTCGGCGCCGATGCCGGCGCTGAACGCGTCTTCGCCATATTCATCCTGCGCGTCGAGCAGCTCGTCTTCGGTCAGCAGCTGGAACTTCTCGAGCGGCGTCAGGCCGGGTTCGAGAACGATATAGGCTTCAAAATACAGCACGCGCTCGAGCTGCTTCAGCTGCATGTCGAGCAGCAGGCCGATGCGCGACGGCAGCGACTTCAGGAACCAGATGTGCGCGACGGGTGCGGCGAGCTCGATATGGCCCATGCGCTCGCGGCGGACCTTGGTCACCGTGACTTCGACACCGCACTTCTCGCAGACGATGCCCTTGTATTTCATGCGCTTATACTTGCCGCACAGGCATTCATAATCCTTGATCGGACCGAAAATGCGCGCGCAGAACAGGCCGTCACGCTCGGGCTTGAACGTGCGGTAGTTGATGGTTTCGGGCTTCTTGATTTCGCCGAACGACCACGAGCGGATACGCTCGGGGCTCGCGATGCCGATCTTGATCATGTCAAAGGTTTCGGGCTTCGCGACCGGGTTCATGAAGTTGGTAAGCTGGTTCATATTCTAGCTCCACTCTTCCCCCTTCGCGCCGGGCGAAGGGGGTGAGGAAAAGATCTTATTCGGCGGCTTCGGGAAGGGCGTCGGGCGCCTCGTCGGGATCCTGGTCGGCAAGCGACGACAGTTCGACGTTGAGGCCCAGCGAGCGCATTTCCTTGACGAGCACGTTGAAGCTTTCGGGAATGCCGGCCTCGAAGGTGTCGTCGCCCTTGACGATCGCTTCGTAAACCTTGGTGCGGCCGATCACGTCGTCCGACTTCACCGTCAGCATTTCCTGGAGCGTGTACGCCGCGCCATAGGCCTGGAGCGCCCAGACCTCCATTTCCCCGAAGCGCTGGCCACCGAACTGCGCCTTACCGCCCAGCGGCTGCTGGGTGACGAGGCTGTACGGCCCGATCGAACGCGCGTGGATCTTGTCGTCGACCAGGTGGTGCAGCTTCAGGATATACATATATCCCACCGTCACCTTGCGGTCGAAACGGTCACCGGTGCGGCCGTCGTAGAGGTCGACCTGACCCGACCGGTCGAGACCGGCGCGTTCCAGCATCGCCGACACATCGCCTTCGCGCGCCCCGTCGAACACCGGAGTCGCAAAGGGTACGCCCACCGACAGATTGCCAGCCAACTCGACGACTTCTTCGGCGCTGCGGGCCTTGATCTCGTCCGCATATTCATCGCCATAGGCATGAAGCAAAGCTTCGCGCACCGCTTCGGGTGGCGCGCCCGCCTCGGGGTCGGGATTGGCCATGCGCCAATCCTCGAGCGCCGTCGTGATCTGCTGACCAAAGCCGCGCGATGCCCAGCCGAGGTGCGTCTCGAGAATCTGCCCGACGTTCATGCGCGACGGCACGCCCAGCGGGTTGAGCACGAAGTCGACATGCGTCCCGTCTTCGAGGAACGGCATGTCCTCGATCGGCAGGATGCGGCTGATGATGCCCTTGTTGCCGTGACGGCCGGCCATCTTGTCGCCCGACTGCAGCTTGCGCTTCACCGCGACGAAGACCTTGACCATCTTGAGCACGCCCGGCGCGAGTTCGTCGCCGCGCTGCAGCTTTTCGACGCGATCCTCGTACTTCGCGCTGATCCGTTTGATCGCATCGTCATACTGCGCCTTGATCGCTTCAAGGGCGGTCTGGGCATTGTCTTCGACAACCGCCAGCTTCCACCAATCCGAACGATCAAGGTCGGTCAGCATTTCTTCGGTGACGACGTCACCCTTCTTCAGCCCCTTCGGCACCGCGCTGGTCGTCTGACCGATCAGCAGGTCCTTCAGGCTCGAGAAGGTCGCGCGGTTAAGGATCGCGCGCTCGTCGTCGGCGTCCTGCTTCAGACGTTCGATTTCCTCGCGTTCGATCGCGATCGCACGTTCGTCCTTGTCGATGCCGTGACGGTTGAACACGCGGACTTCGACGACCGTACCCGACACGCCCGGCGGCAGGCGGAGCGAGGTGTCGCGCACGTCGCTGGCCTTTTCACCGAAGATCGCGCGCAACAGCTTTTCTTCCGGCGTCATCGGCGATTCACCCTTGGGGGTGATCTTGCCGGCCAGAATGTCGCCCGGGCCGACTTCGGCGCCGATATAGACGATGCCCGCTTCGTCGAGGTTGCGCAGCGCTTCCTCGCCGACGTTCGGAATGTCGCGCGTGATGTCTTCCGGCCCAAGCCGCGTGTCGCGCGCGGTGACTTCAAATTCCTCAATGTGGATCGAGGTGAAGACGTCGTCCTTCACGATGCGTTCGGAAATGAGGATCGAGTCCTCATAATTGTAGCCGTTCCACGGCATGAACGCGACGAGCACATTCTTGCCGAGCGCCAGTTCGCCAAGCTCGGTCGACGGACCGTCGGCGATGATGTCGCCGGTGCGGACGACATCGCCCACCTTCACCAGCGGACGCTGGTTGATGCAAGTGTTCTGGTTCGAACGCTGGAACTTTTGCAGGCGATAGATGTCGACGCCCGACTTGCCGGGTTCGACCATGTCGGTCGCGCGGATAACGATACGCGTCGCATCGACCTGGTCGATCACGCCGCCGCGGCGCGCGGCGATCGCCGCACCCGAGTCGCGCGCAACGGTTTCTTCCATACCGGTGCCGACGACCGGCGCTTCGGCGCGGATCAGCGGCACAGCCTGGCGCTGCATGTTCGATCCCATCAGCGCGCGGTTGGCGTCGTCGTTTTCCAAGAACGGGATCAGCGAGGCCGCGACCGAAACGAGCTGCTTCGGCGACACGTCCATCAGGGTGATCTGATCGCGCGGCGCCATCAGGAACTCACCCGCTTCGCGCGCCGAGATCAGTTCGTCGATGAAGCTGCCATCGGGGTTCAAATCGGCGTTCGCCTGCGCAACCGTGTGCTTCGACTCTTCCATCGCCGACAGATAGACGACTTCGTTGGTGACCTTGCCGTCGACGATCTTGCGGTACGGCGTTTCGATAAAGCCGTACTTGTTCACGCGCGCAAAGGTCGCGAGGCTGTTGATCAGACCGATGTTCGGGCCTTCGGGCGTTTCGATCGGACAGATGCGGCCATAGTGCGTCGGGTGAACGTCGCGGACTTCGAAGCCCGCGCGCTCGCGGGTCAGGCCGCCCGGCCCGAGCGCCGACACGCGGCGCTTGTGGGTGACTTCGGACAGCGGGTTGGTCTGGTCCATGAACTGCGAAAGCTGCGACGAACCAAAGAATTCGCGCACCGCGGCAACCGCGGGCTTCGCGTTGATCAGGTCGTTCGGCATGACGGTCGACACGTCGACCGAGCTCATGCGTTCCTTCACCGCGCGCTCCATGCGGAGCAGGCCGACGCGATACTGATTTTCAAGCAGTTCGCCGACCGAACGCACGCGGCGGTTGCCGAGGTTGTCGATGTCGTCGATTTCGCCCTTGCCGTCCTTCAGGTTCACCAGCTCCTTGACGACAGCCAGGATGTCGTCGCTGCGCAGCGTGGTGACCGTGTCCTCGGCGTCGAGGCCCAGGCGCATGTTCAGCTTGACGCGGCCCACGGCCGACAGGTCGTAACGCTCGGGGTCAAAGAACAGGCCGCCGAACAAAGCTTCGGCGGTTTCGCGCGTCGGCGGTTCGCCGGGGCGCATGACGCGGTAGATGTCCGACAGCGCCTGATCGCGGTCCTCGGCCTTGTCGGCCTTCAGCGTGTTGCGGATCCACGGGCCGGTGTTGTTGTGGTCGATGTCGAGCAGCACCAGCTTGTCGATGCCCGCGGCGTCCATCTTCTCCAGATTTTCGGCGCTCACTTCGTCGCCGGCCTCGATGTAGATCTCGCCGGTCGCTTCGTTGATCAGGTCATAGGCGCTGTAACGGCCGAAGATTTCCTCGGTCGGGATCAGCAGCGTGTCGAGCCCGTCCTTCGCGGCCTTGTTGGCAAGGCGCGGGCTGATCTTGTGGCCGGCGGCAAAGACGACTTCGCCGGTCTTGGCATCCACCACGTCGAACGCGGGCTTCGCACCGCGCCAGTTTTCGACGACGAACGGAACCTTCCAGCCGTTCGACGCGCGCTCGAACACCAGACGGTCATAGAAATGGTTGAGGATTTCCTCGCCCGACATGCCCAGCGCATAAAGCAGGCTGGTGACCGGCAGCTTGCGCTTGCGGTCGATACGGACGTTGACGATATCCTTGGCGTCGAACTCGAAGTCGAGCCACGAACCGCGATAGGGAATGACGCGCGCGGCGAACAGGAACTTGCCCGACGAGTGGGTCTTGCCGCGATCATGGTCGAACAGCACACCCGGCGAACGGTGCATCTGCGACACGATGACGCGCTCGGTGCCGTTGACGAAGAAGGTGCCGTTCTCGGTCATGAGCGGCATGTCGCCCATGTAAACGTCCTGCTCCTTGATATCGAGCACCGAACGGGTGTCGGTTTCGCTGTCGACTTCAAAGACGATCAGGCGCAGCGTGACCTTCATCGGCGCCGCATAGGTGATGCCGCGCTGACGGCATTCCTCGACGTCATATTTCGGGGCTTCGAGTTCGTAATGGACGAAGTCGAGTTCGGCGGTACCGGCGAAATCGCGGATCGGGAAAACGCTGCGCAGCGTCTTTTCCAGGCCCGAGACATAACCGATCGAGGGGTCCGAGCGCAGGAACTGCTCATAGGATTCGCGCTGCACCTCGATGAGGTTGGGCATTTCCACCGCTTCGTGGATGTTGCCGAACAGCTTGCGGATTCGCTTGCTCGCGGTCGCTTCGAGGGCCGTGCCCACCGACTTCGCCTTAGTCGCCATAAGTGATTGTCTCGCCTGTCAAAAAGTCAAAATCGCGGGCGCATCGACGCGAAAAAAGCCGCAAGCAACCGTTGCCGGTTTACCGCAGCTTTCCAACGCCTGTCGAAATCCCCGCCGACCTATCCGTACAATCCGCTGCGCAAGGCGGACTCTATCTCGGACGATGGGGTGTGGGGGCGATATAGGTTTGGGACGGTCAGGTGTCAACGGGCCGGCTCGCCGTCGCCCGTCCTAAATCGTCGGGCCGCGCTATTCGGACGCGTCGCGCGCCGCGTCAGCGACGAGTAGCGCGCCGCCGATCAGCACCACCCCGGCGCCGATCGCGATCCAGCCGACCGTCGACACATTGTTACGCCGACTGGTATCGATCGGTCGCCCGTTGAGCAGCAGCCGGTTGTCACGCTCCAGCGAAAAGCCGATCCGCGTTTCGTTCGGGCGGTGCCCGCTGCTCGATTGGCGGGTGCCATCGAAACCGACCACGTCGCGGGTCAGGCGGAGTTCGACCCGGGGCGGCGCTTTCGTCCGCTCGCCGCCGATCGGGATGGTCAGACCTACGCCCACGACACCGTCAACGCGCGTCAGCCCATTTTGATAGGCCAGCGGCTCGGCCATGGCCGAGGTCGTCAGTGCCGCGCCAATCAACAGCCCACCCAGAATCCGCATATCCGCCCCCTTTGCCGCTTCGTTTTCCACTCCAGTCGATCGTCGCATCTTAGGCTGGCACCGCAAGACGCAAAAATAGCACCGGTACGCGAAATCGAAAGACCGCGCCGTCGCTATGCCGGTTTCCAGCTCTTGCGATCTTCCGCCTGCTTGAGCACCTCGAACGCCGCCTGCCCTGCCGCAAAGCGCTTGGCGGCGTCGGCGTCGCCGGGTTTGACGTCGGGGTGGGTTTCCTTCGCCAGCGCGCGCCACGCTTTCTTCACCGCCTCGAAATCGGCGTCGGGTTCGAGGTCCAGCACGTCGAGCGCGCGCATTTCGTCGCTGCTGCGCGTGCCGTCGCCGGGGCCGCCCCACGCATAATGCTGCGCTCGCGCATAGCTGCGTGCGCCCTGCGCTTCCTCGGCAGCGCGGGCGGCGGCGTCTTCGGCGCTCAGCCCTTCGAAATAGTCCCAGCCGCGATTATATTCGGCGGCATGGGTTTCGCAGAAATACCAGCGCTCGGGGCTGTTCGGGGACTTCGGCGCGGGGCAGTTGCCGGGATCGCTACAACCATGCCGGTCGCACAGGCGGACCTTCTGCGCCTCATTGTTCGAACCATAGGGGCGCCAGCGGGGGAAACCCCAGTCATCGGATCTTTTGGCGCGGCTCATCAGCCCCATGTAGCCATTGGTCGGCCTGATTGCTAGCCGTCGGCCGCCACAAACCTAGGCTTCAGGCTTGTAGCCGAACGCCTTGCCCGCCAGCTTGACGACCGCGGGGTCCAGATCGGGCGGGGTCATCGGCACGATGGCCTCCAGCGTCTCGGCAATATGGGTCAGCGCCGCGATGCGCGCCGCTTTCTTGTTGTTGCCGTCGATCACCTTCCATGGTGCCCAGCGCGTGTTGGTCTGCGCAAACATCTCGTTGATCGCGGCGAGATATTGTTTGCGCTTGGCGCGGTTGCGATAATCCTCGCTCCCGGTTTTCCAGCGCTTCCACGGATCGTTCAGGCGATCGGCAAAGCGCTTATCCTGTTCGTCCTGCGTCAGGTGGACGAAAATCTTGACCAGATTGGTGCGGCTGCCGGTCAGCTGTGCCTCGAACTCGTTGATCTCGTCATAGCCCTTGCGCCATTCGGCCTCGGTGGCAAAGCCCTCGACGCGCTCGACCAGGACGCGCCCGTACCAGCTGCGGTCAAAGATCGCGATCTCGCGATTGCCGGGCAGCCGTTTCCAGAACCGCCACAGGAAATGGCGCGCCTTTTCCTCCTCGGTCGGCGCGCTGATCGGCCACACATCGAAATAGCGCGGATCGAGCAGCGCGGTGATCCTTTTGATGATCCCGCCCTTGCCCGCCGCGTCCCAGCCTTCGAACATGATGATGCTGCGCTGGCCATGGGTGATATGCGCCGCCTGCACACGTTCCAGCCGCTCCTGCAAGGCCTCGATCGCGTCGGAATGGTCGCCGTCGAATTTGGCGCCGGTCTCATAATCGGAAAGCGAAATGGTCATGCCGCTGTCTAGCGCACTCCCCCCTATCCTACCAAGCGCTCAGGCTGTCACTTTCTGGCACAGCCGGGTCGCCGCGGCTACTCGGCGCCCATGGCCGCCTTGCGCGCGGTCCACGCGCCCAGCGCGCGCCGATAGCGATCAAGCCGCGCCAACGCCTCTGGAACCGCGCCGCCCCGCGCACCCTGTCGCTGCGCATCGCCATACCAGTCCGCCGCCGCGTCGAGATCGCCCTCCATCTCGTTGCAAAGCCCCAGGTTGAATGCGAGTGCTGCGGTCGGCTCGACATCGCGCGTCAGCGCGGTCCACGCGGCACAGGCGCCGCCCTGATCGGTCTTCGTCAGCCGCACCGCTGTCTTAAACGCGGCCTGGGCCAGTTTCGCCAGCCCCTTCGTGCTTTCCTCGACGCGGACGTCGATCAAATAGTCCCGCGGGGCAAGGTCGCCGCGGATCGTCCGCACCTGGTTGCGGAAAGTGGCGGCGAAATAATCCTCGACGCTCGTCGGGGCGCTCCGATCGGGGCAAAGCGTCACCTGATCGCGCGCATTCAGCGGCCGGGTGTAACGGATCGATCCGTCGCCGATGGCAACCAGTCGCACCGTTGTCGCAACGACCGCGGCACGGCGGCGACACCGGATATCGACGTCGATTTCCTTGATGCACTTCTTCTTGTCGGCGGGGTCATATTCAGTGCAGCGGCGGCGCTTTTCGATCACGGGCGTTTCATCGACGCTGGCGCGTACCGTGCCGGTGACCAACGCGTCGGTCGGCGCCCCCGATTCGGGCGCGACGACCCGGTAAAAGCGGCTGCCGTGAAATGTCGCGGCCGCGAGTTCGGCTTCGAGCGCCTGCGCAAAGGCCGCGCCATCCTCGCCCTCGAACCGCTCGATCGATATGCGGAGCAGGTCGGTGACATTAGCCTCGGCGGGATCGCCGGTATTGATCGTCAGCGTTTCGGCGTTCGCGGGGACCGCGAGACTTAGCAAAGCCGCACCCAGCATCCATCGCGCATCGATCATGACCGCCCCCCCATTAGCGAGTTTCCGCCGAGCTATCGCAGCCGTCGGTAGCTGTCAAAACCGCGCGAGGACCGGGGTCAGATTTCGTTGGCGATCAGATCGGCCAGCCGCTGCGGCGCTTCCATCGGGATGAAATGGCTCTGGTCGGCCCATTGCTCGTCGCGCACCGCGCCAAGTGCGGCGCCCAGCCCGGGCCAAGTCGGGCTGACCGAAAAGTCGAGGTTGCCCGCGCGCTCACCGGTTCGGGCGCGGATCACGCTCACCGGCGCGCCGACCGCCCCCAGCCAGTCGTACGGGTTGGTGCGCAGCGCATTCTGATAGACCGACGCTTCGAGAGCGGGCGGACAGGCGAGATCGAAGCCGTCTCCATCCGCGGCAGGCAGCAGGCCGAAGCGACAATAGTCCGCGAGCGCTTGCGGCTGCCAATGCGCATAGGGCGCACGCGAAGCAAAATGCGCGTTCATCGCCTCCCACCCGTCCCAGCGCGCGCGCCGCCGTGCCACCGGATGCTCGACCGGATCGGGGACCGGCACATCGGCGGCGCCGGCGTAAAATTCGGGGGGCATGATGACCGGATCGATCAGGAAGATATGCGCAAAGGCGTCGGGCCGCTCAGCCGCCAGCCGGGTCAGGACATAGCCGCCCATGCTGTGACCGCATCCGATCAGGCGTACCCCGGCGAACCCGTCGATCAGCGGCAACAGTGCGTCGGCGGTGACGGCCCAGTCGGACAGCGAGGCGGGTTTGGCGCTGCGGCCATGACCGAGTTGATCGGGCGCGATGACGTGGGTGCCGGGCGGCAAGGCCGCGACGACCTGATCCCACAATCGCGCGTGAAAGCCGGTCGCGTGCAGCAGCAGCAGCGAGGGCCGGTCGGACGGCTGGCCCCATTCGAACCAGCAAATCTCGCCCGCCGGGGTGTTCAGCCGGTGTTCGCGCAGCTCGCTCACGTCATCCCCCGGATCGTCATCGCGACGAAGGCCGGGATCTCGCCGTCGCGGCTAGACGGGAGGTTGAGATCCCGGCCTTCGCCGGGATGACGGAGCAAGGAGGGAAACAGCAACGAAGGTTTAGCCCTTGGGTCCGTCCACGATACGAATACCGAGTTCCTTGAGCTGCTTGTCGCTGACCGGCGCGGGGGCGCCCATCATCAGATCCTCGGCCTTCTGGTTCATCGGGAAGACGACGACTTCGCGGATGTTCGGTTCGTCGGCGAGCAGCATCACGATGCGGTCGACGCCCGGCGCCGAACCGCCGTGCGGCGGCGCGCCGAATTTGAACGCGTTGATCATGCCGCTGAAATTCGCATCGACGTCGGCCTGGCTATAGCCCGCGATCTCGAACGCCTTGTACATGATGTCGGGGCGATGGTTGCGGATTGCGCCCGACGACAGCTCGACGCCGTTGCAGACGATGTCATATTGCCAGGCGAGGATGTCGAGCGGGTCCTTGGTTTCCAGCGCCTCCAGCTCGCCCTGCGGCATCGAGAAGGGGTTGTGGCTGAAATCGATCTTGCCGGTGTCCTCGTCGGCCTCGAACATCGGGAAATCGACGATCCAGCACATTTCGAACTTGTTCGGATCGATAAGGTCGAGCTGTTCGGCAACGCGGGTGCGCGCGAAACCGGCGAGTTTCGCTGCGGTCGCTTCCTTGCCCGCGGCAAAGAACAGGCCGTCGTCGGGACCGATGCCAAGCTCGGCCGCAAGCGCGTCCATCTTGTCACTACCGTGGTTCTTGGCGATCGGTCCGCCCCATTCGCCGCCTTTGCGCGTCGCATAGCCGAGACCGGCAAAGCCTTCGCCCTGCGCCCAGCTGTTCATGTCGTCGAAGAATTTGCGGCTCTTTTCGGCGGTGTTCGGCGCCGGGATCGCGCGCACGACGTCGCCCGCGGCGACGATGTCGGCGAAGCGGCCAAAGCCCGAGCCGGTGAAGTGCGACGAAACGTCGGTGATGATCAGCGGGTTGCGGAGGTCAGGCTTGTCATTGCCATATTTCAGCATCGATTCGCGGTAGGGAATGCGCGGGAACGAGCCCGCCGGGGTCACCGACTTGCCATTCGCAAATTCCTCGAACACCCCCGCGAGCACCGGCTCGATCGCGTTGAACACATCGTCCTGCGTCACGAAGCTCATTTCGAAATCGAGCTGGTAAAATTCGCCGGGCGAACGGTCGGCGCGCGCATCTTCGTCACGGAAGCAGGGTGCGATCTGGAAATAGCGGTCGAAGCCCGCGACCATCAGCAGCTGTTTGAACATCTGCGGCGCCTGCGGCAGCGCATAGAATTTGCCGGGATGGACGCGGCTTGGCACCAGATAGTCGCGCGCGCCTTCGGGCGACGAGGCGGTCAGGATCGGGGTCTGATATTCGGTGAAGCCCTGTTCGACCATGCGGCGGCGCAGGCTCGCGATGACGTTCGAGCGCAGCAGGATGTTGGCGTGCAGGCGGTCGCGGCGGAGATCAAGGAAGCGGTACTTCAGGCGAATATCCTCGGGATATTCCTGTTCGCCGGCGACCGGCATCGGCAATTCGATCGCCGCCGACTGGACGGTGACGTCGCGCGCGCGCACTTCGATTTCGCCGGTCGGCAGGTTTGCATTGACGGTTTCCGCCGAGCGGGCAACCACGTCGCCGGTGATCGTCACGACGCTTTCTGCGCGCAGGCCGTCGAGCGTCGCGAACACGGCATCGCTCGAGTCCGCAACGATCTGGGTCAGCCCGTAATGGTCGCGCAAATCGACGAACAGCAGCCCGCCATGATCGCGCTTGCGATGCACCCAGCCCGAGACGCGGACCGACTGTCCGACCTGTTCGGCGCGAAGCTGGCCGCAATTATGGGTGCGATAGGCGTGCATGTGATTGTCTTTCAATGGTCGGAAGGACGCGCCAAAAGCGCGCCGTTATGGCCGCGCCTAAGGCAGCGCGGGGAGCGATTTGTCAAGGCTTGGCGCGTCAGCAAGTCAGCCCCAGACCGTCGAGCACGTCGCTGGCGAAGAGTGCGCGGTGCGCCGGATCGGGTATCAGGCGATCGCGCGCGCTGCGCCAGCGGCGGTAATCCTCGCCATAATCCGCCGCGACCCGCCCCGCCTCGAGCTGGCAGCTCTTGGCCCAATGGCGGGTAAAGGCGATCCCTTCGGCATCGAGCCGTTCGACGACGCGGGCGTAGGCGTCGGCGGTCCGTCGGCTACGCGGGCCGTCGAAATCGATCACTGCGTTGGCCGGAAAACGGGCGGGCGCCAGCAGCCCTTCGGCGCGCGCCATGAAACGCACGGTGACGACGGTCGACCCGCCGTGGCGCGCATAAACCTCGCAAATCAGCTCGAATGCATGCGCCAGATCGGCGCGGTCGATCGTCACCGACGCATTGAACAGATCGGCCAGCGGGCGGTGGGTGTCGAGCCCCTCCCCCCAGCTGCCATAGACTGGCGGCGCATCGACATCGGGGCCGCTGGCATAGCCCTGTTTCATCGCAAATTGCAGCAGCGCGCCGCGCGCCCACGGATAATCATCGAGCAACCGCCCGAGCAGGCTGAGCGCGTCATAGCCTGCGCCAAGCTGTCCCGGCGTCGCGCGCGGATAATCGTCGCGCCATGGTTCGCGATAGAGGAAGCGCAGCATCGCGGGGCGCTTGAATGGCTTGTAGGGATTGACGATCATCTGGACGAAATCGGGATCCTGATCGAGCGCATAAGCCGCCGAAAAGCGCCGGAAATCCCCCGCCGCCAGCCAGCCCAGCGCAGCGCGATCGACCTTGCGGAGATTCTGGATCGGGCGAACAAGGAATTTCGGAACGCTGCCGACGACCAGCGCGGTGACGACGCCGAGCGCGCCGACCGGCAATTGCGCCGCCGCAATCACATCGTCATCGCGCAGCGGGGTCGAACCCGTCGCCGCGATAAAGCTGTCGCTCATCAACCCGGCGGCGGGTTCGATCCAGTGAACGCCCGCGGGCGTCACGATCTGCACCGCGCGGATATGGTCCTGAATGCCGCCGCTGGCGATCATCGAACCGTGGGTACCCGTCGCCGCGGCGCCCGCAAAGGTCTGCCCATTGCCGGCGCCGCTGGTCCACAGCGAGCGCCCCTGCGCCTCCAGCTTGTCCGACACTTCGTCGACCAGCGCCCCCGCCTCGACCAGCATCAGGCCGTTGGCATCGACGCCCGCGCGGACGTCGGCGGCATTGATGCGAAAACAGCGGTTGAAACGGCGCGTGTGGAGCAGCCAGCATTGCGATGCGATATTGACGTTCGACGGCGACCAGCCAGCGCCAAGCGGGCGGACGCGGCGGTTCGCCAAGGCAGCCGCGGCGAGCCAATCCTGTACCGCTTTCGCCGCGATCGCGATCTCGTCGCGCCCGCGCGGTGCGTCGCCGCTGCGCAGCGCAAAGCGCGTCGCCGCTTCGCAGGTGCCGGTGCCATGATAATTGGTCCAGCGCCCTTCGTCGCCCAGTTGCACCAACGGCATCAGGCGTCTCCCAACGGCAGGATACCCGCATGGGCGCGCCAGGCGACGGTAACCGGGCGCAGAAAACCGACCGTCGCGATCGCGATCAGCATCTGGCGCCGTGTTGCGAAGACCCGCACGTCGCTGAGGCCGTGATCGGATTCGGGGGTGACGAACGGCTGCGCGGCCTCCGCCGCGAAGCCCCAGCCTTTCAGCGTCACCACCATCGATTCTTCGTCGAGCGGCCGCGGATTGGCGATCGAGACGAAAATATCGGCCTGCCCCGCCAGATACTGGCCGAAAAGCAGCAGAAACGCGAGCGCCGCGAGCGCCCATCCGAGCCACATCATGCCCCAAACCCCTTCGTTTTTCCCCTGACCGGTATTCCGGTTCCACGACCCGAAGAGCACGGACAATTTTTCCTGCCCGTTCCTTTCAACTAGCTGTATAGGCGCGCTATGCAAGTCCATCCGTTGATCGAAACCAACGCCGCGCTGGTCGAATTTTGCGACCGCATTCGGAACAGCGATTTCATCGCGGTCGATACCGAATTCATGCGCGAAAATACCTTCTGGCCAGAGCTTTGCCTGATCCAGGTCGCCGACCGCGAGCATGCCGCGGCGATCGATCCGATGGCGCCCGGCATCGACCTGAAGCCGCTTCTCGACCTGCTGGTCGATAACGAGGATATGCTGAAGGTCTTTCACGCCGGCGGCCAGGATGTCGAAATCATCTTCAACCTGACCGGCAAGACCCCGCATCCGATTTTCGACACCCAGATCGGCCAGATGGCAATCGGTCAGGCCGAACAGGTCGGCTATTCGAACCTGGTCGAGGCGTGGATCGGGCTGCAACTCGACAAGGGCGCGCGCTTTACCGACTGGAGCCGCCGCCCGCTCGACAAGCGCCAGATCGACTATGCGGTGGGCGACGTCACCCATCTGGCCAAGATTTTTCCGATGATGCTCGACAAGCTGGTCAAGACCGGCCGCGGGCATTGGCTGGACGAGGAAATGGAAAAGCTGGCCGATCCGGCGAATTACAGCGTCGATCCGGACAAGGCGTGGCAGCGGATAAAGATCCCGTCGCGCAAACCCGACGTGCTGGGCCGCTTGCAGGCGCTGGCGGCGTGGCGCGAGCGCGAGGCGCGATCGAAGAATTTGCCGCGTGGACGCATCGTCAAGGACGAGACCCTGGCCGACCTGGCCGCGCATCCGCCCAAGGATCAGGACGGCCTCGGCCGCGTCCGCGGGCTGTCGGCGACCTGGCGCAGCAACGACATCGGCGCGCGGCTGATGGACGCGCTGGCGAACGCCCGCCCGATGGACAAGGACGACATGCCCGACCGTGCGCCGCGTGGTCCGGGGTTGGGCAAGGAAGGCGTGCTCGTCGCCGACCTCTTGAAGCTGCTGCTCAAGATCCGCGCCCGCGAACTCAATGTCGCGGCGCGGCTGATCGCGCGCAGCGACGATCTGGAGGCGCTGGCCGCCGGCGCGCGCGAGGGCATCGCGATGATGCGTGGATGGCGCTACGACGTCTTCGGCCACGCCGCGCTCGATCTGGTCGAGGGACGGATGGGTTTTGCGGTCAAGAACGGCAAGCTGGTGATGAGCGAAATCGACGCGGCGGCCGCGAGCGAGGGTTAACGCCGCGGCGTCATACCGTCGCCCCGGCGAAGGCGGGGGCCGCTCGCGTTTTACGCCTCGATCGCCGAACAACGCCGCTTGCGGCCCCCGCCTTCGCGGGGGCGACGGCATATCAAAGCATCACCAGCTCGGCCTTGGCATCCAGCGCATGCGCCAGCGAGCGCAGGCGGCGCTCGACCGACTCGCCCGCCAGATGATGCCAGCCATGGTCGAGGCTGAGCCGCAGCTTGCCATCGACCAGCACGATGTGGCTGGCCTTCAGCGGCGCCTCGACCCCGCCGGTCAGTCGCTGTGCCAGCCGGATCGCCAGCCCCCATTGCCGCGCGCGCGCCAGCCGGTCAGCGGTGACGAGCCTGCCCATGTCGGGGAAATCGCTGTCGGCACCGCCGAACCCCGCGTGCAGCGCGCGCGCGAGCAGGATGCGCCCCGGAATGTCGATGCCGCGCCAGTTGCCGTGCAGCCCGATTTCGGTGCCGCGTTCAGCGCGGAAGTCGGGGTTCGCCGACCAGGCGACGTCGCTGAGCAGGCTGGCGGCGAGCCGGACGCGGCTGTCGGCGGGCGCTTCGCCGGCAAACAGCGGCGCAATCCATTCGGTGATCGCCCGCCCGTGCGGCGCGAAGCGCGCAAGGCGGCGCCCCTCGAATTCGGCGGCGACGATCAGCGGGTCCTGCGCGCGCGTTTCGGCGTCGAGCGCCTGATAGAGCAGCCCTTCGCGCAGCCCCGACGACGACACGGTCATTTCGGGAACGTCGAGGATGTTCACGAGCGCCGCGAGCAACGCCGCCGCATCGGGCAGCGCCGCAGCGCGGTTCGACGCCATGCCGGGAATGGCGCGCAACTCCTCGAAGCTCAGGCGGTTGGTTGCGCGTACCAGACGGCGCAGCGCCGACCGTGGCAGGCTGTGCTGGTCGAGAACCGCGAGCGGGTCTTGCGTCAATTCGAGATCGAGTCGCGACAGCGCGCGCCACGACCCGCCGACCAGATAGAGGGGCAGTCCCGACATCCCGTCGGGCCAGCCGGCGCCGCGCAGCATCTTGCGGACGGCGCGCTCGAACGCCTGTTGCCCCTGCTTGCGCAGCGCGGGCAGGCGCAGCACGCCGAGCGGGAAAGATGCACGGCGCCCGACCTGTCCGTTCGCGACCTCGGCCAGTTCGAGGCTGCCGCCGCCAAGGTCGACCGCGATACCATGCGCGTCGGGGATCGCCGACAGCACGCCATAACCCGCGGCTTCAGCCTCTTCCTCGCCCGACAGCAAGCGGATCGCCAGCCCGGCATCGGCGGCGCTGGCGATGAATTCGGGTCCGTTTTCAGCGTCGCGCACGGCTGCGGTGGCCACGCACAGCAGGCTTTTGACCTCCATATGCTTCGCGAGCAGCGCATAGCGGCGGAGCGCCATGAGCCCGCGCATCGCATCCTCGCTGGCGATCCGTCCGTCGACTGCCAGCCCGCGGCCGAGCCCAGCGGCGACCTTTTCGTTAAAGATCACCGCGGGCGCGCGCGACGGTCCTTCATAGACGACGAGGCGAACCGAGTTCGAACCGATGTCGATCACGGCCGAACGGTGAACCGCCGACTTCGAGGCGCGCAGCAATCCCAAGGCGTCAGACTTCGCGCATCGTGAAAGCGAGCGTCGGGACGTCCTGACGCTTGTGCAGCGCCGTCCCGCGACCCGACAGGGACGGGTTGTTCATGAAATAATGATGCAGGTTGAAAGGCTTGTCGCCAGACGCGGTTCGGACATAGATGCCGTCGGGTTGCAGCACCCAGCTTTGTTCATTGTCGATCAGATTGGCGACCAGCACCTGATCGAGGATCTGGTCGTGCACCGTCGGGTTGTCGATCGGGATCATATATTCGACGCGGCGGTCGAAATTGCGCGGCATCCAGTCGGCGCTGCTGATGTAGAGCTTCGCCGTGCGGTGCGGCAGCGGCGCGCCGTTGGCGAAGGCCCACACGCGGCTATGTTCGAGGAAGCGGCCGACGACCGATTTGACGCGGATCGTCTCGGAGAGGCCCGCGACCCCCGGACGCAGACAGCAGATACCGCGCACGATCAGCTCGACCGGCACCCCCGCCGCACTCGCCTCGTAGAGCTTGTCGATGATGTCGGGATCGACAAGGCTGTTCATCTTGGCCCAGACCCCCGATGGCGCCCCCGCCTTCGCCGCCGCGATTTCGGCGTCGATCAGCTCGCTGAGATGCTGGCGCATGTTGAGCGGCGACATGGTGATGAGGTCGAGCCGTTCGGGTTCGACATAGCCGGTGATGTAGTTGAAGAGCTGCGCCGCATCGCGCCCCGCGCGCGGATCGGCGGTAAAGAAGCTCAGATCGGTATAGATACGCGCGGTGACCGGGTGATAATTGCCGGTGCCGAAGTGGCAATAGGTGCGATACCCTTGCCCCTCGCGGCGCACGACCATCGAAATCTTGGCGTGCGTCTTCCATTCGATGAAGCCGTAAACAACCTGCACCCCGGCGCGTTCGAGCTGGTTCGCCCAGAGCAGATTCTGCTCCTCGTCGAAACGCGCCTTGAGCTCGACGACCGCGGTCACCGATTTGCCCGCCTCGGCTGCCTCGATCAGCGCGCGGATGACCGGCGACTGGTTGCCCGCGCGGTAGAGCGTCTGCTTGATCGCGACGACGTCGGGATCGGCGGCCGCCTGCCGCAGGAAGGACAGCACGACATCGAAGCTCTCGTATGGGTGATGGACGACGATGTCCTTCGAGCGGATCGCCGCGAAACAATCGCCGCCATGTTCGCGGATGCGTTCGGGAAAACGCGGCGAATAGGCCGGGAATTTGAGGTCGGGACGATCGACGTCGACGAGCGCCGACAGCGCCGCGAGCCCGATGAAGCCGCCGATCTTGGCAACGATCGCCTCATGCCCCTGAATGTCGGCATTGAGCAGCGCCGCGATTTCGGCGGGCATGTCGGCTTCCAGCTCCATCAGGATCACGCGACCGCGGCGACGGCGGCGAATCGCGGTGCGGAAGAGGCGGACGAGATCCTCGGCCTCTTCCTCCAGCTCGATGTCGCTGTCGCGGATGATGCGGAACACGCCCAATGAGCGGATCGCAAACCCCGGAAACAGGAGGTCGCCGAACAATTCGATCAGAAATTCGATCGGGACGAAGCTGGTCGCCTGCCCAGGCACCGGCACGAACCGCGGCAGCGAGGCGGGAATCATCACCAGTTCGCGGAGCGTGTCGCCGCTCGCCTTGTGCTGAAGGTCGAAAATGACCCCAAGGCCGCGGTTGGGGATGAAGGGAAAGGGATGCGCCGGGTCGAGCACCTGCGGCGTCAGGATCGGGAAAATCTGGTCGATGAAATATTGGCGCAGCGCGGTGCGCAACGCTTCCTTGTTCGACCCCGCGCCGTGGACGACAATGCCCTGTTCGGCGAGCTGGCGATGGAGCAATTGCCATTCGCTCTGCTGCTGGTCGACGAGGCGGTGGACCTCGGCCTCGATCTCGGCGAGCTGTTGCCCCGGCGAGCGGCCATCCGCCGACGGGTCGTCAATCCCCTGAAGCTGCTGCCCCTTCAGCCCCGCGACGCGGACCATGAAGAATTCGTCGAGATTGCTGCCCGAAATCGACAGGAAGCGGAGGCGTTCGAGCAGCGGGTGCGCGGGGTTGCGCGCTTCCTCCATCACTCGCCGGTTGAAGGCGAGCCACGACAGTTCGCGGTTGAAGAAGCGTTCGGAGCCGAAGCGCGGCGGCGTCGCCGCGGTGTCGGCGTCATTATCGGCGCGTAAGGGGCTGCCAGCTATCGACATGTCGCGTCATCCTGTCTTTCGAGCAAATCGGGATCGATGAGCCCCTGTGACAGTAATGTTTCACGCGTAAGACGAATGCCGATGCCGCCGCCCTTTTCGAGCGAGGCCGCATCGAGTGCCGCGACGACGCGGTGGATCATCGCATAGCTGCGTTCCATGCGCGGCACGATATAGGAGGCGACGCCGGGCGCCAAGGCCATCCCGCGCTGCGCAAAAAGCGTCTCAATCAGGTCGCGCGCAAGGCAATCGTCGGGATCGCCGATCGTCAGCACCGGCACCGCCGCGAGGCGCGAGCGGAGGTCGGGCAAGGCGATATTCCATGCGGTGGGCGACGCGTCGGCGATGATCAGCAGCGGCGTGCCGCTCGCCTGCGCGGCGTTCCACGCGTGGAAGATCTCCTCTTCCGAAACGCTATCGTGACCGTCGATCACGCGCCCGCCGGTGTCAGCGGCGAACAGGCGGCCCATCAGGCTGCGCCCCGAACCATGCGGGCCGGTGAGCACCGCGGTGCGGACGGGCCAGGTCGCCACATGGCGCAAATAGCGCACCGCATCGGCGTTACTGGCCCCGACGATCAGCGGGCCGTCGTTGGCGCCCCCTGCGCTCCAATCCAGCGGCAGGGCGATTTGACCGGAGCTTTTGCGCGCCATCAGCGGCTGATCCGCAGCTGGCCGCCGCCCTCCTGCACCGTAAAGCCGCGCGCGGCGAGCGCGGCGCGGAGCGCGGCGAGGTCGCCGCGGAAGGTCACGCGCATGACCGAGGTGCCGCCGAGCGCGAGGCTGGTCGTCGACGCCGACTGGACCCCCGCGACGCCCGCGACCGCGCGTTCGGTCGCGGTGACCGAATCGACGTCGGGCGAACTATACTGGACGGTGAAGCTTTGCACCCCGGCGGCGGCGGTCACCGGCACGCTGCTGTCGGTTTCGGCGGGCAGCGCATCTTCGTCGGTGGCGAGCGTCTCTTCGGGCAAATCTTCGCGTTCGACCGGCTTTTCGAGCACAAGATAGGTGTCGGTCCGAAGCACGCCCGCGGCGAGTGCGTCGATATAGATGCGGTCCATGCGGGCGACCGCCTTTTCCATCATGTCGGGCAGCGCCGCGGGGCTGGGCCCTGTCATCGTGAAGCTGGAAATCAGCTTGCTATCGGGACCGAAGCGCGCGGTGAAATGGCCTTTGATCGGACCGCCGGGATAGGAATATTCGACGCGCGCGATCGCCGTCAGCACGTCGGCGGCGCCATATTGGTCGAGGATCACGCGCCACCAGACGCGGCCGCGGCGGCCGGTCTGCCCTGCGTTGATCAGCAGCGTATCGGCGCCGGTGCCTGCGGTACGGACATAGTCGATCGCACTTTGCCCCGTATTATATTCGGCCCAAGCGCGCTGCCACGCGCTGCGCTGTTCGAACACCTGCGGGATGCCGTCGATCGAATAGACGGGGATGACAAGCAAGGGCGCCGAGCGGAGCGTACGGCCGCTGACTCCCAAAATCTGACCCGCGCGGACGCGATCGAACTGGACGCCGAGGCGCGCGACGTAGCGGCGCGGGCCGATCTGTTCTTCCTCGACTACGATCGCGGTGACGATGCCGTCGAGCACCGAATCGCCGAGCGCCGGGCCATCGCTGCCATTGAGTTTGCGATAGAGCTGCGCCCAGCCCTTGCGCTGCGCCTCGCGCCAGCCCTTGGTGCGCGCATCGTCGGCATTGTCGCCGGTGACGTCGACGAGGATACCGCTGGCCAAGAAATCGCCGCTGCTGTTGATCGGAGTGATGCCGCGATTGCCGCGGGTGATCTGGCCGTCGACGATCCCCGCGAGCAAAATCGCGAAGAACAGGCCGACAAGCGCAGCCCAGCGCCAGTCACGGGGCGCCAGCGAGCGAGGGAAAAGGCTCGGGGCGAAGCGGGGAAAGGCAGCCGAAGTCATATCTTCTCTATGCTCTGCCCAAAAGCGTGGCCCCGGACAAGGAAATCATGGCATTTCGTGGCCAGAGTCGTTAGTCGCGCTGGCCATGGATTCCAAGCACAACTCACCCGCCTCCTACACATATGCGCAGGCTGGCGTATCGATCGAAACCGGCAACGCGCTGGTCCGTGCCATTGCCCCGCTCGCCCGCGCGACGCGCCGTCCCGGTGCCGATGCCGACCTTGGCGGTTTTGGCGGCTTTTTCGACCTGAAGGCCGCGGGCTTCAACGACCCCCTGCTGGTCGCCGCAAACGACGGCGTGGGAACAAAGCTCAAGCTTGCGATCGAATCGGGCAAGCATGACGGGGTCGGGATCGACCTCGTCGCCATGTGCGCGAACGACCTGATCGTGCAGGGCGCCGAGCCGCTGTTTTTCCTCGATTATTATGCGACCGGCAAGCTCGATAACGACGTCGCTACCGAAGTCGTCGCGAGCATCGCCGAGGGCTGCAAGCAGGCTGGCTGCGCACTGATCGGCGGCGAGACCGCCGAAATGCCGGGGATGTACTCGGACGGCGATTACGATCTCGCTGGTTTCTGCGTCGGCGCGGTCGAGCGCGACCAGGTGCTGACCGCCGACAAGGTGGCCGCGGGCGACGTCATCCTCGGACTCGCGTCGTCGGGGGTCCATTCGAACGGCTTTTCGCTCGTACGCCGATTGGCAACCGACAAGGGCTGGAAACTCGACCGCCCTGCCCTGTTCGACCAGAATATCCTGCTGATCGACGCGCTGATGGCGCCGACGCGCATCTATGTGAAGAGCCTGCTCCCGCTGGTAAAGACCGGCAAGATCCACGCGCTGGCGCATATCACTGGCGGCGGCCTGCTCGAGAATATCCCGCGTGTGCTGCCCAAGACGCTGCACGCGCATGTCGATGCCGATGCGTGGGACCAGCAGCGATTGATGGCGTTTCTGCAGGCGCAGGGGAATATCGAGCCCGAGGAAATGGCGCGGACGTTCAATTGCGGGGTCGGTATGGCGGTGGTCGTTGGCGAGGACGATGTTGCCGAGGTGACCGCAGCACTGGAAGCCGCGGGCGAGACGGTCCACCGGATCGGGCATATCGCCGAGGGCGAAAAAGGCTGCACCGTCACCGGCAGCGCCGAGACGTGGAGCGCGATGGGGGCATGGAGCGCGACGCATAATGGATAATATCCTCCCTGTTGCGCAGCAATGGGGAGGTGGCAGCCCCGCAGGGGCTGACGGAGGGGCCGGTAGCGCGGCGTTTTCGCCCCTCCACCACGCCCTTCTGGCGCGGTCCCCCTCCCCACGCTTCGCGCCGGGAGGATTGGCGTGAAAGCCAGAGTCGCCGTCCTGATTTCGGGCGCAGGCACCAATATGGCGGCGCTGCTTTATGCGGCAAAGGCCGCCGACTGCCCCTATGAGATCGTGCTGGTCGGCAGCAACGACCCTGACGCGCCGGGACTCAAGATCGCCGAAGCCGAGGGCGTCGCTACCTGGGCGCATCCGCACAAGGGCATGGCCCGCGACGCATTCGACGCGCTTGTCGACACCGAACTGCGCAAAACCAAGGCCGACTTCGTCGCGCTCGCGGGCTATATGCGCATCCTGAGCGACGATTTCGTCGCGCGCTGGGCGGGCAAGATGCTCAACATCCACCCCAGCCTGCTGCCGCGCTACAAGGGACTCGAGACCCACCAGCGAGCGATCGACGCGGGCGATAAGTTCGGCGGGTGCAGCGTCCACATCGTCACCCCCGGGGTCGATGACGGCCCGGTGCTGGCGCAGACGCCGGTCGCGATCTTGCCCGGCGACACCGTCGAAACCCTTGCCGCACGCGTGCGGATTGCCGAGCATCAGCTCTACCCGCCGACCCTTGCCGCCTTCGTCACGCGCGAACGATCGCCCGACTATCTGCGCGCCCGCGTGCGCCATCTGGCGATGGCATTGCCCGAGGCGGACGAAGTATTATCCCACGGCATGCCCTGCTTCGGGATCGTGAAGGGCAAGAAATTCGCCTATTTCACCGAGGATCATCACGGCGACGGCAAGATCGCGCTGCTGGTGAAGATCAGCGGCGCCGACGAACAGGCACAGCTGATCGAACTCGACGAAGAGCGTTATTACCGCCCCGCCTATTTCGGCGACGGCTGGGTCGGCATCCGCCTCGACCTCGGCGACACCGACTGGGACGCGATCGGCGAGTGGCTGCGCAAGAGCTGGCTCGCGGTCGCGCCGAAGAAACTGGCTGGGTTAATGGGGATTGCCGACGAATTCTGACAAAAAAGGCCGCCGGAGCAATCCAGCGGCCTTTCTATATCCGTCGTCCCCGCGAAGGCGGGGACCGCTATCGGCGTAGCGTCATGCGGCTTGCGGCCCCCGCCTTCGCGGGGGCGACGCGTTTTTATCAGCCGACGATTTCTTCGGGCTTGAAGAAGTACGCGATTTCGATCGCGGCGTTTTCGTCGCTGTCCGAACCGTGCACGGTGTTCGCTTCAATGCTTTCGGCCAGTTCCTTGCGGATCGTGCCGGGCGCGGCGTCCTTTGGGTTGGTGGCGCCCATGACGTCGCGGTTGCGCTGCATGGCGTCTTCACCTTCCAGAACCTGGACGACGACCGGGCCGCTGATCATGAAGTCGACGAGTTCGCCGAAGAAGGGGCGTTCCTTGTGGACGGCATAGAAGCCCTCGGCCTGTTCGCGGCTCATGTGGATGCGCTTCGACGCGACGACGCGCAGGCCAGCGTCCTCCAGCATCTTGGTGACGGCGCCGGTCAGGTTGCGACGCGTGGCGTCGGGCTTGATGATCGAAAAAGTGCGGGTGACCGCCATGGGGGAAGCTCCTGTGTTGTTATGGTCTGCGATGCGCGCGCCTCTAGCCGCGCTTTCGCGCCGCCGCAAGGTTGGAGAGTGTACCCCGTACGGGCGCGCGTCAGCCGCCGCCGTGGGTGATGGTGCCGTTCACCTGCGATCCCGTTTGCGTGGCCGTGATCTGCACCCCGCCCTGGCCGTCGCCGGATTTTTCGGCACCGATGATCATGGTATCGCCGCTCTTGATCTCGCTGGTGACCTTCATGCCCGCCGCTTCGGCCTGTTTGCGGAAATGCGCGATGACATCGGCGGCCTTGGCATCAACCTCGAAACTGGCCATCCCGCCGGTGCCCTCGGTGCCGCTGGCCGAAAAACCCCCGGTCATCTTCGAGCCTGGATAGGGGGCAAAGCCCGCCGGGAGCTTGGCGTTGTCGGCGCCGCCGCCGAACACCATCTCGCCGTCCTCGGTCTTGATGCTGACCTTGCCGCTCTCGCCGTCGTCGCTGCTGGTAATCTTGTAATCGGCGGTCTGCCCGGTTTCCGGATCGGTGTAAGTGCCGCTGGCAACTTCGGACTCCGATTTCGAACCGCAAGCGGCAAGGAGCAGCGCGCTGGCCGCCAGGGCAATAACGGAAATTCTGGTCATGATCGGCTCCCGTTGCTGATTATCCTGATCCGTGCCACCGCGCGCGCAATCGCGCGGTGACCCTCGTCACACTCACGGCCCCTCCGACCAGCGGCCGTTTTCGTCCTGTTTCCAGAAGCGGTTATCGATGTCGTCGCGCGCGGCAAGCGCGCGCCAGAGTGTACGAGCGTCGTCGATGCGGCTGTTGTCGAACATCAGAAAGCTGCGGTCGAACCCCAGCGCCTCGTCGCGCCATTCGCCGTCGGCGAGCGCGACATGCGTTGCGCCATTGGCGACCGCGGCGTCGAATGTGCCGGAAATCAGGATCGGCTCGATTGCCGCGTCGGGCGAGCCGGCGTGGCCATGCGGCAGGAAGCTGGCCGGCTGCAACGTCCACAGCGCGTCATCGATCGACTGCCGCTGCATCGCAGGCGCGGCAACCACCAGCAGGCGGTCGCCGTTCGCCAAAACGCGCGCCGCGATGGCGGGGAGAACCCGTTCAACCGGGTCGCGGGTCAGCCGGTAGAAGTCGACGCGCGACACATAATTCTCCGCTTAGCCTCTCACCGAAACCCTGAGCCTGTCGAAGGGTGCCTATCTGAAAAGCGCCCTTCGACAAACTCAGCGCTACGGTAGTTACCCATCGATCAACCCTCGTGGTTCTCGGCGATATAACGGTCGAGCAGACGCACCCCGTAACCCGTCGCGCCCTTGGCCCACACCGGCCCGTCCTTGTCCGACCAGGCCGTACCGGCGATGTCGAGGTGCGCCCAGGCAACGCCCTCGTCGACGAAGCGTTTCAGGAACTGCGCCGCAGTGATCGAACCGCCCTCGCGCGGGCCGATATTTTTCATGTCGGCGATCGGGCTGTCGATCAGCTTGTCATAGGCTGCCGAGAGCGGAAAGCGCCACAGCTTGTTATTGCTCGTCTCGCCTGCGGCGATCAGCTTGTCCGCAAGCGCGTCGTCATTGGCGAAGATGCCAGCATATTCATGCCCGAGCGAGATCACCATGGCGCCGGTCAGCGTCGCGAGATCGACAATGACCTTCGGCGAATACATCTTCTGTGCCCAGGTGATCGCGTCGCACAGCACCAGCCGCCCCTCGGCGTCGGTATTGAGCACTTCGACCGTCTGGCCCGACATCGTCGAGACAATGTCGCCGGGGCGCATCGCATTGCCGTCAGGCATGTTTTCGACGAGTCCGACCACGCCCACGACATTCGCCTTGGCCTTGCGGCCCGCAATTGCCTTCATCGCGCCTGCGACGGCACCCGCGCCGCCCATGTCCCATTTCATCATGTCCATGCCGGGGCCGGGCTTCAGGCTGATCCCGCCGGTGTCGAAGGTCACGCCCTTGCCGATGAAGACCACCGGCTTGTCGCCGTCCCTGCCCCCGTTCCAGCGCATCGCGAGCAGCCGCGGCGGACGGGTCGAACCCTGCGCGACGCCGAGCAGCGCGCCCATACCGAGCGCCTGCATCTGGCGTTCATCGAGCACCTCGATTTCGACGCCAAGCTCGGCAAGATGCTGGCAGCGTTCGACGAAGCTTTCGGGATAGAGGATATTCGGCGGTTCGGCGACGAGCGTCTGGGTCAGGGCGACACCATCGGCGATGGCTGCGTTCTCCGCCCAGCGTGCCGCCAGGTCGCGGTGCGGCGACGCGATGGACAGCGACTTGAGGCTGGGCTTTGCGTTGTCGGCAAGCCGCGTGCGATAGGTGTCGATCCGCCAGCTCCGCAGCTTTGCGCCCATGGCGAACGCCAGCACATCCTCTTCATCGACTGCGCCCGCGCTTGCAAAATCGACATGGACCGCCGCGGCGCCGCTGGTCTGCAAGCGCGCGGTCAACGCCCCGCCCGCACGCTCGAGGTCGTGCACCGACCCTTCGCCGATCCCGACGAGCAGCAGGCGCAGCACGCGCCCGCCATCGACCGCGGCGGTTTCGGCAATCCCGCCCGCCGCGCCCTCGAACCGCGCCTGTGCCGCGGCGCCACCCATCAACGCACCGTGCGGCTCGCCCAGTGCTTGGACGAAGGCGTTCAGCTCGCCCTTGCGGACCGGAAACGCGACGACGTCGGCAGACGCATCGATTTGCGCGACAAAGTGAATGTCCATTCGGTAACTCTCTTATGCGAAGATTGATTGCAACGTGCGGGACCGATAGGGGTTTCGCTTGCGAGTTGCAAAAACAAAGCAGCCGGTCCAACCCGGGCGGACGCGATCGATCAAGTGGGACAAAGTGATTAAATGAGCTGGACTTTGTTCCAAAGCGCGCACCGATCGCAGCGGCTGTGGCTGGCCACCGCGAGTGGATTTGCGCTGCTCGCCAGCCCTGCGGCGGGACAGCAGATCGGCGATTCGCGTCCCGCGCAGGAAATTGCTGGCGAGCCCGATCTTCAGACCCCCGATATTGCGCCGGTCACCTCCGACGCCCCGGCGGTCGCCGCCGACGATCAGGTCGGTTTTGCCGCCGACAGCCTGAATTACGACAGCGATACCGAAGTCGTCGTGGCCGAGGGCAATGTCGCGATGAACCGCGAAGCGATTTCGATGCGCGCGGACAAGGTGACGTGGAATCGCAGGACGGGCCAGGTGTTCGCCGAGGGCAATGTCGCAATCAAGAATCCCGAGGGCGACATTGCGTATGGCGACCGGATCGAGCTGACCGATAGTTTGCGCGACGGCGTCGTCGAAAACCTGCTCGTTGTGCTCGACAACGGGTCACGGCTAGCCGCGGTCAAGGGCACGCGGTTCGAGAACGGCAATATTCAGCTGGAAAATGCCGCTTACACCGCCTGCCCGGTCGAGGACGCCGACGGTTGCCCCAAGAACCCGAGCTGGCAGATCCGCGCTGTCCGGGTGACCTATGACCGAGCGAACAACAAGGTCCGCTACAAGGGCGCGCGGGTCGAGATTTTCGGCCTGCCGCTGATCCCGCTCCCCGGGCTCAGCCATCCGGCGAACAGCGAGGCTGGCAGCGGCATTTTGGTACCCGAGATCCGGCTCGACCGCAGCAACGGCTTCGAAATTGCTGTCCCTTATTACCTGCGCCTGGCACCCGATCGCGATATCACCATCACCCCGCACCTCTACACCGGCGCCGCACCGATGCTCGAAGGCGAATTCCGCGCGCTGACCGACATTGGTTCGTTCCGCATCAACGGCTTTGCGACCTACAGCTCTTTGGTCCCGCTCACCGGCGAAGACCCCGACAGCCGCAAACGCTTTCGCGGTTACCTTGAAAGCGCCGGCAAGTTCCAGTTCGACCCGCGCTGGAGCTTCAGCTATTCGGGCCGTATCGCGACCGACCGGACGTTCATGCGCCGCTACGACATCAGCCGCGACGACCGGTTGCGCTCGACCTTCGAGCTCGAGCGGATCGGTGGCAATTCCTACCTCTCGATCGCGGGTTGGGCGACGCAGACGCTGCGCGCCAACGACAGCCAGGGGCAGCAACCCATTGCGCTGCCGATCATCGATTACCGCCAGCGTTTTGCCGATCCGGTGTTGGGCGGCCAGGTCGAGTTGCAGCTGAACACGCTGGCGATCGGGCGCACCGCGGGACAGGATACGCAGCGCGCCTTTGCGGGTGCTCGCTGGGATTTGCGCGGCCTGACGCGGCTGGGGCAGGAAGTCACCTTGACCGCACTGGTACGCGGCGATGTCTATCACAGCGATGAAAATCTGCTGACTGCGATCCCCGGCTATCGCGGCAAGTCGGGCTGGCAGGCGCGCGGCATCGCGGCGGTCGCCGCCGACATGCGCTGGCCCTTTGTCGGGGAGTTTGCAGGCGGCACCCAGACGCTGACTCCGCGCGTCCAGATCGTCGCCACCCCGCCGATCGAAAATATCGACATCCCCAACGAGGATGCCCGCGCCTTTGATCTGGAAGACAGCAACCTGTTCGCGATCAACCGCTTCAACGGCTATGACCGGTTCGAGGATGGCGCGCGCATCACCTATGGCGTAGAATGGAATTTCAGCCGCCCGGGCTTCAACATCAGCAGCAGCGTCGGGCAAAGCTATCGCCTGTCGGACAAGCCCGCCCTGTTCCCCGACGGGACCGGGCTGACCAGCCGCACGTCGGACGTCGTCGGGCGGACGACGATCGCCTATCGCGACTTTTTGCGCCTCACCCACCGCTACCGGCTCGACAAGGATAATCTGGCCATCCGCCGCAACGAATTTGATGCGACGATCGGCAGTCGGTCGACCTATGCGGTACTCGGATATTCGCGGCTCAACCGCGACATCCTGTTGCTCGGCGAAGATTTCCAGGACCGCGAGGAAGCGCGCGTCGGCGGACGGGTCAAGGTGGCACAATATTGGTCGGTCTTTGGTTCGGCGATCGTCGATCTGACCAAGCGAAGCGACGATCCCTTGAGTACCGCCGACGGGTTCGAACCGATTCGCCACCGACTGGGGGTGGCCTATGACGACGATTGCCTGTCGATCGCGCTGACCTGGCGCCGCGACTATGCCGATACCGGCGACGCCCGGCGCGGCAACAGCTTCTCGTTCCGCATTGCTTTCCGCAACCTCGGGTTCTGAACGCGTCGCTCAGCGTAGGTTCAGCGTGCCCGACCTAAAGGCGGGCTCGAAACACGTCCGGATGGCGGATTGCGCTGGACCATCGGGCGCATCCGCTGATACGGAGCGTCCAAACCTTCTCGAATAGGGTAAAGATGACCAAGTTTTCGACCATGATCAGCCTGATCGCCGTGGCCGCCGTCGGCATCACGCCGGTGTTGGCCCAGACTGTCAGCGACAATGAAGTGCCGACGACCAGCCTCAATATCCCGGGCAACGTCCAGATCTTCGGCGATGCCAAGGGCAATGTTTATCGCCCGTCGGCGACCGTGAACGGTGAGATCATCACTGCCACCGACATCGAACATCGCATGGCGCTGATCCGGATCGCCAACAATGATGTCGCGCTGCCCCCCGAAGAGTTGCAGCGGCTGCGCCAGCAGGTTTTCAGCAACCTGATCGACGAGAAATTGCAGATTCAGGAAGCCAAGGCAGCGGACATCACGATCGACGAAAATGTCGTCAACGACCAGTTCGCGCGGCTCGCGCTGCGCTTCAAGCAGACGCCCGAGCAGTTTTCGACCTATCTCGCTTCCAAAGGTTCGTCGGCGGCTGCGGTGAAACAGCAGATCCGCGGCGAATTTGCCTGGGATCGCCTGTTGTCGCGCAACATCCAGTCGACCACGAACGTCTCGACTGAGGAAGTGGAATCGGTCGTCCAGCGGATGAACGATGCCAAGGGACAGGATGAGTTCCATCTTGGCGAAATCTATCTGTCGGCACCGCCCGAAAATGTTGCTGCGGTGGTCGAGAATGCCCGCAAGATCATCCAGGCCTTGCAGTCGGGCGGCAGTTTTGCCGCTTATGCGCGCCAGTTTTCCGAAGCATCGACCGCCGTCGTCGGCGGCGATCTGGGCTGGGTAAAGGCAGGCCAGTTGCCCACGTCGATGGCGGAAGCGGCCGCGACGATGCAGCCGGGCCAGCTGGTCGGTCCGATCGAGGTTCCCGGCGGCGTGTCGATCATGCTGATGGTCGATCGGCGCCAGGTGCTGACCGCCGATCCGCGCGACGCGATCCTCAGCCTCAAGCAGATCTCGCTCGATTTCCCCGCCGGTACCACGCAGGCGCGGGCGTCGGAAATCGCGGGACAATTCGCCGAGGCGACGCGCAATATCGCGGGCTGCGGCGCTGCCGATGCGGTTGCCGCGCAATTGGGCGCCAATGTGGTGTCGCGCGACAATATCGAAATGCGGGTGTTGCCCGCACCGCTCCAGAACACGCTGGTGAATTTGCAGATCGGCCAGACGACCCAGCCGTTCGGCGCTGCCAACGAAGGGATCAGCGTCCTGGTGCTATGCGGCCGCGACATGCCGCAAACGGCGACGGCGCCGAACATCGAGCAGATCGAACAGCGCCTGCTCGAAGAAAAGGTCAACAAGCGGGCTCAGCGCTATCTGCGCGATCTCCGCCGGGATGCCGTGATCGAATATAGCTAATGGCTTACCCTGATCTTCGACAGCCGATCGCGGTCACCATGGGTGATCCGGCCGGCGTCGGACCCGACGTTACCGCCCGCGCCTGGGCCGCGCGCCGCGAACATGGCCTGCCCGCATTTGTCGCGATCGGCGACTCGGCGGCAATCGAAGCGGTTTGGGACGGTCCGATCGCCCGCGTCGGCGACATGGACGAGGTCCAGCGGGTCTTCGACGACGCGCTGCCCGTGTGGCACCTGGAAGACAGCGGACCGCTGACCCCCGGCGCACCGACCGCCGCGGGCGCCACCTGCGCGCTGCACGCGCTTGAGACCGGCATCGGCCTGACCCGCAACCAGGCGAGTTCCGCACTGGTCACCGGTTCGGTGTCGAAATTCGCCCTGCACGGTATCGGCTACACCCATCCCGGCCAGACCGAATTCATCGCCGAACGCTGCGGCGTCACCGCAACCAATGCGGTGATGATGCTGGCGGGGCCATCCCTCCGCGTCGTTCCGCTGACCGTCCATATCCCGCTCGCCCAAGTGCCCGAGCGACTGACGGTCGAGCTGATCGTCGCCAAGGCGCGGATCGTGGCGCGCGGGCTGAAACGCGATTTCGGCATCGAAAGCCCGCGCATCGCGCTCGCAGGACTCAACCCGCACGCCGGGGAAAGCGGCCAGCTCGGCAGCGAGGAAGACCGCGTCATGATTCCCGCGGTGGCACAGCTGGCCGAGGAGGGCATCATCGTCGATGGTCCGCTCGCCGCCGACAGCCTGTTCGCGCCAGCCGTCCGCGCGCGCTATGACGCCTTGCTTTGCGCCTATCACGACCAGGCGCTGACACCGTTCAAGGCGCTGCATTTCCACGACGGCGTCAATCTGACGCTCGGCCTGCCGATTATTCGGACCTCGCCCGACCATGGCACCGCGTTCAACATCGCCGGTACCGGGCTGGCCGATCCCGGCCCGACGATTGCCGCGATCGCCATGGCCGCCACGCTTGCCATCGCACGCGAGCGCAGCTGCGCGCCAGCGAAGTGAGCGCCCGCCCAGCGCCCGACCTGCCACCGCTGCGTGAAACGGTGCGCGCGCACGGGCTCTCCGCCAGCAAGGCGCTCGGGCAGAATTTCCTGTTCGACGAGCAACTGCTTGACCGCATCGCTGCAATCCCCGGCGACCTTAACGGCGCCACGGTATTCGAAGTCGGCCCCGGCCCCGGTGGCCTGACGCGCGCCCTGCTCCGTGCCGGGGCGAAGGTGATCGCGGTCGAACGCGACGATCGCTGCCTGCCGCTGCTCGCGGAGTTGAGTGAGGCGTTCCCGGGGCAGCTGACGGTGATTGCCGACGATGCGATGGCGGTCGACGTTGACGCGCTGACCGGCGGCACGCCCTACCATATTGTCGCGAACCTGCCGTACAATGTCGGGACCGCGCTGTTCACCCGCTGGCTCGAACCCGCCGCATGGCCGCCGCAATGGCGATCGCTCACCCTGATGTTCCAGCTCGAGGTCGCCGAGCGCATCGTAGCGCCGGTCGGGACCGATGCTTATGGACGGCTCGCGGTGCTCGCGCAGTGGCGGTCGAACGCGAAGATTGCGATGAAGGTCCACCGGTCGGCCTTTACCCCGCCGCCCAAGGTGATGTCGGCGATCGTCCATGTGACACCGGGCGACGAACCGGCAGGGGTCGATGCGAAGCGCCTCGCAAAGCTCACCGAAAAGGGGTTCGGCCAGCGGCGCAAGATGCTGCGCCAGAGCCTGAAGGGTGTCGAAGGCGCGGTCACGGCAGCCGAAGCGATCGGGATCGACCCGACCCGCCGCGCCGAAACGGTCAGCGTCGCCGAATGGATCGAGCTGGCGCGGACGCTGGGGGGCTAAGATAGGTCGCCACGACTTGGTGGCGAATGGCATGTCGGCTTTGGGGTGGAGAGCGGTCACAAGCTCCTCTCCCCTTGTGGGAGAGGATAGCGCAGCTTGCTCCGTCAGGAGCTAGCGAAGCTTGGTGAGGGGACGGACGCCAGCCCGCGCAACCCCCCTCTCAACTGCGGCTAGGCAGCAAAGCTGCCAAGCCTTCGTATCTCTCCCACAAGGGGAGAGAGGAAATGACGTACGTCCGCAATCGGTCGTTTCCGGTCATTCGATCCAAACCGACGCGAATGGCAGCTAACGACCGTTAACCGCCGTTCCCAATTGCGCTGGGGCGAGGATCAGTTCTGGTTGCTGGCACCAACCGTCGCGACGACGGGTTTCGGTACCAGCACTTCGGCGGCGACGACGCGCTTCGAGGCGCTCGATGCGATGGTCTTTTCGAGCGCCGCGACTTGCGGGCATTTGTCGCCGCAGACCCGCTGCGCCTCGGCCAGCTTCTCGCGCGCTAGTTCGAGGGCGCCCTTGTCGGCGAGCGCTTCGCCCTGCCCGGTCAGCGCGACGACGTCATTGGGTTCGAGCACCAACGCTTCGCGATAGAGACCGATCGCCTTGCCCGGCAGCCCCTGCGCGCGCGCGACCTGCGCCAGCGCGATGATCGCGGAGCGATTGCGTGGGTCGGCGGCGAGCGCCGATTCATACAGATCGATCGCAAGGTTGAGATCGCCGGCTTCCTGCGCCTTTTGCCCTTCCTGCTGGAGCGCGGTCGAGCGCGGGAAGATGTCATTGTCGGCGCGCTGGGCATCGGATGCCGTGGGCAGGCTGGCCAGGATAAGACCCGCGGACAGAGCCAGAATACCGACGCGCATCGCATTCTCCCATCTATTCATTGGCGAGGATGCTAACATGGCGCTGTCAGTCGTGCGAGAAAAAATCCGTCGCTGCGGTCATATGCCGGGGTGAGCAGAAAACCGGCCCCCGCGGCGCGGCCAATACCGTCCGGCAGATAGCCGGTGTCGGCAGTCCAGCCCGGATGATGATGCAGAAAATCATCCACTTGTGCCCGCCCCTCGCGCGCGATGATCGAGCAGACGGCATAAAGAAGTTTGCCGCCCGGCGCCACAAGATCGGCGCCAAGCTCGATCAGCTTCGCCTGATCGGCGAGATGCCGGTCGAGCCGCGACGGGGTAAGCCGCCAGCGAAGCTCGGGACTGCGCCGCCAGGTGCCGCTGCCCGAACAAGGCGCATCGACGAAAACGCGGTCGGCCCTGCCCTGCCAGTCGGCGAGCATATCATGTTCCTTGCCGGGGTTGAGCAGCCGCGTTTCGATGCGCGTCGCGCCCGCGCGTTCGGCGCGCGGCAAAAGCTGCTGGAGCCGCGCGCGGTTGGTGTCGCAGGCAAGAATATCGGCGGCGTCGCCGGTCGCCGACGCGATCGCCAAAGTCTTGCCGCCGCCGCCAGCGCACAGATCAACGATCGCCTGCCCTGCATGGGCATCGAGCGCCGCAGCGGCATACTGGCTCGCGGCGTCCTGAACCTCGAAACGTCCCTCGGCATAGGCCGCGTGCTGGACGGCGGCGGTTTCGCCCGGCAGACGCCAGCCGTCGGCAAGCCCCGCGATCGGCTCCCCTTCGGGAAAGATCGTCGCGAGTTCCTCGCCGCTCGATCGCAGGCGATTGGCCCGGAGATCAAGCGATGCGCGGACTAGCATCGCATCATGCTCAGCAGCATCGACCAGCGGGTCGAACAGCGCGACGAGTGCGGTCGCGGCAAGCCCGGTTTCGGCGCGCGGTTCGTCGGCGGCAATCGCCGCGGGGCCGTAGGAAGACCCGTCGAACAGCACCGCCAGTTCGGGATTGGTGTCGGCGAGCGCGAGCATCGCGGCGCGGCCCGACGGCGGGGCCGACCGGACGCGGCGGATCGCATCATAGACGAGGCCGCGGATCGCGCGGCGATCCTTCGACCCCGCGTAGCGCCGCGCGCGCATCGCTTCGCCAAAGATCGCGTCGGCAGGCGCCCCGCCCTCGCGCGCCGAGGCAGCGATAGCGTCGAGGATTTCGATTGCGGTCTGGACGCGGGCGGCGGGGGTCATTCAATTCTCCCCCTCCCCTTTAGGGGAGGGCAGCGAGACTGGCCAGCTTGCTGGCATAGTCGCAGAGGGTGGGGTTATCCGGCCTTGCGCATCATCTTACGCTCAACCCGCCGGATAATTCGGCGCTTCGCGCGTGATCGCGACATCGTGGACATGGCTTTCGCGCAGCCCCGCATTGGTGATGCGGACAAATTTGGCGCGCTCGCGGAAGTCGGCGAGCGTGCGGCTGCCGGTATAGCCCATCGCCGCTTTCACCCCGCCAACGAGCTGGTGAATCACGTCCTTGGCGGCGCCCTTGAACGGCACTTGACCCTCGATCCCTTCAGGGACGAGCTTCATCTGGTCCTTGATGTCCTGCTGGAAATAGCGGTCGGCCGAACCGCGCGCCATCGCGCCGACGCTGCCCATGCCGCGATAGCTTTTGTAGGTGCGGCCCTGGAACAGGAAGGTTTCGCCCGGCGCCTCGGCGGTCCCGGCCAGCAGCGAGCCGACCATGACGCACGATGCGCCCGCCGCCAGCGCCTTCGCGATATCGCCCGAGGTGCGCAGGCCGCCGTCGGCGATGACCGGGATATTCTGTTTCGCGGCCTGTTCTACGCTGTCGAGGATCGCGGTCAGCTGGGGTACGCCGACCCCGGCGACGATCCGCGTCGTGCAGATCGAGCCCGGACCGATGCCGACCTTCACACCATCGGCGCCCGCGTCGATCAGCGCCTTGGTCGCGTCGCCGGTCGCGACATTGCCCGCGAGTACCTGGACGCGGTTCGACAGCTTCTTGATGCGCTCGACGGTGTGGCCAACCATCTTGCTGTGCCCATGCGCGGTATCGACAACGATCAGGTCGCATTCGGCGTCGAGCAGCGCTTCGGCGCGCTCGATCCCCGAATCGCCGGTGTTGGTCGCCGCGGCGACGCGCAGGCGGCCGCTACCGTCCTTGGTCGCGTCGGGGAAATTGACCGCCTTTTCCATATCCTTGACGGTGATCAGACCGATGCAGCGATAATCGTCGTCGACGACGAGCAGCTTTTCGATGCGGCGCTGGTGCAGCAGCTTGCGCGCCTCGTCCTGCCCGACGCCGGGGCGAACGGTTGCGAGGTTGTCGGCGGTCATCAGTTCGCGCACCGGCTGGCCGGGATTGTCGGCGAAACGGACGTCGCGGTTGGTCAGGATGCCGACCAGCTTGCCGCCGGTTTCGACGACGGGGATACCCGAAATCCGGTGCTGGTTCATCAGCGCGGTGGCATAGGACAGCGGCGCGTCGGGGGTGATGGTGATCGGGTTGACGATCATCCCGCTTTCAAAGCGCTTGACCTGCCGCACCGCCGCGGCCTGTTCTTCGATCGTGAGGTTGCGGTGGAGAACGCCGATGCCGCCGATCTGCGCCATCAGGATCGCCATATCCGCCTCGGTCACCGTATCCATCGCCGACGACAGGATCGGGATATTGAGGCCGATCTCGCTGGTCAGCTGGGTCGCAAGGACCGCATCGCTGGGCAGAATTTCGGATGGCCCCGGCACCAGCAGGACATCGTCAAAGGTCAGACCGGTTGTGATTTCCATCGGGGCCACTTTCTGGTGCGGGCGGCGCCTGTCCCGCATATCGGGGCGGCGCGCGCGATTCGTTTGGTGGCGGCCCATGTAACCAGTCGGCCCCGCGCGCGCCAGTGGGCGGCGCATGATTATTTCGCGGGCGACGTTTCGGTCGGCTCGACGGTGAAACGGCTGTTTTCCAGCTGCAGTTCGTCCCCGCAATGGCTGCACGCGACGACCATGTTCAGATCGTGACCACAGGGGCGGTGGGTCAACAGCACCGGCGGCCCGCGCTCGTCCGAAAACCAGCGGTCGCCCCATTGCAGCAACGCGAGCAGCACCGGATAAAGGTCGCGGCCCTTGGCGGTCAGGCGATATTCGAAGCGGTCGCCGCGGTCGGAATAGGGTACCGCCCGAATAATCCCCTGCCGGATCAGGCGCTCGAGCCGCCCGGTCAGGATGTTGGTCGCCATCAGCGTGTCGCGCTGGATCTCGTCAAAACGGTTGATCTGCGTGAACATCGCGCGGACAACCAGCGTTGCCCAGCGGTCGCCGAACAGCTCGATCATCGTGTCGACCAGCGGGCAGCCACCCGGGCGCCGCGCGCCGATTTCGCCGTTGAACCGGCGGCGCTCGTAATGCGGGACGATCTGCGCCAGCCCCGGCCCTTCGCGCCAATCGACGTCGCGCGGGTCGATTTCGGCGTGGCAATGACCGCAGGTTGGCACTGGTTCGGTCGCATGGCCGCACGTTGCATGGTGCAGGCGGACCTGAAAGTCGCGGCCGTCCGCCTCCCACTTATGCTGCCAGCGCAGCATCATCAGGCCGTTGGGAAACTGGTCGCGGCCCTTTGGCGTGAGCATATAATGAAAACCGCGGCCGCCCTTGCGCGGCACCTTGGCGAGGCAATCCTCCTCGACCAGTTTCTTGAGCCGCCCGTTGACCACCGAGCGCGCGAGGCCGGTGCGCGCGACAAATTCGTCGAAGCTGTGGATGCCGAGCAAGGCCTGTTCCATGAGCAGCAGCACCGGTACATCGCCGACGACGTCGAGTGCGCGCCAGATCGAACAAGCCCTGATGGTGCGGTCGTGTTTCAAGCTCAAGCCATCCTGCAGTCCGTGCCGCCACTAAACCACGGCCGCTATCCCGACAAGGCTGGCAGGAGGGCAGTACACCGCCCTCCCCCGTGTCAAAAGCGCCCGGTCAACTGGACCGCAATCGTGCGCGGGCGATCGACGATGCCGTTGTACGCATTGCCGGCATTGCGGGTGATCGTCGTCGCCAGCGGCATCGAACTCGCGGTTTGCAGAATGCGCTGGTTGGTCAGGTTGCGACCGATCAGCGCGATCTCCCACCGGTCATCGACCTGCGCCAATGCCAGTCGGGCGCCGAGTTTGACGTAACCGTCCTGATGCGTGCGCGGGTCGAGGTTCGCGGCAGCGATATAGGAGGAGGAGAAGTCGGCATTGACGTTGAACGCCACCTTCATGTCGCTGCTGATCGGGGTCGTATAGTCGAGGTTGAGGTTGCCCGACCATTTCGGCGACAAGGCGTTGCGCAGCCCGGTATAGTCGCAGAAACCTCCCGGTCCCGGCGTTTGCAAATAATAGCATTGGCCCGAGGTGAAGTTGGTGAATTTGAAGTCGAGATAAGCGATCGCCCCGCTGAGCGTCAGCCCGTCTGCAAGCGCGGCGCGGAAATCGGCCTCGACCCCCTGCGTCCGCGCGCCCGCGGCGTTGGCGACGTTGAAGTTCAGCGTGCCGTCGAAGATATTGACCTGCAGATCCTTGTAGGTCGTGCGATAGAGCGACAGGTTGAACGCAACATTCCGCCCCTTGTACTTCAGCCCCGCCTCGAAATTGTCGGCGCTTTCATCCTCGAATTCGAATGCGCCGGGGCGAGCGACGGTGGTCGATCCCGGCAGCGAATTGGAGCGGATGTCGAAGCCGCCCGCCTTTGTGCCGCGTGCAAACGAGGCATAGAGCATCAGATCGTCGGTCGCGTCGAACTGGACGTTGACCATCGGGTTGAAACTGTCTTCGCTGAGTTTGCCCGATATGCTGTGTGCCTCGATATTGAGCGCGCGGAAGGTTCCGGCGACCACCAGCGGGTTGAAGGTGTTGAGCGGCCCGCGCACGATCGCCAGCGTGCGGCTGCCGCTTTTCTTTTCATGGTTGAAACGCGCGCCCGCGGTGATCCGGAAGCGGTCGCTGAGCGCGAGCTCGCCCTGCGCGAACACCGAGATCAGGTCGGATTTCTGCGAATAGACGCGGTCGTTGCGCGTATCGCCGATGGCGTTGAACGGCGGCCCCAGCGCAAGGAAGGTCGAGTTGAACAGCACCTGATCGTCGACATCGAGTTTGGCGTTCTGATAATAGACGCCGGCGATATAGTTGAACGCTTCGCCGCCGGGCGATGCCAGCCGCAATTCCTGCGAGAACTGGCGATAATCCTCCTGCAAGTTGGTGCCGTCGAGGAAGCTGATCCCCGAGAAATCGACATCGACGATTTCGCGGGTCTTGTAATCGAGCAGCGAGGTGACCGAGGTCAGCGTATGCTCGCCGATGTCCAGATCGGCGTTGAGCGTCGCGCCGAACACCTTGTTGCGGCTTTCATAGCCATTGTCCTCGCGGACAAAATCGGGGTTGGTGCTGACGAAGAACGGTCCCTGGAACACCGTATTGTAATTGCCGACCGCGCCGAACACGTCGCGCGGCTGCCCCTTCATTTCAAAATCGGCATATTCCAGCTTGAGCTCGGCGGCGAGCGGCCCGCCCTTGTCGAACTCCAGTTTGCCGCGAACATAATATTCGTCGACATTCGGTTCGTCGCGGTCGAGCTTCTGATTGTAGAAATAGCCGTCCATCGAGCGGTGATAGCCGACGACGCGCGCCTCGATCCCGTCGCTGAGCGGTCCCGACAAGACGCCCGTCAGCTGGAATTCCTTGTGATTGAATTCATAGAGGCCGCTTACCGACCCTTCGAATTCGTCGGTCGGGCTGCGCGTCGTGATGTTCACCGCGCCCGCGATGGCATTTTTGCCGAACAGCGTCGGCTGCGGCCCGCGCAGCACCTCGACGCGCTCCATATCGACCAGCGGCAGGCGCGACAGCTGGTCGCGGCCATAATAGACGCCGTCGACGAACATCGCGACCGACTGTTCGAACCCCTTGTTGTCGCCCGACGCGATGCCGCGGATCGCGATGCGGTTGGCAATCGCGGTCTGGGTGATCTTGAGATTGGGGACCGACGAGGAAATCTGTTCGAGATTGGTCTGGCCGTAATTTTCGACCTGCTTGCCGCTGATCGCCGAGATCGAGATCGGTACGTCGGACAGGCCTTCGGCACGCTTTTGCGCGGTGACGATGATTTCCTCGAGCCCGCCTTGATCGTCAGCGGGGGCCGCATCCTGCGCCCATGCGGCGGCGGGGCTGGCGAGCGCCGATACGGCGAGCAGCGCGGCGAAGTGCTTTTTCATGATATGTCTCCCTCCCACCATCGTCGGGTTTGCCCCGCGATGTTTTTCTGGCCTTGCCACTCTTATCGTCTTTAAGTATCGTTATGCAAGTCAGATAATCGGGAGAACATCATAGTGCCGCAAAACGGCCTTCCACCGGCGTTGACGCGCAATTTGCGGTTGCCCGCGATTGCCGCGCCGATGTTCCTTGTTTCCGGTCCCGAAATGGTGATCGCCGCTTCGCGCGCGGGCGTGATCGGCAGCTTCCCGGCCCCCAATGCGCGCACCTCGGCGGACCTCGAAGATTGGGTGAGCCGGATCGACGCCGCGCTGTCGAACGACCCCGATACGGCGCCCTGGGCGGTCAACCTGGTCGTCCATCCGTCGAACAGCCGCCTCGCCGAAGATCTCGCCTGCGTCGTGCGCCACAAGGTGCCGCTGGTGATCACCGCGCTCGGCAGTCCGGCGCGGGTGGTCGAGGAAATCCACAGCTATGGCGGGCTCGTCTTTGCCGACGTCAACTCGGTCGGCTTCGCACGCAAGGCCGCGGCGGCGGGAGTCGACGGGCTCGTGCTCGTCGCCGCCGGCGCGGGCGGCCACACCGGCGCGACCGCGGGCTTCGCCTTTGTCGAGGAAGTGCGGCAGTTCTGGGACGGGCCGCTTGTGCTCGGCGGGGCGATCTCGACGGGTCACGCTGTACGTGCGGCCGAGATACTCGGCGCGGACCTCGCCTATCTCGGCACGTCGCTGATCGCCTGTGCCGAGAGCATGGCGGTGCCGGGATATAAGGAGATGGTCGTTGCCGCCGGTGCCGAAGACATCGTGCCTTCAAAAGGTATCACCGGTGTGACCGCCAACTGGCTGAAATCGAGCCTGATCGCCGCAGGCTATGACCCCGCGAACATGCCCGAGGACAAGCGCCCGAATTTCTCCGACGCGCAGGACGACGCGAAGGCGTGGAAGAACGTCTGGTCCGCCGGACAAGGCGTCGGCGCGGTACGCGGCGTCGAACCCATCGCGACCATCGTCGATCGCCTGATTGTCGAATATGATGCCGCCGCCGCAAGGCCGCGCTTTACCCCCGCCGAAGGAGTCCTCGCATGACCGCCGAACTCGTCGAGACGATCCAGACTACGATCCAGCCGAACGATCATCCCTACATGAAGGGCGCGTGGCGACCGACGTACAACGAGTGGAACGCGATCTTTGCCAATGGCGATGCCGAGGTGATCGGCAATATCCCGACCGACATCGACGGCGTTTATGTCCGCACCGGCGAGAACCAGATCCACGAGCCGATCGGGCGCTATCATCCGTTCGACGGCGACGGGTTCATTCATGCGATTTCGTTCAAAGGTGGCCGGGCGAGCTATCGCAGCCGGTTCGTCCGCACCAAGGGATTTGCGGCGGAGAAGGAGGCCGGCCGCTCGCTGTGGGCCGGGCTGATGGAGCCGCCGCACAAGTCGACACGCCACGGCTGGGGCGCGCAGGAATGGCTGAAGGACAGCAGCTCCACCGACGTCGCGATCCATGCCGGCAAGATCATCTCGACCTTCTATCAGTGCGGCGAAGCCTATCGGCTGGACCCCTTCACGCTCGAACAATATGGCACCGAAAGCTGGGTGCCGCTCGACGGTATTTCGGCGCATTGCAAGGTCGACCACGCAACCGGCGAACTCATGTTTTTCAATTACTCGAAGCACGCGCCCTTCATGCACTATGGCGTCGTCGGGCCGGATAACAAGCTCAAGCATTATATCCCGGTGCCGCTGCCCGGTCCGCGCCTGCCGCACGACATGGCGTTCACCGAAAATTACACGATCCTCAACGACATGCCGCTCTATTGGAACGAGGAGTTGCTCGAAAAACGGCTGCACGTCGTGCAGTTCCATCCGGACCAGAAGACGCGCTTCGCGATCATTCCGCGGCATGGGCAGCCCGAGGATATCCGCTGGTTCGAAGCGGAGCCGACCTACACGCTGCATTGGCTCAACGCGTGGGAGGAAGGCGACGAGATCATCCTCGACGGCTATTATCAGGAAGAGCCGATGCCGAAATCCTATCCCAACGCCCCCGAGGGCTTGGAGCGGATGATGGCCTATCTCGACCAGGGGCTGCTCAAGCCGCGCCTCCACCGGTGGCGGTTCAACCTTAAAACGGGCGAAACGAAGGAAGAGCGGCTCGACGATCGCGACCTCGAATTCGGCATGTTCAACCACCGCTATGCGGGCAAACCCTACCGCTACGCCTATAGCGCGATCCCCGAACCGGGCTGGTTCCTGTTCCGCGGGTTGGTCAAGCACGACCTCGCGAACCGTACGAGCGAAGAATATGAATTCGGCCCCGGCCGCTTCGGTAGCGAGGCGCCATTTGCGCCGCGGATCAACGCGAAGGACGAGGATGATGGCTATCTCGTCTCTTTCATCGCCGACCTCGAAACCGACAAATCCGAATGCGTGCTGATCGACGCGAAGAATATCGCGGCAGGACCGGTGTGCCGGATCATCCTGCCCGAACGCATCTGTTCGGGAACGCACAGCGTCTGGGCGAGCGGCGACGATATCGGCATGGGCGAAAACAGCGTACTGGCCGCCTGAGATGATTGTCGCGGGAGAGGAAAAGCGGCGGCAGTATCGGGCAAGCGGCTGGTGGGGCGATCAGACTTTCGCCGACCTGTTCGCGGCCAATGCCGCGGCGCATCCCGAGCGGCTCGCGCTGGTCGATGCGCCGAACCGCGCGGATTTCGCATTCGGTGAGCCGCAGCGGCTGACCTACGCCGAGCTGGCGGCAGAGATCGACCGGCTCGCGGGCGCGCTTGTCACCGCCGGGATTGGTAAGGACGATGTTCTGCTCGTCCAGCTTCCCAACATCAGCGAATTTGTCGCGCTCTATTTTGCGGCGGCAAAAATCGGCGCGATCGTCAGCCCGGCGGCGGTGCAATATCGCAGCCATGAGCTGAAGGGCATGATCGGCGTCGTCGAACCCAAGGCCTTCGTCTGCGCGACGCAGGTCAAGGGCTGCGACCATATCGGTGTCGCGGCGCCGTTGCTCGATGGCATTGCGCTGATGACCTTCGGCCCCGATGCGCCCGCAGGCGCGCTCGACCTTTCAACCGCCGACGGCGACGCCGAAGCCCTCGCTGCACATGTTGCCGCGAACCCGGTCGATGCCGACGATATTTTCACCATCTGCTGGACTTCGGGCACCACCGGCGTGCCGAAGGGCGTGCCGCGCAGCCACAATCACTGGATCGCCGTCGCCGCCGCGGGTTACGAGGCGATGAAGGTCGGGCCAGGCGACGTCTTGCTCAACCCCTTCCCGCTCATCAATATGGCGAGCATTGGGGGCATCACCATGTGCTGGCTGACCAGCGCGGGGACGATGGTGCTGCACCATCCCTTTGACCCCGGCATATATCTCAAGCAGATCGCGACCGAGCGGCCGAGCCTAACGATCGCGCCGCCCGCGGTGCTCAACATGCTGCTGCAGAATGAAGCGTTGCTCGCCTCGGTCGATCTCTCCAGCCTGCGCGTCATCGCCTCGGGTTCGGCGCCGCTCGCGCCCGCGATGGTGCGCGGTTTTCAGGAGCAGCTCGGCATCATCATCGTCAACGTCTTCGGGTCGAACGAGGGGATGAGCTTCATCACCGGCGAAGGCGACATGCCCGACCCCGACAAGCGCGCGAGCCTATTCCCGCGCCGCGGCCAATATCCGCCGCCCTATGGCGAGGGCCGCGCCGCGAACATCGAAAGCCGCCTCGTGTCGCCCGGCGGCGGCGACCCGATCGAGGCTGACGGCATATCGGGCGAATTGCAGATCCGCGGCCCCAGCCTGTTCGAGGGCTATCATAACGCCCCCGATCGCACCGCCGAGGCCTTCACCGACGACGGCTGGTTCCGCACCGGAGACCTGTTCGAGATCGCCGAGGGGGGAGACTTCTATCGCTTCGTCGGGCGCTGCAAGGATCTGATGATCCGCGGCGGGGTGAACATCTCGCCCGAGGAGATAGACCAGTTGCTCGGCGGGCATCCGCTGCTTGCCGAAGCCTGCGTTTTCTCGCTTCCCGACCCGACGATGGGCGAGCGGATCGGGCTCGCCTATGTTCCGCGCGGCAGCGACGATATCAGCCTGTCAGATGTGACCGACTATCTGCGCGAAAAGGATTTGGCGGTGTTCAAGCTCCCCGAACGCCTGTTCCGCTTCGACGCGCTGCCGCGCAACGTCACCAACAAGGTGATGCGCAGCGAAGTGCGCGAGCAAGCGCTCGCCACTCTTGAAAAGGAAGCCTGACATGGCGAAAGACGTCTTCATCCTCGGCGGCGCGCAGACCGACTTCTCGCGCAATCTCGAACGCGAGGGCGGCGGGTTGTTCGAGCTGTTCCGCGACGTCGCCGAAGCCGCGTTCGCCGCGACGGGGATCGAACCGAAGGAAGTCGAAACCGCGCATGTCGGCAATTTCGTCGGCGAGCTGTTCGCGGGCCAAGGCCAGCTCGGCGGCTTCTTCGGCCATGTCCACCCCGACCTCGCGGGCATCCCCGCGTCGCGCCACGAGGCCGCCTGCGCGTCGGGCAGCATCGCGATCCTCGCCGCGGCCGCCGAGATCGAGGCCGAACGCTATGGGCTTGCGCTGGTGCTCGGCATCGAGCTGATGCGCAACGTCCCCGGCCAGCGCGCCGCCGAATATCTCGGCGCCGCCGCCTGGGCGGGCCGCGAGGCGCAGGAAGCGCGCTACCTGTGGCCGTGGATGTTCGCACGCGTCGCCGAGGAATATGACGAGCGCTTCGGGCTCGACCGCGCGCATCTTCGCGCGATCTCCGCCAACAACTTCGCCAACGCCAAGAAAAACCCCAATTCGCAGACACGCGGCTGGGCGGTGACCGACGATCATCTCGGCGAGAATGACGAGGTCAATCCGCTGATCGAAGGGAGCCTGCGCAAGTCAGATTGCGGGCAAGTCACCGACGGCGCCGCCGCGATCTTCCTCGCCTCGCGCGATGTCGCCGAAGCCTATGCAAAACGACGCGGTATCCCGCTCGGCAGCATCCCGCGCATCAAGGGCTGGGGCCATGCCACCGCGCCGCTGCTCTATTCGACCAAGGTCGCCGACAGTCGCGGCGGCGACTATGTCTTCCCCAGCGTACGCAAGGCGATGATGGATGCGCTACGCCGCGCGGAGATGCCCGACATCTATGCGTGTGACGGGGTCGAGGTGCATGATTGCTTTTCGATCACCGAATATATGGCGATCGACCATTTCGGCATCACCAAACCCGGCGAAAGCTGGCGCGCCATCGAGGACGGGACCATCGCGCTCGGCGGGAAATTGCCGGTCAATCCATCGGGCGGGCTGATCGGGCTGGGGCATCCGGTCGGTGCCACAGGGGTACGGATGCTGCTCGACAGCTGGCGGCAAGTTACCGGCAACGCAGGCGATTATCAGGTCGAAGGCGCGCGCAACTTCGCGACCTTCAACGTCGGCGGCAGCGCGACGACAGCGGTCAGCTTCGTCGTCGGCACCTGATTTGACTGATGTCTATCTCTACGACGCGGTGCGCACGCCGCGCGGCAAGGCGCGGCCCGACGGTGGGCTCGCCAACCTGAGCCCGCAGGAACTGGTGCGCCAGCAGGCGGCGGCGCTGGCGGCGCGCTGCGGCGACATGGCCGCGCACCCCGACGGCTTGATCCTCGGCTGCGTGACGCAGACCGGCGCGCAGGGAGGGCATCTGGCGATGCTGGCGAAACTGCATAGCGACCTGCCCGACACGATCGCGGTGCAAACGATCAACAATTATTGCGCATCGGGGCTATCGGCGATCGGCCAGGCCGTCGCGCGCGTGGCGAGCGGCCAAGCGTCGCATATTCTGGCCGGCGGCGTGGAATCGATGAGCGCGGTGCCGTTCCTGAGCGATCGCGCCGCTTTCTATGGCAATGACGAGTTGCCGCCGCGCGCGCGCTTCGTGCCGCCGGTCCTTGCTGCCGACCGGCTGGCGAACAGCGAAGGCATCACGCGCGCCGAACTCGACGCCGCGGCGCTGACGTCACAGCAACGGGCGGCGGCGACCGATCGCGATGCAGCGCTGCAACGCTCGCGGATCGCCACCGGCGCGCTCGACGGCGAAGAATGTATCCGGCCGCAAACCAGCGCGGAATCGCTCGCCGCTGCGCCCGCTGCGTTCGGCGAGTTGCAGCGCCAATATACCGGCGCGCTGGAAGATACGACGTTCGAGCCGCTCCACAGCATCGCCCACGCCCCGCCGATCTGTGACGGCGCCGGGATGGCGCTGGTCGGCGCCGCCGGGCTCGGTCCCCCTCCCCGCGCCCGCGTGGTCGCTTTTGCCGAAAGCGGCGGCGATCCCGTCGCCTCCCTGACCGCAGGCTTTGCCGCGATGGACAAGGTGCTGGCGCGCACCGGGCTGGCGCTCGACGACATGGACCGAATAGAATTCATGGAGGCGTTCGCCGTAACGATCGCGAAATTCCTGCGCGACCGCGATGTCGATGGCGCACGAGTCAATGTCAGCGGTGGGCATCTGGCGAAGGGGCATCCGATGGGCGCCAGCGGCGCGATCCTGACCTCGACCCTGCTCGACGCACTCGATGCCTGCGGGGGCCGCTACGGGCTGGTCGTGCTGACCGGCGCGATGGGCGTCGGCGCGGCGATGGTGGTCGAGCGGGTGGAAAGCTGACCTAAGTTTCGTCATCCCGGCGAAGGCCGGGATCTCACCGGCGCGTCTTTGCGATAGGTCGAGATCCCGGCCTTCGCCGGAATGACGAAAAGAAGGAGTACCGCGTTGCCTGAAGGCCCAGACTTACCTCCCCAACAAATCCCGATTGCGCAAAACCGCCATTCCGCTATGGGCGGCGCGTGCGGGGCTTGCCCTGCACATGATCGCACCGGTGCCCGAAAGGGCTTAAAATGGGAACGCGGTGACGGGGTTCTTGCCGAACCCCGGAAGCCGAGGCTGTCCCTGCAACTGTAAGCGGCGAGCGCGATGCACTGATCCGGATTTGCGGATCAGCCACTGGGGCAACCTGGGAAGGCGTGCATCAAGCCCTGACCCGCGAGCCAGGAGACCTGCCGGCGTGGGTCGCTCACTGCCAAGGCCCAGGGAATGGCCGCGGCACGGACACCTCCGTCGAGCGACGACCAAGCGGCTGGAGCCGCTTCGGTGCCGGGGTTGCAGGCCTTTACGCCACTTGCGACGCCGACATCGGTCGATCGCTTTTGCGTTTCGGCAGGCTCCGCCTTCGTTGCCGGCGTGCGGGGGCTTCCCATGTTGAAATTTGCGACCGTTTCCTTGTTAGCACTGACGGCGGCAACGCCCGCCTTTGCGCAATCCGCTGACACCATCGTCGTCACCGCATCGGGGATCGAACAGCCGCGCGACGAGGTCGGACAAGCGATTACCGTCATCGACGCCGCGACCATCGAACGGCGCCAGTCGGTCGATGTCGTCGACCTGCTCGCCACCACCCCCGGAGTCCGCTTCAACCGGACCGGCGGCACCGGATCGGTCGCGGGCATCTCGCTGCGCGGCGCCGAAACGACGCAGACTTTGGTGCTGATCGACGGGGTGAAGGTCAACGATCCCAGCGGGATCGGCGACGGCTATGATTTCGGCCACCTGCTCACCGGCAACATCGGCCGCATCGAAGTGTTGCGCGGTTCGAACTCGGTCGTGCATGGCAGCCAGGCCATCGGCGGCCTCGTCAGCCTGATGACCGCGACCCCGGCAGAGGGCTTCGCGGCGAAGGCTTCGGCCGAATATGGCTATAGCGATACGGTCAATGCCAAAGCCGATGTGTCGGGCACCGCCGGGGCGATTTCGGGCGGGATCGGCGGGGCTTACTTCCGCACCGACGGCATCTCGTCAGCGGCGGGGGGCACCGAGAAGGATGGCTACAAGAATTTCGCCGGCAACGCGCGGTTGAAAGTGGCGTTCAGCGACGCGCTCAGCCTCGATCTGCGTGGCTACTACATCAACGCCGACCTCGATTATGACAGTTTCTTCGGCGCCCCCGCCGACAGCCCCGACGTCGCCAAGCTCGACCAATATGTCGGCTATGCCGGGCTGAACATCGGCCTGTTCGATGGCAATTTCACCAACCGCGCGGCGGTGACGTGGATGCGCAACGAGCGCGATTATTATTTCGTGCGCGGGACCGCGCCCGATTACGGCTATTCGGGTACCAATCTGCGGTTCGAATATCAGGGGGTCGTGACGCCGGTCACCCAAGCGAAGCTGATCTTCGGTTACGAACATGAGCGTCCCGATTATGATTTCTTCGGCTTTGGATCGACTGACAGCCAGAAGGCCAATATCGACAGCGTCTATGCGCTGGGCATCGTCCAGCCGTTCACCGGCCTGTCGGTAACCGGCGGCATCCGCCATGACGATCACAGCCAGTTTGGCGGCGCGACGACACTGGGCGCCAACGCCAATTATTCGCCGAATGCGGGCGCGACCAATGTTCGGCTGAGCTATGGCGAGGGTTTCAAGGCACCGTCGTTGTACCAGCTCTACGACGCGTTCAGCGGCAATGCGGCGCTGCGCCCTGAAGAATCGAAGAGCTATGACATCGGCATAGACCAGTCGCTCGCCGAGGAACGGGCGTTGATCTCGGTAACGGCGTTTCTGCGCAACACCGTCAACCAGATCAATTACGACAATGCGACCTTCACTTACGGCAATATCGACCGCACCCGCGCCAAGGGCGTCGAAGCGACGCTGGCGCTGCGCCCGATCGATGCGCTCAATGTCACCGCGTCGTACAGCTATATCGACGCGCGCGATCGGTCGGGCCGTCCCGCGTTTGACGGCAAGCGCCTGCCGCGCCGCGCCGCGCATGCGGTCAGCCTGTCGGCGGATTATGACTGGTCGTTCGGGCTATCGACCGGCGCGACGATCACGATGGTCGGCGACAGTTTTGACAATGCGGCGAACAATGTGCGGCTCGACGGCTATGCGCTCGCCGGGCTTCGCGCATCCTTCCCGGTGGGTGGCCATTTCGAGATCTACGGCCGCGTCGACAATCTGTTCGACGCCGATTACGCGACCGCCGCGGGTTACGGCACCTACGGCCGCGCGGCCTATGGCGGCGTGCGGGCGCGCTTCTGATGAAAGCGCGCACCGACGCCGAACATACGGCGAAGATGAAGAAAATCCAGGCGGCGCAGAACAAGAAGGTCGCGGCGAAGACGGTCGAAAAGGGGCTGGTGATCGTCCACACCGGCCCCGGCAAGGGCAAAACCTCCGCCGCGCTCGGCATGGCGGTGCGCGCGATCGGCCACGACATGAAGGTCGGCGTCGTGCAGTTCGTGAAGGGTGCGATGAAGACCGGCGAGAAGGCGGTGTTCGACCGCTTTCCCGACCTGATCGAATTCAAGCCGATGGGCGAAGGCTTTACCTGGGACACGCAGGACCGCACGCGCGACATCGCGGTCGCGCGCGCGGCGTGGGACGAGGTCAAGCGCATGATCGCCGACCCAAGCTACAAGATGGTGATCGCCGACGAGCTCAATATCGTGCTGCGCTACGACTATCTGCCCGTCGATGAGGTGCTGGAGGCGCTGGCCGCGAAGCCGCACATGACGCATGTCGTCGTCACGGGCCGCAACGCGCCCGAGGCGCTGATCGAGGTCGCCGATCTTGTCACCGAAATGGCGCAGGTGAAGCATCCGTTCCGCGAACAGAATGTGAAGGCGCAGAAAGGGGTCGAATTCTGATGCGCAAACGCGCGCTTGCGGCGGTGGCGGCGCTGCTCGGCGGCGCGGGGCTGCTGTGGGCGGCTGCCCCTGCCCCGCGCGTCAAGGCACCTGCGGTGCCGCAGCGCATCGTGTCGATCAACCTCTGCGCCGACCAGCTTGTGCTTGCGCTTGCCGACCGGGAACAGATCGCGGGGCTGACGAAAAATGCGACCGACGCCGAAATGTCGGGCGAGGCCGCCAAGGCGCGCGGTATCCCGTTGCTCAGCAATTCGGCGGAGCAGATATTGGCGATCGAACCGGATTTGATCGTCGGCATGCCCGCGAGCCGAAGCGCGGCGCTCCGCGCGCTGCCGCAGCAAGACTATCCGTTGCTCGACCTCGCAACAGCGAACACGCTCGATGAAATCTACACCTCGATCCGCGAGACGGCGGCGGCGGTCGGCCATCCCGAACGCGGCGGCGCGCTGATCGCGCGGATGCAGGGAGAACTCGCTGGGTTGCCCAAGCCGGGTAAGGGCCGCGTCGCAGCCTATTATCAGCGGCGCGGCTATATGACCGGAACCGGGACGTTGATCAACGAGCTGATGGGGCGCGTCGGGCTGGTCAATCTGGCGGGCAAGCTCGGCAAGCCGCCGCTGTCGCAACTGAGCCTTGAGGAAATGGTCGCGGCGCAGCCCGATTTCCTGATCGTCGAAAGCGCAACCGACGTGGTGACCGACCAAGGCAGCGAAATGCTGCACCATCCAGCGCTGAGCGGGATCCCACGCATCAGCATTCCGCAGGCATGGACGGTGTGCGGCAGCCCCGCCTACACAGCGGCGGCGCGGAGCATCACGGCGCAGATTGCGCGCATCGACGGGGACCGCTCATGAACCGTTTTGCCGTGCCCCGCTGGTCGCTGATCGCGTCGCTGCTGTTGCTGACACTTGCCGCCGCGATCGGCTCGATGCTGTTCGGTGCGGTCGATCTGTCGGTCGCGCGATTGCTGGCCGCTGCAAGCGGCAACGGCGACCGGGTGGCGTCGATCATCCTGTTCGACCTGCGCCTGCCGCGGACAATCCTCGCGCTTGCGGTCGGCGCGATGCTAGGGCTCGCGGGCGCGGCATTGCAGGGCTATTTGCGCAACCCGCTTGCTGAACCGTCGGTGCTCGGCACCTCGAACGCTGCGGCGCTCGGCGGGGTCGCGGCGATCTATTTCGGCATTGCCGAGTTGCATCCGGTGATGCTGCCGGTGCTGGCGACAGGCGGCGCACTCGTCTCGCTCGTATTGCTGTTCGTCTTGGCCGGTCGCGCCGAAAGCCCCCTTACCCTGATCCTCGCAGGGATCGCGGTCGGCACGCTCGCCGTCGCGGGGACCAGCCTCGCGCTCAACCTGTCACCCAATCCGTTCGCGGCGATGGAGATCATGACCTGGCTGCTGGGCAGCCTCGAAAACCGGTCGTTCGACCATGTGTGGATCGCGCTGCCGTGCATCGCGATCGGCGGGGCGATGCTGCTGTGGAATGGCCGCGCGCTCGATGCGCTGACGCTCGGCGAGGATGCCGCGCAGGCGCTCGGCACGGACCTTCGGCGAACAAGATTGCGGCTGCTCGTCGGCACCGCGATCGGAGTCGGCGGCGCGGTTGCTGTCGCGGGCGCGATCGGTTTTGTCGGGCTGATCGTGCCGCACCTGATCCGTCCGCTGACCGACCGCAGCCCGTCGGCGATCCTGCTGCCTTCGGCGATCGGTGGCGCCGCGCTGCTGACGCTCGCCGACCTCGGGGTCCGTATCATTCCGACGACGAACGAGCTGAAGCTGGGGGTCGTCACCGCCTTTCTGGGGGTGCCGGTCTTCCTGATCCACCTGATGCGGGAGCGGCGGCTATGGTAAGCATCACTCTCGATCATGTCGGTGTCACGCTTGGTCGCCGCGCGGTCGTGCACGATGTCAGCGCCGAGTTCGGCGCAGGAACGCTGACCGCCATCGTTGGCCCCAATGGTGCCGGCAAATCGACGCTGGCGCGCGCGATGCTCGCGCTGGTGCCCGCCAGCGGGACAGTAACGATCGACGGCATCGACGCGACCGCGATGCCGCGCGGCGAGCTCGCGCGGCACATCGCCTATGTGCCACAGGGGCAGACCTTGCACTGGCCGCTGACTGTCGAACGGCTCGTCGGGCTGGGACGGTTGCCCCACCTTGCGCCGATGTCGCGAATATCTGACGCCGATACCGCCGCGATCGAGCGCGCGATGGCGCGCGCCGATGTGCTGGAGCTACGCGATCGGATAGCGACCGAGCTGTCGGGCGGCGAGCGCGCACGCGTGTTGTTCGCGCGCGCGCTGGCGGTCGAGGCACCCGCGCTGATCGCCGACGAACCGCTCGCGAGCCTCGACCCCGGACACCAGATCGACGTGATGGATATGCTGCGCGCCGAGGCGGCGGGCGGCGGGCTGGTGATCGCGGTGCTGCACGATCTGACCCTCGCCGCGCGCTATTGCGACCGGCTGTTGCTGATCGATCGCGGGCGGATCGTCGCCGATGGCACACCCGCCGAAGTCATGACCGCCGAGCGTCTGCGCGCCGTGTACGGGATCGACGCCGCGGTCGAGACCGGCGGCGACTGGCCCACGATTACGATATTTGGCCGCGCCTCTGGCTAACGAACTGGTGCAGCCACACGCACGGTGCGACTTGTCCGTTTGCCATCGGCCGAGCGACTGCGCAGTTCGATTTCACCACTGACGCCGACTGGCCCCGAATAGCGCGTCCAGTCGCCCCCGCCGATCCGATATTCGATCGCCGTCCTCGGAAAGATGCTGTTCGCCTCCAGCCTGCCGTTGGCGATCCGGGCGCCCGGCGGCGCAACGCGATAGGCAATCGCCATGCGGTCGAGCATCGGCAGCTGTGCCGCGACGCGTCCCGCAAAATCCTGCCAACCCGCCTTGAGCTTCACCGCATCGACGCGCTTGTCACCCCATTCATAAGTGGCGCCCGCACCGTAGGGCGGCGCCCATGTCGCCGGACTCCACGCGCGTTCGGCGAGCGCGAGCAAGCGCGGGAACAGCATATAATCGACCTGGCCATCGGTGCGGATCGTCTCGCTCCACAATTGCGCTTGGACCCCCGCGATCCGGCGTCCCGATTGCAGCACTGGCTCATCCGCGATCGCCTTGCCCTCGGCGTGGGTGTTGCGGATCGTCGCAGCGTTGGCGGGCAGGTTGCCGGGCATGAAGCCGAACACCTGATAGTCGTCGACCCCGCGCGAGGCCCAATGATAGCCGCCCTCGTCGGGATGCGGGGCATAGGGCATGTCGAAATAGCCGAGGTCGGGGATCGACAGCACGACGTCCCAACCGCGGTTCAACTGGTCATGCGCCTCGCGCACCGCGCCGCCGTGCAGCACGCCCCAGATGTTCGTCTGGACATTGCCGGGCATCTTTGCGGCGTCAGTGTGCCCCATGCCGTCGCTCCAGCCGCCGGTGCGCAAGCCTTGGGCGGAGAGACCCTGTGCAACCCGCTCAATAAAGCGCGGGGTGAGCTTGCCCGCGTCGCCGCCATTTTCGGCGATCATCGCCCGGCAGGCTGGCGATTTCACCCAGGCGCCCGCGGTTTCGTCGGCACCGATGTGAAAGATGCGCAGCGGCGTTCCCGCCTGCCGGTGCATGTCGACAAGCGCATCGACCACCGTATCGACAAAGCGATAGGTCGCGGGCAGGCAGACGTTCAGCGTATTGTCGTTATAATGCTGGATGCTGCGATATTCGGTCGTGTCCGCCGGGTCGATCAGGCGATAAGCGTCGGCATCTGCCGCCTTGCCCGCGGCCATCAGCCGCGCGTGGCGAACCTCCATCGCCTTGATCGCGGCGCGGCTGTGGCCTGGCATGTCGATAGACGGGATGACCTCGATCTGCCGCGCCGCCGCGGCCTGAACGATCGCGACATAATCGGCGGTGGTCAGATAGCCGTTGACTCCCCCCTTCCCGTCATGACCGGCGCCGAGCTGGGGCAGCAGGCACGCCTGCTCTTGCAGGTCATGGCATCGTTTCGATCCGATCTCCGCGAGTTCGGGAAGCGCCGGAATTTCGATCCGCCAGCCCTCGTCGTCGGCCAGATGGAGGTGCAGCTTGTTGAGCTTGTACGCCGCCATGGCCTCGACCAGCTTCAATATCTGGTCGCGGCCGTGGAAATTGCGGCCAAGGTCGATGTGCAACCCACGAAAGCCATATTCGGGGGCGTCCACCACGCGCAGCGGTTTCATCCGGCCCTTTTCAAACGCCGCCTGCTGCGCCAGCGAGCGCAGCGCATGGCTGGCTCCCGCCGCGTCGTGCGCGGTGATCGCGATCCCCGACGTCCTGACGTCGAGCATATATCCCTCGGGCTTTACGATTGCGACCGGATCGACCCGGACCGTCAGCGGCAGTGCGCCGCCTTCGGCGACACCGAGCGACGCGAGCGCGGGCGCGACGGCGGCCCTTTCGACACCGTGGAGCGTCAACGCAATCCCCCGGCCAAGATCGACCGACGGCCGATTGCCCTGCACCGCCTCGATCGGTTTCGGCAGGATCGCCACACCGGTTGTCGCAGCGGCTTGGCGCTCCGCCTGTACGGCAAAGGCCCGTTCGGCGGTCAACCAGCGGGTCCGATCGGCGTCGCTTTTGGTCGCCAGCCGTGCCTCGTTCGTCATCGGCGCCGCGAACGGCAGGGCTTCGAGGCCGGTTTCGGGATCGATGACCGCGCGCGTGGCGGCAATCGTCCGTGGGTTTACCCCGTCGGCGACGAGATAGGCATTTGGCATCGCAAATGCCCGCGAGAAATTGGCGCCGATCCCCCATAGCTTGACGACGTGCCGTGCACCGGGGCGCAGCGTCGCGCCGGGCTTCAGCGTCAATTGCTGAACATCGCCGTTGATCAGCCGGTGCGTAAAGATATCGCTTTCGACCAGCGGCAACTGATTGACGAAGCTGAAATAGAGCGAGAGGCCGCGCGTCGGCAGTGCATCGGGCAGGGTTTCAGGGAACGTCAGCGTGATCGTGGTCAGGAAACAACCGGCAATCCCGGTTGGGCATTGGGGCCGGTTGTCGACGGTTTCCAGCTGATAGCCCAGCGTGTCGGCGAATTGGTCGAGTGCCGCCTGCGGCGACGCCTCGGCTGCCGCGGCTTGCGGCGCAATCAGCGCCGCCACCGCCAGCATCGCCCAACCCACCGGCTGCATAATCGTCTCCCATCCTAAATTTGTATTCAATTTGTCATGTCGATGCGAGACGGTCAACGCCTTTCCACGACCCAGGAGATGCAACAAGTCCTCCTAAATCTAACGCAATAGAAACCGATGAGCCCTCGTCAACGGCGTAGGAATTGGTTTTAAATTAGTATTGCTTCTCGCCTACGGGCATGGCAGAGACGTCGATCGCTGCCAGAAGGCCACCCTTCGACTGCCCCAAAACGACGAGCGCGCACCGCCGTGGCATCCGTCGCCACACGCAACAAAGATTGACGCAACGATACCAATGCAACACATATGATCGCGGCGCTGGCTTTATAGCCATTGCGCCGGGGCAATCAGGTGGAGCAAGGTCGTTGTCATTGATCGAACGCGTGGGTCCGCTCCACAAGGACGACCCGACCCCACTTTATCTGCAATTACAGAAGGTTCTGCGCGGCGCGATCGAGGGGCAGCTGGTCAGGCCGGAGGAGGCGATCCCCACCGAGCGCGATCTGGCCGAGGAATTCGACGTGTCGCGCATCACCGTGCGCAAGGCGATCGACGGGCTGGTCGCCGATGGCATCGTCGCGCGGCGCCGCGGCGCCGGGACCTTTGTCACGCGCCCCCGAGACGAGAAAAGCTTCTCCAAGCTCACCTCATTTTCAGAGGATATGGTGTCGCGCGGCCGCAAGCCGCACAGCGAATGGATCAGCAAGACGGCCGGCGCGGTGACGCCCGAAGAGGCATTGTCGCTGGGGCTGTCGCCGGGGTCACTCGTCTATCGCTTCCACCGTATCCGCTATGCCGACGATACGTCGATGGCGCTCGAATATGCGACGATCCCGGCCTATTGCCTGCCCTCGGTCGAAGCGGTTGATGCGTCGCTGTATGAAGCGCTGGAAGCCGCCGGCCATTTGCCCGCGCGCGCGTTGCAACGATTGCGCGCCATTGCCTTTACCGCCGAACAGGCGGACATTCTGGGGATCGAGCCGGGTATGCCGGGGCTGTTCATCGAACGGCGCGGCTTTCTGGCCGACGGGCGCACCGCCGAATTCACCCAAAGCTATTATCGCGGCGACGCCTATGACGTCGTGGCGGAGCTGAACGGCTAGCCCAGCCCCGACATACCGAGGCTTTGATGCCAGCGCGGCGCGCTGATCGACGCCGTGCGCGCCGCGTCGCGCGTACGATCGCGAGAGCCGCCAGATCGGCTGAACCGATTTTTTGAACATACATCTTGATGAGCTATATATAACCTATATAGTACCAATATATCGAGCCGCTGCGAGCCGCTCGACCGGGAGGCCAGATTGATGACGCTGAGCGCCGCGCGAGACGGACGGCACACGCTGATGGAGCAGGAAGCGGGCGAGGCGGCGGCAGCCGTCGCGCGCATGCTGGAGGCGAACCGCGGTGCGTTTGCCGCCATCGCGCGCCGCCTTCACGCCGCGCCGCCGGTCGCCGTCGTCACTTGCGCGCGTGGTTCGTCGGACCATGCCGCGACCTATGCCAAATATCTGATCGAAACGCTGACCGGGACGCCGACCGCATCGGCGGCGCTGTCGATCGCGTCGCTCTATGATGCGCCCTCACTAGTCGGCAACCGCTTGTGTCTGGCGATTTCGCAATCGGGCCAAAGCCCCGACCTGCTGGCGGCGGCCGAACAGCAGCGCGCGTCCGGCGCGTTCGTCGTCGCGCTGGTCAATGCGCCCGACGCCCCGCTCGCCAAGGTCGCCGACGTCGTTATCCCGCTGTCAGCGGGAGTCGAACGATCGGTCGCCGCGACCAAATCCTATATCAGCTCGCTGGCGGCGATCGCGGCGCTTGTCGCGGCCTGGTCGCAAAATGCCGCACTCGATGCGGCGCTCGATACGCTGCCCGCCAGCCTCGCCGACGCCTTTGCTCTCGACTGGTCGGCCGCCGTCACGGCCTATCGCGGCGCGAGCAACCTGTTCGTCCTTGGCCGCGGCTATGGCCTTGGCGCCGCGCAAGAGGCGGCGCTCAAGTTCAAGGAAACGTCAGCGCTTCACGCCGAAGCGTTCAGCGCCGCCGAAGTGCGCCACGGACCGATGGCCATCGTCGGCAAGGGCTTCCATGTGCTGGCGCTGGGCGGCACCGATCGCGCCGCGATCAGCGTCCGCGATACGGTCGCCGAATTTCGCCAGCGCGGTGCGACCGTGCTGCTTGCCGATCCTGCGGTCGGCGACCTGCCCACCATCGCCGCGCATCCGGCGATCGAACCGATCCTGATGATCCAGAGCCTTTATCGCATGGCGAGCGCGCTGGCGCTGGCGCGCGGGTGCAACCCCGACTCGCCTCCGCATCTGAACAAGGTTACCGAGACTTTATGATCTATCGCTTTCACAACGGCCGGGTCGCGCTGCCGGACGGCGCTGTCGGCGCGGCAGATATTGCCGTCGCCGATGGCGTCGTTACCGCTGTCACCCCGGCCGGACCGGCGTCCGCCGACCATGAAGTCGACCTGGAGGATGGCTGGCTGCTCCCCGGCTTCATCGATACGCAGGTCAATGGCGGCGGCGGCGTGCTGTTCAACGATCAAGTCGACGTCGAGGCGATTGCTGCAATCGGCGCCGCGCATGCCCGGTTCGGCACCACCGCATTCTTGCCCACGCTGATCAGCGACACCCCGGCTCAGATCGCCGCCGCGATGGCCGCGGTCGATGCCGCGATCGAACAGGGGGTGCCGGGGGTGGTCGGCATCCATATCGAAGGGCCGTTCATCAACGAGGTCAAGCGCGGTATCCACGAGGCGCATCGCATCCGCCGCCTCGACGCCGAGACGCTCGCAACGCTCACCGCCCCGCATCGCGGGCGCGTGATGCTGACGCTGGCGCCCGAGCTCTGCAACGAAGAGGATATTCGCACCCTCGTCCGCCACGGCGTGATCGTCAGCGCCGGTCACAGCGACGCGACCTATGACGAGGCGCAGCGTGCGATCGGCGCGGGACTTTCCGGCTTTACCCATTTGTTCAACGCGATGTCGCCGCTGCACCACCGCGCGCCGGGTGCGGTCGGCGCCGCGTTCGATTCGGACAGCTATTGCGGCCTGATCGTCGACGACGTCCATCTCCACCCCGCGGTAGTCCGTCTGGCGATCAAGGCCAAGGGTGTCGAGCGCATCATGCTGGTCACCGATGCGATGCCCAGCGTCGGCACCGACGACAGCGAATTCACCCTGCAGGGCAAGCGTATCGCGGTGAAGGACGGCGTCTGCATTTTCGAGGACGGCACCCTCGCCGGCACGCATCTCGACATGGCGGCGGCGCTGCGCAAGACGGTCGAGGTGACCGGGCTGCCGGTGACTGACGTGGCGGCGATGGCCAGCGCGACCCCCGCCGCCTTCCTGTCGCTGCAGGACAGTCACGGAGCGATCGCGCCGGGGCAGCGTGCCGACTGGGCATGGCTGGGCAGCGAACTCGATCCGCGTGCGACGTGGATCGGCGGACGGATTGCGCCCGACACCGTACCGGACCTGTCCCGCGCGTAGAATGATAATCAAGCCGCAAAAAAAAAAGCGGCGGAAGTTTTGGGGATTAGATGGATGAGCCTGATCATCACCTCTCCGCTCAGAGGGTGGGCGACGACGCTGGACAGCGTTCCCGATCCCGTATTCGCCCAGCGCATGATGGGCGACGGCGTGGCGATCGAGCCGCTCGGCGACACGATCGTCGCGCCGTTCGACGGCGAGGTGGTGACGCTGCACGACGCCGGGCATGCGATTTCGCTGCGCAGCGCCGAGGGCGCCGAGGTGCTGATCCATATCGGGCTCGACACCGTAATGCTGAAGGGCGAAGGCTTCACGCCGCTGGTGGCGATCGGCCAGACCGTCGCGCGCGGCGACCCGCTGATTCGCTTTGACCTAGACGCCGTCGCGCTCGCGGCGCCCAGCCTGATCACCCCGGTGATCGTCACCAATGCCGAAGCCTTTGCGATCAGCCGCCGCAGCACCGACTGCGCGATCGGCGCGTGCGAGGCGCTGATGACGCTGGTTCCCGTGCAGGCGAACGTCCGGCGCAGCTCGGACGACGGGATTGTGATCGAACAGACGGTGAAGCTGGCGCTGCCGCACGGCATCCACGCGCGGCCTGCCGCGCGGATCTGCGAAGCCGCGCGCGGATTTCAGGCCGAGCTGCACCTGCTGAACGGCGACAAGCGCGGCGCCGCCCGCAGCACCGTGGCGCTGCTCGCGCTCGGCACGCGGTTCGGCGACGAGGTCGTCGTGCAGGCGCGCGGCGACGACGCCGAGGCAGCGTTGGCGGCCATCGCCGCGTTGCTGGCGACCGACATGGGCGAGACGGCGCCTGCTGCGCCGTCGGCGGCCGCACCCCCGAGGACTACCCTGCAAGCTGGTCAAATCGGCGGCGTGATCGCATCGCCCGGGCTCGCGATGGGACCCGCGGCGCGGCTGCGGCAGGCCGAGATTGCGGTAGCGAGCGAGGGCGTCGGCGCGGCGGAAGAACGCGCCGCGCTGCTGGCGGCGCGCGATACGGTACGCGCGCATATTGCAGCGCGCGCCGACAGCGACGACGCCAGCATCGCGGCGGTCATGCAGGCGCATCTTGCACTGATCGACGATCCCGAACTGATTGCGGGCGCCGGCGCGCGGATCGCCGCGGGACGCAGCGCCGGTTTTGCCTGGCGCGGCGCGATCCATGACCAGATCGACGCGATCCGCGCGACCGGCAACGCGCATCTGATCGAACGGATCGACGATCTGGTCGACATCGAACGGCAGCTGCTGTCGGCGCTGACCGGAACCCCGCTCGAAACCGCCGCGATCGCCGCGGGCGCGATCATCGTCGCCAACGACCTGTTGCCGTCGCAGCTGGTGGCGCTCGCCGCTGCGAATCCCGCCGGGGTCTGCCTGACGCGTGGCGGGCCGACGTCGCACGTCGCAATCCTGTGCGCCGGAATGGGGCTGCCCGCGCTCGTCGCGATGGGCGATGCGCTGGCCGCGATCGAGGATGATACGCCGTTGCTGCTCGACGCCGAACTCGGCCATGTCACGCTGCGCCCCTCCCCCGCCGACGCCGCTGCCTTTGCCGCGCGGCTGGCGAAGCGTGCCGCGCGGCGCGACGCCGCGCAGGCCGCTGCGCAAGAAGCGTGCCGGACCGCCGACGGAACGCGGATCGAGATTTGCGCCAATCTGGGCAGCGCAGCCGACGCGCAGTTCGCCGCTGCACAGGGCGCCGAGGGATCGGGACTCGTTCGCAGCGAATTCCTGTTCCTCGATCGCGAGACCGCGCCGTGGGAGGACGAACAGCACGCCGCCTATCAGGCGATCGCCGACGCGCTGCCCGGCAAGCCCGTCATCATCCGCCTGCTCGACATCGGCGGTGACAAGCCTGCCGCCTATATTCCGATCGCAGAGGAGGAAAATCCGGCGCTCGGCCAGCGCGGCATCCGCGTCGCGCTCGCGCGGCCCGACCTGCTCGAAACCCAGCTCCGCGCGATCCTACGCGTCGATCCCGTGGGCGCGTGCAAGATCATGATCCCGATGGTCGCCAGCATCGACGAGTTGCGGCAGGTCCGCACGCTGGTCGACCGGCTGCGCAGCGACATGGCGATCGCCGACGCCGTCGAGGTCGGGGTGATGGTCGAGACCCCCGCTGCCGCGATGACCGCCGACCTGCTCGCGCTCGAGGCCGATTTCCTGTCGATCGGCACCAATGACCTTACCCAATATGTGCTGGCGATGGACCGCGGCAATCCCGCGGTCGCCGCCGGGGTCGACGCGATGCACCCTGCCGTGCTCCGCATGATCGGAGAAACCTGCCGCCGCGCCACCGCGCGCGGACGCTGGGTCGGGGTGTGCGGCGGGCTCGCATCCGATCCGGCGGCGCTGCCGATTCTGATCGGTCTGGGCGTTACCGAATTGTCAGCGGTCCCCGGCTTCGTCGCCGAGGCAAAGCAGATTGTCCGCGGCCTGACGCTGAGCGAAGCGCGCGCGCACGCCGAACTCGCGCTCCAGTGCAAGTCGGCCGCCGAAGTTCGTGCGCTCTCCCGCGCTTTCGAGGAGACACGTCGATGAGAAAGATACTCGAAACGCTCCAGCCGCTCGGCCGCGCGTTGATGCTGCCGATCGCGGTGCTGCCGATCGCGGGTCTGTTGTTGCGCATCGGCCAGCCCGACCTGCTCGACATCGCCTTCATCTCCGCCGCGGGTGCGGCGATCTTTGACAACCTCGGTATCTTGTTCGCGATCGGCGTCGCGGTCGGGTTCGCGCGCGACGGCAATGGCGCCGCCGCGCTGGCGGGCGTCGTCTGTTATCTGGTCACAACAACGGGCGCGCAGACCTTTCTGATCGCGCCGCCCGATGTTGGCGCGGGGTTGCCCGAAGCCGCCGCGGCACTCGCCGCAAAGACCTGGGCGCTGAGCCAGATCGACAAGTTGGAGGTGCCGATCGGTATCCTGTCGGGGCTGATCGGCGGCAATTTCTACAACCGCTTCGCGACGATCGCGCTGCCCGAATATCTCGCCTTTTTCGGCGGTCGCCGCTTCGTGCCGATCGCCAGCGGGGTCGCCGGACTGCTGCTAGCGGCGGTGCTCGGTTATGGCTATGCACATATCAGCGGCGCAATCGACACCGCCAGCCGCACCGTCGTCGAAAGCGGCGGCATAGGGCTGTTCGTCTATGGCACGCTCAACCGGCTGCTGATCGTCACCGGGCTGCACCATATCATCAACAATGCCGCCTGGTTCCTCGTCGGCGATTTTGCCGGCGCGACGGGCGATCTGCGCCGTTTCTTCGCGGGCGATCCCGACGCCGGCGCCTTCATGTCGGGGTTCTTTCCGGTGATGATGTTCGGCCTGCCCGCCGCATGCCTCGCCATGTATCACGAGGCGCGGCCCGAACGACGCAAAGCGGTCGGCGGCATGCTGCTATCGCTGGCGCTGACGAGCTTTCTGACCGGAGTGACCGAGCCGATCGAGTTCACCTTCATGTTCGTCGCGCCCCTGCTCTACGCGATCCACGCGCTGCTGATGGGCGTGTCGATGGCGCTGATGGACGCGCTCGGCATCCGGCTCGGCTTCGGCTTTTCGGCGGGGCTGTTCGACTATGTGCTCAATTTCAGCCTCGCGACGCGGCCGTGGCTGCTGCTCCCGATCGGCGCCGTCTACGCGGCGCTCTATTACGGGCTGTTCCGCTTTTTCATCCGCCGCTTCGACTTGCCGACCCCGGGCCGCGAAAAAGGCGAGGTCGCCGAGGCCGCGGCGACCACCGCCGGGAGCGCGCGCGGCGACGCCTTTGTCACCGCGCTGGGCGGCGCCGCCAATCTGGTCAGCGTCGATGCCTGTACAACTCGGCTCCGCCTGATCGTCGCCGACAACGACGCGATTGACGACGTCGCGCTGTCGCGGCTCGGTGCGCGCGGCATCATCCGCCCGTCCGACAAGGCGGCACAGGTCGTGCTCGGTCCGATCGCCGATCTGGTCGCCGAGGAAATTCGCGGCACGCTGTCAGGCGGCGCGGCGGTCGCTCCGTCCGCGGATGCGCAACCGGCGAGCCGGGACGTCGAGCCGGTCGCCCTGCCCGACGATATCGCCGCTGCGCTCGGCGGCAACGACAATGTCCGCGCCGTCCGCGCTCTCCATGGCCGCTACCGCGTCGAACTGACCGACGCGGCACGGATCGACGAGGGTGCCTTGGCGCAACTGACGCGCGGAATTGTCCGCCCGCAGCCGGGCGTCTGTCATATCCTGGTCTGAACCGATCAGGCGGGCGCCGACAATTTCATCAGCACGAGGCCGCTGACGATCAGCGCCGCGGCAAATATCCGCATCGCGCTCGCTTGTTCGCCCAGCACGAGGATGCCGACGACAAATGCGCCGACCGCCCCGATTCCGGTCCAGATCGTGTAAGCGGTGCCGAGCGGCAGCGATTTCATCGACAGCGCCAGCAACGCAAAGCTGGCGAAGGCCGCGACCAGCGTGAGCAGCGACGGGCCAAGCTTGGTAAAGCCGTCCGACTGTTTCATCGAAAACGCCCAGACGATTTCGAGCGCACCAGCAATTGCGAGATAGATCCAGGCCATGACAGCCTCCCATTCAAGGCTGCCGGGCCGTCCCGGACTTGGAGGCCTGCCCATGATGCAGGCGAGGACGTGGCCTCTTGGTGATTTATGGCCTGGCAGGGGCAGCAGGACTCGAACCCGCGACCCTCGGTTTTGGAGACCGATGCTCTACCAACTGAGCTATACCCCTAGGCCGGAGTGCGCCCCTAGCCCGATTGCAGAGGCGGGGCAAGGGGGATCACGGCTTGCGTGCGCGCACTCGCCTGATATGCGCAGAGCGACATGACATCCGCCGCCGCCCCCTCCGCCGCCGCGCCGCAAAACTATCTCGGCGGCATCGCGCTCCGCCTCCTCGCGATGGCCAGCCTGTCGCTGATGTTCGTGGTGGTCAAATATATCGACCGGGCAGGCATCCACATCGTCGAAAGCCTGTTCTGGCGACAGGCGCTGGTGTTGCCCTTCCTGCTCCTGTGGGTGAAGGCGACCGGCGGTTTCGCGTCACTCAAGACCCACCGCATCGGGGCGCACACGCGCCGGATGCTGATGGGGCTGACCGGCATGGCGTGCAATTTCGGCGCGATGATCCTGCTGCCGATGGCCGAAGCGACGACGATCAGCCTTTCGGTGCCGATCTTTGCGGTGATCTTTGCCGCGCTGCTGCTCGGCGAAGCCACAGGGTGGCAGCGGTGGAGCGCGGTGATCATCGGTTTTGTCGGCGTCCTCGTCGTACTCGATCCGTTTGCAAGCTTTGCGGGCGGGTTCGATGGCACCCACGCACTCGGCACCCTCGTCGCGCTGGGCGGCGCGATCATGACCGCGCTGATCACCATTGCCGTCCGCGACCTTGGCCGCACCGAAGCCGCCGCGACGATCGTCTTCTGGTTCAGCTTGCTCTCGATGATCCCGCTCGGCATCGCCCTGCCCTTTGTCATCACGCCGCATGACAGCGGGGAGTGGCTGTTGCTGATCGCGCTCGGCTTCCTTGGCGCGGTCGCGCAAATGTCGCTGACCGGCGCGCTGCGCCTTGCCCCGGTGTCGGTCGTGATCCCGATGGATTATTCCAGCCTGCTGTGGGCGATCGCTGCGGGCTGGTGGTTCTTTGGCACCCTGCCCGCCGACACGACATGGGTCGGCGCGCCGCTGATCGTCGCGTCGGGGCTGTTCATCGCCTGGCGCGAGCATCGCCGCCACATCACCCGACCGAAGGAGGTTGCCGCATGACGCGCCCCATATTGTACCACTGCCCCGACGCCCGCTCGCTTCGCTGCCTGTGGGCGGTCGAAGAAGCCGGGATCGACGTCGACCTGCGCGTCCTGAAATTCCCGCCGCGTGCGTTCGAGCCCGATTATCGCGCGGTGAACCCGCTGATGACGATCCCGGGCTGGGTCGAGAACGGTCGGCTGATGACCGAATCGGCGGCGATCTGCGAACGCATCGCCGAAGGCACGCTGCTTGAAGTGCGCCGCGACGAGGGGGATTATTGGGACTATCGCAACTGGCTGCACCGCAGCGACGCGACGCTGACCTTCCCGCTGGCGATCATGATCCGCTACACCCGGGTCGAGGCGCCTGAGCGGCGGCTGGCGCAGGCGGTCGACGACTACAAAGCCTTCTTCGGCGGACGCGCAAAGAGCATCGAGGCGGCTCTGGCCGACGGGCGCGAATGGCTGGTCGCGGGGCGTTTCACGATTGCCGATATTGCGATCGGCTATGCGGCGTTTCTGGCGACGACGCTGGGGGCCGATGACGTGATGGGCGAGGCGACGAAGGCGTGGCTGGCGCGGTGCATGGCGCGGGAGGGGTTTGTGCGGGCGCGTGAGAGGCAGCGGGATTAGCCGCGACGTCTGCTTTGGGGTGGTTTTAAGCCATTCCCCTCCCTTCCAGGGAGGGGTTAGGGGTGGGTGCGAGCGAAGCGAGCCGAGGCGGAATGCCGCCTTCGGCGGCTACCCACCCCCAGCCTCTCCCTAAAAGGGAGTGGAGAAGACATGTCCGCTTCCGTTCGCAAGCTGCCGCCCGTCAATTCACCATCCGCTCATATCCCGCCCAGTATGGCGCGCGCAGATCCTTGCGCAAAATCTTGCCGCTCGCATTCCTTGGCAACGCATCAATCACATCGACGCTGCGCGGGCATTTGAAGGGCGCGATGCGTTCGCGCGTCCAGGCGATGATGTCGGCTTCGTCGATCGTCATCCCGGGCTTGGCGACGCAGACGGCCTTCACCGTCTCGCCCCATTTGTCGTCGGGGATGCCGAACACCGCGACCTCCTGCACCGCAGGGTGACCAAAGATCGCGCTCTCGACCTCGGCGGGATAGATATTCTCGCCGCCCGAAATGATCATGTCCTTCATCCGGTCGTGGATGAACAGATAGCCGTCGGCGTCCATATAGCCCGCGTCGCCGGTGCGGATCCAGCCGTCGGCATCGACGGTCTTTGCCGTCGCTTCGGGCAGGTTCCAATATCCCAGCATGTTGTTCGACGATCGGGTGACCACCTCGCCCACCTCGCCCACCGGAACTTCCGCGCCATCTGATCCCAAAATCCTGATCTCGACCCCCGGCAGCGGCTTGCCCGCCGACCGCATCCGCGCATTGCCCGCGGGATCATGATCCTCGGGCGGCAGCATCGAGATCGTGCCGGTCGTTTCGGTCATCCCATAGGCCTGGATGAACTGCGCCCCGAACATCTGGATGCACTGGCGCAGCAATTCGAGCGGGATCGGCGCGGCGCCGTACAGGATATATTTGAGGCGGCTGTAATCGACGGTCGCGCAGCGCGGGTGCATGAGCAGGAACTGCAGCGCCGCGGGCACCATGAAAAAGCGCGTGACGCCATGTTGCTCGACCGCGTCGAACACCCCGTCGGGGTTGAACTCGGCGAGGATGATGCCGGGCAGCCCTGCGGCGAGCGCCATGATGCCGAGCCCGGTGCCGCCGATATGCGCGCATGGCATAGCGACCAGCACCGCCTCGTCGTCCTCCCATTTGGTGTAGGGCAGGTCGAGGTCGTTCGAATGTTTGCGCAGCGCGAACAGATTATGGTTCGACAGCACCGCGCCCTTCGGATTGCCGGTCGTGCCCGACGTATAGAGTTGCAGCACCGCATCATGCGCCGTCGAAGGCGCGAACGCAGTCCGCGCCGCGCCATCGATCATCGCGCGCGCAGCGGCGGCGTCGATGATCCTGGGGGCGTGGTCGAGCTTGCCAGCCAGCTGGTCGGCGATCGTTTCGAACCCTGGCCCCGCGAACACCAGCTTTGCCTGGGTGTCGTTGACGATGAACGCCCATTCGGTCGGCGACAGCCGCCAGCCGATCGGCGCCATCACGATCCCGGCGCGCGCCGCGCCATAGAAGAGGATGAAATAGAGGTCGCTATTCTTGCCGATCCACGCGATCCGGTCGCCCTTGCCCAGGCCCGCGGCAATCAGCGCCGACGCGACCTTCGCCGTCGCTTCGTCGAGCTGTGCGTAGTTATAAACGCGATCTTCTTCACGCAGCGCGACGCGGTCGGGACGCTCGCTGGCCCAATGGGTCAGGAATTCATCGAATGTGAAAAGCTCCGAAACATCGCGGGGCATGGGTTCTCTCTCCTCGAATCGCATCTTTGGCGCGCAATTGGGGAAAGGCTAGCGGCTGTACGCGGCAGGTAAAGCGCGTATCGGCAACCCTGTCAGCAACGTCAGGTGCGGCGGAACAGGAGCATCAGATTGTTGGCGGGCATGGCGCGTCGTTCGGCAAAGCGCAGTCCGGCCGCCGCAGCGGCGGCCTTGACGTCGTCGAGCTCGCGCAGCCCCCACGCCGGATCGCGGGCGCGCAGGCTGACGTCAAAGGCTAGGTTGCTGCCGGTCGTCGGCACGTGGGGCTCGATATAAGGGCCGTAGAGGATGAGCGGCGCCCCCGGCGCGAGCAACCGCGCCGCGCCCGCCAGCAGCCCCAGCGTCGCCGCCCAAGGGCTGATGTGGACCATATTGATGCACAGGATGGCGTCGGCCCGATCGAGCGGCCAGTCTGCCGCCGCCGCATCGAACGCCAGCGGCGGCGCGATATTGGCCAACGCAGCCTCGGCGCACCAAGCGGCGATAGAGATCCGTCCCGCGGGATCGGGATCGCTCGGCTGCCAGTCGAGCGCCGGGAAGGTTGCGGCAAAATGGACGACATGCTCGCCCGATCCGCTCGCGACCTCCAGCACCGTGCCGCTCGCGGGCAGCCATTCGCTCAGTACCGCCGCAATGGCATCGCGATTGCGCAGCGTCGCCGGGGCGTGGCGTTTGTCGTCCCTGCCGCCGTCGCTCGGCATCCACGTCGGCGATGACGCCATCAGGCCTTGGCCTGCGCCCGCGCGCGCCGGTCGCGCACTATCAGCCAGGCGAACAGTCCGACCGGACCGACCATCAGGGTCAGGAGCAGAAAGGGGAATTGCGCGACCCGGCTGAACCCCTTTTGGTCGGCGTCGCGAGCGATCCACATGCCGGTAAACAGGTCGAACGCCAGATAATGAACCCACCCGAGGGTCGCGCCGCCGGGGCTGTCGAACAGCTTCATCACCCCCGCCAGCGTCGTGAAATCACCGCCGCCAGGCCCACCGGGATCGATGCCGCCAGTCAGGAAACCGACAATCATCACCGTATAGGTAAGGCACAGCAGGAACACGCCGGCATAGAGGATCAACGCCAATATCTTTGGCCCGCGCGGCAGAAAGGCGAGCGCGATCCACGCCGCAACGGCCCAATAATTGGCGATCAGAAAGATTGTGTCCCAGCTCATCGCACCCTCCCCTTTATCGGTCATCCCGGCGAAGGCCGGGATCTCATCCTATCATCATGACGCACCGGCGAGAGCCCGGCCTTCGCCGGGATGACGATCGATTATAGATCACCCTCCCAAGCCAAAACCGGCTTCCGCGCCGCCGCCGTCTCATCCAGCCGCGCGCGCGGCGCGAAATGCGGGGCGGTTTTCAGCGCCGGGTCGCCATTGCGCGCGCGCATCGCGATGCTGCGCAGCGCGCCGATGAACTGGTCGAGCGCTGCCTTGCTCTCGGTCTCGGTCGGCTCGACAAGCATCGCCCCGTGGACGACGAGGGGGAAATAGACCGTCATCGGATGATAGCCCTCGTCAATCAGCCCCTTGGCGATGTCGAGCGTCGAGAAGCCTTCGGCGAGCCCCTTGTCGCTGAACAGCGCCTCGTGCATGCACGGACCCGATGCCGCGAAGGGCGCGTCGAGCACGTCTTCCAGGCTGCGCAGCACATAGTTGGCGTTGAGCACCGCATCCTCGGCAACCTGCTTCAGCCCGTCGGCGCCATGGCTGAGGATGTAAGTCAGCGCGCGGGTGAACATCCCCATCTGGCCGTGGAAAGCGGTCATGCGGCCAAAGGTCTGCGGATGATCCTCGCCGGCGCTTTCCTCTTCGATCAGGCGGAAGCCGTCGCCCTGCTTCGTGACGAAGGGCAGCGGCGCGAAGGGGGCGAGCGCCTCCGACAGCACGACCGGCCCCGAACCGGGTCCGCCGCCGCCGTGCGGGGTCGAGAAGGTCTTGTGCAGGTTGATGTGCATCGCATCGACGCCGAGGTCGCCGGGACGCACGCGCCCGACGATCGCGTTGAAATTGGCGCCGTCGCAATAGACATAGCCGCCCGCGGCGTGGACCGCGTCGGAAATCGCCTTCATCTCGCGCTCGAACAGCCCGCAGGTGTTGGGATTGGTGATCATCACCCCCGCGACATCGGGGCCGAGCCGCGCCTTCAGCGCCTCGAGGTTCACGCGGCCGGCCTCGGTCGCAGGAATGTCCTCGACGGTGAAGCCGGCGAAGGCCGCGGTCGCCGGGTTGGTGCCGTGCGCGCTTTCGGGAACGAGGATCACGCGGCGGTCTTCGCCGCGCGCCTCCAAGGCGGCCTTGATGCAGAGGATGCCGCAAAGTTCGCCGTGCGCGCCGGCCTTAGGCGACATCGCGACGCTGTGCATACCCGTCAGCGTGATCAGCCATTCGGCAAGCTCGTGGATCACTGCATAGGCGCCCTGCACCGTTTCCTGCGGCTGCAGCGGGTGCGCATCGGCGAAGCCGGGCATGCGCGCGACCTTTTCGTTGAGGCGCGGGTTATGCTTCATCGTGCAGCTGCCGAGCGGGAACAGCCCGAGGTCAATCGCGTAATTCTGCCGCGACAGGCGCGTGTAGTGGCGCACCGTTTCGGCTTCGCTGAGGCCCGGCAGGCCGATCGGCGCGGTGCGCGCGAGCGCGCCAAGGTGGGCGGCAGGCGCCGCTTCGTCGAAATCGACCCCGGTGGTTTCGGCCCCGCCGATCTCGAAGATCAGCGCTTGCTCGAGCATCAGCGCGCGGTTTCCGGTAAAGGTCGCGGTGTCGTCGGCGCCGCCAGCGACGTTCATTTCGGGGCGCCAGCCGGCGCGGTTGAGCGCGGTCATGCCAGCACCTCCTTCAGCGCCGCGGCAAAGGCGGCAATATCATCCTCGGTCACCGTCTCGGTGACGGCAACGACGAGGCCGTTCGCGAGCGCCGCATTGTCGGGATAGAGGCGGCCAAGCGAAACGCCGCCAAGGACGCCCTTTTCGGCCAGCTTGTGGACCACCGGGCGCGCCTCCGTCGGCAGCAGCAGGGTGAATTCGTTAAAATAGCTGTCGTTCATCACCGACACGCCCGGCACTTTGGCGAGCTCGGTCGCAGCCGCTTTCGCGCGGCCATGGTTGATCGCGGCAAGCTGGCGCAGCCCCGCTTCGCCGAGCAAGGTCATGTGGATGCTGAAAGCCAGCGCGCAGAGTCCTGAATTGGTGCAGATATTGCTCGTCGCCTTTTCGCGGCGGATATGCTGTTCGCGCGTCGAGAGCGTCAGCACGAACCCGCGCTTCCCATTCGCATCGACCGTCTCGCCGCAGAGGCGCCCCGGCATCTGGCGGACATATTTGGACTTGCAGGCAAACAGGCCGACATAAGGCCCGCCGAATTGCAGCCCGACGCCCAACGACTGTCCTTCGCCGACGACGATGTCGGCACCCATTTCACCCGGCGCCTTGATCAGCCCGAGCGCCACGGGTTCGGTGACCACCGCCACCAGCAGTGCGCCCGCCGCCTGACACGCCGCAGCGAGCGCGGTCATATCGTCGATGCGGCCGAGGATGTCGGGATATTGGACGACAACGCAGCTCACATCCTTGTCGATGCTGGCGGCAAGCGCCGCCCAGTCGGTTCCCGCATCAAGGCCGGGATCGCCATCGACCAGCACGTCGCCAGTATATTTCGCCATCGTGCGCGCGACGCTGCGGTAATGCGGATGCAGACCGGTCGACAGCAGCGCCTTGTTCCGCTTGGTGACCCGCCGCGCCATCACGATCGCTTCCCAGCAGGCGGTCGATCCGTCGTACATCGATGCATTAGCGACATCCGTGCCGAGCAGGCGCGCGACCTGCGACTGGAATTCGAACAGCATCTGGAGCGTGCCCTGTGCGATTTCGGGCTGGTACGGCGTGTAGGCGGTCAGAAACTCGCCGCGCTGGATCAGATGATCGACGCTGGCGGGGACGTGGTGGCGGTACGCCCCGGCGCCCAAAAAGAAGGGACCGTCGCCCGCCGCGCGGTTCTGGCGCGACAGCGCCGCCATGTGGCGTTCGACCGCGAGCTCGCTGGCGTGCAGCGGCAGATCCGCGATCGGGCCGTCGAGCCGGGCATCGACGGGAACATCGGCGAACAGATCGTCGATCGAGGCAGCTCCGATGGTCGCAAGCATCGCGCTGCGGTCATCGGACGTGAGGGGGAGATAACGCATGAACTACTCCACAGAAGAATCTGGTTTTGGGGAGAAAAGCTGAACGGTGTCGGCAAGAGTGCCGGAAAAGATCGCCGGGCCGGCGTGCGTCGTGCGAATCCACGGCGCGAGCCAGATGCGAAAGCCTGCATCGCGCACGCGGCGGCAAAAGGCATAGTCGTCGGAAAGCAGCGCCTGGCTTTCGGGCTCGATATAGGGGCAGAAAAAGGCCGGGACGATTTCACCGACGCCATGCGCCTGTCGCTCGGCGGGGTCGGGCCGGAACACGAGGTCGGGCATTGCCGCCGCCATGCCTTCCAGCACCGCGCGGCGGATCAGCATCATGGCGGTGCCGAGCCGCGTCAATTCGACGAGATCGGTCAGCTTGAAATTCTGCTCGGGATTCAGGAAATGCAGCGCAAAGTCGCCGGTATAGCGCGCCAGGTCCGCCGGGTTACCCTTCGCCAGCCCCTGTTCCACCGCGCGCGCGACATTGGCCCAGTTGATCATCCGCCGCGGATAGGCGCCGCCGAGCACCCCGCAGTCGGGGTTCGCCTCCATCGCACGGACTAGCGAAAACACGTCGTCGGCCGAAAAATCGATGTCGGCATCGATGAACAGCAAATGCGTGCAATCGCTCGCCAGGAACATCGCGGTCAGCATGTTGCGCGCGCGGGTGATCGACGGCTGGTAGAGGATGAACTCGAAGCGCACCGAAATGCCCGCCGCCTGGGCGCGCAGCGCGAGCGCCAGCGCCGCGCGGACATAAGTCCCCTGCGCCCCCTCATAGATCGGGGTCGCCACCATCAGGCGACAATTGGCAAGGGCGGCGTCCGTGGCGATTGCATTTTCTCCATAAAACCCTCCCCCGAAGGGGAGGGATGAAATCGCTACAGCGCGTCGCAGAACGCCTTGTACGCGGCGGCGTCCATCAGGCCGTCAAGCTGGCTCTTGTCGCTCAGCGTCAGCCGGAAGAACCAGCCTTCGCCTTCGGGGTCCGAGTTGACGAGCGCGGGATCTTCCTCGAGCGCGCTGTTGCCTTCGGTCACGGTGCCGTCGACCGGGGCGTACACATCGCTCGCCGCCTTGACCGATTCGACCACCGCGGCGTCGCCGCCTTGGCTGAGCTCGGCGCCGGTGTCGGGGACTTCGACGAACACGATGTCGCCAAGCTGGCCCTGCGCGAAATCGGTGATGCCGACCGTTGCGACGTCGCCGTCAACCTCGATCCACTCATGCTCTTCGGTATAGTAACGCGGCATCGATCAAGCTCCTGTTTTACGAACATAATTATGCGGAACAAAGGGCATGGCGGCGACGGTGCAGGCGACGCGCTTGCCGCGCACTTCGGCCGCGACGGCGGTCCCCGGCGCCGACAATCCGGTCGGCACATAGCCCATCGCGATCGGCGCGCCGACGCTGGGCGCAAAGCCGCCCGACGTCACGACGCCGATTTCGGTGTTGCCATCGAACAATTTTGCGCCCTCGCGCACGGGCATTTTGCCATCGACAAGCAGGCCGACCCGTTTGCGCGGGGCGCCGTCGGCGAGATGGCCGAGGATGCGCGCCGCGCCCGGAAAGCCGCCTTCCTCGCGGCGGCGCTTGCTGATCGCGAACGCCAGATCGCCCTCGACCGGATCGATCGCGGGATCGAGGTCATGGCCATAGAGCGGCAGCCCCGCCTCAAGCCGCAGCGAGTCGCGCGCCCCCAGCCCGATCGGCTTGACCTCCGGCTCAGCGCACAACAGATCGGCCACGGTTGCCGCGGCGTCGGCTGGGATCGAAATCTCGAACCCGTCTTCTCCGGTATAGCCCGACCGGCTGATCGTCGCCGGCACGCCGCCGATCTGAAACGCGCCAAAGCGCATAAAAACGAGCGCCGACAGTGGCCATTCTCCGGTCACGTGGCGGCCCAGCGCCGCCGCCGCGCCGGGGCCTTGCAGCGCCAGCAACGCCTGATCGTCAAGATGATTGATCACGATGTCGTCGGGCAGATGCTCACGCAGATGGGCGATGTCGTCCCATTTGGTGGCACCGTTGACGACCAGATACAGATAGTCGGGCCAGCGCGAGACCATCAGGTCGTCGAGAACGCCGCCGTCCTCGGCCAAGAGCAGCGAATAGCGCTGCATTCCAAGCTGCAGCGTCGACAGGTCGATCGGCAGCAGGGTCTCGACCGCGGCATGGAGCGCTGCCTTGTCGCCGCCCGCGTGCGACAGCAGCAATTGCCCCATATGGCTGACATCGAATAGTCCGGCGTTTTCGCGCACCCACAGATGTTCGGCCATGATGCCTTCATATTGGATCGGCATCCAGTAGCCGGCGAACTCGACCATCCGTCCGCCCTTGGCGCGGTGCCAGGCGTCGAGCGGCAGCACCTCGGTCGCTGCCGCGATCGCGCCGTCGTCATCCAGTTGTTCGGTTTCGGTCATGTCAGTCTCCCGCGGTTGCACGGCGGATGCGCGGCGGGGTGCCGCGCCTTTCGCCATGCCCCCTCTGTCACGGGAACCTGAGAGTTTTCCCCCGGCGCGCCGGGGTTACCCCTTCGGTGGTCCCAGCAATGAGCCGGAACGCTTTCCAGAGTGTCCGTTCCAGCCTGCGCGGTCCTGCTGACCTGAGAGTTTCCGGGGCGGTTGCTCCTTCGGTGGTGAGGCGCCGGTTGCCCTGCCCTCACGCTCTCCCGCGCGGCCGGTCGAATCTCTTTAGGGGAGGTCCGACAGACGCTGCGAGCCTTGGCGCTGCCCCCGGGCGGAGTCAATCGGCGAGCGCGCGGATCGCGTCGTTTTCGTGGGCATGCACGCCCGAACCGCCCTGCCCCGCCAACCGGACGATCGCCGCGGCGACCTTGTCACCGGGAATCGAACGATAGCGACGAAGGGAACCGTGCAGCAACGCATCCATCAGCGGCGCCGCGACCGTCGCCAGCCCCTCGCCAAGCCGCGGCGGCCCGGGCCGATCGCCGGTCAGCAGCCCGGGACGGATCAGGTCGAGCCGGTCGAACCCGAGCGCACGCAGGTCATCCTCGGTCTCACCCTTGGTGCGCAGATAGAAATTGCCTGCTTTTGCCGAGGCCCCAACCGAGCTGACGACGATCATGTGCCCCGTGCCGCCTTGCCGCGCCCCCTCTGCCGCAGCGAGGATGAGGTCATGGTCGACCGCGCGAAACGCCGCCTGCGATCCCGCCTGGCGGATCGTGGTGCCAAGGCAGCAAATCAGGACCGCGGGCCGTTCGGCGGCGATGACGTGGGGCCAGTCGTGTGGCGGTGCGACGCGCGCTACATGATGCGGCGCCAGCCCCTCGACCGGTCGGCGCGCGACGATCGTGATGCCGCGATTCCCGAAAGCGTCGATCACCGCGCGTCCGATCAGCCCGGTCGCACCGACGATCAGCACGTCAGACATGCGCCAGCGCCTCGGGCACCGCTTCGCGGCCAAAAATCTCGGCGTAGCGGTCTATCGCGAACCGGTCGGTCATTCCCGCAATATAATCGCCAATATGCCGCGTTGTCGCGCATTCTTCGCCGGGCAATCGCGCTGACCAATCTTCGCCCATGAGGCCCGGATTGTTGGCGTAGGCGGCAAACAACCGGCCGACGACCTGATTCGCCGCCTCGGCAGCCGCGATCTGTTCGGGATGATGATAGAGATTGGCATACATGAAGCGTTTCAGCTCGCGCTCCTGCGCCGCAAGCTCCGGCGAAAAGCCGCCGAGCGCTCGGCCCGCGGCGCGCACGTCGGCGACGCTCGCGACGCCGGCAGCCGCGACATTGGCGGCGGTCGCGGCGATGACGTCGTTGACCATGACCCCGATCTGATCGCGCACCAATTCGCGCAGCAACCGGTCGCGCGGCGCGCCGGGGAAGCGCCCCTCGACGGCGCCGAAATTGGCGGCAACAAACGGTTGCTCCATCAGCTGATCTAGGTCGAGCAAGCCCGCGCGTAGCCCATCGTCGATGTCGTGATTGTCATAAGCAATGTCGTCGGCGACCGCCGCAATCTGCGCCTCAAGACTGGCATGGCTGCCAAGGTCGAGGCGGAAATCATCGTCGATCGCGGCCAGCGCCCAGCCGGGGTTCGTCACCGGGCCATTATGCTTCGCAAGTCCCTCGAGCGTTTCCCACGTCAGGTTGAGACCGTCGAAACGGGGATAAGGACATTCGAGCTGCGCCAGCGTACGCAGCGTATGGCCATTGTGGTCGAAACCGCCATGCTCGGCCATCGCCGCCTTCAGCGCATCTTCGCCCGCATGACCGAAGGGCGGATGCCCGATGTCGTGCGCCAGGCAAAGCGCCTCGGTCAGATCCTCGTTCAGCCCTAGCGCGCGCGCGATGCCGCGGCCGATCTGCGCGACCTCGATGCTGTGGGTCAGGCGGACGCGATAATGGTCGCCGTCGGGGGCGACAAACACCTGCGTCTTGTGGCGCAGGCGACGAAAGGCGATCGAATGGATGATGCGGTCGCGGTCGCGCTGGAAATCGTCACGCGGGCCGCGAACGACGCGGCCCTGCTCGGCATAGCGTCGCCCGCGACTTTGCGCCGGGTTGCTGGCGCAATCGGCGACGCTCATAAGGGCCAGAATCCGCCATTTGCGCCTTCGAGGCGTCGAAATGGCGAAGATATCGTCTTCGCGTGGCCGCCGCTGATGGTGGTTCCATCCGCAAGGCCGCGCGGGGACGAGATCGAAGCCATTTCGACGTCCCTTCGGGATTTGACCGATTTTGTCCATGGCTGCGTCAGCGAGCCTTGGAATATCTTCATATGCCTGCGTCTCGCTTCCTTGCCCTGAACAAAATCGCTTCAAACCTCGAAGGCGCAAATGGTGGATTCTGGCCCTAAATCGGATCGACGGCCTGGCCCGCCTCGCTGTTGAACAGGAACCCGTCGCCGCCCGCCTTTTTATAACCGGTCAGCCAATCCTGCGCTGCCTTGCGGTCCTTGAACGGCCCCACCAGCAAGCGGCGGGTCCGGCCCCATTCGGCGGTCGCGCCCGATTTGCCCTTGAACAAGTCGGGGCTTTTCTTCGCGAATTTGCCAAAGTCGGCCGCGAGCGCCCGTGCATTGGCACCAGTCGCGACCTGCACCCAGATGCGCGCCGGATTGGCCTTTTTCTCTGCCGCTTCGGCCTTGGCCTTTGCATCGGCCTCAGCCTTGGCTTTCGCCGCAACCGCGTCCTTTTCGCGCTTTGCATCCTCCGCCGCGTCGGCGCGTCGCTTGTCTTCGAGCAATTTTGCGAGCGTGTCGGCACCGATCGCATTGTCGGGCTGGTTCAGTTCCTCCGGCGGAATCTCGATCGACCCGACGATGTCGGCAAGCGACGCCACTGGTGCAACCGCAGCGGGAGCGGGAGCGGGCGCCGAAGAATTGGATACTGCGGCGGGCGTTGGCGCGGATGGCGGGGCATCGCGCGATGTGGTCGCCATGTTCGCTGCCGCGACGGCTCCGCTGGTCCCAACGTCGGCGATCGAGAAGCCCGCAGCGACTTCGCGCGCGCTACTCTGTGCGGCGACGATCGGATCGGGGTTTGCAGCCGCCGGTGACGGTCCTGCCGCGACTGCCGACCCCGCCGCGATATCGGATGCTTTTTCAGGCAAGGGGGAAACGGCGGGCCGAAGCGTCTGGCGCAATGTCGATTGCAAGACCGGCGGCCCCGACGACGCAGGCCCATCCGGCAAGGCGACCGCCGACTTTGCGGTGCGCGTCGTTGGAGCGGGCGTTGGCTTTGGGGGTGATGCAGGCTGCGGCGCGGACTCGCGCGGCTGGGCATAGGCGGGCCCGATTGGCCGCGTGCTGGGCGTCGGGGCCGGCGTCGCAGCGACCGACGCGGCGGGCGGGCGGCTGGTGCCAGCGCTGGGGCGCCGGGTCGACGTCGCGGGCGGTGTCGGGGATGGCGTCGCGGCGGCCACCTGCACCGGCTTGCGCTTCGCCGCAAGCTGGCCGTTCGGGAAGCGCCCGAAATGGGCGGCTGCGGCCTGCTGCGCCGGATTGAGCCGGTCCATCTGGGTCAGATAGGGCAGAATATTCTGCGCCATCGCAGGCGGCATCGTTGCGTTGACGATCTCGGTTGCTTCGCCGTCGCGGCCGTTCATCGCCAGGATCATTGCGCGCAACCGCCAAGCGCCGCGATCCTGCGCCCGCAATTGCGGCGTCAGCATCTGGATCGCGCGATCGGCCTCGCCACTGATCCCGAGCGAAAGGGCATAGCGCCGCGTCAGTTCGTCGTTCGGAGCGATCGACAGCGCCAGCTGGTAATCGCGCTGGGCCGCATCCTGCTGCCCCAGCAAATCGCGGGCTAGCGCACGGTCCGCCAGAAACAGCCGCTCGGGCGCGCCGAGCAGCTGCGCCTCGCCAAAATAATCGAGGGCGCGGGTCGGGTTTTCCATATGAACCACTGCCGATCCCAGCGCTGCCTTGATCGCGCCATCGCGCGGGCTCGCCTGCTCGGCGCGGACCAGAAAGCCGAGCGCCGCACGATAATCTTCCAACTCGATCGATGCCCGCCCGGCGTCGAGCAGCGCGCGCGGATCGCTGTTGTTCGACGCAATCCGCGCGAGCGCCGACGACAGCAACGTCCGCGCCGCGGTACGCTTCTCCATTGCCGCCTTGGTCGCGGCGTCGGGCGGCGTCACCTGCGCGAACGCAGGCGCCGCCAGCAGCCCGAGCAACAGCGCGCCGAATGCGCCGGAACAAAGCCGCGCGCGGGCCGGCCTTGCCGTCATTTTTGCTTGCCGCATGGGCAAATCATCCCGCTTTCCGGCCCGCCGTGCCCGGTGGGCGGCCGTTCGCTAGCCCCGTTACTGGTTGTTCTGACGCCCCAGGAAGCGCGGAATATCAACCCCGTCTTCCTTGTCGACCGCCTCACCCTCGGGCGCGGTGGCGCCGCGCGACAGGCGCGACATACGTTCGAACAAGGTTCCACCACCGATCGCGCGTGCCGGCGATTCCGCGGCAGCTCCAGCACCGCCATCCGATGCTGCGGCAGGCGCTGACCGATAATCGGCCGCAGGCGCTTCGGGTGCATCGAGCACCAGCTCTTCCGCCGTATCGTCATAGCTGGCGGCGACCTGCGACAATTCCATCGGCTCGTCTTCGGCGGCAGGCGCCTCGGCCTCGACCGTATCGCTCAGCGAAAAGCCGGGCGCAGGTTCACTCGCCTCTTCGGCGGTTGCGTCAGCAACGGTCTCTTCCTCGACAACCGGTTCAAAAGCCTCCTCGGCCACCGGCGTCGGAGCCGCGGTGCGCGCCGGAGCAAAGGAGAAGCTGCGCGTCGCGGGCGAAGCCTGCGCTGCCATCTCGCCGTTACTGTCGATGCCGGTGGCGACCACCGACACGCGGATCTTGCCGTCCAGGCTGTCGTTGAACGCGCTGCCCCAGATGATGTTGGCGTCGGGATCGACGAGTTCGCGGATATGGTTCGCGGCCTCGTCGACTTCCATCAGGCGCATGTCCTCGCCGCCGGTGATCGAGATGATGACGCCCTTGGCGCCCGCCATCGACACGCCGTCGAGCAGCGGGTTGGCGATCGCCTTTTGCGCGGCTTCGAGTGCGCGGCCGTCGCCTTCGGCTTCGCCGGTGCCCATCATCGCCTTGCCCATTTCGCGCATCACGCTGCGAACGTCGGCAAAGTCGAGGTTGATGAGGCCGGGCATGACCATCAGGTCGGTGATCCCGCGCACGCCCTGTTGCAGCACTTCATCCGCCATGGTGAAGGCTTCTTTGAAGGTCGTGTTGGGGTTGGCGACCAGAAACAGATTCTGGTTCGGAATGACGATCAGCGTGTCGACATGGTCCTGCAGCTCGGCAATGCCCGAGTCCGCCGACCGCATGCGGCGCGCGCCTTCGAAGGTGAAGGGCTTGGTGACGACGCCGACGGTCAGGATGCCGCGATCGCGTGCCGCCTTGGCGATGACCGGCGCCGCCCCCGTGCCGGTACCGCCACCCATGCCCGCGGCGACGAAGCACATGTGCGCGCCGTTCAAAGCTTCCTCGACCTGCGCGATGCTCTCCTCGGCGGCCGCGCGGCCAACCTCGGGTCGCGAACCGGCGCCCAGCCCCTGCGTGATCTGCGTCCCCAGCTGGATGCGCCGTTCGGCGGGCGATGCGTTCAGCGCCTGCGCGTCGGTGTTCGCAACGATGAAGTCGACCCCCTCGACCCGCGCTGCAATCATGTTCGCGATGGCATTGCCGCCCGCGCCGCCGACGCCGATCACCGCGATCCGCGGCTTCAGTTCATCGACCTGCGGCGGGCCAATATTGATGCTCATCAAAAAGTCTCCCTGCAGCGGCGGACAGGTGCCGCTTCCCCAACCTTGCGACCCAAACGAGCGGGTGTCCCGCCGCCCGGTTTTCTTAACCCGCATTGCACTATTGTGACGTGGGAATCATCCAAAAAATTAACCTTTTTTCGCGTTTCACCGCTAAAAACTGCTTTTTAACGCCGCCATCAACCGGTGGAGGATCGAACTGCTCGCCGGGCGATAGACATCCTGCGACATCATCGGCAAATCGCGCAGATCCACGGGGTCCGACGCGGCATAGAGAACCAGACCGGCGAGCGTTGCAAAAGCGGGGCCGCTGTGCGCATCGGGTAGACCGTGCAGGCCGCGCGGCCGTCCGACACGCGCCGCGCGGCCGAGCGCGCTCTGAGTGTAATCGGCAATGCCCTTGAGGTCGGCACCGCCGCCGACGAGCACCACCTGCCGCCCGATCGGGCCGACGAAATGCAGGTCTTTCAACGTCCTGCCGATCTCTCCCATCATCGCGTCGAGCCGCTGGCGGATCACCGTGACCAATTGCGCGCGCGTGATGCGCGGGGCATCGCCGCCGGTGGGGGCGCCGGGTTCCAGCTCGATAATCTCGTTATTGTCGCGCGGACTGGCCGACGCCGAACCGTAAAAGCTCTGCAGCCGCTGTGCCTGGCTGCGCCTTATGCCAAAGGCCGACGCAATATCGTCGGTGATGTCGCTTGCGCCAAAGGGCAGCGAAGCCATTTCGACGAGCATTCCGCCAGCATAAAGCGAGACCGTGGTGACCGCAGCCCCAAGTTCGACCAGCGCGACGCCAAGGTCGCGTTCCTCGTCAGACAGGCAGGCCAGCCCTGCCGCGATCGGCGACGCGACCACCGCGTTGACGTCAAGATGCGCCTGCCGCACCGCCGCTTCCAGATTGCGCACCGGGGCGCCGTCGGCCATGATGATATGGATGTCGACGCCCAGCCGGTCGGCGTGGAGCCCGATCGGGTTCTTCACCCCCGTCAGGCCGTCGAGCGTGTAAAGCGCGGGCTGCGCGTGCAGGATCATGCGGCCTTCGGGGTCGATCCCGGCGCGGCCCGCGGCAAGCAGGTCGTCGATATCCTCTTTCTCGATCCGATGGCCGCCGAGTTCGCTTTCGATCGGCGCGACGTCGCTGAGCAAACCGCCCGCCGAAAAACTGACCCACACATCGTCGATATTGAGCCCCGCGATGCGCTCGGCCTGTTCGATCGCTTCGCGCACGATATGTTCGGTCTGCTCCATGTCGGCGACATAGCCGCGCTGGACGCCGCGACTTTCGCGCTGCCCGGTACCCAGCACATGCAGCTGGCCGTCGGCGGCCTGCCCCGCGATCAGCGCGCACACCTTCCACGACCCGACATCGAGCGCGGTGATGATCTTTTCGATGCGCGGCGGGGCCATCGCTTACCCCTTCTCTGCCGCCGCGACGTCGGCAACCGCAGCGCGCGCTTCGTCGAGCTTGGCGGGCGCTACCTGTCCTTCATGCGGCAGCCGCAGGACGAACCGCGCGGGGTCGCGCATGTCAAAGCGCAGGATGCCGCGCCCGAGCAGGCGATTGGCACCGTCCATATGCGCGAACTTGGCGAGCGCCGCCTTTGCCTCGGCCTCGCCCTCAGGCAGCGAGAGCGTTTCGCCACTGCGGAAGCGCAGATCCCAACGGCGGTTGCCGACCCACGTCGCCCCCGCCAGCAGTTCCTTGAGGCTGCTTGCCTCGGCGAGCAGCCGGTCGAGATCCTGCGAGCGCTGGTTTGCCTTGGGTCCGATCACCAGCGGTAGGTCGGGCATCGTTGCGACGGTCACCGGTTCGAGCACCACGCCCTTGTCGTCGATCAGCGACAGGCGATTGTTATGTTGCCAGATCGCCGCCGGCGTGCGCTCAACGATATCGACGACGAGCGTGTCGGGCAGGCGGCGCGACACGCGCGCATCCTTGATCCAGCCATATTGCATCAAGTCGCCGCGGACATCTTCCAGATCGACCGCCGCCATCGAACGATCTTTTTGCGCCAGCGCGATGTCATAGACCTTCAGCCGGTCGATCCGGTCGGCACCGACGACTTCGACCTTCTTGACCTGGAACCCGGCGCGGCCGACCGCCTGCGCATATTCCTCGTGGATCTTTGCGGTCACGCCGGTCGCCTGCGCCGCGATGCCCGCGACCGCGACCAAGCTGAGCCCGATTGTCCAGTTGGCGATTTTTTGCAATCGCTGCGGGCTGATCGGCAGCGCGTTGATCACGGCGTTAAGCCGCGACGTCTGCACCTTCCGACGCTTTTTCGGCGCCCGCGCCGGGCGCCGCGGCGGCGCCGCACCGCGCTTGATCCGCGTGTTACTCATAACGCTTCCCCCACGATGCGTTCGACCAGTTCGGCATAATCCATGCCCACCGCGCGTCCCTGTTCGGGAACAAGGCTGAGCGGCGTCATGCCCGGCTGCGTGTTGACCTCAAGCAGATAGATGCCCGCAAGCCCATGCTCGTCGTCCCAGCGGAAGTCCGAACGCGACGCACCTTTGCAACCGAGCAGGCGGTGCGATTTGAGCGCCAGATCCTTCATCCGCTGCGCGACCTCCTCCGGGACATCGGCGGGGCACACATGTTCGGTGAGGCCATCGGTATATTTGGCGTCATAATCGTAAAAGCCCGACTTGACGCGCAGTTCGGTGACGGCGAGCGCCTGATCGCCCAGCACCGCAACGGTCAGTTCGCGACCCTTGATAAAGGGCTCGGCGAGCAGGCGATCGAATTCCTGCCACGGCCCTACCGCGTCGCGCGCGATCGGATTGCCGTAATTGCTGTCGTCCTTGACGATCGCGACGCCGACCGACGAACCTTCATTGACGGGCTTGAGGACATAGGGACGCGGCAGCGGGTCAACTGAAAACAAGCTTTCGCTGTCGACCATCGTCCCCGTCGGCATGGGGATACCATGCGGCACCAGCGCCTGTTTCGTCAATTCCTTGTCGATCGCGATCACCGAGGTGACGAGCCCGCTGTGGCTGTATTTGAGCCCCATCAGGTCGAGCATGCCCTGCACCGTGCCATCCTCGCCGGGGACGCCGTGAAGCGCGTTGAACACGACATCGGGCTTCGCCTCGGCAAGCCGCAGCGCAACGTCGCGGTCCATGTCGATCCGCGTGACCCTGTGCCCGCGCGATTCGAGCGCGTCGGCGACGCCGTTGCCGCTCATCAGCGACACTTCGCGTTCCGCCGACCAGCCGCCCATCAGGACGGCGACATGCCAGGGGCCGCGGCTCACTTCTTCACTCCCACGCGCTGTATTTCCCATTGCAATTCGACGCCGCTCTTGTCCTTCACCCGGCGGCGGACCTCCTCGCCGAGCGCCTCGATATCAGCGCTCGTCGCTTCGCCGGTGTTGATCAGGAAATTGGTGTGCTTCTCGCTGACCTGCGCGCCGCCGACCGCAAGGCCGCGGCAGCCAGCTTCGTCAACGAGCTGCCAGGCCTTGTGCCCGTCGGGGTTCTTGAAGGTCGACCCGCCGGTTTTCGAGCGCAGCGGCTGCGAGGCTTCACGGCTCGCCGAGATGCGGTCCATTTCGGTCTGGATGGCGGCGGGTTCGCCGGGCCGACCGCGGAAGGTCGCACCGATCACCACCGCGCCCTCGGGCAATTCGCTGTGGCGATAAGTGTAGCCGAGATCGGCGAGTGGCAAAGTCTTGCGTTCGCCCGAGCGCAGCACGACGTCAGCGTCGATCAATATGTCCTTCACCTCGCCGCCATAGGCACCGCCGTTCATGCGCACGAAACCGCCGACGGTGCCGGGGATCGAGCGCAGGAATTCCATCCCCGCTATGCCCGCGTCGCGCGCCGTCGAGGAAACGAGGATGCCCGACGCGCCGCCGCCGCAACGCAGCGTCGTGGCATCGATGGCCTCAACCTTGGCAAAGGCTTTGCCGAGCCGGATCACGACGCCCGGAAAACCGCCATCGCGAATGATGAGGTTCGAGCCGAGGCCGAGCGCCATGACAGGCGTAGCCGGATCAAGGTCGCGCAGGAAATCGGTAAGGTCGTCTGCGTCCTTGGGTTCGAAAAGCCAATCAGCGGGACCGCCCGACTTGAACCAGACAAGCGGCGCGAGTGGGGCATGGGCGGTCAGTTTGCCGCGGACTGTCGGGAGGGTGGCAAGGTCGCTCACAACCGCACCCCTTCCCCGTTCGTCCCGAGCGAAGTCGAGGGACGCCTGGCGCTGCGCTGGCGTGTCTCGACTTCGCTCGCCACAAACGGAGGTGGGATGGGAACGGAGAAGTTTGTCACGCCGCGCCCTCCACCGCGCTCGCCAAACCCGCCGCCATCTTGGTGATGTCGCCCGCGCCGAGGCAGATGACCATATCGCCCGCGCCAAGATCGCTCGCCTTGATGCTATCCGCGATGCTCGCAGCCAGCCCCGCCGCATCCGCAACAACGCTCGCCTGCCGATGTCCGCGATCGCGCAGCCCCGCGACCAGCGCATCCGACGACACACCGTCGATCGGCGCCTCGCCCGCCGCATAGACTGGCAACGCCAGCACGATGTCGGCGTCGTTAAACGCCTGCTGGAAATCGTCCATATGGTCGCGCAGCCGGGTGAAGCGGTGCGGCTGGACCACGCCGACGACGCGCCCCGCGCCAACGCCTTCGCGCGCCGCCGACAGCACCGCGCGGATCTCGACCGGGTGGTGCGCATAATCGTCGATCACGGTGACGACGCCGTCCCCTGCAGCAATCTCGCCGACCTTGGTGAAGCGGCGCTTGACCCCGGCAAAGCCATTGAAGCCCGACACGATCTTGTCGTCGCTGACCCCCATGTGCAGCGCCACCGCAATTGCGGCGAGCGAGTTTTGCACATTGTGGCGCCCCGACATCGGCAGGTGAATGCCCTCGATCGTCCGGCTGCCCCCGTCGCGGTCGCGCACGACGACGTCGAAACGGTTGCCGTCGGGGCCGGGCGTCACATTGGTGCCTCGCACGTCGGCTTGGGCTGAAAAGCCATAAGTCACGATGCGGCGGTCGCGAATGCGCGGGATGATCGCCTGCACCTCGGGATGATCGAGGCAGAGCATCGCGGCGCCATAGAAGGGGACATTCTCGATAAACTCGACGAAGGCGTCCTTGATCGCGTCGAAGCTGCCATAATGGTCGAGATGTTCGGGATCGATGTTGGTGACGACCGCGATCGTCCCATCGAGGCGCAGGAAGCTGCCGTCGCTCTCGTCGGCCTCGACGACCATCCAGTCGCTCGCGCCGAGCCGCGCGTTCGAGCCGTAATTGTTGATGATGCCGCCGTTGATCACGGTCGGGTCGATGCCGCCCGCGTCGAGCAAGGCCGCGACGAGGCTGGTCGTCGTCGTCTTGCCGTGGGTGCCCGCGATGGCGACGGTCGATTTCAGCCGCATCAGTTCGGCCAGCATTTCGGCGCGGCGGACCAGCGGGATGCGCTGCGCCAGCGCGGCCTCGACCTCAGGATTGCCGCGCTTGACCGCCGTCGAGGTGACGACCACCGCGACGCCGTCGACGTTCGCGGCGTCATGACCGATCGCGACCTTGATGCCGCGTTTGCGCAGGCCTTCGATGACATATCCGTCGGCGATGTCGCTGCCCTGCACCTGATAGCCGAGGTTGTGCATGACTTCGGCGATGCCCGACATGCCGATGCCGCCGATGCCGATGAAGTGGATGGTGCCGATGTCGGTCGCAACGCCGCGCATCATTCGCCTCCCATGCGCGCCGACGCCATGCCGGTCGCTGCGGCGCGCTGGCCCGACGGGGCGCCGACGCGGATGACATCCATCATCGGCGGGGCGGTGAGCGATTCGACTAGGTCGGCAAGGTCGCGCGTGGCTTCGGGAAGGCCGCAGCTCGCGGCGCGCGCCGCGGCATTTTCGAGCGCACCGGGTTCGAGCGCCATGCGCTGGATCTGCTTGGCGAGTTCGCTGGCGGTGAATTGCGGCTGCGGGATCGAGCGCGCGCCGCCCGCCTCGACCATGTCGACGACATTATAGGTCTGGTGATTGTCCATCGCGTGCGGATAGGGAACGAAGATCGCGGGCCGCCCGGCGCAGGCCAGTTCGGCCACCGTCGACGCCCCGGCGCGCGCAATCACCAAATGCGCCCAGCGGAGCCGATCGGGAAAATCGGCAATATAGGTCGCGCATTCGGCGACGACGCCCAGTGCCGCATATTTGCCGCGCACTTCCTCCAGATCGGCCTCGCGGCATTGCTGGACAACCTGCAACCGGTCGAGCAGCGCGCGCGGCAGCATCGCTATCGCGGCGGGCACGACGTCGCTGAGCACCGTCGCGCCCAGGCTGCCGCCGACCACGAGCAGGCGGAAAATCCCGTCCTCGCTGAACGGCGGGAAGCCTTCCTCGCGGATTGCGATAATCTCGTCGCGCACCGGATTGCCGGTGATATGCTTTTTCAGCTCATGCCCCGCCGGGTAGCGCTGGATATTGTGATAGGCGACCGCCACGGCATCGACGCCCGGCGCCATCATCCGGTTGACCCGCCCCAGCACGGCATTTTGTTCGTGCAGCACGCGCGGCCGCTTTGTCGCGCCCGCCGCGAGCAGGCTGGGCAGCGAGGGATAGCCGCCGAACCCGACGACGACCGCGGGATCGAAGTCGCGGATCAGGTCGACCGCCATCCGCCGCCCTTTGCGGATCGCCAGCGCCGCCTTGATCCAGCCGATGGGGCCACCATGGACGCGCCCGGCGGGGAGGACATGGGTTTCCAATTCGGCGGGCGCGCCCGGAATACGCAGGCCGCGGTCGTCGCTGACCAGCGCGACGCGATGCCCGCGCGCGATCAGTTCGCCCGCCAGCGCATAAGCGGGGAGCATATGCCCCCCGGTCCCGCCAGCAGCGAGCAGATAGTGGCGCGTTGCACTCATTTCTTGTTCCAGTTGCGGGTCATCGACACCCGCGCCGCATAGGGGTTTCGCCGGGTCAGCGACAAGAGCAAACCCATGCCGATCGACAAAGCAATGAACGACGAACCGCCATAGCTGATGAACGGCAGCGTCATGCCCTTCGACGGGAACAGCTGGGTATTCACCGCCATGTTGATCGTCGCTTGTCCGCCGAACTGTGCGATCAATCCCGCGACCGCGAGGATCAGAAAGCTGTCTTCTTCGTCGAGCAGGCGCACGAGCACGCGCACGATGATCGCGAGATACAGGATCGCGATCGCGATACACGCGATCATCCCGAATTCTTCGCCGATGACCGAGAAAATATAGTCGGTGTGTGCCTCGGGCAGCTGGAATTTCGCGAGGCCCGCCCCCGGCCCGGTGCCGATCAACCCGCCCGCGGTCAGCGTCGCATGCGCCTTGTCGACCTGAAAGCTGTCACCCTCGGCGAACAGCCAGATGTTGATGCGCTGCTGCGCCACCGGGTAAAAGAAATAGGCGAGGATGATGCCGACCACGCCGGTTGCGGCGAGCATCCCCATGATCCGCATCGACAGCCCGGCGACGAGCACCAGGACGAGCCAGGTCGCGGCAAAGATCACCGTCTGCCCCAGATCGGGCTGCCCCATCAGCAGCACCGCTATCACCCCGGTCAGCACAAAGCTGAGCGGCACCACGGGCAAGCTCTGGTCGTGCAGGCGCAGTGACAGGATCCACGCGAGCGACACGGCGAAAAAGGGCTTGAGAAACTCCGACGGTTGCAGCCGGAAAACACCGCCGCCGATCCAGCGCTGCGCGCCATTGACCGTCGTGCCAAGCAGCGGGACCATGAAAAGCAGGATAAGGAAGGTGATCGTGCCATAGATCGCAAAGCGCCGTGCCTGCGGTTTGGGCAGCATCGACACGCCGAGCATCACCGGAACCCCGACAATGACCCACATCAGCTGGCGATAGAAATAATAGAGCGGGTCGAGCGACGCGGTGCTGGTCGACAACTTCTGCGCCGCCACCGGCGACGCCGCGGCGACGGCAACCAGCCCGATCGCGACCAGCATCGACACCAGCAGCAACAGCACCCGGTCGATTTCCCAGAACCACAGCCCCAGCGGCGTGCGGTCGGCGCGGCTAAGGCGCGGGCCCCGGCGCTTGACGGTGCGCGTTGCCGCGATCACCGGTCTCTCTGTCGCGCTCTCCATATTGTCCATCCCCCCGCTCATGCCCCAAGCGCCGCGACAAGTCCGCGAAAAACATCGCCACGCTGCTCATAATCCTTGAACTGGTCGAACGAGGCGCAGGCCGGCGACAGCAGCACGATGTCGCCGCGCCGCGCCGCTGCGGCCGCATGTGCGACGGCCGTCGCCATATCGGCGGACCGATCGACCGGGATCGCATCGCCGATTTCTGCGGCAAAGGATTCCATCGCATCGCCGATCAGATACGCCTGTTTCACATGCCCGAACCAGGGACGACACGCCGCCAGCCCGTCGCCCTTCGCTTGCCCTCCGGCAATCCAGTGCAAACGCTGGTCCGGCGCCGGCGGGAATGCCGCCAGCGCCGGTGCAGCGGAAGCCGCGTTGGTCGCCTTGCTGTCGTTGAACCAGCGGACGCCTGCGACTTCGCCGACCAATTCCATCCGATGCGGCAGCGACCGGTAGGTCGCGAGGCCGCGTTCGACCTGCTCGTCATTCAGCCCCAGCAAGCGACACACCGCGATCGCGCAGACGGCGTTCTGCGCGTTGTGCGGGCCTTGCAACGCGGGCCAGCGCGCCTGATCGACCGGGTCGATGTCCTTGCCCGACACGCGGTGCAGGCGGTGATTGATCCGCCCCGCGATCATCTTCGACGGATCGTCGTCGACCGCGACGATCGCGACCTGATCCCGATGCTGGAGCGAAAACAGCCGCGCTTTCGACGCGGCATAGCCGGTGAAGCCGTCATAACGGTCGAGATGATCGGGGCTAAGGTTGGTCAGCACCGCAACGTCGCACGCAAGGCTGTGCGACAGGTCGATCTGGTAGCTCGACAGTTCGAGCACATAGACGCCGCCTTCCTCCAGCGGATCGCGCGACAGGATCGGTAGCCCGATATTGCCGCCCATCAGCGACGGCACTCCGGCGCTTTCCAGCATATGGTGGATCAGCGCGGTGACGGTCGACTTGCCGTTGGTCCCGGTGATGCCGACGACCTTGTGCGGCGGCAGGTCGCCGCGCGCCTCGGCGAACAGTTCAACGTCGCCGATCACCGGGACATGCGCCTCGCGGGCATGCGCGGCGATCGGGTGACGGTTCAGCGGTACGCCGGGCGATACGACGACGCCGGCAAAGCCGATCAGGTCGATATCCAACGGATTGCCGATGTCCGCGCCCAGCGCCATCGCATCGTCGCGCGCTTCCTCGCGGTCGTCCCAGGCGGTAACCCCAGCGCCGCTGGCAACCAGCGCCGCGACCGTCGCGAGCCCCGAGCGCGCCAGCCCCAGCACCGCATAACGGCGACCGGCAAAGGCGCGCGAGGTGATCACCGGAGTTTCAAGGTCGCGAGTCCCGCGAGCGCAAGGACGATCGACACGATCCAGAAACGGATGACGACGGTCGATTCGGGCCAGCCCAGTTGTTCGAAATGATGATGGATCGGCGCCATGCGGAACACCCGCTTGCCGGTGCGCTTGTACCAGAACACCTGGATGATCACCGACAGCGCCTCGACCACGAACAATCCGCCGACCAGGACGAGCACCAGTTCGTGCTGCGCCGTCACCGCGATCGTCGCCAGCGCGCCGCCGAGCGCGAGGCTGCCGGTGTCGCCCATGAACACCGCCGCAGGCGGCGCGTTGAACCACAGGAAGGCGAGGCACGCCCCGATGATCGCGGCGGCGAACACCGCCAACTCGCCGGCGCCCGAAACATGCGGAATGCCTAGATATTCAGCGAATTTCACATTGCCCGACAAATAGACAATGACGAGGAAGGTCAGGCTGGCGATGATCACCGGGAAGGTCGCGAGGCCGTCGAGCCCATCGGTCAGGTTCACCGCATTGCCGAAGCCAACGATTAGCACCATCGCAAAAACATAATAGAGCGGCCCGAGTTCGAGCACGACACCGCTGAAAAAGGGCAGATACAGGTCGGTACCGGTGCGCGACACGATCAGGAACACCGCGACCCCGGCGATCAGGAACTCGATCAGCAGGCGGACGCGACCCGGAATGCCGCGGTGGCTGGCCTTGGTCACCTTGTCGAGATCGTCGAGGAATCCGACCGCCGCGAACCCGCCGGTCACAAAAATACACGCCCAGACAAACCGGTTCGACAGGTCCATCCACAGCAGCGCCGAGATCATCAGCGAGATGAGGATCATCAGCCCGCCCATCGTCGGCGTGCCCTTTTTGGCGAGATGGCTCTGCGGCCCATCGTCGCGGATCGGTTGCCCCTTCCCCTGCCGCATCCGCAGCATCAGGATGAAGCGCGGGCCGATCCAGAGGCCAATGATCAGCGCCGTGGCAACCGCCGCGCCCGAGCGGAAGCTCAGGTAGCGAATGAGGTTCAATACCCCCGGAAAGCCCAGCCATTCCGCCAGCCAATATAACATCAACAGTCCCCGTTGGTCAGCGCGGTCACCAGATGCGACAAGCCGACGCTGTTCGACCCCTTGATCAGCACGGTGTCGCCGGGGTGGATCACGTCGCCCAGCCGTGCCGCTGCGTCAGAGTGGGCGGCCACATGTTCGAAATCGATGCGCCCCTCAAGCGCTTTGGCGAGCGGCGCCATCTCTTCGCCGACAAGCAGGGCGAATTGCACCCCGGCTGCGACGAGCGGAGCCGCAAGCCCGGCATGATAGGCCTCGCCATCCGGACCGAGCTCCTTCATCGCGCCGAGAATCGCAACCTTGCGGTCACCGGATTCGCTGCCGAGCTGTCCGATTGTCGCGGCCATCGAGGCGGGGTTGGCGTTATAGCTTTCGTCGATCAGCAGGATATGTCCGCCGCCCAGCGGCACCCGGTGACGCGCGCCGCGGCCCGCGAGCCCGGCCATTTCGGCAAAGGCCAGCCCCGCAGCTGGCAGGTCGCCGCCGACCGCCTTGACCGCCGCCAGCACCGCGAGCGAATTGGACACCCAATGCACCCCGGCCTGCGCGATCGTGTAGCAGAGCAGCGCATCCTGCACCTGTGCGGTGACCAGCGACCCGCCCTGGCCGTCGGGCAGCCAGTCGACTGCGCGCACATCGGCGTCGGCGCCCAAACCGAAGCTGATGACATGCGCGGCATGTTGTTCGGCCTTGGCGCGCAGCCGGGCATAATGCGGGCTGTCGAAGGGGATGATCGCGGTACCGCCGGGCTCCAGCCCCTCGAAAATCTCGCCCTTCGCGTCGGCGATCGCCTCTTCGCTGCCGAAAAACTCCATATGCGCCGGGGCAATCGTGGTCACGATAGCGACGTGCGGACGGACCATGCGGGTCAGCTCGGCGAGCTCGCCGGCATGGTTCATCCCCATTTCGAACACCCCGAAATCGGCGGTCGAGGGCATGCGCGCGAGGCTGAGCGGCACGCCGACATGGTTGTTGTAGCTTTTAACCGAACGATGCGCCTTGCCGGGGCGAAAGCGGTCGAGCGCCGCGAACAGCGCTTCCTTGGTCCCCGTCTTGCCTGCCGATCCGGTGACACCGATAATCCGGCCATGACTGCGCGCACGCGATGCGGTACCGAGCGCATTCAGCGCCGCGGCACTGTCGGCGACGCGGACATGCGGATGGTCGATGGCGGTTTCGCAGACGATGCCCGCTGCGCCCGCGGCAATCGCTTTGTCGATAAACTTGTGCCCGTCGGTCGCCTCGCCGCGCATCGCGACGAAGAGGTCGCCGGTCGTAACCTCGCGCGAATCAAAGGCGACGCCATGCACGGTGAAATCGGCGCTCGCTTCGCCGCCGGTCGCGGCGGCGATGGCGCGGGCGGTCCACAGCGGGTTCATGCCGCGCACTCGCGCGCGACGGCAACGTCGTCGAAAGGGATGACGCGCATGTCGGCGCCCGCGCCGACGATCTGCCCCTGCTCATGCCCCTTACCCGCGATGCAGACGATGTCGTCGGCGCGCGCTTCGGCAATCGCGGCAGCAATGGCGGCGCGGCGATCGCCGATGACCTGCGCGCGCGGTGCGCCCGCAGCAATTGCGGCGCGGATGGCCGCCGGATCCTCGCCGCGCGGATTATCGTCGGTGATGATCAGCACGTCGGCCTTGGCCGCCGCGACCTTCCCCATCTCGGGGCGCTTCGCCTGATCGCGGTCGCCGCCGGCGCCGAACACAAGGATCAGCCGCCCGCGTGCATGCGGACGCAGCGCGTCGAGCGCCGCCGCGATCGCGTCGGGGGTATGCGCATAGTCGACATAAACGGGCGCTCCCGCCTTCGTGATCGCCGCGCGTTCGAGCCGCCCGCGCACCGGCTGCAGCCGCGCCAGATTACCCAGTGTCTGCGCGACATCGCCGCCGGTCGCGATCACTAGCCCCGCCGACACCAGCGCATTGGCGACCTGATAGGCGCCGATCAGCGGCAGATCGAGCTTATGGGTCCGTTCGCCCGCCGCGATGACGAGCGACTGGCCGAGCTGGGTTGGTTCGCGCGAAATCAGGTGCAGCGCTTCGCCGTGCGCCCCGACCGTCAGCAGGCGGACGCCGCGCGCCTTCACGGCAGTAATTACCTGCGCCGAATATTCGTCGTCGGCCCACACCACCGCCGCGCCGTCCTGGTCGACCACCTCGGTAAACAGCCGCAGCTTGGCCGCCAGATAGGCGTCCATCGTGCCATGATAGTCGAGATGGTCATGGCTGAGGTTGGTGAACGCCGCCGCCTTTACCGGCAGGCCTTCGGTGCGATATTGGTCGAGCCCGTGGCTCGACGCCTCGAACGCCGCATGGCCGACGCCCTCGACGGCCAGCCCCGACATATTGCTGAGGAAGGTCACGATGTCGGGCGTGGTGAGCCCGGTCGCGGCGCTGTCGACCGATGTCGTGATGCCCAGCGTGCCGATCGACGCCGCGTTGAACCCCGCCATCCGCCACAGCTGGCGCGTCATTTCGACGGTCGAGGTCTTGCCGTTGGTCCCCGTCACCGCGACACAGGTCGCCGGAAAACGGTGAAAAAAGCGCGCCGCAATATGCGCGAAAGCGCGGCGCGGATTGGCTTCGGCAATATGCACCGCACCGTCGACGCGGGCTTCGGGCCGCGCGACGACCGCCACCGCCCCGGCCTCGATCGCCGCGGGAATGAAATCCTCGCCGTTGAATTTCTCGCCGACAAACGCGCCAAAGACCGTCCCTGGCGCCACTTTGCGATGATCGATGGCGAGGCCGGTGACGACCGGGTCGGTGCCCGCACCCCCTTGATCCCCCGTCAGCGCGGACAAGCGCATTATTCGTCTTCCCCGTTTCTCCACAGCAGCGGGGTGAGCTCGGAGACATCGACGTCACGGCTTTCATCGGGGAAGACCCCCAGCATCGGCCCGGCGCGCATCACGACCTTGCTGACCACCGGCGCCGCGGTCCAGCCCGCGGTGCGCTGACCCGAGCTATAGGCATTGCCCTTGGGCTCGTCGATCATCACCAGCACGACATAGCGCGGATTATCCATCGGGAAAGCCGCGGCAAAGGTCGCGACGACCGAGCTACGGCGATAGCCGCCGGCGCCGGGTTTTTCAGCGCTGCCGGTCTTGCCGCCGACGCGGAAACCCGGGGCTTCAGCCTTTTTGCCGGTGCCGTCCGACACGATCAGGCGCAGCAGCTGGCGCATCCGCGCGCTGGTCGCCGCCTTGAACACCCGGCGCCCCTTCGGCGGCGCCTGATCGCCCAGTTTGGTGATCGTCGCGGGGCGATAGATGCCGCCGTTGACCAGCGCGGCATAGGCGCTGGCGAGGTGCAGCGGGGTCACCGCGATGCCATGGCCATAGCCGGTGGTCATCGTGGTCAATCGGCCCCAATCCTTCGGCCACAGCGGAAAGGCACGTTCCTTCAGGTCAATCTTGGGCCGCGTGTTGAAATCGAGCTTGCGGAACATCGCCTCCATATTCTCGCGGCCCAGTTCGTCGGCAATCCGCGCGGTAGTGATGTTCGAGCTGTGGATCAGCGTTTCGGGGACGTTGAGCCAGCGGTTCGAGGGATGGCTGTCGCGGATGCGAAAGCCCGCGATCGCCAGCGGCGCCGTTGCGTCGTAACGACGCGCCATGCTGGTCACCGTTCCCGCATCGATCGCGGCAGCCACCGTCAGCGGCTTGAAGGTCGAACCCAGCTCGTACAGATTATGCGTCACCGCGTTGCGCCGCGCCGCCATATTGTCCGGCGCCAGCTTGTTGGGATTATAGGTCGGTAGCGACGTCATGGCGGCGATTTCGCCCGTGTGGACGTCGAGAATGATGCCCGCGCCGCCGATCGCCTCCAAATTGGTGACCGCCGAGCCCAATTCGCTCTCGAGCACACCCTGCACGCGCGCATCGATTGACAGCGCCAGCGGCTCGCCGCGGGTAGCCTTGTCGATCAGGCGGCTGTCGAACGCCCCCTCGGCGCCGGTGACGCCATGTCCCGCCGCATCGGTGAAGCCCAGCACGTGCGCGGCGAGGCTGAGCTGCGGATACAGCCGCTCTTTCTCGCGCGGGAAGTCGAAGCCAACGTCGCCGATCGCGTTTACCGCCGCGACCTGATCGGGCAGCGCGCGGCGGCGGATATAGGTCGGGCGCGGTCCGCTCACCTTGGCCAATAGCTCGGCGCGCGACATGTCGGGGAATATCTTGTGCAGTTCGTCGGCCAGATATTGCCGATTGTTGAGCAGCTTTTCCGGAACGACGCGAATCGAATAGCCGTCGATCGTCCGCGCCAGCGGGATGCCGTTGCGATCGACAATGTCAGCGCGCGCCGGAAGGAACGCTGTCGATGCTGAACCGCCCCGCGACGATGTGTCGAACATCGCAAAATACAAGAGCCGCATCGACACCAGAAAAAATGCCGCCATGAACAGCAGCATCAGGATCATCAGGCGCTGCTGCGCGGTCAGCAAAATCTGTTGCCGCACCCCAGCGGTACGCACCCGGGTCGGACGGACGACCAGCGTGTTCATCGGGTCGGCTTCCCTCCTGCGGCTTCGGCGGCGGCGGCACGCTTCAGATCGGCGAGTGTCGATTCGGCGAGCAACTGGTCCTCGATCATCTTGAGCTGTTCGCGGCGGCGCGTCGGCGCCATGCGAGGCGCGGTGTCGCTGCGAATGCCCGTTTCGGCCTGCGCCAGCACGACTGGCTTTGCCGCAGCGGGCTTTGCTGCGACCGGGCTTTCCTGGGGCGCGGCGGGCACGGCAACCGGCGAAACCATCGCCATCAGCACCGGCGCAACCTCGTTGGCGCCGCGCGCGCGCGGCAGGCGGTCAAGCGACGCCAGCTGGCGCTCGCTTTCCAGATATTGCTCCGCACCCGGGGCCGAATAGCCAAAGGTGTCAGCGTTCCACTGCTCCAGCTGGCGCATCGAGGCGCGCACCGCGAGCTCGGATTCCAGGTAGCGGATATTGTCGCGGCTGCGCTCGATCTCTTTTTCGATCCGCGTCAATTCGCTGCGGGTGGCCGCAACCTTGAGCGACACCGGATAGAGCATCATCGCACAGATCAGCACCAGCAGGACCAGTCCGATCCCTTGAAGTTTGCGCGCCGCCATCAGCATGAGATCGCCTCCTTCATATTGGATTGACCCGGCCAGGCCGGGGCTGCCGTCCGCACCGCGCTGCGCAGCGTTGCCGATCGGGCGCGCGGGTTGCGCGCCTCTTCGGCCTTGCTCGGCCGCACCTTGCGCGCCGGGGTCTCGAAGGTGGCGGCCCGCGCCAGAGGGAGCGGCGCGGGCCGGTGACGCGAACCGGCGGCATCGCTTCCGCTCCGTTCGCGCAGAAAATTCTTCACGATGCGGTCTTCGGTGCTGTGAAAGCTGACCACCGCCAACCGGCCGCCCGGGCGGAGCAACCGTTCGGCGGCGGCCAGCCCCGCGACCAACTCGTCGAGTTCGGAATTGATGTGGATGCGGATCGCCTGAAAGCTTTTGGTCGAAGGATCCTTGGGCGCACCGGGCGGATGGCGCAGCGCCTTGCGGACCACTGACGCCAGTTCGGCGGTGCGCGTCAGCGGCCGCGCGGCAACGATCGCGCGCGCGACGCGGCGCGACTGACGCTCGTCGCCATAATGGAACAGCACGTCGGCGATTTCGGTTTCATCGGCGCGGTTCAGCCAGTCGGCGGCGCTTTCGCCCTCCTGCGCCATGCGCATGTCGAGCGGGCCGTCCTTCTGGAAGGAAAAGCCGCGCTCATCGCAGTCAAGCTGCATCGACGACACGCCGATGTCGAAGGTGATGCCGTCGACGGTATCGATTCCGCGCTCGGCCAGCAGCCGGTCGATCTCGCCGAAGCGGCCGTGGATCAAGGTCAGCCGGCCATTGGCCTCCCCGACCAGCGCCTGCCCTTCGGCAATCGCATCGGGATCGCGGTCGCAAGCGACGACATCGGCGCCCGCGGCGAGCATCGCGCGGGTGTAGCCGCCCGCTCCAAAGGTTGCGTCGACGTGACGCTCGCCCGGCGTGATCGCCAGTGCGGCAAGGACTTCGTCGCGCAGGACCGGGTCATGGCGCGGATCGCGGGGCAGCGCGGCGGAAAGATCGCTCATTTGCGCCCCTTCCCTTTCGTCGCGTCCCACGCCGCGGCAAGCCGCTGCAACACCGGATCGGCGTCGGCGCATTCGACGAGCGTCGGCAACCACCAGATTTCGAACCGACGGCCCGATCCGACAAAGGCGGTTGCACCGACATCGCCAACGCGGTCGCGGTGGGTAAAGCCGGGCAGGAACCGACCGCTGTCGTCGAGTGCATAGGCCTCGGTATAGCTGAAACGCTTCTTGAACTCGGCGTCTTCGTCGAAATCGAGGTTGCGCGCGCGCGCGGTGTCGCGATCACGCTCGATCTCGCTGTTCAACCGGTCATATTGATCGTGGCCATAGGCGACGAGGCAGGGCAGCTTTTCATGGAAACCGACCCAAAGCACGCGCTGGCCGTCCGCAGTAAGGGGCACATTGTTGCGGAACTGTGAGGGGACGGCGATGCGTCCCTTGCCATCGATCGCGGCGAAGCTGGTGCCTGCATATTGGCCGGGCGTCACAATCGCCATCGCTCTGCCCTCCCCCTATGCGCCACCGGGCAATAATTCCCTGGCCCCGAAATCGCATGATTCCAGTTGGTTCGGTGTCGGTGGAGATTGCCCCTCTCCGATTCCTGACTATCAACTATAGATCGGGGTGAAAAGGGGTAATTTGGGGCAAAATAGGGAATCTACTCCCTATTTGCCGCAAAATGCCCGATTCCATGGTCAAAACGCGGTCAGCACCGGTCGGCGGACCGCAAACCGCAGCCTTTTCAGAGCAAGATCGGGTCGAAAAAGGCGCCTCAGTTGGCGCGCGCACGAATCCACAGCGGCTGCAGCGGCGCGACTCCGGCGCCCGGCCACAGCCGTGCCGCCAACCATTCGATGGTGTCGGCCCGTCGCAGATGATGCGCACCAGGCACCAATGGCGACCACAGCGGCGCAAACAGCAGATCGGCATCGCCGACCAGCCAGGCCTCACCCGCACCGATCGGGCATCGTGCAACGCGGCGATCGGCGAAACTGCGGCACCTCGGCGGCAACCGCTCGAACGCCCCGGCGCTCGACAGGCGCAGCCACGCTCCATCGACTGCGATCGCCGACACGGCATTATCGTCCGTTGGTGCAGACCCGAGTAGCACCCCCCAATGATCGAGCAGCGGGGTTAGCAGGCTGGTGACCGGCGGATTGCGCGGATCGCCGAGCGGATGGCGCGCAGGCCAGCCCGACAGCGCGTCGGCCAGCAGCACGGCTTTGCCGCCGCCCCGGACAAAAGCGTCGATCGCCACCAATTCCCGCGGCGCCAGCGCGCGTGGGTGTGCGATCAGCAGCGTTCCGCCGAGCGGCGGCACCTGTTCGGTCAGGCTGTCGACCAGCGCCACCGGCCCCAAAGCCTCCAGCCGGACCAGTGCCGGATCATCCTCGGCGCCGGACGAAATGATCGCGGCGATATCGCCGCTACCCGACCAGCGCAGCGGCAGTCCGGTCAGCATCGTCGCGGCCGGGGTGCCCGCCGCGGCCAACGCGGGCCGATAAAGTGAAGCGAGCAACATATGTCCGGCCGCGAACCAGAGGGTGACCAGCACCAATCCGGCGAACCACGGCAGCCATCGCACCCGCCAACGCCGTTGCACCAGCCGGTCGGCAACCCATGCCGCGGCGGCACCCGACACACCGACCAGCGCCAGTTGCCGCCAGCCCGCCGAACCCGCCAAGGCAACCCCGAGCAGCGCTTGCGCCGCGAGCAACAGGCCGAGCAACGCAAACGCATTCAATCGCCGCGACGCGGTTTCCTCGCCGCGCTGCCAGACCGCGAGCAGCAGCATCGCCAAAGCCAGTATCGGCAGCGCAAGCGCAGGGTCGATCCGGCCGAGCAGCGCCTGTCCGCCGACGATCCACGCCAGTAACAGCGTCAAGGCAGCGATCGAGATAGTGCGCGCCACCGAACGGCGCGTCCAAGTGGTCACGGGGCGGATTTGCGCGCGCGCTGCAATTCGGGGTCGGGTTCCAGGTCGGGGACGGTGGCTGGCGACGGCGCCGCCTGCGGCACCTTGATCTCGGTCGCGGCATTTTCGTCCTTCGTCGAAGGCGATACCGGCTGAACCCCCAATTCTTCGAGCGGCGCGCCGCTGCCCTTTTCTTCCCCGGGCATTTTCACGTCGGCGGAGCCCGCAGCTTCGCTCTCGACATTTTCGCGCGCGCGATCGCCGATCAGCCCCGCCATGCCGACGAGCAGCAGCACGGTGAGCACGCCAGCAATGCCAATCTGCAACCGTCGCATCGTGTCGTTGACCGGCGCGGGCACCACCGGCGGCGGTACCGCCTGTTTGTCGGTGCGGATCTGGTTCATGCTGCGGCCTCCGTCAGACCTTTGCTCGCCAGCCATTCGGGGTTGTAGAGCGTCGACAGATAGCGGAACCCGCTGTCGCACAGGATGGTTGCGATCCGTTTGCCGGGGCCCAACTGCCGCGCGAGCGCCATCGCCCCGGCGACATTGATCCCCGACGACAGCCCCAAGCACAGCCCTTCCTCGTCGAGCAACTGCCGTACGACCTTCAGCCCTTCGGTATCCGAAATGCGGAACTGGGTGTCGATCGGCGCCCCGTCGAGGTTCGCGGTGATGCGGTTCTGACCGATCCCCTCGGCAACACTGCTGCCCTCGGCCTTCAACTCGCCGCACTGGTAATAATTGTAGAGGCCCGCACCGTGCGGATCGGTCAATGCAATGACGATATCGCTGTTCTTGGCCTTCAGCCCCAGCCCGGTCCCCGCGATCGTGCCGCCGGTTCCCGCGGCGCAGGTAAAGCCGTCGATGCGCCCGTCCATCTGCGCCCAGATTTCCTCCGCCGTCCCCATCACATGCGATTTGCGGTTGGCGATATTGTCGAACTGGTTGGCCCAGATCGCATTGTCGGTCTCTTCGGCGATCCGGCGCGAGGTGTGGACGAAATGGCCGGGATTGGCGAAGGGCGCGGGCGGCACAAGCACCAGCTCGGCACCGAGCGCGCGGATCGTCGCCATCTTCTCGGCGCTCTGGTTGTCGGGCATGACGATGATGGTCTTGTACCCCAGCGCGTTTCCGACCAGCGCCAGCCCGATGCCGGTATTGCCCGCGGTCCCCTCGACGATCGTGCCGCCGGGACGCAGGCTGCCGTTCGCTTCGGCGTCGCGGACGATATACAGCGCGGCGCGGTCCTTCACCGAACCGCCGGGATTGGCATATTCGCACTTGCCCCAGATCTCGCAGCCCGTGGCTTCGCTCGGCCCCTTCAGCAGCACCAGCGGGGTGTTGCCGATCAGGTCGAGGCTGTTTGCAGCTATAGTCATGCCCCTGATCTAGGGCCGCGCCCCCGGCCTCGCAAGACAGCTTCGCTTGGCGCCGCCATGATCGGCCTTTGTCGATAAACGGGCGCCCGCTTCCGACAAACGACCGCACAGGCGCGACGACCGGGGGTTGCCACTGTGACAGTATATCATTACTGGAGCCCGCACAGATCGTTTCAGAATAGGACTTTCCCCCATGCGTTTGCTTTGCTCCGCCGGTTTTTCGCTTGCCGTCTTCCTCGCCGCCCCCGCCTTGGCGCAGGACCGTGCCGCTGCGGGCAGCGACGACGATGTGCACACCGGCGACCCGATCATCGTCACCGCACCCTATGTCCGCAGCCTCGACATCCTCGGTAATGTCTCGGTGCTCGAGGGCGACGAGCTGGCACGCGACATCCGCGGCCAGATCGGCGACACGCTGACCCGCCAGGCTGGCGTGTCGGCCACCAGCTTTGCTCCCGGCGCCTCGCGTCCGGTGCTGCGCGGTTTTTCGGGTGAGCGCGTCCGCGTCCTGACCGACGGCATCGGGTCGATCGACGTGTCGAACACCTCCGCCGACCACGCCGTCACCATCGATCCGCTCACCGTCGAGCGCATCGAAATCCTGCGCGGACCCGCCGTGCTGCTGTTCGGCAGCCAGGCGATCGGCGGCGCGGTTAATCTTTTCGACCGCCGCATCCCGCGCAAGGTGCCGGCCGACCACGTCCATATCGATGCGATCGGCGGCTATGCGACCGCCGCCAACGACCGCAACATCGGTAGCTCGATCGACGTCGCGCTGACTCCGCAGATCGTCGCGCATCTGGACGGCAGCTGGCGCAAGACCGGCGATGCACGCTCGGGCGGCTTTGTCTATGCGCCCGGCATCCGCGACGACCTGCTCCATCTTGCGGAACATGAGGTCGAAGAAGGTCATCTGGACGAAGCCGCCGAACTGACCGCCGACGCCAACCGGCGCGGCAAGATCCCGAACACTGCCAGCGAGACTTGGACCGCGGCGGGCGGGCTGTCGCTGATCAACGACGGCGGACAGCTGGGGATTTCGGTCAGCTATTACGATAGCAATTATGGCGTCCCCTCGCGCCCGAACACCGCCCACGACCATGGCGGCGAAGAAGGCGAGGAAGAGGAAGGCCATGACCATGGCGAAGGCCCGGTCACGATCGGCCTGAAACAATGGCGCGCCGACCTGCGCGGTGAGGTCGAAATGGGCGATGGCTTCTTCGACAAGCTCCGCATCCGCGCCGGCTTCGCCGATTACGAACATACCGAATTCGAAGGCGACGAAGTCGGCACCGTCTTTACCAACCAGGGGATCGAAGGTCGGCTCGAACTGGCGCAGAATGATCGTGGCGGCTGGCGCGGCGCCAGCGGCATCCAGTACAGCCACCGCGATTTCAACGCGATCGGCGCCGAAGCGTTCGTCCCGCGCAACCTGACCGACCAGTTCGCACTGTTCACGCTTCAGGAATGGACGCTGGGCTCGCTCGGCGTCGAGGCCGCAGCCCGCTATGAAACGACCGACGTCCGTGCGCCGTCGCTGGGCATATCGCGCAGTTTCGACACTTTTTCAGGCGCACTCGGCGCAAATTACGACCTCAGCGACAGCGCCAAGATCGGTCTGTCCGTCGCCCGTGCCGTCCGCGCGCCCTCGGCCGAGGAGCTTTTTTCCAACGGCCCGCACATCGCCACGCAGGCGTTCGAGGTCGGCAATGTCGACCTGAAGCGCGAAGCGAGCTGGGGCGCCGAAGCGTCGTTCAAGGTCAAGACCGATGCCTTCAGCCTCAGCCTCACTGGCTATGCCAACTGGTTCGACGATTTCATCTATTCCGAGGCCACCGGTGAAGAAGAAGACGAGCTGCCGGTCTTCCAATATTTTCAGCGCGACGCGCGCGTCTGGGGCTTTGAGGCCGAAGCAAGTGCCCGCCTGGCGCAGATCGGCGGCTTCAATATCGTCGGCGACGTCGTCGCCGACATGACGCGCGCCAAGATCAAGGGCGGCGACCATGTCCCCCGCATCCCCGCGATGCGCGTACTGGGCGGACTCGAGGCGCAGGGCGAACGCATCGACGCGCGCGCCGAGGTCGAATGGACCGACGATCAGACCCGCATCGCGCCGTTCGAGACCGCGACCAAGGGCTTTACGCTGGTCAATGCGTCGATCAGCTGGCGGCCGCTGCCCGATACCAGGAACCTGACGCTGTCGCTGGCCGCGAACAACATCTTCGACGTCGAAGCGCGCCGCCACGCCAGCTTTACCAAGGATTATGTGCCGCTCGCGGGCCGCGATTTCCGGATTACGGCACGGGCGAGCTTCTGAGATATCGTCGCCCCCGCCTGCGCGGGGGTGACGATGGTGTCAAAACGGCAATTGCTTGCGCTTGTTCCAGTAGATCGAGGTCGCCGCAGCATAAGCCCCGACCTTTTCCCACACCGCATTGTCCACCTTTTCGATGTCGACGCCGCTGTCGATGTAGGCCTGAACGATCGCCATGATCTGGTCCTCGGACATGTCGCTCGACAGATCGGGATTGGCGCCTGTCGGGCCAAAGTCGAGCGCCTTGTCGACGATCGCCGATGACAGGTTGAGCTTGGCGATATCGCCGACCAGCTACTCGCGCGAAATGCGCGCGAGGCTGTAATCGAAATAGGCCGCCCTTTGGGCTTCGGCGATGCCATGCTTCGCGACGCACCCGTCGGTAACGGTCGACAGTTGCTGAAACAGCGCGTCGCGCGCGGCATCGTCGCCCGCACCCGCCATCGCGGCGCCGATCGACGCCTTGGTATCGGCGGCGACCGAGGTCACTACGCAATCGAATTTTTCACCTTCCTGCGCCGTGGCCGCGGCGGACAGCGCCGCCATCGCCAGCGCGGCGCCCGCAATCAAACCCTTCAGCATGCGCAAATTCCCTTCAACGTCGCATCGCGAACCATCACGACAGCATGGCCATCCCGCCATTTACATGCAATGTCTGGCCAGTGACATATCCGGCCTCTTTCGACGCCAGATAGACGACCGCCGCAGCGATATCGCTGCCCTCACCCATCCGCCCCGCGGGAATACGCTGATTGAGCGCTTCCTTTTGCGCCTCCGGCAAATCGTCGGTCATCGCTGTCGCGATAAAGCCCGGCGCGACGCAGTTCGCGGTCACCCCCCGGCTCGCGAGTTCCTGCGCCAGCGCCTTGGTCATACCGGTGACCCCCGCCTTCGAAGCCGCGTAATTGGCCTGTCCCGGATTCCCCGTCGCGCCGACGACGCTGGTGATCGAGATGATGCGCCCGAAACGCGCCTTCATCATCGGCTTGGCGGCGGCGCGCGCGAGGCGGAAATTGGCTTCCAGATTGATGCGGATGACATCCATCCACTCCTCGTCCTTCATCCGCATGATCAGATTGTCGCGCGTCACCCCAGCGTTGTTGACGAGGATGTCGAGCTTGCCGCCGAGCGCATCGACCGCCGCCGGGATGAGCGCATCGACCGCGGCTGCATCGCCCAGGTTGCACGGCAGCGCGACATGGTCGCCGCCGAGCGTGTCGCGAAAGGCGCTCAGCTTGTCGGCGTTGGACCCCGAAACCGCGAGCCGCGCGCCCTGTGCGGCGAGCGCCTGCGCGATAGCCGAACCGATGCCGCCGCTGGCGCCGGTGACGAGGGCGGTCATGCCGGTGAGATCGAACATCTGCATTTCTCCTGAAATCTGATTCTTAGAGCAACTTGAGCAGCGCTTCGATGTCGTCCATCGAAATCACGCTGACTGTCTCGACCTCACTGCTCGCGCTGCGCTTCACCATCGGCGACAGGACCTTGCCGCCGAATTCGACGAAGTGCGTTACGCCGATGCCTTCCATCGATGCGACGCTTTCGCGCCAGCGGACGCGGCCGGTCACTTGTTGGACGAGCAGGTCGCGGATCGTGTCGCCGTCGCTCACCGGACTGGCGGTGACATTCGCCACGACGGGGACCAGCGGCGCGGCGGGCGGGTTTGCGCCGAGCGCCTCGGCCATCGCGTCGGCGGCGGGCTGCATCAGCGAGCAATGGAAGGGCGCCGAGACGGGGAGCAACACGCCGCGTTTGATCCCGAAATCCTTGACCAGCGCGACCGCACGCTCGACCGCGCCCTTGTGGCCCGAAATCACGACCTGCGACGGGTCGTTATCGTTGGCGACGGTGCAGACCTCGCCCTCCGCCGCTGCATCGGCAAGCTTCTGCGCGGTGTCGATGTCGGCGCCGAGCAGCGCCGCCATTGCGCCAACGCCCACGGGTACCGCCGCCTGCATCGCCTGCCCGCGCGTCTTGAGCAGGCGCGCCGTCGTCGCGAGGTCGAATGCGCCCGCGGCGCAGAGCGCGCTATATTCGCCGAGGCTGTGGCCCGCGACATAGTCGGCCTTGGCGGCGAGCATCACGCCGCCTTCCTTTTCGAGCACGCGCAGCGTCGCAATCGCGTTCGCCATGATCGCGGGCTGGGCATTTTCGGTGAGGGTGAGCTGGTCTTCCGGGCCTTCGGTCATCAGCTGGAACAGCTTTTGCCCCAACGCGTCGTCGACCTCCTGAAACACTTCGCGCGCCGCGGGTGACGCATCGGCGAGCGCCTTGCCCATGCCGACCGACTGGCTGCCCTGACCCGGAAAGATGAATGCGCGCATGTTGCGTCCCCTAGCCTGTTCTTTGATTGGGCCGCGCCTATTCCCTCACCCCGCGCGATGCAAGCCGAAGGGTACGACCTTGTTGGCCGCATCGTGGCCGATGTCGGCACGGCCAAGATAGGGAATGTCGCATCGCGCGCACCACCCCTGCGCGATCTCTTCGGCATCCAGCCCGAACGGCCGGTCATTTTCGCGGACGTCGCTGACGCGCCCCAGCCGGATGCCGGCAAGCCCGCGCGGGCCGAGATAGGTTGCGACGTGGAAAAAGGCGCGGTCAAAGGCGTAGAGATATTCGCTGACTTCCTCGACGAGCAGGACATGCCCCGCCAGATCGGGCTCGAGCGGGGTGCCGAGCAGCATCGACAGCGTCATCAGGTTAAACGCCGCGTGGCGCGCTCCATGTTCGAGCCCGCTCTCGCACGCGCCCGGATCGCGCGCGACGAGCCAGTCGAGCGCGCGGAGCACCGCCGCATCACCGCCCTCGCGCCGGATATCGGCGACCATCGGGCCGTGCGCGACATGGTCGAAACCGTCGCGATAGAGGCAGGCAAGCAGGTTACCCTGATCCGAATAGCCTAGGAAGGCCTTGGCCCTTGCGATGTCAGTCATCGCCGCAACCGCGTCTTCGGCGATCCGGCACGCGCCATAGCCGCCGCGCGCAAACCACAGGGCGTCGATGTCCGGGCGGTTCGCCATTTCGACCAGCGCCGCGAAACGATGTCCGTCCTCGCCCGCGAAATGGCCGTGTGTCGCGAAACATTGCGGATCGAACTCAAGCTCGACGTCGGGGTAGCCGAGGCTGGCGAGCGCGCGCACCGCCTCGGCATCGTCGGGGAGGATCGGGGTCGAGGGTGCAACAATCCCGATACGCATGGACCAAACTTCCCCTCAAACATTCGCATCGAGCGAAGTCTAGATGCCCATCGGCCTTACGTCATCCCCATGGGTGTCTCGACTTCGCTCGACACGAACGGAAATTGGGGTGAGTGCCGGTTGCAAACCCCTCGCCAAGCCCATAACGCCGCGCCATGTCGGAAAACAAATCCTATTTCTTCTGCGGTATCGGCGGGTCGGGCATGTTGCCGCTGGCGATGATCGTCGCGGCGCGCGGCGCCAGCGTGTCGGGCTCTGACCGCAGCCGCGATCAGGGCCGCAGCGCCGACAAGTTCGCGTGGATCGCGGATCAGGGTATCGCGCTGTTCGCGCAGGACGGCAGCGGCGTCGCCGCGGGCCAGACGCTGGTCGCCTCGGCGGCGGTCGAGGACAGCGTCCCCGACATCGCCGCCGCGAACAGGCTCGGCCTCGCGCGCATGACCCGCGCCGACCTTAACGCGGCCCTGTTCAATGGCGCAGGCAAGGCGATCGGCGTCGGCGGGACCAGCGGCAAATCGACCGTCACCGGGATGATCGGCTGGATCCTCGATCGCGCCGGGAAAAAGCCGACGGTGATGAACGGCGCGGTGATGCGCAATTTCGCGAAAGCCGACCACCCCTTTGCCAGCGCACTCGTCGGCGACGACGCGCTGTACGTCAGCGAAGTCGACGAAAGCGACGGGTCGATCGCGCTCTATCGCCCCGACGTCGCGGTGGTCACCAACATCAGCCTCGACCACAAGAGCCTCGACGAACTCCATGCGCTGTTCGGCGATTTCGTCGCCAAGGCGCGGATCGCGGTGATCAACGCCGACGATCCCGAATCGGCGCCGCTGTTCAACGCTGACAATAATCTGCGCTTTGGCTTTGGCGACGGCGCCGCGCTGCGCGGCAGCGATTTCGAGGCGCTGCCCGACGGCTGCCGCTTCAAGGTTCATTTCCTCGCGACCGCGCACGAGGTGCGGCTGCGCATGCCCGGGCGGCACAATGCCATGAACGCGCTCGCGGCGATCGCGGCGGCGCGCGCGATCAACATCCCGGTCGCCGACGCAGCCGCGGCGCTGGCCGATTTCACTGGCCTCGCGCGCCGCTACGAGGTGCTGGGTCAGGCCGGCGGCGTCACCGTGATCGACGATTTCGCGCATAACCCGGACAAGGTCGCCGCGACGCTCGCAGCGGTCAGCGAACTGCCGGGCCGCGCTTTGCTGTTCTTTCAGCCGCACGGTTATGGTCCGCTGCGCCAGATGGGCAAGGAACTCGCGGCCAGTTTCGCGGGCGGCATGCGCGACGGCGACAGGCTGTTCGTGTGCGACCCCGTCTATTTCGGCGGCACCGTCGACCGCAGCATCGGCAGCGAAGCGCTGGTCGCCGACATCGTCGCGGGCGGCGGCGATGCGGTGCATCTGACCACCCGCGCCAATTGCGGCGCCGCGATGCTCGATGAAGCGAAGGCGGGGGACCGCATCCTGATCCTCGGCGCGCGCGACGACACGCTGACCGACTTCGGGTTGGAATTGCTGGAGAAGCTCGGCGCTTAGCCGAACGTGTCCTCGATATTGCTGATCCCGGCCTTGCGCGCGCGATAGCGTCCGATACCGAAGCCCACGAAGAAGACGAGCGTCTGGAGCATCAGTTCGAATGCGATGGTGAAAATCATCGCCACACCAAGGGGAATCCCGTCGACGCCAGCGATCAAGCCGCCGAGACCGCCGAACAGGCTGGCCAGCAGCAGGATGACGCCCGCATGCTTCCACGTCAGCCGGTCGCTGTTCATGCCCCAGCTGAACAGACCGATCAGCGCCGCAATTTCCAACATCGCCATTTCCCCCTAAAGCCCTGCCATGGTGTCGCGCGGCGCGGCCCGCGGAGCAAGCCATTTCAGATGCGGTCGAATATCCGGCCCCAACCCTTGCTTTCCGCCGCCGAATCTGTAAAGGCGCGCTCCATTGGGGCGAGGCGCTTTGCCGTCGCCCCATTTGCTTTGCAGTGATTTCGCAGGGCAAGACGACAGCCGGAGGGGCCTGCGATTGGCGCAGGTCAGCGATCGGCCAAATCGAAGGAAGCGCACCATGCCGTTTTACGAGCATGTCTTTATCGCGCGTCAGGACCTGAGCCAGGCTCAGGTCGATGCGCTGGCGGAAACCGTCACCAACGTCATCGGCGAATTTAAGGGCCAGGTTCACAAGACCGAAACCTGGGGCCTCAAGCAGCTCGCCTACAAGATTCAAAAGAACCGCAAGGGTCATTATGTGATGCTGTCGGCCGAAGTGTCGGGCGAAGCGATCGCAGAGATCGAGCGTCAGGCGGCGATCAACGAAGACATCATCCGCTGGATGACGATCAAGGTCGACGAACTCGAAAAAGGCCCGTCGGTCATGATGCGCAAGCAGGAACGTCGGGGCGGCCGTGGCGGCCGTGACCGCGACGGCGAAGAATAAGGATAAAGACCATGGCACGACCCTTTTTCCGTCGCCGCAAGACCTGCCCCTTCACTGCGAAGGACGCACCGGTCATCGATTACAAGGACGTCCGCCTGCTCCAGGGTTACCTGTCGGAGCGCGGCAAGATCGTCCCGTCGCGGATTACCGCGGTGTCCGCCAAGAAGCAGCGTGAGCTGGCGAAAGCGATCAAGCGCTCGCGCCACATCGGCCTGCTGCCCTACATTGTGAAGTAAGGAGGGCTGGTCTGATGGAAATCATTCTGCTCGAACGCATCGAGAAACTCGGCGGCATCGGCGATGTCGTCACCGTCAAGAACGGCTTTGCCCGCAACTATCTGTTGCCCAACAACAAGGCGCTGCGCGCGAACGACGCGAACCGCAAGCTGTTCGAAGCCAACCGCACCAAGATCGAGGCCGACAACGCCGAACGTCGCGGTGAAGCCGAAGTCCGCGCCAAGGACATCGACGGCAAGCAGATCGTCCTGATCCGCCAGGCGTCGAACACCGGCCAGCTCTATGGCTCGGTTTCGGTCCGCGACATCGTCGACGCCCTCGCCGAAGACGGCGTCACCGGCGTGACCAAGTCGATGGTCGAACTGGAACGCCCGATCAAGGCGCTCGGCCTGGTCGACGTCAAGGTCAAGCTGCACCCCGAGGTCGCCGTGACCGTCGGCGTCAACGTCGCGCGTTCGCCCGACGAAGCCGAAATGCAGAAGCAGGGCATCGACGTCATCGCCGCGATGTTCGAAGAAGAACAGGCCGAAGCCGTCGCTTCGGCGCTGGAACCCGACAGCGAAGACGAATTCGACGACGCGACGCCGCCGTCGGAACGCGCTGCCGAGGAAGCTCCGGCTGCGACCGAGGACGAAGAGGCTTAAGCCCTTCGCTCTCGCGCGAGACAGGAAAGGCTCCGGAACCTGGCGTTCCGGAGCCTTTTTCTTTGGTTTTCCATACGGTTCAATGTCAGCCCATGGGCAGGAAACGAACATTTCGGCTCCCCGGTTACGCGGGCTGGAGCCGCGATCCGCGCGGCGCCTGTCCCGCGCCATCATCCCAAAGTTCAGGAAAGTTCAGCCCATTGCGGCGCCCGGATTGTCGTGCTCGATGGACATAGGGCGGTCGGATCGGGGCCGCGTCAGGAATCCGGGCGGTGACCGCCTTTTTTGCCGACATATGGAAAGAGCTGAGATGAAGGCTGGCACAGCCGAAGATTGTAGGAAAGCGTTTTTGGCGGCGGGTGGCGGCTTTGGGGTGGAGAGCGGTCACAAGCTCCTCTCCCCTTGTGGGAGAGGATAGCGCAGCTTGCTCCGTCAGGAGCTAGCGAAGCTTGGTGAGGGGACGGACGCCAGCCCGCGCAAACCCCCTCTCAACTGCGGCTAGGCAGCAAAGCTGCCAAGCCTTCGTATCTCTCCCACAAGGGGAGAGAGGAAATGACGTACGTCCGCAATCGGTCGTCAGCGCCCCCCTCAATACCCCATCAAACTCAGCACTTCCTTGCGGCTGCGCTGATCATCGAGGAAACAGCCTAGCAACCGGCTCGTCACCATCCCCACCCCGGGGGTACGCACGCCACGCCCGGTCATGCAGCCATGCTGCGCATCGATCACCACCGCAACACCGTGCGGGTGCAGATTGTCCCAGATGCAGCGCGCGACCTCGGCGGTCAGCCGTTCCTGTACTTGCAACCGCCGGGCATAGCCGTTGAGCACGCGCGCCAGCTTGGAAATGCCGACGACGCGGTCGCGCGGCATATAGGCGATCGACGCCTTGCCGGTGATCGGCGCCATGTGATGTTCGCAATGCGACTGGAACGGAATATCCTTCAGCAGCACGAGCTCGTCATAGCCCCCCACCTCTTCAAAGGTGCGCGCCAGGTGGATCGCCGGATCGTCGGCATAGCCGCTGCAATATTCCTTCCACGCGCGCGCCACGCGCTTGGGCGTATCGAGCAATCCCTCGCGCGCCGGATCGTCGCCGGCCCATTCGATCAGCGTCCGCACCGCGTCCGCGACATGGTCGGGAACGACCACCTTGCCGTCCGCTCCCACTTCAACCTTGCTGTCGCTCATCGCCCCACTTTCACTGTTGCATTCTTGCCGCACATTTCGGTGCCCACGCCTAGATAAACAAGGGTCGAACGACAACAATATTGCGGCGTGCGCAAGTTTACGTTGCGGAAACTTGGGATTTTGCATCTTTGCAACTGCCCCATTTCATGTCGCTTTCCAGATCGAACAAGTGGCTTGACGCTCGCGTCAACTAAGCGCACCTTTGGGTTGCATTACAGAACCCGCTCAAGCGGGTCGTGATCCGGAGAGGCCGGCGTTTTTCCCCGACGCCGGTGGGAGAGGACGATGACCAGCACAGCTGGCAAGTGGGATACACCCGGGCATCCGGCCGTTTCGGTCGGACAGCCTTTGCCATGTCTGGTCCTATCCCCTCCCCTTACCACAATTTGAATTTGGGCGGCCCCGCAGTGCGCGGGTTCGAAAAAGGGAGGCTGTAAATGAAGTTCAAGGCACTGATCGGAACGTCGATTCTTGCGATGGCGGTGGCGACACCCGCGTGGGCGCAGGATCCGGCGGAAGAAGTCGAACGCGACGCGTTCGGCGGCGAAATTGTCGTCACGGCACAGCGTCAGTCCGAACGGCTCCAGGACGTGCCGATCGCGGTCAGCGCCTTTTCGTCCGAAGCCCTGGAAGCGCAGCAGATCAAGACGCCGTCGGATTTGCAGCTGACCCTGCCCAATGTGACCTTTACAAAAACCAACTTTACCGGCGCCAGCTTTACGATCCGCGGCATCGGCGACCTGTGCGTCGGCACCACCTGCGACAGCGCGACCGCGATCCATCTGAACGGCGACCCGCTGTTTTCGACCCGCCTGTTCGAAACCGAATTCTACGACTTGGAACGCGTCGAAGTTCTGCGCGGGCCGCAGGGTACGCTGTTCGGCCGCAACGCAACGTCGGGCGTGGTCAACGTGATCACCGCCAAGCCCAAGCTCGGGACGTTCGAAGCCGCCGCCGAGGGCGAATATGGCAATTATAATTCGATCAAGGGCAAGGGGATGGTCAACATCCCGCTCGGGGACAATATGGCGTTCCGCGTTGCGGGCATCTACCTGAACCGCGACGGCTATACTCGCAACGCCTTCCTCAACACCCGTATCGACGATCGCGATCTCTACTCGGTCCGCGGCTCGCTGCGCTGGGAACCCAGCGACGACACGACGATCGACATTCTGGCGTCCTATTTCCACGAAAGGGACCAACGCACCCGTATCCAGAAACAGCTTTGCCAGCGCGATCCGACCGGCATTTTGGGCTGTCTCAACACCCGCCGCGACAACGCACCGTTCAACGGCAACGCCACCTTCACTGCGGCGCTGACATCGCGTGAATTCCTCGCCATCCGGGGGATCCCCACTGCATTCGCGCTAGGCAGCCTTTATGGCCCCGACGTCTATGCCAACACCACCGTTCCCGCCGATCCGCGGGTGGTGAACACCGCTTACACCCCCAGCTATTTCACCAGCGAACTGACCGTTCAGGGCCAGATCGAACATAATTTCGGGCCGGTGTCGCTGCAGGTGTCGGGCCAGTATCAAAAGGTCAAACTGGACGCTTCGCAGGATTATAACAGCAATGTTGGCAACCGCGCGCTCTACGCGGGCGGCCTCGCGACCTTGCAGGCGGCGGCTGGCGGCGCGCTGGGTGCCGCGTTCACCCCCTATTTTGCGCCGGTCGCCGCGGCGATCATTCCCAACGGTCCCACCGGCCAGCTCTGCACCTCGCTCGCAGAGGAGACCGGATATGGCTCCTATGGCGGCAAAAAAATCTGTAGCGATCAGTCGCTGCAATTCGACCGGTCGAACCAGAATAACAGCAGCTGGTCGGTCGAAGGCATTTTGACCAGCGATTTCGACGGACCGTTCAACTTCCTGGTCGGCGGCATCTATGCCGATTATCATCTGACCGAGAACAGCTATTATGTGAACGCCTTCCCCATCGATTATCTGACCGGGGTGTTGGGTGCATTCACCGCGGCGACCAATCCGCCCGCTGCGGGCGGTCCGTTGCCGCCGTCGTTCCTGGCGACGCCCTTTTTCCGCAACAACACCGACGACCTCAAGATCACGTCCTACGGCCTGTTCGGTGAAGCCTATTTCGAGTTCAGCGACCGGCTGAAACTGACGGCAGGCCTGCGTTACAACAATGACAAAAAGGCGGTCACGGCGCGCTCGACGCTCGCCAGCTTCCTGGCCCCGCATGGCGGAACCAGCGACACCGTGTTCGGATCGCCGTTCGTCGGGTCGTTCGATGCCGATCCGGGCACGCCGGGCAATCAGATCATCCAGTCACGCCAGGTCAAGTTCAACAAGCTGACCGGACGCGCCGTCCTCGACTTCAAGGTCACCGACGACAATCTGATCTATGCGTCCTATTCGCGCGGATATAAATCGGGCGGGATCAACCCGCCGCTGCAGCCGATCTTTGCGGTTCCCGAAAGCTTCGCCCCCGAACAGGTCGACGCGTTCGAAATCGGGTCGAAGAACAGCTTCGGCAACGGCGCGCTCCAGCTGAACCTGACCGCCTTCTATTACAAATATAAGGATCTTCAGCTGAGCAAGATCGTCGCCCGCACCGCGGTCAACGACAATGTCAGCGCCAACATTTACGGGTTCGAAGCCGAAGCGATCGTGCGGCCCGACCCGGACCTGGTGATCAACCTGGGCTTCAGCTACCTGCACAGCAAGGTCAGCGACGACAAGTTCACCAGCAATCCGCGCGACTTTGGCGGTGGCCGCTCTGACGCGGTGATCATCAAGGACATCACCAATGCCGCGAACTGCGCCGTGGCGTCGCGGTCGGGCAACGTCGCCGGGGTCAATGCCTTTGTGAACGGGGTGCAGCAGGTCATCAACGGCGGCTTCGTTCCCGGTGTCCAGGGCGGAGCCGGCCTGCAACCCACCACCGCCTTCCCTGCCGACGGCGGCATCGCGTCGACCGGCGCGTTCAGCATCTGCGGCGTCATGGAAGCAGCGGCAGCCGGCGCCTTTGCCGGGGCGGGGCTCAATCCGACCGCTTTCGGCGGGATCGAATATTTCTCCGCCGGGGTTCCCGTCAACATCAAGGGCAACCAGCTGCCGCAGGCACCGAACTACAAGTTCAGCGCCGGCGTGCAATATACCGCGCGGCTGGGCGGCGGCGACATGACGCTCGTTCCCCGCCTCGACCTCGCCTACACCGGCGAAAGCTACGGCAGCATCTTCAACGGCAATGTGAACCGGATCAAGGGCTATGCCCAGGTCAATGCCCAGCTGCAGCTCAACGGCCCCGACGAGAAATGGTATGTCAAAGGCTTCATCCAGAACGTCTTCGACTCGGCCAGCGTCACCGGGCTGTACATCACCGACCAGTCGTCGGGTAACTACACCAACATCTTCACCCTCGAACCGCGCCGCTACGGCATCGCGGCGGGCGTGAAGTTCTAAGCGACCGGCGGCAACGCCGACAAAAAACCCCGGCCTCTCCATCGAGAGGTCGGGGTTTCTTTTGTCCGCTGACCGGAGGGCCGAAGCGTTCGAGCGCCCCAGCCCGCCGCGATCAGAATTTGAAGCGAACGGTGCCGCCATAGGTGCGCGGCTGGCTGGGATAGCCCGACACGCTGCCCGCCTGCGCCACGGCCGGGAAGATCGTCGTCAGATACTCCGCGTTGGTCAGGTTGCGTCCCCACACGCCAACGTCGAGGCCATTGGTCAGGCGAACCGTGAACGACGCGTTGAGCGAGTTCACCTCGCGCTGCAGGCTTTCGGCCACGCCTGCCGGGAAACCGCTCAGGCCTTCGACGATCTGGACCGGGCTTTCATAGCTGTAGTCGACGTGCGCGATCGCCTTCGTCCCGCCCGCAAATTCATGCGTATAGGTGGCGCCCATCGACATCGACAGCGCCGGGATGCCTGCAGGGGTCGTGCCCGAGATGTCGCCGAACGCCGAATTGACGAAGCTGTCGTACTTGGCGTCGAGATAGGTCGCCGCCAGCGTCAGGTTCAGCCCCTCGACCGGCCGCACCGACCCGTCGAACTCGATGCCAAAAGTCGACTGCTTGCCGGCGTTGGCCAGGGCGAAGCCGGTGCCGGTGAACACGTTCCCTTGATCGACTGCTTGAACACCGCGACGTTGACCGCCGCGACGTCCCACTGGCCCTTGATCCCGAATTCATAGACCGTCGATTCTTCGGGCGCCGCAAAGCGCGAGCCCGTCGCCAGGTTCGGGGTGCGCAGGCCCGCAGCGGTGATCGCCGCCAGGTCCGACGCGAGCGGACGGCTGTCGCGCGACAGGTTGACCGAGCTCGCCTTGAAGCCGGTCGCATAAGTCGCATAGACGTTGACGGTGTCGGTCACCTCATAGGCGGCGCGAACGCTGTATGAAAAATCGCCGTCGCTGGTCTTCCCATCCTCGACCGAATTGGGGACGTTCAGGAACGGCGGCAGGAACTGGAATGCCTTCAGCCCATTAAGCGGGTTCGCCGCCGGGTTGTTCTGATTGGCGTTGGCAAAAGCCTGTACCTGTCCCGAAATCCCCGCGAAAGCCGCCGGGTTCGCCGCTGCAAACGCGCCGATTTCAGCCGCGGTTGCCGAACGACCGAGGTTGAGCACGCTCGGGCCGCCGATCGTCTGCGCCAAGCCGCCCTGGAACAGCAGCTGGTTGCGGAACGGCGCATATTGCGGCGCGTCGAGATTGAGCCCCGAGAAGGTGTCGGTGCTGATCACATTGGTCGAAAAATTCTTGCGGTCCTTGGTGTAGTTGCCGCCGAACGACAGGGTCAGCCGGTCGGTCACTTCAAAGTCAAGCGTGCCAAAGATCGAGAACGCTTCGTCCTTCATCCGATAGGCTTCGTCGAGCCCGTCGCCGGCGCGGAAGAAGGTGCCGAGATAGCGGGTCGGGGCGCCCTCGAGCGCGCCGAACGTGCCTTCGAGCAGCGCGACGTTGAGCGCATTGCCGCTCGCGGCGCGGATCAGCTGGTCGCCATAGGGGCGGAACTGGGTGCCGAAGCGGATGTCGTTCTTCTGCCGGATCTTCTCGTTGAAATAATAGCCGCCGAGCAGGAAGTTGATCGGGCCGTCAAAATCCGACGTGACGCGCAGTTCCTGGGTGAAGGTGTTGATCCCCAGGTCCTGGCTGTTTTCACCGATCAGGTCGGCGCCGGTGAAATCCGAATCCTGGTTGGTCAGCGCCTTGACCTTGCGGTACGCGGTGATCGAGGTCAGCGCGAGGTTGCCGAGGTCATAGTCGATCTGACCCGAACCGCCGTAGTTTTCGATCTCGTTCGACGACAGGAAGTTGTTGTACACATTGTACGAAAAGGGGTTGTTCGCATCGACGCTGGGGCCGCCCGCCAGCGCGTTGGTGATGGCAACGGTCGGACCGGCGATGACGTTGCCGGCGATGCAGCAATTTTCGTCGATCTTGTCATAATCGCCGATCAGGCGGATCGACAGCGCGTCGGTCGGTTCGAACAGGAGCTGGCCGCGCACGCCCCAACGGTTGCGGTCGTTGACGTCGGTGCCAAGCTTCAGATCCTGCGCATAGCCGTCGCGGCGATTGTAGCTGCCGCCGATCGAGAAGGCGACCGTCTCGCTGATCGGCCCGGTCACGTCGCCCTTGACGGTGATCGCGTCGAAATTGCCATAGGTCACTTCGGCCGAACCGCCGAATTCATACTGCGGCTTTTGCGTGACGATGCTGATGACGCCCGCCGATGCGTTCTTGCCAAACAGGGTCGACTGCGGCCCGCGCAGCACTTCGATGCGTTCGACGTTCGGAAGGTCGCCGATCTGGGCGGCCGAGCGCGACCGATACACGCCGTCGATGAACACGCCGACCGACGGTTCGATACCGGCATTGTTGGCACCGTTACCGAAACCGCGGATGATGAAGTTGGTGTTGGCGCTCGACTGGAGCTGCGACACGCGGAGGCTAGGGACCGCGGTCTGCAGGTCGATGAGGTCGCGGATCTGCGATTCCTCCAGCTGCGCCGCCGACGTCACCGAAACGGCGACCGGCGTGTCCTGCAACGTCTGCGACCGCTTCGACGCGGTCACGATGATGTCATTGCCATAATCGGCATCGTCGACCGCGACCGCGCTGTCGTCGGCGGGGGCGGCGTCCTGGGCAAAAGCGATGGCGGGGGTGGCGCTGGCGCACAGCATCGTGGCGCCCAGCAAAAGGTTGCGCAAAGTCATGATGTCTCTCTCTCTCCAAACCGGTGCAAGCGCGGCCCTGCGGCCAAAGAGGGAGATGCCCCACCGGAACAGGCCGCTGTAGTTGCCGCGCGCGCCGCGTCAACGCGGCGGCATCAGGTAATTCCGTTTTTCTTCGCATTTGTGTCCGAAAAGCAACAGTTTGCACTGCAACATAAGCGTCGCGCGCGAGCCCCGAAAGCCCTGCAAATGCGCTAGCCCACCGCGCGCCATGCGCCGGGCACCCGATCGCCCAGCGCCCAGGCGCCGATGCCTAACCGCACAAGCCGTAGCGTCGGGTAGCCCACCGCCGCGGTCATCCGCCGCACCTGACGATTGCCTCCATCGGTGATGACGATCTCCAGCCAGCTGTCGGCGACGCTCTTGCGAAAACGCACCGGCGGATCGCCCGGTCAAAGTTCGGGCGGCTTGATTCCAGCGGCTGGGATAGTGGTGCCCGGGGACGGGATCGAACCGCCGACACTGCGATTTTCAATCGCATGCTCTACCAACTGAGCTACCCGGGCAGGGCCGCTGCGACCCGTTGGTCGCGCTGGCGAGCGGCGGCTATAGGCAGGGCTTGTAGTCCTGTCCAGTGGCTTTGTGATGTCCGATTTTCCGCGTCAACTTTCGTCGAAACGATCGCTGTCGGCGGTCCCGTCGGGCGCCTGCGTCGCGGCGACGCGATAGTCTTCGCCGAACCAGTTCAAGAGGTCGCGGTCGCGGCAGCCGCGACTGCAAAAGGGTTTGAACTCCGGCTCGCGCGGCTTGCCGCAGAGCGGACAGCGCGGCGGTTTATTGGGCATGTCCGGTTCCTTTGCTCGCGGCGTCGGCGGTCAGTTGGACCGGACGTCCGGTCCGTCTTTGCAACAGCGCGGTCCACGCCGGATGCGCCGCGATATGGTCGATCACCGCGGGCCGCGCGGTCAGCGTCAACACCCCCGCCCCCACCGCACGCTCAGCCTGCCGCAGCAACAGCGCCGCATCGGTGGCGACCGGATCGAGCACGACCTGTTCGATCAGCGACGGACGATCGCGGCGGCGTATGATCTGCATCAACCCAAAGCCGTTTACCGCGGTGCGCTCATAAGGCTGCGGCAGTGCCGCATCGACTGCGGCGTCGATCATGTGGCGCCCCTTGCGATCGGAGAGCGAGGGGAAATCGATGCCGATCGAACCGCCGATGTCGCAGCAGCGGATCACTGCAGCCGCGGCCTTTGCACCGACCTGGGCCAGCGTCAGCGCATCACCGCCGCCATCAATGTCGATCAGCACCATCGCCGGGGTCGCATCGACCCACAGCGCGCCGCCGTCGAAGGGCCAGTGACCGGTGCGGACATGATCGATCAATTCGGACCAGCCCGCCTGTTCCAGCCGATCGGGATCGGTCGGGCGCAGCTCGGTTACCGGCAGGCCGCTGGCTGCGATCCGCGCGCGCAGGTCGGGACCGTCGCCGGGCGCCGCGCCTGCGTCGGCCAACCGCGCACGCGCCGGCTTGTCGCGCCCGCGTTCGCGCAGCGCCATACGGGTGATCTCGACGGTCAGCGCGGCGCCGATCGATGCCGCTGGCGGCAATCCGGTCAGGGTCGCGGTGGGCGCACCGGGCCAGTCGAGCGTCACCAGCGCCGATCTGCCTGCTTCGACCAGCTGCGCCGCGACCACCGCCCCGACACGCGGCCCGGTCCCTTCGCGTTCGATCCGTGCTTCCAGAATGTCGTCGCCGTCAACCAGCGCCGCGCGCGCTTCGCCGATCCCGGCTTCGTACAGCCATTCAACCAAGGGGGATGCCCGCGCTGGTCAGCAAGGTGCGTGTTTCAAACAGCGGCAGTCCGACGACGTTCGAGTGGCTGCCCGACAGGAAACGGACAAACGTTTCGGCGCGCCCCTGGATCGCATAACCGCCAGCCTTGCCCATGCCTTCACCCGAAGCGACATACCATTCGATCTCGGCGGCACTCAGCACCTTGAACGCGACGACGGTATCTGCCACGCGCACGCGCGCCTTGCCGTCGGTCCCGACGACGCACAGCCCCGAATAGACATGGTGCCGCCGCCCCGACAGCAGGCCGAGCATGCGGCGCAGATCCGCCTCGTCGGCGGGTTTTTCCAAGATGCGGCGCCCGACCGCGACGGTCGTGTCGCCCGCGAGCACCACCTCGTCCGGCGCACGCGCGACCGCCAGTGCCTTGCCCTTGGCCAGCCGCGCGACATAATCACGCGGCAGTTCGGCCTTCAGCGGCGTTTCGTCGATGTCGGGGGACGCGATCCGTGCCGGGATCACGCCGATGCGCGCCAGCAGCTCACGCCGCCGGGGCGAAGTCGAAGCGAGAACCAGTCCCGGCATGGGCGCAGGAGTTTTCGCCGCGCCGCTCACTTGAAGCGATAGGTGATCCGACCCTTGGTCAGGTCATAGGGGGTGAGTTCGACGAGCACTTCGTCGCCAACCAGAACGCGGATGCGGTTCTTGCGCATCTTTCCGGCCGTATGGCCCAGAATCTCGTGGTTGTTTTCCAGTTTGACGCGAAACATCGCGTTGGGCAGCAGTTCGACCACTTGGCCGCGCATCTCCAGAAGTTCTTCTTTCGCCATCAGTCCTCTAGGATCTCACAAAATAAGGATGCGCGCCCATAGCCGCAAAATGCCGCGATGGAAAGCGGTCTGTCACGCGACAAGCCGCAGCTTTCGCGCGATCCGCCAGCCCACCGACCGCGCCCAGGCATAGCTTGGCCAGCGCGGCGGCATCGCCGGGTCCAGCCCCATGCGGCGCAGCGCGGCGTTGGCGGCGTGCGCTTCGGATTCGCGATAGCTCCATTCGCTGCGCCAGGTGATCGACAGCGAGATCGACGGCGCATCGCCATTGGCGACGAAGTGCGGCGCCATCACCGGCATCAGCACGGCGTCGCCGGGAGCGAGCGGCACCAGCTGCGCATCGGCATGGAAATCGTCCTGCCACGGCAGGTTGCGGTGGCCGCCGCCATGATAGCGTTCATGCTCGCGGCGATCGGCAAAACGCTCGTCGCCCGCGGGCCAGACGTTCATGACCTTGGTCCCGCGCAGTTGCAGCAAAATATTATGCTCGGGGTCGAAGTGATAGGGCGTGATCGACCCCGGCGACGAAATGAAGATGAACCCCTGCGGCGTCAGCATCGCGCCCGTCCGCGGTTCGACCACCGACTTGAGTTCGCCGAGCAGGTCCATCAGCAGCGTGCGATAAGCCGGAACATTTTCGATATTCTTGAGCACCGCCCAGCTGCCATTGGTGTCGATGGTGCGGATCGTCTCGCCGATCGACAGGCCGTTAGACGGGACATCCTCGGGACGGATCCCGATCGGGACATTGCCCGGATTATATTCGACCGCGCTCGCCGGCATGCTTTCGGCAAGCTCTGCCAGCGCCTCGATCGACAGCAAGGGATGGTCGGGCAGATGATGGCGCAGCAGCCCCGCCTTCAAAGGATATAGCGCCGCCATCGCCGCCAGCGTGTCGGCGGGGAAAACGGGAGCAGAGATCGGCTGATGCGCAGTCATGTCGGGCTTTCTACTTCATTTTTGACGGCGGCGGGAGCTTTCCAGCGTCGCCAGAGCCGCTCGATCCTGGCGAGCATCGCAAAGCGCAGCCGGTCGGCGGGCGACGACAGCGCGGCGTTGACCCACACCAGCGCGCGGCGCTCGCGCCAGACGCTGTCGATCATCGGATGTCCGGGCGCAGCGCAGCTGTCGACCCACGCAATCGCCGGATCGTCCAGCAGGTCGAGATTTTCCTGTTGCAGCAACACCCCGGGCGAAAAGCGGGCATATTCCTCGTCGAACGCGGTCTTGAACGAAAAGCCCCCGGGCGGCGCCCGAAAATTGATCAGCATCGCCAGCGGTCGCTCGTCGAGGTCCAGCGCACGCATGTCGAGCCGTCCCGCCTCTGCGGCACCGGCGATGATGGCGCGGAACCAAGCCTCGGTATCGCCATGGCTGGCGAGCGCCGATCCGGCGCGGCCTTTCCAGCCGCGCGCCTCCAGGTCCAGAAAGCTGTCGATCCACGGATCGATCGCCTCTCCCGCCTGCCAGCGCCGAAAACGCACGCCCCCCTGCTCGGCGAGCCGATTGGCCTGGCGCCGATGCTCCTTGCGCTTCTTGGCGCGTACCGCGGTGTCCCAATATTCGGCGGGCGACAGGTCGCTGGCGAGCAGCGCGCGCTCTTCACGATGGACGATCTCGGCTTCGCCGCCGCGCACCCGCGCGACATCGACCAGCGCGCGGTGCAGTGGTCCATCCTCGGTCAATCGCGGCACATGCAACAAGGTCCGCGCCCACGGCGCCGCGTCGCACCAGCCGAGCAGGATCGACCAGAACAGGCGTTCGAACCCCGCGCGGACCAGCGGCAATCCCAGAAAATGATTGGGGTGCCCCCAGCCGGTCACATGGCGCAGCGGCAGGCGGCCATATTGCGGCGCAGCGGCGATCGGCATGATGCCGATCACCGGCCCGTCGCTGCCGTCGCGCACCATGACCAGCCGCGCGGTGCGATCGGGGTCGAGCAGGTGCAACGCCGATTGCAGGCACCAGCGTTCGGCAAAGGGATTGGGTTCGCTGGCCTCCGCCGCCAGCCGGTCCCACGCCGCCGCCAGCTCGGGTGAAAGCGCCAGCGGGTCGACGATACGCACCGTCAGCGGATCGGCGGGGGTGGCGTCGGCGGGAAAGGCGGGGTGCACCGTCATCGGGTGGAGGTTAGCAGGGAAGCGTTAAAATGGGGTGGCGATTCGACGCTCCCCTTCCCCCTTAATGGGGGAAGGATACGCAGCCTAATCGCGAAGCGATTAGGCGAAGTTGGATGAGGGTGATGGCGCGTCCTTGCTCCGCCATCTCAGGCCGAGAGCGCCCCCCACCGCTGCGATTAAGCCAGCAAGTTGGCAAGTCACGCAGCCTCCCCCATCAAGGGGGAGGGGCAAAAGCTCAAATCCCGAACAGTTTCGCCAGCGACTTTTCCAGCATGAAAAACTGCCAGATCAACCGCCCATGGTCGCGCCGCCCAGACTGGTGCGCCGCGACGATACGCTCGATCTCGGCCATGTCGAACCAGCCCGACCGCGCCAGAGTCGACGACGTCGCCAGCCCCCTCGCCTGCTCGACCAAAGCGCCGCGGAACCATTGCGACACCGGCGTCACAAACCCCATCTTGGGCCGATACAGGATGTCGTGCGGCAGATAGCGTTCCATTGCCTGCTTCATGATCGCCTTGCCGGTCGATCCCTTGACGCGCATCGACGCGGGCAGGCTCGCGGCGAATTCGATCAGCCGATAATCGAGCAGCGGCTCGCGCGCCTCGAGGCTCACCGCCATACTCATCCGGTCGGTCTTGGTCAGGATGTCGCCGGGCAGCCAGATCATCAGGTCGGCATATTGCGCGCGGTCGAGCGGCTCGCGCGCCGGGGCTTCGGCCATCGCCTTCCAATAGCGCGCCTCGGCGACATGATCGCCCAGCGCATGATGCGCGGCGTCGTTGAACAGGAGCGACCGCTGCGCCTGCCCCGTCACCCCGACCGCTTCGGCATAGCCTTCGGCACCGCTTTTGGACAGGCTGGCGAGCGTTGCGCGCGCGCGCAGCGGGCGCGGTGCCCAGTCCATCTGCGGCCAGATCTTCGCCAGTGGCCCCAGCACCCCGCGGCGCATGAAGCCCGGGATCAACCCGCGCAGCCGCTCCTCCTGATGCTGGAACACCAGCCGCCGATAGCCGGCAAACGCCTCGTCGGCGCCGTCGCCCGACAGCGCGACGGTCACGCTTTCGCGCGCGAGCTCGCACACGCGGTAGGTCGGCAGCGCGCTGGCGTCGGCAAATGGCTCGTCGAAATGATCGGCGATCGTATCGACCAGCCCGAAATCGCCCGACGACACAGTGCGCGTGCGATGATCGGTCGCGAAGCGTTCGGCGATTTGCTGGGCATAGGCGGTTTCGTCGAGCGCCGCCTGATCGAAGCCGATCGTGCAGGTCTTGACCGCCTTCGCGCTCGCTTCCGCCATCAGCGCGACCACCGCGCTGCTGTCGACGCCGCCCGACAGGAACGCGCCGAGCGGCACGTCTGCGACCATGCGGTCGGTCACTGCGGCGCGCATCAGGTGAACAAGATGCTCGGCCGCCTCGCCTTCGCTGGCCTTGATGCGCCTGGAAAAATCAGGCGCCCACCAGCGCGTCGGTGCGGGGACGGGCTTGCCGCGTTCGAGCAGCAAATAATGGCCTGCGGGCAGCTTCTCGACCCCCGCGACAATGCAATTGTCGTCGGGGACATAACCAAAGGCTAGGAAATCCTCGATCGCAGTCAGATTGGCTTCCTGCCGCAGGAGCGGGTTGCGCAGCAGACCCTTCAGTTCGGACGCAAACGCCACCGACCCGTCCGACAGCCGCGCATAGTGCAGCGGCTTCACCCCCAAGCGGTCACGCGCCAGGAACAGGCAGCCGCGCGCATGATCGTGGATCGCAAAGGCAAACATGCCGTTCAGCCGCGACAGGCAATCGGGCCCCCATTGCCGCCACGCCGCGATGATGACCTCGGTATCGCCGCTGGTGCGGAACCGGTGGCCGCGATCCTCCAGTTCGGAGCGCAGCTCGCGGAAATTATAGATTTCGCCGTTATAGGTGAGCGTCACAGCTTCGTCATCGCTCGCCATCGGCTGCGGACTGCCGTCGATGTCGATGATCGACAGGCGCAAATGACCGAGCCCGACGCCGGGAGCGGTCCAGACGCCCGACCCGTCCGGGCCGCGATGCGCCATCGGATGCAACATTGCGCGGAGGCGCGCCGGGTCGACGGGCTTCGCCGTTTCCAGATGATAGATGCCCGCGATCCCACACATGGCGCGATCCCTAACGCAGTTTCAGCGCGCGGTCAGCCATCGCCTTGGCTCCGCCCGACGCGGAAACAAAATCCTCTATCGCATCGCGCCCGCCCTGCCCCGCCTCGCTCGACACGATCAGCGACAGCGCGCGCGGATCGCCGCCGAGCAGTCGCGCCTTCAGCCCCGCGAGTTTGGCGCCCCGCGGATCGCCCATGATTGCCCCGTTCACAAGATACCAGGTCGCCGCATCGCGCAGCACCGGGCCGGGGTGGAGCAACCGTTCGGTCCGCGCGCCCTCGACCGCGGGCAAGGACGCGCTCCACGCCCATTTGCTGTCCGGATCAACCGCCCCCTGTCCGAAGGCAACCACCTCGCGGCCCTCGGCCTGGCGTTCATAGCCGCCAATCGCGACCGTCACCCGGCGTCCGTTCGCATCGACGAAATGCCGCAACAGCCGCTGGTCGGCGCCGTCGAAGCGCGGTGCCCACGCCATGCCCTCGGCGCGCGTTTCGTTCCAGCCGCGCGGTGCCTCGACCGCCATCGTCGCGGGCAGCGGCGCGCTGCGTCCGCCCGCAAGCCATGCCCAGCTGGCAAACATCAGCGGGATCGCCAGCGCCGCGGGCAACACTGCCTTCGCCGCGCCGGCAAAGCGCGGCGCGCCATCAAGCCCGGTGACGTCGACCGCCACATCGTTCGCGGGCCGGTCGAACCAGCGCCGTGCGACCAGCATCACGATCAGGATGACGAGCCCGAAGAAGATCCAGCCGTAGATGATATGATCGATCCCGCCCGCCGCCTCGATCCCCCAGATTTCGGCGGCGACCATCGTGCCATAAGCGCGCAGCGCGTTGGCGAGGATCGTCGTCGCGAGCGCCGCAGCGACAAACACGATGCGCCGCGTCCAGCTTTCGAAACACAAATGCGCCGCGAACACCGCATAGGCGAGCATCGCGATCAGGAAATTGACCCCCGAACATTCCTCCGCAACCTCGAAGAAGCCGGCGGGCGTGGTGATGAAAACCCCCTCCATCTCGGCGGCAATGCCCGACAGGTGGAGCAGGATAACGCTGATATGCGCGGTAAAGGTCTGGAGCAGCGGCACCAGTTCCTCGCCGAACGGCACCAGGAGAAGCGCATAGCAGAGCGGAAAGAGCAGCCCGCGCACCAGCTTTTCACCGAGTGTCGCGCCGACCGCGCCCTGCAGCATCAGGATCAACCCGAGCTGGCGAAACAGCCCAACCCCCGCCGCCTCGCCGACCAGCCACACCAGTCCCGCTCCCGCCATCCAGATGAGCGCGGGCCACCAGAACGCGGGAGTCAGCGGGCGCAGCAGATCGATCCGCTGCGACACCAGCCAGCCAATCATCGGCACGATCAGCAGGCAGTGGGTGAAGGTCGAGCTGTTCCACCAGATGCCCGCCATATCGGCAGCATCGCGCCAGAAGAGCGCGAGAATTATCGCCGACAGCAGCGCAAGCGCGGCGAGATGGCGCTGCCACAGCGTCATGCGGACAGCCCCAGCAGCGCGCCGAGCGGCGCCAGCCGCGCGTCCCAGCCGTAGCGCGCGATCATCTGCGCGCGTCCCGCTTGTCCCATCCGGGCCGCCGCCTCGCGGTCGGCAAACAGCGAACTCACTGCGGCGGCCATACCCGCGCCGTCGTCGGCGACCAGCAGATGCTCGCCGGGGGTCGCGTCAATTCCCGTCGCCGCGGCGGCACTCGCCACCACCGGCCGCGCCATCGCCATCGCCTCGAGCAATTTATTTTGCACCCCGCGCGCCAGCAGCAGCGGCGCGACCACCACAGCAGCGGCGGCAAGCCACGGCTGCACGTTGGGCACCTCGCCGGTCACCAGCACCCCGTGCAGCTTGGCCAGCGCGCGCACCTCGTCGGTCGGCGCGCGCCCGACGATCGCGAACCGCGCGTCCGGGTGCTGCCGACGGATCAGCGGCAGGATGTCGGCGGCGAACCAGCGCACCGCATCGATATTGGGACGGTAGTCCATCTGCCCGGTGAACACCGCCAGCGGCCCTTCGTCGCCAGCGACCGCGTCGAATGTCAGCGCGGGGTCGAACCGGTCGGTGTCGATGCCATTCTCGACGGCATGCACCGTGTCGCCACCCAGGCCACTGCGCGTGCGAAACAATGCCGCCTCGGCCTCGCTGACGAACAGGCTCGCGTCGACGCGCCGCGCCACCGTAGCTTCATAGGCGCCGAGCACGCGTGCCTCGCGGCGGTGGACCCAGTTCAGCGGCTGGCGCTTGTCCTGTTCGGCGTAGGTCGCGAACTTGGCCGAATCAACGTCGACGAAATCCATCAAAACCGGCCCGTCAAAACCTGCGGGCAGATATTGCGCCATCTGGCCGGAGAAGCCGACGATATGGGTGATGCTGCCTTGGTGGACGAGCGCATCGACATGGCGCGCGAGCGCCGAATTCCGGAACAGCCGGTTCGACACCGGCTCGCCGCGCAGCACCGCCGATGCCAGCGCGAACGGGCGCGAGATCTTGCGCACTTCGATCGCCAGGCTCTTGCAATGCGGTGTCATTTTTTCGCGTGCCTGCGCAGCGTCGGATTCATTGTCGGCGAGCGCCGCAACATGCACCGGCGCCAGCTTCGCCAGCGCTTCGAACATATGCCAGCTGCGAATACGGTCGCCGCGGTCGGGCGGCCAAGGCGCGCGGTGCACAAGAAACAGGATTTCGGGCATTACCCCAATCCGCGCGCGATCAGCGGCCCGATCCGGTTCGCCGCCCACAACGGCAATTTCTTCCACAGATCGACCTGCAGCCGGTATTTGGCGCTGTTCGGGTTGGTATCGCGCGGCGCCTCACCCGGCGCCAGCCAGCGCGCATAGACGAGCGGCTGCGGCTCGAAGCCCCAGTTCTTCTTGTAACTATAGGGTCCGGTGCCGACCTTCGACCGGCCAAAGTCGAAGCGCGTACAGCCCTTCTCGCGCGCATGGCGCATCAGCGCGAAATACATCAGTTCATTGGCGCGCAACCGCCGTGCGTCGGCGATCCCGCCGCCCCAATAGGGCATCACGGTGCCGCGCCAATACAGGCTGAGCACGCTTGCGACCGGACTCCCGTCCTGCCGCACGGTCAATATGTCGGCATCGTCGCCGAACGCATCGAGCACCGCATCGAACAGCCCCTTGGGGAATACCGGCGTGCCGAGGTTGCGGACGCTGGTCGAATAGATGCGGTAATGATCGCGCCGCTCGCCTGCATCGCACCCGGTCGTGACGGTCAAGCTGCTCTCCAGAACCTTGCGCACTTCGGCGCGCTGCTTGCGCGGGATCGCGAGCAATTCGGTATCGTCGTCGCTGGCGAGGTCGCGTGCAAAACCGGCATAGACGCCTTCTTCGCGCTGCCAGCCTTCGCCATCCGGCTGCGAACCGCCGCGCAGTTCGACCGACGGGACGCCGAGCGATCTTGCCATCGCCGCAGCACCCTCGGCCAGTGTCGCCGCGACCGTCGGATCATCGGCCAAAATGCCGCCATCGACCGCAAACCCGCTGCCGACCAGCGCCTGCCCGAACAGCGGCGAGCGAACATGGTGCAGCGGCAACAGGCCGGTCAGCGCCCCCTCGGCATCGCGCGCAGTGACCAGATGGCAAAGATGCCCGGTCGCCGCCGTGATCGCTTCGCACCAGGCGCGGCTGTGAAAGGGGGTCGCTTGCGGGTGCGCGGCGACATAGGCATCCCACGCCGCCGCGTCGGACAGCGGCGCGCCGGAAAAGCCCTGCTTCACCGGAAAGCTCGGCGCATTCACGCCGCCGCGCGCCACGGCGCGGCGCGCTGCTGCTGGGCCGGGAGCAGGGCATCGGCGCGCGTCCATTCGAAATCGGCGAGCAGCTTCTTCAGTTTGCCAGCCATGGCCGACAAGCCGCTGTAATGCCGGATTTTCGATTTGATCGGCGCATCGGCAACCCGCGGCTGGCCGGGGTCGATTTCCCACGGATGGAAATAGAGTATCGCCGGATGCCCCTCTTCATTCATCCGCGCGATCGCCCAGCGGGTGAAGCCGTAGGGCAGCAGCCGCATGAAACCCCCGCCGCCCGCCGCGAGCGTCCGCCCGGCGAAGCGCGCGGTCGTCACCGGCCATTCGACGAGGTCGCTATCAGGCAGCGGCCGCCACGCATGGCGCGGGCTTTGCGGCCAGCCATAATGGTCATGAACCACCGGCGCGACGCTCGACGAATAGTCATAGCCCTGCTCGGCGAGCACCAAATGCGCCCAGGGTGTGCGTGTATCGACCGAGAAGCTCGGTGCGCGATAGCCGCGCACTTCGACCCCGCCGAGGTCTTCGAGAATGCCCTGCGTCTTCTTGAGGTCGGCAGCAAATTCGTCCGCGCTCATGTTGAACACGCGCTTATGGTCATAGCCATGGCTCGCGAGCTCATGCCCTGCGGCAACAATCCGCTTGATCAGCGCGGGATAGCGTTCGGCGACCCAGCCCAGCGTGAAGAACGTCCCCTTGGCCCGCGCATCGGCGAAAATCTGCAAGACCGCATCGCAATTCGCCTCGACCCGGCACTCGAGCGTCGGCCAGTCGGCGCGGTCGATCGTGCGCTCAAAGGCGCCGACCTGGAACCAGTCCTCGACATCGACCGACAGGCCGTTCTGCATCTTCTCTCACCTTCGTCGACCGGATAGCCGATTTCGCGACCGCTGTCAGGCCGCCCAGGTCCGCGACGTCGCCGGGTTGGGCGCGTTCTCGGGATCGCGCTCGACCCATTCGATCAGCAGGTCGAGCACGCGGCGCAGCGCGGCGTCCTGTTCGACCAGCCGCGTTTCGAGCGAAGCGATCTGTGCTTCGAGCGCCGCCAGCTGTTCGGGATCGATCGCGGACGCCGTCGGGGCGCCACCATCCGCCGCGGCCATGCGCGCCAGAACTTCGTCGGCGCTCGGGTCGGGCGGAGTCAGTATGACCGCTTGCTCAGGCTCGGCAAAGGGCGGACGCCCATCGGCGGCGCGCTGTGGCCATTCGAGCGCCGTTTCGTTCGCCGCGGTCGGCGCGGCAAAGGGTGCGGGAGTCGGCGCCACCGCAGCTGCGGCCGCCGCCACGACCTCATCCACCGGCAGCGGCGCGAGCGTCGACGCATCGATGCCGCGGTCGGCCTCGATCTCGGCGACCACCGAACGCACATTCTGCGCCGTGATCCGCGTCATCTGCTCGACGGCGCCGTACAGCAGCAAGCGGCTGACCAGCACGTTCAATTTGCGCGGCACGCCCTCGCTATAATCAAAGATTTCCTCGAACGCGTCGGGGCTGAAGCTGGGATTGCCCGTCCAGCCGACCTTGCCGAGGCGGTGGAGGATATAAGGCTCGACCTCCTCGGGCTCCATCGGGTCGAGGTGGTGCGTCGCGATCACCCGCTGGCGCAGCTGCTCAAGCGTCGGCGAATGGAACAGGGTCTGGCGAAATTCGGGCTGGCCGAGCAGGAAAATCTGCAGCAGCGAATGGCCACCGAGCACAAAATTCGACAGCATCCGCAATTCTTCGAGCGCCGAGATCGCGAGGTTCTGCCCCTCGTCGACGATCAGCAAGGTGCGCTTGCCGGCGCGCGCCTGTTCGCGCAGATATTGCTCCATCGACCGCAGCAGTTCGGCCTTGCTCTCGCCTTCCCATTCGATCCCGAACTGTTCGGCGACCAGGCGGAGCAGGTCGTCACCTTCGACCTGCGTCGACACCAGCTTGACGGCGGTCAGCCGGTTCGGATCGATCGTGTTCATCAGATGGCCGACCAAGGTCGTCTTGCCCGCGCCGACATCGCCGGTGATGACGATAAAGCCCTCACCCTGCGCGAGGCCGTAGCCGAGGTAGGACATCGCCTTGCGGTGGGTGCCGCTTTCGAAATAGAAATGCGGGTCTGGCGTCAGCTGGAACGGACGGCCGGTGAAACCATAGAATTGATCGTACATCGCGAATTCCCGTTGCCCAATGGGTCCAGCCCATCAGAAGTTGTAACGCAGTCCCACCAAAGCTGAACCAATAAGCTGGCTGTTGAAGCCGTCCTGATCGAAGGCGTTCAGGCTCGCCGCCGCGGTGCCGGTCAGGCTGCGCCAGAACCGCCGCGAATAGGCTGCCGACAGCCTCGCCGACTGTACGTCGCTGACCCCCGGCGCGCCATTGTCGAAATAATTGAGGTAGCCCGACAGGCTGATGTCCGAGTCGGCGTCGAGTCGGCGCCCAGCCGACAGGAACAGATAATAATTCTCGTCCTTGATCCCGTTCAGGCTGGCGATCGGCGACAGCAAGGGGGCGAGCAGCTTGCGCTGGTCATAGCCGATACCGACCCCGTAATTCCACCCGCCAAAGCGCGAGCCGATTGTCGCCTGCACCCCGCGGCTGCGATATTGCGCCGCCGTCGCGTTGCCCAGCTGGTTGCTGAGGCATCCGCCGCCCGCCTGTCCGAACACGCACGGGTTGATATTGCCGCCGATCGGGTTGCGCGTCGGATCGAACTGGGTCGGCAGCGCCGCCAGCCCCCCCGACAGTCCGCGACCAAGGCTCGACAGCCCGTCATAAACGCCGACCTGGATCGTCGTTGCATGGTCGGCGCGATAGGAAAAGCTGCCGGTATAGATGGTATCGCCGTAGCGGCGCCCGACGCGCGCGGTCGCCGACGTACGGCGGCTTGGCTGCCACATCACACCCGCGTCCCAGATCAGGCCGTCGGTATCGAACGACAGCTGGCGCGGGGTCGATTTGTCGGTCACGAAACGTCCGTTGGCGTCGCGCACCGGCACGCCGCCCGCATCGACCACCGGATTGCGCTGGCCGATTTCGATATCCTCGTAACCGACACCGCCGAGCAGCGCGACGGTCGGCCCAATCGGCATGGTCACGTCGGCCCGGGCATATTTGCCCTCGAAACGCTGGTCCAGCTGGCTGGCATCCTCGCGTTCATAACCGCCCGAAACCTGCCAGCCGAACGGTAGATCGCCGGGGCGCGCGCCGACGCTGGCCCAGACGACATGGTTGGTCGAGCTGTCGAAAATATCCTGCGGCTGCGATCCTGGCGACAGGATCGGGGGCGTATCGACATCGACCTTGGTATAGCCAAAGCGGTAACCGGCGCCGACATCAAGCCCGCCGATCCGCCGCGCCAAGGTCGGCCCGGCATACACCGAATAGAGGTTCGCGACATTGCTGGCGTCGCCGATGAACAAGCCGCTGTCAGCGCCCGCGCCGTCCGCGCGGGTGCGGGTCGCGAGCGCGCCGCCCTCCAGGTTCAGCCCGCGCGCCACCTCGATCCGACCGCGCGCCAGCCCGCTGATCGTATTGGAATCGTCGAGCCCGCCGTTCCACCCGAAACGATGTTCATACCGTACCGTCGCCGCCAGTTCGGCGCGGCTGGTCACGATCGCGGCGTCAACGCCAGCCGCCACCGTGGTATAGGTCAGGACGTCGCCGCCGTTCTTCAGGTCGGCGGTCAGCACTTGGCCGACCTCCAGATAGGGGCTGACATCAACCTGTCGCTGGCTGCGACGCGCTTCGGCGCGCTTGGCCGATCGGCCCGGCTCGGCCGACGGCGCGCTGGCCGGAGCGTCGCTGGCGCCGGATGCGGGATCACCCGAAAATTGCGCCTGCGCGCCGGTCGCGGTTCCCGCCAGCAGCAGCGCCGCCAGCGCGCCCGTGCGGCGCAATGTGGTGGTGGTGCGCATCACGCGCCTCCTTGTCCGTAATAGGTGCCGAAGCGGCGGCCACCCGGCGAAAATTTCACGCCGTTGAGGAGCAGCTGGATATGCGGACACGCGCCCATCAGGCCGATCGCGTCGCGCAGGGCGGATTCCAATGTTTCGTCGGCGCGCACGACCATGATCGTCTGTCCGACATGCCCGGCGAGCACTGCGGCGGGCGACGCCGCCAGCACCGGCGGCGAATCGATGATCAGGATGCGGCCGGGAGCGCCCTGTTCGAGCTGCGCCAGCAACGCATCGGTGCGCGCCGAAGCAAGCAGTTCGGTGTCGTGCATATGCCCGGTGCCCGCGGGCATGACCTTCAATCCCGGAATATCGGTCTGGATCAGGCAATCACCAAGCGGCAGATGCGCATCGGCCAGCGCGTCCATCAACCCCGGACCATCCTCCAGCCCCAGCGCTTCGAGCACGCTCGGCTTGGCGATGTCGGCGTCGATCAGCAGCACGTCATGGTCGGCCTCGACCGCCAGACTCAGCGCCAGATTGACCGCGGAAAAGGTCTTGCCCTCGCCCGGATTCGCCGACGCGATCAATACGCGGTGGCCGCGCGGCAGGATCGGGCGATTGCCGACGCCGCCGAAATTGCGGATCAGCTCGCGCTTCACGATGCGATATTCTTCGGAAATGCCAGTGACTGGGGTGCCGGGTACGATCATCCCGCGCGACGCCAGCCGCTCGCGGTTGATCGTCCCTTGCCGCGTCGGAACGATCGCGGGGGCGGCCTTGGCGATCTCCTTGCGCGGCGATGGCTGCGGCGTCGGGGCGGTTTCGACCGTCGGGCTGGCCGGGGCGATCGCCTCGGGCGGCAAGACTTCCGCAACCGGTTCGGCCTGGGCCTTTTTGGCCTTTTTTGGCGCTTCGGGCGGCAGGTTCGACACGTCGATCGTCGGCGCATTGGCGGCGGGATCGAGGCCGAACATATCGGCGGCGCGTTCGAGGAGCGAGGGCGGGCGCTTGACTTTGCGTTGGTCGTTCATGTCATCGTCCCCCGTCACGCTACCATGCCGCGCTGGATGAATTCGGCGACCAGCAGCAGGGCGTAGAGCCCGACCAAGGCGCCGCCGCCGCTTGCCAGCCACACCAGTTTCTTGCGCCGTTCGACATGGCGCTCGGGGGTCACCACTTCGGTGATCGAACCAATGACGGGCAATCCGCTCGCGCGCTCCAGCTTCGCCGCAGTGGCATAGCTGGCGCGCACCTGGCCGAGGCCAAAGGCAGCGCCGATCCCGCCGCCGATCCCGGCGAGCAGGACGAGGGTCAGGAACAAGGGCCGATTGGGCGCCGCGGGGCTGGTCGGCTTCGTCGGCGGGTCGAGCAGCTCGATCTTGATCGCGTCGGTTTCGGTCTGCACGTCGCCGCGCAGCCGCACCTGTTCGCGCTGTGCCAGCAGCTTGTCATATTGCGCCTTGAACGCGGTATATTCGCCGTTGATCCGGTCATATTCGGCGGCAATGCCGGGGTTCTGGATCTGCTGACTGGTGATCCGCGCGATGTCGCCGCTCAGCTGCGCCTTGCGGGCGTTGAGAGCGCTGACCGTCGCCTGCCGCTCGGCGCGCATCGCGGCGAGCGAGGCATAGGCCGGGTTCTGCGAATTGCCGCCGCCACCGCCGCCCGCACCTTCGCGGTCGGCCATGGCTTTGAGCGACGCAATCTGGCTTTTCAGCGCGATGACGTCGGGATGCGCATCGGTCAGCCCGCGCGCGCGCATCGACGACAGTTCGTTCTGCGCGCCTGCCAGCTGCTGCCGCGCAACCCCGCCGCCGACGCTGCCCATGCCGGGGACGTTGATCGTCGCGGGGGTCGAGGCCAGCTGGCCGTTGGCCGCTGCCAATTGGGCCTGCGCCGCCACCAGCTGCGAATCGATCTGGCCCAGTTCGGCGCGCGCCGCTTCGACGCGCTGCGCCGGCGATCCGGCCCCGCCGGGGATCAGCCCGATATTCTGCGCCTCGAACGCCGCGCGCCGCGCCTCGACTTCGCGCAGCGCTTTTTCGCGGTCGGCGATTTGCGCATCGAGGAATTTCAGCCCTTCGCGCGCGTTCATCCGCCCGCCGCGAAGCTGGTCATCACGAAACACGGTAATCAGGCTGTCGAGCACGCCCGAAGCCAGCTTGGCATTGTCGGCATCGGACAGGCTGCCGACCCCGACGCTCGATGTGATCTCAAAGATATTATCCTGTTGCGGGACCACCTTGATGTTTTTCTGCAGCATCGCGACTGCGCTCGCCTTTTCGCGCTCGCCCGCGCCGGCGGGCAGCAGGCCGGTCGTTGCCGCGACCTTTTCCAGGTTGCGGGCGCTGGTCAGCGTCTCGCGGATCTGGTCGATGCGCTGGCGCCCACCATAGGCACCGCCCTGCGGATCGTCGGGCAGGATTTCGTTGATGTCGACGAGCAGCCGGGCGCGCGAATCGTAACGGTTTGGGATCGACGCGATCGCCAGCCAGCCGAGGATGCAGATGCCCCATGCCACCGCCAGCACGAGCCACCGGCGCGTCCAGACGCTGTGCAGCGCCACCCGGAATTCGTCGTAGAGGCTGGTCATCGGTTGCGGTCAATCCTTGGTATGGGTCGGTTGGCGGTCCGTCGGGATCAGAACATGCTTTCGGGGATGATGATGACATCGCCGGGCTGCAACCGCACATTGGCCTTGATGTCGCCGCGCTTGATCAGGTCGTTCAGCCGCAGGCCAAATTCCTGCTGCTTGCCGCTGCCCTTGTCGAAACGGACGAGTCGTGCCTTGTTTCCAGCCGCATATTCGCCGAGGCCGCCGACTGCAATCATCGCATCGAGCACGGTCATGTTGGCGCGGAACGGGATCGACGCCGGTTTCTCGGTCGCGCCGACGACACGCACCTGCTGCGAAAAGGTGCTGTTGAACGTCGTGACGATCACGCTGACGATCGGGTCGGTGATATATTGGCTGAGCTGGAGCTTGATATCCTGCTGAAGCATCGTCGGCGTCTTGCCGACCGCGGGCATGTCGGTGATCAGCGGCGTCGTGATGCGCCCGTCGGGCCGCACCTGCACCTTGCCGCCGAGTTCCGGATTGCGCCACACAAAGATCTGAAGCTCGTCGAGCGGGCCGATGATATATTCCTCGCCCGGACCTTCCTGATTCTGGACAAAGGTCGCGCTCGGCAGCTGCGGCGCGCCGCCACCCGTGCTGGCGCAGCCCGCGAGCGCCGTCGACGCGATACCGCAAACAAGCGCGGCGCGGGCGACGCGAAGCGAAGGGAACGAAGCCATAATCAATCAACCTTTCGTGCCGCGGGCAGCCGCCACGGCGCAAATCCCCGCGGCAACCGTCAATGCGTCAGCATCCACCCTTGCGCGAAAAGGGTGAACATAGAGTTAGTATTGAGATAGGTTTGACTAGCACATCGGCAAAACTGTCCCGTTAAGGAACAGGTTTTGACGGGTCAGACGAGCATTTCGCGCGCTGGCCCTTGCCCCAGAAAGGTTGCGGGACTGGCGCTCGCTCCATAGGCGCCCGCCTGAAAGATCGCGATCAGGTCGCCGACTTCGGCGCGCGGCAACGCGACCTGATCGCCCAGCCGGTCGAGCGGGGTGCAGAGGCACCCGACCACCGACACCGTTTCGGCGGGCGCATCGCGGAACCGCTTGGCGACCGCGATCGGATAGTTGCGCCGGATCACCGTTCCGAAATTGCCGCTCGCCGCGAGCTGGTGGTGGAGCCCGCCGTCGGTGACGAGGAACGTCTCGCCATGGCTGGTCTTGCGATCGACGACGCGGGTCAGATAGACGCCCGCCTCGGCGACCAGCCAGCGCCCAAGTTCCATTGCAAAGCGGCTTTTCGCGAGCACATCGGCGCGCGCGGCAAGCGTGTCGCCCAGCGCCGCGCCGACTGCCGCGGTATCGACCGCGGTGTCGCCGGGGAAATAAGGCACCCCCATCCCGCCACCCAGATTGACCAGCGGCGGCGTGGCCCCGATCTCGTCCGCCAGCCTGGCCGCCAGCGCGACCGTCTGCGCCTGTGTGTCGGCAATTGCCGCGGCATCAAGTGCCTGCGATCCCGCGAAAATATGGAAGCCCTGCCAGTCGGCGCCCGCCGCGATCAGACGTCGAACCAGCGCCGGAACCTCGGCGGCATCGACCCCGAACGGCTTGGCGCCGCCACCCATCTTCATCCCCGATCCTTTGAGGTCAAAGTCGGGATTGACCCGCACCGCAAGGCTCGGCGTCAGGCCAAGGCGGCTGGCGATCGACAGCGCGCGATCCGCCTCGCCCGCCGATTCCAGGTTGAGCGTCGTCCCCGCGACGATCGCTGCCTCCAGCTCGCGGTCGCGCTTGCCGGGTCCGGCAAAGCTGATGTCGCCCGCGGGCATCCCGGCGTCGATCGCGGCCTTCAGTTCGCCGCCCGACGCAACATCGAACCCGTCGACCAGCCGCGCCATGAAGGCGAGCAGCGGCGCATAGGGGTTCGCCTTCATCGCAAAATGCAGCTGCACGTCGGCGGGCATTGCGGCGCGCCATTCGGCGACCCGCGCGGTCAACATTGCGCTGTCGTAAACGAACAGCGGCGTGTCGCCCGCCATGTCGGCGAGCATATCGGCGCGGTCGCCGCCGATCAGCAGCATGCCGTCCTCGTCGGCGGCAAATCCGGGCGGGATCGGACCGTGCGGCTTCATGCCGCCACCGCCTGCGCCCAATCGGCGGCAATCGCCACGCGGTCGAGCTTGCCGTTGGGGTTGCGGGGCAACGTATCGCGCCATTCGATCGTCTGCGGCTGCATGAAATTGGGCAGATTCTGGCGCAGATGCGCGCTCAGCCCTGCTTCGTCAGCCACTCCGGATTTGCCGCGCACGATCAGGATAATCGCGGCCCCCAGCCGCGCATCGGGCACCCCGAAAGCGACCGCTTCGTAGATCAGCCCCGACGCGACCGCGACATCCTCGACCTCGGTCGGGCTGACGCGGTTGCCCGCGGTCTTGATCATCGCATCGTCGCGGCCGACGAAATAGAGAAGGCCGTTGGCGTCGCGGCGCACCGTGTCGCCCGACCACACCGCCGTTCCGCCATATTCGGACGCGCGCGGCGCCGCTTTGAAGCGCTCGGCGGTCCGTTCCGCATCGCGCCAATAGCCCTTTGCGACCAGCGGCCCGCAATGCACCAGCTCGCCCGGTTCCTCGTCGGCAGTGATCGTCCCGTCGGGGCGGCACACCAGTATTTCGGCATGCGGGATCGCACGGCCCATCGAGGTCGGATGATCGGCGACGAGCTTAGGTTCGAGATAGGTCGAGCGAAACGCCTCGGTCAGCCCGTACATCGGGTAGATGTCGGCATTGGGAAAGGTCGCCCGCATCGCGTCGATCAGCGAGGGTGTGAGCGCACCGCCGCTGTTGGTCAGCCGTTTGAGGCACGCTGCCGCCTCGCCAGGCCAGTCGCTCTCAACCAGCTGCACCCAGAGCGGCGGCACCCCCGCCAGCGTCGTCGCGCGGTGCCGCGCCACCGCCTTCAAGACGTCGCGCGGGGTGAGATAATCGAGCGGCGCCACCGCGGCGCCGGCATACCAGCTCGAAAGCAACTGGTTTTGCCCATAATCGAAGCTGAGCGGCAACACCGCGAGCACGCGGTCTTCGGGCGCGAGTTCAAGATAGGAGGCAACGCTTTCGGCGCCGAGCCACAAATTGGCATGGCTCAGCATCACGCCCTTGGGCCGCCCGGTCGATCCGCTGGTATAGAGGATCGCCGCCAGATCGTCGGGATCAGCTGACGACGGCACCAGCCCGTCCCCGCTCGAATCGATTACTTCCTCGGCGATCTTCAGATCCTGCACCATGCAACCCGCGGGCAAACCTTCGCCGAGCATCTCTGCCCGCGCGCCGTTGGTGAGCAGCAGCTTTGCCCCGCTGTCGGCCAGGATATGCGCGACCTGCGGACCTTTAAGCAGCGGGTTGACGGGTACATGGATCAGCCCCGCGCGCGCCGCCGCGAGCGGCATCAGGCAAGCGAGACGCGTCTTCGCGCTCCAGCTCGCCACCCGCTCGCCCGGCCCGCCCGCCTGCTCGCGCAGCCACGCCGCCAGTCGCCCGACCCCTGCGTCAAATTCAGCAAAGGTTAGCCCGGCGTCACCGATCAGCAAGGCAGCCGCATCGGGCGCGCCGCAGCGGACGAGATGGTCGATCGGCCTGGAAGTTGGGTTTTCGGCTTTGGTCATCGGCTGTTAGGAGTGCAGTGATAGAGGGCGACACTATGCAAGGGAACGGTGAACATCACGCTAATGATGAACGGCTGCCCGCGACGGCGCGCGCGGAAGGCTTTGCCTCGCCCTTCGACCGTGCGGCGTGGTTCGACCTGCTCGAAGCTTATGGCTTTGCCGGCCAGGGCCGGATCGACGCGCATGGCGGCGCGGGCGGCGTCACCGCATGGCTACCGCTGCGCGTCGAAAAGCCTGGCGACGTCGCGGGCCTCACCAACTGGTACAGCTTCACAATCCGCCCGCTCTACACCGGTGACGGCGACCGCGGCGCCGCGCTGCGCGCGCTGTTCCAAAATCTCCGCCGCACCGCCGCGCAGCTGACGCTTTACCCCGTGGCTGCCCCCGACGAGATCACCGCCGCGCTGCGCGCCGTAGGCTGGCGGGTCAAAGCGACGCCCGCCGGCGACCGCCACTGGCTCGACCTTGGCGACATGGACCATGACGCCTGGTGGGCCGACCGCCCCGGCGCGCTGCGCAATACGGTTCAGCGCAAGGCGAAAAAGGGCATCGTCGACATCCAGCTGCTCACCGAATTCGATGACGGCAGCTGGGCGGCCTATGAACAAATATACGCCGCGAGCTGGAAACCCGACGAAGGCCACCCCGCGCTGCTCCGCGCCTTTGCCGAGGCCGAGGGCGCGCGCGGCCACCTGCGGATGGGCATCGCCCGCATCGACGGCATCCCCGTCGCGGCGCAATATTGGACCGTCGAGGACGGCACCGCCTTCATCCACAAGCTGGCGCATGTCGAGGATAGTCTGAAAGCCTCGCCCGGGACGCTGTTGTCGGCGGCGCTGTTCCGTCACGTCATCACGATAGACGGCGTCAAACGCGTCGATTTTGGGACCGGCAACGACGGCTACAAGCGCGACTGGATGAACCGCCACGACCCGTTGTGGCGGATCGAGGCTTTCAATCCGTCGCGCGTCGCGGCATGGGGTCCGGCATTGAAGGCCTTCGGCCGCGCACTACTGAGGAAAGACAAGTGACCGCACCCGATACCGTCGACGCCACCCTCCGCGCCCTGCTCGCCGACGTCCTCGGTTTGGGCGAAGCGCGCGCGGCGGCGCTGATCGACGACAGCGGCCTGTTCGGCGCGCTGCCCGAGTTCGATTCGATGGCGGTGGCGACGGTGCTGACCGAGATGGAAGACCGGCTCGGCATTATCATCGACGATGATGAAATCGACGGCGAGATCTTTGAAACCTATGGCAATTTACTGGCGTTCTCGTTGCGCAAGGTGACCAATTGAAGGTCGCGCCGTCCTCCCTATATCGTCATCCCGGCGAAGGCCGGGATCTCGCCATGGCGTTTTCCGCGACGGTGAGATCCCGGCCTTCGCCGGGATGACGACAGGGAGCATGCGAATGCCTCTCCCCACTCCCGAACATATCCTCCGCATCGCTCCCACCGGCACCCAGCGCGCCACCCTGTTGTTCGTCCCGCCTTTGTTCGAGGAAGCGAACCGCACCCGGCGCACACTGGTACTGGCGATGCGCGCGCTGGCGCGCCATGGGCTCGCCGCCGTTCTCCCCGACCTGCCCGGCCAGAATGAAAGCCTTGTGCCGCTGGCCCAGACCGATCTTCATCGCTGGCAGGAAGCGCTGGCCGAGGTTTCCGCGACGCTTGATGGCCCGGTGATCATCGCGTCGCTGCGCGGCGGCGCGCTGATCGATCATCGCGCGAGCGCCGCCGCGTGGTGGCGGCTTGCCCCGATCGGCGGCGCGTCGCTGCTCCGCACGTTGATGCGCGCCCGCGTCGCCGCCGACCGCGAAGCCGGGCTGACCTCGTCGCTCGACAGCCTGCAAGCTGAAGCCGCCACCGCGCCGTTGCTTCTCGCAGGCAACTTGCTGTCGCCCGCCATGATGGGACAGCTTGGCAGCGCCGCAGTCGAGCCCGTGGCGCCGCTGCGCACCGTCACCCTCGGCAGCGGCGCCGACGCGATCGCCGGAACCCCGCTTTGGCTGCGCGCCGAACCCGGAGAGGATGGCGCGATGGCCGAGGCGATCGCCGCCGACATCGCCGCTTGGAGCCAGACATGCGGCATCAGCTGAATTTCGCCTGCGAAGGCGCCACGCTCGCCGCGACGCTCGACGACGCGCCCAGCACCACCGGGCTGCTCATCGTCTCGGGCGGCAACGAAATCCGCAGCGGCGCGCATCGTGGCATGGCGATGCTGGCACAGCGCATCGCCGACGCCGGTCACCCCGTCTTCCGCTTCGACCGGCGCGGGATCGGCGACAGCGACGGCGCGAACGGCGGCTTTGAAAGCAGCGCCCCCGACATCGCCGCCGCAATCGCCACCTTTCGCGCGGCCGCGCCGCATGTGACGCGCATCGTCGCCTTCGGCAATTGTGACGCCGCCAGCGCGCTGCTGCTCCACCAGCCGCTTGCCTTGGACGAACTGACCCTCGCCAATCCGTGGACCTATGAAGGCGGCGCCGACGATGAGGCCGACGAACCCGCGCTGCCCCCCGCATCGGCGATCCGCGCGCGTTACCTTGCGCGGCTGACCGATCCGAGAAGTTTGCTGCGGCTGCTGAAGGGCGACATCGACTTCAAGAAACTCGCTCGCGGCCTGTCAGCGCTCGGTCGCCGCGCCGCGCCTGCCGCGCCGGACAGCCTGCCCGCGCGCCTCGACGCCGCGCTCGCCAATCTCGCCTACCCGGCCACGATTTTGCTCGCCACCGGCGACAGGACAGCGCAGGCATTTGTGGAGAAATGCCAGCCGGGCGCGGTGCCGGTCGAACGATTGGACAGCACGTCGCACAGCTTTGCGGGGGATGATGGGGATTGGTTGGCAGAGCAGATACTGAAGATTCTCCGCCCTACCCTTTAGGGGAGGGCAGCGAGACTTGGCAGCTTGCTGCCTAGTCGCAGCGGGTGGGGGTGAGCGGCCTTGCGCAAGGTCGCGTGCCCCACCCCAACCCCTCCCCTAAAGGGAGGGGCTTTGAAATTACGCCTCGACCAACGCCTTATATTCCGCCTCGGCCAAAAACCGCTCAGCATCCAGCGCTGCCATGCAGCCCATGCCCGCCGCGGTTACTGCCTGACGATAGACCTTGTCGGTCACGTCACCCGCGGCAAAAACCCCCGGTATCGACGTCAGCGACGTTCCCGGCGTGACTTCCAGATAGCCATCGGCATCCAGCGGCAGCTTGCCCTTGAACAATTCGGTCGACGGGCTGTGGCCGATCGCGACGAAGCCGCCGTCGGTCGGCTCGTGGCTTGCTTCGCCCGTCACCGTGTCGATCAGGTCGACGCCGACGAGCCCCGAAACGCCTTCGCCTGCGACAAAGCGATCCACGCGCTTGTTCCAGAGCACCTTGATCTTGGGATTGGCGTGCAGCCGGTCCTGCAGGATCTTTTCGGCGCGGAGGTGATCGCGGCGATGGATCAGCGTCACATCGTCGCTATGGTTCGTCAGGTACAGCGCCTCCTCGACCGCGGTGTTGCCGCCGCCGATCACCACGACCTTTTTGCCGCGATAGAAAAATCCGTCGCAGGTCGCGCAGGCCGAAACGCCCTTGCCGCCCAGTTCCTGCTCGCCCGGCACGCCCAGCCATTTCGCCTGCGCCCCGGTCGCGATCACCAGCGTTTCGGCCATATAGACATCGCCGCCGTCGCCGGTCAGCTTGAACGGGCGCTGCGACAAATCGACATCGACGATCGTGTCCCAGATCATCGACGTGCCGACATGCGTCGCCTGCGCGGTCATCTGCTCCATCAGCCACGGCCCTTGCACCACTTCGGCGAAGCCCGGGTAGTTTTCGACGTCGGTGGTGATCGTCAGCTGCCCGCCGGGTTGCAGCCCCTGCACCACGATCGGCATCATCCCGGCGCGCGCGGCATAGATGGCGGCGGACAGGCCCGCGGGGCCGGAACCGAGGATGAGCATCTTGGTGTGATGGGTGGTGGGCATGACGATCTTTCTCTGGCTGTGCCGGCAGGCACAGATGGGTGTTGCCAACCGCGCTAGCAAGGGTCACCTTCCGCGCCAAGGGGAGTCCGTTAAATGGCAAGCTGGTGGGAACGTCATGGGGTGCCGCGGCTGATCAAATGCGCCTGTTCGCAGGGGCAGATCATGAAGGTCAGGAGCAAGGTTGTGCCGAACGCCAGCGGTGATGTGCTCGAGCTGGGCTGCGGCGGCGGGATCAACATGGAATTTTACGATCCCGCCCGGATCACCAGCTTCACCGGCCTCGACCCCTCGCCCGAACTGCTGGCGATGAGCCGCGCCGCGGCGCAGGCGCGCGGGATGGATGCGGACATCCGGGGTGGGGTCGGCGAAGCGATGCCGTTTGAGAGTGGCCGGTTCGACACCGTCGTCACCACCTTCACGATCTGCTCGGTCGCCGATCAGGCGGCGGTGCTGGCCGAAATCCGCCGGGTGCTGAAACCCGGCGGCACCGCGCTGTTCCTCGAACATGGCGCCGCGCCCGATGCCGGGGTCGCGAAATGGCAGCGGCGGATCGAACCCGTATGGAAACGCATCGGCGGCAACTGCCACCTGACCCGCCCGATCAGCGAAGCTTATGAAAAGGCGGGCTTTGCCGTCGACCGGCAGGCCGCCGCCTATATCCCCAAAACCCCCCGGCCGTTCGGTTGGTACGAATATGGCGCAGCGCACGCCGCCTGAGAGAGAGGATTGCGAGATGTTGCGATTCTGGCCAGTCATCCTCACCGCATTTTTCCTGCTGGTGCCGAGCGCCGCCGAGGCGCGCAAGGTCGCGCTGGTCATCGGCAACAGCGACTATGCCAACACCAGCCGCCTCGCCAACCCGGTCAACGACATCAGGATCATCGCCGCATCGGCGCGGTCGGCGGGGTTTGACGATGTCACCGTCGTGTCCGACCTGGCGGTCAATGATTTCCAGAAAGCGATGCGCGACTTTCGCGCCAAGGCCGACGGGGCCGAGGTCGCGATGGTCTATTTCGCCGGACACGGGATCGAGGCGCAGGGCAAGAACTGGCTGATCCCGACCGATGCGCAGCTGAAATCGGACCTCGACCTGCCCTATGAGGCGATCAACCTCGACCGTTTGATGGAGTCGGTGTCGGGCGCGCAGATTCGCATGGTCATCCTCGATTCGTGCCGCAACAATCCTTTCGGGCGGTCGTGGCGATCGGGGACGCGCGCGGTGGTGAACGGGCTGGCGGGGGTCGAGGCCGACGATGTGCTCGTCATCTTTGCCGCCGCGCCGGGGCAGACCGCCGCCGACGGCACCGCCGGCAATTCGCCCTTTGCGACCTCGCTCGCCAAGCGCCTGCCCCAGCCCGACGTGCCGGTGCAACTGCTCGGCGGGCTGATCCGCGACGATGTGCTGGCGGCGACCGGCGGCAGCCAGCGCCCCTTCGTCAGCGCCAGCATCACCGGCACCCCGGTCTATCTCGTCCCTCGCGCGTCCGGCGCATCGGGTGAACGCCGCGGGCTGGAGGAATTGCTGTGGAAAGGCGCGATGGCCGAAAATAGTGTCGAGGCATTCAAGGCATATCTCGCGGAATTTCCATCGGGAAAATATGCGGGGCAAGCGAACGAGAATATCAATCGTCTGCCGAAAACGCCCGATGCGATTGCCGCACCGGTAACGATGGTCGCGATGAAGCAGCCCGCGGGAACGGCGCGCCCGGCGACGCGCAAGTTCACGCTGACCAACATCCGCGTCGAATGCATCAAGCTGACCGGGCGATTGGGGCTTGGCCTGCCCGATCAGCTGTTCCTGCGCTTCAACACCGGCCAGCGTTTTCCCGAAGGCAAGGGCGACATTTATTCGATCAAGAAGGGCGAAAGCTGGGTCGTCGACCAGATTTTCGAATTCGACCAGCCGGTGAGTTTCCAGCTGCGCGAATTCGACGACATCGGCGGCAGCGACAATATCGGGACGATCGACCTGGGCGATACGCCGGGGACGTTTACCCGGACGCTCGACGGCGATGCGAGCGACTATCGGGTCACGTACACGTTGGTAGTGAGCTAGCGACCGATTGCTGACGTAAGGAAAAATAGCCCCTCCCCTTCAGGGGAGGGGCAACGAAGACTTGGCAGCTTGCTGCCTAGTCGTAGTGGGGTGGGGGCCAGCAGCCTTGCGCTAGGCCGCTGGCCCCCACCCGCTGCGACTAACGAACAAGTTCGTAAGTCTCGCTGCCCTCCCCTGAAGGGGAGGGCGTGTCTTTGCCGCTACGTCCGCTCCCCACCCCTAAACAACCGTCGGCCTATTCCTTCTCCCCCACCTCGACCAGCCCATGCCCGACGCTCACCCGCTCGTCGAAGACGAAGCAGCTGCCGTGCCAGCGGCTTTCTTCCGCCGGAACCTGTTCCAGATAGGCGAGGATGCCGCCCTTCAGATGCACGACGTCCTCGACGCCCTCGCTGCGCAGGAAAGCGGTCGATTTTTCGCAGCGGATACCGCCGGTGCAAAACATCGCGACGCGCTTGCCAGTAAATTTGTCGGCATTTGCGCGCCACCAGTCGGGGAATTCGCCGAAGCTTTTGGTCGCGGGATCGATGGCGCCATCGAAACTGCCATAGCCCACCTCGAACCCGTTGCGCGTATCGATCAGCACCGTATCGGGATCGTCGACCAGCGCGTTCCAGTCGGCCGGGTCGACATAGGGCGCGGCATCGCGCGCCGGATCGAGCCCCGCGACCTTGAGGGTGACGATTTCCTTCTTCAGCCGTACCTTCATCCGCTGGAACGGCATGGCTGCGGCGGTTGAATATTTGACATCGAGCTCGGCGCAACCGGGCAGTGCGCGGATATGGCCGATCACCGCGGCGATGCTCTCGGCGCTGCCTGCAATCGTGCCATTGATTCCTTCGCGCGCCAGCAGCAACGTGCCCCTCACGCCCCGCTCAGCGCACTGGTCGAGCAAAGGCTGACGCAGCGCGGCGGGATCGTCGAACGGGGCGAAGCGGTAGAGGGCGGCAACGGTGAAGGTCATGATCAACGCCCCTTAGCCGTTCGTGTCGAGCGAAGTCGAGACACGCCAAGCCAACGTTGACGTGTCTCGACTTCGCTCGACACGAACGGGAACAAGCGGATTAGCCCCTTCTACCCAAACGGATCCCCTCGCCCCGTCGCATAATGCGCCATTGCCATCGTGGTCCATTGCGCATTCACCCGGATGCAGCTCGGAAACACGCTGGCGTCGGTGACCAGCACGTTGGTCGTCCCGTGCACCCGGCAGTCGAGGTCGACGATCCCGTGCGCGGGGTCTTCGTTGATCGCGTTGCCGCCATGCGGGTGGCTGCTCGACAGCGTCACATCGTCCTGTTCGCGGATTGCATCTGCGAAAAATTGATCGACGTCCATGTCGGGGGTCACCTTTTGCCCCCGCGCCAGCGCCGGATAGCATTCGATCGCCCCGGCGGCGAAATGCACCTTGGTCAGCGTCGCCATCGCATCGCGCAGCACCGGCAGGTCGTCGATAGGATCGAGGCTGAACTGCAATTTGTCGCCCGTCACCCGCCCGCGCCGGTCGGCAGGGAATAATATGCCCGCCGAATGGACGCGCCCGAAATTCTTCATCCGGCTCGCATGCTCGGCGAACCAGCCGGGCATCAGCGACGCCATCGACATCGGCGGCTGGAAATGGCTTTCGAGCAGATAGGCGCCGACGTCAACATAGCTCGACATCTGGTCCTCGTCCCATGCATTGCCGCCGACCCCGTCGGGCATCAGTGCGACCACGGGCGAGGCGACGTTCAATGACACCTGATAGCCGGTGCCGTCGATGTCGCTGCGGTCGAGCAGTTTCGACGAGGCAATCGTGCCCCCCGCGACCACCACCCCGACGCGGGCGCGCACCATTTTCCGCACATCGCCGGGCAGGATCAGCACCACCGCCTCGGCCTCGCGCCGCCCGTCATAGGCGGTCTGCCAGACGATCCGCTCGGCCTTGGTATCGGGCAGGATGCGCGCGCCATGATCGCGGCACGCCGCGGGCAGATAGGTCTGCGCCACCCCCATGCGCCGGCCATAGGGGCAGCCCGAATTGCAATAGCCGCAATAGGCGCAAGCGTTCGGCGTATTCGGCGGCCCGAAATTCTTGGCAAACCAGTCGGTGACGGCGCGCGCATCACGCGGATTGCCCGACTGCGCGGCATAGGCCTTCCACCCCTCGATCAGATGGGGGCCGTTGTGGCGCCCGCTGCGCGGTTCGATGCGCGCGATGCCCAGCTTTGCCTGCACCGCGTCGTAGCTTGCGTGGAACGCTGCCGCGTCGATCGGCGCACCGATGCTCGCCCATTTCGCCAGCACATCCTGCGCGTCGGGGTGCGTGCGCCCCGCTTCGTTGACGCGCAGACATATCCCATTGTTGATCGTCGACGACCCGCCGACGCAGCGCCCCTGGAACACGACAAAATCGCGGTTGGTCGAGGTCTGTAGCGCGCCATGCTTGTAGAGGCTGGCGATCATGTCGAGTTCGTGGTGGTTGATCTTGGGCGACGGGAAGAACGGCCCTGCCTCGACGATCAGCACCTTATAGCCCTGCGCCGCGATATTATGCGCCGCCACCGCCCCGCCCGCGCCCGAACCGATCACCACGACATCATATTCGTCGGCCAGCGTCGCCGCGTTCAGGATATGAGCATCGTCGATCTCGCGACCGACGACGGGCTTGATCTCGATCTCGCCGCTGCCGCGAACACGGTGCTTGGGCAGCTTGAACCCGATCTGGCGGTGCACCGGATTGGCGACGTTGGCATCCTGATCGCCGGGCTCCAGCCCCGGCTGCCAGTGGCCGTAATAGCAGGCGTAAACGATGCCGCGCAGCCGCGCCATGTCCTGGAATAGGTCGATCTGGCTATTCTGAAGCCGGTTTTTCAGCTTGGCGGCCCGCCCCGCGACATCATCCTCGGTAAAGAACGGCCCGCCCAGCACCAGCTCGGTCGCGGTCAGCGATAGGCTAATCTCGTCGAGCTTGGTCCCGCCGACCTTGGCGAACAGGTCGCAGATATTGTCGACCACCTGATCGGCGGTAATCACCATCTCGGCGCCATGAAACAGCGCCTCGGTCAGCGCCTTCAGAAATTTGAGCTGCCCGAAATTAAACGGTGCCGTCATCGCCCTGCCCCCACATTGCCCTGCGCCCAAGATGGCGCGTTATAGCGAGTGAGGGCAAGGCGTATTGTACGGAAACGGAGGGGATGGGCACGTTCCCCTCCCTTTCAGGGAGGGGTTAGGGGTGGGTGCGCGAGCGATAGCGAGCAAAGCGAAGAACGCCGCCTTTGGCGGCTACCCACCCCCGACCCCTCCCTGAAAGGGAGGGGAGAAAGATGCCCGCTTAACGGCGCGCCAACCATGCCAGCCAGAAAAAGCCCAGATCGGTGTAACGCCCACCCGCCGGATCACCCGCCGCCGCCCGAAACGCCGCCTCCGCCTCGCTGCGCTGTCCGGCGTTCAGTCGCGCCACGCCCAGCCGAACCTGCATCCCCGCCGCGCTCGGCTGCTCGGCCCGCGCCACTCCGGGCCGCACCCGCGCAATCGCCCGCTCGACCTCGGCGATGATTTCGCGCGTCGGCGACGTGGCGGCGTCGAGCAGCCCGCGCTGCGTCCCCTCCGCCAGCACCGCCTTCGCCTCGCGCGGCTCGCCCGCTTCGTTGAGCAGCTGCGTCATCCGTTGATATTCGGCTGCCTGCGTCAGCACACCCACCTCGCGCGTCAGGCGGAACAGGTCGATCTCCAGCGCGCCCTCGGCGGCGACGAGTTGCCGATACGTCACCAGCGCGATGCGCCAGTTTTCGCGGGTCGGATAGGCGCCGACCAACGCGCGCGCCGCATCGACGCCGGGCGCAACCAGCTGCCCCTGCTGCGCAATGCTCAGCCGTTGCCGATACCAACCCTCCGCCACCGGCTGTCCCAGCGCTGTCCGCGCCGCGATCGCGCGCGTGAGCAGGTCCATCGCGCCCGCCGCATCCTGTTGCGCCAGCAGGACCTGCGCCAGATTGGCCAGCGCGTCAGGATCGGCGGGGGTCAATTCGGCCAGCCGCCCCCACAAAGCGCCCGCAGTATCGAAATCGCCGGCGCGATAGGCGATCTGCCCTCGCGCCGCTAAATGCCCGACCAGCCGGTCGGGCCGCGTCAAGGGGCTGGCGATCAGCACGTCGAGCGCCGCGGCGCGCATCACGTCATCGCCGCGCCGATTACCGATCTCCAGCTCATACAGGGCCAATGCAAAGCGTGCGTCGCGGCTGTTCGCCACGCGCCGGGCATCGGCCAGCGCGCGATCCTGCCGCGCCGACTGCGTAGCGCGCGCCAGATTGCCCAGCGCCGACAGTGCGCGCATTTCCTGCGGCGACACGGCGAGCTTGCTGCCGCCGATTTCCATGACGGTGCTGACATTGCCTTGCGCGTGGGCGGCGGGGGATGCGGCGAAACTGGCGCTGACGAACAGCGCAATCGCGGCGGCGAGGCGAGCGCGCGAACGCAACCGCATTTGTAGACTGGCCGCGTTTGACTGAAGCTCGCGAAAGGCTCGGTTCGCCACGATTGCTGCTCACCCCAAGGATCGAATTGGTCTTGAAGGACTACGCTCGTCTCGCAATGCTTACAATGGCTTGTCCGCTTTGGGGTGGGGAGTGGACGCACCTACACCGTCGCCCCCGCGCAGGCGGGGGCCGCTACCGGCCTTGTCCTGCGTTGTCGCGTAAACCGACAGTGGCCCCCGCCTGCGCGGGGGCGACAACTGGTTTCAGTCGAATGCCGCCGTGTCCCTTACCCCGCCTTCTTCGCCAGCCGATATTTGTGCAGCAACGGCTCGGTATAGCCCGACGGCTGCGCCACGCCCTCAAAGATCAGCGCGCGCGCCGCCTGATAGGCGATCCCCTCGGGCGTCAGCTTTTCGTAGAGCGGATCGCCCGCATTCTGTGCGTCGACCTTGGCCGCCATGCGCGCGAGCGCGGCGTCGACCTGATCCGCCGAACACACGCCGTGGAGCAGCCAATTGGCGAGCGCCTGGCTGCTGATGCGCAACGTCGCGCGGTCTTCCATCAGGCCGACGTCGTCGATGTCGGGGACCTTCGAACAGCCGACGCCCTGATCGATCCAGCGCACGACATAGCCCAAAATGCCCTGACAATTATTGTCGAGCTCGCGGGTGATTTCGGCTTCGCTCCAGTTGCGTCCGTTGGCCACGGGGATGTTTAGCAGGCGGTCCAGCGACGGCACCGCCTCGCCCGCGATCTCGCGCTGGCGCGCGAACACGTCGACCTGGTGATAGTGCAGCGCGTGCAGCGTCGCGGCGGTCGGCGATGGCACCCACGCGGTGTTCGCGCCCGATTTCGGGTGCGCGATCTTGGCGTCGAGCATGCCGCGCATCAGGTCGGGCATCGCCCACATGCCCTTGCCGATCTGCGCCTTGCCGCTGAGCCCGCAGGCGAGGCCAATGCGGACGTTGCGGTCCTCGTAGGACGCGATCCAGTCGCTCGCCTTCATCTCGCCCTTGGGGATCATCGGCCCAGCGCGCATGCTGGTGTGGATCTCGTCGCCGGTGCGGTCGAGGAAGCCGGTGTTGATGAAGACGATACGGTCCTTCACCGCGTGGATGCAGGCGGCGAGATTGGCGCTGGTGCGGCGCTCCTCGTCCATCACGCCGACCTTGATCGTGTGGCGCGGCAGGCCCAGCATATCCTCGACCGCGTCGAACAGGCGATCGGTGAAACCGCATTCCTCCGGCCCGTGCTGCTTGGGTTTGACGATATAGATGCTGCCCGCGCGGCTGTTGGTGAGCGTGCCGAGCCCCTTGAGGTCATGGAGCGAGCAGAGGCTGGTGATCACCGCGTCGCACAGCCCCTCGGGCGCTTCGGCGCCGCCGGGTAGCCGGATCATCGGCGTCGTCATCAGATGACCGACGTTGCGCACGAACATCACGCTGCGGCCATGCAGGACGAAGGGGTCGCCGGTCGGTGCGGTCCATTCGCGGTCGGTCTCCATCGCGCGCGTGACGGTCTGACCACCCTTGGCGAATCTTTCGACGAGGTCGCCGCGCATCAGCCCCAGCCAGTTGGTGTAGCCGAGCACCTTGTCTTCGCCATCGACCGCGGCGACGCTGTCCTCGAGGTCGATGATCGTGGACAGCGCGGCTTCCAGCACGACATCGGCGATCCCCGCCGGGTCGCTCTTGCCGATCGCGCTCGCCGAATCGATCACCAGTTCGATGTGCAAGCCGTTGTTACGCAGCAAAATACCACCCGGCTTGCTGCCGACCCATTGCGCCGGATCGGCGAGGGTCAGCTGTCCGCCCTGCCAATCGGCCCAGCTTCCCGACGCCAGCGGCACCGCTTCGTCCAGAAACGCCTTGGCGCGCGCGATCACCGCGGCGCCGCGATCCGGGTCATAGCCGCCGGGCTTTGCGGGCGGTGCGTCGAGCGCGTCGGTGCCGTAGAGCGCATCATAGAGGCTGCCCCAGCGCGCGTTGGCCGCATTGAGCGCAAAGCGCGCGTTGAGCGCCGGGACGACCAGCTGCGGCCCGGCCATCGTCGCGATTTCGGGATCGACATTCTGCGTGCCGATTTTGAACGGCGCGGGTTCGGGGACCAGATAGCCGATATCGCGCAGGAACGCCTGATAGGCTTCCGGATCATGCGCCTGCCCCGCCCGCGCTTCGTGCCAGGCATCGATCTGCGCCTGCAAATCCTCGCGCTTGGCGAGCAAGGCCGCATTCTCGGGCGCGAATCTGCCCAGCAAGGCGGCAAAGTCGGCCCAGAATTTGGTGGCATCGATCCCGGTACCGGGCAGTGCGCGGGCCTCGATAAATTCCGCCAGTCGCGAATCGACGGACAGCCCGGCACGGTCGAGAAATTCGGTCATTTATGCACCCTCTGGTCGGCGCGGCTGCGCCAGTGGACCCGGGGAGGAAAGGGCCAGCGCGCTATGCCGCGATTGGCCCGATATGGCAATGGCGAGGATATCGTGCGCAGGATTTCAGGGAATAAGTTGCGTCTCGACACTTGCCGGGGGCGTCGCCATGTGCATTATGCTGCAACGCACAACAAAACTCTCCTCCCCTCTCCAAGGCTAGATCATGAGCGAAACCCGGCTCACCCTGATGGAAGCGATCGCGCGCAAGCGCGTCGTGACCGCACAATATAACGGCCAGCAAATGAAGCTGGCGCCGCACCAGATGTTCGAACGCCGCGGCGACCTGTTCGTCAGCGCGCTCAACCTCGACAAGAATTGGCGGTCCGACGACGAACGGCGGCTCGGCCATTTCAAGCTCGACGGGCTGGTGGCTCCGGCGATCATCGACGCCGAATTCGACCCCCTCCCCTCGTTCGAGGCCGCCGCGCCGCAAAGCGACGACACGTTGCTCCTCGCGATCTGAGCGCGGGGCTCACGCCAAATTGGCGTGGATTGCCGATTGAGCACACCGTGGCTATGGGGTCGCCGAACGCCAGCCATCGGATGAACGATCATGAAGAACATTTGTCCCCGCACTGTTTTTGCATGGATTATTGTTTCGCTCGCGATCGCATTTCCATCGCTCGTCGCTGCGCAGGAAGCCAAGAGCAGGCTCGTGATTCTGGGCGTCGACCATGCCGCCCAACTCGTTGCCGAGCGGGACCAGCCCGGCATTTACCCGGCCTATTTCGATCTTCTCAAGCCTGCGGCGATTTGCATCGAAAGACCGCCGGAGCAGGCGTCTCGGCAGGATTTTTATGAATTCACCTATGAGGTTCAGGGGATCATCCTGCCCTATGCGACCGACCGGGGCATCGAATTATGTCCGATCGACTGGATGCCCCCAATCGACGACCAGCTATTGGGCTTTGGCATCGATCTCGACACCCCGCTTGAAATACGGCGCCCGCAAGGATTTCAGGGTTTCCTGACGTTTCCCGATGCCAAAATGTTGGATTGGGACTTTTTCGCCGCCGAAAAGCCCGAAACCTTGGCTCCCGCGAAAAAATGGGCGGCGGAGCCCGCGCCGCGCGCCGATCGCGACCTGCCACGCCGCCTCTATCTTTATCGCACTTACATGCAGGCGCAGCGGATTCGCGCCATTGCGCACAAGAGGCGCGGCCAAACCGTTCTTGTCGTTGTCGGCCATTTCCACAAACCCGATATCGAAGCGATCCTGCAGCATGATCCCGCGATCGAACTGGTACCCGCCACCAGCGTTGGTCGGCCGACCGACGCAGCGGTGCGCGCTGCAACCACCGCGGAACATCGCGGTGCGATCCTCGCGTTCAACCTGCTCGGAATGCAGGCGGCGACGGGCAACGTGAACTGGGGTTGGATCGAGCGCGTACTCACCGATTTTGCGGGAGCAACACCCTCACCCGAAGCGAAGCTGTTCCAGACGCGGTACGCAGTGCTGACAGGAAAACTGTCGCTTGCCGATGCCGTGCGGCGTTACGAGTTGATCGCCAACGACGCTGCGGCAGCGGTGCCTTTTACCTGGAATGGCCTCAAGGATCGGTCGCGGATCGATTCGTTCTTCGACCCCTTTGGCAATCTCGATGTGCGGCAACGCGCCCGCGTCGAATTGGCGCGGACGCTGTTTGCGCAGGGTCAGGCACGCCGGGCAGAGCAGGCACTCGCGCCCCTCACCACCGATCTGTCACCGCGAAAGGCGCTACAGCTTCACGGCTATGCTCGGCTGCTGCAGCCGTCGCCGAAGTCCGAAAAGGCTCCCTGACGCGCAGTGCGCCACGCAATCTCTGGGGTCGCCAAACGACTCCACTCGCGGCTATAGCCGCAGCATGACTTCCATCTCGGCCACCGAAACCGCGACGATCGAGCGCGCCGCCGATGCGCCGATGCTGGCGCAGGTCGAACGCTGGGCGGCTATCAACAGCGGGACCGGCAACCTTGTGGGCCTGAAAAATGTTGCGGGCCTGCTCGCCGACGCCTTTGCATCGCTGCCCGGCGACATCCGCCTGATCACCCCCGAGCCGATCGAAAGCGTCGACGCCGCGGGGCTGATCAGGACGACGCAGCGCGGCGACCATCTGCACCTGCACGTGCGGCCCGAAGCGCCGGTCCAGCTCCTCTTCACCGGCCATATGGACACGGTGTTCGCAGTCGATCACCCCTTCCAGTCGCTGCAATGGCGCGAGCCCGGTGTCCTCAACGGCCCCGGCACCGCCGACATGAAGGCCGGGATTTCGGTGATCCTGGCCGCGCTCACCGCGCTCGAAGCCTCGCCGCTCGCGAACCGCGTCGGCTATGACGTGATGATCAACAGCGACGAGGAAACCGGCAGCCACGCGTCCGCGGCGCTGATCGCCGAACTGGCGAAGGGCAAGACCGCGGCATTGACCTATGAACCCGCGCTGCCCGACGGCACGCTCGCGGGCGCGCGGCCGGGCAGCGGCAATTTCTCGGTCATCGTCCACGGCCTGTCGGCGCATGCGGGGCGCAATCCCGACGACGGTCGCAACGCGCTGCTCGCCGCTGCCGACCTCGCGCTGCGGCTCTCGGCGCTGAAATCGCCCGAGCTCAAGGTCAATCCTGCGAAGATCGACGGCGGCGGCCCGAACAATGTCGTCCCCGATCAGGCGATCCTGCGCGTCAACCTGAGGCCTTCGACGCCGGAGGTGATGATCGAGGCCGAAGCCGCGCTGCGCGCTGCCGTCGCCGCGGTGTCGCGCGAGCATGACGTCCATTGCCACATCCACGGCAATTTCAACCGTCCACCCAAGCCGCTCGACGCCGCGGCGACGCGCCTGTTCGAACTGGTGCGCGACTGCGGCGCCGCGCTTGGCCTGCCGCCGATCCGCTGGAACGCCACGGGCGGCGTGTGCGACGGCAATAATATCGCTGCGTGCGGCATTCCCGTGGTCGATACCATGGGGCCGCGCGGCGGCGCGATCCATTCAACCGATGAGTTTCTGATCGTCGACAGCCTTGCCGAACGCGCGCAGCTGTCGGCGCTCGCCATAACCAGAATAGCGGAACGGGGGACTGTGTGAATTATGTGATCCGGGCGGCCAAACCGGGCGACCTGCAAAGCATTTACGAGATGGCGAAGCTGACCGGCGGCGGTTTCACCAATCTGCCCCCCGACAAAAAGGCGCTGCGCGCCAAGCTCGAGCGCGCCGAGGCCAGTTTCGCGTCCGAAAAGGAATATCCCGCCGACGAGCTTTACCTGATGATGCTCGAGGATCTCGACAGCGGCGAGGTGCGCGGTACCTGCCAGATTTTCGGTCAGGTCGGCCAGCGCTGGCCCTTTTACTCGTACCGTATCGGCACCGACAGCAAGCATAGCGAACAATTGGGACGCACCTTTCACGCGCAGGTGCTGATGCTCAGCAACGATCTCAATGGCGCATCCGAGGTGGGCGGGTTGTTCCTGCACCCCGCCGCGCGCGCGGGCGGGCTCGGGCTGCTCCTCACACGCTCGCGCTATCTGTTCATCGCGCGGCACCGCGCGCGTTTTGGCGACCGCATCCTCGCCGAGCTGCGCGGGGTGATCGACGAAGCCGGCGGATCACCCTTCTGGGATGGCGTCGCGGGCAAGTTCTTCGGGATGAATTTCCAGGAAGCCGACCAGTTCAACGCCGTCCACGGCAACCAGTTCATCGCCGACCTGATGCCCAAGCACCCCGTCTATATCGCGATGCTGGGCGAACATGCGCGGAGCGTGATCGGCGTCCCCCACCCCACCGGCCGCGCCGCGATGCGGATGCTGGAGAATGAAGGCTTTGCGTTTGAAAATTATGTCGACATCTTTGACGGCGGCCCGACGATGACCGCGCGCACCGACCAGGTGGCGAGTATCCGCGACGCGAAGCATGTCGAGGTCACCGGCATTGGCGAGGGCGGCGAGGACGCGCTGATTGCGACCGGTCGTCTCGCCGATTTTCGTTGCTGTTTCGGCAAGGTGGGTACGGACGGGTCGATCGACGCGGGCGCGGCGCGCATCCTGCGCGTCGGCAAGGGCGATCAGATCAGCTGGATCGGACGCTGACCGATGCTGACCGAAATCAATTTCGACGGGATCATCGGCCCCAGCCACAATTATGCGGGGCTCAGCCGCGGCAACATCGCTTCGGCGTCGAACGCGGGTGACGTGTCGCAGCCGCGCGCAGCGGCGTTGCAGGGCATCGACAAGATGCGCCACAATCTGGCGCTCGGCCTGCCGCAGGGCTTTTTCATGCCGCTCGATCGCCCCGACACACGCTGGCTGGAAACGCTAGGCACGACCGAAGAAGGCGCCGAGGCCCACCTTCGCGCGCAGGCCTGGTCGGCGTCGTCGATGTGGGCGGCGAATGCCGCGACCGTCTCGCCCGCCCCCGACAGCGCCGACGGCAAATGCCATCTGACCGTCGCCAACCTCGTCACCATGCCGCACCGCAGCCACGAATGGCCGGGGACGCTGGCGCAGCTGCGGCTGGCCTTCGCGAACCCGGCCTTTGCGGTCCACGCGCCGATCCCTGCGCCCTTTGGCGACGAGGGCGCGGCAAACCATATGCGGCTGTGCAGCGGGCACGACGCCGCGGGCGTCGAAATCTTCGTCTATGGGTTGAGCGGCGGACGCTTTCCCGCGCGCCAGCATCTCGACGCATCGAAAGCGATCGCGCGTCACCATCGGCTCGATCCCGCGCGCACGCTGTTCATTCGCCAGTCGGACACCGCGATCCAGGGCGGCGCCTTTCACAACGACGTTGTCGCGGTGGCGAACGAGCATGTGCTGTTCACCCACGAAACCGCGTTCGAGGATCGCGAGGCCGCGCACGCCGAAATTCGCGCCGCCTTTCCCGCCGTCGAGATCGTCGAAGTGCCGACCAGCGCGGTGACGCTGCCCGACGCGATCAAATCCTATCTGTTCAACGCCCAGCTCGTCAGCCTGCCCGAAGGCGGCATGGGGCTGGTGCTGCCGACCGAGGCGCAGGATACACCCGCGGTCTGGACGTGGCTGGAGGCGCATGTCGCGGGGAATGGCCCGATCCGCAAACTGCTGCCGGTCAACGTCCGCCAGTCGATGGCGAACGGCGGCGGCCCCGCTTGCCTGCGGCTGCGCGTCGTCGCCGACCCTGCGACGGTCGATCCGCGCTTTATCGCCGACGCGGCGAAGCTCGACCGGATCGCCGCGGTGGTCGCGAAGCATTGGCCCGAAGCGATCGCGCCGGGCGACCTGACGTCCGCAACGCTGGCGGGCGAGGTTCGCAAGGCGCGCGCCGCGCTCCTCGAAGCGCTCGACCTCAGCATATTGGCCTGACCTGTGAAAATGCGCGAACTGATCGGCACGGCGCTTGTCCCGGGCGGCGACGAACTGCGGCTGTTTCGGCGCGGCGATGATTTCATCATCGCGGTCGAGGGCAATGAGCTCATGAGCAGCCGGATGAGCGGTTCGGAAGAAGCGCTGGCGACGATGACCTGCGACCGGCTACGCAGCACCGATGGCGCACACCTGCTCATCGGCGGCTATGGCATGGGCTTTACGCTGCGCGCCGCGCTGGCGACGCTGGGGCCGGACGCAAGGATCACCGTCGCCGAACTGGTTCCCGGAATCATCGATTGGGCGCGCGGACCGATGGCCGACCTTGCCGCCGGCTGCCTCGACGATCCGCGGGTCGAGCTTGTCCTGCATGACGTCGCGACCGTGATCGGGTCGGCGACGCGCCGTTACGATGCGATCCTGCTCGACGTTGACAATGGCCCCGACGCCCTGACGCGGGCCGCCAACGACCAGATCTACTCGTCGACCGGGTTGGCGATGGCCAGGGCGGCGCTGCGCCCCGGGGGCATATTGGCGATATGGTCGGCCGCGCCCGATCCGCGCTTTACCCGCCGTTTGAGCGCCGCGGGCTTTGCGGTCGAAGAGGTCAGTGTGCGTGCGCGCAGCAACGGCAAAGGTCCGCGCCATATGATCTGGTTTGCGCGGGCGGGTTAGGTGCGTGCCACGCGGTCGGCGGCGAACGACTGAAGTAAGACGTCGCCCCCGCGCAGGCGGGGGCCGCTGTCGGTTTACGCAGCGACGAAGGAAAAGGCCGGTAGCGGCCCCCGCCTGCGCGGGGGCGACGGTTTAGATACGCCCACCTCCACCCCATAGTCGACGCTCGTCGCCACGTCGGCTCTTCCCTCTGCTGTCGGATTAACTTACAGTTTACCATAAGCCCGCGGCGACAAATCCCGCTTTTGCGCCAGTGGCATGGCTCTTGCTGGGTAAACTGCGATGTTGAAAAAAATCGGACGCCTGTTCGTCATCAAGACCCGCTTTGAAGCGTGCCTGATCATCTATGCGCTGGCGGTGGGCGCCATGGCGCGCGGCAGCGCCTATCTCCATGAATATCCCGGCATCGGCGGCCAATTGTTGCTGGTCGCGTGCAGCGGCGCGGTGTTCCTGGCGGGCGCAAAGATTTTCGACTGCCTGCGCTATGAACAGGCGGCGGCGAAGGCAAAACAGGCGGAATAAGCGCCTGCGGCCTTTCGGATGTCATCGCGATATGCCAAGCCCGGTGCCATGAGCAGGATCAGCGGCCGCCCGGCCATCAGCACCGAACATGTCTATGGCCTGACGCTGCGCGTGGCGCGCTGGCGGGCCGATGTCGGCGGCACGCCGCTGTTGTTCCTGAACGGTATCGGCGCGGACATCGCCGCCGCTGCGCCGCTGCTGGCGCAGATGCACGGGCGCGAGGTGTGGACGCTCGACATGCCCGGCGTCGGCGGCTCGCCCGACGCGCTGCTGCCCTATGGCGCCTCGACGATCGCCGCGGTGGTGATGGAGATCGCCGAGCGGCTGGGTCACAAAATGCTCGATATCGCCGGGTTCAGCTGGGGCGGCGCGCTGGCGCAGCAGATCGCGATCCAGTTCCCGGGGCGCGTTCGCCGCCTGGTGCTGATGGCGACGACGCCGGTGATGGGCGCCCCGGGTATCGGCTGGACCGCACTGTTCGACGACGACATGCTGGCGAGCGGGCTGAAGATCCAGACCGCGACGCCGCTCGGCATCGCGTATCAGACCGCCGCCATGGCGGGGTGGAGCAGCGCGGCGTTTCTGCCGGGGCTAAAGAAGGTGCCGACGCTGGTCCTGACCGGCGAACGCGACGGCGTGATGCCCGCCTGTTACGGTCAGATGCTCGCCAGCCTGATCGACGGCGCTGTGCTGGAGGTGGTGCCGGGATCGCACCTGTTCCCCTTTACCCACGCCGCCGCCATCGCGGCGCGGATCAGCGCGTTTCTGGAGCAGCCGGCGGCGGCGCGGCAAGCCGCCGCTTAAGGAAGTCGGCGATCGCCGCAGCGGTCGCATCGGGGTCTTCATCCATCGGCAAATGACCGATATCCTTGAGCAGCACGACCTCCGACCCCGCGATCCGTTCGTGAAAGGTCTGCGCGGCGCTGGGGTTGATCAAGCGGTCCTTGTCACCGAACAGAATCAATGTCGGCGCCTTGATCTGCCCGACCTGCGCCGCCATCGCGGGCTCGCGGTCCAGCCTCGCGCGCAGCACCGTCGCCTCGCGATTGCCCGGAAAGCGCAGCAGTTCCCAATAGCGGTCGATCATCGCTTCATCGACGATCGCCTGCTTCGCGACCGAACCGCGCAGCGACTGTTCGACCAGCGTGCGCGGCGTGATCTGCGTCGCGAGCCAGCGTCCGGCAGGATATTTAAGGATGCGAAAGCCGATATTGGATTCGGGCGCCTTTTCGCCCTTGCGGAGCGGCATCCCCGCGGCGTCGAGCAGGAGCAACGCATCGACTCGTTCCGGTTGCGCCAGCGCATAACGCCACGACACCCAGCCGCCCATCGAATTGCCGCCAAGAATGAAGTGATCGAGTCCCAGCTTGGCCGCGACGACATCGACCGCCGCCGCCATGCCGTCGGCGCCATAGTCCTTGTCAGGCGTCCCGCCGGTCAGCCCATGCCCCGGCAGGTCGAGCGTCACAATGCGATAGCCCCCGCCCAGCCGCTGCACCAGCGGTTCCCACGTATGCAGGCTACTGTTCGAGCCGTGAAGCAGGATGATCGCGGGGGCATCACGTTTGCCCTGGTCGCGGTAATGGATGCGCTGGCCGGCGGGCCCCGCGGCAAAGTTCGCGTTCGGCCCGCCATATTTGGCGATCATCGCATCGCGATCGGTATCGGAGGTGCGCAGCGCGAAGAAGAGCGCGAGAATCGCGACGAGCAGGCCAAGCGGGATGAGCACCCGCTTGCGCCGGAACAACGGGCGCCGCGGCGGCGGCGGGTCAAATTCGTCGTCGTCGATCATCATGTCACGCCCCCCTCAAGGCGGGGCGAACCTAGCGCGCCGACGCGCCGCGTCAATGCGCGCTATTCGTGGATCGGACGGCGAAAGGTTTCGGGCAGGAACAACAGCCCGATGACGACGGTCAGCGCGGCAACGACGACCGGATACCACAGGCCGTAATAGATGTTGCCCGTCGCGGCGACCATCGCGAACGCCGTAGTCGGCAGGAAGCCGCCGAACCAGCCATTGCCGATATGATAGGGCAGCGACATGGCGGTGTAGCGAATGCGGCTGGGGAAGAGCTCGACCAGCAGCGCCGCGATCGGGCCGTAAACCATCGTCACGAGCAGCACGAGGTAGAAGAGGATGGCAACAACGAGCGGCTTGTTGATCGCCGCCGGATCGGCCTTGGCAGGGTAACCCGCGTCAGTCAGCGCCCGTTCGAGGTCCGAGCGGAAGGCCGCGATCGCTCCCGCGCGATCCTCTTCGGCAAGGCGCCAGGGATCGGGCGCGGCGAGGACGCGCGAGCCGATGCGGACGCGCGCGGGATCGCCCGTCATGCGCTCGCGCGTGAACGCCGTATAGGTCGCACCCGCCTTGGCCAGCGTCGACTTGATGATGTCGCAGCCGCTGCCCTCGAACTTGTTGCGCCCAATCGGGTCGAATTGGAACGAGCAGGCGCCGGGGTCGGCGGCCATGATCACCGCGGCATTCTGCTGCGCCTTCGCCATCGCCGGGTTGGCGGCGCTGGTCAGCATCTGAAACGCGGGAAAGTAAGTGAGCGCCGCGAGCGCGCAGCCCGCGAGGATGATCGGCTTGCGCCCAACCTTGTCGCTGAGCCAGCCGAAGAAGATGAAGAAGGGGGTGCCGAGCGCGAGCGCGATGGCGATCAGGATGTTCGCGGTCGCGCCGTCGACCTTCAGCGTCTTTTCGAGGAAGAAGAGCGCGTAGAATTGGCCCGAGTACCAGACGACCGCCTGCCCCGCGACCGCCCCGAACAGCGCGACGAGCACCCATTTGAGGTTCGCCCAGCGCCCGAACGCTTCGGTCAGCGGCGCCTTTGACGTCGTCCCTTCCTCCTTCATCTGCCTGAAGACCGGGCTTTCCTCGAGCTGGAGGCGGATCCACAACGACACGCCGAGCAGGATCACCGAGATCAGGAAAGGTATTCGCCAGCCCCAGTCGGCAAACGCCGCTTCGCCCATTACCGAGCGGATGACGATGACGACGCCGAGCGCCGCGAACAGGCCAAGCGTTGCGGTGGTCTGGATGAAGCTGGTGAACAGGCCGCGTTTGCCCCCGGGCGCATGTTCGGCGACATAGGTCGCGGCGCCGCCATATTCGCCGCCAAGCGCAAGCCCCTGAACGAGGCGGAGCAGCACGAGAAGGATCGGCGCGGCGACGCCGATCGACGCGTAGCTGGGCAGCACGCCGACGAGGAAGGTCGACACGCCCATCAGGCCCATGGTGACGAGAAAGGTGTTCTTGCGCCCGACGAGGTCGCCGATGCGCCCGAATACGATCGCCCCAAAGGGTCTTACGGCAAAGCCCGCGGCAAAGGCGCCGAGCGCGAAGATGAAGCCGGTGGTTTCGTTGACGCCCGAGAAGAATTGCGCCGAAATGACCGTCGCCAGCAGGCCGTAGAGGTAGAAATCATACCATTCGAACACGGTGCCGAGCGACGAGGCGAGGATGACCTTGCGTTCGCTTTGGCGGCTGTCGATGGGCGTAGCGACTTGCTCGGTCATTCTCTTCCCCCGTTCGCCCTGAGCCTGTCGAAGGGCCGTTCTTCTTTCAGCCACGCTAAAGGAAAGAACGGTGCTTCGACAAGCTCAGCACGAACGGAAAGAGAATATTGTTCGGTGCGTCAGCCGACGCGCTTCACTGCGCCCTTATGTGCGCCGACGCTTTTGTTGCGCGGGCGGAAGCGGCGCTTGCGCTGACCTTCGGCGCCTTCGCCCGCTGCACCATCGCGGCGCGGGCCGCGTTCGCCCTGCGGCTTGGCACCGCCGCGGCCGCGATTGGCCTCCTGACGCTGGCGATTGGGATCACGCCCCTGGCTGCCGGTGTCGCGCGGCGGCGCGACGGGCTTGGGCAGGTTGCGCACCAGTTCGTTGAAGTTCTCGGGCAGCGGCATCGGTTCGGACTTCGACCGGGTAACGCGCTCGATGTCGCGCATATAGGGCCGCTCGTCGGGCGCAATGAAGCTGATCGCCTTGCCCTCTGCCCCGGCGCGTGCGGTGCGGCCGATGCGGTGGACATATTGTTCGGGGACGTTCGGGATTTCGAAGTTGATGACGTGCGACACGCCCGACACGTCGATACCGCGCGCGGCAATGTCGGTCGCGACGAGCAGCTTGATGTCGCCCGAACGGAACGCCTGCAGCGCGTGGGTGCGCTGGGACTGGCTCTTGTTGCCATGGATCGCCATCGCCTTGATCCCCGCGCCCGCCAGATGGCGCACGACGCGGTCGGCGCCGTGCTTGGTGCGGGTAAAGATCAGTGCGCGGTCGATATCTTCGCTCGCGATCACCGCATGGAGCAACGCTTGCTTTTCCTTCTGTTCGACGAAGGTCGCATATTGGCTGATCTTTTCGACGGTGGTCGCGGCAGGCGTCACCGAAACCGTCACCGGATCCTCAAGGAACTGCTCGGCGAGATGCGCGATTTCCTTCGGCATCGTCGCCGAGAAAAACAGGTTCTGGCGGCGCGAGGGCAGCAGCTTGGCGATGCGGCGCAGCGAATGGATGAAGCCCATGTCCATCATCTGGTCGGCTTCGTCCAAAACGAAAATTTCCACATCGTCGAGACGCAGCGCGCGCTGGTCGATCAGGTCGAGCAGGCGGCCCGGCGTAGCGACGAGGATTTCGACCCCTTGCGACAGCTCGCGGATCTGCTTGTTGATCGGCACGCCGCCGAACACCGTGGTGACGCGCAGCTTGGTAAAACGGCCATAGTCGCGGCAGCTCTGGGCGATCTGCGCCGCTAGTTCGCGCGTCGGCGCCAGCACGAGCATCCGGCAGCTGCGCGGGTTGGTCTTGTGCGGATAGGTGATCAGGTGATGGATCGAGGGCAAGGAAAAGCCCGCGGTCTTGCCGGTACCGGTCTGCGCGATACCGCACAGGTCGCGGCCCTTCATCAACGGCGGGATCGCCTGCGTCTGGATCGGGGTCGGGACGGAATAATCCTTGGCGGCAAGCGCGCGATTGATGTCGGCGTGCAGGCCAAAGTCATTAAAAGTCGTCATAAAATACTCACATAGGGCGACGCGCAGGCGCATCCGTTCGCATCGAACGGACGGCGCACGGGCCGCGGGTTCGAAACGACCCGCGTGAAAGGGTGCCTCTGGGGACAAAGCGCTGGTCCGGCTCGCCCGCGCCTGAAACTGGGCGGGAAATCACGCTGCCGGTGGTTGCGGCGGATAGGTCCGCCATGCTGCGCTGCACAATATATGGCATGAAAAAGCCCGATTGGCAAGATGCTAGCCAAAAATGATAAATAGATCGACGGCGATCACCAGCAGCGCGAACGCAAGGCGAAGGATGCGCGCGTGCGTTTCGACACGGCGCAGGATCGGCATCGCGGCGAGGGTGCCAAGCGCGCCGCCGGCGACGAGCGCGGCGAACAGCGACCATATGAGCTGACCATGCACGGCATAGGTCGCGCTGGTCGCGCTGCCGAACAAGGTCACCGACACCAGCGATGAAGCCGACGCGTTGGCCAGCGTCATGCCCGTCGCCGCCATCAGCCCCGGCGCGATCAGAAAGCCGCCGCCGATCCCGAAAAATCCCGCCGCGAGGCCCGCGGCAAGGCCCACGGGCGCCAGTTTCCACACCATGACCGGCGTCAGGCGCACCCCCGGATTGCCTTCGTTCTTGCGGGGGATGAGCATGGACAGGGCGATCGCGATCATCGCGGCGCCAAAGGCGCGGATCAGCTGATCGCCGTCGATCGTCATCGCGAGCCGCGCGCCCAGCACCGATCCGAGCAGCCCGGCAACGGCGAACACCGACGCGCAGGGCCATTTCACGCGGCCTGCCTTTGCTTGCGCCAACAACCCCGTCGCGGCGTTGACGGCGACGGCCGCCGCCGACGTCGCGATCGCGGCATGGGTGTCGGCAACCCCGACGACATAGATCAGCCACGGCGTCGCCAGCACCGACCCGCCGCCGCCGAACAGCGTCAGCAGCAACCCGACGAGCAATCCGCCGAGCAGCGCAAGCAGCAGCGCCTCCATCAGCTTTGCGGGCGCAGCCGCCACTGACGACGGTCCAACGCGGCGAGCAAGATCCGGGGGGCGCGCATGTCAGGCCGCCCGTTGTCGGTTCCACGGCGCCAGCATCAGTAGCCGCGCCATGCCGCAAAAGCCGCTGAGCCCGGCGAACAACAGGCCGGCGCCGACAAAAGCCGACAGGCCGAACCAGACGGGGGCGACCAAGGTGCCGAGCAACGCACCGATCAGGATCAGCATACCAGCAGCAATCTGGACCTGCCGCATGATTTCGAGCGGCGCCGAGCGATCGGTCGCCACCGGAAAGCCTGCGCGCTGCCAGCTGTCGAGCCCGCCCTCGAGCACGAACGCCTCGCCGGTCACGCGCGCGGCGAGCCGGTCGCACGCCCCCGCCGTCCGCATTCCCGAGCGGCAGGTGAAGATGACTTCGGCGGCGGGGTCGATCGCGAGATGCGCCTGCTCCCAACCGGAGAGCGGCTGCGACACCGCGCCCGCAATGTGCGACCGCGCAAATTCGTCAGCTTCGCGAATATCGACCAGGACCGCGCCGCGTCCGGTCATACGGGCACGAACCTCCGCCGGAGCGAGGCTGGTGAGTGTTGTGGGCATCAGGACGTCCTCATTTCAGGGGGGCAGAAAAGTTCGGCGAGCGTCTCGATCACCCGCATCGCGGCGGGATCGTCGAGCCGGTAAAAAATCGCCTGCCCTTCTCGGCGCGTTGCGACGATGCCCTCGGCGCGAAGCAGCGCGAGGTGCTGCGACAGCGCCGATTGCGACAGGCCGACGCGCGACTGGATATCGCCGACGGCCAATTCGCCATCGGCCAGCTGGCAAAGGATCATCAGCCTTTTTTCGTTGGCGAGCAGACGCAGCAACGTCGCGGCGCGGCCAGCGCTGGCTTCGAAGAGGCTGAGGTCAAAACGGGTCAGGTCGAACATGGTGCCAATATATTAGTTGATTCTAATTTAGCAAGCACTAATATATTGGCAAAGGAGACTCGCCATGACCCCCGCCCCCGACGTCACCGGCTATTTCGATCAGGACACGAATACGATCAGCTATATCGTCGCCGATCCGCAGAGCGGCACTGCTGCGATCATCGACCCGGTGCTGGGTTTCAGCCAGCGCGACGGGCGCACCTCGACCGCCGCCGCCGACCGCCTGCTGGCCGAGATCGACGCGCGCGGGCTGCACCTGGCGTGGATACTCGAAACGCACGCCCATGCCGACCATCTGACCGCGGCGCATCACATTCACGAACGCACCGGCGCCCCGATCGTCATCGGCCGCCATATCGGCGACGTACAGCGCATCTTCGCGCCGCTGTTCGCCGCCAGCGACGTCGTTCCCGACGGCAGCGCCTTTTCGCGGCTGGTAGACGAAGGCGACAGCTTGTCGCTCGGCGAGCTGACGATCGGGGTGATGCACACGCCGGGGCATACGCCCGCGTGCGTGACCTATAGGATCGGCGACGCGGCCTTCGTTGGCGATACGCTGTTCCAGCCCGACTATGGTACGGCGCGCGCCGATTTTCCGGGGGGCGACGCGGCGACGCTCTATCGGTCGATCCGCAAGATTTTCGCGCTGCCCGCCGAAACACGCATTTTCACCTGCCACGACTATCCGACCGGGGACCGCAGCGAACCCGAATGGGAATCGACCGTCGCCAAGCAGCGCGCGGCGAACATCCATGTCCATGACGGGGTCAGCGAGGCCGATTTCGTCGCGATGCGCAGCGCGCGCGACAAGGGACTGGCCGCGCCGCAGCTGGTCCTGCCGGCGTTGCAGGTCAACATCCGCGCCGGGGAACTGCCGCCGCCCGACCCCGACGGGCGACGCTATCTGCGCATCCCGCTCGACACGATCTGACCCGCGCCTCGCTCTTGAGTCGCCTGCGGCGCTGCGGCAAGGTTGCGGCCAAAGCGGGAGAGCATCATGGCGGACAAGATCATCGTAATCGACGAGGGGACGACCTCGACCCGAACGATGCTTTTCACCGCCGACGGCACCCCGCTGGGCAGCGCGCAGCGCGAGTTTCGGCAGCATTATCCCGGCCCCGGGCTGGTCGAACATGATGCCGCCGAAATCTGGGAGGCGACGCTCACCTGTACCCGCGCGATGATCAAGAAGGCCGGGGGTGCCGACCGGGTCGCCGCGATCGGGATTACCAATCAGCGCGAAACGGTGGTGTTCTGGGACCGCGCCACTGGCGAGCCGCTGGCGCCCGCGATCGTGTGGCAGGACCGCCGCACCGCCGACGATTGCGCGGCGCTGAAGAATGCGGGGCACGAGGCTGCGGTGCAGGAGACGACCGGCCTGCTGCTCGATCCCTATTTTTCGGGGAGCAAGATCGGCTGGGCGCTGAAGCATTGGCCGCAGCTGCACGACGCGGGCGACCGGCTCGCGGTCGGGACGATCGAATCCTATCTCGTCTATCGCCTGACCGGCGGGGTGCACGTGAGCGATGCGAGCAATGCGTCGCGCACCTTGCTCATGAACATCAATGGCGCGGGCGGTTGGGATGCGGGGCTTTGCGATCTGCTTGGTGTCCCGTTGTCGCTACTGCCCGAAATCACCGGCTGCACGACCAGCGTCGGCGCGACCGATCCCGAGCTGTTCGGCGGCGCGATCCCGATCTGCGGCATGGCGGGCGACCAGCAGGCTGCGACGATCGGCCAGGCGTGCCTTGCGCCGGGGCAGACCAAGGCGACCTTTGGCACCGGCGCCTTCATCCTGTCGGCGAGCGGTACCGTGCGCCCGCAATCGGCCAATCGCCTGCTCGCGACGGTGCTGGTGCAGGAAGGCGTCGTACGCTCCTATGCATTGGAGGGATCGGTGTTCGTCGCGGGCAGTCTGATCAAATGGCTGCGCGACGGGCTGGGGCTGCTCGCCAGCGCGGGTGAGAGCGAGGGACTGGCGCGATCGGTCGCGGACAATGGCGGGGTCTATCTGGTCCCTGCCCTCACCGGGCTTGGTGCGCCGCATTGGCGGCCCGATGCGCTCGCGGCGATCTCGGGCCTCAGCTTTGCCAGCACCAAGGTGCATGTCGCGCGCGCTGCATTGGAGGCGCAGGCGTATCAGGCGAACGACCTGAAATCGGCCTTTGCCGCCGATGGGGTCGACTGGGCGGACCTGCGCATCGACGGCGGAATGGCGGCGAACGACTGGATGGCGCAGGACCTAGCCGATATGCTGGACCTGACCGTCGAACGCCCCGATTTTGTCGAAAGCACGGCTTTGGGCGCCGCGATGCTCGCGGCGACGGGCGCGGGGCTTTTTACCGATCTGGCGAGCGCGGCGAAAGCGATGCGCGGTACGACGACGCGCTTCACCCCTGCGCTGGCTGCCGAAAAACGCAAAACGCGCCTTGCCGGGTGGCAAAGCGCGCTTGCAAAGATTTTGGGCTGATTGCCGTCCCCGCGAAGGCGGGGGCCGCAGTCGGCCTTGCGCTATGTCGATAGCGGCCCCCGCCTTCGCGGGGGCGACGGCCATCAACGCTTGAGCGACAGACCGCCGAAACGCTTGTTGAACTTCGCAACCTGGCCACCCGCATCGAGCAGGCGTCCGGTGCCGCCGGTCCAGGCCGGATGCGCGGTGGGATCGATTTCGAGCGTCATGGTGTCGCCCTCTTTGCCCCAGGTCGAGCGCGTCTGATATTCGGTGCCATCGGTCATCTTGACCGTGATCATGTGATAGTCGGGGTGAATGTCTTTTTTCATGTCTTAAGCTCCTGTGCCGCTGGTTACCGACCAGCAGCGTGAGTCTGTGCGTCCGGAAACGCGAAGGTGCGGCCTTTAGTGGCGAAATCCCAATTCCGCAAGTGCGCTTCGCCTTCCCTCTCGTCATCCCGGCGAAGGCCGGGATGACGGGCTGAGGTGAGAGAGTTTTCTTAGTCGCTCGGCGGGTCGGCGATCATCGCGGTGAACTGGCACTCGGCCGCCAGGACGCCGTCGAGCATCGCCTTGCCCTCGAAACGGCAGACGCTGCGCTTGGCCTGGATGATCGTGGCGTGCAGGTCGAGCAGACAGCCGGGTTCGACCGGCTTCCGGAACTTCGCCCCGTCGATCGCCATGAAATAGACGAGCTTGCCGGTCCCGGCGAGCCCCATCGATTCGATAGCGAGGACACCGGCGGCCTGCGCCAGCGCCTCGACGATCAAGACGCCGGGCATGATCGGCCGACCGGGGAAATGGCCCTGGAAAAAGGGCTCGTTCATCGTCACCGCCTTGACCGCGTGGATCGACGTGTCGGGCACGATCGAAACCACCCGGTCGACGAGCAGCATCGGATAACGATGCGGCAGCAGCGTCAGGATCCGGCGGACGTCCGCCGCCCCGATCGCCCCTGCTGCTTTATCCCCGTCGGACACGATATTAACGCGTCGTCGGCGCGGTGCCGGTCGGCGCCGGTGCGGCGGGCGTGGCGCCCGGCTGCGCGGCGCGAGCGGCGTCCATCAGCTGCTGGTTGCGCTGCTGGACCAGCTGGCCCGGCTGGTAACCGGCAGGAACCGCGGTCGAGACGGTCGGCAGGATGCGGTTGAGTTCGGTCACGACGGCGTCGGTGATGTCGACATTGTTTTCGCGCGCCAGCACCGCATCGGGGTTGAGCAGCAGGTCGATCTTTTTCGCGACCATTGCGGCGCGGATCGCTTCGTTCATGCGAATGCTGATCTGGTCTTCGACATAGGCGATCGCGAGTTCGATCGGCGCGCCGATCTGACCGAGTTCGGCCTGCGCCGCCTGGCGCTTGTCCTGAACGGCCTTGCCGGCGGCTTGCAGCGCGGCCTGGTTCTGCGGGGTCTTTTTCGCCTCTTCATTATATTTGGCGATCAGGACGTTGATCTCGGCCTGCAGGGTCTGGCCGCGCGACTGCTGCTGATCGATCTGGGCCTTGTAGGTGGTTTCGATCTGCTGCGAGGCGACGGTAAAGGCGTTCGAGCGCGCAGCGGCGACGCGAACGTCGGCGACGCCGACGCCCTTTGCCTGCGCGATGGCAGGTGCGGAAACGATCGGCGAAACCGACAGCGTGGCAATGGCCAGCGCCGAGGCGACAAGAATTTTCTTCATTAGAATTGGGTTCCTACGTTGAATGAGAAGCGTTTGGTATCATCGCCCTCTTCTTTGCGAAGGGCGTAAGCGAAGTCGATCCGGAAGGGACCGAAGGGGGAGTTCCAGTTGACCCCGGCGCCGATCGCAACGCGCGGCATCCAGCTGTCGCCAAAGAAGCGTTCCTCGAACGGATCGAGGCGCGAGAAGCCGGTCGGACAGCTGGTATATTGGCCGGTGCCCGTCGGCACGCCGCCCGGCGGCGTCGTCGTCGTTTCATCGGCGAACTGGCTGGTTCCCGTCGTCGCGTTGCGGCACAGCGACTTGATCAGGCCAAAGCCCGGCGCGGCGGGGTTGGTTTCGCGGAAATTGGCGAGCGTGGTCAGCGTCGGTCGTTTCACGCTGAACACCGAACCGACGTCGAGGAAGATCGACGGCCGCAGCCCCAGTTCCTTGGCCCCGGTGCCGAGCGGGATGTCGAGTTCCAGGCGGCCCTGATAATAAGCGCGGCCGCCGAGCGCGTCGTCGATCTGACCCCGGTCGCGGTCGCCCTCGGTGATCACGATCGGATTGGCGGGGTCGGTATTGTCGACCGAATAGCGGATCACGCGGGGGCCGACGCCGCGAATGTCGAAACCGCGCATCTGCGGTTCGCCGAGGAAGAAGCGGTCGGTCAGGCGCACCTTGTCGCTGCCCGGGGTCGGGGCGCTGCCGAAGGGATAGATATAGCCGCCCTCGGCCGACACGTTGAGGACGAAACGGCTACCCAGGTTGAAGTGCTTCGACGCATTGGCGCGGGTGCGGACATATTTGACGCTGCCGCCAAGGCCCGCGAAATCCTGGCTCAAGGACAGCGACTGGCCGCGCGTCGGACGGATGCGATTGTCGCGGTCGTCATAGGCGAGCGTGTAACCGATCAGCGAGGTCGTGCGCTTGCCGATCGCGTCGCACAGATAGCGCCCGGCGACGAGCGGGTCGCACTGGTTGCCGAAGAAATAGATGCCGCGGTCGAGCGTCACATCGTCATAATTCAGGCTGTAACGTCCGAAGAAGGACATGAATTCGGTGAGCGGCACGCCGGCGTTGAGCTGGAACCCGGTGGTCACCTGCTGGAACGTCGTCTGGCGATCATTGTTGATGAAGTTGAACGAGTTCAAATCGCGGCGATAGATGCTGCCGCCGACCGAGATATTGCGGTCGAACAGATAGGGTTCGGTAAAGCCGAGCTCCACCGACTTCGAATAGCTCGAATAGTTGACCGAAGCCTGCAACTGCTGGCCGAGGCCGCGGAAGTTGCGCTGGCGGATCGACGCCTGGAGCAGGAAATTCTCGATCGACGAGAAACCCGCGGACAGCGACAATTCGCCGGTCGGCTTTTCCTCGACATTGGTTTCCAGGATGATGCGGTCGGGGGCGCTGCCCTCCTTGCGCTCGATCTCGAGATTTTCCTGGAAATAACCCAGACTGTTGATGCGGTTTTCGGTGCGCTTGATGCCGAAGCTGTTGAAGGCGTCGCCTTCGTTCAGACGGAATTCGCGGCGCACGACCTTGTCGTGGGTCAGCGTGTTGCCGTTGACGTCGATGCGCTCCACATAGGTACGCGGGCTTTCGGCCACGTTGAAGGTGATCTGCATCGTCCGCGTTTCGGCGTCGCGGCGGAATTCGGGATTGATGTCGGCAAAGGCATAGCCGAACAGACCGGCGGTTTCGCTCAGGCTTTCGACCGTGTCCTCGACCAGCTTGGCATCATACCAGTCGCCCGTTTTCATCGGCAGCAGCGTCTTCAGCATCTCGGGCTGGAAATCGCGCAATTCGCTCTTCACATCGACGTCGCCGAATTTGTAGCGTTCGCCTTCCTCGACCACATAGGTGATGATGAAGTCCTGCTTGTTGCTGGTCAGCTCGGCGACCGCCGAAATGACGCGGAAATCGGCATAGCCGTTCTGCAGGTAGAACAGACGCAGCTTCTGCTGGTCATAGGCCAGGCGATCGGGGTCGTAGCTGGTGTTCGACGACAGGATCGTCAGCAGCCCCGATTCCTTGGTCGCCATCTCGTCCTTCAGGTCACCGTCGCTGAACTTTTCGTTGCCGATGATGCTGATCTGGCGAACCTTCGACTTCGGCCCCTCGTTGATTTCGAACACGACGTCGACGCGGTTCTGGTCGAGCGACACCATCTTGGGCTCGACGGTCGCGGCGAAGCGGCCCTGCCGCTTGTAGAGTTCGATGATGCGCGCGACGTCGGCGCGGACCTTTGAGCGGGTGAAGATCTGGCGCGGCGCGAGCTTGATCTCGGGGCGGATCTTGTCTTCCTTCAGGCGCTTGTTGCCTTCCAGGATGACGCGGTTGATCACCGGGTTTTCGGTGACCTCGATCGTCAGCGCACCATTGTTGTCGGTGATCTGGAAATCCTTGAACAGCTCGGTCGCGGCAAGGTCCTTCAAGGCCTGGTCGAGGATCGACCGGTCATAACGCTGACCGACGCGCAGGCGAAGGTACGACAGGATCGTCTGCGCCTCGAGCCGCTGGTTGCCGACGATGGTGATCGACTGGACCGTGGTCGCGGCGGGCGCCGCTTCGGGAACGGGCGCTGGGACGGTCGGCGGCGCGACCTCCTGCGCCATCACCGGCGCTCCGAGCATCGTTCCTGCCAAAAGGAGGGCCGACAGCTGTGTCCGCGCCGAGAATTTGTGTGAAGCCACGCTGTTCATCCCGAAAAAATAACTCAAAAGCGCCAAGCCCGCCTGACCGCGGGTTCGCGCGCAACTCCCTGCCCCAGACTCGCTAGCCAATCAAGCGCGCGATCCCGTCCCACAGGCCCAATGAGCCCAAATCGTTGAAAGTCACGACCAGCATCAGCGTGACGATCGCCGCAAAGCCGAATCGAAACGCCCATTCCTGTGCCTGCGCAGGCGCCGGGCGGCGCCGCACAGCTTCATAGGCGTAGAAAAGCAAATGGCCTCCATCAAGCATGGGCAATGGCAAGAGGTTGATGAACCCCAGATTGATGGAAATCAGCGCGATGAAGAATATCAGCGACGCCAGCCCCAGCGTGGCCGCCTGGCCCGACACTTCGGCAATCTTCACGGGGCCGTTCATGTCCTTGATCGACCGGCGCCCGGTCAGGAACTGGCCGAGCACCTCGCCGGTCTGGCGGACGATCTGCCAGGTCTGGCGCAGGCCGACGGCAGGCGCCTCGAGCAAGCTGACCGACTGGATCTGAACCGGCGGCGGCGCCAGCCCGATGATCGCCCGTTCATATTCCTTGCCGAACGGATCCTTGTCTTTGACCAGCCGCGGGGTCAGCGCGATCGTCCGTTCGCTGCCACCGCTGGCGACGCGGACCTGCATCGTTTCGCCCGGACGGTGCGCGACCGCCATCGGAATATCGCTGAATACGTCGATGCTGCGCCCATCGATCGCGACGATCCGGTCGCCCGGACGCAGGCCAGCGGCGTCCGCCGCCGACCCCGCCTCGATCCCGCCCGCAATGGGCGGCGTCACTAGCGTTCCGCCCACCCAGGCAAAGCCCGCAAGGATCAATATGGCGAAGAGGAAATTGGTCACGGGCCCCGCCGCGACGATCAGCGCGCGTTTCCACACCGGCTGCGCGGGAAAAGTGTGCGATTTCTGTTCGGCGGGCAGATGCTGCCACTCGGCGTCCGGCTGGCTGACGGCATCGCGGTCGCCGGCGAACTGGACGTAGCCGCCGAGCGGCAGCCAACCGATCTTCCATTCGGTGCCGCGCTTGTCGGTCCAGCTGACGATCTTACGCCCGAAGCCGATCGAGAAGGTATCAGCCTTCACCCCGCACCAGCGTCCGACGATGTAATGGCCATATTCGTGCACGAACACGAGCGGGCCGAGCACCGCCAGAAATGCGATCGGATAAAGCCAAAGCGGAACGTCAAGCATGTTCATATTGGTTCACAAAGCGTTGGGCAGCCGCACGCGATGCGGCATCGACGCTGAATATATCTTGAAGCGATGACGGCGCGGCGGGCGCATCGGCGTCGATCACGCGGCGCACCGTATCGACGATTGCCGGAAAAGCGATGCGACCCGCAAGGAAGGCGGCCACCGCCACCTCGTTCGCGGCGTTGAGCTGCGCCGGGCGCGCGCCGCCCGCGGCGATCGCAGCGCGGCAGAGCGCGGTCGCGGGGAAACGCACCTCGTCGGGTGCTTCGAAATCGAGGCGCGCGATCGCCGCGAGGTCGAGCGGCGCGCACGGCGTCGCCATCCGTTGCGGCCAGGCGAGCGCGCTGGCGATCGGGATGCGCATGTCGGGCGAGCCGAGCTGCGCGAGCGTCGAGCAGTCGACATATTCGACCAGGCTGTGGATCACCGATTGCGGGTGGACGAGGATTTCGATGCGGTCGAGGCCGACGGGGAACAGATGATGCGCCTCGATCAGTTCGAGCCCCTTGTTCATCATCGTCGCCGAATCGACGCTGATCTTGGCCCCCATCGACCAGTTGGGGTGCGCGACCGCCTGCGCCGGGGTGACGGCCGCCATTTCATCGGCGCTCATCGTGCGGAACGGGCCACCGCTCGCGGTCAGGATGATGCGACGCACCTGTTCGATCTTGCCGCCAGCGAGACATTGGAAGATCGCATTATGCTCGCTGTCGACCGGCAGGATGGTGGCGCCGGAGGTCCGCGCAACGGCGGTCATCAATTCGCCCGCCGATACCAGTGCTTCCTTGTTGGCGAGCGCAACATCGTACCCGCCGGCCAGCGCTGCCATCGTCGGGGCGAGCCCTGCGGTGCCGACGATCGCCGCCATGACCAGATCGGTCGGGCGCTGCGCGGCCTCGACCAAGGCATCGGCTCCGGCCGCAACGTCGATGTCGGTGTCGGCCAGCGCATCGCGAAGCTCGCCAAAGCGCGCCGCATCGGCGATCACCGCGACATCGGGGCGAAATTCCCGGGCGAGCCGTGCCAGTTCGGCGACGTCGCTGTTCGCGGTGAGCACGGTGACCCGCCACGCCGCGCCGTCGCGCCGCACCAGGTCGAGGGTCGATTGCCCGACCGACCCGGTGGCACCGAACAGCGAAAGGCGGCGCTGCGTCATGTCAGCCCGCCGTCCCGACGCTGAGTTGCCCGAGATACGCCAGCGCGCCGAGCAGCAGCGCCACGGGCAGCACGCCGTCGACGCGGTCGAACAATCCGCCGTGGCCGGGGATGAGCTTGCCCGAATCCTTGACGCCCGCGCGGCGCTTCATCCAGCTTTGCGCGAGGTCGCCGATTTGCGCGAGCAGCCCCACGAACAGGCCGATCCACAGCGGCACGCCGATGATGCCCGCGCGGTCGCCGATGGTGGCGCTGGCGATCAGCGCCGCGACCATGCCGCCGATCAGCCCCGACCAGGTCTTCGACGGGCTGATCTTGGGCGCGAGGCGTGCGCCGCCGAAGGCGCGGCCAGCGAAATAAGCGCCGATGTCGGTCGCCCACACCATGCCGAATACCCACAGCGCCGCGGTCATGCCGAGCTGGTCGCGGATGAACGACAGCCCCGCCATCGCGCCGAGCACGAGGATCGGGCCGAGCGCGTTCAGCGCGGCCTTTGCACCGCCGCCAAGCGTCATGCGCTTGACGAGCTGAAACCATTCGACCAGCACGAGCGCGCCGCCGACGAGCAGGAGCAAGCCGAACGCCAGCCCGCCGAACCACAGCGCGGTGCCCGCGATCGCGAACAGGATGATCGCCGACCCGATCCGGGTCCACAGGTCCGATTTTGTCGCGGTTGTCATGACTTCACACTTCCCCGCCTTGACCAACCAAATCCAAATAAATCAACCCGTTCCCCCGCGAAGGCGGGGGTCCATCACCGATCCCCTCGAAATTCGGCCAGCGGCGGCGAAATAGACAGAGGGCAGGTGATGGGCCCCCGCCTTCGCGGGGGAACGGTGCTTGGTTCGAAGCATGGTCCATCACCTCACAAACCCCCATAACGACGGTCGCGCCGCGCGAAATGGTCGAGCGCCGCCTTCAGGTCGGCGGGCGTGAAATCGGGCCACAGCTTGTCGGTGAAATAGAGCTCGGCATAGGCCGATTGCCAGAGCAGGAAGTTCGACAGCCGCACTTCGCCCGAGGTGCGGATCAAGAGGTCGAGCGGCGGCATGTCGGCGGTGTCGAGGTGTGCGGCGAGCGTTTCCTCGGTGATCGGCCCCTCGGCCGCGGCGGCGGTCGCCGCACGCACCAGTTCATCCTGCGCGCCATAGTTGAGCGCGACCGCCAGCGTCGTGCGCTTGTTGCCCGAGGTGCGTTCGAGCGCATTGTCGATGAGCGCGACGACGTCGGGCGCGAGCGCGCGCCAGTTGCCGATCACTTTGAGCCGGACGTCGTTCGCAGCAAATTCGTCGAGGTCGCTGAGGATGAAGCGCTTCATCAGCCCCATCAGGTCGTTGACCTCTTCCTCGGGCCGTTTCCAGTTTTCGGAGCTGAAGGCGTAGAGCGTCATCGCCTCGATCCCGAGGTCGCCCGCGGCGCGCACGATCGTCCGCACCGTCTCGACCCCCGCCTTGTGGCCAGCGACGCGGGGCAGCAGGCGTTTTTTCGCCCAGCGGCCATTGCCATCCATGATGATGGCGACATGGCGAGCGCCGTGACTCATAGATCCTCCCCGGAACGGGGAGGGGGACCACCGAAGGTGGTGGAGGGGCACGCGAAGCCACGCGCGGCGTATGATAGAGGGTGCCCCTCCACCATGCTTCGCATGGTCCCCCTCCCCGTTCCGGGGAAGATCGCGATGGCGGCACCGTCGCGCATCGGCTTAGCCCAGAATTTCCTTTTCCTTGGCAGCCGCGGCGGCATCGATTTCGGCGATCGTCGCGTCGGTCAGCTTTTGCACCTCGGTCTCGTGGCGCTTGCGCTCGTCCTCGCTGATTTCCTTCTTGTTCTCGTCGGCCTTCAGATTGTCCATGCCGTCGCGGCGGACGTTGCGGACCGCGACGCGCGCCTTTTCGGCATATTGGCCGGCGAGCTTCGACAGCTCCTTGCGGCGCTCCTGCGTCATTTCGGGGATCGGCAGGCGCAGCATCTGGCCGTCGACGATCGGGTTGAGCCCGAGCCCGGCCGAGCGGATCGCCTTGTCGACCGGGCCGACGTTCGATTTGTCCCACACCTGCACCGACAGCATGCGCGGTTCGGGCGCGCTGACCGAGGCGACCTGGTTGAGCGGCATGTGGCTGCCGTAAACCTCGACCGTCACCGGATCGAGCAGCGCGGTGTGCGCGCGCCCGGTGCGCAGGCCCGAAAGGTCGCTTTTTAGCGATTCGACCGCACCGTGCATGCGGCGTTCGAGGTCGGCCTTGTCATATTTCGCCATCGTCTTGTCCTCTCTTTTGCTTTGGCTCAGGCGGTCGCGGCGGCATCGGTGACGACGGTCGAAACCCCCTCGCCCGCCAGCACGCGCGCCAGATTGCCGGCTTCGCGAATGTTGAATACGACGATCGGGATCTGATTGTCGCGGCACAGCGCCACCGCGCTCGCGTCCATCACCTTCAGATTGTCGGCGAGCACCCGGTCGTAGCTCAGCGTGTCGTAACGGACCGCGGACTTATCCTTTTTGGGGTCGGCATTATAGACGCCATCGACACTGGTACCCTTGAGCAGTGCATCGCACTTCATCTCGGCGGCCCGCAGCGCGGCGCCGCTGTCGGTGGTGAAATAGGGGGCGCCCACCCCCGCAGCAAAGATCACGACGCGCCCCTTCTCCAGATGGCGTTCGGCGCGGCGGCGGATCACCGGCTCGCATACCTTGTCCATCTCGATCGCCGACTGGACGCGCGTCTGGACGCCCAGCTGTTCGAGCGCATTCTGCATCGCCAGCGCGTTCATCACGGTCGCAAGCATGCCCATATAATCGGCCTGAGCCCGGTCCATGCCCTTGGCAGCGCCCGCCATGCCGCGGAAGATGTTGCCGCCGCCGATGACGAGGCAGATTTCGAGCCCGCGATCCTTGGCTTCCTTGACCTCGGTGGCCATGCTCGCGACGGTTTCGGGGTCGATGCCGAACGGGGTCGAACCCATCAACGCCTCGCCCGACAGTTTGAGCAAAACGCGTTTCATGCCGGGTAGAGCCATGTCGGGGGGAACCTCTTTGGGAATTAGATACGCGAATGGCGCGCACCCTAGTGAAGGCGCGCGCCATTGCCAAGCGGACTGCCATTTGCTTTCACATCGTCATGCTGAACTTGGTTCAGCATCCATGGCCCGGCCTTGCCTACCGAACCTGCGGAGACCGGGAGGACCGGCCATGGACCCTGAAACAAGTTCAGGGTGACGAGAAAAAGGGCGGCAGTCCCGATTTCGGATCAAACGCCGGCGACCGCCGCGACTTCCGCCGCGAAATCGCTTTCTTCCTTCTCGATGCCTTCGCCGAGCTGGAAGCGGGTGAAGCCCTTGAGCGTGATCGTCGCGCCAACGTCCTTGCCGGCAGCGGCAACGACTTCGGCAACCGGGGTCTTGCCGTCCATCACGAAGAGCTGCGACAGCAGCGCATTTTCCTTGCGGAACTTGGCGATCGCGCCGTCGACCATCTTGGCGACGATGTCGGCGGGCTTGCCCGACTGGGCGGCCTTTTCCTCGGCGATCGCGCGTTCGCGCGCGACGAGGTCGGCGTCGAGATCGTCGCCGTTCAGCGCCAGCGGGTTCGCGGCGGCGACGTGCATCGCGAGCTGCTTGCCCAGCGGTTCGAGCACATCGGCGCCCGCGGTCGATTCGAGCGCGACGAGCACGCCGATCTTGCCCATGCCGGGCGCAGCCGCATTGTGGACATAGCCGGTCACGACGCCCGAGCCGACCGACACGATCGCGGTGCGGCGCAGCGACTGGTTCTCACCGATCGTGGCGATATTCTGGGTCAGCGCCTCGGCGACGGTGCCGCCGGTCGGATAAGCGGCGGCGCCCAGCGCTTCGATGTCGGTGATGCTGCCGGCGAGCGCGACATTGGTGACGTCGCGGACGAAGCCCTGGAATTGTTCGTTCTTGGCGACGAAGTCGGTTTCGCTGTTCACTTCGACCATCGCACCGCGCGTGCCATCGGTGGCAACGCCGACGAGACCTTCGGCGGCGACGCGGCCAGCCTTCTTGGCGGCGGCGGCGAGACCCTTGGTGCGCAGCCAGTCGATCGACGCTTCAATGTCGCCGCCATTTTCGGCAAGCGCCTTTTTGCAGTCCATCATGCCGGCGCCGGTGCGGTCGCGCAGTTCCTTGACGAGAGCGGCCGTAATTTCAGCCATGGGATATTCCTTTCCAAAAGGGCGGGCCCGTTTCGGCCCGCGGGACGTCCGCGCGCATGGCGGGACGACAAGTCAAAACGATGACGGGACAGCGTCGGGCAGAGCCGCGCCGTCCCGTCATGCGCAAAGCGGATTAAGCGTCGCTCTGGCGTTCGGTTTCGGCGGCCGCTTCGGCCGGAACCTGTTCATCTTCGGTCACAGCCGCTTCGACGAGCGTGGGTTCGGCAACGGGTTCGACCGCCGCACCCAGATCTTCGCCGCGATCGGCGCGCGCCTGCTGGCCGCCACGCGTCGCGGCCTGAGCGATCGCGTCGCAGTAGAGACGGATCGCGCGGGCGGCGTCATCGTTCGCCGGAACCGGGAAGGCGATGCCGTCGGGCGAGACGTTCGAATCGAGGATCGCGACGACCGGAATGCCAAGGACGTTGGCTTCCTTGATCGCGAGCTCTTCCTTGTTCGCGTCGATCACGAACATCACGTCGGGAATGCCGCCCATGTCGCGGATGCCGCCAAGGCTCATTTCGAGCTTGTCGCGTTCGCGCGTTTTGTTGAGCACTTCCTTCTTGGTCAGGCCCGAGGTGTCGCCCGAAAGCTGTTCCTCGAGGGTCTTGAGCCGCTTGATCGAGTTCGAGATCGTCTTCCAGTTGGTGAGCATGCCGCCCAGCCAGCGGTGGTTGACGAAGTGCTGACCCGAAGCGCGTGCGGCGTCGGCGATCGGCCCCTGCGCTTGGCGCTTGGTGCCAACGAACAGCACCTTGCCACCCGAGGCCGCCGACGAAGCGACGAATTCGAGCGCGCGCGCAAAGAGCGGCACGGTCTGCGACAGGTCGAGGATGTGGATGCCGTTGCGCGCACCGAAGATGTACGGCTTCATGCGCGGGTTCCAGCGGTGGGTCTGGTGGCCGAAGTGGGCGCCAGCCTCGATAAGATTCTGCATCGTGACGACAGGTGCCGCCATGGTCTTTCTCCTTCCGGTTGGTCCTCTGGAAAGCAAGAACCAGGTGTCGCAAGCGACGATCCCGGCACCGGTTTATGTGCGCCTTCCATGTGGAATGGGCGGCCCGTTAGCGGCCTTGGCGGTCAAAAGCAAGCGTCGAGCACGGCTTTGCGACGAGCCGCGGGCGCGCGCCGTCGATCGATCCGGCGACAATTTGACTCAGTTCGTCGCAAAACAGTTGAGAACAAACCAAGAACATGCAACCAAAAGCCAAGCGAAACCGTCATTCCGGTTGGAAAGGTTTCGTTAACGAAAACCCGGAAGGACAGATCATGGTTCAGGTCGCAGCCGCACTCCTCTTTGCCCTCGCCGCCGGACTCGGCATCACGGTGATCCTGGCGATGCTGAAATCGAACGAGACCGCAATCCTGTCGGCGCTGCTTGGCGAAGGCGCTTTCCCGGTCGCCACGTCACCCGAATCGGACCCCGCCGTTGCCGCGCTGCCGATCCACCGGACAAATGCGCGCCGCGCTGTGCCGCGCCGGATGCCCGTCGCCATGACGGTTCGTCCGCAGTTCAGCCGCGCCGCCTGACCCGCGCATAGCTGGCCAGCCCGAACGGCAGTGTCGCCGCATAGATTGCGCAGACCGCCAGCAGCGTGAGCCACGGCGCCGTCACTAGCGCGGCGCCGAGCAACCCGACCCCCGCCAGCGCGAACAGCCGCCACGACCGGCGCAGACGGATCGAGGCCCAGCTGTAAGTCGGGATTGCCGAAATCATCAGCATCGCGACGGCCAGCGCCCACGGCATCACCACATACCATTCGCGGAAGAATTCATTGCCCGTCGTCAGCCACAGATAGACGGGGACGAAAGACAGGCCGGCGCCCGCCGGGGCGGGAATGCCGGTGTTGAAACCCGCCGATTTATGCGGCTGAAAATCGGCGTCCATGCGCGAGTTGAAACGCGCGAGGCGGAGCGCGCAGCAGACCGCGAGCGCGAGCGCAGCGGTCCAGCCGAATTTGGGGGCGTTGGTTAGCGACCAGAGGAACAGGATCATCGCCGGGGCGACGCCAAATGCTATCACATCGGACAATGAATCAAGCTCGGCGCCGAATTTGCTCTGCGCGCGCAGCAGCCGGGCGATGCGCCCGTCCATCCCGTCGAGCACCCCGGCAAAGATCACCGCGGCGATCGCCAGCTCGAACTGCCCGCCAATCGCGAAGCGTACCCCGGTCAGGCCGAAACAGAGCGCCAGCACGGTGATCGCATTGGGCGCAAAGGCGCGCAGGCTGATGCCGCCGATGCGGCGCCCGGCGGCGTCGGGGGCGATCTGCTGGTCTTCGCTCACCCTATTGCCCGATGCCGTCGATCATTGCCGCCTGGCCAATCCGCGCGATCACGGTTTCGCCCGCCAGCGTCCGCTGTCCGAGCAGCACCTGCGGCGTGGTCCCCACGGGCAGATAGACGTCGACGCGGCTGCCGAAACGAATGAGGCCGACGCGCTGGCCGGTGGCGAGCTCGTTGCCCATGGTGACGAACGGCATGATCCGCCGCGCGACCAGCCCCGCAATCTGGGTGAAGCCGATCCGCACCCCGTCGGCGCGCTCGACGACGAAATGCTGGCGTTCATTCTCCTCGCTCGCCTTGTCGAGATCGGCGTTGAGGAATTTTCCGGGAATATACACCAGCTTGCGCAGCGTTCCTGCCACGGGCGTGCGGTTGATGTGGACATCGAACACGCTCATGAAGATCGACACGCGCAGCATCGGTGCGTCGCCGAGGCCGTCGGCGCCCGCGATCTCGGGCGGCGGCGCGACTTCGGCGATCTGAGTGATCAACCCGTCGGCAGGCGCGATGACGACGTCGCTGCCGGTCGGCGTGACGCGAACCGGATCGCGGAAGAAGGCGCCGACCCACAAGGTCACCCCGAACATCAGCCAGCCGACAATTTCCCAACCGAGCAGCCAGAAGCACAGCGTGACGATCCCGGCGATGAGCAGGAACTTGCGGCCTTCGGGGTGGATCGACGGCCATTGCCACTTGATGCCGCCGCCGGGGCGGTTCGAAGAGATGATATTGGACATGGCCGTTCTTCTAGGGGGCGCACCTGATACTGACAATGGATAAGGCACGTTCCGGGTTCCGGACCGCCGCCACCACGCCCATTGATCAATGGCGCCGCTTTGCCTAAGGCCCGCTGCAACTCCGACTCCCCAAGGATAAAGGCTGAACGCATGGGCAAGATCAAGGTAGCCAACCCGGTCGTCGAACTCGACGGCGACGAAATGACCCGGATCATCTGGCAATGGATCCGCGAGCGTTTGATCCTGCCCTATCTCGACATCGACCTGCATTATTACGACCTTGGCATCGAGGAACGCGACCGCACCGACGACAAGATCACCGTCGAAGCCGCGAACGCGATCAAGAAATATGGCGTCGGCGTCAAATGCGCGACGATCACCCCCGACGAAGCCCGCGTCGAGGAATTCGGGCTGAAGAAAATGTGGAAGTCGCCGAACGGTACGATCCGCAATATTCTGGGCGGCGTGGTGTTCCGCGAACCGATCGTGATGCGCAACGTCCCGCGGCTCGTCCCCGGCTGGACCGACCCGATCGTCGTCGGGCGTCATGCGTTCGGCGACCAGTATAAGGCGACCGATTTCCGCGTCCCCGGCCCCGGCAAATTGCGCCTGGTGTTCGAAGGCGAAGACGGCAAGGTCATCGACGAAGAGGTGTTCCTGTTCCCCTCGTCGGGCGTCGCGATGGCGATGTACAACCTTGACGATTCGATCCGCGACTTTGCGCGCGCCAGCCTCAACTATGGCCTCGCCCGCGAATGGCCGGTGTATCTGTCGACCAAGAACACGATCTTGAAAGCCTATGACGGGCGGTTCAAGGATCTGTTCGAGGAAGTGTTCAACGCCGAATTCAAGGCCAAGTTCGACGCGCTCGGCATCGTTTACGAACATCGCCTGATCGACGACATGGTCGCCTCGGCGCTGAAATGGTCGGGCAAGTTCGTCTGGGCTTGCAAGAATTACGACGGCGACGTCCAGTCGGACACCGTGGCGCAGGGCTTTGGCTCGCTGGGCCTGATGACCAGCGTGCTGATGACCCCCGACGGCCAGACCGTCGAATCCGAAGCCGCGCACGGCACCGTCACCCGCCATTACCGCATGCACCAGCAGGGCAAGGCGACCTCGACCAACCCGATCGCGTCGATCTTTGCCTGGACCGGGGGGCTGAAGCACCGCGGCAAGCTCGATGGCAATGACGCGCTGATCAAATTCGCCGACGATCTGGAAAAGGTCTGCGTCGCGACGGTCGAAAGCGGCAAGATGACCAAGGATCTGGCACTGCTGATCGGCCCCGACCAGAATTGGCTGACCACCGAGGGCTTCTTCGAGGCGATCGTGGAGAATCTTGACGCCAAGATGGGTGGGTGAGCCTGCTTCGCCTTCCCCCTTGATGGGGGAAGGATACGCAGCCTTGCCGCGACGCGGCTAGGCGAAGTTGGATGGGGGTGACGGTGCGTCCATGCACTGCCATTTCAGGCCGAAAACCCACCCCCTCCGCTGCGACTAAGCCAGCAAGCTGGCAAGTCTCGCTGCCTCCCCCATCAAGGGGGAGGATCAGCTTTGGTGAGCCGACATAACCACCTAGCCAATCGGGGCCGGCCTGCATAAGGTCGGCCCTTATGGTATCGGAAACAGAAACATCGGCCATCGGCAACGCTCTGGTGGTTCTCGGCGCCGCGGGCATCGTCATCCCCGCGTTTGCGCGCTTTCGCCTGCCGCCGGTGATCGGGTTCATCCTGGTCGGCCTGCTGGTCGGGCCATCGGGGCTGGGGTCGCTGGCGGGCGATTATCCGTGGCTGAAGCATGTCACGATCGGATCGACCGAGGACATCGCGCTTTTCGCCGAATTCGGCATCATCCTGCTGTTGTTCTCGATCGGGCTCGAACTCTCATTCCGGCGGCTGTGGGCGCTGCGCAAGCTGGTGTTCGGGGTCGGCGCCGCGGAGTTGCTGATCGGCGGGGCGATATTGGGCGGCGGGCTGTGGCTGCTCGGCGATCTGTCGACGCCCGCGGCGTTCGGACTGGGGATCGCCCTCGCCTTATCCTCGACGGCCCTGGTGCTGCCCATGGTCGGAACCAAATCGGCGGTCGGCCGCGCCTCCTTTTCGATGCTTCTGTTCGAAGATCTGGCGATTGTCCCGATCATCTTCGTCCTCGGTGCCCTCGCCCCCAATCCGGCGGGCGACAACACCGAATTGCTGCTGACCACCCTGTGGCAGGGAGCGCTGGTCGTCGCGGTGCTCGCGGTCGCGGGCTGGTTCCTGCTACCCCGAATTTTCGCGCAGGCGGCGCGCGCCAAGGACCCCGAACTGTTTCTGGCCGCCAGCCTGCTGGTGGTCATCGTCGCCGCGCTCGCCACCGCCGCCGTCGGCCTGTCGCCGATCGTCGGGGCGTTGCTCGCGGGCCTGATGATCGCCGAAACCGAATATCATGGCGAGGTGGAGGCGATCACGGCGCCGTTCAAGGGCCTCGCGCTCGGGGTGTTCCTGATCAGCGTCGGCATGGGACTGAACCTCCAGAGCATTGCAGCGCAATGGCCGCTGCTGATCGCCGCGGTTGTCGGCGTTGTGCTGGTCAAGGCGATTGTCACCGCATCGCTGCTCCGCTTTTCCGGCGCACGCCGCGGCACCGCCGCTGAAGTCGGCCTGTTAATGGCCAGCCCGTCGGAAACGACGTTGATCGTGCTGACCGCCGCTCTGACGGCAGGCATTATCGACCCCGAAACGGCCAGTTTCTGGCAGTTGGTCACGGCGATCGGGCTGACCATCACGCCGCTTCTGGCGCGCATCGGGCATGACATGGCGCGGCGGATCGAAATGCGCAGCGACGACACGCCCGAGGACGAGCCTGCCGTGGCGCGGACGGTGATCGTTGGGTTCGGCCGCGTCGGGCGCACCGTCGCCGAGCTGCTGCGCGAGCATGGCCGCTCCTATATCGCCGTCGATGCCAATATCGATAGCGTGGCGGTGGCGCGGCGTGACGGTTTTTCGGTGCGGTTCGCCGATGTCGCGCGGTCGGGCAGCCTCGACAAGCTGGGGATCGAAAGCGCCGACGCGATCGTGCTGACGATGGACGATCCGGTGCAGCAGTTGCGGATGACCAAGCAGTTGCGGCAGAAATTTCCCGAGCTACCGATCATCAGCCGCGCGCGCGACGCCGACCATGCCGCAGCGCTGTATCAGGCGGGGGCAAGCGACGCGGTGCCCGAAACGCTCGAAAGCTCGTTGCAACTCGCCGAAGCGGTGCTGATCGACCTCGGCGTCGCGATGGGCCCGGTGATCGCATCGATCCACGACGTGCGCGCCAAGATGCGGCGCGACATCATGACCAAGGGCGAACTGGACCGCGAACCGCGCATTCGCAAGGTACGCCGTCCGGCGACGGGCGAGGAAGCGGCTTAACGCACTTCGGCTCCCCATATCCGTAGCCCTGAGCTTGTCGAAGGGCGCTTCTCGGAAAGGCGCCCTTCGACAAGCTCAGGGCTACGGATCGTTTGAACGGGTCCGATGTTAACGCCCACCCGCCGATGGCGCTGCGGTCGCCGCGCCCAGCGCCGATGCGTCGGCCAGCGTCATCCCCTTGGGCAGGATCGCCAGCGACCATTGGCGCTGCGGGGTCAGATATTGGCGTGCCAGCCGCTGCACGTCGGCGGCGGTGACCGCGGCAATATCGTCCTGCATCGACAGTGCGGCGGCGGTCACACGCGGATCGCGCGTCGCGCCCTCGAGCAGGAACATCCAATAGACGTTGCCGGTCGACGCGCGCGCGACCTGTTCGCGGATCGGAACGGCGTTACGCGTCAGCTCGTCGGCGCTGACTGGCGTGGCGACCAGATCGGCGGCAATGTCGCGCGCGATGCCATAGAAACGGTCCAAATCTCTGGGCGCGAGCAGGCTGCCGACGAGCAGGTAGCCGCCGCTGTCAAAGCCCGTCGGCCAATGGCTGTCCACGACGGGGCCGTAGCTCGCGCCCTGTTCGGCACGCAGCCGGTCGAACAGCCGATCGTTGAACACCGCGGCGAGCACCTCCAGCCCGCGCGCGTCGCGCGGATTGGCAAGGCCGCCGCCGGTCTGCCACGCGGTCATTGCCGCCGCCTGCCCCTGTTCGCCGCGATGATAGGCGATCTCGGGCGTTTTGGCGGGCTTGGCAAAATCGACGCGCTGGCCGCCGGCGGGTGCGAGTGTCTTTCGCGGCGGCAATGCACCGAGCGTATTCGCCAGAATCTGGCGATAATCGACCGCTTCCAGATCGCCGAAAATCTGCACCTCGATCGGGCCGCTGGCGAGCCGCGGTTCCCAGAAAGCGCGGAAGGCGGCGGGGGTCAGCGCCGCGATCGCAGCCTTGTCGGGCGCCGCCCAGCGGGCGTCATTGCCGGTCAGCCAGCCGCGCAAATTACGGTCGAGCACTGCATTGGGGGTCGCGTCGTTGAGATCATAGCCGGTGAGATAACCGATGCGCAGACGCTCGACCGGCGCCGCATCCCAGCGCGGCAACGCCAGCTTGCCCGCGATCAGCCGCATCTGGTCGGCGAGGTCGGCGGGCTTGCTTTCCGCCGACAATTCGAACGCATCGTCATCGATCGCAAAATTCAGCTGGATCTGGCGGCCATTGGTCAGCTGGTCGATCTCATTCTGGCCCCACGGCCCGATGCCGCTGGCGACGAGCGCATAATCGCCGGTCCACAGCAAGTTCGGCGCGTCGGCGGCGACGCTGCGGTTGCCGGTGCCAAAGCGGACGTTGACGCGCACCTTGCCGGGTTCGACCTTGTTATTCGATACCAGCGCGGTGACGCCATTGGCGAATTCGATCCGTTCGGCGCGCAGCCCCAGCAGGCTGGTGGTCGAGGTGATCGTGCCGGGCGTTCCGAACGCGGGCAGCTGTTTGAAATCGGCCTGGACCGCCGCCAGCCGGTCGTCGCGCGCGGTCACCGGCGCCTTCAGCGCCGCGAGCACCGCAGCATCACCCCCCGCCGCAGTCGGGGTGGTCAGCACCGCGCGGGTGACCGGCGCGGCAAAGATCGCCTTGCTGATGTCGAGCATCACCTGCGGCGTCGCCGAGGCGCGGATCGCCTTGAACATATCGACCTGCCCCTGCGGGCTGGTTACCGTTTCGGCAATGTCGACCGCGCGGACCATGTCATCGGCCAACCGCGCGCCGGGTTCGTTGCGCGCATTTTCCAGTTCCTTTTGCAGGAACGCTTCGATTTCGTTGGCTTCACGGTCGATGTCGGCCTGCGACGGCGGGTTGGTCACCGCGTCGGCGATCACCCCGCGCACATCGGCCAGCGCGGCTTTCCAGTCGCTCAAGGGGACGATCGACGCCATGGTGACGTCGGCGCTGCGGCTGACATATTGCTGTTCGACGGTGGCGACCAGGTAACTGCCGCCGCTACGCGCGCGGTTTTCCAGCCGCCGGTTGACCAGCGCCTGGGCGATGAATTCCAGATACAGCCGCCGGGTGTTCTCCACCGTATCGATGCGCCGCTGCCACGGCCGCACCATCGCCAGTGTCAGCGCGAGCGGCTGGTTCGGCTCGACAATCTCGCGCGCGGCGGGCGCCGCCGGGTCGGGCTTGCCGAAATCGGGATCGGCGGGGTTCGGACCCTCGGCGCGCCAGTCCCCATAATATTTGGCGACGAGCCGCGCCAGTTCGGCGGGTTCGGCATCGCCGACGATAACCACGACCGCACGTTCGGGGCGGTACCAGCGGTTGTGAAACGCCGCGACCGACGTCGCGCTCGCCTTGCCGAGCGATGCGGTGGTGCCGATCGGCGAGCGGTCACCGAGCAGCTGCCCCGCAAACAGATGCGCGTTGGTCGCGTCGGCAATCCGCTTTTGCGGGCCGTCCGATTCGCGCAGTTCGGACATCACCACGCCGCGCTCGGCGGCGACCGCGAGTTCCGAAATTCGCGGTTCGCGGATCATCCCTGACAGCAATTTCATGCTTTCGTCGAGATTGGCGGGCGTCACGCTGGGCAGGTCGAGTTGGTACACGGTCTGCGTCGGCGTCGTTTGCGCGTTGGAATCACTGCCAAAGGTCACCCCGAACCGCTGCCAGATACGTTTGGCTTCGCCGTCGGGAATATGTTCGGAACCGCGAAAGGTCAGATGTTCGAGCAAATGCGCGTAGCCGCGCTCCTGTTCGGTTTCGAACATCGATCCGACGTCCATCCGCACCCGGATCGACACTTGCCCGGGCGGCACGCCATTGTTGCGCACCGCGTAGCGCACGCCATTGGGGAGAACGCCGAACTGCCAGGCGATGTCGCGCGGGATGTCGCTGCCCGCATAGAGCCAGTCGCTGTTGGCCGACTGGCTGGTCGCCATGGTCGGCGCCGCGCTGCCCTGTGCGTTCGCTGCGAGCGGGGCCAGCAGCAGCGCAGCGACGCCGACAAACAAAAAGGATCGAGAAAAACGAAGCGACGCGCGCGCGGGGGCATAGGACATTGCGCCATCTTAACCCGTTCCAACCTTGCTGGCCACTGAACTGTCGCGGCGCTTGTCCTGTCGGCGGCGGCGGCCTAGCCAGTGACGATGACTGCTTCACCGCCATCCCCGCCGATCGCTGCGCTCATCCAGATGACGAGCGGTACCGACCCACAGCACAACCTAGCGACGATCGATCGCGCGATGGCCGATGCGGCGGCGCGCGGCGCGGCGATGGCTTTCCTGCCCGAAATGTCGCTGCTGCTCGACCGCGATCGGGCGCGCTCGGGCGCGCATATCGTCCGCGAGACCGATAGCCCCTGGCCCACCGCGCTGCAGGAAATGGCGCAGAAGCATGGGTTGTGGCTCCATTCGGGGTCGATGCCCCTGCTTGCCGACGATGGACAGCGGCGCGTCAACCGCAGCCATGTGATCGCCGCCGACGGCAGCATCCGCGCGCGCTATGACAAGATCCACATGTTCGACGTGACCTTGCCGTCGGGCGAGAATTGGACCGAATCGGCGGCCTATGCCGGGGGCGATACACTGGCGATCGTCGATACGCCGCTGGGCCGGTTGGGCCTGAGCATCTGTTATGATTTGCGGTTTCCCGAACTTTACCGAGCGCTCGTCGGTCAGGGGGCGACGCTGATCGCAATCCCCGCTGCCTTCACGGTGTCGACGGGCGAAGCGCACTGGCATGTGCTGATGCGCGCGCGGGCGATCGAAACCGGGGGCCATATCCTGGCAGCGGCGCAAAGCGGGCTTCATGACGACGGCCGCGCGACCTATGGCCACAGCCTGATCGTCGATCCGTGGGGGGCGGTGTTGGCGGATGGCGGCACGGTCGAGGGCGAAGCGGGGTATTGCATCGTGTCGGCGCCGATCGACAGCGCTGCGACGGACCGCGTCCGACAAGCGATTCCCCTGGACCGTTCCCGGGAGATGCGCGGCATCACATTATAGGCGATGCGCAATCGCGCTTTCGGGATCCATGCGGCCAGGGTCGGCAAACATCTGCGCCGCTGATACAGCCACTACGGACGCACAAAAGGCCCCGAGCGGAGCTCGGAGCCTTTTGGTATCTTTAGCGATCAGCCGAAAATTACGGGCTGGTCGGCGAGTCGTCGTTGTTGTCCGACGCGATGATGATGCCGCCGATGATGGCAGCCAGCGCGACGATAGCGATGATCCAGCTGGTGCCGCCTTCGAGCTCGCTCTGGCCGTCAACGGCCGAAGCTGCACGGGCTGCGGGAGCGGCCGACGCCGCAACCGGGGCTGCAATCATCGAGGTCGCTGCGAGAGAGATCGCAGCCTTTTTGAGCAGGTTCATTATATTCTCCGTCCACTGGATTAGTCTTGTCGAATCGCACCGGGGAAATCCCCAACACTCATCTGCGAGGCCGTCTTAGGCACAGCGTTCAGCAAATGCAACGACGATTTGCCCTAGTCCGGCAATTCTTACCAAATTGCTAAATAGAGAGAAACTTGTTGCAAAAAGGTCACTAGCCCCGGCGAACACGCTCGAAAGATTCGCTTGTCACCGGGTATCCCAAATGCCCCGGAATGCACAAAAACGCCTGTCCGTCGCGATCCTCGATCCATGGGGTTACCAGATCGATCGGAAACTGCCTCGCATGATCCGAAAATCGAGCAAAATCAGGTTCCTGCGCCAATTTTTCGAGATTGCGACGGGTCGGAAAAATGACCGAGACCTCGCCGCTGTCGGCCATCGCCAGCGTGTTCGTCGCGGTGGCCCAGAAAATATGGCTGTGCTCGGCCTCCTCGACCGTCAGTTCGTGGCTGTGCGGCGGCGCGCTAACGGCATAGAATCGCGTGTCAAATGTCCGCGCCTCCTTGAAGTTCGGACACCAGCGCGCGAAGGGGACCAACGAATCCAACGCGATTCGATCGCCGCGCGCCGCCAGCATGTCCGAGAGCAGCGTGCCGGCGAGCAAGGCGCGGCGCACGTCGGGAACGTCACGGTCCGTCAGCCCCGGCCAGCCGACCGCGAGCCCGGTTTCCTCCAGCGTTTCGCGCAGCGCCGCCACCCGCGCCGCGCCGTCGGCTTCGGCAAGATCGGGCGCGTGCTGGCGCGCCACCAGATAGTCGTCGGGATCGACGCGCCCGCCGGGGAAAACGACCGCGCCGGCAGCAAAGGCCATGTTCGTCGAGCGCTTGACCATCAGGATTTCGTCGGGGCCGCCGTCGTCCGACGGCCGCATGATGACCAGCGTGGCCGCGGGGATCGCGCCGTCTGGCAAATTTTCCGAGGTCGGTGATGATGGGACGGGGCTGCTCATCGACCAAGCGATAACCGGGCCATCGCCCCTTGTCATCCCGGCATTGCGGCGACCGCGATGCGGGTGCAAGATGTCCGCCGACCGACAAAGGGGAGCAGGGCATTGGGAATCGTCGAGATTTTGGGCGTCGCCGGCAGCCTGAGCCTGCTCGCCGGTTGGCGGCTGTACCTGACCATATTGGCCACCGGCACCGCGATGCATTTCGGCTGGCTGCCGCTGCCCGAACATCTCGCGGCGTTGCAGGTGCTGGCGAACCCGTGGGTGCTGGGGGTCGCGGCGATCGGGACGCTCGCCGAATTCCTGGCCGACAAGATCGCGTGGGTGGATTCGATGTGGGACATGGTTCACAGCGTGATCCGCCCGCTCGGCGGCGCCTTGCTTGCGCTTGCGCTGGTCGACGCGTCCGATCCGACCTGGCAGGTGATCGCCTTTCTGCTCGGCGGCGGCGGCGCCTTGCTGAGCCACGGCGCCAAGGCGACGACGCGCGCCGTCGTCAACGCCAGCCCCGAACCTTTCAGCAATGCCGTGGTCTCGACCGGCGAGGATGTTGCGACCGGCGGCCTGCTCGCGCTGGCGATCGCCTTCCCCCCGCTCGCAATCCTGATCGCGGTCGTGATGGCAGTCGCCGCGGTCGTCGTGATCATCGCGCTGCGCCGCCTGCTCCGCAACATCAAGGCGACGCTGAAACGCGCGCTCGGCGATGAGGCTCCGCGCACCGACGGGGGACCGCCCTCCTAGGGACAACTCTGGCCAAACTGAACCGTAGCCCTGCGCTCGTCGAAGGGCGCTTCTCGGATAGTCGCCCTTCGACAAGCTCAGGGCTACGGCGACGAATGATGCCGTCTATTCGGGACGAACCTCTGGGCCAAACCTTAGGCGGCGCCCGGCAACAATTGCTTGAGCGGCGTTTCGGTATCAGCGAGCTGCTCGGCACTTGCCACCAGTCCCGCGGTGACGATCATCCGGCCCTGGACATAATCCTTGGTGGCGTTGACGCAGTCGATCGCGATCACCTTGCCCGCCTTCAGATAGATCACCGAAAAGCTGCGCGTCGCGGGGTCGCCGCGCATCACGGCGCGGTCGTGGCCGGTCGACAGCCCTGCGGTCTGAAGCTTGAGGTCATATTGGTTCGACCAGAACCACGGGATCGCGTGATAGGGCGCTTCGTCGCCGACGATGCCCTTCGCGACGACATTCGCCTGGTCATTGGCGTTCTGAACCGATTCCAGGCGGATCACGACGCCTTCGGCATAATCATTTGCATGCGCGGCGCAGTCGCCGATGGCATAGATATCGGGCAGGCTGGTCTTGCACAGGCGATCGACCAGCACACCGTTGCCCCCCTCGGCCCCCGCGGCGATCAGCGGCTCGACGGCGGGAATGATACCGATACCGACAATGACCAGATCGGCGGCGATGACCTCGCCATCCGCCAGCCGCACGCCGGTTACATGATCGGTGCCCTCGATCGCCTCGACCGCGACCCCGAGCCGCAGGTCGACGCCATGATCGCGGTGTTCGCGCTCGTAGAAGCGCGACAGCTCGGTCCCGGCGACGCGCGCCAACACGCGATCGAGCGCTTCGAGGAGGACGACCTTCTTGCCCGCCTTGCGCAGCACCGCCGCCGCTTCCAGCCCGATATAGCCGCCGCCGATCACGACGATCTGTTTTGCGGTTTCCGATGCGGCCTTCATCGCATCGGCGTCGGCGCGGGTCCGCACGCCCTGTACGCCGGGCAGGTCGCCGCCCGGGATGGGAAGCATCCGGGGCGATCCGCCGGTCGCCCAGACGAGCTTGCCATAGCCGATCGTCTCGCCGCCATCGGTGGTAACCGTATGCGCTGCCGGATCGACCGCGACGACGCGCTTGCCGAGCAGCATCGTCACCTCGCGCTCGTCCCAATATTTGGCGGGGCGCAGCTGGATGCGCTCGAATTCCTTCTCGCCCGCGAAATACTCTTTCGACAGCGGCGGGCGTTCATAGGGAAGCTCGGGCTCGTCGCCGATGATCGCGATGCTGCCGGTGAATTTCTGGGTACGCAGCATGATCGCGACCTGCGCTCCGCCATGGCCAGCCCCGACAATCACCACGTCAAAATGCATCGCTCGCTCTCCCGCTTTTCAAGCGCGTCCCCTTGCACGGCGACGTAACGGAAACAAGGCGGTTCGCCCTGCAACGCGGGCAAGAAAAACTTCGCGCTGCGGAGGCTGGGAACGGATGGCCGCGTCAGGCGCGGCGCGCGAGCCGGGCCCGGATCGCCGCGGTATAGGTGCGGCCAACGCGCAATTCGGTGCCATCGTTCAGCACCGCGATCAGCGAGTGAAACTGCCCGGCCTTGACGCGATCGACCGCGTCGATACGCACCATCGTGCTGCGGTGGATGCGCTGAAACTGGAAGGCCGGCAATAGCCGCTCAAGCGTTGCCAGATTTTCGTTGTACAAATAGCTGTTGCCGTCGACATGGACGCGGACATAGTCGCGTTCGGCACTGATGTGCGAGATGCTCTCGGGCTTGATCCGGACATATTCGCCGCCCGCGCGAACCCATAATTCGCCCAGATGATTGCGCGTTTCAGGCTCTGCCGCGCGCAGCGTCGCGACGACCTCTTCCAGTTCGCGGATGCGGTCGGCGCTTTGTTTTTGCTCGACCGCCATGCGGGCGCGCTCCATCGCGGTCTGGAACCGCCCCGCCTCGATCGGCTTGGTGACATAGTCGACCGCCTGCGCATCGAAGGCGCGCAGTGCCTGATCGCTGAACGCGGTCACAAAGATCACCGCCGGAGCCGGGTCGGGCAAATGGCGGAGCAGGTCGAAGCCGCTGCCCCCGGGCATCCGGATATCGAGCAGGATGATGTGACACGTGGCACTCGCCAGCCACTCGGCCGCCTGCGCGACATTGCCCGCCTGCGCGACGTCGCCGACCCACGGCAGTTGCTGCGCCAGCCGCACCACGCGGCGGCGCGCCAAAGGTTCGTCATCGACGACCAGGATCGCAAAATCCCGCATCAGACCGACCATGGCAGCTTGATCTCGGCGCGAAACAGCGCCGGGGTCAATCTGGTTTCGAAAGAACTGCGCGTCCCGAAGCGCGCCGCGAGCCGTTCGGCGACATTGCGCAGGCCGATCCGGCTCCCCGGTCGCGGCGAGCCCTCATCGATCGAGCAAAGGTCATTCTCGACCCGGATGCACAGCTGGTCGCCGTCGCGCCACGCGGTGATCCGGATGCCGACTTCGCCCGTGCATGGTTCGATCCCGTGCTTTACCGCATTTTCGACCAGCGGCTGGAGCAACAGGTTCGGGACCAGCGCCTTCAACGCCGCCTCCTCTACGTCGATCGTGAAGCGCATGCGGTCGGGAAAGCGTTCACGTTCGATCTCGAGATAATCTTCCTGCAATTCGAGTTCGGCGGCGAGCGTCACATCCTTCAGCGGATCGAGCTCGAGCGTCTGGCGCAGAAAGGTCGACAGCGACATCATCATGCGCTGCGCGCGCGCCGTCGCGCCCTCCTCGACCAGCCCCATGGCCGAATTGAGCGTGTTGAAGAGGAAATGCGGATTAATCTGGTATCGCAGCGCGCGCATTTGCGCCGACAGCGCTTCTTCGCGCGCCAGGGCAAGGCTCCGTTCACGGTCGCGGACCTCGAAGCTGTAAAGGAGCGCAACATACAGGCACGACCAGCCGAAAAACATGCCGGTGGCAGAGATCATCGTATGTCCGAACACCACTTGGTCAAACGCCCAAGTGGCGGGTCGCACGAACGCGATATAAACCAGAATATCGATCCCGCTGAGGATCGCCGCCGCCAGAATCGAAAAGGTGAAGGCGATGGCCACTTTGGCAAAAATCGACACGCGGTGCAGCCGGAACAGCAGCGCCGTGACGATCAATGTCAGCGCGACGCCAAAGCTGTTGGTGATCAATTTGCCGAGCGCCGATTTGATCGGATCGACGCCCGCCAGACCCCACAAGAAGCTGTCGGTGACGAACACGCAGAACCAGAAAAGCGCAGCAAGCTTCACCGTCGTCGCGGTAATCGCCCGGCGCTCCTGCCCCGCGGCGAGCGACGATCCGGCGTGCGGGCGCGCAATTTCGGGCGGTGTCATCGACGATTCCGCCTTTTGCCTCTTAACGCTGGTCGTCGCCGACAAGCCATTGGTAGAAAACCCCACCCGTTCATTGCCCCCAATAAGCCAATCGCCGGTTTCCCCCCTCATCGTTCGCCGACACTGCGATAGCATCGCTGCGCCATGAAACCTATCAATCCGTCAGTCTATCCCGCGCCGATGTCGGCGACGGATAGCTTCGCCCCCGAAGACCGTACCATCGTGCTGGTCACCATATCGCGGCACTGCGGCGACGATGTCATTTCGAGGATAAAGTCCGCGCTTCCCGACTCGGACATCATCAACCTATCGCAGCTCTACGTCGATCGCGACGCGGGTGCGACGACGCCCGGGCCCATGGCATCGCCCTCCCCGCTCACCGATCGGCAGCGCGAGATTCTCGACTATCTGCTCCGCGGCCTGTCGAACAAGGAAATCGGCCGCAAGCTCGGGCTGTCGCATTTCACGGTGCGCAATCATGTTTCGAATATCCTGCGCATTCTGGGCTATCCCTGCCGCCGGGCGATGCGGCGGTCGCTGACACCCGAGCGTACCGCGCCGACATATCCCACCACCCTGGCCGCGTAGCCGCCAGCGGGCTTGGCCGTGACGAACCGCACCGACGGCGCGGCGGCATAGGCCGCGCGCGCCTGCACGTCGGCCATGCTCGCCCGGATCCGGCGCTCGACAGAGCGCAAGATGATGAAATTTCAGCCCCTGCATCGATGCAATCCTGTGGAAATTTATCGACGTCCACACCCTAGCGAAGCGCAGTCCCGAACCCAATCGACCGCGTGAACCGGTACATAAGGCGCCTTCGCGCTGCTCGCATCAGCGCGGCGAAATTCCGCATCGCGGGTCATCGTCGGCGACAAATTCCAGCCGCTCGATCAGCGAAAACCCCAGCGCCGCCTTGTCGCCCGCCGGAAAGCGGATTTGCAGCCTGCTATTCCTGTCCTGACCCAGCTCGACCAGCCAGCTGCCGTCTTCGCGCACCCCCGGCGCCGCATAAGGCGGCCCGACACCGCGGCTGGGGTAAAAGGTGAGCGCGCTGCGGTGCAATTGCCCCGCGGGGTGCTCGACGCGATCGTCGGGATCGATCGGCCGCATCGGCGCGACCGGCCCCCATATTGTCAATGTCACGCCGCCGCTGATCAGATAGGATTGGCGGCCGCGCTGCGACTTCCAGGGACGGCGCAATTGCTCCCCCGCCGCAACCGCAAAACCGATACCGCCTAAGCAATGATAGCCCGGCCCGACATCGGGCTGCGCGGGGTACAGCCCGGCGTAATAGGGATTGTCGAACGATCGTTCAAAACCTGCTGCACGATAATCGGCGTTGCCTGCGCCGAGGTCCGCAGGCCGAACGCAGTCGGGAACGGCAGCGGAACCCATCTGAAATCGCGCCAGAATCGCCTTGTCGGCATCGGTCCCATCGAACGAAGGCGACGCGACGATCAGCATCGACTGCATGTCGGCGGATGATGCCGCGCCGACGCGCGTCTCGACCGCATAACGCACCGCGTCTTTGCCAAAGCCATCGCGCGCGAAAATCGCATAGGGCGCCGCGGCAGGCGGCAAGTCGCCCGAATAGCGAAAGGCGATCGCCGGATTATTCGGCAGACCGCCGGTCGCGAAAATCCCGTGCCTGACCGGCCCATTGAACAGCGAGAGCGCCGAGGGCGGCATCAGCATCGGGGTGGCGGCGATCAGATGATCATCGCCGATGATCCGAAAAATCGGGCCGACCAGATGCACCGCCTCGTCCGCGCGCACCGCGATCGACAGGTCGCCTTCGCAAACGACCCGCGGGCCATAGGCGCCATATTCGGGCGGGGTCGGCGGCGGCAGTGTCGCGTGCGCGGACGCGGTGAACAGCAGGCCGAGCATGACGAGACACGACAGGCCCATTTTTCCGATCATGGCACCTGAACCTCCAACACGATACCGCTTCGCCGCAGCCAGTCCGCGACCGCGCGCCGCGCCCGCCAGTTTTCTTCGGTCAGCAAATGGCCCGGGGTCATGAACAGGTAGCGCTGGAACGTCTGTCCCTGCGCATTTAGCGCTGCGGGGGGACCGCCCGCGCGCAGCAGCGCCAACACATAATGCGGCTGGTTGATCTGCGCCGCGACGTGCAGCGGCGTGTTGCCCATGGCATCGGCCTGAACGAGATCGGCGCCCGCGGCGATCAGCATGGCGAACTGCCGGTCGCGATCTGCCATGATGGCCGACATAATCGGAGTGCGCTGGCTGCGCGCATTACGGACATTGGGACTCAGTCCGCGCGCGAGAAGCAATTCCAGATAGGCGGGATCGCGGGCCATCGCGGCAGCGTGAACTGCGGTATCGCCGTCGCGATCCGGGCGCAGTGGATCGCGCCCGGCATCGAGCAGCACGCGCAATCCTTCGAGGTTCGATCCCGCAGCGATCCACGTCGCGATGCTCGGCTCACCCTGCTCGCTGGCGATCGCGACGGTCGGCGGATCGGCGGGGGCGCGATCGGTCGCCAACGCGGCAATCAGGATGGCGCAGCACTCGAGCGCGGTGCGCGCCGGCATCGCGGCCATCCTGTTCAAAATCGCCATCCCACCGACAAGCGCCTTTGGCCGACCAAAGACAACATTGATCGATGCACTGGTACGCCGCTTTGCCTTCGCAACCCGCCCGTGCCGCCTTGACGTGCTAGCCCATCGCATCGGTTGCAGCGCGCCGCCGTTGGCGGCTATTTGGCGCATCGGCTTGTTGTCCCGCTATTGCGCATTTCTGTTGGCATTTTTTGCATTTGCAAGCGCGGCGGCACCAGAGGCTCAAGTCCGCCAAAGGGTCGCTTGGTGGCGAAGGGGCTTGCAGCAATGCAGGCCCCTTCCTTTTGCACCAAAAAAGGCGAACCGGTACCTAATCGGGCTGGCATCCGCTCCCGCATTGCGCGACCAAGCCGCCACTGCCGCCGTGATCGTGATGGCAGCGGAGTTTCAGCGCCCGATGCAGATGCCAACCGCCGAACGAATATTGGTTGCCGACGACCACCCCATTTTTCGCGACGGGATGTGCCGCCTGGTCGGCGGCGCGTTTCCGCATGCCGAGATCGTCGAAGCGGGCAGCGTCGATGAAATGCTGGCACTGGTCAGCGGCGGCGCAGCGCCGACGCTGTTCATCCTCGACCTGTTGTTTCCCGGCATGGATCCGCAGACGACGATCGCCACGCTGCGCGGCCAGTTTCCCACATCGTCGCTGATCATCATTTCGATGACCGACGACACCGAAACGATCGCGCGGGTGATGCAGCAGGGCGCCGACGCGTTCATCGGCAAAGCGATGCCGTCCGAGACGATGCTGTCGGCGATCAAGGCGGTGTGCGGCGGCGACACGCTGGTGCTGGTTCCCACGACCGCCTCCATCGTTCCGCAGCCCGCATGGCCGCGCCGCATCCAGGAATTCACACCCCGCCAGCGCGATGTTTTGACGCAACTGGCCATGGGCAAAACCAACAAGGAAATCGGACGCCAGCTCGACATATCGCCGTTCACCGTGCGCATCCATGTGTCGGCGCTGCTACGAATATTGGGTGCCCAAACGCGGAGCGAGGCCGCAGCCAAGGCTAGCGCGCTGGGGCTGCACTAGAGTTCTGCCCTGCTCAGGCTGAATCATATCACCGTAGCCCTGAGCCTGTCGAAGGGCGCTTCGCGCCGATAAGCGCCCTTCGACAAGCTCAGGGCTACGGATCAGCCTAAACAGGAAGACTCTAACCCTGCGCACCACGGCGGCGTAACGCTGCGATCGCCGACCGCAACGCGGCGGGTTGCACCGGTTTTTTGAGGATCAGCACCGCGGTGTCGGCGATGATCTCTTCGATCGCCATTTCGTCATGCCCCGTCATCACGATCGCCATCGGCCGCGGCATTTGGTGCCGGTGCAGCGCGATGCAATCGGCACCGGTCAGGCCGCCGCCGATATCGAAATCGGTGACGATCAGGTCGCACGGCTGAGCCTGCGGCGGGACGGTCGACCAGGCCGTCACGGCCGCGCCCCAAGAACGGAGCAGATGCGCGGTGGCATCGAGCACGTCGACATCGTCCTCGACCAGCAGGACGCGCAAATCGTGTAGCGGCGCCGCATAGCCGCTATCGCCGCCCGTCTCGCGCACCGCGACGGACGTTGGTGTCAGCCCGTGGATCGCCACCGCCGTACCATAGCCGGGCCGCGAATGAATTTCCGCAGCCAGTCCCATCAACGCACCTAGCCGCCGAACGATCGAAAGTCCCAAGCCGACCCCTTGGGTGTCGGCACCGCCGAGTTTGCGGATCTGGTAAAATTCGTCAAACAGCCGCGGCAGATGTTCCGCCGCCACGCCGGGGCCGCGGTCGATGACCCAGATCGACATGGAAGCGCCGCGGCGCCGGCAGCCGATCAGCACCGGACTGCGCGGCGCGTATTTGATCGCGTTCGATACCAGGTTTTGCAGCATCGTCAGCAACAGCGCCTTGTCAGCCAAGACGACCTGGTCGGAAGGCACGAAACGCAGATCGACGCCTGCCCATTCGGCACTCGCCTGATTCTGTTGCTCGAGCAGCCGGAACAGCTGGCGGATCGCAACCGGCTCGAGCGTCGGCGTCACCGCGCCGCTGTCGAGGGTCGAGATGTCGAGCAGCGATCGGAACAGTTCGGCGACGCCTTGCAGCGAGCGGTCGATGCGATCGACAATGCTACGTTGTTCCGGCGCCAGCCCGGTCTGGGTCAGGCTGTTGAGGAACAACCCGATCGCATGCACGGGTTGGCGCAAATCATGGCTGGCCTGTGCCAGGAACCGCGACTTGGCGGCGTTGGCCTCTTCGGCGTCGCGGCGCGCCTGTTCGGTGCTGCGCTGCAGGGTCCGGATGTACAGCGGGACGATCAGCGTGGTCAGCGACAATGTGACGACCAGCGGCGGATTGGCCTGCCAATAGGGGGTCAGCATCGTGATGATCGCCAGCGTGACCTGCGCCATGACCGCGGCGACGATCATGTAGCGCGAACCAAAACGCAGGCCGTTGCCGACCGTGACCCACATGATCATAGCATAGATTGGCAGCATCACCTGGCATCCGACGATGATCGCGAACCCCAGTCCGGCATAGTCATTGGCCATCGAAAACAGACGGCGCGCCGGATAATGGCCGGGATAGCGTCGGATGACATAGAGCAGGCCGATCGCGAGCGGCGTATAGCACGCGAAATAGCCCAGCACGGCGACCGCCCAAGGCTCGACCCGGTGATCGGGCGACACGATGATGCTGGCGACGGTGGCGTAGGTCGAAATCAGCACCAGCAGCGCGAGGCGGATCCACGACTGTTTACCTTCCAGCGCGTCTTCGAGCGGCGTGCTGTGCGCGCGTCGGAACAGCCCCCGCACACCTGTACCCATGTCGGCGGCGATTTGCCCGTATCGCATCTACGACCCGTCTCTGAATTTAGTCGCCAAGCGACGCCCGGCCGCAGCGCACGAATGTGCCGGTGGGGGAGCGGCGGGCGCAAGCGTTCCGATGCACCATGACATTTTGCCGCGGCGGTGCGGTGGCGTCCGTCCAGCAGCGTCCTGCATGGCTGCGGGCGCTGACAGGCGGGTGCGATGCGCCTGCACAGCTTGCTCGGGGAAACGGCGCCGCGAGATCATCGCGGCGCCGTTGCGCCATCATGGCTGCGGATCAGAACGCCTGCTTGAGGTTGATCAACACGCCCTGATCGACCCCCGCCCCGCTGTTGTCGCGCCGCGAATATTCGACATCGACCGCGGTCCGATCGCCGATCATCATTTCGACCCCCAGCCCCATCAGGAACCGGCTGCGGGCATAGCCGGTCAGCGGCACAGCGTTGAACGGTCCCGAGAGCTGGTCGAAATAGGCGACCAACGCCTCGCTGTCGCGTTCGATGTCGCGCTGATATTCCAGCCGCAGCCGCGGCAGGAAGAAGCCGTTTTCGACCGCGATGCGATAATCGAACTTGGCCCCGGCCCCGATCGACGTGAAGGCCACGTCCTGATGGCGATAGGAGAGGTCGAACACCGAACCGCTGTTTTCGGTATAGCCGTTCAGCGTGCCGCGCTGCGCATCGATCCGCGCATAGGGCGTAAAGCGCCAGTTGCCGCTTTCGATGTCGGCGCCCGCCGAAACCGAGCCGAACCATTGGCGGCCGCTGCGCGACGAGTTGACCATCGCACCCGACAGCGTGACATAGCGGCGGAGGTCGAAATCGAGCCACTGATAACCGGCGAGCCAGTCGAGATAGAGCCCGCCGCCGAGCAGGTGGCTGCCGTAGATCGCCAGCGTTTTCGCCTCGCCTTCGCTCTGCGACCCGTTGCGGCCGACATCGGTTGTCTCACGCCCGAGGCCGATGCCGATACCGGCGGCAAAGGACGGGTTGAAGCGATAGTCGGTACCGAAGGTCACGCCTTCCGATTCAAAGCGTTCAGAGGGGCGCCCGGTCTTTTCGTCACGGTCGCCCCAGCGGATCGTGCCGCCCGCCCAGATCGTGAGCGGCGATGGGGCGCTGCCCCCCGACCCATTGGCGTTGGCCGCCGCGTCGCTGCCGTCGCCAGTCGGCGCCGCGCCGATCGCCCCGCCGCCGAGCAGCCCGCCGCCCATCGTGCCGCCGGTCACCGGACCGCCGTGCGGGTTGGTGCCAAAGCCGCCCGGTTGACGAGTGCCCCCGCCCATGGCGTTGCCGCCACTATTGGCGCAGATCGGATTGGTCCATGCGGTGACCGTGTCGATGCAATGATCCGATGCGCTGATCCGCAGCGAGTTGCTGAACCCGCCGCTGCCACCGCCGCGGCGCATTCCTTCGAGCCGCCGACTGAAATTGCCGATCTGGATATCGACGAAACGGCGGGCCGAATTGACCTGTGCCTGGACCAGCCCGCGCACTTCGGGATCGTTCGCCGGGTTGGGCCGCGCCACAATACGCAAAGTGTAAGTGATCGTCGCGGTCGATGGCGTGCCGCCGGTGCTGTCGGTGACGGTGATCGCAAAGGTCGCGTCGCCCGATCCGGTCGGCGTCCCGGCGATAACACCCGTGGTCGCATTGATCGCAAGGCCCGCAGGCAGCGCGCCCGAGCTGACCGCGAAGCTGTACGGCGCGATACCGCCCGCTGCGGTGATCCGCTGGCTATAGGCGACCCCCTGCGTGCCGCCCGGCAGCGTGACCGGCGTGACGGTGATCGCGGAATTGGCGACGTTCAGCGTCAGGCTGGCAGCGCCCGTCTGGCCATTGGCGTCGGTGACGTTGACCGTGAAGGCAAAGGCGCCTGCCGCCGTCGGCGTTCCCGACACGATGCCGCCTGGCGACAGCGCCAGCCCTGCGGGCAGCGCGCCGCCGTTCAACACGAAGCGATATGGCCCGACCCCGCCCGCGGCGGTCAGCGTCGCGCTGTACGCGGCGCCGGCGGTTGCGACCGGGAGGGTGGTCGGAGTCACCGCGACCAGCGGCGCCGCGACGGTCAGGCTGTAATTGCCCTGCACGGTGAACGGCGCACCTGCCCCGGTCGATCCGGTATCGGTCGCGGTCACGGCGAAGCTGAAGCTCCCCGACGCCGTCGGCGACCCGGAAAGCAGTCCGGTCGACGAATTGAGGGTAACGCCCGCCGGCAGATTGCCGGTCAGGCTGTAGCTATAGGGACCGACCCCGCCGGTCGCGGTGAGCGCCTGGCTGTACGCCGCCGCATAGGTGGCGGTGAAGCTGCCCATTGCGGGGGTCAGCGCGAGCGTCGGCGCGCTGACAGCCAGGGTGAAGGTCTGGCTGGTGCTGAACGGCCCGCTGCCGGTCGAGGCATCAGTGCCCGACACCGCGAGCGCGAAGCTGCCCGCCGCCGTCGGCGTACCCGCGATGGTCACGCTGTTCGCGCTGCTGCCGCTGATCGCCAGCCCGCTCGGCAGGTTCGTGACCTGATAACCCGAGAAGGGCTGTGCACCGCCGCTGAAGGTGAAGGTCTGGCTGTAGGCCGTCCCCACCGTCGCGGTCAGCGGCCCGTCCGCGGTGATCGCGATCGCCGGATTGGCGACGGCGATCGTCACCGTTGCCGGTGCCGACGTCCCGCCCGCGTTGGTCGCGGTGTAGGTGAAGCTGTCGCCGCCCGCATAACCAGCGTTCGGGGTGTAGGTGATGCTGGCGCCGCTGGCGACCGCGGTCCCGTTTGCGGGCGAGGTCACGATCGCAACGCTCGCTGCCGCGCCGCCGGTCAGGTTGAGCACGATCGGGTTGGCGGTGCTGCCATAAGCGACCGTTGCCGATACGGGGTTGGCGATCGGCGCCGGTTGTTCGACCAGCAGCGTGTAATTCTGCGTCGCCGCATAAGGCCCGCTGCCCGTGCTGCTGTCGGTGGCGGTCACCGCGAAATTGAAGGTGCCAAAGGCGGTCGGCGTACCCGACAGCGTCCCGCCTGCCGACAGGGTCACCCCGCCGGGCAACGCGCCGCCCGTCACGACATAGCTGTACGGCGCGGTGCCGCCGCTCGCGGGATTGAGCGGCGCGTTATAGGCAAAGCCGACCTGCCCGCCCGCGAGCGTCGTCGGGGGCAGCGACACCAGCGCCGCGCCGATGGCCAAGGTATAGGCGCGGCTGCCCGTCTGGGCATTGGCGTCGGTTGCGGTCAGCGTGAAATTGAAGCTGCCACCCGCCGTCGGGGTACCCGCGATGACGCCGCCAGCCGACAAGCTCAGTCCGGGCGGCAGCGCGCCCGCGCTTACCGCATAACCATAGGCCGCAACCCCACCCGACGCGCTCGCTGTCTGGCTGTAGCTGGCACCGACGGTGCCGTTCGGCAGGCTTTCCGGCGAAATCATGATCGTCGGCGCGGGCACGTTGATGATGTAATTCTGCGCGATGGTGAACGGCGATCCGGTGCCTGTCGATCCGGTATCGGTCGCGGTGACGGTTACCGGATAGCTGCCCGGCGCGGTCGCGGTTCCGCTGAGGCTGTTGCCCGCGAAGGTCAGCCCGGCGGGCAATGCGCCGGTGAGCGCATAAGTGAACGGCCCGACCCCGCCGCTGGCGGTAAAGGCCTGCGAGAAGAGGGTGTTATAGGCGGCGGTCAGCGTCCCTGCCCCGGGGGTCATGCTCAGCGTCGGTGCTGCGACGACAAGCGTGAAGACCTGGCTCGTGCTGAACGGCCCCGTCCCGGTCGAGGCATCGGTCGCCGATACGGTGATCGGGAAGCTGCCCGCGCTGGTCGGCGTTCCGATGATCGCAACCGTATTCGCACCGCTGCTCCCGACCTGCACCCCGGCTGGCAGGCCGGTGACCTGATAATTGGTGAAGGGCTGGGTTCCGCCATTGAAGGTAAAGGTTTCCCCGTAAGGCACCCCGACCGTCGCCGTCAGCGGTCCGCCCGCGGTGATCGTGATCGCCGGGTTGGCGACGCTGATCGTCACGGTGGCCGGTGCCGAATTGGCGCCATTGTTGCTGGCAAGATAAGTGAAGCTGTCGGTCCCGGCAAAGCCGGTGTCGGGAATATAGCTGATCGTCATCCGGTCGACGATTGCGCGCCCAGCCGTCGGCGGCGTGACCACCGCGACCGAGTTTGCGGTGCCGGTGATGCTGAGCGGGATCGGGGTGAGCCCCGCGCCATAAGCCACATTGGCCGTGACCGCTCCAACGACGGGCGGCGTGTTGACGATGTTGATCGAATAGCTTTGCTGGACGACCTGCGGCCCCACGCCGCCATCACTGTCGGTCGCCGTGACGACAAAGCTGAACAGATTGGCGGTCGTCGGGGTCCCGGTGATCGCACCCGAAGCCGACATCGTCAGGCCGTAAGGCAGTTCGCCCGAGGTCACGACATAGCTGTACGGGGCAACGCCGCCGGTGGCGGACGCGATCTGCGCCGAATAGGCGACATCGGTTGCACCGTCCGGGAGCGTGGTAGGCGGCAGGACCAGCGGCACTTGGGCAACCGTGATCGAATAGGCGCGCGCACCGGCATAGGGTCCGGGCGCCGCAGTGGCGTCGGTGGCGGTGATCGTGAAGCCCCAGCTGCCGCTGAGCGTCGGCGTGCCCGACAGCGTTCCGCCGGGCGCCAGCGTCAAGCCGGGGGGCAGCGATCCCGAGGTCACCGCAAAGCTATAGGGCGCGATCGATCCGTCGGCGGTAATCGTCTGGCTATATGCCACGCCAAAGGTCGCGTTCGGCAGCGTCACCGGATCGAGCACGATCGTCGGCGCCGCGATCGCCACGGTATAGGCGCGGCTGGCCGTAAAGGGTCCGGGCGCGCCGCTGCTGTCAGTTGCGGTGATGGTGAAGCTGAAATTGCCCGCGGCCACCGGCGTGCCCGAAAGGGTGCCGTTGGGATTGAAGGTCAGCCCGGTGGGAATGGCGCCCGCGGTCACGGCATAGCTGTAGGGCGAGACGCCGCCACTGGTGGTCAGGATCGCACTGTACAGGATGCCGACGGTCCCGCTGGGCAGGTTGACCGGCTGGATGTCGAGCGGCACATCGTCGTTGGTGATCGTGCCCGTGCCGGGGTTGGCGCCGATCGTCGCGTTGGTCACGCCGGACATGGTGACGGTGAAACTTTCGTCGCCTTCCGGGGCGGTGTCGCTGTTGACGGTCACCGGAAACGTCTTGCTGGTTTCGCCGGGCGCGAAAGAGAATCCTCCGCTCGCCGCAACATAGTCGCTGCCTGCGGTGGCGGTGCCGTTGGCGGTCGCCACATTGACGGTCACGCCAAGGCCGCTCGGCGCGTCGAGCGCCATGACGAAGTTTAGCGTCCGCGTGCCGATATTACCCTCGACGATCGACGGGCTGCTGATCGACAGCGTGGGCTGCGCATCGTCATTGGTGATCGTGCCGGTGCCTTGCGACCCGTTGACGAATGCGCCGGTCACATTGGCGATGCGGACGAAGAAGGTCTCGTTCGCCTCGTTCAGCATATCGCCGTTGACGACGACGGTGAACGTCGCCGACGTCGCCCCGGCGGGGATCACGACGCCGGTCTGGCTGTTCGCGACATAGTCCTGACCCGCGGTGGCGGTACCGTTGAAGGTCGCGATATCGAAAGTCACGCCGCCGGTCGCGGCGGGCGCCGACAGGTCGACCGTAAAGGCCATATTCGTCGTGCCGCTGTTGCCTTCATTTGCCGTGACGCTGCTGACAGCGACGCTGGGGAAATCATCGTTCAGTATCGTCCCGGTGGCGCTGTTCGGCGCGCCGATCGTGTAACCGGCGCCCGCCGCCAGGGTGAGGATCACCGTCTCGTGGGGTTCGATGGTGCCGTTGTTGTTGGGATTGACGATGATCGTCTGACTGGTTGCACCCGCGGCGATGACGACAGAAGTTCCTATCGGTCCATAGTCGGCGCCGTTAATCGCGTCCCCGCCGATCGTGTAATTGATCGTCAGCGGCGATACGGCCGCGGAGCTCAGCGCAATCGTGTACACCAGGTTCGGCCCGTCATTTTCCACGACGCTTGCCGGCGAAACTGTAATCGAAGCGGTCGGTAAATCGTCGTTCAGGATGGTTCCGGTCGCCGATGCCGGGACGCCGACCACATAGCCAGCCCCCGCCGCGACGGTCAGTGTGACCGTTTCATCGGCTTCCACCGTGCCATCGACCGTCGGGTCGATGGTGACGGTCGCGGTCGTGGCATTGGCCGGAATCGTGACGGACGCCACGCCGCCGTTATAGTCGGTCCCACTGGTTGCCATCCCTGACGTCGCGAGGTTCACAATCAGTGGACTGGCGCTCCCGGCGCTGCGCGTGACGGTATAGACCAGGTTGGTCGCACCATCTTCGGATACCGATGCTGGCGCTACCGCGATTGAGACGCTAGGCGGCGCAATCACATTGATGGTCAGTGTTTCCAGCTCGAAATATGGAGCCAGACCGGTGCTCCCGTCGGTCACTCGCAACTGGATCGTCGCCGTACCGGTGCTCGACGGCGTTCCAGTGATCAATCCACCCGACGACAGGCTGAGGCCGAACGGCATGGGCGTACCCGGCGGTTCGGTCGCATAGATATGCGGCGACACGCCGCCATTGGTCGCGAGCTGCGCCGATGCCGCCTGCCCCGACACCAGCGTGACCGTCGACGTTGCCAGCGACAGGCTGGGGTTCTGCACCGATCCGGTGTAGCCCTTGTCAACGAATTGCGCTGTCGGCGACGTGCTGTCCGTGGCGCGCACGCTGAACGAATAGGCGCCGCGCTGCGTTGGCGTCCCCGACAATATTCCACCCGTCGTGAGCGACAGGCCAGGCGGCAGGACGCCCGATTGCAGCGTGTAGCTATAGGGAGCAAGTCCGCCGCTCGCGGACAAAGTCTGCGAAAAAGCGGCGCCGGCCGTCAAAGTCGGCAGGGAACCCGGGGTAACGGTGATCGGCGAGGCCGATGCATTGATCGTGATCGTAAACCGAATATCACCGGTACCGCCCAACGAGCCGTCGGCAAGTTCAAAGACGTCGGTCGAGCCAATGCCGGTGGTGCCGTTGTGACTATAATCCAGAAACCATTCACCGCCCGTACGCCTTGTCGTTGCGGTGCCATGATCCTCCAGGTCTGCGGGGCCGAAAGACCCGCCGTCGATATCGCCGAGCCCCCCGTTTCCAGGGAATTCGCAATCGGAGATGTTGATCGTCACGGTGCCGCCGCTCGTTACGGTGGCGCTCTGCGGCGGACATTCCGCCGACGTATGCTGCGCGCTCGCCGACTGTGGCAACAGCGCGCCCAGCACGACCAGCACCGCAATCGCCATCCATCGCGCCATCGCCACGCGCAAAACCGCCAGTTTCATAATATTCCGTCCCCACGGGGTCCATCAAATGACCAAGACCGCCCGCGGCGGACCCTAGGAGCGGGGACGCCGCATCACTAGGAAGGGAAATGTGCTAGTTCATATAAGTTGAGGGATTTAACCGCATAGATTCAGACCGCTTTTGCCAGCCAGAATATAGGGCGTCGAAACGCCCTGCGCGCCCCAACCGGGCGAAAAATCCCGGGTTACTGAAACAAGGAAGCCAACGCGGTGCGCGGCCGTTGACGCACCGCCGCGATCGAGCAGCGACCACGCCGACGAAGGCATTGAACAACGCCCGCAAAAGGAAAATCGATTTTCGGGCTTTTGCGGAATCCCCGCAAAGGAAAAATGGTGCCAGAAGAGGACTCTTTTTCTGCCCTTAAGAAATTGATCAAACAGAGAAAATCAGATTTGGTTTTCAATATGACCCAAGTCGTGGCCCACGAAAAAATTCCCTGTGGCGGTTCGAGTTCCAGATGCGGCGAGAATGACCCAAATCCATCCCGTCCGGAACGGTCGCCAACATCAATCTGACGAGAGCCCGCGACCGATTCTGGCCGGTTGCGGTCAGGCAGCTTTTAGCGCTTCCGACAAAGAAGCGGACATTTGACGTCCGCGCACAGCCTGCCACTCATAGCAACGCTCACGCGCGCATTCGTTCGACCTCGGCAATGTTTTGCATCTCGTCGATGAACTCATGGACGGCGCGTGCATTGATCGGTCTGCTGAGCAGATAGCCTTGAATCTGACGACACCCTTCCTGCCGGAGGATCTCCGCCTGCGCCTCATCCTCGACGCCTTCGGCCAATGTTTCCATCCCAAGGGCATCGGCCAGAGTGGTGATCGCGCGAATGACGGCATTCGCATTGCCGCCCGCCGTTAGGTCGCGAACGAAGCTCTGGTCGATTTTCAGCTTGTCGAACGGGAACGACCGCAGATAGCTGAGCGAGGAATAGCCGGTCCCGAAATCGTCGAGCGCAATCCGGACGCCGAGCTTGCGCAGGCCGTGGAGCGCATCGAGCGTGCGTTCCACGTTGGAAATGAAAATACTCTCTGTGATTTCGAGTTCGAGGCGGGTCGCGGGAAGTCCCGAAGTTGCGAGCGCCGATAAGACGACCGTCGCCAGATTTGGACTGAGGAACTGCTTGGGCGAGATATTGACCGCCACCGCGAGATCGCCCGGCCAGGAAGCTGCCTGCCGGCAAGCTTCGCGAACGACCCACTCACCGATCTGAACGATGAGACCCGTTTCTTCCGCAAGCGGAATGAATTCGGCGGGACTGATCATCCCGCGCTCGGGGTGCGGCCAGCGAATGAGCGCCTCGAACGCCTTGAGCCGCTCCTCCTGGAGGCTGTAGAGTGGCTGGAAGTGGAGTTCGAAACCGCCGTCGCGGATAGCTAGACGGAGGTCGAGCTCCATCTGTCGCCGATAACGCGCCTGCTCGTCGAGGGAGCGTTCGAAGAATTGATATGTCGACTTGCCGTCACGCTTGGCGCGGTAAAGCGCAAGGTCGGCATTCTTCATCAAGGTGATCCCATCGACCCCATCAGCAGGCGCAACCGCGATACCGAGGCTCGCCGAGGCATCCGCCTGCTGACCGTCGATCACGATCGAGCGATCAAAGCAATCCTGGAGCCGATCGGCCAGAGCCGCGAGATTCTCGGTCGCTGGCAGGTCACTGAGCAGAATCGCGAACTCGTCGCCTCCCAGTCGCGCGACAATGGCATCGCCAAGCACATCCTGAAGATGCGCGGCCACGTTGCGAAGCAGCGTATCCCCGGCGGGGTGTCCGAGCGTATCGTTGACGACCTTGAAATCGTCAAGATCGACGTAGACGACCATCAATTGCATATCGTCGCGGCGGCGCAGCAAGGCATGATCCAGCTGTTCGACAAACAATTTGCGATTGGGCAGATTGGTTAGGCCGCGTTGACAAAAGACTTCAGCCATAGCCGCGTGGCGGCGAGGTTTAGGAAGCTCTCGAACGAGAGAAGGGTTTTGTCATATCGAGTGGCGATGCGTCGTTGCTGTTTGAGCTTTCCGAACATGCGCTCGACGCGGTTGCGGTCCTTGTAACGGCGATAGTCGGGATGCTCTGGCACCTTGCGGTTCGAGCGGGGCGGGATGATCGGCAGGATGCCCCGGGTCAGCAGGCTTTCCCGGAAGCGATCACCATCATAGCCCTTGTCCGCGAGCAGCGCCTTGGGTGTGGCGACGGGGATCGCCATCAGCGGTTCGGCAGCGGTGTAATCAGAAGCCTCGCCGCCGGTCAGGATGAAGCCGACAGGCAGTCCTTGATTGTCGCAGCGGGCGTGGATTTTGCTCGTAAAGCCGCCGCGTGATCGACCAAGAGCGTTCGCACAAGCCCCCCTTTTCCGCCCGCTGCCGAAACATGGCCGCGAACGCTGGTGCTGTCGATCATATGTTGCCAGTCGTCGGTCAGACCCAGATCGACCAGCGTTTGCAGCAGGGCATCCCAGACACCCTGTTCGGCCCAGCGCCGGAAGCGGACATAGACCGAGTTCCACTTGCCGTAGCGCTCGTGCATGTCGCGCCAAGGGCAGCCGACCCGCAGCACGTGAAGCATGCCGTTGAGAAAGCGACGATTATCGCCCGACGGCCGCGCCCAGCGACCACGTTCAGGCGGCAGCAGCGGCCCAATCAGGTCCCACTCCGCATCCGACAAATCCCCGCGACCCATGACTGATCCTCAAAAAGCAGTCTTGAATCAGAAGGAGGAGGATTTGGGAATCCCTTTTGTCAACACGGCCTAATCAAGTTGGCGCGCGGTTGAAGCGCATTGAATCAGACGGGTTGGTTTCACCATTGGCTCGATCGTTACTCATCATTGACTGCCACTGCCAATTCGGTTGTTCGGTATTCTGTTAGGTCGTCAGTTGATAGGGCCCATAGGCTTCCTTCCGGGTCAGCACGACCCAGGCGATCCGGGCCAACTTGTTGGCAAGCGCCACGGAGACGACCCTGAACGGCTTTTTCTCCGAGAGTTTCCTGATCCAGTCGGCCATGGGCGTTGGCTTATCCTTGATGTGGCGCATGACGGCGGTGGCGCCGACGACGAGCAGTCGGCGCAGATATCGGTCTCCCTGCTTCGAGATGCCACCCAACCTGGTCTTGCCGCCGGTGGAGTGCTGCTGCGGAGTTAGGCCGAGCCAGGCGGCGAATTGCCTTCCCGACCGGAACTGATCGGGATCGGTTAATCTCTTCCGGGCGATGCTTCTTGCTCGGCATTCTATATCTCCTTCGTCGTCCAAAATATCATCAATTTTGGACCACTCAGAAGGGGGCAGATCAGACACGCGCAGATGGGCGGCAGCAGTTCGGGTAAATCGAAACTCGAAATCGGGATCGCCGGGTGATCCGTATCTGATCGGCGGCATACTCGACCTTGTCGATCACCAATCCTGTTGGCGCAATGGCTTCGCGAAAACCTCTCCCATGCATGGCGATCTCCTCCTTCGGGGAAAAACTCGCCACTATCAACGCACTTGCACCAAAAGTGAGTCAGAGCCCCATTCTGGCGCTAATCCACATCCTAACGCGAAGGGCTCGGGCGCTTTAGCGTACGAAAGCCTCTGATGGGGGAACCCGCGTGGGCTCTGGGATTGAGCTATGGGATTTGTTTTGGCCTGGTCGGAAGGGCACCGTACATAGTTGCAAGACGACCCGGGCGACAGCGCGAGGCGCGAACTCGACCGTTATGATCGACGCTCAAAGCCTCCATTTGTCGTCCTTTGGCGGATGTGCGGCAACTCTCTGAGGCGATCGGCGCAAGGCGGCCCGTTGGCCAGCGCCGGGCGCGCGCGGTCGTTCTTGGGAATGGGGGCAATTGCCGCACTGGCCGAACTCGAACGCGTGGTCTCGACCTTATTGGCCTCGTCAACAGGACTGGGCCGCAATAGCTAGCAAGTTGCCAGCTCGAATTCGACGCTCATAAAATGATTACTCGGTCGGCGATTTTTCTGCCGGCGAGCTTGAAAAGCTGCGACTGCGATCGCGAGCGAATTTGCAACCAAAAATCGGCTTCCGATATCGTCCAGCCCTTGCCAAATTTTGTGATGGTTTCTATGATGGTTTCAGCGGTATCTCGTTGTTGATTGCATCGGATTTCCGCCGCTTTGATGCCCAGTTCAGTTCCTCTTCTGGGCACCATTTGTTCTTTCGAGGACATCGGAGAACGTCCAGAAAACGGCTGATTTCAGCCGTTTTTTTTGCTATGGCCGTCCGGTCAAATCCGGGCGGATGCGGCACCAATCGGGAACAAATCGGGCACCCAGATAGGTATCGCTTTTGCCTCTTCGAGAAGGCGATACCCCTATGAGCAAGCTCTTTGCCACGACCATCGCGAACGCGAAAGCCCGCGAGCGACCCTACAAGATGTTCGATGGCGGCGGGTTGCACCTTTTCGTCAAGCCGAACGGCTCGAAGCTCTGGCGCCTGAACTACAGCTGGCTCGGCAAGCAAAAGACCCAGTCGCTTGGACAGTGGCCGGCCCTCGGCCTCGCGGATGCAAGAGCGAAGCGCGATGAGGCACGGCGCTTGCTGGCGCTCGGGATCGACCCGTCGCATCAGCGAAAGGCCGACCTCGCGAAGGCGCGTGTCGAGGAGGATAACAGCTTCAAATCGGTTGCCCTGGAATGGATCGCCAAGAACGAGCGCGAAGGCATGGCCGAAATTACACTCAGCAAGATCCGCTGGCTGCTCGACAAGGCCTATCCGAAAATCGGGACGCGGCCGATCGCGAAGATCACGGCCCATGAAGTACTCCTCGTGCTGCGTTCGGTGGAAGCGACCGGGCGCTACGAGAGCGCAAGGCGGATGCGTAGCGTCTTGGGGCGGGTGTTCCGTTACGCCGTTGCCACGACACGCGCCGAGCGCGATCCCACAGGCGATCTGCGCGGTGCGCTCACGGTCCCAAAGCCGAAGCGCCTCGCCGCAATCACGACAGCCACGCGTGCCGGCGAGCTTATGCGCGCGATCGACGGCTATACCGGCCATGGCGTTACCTTGTTCGCGCTCAAGCTTTCGGCACACCTGTTCGTGCGTCCGGGAGAACTGCGTCATGCCGAATGGAGCGAGTTCGACTTCGACCGGTCGGTCTGGAATATTCCGGCGGAACAGATGAAGATGCGCCGAGCGCACAAGGTGCCGCTCTCAACGCAGGCTGTGAACATGTTTGAGGAGCTTTGGGATCTTACCGGCACCGGCCGCTATTGCTTCCCGTCCTTTCGTACCGACCGCCGGCCAATGTCCGAGAACACCGTAAATGCCGCCCTCCGGGCGCTCGGCTTCGGTCAAGAGGAAATGACCGCGCACGGCTTTCGCGCGATGGCGGCCACGCTGCTTAACGAAAGCGGGCGATTCAATCCCGACGCGATCGAGCGACAGCTTGCGCATATGGAGAATGACGGTGTGCGGCGCGCCTATACAGCTCCGCCATGGGGACGGGGCAATGAGCCGCCGACGTTCCAGTTCAAGGTCCGACCAGAGTCATCACCTCCGACGAACGTTCACGTCCTTATTGGCAGAAATGGCGTGGGCAAAACCCACGCGGTCAATCAGATGACGAATGCTTTGGTCCGACCCGACGAAGGTAAGTTCGGAGACTTTGTTTGGGAAGAAACCGATGATTTCGGCGAGGCGTTGGCGTTTCCGAATATCATCTCGGTGACATTCAGCGCCTTCGACCCATTCGAGCCGTTACCGAACAAGGAGAATAAGCTTACCTCCGTACGCTATCAGTATATCGGCCTGAAGCACATCGGTAAGGACGAGGACGGAAACCCAAAGCCGCCGAAATCGCCGGACGATCTTGCTGCGGATTTTGGCCAGTCCGTTCAGCTTATCTTGACGCAGAATGCCAAGTGCGAGCGATGGCGTCGGGCGCTGATGCTTCTCGAATCCGACCGGATATTCAAGCGGGCGGAGGTCTGGCGCTTGATCGATGAATATCGCGACCTAATGGAAACGCTGGAGCGTCGCGAGGCGCTAAAAGCGCTGCGTAAGAGCGCGCGCGAACTCTATTCCAAGCTCAGTTCTGGTCACAAGATCGTGCTGCTTACGATTACGCGCGTAGTCGAGACGCTTGAGGAGCGATCCTTGGTTCTGCTCGACGAGCCGGAGGCGCATCTGCATCCGCCACTACTCTCCGCGCTAATTCGTTCGCTTTCCGATCTGCTCATCAACCGAAATGGCGTAGCCATTATCGCTACTCACTCGCCGGTCATCCTCCAAGAGGTCCCAAAATCCTGTGTATGGCGAATTCGCCGTATCGGGCGGCAAGCCAAGATCGAACGCCCAACGACGGAGACATTCGGTGAAAACGTCGGAACTCTTACCCATGCAATTTTCGGTCTGGAGGTTACGGACTCGGGCATCCGCAGCTGCTTGGCTTAATCCGTCAGCACCTTAGTGAAAGTTTGGCCGGGTATGGCAGGCCCGTTGACGTCGACGACTTGATCGCTGCTCCCGGCTTGGGAAAAGCCGCCGGTCCTCTCGGATCGCTCGCGCTTGCTTCCACATGCGTGAAGTAGCGCGTTAATTCGCGACCAGGTCGGCGTCGATCAATTGTGTCCGCTTTCTTGAACGTCCGATTGGAAGCCGACAGTCTGCTGATGGCCATCTCTGATGGGCAGTGCGGTATGCAAGCGTAACCGTGGTGTGAAGGCCGCCTTGCGGGACGGCGTTCCGGGGTGCTGATAGCCGCTCTTTGCGAGGAGCGGTGATGAGCGAGGATATCGGAGCGGCGGGAGCGAGTGCTCTTGTGACTGGTCATATGAGTGATCGTATGAGCAGTCGGATCGCGGTCGTTGGCGGCCGTCGCCGTTGGTCGGTGGATCAGAAGCTGTCGATCCTGCGCGAGGCATTTGGCCCCGACGGCTCGGTCTCGGCGACATGCCAGCGGCACGCGGTCGGCAGCGGGCTGCTCTATACGTGGCGCCGACAGGCCCTGGCTGGCGATCTGACGGGAGCGAAGCGCACGCCGGCACCCTCGTTCGCCGAGGTGGAGGTGTCCGTTCCGGCCCCGGCAACGGCAGGCAGCGGCCAGATCGGGATCGAGCTGCCGTCAGGCGTGCGGCTCACCGTCGACGCGGCGGTCGATGCCGATGCGCTGGCACGGGTGATGTCCGTCCTTGCCCGATGATCCCGTTACCGCCGACGACACGGATATATCTGGCCTGCGGCGCCACCGATATGCGCAAGGGGTTCGACGGCCTCGCGGTGCTAGTGCAGCAGGTGCTGGAGAAGAGTCCGCACTCGGGCGCGCTGTTCGCGTTCCGCGGCAAGCGCGGCGATCTGGTCAAGCTGCTCTGGTATGATGGCCAGGGCCTGTGCCTCTTCTCGAAGCGCATGGACCGTGGCCGGTTCGTCTGGCCGATCACCAAGGCGGGCAAGGTCAGCCTCACCGCGGCGCAGCTTTCGATGCTGCTCGAAGGCATTGACTGGCGGCGTCCCGAACGCACCGCGGCGCCCTTGCTCGCAGGGTAAAAAGTGGCGGATTAGTGAGGGTTTTACTGGCATCGCGGAGCCACTTTTGCTAGATGTTCCGCGTGTCGGAACCAGCCTCTTCCAGCATCGACAAGGACGCCCGGATCGCCGAGCTCGAAGCCGCTTTGGCGGCGCGCGATACGCTGATCGACACCCTCCGCCACCAGCTCGCGCAGCTTCGCCGCATGACCTTCGGCCAGTCCTCGGAGAAGCTCGCGCTCCAGATCGAGCAGCTCGAGCTGGCCCTCGAAGAACTCGAAGGCGAGGCTGAGGTCGCCGACAGCCGAACGAGTGAGCGGGCACCCGCCGAACGGGTATCGCCGGTGCGCGCATTGCCCGATCATCTGCCGCGCGCGGAACGGCGGATCGAGCCCGAGGCCGGCAGCTGCACCTGTCCCGATTGCGGCGGCGCGCTGCGCCCGCTTGGCGACGACAGTGATGAGCAGCTCGATATTGCCCCGGTCCAGTGGCGCGTCATCCGCACCGTGCGGCCCAAGTATAGCTGCCGCGCCTGCGACAGGATTGTCCAGGCACCGGCGCCGGTGAAGGCCATAGCGCGTGGCAAGGCCAGCTTCGCGACGCTCGCCCATGTCGTCGTCCACAAGTTCGATCACCATCTCCCCCTCTATCGCCAGGCAGAGATGATGGCGGCGCAGGGCATCGACATCGATCGTTCAACCCTCGCCGGCTGGGCGGGCCAGGCCGCGCATCTGCTCGATCCCATCGTGAGCCGCATCCGCGAGGAAGGACTGAAGGCCGCCAAGCTCCACACCGACGACACGCCGGTGCCGATGCTCGTGCCCGGCAAGGGCCGCACCGCGCAGGCGCGGCTCTGGGCCTATGTCGTCGATGACCGCGCATCGGGCGCCGCCACCCCGGCGCTCGCCTGGTATCGGTTCACCCCCGATCGCAGCGGCATCCATCCGCAGAGCGAGCTGGGGTCGTTCACCGGCCTTCTTCAGGCCGACGGTTATGCCGGATATGACAAGCTCTACCAGGGCAACGGCATCCAGGAGGTCGCCTGCTGGGCGCACTTCCGCCGCAAGATCTTCGAGTGCCACCAGACGAGCCCGACGCCGCTAACCACCGACCTGCTCGATCGCATCGCCGGGCTCTACCGGATCGAAGAGGACGTCCGCGGCCAGCCGCCTGATGTCCGGCGCCGACACCGGCAAGAGCAAGCAATGCCAAAGATCGACGCGCTTCGTGGCGTGATCGACGACGCCCTGCGCCGCCTATCGCCCAAGTCGGCGATGGCAAAGGCGCTCGCCTATGGTCGCAAGCGCTGGGACGCGCTGACCCGCTACATCGACGAGGGCATGGCGGAGATCGACAACAATATCGCCGAGCGCGCCATCCGAGCGATCGCGATCGGGCGCAAGAACTGGCTGTTCGCCGGATCGAAGGCCGGCGGCGAACGCGCCGCCGCCATCTACTCCGTCATCGAGACGGCCAAGCTCAATGGCGTCGAGCCGCAGGCCTATATTGCCGATGTCATCGAGAAGATCGCCTCAGGCTGGCCCGCCTCCCGCTGGGACGAGCTCATGCCGTGGAACTGGACAGCACAGACCGCACCCGTATGCATGGCGGCATGACCGATCAGATCGCCCGGATTCGCATAACGCTCGAAGACATGAAGCCCGCCATCTGGCGCCGTGTCGAACTTCCCGTCACCAACAGCCTCAAGACCCTGCACCTCGCGATCCAGGCCTGCATGCTCTTCGAGAACTACCATCTGTTCCAGTTCGACATTGGCGATGCCGCCTATGGCATCCGCTTCGATGATGACGATGCTTTCATGGTCCGTACCCGTGACGCTGCCAATATGCGCATCAGCAAGCTCGCCGAGCGCGGCATCACCAGCTTCACCTACACCTATGATTTCGGGGACAACTGGCGACATCGTATCGAGATCGAAGAGATCTCATCCACCATTCCCGGCACCAATTACCCCCGCTTCGTCGATGGCGAACGGCGAGCCCCGCCCGAAGATGTCGGTGGCACACCAGGGTTCGAAGAGTTCCTTGAGGCCATGTCCAAGCCGCGTCATCCCGAACGCAAATCCATGATCGAATGGTATGGCCGACCCTTCGACCCCGCCGATATCAGCCCCGACGAGATCAGCGCACGCATGGCAAAGCTCGCCAAGCGAAGGGCGCAGGGAAAAGCCGCCTACGCCGACGCTAAATCCCGCGACAGCTAATCGATGGCGGTTTCCTGACCACGCTTACATGCAAGCCCGCTCTACCTCGTGATCACTGCCCCCGATATGGGCGCGAGCTTTGCGAGAAATCGGTTCTGCGCAGCAAAGGAGACATTCTCCTCTCGCATCGCACGCTGCAAATTTTCGACGAGGGCATTCATATCTCGCGTCCGCACGCCGAGATCCTTGTGCGAAGCGGTCATGTCGCGCCCCGTATAAATGCAGCCCGCATTGAGAATATAGCAGAACTGCTCGAACAAGGTCCGTTTCAGTCGAACCATGTCGTGTGACGCGAAGATCGCGGCGATGCGCGGGTCGGCTTCCGACAGTTCGACCGTCCGGTTGGCGATCCGGCGGATGCCTGCCTGACCGCCGAAGGCGTCGGCCATCGCCTCGCCGTCGAACGGCTTGGCTCCCGCATTGCCGTCGCCCTGGACATAGGGATCAACCGGAAACTCGCCGGTAACAGGATCGCGCATTTTTTCTTCGACGCCGAATTCCTTGTCCCAGTCCACCGGCGGCTCGGCGACGGACTGCGTCAGTAGTGCGGCGGCAAGGATAAGCATTGGGCGGTCCTCAAAAGGCGAGCTGCGCGGACAGAAATCCGCCACGCTGGTTGTCGAACGTCGCGATCGAACCCAGGTCGACATAGGCGGCGGTGACGGTCAGATTCTTGGTCACGGCATAGGCGGCGAACAGATCCCACCAATCATCCTCCCGCGCGATGGCGAGATTGTCTGGCTTGGTGCGATATTCGGCGCCGATGACCGCGCGGCGCGACAGCTGATAAGCAACCGATCCCTCGAACTGGAGCGAGTAACTATTTTCTCCTGCGCTGCCGAAGCCGAGCAGGCCGCCTTGGTTGGCCTTGGTCAGCCGCGCCGTCGTATTGACGAGGACGCTGTGCGAGAGGAACAATTTTGTTGCCGATAGCGTGAAGTCGGTGCCTTGGCTGTTGGCAGCACCCACCGCGAGAGCGACGGGCGTATCGCTGCTTCGCTTGTGCTGGACGCCCGCTGCGATCTGCGGAACAAGCGGATTGCCATAGACGACATCGCCCGCGATCCGGAGCTTTGCGGCGAACACATCCTGGTTGAGCATATAGCCCTCGCCGAGCCCGAGCGCGGTTCCTACATCGCGCGTATCGAAGTTCTGGCGTGCATAGCTAAGTTCGACGCGGTCAAAGAGCCCGACCGACAGCCCATAACTCGTCCACCCATAGTCGGGGAGTTCGATGATCGTGCCGTGCGCCGACAAGCCGACGCCGACATCGGTTTCGCGACCGCTGATCGTCGCCCATGTCGCAAGGCCGCCGCCGCTGGTGCCCTCGATCGTTGCGACACCGTTCGTCAGCAACAATTTTCCGCCGTCGAGCAGCGCGCTTTCCTGCGCCGCGGCTGGCGAGGCCAGGACGCACGAAAAAGCAAGTCCGGCCAGCAGGCCGCGTATGGGAAGAGGTTGGTCCATAATGGAGACATCACATCAATCGGCTAAGATTGTGTTAACCATGCGCTCCAAATTTTGACGCAAAATTAAATAACTAGCCCTAGTTCGGCGCAAATGAAGGGACCAATCATCCTTGCTGCGTTGCTCGGCCCGGGCATATGGATTGCCGCTGCATGGGCTGCGACGCCTGCGTCGATGCAGGTCCAGGTCGTTGACGAGCGTGGTGTCCCGGTGCGTGACGCGGTCGTCGAACTCGATCCCAGCGGCGGCTGGCGCGGCGGAGCGATCCGCTTTCCGGGGCGTGCCGCCATGGCGCAGAAGAACGTCACCTTCACGCCCGGTACACTCATTGTCGCCAAGGGCGGCAGTGTCGCTTTTCCCAACCTTGATACCGTCCGGCACAGCGTCTTCAGCTTTTCCAAAGCGGCGCGGTTCGAGATCGACCTCTATGGGCGCGATCAGTCGCGGTCGCAGGCTTTCCCGGTCGTCGGCACCGTCGCGCTCGGATGCAATATCCACGATCAGATGCGAGGATATATACGCGTGGTCGACACGCCTTATGCCGCAAAAACCGACCAGAACGGTCTTGTCCGCTTGTCGGGCATGGCGGCGGGCACCTATCAGCTGACCATTTGGCACCCACGTGCCCGGACACCCGGGGGAGAGGTCAAGCGCGCCGTCGTTGTCGGCGCCGGAGCGGCCAGCCAGAAGATCGCGTTAAGGCTGCGATGACGTTATCGCTTTCCATTGCGGCGCGCTTTCGTTTTCGATCACTGAAGCTTCGTATCGCGGTCGCCTATGCGACGCTGTTTGCGCTCGTGCTCGCGGCGGTCGTGCTTCTGGCGGGCAATGGGGTTGCGCGTTTCGGCGAGAATAGTGCATTGCGTGATCTGGCCGCGAACGCCCGCGTCTTTGACGAGATCATTGCCTTGCGGGCCCAGCAAATGCGGGGGTCGACCGATATCCTGTCGCGCGACTTCGGGTTTCGAGAGGCTGTGGCAACGCATGACGACGCGACCATCGAAAGCGCACTGCTCAGCCTGCGGCAGCGTTCGCGCAGCGCCGCGGCCTTCGTCGTTGGCCTCGACGGCAGCATCGTCGGTTCGTCGGATGCGGCATTGCCTGCCGTCGAAGATTTGTGGGACGCGCTCGATGCGGGGCAGGAGCGCGGGGTAATTCGGCTTGGCGAAAAACTTGCCCTGGCCGCCGCTTCGCCTGTGGAGACGCCGGATACAATCGGCTGGCTCGTCATGGCCCAGCCGCTCGATGCCGCCGAGATGAAGCGGCTGAGCCGTCTCGCCGCGGTCGATATCGATGCGCGCGTGCTGCCGGCGTCGCGTCTCCCAGCCGCGCTTGGCAACGCAACTCTAGGGAGTGTTGTCGAAACCGACGATGGCGATCGAATCTTGCATCATGTAACGGCGCTCCCCGCCTTGCAGCAGGGTCTCCGGCCGCGGCTTCTTCTCAACCACTCACTCAGCGAGGCGCTGGCCGAATATTCCGGCCTTCAATGGCTGCTTGCGGCGCTCGCGGCCGCCGGCCTGTCGCTGGTCGTCGTGCTGAGCTGGCGTGTTGCCCGGACCATCACCAGCCCACTGCGCGCTCTTGACAACGCGACGCGGCGGCTTGGAGAAGGCAAGGACGCGAAGGTCGAAATTACGTCGGAGGACGAGATCGGAAGACTCGGTGCGAGCTTCAATACCATGGTTGACGCGATTGCGGAGCGCGAACGGCAGATCACGCACGTTGCGCTCCACGATGGACTAGGTCGTGTTGACAAAAGATTTCAGCCATAGTCGCATGGCGGCGAGGTTGAGGAAGCTCTCGAACGAGAGCAGGGTTTTGTCATAGCGTGTTGCAATGCGTCGTTGCTGTTTTAGCTTGCCGAACATGCGCTCGACGCGGTTGCGGTCCTTGTAGCGGCGATAGTCGGGATGCTCTGGCACCTTGCGGTTCGAGCGAGGCGGGATGATCGGCAGGATGCCCCGGACCAGCAGGCTTTCCCGGAAGCGATCACCATCATATCCCTTGTCCGCGAGCAGCGCCTTGGGTGTGGCGACGGGGATCGCCATCAGCGGTTCGGCAGCAGTGTAATCGGAAGCCTCGCCGCCGGTCAGGATGAAGCCGACAGGCAGTCCTTGATTGTCGCAGCGGGCGTGGATTTTGCTCGTAAAGCCGCCGCGTGATCGACCAAGAGCGTTCGCACAAGCCCCCCTTTTCCGCCCGCTGCCGAGACGTGGCCGCGAACGCTGGTGCTGTCGATCATGTGTTGCCAGTCGTCGGTTAGACCCAGATCGACCAGTGTTTGCAGCAGGGCATCCCAGACACCCTGTTCGGCCCAGCGCCGGAAGCGGACATAGACCGAGTTCCACTTGCCGTAGCGCTCGTGCATGTCGCGCCAGGGGCAGCCGACCCGCAGCACGTGAAGCATTCCATTGAGGAACCGCCGGTTATCGCCCGCCGGCCGCGCCCAACGACCGCGCTCAGGCGGCAGCAGCGGCCCAATCAGATCCCACTCCGCTTCCGACAAATCCCCGCGACCCATGACTGCTCCTCAAAAAGCAGTCTTGAATCAGAAGTCGACGCGATTGGGAATCCCTTTTGTCAACACGGCCTAGGGGTTACAAATCCGGCGGGATCAATCCTCCGCTTTCTCCGATTTTCGCCGTCAGCGAGAGTTTCGGCTCTGAAACGATCGATGCCTTCGAGATCGGCTCCAAGAACGTCTTCGCAAACGGCGCGTTACAACTCAATGCCACCGCATTTTACTACAAATATAGTGGACTGCAGCTCAGCCGCATCGTGGCAAGAACGTCCGTGAATGACACGGTTGACGCCAATATCTGGGGTGTCGAACTGGAGTCTGTCATCAGGCCGGACCCGAACTGGCTTATCAATCTGTCCTTCAGCTATCTCAATGCCAAGGTCGCCGGCGATCAATTCTTCTCCAATCCGCGTGATCCGGGCGGCGGGGATCCTGATGCCGTGATTATCAAGGACATCAGCAATGGTGCGCACTGCGCTGTCACGGGACCTGCGCCTGGCGTTGCTGATGCGTTCGTTGCGGGCGTAAATGCGGCTCTCGGCCTTCGCGCACCGCAGGAATTTCCTTCGGACGGCAATATCGCCTCCAGCGGCGCGTTCGGCATTTGCGGTGTCCTCGCGAGCGCTATCCCTGCGAACAGCGGGATCCAGGTATTGAGTCCTGGCGTCGAGGTTAACATCAAGGGCAACACATTGCCGCAAGCGCCGAATGTCAAGGTCTCGATGGGCGTGCAGTACACGGCAGAGGTCGGGAATGGTATGACACTCGTCCCCCGCGTCGACATTTCCATGACCGGAAAGCAATATGGCAATATCTTCAACGGCAGAATTAATCGCATCCAACCTTTCGTACAGGCTAATGCAGTTTTGCAGTTGAATGGTGCCGACGAGCGCTGGTTTGTCCGGGGGTTCGTTCAGAATATCTTCGATAGCAACTCAGTTACCGGACTTTATGTCACCGATGCATCTTCCGGTAATTTTACAAATATCTACACGCTTGATCCGCGGCGTTATGGTGTCGCGATCGGCGCAAAATTCTAATGCTTTAGCTGTCCCAATCGATCGGGAAAAATTATACCGCATGAAAATCGCGGCGTCGGAGGGCCAGTAGCAGGCCCTCCGACGCCGATTTCATGCGCCAATTGCAGTCTTGGGCGAGGAATGGGTGTGAGATACGTCCGGCGTGCGCACTGCGGAAACTTGCGTCTCGCGCGAGCGATATGGGAGGCACATTGGCTCCTGCCCCTCGAATCTGACCGGCCCCCACCGAGTGGTCCGCGTGGACTGTTAGGTGTTTAGTCCCAGCATGTGATGGAGTGGTTTCATATCGAAGATATCTGGCTTGGATTTCCGGAGCTCTTCGATGGCCTCGTAGGTTGTCTTGAAGCGCAGAGCCTTCAACTGCTTGGCGAAGTTGTAAGCGACGAGCCAGTCGCGGACATGGCGGCGCAGTTCATTGATCGACGTGTAATGGAAGGATTTGACGGTGGCCTCCTTGATGGTGCGCACCATCCGTTCGGCCTGGCCGTTGGTCCATGGGTGATAGGGCTTGGTGAGGCGATGCTCGATGCCGTTCTGCTCGCAGACACGGCCGAAGATATGGCCGATCCATCCCAGTGGGCCGCCTTGGTCCCGCTGCACGAACTGTACGCCGTTATCTGTCAGGATGGTGTGGATCCTGGTAAGTGATAATTTTCCCCCACGCGGGGCGGACGGGCGCGGGCTTCGATTAGAAGCTGGCGCCTAATTTCGTTGTATCTAATTTCGATCGTGCTTTGCTCAGGCGGCGTTGGCGGTGGCACTCGTTTCGAACGTCATTTCGGCGGCCTTTGTATCGACCCAGTTCCCAGGTAGCAGGTCATCGATGGGCTCGCCGTCGCCGCGGGTGACGATGCGGGCAAGGACGTCGGCCAGGTAGGCGGCGGGGTTGATCGCACCCAGCTTGCAGGTCTCGATCAGCGACGCGATCGCCGCCCAGTTCTCGGCGCCCAGTTCGTGGCCCGCGAACAACGCATTTTTCCGTTGGAGTGCGATCGGCCGCATCGACCGCTCCACCGGGTTGTTGTCGATGTCGATCCGGCCATCGTCGAGGAACCGGACGAGCCCGGCCCAGTGGCTCAGTGCATAGTTGATCGCCTTGAGGGTCGGCGAGCCGCTGAACATGCGCCGGCGCTTGGCGTCGAGCCAGTCATGCAGCTCGTCGACGATCGGGCTGGACCGCGCCTAGCGGACGGCAAGGCGCTCCTCGGGCGTGCGACCGTGGATCTCGCGCTCGATGTTGTAGAGCAGCCCGATCCGGTGCAGCGCTTCGGTGGCGATCGGCGCGCCATCGCCCTTGCCGCCGGCGTCGAAGAAGCCGCGGCGAACATGCGCCCAGCAATAGGCCAGCACCGAGGGTCCGCCGGGACGTCCCGCCTTGCCGAACTGGCCATAGGCTTCATAGCCATCGACCTGCAGGATGCCGTGATACTCGCCGAGGAGCTTCGCCGCCCACATGCCGCCCCGGCCCGGCATGTAGCTGTAAACGATCGCGGGTGGATCGACCCCGCCATGCGGGCGGTCGTCGCGGACCATCGCCCACAGGTAGCCCGTCTTCGTCTTGCCGCTGCTCGGCGCCAGCACCATCGCGGTGGTCTCGTCGACGAACAGGCGATCGCTCTTCAGAAGCTCCGCCTTCTGCCGGTCGACGATCGGCTTCAGATAGCCCGCCGCGCGGCCGACCCAGCCCGCGAGCGTCGCGCGATCGATCGTCACGCCCTGGCGCGCCAACATCTGCGCCTGCCGGTAGAGCGGAAGGTGATCAGCGTATTTCTTGACGAGGATATCGGCGAGCAGCGCTTCCCTCGGCAGGCCGCCCGGCACCACATGCGCGGGAGCCTTCGCCTGCGCGACGCTATCGCCGCACGATCGGCACACCATCCTCGGCCGCACCGTCACGATGACGCGATATTGGGCGGGGATGATGTCGAGTCGTTGGGACCGATCCTCGCCGATCCGGTGCAGCGCACCGCCGCAGCCCGCGCAGCAGCCGGCCTCCGGCGCGATCTCGATCTCGTGACGCGGAAGATGCGCCGGCAGCGAGGCGCGGGTTCGTCCGCCGCACGCTTGCGCCGCGGCGGCGCGATGCCGGTGGCTTCCTCGCCCTGTTCGACCAGCAGTTCGGCTTCGGCCATCGATACGTCGCGATCTTCGAGCGCCAGCGCGAGCTGGCCGCTGTCGATCTTCTCCGACCGCTTGCCGAAGTGCATGCGATTGAGGACATCAAGAAGGTGCTGGAGCCGGGCGGAGCGGAGCCGTTCGGCGATGATCATCGCCTTTAGTGCCTCGACGTCGTCGGGCAGCTCTTCCACCCCCTCGCTCATGGTGCGGATGGATACATTATTTCGCGGTTTTCTGCCCGTTTTGTGCGGCAAGACGAGTCATTTTCACGGCCTATAACGCCATCACCGGACGCGCCACACGCGGGGCATGAACACGCGCCCAGTCGAGCCCTTCGATCAGCGCCGAAGCCTGCGCCGCGGTAAGGCTCATCACCCCGTCGCCGAAGCGCGGCCAGCGGAACGTGCCCGTCTCGAGCCGCTTCGTCACCAGCACCAGGCCGGTCCCGTCCCATAGCAGCAGCTTGATCCGATCGGCGCGCTTGCGGCGGAACACGAACATGATTCCGGAGAAGGGGTCGCGGTTCAGCTCGTGCTGCACGAGCGACGCCAGGCCCACCATTCCCTTGCGGAAGTCGACCGGCTTCACCGCCACCAGCACTTTGAGTGGTCCCGGCGGGATGATCATGTCGACACCTGCACCGCGAGCAGCACCCGCTCGATATGGTCGGCAGTCACGCCGTCGGGAATGCGGATCGTCATGCCCTTGATGTTGATGCGGATCTCGGCGCCGCTGCCCTGCGCCTTCGGCTCCTCGACCATTGCCGGAACGAAGGCCGGCGCGTCGTCCGATTCCATCCGTTCGCGCGCTTCCCGGCGCCAGGCGTAGAGCTGCTGCGGCAGGATATCGTTCCGGCGCGCGATATCCGCGACGTTCGCCCGCGGCGCCATACTCTCGGCGATGATCCGGGCCTTCGCTTCCGGCGTCCACTGCCGACGCTCGCGACCCGCCGGGATCACCTCCATCGGGCGAGCACGACCGTTCCCGTTGCTTTCGAAGCTACTTTCGAACGTCGTTACATCGCCCATCGCTAGTTACGCTCCCGATACAGAAGGCGCGCAACATAACGATCTCAGAACATTCGAAAATGTGGGGGTAAATTAGCGCTTACGGTGGCCTGCTGCCGGTTTGGTGGACACCGAGATAAGTTCATTCAGGCTACCCCAGCTTCACGTTCGAAGTCGATAGGACTGAGGTAACCCAAGGTCGAGTGACGCCGGGTCGGGTTGTAGAAGCATTCGATATAATCGAACACGTCGGCCTTCGCCTGCGCCCTCGTGCGGTAGATCTTCTTCCCGATCCGCTCGGTCTTGAGCGAGGAGAAGAAGCTCTCCATGGCGGCATTATCCCATACATTGCCGGACCGGCTCATTGAGCAGGTGACCCCATTGTCGGCCATGAGCCGCTGGAACTGCTCGCTGGTATACTGGCTGCCCTGATCCGAGTGATGCAGGAGAGCATCGGGCTTGCCGCGCCGCCAGATCGCCATGATCAGCGCATCGGTGACGAGCTGGGCTGTCATGTTGGGAGTCATCGACCATCCGACCACCCGGCGCGAGAACAGGTCGATCACCGCAGCAACATAGAGCCATCCCTCGGCCGTCCAGATATAGGTGAAGTCGGCCACCCACTTCTGGTTCGGCCTGTCTGCCGTGAACTGGCGATCGAGCACGTTGCCGGCGATGACCGAACGATCGCCGTGATCCTTGGGAAGCCCGCGTCGCCGCGGCCTCGCTCGCAGACCCTGCGCCCGCATGAGCCGTTCGATCCGGTGCAGGCCGCAGGACACCCCATCGGCCAGCAGGTCGTGCCAGACACGGCGCGCGCCATAAGTGCGATAACTTCCTACATGGCTGGCACGGACCTTCGCACCGATCACCTCGTCGTCGCGGGCACGCTGCGACGGCGGGCGGATCAGCCAGGCATGGAAGCCGCTTCGCGAGACACCGAGCGCCCCGCACATCCATGCCACCGGCCAGATCCCTCGGTGCTTCGCGATGAACTGGAACTTCATATCGAGTCCCTCGCGAAGTAGGCGGCGGCTTTTTTTAGGATGTCGCGCTCCGCCTTCAACTTGGCCAGCTCGCGCCGCAGGCGATCGATCTCCATCTGCTCCGGCTTCATCTGACCGTGACCGGGAAAGGCATGACCCGGATCGGCGGCAAGCTCCCGGACCCATTTACGCAGCACGTTCGCATGCACATCCAGATCGCGCGACGCCTGCGCGATCGTCACCCCGCGTTCGCGGACCATCCTCACCGCCTCAAGCTTGAACTCGCGGCTGAACTTCCTTCTTTGCATTGTGGACCTCCGATAGGTGGAAACACCCTATCTCGGTGTCCACCAAACCGGCAGCAGGCCACGGATCCTGTATGGCACCGTCTTGATAAGCACGCGCAGGAACGCTGCCGCGGCAAGCTTGGTCGCCCGGCGATAGATGCGGGCGAACACCAGCTTCGAGGTGCGGTCCACTTCGACATAGAGGAAGCCTCTTCCGCCTTCATAGCGCAGTTCCGCGATATCGACGTGGAAGTAGCCAATCTCATATTTCTTGAACTTCTTCGGCTTCTCCCGATCGGCTTTGGGCAACCGACTGATCCCGTGGCGTTGCAGGCAACGGTGCAGCGACGAGCGTGTCAGGTGTGGGATCACGTCCTTCAGCGCGATGAACACGTCGTCGAGCGGCAATCGCGCCTGCACCGGACACCGGATGTGTTCGAGGTGCTGGAACGGGGCTGCGCGCAAGTGGGTTATCCCGCCTCGATCAGGGCTGACAATGGCAGCGAATTTTATCTCCCGCGAGCTCGATCTGTGGGCCTACATGAAGGGCGTGACGCTCGACTTCTCGCGGCCTGGCAAGCCCACCGACAACGCGTTCATCGAGAGCTTCAACGGCAAGGAATGCCTTAACGCCCACTGGTTCATGAGCCTGGATGACGCGGTGCGAAAATGCGAGGCTTGGCGTAGGGACTACAACGAGGTACGACCGCACAGCGCGATCGAAAACAAATCACCGATATCGCTCATGTTGGCATCAGCGGCACATGGCCCGCCCTGATGTCAGCACGCTGGAAGGCTGCCAGCAGGGCGGTCCAGAAACGGGTAGCAGCTCAGAAGCCATCGAGTATCTTGGCAAGTTCTGGACGATCCTGGGATGTCGGTTTGCCCCGAACTTCGTCGTTCTGATCGCAATGCAACTCGGGTACGCAAATCCTTGTCCCTGGTTCACTTGACAAATTTTCAGAAGTAGCAATTTTAGCTCCTATCCTGAGTAGCAGGTAAAGATTGTGCTGTTCTTGACTGATTTTCAGCAGGGACTCGAACCTCGGCGCGCAGAGGTTCCTGGGCGCGTTCAAATTCGCCGCGGTGTGCAGCCCATCCTGCTCGTCTGCCGATATGAGTCCAGATCAGATATTCGATGTCGGCCCATTCGAATGGCGCTGGATCGATCGACGAAGCTTGGCTGTAGTCAGGGTCCAACAAGGGAAGAAGGACGAACGCGGGCGCGAGACGGAGCGCCGCTGCGCAACGTAAATGGTCATCGAGCGCCACGGCCGGGTTACCGCTCTCGATCTCTCGTAGCCAACGAACGCTCAATCCAACTCTGCGGGCAAGATGCTCCTGACTCAAGCGACGGCGAAGACGCTCGCTTTCGATGCGCCGCCCAGAGAACTCCTTGAGCTGATCCAGCGAAGCGACGCCGCCCTTCTCGCATGTCCTGGTGTCCGACATGAGCTTCCGTCCGAATAGTATGTGGTGCGCTAGCGCTCCATGCGAGGCTGGCTATCGCTGAGCGACACAGCAAGTAGAGATGCTTTCAGTCTATTAGCTTCGTTCATCTTCAAGGATTTCAGTCTGTGTCGCGCCTGACGCAATTCCCTTCAATTCATTGATTCCAATATGAAAGTTGGAATCACGATGCTCGGCTGCGGCACAATCGTGCCGCCTTGGGGAACGCGCCTGCCCTCACGATTGCCGCTGGCTCACAGCGCGTCCATCTATCCCTCCGTTCCGACCGGCTGACTTATCACTGGCTGCCTCATCGGACGTTCACGCAACCCACATCGAACGGGCGCCGTCGCGCCAGGGAGGACTCATGTCATGCGATTCCGCGAACGATCGTGCTGCGCCTCGATTCCGGTTATCGTCATTATCGGCGAACGGCCCCTTCAAGAAACCTGCCGTCTTACTGGCGGCGGCCGCACTTCTCGCCTCGCCGGTCGTTTGTGCACAAGAGAAGACGGAGAAGGTGTTGCTGGCAAAAGCCGCAGCGGAGGCGGAGCAGCAACTCAAGCAAACCTTCACAAATCTCCAGTTCGATGATTTCGAACCGGCGCCGGTGAAAGGCGCGATCTATCAAGCGAGTGCTGGCGGCCGGATCGTCTATTATGCGCCCGAGAGCGAGCATCTCTTGTTCGCGTCGATCTTCGACAAGAACGGCGTCAATCTGACAGCCCTCGCGCAGGAAGCCGGCATCTCCAACCGTCTGAAATCGATAGACTCCTCACAGGCGCTTGAAATCGGCCCCAAGGATGCGCCGACGGTGATCGAATTTACCGATCCCGACTGCCCCTATTGTCGCGCGCTTAATCGATATTGGGCAGCGAAGGCCGCCGAGGGAAAACCGGTCCGGCGTCTCATATTCTTCGTGAGCGGCATTCATCCGGAAGCCGCGGCAAAGTCCGAGCACATCCTGTGCTCAGTCGATAAGGCGGTAGCCTTTAAAGCCATCTATTCGGGTGCCGCGCCGACAGCGCTGCGAACCTGCGCTGAAGGCCGCGGAAAGGTCGAAGCTCACGCCAAAGTGGTCAGCGCCGCTGGTGTCAGCGGGACGCCGACCTTGATCGCGGGCGGCAAGCTCATCTCCGGATTTCAGCAGGCCGAGATCGAGGCCTTTCTATCCTCGGCGAAGACCAACCGTGTCTCTCGCTGAATTCCATCTCTTCATGGCGGCTGCTCGGACGCAGAGAGCATCATCGCTCTCGGTCCCAACGCACCGGAATGCCGGCGGCGACGCCCCTTCGGGCCGTCCAGCACCGCCGTCGGCCGACAACGATCACCATCGATGCCGGCAGGCAGAGTTCAGGGCGGCCCAATGCCCAAGAAAGCAATCATTCATGGTCAAAAAACTTACCAGAACCGTACTTTCGGCCGCCGATGTCGGCGTACCGGTCCTGCTTCTGTCGCTCCTCGCGGCAAGCGCCCACGCCTTTACCGCGCCCGTGGCGGGGGATCTCGGCTACGACATCTACGACATTGTCGTGAACCAGGGTGTCAAAGGCCCGCTCGGCTTCGTCGGGGGCGTCGCCGCCTTCCTGTTCGGCGTGTCGCGACTGTTCAGCAATATCATGATCGGCATCCCGACGATCGTCGCTGCCGTCTGCCTCATTAAGGCGGACAGCATCCTTCAAACCTTCGGCATGGTGATCTGACGGCATCGGAACGTGGGCAAGCATTCGGGTTCCACGCTCGCCCACGTTCCGGTCACCGGGAGGAAGTGCTCCCGGACCCTCGTCTTCGCTTTCGATTTGCTTCGCTGGTGAGGACCGTAGCAGGAGGAGAAGGGTCGATGGACGAACGCTTGCCCCAATATCTGCACAAGCCGGTTCAGATCCTGTGGTTCGGATCGGACGAGTTCGTGTTGGTGGTCACCACCATCTTCGTCGCCGTCATCGTCGGCGGACTGGTCGGTTGGGCGTTCATCGCGGCCCTTCTCCTTTTCCTGCCATGGAAGCGCGCGCAGCCGCGCGGTTTCCTCGCCCATCTCGCATGGCGCTGGGGGATGCTTCGCTTTCGCCATTATCCGGGTCCGACCCAAACCCGATTTTACGAGTGAGGCCGCAGATGTTCTCGCGTCATCGCAAACCCCGAAGCGCGCCGGTCGACCCGCTGCTCGGTAAACCCGCCAGCTTCGGGATCCATCGGTACATTCAGGGCTCATCGAACCTCTTCGAAGAGAACCGGCTGCTCAAGTTCGCGATCGTCGGGCTGTTCGGCATTACCGCGGTGCTTGGCACGGTCATTTACAGCTCGGACCAGAAAGAGCGCACGGTGGTCGTGCCGTTCGGTTCGGGCGGCGATCTCTATGTGACCGGCTCGAAGCCATCGGCCGCCTATATCCGCACGATGACGCGCAATATCGTCGCGCTCGCCGGGACCTATTCGGCCTACTCGGCCGACCGGCAGTTCCAGGAACTGCTCTCGATCGTCCATCCATCGGCGTACGACAGCATGCGCGACAGCCTGAACGGCATATTGGACGAGCTCGCGGGCAATCCGACGCTGTCGATCGCGACCTACATCCGCCCCGATCAGCCGGTCCAGTGGACCGAGCGTGACATCCTGGTCCCGATCGAGAAGGTCCGCGTGATCGGCGGTGTCATCCGCAAGTTCCGCGGCGAACTTCGCGTCCGCTACGCCGTCGAGAACGGACGCTTCTGGGTCATTTCGCTCACCGAGGAGAAATTCGATGTCCAGCCTCGCTAGGCTCGCGGCGGCGCTGCCCGTTGCCGCGCTGCTGTTGCCCGCGCCCGCATCAGCGCAAGCCATCACCGTCCTTCCCGACCAGATGAGCACGATCCGCCTCTCAAACCGCGACGTCAATCATATCGTCTGCGTCGGCGGCGAGATCGAGGATGTAAAATTCTCGGCCGAGAAGGCGATCGCGGTCGAGCGCGCGGGCTCCGACGCCTGGATCAAGTTTCTCGTCAAGGAAGTCGACGATATGGGTATGGTGACGCGCAGCTATGTGACGACACCCTCTGAGTTCTTCATCAGCTGCAACGGGGCCATCTATCCGCTCTATGCCGAGCCTACGGAAATTCCCGCGCAAACGGTCACGCTTGCTCCCGGACGGCCGCAGCGCGCACGGGCCAATGAGGAGCTGCTCGGGCCGCTAGTCGAGGAAGAGAGGGCAGTGTCGATCACGCTCGCGATGCTTCAGGACCGCGTGCCGGCAAGCTTCACCGAGGTCGCGCCGCGGTCGGGAACGATCACGATTGCCGGCCTCCCCTCGGCGCAGCTCGTCGAGCGCCGGCGTCTCGCGATCGAAGGCTCCGGCCTTTCCGTCTCCGAGTATCGCCTCGGTAGCGACAGCGATGTCGTGCTCGAGGAACAGCAGTTCCTCGACCGCGCGCTTGGCATCGACATCTTCGCAGTCACGCTCGACCGACTGAGCCTCAAGGCGGGCGAAAGCGCGCGGCTGATCGTTATCCGCCGGGGAGACGGCGAATGAACGACACGCCCGAACAAGAGCCGCTCGATCTCGGCGAGGTCGGCAAACCGCTTCCGCCCGAGGCCACTCGCGGCCCCGCTCTTCTCGCATTCAAGGAGCGCTGGGCGACGCTGGGCTCGAAACAGAAGCTGCGCGCCAAGCAGTTGAGTGTCGCGGGCGTCGTCGCGATGCTCGGTACCGGTCTCTACGCGGCGAGTACAGGCGGAGATGAGAAGGCGCCCGAGGCGCCAGCGGTGACCAAGCTCGACATGGGCGCCGGCCTGCGCGGCGACAGCCTCGAGACCAAGCTGCGGGGCGACCTCCAGAAGATTCTCGATGGCCAGACCTTGCTCGGCGACCGCGTCACCGCGATCGAGGAGGGCAAGGTCGTGCCCGGCAGCAAGCCAGGCGCACCTCCCGACGGCGACCCCGGGCTTCCCCCGGCTCTGCCGGGCGCGATACCGGATTATCCACCCGCGCCCGGCGATGCCGAAATCGCGACGGGCGAGATCCCGCCACCTCCTTCACCACCCGCGGCGCCCCCTGCTCCTCCTGCGCCCCCGGTTGAAAAGGCCGTCGGCGCGATCGGCGCCGCGGTGACCGCCCCCGGCACGATTGCCGCGGCCGATGGCAAGGGCGCGCCGTCTGGCGCTAAAAAAAAGACCCGGACGATCTATTTGCCACCTGGTTTCATGAAGGCGCGGCTGCTGACCGGGATCGACGCGCTCGCGAGCCGCGATGCTACCTCGAACCCCGAGCCGCTGATTGCGCGCGTCCAGGCGCCCGCCGTGCTGCCGAATGACGTCAAGGCCAATCTCTCGGGCTGCTTCGTCATCGGCAACGCGACGGGCAGCCTCGCCAAGGAGCGGGTCGAGGTCCAGCTCGTATCGCTGTCCTGCGTCGATTTCGACGAACGCTCGGTGGTCGACCAGCCGATCAAGGGTTTCTTCGTCGACACCGACGGCAAGAAGGGGCTGTCGGGCAAGGTGGTAACGCGCGCCGGCGCGAGTCTCGCGCGCGCCTTCATCGCCGGCACGATCAGCGGGATCAGCCAGACGGTCGAGAACACGGTCGGTGACGTGTCGACATCGGCCTTGGGTTCGGTGCGGACGCTCGATGTCGGCGACGCCGCCAAGGTGGGGATCGCAGGCGGCCTCTCGAAGTCGTCCGACAAGCTCACCGACTTCTATCTCGATCTCGCGCGGCAGGCGGGACCTATCGTCGAAGTGGGCGCCGCCAAGGACGTCGTCGTCGTCATCCAGGAAGGCGTCACGCTCGAGATCAAGCCGACCGCCGGGAGCAAGTTCTGATGCCCCCGCCCATCCTCGGAGGAATATCGATGACCGATATGTCAAACCGGCGCCGCGCGCGCCTCTGCTCAGCCGCACTCTTGCTTGCCGGCGTCTTGCCACTCTCAGGGTGCGCAACGCTCGGCTCAGCGATGTCGCCGTACAGCGAAAAGTTCAGCTGCAAGAACGACGATCACGGCCAGTGCATCCATCCCGAGAAAGCCTATGAGGATGCGGCGGAGGGCCGGGCTTCGCGTTCGGACCCGGCGGTGACACGCGACAAGATATTGCTCAAGGCGAACCAGCGCGGCACCGCGCGCCGAGGACGCAGCGATGCTGATGCCTATGGTGATTACCGCGACAGCGTCTACCGGGAGCTTCAGGGGCTGATCGAGGCGCCCGAGGCGCCGATGCTGCGGCCGGCGCAGGCGGTGCGAACACTGATCCTGCCCTATGCCGATCGGAACCGGCCCGACCGGCTCTATATGCCGCGTTTCGTCTATTCGGTGCTTGAGCCCCCCTCCTGGGTCGTCGGCGGCTATCTCGTGCCGCCGGTCTCAGCCGCGGCGCGCGTGCCGGTGCTCGAGCAGATCCGCGAGGTGCCCGGAAGCGAACTGACGCCGCCGGTTGTGCCCGCGCGCGCGGAGCCGCGGCCATGAAGGCGCCCGGAACCGGCGGTGGTCTTACCTTCTCCGACCTGCACCGCGCCGTTGCGCGCGACCGCTATTCGGATTTCCTCCCGCTCGTCGCCTGGGTCGAGGAAGAGGAAGCCTTTCTCTGCATCGATGATGGCTGGGGCTATGCTTGGGAGTTGACCCCTACCGCCTATATGTTCGCGCATGTTCACCAGGCGCTGCTCGGCCTGTTCAACGCCCAGTTTCCCGAGAACAGCGTCGTCCAGCTTATCAGCTTCGCCGACCCGCTGATTGCGCCAGCGCTCGACGCCTATCTCGACCTCAAGACCCGGCCAGATCCGCTGATCCAGGCATCGGCGCGCCGGACGCACGCTTATCTAAACGAAGGCCGGAACGGGCTTGGCGCGCTCCACGGCATTCCGGTGCGTGATTTCCGGACCTTCCTCGCTGTCAAAACGCGCGCCCCCATGCACAGCGACCTGCGCCGCCAGATCGAAGAGCAGCTTGCCAAGCTCGGCATTCGCCGCGTCGAGCCGCACGAAATGATCTCCTTCTATCGCCGTATCTTCAACGGCGTCTTCGAGGACGCTCCTGGCGTATTCGCCAGCGGTGCAGCCGGGCACCCCGCCCCGCCGATCCGCAAGCAGATCGTCGATGCCGGCCCCGATCTCGCTTTCGACGGACCCGAAGTGTTCCTCGGGGGCCAGGTCGCACGCTGCCTGACGCCGAAAGCGCCGGCGAGGCGGGTTACCGCGGAACACATGAACCGGCTGATGGGCGGGATGCGCGGGAGCGCCGAGGACAGCGACCAGATTGGCGGCCCCTTCCTCTATTGCCTCAACATCCTCTTCGACCATTCGCAGTTCGAAATTCACAAGCGCGCCCAGATATTGTCGGCGCAGAAAGCGGCGGGCAGCTTTGCGGTCGAGGTCGGCAAACAGATCGAGGAAATCGGCTGGGTGCTCGACGAGGCCGGCAACAGCCGTTTCGTCTCGGTCATGCCGACCGTCTGGGTGTTCGGCCGCGATTCCCATCACGCCCGCGAGATGGCCGCGCGCGCCAAGCGCCTCTGGGAAAGTGAACCGCTGCCCTGGATGGTGCAGGAAGAATCCTACCTCAATCCGATCTTGCTGACCGCGAGCCTGCCGTTCGGCCTTTATCCCGAGCGCCGAACGATCAAGATGCTCGAGCGCGATTTCCGGATGCCGGTGAAGGCGGCAGCGCTGATGGCGCCGATCCAGACCGACTTTCGCGGAGGCGGCCGCCCTGCCCTGCTCTATGTGGGCCGCAAGGGTCAGCTCGTCACACTCGACCTCTTCGATCCGCGCATCAACAATTATAATTTTGTGGTCGCGGCCGAAAGCGGCGCGGGCAAGAGTTTCCTCCTCAACGATCTCTGCCGGCAATATTATGCCCAGAACGCCCTCATCCGCATCATCGACATTGGCGGATCCTACCGCAAGCTCTGCACCCTCTGCTCGGGTCGTTATATCGACGTCGGCGAGGAACGGCTGGTTCTGAACCCGTTCGACCTCGGGCTCGCGCTAGACGGCGAGGACAAGCATTCGGCGATCGCGATGGCGGTCGCGATCGTTGCCGAGATGGGGAACGCGGCGACGCGCAAAGGCGTTTCGACCTCAGAATGGAATCTCATCAAGTCGGCCGTCCAGTGGACGATCGATGGGGGCTATGCCGATGAAGGCATCGACTCGGTCCGCGCCTGGCTCGGTGCCTATCCGCAATTTGCCGCAGCCGATCTCGACCGTGTCGAGCATCTGAAGCCGGTCGCGCGCGAGCTCGCGTTCAATCTCAGGGATTTCGGCTCGGATGGCGCTTACGGGCACTTCTTCAACGGGCCGTCGACCTTCGACATCTCCGCCGACGAGTTCGTCGTCCTCGAGCTCGAGCGGCTGAAAGCCATGCCTGACCTGTTCAACGTCATCGTCATGGTGGTGGTAAATGCGGTGACGCAGGAGCTCTACCTCTCGGCGCGCGACCGGCCCCGCTTCGTGCTTTGTGACGAAGCAGCGCAGTTCATGACGAAAAGCGATGGTCAGGATCTGTCGCGGCTGGCTGAAGCCTTCGCACAAGGCTACCGCCGTGCCCGCAAATATCAGGGCAGCTTCGGCATCGTCCTCCAGTCTATGAACGACCTCACGCTGTTCGGCGGCACAGGCCAAGTCATCCTCGAGAATGCGGCGACGCGGTTCCTCCTGCAAGGCTCCACCTATGATCGTGCTGTCGAGAGCAAAATTCTTGACTATTCCGGGTTCGTCCTCGACCTCCTGAAATCGGTCCGCAACAACAAGCCGAACTATAGCGAGGTCTTCATCGACTCTCCGCTCGGGCTCGGGGTCGCGCGGCTTGTCGTCGATCCCTTCAGCTACTGGATCAACACCAGCGCGCCCGGCGAAGTCGCGGCGTTCGAAGCACTGATCCGGGCCGGGCGATCGCCGCTCGAGGCTGTGTGCGAGCTCGCCGACGTCGATCCCCGCGAGATATTGGGCGATAGCCGCGACTTGCCGCGAGCATCGGAGCCAGCGGCATGAAGCGGCCTTCGCTCCATCCCGACGAGCTAGCGATGCAGCTCGACGCCATGTTGCCCGCCGATCGGGCGCTGTTCGACGCGGCCGTTGCGGCAGTGGCCGAGCGGCAGGCACTGGGTTGGCGGTTCCGGCTCGTCATGATCGAATCCGTCATGATGGCTGGCCTCGTTCTCATCGCCGGACTGCTGGTTGACCAGCCGACGTCGCTGTTTACGCAGGCGTCGGTGACGGTCGGAATCGCTTGCTTCGCAAGCGGGCTGGTCCTGATCTGGCTCTCGTCCGTGACGAGCGGTCTGATGCTCCGGTGGCGCGGTCATCGGCGGACACGATGAACGGCCTCCTCTCCCACGCTCCTTCGCCCATCGCGGTCAGGTTGGCCGTCGGTGGCCTGATGCTCGGCCAGGCGCAAGCCCTCATCCTCTTCGCCGCGCCCGGCCCAATCGCGAACTCGCCGCGATCGCTCATCGTCGTGCTGAGCCTTCTCTCGTTGGTTTCACTTGTCGGTGCGATCATCGGTGTTGGCAGCTCCGATCCGCGAGAAAGATGGAGGAGATATCGTCGTGGAACATGATCGCGGTAGCATTCGAGTGGCCGCCTGGCAGTTTGGCACCTCGTTGATGCTCGTGTTTGGGGCATTCGTCATCGCCGCCACGGCGCGTGGACAGACCGCGGCGATCGGGCGCACCTGGGCGATCGCTGAACCCGATGCCCTTTCTGAAATCGAGGCGCGCGTTGCGCAGCAGCCGAAAAGCATCGCGGGTCGTTTCGGTCCGCGTGAGAAGTGGAGCGCAATGCAGTCAGCCGCCCTCGGCGTTGCGCGCGCGAACAGGAAACGAAGCGTCGTGCCGTTCCACACGCTCGATTTTGAGGTCCGGTTGGACGACGGCAAACTGCTCTATCCCAAAGGCTACACCTTCAACCCCCTCACCTATGTGTCGATGCCGCAGCGCCTGATCGTGGTTCATTCGCGCGACCTGAACTGGGCGCTTGGCCACGCGCGGGCGAGCGACTGGATATTGCTCGCCGGAGGCGGCCCGGAGGTGACCGACCCGATCGCACTCGGAGAGAAGGTTGCGCGCCCGCTGTTCATTCTCGAAGAGCGCGTGAAGGAGCGGCTCGATCTTCGCGTTGCGCCGGTCATAGTCGCGCAGGTCGGACAAAAGCTCGAGGTCAGCGAGTTCGCGCTTGAACGAAAAGGCCCGGCTCCCGCGAGCCAAATCCTACGCTCGGCGAGCACGCCGTAATTTCGCCAGCTCTTTTTTGGCGCCTTCATCCAATCGCAAATCCGGTCATCCGCCTATTCGGACGCCGCGACCCAGGGGAGCTCTAATCGGAAACGAAGACAGAGTTCTTCATCTTGACGCCCGCCTGGCTCCGGCTGGACGGGCGTCTTTTTTTACTTCGATGAAGTTCGCAAGATTCCGCAGGGTCCCATTTGGCCCGATCGTCGACTTCGTTGATGCCTGGAGGAACTCGCTTCGCAAGAAGCGAGCTTTGGTGCCTTCCCTTCGCCATGGTCTGGTCCGCAAGGACGCGACGGGACCGCGAGCAGACATCTGATCAGCAAATCCAACCTCAGCGTCACGGAAGCCGGCCCCGCACCGCTGATAGCGGCAACGATGTGCCCATCCGCGGCATATCCTTTCCCATCTGGTTGCGACGAGCATGTCGGCGGGTCCATCTCCGCTTCGGGCAGGCCAATCGCCCATACAGAGCGCCGAAGCCTCATCCAACCTTTTCAGCGCCCTACCTGGCGGAACGGAGAAGTCATGCCAGCTTGCCGACACTTGCGCGCGACTTCCGCATCGGGGAGCAGCGGCGCCAGGCGCCAAGTCGAGCCGAAGAAGACGCGCCGGTCCTTTCGCTGGGCGGTACCCGTCGGGCTCGGCGCAGTTCTCGCTTTCATCCCCGCTCCAGCGCAAGCATCCAAATGTCCGAGCGACACGATCTTCAACCCGATCACCAAGGTGCGTTGGAACTGCATCTTCCCCATCACCATCGGCGGCGTGCGCGCCGGCAGCTACGACAAGCTCGACAAGGCGCTCGACGCACAATCGGCGTCGAAACCGCTGTGTGCGTGCCGCAAAGGTGCAACCTTCTGGTTCGGTGTCAAGGTCAGTTTCTGGACTCCGAACCGGATGATCGACGTGGTGACCGAACCCGGCTGCATGATGGCGCTCGGCACGGACATCATGGCGACCGGCGGCAAGCTCCAGGGCAGCCAGTCGTCGATTTCGGACGGCACGAACACGACGAAGTTGTTCGCGCAGATGCACTATTATGTCGCGCCGGTCTGGAAGATGCTCGACATGTTCAGCGATCTTCCGTGCCTCGAGGATGACGGTTTCGACGTCGCGCTGATGACCGAGGTGATGCCGACCTGGCAGTCGGGGACGCTGGGAGCGATCATCCAGCCCGAAGGCATCCTGTTCGGCAATCCCGCGGCCGGCCTTGCCTGCATGTCCGACAGCGCCGCGGCGGCAGCGGGCAAGGTCATCGACCCGCTCTTCTGGTGCATGGGCAGTTGGGGAAGCACCTATCCTGTCGCCGGCGACATTCACATGGGCGACCGCGTCGAAGCCTGGGCGGGGCTGGCAGCGCGCGGCACGTTCATGATGGGCCGGCTCGGCGCGCTGACCATCCATTCGGCGGACGGCTGCTCGTTCAAGCCGCAGCCGATCTGGACCAAGAGCCGATACAAACTCCAGCTCATGGAGCCGGTGAAGGGCGGCAAGTGCGTCAACATCGGCCGTCCCGGCGCGCTCTGGACCTCCGGCAAACACGCGCCGGGCAAGGACAACGCCCAGTTCATGCTCTTCGAGAAAGCGATCTGCTGTGCCGGCATTTCGACGCCCTGACCCGGCACTTCCCGATCGTCTCGTGCGCAGCCCGGAATCGGCCCGGTCTGCCCGCCACAGCCCCGGTGGCTGCCGGCAGGCGCGCGAGGCGGGAGCGGCGCCCTGCCCCCTCTCGGGCGCCGCTCCACCTGCAGACGATACGGGTAAATTGCCATCGCCACAAGCGAGACCGGCCCTGATCCCGCCGTGTCCTCGGGTAAAAGCGGTGCTCACGGTGTTCGACGGCCAGGCCGTCTATCGGCACCTCTCGCCCGGATCCGATGACTTCCGGGCGGGAGACCTGTTTCGGCTCGCGCATGGATCGCGCACTGTGGACGGTGATCGTTCGTGAAGCGCTCGGTTTCTCTCCTGTTGCTGCCGATGGCGGCAATGGCTTCCGCCAGCACACTGGCGCAGTCAGTCGAGGACCGCGCGCGCGCAGCCGCGGAAGCTTCTCGCGCGAAGTCCTCGACCAGCAAGGCGATCCAGGAGAATTACCTCACCCCCGGCCTCAGCGGACAGCCGATCGCGACGGTCGATCGCAGCCAGAGCTTTACGCCGAGTCTCGCCTGCCAGAAAACATCGAGCCTCCTCGAAATCCTGATCCAGCCTGACGGCACGGGCGACATCAACACCGTCCGCATCGCCCGCGACACCGATCTCGACGGCAGCTTCGACCGCGTGTCCACCTTGCCCGTGCCCGTCTCGGGCATCTGCGCCAACGGCGTCATCGCTTGCCAGCCCGGAAGCTGGAACGCGTGCAACTATCATCGTTGGAACGTCGATGTCTCGGGCGACCTGGGGCTCGCCGCCGCCGAAATGGCCGAACTCGCGGGCTGTTACTGCGTCAACAACAGCTGCGGCGCGAATCTCGTGATGGACAATCTGCCGTCGGTGCTCAAGGATCTCGGCGGCGGCGCGATCGGCGCACTCACGAGCCACGATCCCCGCGTCGGCGTGGCCGAGGCGCGCATCAACGGCCCGCTGATCCAGTATGTCGGAGCGCAATCAACCGCCTGCACGGCTTTGCCGGACCTTCCGCAAACAGCCTATCGCGGCCGTCCGACTTCGATCCTCGGCGACGCCGCGGCGACCGCAGCCGGAAGCTCGCTGTTCCAGAGCCTCAAGGGATCGCCCGCCGGCATCGGCAAGGCCGAACAGGTCCGCGCCTGCACGATCGAACGCGACGTCACACTGCGGCCGCTCGCGTATGAGGATATCGTCTCCGCGACGGGCGTCATCTATTCGGTTCAGGGCTGCGGCGAAGGCTGCCGACGCTTTCGCATCATCGGAGATGGCAATTGCAGTAGCGCGCCGCCGATCTTCACCGCGCGCTTCGAAGTCAGCGACCCCGCGAAGCTCCTGTCGGCGCGGATCGTCGAGATGGGCGCCGACGACTGGGTCCAGGGCCGCATCAACGGCCGCGTCGTCGGCTCCGCGGGGCCGCGTCCGTGGCTGACGACAGGATTGCCTTCAGGCGACTGCCGCACCGATGGCGGCGCGGCGCGCAATTACACCTCCTATGATTTTACCACCGACCTGCGGGCGGGGCCGACGACGGTGTCGGCACGCGTGCGCGGCGGCGGCGGCGGTGCGCCTCTCACGACCGAATGGGGACTGGTTGACGTCGAGATTCGCGTTTCGGACGCATGCGAACCGAGCGACCGGCTCGTCGACCAGTGCGAAGATATTGGCGCCAATCAAAAGTGCCGCCTCGACAGCGAGAGCGTCGATGGCGTCCAGACGTTTCTGAACGGCGTCGGCACCGGCCTTCGCCCCCTCCCGCGGTCGCGCCAGTTCGGCACGGGCAGTTGCACCGCTACCCTTACCCGCGACTTTTTCCTGCGCCAGCGGACCTATAAATGCGCGATCGACACCGGCGCGATGCCCGAACCCGACCTGTCGCGCGGCGCCTATATCATCGATCGTTCGACCGAGACGCTGCTCGCCGACCGCGTTCGGACGGCCGACGGCGGCAGCGCCGCGTCTACGCGCGCCTTCGCGCTTCCCGATCGCGGCTCGGTTCCAGCTTGCGAGGCGGTCTGCAAGACGCGCTCTGCGAAAGCCAATACCGACGCGGCGCCTGCGGGCGTCGTCGGCGCGCAGCAGACCAGCCCGACCGGCTTCGACACCTTCTATCACGCCTGCTCACCGGGCAATGTCTGTCCCGCCGGTCCCGGCGAGACCATCGTCACGCCCTGCGGCTGCCTTGATACCTTTCCCGAGGCGGTGGTCATGATGCAAACGGTCAGGCTCGCTGGCGCCGATCTCGCCTGCACGGCGACAGCGCGATGATGGGCCGCTTTCTCTTCTGGCCGTCGCGCCTCGCGCTGATCCTGTTCGGCATCGTCGCCTTCGCGCTCGCCGTTTACGCGTCGGCAGCGCAGGCGCAGCAGATTTGCGCGGTCGACCTCAATGGCAATGGTGACGCCGACGACGCGGGCGAGACCGCTAGCTGCGTCGGGATGCAAGGTGGTAGCTGGCAGTGCCCGATCGAACGGGCATCGTGCGCGCCCGAGCCCGGCGGCGCGTCGTCCTGCCCGCTTGGTTCGCAATATGCGTGCGAGACGCTGGCGAGCGGCGGCGTGCCGAGTTGCTCGCCGAACGCCTGCATCGATACCGCGGCAAACCCGATCGAGGATGAACCCGTCGTCGACGATCCGGGCGCGCCCGCCGACGGCGAAGTCGACACCGACGGCAATTGTCTCGGGAACATCGAGATATTCGGCGGCCGCGCGCTGCGCTGCCGCCCAGCGGGCCTCAAGACAACCTTTTCCAACTGCTGCAAGGACAAGGGTAAGATCGTCAAGGACGGAATGGGCTCGTCGATCGCGTCGACGCAGACGAAGATCGCGATCGCCAAGGGCGTGTTCACCGGAGCCCAAGCCGCCTATGCCGCCTTCCAGGCGGGCGCGACGGCAAGCCAGGCGGCGAGCGCGGGCGCCAATGCGATCATTGTCGGCATCGATCCGACCTCGATCGCGATCAGCCTCGCGGTCAACGTCATGATCGAGTTCCTCCTCTCCTCCTGCGACCAGCAGGACATGGAGACGGGCATGCTACGCGGCTCGGGCATGTGCGTCGAGGTCGGCTCCTATTGCTCGTCGAAGATCCTCGGCATCTGCGTCCAGAAGTCGCGCAGCCATTGCTGCTTCAATACCAAGCTCGGCCGCATCATCCAGGAACAGGGCCGCCCGCAGCTGAAGTCGTTCGCGGATGGCTGGGGACCGGTGAAGACGCCGAACTGCCGCGGGTTCACGCCCGAAGAGTTCCAAGCGCTCGACTTCAGCCGAATGGACCTCTCCGAATATTATTCGGAAGTTCAGGCCCGCGCGCAGGCCGACATCCAGTCAGACATGAAGGATCGTATCGATGCCTATATGCAGGCCATCGGCCGCTAGGCGCCGCGCCGTACTCGCGGTGGCGCTCGCCGACGTAGCCGGCATCGCCGGCCTTGCCGCAGCGCAAATATCGCCGGGCATCGACGACAACCCGTCGGCGCGCGAGAAGGTAGAACGCGAGGGCGAAGCGGCGATGGACCGGCTGAAGGGCGCGGTGTCGCGCCGCAAAGCCCAACAGCAAAACGGCCCATCTGACCTGCCGAAGCCGAGCGAGGTCGAACGCCGGCGCGCCTTCGAGGCGATGCGCGACCGTGCCAAGTCGCCAGCGATGGAAGCCCGCGCCCGCGATGCGCTTGAGACCGGCAAAGACCGCTTCGCCGCAGAGCGCGAGGCGATGGCGAAGCGGCTCGGCCAGGCACTCGGGCTCGAAGCGCCCGAGATCAAGGCCGTCGCCGATGCCGGTCCGGCGCCGGCGGCGAAAGGCTGGGTGCCTGTGCTGTTCGTCTCCTCGTCGATGCCGTCGTCAACGCTGCGCACCTATGCAGCGCAGCTCGAGAAGGCACGCGGTGTCCTCGCGTTTCGCGGCATGCCGGGCGGGATGGCCAAGGTCGCGCCGATGGCGAAGCTCACCGCCGAGATTCTCCGCCTCGATCCCGGCTGCGAGGGACCGGCATGCGTGATGCGCGACGTGCAGGTGATCGTCGACCCGCTGGTCTTTCGCCAGCACGGCGTCACCCGCGTGCCCGCGCTCGCCATGATCCCGGGCGATCCGGTGCTCCCCTATTGCGAGCGCGAGGAGGAAAGTCCGCGCGGGAGCCATATCGCTTACGGCGATGCCGCCCTTTCCGGTTTGCTCGAAGAAATTGCCCGCCTCGGCGGAAAAGAGGAGGTGCGCGATGCTCAGTCTCGCCTGGAAGGCCGGTAAGCATCTGGCGATCGGTTTGAAGGGACTGCCGCGGCGCGCAGCCGTTGCGCTCGGCAGTCCGGGGCTCGGCGAGCCCGCGCGCCCCGACCGGCTCTGGAAGGCGACGGCGATCGTTGTGCCACTCGGGCTTCTGACGTGCTGGGCGATGCAGCAAGCCATTCTCGTGATGTCGCCGTCGATCGACGCCTGGGCGGTGCGCGCGGCGCCGGGGCCGATCGAGAAGGGCGATTTCGTCCTGTTCATGCTCTCCCATCCGCTGGCCGGCCCCGAACCGGTCAAGGTGACCAAGCGCGCGCTTTGCATGCCCGGCGAGCGCATATCGCTGATCGAGAAACCGTCGACGATGGAGCCCCACGCCATGGACGGGTGGTATTATTGCGACGGCGTCCTGCTCGGCGTGACCAAGCCCTACGGGCGAAATGGCCAGCGGCTCGACTATTGGCGGCCCGATCACGGGCTGATCCCGCCGGGATTGATCTATGTCGGCTCGCTGCACCCGAGCGGGTTCGACAGCCGCTATTACGGACCGGTGCCGATCGCGCGCCTCACCCGCATGGAGAAGCTGCTGTGATCCGCCCTGCCCTCCTCGCGGCGCTCATCACGGCCTTCCCCGCCGCCGCGCAGCCGACCTCACCCACCCGCGAACCGAAGCAGGGCTATTGGTGGTATCAGGCACCGCCGCCGGTCGAAGATGCGGATGCCGAGCCCGACGCGCTGATGAAGCCGGCGATACCGCCGATGGCGGAACTGGCGACATGGACGCCGCCCAAAATCCGCAAGCTGATCGAGCAGCAACGCGACTATGCAGCGACCGTGCTCACCGTCGACGCGGTCGCGGACTTCTGGCGGCTGCAGGACTTCGCGCGGCGCAAGGCACGTGCGTTCGCAGGCGTGACTCAGATCGCCTTGCTTCAGAACCCCGAACTCAATGCCAAGTCCGCCAACCCGATCGTCGGCGACGCGCGCGCGGCGATGGGTGCCGAGAAGGAAGCGGTTCGCCGCCGGTATCTCCGCGCCCACGCAAGCCAGTTCGCGCTCGTCATGTTCTCGCGGAATTCCTGTGGCTATTGCCGGGTGCAATGGCCGATCCTCGAACGGTTCCGCGAGGAGACGGGCTGGCAGGTCACACAGATGGATCTCGAGCGCCGACCGGAGCTCGGACAGCGCTTCGGCGTCGAGGTGACACCGACGACGATGGTGATCCGCCGCGACAGCTCGGCAAGGATGGTGATCGCGTCGGGTGTCGAATCCTATCCCAATCTCGCGCAGACCACATACCAGGCCGTGCGGCTGATGCTCGGCGACATTCGGCCCGAACAGTTCCTGACCGGCGCGGGCGAGGAAGATGGTTTCTTCGACGCACTCGGCAATGGGCCGGTTTCCGCGACCGATCCCCGTGTGTTGGGCGGCGACCTCGTCGGTGCGGGCTTGGAGCCGCGTCGATGACAGCGTCTATTGCCGAGCAGCGCAGCGCAGTTGGATCAAGCTTTCGATTGATCGGGGTTCATCGCAGATTGCCCATGCTTTGCCAGAAGGCCAACAGCGCCTCGATCGAAGCTCACGAAGGTCTCGCCTCCCAGCCATTGGCCATCGTGGGCGATGACCCCATCAGCGAAGTCTCCACCTTGCTCCAGTATTGCAAGCCCCGCTTCAACAGCCTGTCGGTCCGCTGCGACATTGCCGGCGTCGATAAGCAATCTGACCGATGCAGCGACCCTTGCCGCCTCATAGCGATACACTTTTCTGAGCACCCAGCAGAACTCGCACAAGGCCGGAAGCGTCACAGCAACAAGTTCTGCTTCCTTCAGGAGCTTTTTTGCCAAGGGGCTTTGAACGGGATCGTCCAGCGTTGCGGATCGGACGAGGATATTGGTGTCGGCAGTAATTTTCACAGCTGTCCGGCCCAGCCCTTTTCAATGGCCTCATTCATCTCCTCGATCGAGATGGGCCGCTGGCCTTCCCGCTTGAGTGACCCGAAGAAATCCTCAATCTTTCCGGAAGGCCTGATGGCCCGAATCTTGATTTCACCGCCGGGGAGTTTGTCAAAGCTGATCTTGTCGCCTGGATGGACGCCGAGATGCCTGAGCAATTCCTTCCGCAGCGTGACCTGCCCTTTCGCGGTAATGGTAACAGCGTTCATGTGGCGAGTCCTTTCAATAGCACAAGGTAAGAGCAAATCCCCTTACCTGCAAGGCGAGTTCAGTATGTTGGCGCGATGTGCAAGCGCGCTGAGCATGAGCATCCTAGTCATTTCGCCCGGCATGGCGCAGACTGTCAGCCGCGAGGATGCAGCGCGCGCCGCGATCCATCCGGTCGGAACAACTGCGGCGATGAACCACTGGCTCTCGCGCGTTCCGGTGACGCGCGCTTTCCCGCCGGACTTTACCGAGGAACTGCGCGGACGCAGTTCGGCCTTCGTCGTCGAGATGAGCACCGCGCCCGGCTGCGTTCCCTGCGCCGATCTCTGGACCAAGCTCGGAAGTCTGGGAAGGCGATATGGCTGGCAGGTCCGCGCCATTTCCGCGCAGGAAGCGATGCTGCGATCGGGCCGGCTCGGCTTGCCCTGGATCGGGCATCCGGTCGCATGGGTGCGTCCGATGAACGATACGAACCGGATCATTCCAATCGCCGTCGGGACCGATCATGCGCCCAATTTAGCGCGCAACCTCTATCTCGCCGCGAAGATGCTGACGGGCGTTCGCCCAGCGGTAGGCGTCCGCGCACTCTCGAAATTCACTGGAATCGTTGGGGGCCCGTCGCGATAAGCCGGACGGAACTTTCTTAGCTCTGGCGCGGAATCTGCTTGAAACATCAAAGCCATGATGCATGCTTCATAAGCTGAATCTGGTCTTGTCATTATTGCCTCGCGTCGGGCGTAGGACGCGACCTGAGCGAGATTCTTGTTTTGATAACCGCTCGCGACTATATGAAAACAACGATCCAAACAGGATCGTGTTATGAGTGGAATGATGGCAAACGCTGTAACTCAAGTGCTGACGACGGTGAACGCCCCTTATGGGGCGGCCGTTTCCGCACATCAGCTTGCTGCCATGATCGTCGACTTGAAGAGCGCGATTGACTGCAACGCGCCGGTTTTCGCTTTCTTCTCCGAAGTGCCGCTGAACGTCCAGGAACAGTTCATGGCAGCGATGGGCGTAGACGCAAGTCAAGCGAGCCAAGTCGCCGATAAAATCTCCGAACTTTCGGGCTACACGCTACTGCTGGCGGCCTGACGCCGTGTCTGCAAAGCGGCCGAGCGAATGGCCGGTCCTTTTCAATCTCGCCGTAGATATTCTTGACCATTTCAGGAAGGCGAACGGCTTCGCGCCTCAGTGGAGCTTCGGCGGCGGAACCGCACTGATGCTGCAGATCGATCATCGTGAAAGTCACGACATCGACCTGTTTCTGGACGATCCACAAATCCTCCCATTTCTCAATCCGGAAACGCAAGGCATCAAACTCGATCACGCTCCTGACAGCTATCAGGCAGGCACCGATATGCTGAAGCTTGCTTATCACGATCTGGGCGAAATTGATTTCATCTGCTGCGACAGCATCATTCCAGATCCAACACGAGCGCACGACGTTCAAGGTCACGCCATCGCGCTTGAAACGCCAGCGGAAATCATCGCTAAAAAGGTCTTCTATCGCGGTTGGAGTTTCCAGCCGCGCGATATGTTCGACCTTGCAGCGGTCGCCGAGCATTTTGGACCCGACTATGTAGTCGGGGCTATTGAGCATTGCGGCCGCGCGAGGTGCGAAACGGCTCTGGCAGTCATCAACAAAACGAATCCCGCCTATGTTGAAGGGATTATTGGCCAGCTCATGCTTCGCGAAAAGACGCGCAATCTCGTTGCCCACTCCCGAGAAATCAGTCGAGACCTGATCGGACGAGCTTCAGCGAAACAGCCTATCCTGAATCCGGATACCCGGCCGCATGAGTCCGACCGGTGAACGATACGAACCGGATCATTCCGATTGCCGTTGGCACCGAATCATGCGCCCAATATCGCGCGCAATTTATATCTCGCCGTAAAGATACTGACCGGCATGCGCCCTGCAAGCCGGGGTCCGGGCGTTTTCGAAATTCACGGGAATTGTTGCTCAAGGGCCGGACATCTCACCGCAACGCCGAGCAAAGCCATAACTTCGAGCTTATTCCGGTTGGATATCCGTTCAGGGCGAAGAAGCGAAATCGAGCAACGACTTATCCCTGCAAATCTGGAGCTACGATCCAGATTTGCAGGGATCACATCATCGGCGTGCGTCCGACATGGCCGACGAGAGTCCGAGATGTTCCACGAAAGGATCAAAATCGCGGTCGCTGTAGAGCAGTGCTAACCCGTCTTCTATGCAACGGGTGGCGATAAGCGTATCGATGGTCTTGCGAATAGTGGCCCCTTTGCCGCGTAGTGCCCGAAAGTTTCGGGCCGCCTGGATCGCGATATCGCGACCTCCGATATCGATCTGGTCGAGAGACCCCATCAATCTCAGCCCGACGTTGAAGTCGCGGTCGCTGGTGAAACCCTGCAGGACTTCAGCCAGAATGATGTCGCCGGTCAGCAGTGGCTCGGCGCCTAGCAATGCGTCTAATCGTTCCGTCTGCGGTGTGGCATCGCCCCGGAAATAATCGATCCAGACGCTGGAATCGACGAGGATCACCCGTCGGTTCTCATGGCATCAAGATCGCCCGTCCAAGCGAGCTTACCCCGAAACTTCCGAATCTCGTCCTGTTTGCGAAGCCGAAGCAACGTCCGCAAGCCGAGCTCAACGGCCTCACGCTTTGTCTTGAGGCCCGTTGCCCGGAGAGCTTCGCTCATAAGATTATCGTCGATGACGATGTTGGTCCGCATGATGTGTATCCTTTTCTTAGATCATACACATACGAACCTTTGAAAGCGTTTGCAATCCATCACGGCATCTTGCCGACCCTGAAACATGGGACGAGGCGATGATCGACATGGCAGTGGCCCATTTCGCGTGGGACATATTGGCGGAAGGACCTTGCCTCTGAGAGGCGCGTACGTGCCTCTGCCCTTGTCGCGAGAGGTCAACACAAGCGACCCTGAGCGGGTTCAGCCTGCCACATCCCGCCCCTGAGAAAGAACGCTGATGTCCTCGCTTGGCGGCCGCCGCGCCATTATGATCGCCCTCATCCTGTCAACCTGCGGAGCCGGCGCGCCGGGAGCCTATGCCCAAAGCTGGGCCGAGCATTGGTTCGACAATGTGACCTACACGTCGCCCGGCAGTTTCGAGGACCAGGCGCGCGGTTATGTGACCGCGGGCGGCTTCTCGGGCCGCGTCGACGTCCACAACGACTATCTGATGAGCGTGACGCTGCCCAAGGTGCGCGCGGGCTGCGGTGGCATCGACATGTTCCTCGGCGGCATGTCGTTTCTCGATCCCGACTATCTCGTCCAGAAGCTCGAGAGCATCCTGCAGGCCGCGCCCGCCGTCGCCTTCCAGTATCTCCTCGAAACCCTCGACGAGAAGATGGGCAACATCATCTCGAAGATGGAGGCGGCGACCAACTTCCTGAACTCGATCCAGGTCAACGACTGCCGCCTTGCGAACCGCATGGTTCAGATCGCTCGAGGAGACGACAATATGTCGGGGATCATCGAGGAGATGACCGGCTATCGCTCGATCAAGCAGGGTTATGCGAAAAGTTATCAGCAAAGCCGCGAGAAGATTGAGGCGAACAATAATAATCCGACCGAGGATCTGAAGGAAGCGCTCGCCAACTGCCCGCGCGAGGTCACCGACATCTTCCGCACCGGCTCGCTGCTCGCGCACGCCGCCGCGCGCGTCGGCGCCAGCGAATGGACCAGCGTGATGCGTGCGCGGGTCGGCGATGTTTACATGCGTTGGGACGCGACCGACAAGGTGCCGCTCTTTTCGGCCATCCCTGCCTGCCCGCGTCAGGACACCGAAGGCGTCGAGGATTTCCTGACCGGACGTGTCCAGGCCCGGTCGCTCAACGTCCCGCCGACCAGCGCTGACTGCGCGACTGACGGGCCGGGCCGCGGCGCGCTCGTCCTCGCGCGTGAACGGATGCAGACGATCGCGACCAAGATCCGCACCCGCGCCGCGCTGACTGCCGAAGAGCGCCAGTTCGTCGCCAATGTGAAGACGCTCCCCATCTACCGGATGCTCGAATGGGGCGTGCGCGAAGGCGTCGAGGATGCCGTGATCGGCGATACCGACGAACTGGTCGCCCTGACCCTCGCCTACCAGATGCTCAATGATCTCACTCGCAGCATCGATTTCGCGCTGTCGAATGCCGAGCGCGGCACGTCGGCCGCCGGTGCCGCCGACGCAGGCAATGCCAATATCTGCCAGACGCGCATCCTCACCAAGGGGATAGAGCAGCTGCGCGATCTTCGCGAGGAAGTGCTGCGCCAGCGCGCGCAGATGCGCCAGTCCTATATGGCGGCGCTGAACCAGGCCAACCTCTCGGCGAACTATGCCGGGCTCGTCCGCCAGCGCGACCGCGACGCGCGCGACGCCGCCGGTGCCGCCGCTAACCGCAATCGCTGATCGCGATGTGCTCCCGATTCCTTTCCGCGCTGATCGCCGCCCTCGCCGCCACCGTGCCGACCGCTGCGCTAGCGCTCGAAACCAGCTTCCACACCTATGACGGGTTCAACGAGACCGTCGACGCGTTCCGGCTCGTCTCGATGATCTTTGCCGATCCGCGCTACGAAACGCTGGTGCTCATCGTCGCGGTCGCCGGGATCGCGCTCGGCGCGCTACTCGCGAGCGTGCGCGGCAACGGCATGGGGATCGTCGCTTTCGGCTTTCAGACGCTCGTCGGCATCGGGCTTTTCGTCGGCATGGTTGCGACCACGGGCACCGTCCATGTCTACGACCGGGTCCGCAACGCCTATCAGCCCGTTGGCGACGTCCCGAACCTGATCGTTCTCGTCGCGGGCGTCACCAATATGATGGAGCGGGCGATCGCCGAGACGATCGACGATAATACGATCGACCCCAATGCCAAGCTCGAGTTCGGTGCGGGTGGTCACAGCTTTGACTTGTTCCTGAACGCTGTTAGCCCGCGAGGGCCGATGACCGACACCTTCCTCGATGCAACGATCAAGGATTATGTCCGGCAATGCTATCCCGTCGCGCGCGTCTCTCCCGCCTATGGCATCGACGACGATCAACTCTTTCGTACCACGAACGATCTTCCCGCGGCTTTTGCCGCGATGTCTGGGCCGGCGACCTTCAGCACCGTCTTCACTGCCACCGACAAGGGCGGAACAACGGTGAGCTGCACCGAGACTTGGACGCATATCTCGGACCGGCTTTCCGATCCGTCGCTGTTCCACGGTTACAGTCAACAGGTCTGCGAGCGCACCGGCTATGACGTCTCGAACGCGGCTCAGCTCCAGCGCTGCCGGTCGAACCTCGGAGCGCTCGGTGACAAGATGCTCGCGACGCCGCTGACGCTCCAGCAGCTGATGACGAACATCAACCTCGGCAACGCCGTCGGCGACGTGCTGTTCGAAGATAGCCCTGCGACCGCCGCGCGCGTCATGGCGAACCGTGCCGTCGTCTCGAGCGGTCTCGCCACCATGTCGACGGCGAACGAATGGATGCCGACGATCCGCGCCACTGTCTTCGGCATCATGCTGTTCATGATGCCGATCGCGCTGCTCTTCATCCTGACCCCGATCAACCTGCGCGTCGCGAGCTTCGCGCTTGGCCTCTTCGTCTTCGTCGCCATGTGGGGCGTGATCGATGCCGGAATCTACCAGCTCACGCTCGGCCGCGCGATGGACGTGCTTGCCGAGATGCGCTCGAACCATGTCGCGGCGAACGCCTGGATGCTGGCGCCAGGTTCGGCGATGAAGGCGCTCGCAATCTTCGGAAGCTTTCGCACCGCGGCCGCCGGGCTGGCCGGCGCCTTTGTCTTCACCGTGTTCCGCTTCTCGGGCAATGTGTTCACCTCCTTCACCAGCGGCGCGCTCGGCGTGCAGGGCCAGGGCACCGCGGCCGCCACCCCGATCATGACGCATGAAGGCCGCGCGCAGGCGCTCGAGGCGCAGGCCTCGGCGACCGGCACGACCGCACGGCGCAGTGCGGCGTCGAGCTTCGGCGACTTCGGAGAGCGGTCTACCTTCGGTACCAATCGCGCCTTCGGCGCCGCAGGTGGCTATCTCAGCGATCGCACGCCTGGCGCGCCGGGAGCGACCGGCTTCGGGCTCGGCGTCACGGACGCCGCACGCGAGCTCGGGGGGCTCGCCCCTGCCCTCGTCGGCCGCGACCTCACTCATCCCGCGACGGCCGCAGCGGTGCGCGCCAATGCGACGACGTCGGCGATCCACAATTTCGCCGAGAAGGACGCGCTACGTAGTCTCGGCACGAGCTATTTTGGGCCGGGCCAGGCGGGCGAACGCGCCTTCGCCGGCTTCGCGCAGAACATGGTGCAGTGGAAAGCCTTCGGCGATACGCGCGCCTACGACATGATGATGCGGGGCGCGCAGCGGCATTTCGAGCGCAATGGCTATGATCAGAAAGACGCTGCGCTGAAGGCCTCGACCGTGATCGCGCAGGCATCGGCCGACCCGACCTTCGCGAAGTTGATCGCCAACACGTACGACCAGGAGGCAATGCTGCGGAACGATCTCACGGCTGCGCAGGTCAACGTCGGCGCTATGGAAGGCCGACGCGACTATGCGGGCGACAATGTCGCGGGGATCGAACGCCGCAACGTCGCGACCGAGCAGGCGTGGCGCACCGGGAACAACGAGGGGCAGCGCAATTCCGCGTCGATGCTCGGCCTCTCCATCGACGAAACCTCGCGCCGCATCGGCTTCATCAACACCCTCTCGGGCGAGGCGCGCTCGTCGGCGATTACCTCCCTCTCCCGCGCGACGGGCCGCAATGAGGCGCAGGTCATGCGTGCGCTGGAAACCTATAACGCCTCGGTCCAGCTCGGCACCGCCGACGGCGCGACCGCCGAGGCGGCACGCGAAGGCACGAGCGTCTATGGCCGCACGCGCGAGGCCGCTGGTTACGATTTTGCCGAGCGCTCGGGCAAGCTCGATGCCCAGCGCGAAGTCGGCCACGATGGCGTGCGCGGCGCCGCGCGCATCGGCGAGCAGCGACGGCAGAGCGATAATTTCGGGTTTGCGGAAGGTGCGGCGGCTGCCGGCGTATCGACGCGCGAGGCGGCCCGGCTCGACGCCTTCATCCAGGCACTGAGCCGCACGGCGGGCAACCAGGTCGACATGGCCGAGGGTGGCGCGGCCGGAATTGCCGATCGTGCGCGCAACGAGCGGCTGACGCGGATCGTGGACAATGAGCGGTTGACACGCATGCAGGGGCTGCTGCGCAGCGAGGGCATCAACATGACCAAGCGCGAGCTCGCCATGGCGCAGAATGGCGATCTCAATCTCAATGTCTCGCCCGACGTCGCGCGGCAGCTCCGCGCCGCAGGCCTCATCAACGACAGCCAATATGGCACGATCGCCGAGGGAGGCCGCGCCCGGTTCAGCTTCGCGGACAACGACCTGCTCGTGTCGAGCAGCACCGGGTTCACGCAGTCCGCACGCAGCGACACCAGCACCAAATATGAGGCCGGCAAGCAAGCCGGACCCGATACCATCGAAAACATGCTAAGCAGCGGACCCGAGGGTCAGGCGATGATGGCGAACTGGCTGCGCGGTGGCTTCGAAATGGACCGCAACGGCGAGTGGCGGCTCAATCCGCAGGTTGCGGATACGCTTCAACGCGACGTGTCGGCGATCATGGCCCAGACGGGATGGCAGCGGGCTATATCTCGCTCGGCGCAAGACCAAATCTCAATGGGAACTGCGGTTGGCGGCAATGTCGGCGCAAGTGCCCAAAGCAGTGACTATGCGTCGCGTGGTGGTCCGGCCAAGGGTAAGGAACGATCACAGACAGCAACGTCAGGGAGCGTCGGCGGGAGCTTGGGATATAGCAGCAGCGACATGGGCACGAGTAACGAGACAGCTCGGGCCTCGCTCGATATCGTAAACTATGATGTACGCGAGGCGATATCCGCCGCAGAGCGGGCGGCTGCGCGCTCTGCAAACCCTGAAATGACATTTACGAGCGAGCTGAACCGTCAGGTGCTTGGCCCCGAGGGGCTGCGAAATCGCTACCTTGGGCAAGCCGATTCCGCACGTGGAACCGCCGATATTACTGGACCGATGACGTCGCTCGAACAATCCTCGATCTTGAGCAGTGGCCGATTTTCGACCGACCTAGCAAATGGTCCATTCGACGGAGATAGCAGCTACAAGAAGCGCTAATCTCGACGTCCAGGGTGCTGAAGGCTGAGTGGGTTGCCGATATATAGTCCGCCGGAGCGCGGATCATAGATGTCGACCGACCAATGAGGTCGCCCAAGACGCTCCCAGTGCTCGTCCTCCATCCTCATCTGCTCGAGTTCGCCGATTTCCTCGTCCGAGAGAGGCTCGCCAGATAGCGGCCTGTCGAGCCAAGCTTTGACGAACCCGAAACCAAGCACCAGTAGTGCCGTCGGCGGAAAGAACAGCATGTTGAGATAGCCTGCGAGAGCGCTGGTGTAGAACTCCGCCAGTGCCGGGACCTTCAGCGAGGCCACCGCGCCTGTCCAGTAGACCGGGATCGCCGCCCACCAGAGCTTCGCGTACCAAGGCTTCCAGAGCCAATTGCGCGCAACGGGCGGCCGCGCGGTCTCGGCTGTTGATACGTTGGAAGGTTGGCTCGCCTGCATGGGTTTTCTCGGTCGGCAGCCTATCAGAAGATGCCGATTGAAGGAATCGAAAGAGTTTCCGGAAATGGACATATTGCCTTCCCTGATCCGGTGAGCATCCAGCCATCTCCTGTTCCCATTTGCAACTTCACACCAACGTCAGCTTCCCTCCTCCTCCCTTGGACTTGAGGCCGGATTCCCCGTCCCTCGCTTAGGTATGATAGATTGTGTTCTGGACGATCGAGAACGCGGCGGCCAATCAGATTCTATCGGAGCGGCACATTCGCCCGGGACTTCGCATAGTCGTCTAGAATGCACCGCAGGGTCGCTCGACCGCGAGCGGTCAGGGCGATGTTCGTTCGGCGCCCGTCGTGAGGATCGCGCTCGCGAGCCACAAGTTTCCGCGATTCCATCTCAGTTGTCTGCCGCGTCGCCGTCGGAACCGAAACGCCACTCGCATATCCTAGGCTTGAAACCGGCAGCCCTTTACCGACCGTATCCGCGACATAGAGTTCCAGTAGCATGATCCAGCCCGCATGGCTCCAGTCTTGCTTCTTGAGGTACCGCGCAATGATCTGCCGTTCGACAAGTAGTTCACGGCAAAGGCCAAGTCGTCGAGCTTCGACATCGAACGGTGGATCATCTTGTTCGATCCGCGTCGCCATGCGTCCGTTTGCGCCTCGCGTCAGTTTGACGTGGAGAGCCGGAACGTCCGGCGCCGAGGTGGATGCTGCGATCTATTGTGTTCCGTGCAGAGGCTCGAAAATCGGGTAGGCTAAAATCGAGCCCCCCTGTGGTAAAGTCGATCCAGCGCATATGTCGGAATCGAATCTTGGCGTAAAAGATGGTCAGCGCTTATCCGCATAGGCGTCCATGAGGAGTTTTTGATTATGGGTGGTGCGACGCGCTGGACCGTCAATGTCGCGCCCGAAACCGACATTGATGTCCGCACATACCTAGCTCAGCGCGGAATGAAAAAGGGCGACCTATCGCGCTTCATTGAAGAGTCCGTGAAATGGCGCCTGCTCGATCTTACGCTCGCCGAGGCCCGCGCCGGTTTCGATGACGTCTCGCCGGAAGAGATGAGCCAGTTGATCGATGAAGCGATTGCGGATGCGCGTCGGAACTGATCAATGCGCGTTGTCATCGACACCAATGTGCTTGTCAGCGCCCATTTGCACGGGCGGTCGCTTCCCTTTCACCTGATTGCCTTGTGGTGCCAAGGCAAGATCACCTTAATCACCTCTGCTGAACAGCTAGAGGAAATTCGGCGCGGTACGCGCTATCCCAAACTGCGGGCTCGCTTGAATCCAGCCGTTGTCGGCAGACTCGTCAATGAACTCAAGGGCAGCGCCATTGTTATAGAGAATCTGCCCGACGTGTCCGTCAGCCCGGATCCCTGGGACAACTATCTTCTGGCGACGATTGAGGCCGGGATGGCCGAACTTTTGATCACCGGCGATAAGGCCGACTTGTTGAGTCTCGGGCGCCACGGCGGGGCGCGGATTATCACGGTTCGGGAATGCCTGAGGCTGATCACAGGAACCGAGCCTGATATCTAGCGCCTCGTCGGCGCCAGAGCCGGCGTCCCTTCAGCCGAGACGACTCCATCTCATCGGCCGAAACTGTGAGAGCACGGCAAAGGGCCGCTTTGACTTCATCGACGCAGAGCCCGTGACGATGCCGAGTTCGCTATCGCTCGCGTGGTCGACTGGGGAGCCTAAGGAAACTCGGCGCAAGCAGAGGCGCTGGGCGATTGCGAAGCGCCAGGCGGGACTCGACCGCGACCGCGACCGCGAGAAGCTCGGACCGATCTACAATTTCATGGTCACCAAGCGCTAAGGTCGCGTCGAATATGCGGTCCTCCAGTTCGGCGGTCTATTCGGTCTTGGCAGCGACTATTATCCGCTGCCCTGGGACGTCCTGACTTACGACACCGAACAGGGCGGCTATGTCGTCGATCTCGACAAGAAGGTTCTCGAACAGGCGCCGCGCTATGGCGCCGATAGCAAGCCGACCTTTGATCACGACTATGGTCGCGGGATCAATTATCCGTTCTAGTTTCCGGCGCAGGATTCGGATGCGAGGTAACCGCATCGGAGGGCTGCCTCATCGGCGCGGACTGTCCCTGCGCGGCAGCACGAGCGGCAATCCGCCGACCGCCTGCCGCCGGCGATGCATATCATCTGCGACCGCATCAATGATCACGACGAAATGCTGCGGTCGATCGCACGGATGGATTTCACGGTCGCGCCGGGCCGCGGTGACGGGGCGAAGAATGGCGGCGGCCCCGATCCGCGCGATCCGACATGGGCGCCGCGCGGGCGCACATCGGCGTCACGGCCGTTCGGACGACCCCCGAACAAGATGAAATCCTCCGTATCCGCAGCCATGATTTTCACTAACCGGACCTTATCGCAGAGCACCCATACGAGATACTCGGTGAAGAAAAGCAAATCGTTGCCAAGGGTTGCCTGAAAATTCCGGTCCGCCTACTCCCGTGTTAAGTTGAAATTCAGAGAGAGTCGGGAACCGGCTCTGTTGACGGAATGCACGGGGAGCCGCTTGCAGAATCCGTCGGAAAGCAATGCTCGGGTCGAGAAAAAGAGGTGCTGTTTTAGATAGCGTAAGGGACTTGCCGTCCATTGATGGCAAGCAGCGCGCACTTGTCTGCTAGTGATGTAAAAGAGCCGAGCATCGCTCTCTGCGAACGCTTGGCCCCGCGCCAACGCGAGTGCCTCCGCCATGTCTATCGGCTCAAGACCTCCAAGGAAATCGCCCTCGAATTGGGTCTGGGCGTCGGCACCGTCGACACTTACATCAGCGAGGCTGTCGCCATTTTGCGCGCCCGCAATCGCCGGCACGCAGCGGAACTTTTCCACGCCTTCGAAGACGCCGCGATGACCCCCCGCAAAATGCAGTTGGAGAATACGGGGGTAGGCACCGGCCAGGCCGATGAGCCACCGGAGAAGGCGGAACCACCGCCCACCTCCTGGGTCAGGTTGCTTCCTCTACGAACCATGGGAGTATCTGCAAATGACCTCGACCCGTACCTCCGTTACTTCTGGCTCGTCTTCCTTGCGATCGCGCTTGCAGTCGGCTTCGGCATGCTCGCCGTCGGACTCGACGTCCTCTCCCGGCTTCTCGGATAGAAGGTCCGACGATGAAGAGCGCATCAAGCATCTGACCGAATCGCTGTTCGGCTACGAAAAACTGCTGCAGCAGATTTTCGCGGAAGGCGGGCGGCTCGCCACTGTGACCGGCCCCCACCGAGTGGTCCGCTGGGATTGTTAGTGCATTGACGCGTCCATCGCCAGTGTTGGCCGCAGGTGGAGCGAAGCGGAACCGGCGGGCGACACTGGCGATGGAACGGCCTCCGGCGCCGGTGGTCGATATCCCAGCGAGCTGTGCGGCCGGACGGTGTTGTAATGCCGCCGCCAAGCCTCGATCAGGATCCGGGCCTCCGCGAGCGAGTAGAAGATCTCGCCGTTGAGCAGCTCATCGCGCAGGGATCCGTTGAAGCTTTCACAATAGCCATTCTCCCATGGCGATCCGGGCGTGATATACAGCGTCTTCACGCCGATCTGGGCGAGCCATTGCTGCACCGCCGTCGCGATAAACTCCGGGCCGTAGCACATTGGGAAGCAGCCTTTCGAAGGGCCGCGATGCCTTGATGGAGACAAGGGCGCGTAGCGCCCGCCGGCTTCATCAAGGCAGTCATGACCAGCCAGCAGGTCTCTAAAGAGATGTTGTCGACACAACCCTTTGGAGGCTGACCGATCATGACCAAGTTTCATTCTACTCCACCCGACGCCGTGCTGGTAGCTATCGATATGTCCAAGCATCGCCAGGAGGTTCTTCTCGAACGACCGGAGGGCGGCCGCCGGCGCCGCATGACCGTAATGGCGACGAAGGCGGACTATGACCGGCTGGCGGACGATCTGACGACCATCGGTAGGCCCGTGATCGTCGGCTTTGAAGCAACCGGCAACTATCACCGCACGTTGGCGCATCGATTGCTGTCCGCCGGGTGCGAACTGCGCCTGATTTCGTCGGTCGCCTTGGCCCGGACACGCGAAGCGCTGCACAATGGCTGGGACAAGAATGATTCCAAGGACGCGCAAGTCATCCTGCACATGCTGAAGATCGGCGCGACCCAGCGCTATGTCGATCCGCTGGCGGCAGGGATCAACGATCTGCAGGAGATGTCGAAGACGCATGAAGCCATATCGAAGGCGAAGACCCAGACCTGGCATCGGATCCTCACGCATTATCTGCCAATGTATTTTCCGGAGATCGAGCGTTTCGCCGGCAACAGCCGGTCCGACTGGTTCCTGGCGTTGATCGAACGCTTCCCGACGCCGGGCAGCATCACCTCGATCGGACGCGAGGCGTTCACCGAACAGGCCTGGCCGCTGATCGGTCGCAAGGTCTCCAAGGCCCAGGTGGTCAACGATATTTACGAGACCGCCTGTGCATCGATCGCGCTGCCGATCGACGAAGATTCCACGGCGGTCACAATGTTCCGCATGGTCATCTCCCAGGCGCGCACCCTGATTCAGCAGCGTAACGAGATCGAGCGGATCGCCCATGACGCGCTGGCGATGAACAGCGATTATCAGCTCCTGCGCATGATCCCCGGTATCGGTCCGATCAACGCCCTGACGATCCTGGTCGAGGCCGGCGATCTACGCCGGTTCAGCCACCATCGCCAGTTCCTCAAGTTCTGCGGCCTCGACCTCGCTACCTACCAGTCAGGGATATTCCGTGGCCGGACGAAGCTATCAAAGTACGGCAATGCCCGGCTACGACGCACCTTCTGGATGGCAACGCAGGTCGCGATCCGACAACCCAACAACAGCTTCCGTGACAAGCTCTCCCGCTATGTCGATGGCCATGCCGACGACCCCGATCGTCGCCGCAAGGCGATGACCGCTCTCACCGCCAAGATGGCGCGCGTCGTGCACGCCGTCATCAAGACGGGAACCGAGTACCGCCCGTTCGTCGAACGGGCGGACACCAGATGGAAGGACCCCTCTCTGCTGTGCCGTGAGGGCGCTACGGCGACCCTGTAGATAATGTTCGGGCCTTCCATCTGGCATGCGTATCTCATCTTAAGGACGGTGAGGACCACGATCCCGATGATCGATGGATCCTATGTTTGCTATGGCCGAGAGCGCCTTCCTTGACGATGGAAGCCATCTGGATCATAAAATCATCAGCGCCGATCACATTCGGCGCAACGAGATCTGCTGGCCTGTTCCCGCCGCTGCTTCCCAACATAGGACGTTGTCCGACCGGATATGCGCCGGCGGCCCACGCGTGACGAACAGCTCGGCCAGTGCCGCGAGCACGTCGTCGCTCTTGAGCTTACGCGCCACCGGCAACGCCAGGCACTCCCGGCTCGCCTCGTCGATGATCGACAGGATCCGGTATTTGCGACCATCGTGCGTCCGGCCCTCGACGAAGTCGTAGGACCAGACATGGCCGGGATATTCTGGCCGCAGCCGGATGCACGATCCGTCGTTCAGCCACAGACGCCCGCGCTTCGGCTGCCTTTGTGGCACCTTCAGCCCTTCGCGGCGCCAGATACGCTCAACCCGCTTGCGGTTCACATGCCACCCCGCATCGCGTAGCAACGCCGTCACCCGGCGATAGCCATAACGACCATATTGCCGGGCCAGTGCGATGATATCCTCAGTGAGGGCCGCTTCGTCATCCGCCCCGCGTGGCGCCTTGCGCTGCGTCGATCGGTGCTGCCCGAGCACGCGGCACAGCCGCCGCTCGGACACCGGCATCATCATTCTGATGTGGTCGATACAGCGCCTGCGGCGTGCGGGGCTCAGAAGTTTCCCCGGGCAGCCTCCTGCAGGATCAGCTTGTCCAGCGTCAGGTCCGAGATCGCACGACGAAGCCGCGCATTCTCCTTCTCCAGATCCTTCATCCGACGCGCCTGATCGGTCTTCAGGCCGCCATATTCCTTGCGCCACCGATAATAGGTCTGCTCGCTGATCGCGATCCGACGACACGCCTCGGCGGTCGTAGCGCCCTGCGCAAGCACAACCTCCGCCTCACGTAGCTTGCCGATAATCTCTTCCGGGCGATGCTTCTTGCTCGGCATTCTATATCTCCTTCGTCGTCCAAAATATCATCAATTTTGGACCACTCAGAAGGGGGCAGATCAGGAATGGCTACGGCGGAACGGATTCTATCGCAGCCTTTGGAGCGCGCGTGATACACTGCCGTCAGACGCGCCCAAATGTGTTGGCCTCGTCGCATGGGTCGATCCGGCTCTCGCATCTCCCGTGGCGCGACCGATCTGGAGCACAAAACTGGACCCGAAGGTTGTGAGGAGTCACTTGACCGGCCGGCGAGCGGCTTCGAGTGACCTGTTCGATATTCGGGACTTCGCGTCATTCGTCTCGGTTGAAATTGATGCGAGCCAGACGGAACATTGGCTATTCAGTGACGGGCACTGGATCGTCAGGCTGGACGTGCATGGCGGTTCGCTACTCGGCGGCCCGGCAAGACTTGAATATCAATTGAGTGGCGTACGATCGGCAAAACCAAAACTGGAAGCACTACGACAGTTGCTCGCCCTGTTTGAAAATGGCCGCTTACCAAGGTCAATGATTCCCCGCGAACAGCGGGCTGCAAGGTGGATAATGGAACTTCGTATCGGCGATGCAATACTTGCCGGCGCCAGCGAACAAGAGATCGCGAGGGAATTGTTCCCAGATGCAATCGCGCCCAAGCGCTGGCGCCGAGAAAATTCGTCTCATCGCCTGAGGGTGCAACGGCTGGTTCGGACAGCCCGAAGTCGTCTTTCCGATCCGCTGGGAGGGCCATGGTTCGAATAATTTGTCGCAAATAGCCGGTGCCTGGGGGCAATTTGCGGGCTGCACACATGTCATCGCTATCTTGCGCGCTCACCATATTTGGCTGCCGAATCTTCTGCGTAGATGCTGCGAGACGCTCGCCGCGTAGCGCAGTTGCCTCCAACCCGTCGGGCTATGATAGACGCCGATCGCCTTCCAATAATCGCCGGCCGCCGCGAGCCCCGACAGGAATATCCAGCGCGCCGCCTCCGCATTGAAACAGGCATCGTTCTGGAGCCAATGCCGAACATGGGTTTCGGGCCGCCCCACGAGCGTCGCAATTTTGGGCACCCACCAGCTGTTGATTTGCAACGGCCCCAGATCATGAGTGCCATTGCTGTTGACGACAGCGGCGCCGATCCAGCCGCCTTCCTGATCGCGCAGACCCCAAAGCGTGCGTTCGAGCCACGGCTTGCCATGGGCGGCGCTGCGGATGCAGCGAGCGATCTCAGCATCGCCCGTCGCGACTGGCGCGCGAGCCATTGCCGGCAGTGAGATGCCGAATGCCAAGGTGAAGATGGCCGCCGTCACCCCAAACCGCAAACCTTGCGAAGCGCGGACCCCGATAGGCGCGCTGGCGAGTTCGGCTGTCCGTGGAAACGGGAATATGTTCATCGATCATGTCCTTGCTGTCGGGAATGCGGTTGCTCTGCGGGCTCGGGATCAGTCGGTGCTTGCGCGCGCTGGCTCTTCGTCGAGCCAGCGAGAATGCCGTTCAGATAGGAATCGAGCTTCGACATGCCGTCTCTCGCGCGGCCCGCGAGCATTTCCGCAAGCGATGGCGGACGCAGAACCTCGTTCCATTCGCGCTCGCGCTCGGCCCTTCGCTCGGCGCGATCCGCACGCGTGCTCAGCATCAGCTCGCGCGCCCGGTCGAGACTTTCAGCGAGCCGGGCGCCGCGGATGTGGTGGCTGTCGCGCCAGAGACGTCCCAAGCCTTCGAGCGAGGACGTCTTTTCGCCAGAATGCTTCTCGAGCTTCTGCACGAGGCGATCACGGTCCTCGGTCCAGAGTTTCACGCCGTAACGAGCACGAGTGATGGCGGTGTAGTAATTCTGGCCATTGACGAGGCCCGATCCGACCGGGGCAAGGACATAGACGCGGTCATAGGTCTTCGACTGCGCCGAATAGACAGTTTCGGCGTAGCCATAATCCCAGGTGCGATGAACGGAGAGGTCGATCTTCTGCGGCTCGACGCTCCGGTCCCAGCGAATAGTCGCGATCGTCCCGTCTAGACGCTCGATCGTCCCGCGCTCCGCATTTTTGAGGCCGAGCTCCCTGGTCGCAAGCCGCCACTGAATGCGATCGCCCGCGGCGATGTCGCGTTTGTCCTCGACGAACACATTGACTTGCGACGCGCGGCCGAGACGGGGATTCCAGAGGATCGTCCCACCCTTCTCGTCGACAAGCCGCACGAGCTGGCGTCCGCGAGCATCGCGTGCGATACCGTCGACACGATATTCGGCGCCGGCGGCGATACCGAGCCCGGCATTGTCGCGGGCGAAGGTCACGACCTGGCCACCCGAATAAAACCGGGCAAAATGCTTCTCCTGGTCGGTCATACCGGAGGGCGAAAGAATATCGATGCGCGCGTCTTCGGCGGCAACGGCCCCTTCCCGCTTCAGAACTTCGCGGATCTGCGTGTTGACGATCAGCCTGGTCGCGTTGTCGAGAACCAAGATATTGGTCTTGTCGCGGTTCTCGGGTTTGAGCCGCGTCCATTCCGCGACGAGGTTAGCCGCAAGTTTGTCCGCGCCCTCGCCGCTGACGATCTTGTCGAGCGATTGGAGTGACGCGGCATAATCCCCGCTGCGCGCGCTCGCCACCGCGGCCTTCATCGACTGGGTTTGCTGTCGGACCGCCTCCGTCAGTTCAGCCGTCGGCAGGCCCAGCTTCTGCATCAGCCAGAATGGTTTGCCCTGCTCGATCGCCCCGGTCTGCTTGTTGTCGCCGAGAAGAAGAACGCGCGCACCGGTGTCGTGGCTGATCTGCAATATCCGCTGCGCTTGTCGGCTACCGAGTTGGCCAGCCTCGTCGACGACCAGGACATGACGGTCGGTAATATCATGCCCGCCGCCGCCTAGGAGCGCGGCGACGGTACGAGAGTCGATACCCGCGTCCTGGCCGAGTTTCGCGGTCGCCGATGAGGTCGGCGCCAATCCGATGAAGGTCCAGCCCGGATCGGCCGCGGCCTTCAACTGCTTGATGAGAGTCGATTTGCCCGAGCCGGCGACGCCGTGAACACCCATGACGCGGTCACTGGATATCGCGATTTCGGCGAGCACCTGTCGCTGGTCATCATTGAGAATGCTCCCGCGCAGCGACGTGTCGATCCGTTCCCGCGACGCAAGCGGAACCCCATCGCCAAGGCTTAGCGAGATATGCGTCGATAGCGCGATCTCGAGCCGCGCGGCGCGGCGCGAGGTTCTGCCGCGCGTAAGGACTTGGTCACCGGTGGGCTCTCTCGTCTTTAGCAGCTTGAGCCGTGCTTCATGCTCCTCGAAGAGGGGGCGAATGTCTCGGAACCGAACATCGCCCACATGCGACGCGAGCCCGGTGCGGATGAGCCGACCAAGGTTATTGACCGCTTCGCGTGTCTCCGACTGGCGAAGCCCGAACAGCGCAGCGCGGCGCACGGTTGCAGTATCGGCGTCCAGATGCTTCTCCTCTCGCGCATCGGCGGCGTCGCGGACAGCTTCGAGCGCGGGAATGTGAGCCTTCGATCGCTCTGCCCATTGGGCATGGAGCGTGTCGAGATCGACTTTCTGCTTGGGGGGCCGGGTCGCGAAGAAAGAAATCGATCGCTCGGCCTGGCCCTGGAAACCATGTTCCTTCGCGTGCGCATTGATCTGCTCGGCCCGGCGCGACGTCGCATCGATCAGCTCCTTGGGGACACCCCGAATCTCGAACAACCCCCGGCGCGGGTCGAACTCGATCTCGTAACCAATCCCCCTGAGGTCATGGGCGAGGTCGTTGCGATAGATCTGGCCGGCGACCATCTGCTCGGCGAACATGGCGCGGGATTCGAGGCTCACCATCTGCTCGTCACCGGCATGGCGGGTCATGTTGAGGATGACGACATGGGTATGGAGGTGCGGATCGAGCTCGCGCGAGGCATGTTCGGTAAAACGCGCATAGAGAAGCTGGCCCGTCGTCTCGTGGGTAATCTTGCCGTCCATGCGCCGACGGAGTTCGGCATGCTCCTCGATCCAGGCGATGGCCGTCCCGACCGCGCGCTCATGCGCGGCGATGATCCTTTCATCGCCCGTCACCAGTGCCATGATCGACACCGACTTCGGGGCTTTGACGGCAAAGTCCCACCCCGGATGATGCTGAACTTCGCCATTCCGGATACGCCCGAGTTGCTGCCCATCGACCTTGCCGGCGAGCAGCGCCTCGAACGCCTTGCGGTCGACCGGCCCCGAAAGACCGAGGTCGGCCGCAAGCTTCCCGCCCCACTCCGAGGGCTCATCCCCACCCTTGGTGTAATAATCGCCGATCGTATAATAGCGGGCGATATTGCCGGGTTTGCCTCCAAGGCGGCGCGGATGGATCATGCAGGCTTCGCGGGCCGGCGGCGACCGCCCGGACGACCGTGCTGCCGTAGGGTGCGATCCCAGTGCGGGGCGATGATTTCGAGGGGCGTGGCCGGATTATCGGGCGAACCATCGGCGGGCGCGTCCCGGTCGGTTGGCGCCTCCCCATTCGTGTCTTCAGGCGCGGGATCGGACGCGCCCATCGGGAGATCGAGCTTCAGCTCGGGCGCATTCGCATTCGCTTCGCGCTTCCCGGACCGTTTGCGCGCTGGCGCACCGTTCTTCGCCGGTTTCGCCGATGACGGGGCAGCCTCTACCGAACCTGATGGTGACGGCGGCGCGGGCAGAGGCGCGATGCGATGCGGAAGTCGACGGCGTTCGGTAAATGCCTCTCCAATGGATGGCAGGTCGTTGTATCGATCCGCAAAGCGAACGACGGGCAGGTCGCGACCGAACCGCAGATAGCCCGACAGGTTCGGGAGGTTCGTGACCTCGGTGTGCATCACAAGAGGTCGCGTCACCTGGATGCGCGAGAGATTGACCCCGTCGCGCATGTCGTTGACGCCGTAGCTCATCCCCTCGTTCGCCTCGACCTGCTCGACCTGTCCCAAATTCTCGCTGACGTGCTTGGCGGTGGGGGTATCGTTCGCCCGGAGCGCGACCCAGGTCGAGCAATAGCCGGTGATCGCCGCGGCATCCTGGATGCCGTATGTCGCCTCGAGCTGCGGATAAGACTGGAACCCGAGGATGCCGCAGCCGCCATATTTGCGGGCGCGTGCGAGAAAGTCCGAAAGCGATGGCAGTTTCTGGAGCGAGGGTAGCTCGTCGATCACGCAATAGAGGCGGCGCTGCTGATCGGGTTTCAGGCTCATGATCGCGCTGATCGCGATATCGAGCCAGACCGTGATGAGGGGGCGGAGCGAGGGAAGCTGGTCGGCCTTCACGGTGACGAACAGCCAGCTGTCGTCCCCCTCGGTCGCCACCCAGTCGCGGATCGAAAGCCCGTCGTCGGTATCATCGAGATAGGCGAAGCTGCGCATCACCGACGCGAGCTCAGCCTGGACGCCCGCCGACGTGCGTTCGCCCTCCATCGAGATAAACGCCGCCGCATCGGTCCCTGCGGCGAAGGCGGACAAATCCTTCAGCGAGGAGCGGACGATGGTGTGAAGGAGGATCGATATATAGGTGCGTCCCTGCGCTGCGAGCTTGCGCAGCACGGCGACCAGAGTACCGCGCGCGGCCTTAGGCCAGAAAGGATCGCCATGCTTGTCGGGGATCGTCGATTCCGCGATCTGGTCATAATGATAATCGTGCGGAACATCGACCCAGGGCGACCAGATGGCCGACCGTTCGTCGAGGGGGTTGAGCAGGATGTCCTTCCCCTCGCGGTAGAATTTCTCGACGAAGGTGCCGGCGGTGTCGTAAACGATCGCCCGCTTGCCCTTGGCGCGGATGCCCTCGAGCATCTTGACGATCATGTTGGTCTTGCCCGTGCCGGGAGCGCCGCAGATCAGAACATGCTCGGTTTCAAAAGCGTTCGGGACGTTGATGCCCCCGATCGCGAAGCTGCCCTTCGCTTCGCCGCGAAGCGCGCGTCGTACCTGACGGACTGTCCCGAAGTGGGCCCCGCGCAGATATTCATTGGAACCGAGCCCCTTCCCTGTCCGGGTAAAATAGAACCAGGCGAAGACAAGTGCTGCGAGCGCGAACACCCCGGACAGGATCGCCCCGCCGATGAGATCGCTCTCGAGCTTTTCGAGCGCCTGCTTCGCGATCACAGAATCGACCAGCCAGTCGGCCGACGTCCAATATTCGCGGCCATCCGGGGTGCGGAACAGGACCGGGTCGTTCGTCCCCGGCGCGGCGTCGGCCTTGAAGTTTGCCTCAATGAGCTTGGTAAGGACGAAGCGCTGATAGGCATCCGATTTTTCGAAGGCGTACCAGATGGCGCCGATGACCCAGATGCTGAGCCCGGCGAGGGTGGTCTGGAAGAAGACCTGGGTGGTCATCCGGACATTGTGGACGATGGCCTGGCCGCCGCGCGTCCAGCTGCCGAGCGTGTCGTTGCGGAAGATGCTCATGACGACGCGCCTCCCCCCAGAGCGGGAAGGTCGCCAGCGGTGATCAGTCCCCGGTCGAGGAGTAGCCGCTTTGTATCTTCCATCCCCTTTGCGAGCGATTTGGGCGCGCGCGCGCCGACGTCGGACGCGAGGATCGCGAGCACTTGGATGACGGTCGAATGAAGTTCGTCGAAGCGGGCATGGAAGCCAAAGGGGTCGGCGCCGTTCAGCTGTTCGAGGGCGTCACGAACGAAGGCCGCGGTAGAGGCGCCTGCCGCATCCGCATCGGCCGCGAGCCGGTCGTATAGATCGTCGGGAAGACGAATAGTCAGTCTTGCCATGGCAAGCTCCTGGTCTGGAGCTTCGGCAAGTGAGGACGCGTAGCCCCTCTTATATAGCGAAACCGGCTCTGACAGGCAAATCGATGAAGGATATTTCGAGGTTCTGGCCTGTCGCAATCATCTCGATCCAGCTACGGTCGGCTTGAAAAACGGTTCAAACAAAACTATCTGAATGCCGTAAGCGTCGTATTTTGGTGAAGCCATGCCGAGCCTGTCGAAACAGATTCTGGATTATGTCCCCGAGGGGAAAGTCGTCGATCGCGCGCAGATTGCGCTCGACGCCGATTATGATTCCATTGGCCGCGTGCTGCGCAAGCTGGTCGACGATGGTAAACTCGTGCGTGTCGGTCGCGGCCGTTACCGCAGGCGGGCACGCGGCTCGACTATGTCCTCGAACTCGATCGCCGATCGTGTTGCGCGACGCGTGGCTCGTTCAAAGCGCAATTTCTTCCTGCGCCGGGATTTCGAGACGTTTGGCAGCTATGATGCCGTTGGGCGCGCCCTGCGGAGGGTCACCGAGGAGGGCCGCCTCGTCCAGATCGGCTACGGGCTCTATGCGCGCGCCGAACGCTCGCCGGTGACCGGCAAGCCCGCCCCCGTCGTCGGGATCAAGCGGCTCGCGACCGAGGCCCTCAAGCGGCTGGGGAAAACGGTCTCCGATTCCGGCCAGACAAGAGATTATAACAGCGGCCGAACGAACCAAGTCCCCACCGGGCGAACGATTGCCGTCAAGAACCGTGTCCGCCGCCGGATCGGCTATGATGGCGCCTATGTCATTCTCGAACGCGCCTGACGCAAGAACGCTCGGGCGCGTCGCAGGTGCGCTGCGCGTCGACGAAGCGTTCGTCGAGAAAGACTGGTATGTCGTCCAGGCCATTCAGGTCCTTCTCAACTGGCCACGCCCGACCTTACGCCAGTGTTTTCAGGGGGAACGTCGCTCCTAAAAGCGCACGGGCTGATTCAGAGATTTTCAGAGGAGTTAGATTTCAAGCTCATCCTCTCGGACGCATTCTTGGAAAAGTCTCCGGGGCAAAAACGTAGTGCGTTGAGCGCCTTCAAGAACGGACTCGCCGATGCCTGGGCGGCAGCGGGATTCGTCATAACCGGGGTCGAAGCCGGAAGTGGCAACGGGTTCATCCAGATCGACATGGACTATCCAACGATCCTCGATGGGCATGACGCGCTCCGCCCCCATATCCAGGCCGAGATATCCGCCAAGCCCACGCCGCTTGCGACCGGCGAACGGCCGCTGGCATCTTTCGTCCATCAGTATCGTGGATTGGAACCCGAGATCACCGCGATTGCGTGCGTCGATCCGGTCGAGACAGCCGCCGACAAGCTGAGCGCCTTCTGCTGGCGGGTGCTCACCCGCGACCGCGAGAGGGTCGGTGATGACCCGACGATCGTGCGTCATCTTCACGATCTCGCGGCGCTCGAAGCGACCGCTTCCGCAAACGCGCAGTTCCCTGCCCTGGCTGAAGAGACGATTATGGCCGATTCGCATCGCGGTGGCGGCGCACTGGAAGGCATGCTCCCTGCGCAACGCATGGCGGCCCTGGTGGAGCACCTGCAATCAGACACGCTCTATGCGGATGAATATGCCCGCTTCGTAGGCGGAATGGCCTTTGCCACTGAACAGAAATTCCCACATTTCCGGAAGCCGTCGGGGCGCTGGAGCGGCTTTGCAGGCCGGTACCGGCCAAATAGAGTCGGTACCGGCGTTTTTCCATGTGGCAGCTGCGGCAGCCAAAAGATGCCAAATGAAATCAGAAGCTTGCACCCAATGGCTGCCAAACGCGGCCGCAACCGGCAGCCGCGGCTGCCAGATGACGCCATCTTGGTCGAGCCAGGATATCCACATAACTAGCTGAATTAGAATGAGGAACAGATCCGCAGCACCCGTGCGTAGGGTGCATTACAAACGCCAACGGCGTGCGTCCGCCCACCGCAGCGACGTGTCGCTGCGACACCTCGTGCCGGAAGGCGCGGGGGTTCCCCCCGCCGGGGGGGATTTCTTCATCTGCCGGCGGCACGCCGGCCAGGATAATTGACGTTTGATCATGGAGCATTCCTTCGGATAGAATTGGAAGCTGGCGGGCAGACCATTTGAAGGATGATGGTTATGCCCAAGAAGAGTGAACGTGAACGCCTCGCCGATCTCGAAGCGCGTCAGCGCAAGGTCGCCGAGGACGTGGAGAATGCCCGCCGCGCCCTGCGCGGCCGCTATGCGTCGATCATCGGCGAGCTTGCCGTCGAGGAACTGACCGAACGCGAATTTCGAGAGCTTGTAGGCCTTGCTATCCGGTCCGGCGGCGAAGCGGCGGTGGGGGCACTCAAATCCCTGCCGATACGTCCCGCCAAGTAACGCTATCCCGAAGGGATGCCCCTGCGACGAGCACGGCGAAGCCGCGCGCAGGAGGCCGATGGCATCGCCATCGCATCGCCCGCGCGACGGACCCCGCCAGGGGTCCACGAGCGCGGGCGACCTTCCCTTACACCAAAAAGAAAAGGGACGGCCCGGCACTCCGGACCGTCCCTTTGCGCCGCCCGATCAGGCGGCGAGACGCTGGTCGATAAGGCGGAAGAAATGCGCGGGCACGCCCTTCGCGCGGACCAGCCGGGCGAGATGTGACTGAAGCCCCGAGCCTTCGCAGACCAGGGCTTCCACCGGGTTCAGTCCGAGCAGTTGCTCATTGCGCATAAACCCCGCGCGTTGCCCGAACTTGCTGCTGAGGGTGAAAGCGACGAGCGGTGTTGCGGTCCGGGCCGCCCATGCAGCGGCAATGGCATCGCACCCCTTGGACTGCGCGGTCGTCGCCAGCACCATCGCCGGGATGCGCACCTTGATCTGGTCGAGCCGCTCGGTCAGCAGGGCGTGATCTTCCCATTGCTGCCCGCCCGAGAAGATCACCACGGGCCCCTGCGGGGCGTGGGCGTCGATCCGGCGCTGACGCCGCGCGGCGAGGAAATCGGTCGCCGCCACCACCGCGGCGGTGCGCTTGCTCGACACCAGCGACCCCCGGGGTGCCGCCCATGGGCGTCCGGTTTCGGCGGCGAAGGTCTGGGCGGCATAGTCGCGCATGCAGGCCACCGCGTCGCGCGCCTCGTCGAGAGAATGGCAGAAGGTCTGCGCCTCCTCCAGCTCGGCGGTCAGGATCTCGCTGCCGTCGGCGTCGCGGACGAGATCCTTGACCTTCAGCGCGGCCTTGTCGGCTTCGGCATCGAGCTGGTCCGCGACCTTGTGGAAGCTGTGGACGATGCCCCAAGCAATGCGGTCGGCGATCCCTTCGAGGCGGGTGTCGCGGAACAGATCGAAGAAGGTGCGGACCGCCATTTCCGTAGCGAGCTCCGCCGCGTGGGGGAGCGGCATGTCGGCGTCGGTCGGCTCGTCGGCATAGCCCATCCGGAAGCCGCCCGTGGTTTCGGTGAAGGCGTTTTCGAAGGCGGGCGACACGGTTTCCGCGGCGATGAGGTCAGCGATTTCTTGGTCGGTGCGAGTGGTTTGTGTATGCTTCGTCATGAGAACCTCCTTGAAAAAGAGGTCTCCTTCCCTGCACGGGCTCTGAGCGACGGGGTCAAGGATCGGGCGCAGCCCGACCGCGCAGCGGCGATGGGGGTCACGATTTTCTTTGGCGGCCACCGGCACCCGATGGGCTACGCCGCGCCCGCCGCGCCGAAGAAAATGGTGGGGCCCCGTCGTCCTTGAGGCCGGCGCTGCCCCCGTGCCACACTAAAAAGAGTTGAGAGAGAAGAAGAGGCTTGCGAAGCGGGGGCTCGATGCCCCCGATTCGCAAATGGTTGCATCAAACGCGATTATTTGCGGAAGGTCTCCGCCAGACCGGGAGGTGCGCCGCAACGGTGCTGGTCAGCCCTTCGAAGGGGAAGCGAGAGAGGATGAAGATAGTTGGACGCGTGTGAGCAGACCGAACGGGTGGACAGCGCATCGCGGATGATCCTCGCCACGCCGCGGCAGTTGTTCCGTACCTATTTTGACGCCGAGAAGATGAAGAGTTGGCGGGTGCCCGATGGCGCGACGGGCACCTATTCGGTGCTTGAACCGCAGCCCGGTGGGCGTTTCTGCCTAAATCTCCTCTATTCCGATCGGGCGGAGATCGACGGGCCTGAAGCCGCAATCGAAATCATCACCGGCACATTCACCGAGTTCCTACCCGACGAGCGTGTGGTCGAAGCGATTCGCTACACGAACGCCGACGCGGCTTATTCCGGCATGATGACGTTGACCCTCACGATCGAGCCAGCGAAAGTCGGCTCCAAAGTCTCGCTCCACGCGACCGGCATGCCCCCGGCGCTGGAGGTCACCGCCCATCGCGCGACACTTGCCGCAGCGCTACGGCGGCTGGCGCTGCTGACCGAATGAACGAGGAAGGCGGCCGCCTCGCAAGAAAGGCGACCGCTCATTTTCTTAACGTCGTTCGAAGGCTTCTCCGGTCGGCGGCATATAGGCCTCGAACGGATTGCCGTCATGCAAATGTCCGAACGGCGTCATGACATAGCTCGAACCCTCGCGCCCCACCGCGCAGATGACATAACGGGGCTCGCCCGACGCCGCATCGGTACATTCCATCAGGGCGAGGTCGCCTTTTTCCGCCGCACGGCGGAGCGTCGCGAAGTTCCGCCGATAAGCCTCAGGAATCGCCATCGCCGTCACGCCGTCAGGCGGAGGCCGGGGCCCCGCTGTGCCGCCGGGCGCGAAACGTCATCCGGCTTCTTGAAGGCATGAATCGGCACCCCGGCCTTGCGGAGGAGCTGGTAAAGATTGGCCTGAAGCCCCGACCCCTCGCAGAGCAAAGCCTCGACTGGCTTCAGCTCGGCGAGCTTGCGGTTGCGGTTGAAGGCGGTTTTCCGCCCCGAGCCATAAAGGCCATAGGCAACGAGTGGCACGCTGTTCTCGGGACGCGCCGCCCATGCGGCGGCGATCGCGTCGGCGCCCTTGCGCTGGCCGGTCGTCACTAGCGTCATATGCGGCACGCGGGCCTTGATCTGGTCGAGCCGCGCCCACAGCGGTTCCCAGTCGGCCCAGACGGCGGGACCCGAGAAGACGACGATCGGGCCTTGCGGGAGGGTCCGTTCGCGCGCGGCGAGCGCCCGCTCGCGCAGAAAATCTTGCGCCGCGATCTGGCTCGCCATCGAGACGGACGACGCCCGGGTTCCCTTCGCCGGCGACCATGGCCAGCCGGTGAGCGCGCGATACATTTCGGCGGCATAATCGCGCATGCATTCGATGGCGTCGCGCTGTTCCGCGAGCGAGCGGCAGAGGAGCTGCTTCTCCTCCAGGCTCGTCGCATAGACTTCGCTGAGGTCCGGCGTGCGCGCGAGATCACCGAGTTCCTGCGCAATTGAATCTTCGCGGCGCGCAAGCTTTCCGGCCGTGAAATGGAATGAATTGACGAAGCCCCATGCGATGTCCGGAGCGAACGCTTCGAGGCGCGTGTCGGTGAAGAGGTCGAAGATCGCGGCGATCACGCCGCCGCATTCGGCCTGCGCGGCGAAAGGCTCGGGCATGTCGAGATCGCTCGGCTCGTCCCCGGCGGAGACGATCGAGAGCGGGATTGGGTCGCCGAAGGCGGCCTGAAATTCAGGCGTGGCGATGGCCTCGGCGTATAGCTGTTTCAGGTCGGCGAAGCGGTCGACGGACGCGGGGTTGGCGTTGGTCATGATGGGCCTCCAGTCAGCAAAAATGAAAATCGGCCGGAGCGGCTGCGCCGCCCGGCCGCACGAGGATCAGTGGAGCGTTGCGCCCGCAGGCTTCCGCGGCGCCGGGCTGGCAGCGATGCCGTCCAGCGGGCGCAGCCCGTTGACGACCTCCCATGCGAGGACGGGCGCGAGCGGTTCGAGCGCGGTTCCGGCGACGATGTCGAAGACAGCGGCGATGACGGCGCCGCATTCGATGAGACGAATCTGGGCCATGACGGCCTCCCAAGCTGGATGAGAAAAATGGGCCGGGAACCGAAGCCCCCGGCCCGTCAAGCCTGACCGTCAGAACGGGACCTCATCATCGACGTCGGCGCCGGCGCCCGCGCCATTATCCATCAGCGCGCCGTCGGTGCCTGCGGTGCTCTCGCCGAACCCGCCGCCCTGCTCACCGTCGCCATAGTCGCGGCGCGACGAGCGGATCGCGGGACCGAAGTCGTCGCGGCGCTGCGGGCGCCGCCACGCGACGCGGTAGCCATCCTGCTCGGACCCGAAGAGCGCGATCGGGAGCGGTTCCGGGAGGCTCGGGTCGTCGATCGAGCCCTGAAGGAAGACTTCGCCGGTGGTATTTTTGGCGACGGCTTCCCAGAGAGCGCCGAGTTGGACCCAGCGATTGCCGACGTTGAGCGCGACGATCTCATAGGCCGGGGCCCGCTCGTGATCGCTCTCGACCGGACGAAGGCCGAGACGCGGCAGATCGATGGTGCGGGTCGCGATCGACCCCATCAGACGGCCGTTCCGATTGCTGAATTCACCAATATTCATGGGACTTTCCTTTGACGTTCATCGCTCCGGCCAATCCCGAAGCGACACCCGCCAAGGTCCCCCTCTCTTCTCTGTCCCGCCGCCGCCGTCCGGCGCCGCGGCCTGCGGTCGCACCCGCCCTCGCGCCCTCACGCACCCGCTCGCTTCAGGCGCGCGGATGCGCTATGCAGGTCGCATGGATGCCGAGACGATGAGGACGGTTGCGCGGCTCGCGCGGTCGCGCGCGGATCGCGGCAGTTCCGCGGCGCATGGTGACGGGCTCCAGCGGCTCGGGGCCGCGCGGGCGCTGCGCCAGCTCGCGATCGATCTCGAAGTCTCGGCCGATGCGTGCGAGGTCAGTCCCCCGCCATCCCGTCGGCGCGGCCGACCGGCCTAGCTCCACCCGGCCCCCGCGCATTTCCCTTTCGGCAGCCAATCGTTACCCTTCAGGGCCGAGATCCGGCGCAGCCGGAGCTCGGTCGGAGCGGCGCGCAGCGCCGCGGAGATAGAGCGGCGGTGCCCGCGGCAGCGGACAGCCGCCCCGCAGCGACATCCAACCATCTGCGGATCAAGCACAACAGTCCGGTGCCAGGCTATTCCAGGGGACAGAGTCTCGAACGCGCCGCAGGCGCGCTGCCAATGCGGCGCGCCTGCGATCGGTCGGACGGCAGTCTCAAGATAAGAGAGGCGGCGGCCGCTAACGCCGCCGGTAGTGTCATTCCGCGATGCGAGGGGTCAGAGCGAGCGGTAGCTCGCGGTCCGGTGACGGCGCGGTCGCGGTGTTGCGCGTGAAGGTCGCCGGACCGCCCACAGAGCGGCGGCCAACGTCAAGACCAATTTCATTGAGGCGTGCCCAAAGCGCGGACGATCTAAGGGCGGGACCTTCCGGAGGATAAGACCGGGCTATTTTGCCTTGGCGCGGCCACGCGGGGCCTTGCCGCCGCCGCCCCGACCCTTGGTTCCGAGGCCAATGGCCTTGGCGAGAGTGCGGCGGGTCTCGGCATAATTGGGCGCGACCATCGGATAGTCCTTGGGAAGGTCCCACTTCGCGCGATACTCGTCGGGGGTCATGTTATAGGCCGTCATCAGGTGGCGGCGGAGCATCTTGAGCTTCTTGCCGTCTTCAAGGCACACGATGTAATCGGGCTTCACGGAGGCGCGGATCGAGACGGCGGGCTCCTGTTTGACTTCGGGGGGCTCGGTCACGCCAAGACCGGCGAGGGCTTCATGGACGGACCGAATGACGAGGGGAATGTCGGATATCGCGACGCTGTTGTTGCTGACATGAGCAGCCACGATATCGGCGGTCAGCGTTACGAGCGTTTCGGAATCGTCCATGCGTTCACCCTTCGAATGCCAAGCTATCTAACTTTACCAATAGCAGGCATTCCACCGGGAACAAAGGGCAAGTAATCGGCAGTCCGACACCGAACTATCTCATCCAGACACTTACAGGGACCTACCAAGGGAACGTCGGTAGCAAGTCCTCGGTCGGTCCGTCGCTGTCGAGCAGCACATAATCACAGCCGTTGTCGCGGCCGAGCGCCAGGATCGCGGGCAGTTCCTTGGGGAGACAGCGCTGCGCTTCGGGCGGTAGCGTCATCGTATGGAGGAACCAGCCATATTGCGTTGGCGCGACGCACAGCGGCCGCCTGTGCGGCGGATAGTCTGCCCAAGCGGTGAGCAGCTGCCCGGTCGCGCAGCGAATATGGGCGGTGCTGAGCACAAGATATTGTCCGGTTTCCATGGCGTATTCCTTGAAGGGAGGCTCTGGTCGAGGGCAATTCAACGAACCGATTCCTGCTGTTCGATCCGCGAATTCGGATCCGCGGTGCTCGATGGTCACGCCGCGAGCCGCGTGACACCGGCGTTGAACCGGTCGATCCATTCGCGGAGCGGCGGTCGCTCTTCGATCGGGATCTGCGCCGCGACTGCCTGGAATTCGACGAGGGCGACGGGTGCGCCGTTCACGATCGCGGCAATCTCGCGGGGCGGCAACAGGCCGCGGTCCCGGATGAACTCGGTCATCGTACCGGGCCGCGCACGGGTGGACCGCCGCCACAGGCCTTCGACATTGATCAGGCGGGGGGCCGCGCGCGCTTCCATCAGGACGATCAGGCGCAGACACCAAGCGGGCAAGGTCTGAACCTCGTGCGGCTTCATCGCGGCGCAGAAGAAGCAGCTCGACTTGACGGGAACGGGAAGGCCTTCGGCCTTGATGCGAGCCGCGCATCGATGCCGGTCCCAACCCCAGTCGCGTAAGGGGTAACAATAGTCATAGCGCGGGTCGACATGCCCCTCGCGGTGCGCATACCGGCGGCTGTCCGCCGGCGATGCATCGTAGCCAATGAGCTTGATCACCTTGCCGCCGCGTGCCCACGCCTGCTTCGCGGGATCCCAGCTCTCGACCCATTTATCCTGTGGCTGGATCTTCCATTTCTGACTGCAACTGTGACGCCCGAAGCTGATCGAGGGCAGGGTCGCGTTGGTGAGGCAGTTTTCGAGCAGGGAGAAATAGGGCGGCCAATGCTTGAAGCGCTTCGGGGCATAGCGGACGATCTCGTGCGCTATGCCGCGGGCATCCATCCAGCGCTGAAATATCGGGAGATAGTCATAGGTTTCCGGACGCTCGCTGCCGGTGTCGGCCGTCAGCACGAGGTCCAGGGGTCGGCCGCGCGCGATCCATTCGATGATCATCGCCGTGCTATCGAGTCCCATGCCCCATGCGGCGATGACCGGCGGACGTGGCAGCGCAGGATCGTCCGGAAGACCCGGGTGTGGCCGGACATCAGACGAGAGGCGGGCGAGCGCGGTAGCCATATCAACGGCACCGGCAGCCGAGCGATCGCCGAAAGAAGCGGTGCGAATGTTGCGGGCGTGAAGATGTCATCGGCGAATACCTTCCAACGATCCTCGCCGATGCTTCTCCCTTCCCTCCTCCGTATTGGCCGGTCAGGCGACGAGGGTCGTCAACCTTTCGCCATTGCCGGGCGGTCGCGATGAGACCCTGAAAGGCCGCAGCGTCTCTCCAGTGTTCACGATGAACTGGGCGCGACCGCTGGCGGCGCACCGCCTGACGGCAACGGCATAGCAACGCTCGAAGGAGGCGAGTTCCGCGCGCCGCGGCGACAATCGGATCGATGGTTCAGCGTTCGCCATGACAAAGTCCAGTCGAAGTGGATGAGGAGAGGCCCGCCTTCAGGTGCCGACGCGTTTGATCGTGAGCCGGAAGGCATCACCGTCTTCGAACACGACATGAATATGCGCGGCATCGATCCTGGAGCTGGTCGCGATGCTTGCGATATAAGCCTGCGTGCCAAATGCCTCGGAGACGATGTGCGGCGGGCGCTCGTCCGGACCGCCCCCGGCGTTCTCGCATTTGTCGATATGCGTCTCGATCAGTTCGGAAAGGAACGCGGCCATCGTCGAAAGGCGCGTCCTCGCGGAGCCCGCGTCGCCACTCTCGGGAGGGCCGAGGTCGCGCAAGATGGGCGCAAGAGCATCGTTGATCAGGTTCAGGAGATGCGATCTCCCCTCGGCATCCATTCCGGCGAGTAGCGAGGATGGGATCAAATTGTTGACCGCATGGGTCGCGTTGTCGACGAGATCGTCGAATTCGTCTTCCGCCATGGGAGTGACTCCTCGGGAATTGGGCCGGTCAGGTGACCACGGATCGCCCGCTCGGTTCAAGATTCCGGCATCGTCATGCCACAGTGGTTTCAGGGTCGGCGTCATTGGCCGCCAACGCGACCCGCACATTGCCGTGATAGGCCTCGAGCGTGAGCCGCCGCCCGATCGGGATCATCCATTGAACTTCTTCGGCGAAAACGGCGCGGATGTTCTCGGCGAGCGCTTCATCGGCTCCAAGAAGCAGTTCATTTGCAAATTTGCGGGCATCGCGTTCAAAATCGCGGTGCTGGGTGTGCCAACTATCGCTGCTACAATCCTCGTCGTAGGCAAAGCAGCAATCCTCGATCATCTGCGCAAGCGCCGCCGGCGCGATAGTGGCTCCTTCGCGAACGAAGACATGGGTTTCATCAAGACCGCTTCCGCCATTCGCACAGACCAGCATGTCGACGGGAAAGTTCAACGTCGCGATCGGCTCGTCGGACGCGGCGCAGCGGACGACTGGAACTTCGAGCGTGATCATAGGAACGCGGCCAGACAATGTGTCCGAGCAAATCACATCGCCGTCGGCGTAGTGAATCTGACGCCCGTCAATCTCGGTCGCAAAGGACAGGCCCGTGACGCGGGGAAGGTCATCATACCATTTGTAGCCCGCGAACGCGTCCTCGGCGCGGACGGCACGAAAGCCGAGCCTCTCTTCGGTCAGCAGCGATGCCGCGCATTGCTCGATATCGGCGTCATGATCGGGAATCAGGATCATCGGGACGGCCTCGATGCGGGCGCCCTCGGCGCCGCCACGATCGTCCGCCGTGCGTGGGCACCATTCGGAGAGCCAGGCACTGGCTTCGGGAAGTTCGATGCCGAGATCGGCTGCGCGCTGCCAGTTCTGGAATGAAAGTCGGTGGCTGCTCTCGGTTGCAATGGTTCGATAAATGGTGGCCTGAACGGCTACCCGCAGCGAAGCGAGCGCGGCATTATCGACCATTTCCTTGCGCGCAGGGAGCACGAGCTGCAACGATGGCGCGTCGACGATGTCGATCCGGGCCGTCCAGGGATACGAACCATCGACCTCTTTGACCGACGGCAAGCGGCAGGCGACCTTGACCCCGTGAAAGTTGATCCGCGGTTCAGTCGCGAGATCATAATTCGCGCGGAAGATGCCGATCCGGCAACCGTTCCATTCCTCGACCCGATGGGCCCCTTCGAGGAAATCCTCACGCGGCAGCAGTGCGCCGTGGAAGTGGACAGGCAGGGGGAAATGCTTGGCAGCGGCCTCGATCTGGCCCCGAAGATTGCAGAGCCATTCCTTGGGCATGGCGATGATGATCTCTGTGCCCGCCCGGATGCGACAGTTTTCGACAGCCAGGGGCTGCGCTCCTTCCCAGCCGTCCGCGGGGATGGTCATTGTCCAGCCCTCGTCTGCGACCCGCGAGAAGGACCGCACGGTCACGGTCCTGCCGGCCAGGCTGAACACACCCATGCCGGCCGGGTCCTCGCGCTGCGCGATCTCGTCGCTCCAGCCAGAGCGCCCAAGCGTGACGAAGGAAGCAGGGTCGTCGATACCGCGGCCATCGTCGGCGATGTGAAGGCTCGAGCTGCCCTCGTGGTCGCCCAGATGAACGTCGATCCGTCCGGCGCCCGCGCGGCGGGCATTCTGGAACAGCTCGTTGAGAACGTCGGTGATCGTCCCATTGAACAGGCGCGATACCTTCGTGATGAGTTCATCGCCGACCGATGGCCGAATCTCGCGGGGAAGCGTCATGACAGGATCTCCGGTTGCCGGGCAACATCATTGCTGCCGCACCGCCCCGCTCCCCCTTTCCTCCTAGCCCAGGGGAAGCGGGCGCATGGGCCCGTCATCAGGGGCCCCGCTTATCGGCTTCGGCGAATGGCTCGCTCAGCCTCGGTTTCGACATAGACCTGTTGTGAGCGACCGCGGCGGCGCTTGCGGATGCGGCCATCGACATGGGCCTCGGCCCAGCGCCGCGCCTCGGCGGCGCGCATGCCCATCGCGCATTCGTCGGCTTGCTCGAAGATCGTGTAGGCAAGCGCATATTGCTCGCGCTCGGGAAGAGCGAGCAGGGCCGAAGCGACCGGCAGAAGCCCCTCGTAGAATTCGAGAACATGGCGGCCGCCGCCATGGTGCATCAATATGGCGAGGCGGCCCTTCTTGCCGATGCCGGTCGGCCTTGCGATCATCACATTGTGCGAGGCATAGGTGACGCCGGCGCTGCAGCCGTCGGGTTCCGTCGGATAGTAGACGCGATCATCGCGCGCCGGCAGTGGGTGGGCGATGATATCGTAGCCGTCGAACGTTTCGACCTTTCGTATGTGATTATGTCCGATAACGCTCATTTCAGACCCTTTCTTTTTGGGTGGCTTCAGGACGAGGTTGCAGGTTTCGTGGACTCGGCCGACCGACATCAGGCGGCGCGTAAATTGTCGCCCTGACGCAGACCGAGGTCGAAGGCCGTGAGAATGTCGAGGTTGGCCTCAAGGCGATCGAACGCGGCCGTGAGGTCCGCGATTTGGATCCAGACGCACGCATCGCCTGGGTCATGGTCGAGCTCGAATACGATCGGCACCGAGTCCGCTGTCATCTCGGGGAAGATCGAGCGGATGATCAGCAATTCGATCCTGCGGCTGAGCGCCCCGATGCGCGGCGCGAGGGCCGCACGTTCGACGGGGCTCATCATCAAATAGCGCTCGGGCGCTACGATGGGCGCCATGCGAACACATGCGATCCGCCCCGCAATCTTGGGCGCAGCGGACGCACCGCCGATCATGCGTCGTTCTGCCGCGACGCCGTCGGCGGGGACCAGGACGCGGTAGATATAATGGGGCGGCGTCCCCGCGAGGCGGGAACGGGAGACAATGATTTCCATCGATTTGCTCCTCAGGCAACGAGCCGCAGGGGCGGCGATCCGGGGTTGGGGAGATGGAGGTCGCGGCGGATGCGCGCCGCCAGGCGATCGGGCTCGAGCAGTTCGCCAATGGCGGCCCAATGATTGCGGTCGCCGCAATAGTCTCGTCGACCTGCGACACGGCGAAACATCACCTCGCGGCCGGACCCGATGCCGAGGCCGAGCTGGACATAGATGCCTTCGCCATGAAGGACGATCTCGCCGCTGACCGCGATGCCGCCCTTGTTCGAGCGCAGGTCGTAGCTTCCGTCGGCGAGGCAAAGCGCGTCGGCGAGGCGCTTCAGCGCCTTCCGGCCATCGCTATGGAAGAGCTTCTTGGCCTGCTCGTCATAGCTGACGCCCTTTTGCGCGAGCACCGCGAGGGCGGATTTGCCTCGCATGTCGGCAATCCGGTCCATGCAGGCGCGGCGAAGCAGACTGTCACCCTCGCCCAAGTCTCTCGCGATGGCGCCGAGATGGCGTGCCAGCAAAATCACGGCGGGATCGAGATCGTCGGACTTGCCCGCGTTCCGGCAATCCGTGATCGCGGCGGTCAGCGCGTGGAGACAGGCGGGAAGCGTCGACAGCCCCGAGGGATCGAGCGCTTGCTGAAATCGGAACGCGATATCGTAAGCCATGGGATAGGCTCCTGCCTTCGGGCGCCCCATCGCGCCCGCCCCTGCCCATCCCCCTCTCCTCCGGCTTCAGTCGGCCAGTTGCGGTTCGCAATTATCGATTAGCTCGGCACAGCAATCCTCGATCTGGACGCCCAGCGGGCTCGGGCCGGGATCGAAGATCATCTTGAGGCATGCGCAGATATCGGGCTGGCCCTGTGTCCCGCACATCAGTTCAAAATCGGACTGATCGGCGGTTCCGCTCGTCTGCGCATAGGCGGCAAAGGCCGATTGCCGCATGATTTGCTCGTCCCACACATCGACATAGAGCGTCACGCTCGCGCTGGTGATGCCGGTCACGTCCTCAATCCCGGGCGGACCGATCGCAGCGTTTCGTCCATCATCTCGCGGGTCGAGGTGCCGAGAATCTCCGTGCCGGTGATGACGAAATATCCGCCGCCATGCTGGCCCGGCCTGAACTTGTCGCAGGTAGACGCCCACTCGAAACCGAAGGGAAGCGCGCTTTTGCAGACCTTTTGGATCAGCGATGCGAGCGCCTCAACATCGGCTTCATGTCCGCGAATGAACGCGACGCGGCCCGTATCGTCGCGATTGTCGTCGATCGTGATGTCCGCATCGAATGAGGGAATATCAGGATAGGGCCAGAGTTCGAGGAAGGATGCGAACGGATCTTCTTCGTGATCTTGCTTGGGGAAGAATTTGCTGAAGGCATCGCTGCAGGCGGCGTAGAGCGACGCGAGCGCCGCCATCTCCCCGCTCGGTGTTCCCTCGAAATCGCCGGACAGTTTCTCGGCGACAAGAAAGCATTCCTCGAGCAGCGATGCTTCTTCGGGCGTGACGGGCACATTGAAGGCCGTCTCGACATAGTTGTTGGCCATGTTCGGATTCCTTGGCGTTCGTGCTGGTCGCTCATTTCTGCGATAGGTGGATGTCCAGGGCCTGGCGGAGCAGGTCGTCGCGCGCGCCATTGACGATGATCGCATCGGGATTGGTCGCCAGGACCGCACTGATGATCGTGTCGGCCGGGCGCTTACGCAGCGGGTACTGGAAGATCTGACCACGCTCGATCGTAACGACAAAGGTGCGCATCAGCCGCTTCAATCGGCGGCGTTCGAGTTCGCGGGCAAGGAGATCGCCGACTTCGACCTCGAGGTCATGATCGTAGGTGAACTTGCCGAAGGACTGCTGCGGCCGGTTCGCGACCAGCCATTGGTTGACTTCCATCTCGGTCCAGCGGCCGACCTTATGGAAGAAGTCAGCGCCGCCCGTCCCTTGGTTGCGGGCATGGAAGGCCAGTTCGCCATCGATATAGACGTCGGCCGTGTAGGCGCTGGTTTCCTGCGACAGCGCAGCATTATAGGTGATGCGGCGAAGTTCGATTTTCATGGGTAGTATACCTCCTGAGTTGGACGATCACCCGAGCCCCTCTCCCTCTTCTCCATGCAGCGACCACGATGGCTGCGCTGTCGGTCGCTGTTTGTCGGGAATTTCAGGCCGTGCTGGAGTATCGAGCCTGGGCTCAATTCTATGTGCGGAGAGTCGCTGTTCGATCGTACAGGTCGAGGAGAATTCCCAACCCCGCGGCTTCCGTATAGGTGAGATCGCGATGGCCATCCGCATCGAGGCCGCTTGCCAGCTCGATGACAGGGTGAACCGAGATAATTTGCCCTGAGGGAAGCCGAAACTGGTTCTCGATGCCGGGTGAGGGAGTGGTGCCGTCAGGCACGTCCATCCGACCTTGAATCTGGAAAATGATGTGCATGAGCTTTCTCCGTGAACGAGTAGATTTGGGCAGTCGTCGCCGCCGATCACTGAAAGGACCGCCTAGGCAGCGAGGTCGAGGAGCGGGAGCGCTGTGACGTCGCCTCCGGTCGCCGCCCGGTCTAGGATGGGATAAGGCAGGCTCGGCACCTTGCGCGCGGCGATCCGGACCGCCCTCGTCAAGGGAAAGAGATAGGCGTGGCAGCCAGGATGGCGGCGCCGTGTCAAAAAGCCGGTGTGTTCTAGGCTGGCGAGCCATTCGCCACGGTCCTCACCGAGGCGCGGCGCGCGGGCACCGGCTCGGATCAAATCCTCCATCGCATATCTCTGACCGCATTCGGCATTGCGGATCTTGGATATTGCCCGCGACGATATGGGGCGCCCATCGGGAAGGATGAGGTCAACGCGCGGGCTTGATCGGCCGGTGTAGCGACTTCCCATCACCGCGTAGAGGCCGCCGACATGGCCAGGAAGGAACACGTGTCCGTCTGCATCGACGCGCCTGACCGGGTCGGCATAGGATATGACCGACAGAATCTCGGGTTTCTGGCGGCGGAGCAGCCGGAACGCCCGTGCCGCCAGGAACGATTCCGAATTGGCGCCCTGACTGTCGAGTATGACGAGACGTCCAAGGTCGCACGCCGCGCGCGGATCGCCGAGGCCCGCCGTTTTCGGAGCGCTTGCATTATTGACCGGGTGCGAGAAGACGCAAACGCCCACGAGTTCCGATCGTCCGCCGCGGCCATTGGCGAAGAGGCCGACCGAGAGCCGTGCGACCGGCATCGCCCCCGCATAATGATGTTCCCTGACGAACGGCGCGGCCTCACGCCGGGTATCGATTATATCGACGGACAGGGTTCCGGGGTCGATCTCCCAGTGCCCGGCACCCAGCGGCACCGGCGCTCGCGCCACCGCTGGGTCCGGTCGGTGATCATTCGGGATCGCCCGCGCCGTCGTCGGTGGATTTGACTGCGGCCGTCCGAGAAAGGTCGGGAATGCGCGGGTCGTTGTAGATGCTGTCGAGCGACAGCGAGAGCGCGCGGTGCTGGGCGCCTTCGGGCGTCGAAGCGTCGATCGTGAAGACCTCGGTCGCGAAGCGGTCATCGCCGCTATAGAAATCGACGTCGACGACATAGGTGACGATATCTGCCGGAGCGGTCGGCGACAGTGACTTGTCGAGCAGGTCGATGACGGTGGATCGCAGACCGTCGATATCAGGATCGAAATCTTCCCACGTCACATGGTCGGGGCATTCATCGACGAGATAGTTGGACATGAGATCCTGCATCGTCTCAAGCAGCGTGTGGCGTGCGTCGGCCATGGTTTTCCTCCTTCGGAAAATTGGCCGCCGGACGATCGCGTCCGGCGGCGCAGAATGTCAGTGGACGGCTTCGAGGAGCTTGCGGGCCTTGCTCTCGATATCGAGCCTGCTGTCCTGGTGGGTCTTGGTACGGGCGAAGGCGGTGATGCCCTGCACGAAGTCGTAGATGCTCTCGGGCGGGCGGCCTTCCTCGCCCAGCACCGTCGCGACAATCTTGGCGGACTCGGCCTTCGAGAAGCCCCGCTTGCGCAGAAAGTCCTCGCGATCTTCGTCCTTCCGGGCGACGATGCGTTCACGCGCGGTTTTGACGCCACTGACGAAGCGCATCGGCGAGGAGTCCGCGAAACGCTCGAGCGCCGGCGCGGCTTCGTGCGCGAAGCGGTTGGCAGCGAATTTCGAGTGCCGGATCTTGACCTCCTCGAAATTCTCCACGCCCCAGAGGTTCCGGTTCATGCAGACGGCGCGGAGATAGAAGGTCGCCATGCCGAGCGTCTTCGCGCCGACCTCAGAGTTCCAGGTGTAGAAGCCGCGGAAGTAGAGATCGGGCTCGCCGTTCGGAAGCTTGCCCGCCTCGATCGGGTGCGTGTCATCGACCAGAAAAAGAAAGACATCGCGGTCCGAGGCATAAAGCGTGGTCGTGTCGCGGCTGACATCGACATAGGGATTATAGTACATGTTCGACCAGTCGAGCACGCCCGGAACCTTCCACCGCGTCTGCCCGACGCCGTCGCCGGCGATCTTCATCACCGCGGCGACGAGTTCGTGATCGAATATCCGGCCATAGTCAGGACCGGTGGCAGCGCGTAATTCGTTCCGACCATCGTGGGTCTGGTAGAGTTTGACCTGCTCGGCCCGGTGCGCGACGAGCCCGTGCTGGAGGTTGATCCCCGCGAGCGCCGCAGGCAGTTCGCGCAGATAGGATGCGGGCGCACTGACAAGGCTGCAAAGCTGTCCGAACGACCAGTTGGTCGGGGCAACGGGCCGTTCTTCACCGGGAACGATGAGCGAGAGGCGTTCGGGGCTGTCGCTGCGCGCCTCGACGCGAATCTCCTTGCTATCCACGACGCGCGCCGTGGAGCGGTCGGCGCGGGTACGAACGGCCGCGTAAAGCTCGGTCAGCGAAAGATAGCGCTCATCGTCGGGCCGCGAGAACCATTCAGAAGATACGCGCCCGATATTTCGGCCGCGGGAAATATCGACACGATAGGCGCCGGAAACGGGATGATCGGTCGTGGGTGCAAGCGTGGCCATGGTGGCTCTCCTTGATTGGCTGGGTTACGCAGAAGGCCGATCAGCCTTCGGACGCACTCCGCCCTCACCCCCTTTCCACCTCTGAAGCAGGGAAGCCGACGATCAGTCCAGACGGTCGAGATCGATCCGAATTCAGGATAGAGCGTCATTCGATGCCGGGGCGGTAAAGTGGCCGTTCCCGCTGCCACCGCCAAACGGTCAAGCTGGTCAATCGCTCACGGGGCTGCTTTTGAAGCAATTCTGACCGGTTGCGGTCGTGCAGCTTTTATCTAGCCAGCATCGAGAAGCAGACTTTCCGGGACTGAGCGTTAACTACCCAAGCTACCCGCAAACCGTTCGGCCAGCCGCTCGCGTTTGAAAACATCGGCGACCCAATCGACGAACGCGCGCGTCTTGCCGGGAAGCAGCGTGCGCGACGCATAATAGACCGAGATCGCACCCGCGTCGGCGTACCAGCGTGGGACCAGCCGCACCAGCTTACCACTCTCGAGTTCCGGCAGCACATCGGGCATCGCGAGAAGCGCGACACCGAGCCCGAGCCGCGCGACTTCGCGCATCGCGGCGGGATCGTTGACGACGATATCCTCACGCAATGTCGCCGCGCTCTCGTTCCCGACCGCATCGCGCATCATCCAGTGGCGGATGCGCCCCGACTGGAGCGAGCGCATGACGATGCCTTCAAACTCGACCAGTCCGGCAGGATCGCCCGGCGCGACGCGGCCCGCCATATAGGCGGGCGATGCGACCGCGACGATATGCGCGGGCGCCAGGGCCCGCGCCACGACTCCCGGCGACAGGTCGAAGCCGCCCCCGATCGCCGCATCATAACCCTCGGCAACAATGTCGACCGGCCGATTCTCGAAATGCCATTCGGGCCGGATGCGGGGATAACGCGCGAGGAAGGCGGGCAGCATCGGCAGCAGGTGCATAACGCCAAAGGTCGGCGCCATACTGACCTTCAGCACCCCCGCCGGTTCCCCGCTGTCCGAAGCAATCCCCGCGATCGCCGCCTGGATGTCGTCGAGGCTTCCCGCAATCGCGAGGCGAAAGGCTTCCCCCGCCTCGGTCAGCGTCAACCTGCGCGTCGACCGGTGGAAGAGCCGCACCCCCAGATTGCGTTCGAGCATCGTGACGTTGCGGCTCACCGCCGCCGGGGTCAGCGCCAGCCGGCGCGCCGCTTCGGAAAAGCTGCCCAGCTCGGCGCTGCGCACAAAGGATATAAGATTGGCGAGCGTTTCCATTTTCAATCAATGATTGAATATATAGCAAATCATTACCGACTAATCGAGCCATAAACATTGCGCCATCTTGGTCTCACCCCACAACAAGGAGTGCAGACCATGACCAAAGCTAGCCAGAACCTCACGGGCAAAACCGCCCTTGTCACCGGCGGCTCGCGCTCGATCGGCGCCGCCATCGCGCGCCGCCTCGCCGCCGACGGCGCGGCGGTCGCCATCACCTACAGCGCGTCGCCCGACAGCGCGGCGAGCGTTGTCGCCGAGATCGAAGCCGCGGGCGGGAAGGCCATCGCCATTGCCGCCGATGCGGGCGACCCCGACGCCGTTCGCGCCGCGGTCATCCAGACCGTCGAAGCCTTCGGCGGCATCGATATCCTCGTCAACAATGCCGGCGTCGCGGTCAACGCGCCGATCGAAGAGTTCCGGTTCGAGGATTATGAGCGCATGCTCGCGGTCAACGTCACCGGCGTCTTCGTCGCGACACAGGAAGCCGCGCGGCGCATGAAAGTGGGCGGCCGCATCATCCACATCGGTTCGTCGATGACGCGCTACGCCGCCTTTCCAACCGCGTCGGTCTATACGCTGACCAAGGGCGCGATCACCGGCTTCAACCGCAGCCTCGCGCGCGATCTCGGGCCCAAGGGGATCACGGTCAACACCGTCCACCCCGGCCCGACCGACACCGACATGAACCCCGCCGACGGCCCCGTCGCCGCGATCGTCGGTCCCGGCATGGCAATCGGCCGCTATGGCCAGCCGGCTGAAATCGCCAGCATCGTCGCCTTCCTGGCCAGCGACGAAGCCGCCTTCGTCACCGGCGCCGACATCGTCGCCGACGGCGGCTTGACCGCCTGACCCGACCAGAAAGGACTATCGTCATGCCCAGCATCGGCATCATCGGCGCCGGCAACATCGGCCGCGCCATCGCCACCGCGCTCGCGAACAAGGATATCCCGGCGACGCTCGCCAACCGCCGTGGCCCCGAGAGCCTCGCCGAGGTCGTCGCGGCCATCGGTCCGGCGATCACCGCCGGAACGCGCGAGGAAGCCGCCGCGAAGGATATCGTCTTCGTCGCGGTGAACTGGTCGAAGCTTCCGGCCGCGCTCGCCGACCTGCCCGACTTTGGCGGCCGCATCGTCGTCGACACCAACAACCCGATCGAAGCGCCGCTATTCAAGCCTTTCGACCTTGGAGGGCGTGCGTCATCAGAAGTGTTCGCCGACATGGTGCCGGGCGCCCGGGTGGTGAAGGCATTCAACCACCTTCAGCCGCATCTCGTCTCGCGCGATCCGGCCAGTGAAGGTGGCCATCGCGTGCTCTTCTACTCAGGCGACGATGCCCCGGCCAAGGCCAAGGTCGGCGCGCTGATCGACCGGCTCGGCTTTGCCGGGATCGATCTCGGCTCGCTCGCGACCGGCGGACGCCTCGTCCAGTTCCCGGGCGGACCGCTCCCTGCTCTGAATTTGGTCAAATTCGACTGATCAAACCGATCGGCGGCGGATTGAAGTGCAATCCGCCGCCACTGGCCGGTGCACCGAAGACTTTCTGACGCCTGGCGGCGTCCGAAACTCTCAACGTTTGCGGTCAGGCCGCTTTCGGTCACGAATCTTTGAAAGCGGACGCGGAGAAATGCTGAGCGCAGTGCGGCCACCCCAATGCACCTTACTTGCAGCCGTTTGGCGCGCGCGACCCGAGGTAGGCCCCGATGCAGGCGCATTCGCCTCCCCGCCATTCCGCACAGCCGGTGAAAGGAAGAAAACCCAACGCATCCTTAGTCACAATTTGCACCCACGCGGATTGCTTGGTGCATTTGTTCCTTATTTGTTCTATTGCGACATTTGAATCGGAGACCGAATTCGAGGACGACGCGTGCTCACCATTCCCAGGTTCCTGATTTCTGGATATCCAGATTTCTTGCAATCCACATTTGTGGATTGCAAGAAAGGCCGATTTCTGTATTTCTCCACCAGATGCGCACGGCCCACGGCGGTCCGCAGTGGGGAGGTTCGCCTGATGGTCGACAAGCAGATCGTAGACGATGGTGCCACGGATGGCGAAAACAAATCGCTCAATTTCAAGGTGAGCGCCGACTTCAAGAAGGACTTCAAAGGGTTCGCTGTCGCGCAAGGCATGACGATGACAGACCTTCTCAAGGAAGGCTTCGCGCTAACGAAGAAAAAGCGGCAGAAGTGATGCTGACGGCGCCGTCGCGGCTGACCGGACTCCGGCGATGACAGTGCACGCGCCCGATGCGGCGTTCGCTGGCGCCGAATGGCTGTTTTCGATCGGCCGCGGGGACGTCCCGGCCGTCGAAGGATTGGTTCCGGTTGCCTCGTTCGATCGCGAAGGGCAGAATCCGGATGTCGTAGCCATGATCGAGCGTGCGGCCAGTTATGGGGCACGCGCGGTCTTCTTCGAGGCGCAGCGACAAGGACGGACCCCGGTCGCGCAGGCGTTCGTCTTCGACACCAAGGATCATCCCGACGACACAAGATTTGCCGAACTCCACAAGCGACTATGGAGCTGGGGCGGCGTGCCGCTGGTCTATCGCGCAGGACCGGGCGTCATCCAGTTGTTTCGCTGCGCACACCAGCCGGATTTCGTCGGTACGGACGATCGTCCGATATGCAATCCGATCCGCACGCTGGAATTGGGCGCGGCGATCGCGGAGCAAGATGTCTGGTGGGACGCGCAGCGAATCCGCAATGGCGCGATCTGGGATGACCCCGACGCATGCCTGCTCATGCTGTCCGCGACCAAGTCGGCTCACCGCAAACTGGTCGCCGGGGTCCGCGCGCTCGCCATACAGCTTTCGGACAGCGAATTGCTTGACCCGGCGCTGCGCCGCCGGCTGCTCATCCTGTCACTGCTGATCGCATATCTCGAAGAGCGACTGGTCTTGCTCCCCCATGATTTCGCGAGCGCCCTGCCCGGTGCCTCTCGCTTCTTCGAGGTCCTTGCCGACGGTCCGGCGCTGATCAGGCTGCTCGAAGCGCTTGAGGCAAGATTCAACGGCCATGTCTTCCGACTTCGCGACAGCGAACGCGCCGCCTTGGCCAAAACTTCCGATCTCGCCCGCTATGCGCGATTGGTGCAGGGCTATGAAGATGAAACCGGCCAGCTCAGCTTCTGGCGCCTTTATTCGTTCCGAGACCTGCCGGTCGAGCTGATCAGCAACATCTACCAGCTCTTCGTGAAAGACGAGGCCAGCTCCATCTACACGCCGCCGGCGCTTGTTCGACTGATGCTCGAGGAGGTTCTCGATTGGGATCGGATCGACGCGCTGATGGAAAGCGACGGAGTCATCCTCGATCCGGCATGCGGTTCGGGCGTTTTCCTCGTCGAGGCGTACAAGCGGCTCGTGCTCCATTGGCGTTCGCGCAACGGATGGGTGCATCCCGGCGTGGAAACTCTTCGCGGGCTGCTCCAGCGCATTCATGGCGTCGATCTCGAGGAAGGTGCGGTCGAGCTCGCAGCATTCAGCCTCTGCCTCAGCCTATGCGACGCCTTGAAGCCCGAGGATATTCGCGCCAGCGTGAAGCTCTTCCCACGCCTTGCCGGCGAGACGCTCCATTGGAGCTGCTTTTTCGACGCAAAGAAAAATGGCCTTATCGCGCAGAAGGTCGCGATCATTGTCGGCAACCCGCCCTTCGCCTCGTCGCTGACGACCAAGGGTGCTCGCGATTGCGCCGCGTCGTATACGAAGGAGTACGGCCCCCTCGCCGACAAGCAGCTCGCCTACCTGTTCCTCCACGAAGCCATGGCGATGGCGACTAAAGGCGGCATTCTCGCAATGATCGAGCCGTCGGGGTTCCTGTACAACCAGAATGCCCATTCGGTCCGCCAAGCGTTCTTCAAAACCTGGCGTGTCCGCGAGCTATTGGACTTTGTATCCGTCCGGGGACTGTTCAAAAAGGGAAACGCCGATCCGAAGATTGTCGTCGTAATCGCAGAGGCGGAAGATCCCGAAGTCGACGGCCGCCTCCTGCACGCAGCTTTCCGGCGCAACGGCCGGGCGACCGCAGAGCAGGGATTCGACATTGATTATTACGATCTTCACTGGATCAGCAACATCGATGCTCAACAGTCGCGGGACATCTGGCGGGCCAATCTGCTGGGGGGCAGCCGGGCGCACGATCTGATCAAGCGGCTGCGCACCTATCCTACGCTGCGACAATTCGCCGAACAGCGGCAATGGGATTTCGGCGAAGGCTATATTGCGGGACAGAAGGGTATCTCGCGCCCCGCCAACCATCTCATCGGCAAACCGCTCCTTCCCACCAGCGCGCTATCCAGCGCCGGTCTCGACACGAGCAATCTTGCCGTCGTGCCCAAGCAACCAATCAAGGATACGAAGACGGAGCGCCGATTTACGCCGCCGCTCCTGCTCATCAAAGAGCATGAAGATCTGCACCACGGGATGTGGACGGGTCACTATCTAACCTATAAACACGAGATCGTCGGCCTTGCGGCACCACGCGGTCAGCTCCCTCAACTCGCGGCGATTGGCGAATGGCTTGAACGGGAGTCGGTAGCCCTGCGAGCCTATATCGCGGGCATCAGCCCCCGCCTGTTTACGCAGCGTGCGACGGCGATCCTAAACGCAGACGTGCTTGCCCTACCCTATCCCGAAAGCGGGAATCTGGATCTCAGCGATAACGAAAGGATCATTGCTGAAGACATCGTCGAGCATCAGCGCGATTTCATTCGGCTTGGTACGGGTTCCGCCGTCATGCAGGCAGCCCCGCCAGCGGCCCTTGAAGCCTTCGACAAGGTGTTCACGCGGCAGTTGAATGCGATCTATTCGCGCACGCCGCTGCGCCCGCTTCCCGCACAAAAATGGTCCGGCGCTATTTGCCGGGCCTTTGCCTTCGGTGATGGCCAAGTCGATTGGACGGGTGCCGATGAACTACGCATCAAACTCGACAGCTTGTTGCGCGAGCGGCGGGGCTCGAGCCTGACGATCACGCGGATTACGCGACTGTACGACAAGGAATTCGTTTTTCTGCTCAAACCCGACCGGCACCGTTTCTGGACCCGATCGGTCGCGCTCCGCGATGCCGACGATGTTCTCGCCGATCTGCGAGGCCAGGGTTTCTGATATGCTGGCCGACGACGGTGAAAGCGTTGGTCATGCGGGTTCGCTTGACGCCGGCGTGCATCTTCCCGGCGAATGGTTCTCATCCCTGATCCGCTTCCTACGCGATGCCCTTCCGGGATGGCGCGACGATCCTGCGCGCGAAACGGCGACAGGGGAGACGAAGTTGACCGCGCAACTCTGCGCGCGCCTCGCCAGCCTGACACGGCACGCTCCGGGATGGGATTTTCTTCAGTTCCGGCGCGAGGAGCCCGACGAAACCAACGGCAATCGCGCAATCGATCTCGCCGTCGCGCCCTGCGGCGATGTCATATGGATCGAAGGGCGGGCGTACACCGAGTATCAGACCCTACTGCCCGTGGAATGCAAGCGCCTCCCCACGCCTCCTGGCTCTGACCGCGACGAGCGCGAATATCTGATCAGCCGTTTCAGCAGCGCGGGCGGAATCCAGCGTTTCAAGGCGGGCCACCATGGGGCTGCACACAATCGCGCGGCGATGATCGGGTACTTGCAGGCCGAAGATTGTGTCTTCTGGCGAACGCAGCTCGACAGTTGGATCGACGGCATTGTGGCGGAGCCGGTGGAAGGATGGTCCGAAAGCGACAAGATCACATTGCACGACCATGACGCCGGAGCGCGTCTTGCCGCTCTGCAGTCCAACCATGTCCGGAAGCCTGGCCTAGCGCCAATCCTCATCGATCACCTTTGGATCGAAATGTAGGTCACGCGTACCTGCCTGACCAATGCGCCGAAGGGAGGGAGCGAGGCCGATGCAGCGGACCGTGGAGATAGCCGATTTCGAGCTACCGCGCGGCGGCATTGCTATTTCCCAGCTGATGACGATGGACCGGGCGAAGAATGATCGACCGGACGCAGGAGCGCTTCGGCATCTGGCCGCATCGGCTTGTAGCGGACGCAGCCTATGGTTCCGCCGCGAACCTGGCGTGGCTGGTGGAAGAGAAAGGCATCGAGCCGCATATCCCCGTGTTCGAAAAATCCGGTCGCAATGACAGCAGCTTCGAGCGCGTCGACTTCATCTATGATTATGACGACGACAGCTATATCTGCCCGGGTGGCAACCACTTGCGGCGGTCTAATCGCAACTTCAGTACACCGCGCACCGGGATCGATAAGGACGGCTCCATCCGCTACCGCGCGCGTCAGCACGACTGCGAAGGCTGTGCTCTGAAGCCGCAATGCACGCCCAATGCGCCAGCCCGCAAGATCACGCGTTCAATCCACGAAGGCGCGCGCGACATGGCCCGCGATATCGCGACAACCGACGCCTATCTTGTGTCGAGCAGAGAGCGGAAGAAGGTCGAAATGCTGTTCGCCCACCTCAAGCGCATCCTGAAACTGGACCGCTTGCGTCTGCGCGGCCCCAATGGTGCCCGTGACGAGTTCCACCTCGCCGCCGCGGCCCAAAACCTCCGGAAAATGGCAAAGATCTTCCCGATCCAGCACCTCGCCACCGCCTGATCAAGGTGGGGAGGCCGTTCGCCTCCCGTCCGCTTCCACCCTCCGCAGTCCGCCGGGCGACTTCTTCAACAGAATAGGGCGCTAAGCCGACAATCATTCGTCGCCTCTGAGGTCGATTCGGACGGGCGGATCGACATCTTCTCCTCGGCCAGGATAGTCGTCGAAGACCGTGACACTGTTGTCGGAACAATTATCGCGCTGGGCGGTCAGCTTCGATGGTCGCCGCATTTTTTTGCGCTGTCTGGATCGAAGTCGATTGCCCGGCGAGCGCGATACGCCGGCGTGGTGAGGTTCCGGGAACAGGAATGAATTTGAAATGCTGGGTATCCGCCTCGAACGTCCGCGCTCGGCGGTTCATTTCCTGCGCGGTTTCTCGCAAAAGTGAAAAATCCACTGCAAAATATGTAGCTCAACGCGCAACCGGGATCGACGGTGGATCTAGAATTCTATGAGTTCGAATCCACGCGGTTTGAGGATCTTGCGGACCCAGCCCTTGTCGATCTGCAGATTCTCACCGGTCAGGTCGATTGCGGGATCCGCTCGCTCGAACAATGCGATGCAAAGTTCGTCCGTGTCGAAGCGCGACCTATACTGGATGCCATCGAACGCCGTCTCGGTATAAACGATCGCGGAAATCCGTTGCGTAATGTCGTAACCACCAGGATTGGTGACCGGATCGAAATCGGCCGCTACGCCGGCAGCGGTGGTCTGAAACCAGGCGAGACCGGGGCCATGCAGCTTGGCAAGGCGTAGTGTTCGTCTGGTCTTGAACGTAGCCGCGCGCTTCTGCTCGACACGGTCCCATAACAGGTCCCGGTCAGCGGGCTTCCGCAGCAGGCTTTCCGCGAACGGGCCAACCAGTGTTTTCCCAAGATAAAGAACGCCGAATTGTCCGTCGGGATCGTCCCAGCGCCAGGACGCGTCCTTGCGGCCATACCAGCGCGCGTCGACGGATTTGCCATGAACACGGTGCAGCGTCCGTCCGGCAGCGATCGTCGCCACCGGCATCATCGATTTTGCCGCCATTGTCAGTCGTCGAGTGTTTGGGCGACACGCACGACACGATCGACATCGTCTTGATTGCCCCTTAGGAGGTCGATCGGCCGCGCGTCGCCCAGACCGTCGTCGCCGCTCACCAGATACTGGAGGACCGCCCAGCCGCTCGCCCCGGGTGCAGCACCGAGAACGCGGGGAATCGCCGGGAGGATGGCATTGCCATCGAACTGGAATGCCGGAAACAGCTTGGCACCATTGTCATCGATCATGAGGAGGCGACGGTCCCGGGCGGCCTTGTAGACGGCCTGCACTGTCTTGTGTCCGAGCAGATTGCGAACTGCTTCGGCATCGAAAGCTCCACCTGCGGCTTCGATCAGTCGCCGTTTGAAGGCGATGGCCCGGGTAATCTCTTCCGCCTGTTCCGGATCGCCGGCTTCGACCGACGGAATGCCGCGCGCGATATTCAGGACAAGCGCGGGGACGTCGATGCTGCCAATCGCCGCCGTCTTGGCGGCAGCTGGCATCATCTTGATGATCCGGTCGGCGCTTGCCAGGATGCGGTCACGCAGGATGCGATCTACATCGATAGCGGCCATACTGGCTGTGCGAGACATGTCGGCGCTCCTAGTTTAGTGAGTTTCATATAGGGCATATTGGGAACGCTTTCAACCATCCACAGACGCCGAAACGATGAACCTTCAAACATGGACGTCGACGGACGTCGTGCCATCACGCTGGCTCCGTGGCCTTGGCGGCTGCCGCTTCAACTCGCTGGGAGTAGCAGTAAACACCGTCCAGTCGCCGTAGTAGACCCCGTCATGCTCGACATAATCGTTGAAGATGGTGAGGCGCCAATCGCACAGCGGGCCGACGACGTTCGACAATCCTCGCGCCCGCCAATCGGACATCACCGCCGGGAAGTAGCGGTCCATCACTTCAGGTGTGGCAGCAAATTTGACGTCACACATATAGGTGGTGTGGACATAAGCGAGCGGCCCGATGACGGGTCCATCACTGCCCCAGTCTTCGAGGTTCTCATCGGGATCTTTGCGACCATGATAGAGGTGGAGATAGAGTTGCGGAACATCCGGGGCGACGGCTTCGGCTCTTGGCATCGTATCACCGGTCTCATTCGCTTCGCGGGCGGCAATCCAGTCCAGATAGCCGAGACGCGTGTCATCGTTTGAGATCTCGTATTTCCAGTCGGCTAACGGATGACCGGCGCGGCGGCTCCACGGTCCCTGCTCTTCCGGCGCGGAAGCGATCGAAATCGGAGGCGGAACGAATGCGGCAATTTCGAACCAGGCGTCGGCCGCGGCTATGGATCCGAGCCCATTCAACTCGGTCCGGCTCATGAGAACATGGTCCGACCCGTTGGTGTCGAAATATAGCGGATCGCCCTCGCCGGTATAGACGGCACGCTGAGCGCTGAACGCGCCGACACACGGATCCGAATTGCGAACAAAAGGAATGCCGTGGTGGGTGCAGAAATCCTCGACCTGATCGAATTGCCCGCCAACCAGGCCATGGGCGCAGATTTCGAGGGCTTGGCCATCGACAATGTGGGACGCATCGACGGTCGCTCCAACCCAGTCGAGCATTCCATGGTCGCACGCTATGGCGTCGATCAGCGGCTCGATCAGATCGCTCCTGATCGCCCCGCCGATCCGAATGATCGCGGATGCACGGTCTGTCATGGGAACCTCCATCGTCTCGATGGCCCTGCGGACAATTCCGCCGCCACACCGAGCCCCCCCCCACTCCCCCCTTTTCGCCTGTAAATTGGCCCAGCACGCAAACTATGGCGGTGACTGGGGGCCGCATTCGGCAGCGCCGATGAGGCTGCGAAGCTTCGACCATGCGAGTGCTTCGCCGGCGCACCGCCCTTGCCGGACGCCTATTTCGTACAGGCGATAGGTCAGGCTGACGATTTCAGGTGTGGCGTTCGAGGGGACGAGGATCAGGAAATCGCTTTCGTCGTCCAGGAGCTCGAAGACCGTGCCGTCGGTCGGCAAGGTCGTGACTGCAATGCTGGCCGAGCTCCCGAGCGCGGTGAGAGCCGTGTTGAAGCGGTCGACAAAGTCCTGATCGACCAGTGGATAGAAGTCGGACATCATGGCCCCCTTCGTGGATTCGGGATTCACTGCGGCCGCTCGGCGATGATCGCGGCGAGGACCTCGTCGGCCTTCTCGACAGGCAGGAAGAGCCGCGTCTTGTACTGGATCACCTCGCTGAACAGACCGCGCGCCTTCAGCCATTCGCGGTCCTGTGGCTGGAAATCCCGGACCTCGAAGCGCCGGCTACTGTTCACCATCGTGGAAACGAGGCGCGCGCCATGGAGGCCCGGGATCAGTGCGCCATCGCCGCCACGCGCCGCCTCGATCAGTTCATCGGGCGTGAGTTTGATCGAGGACTCAAGACCGAAGGCGGACTCCAGTTTCTCGAGCGCGGTGGGCATCACGATGCGTCCGAGGATGGACGTTCCCGCCGCGTCATCGATCCGCCAGACGCGGACATCGTCTTGCGGCAGCTTGTTCCAGACGGGCAAAAGGAGGCCGGTCGCGACGCTGATCGTGTCAATATCGACCTTATCGAGCGCTTCGGACACCTCTGCTTCCCAGAAGCTTTTGAAGCTATCGTGATCGACCTCTTTCCAGAAGGTGTGCCAAAGTTCGGCGAGTTGGATACGATTGGAACCCGTCGGCCGGACAAGCTCCAGCATCTTGACGGGGCGCCCCTCGTCGTCGGTGATCGACCAGGATGGAACGCAAACGGCGACGCGCCCCGAACGGCTGTTCCGCAGATATCGCACGTCGTCGGAGCTTCCCCAGATCTTGTCGAGGCGCGTCCATCCGGTGACGTGCGGCTTCAGATGAAGCTCGAGGCGGAGCAAACGCGTTTCGGCGCCGGATACCGGGTCTTTCCTGAGCACGCGCTCCGAGATCTGAACGATACGCTCGGCCCGGATCGCTTCGACGCCGAGGTCGAGCGTTCCGGCTTCGCGCGCTGCGTCGACGCGGGCCTGTATGAGCCCCATATATTCCTCGAAAACCGCGTTCTGGGTCGCGATCCTGAGCGCGAGGATGCGGTTGAGCCAGCGCTGGATCGGCGGCAGCTTGTCGAGCAAGGTGCCATGCTCATCGACAAGCTTCAGGCCTGTGATGATCTGGAATTTCTCGAGGCTGACGCTCGCGAGCTTGCCGGCGTGGAGGAGGTGATACCACTGGGTCAGGGCCTCGCGGGCATAGCTGCTTTCGAGATTATCGGCGGGATCGAACAGGTTCTGGCCGCCTGTCTGGCGTTGGCCGCGCGTGAGCGCGCCCAGCGTGTCGAGACGGCGCGCGATCGTGCTGATAAAGCGGCGTTCACCCTTGCAGTTGGTCGTGACCGGGCGGAACACCGGCGGCATGGATTGGTAGGTGCGGTGGGTGCGACCGAGGCCCTGGATCGCGATGTCGGCGCGCCATCCGGGTTCGAGCAGGAAGTGGATGCGCCGCTTGCGCGCGGTCGGGCAGTCCAGGTCAGCGTGGTAGGACCGCCCCGTGCCACCCGCCTCGGAAAAGACGAGGATGGGCTTTCGCCCCGACATGAAGTTGTCGGTCTCGGCGATGTTGGAACTGGACGTGCGACGCTCGACCTTCTGCCGGCCCTGCCCATCAACGACAATCCGCCGCGTGCGCCCCGTGACCTCGGAAACCATGTCGGTGCCGAAATGTACGATGAGAAAGTCGAGCGCAGCCGGAACAGGCGGCATCGAGCAGAGCCGCTCGATCAAATCGTCGCGCGCGGCGACCGCTTCCTGGCACAGGACACCGTTGCCGTCGTCATCGAGCATTGGCTCGGAGCGCATTGACCCATCGGTCGCGCGAAAGGCGCGCATTTGCCGGGTTGGGAAGGCGGTCTTCAGATAATCGACCATGGTGTCGAGTGGGGAGACATCGATCGAGAGGTTCGCCCGTTCTTCGGGTGACAGGTCAGCCAGGCGGCGGTCGAGTATTGCCTCGGCGGTACTGGTGAGCTGAACGACGGCGACATGGCCCGCGGCGAGTTCATCCTCGATCGCGCGAACGAGCGTCGGCATCTTCATCGCGATCAGGACCTGCGAGAAGAACCGCTGCTTCGCGCTTTCGAACCGGCTCAGCGCCGATCCCTTGGCCTGGGCGTTCATCGTCTGCCCCGAAATGCGGTCGACGATGTTCGACGCCTTCAGAACCTCGTCGAGGTTCTGGTGAATGATCGCCCATGCATCGGCATAGGCGTCGTAGATGTCGATCTGGTCCGGCGTGAGCTGATGCTCGAGCGGGTCATATTCGACGCCGGCGAAACTGAGCGCCCGGGCGGTGTAGAGACCCATGGACTTGAGATCGCGGGCGACGATTTCCATCGCGGCGATGCCGCCGTCGGTCATCGCGGCGAGAAAGCCGTCGCGATTGGCAAACGCCGTACCGGGACCCCAGAGCCCGAGCCGCGACGCGTAACTCAAATTTTCGGGCTTGGTGGCGCCGGTCGCCGATTCATAGACAACGCGGGCGCGCGGCAGCGCATTTTGCAGGCGGACCCCGGCGAGGCCCTGCTCGGATCCCTTGGCTTGCCGGTACTCGTCCTTGGTCCCGGCGGCGTTGCCCATCGAATGGGATTCATCGAAGAGGATCACGCCTTCGAACCCGGCGCCCGTCCACTCGAGAATCTGCTGCAGGCGCGAGCATTGGTCGTGGCGCTGGGACCGGAGCGTCGCATAGGTGAGGAAGAGGATGCCACTCGCCATGCCGATCGGCTGACCAAGCGGAAAGGCGTCGAGCGGCTGGACGTCGATTGGAAGCCCGCCGAGCGCGCTCCAGTCGCGCCGGGCATCTTCGAGGAGCGTCGCGCCCTTCGAGATCCACATGGCGCGCTGATTGCCGCAGTTCCATTGGTCCCGGATAATTGCGGCGCCTTCACGGCCCTTGCCGACGCCCGTCCCGTCCCCGATGAAGAAGCCCATGCGATAGGGGCGGCCTTCGGGGTCCTCGATCAGCAAGTCGCCTGCCGTGTTGGTGACGAACCGGCCCGAGAGGTCGCGCGAGAAGGCATCGCCTGCGTAAATGATCGCTTCGAGCTGGGCGTCTGACAGCGCCTCGCTTGCCCGCTTCTGGAAAAGCGGGCGATATTGGGGGATCGGGGGCAGAACCGACGCCATGGCGAGCGATTCCACGAGATCGTCGGGGTGGGGCTTCGCGCCTGGAATATCGATGCGGGCGAGCCGCCAAGGCGCATAGATACCGACCGGATCGCCGACAGGGAGCGGCGCGTCGCGGACCGAATAGGCGAGCGGCTGCGCTAGATCATCGGTCGCGGCGATCCGCGAGGGTGCGATGATCCTGGGGCCAGCGAGGCCGGAGAAGAGTGAGGACGACGAAGGCCTCAGCGCGGGACGCATCGGGATTACCGCCGGGGACGCCGGGGGCGGTTCGTCGGATGGGTCAAGCCGCGCCGGAGCCGCGAGCACGATGGGCAGCGCCGCCGCGATGGTGTCGACCGTGTGGCGCTCGGTTTGGCCGATCCAGCCCTTGTCGAAGACGATCAGGCGGACGGCGACGCTGGTGCCATGCTTCGCATAGGGACGGCCGAGAATCGTGATCTCGACGCGCGGGCGGGCAATTTCGGCGACGGAGACATAGCCGCTCGCGCCGCTCGCATCGTGCGCGAAGGTCGGCGACATGATCGCGACGCAGCGTCCGCCCTCGGCAAGACGCAGCAGCGCGGAGCGAAGATGGCGCGCTCCGGCATGGCGATCTTGGCCGCGCCCCTCGCTGCGGCTGAAGGGCGGGTTGATCAGGACAATTGTCGGCCGAACATCCGTCGGCAGCCGGTCGTTGATGAACTCGGCGTCATGGGTCGTGACTGGGCGGCCCGTCACGAGGGAAAGCAGCGCCGCCCGGCAGGGATCGCGCTCGTTGAGCGAAGCGCTCGCGCCCGCGGCGATCGCGCGCGCCGCAAGCATGCCGGTACCTGCCGACGGTTCGAGCACATGATCGCCAGCAGTGACCGCCGCCGCTCGGGCCGCGAGCCAGGACAGCGCCGCCGGCGTGCTGAACTGCTGCATATCGACCTGGTGCTCGCTGCGATAGGTCTGGGTCGGCAGCGCCTTCTCGAACGCGAGGATATCCGCGAATTCGTCTTCGGGCCCCCAGTCCGGGTTCGGGTCATCATCGGGCACGAGCGTGTCCGATGCCTGCGCGGCTTCGAGCGCGTCATAGGCATCGCGCATCGACCAGCGCCCGTCGGCATCGGAGCCGCGGAACGCTTCCACCATCAGGCGCTTGAGCAGCGAGCGGGTCACGGATTGCGGATCGGCGAGCCGGTCGCGCAGTGCGCGGGCGACGCCATAAAGGCGTTCGGCTTTTTCCCGGGCCTCGGTGCCCGGGGTTTCAGCGAGCTTCAGAAGCGGAAGGGTCATGGCAATTCTCCTGAAGAGGTTCGGGAGCAACACGCCCCCGCTGCCATCGCCCCTCCCCCTCTCCTCCCGACTGGAATGGGGGCATAAGAAAAGGGGCCGCGGCGCAGGACCGCGACCCCATAAAATCGAAGAGCGAGATTAGGCCGCGTCGGAGAGCGGCTCGTCCTCGTGGGTATCATCGGCGGGATCGCCCGCCGCCTCGGGTTCGACGGTGCCGCTCGTTTCGTCTTCGCCATCATCGTTCACCGGCTCGGCGACCGGATGCTCGAAGCGCATGGCGTCAGGCAGCCAGGCAAGCGCCTTTTCCTTGACGTCCGCCTCGACGATGATGTTCCCGGCGAAGAGCTGTTCAGCCGAAGAGGCGAGCAGGTTCTTCTTCGACGCCCCGTAGCGCTGGCTGAGCTCGCTGCCGCCGATCTCCTGAAAGAGGTCGATGATGGAGCTCTTGGTGAGCCGCTTGAAATAATTCTTCGCGGTCGGGCGCCACCAGGCGGCGACATCGATCTTGAGCTTGCGACCGAGATGATCGACGAAACCGCTGGCGGAATCTTTCATGGGCACCGCATGGATCGTCCGGGCGATCGCCCAAGCGAGCCAAGCCGCACGCGCTTCTTCGCCGAGCGCGCAGAAGGCATCGTAGCGCCCGGCGACGCCGATGTTCGGCTGGACCCAGCTTCGATCGAGCCCCTCTTCGAGCTTGGCCCATTCGTCAGCCGCGAGCGATCCGCTTTCGAAGCCAATGACACGCGACGGCGCGGCATCGGCGCGAAGGTCGCTGGCGAGATCGGAAGCGTAGCGCCGTAAAGCCGCATCGACCATCACGAAGGTTCCGAGATCGAGCGCAAAGCGGGGATCGCTTGCGACATGGACACGAAGCAGTTCCGCCTTCATCGTTGCGAGCTCGTCGATGAGTCGTTGGCTCATTGCCGGTTTCGCCGAGACAGAGCCGTCGGTCTCGGCGTCGCTATCATCGTCGCCATCGATGTCTTCGTCGGCCTCGGTCGGCACCATGTAGGCCTGATGGTGCACACGCGGCTGGCCATCTTCGCCGATGACGAGGAAGGCAAGTGCCGCGGCCTTTTGGTCGTCGGTCAAGACCGCCGGTCGATTCTGGATGCCGCTCAGTTCGGATTCAAGTTCGCGATACCGCTGTTCCTCGTCCTCGGTGATGCCGTCATCACTCTCGTCGGCAGATTCGGCGATCATGTTCATCTCAGCTTCGATTTCGGCGCAGCGCGCTACCTCCTCTGCGGTCGGTTCAGGAATCTCGCCGCGGACCGGGCGGAGGCCGTCATAATCCGCGAACGAGATGCGCGTCATCGGGACCGCGCGAATTTCCGCGAAGCCCTCGCGCGCCCGGATCGCTTCGGCTTCCGCAGCCAGCTTCTCATCAGCGAGGCGGTCGAGGACGTCGCCATCGATCCAGTTCTCGGATGCACTGTCGGAAAAGAGGTCAGAGTCGATCCGCCCGCCCGCCTCGACATAGGCATCGCGGCCGACGAGCAGCGCTTTCGGGTCGCCGCCCCGGTAGCTGCCGGCGGCGAGCTCACGCCGGATGGTGTACGGGTCGTTGCGGTAATAGCTGTCGCGATATTGCTCGAAGACGCGGGATTGGCGAGCCGTATCCGAGGTGCTGCCATAGGCCTTTGCAATTTCGAGGGTGATTTCGCCCTTGCGCAGCGCATCGAAGATCGTCTCGTGGAGATCGGCGAGACGGACGCGGCCGAGCACGAAGCGCTCGGTTTTGCCGAAGCGCGCCGCGACCTGGGCCGCAGTCTTGTCCTCCTTCTCGATCATGTTCTTGAACGCCATGCACTCGTCCGCGGCGGTCATCGGGAGCTTGTTATTCTCGGCGTAGCTGAACTCGATGGCACGCTTCGCGTCCGGCATCACCATGACCGGAATCTTGAAGTCGTCCGGGAGCCGCCCCTTTTCGATCAGGACGTGCACGCGCTCGAGGCGCCGACCGCCGCCGAAGATGCTGTAGTGGTCCTTCTTGCGCTTGACTGCCGTACCAATCAAATTCTGGAGCACGAAGCCGGCCTCGCCGATCATCGCCTCCAGTTCTGCGTCGGCATCGGGATCGCTTTCGGTCCTGACGTTGAGCGGCGAAGGGACGCAGTTGCGCGCAGGCGCGTATACGATGGGAAATGACATAATCAGTCTCCTGGCGGCGGAAGCCCGACCATTCAGGCCGCTCGGCGCCGCCAGTCCCCCACTCCCTTCCCTCCTTGCCTGAGGACATCGTTCCAGTCGTTTCGGCCGTTCCATGGCCAGATCGTATCGATGCGTCGTCCGGGCACCGCGTGCGCCTTCACGGCGAGCGGCACGGCGAGGCGGCCGGCACGGTCGTTGTCGGGCAACAGGATGAGACGCGACACCGATTCTGGAATAGTAATTTGTGGGATGCGCTCATTGCCGAGTGCGGCCCAGACCGGGATGCCGAGGAGGATCATCGCCGAGATCGCTGTCTCGACGCCCTCGGCAATTCCGAGTGTATAAGCGGCCGGCGCGAGTCGAACCGCACCTGTGCGGGGGTGACCGAGCAATCTGCGAGGGTGCCGGAGGTCGCGCGCGCGTCGGCCCCTGCCATCAAGGAAGGTCCGTTGGACGGCCAACAATCCCGAGTCATCGGTTACCGCGGCGAGCATCGCCGGTCGAAACACGGCCAGTCGGCCCTTGCCGAGAGGCGTTCGGGGAGCGAACCGCAGGCAGTTAGGTGCAATATCGATCGACCTGTTCCGCAAATAGGTCTCCGCGATTGTCCAGTTTATTGGCCGACCAATGCCCCACAGGTCACGGGCACGCTGCTGTAGCCATTCTTTAGGGAGGGAGGATGGCGCCCCCCTGCCGTCACGTGCGTCGAGGGCGTTCAGACCGTCGCGGCGAAGCGCCCGGAGCACATCGGAAATATCGCAGCCGGCAAAGCATTTGAACAAAAGTCGTGTTTCGCCAATCCTGACCGACAGGCTCGGGGTTTTATCCTCATGAGCAGGGCAGCGGCACATGCCAGAATCGCCAGACCAAGTCCCGCCGAAGCGGCGCACAAGAACGGCCCCGGCGACTTCGAGTTCTGGCTTGCGAGACGTTGAAAACCCTGCAGGCATGGCAAGCCTCTTCATCAGGACGGATACGCAATAACCCCCTCTTTTCCTCCTCGCTCCGCTTGGCTGCGGCATTAGTCTGTGGCCCCGCGGCGCGGGAATGCCGCCGACCGGTAGCTACGTGCCCTCCTCCTTGTGAAAATCGTGCCGCCGACCATGCTTGAGCGGGCGAAAGCTGCGTTGGAACCGCGCGCAAAAATGTCTCGTTGCGAGGACATGAAAGATGCGGGATTCCGATGACACTCCGGTTGAGATCGTATTTATCGAGCCCCTTACGGTACGGATTTCCACTGCCGTCAAGCTCACCGGAATCAGTCGATCCAGGATTTACGAACTCATCGAGTCCGGCGACCTTGAAACCGTCAAGGTCGGCCGATCTACGCTGATCCCATATAAAAGTCTGAAAGCCCTAACCAGCGCATAATCGGTTGCGCCACCGCTCGAAAAGAGGGTCCCAAATTTTCGTTCCCACCGTGTAGCTCGCGTCGGAGCAGCTATTGATCGCTTGGTCCATGCGGAGTCACATGCTGGCTATCTAGCTATGATCGTGCAAAGAGCAACAATGGCCCGATATCATGGCTATCGGCTACTTTAAGTGCGGCAACATAAGCTGCTCTCGTTTCGCTGGCATTGACCAGGCCAACGCTTCCCCATGTAAACGGTGTACATCCGAGTTGGACCGCCAGCATGTCGCCGACCATACGCGAAAAACGGCCATTGCCGTTCGGGAAAGGATGGATGGCAACGAGCCGGTGGCTGAATCGGACGGCAATTTCATCGGGTGGGTAGGTTCCATGCTCGACCCAATATCGCGTGTCGTCGATCAGTTGACGAAGGTCCATGGGGATTCTGTAAGCATCGACGCCAATGTTGCGCGGCGTGGTGCGATACTGCCCGGCCCAACGCCACACGTCTCCGAACATGCGTTTGTGAAGCTGGTTCATGAAATCCTGATCGAGAATATCCCGCTTCCGGCTCATCACCCATCGTAAAGCTTGCCTGATATTGATCTGTTCGGCTTCATTCAGCTCATGCCGCATGGTGATATAGGACGGGATGAGTTGTTCGCGCTCCTCGGCGGTCAGCGGCGTGTTGGCGTCGTCGTCATCGTTAAACAGCTTATCTGTCATTCATCATCCCACAGGCCGCGCAAGGAGCCGGATAGAATGAGTTCGATCATGCGCCGCTGTTCTTCGTCGAGATCGGCTTTGAGCAGGGCCTGATTTTCCAGCCGCATGGTATGGTCCAGCCGCGCAATATCCTTGCTCGCTTTCTGCTTCGCGCGGTCGCGCAGGATATCATCAAGCGGCTTCGTCGGTACGAAGGCATAAACGAAAGTGCAGTTCATTGCCTCAGCCGCCTGACGCAGCGTCTTAATCGTGGTGGATCCGCTGACTTCGGCCTTCTCAATCACGGGAATGCGCGAAATCGATGTTCCCATACGAGCGGCAAGCTGGCGGACCGTCATGCCCAGAGCTTCGCGTATTGCCTTTATCCAGCCTCTTGGGGGCACGGCAAAAGACGTTTCGCGCAAGGGCGCGAAACGTCTTTCGAGTTGCTTGCGGGCAAGGGCGGCCTGATCTTCGTTCATATATATATGTCCTGATGAGCCTAAGATGTATATATAAATATGAACATATCAAGATATTTTGATCGTAAATTTATGATCGTTACCTCATAAAATATACATAAATATATGAACGTACTACCGCAAAACCTGAGCGCGCTAGGCAGTCATTCGGCCGCCCCTCTGAAAAGATGGCCGCACAATCTGTGCGCCATCGCGGAGCTGGTCGAGATAGTCCGACCAGTGCTGCATCATGCGCACACGCTCATCCCAATATTCGCCGCGCGTGTAGATTCGCCGCGTCGCGTTTGCATCCAGATGCGCGAGCTGCCTCTCGATCGCATCGGGATGCCACATGCCCATCTGGTTGAGAAGAGTCGCGGCTGTCGAACGGAAGCCATGCGCCGTCATCTCCTCGCGGCTATAGCCGAGACGCCGAAGGGCCGCGCTCACCGTATTCTCGGACATGCACCGCCGGGAAGTTCGAAATGAGGGGAACAGAAATTGCCCATGGCCCGTGAGGCCGTGCAGCGCTTCAAGCATTTCGAGAACCTGCCTGGACAGCGGGACACAATGCTGACGGCGCATTTTCATCTTGTCGGCCGGGATCGTCCACACCGCGTCCTCGACATCGATCTCCGTCCATTCCGCCTGTCGCAGTTCGCCCGGCCTCACGAAGACATGCGGCGTCAGTCGCAGCGCAATTGCCGTGATTTCGTGACCAGCATATCCTTCGATAGCGCGCAGGAGCGCCCCTGTTTCCTTGCGGGTCGTGATCGCGGCGTGGTGCTTTACCTTCGGAGCCGTGAGCGCGCCGCGCAAGTCAGCCGCAAGATCACGGTCCGCCCTTGCGGTGGCGATCGCGTATCGGAAGACCCTGCTGATCACGCTGCGCATCCGACGCGCACTTTCATACCGTCCATTGGCCTCGACCTTACGGAGTACGGCCAGAACCTCCTGGGGCGTGATTTTCGAGATCGGACGGCTGCCGATCAGTGGATTGGCGATATCGAGGAGCCAGCGAATTTTGCGAAGCGTGACGGCCGCGCGCTCTTCCCGTTCGTTTTTCGCCAGCCATTCCTCTGCGATCGTCTTGAACGTGTTGTCCTCGGCGATCTTTCGGGTGATCCGTTCGACCTTCTTTTCCGCGGCCGGATCGAGCCCTGCAAGAAGCAGCTTTCGCGCTGCGTCGCGCAGTTCCCGAGCGGAAGCAATTCCAATATCAGGCCACGAACCGAAGTAGAGAGTCTTTTGTCGGCCCAGGTGACGATAGTTCATTCGCCAGACCTTTGCTCCGCTCGGTCTGACCACGAGATATAGGGCATCGCTATCGGCCATTTTATAGGCCTTTTCTGCGGGCTTGGCGTTCGAAATCTGGATGTGGGTAAGCGTCATGATGGTTTCACCTGCAAGAGGCTGACCGGAACCATCAAAAACACCATCAAAGCTGATGGTACGCTGATGGTTCCGGCTGGATCAGCCTGGATTCCATTCAGCGATTCTCATCGAAAAACGGTGGAAAACCAGCCGCTTGCTGGACGTTCCCGGACGTTGCCGGAAAGGTCACTGGTGCCCAGAAGAGGACTCGAACCTCCACGACCTTGCGATCGCCAGCACCTGAAGCTGGTGCGTCTACCAATTCCGCCATCTGGGCACGGGGTAGGAGCGGGCGCTTAGCGGCGGGGCTGGCGGCTTGTCAACTGCGCTGCGCGGGTCGCGGCACATTTTATCGCAAAGCTGCCGGTTTCGCGCGATCTGGCTGTCGTCGCCCCTTGCCCCCTCCCCCGCTTCGCGGCATGGGGATGCCGTCGGGCGCGCGCGGCGCCTCCCTTAAAGAATCGATCACAGGCGGATCCCATGCAGAAATTCGACGGGCAATTGATCACGGTGCTGGGCGGCGGCGGCTTTGTCGGCCGCTATGTCGTACAGCGGCTGCTCGCGCGCGGCGCGCGCGTCCGCGTCGCGCAGCGCACCCCGCGCGCCGCGACGTATCTCAAGCCACTGGGCGGGCTGGGCCAGACGCAGTTCGTCGCCGCTGACGTCCGCGATCCCGCCAGCATCGCGCGCGCGGTACAGGGCAGCGACGCGGTGATCAACCTGGTCGGCGCCTTTGCCGACATGCAGGCGGTGCAGGCCGACGGGGCGCGGCATGTCGCCGCCGCCGCGAAAGCCGCCGGGGTCCGCGCGCTGGTCCATGTGTCGGCGATCGGCGCCGACCGCGAAAGCCCGTCGGCCTATGGCCGCAGCAAAGGCGACGGGGAAGCCGCGGTGCGTGCCGCCTTCCCGGTCGCGACGATCCTGCGCCCCTCGATCGTCTTTGGCCGCGAGGACCAGTTCATCAATCGCTTTGCCGCGATGATCCGCATGTCGCCGGTGATCCCCGTCGTGGCACCGCACGCCAAATTCCAGCCGGTCTATGTCGGCGATGTCGCCGATGCGGTCGTCGCTGCGCTCGATGGCGCGGCAGCCGGCCAGACCTTTGAGTTGGGCGGGCCGCAGGTGCTGACGATGGGCGAATTGCAACGCTGGATCGCCGATGCGACCGGCCGGGCGCCGCTGTTCGTCGACGTGCCCGATGTCGTCGCCGGAGCGCTCGCGTCGGGATTCGGCTGGGCACCCGGCGCGCCGATCACCAAGGATCAGTGGCTGATGCTGCAGACAGACAACGTCGTTGCGCCGGGGACGGCGGGGCTGGCGGAGCTTGGCGTCCAGTCGACCTCGCTGGCTGCGGTTGCCGACGACTGGCTGGTGCAATATCGCCGCAACGGCCGCTTTGCGGTCCAGAAGCCCGCTTAAGATCCACGCCTCAGGCCACGGCCTGCCCCCGCCCGATCGCCTTGGTCGCTGGGGTGAACAACCCCAGGACATTTCATGCACGACCTTGCGACCATCATCCTGCTCGGCATCATCGAAGGGCTGACCGAATTTTTGCCGGTGTCGTCGACCGGCCACCTGATCCTGGGCGCCGAACTGCTCGGCTTTACCGGCGAGGGATCGGCGGCGTTCAAGATTTCGATCCAGCTCGGCGCGATCCTCGCGGTGCTCGTCGCCTATCGCCAGCGCTTCTGGAATGTCGGCATGGGATTGCTGCGACAGGATCGCGACTCCATCCTGTTTACGCGCAATATCCTGATCGGCTTTCTGCCCGCAATGCTGATCGGCGCGGTCGCCTATGAGGCGATCCGCGCGCTGCTCCAGTCGCCAACGACGGTCGCCGTCGCGCTGATCGTCGGCGGCGTCGTGATCCTAGCGATCGAGCGCATGGTCAAGGTGGTGAAGGTCGAAAGCGTCGAGGCGATGCCGCTCGGGACCGCGATCGCGATCGGCGCGATCCAGTGCATCGCCATGATCCCCGGGGTCAGCCGGTCGGGCGCAACCATCATGGGGGCGCTGCTGATGGGGGTCGAACGCAAGACTGCCGCCGAGTTCAGCTTCTTCCTCGCCGTTCCGACGATGCTGGGCGCAACCGTCTACTCGCTGTGGAAGGACCGCGACGTGCTGGTCCTCGACGATCTGACCGCGATCGCGATCGGACTGGGTGTCGCCTTTGTCGTCGCGCTGGCGGTGGTCAAGGCGCTGGTGGCCATCGTCGGCCGCTTCGGTTTCGCGCCCTTTGCCTGGTATCGAATCGCGCTGGGCAGTGTTGCGTTGATCTGGCTTGCCCTTCGATAGGACCGATTTGGTACCATTTGCGAAACAAAATTGCGCCGCCTGCGTCGGCGCTCAAAAGAGGTGCGATTTTAGGTCAGTTTTGCTTCCCTAACTGCGATTTCCTTCGTGACAGCGCCGATCCCGCCATGCATCTGCCCCGCTCAGAAGGGGAATTTGCATGGCTGCCGATCGCATGCTCCGGTTTGTGGAGCGTGAACAATCCTATCCCGACAAAAGGTCCGCCGAGGATCGTGCGCAGGATTTCCGCGAAATCGCCGAGCGCTATGCGGCGCCCGACGCCGACGCGCAGGCGGCGCGCTGTTCGCAGTGCGGAGTCCCCTATTGCTCGGTGCATTGCCCGCTCCACAACCATATCCCCGACTGGCTGCGGCTGACGGCGGAAGGTCGGCTGCGCGAAGCTTATGAGCTCAGCAACGCGACCTCGACGATGCCCGAGATCTGCGGCCGCATCTGCCCGCAGGATCGCCTCTGCGAAGGCAATTGCGTCATCGAGTTTTCGGGCCATGGCGCGGTGACGATCGGCAGCGTCGAGAAATATATCACCGACACCGCCTGGGCCGAGGGCTGGGTCGAACCGCTGCACCCCGGCGCCGCAACCGGCCAGTCGGTCGGCATCATCGGTGCCGGTCCCGCAGGGCTGACGGCGGCGGAATATCTGCGCGCCCAAGGGCACGAGGTGCATGTCTATGACCGCCACGACCGCGCCGGCGGCCTTCTGACCTATGGCATCCCCGGCTTCAAGCTGGAAAAGGATGTCGTGATGCGGCGCATCGATCGGCTCGCCGAGGGCGGCATCCAATTTCATCTGGGTTTCGAGGTTGGCGCCGACGCCACGCTCGACCAGCTGCGCCAGAAACATGACGCGCTGCTGATCGCGACCGGCGTTTACAAGGCGCGCGAAATCCATGTGCCGGGCAACGAGGCCGAGGGTGTCGTTGCGGCGCTCGACTATCTGGTCGCGTCGAACCGCAAGGGCTTTGGCGATGCGGTGCCCGCCTTCGACGACGGGCGCCTCAACGCCGCGGGCAAGCATGTCGTCGTCATCGGCGGCGGCGACACCGCGATGGACTGCGTTCGCACCGCGGTGCGCCAGGGCGCGAAGTCGGTCAAATGCCTCTATCGCCGCGACCGCGAAAATATGCCGGGCTCGCTGCGCGAGGTATCGAATGCCGAGGAAGAAGGCGTCGAATTCGTGTGGCTGTCCGCCCCTGCCAGCTTCACTGCCGACAGCCGCGTGAAGGAAGTCGCCGTCGCGGGCATGCGCCTTGGCGCGCCCGACGCCAGCGGCCGCCGCAGCCCCGAGGCCGACCCCGGGCGCACGTTCGACGTACCCGCCGACATGGTGATCAAGGCGCTCGGCTTCGATCCCGAGGAACTGCCCAACCTGTTCGGCGCGCCCGACCTCAGCGTCACCCGCTGGGGTACGCTGCGCGTCGATCACCAGACGATGATGACCAGCCTGCCCGGCGTGTTCGCCGCGGGCGACATCGTTCGCGGCGCCAGCCTGGTGGTGTGGGGCATCCGCGACGGGCGCGATGTCAGCGACCAGATGGCAAAGTGGTTGAAGGCGAAGGCGAAAAGCGAAAAGAAGGCAGCATGACCAACAGGGGAAGGAAATTCATGATGTCGAAGTTCAAAGCCATGCTGCTCGCCGGGACGTTCGCACTCGCGCCGCTGACCGCCGCCGCGCAGGAAGCGCCGGTCGCCGAGGTTGTTGCCGCCGATGAGCAAGGCGACGCCAGCAGCGAAGCCTATGCCGCCGATGCCAAGGCAAAGATGCAGAAGGAAATGGATCAGGCGATCGCGCTGGTCGAAAAAATGTTCGACACCAGCAGCCTGCCGCCGATCGATCCGGCCCGGCTGACGCTGGCGCAGCAGACGATGGGGGCGCTGATCCCGGTCGGCAGCCTCGAAAAGATGATCGACAACATGTATGGCAAGATGCTCAAGACGGTCCTGGGCGAGCTCGGCGGCCAGTCCGACCTGATGCTGTCGATCAAGACCGGGGTCGAAAGCGAACAGATCGCGAAGCTCGACGAGCCGACCAGGGCGAAGATTGCCGACATCTTTGATCCGCATCGCAAGGAACGCGAAGACCAGATCATGCGAGTGCTGCGCCCGCTGATCAGCGAAGCGCTGGCCGACATGGAACGGCCGATGCGCGACGGCATGGCCAAAGCCTATGCCCGCAAGTTCAGCACGCCGCAGCTGGCCGACCTCAATACCTTCCTCGCGACACCCACGGGCAACATCTATGCCAGCGAATGGATGGCGTTGCAGGCCGATCCCGAAGTGATGGTCGCGGTAATGAAGGCGCTGCCGCCGCTGATCACCAAATTCATGGATCGCGGCCCGCAGATCGAGAAGGACATGAAGGAGCTGCCCAAGGAAAAGCAGCTGGCGGACTTCAGCGACAAGGAACTCGCGTCGCTGGCCAAGCTGATGAAGGTCGATGTGCAGGTGCTGAAAGACCAGCGCGACATGTGGAAGACAGAGGCGATGGAGGCGACCGAGGCAGCGGACGCGGTTGCCGCGTCGGCTGACGACTACGCCGTCGATGCCAACACCGATTATGCGGCCGAAGCTATCGCGGCCGCGAAGGCCGCCGAGGATGCGGCCGGTGCCGATGATCCGGCTTATGATCGTAGCAATTGGTCAGACGCCGATCTGAAGCGCGTTGAAGCCTTGGACGAAGCAGCGGATTCTGCGGTCGCCGCTGCGTCGGACGCGAAGTTCGAAGCGATAGAAAATGCGCGCAGGAAGCTGCCGGATTAATTGTCAGCCGTCATCCCGGCGAAGGCCGGGATCTCGCCGGTGCGTCACGATGCGAGGATGAGATCCCGGCCTCCGCCGGGATGACGGCAGGGATAGCATTAGGATTGAGACATGACCCACTACCCCACCCCCGATCACGCGCGGCTCGCAGCCGAAGGCATGTATCGTCCCGATCTGGAATCGGACGCCTGCGGCGTCGGCATGGTCGCGGCGACCGACGGCAAGCCGTCGCGCCGCGTCGTCGAGGCGGCGATCGAAGCCTTGCGGGCGGTCTGGCACCGCGGCGCGGTCGATGCCGACGGCAAGACCGGGGATGGGGCGGGCATTCATGTCGACCTGCCGGTGCGCTTCTTTGACGACGCGATCGCGGCGTCGGGGCACAAGGTGCGCCCGAACCGGCTGGCCGTCGGGATGGTGTTCCTGCCGCGCACCGACCTTGGCGCGCAGGAAGAATGCCGCACGATCGTCGAGGCCGAGATCATCGACGCGGGTTTCACCATCTATGGCTGGCGCCAGGTGCCGGTCGATGTGTCGGTGATCGGCGACAAGGCGCAGCGCACCCGCCCCGAAATCGAGCAGATCATGATCGCCGGACCGCTGCCCGACGAACAATCGCTCGCCGAGTTCGAAAAGCAGCTCTATCTCGTCCGCCGCCGGATCGAGAAAAAGGTGATCGCGGCGCAGATCGCCGACTTTTACGTGTGCAGCCTGTCGTGCCGTTCGATCATCTACAAGGGGCTGTTCCTCGCGGAGAGCCTCGCCGATTTCTATCCCGACCTGACGAGCAAGCTGTTCGAAAGCCGCGTCGCGATTTTCCACCAGCGCTATTCGACCAACACCTTCCCGCAATGGTGGCTGGCGCAGCCGTTCCGCTGCCTCGCGCACAATGGCGAAATCAACACGATCCGCGGCAACAAGAACTGGATGAAAAGCCACGAGATCAAGATGGCGAGCCTCGCCTTCGGCGAGCATTCGGAAGACATCAAGCCGGTGATCCCGGCGGGTGCATCGGACACCGCGGCGCTCGACGCGGTGTTCGAAACGCTGTGCCGCGCCGGCCGCGACGCGCCAACCGCGAAGCTGATCCTGGTCCCCGAGGCGTGGGTCAACGAGCCCGAGATGCCCGACGCGCACAAGGCAATGTACAATTATCTCGCCAGCGTCATGGAGCCGTGGGACGGACCCGCTGCGCTGGCGATGACCGATGGCCGCTGGGCGGTCGCGGGGATGGACCGCAACGCGCTCCGCCCGCTGCGCTACACGCTCACCGCCGACAATCTGCTCGTCGTCGGCTCCGAAAGCGGCATGGTGCTGCTGCCCGAGGCGAGCATCCGCAAGAAGGGCCGCCTCGGCCCGGGTCAGATGATCGCGGTCGATCTGGACGAAGGCACGCTGTACGAAGACCGCGCGATCAAGGACAAGATCGCGGGCGCCGCCGACTATGCCTCGCGCGTGCGCGGTTTCCGCACGATGGCCGACCTGCCAAAAGGCGGCAAGGCGAGCCTGCCCACATGGGACCGTCCCGAACTGCTCCGCCGCCAGGTCGCCGCAGGGCTCACCATGGAGGATATGGAGCTGATCCTCTCCCCGATGGTCGAGGATGCCAAGGAAGCCATCGGGTCGATGGGCGACGACACGCCGCTCGCGGTCATTTCGGACAAGCCGCGCCATGTCGCGCAATTTTTCCGCCAGAATTTCAGCCAGGTCACCAACCCGCCGATCGACAGCCTGCGCGAGCGGCATGTGATGAGCCTGAAGACGCGCTTTGCCAACCTCGCGAACATCCTCGACGAAAAAGGGCAAAGCGACCACGTCCTTGTGATCGATTCACCCGTCCTCGTCGGCGACGACTGGGATCGGCTGCGCGCCTATTTCGGCGATGCGGTCGCCGACATCGATTGTACTTTCGCGGCGGGCGGCGACGCGTCGACGCTGCGCGAAGCGATCGCCCGCGTCCGCCGCGAGGCCGAGGAAGCGGTGCGTGCAGGACGCAGCGAATTGTTCCTCAGCGACCAGAATATCGGCGAAGGACGCGTCGGCGTCGCGATGGTGCTCGCCGCCGCCGCGGTGCACACGCATCTCGTCCGCAAGGGGCTGCGCAGCTATGCGTCGATCAACGTGCGCTCGGCCGAAGTGCTCGACACGCACGCCTTTGCCGTGCTCGTCGGGGTCGGCGCGACGACCGTCCACGCCTATCTGGCCGAAGCTGCAATCGCCGACCGCCATGCGCGCGGGCTGTTCGGCAAGGAGCTGTCGCTGAACGACTGTCACCTGCGTTTCCGCAAGGCGATCGACGACGGGCTGCTCAAGATCCTCGCCAAGATGGGGATCGCGGTAATTTCCTCCTATCGCGGCGGCTATAATTTCGAAGCGGTGGGCCTCTCCCGCGCGCTGGTCAACGACCTCTTCCCCGGCATGCCCGCGAAGATTTCGGGCGAAGGCTATCAATCGCTCTTCATCAACGCGACCGAGAAGCATGAGGCCGCGTTCGACAAGCGCGTCACCACGCTGCCCATCGGCGGTTTCTACCGCCAGCGCGCGGGCGGCGAGACGCACGCTTATTCGGCGCAGCTGATGCATCTGCTGCAAACCGCGGTCGCCACCGACAGCTATTCGACCTATCTGCAATTTTCGCGCGGCGTCGCCGACCTGCCGCCCGTCTATCTGCGCGACCTGATGGAGTTCAACTATCCGGCGCAGGGCGTCGCGCTCGACAGCGTCGAGGCGATCACCGAAATCCGCAAGCGTTTCGTCACCCCCGGCATGTCGCTCGGCGCCTTGTCCCCCGAAGCGCACGAAACGCTAGCGATCGCGATGAACCGCATTGGCGCCAAGGCGGTGTCGGGCGAAGGCGGCGAAGCGAGCGAACGCTATCAGCCCTATGCCAATGGCGACAACGCCAACAGCAATATCAAGCAGATCGCATCGGGGCGCTTCGGCGTCACCGCCGAATATCTCGGCGCGTGCGACGAGATTGAGATCAAGGTCGCGCAGGGCGCCAAGCCTGGCGAGGGTGGTCAGCTGCCCGGCTTCAAGGTCACCGAATTCATTGCCCGGCTGCGCCATGCAACGCCCGGCGTGACGTTGATCAGTCCGCCGCCGCACCACGACATCTATTCGATCGAGGATCTCGCGCAGCTCATCTACGACCTCAAGCAGATCAACCCGAAGGCGCGCGTCTGCGTGAAGCTCGTCAGTTCGGCAGGCATCGGCACCGTCGCTGCGGGGGTCGCGAAAGCCCATGCGGACGTCATCCTCGTCGCGGGCAACACCGGCGGCACCGGCGCCTCGCCCCAGACGAGCGTCAAATATGCCGGCACGCCGTGGGAAATGGGGCTCAGCGAAGTCAACCAGGTGCTGACGCTCAACGGCCTGCGCCACCGCATCCGCCTCCGCACCGACGGCGGGCTCAAGACCGGTCGCGATATCGTGATCGCCGCCATTCTCGGCGCCGAGGAATATGGCATCGGGACGTTGAGCCTTGTCGCGATGGGCTGCATCATGGTGCGCCAGTGCCACAGCAACACTTGCCCGGTCGGCGTCTGCACGCAGGACGAAAAGCTGCGCGCCAAGTTCACGGGATCGCCGGAGAAGGTGATCAACCTGATGACCTTCATCGCCGAGGAAGTGCGCGAAATCCTGGCCAAGCTTGGGTGTCGCAGCCTCGACGAGGTGATCGGCCGCACCGAATTGCTGCGCCAGGTCAGCCGCGGCGCCGAACATCTCGATGATCTCGACCTGAACCCGATCCTCGCCAAGGTCGACGCGCCCGACGAGCAGCGCCGCTCGCAAGGGCCGAGCTTCCGCAACCCGGTACCCGACAGCCTCGACGCGCAGATTTTGAACGACGCGAAGCCCTTATTCGAGCGCGGCGAGCGGATGCAACTGACCTATAATGTCCGCAACACCCATCGCGCGGTCGGCACGCGCCTGTCGGCCGAAGTCACCGCGCGTTTCGGGATGAACGGGCTTGCTGACAATCATGTGCAGGTGCGCCTGCGCGGCACCGCGGGCCAGTCCTTGGGCGCCTTCCTGTGCAGCGGCATCACGCTCGAAGTCTTTGGCGACGCGAACGATTATGTCGGCAAGGGCTTGTCGGGCGGCCGCATCGTCGTACGCCCGACGGTATCGAGCCCGCTGGTCAGCCAGCACAACAGCATCGTCGGCAACACCCTCCTTTATGGCGCGACTTCGGGCACCCTGCTCGCGGCGGGTCAGGCGGGGGAACGCTTCGCGGTCCGCAATTCGGGCGCGAAAGTCGTCGTCGAGGGCTGCGGCGCCAACGGCTGCGAATATATGACCGGCGGCACCGCGGTGATCCTCGGCCCCGTGGGGTCGAACTTCGGCGCCGGGATGACCGGCGGCATGGCGTTCATCCTCGACACCGACGGCCGGTTCGAGAGCCGCGCCAACGACGAGTCGATCGTCTGGCAACGCATCGGCAGCGCGCATTGGGAGGCCGTGGTCCGCGAACTGGTCGAAGATCACGCGCAAGCCACCGGCAGCAAATGGTCCAGCGAAATCCTCGCCGACTGGGACCGCTGGAAGGGCCAGTTCTGGCAGGTCTGCCCGAAGGAGATGCTGTTGCGTCTCGCGTATCCGCTGAGTGATGCGGTCGCCGAGGTGGTTGCGGCGGAATAGTCGGCAAATCCTCCCTGTCGCGAAGCGATGGGGAGGGGGACCGTCGCCGTAGGCGATGGTGGAGGGGCAGCACCGGCAGCGCCATGGCCCCTCCGTCAGCGCTTCGCGCTGCCACCTCCCCATGGCTTCGCCACAGGGAGGATCGTTTACCGCGTCGGTGCCGCGGTTCATCGCAAGCCTCAATCGCGTTCACCGGGGCGAAAGCGTCGATCCGCTACGGACGCCGCTTCGATGAACCATACGTCCTTCGAAAGGATGGAATCATGTCCCGCCTCGCCCTGATCGCCCTACCCTTCCTCGCGCTCGCCGCGCCGCTGCCCGCTGCCGCGGCTGACGGTGAAATGCGCGATGCCGTCGCGACGCTGAACGACCCCGCGACGCAGGACCGGATGGCCGACACGATCACCGCGATCGTCGGCGCGCTGATGCAGATGCCCGTCGGCCCGCTCGCTGAGGCGGTCGCGCGCGTTGATCCCGATTCCGACGCGGCCTATATCCCGCGCGACGCGACGCTGGGCGAGGTCGCGGGCCGCGATCCCGATTATGCCGACCGCATGGGCGCCGATGTGCGCGCCACGAGCCGGATGGCGGGACAGGCCGCCGCGGCGCTGGCGGTTTACGCCCCCGTGCTCAAGGATATGGCGCGCGATATGGCCGCGCAGTGGGAACGCGAACGCGCCGCGCAACGCCGCTAAGTTCACTCTCTTCGTCATCCCGGCGAAGGCCGGGATGACGAGGTAAGTTAAATCCCGACCAGCTCGCACTATGGTTGCGCGCGGCGCCCCGCTGCCGCTATGCCGAAACCATGTGGCAACTCTATCAATTCCCGCTCTGTCCCTTTTCGCGCAAGGTCCGCCTGCTATTGGGCGAAAAGGGCGTCGGTTATGAATTGGTGCGCGAATCGCCGTGGGAACGCCGCGACGAATTCATCGACCTCAATCCGGCGGGCCGCACCCCGGTAATGGTCGATCAGGCGCGCGGCCAGGTGCTGATCGACAGCATGGCGATCGCCGAATATTTCGAGGAAACCGTCGAAGGCAAGGCGATGATCAACGGCACAGCGGCGAACCGCGCCGAGATCCGCCGGCTGACCGCATGGTTCGACCATGACTTCTATTATGAAGTCACCGGGCCTTTGCTGTTCGAACGGATGCAAAAGCGCATCGTCCACCGCCAGCCGCCCGACGGCGGCGCGCTGCGCGAGGCGATGAAGGCGGCGAACAACCATCTCGACTATGTCGATTACCTCATCGACCATCGCACCTGGCTCGCCGGCGCAACGATGAGCCTCGCCGACCTCACCGCCGCCGCGCATATCTCGGTCGCCGACTATCTCGGCGGCATTGACTGGACCGGGCATGAGCAGACGAAGGGCTGGTATTCGGGGCTCAAATCACGCCCGAGCTTTCGCCCGCTGCTGGCCGAGCGGATGGAGATTGTGACGCCGCCGAAGTACTACGAAGATGTCGATTTCTAACCGTCGCCCCCGCGAAGGCGGGGGCCGCTGGCAACTTTAGGCCGCAGCGTCGTGACAAGCCGACTGCGGCCCCCGCCTTCGCGGGGGCGACGCCATGGTCAGCAGCCCTTATATTTCCAGTGCCGATCCTTGCCCTCGGCGACCTGCGCGACGATCGTTTCGATGCGTTTGACGCGCGTTTCCTCGCGCTTCGCCTCGAGCACCCATTCGATATAGTCGCGGCGCTTGCCGGGCGAGAAGGAGTCCCAATGGCCTTGTGCTGCGGCATTGGCTTTCAGCGCGACGCCCAGATCGCCCGGCAGGTCGAGCGCCGCCTTTGGTTTCGGCGCCGCGCGCTTGGGCTTGCCCTCGGCGCACAGCGCCGCGGCCTTCCGGATATAGTCGGCCATCGCCTCGTCGCCCAGCAGGTCGGCCAGCGACGCGAGCCGCCCCATGCTGCCCATCGCCCCGGTGTCGCGCGGCGAGCCGGTGACATCCTCGTCGCGCCAGAAACCGAAGGTCGCATGTTCCTTGAACGCCGCCATGCCCGCCAGATTCTGGCCGTTCAGCACAAAATGCGGGACGCCCCATTTGAGCGTCTCTTCCACGCCCGGCGCATGGCTATGCACCAGTTCGCGCAAATGGGTCAGGATCGGCTGCGCAAAGGGCTGTGCCTTCGCGATATAGGCGTCGACGCGGGGGTCGCGGCTTACGCCGGCCACCTTGCCGCGACCAGATAGTTGAGCGCCTCGCTGCCGCCGAGCTTGAAGCCCTTGGCCGCTGACGGCGACAGGCCGGTGCGGTCGATCACCTCAAGCCCCGCGCTTTCGAGCAGCTTGGTCAGTTCCTCGGGCTTCAGAAACTGGTCCCAGTCGTGCGTCCCGCGCGGCACCGCACCGATGCGCTCGGCCGCCTCGACGAGCAGCAGTTTCGACAGCATCGTGCGGTTCGGGGTCGACAGGATCATCAGCCCGCCGGGTGCGAGCCGACCCGCAAGTTCGGCGATGAAGGCGGCGGGATCGGTGACATGCTCGACGACCTCCATCGAGGTGACGAGGTCGAAAACCGCTCCCCCGTTCGTGTCGAGCGAAGTCGAGACACCCGGAAGGCTGGCATCCCCCAAGCGTGTCTCGACTTCGCTCGACACGAACGGAATGGGGAGGTCGGCGAGTTCGCCTGCAAAATAGGTAATCGAAAGCCCCTGCCCCGCCGCATGACCCCGCGCCGCGGCGATATTCTCGGGCGCCGCATCGACGCCCGTCACCTGCGCGCCCATCCGCACGAGCGGTTCGGCGAGGAGTCCCGCGCCGCAACCGACGTCGAGCGCGCTACGCCCCGCAAGCGGGTGACGTTCACGCGCATCGACATGCCAATGCGCGTCGATCTGGTCGCGGATATAGGCAAGGCGGACCGGGTTCAGCTTGTGCAGCATCGCCGACGAACCGTGCGGGTCCCACCAGTCGGCGGCGAGCGCGCCGAAATGGGCGGCTTCATTCGGATTGATCGTCACAGCGCTCATGCCCCGCGATGTGGCACTCCGCCTTCCGCGGCGCAAGAAATTCTATCGCGCGCATAGGTTCTCATGCTTGCCATTGCACCTCCCCTTCCGTAACGACGCGAGCGCCGCGGAAATGCTTGGAAAAGTCGCGGTTGGAACCAGTTCAGGAAAGCGGGGCGAGATGGCGCGGATCGTGATGAAATTCGGGGGCACGTCGATGGCGGGCACCGAGCGGATTCGCACCGTGGCGAAACTCGTCGCGCGCGAAGTCGCGCAGGGTAACGAGGTCGCGGTCGTCGTCTCGGCCATGGCAGGCGAAACCGACCGGCTCGTCAATTTCTGCCGCGAGGCCAATCCGCGCTACGACCCCGCCGAATATGACGTCGTCGTCGCGGCGGGCGAGCAGATCACCTCGGGCCTGCTCGCGCTGACCTTGCAGGCGATGGGAACCCCCGCGCGCAGCTGGCTCGGCTGGCAGCTCCCGATCCGCACCGAGGAAGCGCACGCGCGCGCGCGCATCGCCGACATCGACACCGGCGCGCTCGGTGCCGCAATGGCGAAGGGCGAGGTCGCAGTGATTCCGGGCTTTCAGGGGCTAATGGACGATGGCCGCGTGTCGACGCTCGGCCGCGGCGGGTCGGACACGAGTGCCGTGGCGGTTGCGGCGGCGCTGAAGGCCGATCGCTGCGACATCTACACCGACGTCGACGGCGTCTATACCACCGACCCGCGCATCGTCGCGCGCGCGCGCAAGCTCGATTATGTCACCTATGAAGAAATGCTCGAACTCGCGAGCGTCGGCGCCAAGGTGCTGCAAACCCGCTCGGTCGGGCTGGCGATGAAAGAGGGCGTGCGCGTGCAGGTGCTCTCGAGTTTCGTCGAGGGCGACGAGGCTCCCAAAAAAGGCACGATGATCGTCAGCGACGAGGAAATAGAGGAACATCAGATGGAACGGCAGCTGATCACCGGCATCGCCCACGACAAGAATGAAGCGAAGATCATCGTCACGCGCGTCCCCGACCGTCCGGGCGGCGTCGCCAACATCTTCGGCCCGCTCGCCGCGGCGGGGATCAACGTCGATATGATCATCCAGAACGTCGGGCGCGACAAGGGCGAGACCGACGTGACCTTCACCGTGCCGGGTGCCGACCTCCTCCGCTCGATCGACCTGCTCGAGGGCGCGAAGGAAAAGATCGGCTTCAACCGCATCATCAGCGACGACAAGGTCGCCAAGATCAGCGTCGTCGGCGTCGGCATGAAGAGCCACGCGGGCGTCGCAAGCACGATGTTCCGCGCGCTTGCGGATAGAGGGATCAACATCCAGGCGATCTCGACCAGCGAGATCAAGGTCAGCGTACTGATCGACGAGGATGAAACCGAGCTTGCGGTGCGCGTGCTGCACACGGCCTACGGGCTGGACGCCGAGTAAGAATTGCCCAAGCCCATTTTTTTGATCGTCATCCCGGCGAAGGGTGTAGGGAGGCACGTGACTCCCTACACGATCTCGCCGTCGCGTTTTGATGCGCCGTTGAGATCCCGGCCTTCGCCGGGATGACGATATAGGCTTTGGGCGACCATCCCGCGCTCACTCGGCAGCAACCGCTATCGCCGCCTCATCCCCCGCCATCCGCCGCAGCCGGGCTTTCATTACAAAATGCACCACCGCGACGTGGACCGCGAACAGGCCGAATTTAGACGTCAGCGGAAAGACGCCGATGAACAACGGCCACCAGGCGGTGAAGAAGATCGCGATGATCAGGTTTAGCCCTGCGCTCGCAAACATCATCGCCGACCAGATCATGCCGAACCGGTCCATCACATCGCCGACCAACGCCAGTTGCTCGGGCGGGATATAGCGATTGAGCCAGCCCTTGCGCAGCATCACGCTGCCGACGATCAGATAGACGATCGTCGGCTTCGCCATCACAAAACGCGGATCGCCGGTAAAGAGCGTCGCGGCCGCAGCGAAGAGTACCGATGCCAGGCTGATCCATTGCAGCGCCGCAACCTTGCGCCCGCGCGCGAGTTCGTAGCCGACGACCGCCAGCGCAACCGCCGTGCCCGCCACCGTCGCAACCAGGATCCCGGCCCCGGTTGCCAGCAGCACCGCAAAAAGGATGACACCCAGCGAATCGAACAGCATCGGGCCGATCGCGTAGAGCAAAGTTCGCATGCCGCATCCTCTTGTCGCGAATCAAATGTTTTCGCCGTAAACATTGATCGACGAGGCCGATGCGGTCAAGTATAAATTTACGCTGTTAACATGGGCGACACGCCATGTACCGGTATGATTAGGTTCTCGATCGAAACCCAATTCCTATGGTAGCCCCAAGCACCCACTTTGGAGGTGTTCGTTATGAAATCGGCGGTCAAAGCAGCCTTTGCCAGCGAAATGGCGTCCGCCCGATCAGCCGAAGCGGCCGGCGACTTTGCCCTCGCTACCCGGCATCTGGAACGCGCCCATATCCTGGGCCAGCGCTGGTATGTGACCCATATCCGAACGCATTATCATATGTTGCGGCTTGCCCTGAAACGGTCGGACGCGAAAGAGGCGCGCGGTCAGCTTGTCCGGTTGATCGGCGCGGGCCCCTTTCACCTCGCGGGTTGGGTGCCCGTCGGCAACACCGGCGGCGCCGACGTATCCGCCACCCGGCCGATGCCGATACCGGCGGACCTGCAATCCCATCTTGAAGGCCATTCGCTCCGCAATGGCTTGATCCTGCGCGGCTTTTTGCTCGCGGCGATTGTCGCGGCCTATCTGATCTATCGGTAAGGAACGCGCTGCCGGGGCTCTGACGCTGGCTGACGCCTGCACGCAAGCCCTGTTGCAACACCAAAGAAAAGACCCGCCCCCAGGCCCATGTCCCCGGGGGCGGGTCCGCGACCCGTCGTCTGTGCGGCTGGTGCCGATCAGGCGAGGTCGAACCGGTCGGCGTTCATCACCTTCGTCCACGCCTTGACGAAGTCCTTGACGAACTTTTCGCCATTGTCGGACTGCGCATAGACTTCAGCGACCGCGCGCAGCTCTGAATTCGAGCCGAACACCAGGTCGGCCCGCGTCGCGCGCCAGGTTTCACCGCCGCCCTTGCGGTCGGTGGCAACAAATTCCTGGTCATCGGACCCGTCGACCGCCTTCCAGACATTGGTCATGTCGAGCAGGTTGACGAAGAAGTCGTTGGTGAGCTGTCCCGACCGCTTGGTGAAGTGGCCGTGACCACGCTCGCCATGATTGGCGCCCAGCACGCGCAGGCCGCCGATCAGGACGGTCATTTCGGGGACCGACAGGCCGAGCAGCGACGCGCGGTCGAGCATCATTTCCTCGGTCTTCACCGCCAGCTTCTTCTTGCCCAGATAGTTGCGGAACGCATCGGCTTCGGGCTCCATCACGTCGAAGCTGGCAGCATCGGTCTGTTCCGCGGTCGCATCGCCGCGCCCGCCGATGAACGGCACCGCGACGTTGAAGCCCGCGTCCTTGATCGCCTTTTCCAGCCCGACGACGCCGCCCAGCACGATCGTGTCGGCGATCGACAGATTGCCGCGCAGCCCGTCGAGCGTGCTCAGCACCTTGGCGAGCAGCGCGGGTTCGTTGACCTCCCAATCCTTCTGCGGCGCGAGGCGCACGCGCGCGCCATTGGCGCCGCCGCGATGATCCGACTTGCGATAGGTGCTGGCCGACGCCCAAGCCGTCTTGATCAGCTCGCTGACGCTCAGGCCGCTCGCGGCGATCTTTTCCTTCACCGCCGCCACTTCGGCATCCGACGGCATCGTGCCCGCGGGGATCGGATCCTGCCAGATCAGATCTTCGGCCGGAACTTCGGGGCCAAGGTAGCGGACTTTCGGCCCCATGTCGCGGTGGCACAGCTTGAACCAGGCGCGCGCGAATGCGTCCTTGAACGCTTCATGATCGTTACGAAACTTCTCGCTGATCGCACGGAATTCCGGATCCATCTTGAGCGCCATGTCGGCGGTCGTCATCATCGTCGGAACCTTGACGTTCGGATCCCACGCCGCCGGGGCCATGTCCTCCGGCTTCTGGTTGATTGGCTGCCACTGCTGCGCGCCGGCGGGCGAGTGGACGAGCTCATAATCATAATCGAGCAGCAGGCGGAAGTAATTCTCCGACCATTCGGTCGGGGTGTTGACCCACGACCCTTCGATGCCGCTTGTCACGGCATGCTCGCCGACGCCGCCGCTCTCGTGACTGCTGACCCAGCCGAAGCCCTGCGCCGCAATGTCGCCGCCCGAAGGCGCAGCGCCGAGCAGCGACGCGTCGCCATTGCCATGCGCTTTGCCAAAGGTGTGGCCGCCCGCGGTCAGCGCGACCGTTTCCTCATGGTTCATCGCCATGCGCTCGAAGGTTTCCTTCATGTCGCGCGCCGACAGCAGCGGATCGGGATTGCCGCCCGGTCCTTCCGGATTGACGTAGATCAGACCCATCTGGATCGCGGCCAGCGGTCCTTCGATCGCGTCCATGCCCTTATCCGGATCGATGCGCGTCTGGACGCCTTCGTTGACCCACTTGTCTTCGCTGCCCCAATAGATGTCGCGCTCGGGCTCGAACACGTCGGCGCGGCCGCCGCCGAAGCCGAATACCGGCCCGCCCATGCTTTCGATCGCGACATTGCCGGTCAGGATGAACAGGTCGGCCCAGCTGATCTTGTTGCCATATTTCTGCTTGATCGGCCAAAGCAGACGGCGCGCCTTGTCGAGGTTGCCGTTGTCGGGCCAGCTGTCGAGCGGCGCGAAGCGCTGTTGCCCGCTGTTGGCGCCGCCGCGGCCGTCAGCGGTGCGATAGGTACCTGCGGCGTGCCACGCCATGCGGATGAAGAAGGGTCCGTAATGACCATAGTCGGCGGGCCACCACGGCTGGCTGTCGGTCATCAGCGCGGTCAGGTCGGCCTTCAACGCCTGATAGTCGAGCAGCGCAAATGCCTTCGAATAGTCGAAGTCGTCGCCCATCGGGTTCGACGGGCCGTTCGGGGTCAGGACTTCGGTCGCCAGCATGTCGGGCCACCAATCCTTGTTGGTGCGGCCGAGCAGCGACCGCACGCCGCCGGGTTGGTGAACCGGGCATCCGCCGCTGATGGGGGTCTGGTCGTTCATACAGTCTCTCCTTTGGGGGTTCTCGTTGGATAAGGGTGGCGCGGCAGGATGACCGGCGCATGACGCGCGGGCGACCGGGGGGTCACCGCAGGCGCATCGATGCTGGCTGATCGCGAGTCGATTGGGTCGTCCTTTCGCCTTGGGATGGAAAGGATAGGCCGCCCTCTTCCATCGACATAACCGAATAAGCTGAATTCAGTCATTGAACGAACCGATTACAGAGCGGCGGGTTGCGGCAATGATATGACTTGGTCGCGCTGCTGCCACGCCCCGACGAAAGCGCGCCGAGGTCGCGCAACATTACGCAGGAACAGCGGGTTGGCATGATGTCACCCGCATAATGGCGTGACGAAATGGAGAGAGAAAGTGGCCAACCAAAACCCCAACGAGCAGCAGCAACGCGACGAAGAACAACGCCGCAAGCAGCAGCAACAGCAGGATGGCAGCCAGGATCGCCAGCAGGGCGGCCAGCGGTCCGATCAGGACCGCGGCAACCCGCAGCAGCGCTGATCGATCAGCCCGCACGAAAAGGGGGCGCTCCTCGCGGAACGCCCCCTTCTCTGTTTCCGGCGAATGGGCCGGGTCAGAAATTGAACTTGACCGTCCCACCCCAGGTCCGCGGATCGCCCGGCTGGCCCGCAATCAGTCCGACATTGCCCGGCGCCACTTGCAGCGTTTCGATATAATCGACGTCGAAGGCGTTGCGGACCCAACCGAAAACATCGAACCCGTCAGCGCGAAACCCGACGCGGAAATTGGTCAGCGCATAGCCCTTTACATCGGTATAGATCGACGGCGACGCATTGGAATTCCAGCGCGAGCGATAATTGCCGTCGACGCCCAGATAGACCTGACCGTCCTTCGCGAGCAGCGTGGCGGGGACGTTCGTTTCCGCACCATAGGAAAACGCCCATTTCGATACGCCGGGCAGGTCGGCGCCCGAAATGTCGCACTGGCGCGGGCTGAGCGCGCCGGGGATCCCCGGCTGCGAATAATCGGGCGCGGCATTGGCAGGCTGGAACGTCCCGCCGGACAGTTCGGGCGGGCACGGCGCGTTGGTGAAGCGTTTATATTTGGCGTCGGTGTAAGCGCCGTTGGCATAAGCGGTGAACCGGTCGCTGGTCCTAATCTTGAAGTCCGCTTCGATACCCTGCGACACCACTTTTTCGGCGTTCGCCAGATAGCCGCGCACCGTGCCGAACTGGCCGCCGTTCACCGTCGCCTGGAAATTCTTGATCTCGGTCCGGAAGGCGGTGAGGTTGAAGGTCGCCAGACGGTTCAAGAACTGCGTCTTGAGCCCGATTTCGAAATGATTGACCGATTCCGGCTTCACGGTGCTGGCGCTTAGCACCGGCTGGTTGTTGGTATCGAGCGGCAAGCCATTCTGGTTGATGCCGACGGTCTTGAAGCTTTTGGCATAGGTTGCGTAGGCCAGCACGTCGGGCGCGAGCTTGTAGTTCACGTTCAGATCATAGCTGAAATTCCAGTCGCTGACCGACGGCTTGGTCAGCTGCGGCTGGTAAACGCCGCACTGTGCGGTGAGCACCGCGTTGCCCGCCGTCGCCGCTGGCGCGCAGCTGGCAATCACCTGCCCCGCACCCGTGGTCACCACGCGCTGATAAAAGCCTTCCTTCTTGTCATAATTAACCCGAATACCCGGCTGGATGGTCAGTTCGGGGGTCAGCTTGTAGCTGAGCTGTCCATAGAAGGCGGCGCTGTCGGCCTTCAGGAACTGCGTGTTGGACGCGGTCAGGCCGTTCAACACCTCGGGCCGATTGTAGACATTGTTCGGATCGGTCGACGGCGCCAGGCTGTAACGCGTCGCGTCGATGCCTTGCTGCTCGGTCCCCTGCGTATCGATCCGCTGCCGGAAAGCGAACAGACCGGCGACAAAATCGATCGTGTCGCCTTCGTAATTGTAACGAAACTCCTGGCTGTACTGGTCCTGCTGCGACGGATTTTGCGACCGCGACACTACCGACGCACCGGTGAAGTCGCGGTCATTCTCCGGCAGCCAATCCCAGAAGCGCCAAGCGGTGATCGAGGTCAGGGTGCCTGGCCCGACGTCCCATTTGACGCGTAGCGATGCGCCGCCAATCTTGTTTCCGGCGTTCAGGCTAGCGTCGATGTCGGTCAACCGGTCGTACACATTGCGGCTGGGGACGGTGTAATTGTAGCCGGGGTTGGCGGCCGCCAGTCGGGCGATGATCGCGTCATACTGCCGGTTCAACGCGCGCTGGGTCGGCCCGACCCGGACGAAGGCAGTGCCGCAGCATTCGGGATCCTGCTTGCTGAAATCGGCAGCCAGCGTGATCGACAAATCGTCGTTCGGCTGGAACAGCAGCTGGCCGCGCAGGCCCAGATTGTCCTGTTCGTTGATCCAGCGATCGGTGCGCGTGTTGAACAACGTGCCGCGGCGGCTGGTCGCGGCGATCGCGATGCGTGCGGCGATCGTGTCGCTCAGCGGCCCCGACACGGCGGCTTTCGCCTGCCGGTAGTTGAGATTGCCGACGCTCACCTCGGCGCGCCCCTCGAAATCGAAGGTCGGCTGGTTGGTCGTGATGTTGATCGCGCCCGCGGTGGTATTCTTGCCATAGAGCATCCCCTGCGGCCCGCGCAGCACCTCGACCTGATCGACGTCGAGAAAGTCGAAGGTCGCGGCGGCAACGCGCGAATTATAGACGTCGTCGACATAGATGCCGACGCCTTGTTCGAACCCGTCGCTCGTCAGGCCGTACGGCACACCGATGCCGCGGATATTGACCGAGGTGTTGCGCGGGTTGGTGGTATAAACCTGAAGCGTCGGGGCGAGCTGTTGCAGCTTCACGACGTTGAAGTTGCCCGTCGCCTCGATCGAATCGCCGCGAATGACCGAAATCGCGACCGGCACCTCTTGCGCGTTTTCCTGACGGCGGCGCGCTGTGACGATGATGATGTCGCCGCGGCTGACGTCATCGTCGATCTGCGCGGTGACTGGCGCGCCCTCGTCCGCGCCATTGGCTGCGGACACCTCCTCAGCCGTGGCGGGCGTGGCTCCGATGGCCAGAAGAAGCGAAATGGTGAGCGACGAGGCCTGCGCGCGGCGGCGGGCGGACGGGTATTTTGCGGGCATGACAATTTCCTGTTGCAAAGAAATTGCCACATCCGGTGGTCCGGTCTGCGGCAGGATGAGGGGAGAACCCCCTTGGGAGATTTTAAAAGTTCAGTTGGGATAGCGGTGCCGTTCGGTCACATCGACCTGCACCAGACGACCTTCGTGAACGGTCAGCTGGATGGCACCAAATTTCAGTTTCTGAAGCGCATCGAGCACGGTCTGCACCGCGCGAGGCGTCTGTTTGGATCCGTCTTTGTCGGTCTCCGTGGATGAACGCATGAATAATCCTTTCCCTGATGGATTCGCCGCCCAAGCATATGCCAAGTGATTTAGTTGACAATGATTGATTTGCTTTCTGCGCCGAAAGGTTCGGTTGCTGCGCCAAACGGATTCCAGCACACGACGGGCCGATTGCCCTGTGGCCGCCAGGGATTGCGCGCGAGTCCCAGTGCTGGCAAAGGCAACCTCAATGAGCAAAATGAACGAACTGATGGCGCGCGGGACCGACCTGCTCGGCAGCGATTATGCCATCCTCTGCGGCGCGATGAGCTGGGTTTCCGAACGCCATCTGGTCAGCGCCATCAGCAACGCGGGCGGCTTTGGAGTGATCGCCTGCGGCGCGATGACGCCCGACCTGCTCGATACCGAAATCGCCGCGACCAAGGCGCTGGCGACGCGGAACTTCGGCGTCAACCTGATCACCATGCACCCGCAATTGTTCGACCTGATCGAGGTTTGCGCCAAGCATGGCGTCGGCCATGTCGTGCTGGCGGGCGGCCTGCCGCCCAAGGGCAGCCTGGAGGCGATCAAGGCGTCGGGCGCCAAGGTGATCTGTTTCGCCCCGACGCTCGCGCTCGCCAAAAAGCTGGTCCGGTCGGGCGTCGATGCGTTGGTGATCGAAGGCATGGAGGCCGGCGGCCATATCGGCCCGGTATCGACCAGCGTGCTGGCGCAGGAAATCCTGCCGACGCTGGCGGACGAGGTGCCGATCTTTGTCGCCGGGGGCATCGGCCGCGGCGAAGCGATCGCTGCCTATCTGGAAATGGGCGCCTCGGGCGTCCAGCTCGGTACCCGTTTCGTCTGCGCGACTGAGAGTATTGCCCACCCCAATTTCAAGAAGGCGTTTATCCGCGCATCGGCGCGCGAAGCGGTCGCGAGCGTCCAGATCGATCCGCGCCTGCCCGTCATCCCGGTCCGCGCGCTGAAAAACGCCGGGACCGAAGCGTTCACCGCCAAGCAGCGCGAGGTCGCCAACAAGCTCGACGCGGGCGAAGTCGACATGATGCAGGCGCAGCTGGAAATCGAGCATTATTGGGCGGGCGCGCTGCGCCGCGCAGTGCTCGACGGCGACGTCGAAAATGGTTCGTTAATGGCAGGGCAATCTGTCGGTATGGTATCCCAAGAAGAGAGTGTGGCGGAAATCGTCGCATCTCTGGTGCAACAGGCCGAAGCCGCGTTGCACGCCCGGGGTTGACGCCGCATGGTATCGCGGTTGGGGAGTGGAACATGAATATGTCGCGGAAGATTATCGTCGCAGCTTTGCTCGCGAGCGTTGCTGCTTGTACGAAAGCACCGCCCCCGCCGCCCCCGCCGCCGCCCCCGCCGCCAGTGGTCGTGGTGGTTCCGCCGCGGCCGCTGCCGCCGGGCAATGCGTCGGTGACCCAGATTCTCCCCGGTCGCGGCATCGACGGCAGGTTTGTCACGGCAAACAGCAATGTCACCGGCGACCGCGCCTTCTGGCAGCTCAAGATCGGGCTCAACGTCGCCGCCATCGGTTGCCGCGGCCTCGAGGAAACGACGCTGGTGTCGGCGTATAACAATATCATCAAGACGCACGGCAAGATCATCCGCTCGAGCGAAAAAAATGTGATCACCCAGCTCGGCAAAGAAACCAAAACCAACGGCACCGCCGCGCGCGATCGGCTGTCGACGCAGTTGTTCAACTATTTTGCGCAGCCCCCCGCGCAGCGGGCATTCTGCGCCCGCGCCAATGAAATCGCGCAGCTGGTTTCATCGACCCCCACCGCGCAGGTGATCGAACAGTCGCCCGCGCATCTGGTGCGGCTCGATCAGCCATTCCATGACTTTTACGAGGCCTATGCGCGTTACCAGTCGGACGTCGCGGCGTGGGATGCCAAATATGCCCCGCCGCCGCCGATCATGAGCGCCCCGGCGCCGCTGACGCCCGTCGGCCCGACGACGACGATGACGCCGGTCGGGACCGCCACGCCGCGGCCTGCGTCGACCGGCACCAACTGACGCAGGCTTGGCAGGCGCCAAGAATAGTTTTGCCGCGTCGGCGCGCGGGGGTCATGGCGCTCGGCGCATCCATCTGTTAGCAGGAGGCGAATGACCAACGCCCCGCCTCCGCCTTCGTCCGCTGCCCAGTCGGCCCGCACCATCCTGACGCGGCTGCACGAGGTCATGGCATCGCGCGCGAACGCGCAGGGCAAGCTCAACCAGGTCGTCGGGATCATCGGCGAATGCCTCGATAGCGAGGTTTGCTCGATCTATCTGCTGCGCGATGGCGCGCTCGAACTTTACGCCACGCGCGGCCTGAAACAGGAAGCGGTGCACGTCACGCGGCTGGGGCTCGGTGAAGGGCTCGTCGGTACGATCGCCGAACAGATCGAAACGCTGAACCTCGACGAAGCTGCGGCGCATCCCGACTTTTCCTATCGCCCCGAAACCGGCGAAGAATTGTTCCACAGCTTTGCCGGGGTGCCGATCATCCGCCGCGAACGCGCGGTCGGCGTCCTCTGCGTCCAGCACGCCGACCCCCGCCGCTACGCCGATATCGAGATCGAGACGTTGCAGACGGTGGCAATGGTGCTGTCCGAACTGATCACCAACGCCGACCTTGTTGACACCGCCGCGCGCATCGACGCCGCCGCCGCCGACCAGTCGGCGCAGCGGCTGAATGGCCAAAAGCTAGTCGATGGCATGGGCGCCGGGGTCGCGGTGTTTCATCAGCCGCGCATCACGATCGAACATACCGTCGCCGAAGATACCGAGGCCGAGCGGCACCGCGTCTATGCCGCGTTCGACAAGATGCGCGAACAGATCGACCGCATGGCGAGCCAAGCCGATTTCGGGGTCGGCGGCGAGCATGAAGAGGTCATCGAGACCTACAAGATGTTCGCGTATGACGAAGGCTGGTCGCGGCGTATCAACGAGGCGATCGACAGCGGCCTGACCGCCGAAGCCGCGATCGAGCGCGTCCAGCAACGCACCCGGATGCGGATGCGCCAGATCGACGATCCGCTGCTGCGCGACCGGATGCACGACCTGGAGGATCTGTCGAACCGGCTGATCCGCATAGTGTCGGGGCAGATGGGGACCGCCGCGCAAATGGGCTTGCGCCAGGATTCGATCCTGATCGCGCGCAACCTTGGCCCCGCCGAACTGCTCGAATATGACCGCCGCCGCCTGAAAGGCGTGGTGCTCGAAGAAGGCTCTTTGACCGCCCACGTCATCATCGTGGCGCGCGCGATGGGGGTGCCGGTGATCGGTCGCGTCAGCGACGTGCGCGCCTCGATCCGTGAGGGCGATCTGCTGCTGCTCGATGCCTCGGCGGGCGCGCTGCACGTCCGTCCGACACAGGCGGTCCAGGATGCCTTCGACGCCAAGCTGGTGATTTCGCAGAAGCGCCGTGCTAACCTTGCCTCGCTGCGCGACCTGCCGGCCGTCACCAAGGATGGCGTCGCAATCGAATTGATGATCAACGCGGGGCTGCGCGAAGATGTCGCCGCGCTCGACCTGACCGGCGCGCGCGGTATCGGGCTGTTCCGCACCGAATTCCAGTTCCTGGTGTCGGCAACCTTGCCGTCGCGCGACCGCCAGCAACGCCTCTACCGCGACGTGCTCGACGCCGCGGGCGACCGGCCGGTGATCTTTCGCACCGTCGACATCGGCGGCGACAAGGCGCTGCCCTACATGAATGTGGGCGACGGCGCGCTCGAGGAAAATCCGGCGATGGGCTGGCGCGCGCTGCGCCTCGCACTCGAACGCGAAGGGCTGCTCAAGGTTCAGGCGCGCGCGCTCATGGAGGCTGCCGCCGGACGCACGCTCAACGTCATGTTCCCGATGGTGTCCGAGCCCTGGGAATATGAAGCCGCACGCAGCCTGTTCGTCGGGCAGCGGGCGTGGCTGGCGCAGCATAACAAGAAACTGCCGGTCGCGATCCGTTATGGCGCCATGCTCGAAGTGCCAGGGCTGCTCGAGACGCTCGACCTGATGCTGCCGCACCTCGATTTCCTGTCGATCGGGACCAACGACCTCACCCAGTTCCTGTTCGCCGCCGACCGTGCGCACCCGCGCCTCGCCGAGCGTTACGACTGGCTGTCGCCGATCGTCATGCGCTATCTGGCGCGCGTGGTGCGCACGGTATCGGGATCGAAGGTCGCGCTCGGCGTGTGCGGCGAGATGGGCGGGCGGCCGCTCGAAGCCATGGCGCTGCTCGGCGTCGGTATCGAACGCCTGTCGATCACCCCCGCCGGGGTCGGCCCGGTCAAGGCGATGATCCGCTCGCTCGACCTCGCCGCGCTCCGCGCCGACATGCCGGCGATCCTGGCACAACCCTCATCCAACCCGCGCGGCCAGTATCAGGCATGGGCCGAGGCGCATCAGGTTGATCTGGGGGATTGACGCGTGAGGTAATTGCGTCACTGGCGATGTTTATGTTATGTTCTCCCCGTTAAGTCTGGGAGACAATGATGAGCGATTCGAACCCCCGCGCCACCGGCCAATGCCATTGCGGTGCGATCCGTTATTCGATGACCACCACCGTACAGCATCATGCGCTGTGCCATTGCAGCGATTGCCGCCGCCACGCGGGCGCGCCGATGGTCGGGTGGGCGCTGGTCGGGCAGGACGAGATCGAGATCAGCGGGACGCCCAAAATCTATGCGTCGTCCGAACATGGGCGCCGTCATTTCTGCGGCGAATGCGGCACTGGGCTGTTTTATACCAGCGAGGCAATTTTCCCGGGGCAGATCGATGTCCAGTCGGCGACGCTCGACGACCCCGGCCTGATCCCGGCGCAGGTGCAGATCCAGACCGCCGAACGGATCGGTTGGATGGAAAAGCTCGACAGCCTGCCCGCGTTCGATCGTTATCCGCCGTTCGAATAAAGATCTGCACGCATTATCGAGGCAGCTATGGCGAACTTCCGCGCCCGACAGCATCACCCTTGGCTTCGTGTTCGGCGCTGTTCGTCCCACCAAGCGATGCGCTCCGCGATCCGCTTTTCGAACCCGCGATCGGTCGGCTGGTAATAGGTTTGCGCGCCCATGCCATCGGGCCAATAGTCTGCGCCTGAAAAGCCGTCGGGCGCGTCATGGTCATAGGCATAGCCCGCGCCGTAACCCAAGTCTTTCATCAGCTTGGTCGGCGCGTTGAGGATATTTGCGGGCGGCGCGAGCGACCCGGTATCGCGCGCCGACGCAAAGGCCGCCTTTTGCGCCGCATAGGCGGCGTTCGATTTGGGGGCGGTGGCAAGATAGAGGCAGGCCTGCACGATCGCGAGTTCGCCCTCGGGCGAGCCGAGAAACTGAAAGGCATCCTTTGCGGCAAGGCATTGCACCAGCGCCTGCGGGTCGGCGAGGCCGACGTCCTCGCTCGCGAAGCGCACCAGTCGCCGCAGCACATAGAGCGGCTCCTCGCCTGCCACCAACATCCGCGCCAGATAGTATAGCGACGCCTGCGGATCAGAACCGCGCAGCGCCTTGTGCAGCGCCGAAATCAGATTGTAGTGGCCGTCGCGATCCTTGTCGTAAACCGGCATCCGGCGATGCAGAAACTGCGCCAGCTCGCTCGGCCCCAGCGGCTCAGCGATCGCGGCGGCGAACAATGTCTCGACCTGGTTGAGCAGGAAGCGTCCGTCGCCGTCGGCGCTCGCGACCAGCGCAGCCTTCGCCTCATCGGTAACCGGCAGCGCCCGCCCGACGTCGGCCTCGGCACGCGCGACCAGCAGGCGAAGCGCGTCTTCGCCCAGCCGGTTCAGCACCAGCACCTGCGCCCGCGACAGGAGCGCGGCGTTCAAGGCAAAGCTGGGGTTCTCGGTCGTCGCGCCGACGAGCACCACGGTGCCGCGCTCGACATAGGGCAGGAACCCGTCCTGCTGCGCGCGATTGAAGCGGTGGATCTCATCGACGAACAGCAAGGTGCGTTTGCCCGCGGCGGCCATTTTTTCGGCATCGGCGAAGGCGGTCCGAAGGTCGGCAACCCCCGAAAAGACCGCCGACAGCGCCGCAAAGCGCATCCCCACCGCCTCGGCCAGCAATCGCGCGATCGTCGTCTTGCCGGTGCCCGGCGGCCCCCACAGGATGATCGACGACAATTGTCCCGCCGCGACCATGCGACCGATCGTACCCTCGGGGCCGGTCAGATGTTCCTGCCCGACAACGTCGCCCAGCGTGCGCGGGCGCAACCGCTCGGCGAGCGGCACCGGGCCGACCGCGCTCTCGTCGCGCCGGGCCGGTGTCTCGCCGCCGAACAAATCTCCGGCCATCGGACGCTCAGCCCCCGCGCCGCTGTTTCTGGCGGATCAGCCGCAGATAGGTGTCGGCCACCGCGCGGTTGATTGCGTCCCATTGATAGGCACCGCTTTCGCTCTCCGCCGCCGCGCCATGGTCGGCGCGCAGCCGGGGATCGGCGCAATAGCGCTGGAGATGATCGGCAAAGCCGGTGATCGACCCCGGCGAGACGAGGTAGCCCGTCTGGCCATGCTTGACGATGCTGGCGCTGCCCGTGGCGCGCGCGGCGACGACGGGAAGCCCGCACGCCATTGCCTCCAGCGTCACATTGCCAAAGGTTTCGGTGACCGACGGATTGAAGAAAATGTCGCACGACGCCAACGCCTGCGCGAGATTCTCGCCGCCCTGAAAGCCGACGAAGCTGGCGTTCGGCAGCCGCGATTCGAACCATTCGCCCGCCGGTCCCTCGCCGATCACGACGACCTTGTGTGGCACCCCGCGCCGCGCCAGCACATCGATGCTGTCGGCGAACACGTCGAGCCCCTTTTCCATCACCAGTCGGCCAAGGAAAGCGATCACCGGGATATCATCGTCGATGCCAAGCCCGCGGCGCCATTCGATGTCGCGGCGCATGGGATTGAACACATCCTGTTCGACCCCGCGGGTCCAGATGCCGATGTCGTAATTCATCCGCTGGTCGCGCAGCACCTGCGCAAAGCTTTCCGACGGTGCGATCAGCGCATCGCATTTGCGGTAGAGCTTGCGCAGCCAGGCGACGATCACCGGTTCGAGGAATGACAGATTATAGTAGCGGAAATAGGTTTCGAAGCGCGTGTGAACCGAACAGGCGACGGGCAGCTTGCGGCGGCGCGCCCACGCCGCGGCCTGCCGCGAAACGCGGTCGGGGCTGGAGATATGAAGGATGTTGGGTGCAAATTCGGCGATGTCCTGCCGGACGCGCGACGAAAAGGTCACCGGAATGCGATATTCGCTGCGCCCCGGAATCGCGAAGGACGGCACGCTGACCAGATCGCCGGTCGGCGCGAAATCGGGGTTGGCGACGGTCGGCGAATAGACGCGCACCGCCGCGCCCTGCGCAAGCAGATAGCCGACAAGGCGGTTCAGCGCCTTGTTCGCACCATCGACGGTCATATTGTAATTGCCGCTGAACAGCGCGATGCGAAGGTCGGAAACTTCCATCCGGCCTCGCCTAATCCTTTAGTCCGGCAAAGGCAATTCCGTCAGAACTCGTCGCCGCGTTCCAACGGCGCTTCCAGATCGACCTCGACCGGCGGGTGCAGCCGTAAGCGATGGACACGCCGTTCGTCGGCCTCGGTCACCTCGATGCGCCAGCCGCTTGGATGGACGAGCATTTCTCCGACCTCGGGAACATGGCCGGCGAGCACCGCGGCGAGACCGCCGAGCGTATCGACATCTTCCTCGACCTCGGCAAGCCGGGGGTCGATCGCTTCGCCGACGTCGTCAAGCTCGGCGCGCGCATCGGCGTCCCAGCAGCCGTCGTCGCCTGGGACGAACAGCGCGGTCGGTTCGTCGTCATGCTCATCCTCGATCTCACCGACGATTTCCTCGACCAGATCCTCGATCGTGAGCAGGCCTTCGGTCCCCGAATATTCGTCGATGACGATCGCCAGATGGGTGCGTTTGGCGCGCATTTCGGCGAGCAGGTCGAGTACGCCCATCGATTGCGGAACATAGAGCGGCTGGCGGATCAGGTCGAGCAGCGGCGGCGGCGGGCGTCCCTCGGCGAGCACCGCGAACACATCCTTGACGTGGATCATCCCGACCACCTCGTCCAGATTTTCGCGGTACACCGGCAGGCGGCTATGCCCCGCCTCTGCAAATTGCGCGACGATTTCGGCGAAGCTGGCGCTTTCGGGGATCGCGATGATGTCGGCGCGCGGGACCGCGACATCGTCGACCGTCTGTTCGCCAAAATGGAGCAGGTTGCGCAGCATCTTGCGCTCGATCGGCGACATATCGCCAACGATATTGCTGCCGCGCCGGTCGTGCCCCTCTTCCTCGGCCTCGTCGATGACCTCTTCGATCTGTTCGCGCAGCGACGGTTCCTTGTCGCCGCCGAACAGCAACGTCCGCAGCCCGGCCCACAGGCCGGATCTACTGTCCTCGTCCGATCGGCTGGAAGATCCCTGGTCGTCGGGCATATAGGTCGCGGTTCCTCTGTTAATCCTGATCCGCATATGGATTGGCGATGCCCAGCGATGCAAGCGCTTTCACTTCCAAGGCCTCCATTGCCCCGGCGCTCGCATCATCGCCATGATCATAGCCAAGCAGATGCAAGGTCCCGTGGACGATCAGATGCGTGGCATGATCGCCGGTCGAAATCGCTTTCTCCCCGGCCTCGCGCGCGCAGGTTTCGCGCGCCAGCACGATATCGCCGAGCAATATTTCGCCGTCGTCGCTGTTCGCCAAACCTTCGAGCAGGTCGGCCTGGACCTGCGGAAAGGACAGCACGTTGGTCGGCTTGTCCTTACCGCGAAAATCGCGGTTCAGCGTCTGGACTTCGGCATCGTCGGAAAGCCGCACAGCGACCTCGACCAGCGGGGCCGCATTGGCCAGCGCTGCGTACGGCGTCAGCGCCAGCGCCGCGGCCACCGCTTCCGCGGCGCGCGTTTCCCAATCGAGCGGATCAGGCCAGGGCGTCGCCTCATGGGTCTCGATGACTAGCACGGCCCGATCCTGTCGGTTCGCGGCATTCTGTAACACCGCCCCGCGTGCGACCCCACGGTTGCGGGCAGGAATGGTCCCGCAGTTTCGACAATCAGCATCATCGCGGTCGGCTACCCGGTTACGATGGGCAGGAACAGCGTTTTTTGAGCGATCAGGGCTTCGGCTGCGGCGCACATTGGCTTTGGTCGCCCGCGCGGCACGCGGCGGCGGCGGCCTCCCATTTCGTATAGGCCTCCCTGGCCTTGCGCTCATTTTCGGCGATCAGCGCCTCGCGATCGGCCAGCGCCTTGCGATACGCAGCCTCCTTCGCCGCCTGCTCGTCGGCAATCCGCTTTGTCTGCGCTTCATATTCGGCGATCTCCCGCTTCGCGGTTTCCGCCTGCTGCGCATTGAGCGCGCTGGTCGCGGCCTGCTCCTCCGCCGATTGCGCCGTCGGCACCGCGGCCGCCGCCTCGGGCTTCGCGGGCGTCCCTTTCGCCGCGCCGTCGCGGGTGTAGAACAAGCTGGACCCGCTTTCGGTCATGCGCTTTTTCACCGGGTCGATCGTCAGCGTGCAGGCGCGTTCGCGACGGACGACAGTGCCGCTCGCCGTGCGGTCGTAGGTCGCGCAGGTCGCCTTGAGCTTGCAGCTCCGGTCGCCGCCCTCGCGATAGATGCCCGTGAATTTGGTCTGCCCCTTGGGCCACCAGCCCTCGGGATGGTTGAACAGCAGCGCGTTGCCGCCGGGACCGTTCTTGAAGACATGAACTCCGACGATCGGCACGTTCGCGCCGTCGCTGCGCCGCCAGTCGCCCTCGACATCCTCGCGGCTGCACATCGCCTCGACCGCCATTGGCGCCGACCGCGTCCAGACGCGATCGGAGATGAACATCTGCGACCCACCCTCGACCTTCAGCGCATTTTTCACCGGGTCGATCACCAGCTTGCACGCGTTCGCCGACGACAGGTTCGACCCGCATTGCGCGTCAAAGGTGCAGCTGTCGCCAACCTGCCGAATCCGCGACGCGACGACCGCGCCGTCGCCGTAAGGCGCCGACGCAAAACCGCGCGTCGATCCGACCGGCGCGCTGGCGCCGCGTTCGGTGGCGAAGACGATCTGCACCTGCGGTTTCTGTGCGCCCTCGCCCTTGCGTTGCCACGCGCCGAGATAAGCGTCGGATTTGCAATTGGCCGTGATCGGAGCCGTCGGGCGAGCGACGCCGAGCGGCGCAAGTACCATCCGCCCTTGCTCCTCGATCGTGCGCAAAAGTATCCCACTCGGGATCGACCTACATTTACTCAGGTCGGAGGAATACACCGCAAATTTTAGATGGGCCGCGAGCGCGGCAACCACTTTCGCCTCTTCGTCGCAGCTTACAGCCTTACCATATCTGTCAGAACGCCAGACGGCCAGATACTCGTCGCCCGGCGGGCTCTTCTCGATCTTCAGGCTGAGGAACCCCGAACCGTTGACGGTGTGCCACACTTGATAGTCCGTCGCCTCGACATCCCGGCCTTCACGTTGAACCACACCGGGGCGCTGATAAATATTCGCGTTTCCGCTGGCAAAGCGGTTAGGATTGATCTCACCCCCACCCTGCGCCAGCACCGCCGCAGCAGCACCCGCAAACCCCAGCCCCAACAAAATCCGCCCGATCATCGCCGTCCCCCCAGCAACTCGTTCCGACCGCGATCTTAATATCGCGTCAGGCACGCGCAACGTGCAAAGCGGGGAATATCCAATTTTTCCAAAGTGCTCCGTATCGCCGCTACTTTGACGCACCGCGTCAGTGCATATGTTTGAGCTTGTCGGGGTTGCGCATCACATAGATGCTGGCGACCTTGCCGTCCTCGATCTCGAGCGCGGTGGTCTGAAGCTCGCCGTCGGCCTCGCGCGTGACAAAGCCCGGCAGGCCGTTGATCAGGCCGGTGTGGACCAGCGTCGAGCCATATTTGCGCAGCAGCACCGCGACGCTGCGGTGCACCTTCATCACCAGCGCCTTGCCAAGGATCGGGATCGCGGCGGCGGGGCGCTTGCCGCCGCCGTCGGCCCACATGCCGACGTCGGCGGCAAGCATCGCGCCAAGTGCCGCCATATCGCCGCTGCGCGACGCTTCGAAAAAGGCGTTGGCGATCTCCAGCCCGCGCTGCTTCTCCAGCTTGTAGCGCGGGCGCGCGTCGCGGACGTGCGCGCGGGCGCGCGCCGCAAGCTGGCGCGTCGCACCGGGATCACGGTCGATCGTCTTCGCCACCTCGTCGAAACCGACCCCGAAAACATCGTGGAGGAGAAAGGCGGCGCGCTCGAGAGGGGAGAGCCGTTCGAGCGCGAGCATCAGCGGAAGCGTGACATCGTCTTCCTCCTCCTCCTCGACCAGCGGATCGGGCAGCCACGGACCGATATAGGTCTCGCGCCGACTCCGCGCCGATTTGAGCTGGTCAAGGCAGAGCCGCGTCACGGTGCGGCGAAGGAACGCTGCGGGCTCGCGCACGACGCTGCGATCGGTACCGAGCCAGCGGAGGAAGGCATCCTGGACGACATCCTCGGCATCGGCGACCGAGCCGAGCATACGGTACGCGACGCGGGTGAGCAGCGGGCGCAGCGGGTCGAAACTAACCGCCGCGTCCGCTTCATCCTGCGAGCCCTGCGCGGTCATCAGGCCGCCTTGGTCGCCGGCATGTCGTACCAAAGGTCGAAACCCACCGCGAGGCGGTTCCAGCCATTGATGACGTTGATCATCAGGGTAAGGTTCACCTGCTCCTCCGGCGTGAAATGCGCTTCGAGTCCTTCTTTCGCGGCCTGCTGTGTGTGACCAGCGGACAGGCGGGTCAAGGCGTCAGTCCACGCCAGCGCGGCGCGTTCGCGGGGCGTATAGACCGGCGCCTCCTGCCACGCGGCGAGCAGGTGGAGCCGTTGCTCGGTCTCGCCCGCGGCGCGCGCCTCGATGCTGTGCATGTTGATGCAATTGGCGCAGCCGTTGACGATCGACGCGCGGAGCTTGACCAGCTCGATCAGGCTTTTTTCAAGGCTGTCCTGTGCCGCGAGCGACAGGCCCATCCACTGTTTCATCAGCTGCGGGGCGGCGGCGAAGGGATCGGTTACGACGGTCATGGCGTGTCTCCTTTGGTTGCGATGTACCGGCTTGACGCGGCACGACCGGCGGCTGTGACATGACAGACGAAAATATTTCGTGCGGAGGCAAAAATCCGATAGCCTGCCCGCCTCGACAATGAGGAGGAGGGGTCCAATCATGAAGTTTCTCGATGGTTTCGGCGAACAGGCCTATGCGCTGCTGCGCATCATCGCGGGTCTGTTGTTCATGGCGCATGGGGTGCAGAAATTCTTCAACTTCCCAGCTGATTTCCCCTATCCGCTCAATCCGATGCTGTACGCTGCCGGCGCGATCGAACTGATCGCGGGGGCGCTGATCGCCATCGGCCTGTTCACCCGCCCCGCGGCTTTCATCGCCAGCGGCATGTCGGCGGTCGGCTATTGGGTCGCGCACGGGCTGCAAAGCCCCTTCCCGATCGCCAATGGCGGCGAAACGATCGCGCTCTATTGCTTCACATTCCTGTTCATCGCGACGCGCGGGGCGGGAATCTGGAGCGTCGAGGGGATGAAGAAGTAGCCAATGTGAGCGGGGTCGGTGGCGGCGTTCGGTCGAAGAAGACGTCGCCGATCCTCCCCCAACGGGGGAGGGGGACCACCCGAAGGGTGGTGGAGGGGCACGCGAGGTTTACGCGGCGCTCAACCGGATGCGCTGCACTTTTTGGACGTGCGAGCCGTGGAGCACGACTTCGGCGGCAAGGCAAACCGATGGTGCCCCTCCACCAGCTTCGCTGGTCCCCCTTCCCGTTCCGGGGAGGATCGCCAACGTCCGCTCCCCACGCCTAACGGGCCACCCTAGCTTCCCGGCCCCTCATAAGCCTCGACGATCCGCCCGACGATCGGGTGGCGGACGACGTCAGCGCTCGTGAAGCGGCTGATGTTGATCCCTTCGAGCCCCTCGAGCCGCGCGACCGCGTCGGCGAGGCCCGAGGTCGCGGGGATCGGCAGGTCGACCTGTTTGGGGTCGCCGCAAATCACCATCCGGCTGTTCATGCCGAAGCGGGTCAGGAACATTTTCATCTGCGGGATCGTGGTGTTCTGTGCCTCGTCGAGGATGATGAAGGCGTCGGCCAACGTCCGTCCGCGCATGAACGCCAGCGGCGCGATCTCGATTTCGCCCGACGCGATACGGCGCTCGACCTGTTCGGCGGGCAGGCAGTCGTGGAGCGCGTCGTAGAGCGGCCGCAGGTACGGATCGACCTTTTCCTTCATGTCGCCGGGCAGGAAGCCGAGCTTCTCCCCCGCCTCGACCGCGGGCCGCGACAAGATCAGGCGCTGGACGCTGCCGGTGATCAGCTGCGCCACCGCCTGCGCCACCGCAAGATAGGTCTTGCCCGTGCCCGCCGGGCCGAGCGCGAAAATCACGTCGTCGCGCGCCAGCGCCTTCATATAGGGAACCTGCGACGGCGCGCGCGGGACGATCGTCTTTTTGCGCGTGCGGATCATCACCGTCGGCGCTTCATCCTTGTCGTGGCGGATGATGCCGTCGAGCGTCGGCTGCGCCGACATCGCGATCACCCCATCGACCATCCCGGCGTCGACCTCCTGCCCCTTTTCGATGCGGTCATACAGGTCGGTGAGGACGTCGCGCGCGCGCGCCGCCGCTTCGGCCTCGCCCTCGATCTGGACCCGGTTGCCACGCGCCGAGATATAAACGCCGAGGCGGTTTTCGATGCTGACCAGATTGCGGTCGAACTCGCCGAAGAGAATGCCCAACAGCTGCGTTCGCTCGAACTCCGCGGTCAATCGGACGCGGTCGCCGGGTTCGGCGGGGGTCGAGGCAGTCAGCGGGCGTTTGGACATATGGGCAAGTCACCTAAGCTAAGAATGATCCTGTGTACTCGCGCGAAGGCGGGAGTCCATCACCGATAGTTTCGGAATTCGACAGAAGGCGTTGGAGTGTGTCTTCGGGGAGACAGCTTCCGCCAGCCGCACTAGGCGACGGGCTCCATAAGGGCTTCGGCCGCCACGCTGTTGGCGCCCGCCGACACGATCCGCACATCGATCATGTCGCCGATCGCCAGGCCCGGTGCGGTGACATGCGCCGACTGGAGCCACGGCGTCTTGCCGATCAGCTGTCCATCGAGCTTGCCCTTGCGTTCGAGGAGCAGGCGCGTCGTGCGTCCGACGGTCGCCTCGTTGAACGCCTGCTGCTGTTCATTGAGCAGCGCCTGCAACCGCTGGAGGCGATCGTTCATCACCTCTTCGGCGATCTGGTCCGCCATCGTCGCCGCAGGCGTTCCGGGACGCCGCGAATATTTGAAGCTGTACGCCATCGCGTAGCGGGTCTCGTGGATCAGATCGAGCGTCGACTGGAAATCTTCCTCGCTCTCGCCGGGGAAGCCGACGATGAAATCCCCCGAAATCGCGATGTCGGGGCGCGCCGCGCGGACGCGTTCGATGACGCGCAAATAACTCTCGCTGCTATGGCTGCGATTCATCGCGGCGAGGATACGGTCGCTGCCCGCCTGCACCGGCAGGTGGAGGAACGGCATCAGCTTGTCGATCTCGCCATGCGCGGCGATCAGCCCGTCAGTCATGTCATTGGGATGGCTGGTCGTATAGCGCAGGCGTTCCAGCCCATCCTCGCGCGCCAGTTCGCGGATCAGCCCGTCGAGCCCGATCACCCTGCCCCGGTCGTCCTCGCCGTCCCACGCATTGACGTTCTGGCCGAGCAGCGTGATCTCGCGCGCGCCGCCCGCGATTAGCGCGCGCGCCTCGGCGACCAGATCGGCGAACGGCCGACTGATCTCGGCGCCGCGCGTATAGGGCACGACGCAATAGGTGCAGAATTTGTCGCAGCCTTCCTGCACCGTCAGGAAGGCGGTCGGGCGCTGGCCGCCGGCGCGTCCCGGCAGCGCACCGAACTTGCTCATCGCCGGCATGTCGAGATCGACCGCCTTCTCGCCGCGCGCGGCGCGGGCGATCAGATCCGGTAGGCGGTGATAGGCTTGCGGGCCGACGACAACATCGACGCTCGGGGCACGGCGCGCGATTTCGGCGCCTTCGGCCTGCGCGACGCAGCCCGCGACGGCGATCGTCGGCGTGCTGCCATCGGCGCGCTTCAACCGGCCAATGTCCGAATAGACTTTCTCCGCCGCCTTCTCGCGGATATGGCAGGTGTTGAGGACGACCAGGTCGGCGTCGGCCCCGTCGGCGGCGGCGACATAGCCTTCGGCGCCCAGCATCTCGGCCATGCGCTCGCCGTCATAGACGTTCATCTGGCAACCGAAGGATTTGACGTGAAAGGTCTTGGCGGTGGTGGCGGAGTCGGATTTCATCGGCGCGCTATAGGCGATGCCGCGGCGCGGCGGAAGTCGCCGCGATTCGGGCCGCTATCGCCGCGCGTGCGGCCTCGTTGATCGCCTTGCGGTCGCGCTCGGCCTCGTCGGGCAACGGGTCGAGATAATGGATCGTCAGCGGGATCGGCCGCTTGCGCGCCAGCAGCCGCTTGAAATTGTCGAGCCCCGATTCGGGGTCGAGCCAGGCGACGTCGTTTGCCTGCGAACCATAATCGAGGAACACCGGCTGGACCTGCAAATTGGGCGGCGTCGGGATGATCGCCTGAAACAGCGAGGCGCGGAAGGGCAGTAGCCCGTCGCCGGGTCCGGTCGTCCCCTCGGGAAACAGCGTCACCGGGCGTCCGCGCGCGAGGGCGTCGCGCAGGCTGTTCGCCTGGCTGTGAATGTCGCGTTTCGCTTCGCGCTGGACATAGATGGTGCTGTTCTGGTCGGCGAGCCAGCCGACGAGCGGGGTCGTTTTCACCTCGGCTTTCGACACGAAGGCCGAACGCGCGGCGCCGCCGAGCGCCAATATGTCGAGCCAGCTGACATGGTTGGATACGAACAGAACGTCGCGACGAAGCCGGGTGCCGGTCGTCCGGATGCGCAGCCCGGCGATCCAGCCGACCGCATTGAGGAACGCCATGACCATCGGCGAAGGCCGACCCACGGCGCGATAGAGCAGGTGCGGGACGATCAGGAACAGCAGCGCCAGCACCATCAGGGTCAGGCGGGCGACGGTTCGCCAGGTGATCGCAGCGCGATCAGTCGCGCTTGCGATCGATGGCGACACCATAAAGCTCCATGCGATGGTCGACGAGGCGGAAGCCCAACCGTTCGGCGATGACCTTTTGCAAGGCTTCGAGTTCGGGATCGACGAATTCGATGACCTTGCCCGTTTCGACATCGATCAGGTGATCGTGATGCGCTTCGGGCGCGGCTTCGTAGCGCGAACGGCCATCGCCAAAATCATGGCGGTCGAGAATCCCCGCCTCTTCGAACAGACGCACGGTGCGATAGACGGTGGCGATCGAGATGCCGCTGTCGATCTTCGACGCGCGCTCGTACAGCGTTTCGACGTCGGGATGATCTTCGGAATCCGAGATGACGCGCGCGATGATGCGGCGCTGCTCGGTAATGCGCAGCCCCTTTTCGTGGCACAGGGCTTCAAGGTCGATGGTACCGGACATGCTGGCCTTTCCTGCAAGATGCAGCCGCGTCTTTTGTGTTCAGACTGTATAGGGGCGACCCCGCGATAGGACAAGGGCGGCACCCCGCGGCACCGCCCCTCTCCTCGCGATCAGTCGATGATCAAAAAAGGTCAGGCTTTGACCTTGCGCTTGCGTCCGCCGCCGCGGCCCTTGGTGCCAAGGCCGATTTCCTTCGCCAGCGCGCGGCGCCGTTCGGCATAGTTCGGCGCGACCATCGGATAGTCGGCGGGCAGTCCCCATTTCGTACGATAATCGTCCGGGGTCATGCCATAATGCGTCATCAGGTGGCGGCGCAGCATCTTCAGTTTCTTGCCATCTTCCAGGCAAATGATGAAGTCGGGCTTTACCGAAGCGCGGACCGATACGGCGGGGACCAGCTTTTCCTCGACGACCGGCGTCGAGCCAAGACCGGTCAACGCGGCGTGGACATTATTGATCAGCAAAGAAAGATCGGAAATCGCGACGCTGTTGTTGCTGACATGCGCGGCGACGATGTCGGCTGTCAGTGTAACGAGCATTTCGCTGGCATCATTTTGGTCGGACATGAGACTATTCCTTATTGTTTTGACCCAGAAGCTGGACAGCGAACATTGGAATTCCTGTTGCGCCAATTACAATGTTGCCACTTTGCGCACGATCGCGCAACAACCGATCAGTTGCTACCGGTTACCGGCGATGTTCGCCGCATCGTAATCGCATCGCGCATCTTGCCGTCTTGACCGCGATAATAAGCGGCCCGCCGACCGACTTCCGAAAATCCGCTGCGCGAATATAAATGCACCGCGTCATTGTCGGCGCGCATTTCCAGAAAATAGTCATCGGCGCCCTGCGCCGCGGCCCAGGCCTGCCAGTCCTGCATCAACAATCTGCCGATCCCGCGACCTCGCCAGGCCGGGTCTACCGCGAGCAGCAGCAGCTCGCTTTCGGGTCCGGCGATCCGCGCCGCCGAAAAGCCGCAGGGCTGGTCACCATCCCACGCAAGGCAAACGCGCGCCGACGGCAAGGCAAACAAGGTGAGCAACTGCGCGCCGCTCCACGCTTCGCCATAGGCCGGCTCGAAAGCGGCGTCCATCACGCGCATCACCGCGGCCAGATCCGCCACGCGGGCGGTGGCGAGGCGGATGTCGCCGGTCATGCCGTCGCCATCGGCTTGGCGTCGGGCGCGCGGCCATAGATCGGGCTGGGCTGATCGAGCAGCGCCGCCGGTGGGAGGTGCACGAAGGCGCGCGCATCGGGCAGCGTCGCGAGCGCACGGCCCCCGCCCCGAAGCGCGACAAATTGTTCGGCGCGGTTGCCCACGATCAGTTCGTCGGCGAGCGCCGCGGCGGCGCCCGGCAGCAGCGAGCGAAGATCGGCGCGCGGCGACAGGTCGGCGGCAAACGGCTGGACGAACCATTGCCCGTGCCCACCCTCCATCACGACGAGCGCACCACCCGCTGCGGCGATCGCGTCAGCCGCGCCCGCGGCGACCAGCGCCAGCGTCGAAAAGCCTTGCACCGGAACCTGCCAGCCCAGGGCCAGCCCACGCGCCGCGGCCACGCCGATGCGCACCCCGGCAAAGCTGCCCGGCCCGCAGCCGACGGTGATCGCGTCGGCCTTGCCGCCATCGACGAGCTCGGCGATCAGCGGTACCAGCCGCTCGGCGTGGCCGCGGCCGATCACGGCGTGGCGAAAATCGACAATATCGGCGCCCTCGATCAGCGCCACCGAACAGGCCTCGCTAGCCGAATCGATCACCAACTGGCGCATATGGCCTGGAAATTCCGGCTCAGGCGATACGATTGAAGCGATCGAAATCCGGACGCGGGCTGCGCTCGAAGATCGTCGCCGGATCGCCATAGCCAAGCGTCGAGATGAAGTTGCTCTTCACGCTCGGCTGATCGGCAAAAAAGGCTTCATCGACCGCGGCATTGTTGAAACCCGACATCGCACCGGTGTCGAGACCCAGCGCGCGCGCGGCCAGGATGAAATAGGCGCCCTGCAGGCTGGAATTGCGGAATGCCGTCGCTTTCGCCAGCTCGTCATTGCCGACGAACCAGCTGCGGGCATCGGTATGCGGGAAAAGTTCGGGCAGATTCTCGTAGAATTCAAGGTCCATGCCGATGATCGCGGTGACCGGCGCGGCCAGGATCTTTTCCGCATTGGCGGGCATCGCCAGCGCGGCAAGCTTTTGCTTCGCGGCGTCCGACGTGCACCAGATGATCCGCGCCGGCAGGCAATTGGCGCTGGTCGGACCAAATTTCATCAGATCCCAGATCGCATGCAACTGCGCGTCGGAAACGGGCCGGTCGAGATAGCCGTTATAGGTGCGCGCGGTACGAAACAGCTGGTCGAGGGCGCTGTCGGATAGCGGCTCGCTCATGGGCTAACTCCTCGGTGGAAAATGGGTCAGACGGCGTGAACCGCCGTTACCTCGGGAACATAATGTTTCAAGAGCGATTCGATGCCGTTCTTGAGCGTCGCCGACGAGGAGGGGCAACCGGCGCAGGCGCCCTGCAGCTTCAGATACACATTGCCCTTGTCAAAACCCCGATAGACGATGTCGCCGCCGTCATTGGCGACCGCAGGGCGCACGCGCGTTTCGATCAATTCCTTGATCTGTTCGATGATGTCGGCATCGGCGGGGTCGTCGGCGAAGCTCGGTTCATCCTCTGCAGGGACCGCAAAACCAGCGCTCGCGGCGTTGAACAGCGGCACACCGGCAAGGAAATGATCCATCAAAATGCCCAGTACATCGGGCTTCAGGTCGCTCCAGCCAACGCCCGGCGCCGCGGTGACCGACACGAAATCGCTGCCAAAGAACACGCCGGTCACGTCGCCCAGCGAAAACAGCGCGCTCGCCAGCGGCGACGCCTCAGCCTCTTCGGGGCTCGCAAAGTCACGGGTTCCCGATGTCATCACCGCCTGGCCGGGCAGGAATTTGAGCGTCGCGGGATTGGGCGTCGATTCGGTTTCGATCAGCATGGGGTGCATGTGGGACGCCATCGCGCTTTGTGCAAGCCGATTGGCCGCGCTAAACGTAGCGCATGCGCCGCTTCGCCCACTTTGCAGCCCTCGACTGGTCGGGCGCGCGCGGACCCCGGCAACGCGGGATCGCGCTGGCGGTGGCAAGCGGCACCGGCGCGCCCCAGCTGGTGCGTCCCGGCCATATCTGGTCGCGCGCCGAAATCCTGGCGTGGTTGCAGCATGTCGCCGCATCGCGCGCTGACATGCTGATCGGTTTCGACTTTTCGGCGGCATTCGCCTTTGCCGATTGCGACGCCTATTTTCCGCAGTGGGACTTGAGCCCGAACAACCTGCCCGCGCTGTGGGCGCTCGTCGAGCGGCTGACGCGGTCCGACCCGCATTATCAGATCGACGGATTCCTGAGCCACCGCGATGCCCGGCGACATTTCCGCCACGCGCGCGGCGACGTCGGCGACCTATTCGCCCCGGGCGCGGGACGGCTGCGCGTCGTCGAGCAGCATCAGCGCGCAACCAGACAGGCGGCAAGCGTCAGCAATTTCAACCTGGTCGGCGCGGCGCAGGTCGGCAAGGCAAGCCTTGCGGGAATGCGGCTGCTTCACCGCTTGCACCCCGCGCTGCCGCTGTGGCCCCTCGACCCGGTACCCGGCAGCGGTCCATTGCTTGTCGAAATTTACACCGGCGTCGCCGCGCGCGCAGCCGGGATCGCGGCGGGCCGCAGCAAGATCCGCGACGGCGCCGCGCTCGACGCGGCCTTGGCGGCGCTGGACTCGCCCCCGGTAGGGGTGACCGGGTCGATCAGCGATCATGCCAGCGACGCCCTGATGACCGCTGCCTGGCTGCGCGCCGTCGCGGGCGATGCAGCGCCCTGGCTGCCCGCGCCGCTCACCGAAGCGATCGCCAGCACCGAGGGCTGGACCTTTGGAATCGTCTGACGATTTGTCGCCGTCGGCATCAGTGCGATGTCCGCTGTTTCCATCCACCGAAAAAATGCTTAGGGGAACGCGAGCGCCGGCTTAGCTCAGTTGGTAGAGCACCTGATTTGTAATCAGGGGGCCACGGGTTCGAATCCTGTAGCCGGCACCACAGGCAGTTGTTGCACTGCGCGCACCGCCCCACTGTTCCCTATGAACGGTTAGCGCCTATCGCTCCCGCCCGCGCCGACGCGGCCCAAGCAAGGCCGAATTCAACTTTTTTAAAGTTAATTTATTGGCTTTTGTCATAAACTTGGGCGACACCACGTGAAATTGGGGCACGATTGGGCAAGCGACAGACGCAATGGGGCAGCGGGCGGACCCGGATTGGGACGAAATATTCATGCAGGCGGCGTTGCAGCCTGACATGTGGCTGGGCGCGCTCGATGCGCTCGCCAGCCAGACAGGTTCGGGGCACGGCCAGCTCATCGGCGTCGGCGGCGCGCGCGAGATTCCGTTCAACATCGTCACCAACTTCAGCACCGATCTGATCGATCATTTCGCCGTCAGCGGCTGGGGTGCCGAAACCCACAACTTCCGCGTCGCCGCGTCCAACCGGCACATCGAGCGCGGCTTTTACGATCCGGTCCTGTTCGAAGAACATTACGATCAGGTCATCCCACAGCTTGCCTCGTCCGACTATCTCGACTGGTGCGAAGAAATCGGCATTCCCTTTGGATGCCAGACCAATTTGGTGATCGACAATTTCGGGATCGTCGGCCTCGCGACCTTGCGCGATCGCAAGGACGGGCGGACGACCGCCGCGCAGCGCAAGATTTTTGCCAGCGGTGCCAAGGCGGCGCGGCGCGCCGTGCGCTTGCAGGAAAAGCTGGAGGGCGAGCAGGCCAAGCTGCTGGCGGGCGCCTTCGACGCGATCCAGGTCAGCGCTTTCATCATCGACGTGCGCGGTCAGTTGCTCGCCCACAGCATCGGCGCCGACGCCATGCTGGCGGCGGGCGATGTCCGGGTGGCGGGGCGATCGATCGATGCGCCGGGCGCCCCCTTCACCCTGCGCCAGACCGTCCAGGCGCTGACCGCCGATGGCGGCCTCGACCATATGCGGACGCAAATCATCACCGCCGAGAGCCGCCCGCCACTGATGATCGAAGGCTTTCGTCTGCCCGAACGCGAATGGTCGCTCGGCAAATTGCCGCACGCGATCCTGATCGCCAACGGCCCCCGGCGCGATCGCGCCGGGGTGACCCAGTATCTGAGCGCGATATACCGCCTGAGCCCGGCCGAAGGCGATATCGCGGTGCGCCTGTTCGAAGGCAAACCGCGTGCCCGGATCGCGGCGGAACGCGGCGTGACGGCCGAAACGCTGCGCGGGCAGATCAAGCAAATCTATCTGAAATGCGGCGTCGACAGCGAAGCGGCATTGATGCGGCTGCTGGCGCCGATCTTAAGTTGACCATCCCCCAACAGGGGGATGATCGCGTCACACCGCCGAAATAAGGGTCCATTTGCAAGGACTAAGGGGGGCCATCCCTTCGACCGCATCGCGCTGGATTCGTTCCGGACCACCCGCGATGCGTCGAAGGGGTCGGGCCCAAAATATTCCTGTCGTTCGACGCGACCCCGAACGGCAGGGCGAGGGTCCTCATCATTGTGTGCGGCCTGGAAGGGCTCCGCCGTTATGCGGCGGAGCCCTTTTCGGTTCAGCCGGTCACGCGACCGCGGGCAGCTTGTCGAGCAGCTTGTCGAGCGTGATCGGATAGTTGCGGGTGCGGATGCCCGTGGCGTTGTAAACCGCGTTGGCGACCGCCGCCCCGACCCCGCAGATGCCGAGTTCGCCGACACCTTTCGCCTTCATCGGCGAAGTTGTCGGATCGGTTTCGTCGAGGAAGATCACCTCCTGATGCGGGATGTCGGCGTGAACCGGCACTTCGTAACCCGCAAGGTCATGGTTGACGAAAAATCCGAAGCGCTTGTCGACCGCAAGTTCCTCCATCAGCGCCGACCCCGCCCCCATGGTCATCGCGCCGATCACCTGGCTGCGCGCGGCCTTGGGATTGAGGATGCGCCCTGCTGCGCACACTGCGAGCATGCGGCGAATGCGGATTTCGCCGGTCGCAGCATGAACCCCAACCTCGACAAAATGTGCACCAAAGGTCGACTGCTGATATTTTTCGGCAAGATCGCCATAATCCATCTTGTCCTCGGCGACGAGTTCGCCGTCCTTGGCCGCGTCGCCCAGCGCCACGCTCTGCCGTCCCGCCTTGACCTTCCCGTCGGCGAACACCGCATCGACCGGGTTCATACCCAGCTTTTTCGCCACCGCCTCGCGCAGCTTGACGCACGCGGCATAGACCCCGGCGGTCGAGCTGTTCGCGCCCCACTGGCCGCCCGAACCGGCCGACACCGGGAACGCCGAATCGCCGAGTTTCACGACCACCTTTTCGAGTGGCAGGCCCATCATTTCGGCGGCGGTCTGGGCGATGATCGTATAGGTGCCGGTGCCGATGTCGGTCATATCGGTTTCGACCGTCACCACGCCCGATTTGTCGAGCCGCACGCGCGCCGCCGACGGGCCGTTGAGGTTGTTGCGGAACGCCGCGGCGACCCCCATGCCGACCAGCCATTGGCCATCGCGGCTCGCCCCCGGTGTCGTGCTGCGCTTGGCCCAGCCGAATTTGTCGGCACCGATTGTCAGGCATTCGTTGAGCTGGCGCTGCGAAAAGGGACGGCTCGGTTTTTCGGGATCGACCTGGGTGTCGTTGATGATGCGGAACCGGATTGGATCGAGCCCCAATTTTTCCGCCATCTCGTCGATCGCGACTTCGAGCGCCATCATTCCGGGAGCCTCGCCCGGCGCGCGCATCGCATTGCCTTCCGGCAAATCGAGCACCGCGAGCCGCATCGCGGTCATCCGGTTCGCGCCCGCGTACAGCAGGCGCGTTTGTCCGACCGCGGTTTCGGGGCCGCCGCCGGGCAAATCGCCCGACCAGCTTTCGTGACCGATCGCGGTGATCTTGCCGTCGGCGGTCGCGCCGATCCGGATCCGCTGGATCGTCGCCGGGCGGTGCGGCGTATTGTTGAACATGAAGGCGCGCGGCAGTGCGACCTTGACCGGCCGCGCCGCCGCCTTGGCGCCGAGCGCCGCGAGCAGCGCATCGGCGCGAATGAACAGCTTGCCGCCGAACCCGCCACCGACATAGGGCGAATCGAGACGTATATTCTCCTTTGGGATACCCAGCGTTTTCGCCATGTCGCCCACCGACCAGGCGATCATCTGGTTCGACGTCCACAGCGTCAGCTTGTCGCCGCTCCAGGCGGCGATCGACGCGTGCGGCTCCATCATCGCATGGGCATGGTCGGGGGTGGTGTAGCGGGTGTCGAGTTGCACCGGCGCTGCGGCAAAGGCGCCCGCAAAATCGCCGACGCTGCTGTCCGCCTCGGTCCCGAAGGACGGCGGCGGCTTGACCGCGCTGCCCAGCGCGGCAGCCAGCTCGAACGCTCCCTTGCCGCGCGCATATTCGACCCGCACCAGCGCCGCTGCGGCCCGCGCCTGTTCGAATGTCTCGGCGACCACCAGCGCGATCGCCTGATGATAATGGTCGACCTCCGGACCGCCGAGCAGCTTTGCGGTGTTGAAATTGCCCTTGCCCAGCTTGCCCGCATTGTCGGCGGTGACGATCGCCAGCACCCCTGGCGCGGCACGCGCTTCGTCGAGCTTCATCGACGCAATCCGCCCCTTGGCGATCGCCGACCCGACGACATAGCCATAGGCCTGGTTCGCCGCGACATCATGCCGTTCATAGGCATAGGGCGCGAGCCCCGTCGTCTTGAGCGGACCATCGATGCGGTTGGTGGGTTTGCCGACCACTTTCAGCTGGTCGATCGGGTTGGTCGTCGCGGGGGTATCGAACTTCATGGCTCAGCCCCTTGCTTGTGCCAGCACACCGGCGAGCGTGCGCTCGACCAGCGGCAGCTTATAGGCATTTTCATGGCTCGGCTTGGCACCGGCGAGCAGCGTGGCGGTGACCGCCTTGGCCCCGCGTGGCAGATCGGCGTCGGCCGCCTCGACCCGCCAGGGCTTGTGGCCGACCCCGCCGAGCGCGACGCGCCCCGACCCGTCCTTCTGCACGATCGCCGCGACCGAAATCAGCGCAAAGGCATAAGAGGCGCGGTCGCGAACCTTTTGGTAGATATGCGTGCCGCCGACGGGCTTGGGCAGCGTCACCGCCGTGATCAGCTCGCCCGGCGCCAGCACGGTGTCGAGATGCGGCGTGGTGCCCGGCGCGCGGTAGAAATCGGCCACCGCGACGCTCCGCTCCTTGCCCGCCGCATCGACGGTTTCGACCCGTGCGTCGAGCGCGCGCATCGCGACCGCCATATCGCTGGGGTGGGTCGCAATGCACGCATCGCTCGCACCGACGATCGCGTGGAGTCGGCTGAACCCGCCGATCGCCGCGCAGCCGCTGCCCGGCTTGCGTTTGTTGCACGGCATATTGGTGTCGTAAAAATAAGGGCAGCGGGTGCGCTGGAGCAGGTTACCCGCCGTCGTCGCCTTGTTGCGGAGCTGGCCCGACGCGCCCGCGACCAGCGCGCGCGACAACAGGCCATAGTCGCGCCGCACGCGGGGGTCCGACGCCAGATCGGTGTTGCGGACCATCGCCCCGATGCGCAGCCCGCCATCGGTCGTGGGTTCGATCTTGTCGAGCGCCAGCCGACTGACATCGATCAGATGCGCCGGGGTTTCGATCTCCAGCTTCATCAGGTCGAGCAGATTGGTGCCGCCCGCGATGAAGCGCGCGCCTTTCACTTTCGCAAAGGCAGCGGTCGCCGCGGCGGGCGTTTCGACGCGTTCGTAGGTGAAGCTTTTCATGCCTTCACTCCCGCCACATCGGTTATCGCGTCGATGATGTTCGAATAGGCGCCGCAGCGGCAGATATTGCCGCTCATCCGCTCGCGCAGTTCGCTTGCGGTGACTTTCGGTGTCGCGGTCAGGTCGGCCGTGACGTGGCTCGGAATGCCCGCCTTGATCTCGTCCAGCACCGCGACCGCCGAGCAGATCTGCCCCGGCGTACAATAACCGCATTGATAGCCGTCGCGTTCGACAAAAGCGTCCTGCATCGGATGCATCTTGTCAGGCGTCCCCAGCCCCTCGATCGTCGTGATATTCTCACCATCATGCATCACCGCCAGCGTCAGGCAGCTATTGATCCGCCGCCCGTCGACAAGGACGGTGCAGGCGCCGCACTGGCCATGATCGCAGCCCTTTTTGGTGCCGGTCAGGTGGAGATGCTCGCGCAGCGCGTCGAGCAGCGACGTGCGCGTATCGAGCTCGAGCTTATGCGCCGTGCCATTCACTTTGAAAGCGACCGCAGCGGTCGGCGGCGCCGCAATCGCCGTCTCGCCCGGCGCCGCCGCGGCGCGCGTCGGCAGGGCGGTCACCGCCGCTACCGAAGCGCCCCCGGCGAGCACGCCGCGCCGTGAAAAGTCGAAATCGCCAGGCGTTTGCATCGCGCGTCCCCGATTCTGTTTCTGGTTGCCGATGGGCGGGGTCGCCCACGGGAAGGTCAGGCAGTCGATGCCGCGCGATCCTTATGATTTGCCGCGTCGGCGCAGAAGCTTTCGGATTCGGGAATCAGATTAACATACCGATCGGTCAGCCACCAGCCGAACCCGCCGGAACCGCAGCAAGTTCCCCGCGCGCCTGACGAAAGACTTCGATGCTGCCCCAGATGGCGAGCGTCGCCATGATCGCCGCCACCGCCAGATCGGGCCAGCTTTGCCCGGTGCCGAACACGCCCAGCGCCGCCCCCATCACCGCGACATTGCCGATCGCGTCGTTGCGCGAGCAGATCCACACCGAGCGCATGTTCGCATCGCCGGTGCGATAGCGATAGAGCATCAGCGCAACAGCAACATTGGCGGCCAGCGCCAGCGCGCCGATCAGCCCCATGGTTTCGGCGTGCGGCGCCGACCCGTCGATGAACCCCCATACCGCCGAACCCAGCACCCACAGGCCAAAGGCGAGCATCGTCACCGCCTTGACCTGGGCCGCGCGCGCCCGCCACGCAAGCGCCATACCGGCCACGCCCAGGCTGATCGCGTAATTCGCCGCATCGCCCAGGAAATCGAGCGCGTCGGCCTGCAGCGCGCGCGAGTCCGCCGCGACCCCGGCGACAATCTCGACCCCGAACATCGCGGCGTTGATCAGGAGCGCGGCCCACAGGATACGCCGCCAGCGCGGGTCGTTGAGCGCGGTCTTGCCGCTGGCACCGGCACAGCAATGATCGGACAAGCGATGGCCTCCTTTGATCTTCGAGTCGGCACCCTATATGCACCCTGTAGCAACTACGGGGTCAAGCCATGAAAATCGGCGAGCTGTCGCGGGCGACCGGGACCAATATCGAAACCATCCGCTATTATGAGCGCATCGGCCTGCTCCCCGCGCCGCATCGCACCGCGGCGAATTATCGCAGCTATGGCGAACCGCACCGCGCGCGGCTGACTTTTGTGCGCCATTCGCGCGACCTTGGTTTTACCATCGATGAAATTCGCTCGCTGCTCGACCTGTCGGACGATCCCGGACGTGATTGCAGCGAGGCCGACCGCATCGCGAGCCGCCATCTGGAGCAGGTCGAGGACAAGATCGCGCAGCTGACGCGGCTCCGCGACGAGCTGACGCGCATCGTCGGGCGCTGCCGCGGCGGCATCGCGGCGGATTGCCGGGTGATCGAAGCGCTGGGCGATCATCGCCACTGCAAGAGTGCGCACTAACCCAACCGTCGCCCCCGCGAAGGCGGGGGCCGCTATCGGCTTAGTCCATCGCCATCGAGCAAAAACGGCGGCGGCCCCCGCCTTCGCCGGGGCGACGTTTTGAATAAGGGAAAGGTGGGACGATTCTGTTGCCCGGCTCGTCCCCAGCCGCTGGTATCCGATTCTGTTGCCCGGTTCGGTCCGAACCGCGTTCTATTTGTCTAACCTTAGGCCGTGAGGCTTATCGGTTAGGCAGCCAGAGCGAGTGCTTCGTTATCGTTAGCACCTATTGGTTTTGAGCCTTGAACGGGTTACTCAGCCCGGAAGAAAATATCGTCTTTGAACACACGTCGATCCTGGTTCGGCCCCGTCAGAAGCCCGCGCCGCTGTCGCAAACACGGGATTGTGGTGGAGCCGCCGGGTACTGCCCCCGGGTCCGCTGTGTCTATTCCACGACACCATTTATCCTCATAGTCGGCCGAAACCGACCCGACCTATATAGGGCGCCTGCCCGCGCTTGAAAAGGGCGCGGGCGGGTTATCGTCGCGGGACGCAGGCTATTTCCGGCGCAGCTCGTCACGAATTTCGGTGAGGAGGTCGACTTCGCTCGGCCCCGCAGGCGCGTCGGGGGCGCGGCGAACAACCTTGTTGACCCATTTGACGAGCAGAAAAATGACGAAGGCGAGGATCAGGAAATTGATCACCGCGGTGATGAACGCACCATAGCCGATCATCGCGACCCCGGCCTCTTTCAGCGCGGCATAATCGGTTGCCGCAACGCCGTCGGGGACGCTACCCAGGAGGATGAACTTGCTGGAAAAATCGACCCCGCCAAAGATCCAGCCGACGAACGGCATGATCAGGTCGGCGGTCAGCGACCCCGTGATCGTCGCGAACGCGCCGCCGATGATGACACCGACCGCAAGGTCCATGACATTGCCTTTGGCGATAAATTCCTTGAAGTCCCCCAACATCTTGCTGCTCCCTGGCTGGATGGTTCCGGGGACCGACGGTGCCGTGCCAATTGCACAAAGGCAAGCAAACTCCTATGTAGTGTATTGTTGCGGCAAAACGCCGCCGGAGGGAGTTTTTGACCATGACCTATCGTACCGCCCGTTGGTTGATCCTGCCCGTCGCGGCGCTGTCGCTGTCCGCCTGCGGTATCAACAGCGTCCCGACCAAGGAAGAAGCGGCGAAGGCGAAATGGGCGAATGTCGAGGCCGCGTACCAGCGCCGCGCCGACCTGATCCCCAACCTCGTCGAAACCGCCAAGGGCGCATCGCAGATCGAACAATCGACGCTGGAAGGCGTCATTCAGGCGCGCGCGTCGGCGACGCAGGTCAAGCTCAGCACCGACGATCTGGAAGATCCCGCAAAGGTTCAGGCGTTCCAGCAGGCGCAGGGCGCCGTGTCGAGTTCGCTCGGCCGTCTTCTCGCGACCGTCGAAGCTTATCCCGACCTGAAAAGCCAGCAGCGTTTTGCCGACCTGATGACCCAGCTCGAAGGTACCGAAAACCGCATTAACGTGTCCGTGCAGGATTATAATGGCGCGGTGCAGGATTATAACACGACGATCCGCACCTTCCCCGACATCATCGGCGCCAAGATCGTCCATGGCGCCAAGCCAATGACCCCGTACAAGGCGATCACACCGAACGCCAATCAGGCGCCGAAGGTCGATTTCGGCAGCTAAGGCCACCAGGATGATCTCTTTTCCGTTCGCCCTGAGCTTGTCGAAGGGCCGTTCTTTCTTTCGACCACAGAAGAAGGAAGAGCGGTGCTTCGACGGGCTCGGCACGAACGGAGTTTTGCGGCGCAAGAATAGACCTGCTGCGTTGGTGGTGTGGGTGTTGGCCATCGCCGCAGCGCTCGCGATGCCCGTCGCCGCGCAAACCTTCCCAAAACTCGCGGGCAATCCCGTCGTCGATCAGGCCGATATCATCCCGGCGGGCGAAGAAGCGGCGCTCAACGCGCAGCTTCTCGAGCTTGAAAAGACGACCGGGCATCAGCTAGTCGTCGCGACCGTTCGCGATCTCGAAGGCCGCGATGTTGCCGATTACGGCTATCGGCTGGGCCGCGAGTGGGGGATCGGCGACGCCGAAAAGGACGACGGCGTCGTCTTTCTGATCGCGCCCAACGAGCGGCGGATGCACATCGCGGTCGGGCTCGGCCTTGAACCGGTGCTGACCGACGCGCTCTCGGGCCGGATCATCCGTGACGTCGTGACGCCGAAATTCAAAGCGGGCGACATGCCGGGTGGCATTCAATCGGGGGTGAATGCGATCGCCGAGCAGATCCAGCTGCCGCCCGAGGAAGCCACGGCGCGCGCGCAGGCCGCCGCCGCGAACGAACGCGACCGCGCCGATGACGGCAATATGGCCGGGCTCTTTTTCGTCGGCTTCATTATCCTGATCTTCTTCGTCCTGCCGACGCTGGCGCGGCTCGGGCGGCGCGGCAAGAAACGGCGCAAGGGGCGGCCGTGGGACGCGCCGATCATCATCTGGGGCGGTGACGACGATGATTGGGGCGGCTGGGGCGGCGGTGGCGGCTCTTCATGGGGCGGCTGGAGCGGCGGCGGGGGCGGCGGCTTTGGCGGCTTTTCCGGCGGCGGCGGCTCGTTCGGGGGCGGCGGCGCCTCGGGCGGCTGGTAAGGGGTTCGAGCGATGCCAACAAAAGTCAGCCATCTCAGCGCCGCCGACCACGATGTCGTGACCGTCGCGGTCGCCGCGGCGGAGGCGCACACAAGCGGGGAGATCGTCACCGTCGTCGCGGCGCAGTCGAACGATTATGATGATGTCGCGCTGGTGTGGGCCAGTGTCGTCGCCTTCATCGCGATGTCGCTCATCGCGCTGCTCCCCGAATTTTATCGCGGCCTGTACGACCGGCTGACCGGCGGCTGGGGATATGAGCTGACCGCCAACCAATGGCTTGGGACGGTGATCGCGATCGGCGTCATCAAGTGGATCGGTATGTGGTTGATTCTGCTGTGGCGGCCGCTGCGGCTGGCGCTGACCCCGCGTGCGATCAAGGCTGCGCGGGTGCGGGCGCGCGCGGTCGACCTGTTCAAGGTGGGAACCGAGGCCAAGACCCTGGGCCGCACCGGGGTGCTCCTTTACCTCAGCCTCAACGAGCATCGCGCCGACATCGTCGCCGACGAGGCGATCGCGGCGAAAGTGTCGCCCGACGTGTGGGGCGATGCCATGGCGGCGCTGATCGAGCAGGTTCGCGCCGGACAGCCGGGCGCCGGGATGGCGGCCGCGGTGACCCAGATGGGCGCGGTGCTGGCAGAACATTTCCCGCGCGGTAGCGAGAATCCGAACGAGCTGCCCGATCGCTTGATCGAGATTTAGGCGTCTCGCCGGTGACCCGCCCAACCCCCGACACCCCCATCGTAACCCGCTGGGATGGTAAGTTCATCACGGTGCGCCAGCAGGGGACGTGGGAATATGTCTCACGCTCGCGCGGCATCCATGCCGCGGTGATCCTGGCGATCGACGACGCGGCGGACGGGCGCCATGTCATATTGGTCGAGCAATATCGCGTGCCGCTGAAGGTCAATTGCCTCGAACTGCCCGCGGGGCTGGTCGGCGACGACCGCGCGGGTGAGGCAGCCGAGGTTGCGGCGGCGCGCGAGCTGGAAGAAGAAACCGGCTATCGCGCCGCGCATTGGCGGACGGTGGGCGAATTCTACAGCTCGCCGGGAATGGTCAGCGAAAGCTTTACGTTGCTGGTGGCGACGGGTCTGGACAAGGTTGGCGCCGGCGGCGGGGTCGCGGGCGAGGATATTGTCGTCCACCGGGTGCCGCTGGACGGGATCGAGCAATTCATCGCGGCGAAACGCGCCGAAGGATGCGGAATCGACGTGCGGGTGGCGATGCTGCTGGCGGGCGGGCTGTTGGCCAACATCTGACCCGTTCGTGCCGAACGGACCTCGAATAAGGTCAGCGCCCCCCGAACCGCCACCGAAGCAACGGCCGCGCCAGCAGCAATCCCGCCAGGAAGCCGCCGACATGCGCCCAGATGGCGATCGCGCCAAATTCACCGCCACCGGCAAAGCCGATCAGCAGTTGCAGCCCGATCCACGCCGCGGCAAGCCACAGCGCGCGGACCCAATGCGCCGGGACCGGGCCGATCGCGGGCGCCTGGCTGCGGCTGAAGATCAAGGCGAATACGGCGATGACCGCCGAGATGGCGCCGCTGGCGCCGATCATCGGCACCGCCGATTGCGGATCGGACAGAAATTGCGCGAGCGCCCCGGCATAGGCGCCGGCGACGAGCAGCACCGCCATCGCCTTGGCGCCCAGCGGCGCCTCGAGCTGGCGGCCGACGAACAACAGGATGATGATGTTGAAGACGATGTGCAGCACCCCGCCATGCAGAAAGGCCGAGGTCAGGGGGGTGAGCAGGAACGGCACCATCGTCCCCGGCGGAACGATAAGTTCGGATGCGAACCGCGCCGGAATAAAGCCGGCGCGGATGATCGCGTCGATCTGCAGCCCGGTGATCGACAGCAGGACATGGACGATGACACACACGAGCGCGTAGCCGGTGACCAGCGGCGCCTGCTGCGGGTTCATAGCGTCCGTCCGCCCGTCAGATGAATTCGATCTTGGTCACCAGATAATATTTGTCGCCCGACGGCACGGTGACCTCGACCTCGTCATCGACGCGGCGGCCGATCAGCGCGCGGCCGAGCGGCGAGCTATAGCTGATTTTGCCGTCCTTGGCGTCGGCCTCGGCCTGACCCACGATCTGGTAACGCACCGGCTTGTCGTCCTCGTCGGCGAGGGTCACCGTCGCGCCGAACACGATGCGGTCGCCCGACAGCGTCGTTGGGTCGATGACCTGCGCGCGCGAAAGCTTGTCCTCGAGGTCGCCAATCGTCGCTTCGACCTGGCCCTGGCGTTCCTTCGCGGCGTGATATTCGGCATTTTCCGAAAGGTCGCCGTGGGCGCGCGCTTCCTCGATCGCATCGACGATCAGCGGTCGCTCGGCTTTGAGCGCGCTGAGCTGGGCGCTCAGCTTGTCATAGCCTTCTGCCAGCATCGGTACCTTTTCAACGCTTGCCATTATCATCTTGTCCTTCGTCAATAATCCGCCGCCAGCGAAACTTCGCTGGGGCGGCTGCGCCGCTGTTCCGTAATGTCGGGGAGGTGGAGCGGTCCCTCAATAATAGTCTTGAAGCGGCTTTACTTCAAGACTGTGCGCACGCAGCGCCCCGATCGCGTGGGTCGCGGCATCGCTGCCCGCCGCGGTCGTGTAATAGGCGACGTCGCCCGCCAGCGCCGACGCGCGGATCGATTGCGAATCCTGCAAGCTTTGCCACCCCTCGGTGGTGTTGAAGATCAGCTGGACGTCGCCGTCCTTGATCCGGTCGACGATGTGCGGGCGGCCTTCGGCGACTTTGTTCACGCGCTCGACCTCGATCCCCTGTGCCGCCAGATAGTCGGCGGTGCCGCCGGTCGCGATCACGCGCCAGCCCCAGTCGGTCAGCTGCTTGACCGCGCCGATGATGCGCGGCTTGTCGCTGTCCTTGACCGACACGAACACGCGGCCATCGGTCGGCAGGCGATCGCCCGCGCCTAGCTGCGCCTTAGCAAAGGCGAGGTTGAAATCGCGATCGATTCCCATGACTTCGCCGGTGGACTTCATTTCGGGCGACAGCACGGGGTCGGTGCCGGGGAAGCGCGCGAAGGGGAACACCGCTTCCTTCACCGCGACATGCGCGATGTCACGGTTGATTTTGGGCAGGTCGGCGAGCTTTTCACCCGCCATCACCCGCGCCGCGATCTTGGCGATCGGCGAACCGACGGCCTTGGCGACGAAGGGCACGGTGCGGCTTGCGCGCGGGTTGACCTCGATCAGGTAAACCTCGTCGCCCTTCACCGCAAACTGGATGTTCATCAGCCCGCGCACTTCGAGCGCGCGCGCGAGCAATTCGGTCTGGCGCTCGATTTCGGCGATGATCGCGGGCGACAGGCTGTACGGCGGGATCGAACAGGCACTGTCGCCCGAATGAACCCCGGCTTCCTCGATATGCTGGAGCACCCCCGCCACGACGACATCGGTGCCGTCACAGAGCGCATCGACGTCGACCTCGATCGCGTCGCGCAGATAGCGGTCGATCAGCACCGGCGAATCGCCCGACACCTGCACCGCGGTCTCGATATAATTTTCAAGCTGCGCCTGATCGTCGACGATCTCCATCGCGCGGCCGCCAAGCACATAGGACGGGCGCGTCAACACCGGATAGCCGATGCGCGTCGCGACCGCGATCGCCTCCTCGCGGCTGCGCGCGATGCCGTTTTCGGGCTGTTTCAGCTTCAGCTTGTTGACCAGCGCCGCAAAGCGTTCGCGGTCTTCGGCCAGATCAATCGCGTCGGGCGAGGTGCCGAGGATCGGGATGCCGGCCTCGGCCAGCGCCTGCGCCAGCTTGAGCGGGGTCTGGCCGCCGAACTGGACGATGACACCGACGAGCTCGCCCTTCGACTGCTCGACATGCAGGATCTCCAGCACATCCTCGGCGGTCAGCGGCTCGAAATAGAGGCGGTCGGACGTGTCATAATCGGTGCTCACCGTTTCCGGGTTGCAGTTGATCATGATGGTTTCATAGCCCGCCTCTTCGAGCGCGAAGCAGGCGTGGCAGCAGCAATAGTCGAACTCGATCCCCTGCCCGATCCGGTTGGGACCGCCGCCCAGGATGACAATCTTTTTGCGATCGCTGGGGTTCGCCTCGCATTCCGGTTCGCCAAAAGTCGGGGCTTCGTAGGTCGAATAGAGATAGGGCGTCTTGGCCGCGAATTCGGCGGCGCAGGTGTCGATCGTCTTGAATACCGGCCGCACGCCGAGTTTGTGGCGCAGCTGGCGCACTTCCATCTCGGTGACGCCGCCGGTCATAGCCTTGACCGCGTCGTGGATCAGCCCGCTGCCCCGCGCGGTCGCGCGGCGGGTGCCGGGCTGCAGGTTCGCCGACTGGAGCGCGAGATAGGCAAGGCGCTTGTCCGAAAAGCCCATGGCTTTGAGCTTGCGCAGCCCCTCGGCATCGCGCGGCAGGCCGTCGCGGCACACCTGCTGTTCGGCCTCGACGATTTCCTCGATGCGTTCGAGGAACCACATGTCGTAACCCGCGATGCGGTTGATTTCCGACAGCGGCAGTCCCTCGCGGATCGCCTGCGCCGCGTTGAGCAGCCGGTCGGGGGTGCGCTGCGCCAATTCGCTGCGCAGCTGGTCGTGGCTCGCGCCCTTGAGGCGGTCGACGAAGTTGAAGCCCGACAGGCCGGTTTCGAGGCCGCGCAGCGCCTTTTGCATCGATTCATGGATGGTGCGGCCGATCGCCATCACCTCGCCGACCGACTTCATCGCGGTCGACAGCGTTGCCTCGGCGCCCTTGAACTTTTCGAACGCGAAGCGCGGGATCTTGGTGACGACATAGTCGATCGTTGGCTCGAACGACGCGGGGGTCACCCCGGTGATGTCGTTCATGATCTCGTCGAGCGTGTAGCCGACCGCGAGCTTCGCCGCGACCTTGGCGATCGGGAAACCCGTCGCCTTCGATGCCAATGCCGACGACCGCGACACGCGCGGGTTCATCTCGATCACGATCAGGCGGCCGTCCTTGGGATTGACCGCGAACTGCACGTTCGACCCGCCGGTTTCGACCCCGATCTCGCGCAGCACCGCGATGCTCGCGTTGCGCATGATCTGATATTCCTTGTCGGTCAGCGTCAGCGCGGGGGCGACGGTGATGCTGTCGCCGGTGTGGACGCCCATCGGATCGACATTCTCGATCGAACAGATGATGATGCAATTGTCCTTGCGGTCGCGCACCACCTCCATCTCATATTCTTTCCAGCCGAGGAGCGATTCCTCGATCAAGACTTCGGTGGTCGGCGAGGCGATCAGGCCGCCGCGGACGATATGCTCGAACTCCTCGCGGTTATACGCGATGCCGCCGCCGGTGCCGCCTAATGTGAACGACGGGCGGATGATCGAGGGCAGGCCGGTGCGTTCGAGCACCGCAAACGCCTCGTCGAGCGTGTGCGCGACGCCGCTGCGCGCGCTTTCCAGCCCGATCTTGTCCATCGCGTCGCGGAATTTCTGCCGATCCTCGGCCTTGTCGATCGCCTCGGCATCGGCGCCGATCATCTCGACGCCATATTTGGTCAACGTGCCGTCGTTGAACAGCGCCAGCGCGGTGTTGAGCGCGGTCTGTCCGCCCATCGTCGGCAGCACCGCGTCGGGGCGCTCCTTCGCAATGATCTTCGCGACGATCTCGGGCGTGATCGGCTCGACATAAGTGGCGTCGGCGAGGTCGGGATCGGTCATGATCGTCGCGGGGTTGGAGTTGACGAGGACGATGCGATAGCCCTCCTCCTTCAACGCCTTGATCGCCTGCGTCCCCGAATAGTCGAACTCGCACGCCTGGCCGATAACGATCGGGCCGGCGCCGATGACGAGGATGGATTGGATGTCGGTTCTTTTGGGCATCGTTCTTATTTTCTCTCATCCGCTGTCGCGGGGGTTGTGGCTTTTCGGTACGGCGCGCAGCGCGCCAGAATTGCGGGGTCGAGTTCGTCGTTTTCTTTGAAAGTCGTTGGATTGCCCGGCAAGCAGGCGATCTCCGAGGTGTCAAACCCATCGACGAAAGCGAGGGTCAAACCCTTCATGCGAGCCTTGCCTACAAGGCAATTGAGCTGCTTCTTGGACGCATTGTCCAAGGGCACGTATGACGACCCCGCATGATCTGGAATCATCAGATCGACTTGGAAGTCGCTGATCCCGCATGCGCGAAGCAATTGCACACTCAAGGGACCATCCTCAGGTTTCGTCGCATTCGACATCATCAACTCAAAATTGTCGTCAGCGAGTCGCAGATACGCCAGTTCGCCCTTGCCTTTAGAAATGAACTGCGTCCCGACCGTGGTGAGAAGAGTCAAAACCACTCCAATCAGCATACCGGTCAGGAAAGTGCGCCTCACTTCAGCCCACCCACAAACTTCTCGAACAGATAAAAGCTGTCCTGCGGCCCCGGGCTCGCCTCGGGGTGATATTGCACGCTGAACGCGTTCTTGCCCGTGATCGCGATGCCGCAGTTCGATCCGTCGAACAGGCTCTTGTGCGTTTCGACCACGCCCGCGGGCAACGTCGAAGCGTCGACCGCGAAGCCGTGGTTCATGCTGGTGATCTCGACGACGCCGTCGGCGAACTCGCCGCCGACGCGCTGCACCGGATGGTTCGCGCCGCGGTGGCCCTGATGCATCTTCACCGTCTTCGCGCCCGCCGCGAGGCCGAGCATCTGGTGGCCGAGGCAGATGCCGAAGATCGGCACGTCGCGTTCGAGCAGCCCCTGGATCACCGGCACCGCATAGTCGCCCGTCGCCGCGGGGTCGCCGGGGCCGTTCGACAAGAACACGCCCGCGGGCTTATGGCTAAGCACCTCATCGAGGCTCGCGGTCGCGGGGACCACGGTGACGCGCGCGCCGGCCTTTACGAGGTTGCGGAAGATATTGTCCTTCGCGCCATAGTCGATCGCGACGACATGCGGCCGAGCGCCGCCGTCCTCGATCGCATAGCCGTGGCGCAGCGTCCACGCGCCGCCGGTCCACTCGCCGGTGTCGGTGCGGCTGACGTCCTTCGCCAGATCCATCCCCTCAAGCCCCGCCCAGCCGCGCGCCATCGCGAGCAGCTCGTCGATGTCGAACTTGCCGTCGGGGCTGTGCGCAATCACGCCGTTTGGCGCGCCCGCATCGCGGATGCGGCGCGTGAGCGCGCGCGTGTCGATGCCCGCGAGCCCGATCACGCCCTGTTCACTCATCCATTCGGGGAGCGTCTGCACGCTGCGGAAGTTGCTCGGCGCCGTCGGCAGCTCGCGCGTGATCGCGCCGAGCGCGCCGTGGACGCCGCGCTCCATATCCTCGGGGTTCGCGCCGACATTGCCGATGTGCGGGAAGGTGAAGGTGACGACCTGCCCCGCGTAACTCGGGTCGGTCAGTATCTCCTGATAGCCGGTCATCGACGTATTGAAACAAATCTCGCCCACAGCAGAGCCGCTCGCGCCATAGCCGACGCCCCACAGGATCGTGCCATCGGCAAGGACAAGGACGCCGGTGGCGCCCGAGGGCTGGACCGCAGGCGCGGCAGAGGGGTTGGCAGGTGCCATTCAACATGCTCCGGACGGGGGCTAAACGGCCGACCAAGTAGGCGGCAAAAAAGTGATTCACAAGCTATCGGATTTGGAATCTTCCCGCTAGAGAGGGTCTTTCCGAAATTTCAGAGCCATGGGGACACGCATGATTCGTGACGACATCAAGGCTGCGCAGGTTGCCGCGATGAAAGCCGGCGACAAGGCGCGTCTGGGCACCATCCGGCTGATGCTGGCCAAGATCAAGGACAAGGACATCGAACTGCGCACGGGCACCGCACCGGCCGACGACGATGTGCTGGTCACCGACGTGCTGCAGAAAATGGTCAAGCAGCGCCGCGAATCGATCACCATGTACGAACAGGGCGGTCGCCAGGAGCTCGCCGACATCGAGGCCGCGGAAGTGGCGGTGATCGAGGATTTCCTGCCCGCGCAACTTTCCGAAGCCGACGCGACTGCAGCGATTAAGGCGATCGTCGATGAACTCGGCGCGACCAGCCCGAAGGACATGGGCAAGGTGATGGCCGCGGTGAAGGCCCGGCTGGGTTCGCAGCTTGATATGAGCAAGGCGAGCGGGTGGGTGAAGGCGGCGTTGAGCTAAATCCGCTATCGGCGCTGCCCACCCCTAGCCCCTCCCGCAAGCGGGAGGGGAACAATATGGCCGCGAACCGAGCCTCTCCCCTCCCGCTTGCGGGAGGGGTCGGGGGTGGGCATACCGACCTATGATGGACGGACAGTTTCAGCCCCGCGACACGCCGCGAGCAAGGGAGTTGCGTAACGCCGCTACTCCGGCGGAGCGCACGCTGTGGCGCTGTTTGTCCGGGCGAAAGGTGGGCGGTTGGAAGTTCTGCCGACAAATGCCCGTCGGTCCATATTTTGCTGACTTCCTTTGCAGGGAAGCGCAGCTGATTATCGAGCTTGATGGATATTCGCATGACATGCGCCAAGCTTACGACAGTCGTCGCGATCGGTGGCTGGCCGAGAACGGCTACAAAGTGCTTAGATTTACGAATGACGACGTCATGAGCAATATCGAAGGCGTTGCGATCGAGGTCGAGCGCACCCTTGCCCTGCTGCCCACCCCTAACCCCTCCCGCAAGCGGGAGGGGGACTCTTGACCCTCACCCCGCAATGGCTGGACGAACTCCGATCGCGGATCACCCTCTCGACCCTGATCGGGCGCACGGTGAAGGTCACCCGCGCGGGGCGCGAGTATAAGGCCTGCTGCCCCTTCCATAACGAAAAGACGCCCAGTTTCACGATCAACGACGAAAAGGGTTTCTATCACTGCTTCGGTTGCAGCGCCCACGGCGATGCGATCCGCTGGATGACTGACCAGCGCGGGCTGTCGTTCATGGACGCGGTCAAGGAGCTCGCCGCCGAAGCGGGGATGGACGTCCCTGCCCCCGACCCGCGCGCCGCCAAAAAGGCCGAGGAGCAGGCGAGCCTGCGCGATGTGACACAGGCCGCTGCGGACTGGTTCGCGCAGCAGCTCGCCAGCAGCAACGGCGCCCCGGCGCGCGAATATCTGGCGAAGCGCGGGATTTCGGAGGCGACGCGCAAGGCGTTCGGTTTCGGCCTCGCGCCCGACAGCCGGTCGGCGCTCAAAGAGGCGCTCAAGAAATTCCCGACCGCAATGCTCGTCGAATCGGGCATGCTCATCGCCGTCGATGACAAGGAACCCTACGACCGCTTCCGCGGGCGCCTGATGATCCCGATCCGCGACGCGCGCGGGCGGGTGATTGCGTTCGGCGGGCGCATATTGGGCGATGGCGAGCCAAAATATCTGAACTCGCCCGACACGCCTTTGTTCGACAAGGGGCGCACGCTCTACAATCTCGACAAGGCCTCGCCCGCGTCGCGGCAGACGAACCGGATCATCGTCGTCGAAGGCTATATGGACGTCATCGCGCTCGCCGAAGCGGGCATCGCCGATGCGGTGGCGCCGCTCGGCACCGCGCTCACCGAGAACCAGCTCGGCATGCTCTGGCGGATGGTCCCCGTGCCGGTGCTGTGCTTCGACGGCGACAGCGCCGGACAGAAGGCCGCAATGCGCGCCGCGATGCGCGCGCTGCCGTTGCTCCGCCCCGGCTTCAGCCTTGCCTTTGCCACCCTGCCCGCGGGGCAAGATCCCGACGACCTGGTCCGGGCGCGCGGCGCCGACGGCTTTGCCGCGATCGTGGACGAAGCGCAGCCGCTGGTCGAGCGGCTGTGGGCGCACGAAGTTGCGGCAGGCCCGCTCACGACCCCCGAGGAACGTGCGGCGCTGAAGACGCGCCTGCTCGCCCACGCCGACGCAATCGAGGATGCCGATGTCCGCCACCATTATCGCGAGGCGTTCCGCGAGCGGCTCGACGCGCTGTTCGCGCGGGGGCGCCCCGAGCGCGGGCCGCGCGTGCCATGGGCCCCGCAGCCGTCACGCGGCGGAGGCGGGCGCCGCTTCGCGCCCGACCCGCGTCTCCAGCCACCCGTCGACGAGGCGCGATCGATCGGCCAGATCGGCATCGGCGGTCATTATGCCGCGGCGTTGATCGCCGGACTGCTGCGCTATCCAGCGGCGATCCGGCGCCACGAAGAAGCGCTGACGCGGCTTGCGATCCCCGATTCAGCCGACGCCGAACTGCTGCGCGTAATGCTTGACAGCGCGGGCGGCCAAGAAGGGCTTGATTGCGAGGGGTTGCTTGCCATATTGGAGCCAATGAAAGTGTATAATAGGGCGACGACATTGCTCAGAGCCGACGGAATGCACTTCTCGTTCAATCGCAGGCTTGACGGCGAAGAGGTTGATGCAGCGCGGGAAACCGCGCTTCGCGACCTGGATGAATATATCGGCGTGCTGGTCACCCAGCCTGAAATCCGCTCCCGGCTTGCCGAAGCCACAGCGGATTACATGCGCACGATGGACGACGAAGGCCATGCGCGGCAGCAAAAGCTGCGTGCGATGGACGAGGAATTGACCCGCCGCCTGGCCGCGCTGTCCGACAGCAGCCCAGGCTGACCCACTGATTGCCCCATTGGCAGGAACAAATATGGCCACCAAGAACACCGCCGAAACCGAAGCCGACACCGACAGCCCGCTGATCGACCTGAACGAGGCCGACGTCAAAAAGCTGATCGCGCGCGGCAAGAAGCGCGGTTACCTGACCTATGACGAACTGAATGCGGCGCTGCCGCAGGACGAGATGTCGTCGGAGCAGATCGAGGACATCATGTCGGCGATTTCCGACATGGGCATCAACATCGTCGAAAGCGATGAAGATGTGCAGGAAGAGGCCGATCAGGAGGCCGACGACGAAGTCGATATTTCGGCCGGCACCGGGTCGGTTTCGAACCCCGCGATCGAAAAGAAGAAGGAAACGGTCGATCGCACCGACGATCCCGTGCGCATGTATCTGCGCGAAATGGGCGCGGTCGAACTGCTGTCGCGCGAAGGCGAAATCGCGATCGCCAAGCGCATCGAGGCGGGCCGCGACACGATGATCCTGGGGCTGTGCGAAAGCCCGCTGACCTTCAACGCGATCATCGACTGGTCGACCGCGCTCAACAACGGCGACATGCAGCTGCGCGAGATCGTCGACTTGGAAGCGATGCTGTCGAAGGATCCGGCGCCCGAAAATCTGGACGACGAAGGCGCCGAGGACGACGGCGAAATCAGCGAAAAGACCGCTGGCGTCTCGTTCAAGGACGAGGATGAGGTCGAGGAAGAACCCGCCGCCGAAAGCGACGACGAGGACGGCGAAGGATCGTCGGGCAAGCGCGAAAGCTTTGAAGAAGACGAGGAAGACAATACGCTGAGTCTTGCGGCGATGGAGGAATTGCTCAAGCCCGACGCGCTCGAGAAATTCGCGAACATCACCAAGAGCTTCAAGGCGTTTTCGAAGCTGCAGGAAACGCGCCTCGAAGCCTTGTCATCGGGCGACGAATTCCCCGCGGCGTCGGAAAAGAAATATCACAAGCTACGCGAGGAGTTGACCGCGCAGGTCGAAAGCGTGCAGTTCCACAACACCAAGATCGAATATCTGGTCGACCAGCTGTACAGCTACAACCGCCGCCTGACCGCGCTCGGCGGCCAGATGCTGCGCCTCGCCGAGCGCCACAAGGTGCCGCGCAAGGCGTTCCTCGACAATTATATCGGGCGCGAGCTCGAAGAAAATTGGATCGAGAGCGTCAGCGGTATCGACAAGAAATGGGCCGCCTTCGCCGAGAATGAAGCCGGCGCCGTCGACCGCATCCGCATCGAAATTTCCGAAATCGCCCAAGCCGCGGGCATGAGCCTCACCGAATTCCGCCGCGTTGTGAACATGGTCCAGAAGGGCGAGCGCGAAGCGCGTATCGCCAAGAAGGAAATGGTCGAGGCGAACCTGCGCCTCGTGATCTCGATCGCCAAGAAATATACGAACCGCGGCCTGCAGTTCCTCGACCTGATCCAGGAAGGCAATATCGGCCTGATGAAGGCGGTCGACAAGTTCGAGTATCGCCGCGGCTACAAGTTCAGCACCTATGCGACCTGGTGGATCCGCCAGGCGATCACCCGCTCGATCGCCGACCAGGCGCGCACGATCCGCATCCCGGTCCACATGATCGAGACGATCAACAAGTTGGTCCGCTGCAGCCGCCAGTTCCTCCACGAAAGCGGCCGCGAGCCGACGCCGGAGGAAATGGCCGAGCGCCTGTCGATGCCGCTCGAAAAGGTCCGCAAGGTGATGAAGATCGCCAAGGAGCCGATCAGCCTCGAAACGCCGATCGGCGACGAGGAAGACAGTCATCTGGGCGATTTCATCGAAGACAAGAACGCAGTCATCCCGGTCGATGCCGCGGTGCAGTCGAACCTCAAGGAAACGGTGACGCGCGTGCTCGCGTCGCTTACCCCGCGCGAGGAACGCGTGCTGCGCATGCGCTTCGGCATCGGCATGAACACCGACCACACGCTCGAGGAAGTCGGCCAGCAGTTCAGCGTGACCCGCGAACGCATCCGCCAGATCGAGGCGAAGGCGCTGCGCAAGCTGAAGCACCCGTCGCGGTCGCGCAAGATGCGGTCGTTCCTCGACCAGTAAGCGCAGGTTGCGCGAAGAGACATCAAGGGCGGTCCGGCAATGGGCCGCCCTTTTGTTGTGCGCTGTGGGGTGGGGAGCGGACTAATGGACATGATCACGCCCGCCCCTTCAGGGGAGGGCAGCGAGACTTGCGACCTTGTTCGCTAGTCGCAGCGGGTGGGGGCCATCGGCCTTGCGCAAGGCCGATGGCCCCCACCCCACTACGACCAGGCAGCAAGCTGCCAAGTCTTCGTTGCCCCTCCCCTAAAGGAGAGAGGCTGGCTCTTCGTTACGCCCACAATCAGTCAATTCCAGTCATTGCATCGCCGCGCCGCCACCTCCTTGCTGCACTGCACAAATATTTCTCCCGATGCTCTTTAAATCTTCACATTTGAACGCCAGATAGCCGCCGTCACGTGATGCGAAGTGCTTCATCAAAGGTTCAGGCGCCACCCATCAAATGGCAATCATTCCCAACCAATGGGAATCGATTCACGATCCAGAGCGGGCGACCGATCATGGTCGACCCCATAAAGCTCGGATTTTCGGGAGATTGCTGAAACTGGCACGGCCTTTGCGATGCATGGTGCATCGGCGCGGGGCAGTGCTCGCAGCCCAAGGGAAAGACAAGAAGATGGCAAACGAAACCTCCAACCTTTTCAACCGCCGCGATACGTTTTTCGGCATCTGCGAAGCCGTCGGCCAGGATTTTGGCTTCAACCCGCTGTGGCTGCGCCTCGCCTTTGTCGCGCCGCTATTCTTCTTCCCGGTGCAGACCTTCATCGGCTATTTCGCGCTTGGCGGCGTCGTGCTGGCCTCGCGCTTGCTGTTCCCCGCTAAGTCGGCCGCACCGGCCGCCCCGGCGCTGGCCGCGGTCGAAACCACCGCCGAGACCAGCCAGAAGACCGAGGAGTTCGCGCTCGCCGCTTAAGGCGAATCGGCCGGACATTCCCTCTCCCCGGATCCGGCCTTTTCGCGCAGATGGCGTCCAACCGGCGCCATCGATGGGACCGGCAAGCTTCCCCCGGGGCTTGCCGGTCCCTTTGCGTCTGTCCCTGACTGAAACAGCACCGGTACAAATCAAGTGCTGGCCATAAACGCGACGTTTACGACGTTGCCCTATGACCGGGCGTTGAATTTCACCGGCCCGGCCCCTGCGGCCCGCGCCACAGGCGAGGAACATGCGTTGAGCCAGTCGACCCAGCCCCTGCTGCAGCCGCGCGGCGTCGCCGAAATGCTCGATTCGCTGGTCGCCAGCAATGGCACCGGCGCGCATTCGCACGTCCGCGCCGGGGCCTTATCGAGCGGGCAGGATGCGATGCGCAACCTGGCCGACGCCGTCCATTTCCTGTGCCTTCTTCACGGCCGCCACCCCGGGGTCATCGACAATGCAGCGCGCAAGGCCGTCGACCCCGCATCGCGCCAATGGATGGACCAGGCCGCCGATGCATTTGTTCAGGAACGCGCCTTTCTGACCAAGATCGCCTCGGCAGTCGGCCCGGTGCCAAGCACGCAGGGGCAGGCGCAATGCGAGGCCGCAGTCGCCGCGCAGCGCAAGGCGATCGACATGCTGTCCGAATCGGATCGCCATGGCTGCGCCGTTGGCGCCGCGATCGCGCTGACGCTCGACTGGCGGACGATCCGCGTCCTGCTCGACATCAGCGCCCAGCGGCTGGACATGACCCCGCCGACCTGCGCCCTGCCCGATCTGCGCGACACGGCCCGGTTGGCCGGGACGGTCGCCGACAGTCCGGCGATCGAACGCGCGATGGTGTTCGGCGCCCAGCAGCTGATCGCGCAGCACAACGGGCTGTGGGATCTGATGGCGGCGCGCGCGGCAAGCCGGGCAACTTCATAAACTCCCCTCCCGCAGGCGGGAGGGGTTGGGGGTGGGCGCGAGCGAAGCGAGCTTCCGAACTATCCCAGCCCACCCCGCTGCGACTAGCAAACAAGTTTGCAAGTCTCGCTGCCCCTCCCGCAAGCGGGAGGGGAGAAAAAGCGGCGGCTTGCACCCTCCACCCACCCCCGCTATGCCTGCTTGACGTTCACGTTAAGGGAAAGATGAGCCAATGCGCTTTGATGGCACCAGCGCCTATATCGCCACCGACGACCTGAAGGTCGCGGTCAACGCCGCGACGCTGCTGCGTCGCCCCTTGCTGGTCAAGGGCGAACCCGGCACCGGCAAGACTGTGCTGGCCGAGGAAATCGCGAAAGCGTTCGACGCCCCGCTGATCACCTGGAACATCAAATCGACGACCAAGGCGCAGCAAGGCCTGTACGAGTATGACGCAGTGGCGCGGCTGCGCGACGGCCAGCTGGGCGAGGAACGCGTCCACGACATCCGCAATTACATCCGCAAGGGCAAATTGTGGGAGGCATTCACCTCGCCGAAGCTCCCCGTGCTGCTGATCGACGAGATCGACAAGGCCGACATCGAGTTTCCGAATGACCTGCTGCAAGAACTCGATCGCATGGCGTTCCACGTCTATGAGACCGACGAGACGATCACCGCGAAGGAACGCCCGATCGTGGTCATCACATCGAACAATGAAAAGGAACTGCCGGACGCCTTCCTGCGCCGCTGTTTCTTCCACTATATCAAATTCCCCGACCGCGACACGATGGCGGCGATCGTCGACGTGCATTTCCCCGGCATCCAGAAAACGCTGGTCAGCCGTGCGATGGACATCTTCTACGAAGTGCGCGAGGTTCCGGGCTTGAAGAAAAAGCCGTCGACCAGCGAGCTCATCGACTGGCTGAAGCTGCTGCTCAACGAGGATATGCCGCTCGAAGTGCTCCAGAACCGCGACGTCGGCAAGGCGATCCCGCCGCTCCACGGCGCGCTGCTCAAGAATGAGCAGGACGTGATGCTGTTCGAAAAGCTGGCGTTCATGGCGCGGCGCCAGGGCAGCTGATCGCGGCGATGGCGTATAACGGCAGCTGTGCCTGCGGCGCGGTGACGATCCGAATTGAGGGACAGCCGGTCGCGGTGCGTCAGTGCTGGTGTCGCCAGTGTCAGAAGCTCGCATCGGGCGGGCCGACCCATAATGCGATTTTCCAGACCGCCGACATCAGCTGGTCAGGAGACATCGCATCAAACCACCGCATCGCAGCGAGCGGGAATGAACTGACCTGGGCCTTTTGTCCGGCCTGCGGCACCCAGCTTTGTGGCGCATCGTCGGCACGGCCCGAAATGCGGGCTGTCCGGCTAGGCCTGCTCGACGATCATGGACTGACGCCGAGCGTTGCCATCTGGACCAGCGAAGCTCCAGCGGGAGCGATGATCGATCCGGCCATCGAGCAATATACCGGCCAGCCCCCCGCACCGGGCACGGCGCGTTAAAGCTGGTATGCCACCTCGACGTCGCCCCAGCGGCGACCGTTGATCACCACCGGCGTATAGCAATTGCGCACCGTGACATAGTTGGTGCCGTCGCCCTCCTGCCGATAGACCGCCATGAAGAAGGGCGCGTTGCTGCGTTTGGCCGCCTTATCGGTTTCGTCGAACAGGATACGGCCGTTGCGGCAATAAGCGGTGTCGTGCGCAACATCGCCGGTTGGCGCGCGCGAACATTCGCTGATGTGGGTCGGCAGAAAGCCGTTCATGTCGGCGCCCGACGACATCTTAACATTGGGATTGTTCGCGACGACGTCGTCGAACAACGGCCGCCAATTCGCATCGGCCCAGTCGCAAAGCGTGGTACGGAAGCGTTCGGGGTTCGATCCCGGGACGCGGACGTAATTGGTGTCGAACAATTGCTCCATCGTCAGTTCGCCATTGGCCAGCGCGCGTTCGGCGATCGCAACAAATTTGTCGCGCACCTTGGCGGCGAGTTCGACGACCGCCGAATCCTGCGGGCTCACCCCGGCCGAGATCACCGCGTTGAACATCCGGTTCGACACATGCTCCATCGACAGGATCGAGGTGCGCGTATCCTCCAGCGTCGCGCGGTTATCGCGCACCGAACCGACGACGCGATCGACCGCTTCGCGCACTTTGGCGCCATTGGCGTGGACCATCGCGCTCGACTGCGCGATGCGGTCGCTTTGGTCGTCGAGCAGCGCGACGAGGTGCGTCGCGTCGTGCAGCGCGTCGGTGATCGTTTCGAACTGCGCCTCGGCGCGGCTCGACTGTTCGACCCCGGCCTGTATTTCGGTAACCAGCCCGCCGGCCTCGGCGGCCAGGCTGCCGATGCTGCGGCGGATTTCGTCGGTCGCGCCGCGCGTGTTCTGCGCCAGCTTTTTGACCTCGGCGGCGACGACGGCAAAGGTGCGCCCGGCATCGCCGGCACGCTCGGCTTCGATCGCGGCGTTCAGCGCCAGCATGTTGGTGGTCTTGGCAATTTGCTCGATCGACTGGCTGACCTGCTGCACCTGCTCCATGACCGCCGCGAAGTTGGTGACATGGGTACCGAGCCGCGCAACGAGGTCGATCACCGCGCGAAATTCGGTGACCGCGCCGTTGACGCGTTCGGCCCCGGCATCAAGCTGTTCGCACGCACGCGCCGACAGCAATTTTGCCTCGTCGGTCGAATCGGCAATCTGGCGCTGGTCGGATTCCAGGCTGACGACAAAATCCTCGAGCCGCCCGAGCTCGTCGATCTGGCGGTCCATCTGCCCCGTCGCACGCTTGATGCGCCCCGCCGCTTCGCTGCACCCCACGGCCAGTTCGCCGCAGTCGCTGGCGACCGACTGGTCGAGCACCGGCCCCGCTGGATTGATCGGATCATATTTCATGCGCGCACCCACCTCAAATTTGACCGCAAAGCTATGACCGACAATGGTTAACGCGGGGTCAATGAGTGCGGGGGCGGGTGGATGCGGGGTGGGCTGCTTTGGGGTGAAGAGCGGACGGAGCGATCCTCCCCGGAACGGGGAGGGGGACCAGCGAAGCTGGTGGAGGGGCACCATCGGTTTGCCTTGCTGCCGAAGTCGTGCTCCATTGCTACGTTCCTGGAACGCTTGGTTCGTCCAGCCCGGCGCTGCGGCAACCTCCTGTGCCCCTCCACCACCCTTCGGGTGGTCCCCCTGCCCCGGTGGGGGAGGATCGGCTATGTCCGCAATCGGTCGAAACCAGACACTAGAGTCTTTCCGATGTTGAATGAATCGCGGGGGATTCCCAGGGGCTCAGAAGTGTGATTCAAGCTGGCCACTGGTGAGGAGGCCAGCATGGATGAGGCCATTATCGCAGGATTTGCGGGTTCGATTTTGCCGTGCTCTGGATCGGGGCATGTCGGCGCGGGCGGCGGCCCGGTTGCTGGAGGTGAGCCCGGCCACGGGGGTTCGCTGGGCACAGGCATGGCGGACGCGAGGTTCGGTTGAGCCGGGCAAGGTCGGCGGTCACATGCGGCCGTTGCTGGCGGGTGAGCGCGAGTGGCTGCTGGCTCGGATCGAACAGAAGAAGGATCTGACCCTGCACGAGTTGCTGGCCGAGCTGCGTGACGAGCGGGGAGTTACGGTGTGCTGCGACACGCTGTGGCGGTTCCTCAGGCGGTGCGGCAAGACGTTTAAAAAAAGACGCTCTTCGCCAAGGAGCAAGACCGGCCCGACGTCGTTCGCCGCCGTGCCCGCTGGCGCTGGGTCCAGCGCTGGGTAGACCCCAAGCGGATGGTCTTCATCGACGAGACCTGGGCGAAGACCAACATGACTCGCACCCATGGCTGGCATACCAAGGGTGAGGCGCTGATCGACAAGGTGCCGCACGGGCATTGGAAGACGCTGACCTTCATTGCCGGGCTGCGCCATGACGGCATCGTCGCTCCTTGCGTTATCGACGGCCCGATCAACGGCGAGAGCTTCACCGCCTGGGTCGAGCAGTTCCTGATCCCCGAGCTGGAGCCGGGCTGCATCGTCGTGGTCGACAACCTCGGCAGCCACAAAGGCAGCCAGGTGCGCAAACTGCTCAAGACGGCGGGCATCAGGCTGTTCTTCCTGCCGCCCTACTCGCCCGATCTGAACCCCATCGAGGAAATGTTCGCCAAGCTCAAACGCCTGCTCCGAAAGGCCAACGAGCGCACCGTCGAAACCACATGGCGGCGCATCGGAAAACTGCTCGATCACTTCCCGCCCAACGAGTGCGCCAACTACATCCGTGGAGCCGGATATGCCTCAATCTAAGCCAGAAAGACTCTAAACCGAAACTGCCCACCCCACTTTCCGTTTACGTAAAGGGATTGCGCGCACCCCGGCAACGCGTTACCCCTCCCCCATGTTTTTCGGCTTCCTCGACGAGCTGCGCGCCGCGGGCATTCCCGCCAGCCTGAAAGAGCATCTGATGCTGCTGGAGGCGCTCGACCGCGAGGTGATCGATCGCAGCCCCGAGCAATTCTATTATCTGTCGCGTGCGATCTACGTGAAGGATGAAGGCCTGCTCGACCGCTTCGACCAGGTGTTCAACAAGGTCTTCAAGGGCATCATCTCCGATTACGGGCAGAACCCGGTCGACGTCCCCGCCGACTGGTTGAAGGCGGTCGCGGAGAAATTCCTGACGCCCGAGGAAATGGCGGCGATCGAATCGCTCGGCGACTGGGACAAGATCATGGAGACGCTGAAACAGCGGCTCGAGGAACAGCAGAAGCGCCACGAGGGCGGCAACAAGTGGATTGGCACAGGCGGCACCAGCCCCTTCGGCAATTCGGGCTATAACCCCGAAGGCGTGCGGATCGGCGGCGAGAGCAAGCACAAGCGCGCACTGAAAGTCTGGGAAAAGCGCGAATTCCAGAACCTCGACAACACCAAGGAACTCGGCACCCGCAACATCAAGATCGCGCTCCGCCGCCTGCGCAAATTCGCGCGCGAGGGCGCGGCCGACGAGCTCGATATTCCGGGCACGATCGACGGCACCGCGCGGCAGGGCTGGCTCGACATCAAGATGCGCCCCGAACGGCGCAACGCGGTCAAGCTGCTGCTCTTCCTCGACGTCGGCGGCTCGATGGATCCGTTCATCAAGCTCTGCGAAGAATTGTTCAGCGCCGCGACGACCGAATTCAAGAATCTCGAATTCTTCTATTTCCACAACTGCCCCTATGAAGGGGTGTGGAAGGACAATAAGCGCCGCTGGTCCGAACGCCACCAGATGTGGGACATCCTCCACAAATATGGACATGATTATAAGGTGATCTTCGTCGGCGACGCGTCGATGAGCGCGTATGAAATCACCCATCCGGGCGGCAGCGTAGAGCATTTCAACGAGGAATCGGGCGCGGTTTGGCTCCAGCGCATCACGCATGTCTATCCGGCAGCGGTGTGGCTCAATCCGGTGCCCGAGGCGCATTGGGGCTACACCCAGTCGGTCAAGCTGATCAAACAGCTGATGAACGACCGCATGTATCCGCTGACCCTCGCCGGACTCGACGATGCGATGCGCGAACTGACGCGCAAGCATTGAGCCGACCTTGGCCGGCTTCAGGGACAGGTTGCGCGGCTGGTTCGGAAAGTACCGGATCGAGGACCCGCGCCCGATAGCCGCAGGCGCGCCCTATACTTTTTATCTTCCGTCGGAGAACGAGCTGCTTTCGGTCGCGCCGGGCGATCTCGTCAAAATCATCTTCGAATCGATCCCGCCCAGCGCCGAATGGGGCGCCGAGCGTATGTGGGTCATCGTCACCGGGGTCGATGGCGACGAGCTGACCGGCACGCTCGACAATGAACCGGCCGACATCCCGCAGTTGAAACCTGGCGACGTCGTGCAGTTCCAGCGGGGGCATATCATCGATATCGACTGGGCCGACGATCGCGCCGTCCCGCCCCCAGCTGCGCCGGCCCGGCGGGAATATTGGGACCGCTGCTTCGTCGATGACCAAATTCTCGATGGACGGCTCAAGGTCGAATATCTCTATCGCGAGGAACCCGATCCGCTTGAGGAAGGCGACACCTATCCCGACAGTGGATGGCGCTTTCGATGCGACGCGCGCGGCCTGACTGACGCCGAATATGACAATCCGAGCTTCAGCTACATCGCGCTCGGCAAAGTTCTGAACGGCGACGACAGTTGGCTCCACCTGATTGACGCACCCGTCGGCAGCGCGTTTCTGCGCGACTGGTCGACCGGCGAATTTGTCCCGACCCAACCGAACGCGCCCGAGTGAAACCGCTCGAAATTGCTTCATCCTCCGGTTAATCCCCGACGATGTTCGACCTCCCCCTCGTCACCATCCTGCTGCTCACCGGCTTCATCAACCTGATCGGCGCGCTCGCTTATGCCGCGCGGATCGCGGGGGTGCGGACGCGGCGGATCGCGATGTCGTTCGCGCTGTTCAACATCCTCGTGCTCTTCTCGCGTACCTCGAACAGCTTCCTTGGCCCTTTCCTCGCCAAGCGGATCGAGACGCGCATCCACGACGGCAGCGGCGGACATCTGTTCCTCGACATGCAGCTGGTGCTGGCGGCCGCGAGCGTCGCGACGCTGATCGGCATATTGCTCGTGCCGACCGGCCAACGCATGTTCGCTGCCGCGATCGGCTGGTATCAGGATAATCGGTCGACGACGAAGCTCGCACTCAAGGCCGCGAGCCCGAGCGGCCTTCGGACATTGGGCCGGTCGCTGACCTTTCCTAGCCTGTCGCACCTCAGGAACTGGCGGATGCCGAAGGGTATCGGCTGGGGCGTGCTGATCGCCAACTGCCTCGCGCAATCCTTGCTCGCGGTGGGCGTGGTGGCGTCGCTCTACGCCGGTTATCTCGCGCCCGAATTTCGCGTCACCGCGTCGCAACTCTCGGCGCTGATCAACGGCTTTGCGACGATCCTGCTATTTGCCTTCATCGACCCGCAATTGTCGGTGATGACCGACGATGCGGTCGAGGGGAAGGTCGACGAGGCCGACTTTCGCCGCGCGATTACGCTCATCTCGCTCAGCCGCCTCGCCGGGACGGTGCTCGCGCAGGCGCTGCTGCTGCCCGCCGCGGCGCTGATCGCATGGGTCGCCGTTTATGTCTGATCGCGCGCGCGGCCACAGCCGCTTTCACGCCGTCCGCGCGCAGCTGGAAGCGATGGCGGTTACGCCGGGTCCGCACGGCTGGTTCCTCGAATTCCTCGTCTTCGGCTTCAAGCAAGGCTGGGCGTGCCTGTTCGGCGGGCTGATGCTCGCGCTGCTGCTCGGCACGCACCTGTTCTGGCCCGACGATGCGCCGCTCCACCGTTATGACGCGATCACGATCGGCGCGGTGCTGATCCAGCTCGGGATGCTCGCGTTCCGATTGGAAACGCCGAAGGAAGCGCTCGTCATCCTGATCTTCCATATCGTCGGCACGGTGATGGAACTGTTCAAGACCGCCGCAGGGTCGTGGCAATATCCCGAGGCGAGCGTACTGCACATCGGCGCAGTGCCGTTGTTCTCGGGCTTTATGTATGCCGCAGTGGGGAGCTATATCGCGCGCGTGTGGCGCATCTTCGATTTCCGCTACACGGGCTATCCGCCGGTCTGGACCAGCTACGCGCTCGCCGCCGCGATCTACGTCAATTTCTTCGCGCACCACTGGCTGTACGATATCCGCTGGCTCCTGTTCGCGGCGACCGCTTTGCTGTTCTGGCGCTGTCAGGTGTGGTTCCGCCCCCTCCACGTCCACCGCCGCATGCCGCTGCTCGTCGGCTGGGGGCTTGTCGCGCTCTTTATCTGGTTCGCTGAGAATATCGGCACCTTTGCGCGCGCGTGGACCTATCCGAGTCAGGATGCCGGTTGGCACATGGTCGGGCTGGAGAAGCTGGGCAGCTGGTATCTACTGATGATTATTTCGTTCGTGCTGGTCAGTCTGGTGCAGCGGCCGAAGGGACCAGACGCCACTGGGTAACCGTCGCCCCCGCGAAGGCGGGGGCCGCCAGCGGTTTGCGCCGCCACACTGAAAAAGGCCGACTGCGGCCCCCGCATTCGCGGGGGCGACGGGTTAACCGAACGGCTTGTCAATCGACGGCGGCGGTTCGCTGAACCATTTGGGACCGCTCTCGGTCATGTGGAAACAATCCTCGAGCCGGATGCCGAACTCGCCGGGAATGTAGATGCCGGGCTCGTTCGAGAAACACATGCCGGGTGCGAGCTTCGTCGTTTCGCCCCGCACCAGATTGACCGGCTCGTGCCCGTCGAGCCCGATGCCGTGGCCGGTGCGGTGCGACGTGCCGGGCAGCTTGTAATCCGGGCCCCAGCCGAGGCTTTCATAATAGGCGCGCACGGCATCATCGACCTTGCCCGCAGGGGTACCGAGCTTTGCCGCGGCAAAGGCGACGTCCTGCCCCTTGCGCATCTGGTCCCACACCTGCCGCTGGCGCAGTGTCGCCTTGCCGTAAACGAACGTGCGCGAAATATCGGACTGATAGCCGTGCACCGTCGCGCCGCAATCCATCAGCACCACCTCGCCATCTTTCACCGCCTGCGGCTTGCCCGATCCGTGCGGATAGGCGCTCGCCTCGCCGAGCAGGATCAACTCGAATTCGCTGCGTCCGCCGAGGGCGGTCGTCGCCGCGGCCATGATTGCGCCGATCTGGTCGGGGCTCATGCCCGCCTCGATCCGCGGCGCGGTGTGGCGATAGGCGGCGAGTGTGATGTCGCTCGCGATCTGCATCAGCGCGATTTCGGCGGGCGATTTGTGCATCCGGCACCCGCGCACGACCGGCGCGCCGTTGACGACGGTCGCGTTCGGCATCGCCTTTTCCAACCCGTCGACCGCGAAATAGCGCACCGTTTCCTCGACGCCGATCTTGCCTTTGGTCAACCCGCGCTTGCCCAGCCAGGTGGCGACTGCGGCGAGCGGATTGTCATCCTCGTTCCAGGTCAGCACGTCGGCCGCAACTGCCAGGCTTTCGCGCACCGACGGTTCTTCGAAAAAGGGCGTGACGACCGCCAGCTCACCCTCGCGCGTCAGCACCGCCGCGGTCAGCCGCTCGCTGCGCGACCAGCGCACGCCGGTGAAATAAATCAGACTCGATCCCGGCTCGATCAGCAGCGCATCCACATCGTTCGCGCGGAGCAGGTGCGTCGCCTTGGCGAGCCGCGCCACGCGCTCTGCCTTGCCGATCGGAACCGCCTTGGCGGCCAGATTGGGCAGGCCCGCAGTGTCCGCCGCCCATGCCGAGAGCGGCAGTGTCGCCGCCAGCCCGCCGAGCGCCGCGGTGCCAAGAAATTGCCTGCGTTGGATCATTTCACTCTCCCCGCGCGCGCTGGCGCCAACCTTTAACCCGTTCGCCCTGCACTTGTCGAAGCGCTGTTCTTTTCATCTCACGCTGGTGGGAAGAACCGCCTCTCGACAAGCTCAGGACGAACGGGAGCAGAATATCCGCATCAGTAAAGCAGCAAATCTGAAATCTCATCGCGCCACGCCGCCTCGTCGGGCTGCGCCAATGCGTCGAGATCACCTGCCACCGCGCCCACATCGTCGACCCACAGCCGCAGGTCGGGGCCGCCGTTGATCACGTCGATCGCCAGCACATCGTCGGTATATTCATATTTGAAATCAGTGCCGCGCCAGATCGGATAGTCGGGATACAGCGAACGGATCGCCTTGAACCCTAGCGCTTGCACGCGCCAGGGACGGAACGCCGCATGGTCGTACCAGCCGCCTTCGGCATGGATATGGATGCCGCTGTTGAGCTGCTTCATATGCTTGTGGAAGGTCGGCTCGAACCAGATGTCGCGCAGCTTGCATCCGCCCAGCCATTCGGGCGCGAGCCGCTGCATCTCCGCGATCACCGCCTTTGCATTGATGTCGGGCGCGCCGAAGATTTCGAGCGGGCGCGTCGTGCCGCGGCCCTCGCTCAAGGTCGCGCCTTCGACCATCACGGTGCCGGCATAGGCGCGCGCCATATTGAGGTTCGCGGCGTTCGGGCTGGGATTGATCCACACGCGTGTCGTCGGCCAGCCGAAGCCCGGGCCGTCGGGGTCCCACCCCGCCATCTCGATCACCCGGTAATCGACGTCGAGCCCGAAGTGGCGGATGAACCAATGGCCCATCTCGCCCATCGTCAGCCCGTGGCGCATCACCATCGGCCCCGCGCCGACGAAGCTTTCCCACCCCTCGCGCAGCCGTGTCCCTTCGACCGGGCGCCCCGCGGGGTTCGGGCGGTCGAGCACCCACACCGCCTTGCCATGCTCCGCCGCGGCTTCGAGCACATAGAGCAAAGTCGTGACATAGGTGTAGATGCGGCAGCCGAGATCCTGCAGATCGACGAGCATCACGTCGAAGGTGTGCATCGACTGCCCCGACGGGCGGCGCACTTCGCCGTAGAGGCTGAACACCGGCATGCCGTAGGTCGGATCGGTGAAGTCGGGCGACTCCATCATATTGTCCTGCAGATCGCCGCGCACGCCATGCTGCGGTCCGAACACCGCGGTGACCTTGACCCCCGCGGCGACGAGCGCGTCGAGGCTGTGCGTAAGGTCGGCGGTGACCGAGGCAGGGTGCGCGAGCAGCGCAACGCGCTTGCCTTCGAGCGGCTTCAGAAGCGCCGGGTCGGCGAGCAGGCGGTCGATACCGAAAAGCGTCGTCATGCGCGCCCGGGTGCCTCAAGCGTGAGCGCAAAGCAATCGGGATGATGGAAGTCGGGCTTGCCCGGTGGGTGTGCGAGCGCCCAATAGCTCTTGGTGCCGTCCAGTTCCTCAATCACCGCTGACAGGCCAAGTTTCGATCCCGTATCGGGGAAAATTCCCGGTTCGACACGCAATATATAGCGCGCGTCATTGCGCTCGACCGTCATCTCCCATGGCGCAAGCTCGTCCGAGCGCAGCAGCGAGCGATAATCGTCGAACTGGTAACAGGCCCAGCGTCCGTCAGGGGCATAGTTGAATTCGGTATAGTCGGGCTGCCCCTCCTCGGTCAGGAACGCCTCGAAACAGGTGCTCTGCCACAATCCGTCGGTTGCGCTGTCGGCAATGACCAGTTGCCCGTCGCCCGGCGGCAGGATGATGTCTCCCACGCCGCCCTCGACGACATAGTGCAACGCAAAACCCTCATCGAACGACAGCGCGATCTCGACCGCGACCGACCGGACCGTTCGCGCCGGGGTATCGGGGTGGCAGACCAGCGACTTGCGAATGCTATCCAAAACCCCAACCCCATGCTAAGCGCGCGCCCGTTATGACGAACCATAAATCCGACCTGCTGCGCGTCCTCGATGATCGAGGCTATATCCACCAGATGACCGACGCGGAAGGGCTCGATGCGCTCGCCGCGAAACAGGTCGTCCCCGGATATATCGGTTTCGACGCAACCGCGCCCAGCCTGCACGTCGGTAGCCTCGTCCAGATCATGATGCTGCGCCGCCTGCAACAGACGGGCCACAAGCCGATAGTGCTGATGGGCGGCGCAACGACGCGGATCGGCGACCCGACGGGGCGCGACGAAAGCCGCAAGATGCTGTCGGACGAGACGATCGCGGCGAACATCGCGTCGATCTTCAGCATCTTTCAGCAGTTCCTGACCTTTGGCGACGGCCCGACCGACGCGGTGATGGTCAACAACCAGGACTGGCTCGGCAAGCTCGGTTACATCGAATTGCTGCAGGAAGTCGGCACCCATTTCACGATCAACCGCATGATGACGTTCGATTCGGTCAAATTGCGGCTCGAGCGCGAGCAGCCAATGACTTTCCTCGAATTCAATTACATGATCCTGCAGGGCTATGATTTCCGCCATCTGTCGAGGGACATGGGGGCGCGGCTCCAGATGGGCGGGTCGGACCAGTGGGGCAATATCGTCAACGGCATGGAGCTCGGCCGCCGCATGGACGGCGCCGACCTCTTTGGCCTGACGACTCCGCTGCTCACCACCGCGGCGGGCGCAAAAATGGGCAAAACCGCTGCGGGTGCGGTGTGGCTTAATCCCGCCCAACTGTCCCATTTTGAATACTGGCAGTTCTGGCGCAACTGCGACGACCGCGACGTCGGGCGCTTCCTCAAGCTGTTCACCGACCTGCCGCTCGAAGAGATCGCGCGGCTTGAAGCGCTGGGCGGCGCCGAAATCAACGAGGCGAAGAAAATGCTGGCAAACGAAACGACCGCGCTATGCCGCGGCGCCGATGCCGCCAAAGTTGCCGCCGAGACCGCCGCGCAAACCTTTGAAAAAGGGCAGATTGGCGGCGACCTACCTCAGGTAGCCGCGCCCGCCGGAGGGATCAACATCGTCGATGCGCTGCGCGAACTCGGCTTTGCCGCGTCGAACAAGGAAGCGCGGCGCAAGCTCGACGAAGGCGCGGTCAAGGTCGACGGCGTCGTCATTCGCAACCCGCAGTATCGCATCCTCGGCGCCGACGACCCCGTGCCGCTGAGCCTAGGCGCGAAAAAACATGGCCTTGTGACGCGATAAGGCGCAGAAACGCGTTTACCCAATCTTCAGCAATCCAGTGGATCGTCATGCCCAAACCAACAAGGTCCACAAAAATGCGCAAGATCGATACCAGCAAGGCCCATTATGTCGGGCTCGACCAGCGAATTGCTCCGCGTAGCGACGTCTATGTCCGCCTGCCCTTTGTCATGCCCGACGGGCGGCAGGAAATGTGTACCTGCGTCAACATTAGCGCCGACGGTATGTTGATGCGTTTCGAACGCGGGTTGGAGATCGGCGACCTTGTCGTGTTCCGCATGCCGATCATCGGCCGCACCGCGGCGAAGGTCGTATGGTCATTGGGCGGCAAGACCGGTGTCCAGTTCGACAAGTCGATCGCGGTCGAAGATTATTTGCCGATGATCCGCGCCATGGGCGCGCGGGCGGATGTGAATTAATCAAATATACCGATTACAACCGTAGCCCGGAGCTTGTCGAAGGGCGCTTCTCGGTGAAGCGCCCTTCGACAAGCTCCGGGCTACGGTGCATTGGCCATCAACTTAATCATCCACTCCTGAGCAACGGCACCGCCGCGTCGCGCTCGAAAAGATACAGGCAGTGGCGCACCGCTTCGCCGCGCGCGCCGTCCATCCCGCCGTCGCGTTCGACAAACAGCCGCGCATCGTCGTGCGCCACCGACAACAGCCGCACCAGCTGTTCGGCGCTCGCCAGCCCATAATCGGCGTCGCCCGACTGCTTCAGCCCCAGCAATTCGCCGCCGCCGCGCAGTTCCAGATCCTTCTCGGCAATCACAAACCCGTCATTGGTCTCGCGCATCAGCGCCAGCCGCTCGCGCGCGGTTTCGGATAGGTTCTGCGAGCGCAGCAACAGGCACACCGATTTCGCGGCGCCGCGCCCGACCCGCCCGCGCAGCTGGTGGAGCTGCGCCAGGCCGAAGCGGTCGGCATGTTCGACGATCATCAGGCTCGCGGCGGGAACATCGACCCCGACCTCGATCACCGTCGTCGCGACCAGCACGCCGATTTCGCCGGCCTGAAACCGCGCCATGACGTCATCCTTGTCCGGCCCTTTCATCCGGCCGTGCACCAGCCCGACGCGGTCGGCGCCCAACCGCTCGCGCAGCAGCGCCGCGCGGTCCTCGGCGGCGGCGAGCTCGCTCGTCTCGCTCTCGGCAACCAGCGGGCAGACCCAATAGGCCTGCGCCCCCGTCGCCAGATGGCGCTCCAACCCGCCTACCACTTCGTCGAGCCGGCCGACCGATACGACGCGCGTATCGACGGGCGTGCGCCCCGGCGGCATCTCGTCGATCCGCGACACATCCATCTCGCCATGATTGGCCAGTTGCAGCGTGCGCGGGATCGGGGTGGCGGTCATCACCAGCAGGTGCGGCGGCCGCGCGGCTTTCTGGGTGAGCATCAACCGCTGCGCGACGCCGAAGCGGTGCTGCTCGTCCACGACCACCAGCGCCAGATCGCGATACGCCACCGCATCCTGAAAAATCGCATGGGTGCCGACCAATATGTCGATGCTGCCGTCGGCGAGCCCCATCAGCGTCGATTCGCGCACCCGCCCCTTGTCGCGCCCGGTCAGGATCGCAATGTTCACGGGTAGTCCGGCGAGCATCGCCTGTAACGTCGCGAAATGCTGGCGCGCCAGAATCTCGGTCGGCGCGAGCAGCGCCGCCTGCGTTCCCGCTTCGACCGCCGCCAGCATCGCGCGCAGCGCGACGAGCGTCTTGCCCGACCCGACATCGCCCTGCAGCATCCGCAGCATCGGGGTTTCGCGGCCCATGTCGGCGGCAATCTCGCGCCCCACCCGCTCCTGCGCGCCGGTCAGCCCGAACGGCAGTCGCAGCGCACCCACCAGCCGCCCGTCGCCGACCACCGCGCGCCCCTTGCGCTTGCGCAGCCCCTCGCGGATCAGCATCAGCGCGACCTGGCTGGCGAAAATCTCGTCATAGGCCAGCCGGTCGCGCGCGGCGGCGTCCTGCGGGCTGGCGTGCGCGCGCGTCAGCGCCTCGCGCCACGCAGGCCAGTCGCGGCTGGTCAGCAGCGGGCCGTCGATCCATTCGGCAAGTTCGGGGCGCCGTTCGAGCGCGATTTCGACCAGCTGCGACAGCCGCGCATTGGTCAGTCCTTCGGTCAGCGGATAGACGGGTTCGTGAATCGCGATCCCCGCGTCATCGCCCGGCTCGACGACCTGATCGGGATGGACGATCTGGCGCATGTCGCCATACAGGTCGAGCCGCCCCGACACGCGGCGCTTCTCTCCGAGCGGGAACAGCTTGCGCGCGAGGCCCGAGGTTCGTCCGAAATAGACAAGCCGGACATGATCGCCAGCGCTGTCGAACGCCTCGACCCCGAAGGGCGCGCGTGGGGATCGGCCCGGGCGATAGTCCTGCGCGGTCAGATCGACGATGATCGTCTGCCCCGCCTGCGCTTCGTCGAGCCGGTCCACCGGAAAACGCGAGATCAATCCCGTCGGCAGGTGAAACAGAACATCGACAACACGCTCCAGCCCCAGCCGCGTGAGCGGCTTGGCCAGCTGCGGGCCGACGCCTTTCAGGTCGGTGAGCGCGGCAAAGAGCGGATTGAGGATTTCGGGTCGCATGGGTGACGTTTGTGTAGCGTGGGGTGCCAACTTGCACCATCCCTCTCCCCTTGCGAGAGAGGGCAGCGAGACTTACGGGCTTGCCCGTTAGTCGCAGCAGGTGAGGGGTTGCGCTTGCAAAGCAAGCGCGCGCTCGCCATGCGAGCGCTCACCCTCATCCAACTTCGCCTGTCGAGGGAGAAGGGAAAGAGAAACAGATGACCGACCGCCTCAAACGCCTGAAATTCCGCGCCTGGCACCGCGGCACGCGCGAGGCCGATTATATGATTGGCGGCTTTTTCGATCGCTACGCCGCGACTTGGAGCGAGGAAGAGATCGCCTGGTACGAAATTGTCGTCGAGGAGGACGATGTCGACATCATGGCGTGGGCGCTGGGCACCGGCGAGCCGCCCGCGCATCTCGACCGTCCCGACCTGATCGCTGCGATGCGCCGCCTGGACTATATCCCGCTGCCATGACGATCCCCGCCGCCGATATTTTCGCCGCGATCGGATCAGCAGCGGCGCCGCTGACGCTGGCGCGCGCCGCCGACGGGTTTTTGCCGCTGCTGCTCGCCGATCTGGCGCGCGCCAGCGACAAACGGCTGGTCTATGTCGCGACCGACGATGCGGCGATGCAGGCGATCGCCGACGCCGCGCCCTTCTTCGCGCCCGACTTGATCGTCCACCGCTTCCCGGCATGGGATTGCCTGCCCTATGATCGCGCCGGGCCGTCGATGCGGGTCAGCGCCGACCGGCTGGCGACGCTGTCGGCGTTGCAGCAGCCGGCGAGACGCGGCGAGCTGCTCCTCACCACCGTCGCTGCGATCACCCAGCGCACGCTCACCCCGTTCCGCATCCGCCAGCTCGCGACCACCTTGGCGGCGGGGCAACGGATCGACCGCGACGCGCTCGCCGAACTGCTCATCTCGAACGGCTTCAGCCGCGTCGATACCGTCGCTGATCAGGGCGAATTTGCGGTGCGCGGCGGCATCCTCGACCTGTTTCCCGCAGGCGAGGAGACCGGCCTGCGCGTCGACTTTTTCGGCGACGAGATCGAAAGCATCCGCCGCTTCGACCCCGCCGACCAGCGCAGCCTGGGTCCGGCCAAGGCGCTGCAACTGCTTCCAGCCGCCGAGACGTTGCTCGACCAGGATACGATCAGGCGCTTCCGCTCGGGCTACCGCGACCTGTTCGGCGCGCAGGCGACCGGCGATCCGCTGTACCAGGCGGTCAGCGACGGGCGGCGGCAGGCGGGCATGGACCATTGGCTGCCGCTGTTCGAAGAGCGGCTGGCGACGCTGTTCGACCATATCGACCCTGCGACCCAGGTGCTGCGCGGCCACCGCAGCGACGCGACGGCGGAGACGCGCTTTGCCGCGATCGCCGATTATCATGCGAACCGCGTCGCCGCCGAACGCGAATCGCCGGGCAGTTATCGGCCGTTGGCGCCCGAGACGCTGTATCTGGTCGAGTCCGAATGGGCCGGGGCGGCGGCGCAGCGCCCGATCCACATCGTGACGCCGTTCGACGTTCCGCCGGGCGCTAGCATCGTCGACCTCGAGACCTTTGCCGCGCGCGATTTCACCCCCGAACGGGCCGCCGACCTCAATGTCTATGACAAGGTCGCCGATCATCTGTCGGACGAGCGCCGCAAGGGCCGCAAGACGATCATCGCCAGCTATTCGGAAGGGGCGCGGGATCGCCTGTCAGGGCTGTTGCGCGAGCATGGCGTTTCGGGGCTGGTGCAGGCCGATACCTGGCAGGAGGCGCTTGGTTCGAGTTCCGTTCGTGTCGAGCGAAGTCGAGACACCACGAAGGACAGCGCCACCCCGCCGGGTGTCTCGACTTCGCTCGACACGAACGGGAATATGGGGGCAGCCAAGACAGGCAATGTCGCCCTCATCGTGCTCCCCCTCGACCATGGCTTTGCCTCCGACGCGATCAGCCTGCTGACCGAACAGGATATTCTCGGCGAGCGCCTCGTCCGCCGCCAGAAGCGCCGCAAGAGCGCCGATGCCTTCCTCGCCGAACTCGCGACACTCAGCGTCGGCGACCTTGTCGTTCACCTCGATCATGGCATCGGGCGCTATGAAGGGCTGACCTCGATCCCGGTCGGGAGCAGCCCGCACGATTGCGTCGCGTTGACCTATGCGGGCGGCGACAAGCTCTATGTCCCGGTCGAAAATCTCGACGTCCTCTCGCGCTATGGCGGCGAGAGCGACGGGGTCGCGCTCGACCGGCTGGGCGGCGAAGCGTGGCAGCGGCGCAAGGCGCGGATGAAGGAGCGGATCCGCGAGATCGCGGGCGAATTGCTCGCGACCGCGGCGCAGCGCGCGCTGCGTTCGGGCGAAGTGCTGGCGCAGGACGCGGCCTACCCAGCCTTCGCCGACCGCTTCCCCTATCAGGAAACCGACGATCAGGATCGCGCGATCGGCGACGTGCTCGCCGACATGGCGTCGGGCAAGCCGATGGACCGGCTGGTGTGCGGCGACGTCGGCTTCGGCAAGACCGAGGTTGCGCTCCGCGCCGCCTTTGTCGCCGCAATGGCGGGGGTGCAGGTCGCGGTTGTCGTGCCGACCACCCTGCTTGCGCGTCAGCATTTCACGAACTTCGTCGAGCGTTTCAAAGGTTTCCCGGTCAACATCGGGCGGCTGTCGCGCCTCGTCCTCGCGGGCGAAGCGCAAAAGACGCGCGACGGCCTGGCCAGCGGTCAGGTCGACATCGTTGTCGGCACCCATGCGGTGATCGCCAAATCGGTCGAGTTCAAGAACCTCGGCCTCGTCATCGTCGACGAGGAACAAAGGTTCGGCGTCGTCCACAAGGAGCGGCTGAAGCAGCTCAAGACCGACGTCCATGTCCTGACGCTCACCGCTACCCCGATTCCGCGCACCTTGCAGATGGCGATGTCGGGGCTGCGCGAGCTCAGCGTGATCCAGACGCCGCCGGTCGATCGCCTCGCGGTGCGCACTTATGTGGCGCCGTGGGATGCGGTGGTGCTGCGCGAAGCCCTGCTGCGCGAGCATGATCGCGGCGGGCAGAGCTTCTTTGTCGTCCCGCGGATCAAGGATCTGCCCGATATCGAGGAATTTTTGCGCAACCGCGTCCCCGAAATCAAATATGTCGTCGCGCATGGTCAGATGACCCCGACCGAGGTCGAGGATCGGATGAGCGCCTTTTACGACCGCAAATATGACGTGCTGCTGTCGACGACGATCGTCGAAAGCGGCCTCGACATCCCGAGCGCCAACACGCTGATCATCCACCGCGCCGACCGTTTCGGCCTCGCCCAGCTGTACCAGCTGCGTGGCCGCGTCGGGCGCGGCAAGACGCGCGCCTATGCCTATCTCACCACCCCCGAACATGGCGCGATCACCGACACCGCCGAAAAAAGGCTGAAGCTGCTCGGCGATCTCGATACGCTGGGCGCCGGGTTCCAGCTCGCGAGCCACGATCTCGACATTCGCGGCGCGGGCAATCTGGTTGGCGACGAGCAGTCTGGGCATATCCGCGAGGTCGGGTTCGAACTCTATCAATCGATGCTGGAAGAAGCGATCCTGGTCGCCAAGGCCGAAGGCGCGGGCAAGCTGCCGCCGCGCGAGGCGCTGTCGCCCGTCATCACCGTCGACGCGCCGATCCTGATCCCGGAAGATTATGTCCCCGACCTGCCGCTGCGCATGGCGCTCTATCGCCGCCTCAACGACGCCGGGAACCGCGCCGCGCTCGACGCCTTCGCCGCCGAAATGATCGACCGCTTCGGGCCGCTGCCGCCCGAAACCGCGAACCTGGTCCAGCTGATGGAGATCAAGGCCAATGCCAAGCTGGCGGGGATCGCCAAGCTCGACGTCGGGACCAAGGGCGCGCTCGTCAGCTTCCACAGCGACCAGTTTGCCAACGTCCCCGGGCTGATCGCCTATGTCGAACGGTTGAAAGGCCGCGCGCGTATTCGCCCCGACAACAAGCTGTCGGTCAGTGGCGACTGGATGAGCACCGGGGCGCGATTGAACGGTGCGCTGCAATTGTCGAAGGGGTTGGGGAAATTGGCACGGCAGGCGGGCTAGAATCCGTCCGGTCCAACCGCATCGCCCATCATCGTAGCCCTGAGCTTGTCGAAGGGCGCTTGTCGCCGATAGGCGCCCTTCGACAAGCTCAGGGCTACGGTTCAACTCCGACCGGGGCGACGACTATCCCATTAACCCCGGCAACTGATTCCCCGGCACCGGCCCCGACTTCAAAAACCCCTGCCACGACGCGACCCCCAGTTCGGAAAGGCGCGCGAGTTGGCGCTCATTCTCGATCCCCTCGGCCACCACCAGCAGTCCCAGCGCGCGCGCGAGGTCGACGATCGCGCGGACGACGATGCGGTCGCGGTCGCTGCCGTCGATGGTGCGGGTGAAGCCGCTGTCGATCTTGAGATAATCGATCGGCAGCCGCGCGAGCAGCGACAGGCTGGAATAGCCGGTGCCGAAATCGTCGATCGCGATCGCGCAGCCCAACGCACGGATTTGCGCCAATTGCTCAGCAGCGCTCGCCGGATCGCTCAACATCGCCTGTTCGGTCAGTTCCAGCGTCAGCCGGTCGGGATCAACCTTTGCCGCTTGGGCCATCGCCGCGAACCGACCCGCAAATTCGGGATCGCCGAGGTCCGCGGCGGTGATGTTGAGCGACACGCGCAGTTTCGCCAGCGCGCGCGGCCATTTCGCCATTTCGGCGAGCGCGACGCGGTGTGCATGTTCGGTGAGTTCGCATTCCAGCCGCGCGGCGCGTGCCGCGGTGACCAGCGGCCCCGCGCCGAGCAGGCCGAGTTCGGGATGCTGCCAGCGCAGCAGTGCCTCGACCCCGACCATCTCACCGGTGCCGACATCATATTGCGGCTGATAGTGGATCAGCACCTCGTCGCCCGAAAGCGCCGCATGGACCATCACACCATCGCGCGCCGATGCCGGGCGCGACAGCTGTTCCCCCGCATTGCGCAGCTGCTCGGCCACCGATTCGTCGCGGGTGATCAGCGCCGCAGCGATGCGGATCGACAGGCGGCCGTTCGGGTCGCCGACGATCGGTTCGGCCAGCGCGACATGCAGCGCGCGTTCCTGCGCGCGGAGTGCCCCCAGCGACATGGGCGTCGATGGCACGATCAGGAAGCGTGGCCCGTCGAGTCGATCGACGCACGATCCCGGCCCGAATTCGTCGCTGGCGAAATTTTCCAGCCGTCGCCCGATTTCATCGAGCACCGCATCACCCGTCGCGGTCCCCGCGCTGCTGTTGATCCGGGCCATCTGGTCGATCTGGACCAGAATGACGCCGGCATCGGCGTCGTGGCGGTTATGCAAACCTTCGAGTTTACGGACGCACGCGGAAAGGGTTTCGGACAAGCGATTCATGGCGTCTCCGTAGCAGGCTTTGCTTGCCAAGTTCCTGCCTTTTGCATCACAAGGTGCCTGTGGCTGTCACATTTTCCCAACCTGCCGGATCGACGGCGCCTCTGATCGACGGCCATGGTCGGCGGATCAATTACTTACGCCTGTCGGTGACCGATCGCTGCGACCTGCGCTGTCGTTATTGCATGGCCGAAGACATGACCTTCCTGCCCAAATCGGCAGTGCTGAGCATCGAGGAAATGGGCGAGCTCGCCGAACGCTTCGTCGCGCGCGGGATTCGCCGGATCCGCCTGACCGGCGGCGAGCCGCTGGTTCGGCGGGGGATCGACACGCTCGCGGCGCGGCTGGGCGCGATGATCGGGCACGGGCTCGATGAACTTACCCTCACGACCAACGGCATGCGGCTCGCCGAATATGCGCCAATGCTCGCGGCGGCGGGCGTACGCCGCATCAACGTCAGCCTGGACACGCTCGATCCCGCCGCCTTTCGCCACATCACGCGCGTCGGCGACCTCGATGTCGCGCTCGGCGGAATTGCCGCGGCGCGCGCGGCGGGGATCGCGGTCAAGATCAATATGGTGGCGCTCGCGGGGCTCAACGAGGATCAGCTGCTCCCGATGCTCGATTATTGCGCCGCCACCGGCTGCGACCTCACGCTCATCGAAACGATGCCACTGGGCGAGGTCGAGGCCGACCGCAGCGACCATTATATCCCGCTCCATCATTTCATCGCACCGCTGCGCGATACGCACTCGCTCTATCCGGTCGACAAGCGCACCGGCGGCCCGGCGCGTTATTTCGCGATCGAAGGCAGCCCGGTCACACTCGGCCTGATCACCCCGCTCAGCGACAATTTTTGCACGACGTGCAACCGGATCCGCCTGACCGTCGAAGGACGCATCTATATGTGCCTCGGCCAGGACGACCATATCGACCTGCGCGCGGCGCTGCGCGAGCGCGGCGATGTCGACGGCTTGATTGATGCCGCATTGGCTGGCAAACCCCGCGCGCATGACTTTCATATCGAACGAAAGTCCACACCGGCGGTCGCGCGTCATATGAGTGCAACGGGCGGCTGACACTCCGCCTTCTGGGGGAAGCTTAATGCAACGCAAGATCGCGCTCGTCGCATCGAACGCGCCCGCGGCGATGGAAGCCGAAGCCGAATTGCGCCCGCTCTACGACTTTGTCGATCTGAATGAGGCCGATTTGCTGATCGCACTCGGCGGCGACGGCTTCCTGCTCCACATGCTGCACCAGCTGCTCGACCAGCGCCGCAGCCTGCCGGTGTTCGGGATGAACCGCGGCACGATCGGCTTTCTGATGAACGAGTTTCGCGTCGAGGGGCTGCTCGACCGGATCGCGGCGGCGCGCCCCTTCCTCATCCACCCGCTGGCGGGCGACATCACGACGATCAGCGGCGAACGGCACATCCTGCCGGCGATCAACGAGATTTCGCTGCTCCGCGAAACGCGCCAGGCCGCCAAGCTCGAAGTGCTGATCAACGAAAAGACGATGCTCGAGGAACTGGCGTGCGACGGCGTGCTCGTCGCGACCCCCGCCGGGTCGACCGCCTACAATCTCAGCGCCAATGGCCCGATCCTGCCGCTCGAATCGGAAATGCTGGCGCTGACCCCGATCAGCCCCTTCCGCCCGCGGCGCTGGCGCGGCGCGCTGGTCCCCGAATCGACCAGCATCCGCTTCAACGTCCGCGAAGCGGCGAAACGCCCGGTCAGCGCGGTCGCCGATCAACGCGAAATCCGCGACGTAAAGACGGTGCTGGTCACCACCGACCGCAGCCGACCGCTGACTTTGCTGTTCGACCCCGACCAGGGATTGGACGAACGCATCGCAATGGAACAATTTATCGTCTGAGCGAGACAATTCGCGCCAAAACCCCCTTGATAAAGTTGGCGGCACGCGGCAAAGGGGCCGCCTTGCCCGCATCAGCGGGGTGTTCCTCGGTAGCTCAGCGGTAGAGCAATCGACTGTTAATCGATCGGTCGTAGGTTCGAATCCTACCCGGGGAGCCATTTTCCTTTTCGCAGCCGTTCACCAGCGTCCGCAAAAAACCCCAGAACCATCGGAAATCTGCGCCGGATGCGTTCACCGGCGTTCATTGCCATTCGCGCCATTTCGCGCTAATGGTGGGGGAATTAATGGGGGAATAGATCAAAATCCAACTTTCGGGTGAAAAGTTCGAATCTCATGGGCAAACTGACGCAAGCACATATTCGCGCCGCTCTGACAAAACCGGGGCGTCACCATGACGGCGACGGACTGATTCTGGCCGTTCGCGAATCGGGGCAGGCCAGCTGGGTGGCGCGCATCCAGCATGACGGCGCACGGCGCGAGTTCGGACTTGGCAGCCTTCGCGCGGTGACGCTGGGCACGGCGCGCGAAAAGGCGGCGCTGGTGAAGGCGGCGCTGGTCGCGGGGCGCGATCCGCATCTGGCTTTGCAGCCGCCCAAGGAACTGACCCGCACCTTTCGCGAGGCGGCGCTTGGATTTCTGGAGGCCAAGGCGGCGGACGCGAAAATATCGGACGCCAAGCGGCGGCAACAACTATCGCAGCTCAAAACCTATGCCTTTCCTGCCCTAGGCAAATTGCAGGTGCAAAGCATCGATGCCGACGCCATCGCCGCCTGCCTTCGCCCGATCTGGACACGCAAGCCCGAAACCGGCCGGAAGGTTCGCAGCCTGATTGTCCGCACCTTGCGCTTTGCCCGGCCGGATGGGGCGCTGTTCATCGGGACGCTTGGCCCAGCCATCGCGGACCGCCTGCCCGCCCAGCCCAAGCGAGGGAATTTCGAAGCGATGCACTATAGCGACCTGCCCGGCTTTATGACGCGGCTGGCCGACAAGGGCGGCATGGGGGCGCTTGCATTGCGGGCATTGATTCTGACCGCCGCGCGTAGCGGCGAGGTGCGGGGCGCGACGTGGAGCGAAATTGATCTGGATGCCGCCGTCTGGACCGTTCCGGCCGAGCGCATGAAAGCGCGGCGCGCGCATCGCGTTCCCCTATCCGCCCCCGCCATCGCGCTGTTCCGCGAGGCCGCGTCGATCCGGCGTACAGGGACCAACCTGATCTTTCCAGCCGCGAGCGGCAAGACGCTTAGCGATATGACGCTGACCAAGGCGCTACGCGATATGCAGGCCCCCTGCACCGTGCATGGCTTTCGTTCGACCTTTCGCGATTGGGCAGCCGAGCAGACCAGCCTGCCGGGCGAGATTGCCGAAGCTGCGTTGGCGCATACCGTGCCCAATGCCGTCGAGGCCGCCTATCGCCGCACCGACTTTTTCGACAAGCGCCGCGAATTGATGGACGCTTGGGCCGGGTTTGCGACGAGCGACGGCGACGGAAACGTAGTGCCTATCGCTGCAAGACGGCGGCAATAGCAAACTGCGCGGCAGATCGCCGACCCCATCACAGGTCGAAACTAGACATTGTCAACGGGGCCTTGCGCGATCGTAGCTTGGACGCCATGTTCCGCGAATGTTCACCTAAGCCCGCAAGCATTCGGGTGGCACTTCGTAAATGAGGCGAGGCATGGACGATTTCAGCGACGCGCTAGCAATCATCAACAAATGGGACTGGCCCGAGCGCGACCCACGGTTCGACGAGTATGTGCGCTATACGATCGCGGTCAGCGAGGCGATCAATCGGCTAGCCATGGAGGGACATCCGAACCCCGCCGACGCGGTATTGTCACTGCTGGCGGACGGGCGGCTAGTGGCGACCGGCAGATACCGCTGGAAGCAATACCGAAATGATCATTTCTATCGGGACGGCGCAGGTACAATCCCATCCGTTCGGTGGGCAGCCTTGAAAGCGGCGATAGCGGAAAGAGATTACTTGTCATCAAGGCCCGAAGTGACGTTGCACATGCTCAGTGAGGATGAGAGCGGCCACGCCGAACCTTGTGCAGAATGGAATTGGGGCGGAAATTGGTTTTCCACCGCCAGAAAATCGGGCGGAGATTGGCTAAGCCCCGACTATATCGAGGAGGTGTTTTCCGCATCCGATATTGAAGTGCGCCCCGCCGATATCAAAGCCGTTAAGACCACAGCAGAATTGGACAATCAGGCAGAGCGCAACCCAAACAGGGGAGGTGCCCCGCCCAAATATGATTGGGAACGGGCGGTTGCCGCCATCGTGTTCCAATGGGCCGAAGAGGGAAGCTGGCAGCCAGAAATTCAGGCCGATGTGAAGAAGCGGCTGGCCGACTGGTTTGCCGAGCAAGACCTGCACCCGTCCGACAGCATGTTGAAGGAACGCGCCCGCTGGCTGTTTGCCGAGTTCCAACGGCGGAACGGCAAGGCCGATAACCTCGCCGCCTAGGGTTTCCGGCCGGTTGCCGACCTTGCTGGCCGACTTCCGGTGCCAACCGCTTGTATCCATTCCTCCTCGCCCGCGTCCAATCGACTACGGGCCGGACAGAAAGGATACAGTATATGGAACCCGTGCTTTGCAGCATCGCCGACGCTGCCCGCATGTTGGGGATCGGCCGCACCAAAGCCTATGAGCTGATCGAAGAGGGCGCACTCGCCACGGTCAGCATCGGTGCTCGCCGCCTCGTCAAGGTGGACAGCATCAAACGCCTCGCCGGTAGCGGCACGATGCCGGACGCGGCGTAAACTGACCGATGGCCGACAAAATCCGCCGCGCAAAGGTGCCGCGCCATATCCGCATCTATCACCGCCAGATGCAGTCCGAAGCATGGCTGAGCCTGTCGGGCAGCGCCGTGAAAGTGCTGCTCGCGCTCGCGTCGCTCGAAAACGGCGATAATAATGGCGAGTTCTTTCTGTCGGTCCGCACGGGGGCGAAGTTGACCGGACTCGGCAAGGATGCCGTCAACCGGGCCCTCCAAGAGCTGCAGGAAAAGGGCTTCATCTATTGCGCCACGCCGGGAGGCTTTTCGCGCAAGACGCCACATGCGACTTGCTGGGGCCTGACATGGGTGGCTGGCCCCAAGGGCGGCGAGCATCGCGCGCCTTCGCACGCCTACGACAAATGGCGGCCGGAGAAAAAACGCGGTCCCGAAAATAAGGACAGTGCGGTCCCCGGGATCGGGACAGTAGGGCAAAACGGCACCTCTTACTGTCCCGAAAATGCAGACAGCCAAACGACAAAAATGGCGGAAATTGGTCAAACCCCTACTGTCCCGAAAATGGGGACACATACTAGTAACCAGCTCCCGCAGGCTCGCGTCGCGGCCCATAGGCCTGCCCATCCCTCGCTGCTCGGCTGGTGGCAGCCCGACTACAGCCTGCCGGTCGCCAGCCTTGTCCATTCAGCGGTCCTGACCGGACAACTCGAACAAACTATCACCGAACGGAAGCGCGCCGCATGAAATTGCCTTATGATTTAGGAAAATCTCCTCGCGCGTGCGCGCGTGCGGTGGTGTGCTGACATGGGCGGCTGGGGTTCGGGGCGGACGAGCGGCAGGCCCACGGTGGACGCATCGCTGCGGATCGATCTGGCGTGGATGTTTCGCACCGGGCGAGCAAAGGCGGGCGCGCATCTTTTCGGCTCGCTCCATTGGACCTGCGGCGGCGAGCCTTCGGGTTCGATCACCTATTCGGCGATCATGGACACGCCGGGCGAGGAACGGCTGGAACTGACCTATACGCGCGGAAGCGGCGACGACCGCGAGCATGTGCGGCAGACCGTGCGCCTTTGCTTCACACGCCCGCAATATGGCGGCAAGCGGTGGTGGATGATCTGCCCCTATCGCCATATCCGCGTCGGCAAACTTTATCTGCCGCCGGGCGGCGACCGCTTCGCATCGCGAGAGGCTTGGCGGCTGGGCTATCTATGCCAGCGCGACGCCGCCCGCGACCGGCCGTTCGAGCGATTGTTCCGACTGCAAAAGAAGCTGGGCTGTAATCAGGGCTGGGAAGCCGGACTCCGCCGCCCCAAAGGCATGTGGAACCGCACGTTCGAGCGCCACCTTGAGCGTTATATGGACCTCGACGCCGAATGCGCGGTGGAAGTGATGGCGATGATGGGGAGGTTCGGCGGCCGGTAACTTCGCGACAATCCCCTGCCCCTTCCGCAAGCACTTGGCGCTGGGCATCGGCCGCATTAGGGTGAACGCCAACACACGCGCCCGGACGGTGCGCAGCGGGGGGAAATCATTGTCAGTTGATCTTCAGGACTTATCGCGGCGTCTGTTCAAAACCGCCGAGCAGCTATGGACCAACACCGCGCTGCGTCCTGACCAGTATGCCCAGCCCGTCCTCGCGCTGATCGCCCTGCGGCAGATGGAGGCGCGGTTCGATCTCGTCCACGCCGACCTGTCGAAGACCTTCACGGGTCGTCTGAAGCCCACTCCGCAGGATTATCATGGGCACGGCGCGGTGTTCCTGCCCGATCATGCCCGCTTTTCCTATCTGCTGGGCCTGCCGGAAACGGAAAATCTGGCCGAGGCGCTGAACGCCGCGATGGAGGCCATCACCGAGCATAACCCCGATCTTGCCGGTGTCCTGCCACGCGGTTACGGCGCGCTGCCCAACAGCGTGCTGCGCGAAGTGCTGCGGCTGCTGTCTCCGCTGAAGATCGAAGGCGATGCCTACGGCCTGATTTTCGAGTATTTCATGGGCGAGTTCGCTAGCGCCTTCATGCAGAAGGGTGGCGAGTATTTCACGCCCAGTTCCATCGTGAAGCTGATCGTCGAGGTGATCGAACCCTATCACGGCAAGATATTCGATCCCGCCTGCGGGTCGGGCGGCATGTTCGTCCATTCCGCCGAGTTCGTGAAGCGGCACCATAAGAACCCCAGCCGCGAGATCAGCATCTACGGAGCCGAGAAGATGGAGGACACGCAGAAACTGTGCCGCCTCAATCTCGCGGTGCATGGCCTCAGCGGCGACGTGCGGGTGGCCAACAGCTATTATGAAGACCCGCACGAGATGGTGGGCGCGTTCGATTTTGTGATGGCGAACCCGCCGTTCAATCAGTCGGAGGTCGATCGCTCGCGGCTGGTCAACGATGCCGGGCATGTCGAGGCGCGCTTCTCGCTCGGCGTTCCCACGGTCAACAATGCGAACTATCTGTGGATCGGCCTGTTCGCGGCCGCGCTCAACGACCATGGGCGCGCTGGCTTCGTCATGGCCAATTCCGCATCGGATGCGGGCGGATCGGAGCGCGAGATGCGCCGCAAGCTGATCGAAACCGGCGCGGTGGACGTGATCGTCAGCACATCGCCCAACATGTTCTTCACCGTCACCCTGCCGGTGACGCTCTGGTTCCTCGACAAGGGGAAGGTAGGCACGCCCCGCGCCGACGAGGTGCTGTTCATCGACGCCCGCCATATCTTCCGTCAGGTCAGCCGCGCCCAACGCGATTTCACGCCGGACCAGATCGAGTTCATCGGCAACATCGTGCGCCTGTGGCGCGGGCAGGAAGAGGAACTGGAGGCGAGCAGCGGCCCGGCGATGACCACCACCTTCGGAGACGATGGCTACAGGGACGTGCCCGGCCTGTGCAAGGTCGCCACCCGTGCCGAGATCGCCGCGCAGGACTGGAGCCTCAACCCCGGTCGCTATGTCGGCGTCGCGCCGGGCGAGCAGGTCGAGGACGAAGACTTCCGCGAGCGGCTGGAAGCCTTGCAGGAGGAACTGGAGGGGCTGAACGCCGAGGCGGCTCGCTTGCAGGATGTGATAGCGGCGAATGTGGCCGAGGTGCTGGCGTGAGCGGGTGGCGGACTTACCGCATCGCCGATCTCGGACGGGTTGTGACCGGGAAAACGCCTCCATCCTCACAGCCGGAATTGTTCGATGGAGCTATCCCGTTCATTACCCCAAGCGATATGTCATTCGACTGTCGCCACATCTCGACGGAGCGTTTCGTTTCGGCAGATTGGGATAGGAAGCAACGCACTTTACTGCCTGAAGGGGCAGTCTGCGTCGTGAGCATCGGCGCAACAATCGGCAAAATCTGCATGTCGAGCAAGCCGTCGCAGACAAATCAGCAGGTCAACAGCGTGATCGTAGATCAGGCCCGCTTTGACCAAGGCTTTGCTTATTACGCTTTGCGAACAAAAGCCGATGAATTGATGGCACGTGCAGCAGGTGCGGCCACACCGATCATCAACAAAACCGCGTTTTCCGAGGTGGAGATCGACGCCCCTCCCCTCGAAACCCAGCGTCGCATCGCGTCGATCCTTGGGGCGTATGACGATCTGATCGAGGTCAACCGGCGGCGGATCGCGGTGCTGGAGGAGATGGCGCGGGGACTGTTCGAGAGTTTCGTCACTAAGGTTATCGGAGAACTCCCGCCTGCCAGCGGAGGCTCCGGCAATGCAGCGTTGCCTGACGGCTGGCATATCTCAGACTTGAGGGACATTACCGAAATCATCATGGGGCAGTCGCCCCCCTCAGAAGAATTGAACAAGGATGGCGACGGCTTTCCGTTTCACCAAGGCGTGACGGATTTCGGCCCGCTGTTCCCCCGCCGCCGTATTTTCTGCGTGCCATCGAGCAAAAAGAAGATCGCTGCGACTGGAGACATCCTGTTCAGTGTTCGAGCGCCTGTCGGACGCATCAACTTGGCGACGGAAGAAGTAGTACTTGGTCGTGGAGTTTCCTCGTTCCGTAGCACAATCGGGACACAGCATTATCTTACCGCCCATTTGCGAGCGACGTTTTACGAACCTGATCTGATTGGTAACGGCTCGATCTATAAGGCGGTCGGGCGCAACGATATTCAGCGTATTCCGATCGTTCTGCCACCGGCTGAAATTCGCGCCGAACTCGACGTAAAAATTGCCTCGATATATGACTTGTTGTGGACGCTGGAGCAGTCGAACAAAGCTCTCGCCGCCTCCCGCGATCTCCTCCTGCCGCGCCTGATCTCCGGACAGCTTTCCGTCGCCGAGGCGACACGCCAACTGGAAGAGGCCGCCTGACATGGCGCGGGGGCTTACCGGCATCGTCGCGTCGGAGGATGGCCTTGTCGAAAAACCCGCGCTTGCCCTGTTGCAGCAACTGGGCTGGCAGCATGTCGATCTGCACGGCGAACAGCCGGGACCGGACAATCCCACGGGGCGCACCAGTTTCCAGCAGGCGTATTTCCCCGCACATCTGAAGGCGGCGTTGCGCAAGCTGAACCCGGCCCTGCCAGCCGAAGCCCTCAACACCGCCGAAGCCGAATTGACCCGCGACCGCTCGGCCATGCTGCCGGTCGCCGCCAACCGCGAAGTGCTGGCCCTGATCCGCAATGGCGTTCCCGTTCAGGTGCGCCGCGATGACGGGAAGTTCGACGATCTGCTGGTGCGCGTGATCGACTGGCGGGACATTTCCGCTAATCACTTCCTTGTCGCGAGCCAGGTCTGGATCGATGGAGTGCTGCACCGGCGGCGGCCCGACACCATCGGCTTCGTCAATGGTCTGCCGCTGCTGCTGGCGGAATGGAAAGGCCCCGCCTGTCCGCTGGCGGACGCCTATGACAACAACCTGCGCGACTATCGCGACACCATCCCCCACCTGTTCCCGGCCAACGGCTTCGTGATCCTGTCGAACGGGCTGGAAGCGGTGATGGGCGCGGCCCATGCCCCCTATGAGGTGTTCGCACCGTGGAAGCGGCTGGAGGAGGACGGGCCGGACGACCCCAGCCTTGAAACCCTGCTGCGCGCCACCTGCGAACCTGCCCGCTTCCTCGACCTGATCGAGAGTTTCGTGCTGTTCGACGAGGCTCGCGGGGGCCTGCGCAAGATCGTCGGCAAATATCATCAGGTGCTGGGCGTCAACCGCGCCATCGAGGCCGTCCGCCATATCGAAAGCAACCGGGGGCGGCTGGGCGTGTTCTGGCACACGCAAGGATCGGGCAAGAGCCTGTCCATGGTGATGTTCGCGGAAAAGGTGCTACGGCGGCTGGGCGGGAATTACAGCTTCGTCGTCGTCACCGACCGCACCGAACTGGACGACCAGATCGCCGGGCAATTCGCCTCTGCGGGCGCGCTGACCAAGGATATTCATCAGGCGCAGGCGGGAAGCCGTGCCCATCTGAAAGAGTTGCTGGCGGGCAATGAACGCTATGTGTTCTCGTTGATCCAGAAGTTCAGCACGGCGGACAGGGAGCCGATGCCGGTGCTCTCCGAACGATCCGACATCATCGTGATGACCGACGAGGCGCACCGCAGCCAATATGATCAGCTTGCCGCCAATATGCGGGCGGCATTGCCTAATGCGTCCTTCATCGGCTTTACCGGCACGCCGTTGATCCAGGGCGAGGAAAGCCGCACCCGCGAGGTGTTCGGCGATTATGTCTCCGTCTATGATTTCGCCCAGTCGGTGCGCGACGGGGCGACCGTTCCGCTGTTCTATGAGGCGCGAAAGCCGGAGTTGCAGCTTCATTCCGACGAGTTTCGGGAAGAGATGGACGCGCTGCTCGACGAGGCCATGCTGGACGAGGAGCAGGAAAAGAAGCTCAGCCAGCAGTTCGGGCGGCAATATACCCTCATCACCGCGCCCGACCGGCTGGACAAGGTGGCCGAGGATGTGGCGCTGCATTTCGCCATGCGCGGCTATCGCGGCAAGGCGATGTTCGTCGCCATCGACAAGGCGGCCGCCGTCGCCATGCACGACCGGGTCAAGGCCGCAGTTGCCCGCCTGATCGCCGAGGATGAGGAGCGGCTGAAGACCGCGCATGAGGCGGAGGGCGCGGCGATCGCCGAACGGCTGATGTGGCTGCGCGAACTCGATATGGCGGTGGTGGTCAGCCAGAGCCAGAATGAGATCGACGACCTCAAGCAAAAGGGCCTCGACATCCTGCCGCACCGCGAGCGGATGCAGCGCGAGGATTTGGAGGCGAAGTTCAAGGATGCCGACGATCCGCTGCGGCTGGTGTTCGTCTGCGCGATGTGGATCACCGGCTTTGACGTGCCCACCATCGGCACCGTCTATCTCGACAAGCCGATGAAGAACCACACGCTGATGCAGACCATCGCGCGCGCCAACCGCCGGGCCGAGGGCAAGACATCGGGCGTCATCGTCGATTATGTCGGCGTGTTTCAGAACCTGCAAAAGGCGCTTGCCATCTATGCGGGCGGCGGGGGCGAGGAAACGCCGATCAAGGACAAGGAAGCCCTTGTCGCCAGCCTTGAAGAGGCGCTGGAAACGGCGCGGGCCTTCGTCCAGCCACTGGGCATCGACCCAGACGCGATCATGGCGGTGCGCGATTTCGACCGGCTGCGGCGCATCAATCAGGCCGTGGAAGTGCTGATCGCGCCCGATGAGCGCCGCCGCGAGTTCCTGCGCCTCACCGCCGCCGTCACCAAAGCCTATAAGGCGCTGCTGCCCGATGAGCGGGCCGCGCCCTATCTCAGGCCGGTTGCGGTGTTCCACACGCTGTCCGACGCGGTGAAGGCAAAGCTGGGTCCGGTGGATATATCCGCCATCTCCGCCCGCATCGCCGAGCTGCTCGACGAAAAGCTGGAGGGCGTCGCGATCCTGACGCCCATCGTCGAGGGCGACACCGCCAAGGGGCGCGTGGACTTGTCCGGCATCGACTTCGACAAGCTGGCCGATCTTTTCGCCGCCAGCCCCAAAGTCACCGCCGAAAAGCTGCGCGACGAGGCGGAGGACAAGGCCCGGAAAATGGCCGAGGCCAATCCCACCCGGCAACATCTGGTGGAGCGGCTGGAAAAGCTGGTCGCCGATTACAACGCCGGTTCTGTCGATGCGGAACAGTTCTTCGAGGCGCTGAAGGCGTTCATCGGCGACATGGGCGAAGAGGAGCAGCGCGCCGCCCGCGAGGAACTGACCGAAGAGGAACTGGCGATCTTCGACCTGCTAACCACCCCGGAACCCAAGCTCACCAAGGCCGAGGAGCAGGAGGTCAAACGGGTGGCGCGGTCCCTGCTGGAAAAGCTGCGCGATCTGACCGGCGCGATCGACTGGGTTCGCGGGCAGGAAACGCGGGGAGCGGTCTGGACCGAGATCAGGCAGCGGCTCAATGAACTGCCTGAAAATCCCTATCCGCAAGCCTTGTGGGACAGCAAGGTTGAGCAGGTGTGGGATTTCGTTTTGCGGCGATATGCATAGCAGAAACGCAATTTTGAGAAATCTTCGCCAGAGAGGACGACGATCAAATTCCTTGCGAATGGCGGCTCAGGAGGAACCAATGCTTGCAACGATGACCGCAATTATTCTCGTATGCGAAGGTGGCGGAACAGCGATCAAACCTGACGGCGCGACTATCAACGGATACAGCAGCGAGGGCGATTCCTATTCGGGGACCGTTTCGGGGACGCGCGCTCAGGGTTATGTCGATCAAGTGGACATCGAGCTGGACGGCGACACTGGGCGCATTCGGCTTCCTCGCGTCGTGCTCCCAGTTTTGCGGGGTGGTGAGAATGGATGGTTCGAGCTTCGCAACCTCAAATTCTCCGATCGCGCAATCGAGGCGAACGCAGCAATTAATTTCATGAACAAGCCGAAGGTGTATCTGGACCGCATGACCGGGAAAATCTCGATCAGCGGCAAGAGCGGCACATATGCCGGACAATGCAAAAAAGTGGATACGGCAAGCGAACCGCAATTTTGACCTCGTCCACTCGTGTAGCCACCTCGCGCGCAAGATGGGGGAACGAGTGGGGGAACGCGTAATTTTCAGACTTACAAGTTTTATATTTATTTGCTCTAAACCAAATAGTTAATTGATCTTGGTTCGAATCCTACCCGGAGCCATTTCTTCTTCGTCATCATCACGCCTGCGACGCTGAGCCCTGCTCGGAACGGCGACGTGTTTGGCGCCGACTGGCGAGCGCGATCGACCGCATCAAATCACCATCCTCGACTGCGAAGCGGGCGGATAGTCGTGCTTTGTGTTGAATCAATGCATCCGTCGTGATTAAAAGCGCGCCGGGAAGGGTCGCACACCGATGACATCGATCATCAACGATTTCGCATTTGCTACGCCGCGGCAGCGCGCGGTGCTCGACCTGCTTGCCAACAGTCGCACGAGCAAGGAAATCGCGCATCAGCTCGGCATTTCGGAAGCGGCGGTGAATCGCCGCATCGAAGTGCTCCGATCACGGCTTGGCGGGGTCACGCGACACGAACTGGCGCGGCAGTATCGCGAATGGTCGGGACAAAATGGCGATCTTTCGGCCGACAGGGCATGTGAAGAAAATGAGATGCAGATTCTCCCGCTGGCCGCAACCACGCCGCCGAGCGATGTCAGCCCCCGGGACGACGTGGTGCCCGCCGGCGAAGCGATGAGGGACCAGCTTGCGATTTCGATCGAAGCGCCCTGGAGCAAGCCAGCCGAGCCATCGGTCGTCCCCGGGGTGCTCGACGGCGACAACGCCCTCCTCACCCGCGGCGCGGCGATCGGCATCATCCTGTTTGCCATTCTCGCCAGCCTGGTCGTCGGCATCGCCGCCGCCAGGGCGCTCGCGGATGTGGTGAGCTAGCCGCCCCGTCCGGACCACTGCGCGCGCCGCGAACGAGCATCGGCGCCTAGGGGGAAGACGATGACGATAGCTGTACCCGCCTATATGAGGCGTATCCGCAACCACATCCGGACCGCCGAAGCCAAGGCGGACGAAAGCCTGCTCGCCAAGCTCGACGTGATGCAGGCGATCCTGCGCGCGCGCCAGACCGAGGACATGCCCGCGTCGCATGTCGGCCAAGACGCGATCGTCCGGCTCGGACGCGCGATCCAGTCGGATATCGCGTCGGCCAACGAAGTCTTCCGCTCGCACAACGCTCTGGTCGACGCAAAGACGCAAATTACGGGCGGCCCGACGCACGAAGACACTTGGGCCTTTGAAGCCGACGACGACCCCGGGCGCCAGCAAGCCGCCTGACGATTGACGCCGCCGCCGCCGCGGGTCAGGATTTGATCATGGAAAATATCCAGATGATCAACATCCTGTTGGTTACGCTCCTCGGGGCAGCTGCGCTGCGCTGGGGCGCGGCCCCCGAAAGGATCTGCGCGGCGGTGCTCTTTTTTGTGACCCTCGCCGACCCCCTCTACCACCTGCTGGTGGGGCGCAGCACGATCTATGGATCGGTCGATACGGGTCACTTGCTCATCGACCTTGGGCTCGCCGCTACCTTTCTGGGTGTCGCGCTCTGGGCGAACAGGATTTATCCGCTATGGCTCGCCGCCTTCCAACTCGTGTCCGTGATTTCTCACTTCGTACGCGAAGTGACCGAATTCTTTCCGAAGCTGGCTTATGGGATCATGACCTACGGCCCCTATTCCATCATCCTGATAATCCTGACGGCGGGGATCTGGCGGCATCGGACACGGGTCCGGCGCTACGGGCGCTACCGGTCCTGGCGGACCTCCTCCAGCCCTTTGCCGGAGCGCTTGCCGACACCGCAGCCGAACGGCTGATCCGGCATTTCGGGAGTATCGGGCGAGCGCTGACCGCCAGCTGCGATCAACTCGCCAACGCGCTGGAAGGCGACCGCAAGCTTGCCGAGTCCATCGTCGCGGCGCGGACGCTGATCGAAGCGGGGCTTCGCGAAGAGGTATCGCGCACCACGGTGACGACCACCGATCCGCGCTTTCAGGCCTATCTGCGGCTGGTGATCGGCAAGGCGGCGACCGAATGCCTGCATGTCACCTTTGTCACGCAGGATTGGGGCTATCTGGCCGACGAGACCATCGCGCAAGGGACGATCGCGCAGGTCGAGGGGCCGCTCCGGCGCCTCCTCGCCCGGGCCTTTGATGTGGGCGCGCACGGCATCATTCTCGCGCACAATCATCCGTCGGGATCGGCGGAGCCCAGCGCTGCCGATGTCACGATGACAAAGAAGATCGAGCGTCTGGCGCGCGCGGTCGACATCCGCCTGCTCGATCATCTGATCGTCAGCGGCCGCACGATCGTCAGTATGCGCGAAAGGGGGCTGCTATGAGCGGTACCGTGGAAGCGCGCGCGGCGATCCGCGACGTCGATATCGATACCGAGACGTTGGTGCTGCTGGCGCAACAGGAATATGCGAGTCGCCGCAGCCGCGAGCATTGCTTCGCCGCCAACATCTTCGCCGAACCCGCATGGGACATGCTGCTCGACCTGTTTGTGCAACATCATCGCGGACGACTGGTGAGCATCCATAGTCTGTGCATCGCCGCGGCAGTCCCGGCGACCACGGCACTGCGCTGGATCGGCAAGCTCGACGATTGCGGGCTCGTCGCGCGCGAACGATCGGCGCGGGACAATCGTGTCATCCATGTCGCACTGACCGCCCGCGGCCTCGCAGCGATGGAGCGCTATCTGGCCGAGCGGGCACGTCCCGCGACACGCACCGGCGACATTTTTCGCCGAGCGACGGTTTGACGCCGGGCGCTTCGCGCCGAATGCCGGTTTACCCTGCGAGCTTGCTGGCCGCCAGCATGTCGAGCGCGACGTCAACGATCATGTCCTCCTGCCCACCCACCATCTTGCGGCGACCTAGTTCGACGAGGATCGCGCGGGTGTCGAGGCCGTGGTCGGCGGCTGCTTTTTCGGCGTGGCGCAGGAAGCTAGAATACACCCCGGCATAGCCGAGGGCGAGTGTCTCGCGGTCGACGCGCACCGGACGGTCCTGCAACGGCCGCACCAGATCCTCTGCGGCATCCATCAGCGCATAGAGATCGCAGCCATGGTTCCACCCATGGACGTCGGCCGCCGCGATGAACACCTCCAGCGGCGCATTGCCCGCCCCCGCCCCCATGCCCGCCAGGCTGGCATCGACGCGCAGCGCGCCATTCTGGACCGCGACGATGCTGTTCGCGACGCCCAGGCTCAGGTTATGGTGCGCATGGACGCCGCGCTGCGTTTCGGGCTTCAGCACCCGGTCATAAGCCTGCAAGCGCGCCGCATATTGGTCCATCGTCATCGCGCCGCCGCTGTCGGTGACATAGACGCAGTGCGCGCCATAGCTTTCCATGAGAAGCGCCTGCTGCGCGAGCGCGTCGGGTTCGGACATGTGGCTCATCATTAGGAAGCCCGACACGTCCATGCCGATGCCGCGCGCAAACTCGATATGTTGCTTCGCGACATCGGCCTCGGTGCAGTGGGTCGCAATCCGCACCGAGCGCACGCCCAGGTCATAGGCGCGTTTGAGATCGTGGATCGTGCCGATGCCGGGCAGCAGCAACGTCGTGAGCACACTATGCTCGAGCACTTCGGCGACCGCGCCGATCCACTCCCAGTCGGTGTGGGCGCCAAAGCCATAGTTGAAGCTTGATCCTTGCAGGCCATCGCCATGCGCGACCTCGATCGCGTCGACCTTGGCGCGGTCGAGCGCCTTCGCGATCGCGCGCACATGATCGAGGCCATATTGGTGGCGGATCGCGTGCATCCCGTCGCGCAGCGTGACGTCCTGGATATAGAGTTTGGTGGTCATGGGGTCCAAGGTCATGCGGCCAGCCTTTGCGCCATCTTCTCGGCGGTCTTCAGCGCCGCCGATGTCATGATGTCGAGGTTGCCGGCATAGGCGGGCAGATAATGCGCCGCCCCCTCGACCTCGAGGAAGACGCTGACCTTCAGCCCCGTGAAGCTGCCGCCCATTTCGGGGATCCGCAGCGGCGCGTTGCTGCCGATGCTCTCGAACTGCACCGCCTGCTTCAGCCGGTACCCGGGGACATAGGCCTGCACGTCGGCGACCATTGCCGCGATGCTCTGGGCGATTTCGTCACGATCGCCGTCATCGCACAGGCAATAGACGGTATCGCGCATGATCAGCGGCGGCTCGGCGGGGTTGAGCACGATGATCGCCTTGCCGCGCGCCGCGCCGCCGACCTCGACGATCGCCCGGCTGGTTGTTTCGGTAAACTCGTCGATATTGGCGCGCGTCCCGGGGCCCGCGCTCTTGGACGCGATCGAGGCGACGATCTCGCCATAATGCACCTTGGCGACACGGTTCACCGCCGCGACGATCGGGATCGTCGCCTGCCCGCCGCACGTCACCATATTGACGTTCGGCGCGTCCAGATGCGCATCGCCATTCACCGGCGGGATCGTATAGGGACCGATCGCCGCCGGGGTCAGGTCGACGACGCGCTTGCCATGCGCGATCAGGATTTCGCTGTGGCGCTGGTGCGCGCCCGCCGAGGTCGCGTCGAACACGATCGCGATGTCGGCAAAGCCCGGCATCGCGACGAGGCCGTCGAGCCCCTCCGCGGTGATCAGCACCCCCAGCCGCTCGGCGCGCTTGAGCCCGTCGCTCTCGGGATCGATGCCGACGAACGCCGCCATCTCCAGCACCTCTGACAGGCGCATGATCTTGATCATCAGGTCGGTGCCGATGTTGCCCGATCCGATGATCGCTACCTTGGCCTTGCTCATCGCACCGGCCCATAGGTGAAGCTGCACGAGCCGATCCCGGCGATCCGCGCCTCGACATGATCGCCGGGGGTCAGCGCCACCATCGGCCCCAGCGCCCCGGCGAGCAGGATGTCGCCTGCCTTGAGCGGTTCGCCGCGCGCCGCCAATGTTTGCGCCAGCCACGCCGCAGCGTTCAGTGGGTTGCCGAGCGCCGCGGCGCCCAATCCCGTCGAGGCGGTCTTGCCGCCGACATCCATTTCCATCGCCGCGCCTTCGAGGTCGAGGCCCGCGAGCGGCAGCCCCGCTTCGGAAATCACGAAAAAGGCCGATGAGCCATTGTCCGCCACCGTGTCGGCAAAGGTTATTTGCCAGTCGGCGATGCGACTGTCGACAATCTCGATCGCCGCATGGACGCTGGCGACCGCCGCCGCGACCTCTTCCACGCTCGTATCGGCGGCGGGCAGGTCGGCGCCGAGCACGAACGCAATCTCGGCCTCGGCTTTCGGCTGGATCGTGCGCGCCGGATCGAGCGTGCCGCCATCGGCAATCTGCATATCGGCGAACAGGACGCCGAAATCGGGCTGGTCGACGCCCAGCTGGACCTGCACCGCCTTTGCGGTCAGCCCCGCCTTGCGCCCGACGATCCGCCGCCCCTGCGCTTCCCAGAACCGAGTGTTGATCGTCTGCACCGCATAGGCGCCGTCGGCGTCGGTCGGCGACAGCACATCGCGCAGCGGCGCAATCACCCTACCCGAATAGGCATCGCGCAGCCGCCGCGCGGCATGGTTGAGCCCATCGGTCATCCCGCGGCCTCCGGCGCATGCTTGCCCGGGTGCACCGCGCCGCAATGGCCGCAGGTGCGCAGCTCCTCGCTGGCGTAAAAGGCGGCGAACAGCGGCGGCAGGTCGCGCACGATGCTTTTCAGCTGCACTTCGACGCGGTGGACGATGTGACCGCAATCGTCGCAATACCATTGAAAGGCGTCGATCATCCCGTCGAGGCGCTTGCGTTCGATCACCAGCCCGACGCTCCCCGGCGCAGGGCGCTGCGGCGAATGCGGCACGCCCGGCGGCAACAGAAAGATGTCGCCCTCGCGGATCGGCATATCCTTCGGACCCTCGTCGGTCCACAGCCGCAGGTTCATGTCGCCTTCCAGCTGGAAGAAGAATTCCTCCAGCGGATCGACATGATAATCGGTGCGCTGGTTCGGACCGCCGACGACGGTGACGATGAAGTCGGCATCCTCCCAGATCTGCGCATTGCCGACCGGGGGCTTCAGCACATCGCGGTGATCCTCGATCCACTGGCGGAAATTGAAGGGCAATCCATAGGTCAGCATGGGCGCTATCCTTTCGTCGGCGCGCGCGGGATGAAGGCGGTAGCCTTGATCTCGATCAGCAGGTGGGGATGGGGAAGCTGGTGGACGGCAACCGTCGTGCGCGCCGGACCCGCTTCGTCGAAAAATTCGGCGCAAACCGCATTATAGCCGCCGAAATCATTCATGTTGACGAGGAAGCTCGTCACATCGACGACGTCGGCGAGCGATCCGCCGGCGTCGGCGAGGATCGCCGCGATATTCTCGATCACCGCGCGCGTTTGCTCGCGAATGTCGAGGCTGACCGTGCCATACTCGTCCGCCGATGCGCCCGCGAAACTATTGTCGGACCGCCGCGAGCTGGTGCCCGACACGAACACAAAATCACCCGCGCGGCGATAGTGCGGAAAACGGCCGCGCGGACGCGCCTTGCCCGGGATCACGCGTCCCTCCCCGCTCATGCTTCGCCTCCAGCAATGGTAAAACCGACGCGGCCTAGATGCCCCGCGTCGAGCGAGACCGCCTGCGCCGCGCCCATCGCCGCCGCGGCGGTCGCGCCGCCGAGCATGATCGTCCAGCCGGGCTGCAACGTCAGCCCCGCCGCCCCCGCCAGCCGCGCCGCGGCGACGAGCGAGCGGATCGGATCGCCCAGGATTGCCGCGCTCGAGCCGGTTTCGACAACGACGTCGTCGACACGCATCGCCATCGCGACATCGGCGACGTCGGTGGTGGCGGGAAGCCACGGCCCGACGACAAAGGCCGATGACGAGGCATTGTCGGCGACCACATCGCCCAGCGCGAAGCGGAAATTTTCGTAGCGGCTGTCGATGATCTCCAGTGCCGCGGCGACCGCATCGACCGCCGCCAGCGCTTCGTCGCGCGTCACCTCACCCACCAGCGGCGCTTTCAGCCGCACCGCAACCTCGGGCTCGACGCGCGGATGGATGAAGCGCGCGCGGTCGATCGCGGCGCCGTTAGCGACCACCATGTCCGACGTCAGCCGTCCCCATATCTGGTCGGTCAGCCCCATCTGGGCCATCTTCGCCTCGCTGGTGAAGCCCATCTTCACCCCCACAAGTGTGGCGCCGCGCGCCAGCCGGTGGTCGATCGCGGCGCGCTGGATCGCATAGGCGTCTGTGAGCGACAATTCGCCCTCCTGCCCGGTGATTTGCGCGATCGCCCTTGCCTCGCTGGCGGCGGCGTCGAGCCTTGCGGCAATAGCGGCAATGTCGGCCATAGGATCCTCTTACAGCTTCACGCAGATATTGGTCGGCTCGGAATAAAAGCCCAGCGAATGTTCGCCGCCCTCGCGCCCGATGCCCGACAGCTTCATGCCGCCGAACGGGGTGCGCAGGTCGCGCAGGAACCATTCATTGACCCAGACGATCCCCGTTTCCATCTGGGCGGCAACACGGTGCGCGCGCCCGACGTCGCGGGTCCAGATCGCCGCCGCCAGGCCATAGGCGCTGTCGTTCGCGAGTTCGATCGCCTCATCCTCGCGGTCAAAAGGCGCGATGTGGCAGACCGGGCCGAAAATCTCTTCACGCACACAGCGCGCGTCGGGACCAAGGCCGGTCAAGATCGTCGGCTGGACAAACGCCCCCTTATCGAGCGCACTCCCAAACGTGGGCACCCCGCCGCCGGTCACCACCGTCGCCCCCTCGTCGCGCGCGAGCTGGTAATAGCCGAGCACCTTGTCGCGGTGACCGTGCGAGATCAGCGGCCCCATGTCGGCGCCGGACCAGGGATCGCCGATGGTCAGCGCCGCGGCGCGCTCGGCCAGCGCCTTGACGAAGCGATCGAAAATCGGCCGCTCGACATAGACGCGCTCGGTGCACAGGCACACTTGCCCGCAGTTGGAGAACACCGACCGCACCGTCCCTGCCACCGCTTCGTCGAAATCGCAGTCGGCAAAGACCAGCGCGGCATTCTTGCCGCCCAGTTCGAACGACACCGGCTTCACCCCCGCCGCCGCGACGCGCATGATCGCACCACCCGTCGCCGATTCCCCGGTAAAGGTGATCGCGTCGATGTCGGGATGCGCAGTCAGCCACTCGCCGGTGGATGCAGCGCCAAAGCCGTGGACCAGGTTGAACACCCCCGGTGGCACCCCCGCGGCGTCCATCACCTCGGCGAGCAGCGCCGCGGTCGATGGCGTTTCCTCGCTCGGCTTCACGACGACGACGTTGCCGCAGGCGAGCGCCGGGGCGACCTTCCATGTCATCAGCAACAGCGGGAGGTTCCACGGCGATATGATCGCGACCACCCCCAGCGGCCGCGCGATCGCATAGTTGATCGCGCTGCGTCCGCCCGGCAGGTCAGTGCGGAAACTCGGCATCGCGCGCGCCTCGGCGAGGCCCGCGAAGGCACGGAAATTGGCGGCGCCGCGCGGGATGTCGATCGTGTGCGCCTGATGCAGCGACTTGCCGGTGTCGGCGATCTCGGCCGCGGCGAATTCGTCGAAGCGCGCCTCGATCCCTTCGGCGACGCGGACAAGCAGCTTGCACCGCTCGGCCTGCGACATCTTGCCCCACGGCCCCTTGAGAGCGCGCCGCGCGGCGGCGACGGCGCGATCGACGAGCGACTGGTCGGCCAGCGACACGCGCGCCGCGACCTCGCCCGTGACGGGGTCCACATTGTCGAATTGCGCACCGGTCGCGACAAACGCGCCGTCGACATAGTTGAGGATATCGCGGTTTGCGAAGGGATAAGCCGTATCGGTCATGCCTGCCCCCCGACGCACGCATAGCCTGCGGTGTTGCTGTGCGCCGCGCCACCTTTCCCGACATGCCCCGCCATCTGGAGCAGCGAAAGGAGGGTGTCGTTGAACTGCACCGGCTGTTCCAGAAATGCCGAGTGGCCCGCATCGTTGATCTCGACCAGGAACGACCCCGCGACCTCGGCCTGCACCATCCGCACCGCCTCGACCGGGAACAGCCTGTCGTCGGTCCCGCACAGGAACAGGACCGGAAATCCCTTGCCGCTCAGCGCCGCCGCGGGCTGCGCGTCGAACAGCCCGGTCAGGCTGTGGCGATCGGCGGCATTGAAGCTGGCGATCTGGGCATAGAGCGCTGCCAGCTCGCGCGGCGCCGCGGCCCCAAGCACGCGTTCAATCTGTCCCATCGAGGCGGTCTTCGCCCGCGCTACGTCCATGATCGCCTTGACCTCGCCCGTTTCGGCAATGCCGTGCAAGCTGTCGCAGATCGCCAGCGCCGCGACCCGTTCGGGCGCGCGGTGCGCAAAACCGATACAGCTGCCCGCCCCCATCGACTGCCCGACCAGCGCCACCTTCGCCTCGCCCAGATGGTCGAGCAGTGCCGCCAGATCGTCGACGAAGCCATCGCGCCCGCGCCCATCCAGGTCGCGCGACAGTCCGAAGCCGCGATGATCGAACAGGATGACGCGGTTCGACCGCGCCAGCGCGTCGAGCTGGCGATACCAGATCGCATGATTGCCGCCGATGCCGTGCGCCAGCACCACCGCCGGTCCCTCACCGTGCGCCTGCCAATAGATTTCGGCGCCCGCGGTCGCCAATAGGCCGCTGTCCATCACGATACTCCCATCAATTTGCTGAGCCGGACGACATAGTCGCCGAACGCCGGATCCTCGCGCGTGACGCTGGGGTCGCGCGGGCGCGGCAGGTCAATGCGGACATCCTCGACGATCGTCCCCGGCCGTTCGGACATCACGAGCACCCGATCGGACAGCAGTACCGCTTCGGAAATGCTGTGCGTGACCAGTACCACGGTCTTGCGATCGCGTTGCCAGATCCGCAGCAATTCCATGTTGAGTCGGTCGCGGGTCAGCGCGTCGAGTGCGCCGAACGGTTCGTCCATCAGCAGCACCTGCGGATTACGGGCGAGCGCCTGCCCGATCGCGACACGATGCCGCATCCCGCCCGACAGCTGGTGCGGATGGCTGGCCTCGAACCCGGTCAGCCCCAGCGTTTCGACAAGCTCGGCGAACGCCGCGTCGCTGGGCCGCTGCACCGCGACATCGAGATCGATGCCGAGCAGCAGATTGTCGCGCACGGTAAGCCAGGGCAGCAGGTTCGATGTCTGGAACACGAACCCCATTTCGGGCGCGGGCGTCGTCACCTCGGCACCATTGAAGCGGATGCTGCCATCCTCGAACGACGTCAGCCCGGCGATCAGGCGTAGCAATGTGCTTTTTCCGCAGCCCGACGGGCCGAGGACCGAAACAAACTCCGCCGCACCAATATCGGCGCTGACATCGCCCAGCACGCGCAGGTTGCCGAACGTCTTGCCGACGCTCGCCATCGAAATCACCGCACTCATGCTGCCCGCCACCAGATGAAGCGTTCCCAATAGGCCACGCTGTAGAAAAGAATGAGCGACATCAACGTCACCGCGATCAACGCCGCAAAGGTCAGCGTCGTATGCCCCGAACCCGACGCGGTCAGGATCAGATTGCCCAGCCCGTCGTTCGACCCGACAAATTCGCCGACCACCGCGCCGATGACCGCCAGCGGCATCGCGACCTTGCACCCGTCGAGGAAGCTCGGCAGCGCCGCCGGAACGCGCAGCCGCCAGAAACTCTGCATCGGCGTTGCGCGCAGCGCGCGGAAATGCTCCTCCAGATGCGCGGGGGTGCTCGCCAGTCCGCCGAGCGTCGAGATGATGATCGGGAAAAAGGCGAACAGGAACGCCATGATCAGTTTCGAGGTCAGCCCATAGCCGAACCAGACGACGATCAGCGGCGCGAGCCCGATCTTTGGAATGCTCTGCAGCGCAACGAACAAGGGATAGACGGTGCGTTTCGCGGTGCGCGAGAAATAGATCAACGCCGCGATCGGCACCCCCAGCGCCACCGCGATGACAAAGCCCCAGAACACCTCGGTCAACGTCACCAGGCTTTGCGCCAATATCGGCGCGCGCGACTGCCACAGTTCGGCCAGGATCGCGCTCGGCGGCGGCAACAGATAGGATTGCACCCCCGACCAGCGCACCCCGAACTCCCAGCCAAGGCCGAGGAGGAGGAAAAAGCCGGCGCTGATCAGACGATCGCGAGTGATGGGCGATGCGCTCATTGCCCCCCCTCCTCGTCGATCAGTGACTGAATACGCGCCGGTGGCGGCACCAGAAAATGTTCCAGCTGCCAGCGGTCGAATGTTTCCAGCCGTTTGCCGTCCCAAACCGACGGGGTGTAGGGATGGTCGGCGTCGATCCGCGTCATGTCGGTGTAGAATTCGACATTGTTGCCGTCGGGGTCACGGAACACCAGAAAGCTGTTCGCGCCCGGGCCATGCTTGCCGATGCCGCGGTCGATGGTAATACCGCGCGCGATCAGCATCGCCGCCACCTTTTCCATCTCGTCCATGCTTTCGAGCCGATAGGAAAAATGCTCGACCGCAGGAAAATTTCCCTCGGGCGTCGCCGTGTGACCGGGCGGCAGTTGCAGCAGCGCCAGATCATGATGATCCTCACCGGCGCGCAGAAACACCATCTGATGGTCGATCCAGTCGGACACCGCGAGGCCCATGACCTCGGTGTAGAAAGCGAGCGAACGATCGATGTCGCGTACCTTCAGCACCAGATGGCCAAGCCGTGTCGGTCGCGGGCGATAGACGGCGGGATCGGTCATCACCGCGTCCCCGTCGGCACGAAGGCATTGGTGAACAGCGCCGCGGTCGCGTCAAAGCCCTGCAACTGGCCGCTCGCCTGCAGATAGGTCACGGTTCGCGCGATCTTTTCGGGGTTCAGGCGGTGCGATCCTCCTTCGGCCGCCATCAGCGTCGCGGTTTCGCGGATCTGCCGTTCGGTCACCGCTTCGTCGAGCAGCGGATGATGCTTGCGAAGGATCGCGAGCGCGCCCTTCGGATCGCGCGCTGCGTCGGCATAGCCGCGATAGGCAGCCGTCAGGAAGGCGCGCACCAGCTCGGGCTCCTTTTCGATCAGCGCATCGCGCGTCGCGAAGCCGCTGCCGTACACGTCCAGCCCGAAATCGGCGTAGGCGATGCGCCCGATCGTCACCCCCTTTGCCTTCGCCACCTTGTCGAACAGCGCCATCGAATTGCCCAGCCAGCATTCGGCGGCGTCGATGCGCCCTTCGACAAGCGACGACACGACGATTGCCGGATCAAGCTGGATCTGTTCGACGCGCGCCGGATCGACGCCATTATCCTTCAGCCACGCGGGCAGCAGCGCCTGGATCGGCGAGCTTTGTCCGGCGCCGAAGCGCAGGCCGGCGAGGTCGGCGGGCTTGGCGATCTGGTGGCGTTCCTTGACGAAGCAGGCACCCGCGGGCAGCCGCATATTGATGCCCCCGATCATCTTCGCCGCGCCGCCTTTCGACCGGTTGAGCGCCACCGACAGCGGGTCGATATAGGCAAATTCGAACATGCCCTGATCGAGCTCGTTCGCAGTCCGGATGCCGCCAAAACCGCGCACGGTTTCGACATTCAGCCCGGCCTCGGCGAAATATCCCTTGTCCTGCGCGACAAAGATACCGGCCATGCTGCCCTGCGGCAGCCAGGCCATGTTGAAGCGGACGTTGCGCGTGTCGGCTTGCGACACCGCCTTGGATGCGCTGCCGCCAAAGGCGCTCCACAATGTCAGCGCCGCGATTCCCGCGACGATCAGGATCGGGACCAACAGCGAACGGCGGGACAAGGCGGCCATGATCATGCTCCTTTCTGCAGGTGCGGCGCCGCGACGGGATTGGCGAGTTCGCCAATACCGTCGACCCACGCGGTCATCACATCGCAATCCTTCAGGAACACCCCGCGCCCCATGCCGACCCCGGCGGGCGTACCCGACGCGATCAGGTCGCCCGCGCGCAGTTCAAGGATGGTCGAGAGATAGGCGATCTGCTCATAGATGTTGAAGATCATCTCGGACGTGTTGCCGTCCTGCATCGTCTCGCCATTGACCTTCAGCCCCAGGCGAATGTCGTGCGGATCGCCCAGGCAATCGCGCGGGACGAAGACGGGTCCCAGCGGGGTAAAGCTGTCGAAGCTCTTGCCGCGGAACCAGTCGTGCGAAAAAGGGAAGTCGCTGCGGCGGGTGCGGTCGCGCGCCGAGACGTCGTTGACGATCGTGTAACCTGCGATCATCGCGTGCGCGTCGGCCACCGCGACATTCTTTCCCGATCGCCCCAGCACGACCCCGAGCTCGACCTCCCAGTCGGGGCGTGACACCTGCGGCGGGACGACGACCGTCGCGCCGGGGCCGACAATGCTTTCGACCGTCTTGAGGAAAATATAGGGTTCGCTGTCGGCCTTGGCCGCCAGCTTCGTGTGCATTTCTTCGGCATGTTCGATGAAATTCGATGCGGCGGCAAAGATACGGCGCGGTTCGAACGGGGCGGCCAGCTGGGGCGCCGCCATCCCGCCCGAAACATTCTCGAGCACCCGGGCGAGCGCGGACAGCGCGTCACGCCGGGCGTCCCAATCGCGGATGATCGTCGATACATCAGCCGCGACCGCCGCAAAGCCGTGCGCGCCGGCAGCATCATGAAGGTCGTGAAAGGCGTCGCCGACCTGGATTACGGGGCGCGGGCCGTCGGCTCCGGCGTGGGTGGCAAGGGCGAACCAGGTCATGCGGTGATCTTTCTTTCGAGGGGGACGGGCAAGCGCGGGCGCGGCGCAGGCGAGCGCGGCGCCCCCAATCTGCGCAAGCGCGGTGCGGCGGTTGAAACAGCGTGGCGCAACGAACGGGCCAAAATTGTGAAGGGGACCGGGCATCGCATCTATCCGAACGCCCGGATCAGCATCCGCACCGCGACGACGGTCAGGAACAGGCCGAACATCAGGCTCAGCTGCCGCTTTGACAGCGCGTGCGTTATGCGCGCACCCCACGGCGCAGTCAGGTAGGATACCGGCGCGATGATCGCGAAGCCGATCAGATTGACATAGCCGAGGCTGCCGGGCGGCAGGTCCTCGACATTCCAGCCGGTGACGACGAACGCCGCGGTCGCGGGAACGCTGATCAACAGGCCGAACAGCGCCGCTGTCCCGACCGCGCGGTGGATCGGAACATTGAACAGCGTCATCACCGGCACGCTGAGCGTGCCGCCTCCGATCCCCATCATGCTGGAAATGCCGCCGATGCCAAAGGGGATGAGCTGGCCGACTGGTCCGCCGGGAACCGCGTCGGCGATATGCTTGCCCTCCAGCGGCAACAGCATCTTGATCGCGACGATCAGCGCAACAGCACCGAACACCGCCGACAACATGTCGCCGCTCACCCGCGACGCGAGCAGGACGCCGGCAATCGCGCCCAGAAAGATCGCGATGCCCCAGCGGCGCAACTGATCGCGATCGACCGCGCCCTTGGCATGATGCGCGCGCGACGATGAGATGGCGGTCGGCACGATCGTCGCGAGCGAGGTGGCGACCGCGACATGCATCCGCACCGCGCTGTCGACATCAAGCGCCGCGAGCACCAGGTCGAGCACCGGGACGATGACGATCCCGCCGCCGACGCCCAGCAGTCCGGCAATCACGCCGCCGATCGCTCCGGTCAGCAGCATCATCGCCGCCAGCGTCAGCAGATCAGGATTCAAAAGCGAATGCATCGGCTCCCCCGCAAGTTCGATCTTGCTTGTGCGGATTGCCCGATATTCAGTCAAAGATAGAAAATGAGCCCATATATAACGAAAAATATATAACGATTGCGATCGAGCATTCTATATATTTTCAGGGATAGCAGTGCGGCGATTGGATATTATCGCATATAGCACAGACCCCGTAGCGCCGATGCCATGATGAAGATTGGCATCGCCGGGTTCGGCACCATCGGCCGCGTCGTGGCGCGCCATATCGAAGCCAGCGCGCTGCCGCTGGAACTCGCTGCAGTATCCGCAGGCGACCCGGTACGCGCCACCACGGCGATGGCGCAGCTGCGCTCGCCGGTTCCGATCGTCGACACCGCCGGGCTCGTCGCTGTATCAGACGTCATCGTCGACAGCGCCCCCACAGCCGCCTTTCGGGACATTGCCACCGCGACGCTCGGCGCAGGCAAAACGCTGGTCACGGTCAGTGGCGCGGCACTGATGCAATGGCCGGAAGCGATCGAGATCGCCCGCGCGCATCGCGGGCGCATCATCCTGGCGACTGGGGCGCTGCTCGGGCTCGACGCCGTCCGCGCTGCCGCCGTCGGCACTATCCACTCGGTGACGATGGTGACGCGCAAGCCGGTGAAGTCGCTGGTCAAAGCCGAACATGTCGTGCGCAACCGCATCGACCTTTCGGGGCTTACCGAGCCGCTGAAAATCTTCGCGGGCAGCGCGCTCGAAGGGGCGATGGCCTTTCCCGCCAACGTCAATGTCGCCGCGGCGCTCGGGATGGCAGGGATCGGTCCGGCGCTGACCCGGCTCGAAATCTGGGCCGACCCGGCGCTCGAACGCAACACCCACCGCATCATCGTCGATTCCGACAGCGCGCGCTTTGAACTGATCATCGAGAATATTCCCACCGACGAGAACCCCGGCACCGGCCGGATCACCGCGCAAAGCATTGTCGCGGCGCTGAACGATCTCGTCAGCCCCATCCGTATCGGAACCTAGAAAGGCCCAATCATGACCACCCGCCTCCGCCATGTGGCGATCGCATCCGCCGACCCCGACAATTCGGTCGGCTTTTTTACCGACGTGCTCGGCTGGACGCTGGCCGGCAAGATCGATAGCCGCAACGCGCGCGGCTATTATGTCACCGACGGCCACATCAACATCGCGCTCCTTTGCTTCAAGAACCGGCCCGCAGCGGGAATGGAATTCCCCGAAGGCTACACCGGGTTGCACCATATCGGTTTCCAGTGCGACGACATCGCCGCGGTCGTCGAGCGGTTCGAAAACTCGGGCTACGCCCCGCGCCACGACGTCAATCTGGCGCAGGGGCTGGGCAAGAACCCTGCCAAGGACAATGCCGAATATAAAATGACCGGCCCCGAAAATGTCATGGTCGATGTGTCCGAACGGGGCTGGGCGGGGACCGAAAGCTTTCAGGGCGCGCCCAAGGCGGACTGAACGCAGCGCCGCGTGACCGCGCGGACAAAAGGAAGGCGGCTGGAGTATCGCTCCGGCTGCCTTTTTTGGTGTCCGCAGGTGCAGTTTACATCGTCATTGCGAGCGAAGCGAAGCAATCCAGGGTGGCGTGAACCGCTCTGGATTGCTTCGCTTCGCTCGCAATGACGAAATTCCTAGCGGGCGCTACAACCCCAGGAACGCCTTCGCATTGCCACTCATGATCTTTGCCTTCTGCGCGGTACTCAACCCGTCATGCCCCATCACCAGCGACCCGATGTCCTGCTCGCCGAGCGGGAACGGATGGTCGGATCCCAGCAGCACGCGATCCTCGCCCATCACATCGATCAGCAGGCTGAGCGCGCGCGGATCGAACACCGCGGAATCGACAAAGAAGCGATCGACGTAGCTCGACGGCGGATTGGGGCAATCGACGCGCACGATGTCGCGGTGGGTCCAGGCATTTTCGACGCGGCCGAGCAGGAAGGCAAAGCTGCCCCCGCCATGGCCAAAACAAATGCGCAGGTTCCGGGGCAGCCGTTCGAACGCGCCCGACAGGATCAGCGACAGGATCGAAAGCTGGGTCTCCGCGGGCATCGCCACCAGCCAGGGCAGCATATATTTGGGCATCCGCTCGCGCGCCATCATGTCCCATGGGTGGATCAGCACGGCGGCGCCGACGTCGGCGCAATGGGTCAAAAAGGTCTGAATTCCCGCATCGTCGAGGTTGCGCAGCCCCATATGATTGCCGATCTGGACCCCCAGATGGCCGGTCGCCATCGCGCGGCTGACTTCGGCGCACGACAGGTCGATGTCCTGGAGCGGCACCTGCGCCAAGGCCTTCATGCGATCGGGCGCATGGTTGCAGAAGATCAGCGCTTCGTCGTTGAAGCGCTGCGCGCATTCCAGCGCCTTCGCCGCCGGGCGGCTATAGCCGAACATGATCGGGGTGGCGCAGATGACCTGCAAATCGATGCCCTGCGCGTCGAGCGCCTCGACCCGCCGCGCGGGGTCCCACAAGATGTCGTCGACGGGGCGAAACTCGCTTGCCCCCTGCATGATGAAACCCTCGCCGCCGCCGGCATCGTGCAGCCACGGCAGCCCTTCGGTTTCCGCCCAGGCGCGATAATCCGCATCCATCAAGGGAAAGAAATGGCTGTGCATGTCGATGACCGCCATTTTTTGTGAAGCCTCTTTGGTCATGACTATTGCCGCATCCCCGTTCGCCGTCGCGCCTGCTCGCCGGATCGGGCGCAGGCCATGACCGTGGGTAACGGCGCTTGGCTATCAACAATAATCCCGAGACTTGCCCTCGCTATTATAAAATGGATATAACCATCGAAATCCGCTGTCCGGGGGCCAAGATGCCAAAGTTCCATGAAAATTTTCTGCTGAGTCGTTTGAAATTGCGCCAGCTGCGCCTGCTCACCGCGATCGCCGACGAGGGCACGGTGCTGAAAGGGTCGCAGGCGCTGAACATCGCCCAGCCCGCCGCGACCAAGAGCATCAAGGAGCTGGAGGACGCGCTGGGTGTCCAGCTGTTCGATCGCTCGTCGCGCGGGGTGACGCCGACCGACTTTGGCCAGGTCATGATCAAACATGCCAAGCTGATCCTGACCCAGCTGCGCCACGCGGGCGAGGAACTGCAATCGCTGGAGGAAGGGCTGTCGGGCCGCGTCCATGTCGGCACGTTGCTCGCCGCATCGACCTCGCTGCTACCGCGCGCGCTGGCGCGGCTGCGCGAACGACGCCCGGGGATCGCGGTGACGGTCGACGAAGGCACGATCGACCGCCTGATGCCCGGGCTGCGCACCGGCGACATCGATGTCGTGCTGGGCCGCTTGCCCGAATATCGCGAGCGCGAGGGGCTGCGTCAGGAGGTACTCTATCGGGACACCGTCTCGATCATGGTGCGCGAGGGGCATCCGCTGACCCAGCGTGGCGGCCTCAAGCTCGCCGACCTGATCGACCAGGCGTGGGTGATGCCGCCGCCGCAGACATCACTGCGCCGCCAGGTCGATCACGCCTTTCGCCACGAGGGGCTGGAGCCGCCGCAAGACGTCATCGAATCGGTGTCGATCCTCACCAATCACGCGCTGCTGATGAACACTGACATGCTGGCGACGATGCCGCATCAGGTCGGCATCGGTCAGGCGGGGCTCACCGCGCTGCCCGTGATATTGGAGGGGGCAAATTCGCGCATCGGCGCGACGACCCATGCGCATGGCGAGTTGTCGGCGGCGGCGCGCTACTTCATGGCGGTCGTCCACGAGGTCGCCGCCGAGATCCGCGCCGAGCTGGGGCAGGATCAGGACGTCGCGGACGGTCCGGGCGAGAGCCGCCGCCAAACAAAATAGGCCGACGCCACGATCACCAGCCACGGCACCCCGGCGATCACCGCGGTCTGCCAAAAGTCGGTATCGAGCGCCATCGTCACCGCGATCGCGCCGAGCAGCGTCAGGCCCAATAGCTGCGCATAGGGGAAGAAGGGCATCTGTACGGGCAGATCGGCGGCGCGGTGCTGGCGCCGGAACCGCAGGTGGCTGACCAGGATCGTGCTCCACACCAACAGCCCGCCGAACAGCGTGATCCCGAACAGATAATTATAGGCGAGCGGGGTCAGGATCGACACCGACGCCGCGGCGAGGATGCAGACACCCGTCAGCAGCGTCGCGCGCATCGGCACTTTCTGCGCGTTCAATTCGCCCAGCGCGCGCGGGGCATAGCCGCCACGCGCCAGTGAGAACAGCATCCGCGACCCCATATAGATGCTGGTGTTCATCGCCGACAGCGCCGCCGAGGCGACGACGAAGTTCATCACCCCCGCGGCATAGGGGATGCCTGCGATGGCGAACATCTTCACGAACGGGCTTTCGGTGACGACCTTGGCGCCCGATTCGGTCCACGGCAGGAAGGCGACGATGATGAACAGCGCGAGGATGTAGAACAGGAACAACCGCGCCGCCATCGTACGCAGTGCCGCCGGAATTGCGGTTTTCGGATCTTTCGCCTCGCTGGCGGTACCGACGACGAACTCCAGCCCCATGAAGGAAAACAGCGCCATCAACACCGCCATCCACACGCCTGAAAAGCCGTTGGGAAAGAAACCGCCGGCCAGCCCGGTGACATTGTGCAGGCCCACCGGGTCGCCGACGATCCCGAAAATGCGCGACAGGCCGACCATGATGAAGCCGACGATCGCCGACACCTTGATGACTGTCAGCCAATATTCGACCGACCCGAAATTATGCACCGCGCGGGTGTTCACCCACACGACCACCGCGGCGCTGCCGATCGCCCACATCCACACCGGCGTGTCGGGATACCACCAAGTCATGTAGATGCCCACGGCGACGGCTTCGCTGCCGATCAGCAAGACCTGCTGGATCCAATAGGTATAGCGGACGATGAACCCCATCATCGGACCGAGATAGATTTCGGCATAGGTACCGAACGACCCGGCGGTCGGATGGACGACCGCCATTTCGGACAGGCTGAACACCATGATCACCGCGATCAGCGCCGCGATCGCATAGCTCACCAGCACCGCGGGACCGGCGTAGCCGATCGCGATGCCCGACCCCATGAACAGCCCGGTGCCGATTGCGCCGCCCAGCCCGATCATGATGATCTGCGCCTTGGTTAAGCCGCGCTCAAGCCCGCCCTCACGATCGATATAGGCCTGTTCGTCCATCGCCATTCCCCCCTGCCTGTCGGTCATGTGACGGCGTCGCGCGCCTGATGTTCGGGCTGTTTCCAGACGCCCTGATCCATGATCGTCACCAGCCGGTCGACGGCATCCCAGACATCCGCATAGCCGACGTAAAGCGGCGTAAAGCCGAAGCGCACCGTGTCGGGGGCGCGGAAATCGCCGATCACCCCGGCGGCGATGAGCGCGCGCATGATCGGATAGCCGTCGGCGTGCGCGAACGACACCTGGCTGCCGCGCGCCGCAGCCGCGCGCGGTGAGGCCAGCGTAAAGCCATGTCCGGCACACCGCTGCTCGACCAGGCGGATGAACAGGTCAGTCAGCGCCATCGACTTCGTGCGGATTGCCGCCATGTCGGCCTGCAAATGAATGTCGAGCCCGGTTTCGACGAGCGCCATCGACAGGATCGGCTGGGTACCGATCAGAAACTGCCGCAGCCCCGGCTCCGGACGGTAGCCCGGTTCGAAGGCGAAGGGCGCGGCATGGCCCCACCATCCGGTGACCGGCTGCAACGCCTGTCCCTGATGCCGCTTCGCCGCGAACAGGAAGGCGGGCGAGCCGGGGCCACCGTTCAGATATTTATAGGTGCAGCCGACCGCGAAATCGGCGCCCGCGCCGTTCAGATCGACCGGCATCGCCCCGGCGCTGTGGCACAGATCCCAGATCGCGAGCGCCCCCGCAGCATGGGCGCGCGCGGTGATCGCCGCCATGTCGTGGACATGCCCGCTTTTGTAATGAACATGGGTGATTGCGACCGCGACGGTGTTTTCGTCAATCGCGTCCGCAATCTCGTCCTTTTCGCACAGGCGCACCGTCACCCGCCCGCCGGTCGCCGCGGCGACACCTTCGGCGATGTAATTATTGGTCGGAAAATTGCTGCCCTCGAGGATCAGCACGCTGCGGTCGGGCCGCATCGCGACCGCCGCCGACAACACCTTGAACAAATTCTGGCTGGTCGAATCGCAGATCAGGGTCTCCCCGGCGTCGGCGCCGATCAGCGGCGCCAGCTTGTCACCCAGTCGTTCGGGCAGGTCGAACCAACCGGCGCTGTTCCAGCTCTTGATCAGGTCGGTGCCCCATTCGTGGGTCACCACCGCCTGCGCCCGCGCGCTCGCCGCCCTTGGCATCGCCCCCAGCGAATTTCCGTCGAGATAGATGATGCCGTCGGGCAGGACGAACTCACCTCGCATCGGCGCCAGCGAATCGGCGCGGTCCATCGCCTCGCACCACGCGCGGTCGGGCGTTTCGGGAATTGCCATTGTGGCGAGATCAAGCGTCATGGAAACATATCACCTTTGTCTGGGACATTTCGCGCATCGCAAAGCGCACGCCTTCACGCCCCATATTGCCCCGCCCGGCGCCGCCGAAGGGCATGGCGTCGAGCCGATAGTCGGTCGAATCATTGATCATCACCCCCGCGACCCGCAAGCGCCGCGCCGCGTGGCGCGCGTGACGGATCGATTCGGTAAAGATCGCAGCGTGGATGGCATAATCAGCGCGGTTCGCCGCGTCGATGGCGGCATCGAGGTCGGCAAATCGAAACAGGCTGGCAACCGGGCCAAAGGCCTCGTCACACGCGACGCGCGCATCGTCGGCGACGCCCGCCAGCAGGGTCGGGCGCACCAGCGTTCCGGCGCGCTCGCCGCCCGCGAGCACGGTCGCGCCCTGCGCCACCGCCTCGGCGGTCCACGCGACGATCCGTTCGGCCTGCGCGGCCGAGATCATCGGTCCGATGTCGGTGGCGGGATCGGTCGGATCGCCGACGCGTAAGTCTTGTACGTGCGCGACCAGCGCATCGCGAAAGGCGTCATGCACGCCTTCGTGGACATAGATGCGCTGGACGCCGATGCAATTCTGCCCCGCCGCGCCAAAGGCGCCCGCCACGCAGGCATCGGCGGCCCGCGCGATGTCCGCATCGTCCATGACGATTACCGGGCCATTGCCGCCAAGCTCCATAGCCAGCCGCTTGATCCCCGCCGCGCGCGTTATCGCCTGGCCGACGCTGGCGCCGCCGGTAAAGCTGACCATCGCGACATCGGGATGCCCGGTCAGCGCGTCGCCAAAATCGCGCCCGCGCCCGGTCAACAACTGCAACGACCCGCCGGGCAGCCCCGCCGCAAGCAACAGCCGCGCGAGCATGATCGCCACCAGCGGCGCCTGCTCGGCCGGCTTCAGCACGACAGCGTTGCCAGCGCCCAGCGCGGGACCGAGCTTGTGGCAAATCAGGTTGAGCGGGTCGTTGAACGGCGTGATCGCGGCGATGATGCCCAGCGGTTCGTGGACATAATAGCCCGACCGCGCCTCGCCGCCCGGAAAGCTGTCGAAGGCAATCGTTTCGCCGGCCAGCCGCGTCGCCTCTTCGGCTGAAAGGCGCAGCGTGTTGACCGCACGCGCGACCTCGCGCGCCGCGCTGCGGATCGGTTTGCCCGTCTCGGCCGTGATCGCCGAAGCAAAGCGCGCTGCGTCCCTTTCCAGCGCCAGCGCGGTATCGTGAAGGATTCGCGCGCGGGCGCCGGTCGACAGCGCGCGCATCGCCTCTGCCCCTTCAACCGCGCTCGCCACCGCGCGCTCGACATGGCCCGCATCGGCGCAGGCGACCTCGGCCAGCGCCGCGCCCGACCACGGATTGACCACCGTCATCGTCGCCGCTGCAGCCTCCCAGCGGCCGTCGATCAACAGCGATCGGCCGCTGTCGAACGCGACATGCATCATGGCTTGTCCTTGCGCAGCACCAGGCCGTCATATTCGCGGCTGTCGAGCAATGCCTCGACGATCACCGGGCCACCCGCGGCAAAGCCCGCCTCCAGCGCGGCGCGGAACTCGGCCGGATCGCGTGCGACGGTGACCGGAACCCCGAACAGCGACGGACCGCCGATCGTTCCCTCGGCCCGCACCGGCGTGCCGTAGATCGGGTTCGATTTCTTTTCCTGCTTGATGCGGATGAGCGCGAGGTCATTGTCGGTAAACACGATGATGACGATCGGCAATTTCTCGCGCACCGCCGTCGCGAGTTCGCCGACGGTCATCAGGAAACCGCCGTCGCCCAGCACGCAGCACACCGGCGTATCCGGACGGCAGAGCTTGGCGGCGATGGCGGCGGGCAATCCGAAACCCATCGCCGACCAGCCGTTGGTCATGATCTGGGTACCCGGCGCCGGGGTACGCCAATGCTGGCCGATCAGATGCGTATGCGCGCCGACGTCGCACGTCATGATGCCATCATCGGGCAAAACGTCGCGCAGGACGTCGAGCGCCGCGCACGGCCCAAAGGCGCCGTCTCGCCCGGCAAGCTTGGCGAACATCGCGTCCTTGCGCGCGGCGAGCGCGGCCAGGTCCCAATCCTTGCCGTCGACCGGCAGCGCCAGCAGGGCATCGAGCGTCGGCGCGATCGCTCCGACCACATCGGCGACCACCGGGTGCAGCGCAGCATCGATGTCCACCGGCGCGATGTCGATGCTGGCGAGCGCCAGCCCGTCGCGCATCCAGTTTTCATAATTGAACTCGATCGGGTCATAACCGACCGCGACGACCAGATCGGCCTCGGCATGGGTCACCCCCACCATGTCGGACAACGCGTGGAACAACACCCCGGCATAGTTGGGATGGGTTTCGGCCACCATGCCCTTGGCCATCGGCGTCAGCAGCACCGGCAGGCCGAAGCGTTCGGCCAGCGCCACGATGCGGTCCTGCACCCTCGCGCGAACCGCGCCCAGCCCGATCGCCAGCACCGGCTTGCGCGCGGCAGTGAAAGCCGCGACCAGCGCGGCGACATCATCGGCGGCAGCGGTGGGTATCGGATCGGCGGCGACCGCGCCAATCTGCGCCTCGTCCACAGCGACCGCGCTCATTCCCTGCGGCAGCCCGACATGCACCGCGCCGGGGCGGCCCGACAATGCGATCCGCGCCGCCGCCGCCAGCGTATCGACCGCAGTGTCGGCCTCGATCCGCATCGTCGCCTTGGTGAGCGGCGCGAACAGCGCCTGATGGTCGATTCCCATCTGGATCGTGCGGCTACGCCAAGGCGCGGGCATTTCGTCGGTCAGCGCGATCATCGGTGACCGGTCGAGCGTCGCGCCGCCGACGCCGGTGGCAAGGTTCGTCGCGCCGGGGCCAAAGGTGCCGAAACAGACACCGGGCACCCCGGTCAGCCGCCCGCAAACGTCGGCCATGAAACCCGCGCCGCCCTCATGACTGGCAAGGACGAAGTCGATGCCGTCGGTGGTGCGGATCGCCTCCATATAATCGACCCAGCCGCCGCTCGGCACGCCAAAGACATGGCGCACCCCCATATCGCGGAGCGCCGCAACGACATTGCGGGCCACATTGGTCGATTTCATGCGCGATCCTTCAAACAGAGCCTGTCTCTGCAAGCGGCCTAGGCCGACCTGTCATAAACAAATAATACCGAATGGCCGCGTCGATATATGCCAGAAGTTATATGGGACGCGTCAGACGAAGCGATTGGCGATCGCGCCAACGCCGTCGATGCCGCCCGCGACCCGGTCGCCAGCGACGATGCGTCCGACGCCTGCGGGGGTGCCGGTATAGATCAGATCGCCCGCCTTCAGCTCGACATAGGTCGACAGTTCGGCGATGATGTCGGCCACCGGCCAGATCATGTCGGCAATGTCGCCGTCCTGGCGCAGCTCATCGTTGACCGACAGCCAGATGCGCGCCGTGGATGGATGGCCGACCTCGGTCACCGGGCGGATCGGCGACAGCACCGCGCTATGGTCGAAACCCTTGGCCATGTCCCACGGTCGCCCCCCGGCTTTGGCATCGGCCTGCAGATCGCGGCGGGTCAAATCGTTGCCGACGGCATAGCCGAACACCGCTGCCAGCGCGTCGTCCTCGCCGATATTGGCGCCACCGCCTCCCAGCGCCACGACCAGCTCGATCTCGTGATGCAGGTTGGTGGTGCGCGGCGGCATCACAATGTCGGCGCCCGCCGCGACAATCGCATCGGCGGGTTTGGAAAAGAAAAAGGGCGGTTCGCGGTCGGGATCACCGCCCATTTCGCGGGCATGATCGGCATAATTTTTGCCGACGCAAAAGATGCGCCGGATCGGAAACCGCCGATCGCTCCCGGCAATTTCGGCGGACGGATGATCGATCGAAAAGACGGTATTCATGCGGCGCCCTTTGCTGTTCAACCCGGCGGATAGAGGATCGCGCGGCACTTGCCCAGATCGGCCCCGTCGAGGCCGCTTTGCTTGTCGGCGTTCCACGGGCTGCCCATCTGATCCTCGGGGCGATACCAAAAGCCGTACAGCTTGTCGTTCGCTGCCACCAGCGTCGCCGCGCCGATGCTGCCCTCTTCCCTCGAGAACCAGGCGAGCCGCATGATCCGGCCAAAGATCGTGCCGCGCAATGTGCCGAGGCCATTGTTGTAGCACCCCAGAATGTCGTTGCCGCGCTGCCGCAGCATGATCGGACCATATTCATGGCTATAGACGCCGCTAACGTCCGCCACCGCCGCGGCGCCGCGTTGTTCGACGTCGCCGATGATCGCGACATCGGACAGGCGCGTCGCGCCGCTCCCGGCCCAATTGCTGTCGATGCGCAGCCGCAGCCAGCGCGCGCGGCCCTGCTTGGGCAATTCGACCAAGGTCCGGGCATCGGCCTTTGCCTCGCCATCGACCAGCAGTTCGAACGGCCCGTCTGGGCCGGTCGTCGACCCCAGCAACGCAAAGCGCCGCACCGGCGATCCTTCGGCGGTCTGCGACATCGACCCGTCTTCGCGGACCACCGGCTCGAACCGGCTGTCGATCACGACCGCATCGATCTTGCCATTGCCCGCCAGTTCGAAATTCAACGTGTGCGGAAAGCGGATATTCTTGTCCGACAGCCAGCCATAGGCGGGATCACCGTCGACCAGGTTGATGCTATAGGTCGACCAATGCCGCTTCGCCTCACCCGCATCGGCCTCGGCGATACCGCCCCAGCTGATGTGCAGGATGTTGTTCCCTGCCGGTTCGATGGGCTTTTCCGGGACCTTTTTCGCGGGCGCGCCCGAGCATCCGGCGAGGAGCAGCGCTCCCGCCAACCCAATCTTCCAGTCATGCATGATTTTCAGTCCTTCAAGATCGACCTAGTGACGTTCCGGCCAGATTTTCTTCGGCGCACCGAGCCGCGGCTTGCCGAGCAGCGGGCTCGACAGCGCGTAAACGCCGTTGACCGAAAAGGCCCAGATGATGTTGCGGTCATATTCGGTAAAGACCGCGAACGTCGAATTGCCGAACGTATATTCGGGCAGCTCCTCGTTGGTCGGGAAGCGCGGGACAAAATAGCCCGCGATGCTCGGTTTCGCCGGGTCTTTCACGTCGAAAATCTGGATCCCGGCGTTGTAGAACGCATAAATGGCAAGCCCCTGGCGCCCGCCCTCGGGCTGCCCCAGCCCGCCCGACCGCTTCGGCCCGAAGCTGCCGCGCCGCTGGCAAAAATCGGTGAAGGCGGCGCCCGGCGGCGGCACCGGACGCGGGAACTTCGCCGCGACCTTCGGGTTGGCCGGATCGCGCACGTCGATCGAGAAAATATCCTTGTACGGCTCGTAACAATTCTCGTTCATCGGATAGCCGTTCGAGAACACGAAGCCGGTGCGGTCATATTGGCTGACATCGACATTGTCGAACTCGGTCCCCGCATAGCTCGGCGGCACGCTGAGGTGGCCGAGCGTCTTCGGGTTGGCGGGATCGGCAAGGTCAAAGGTGTAAAAGCCGAGCCCGCCCATGCCGCCGAAACCGATCCGGCCGCCGGCCTCGATCGGCTTGGTCAGCACGATCGGGTTGCGCGACCCCATCCAGCTGGTGCGGTTGCCCGCGCGCGGATTGGCGCGGTACGCCGCTTCGCTATCCTTGTCGCCGAGCCGCTGTCCGGGCACGCTGATCTGCGACACGAATTTGGGATTGGCGGGATCGTCCATGTCCCAGACCTGATAGCCGGGCGAATAAAGATAGTCGGGATATTCGGTCAGCGCATAGCTGTCGTCGGGCGCCGCCGACAGCAGCATATATCGGCCGCCCCACCAGGTCGCCGCGTCGAGCGCGCCCGATCCTTGCTGTTGGCCGATCGGCGCGTCGGGATGCTGATAGTCGGTGGTGCGCGTCGCGATCAGATCCCATTTGTCGGGGGTCGGGCCGTTCATCACGAACACCTTGAAGCCCTTCAGCGAATTGTAATTGCGCTGCGCCGCGACCTTGTCCGGCTGGCGCAGCTTGTCGTCCATCAGGCCGAAACGCCCGATCTCATAGGATGCGACGAGCACATTGCGCCGCAGTTTCTTGTTCCACGCGATGGTGACGCCGCCGAAATAGTCGGTGACCGCCGACGCGTCCCAATCTTCGCTGGCCCCCTTGCTGTTCCACACGCCGCCTTGTGACCAGACCACCCTGGCCTGGCGCGGATCGGTCACGTCCATGATCCGCAGATAGTCGCGGTCGTGGGTGTAAAGGTACCGCTTGCCGCCGAAATCGACGACGCTGGCCCACGCGTGCCAAGGTGATGTGACCCCGGGATAAAAACCGATCACTTCGACATTTTTGGCGTAGCTATTCTGATCCCAATGATCGAGCTGCCCCGAAAAATTGGGCGCATTGGTGGTCAGCGGGGTGGCGACCGGGTGGCGGAACGCGCCGATCGCCGGGTCCATGCCATAATCGACGTCGGGCTTGGGCGGCGCCGGCGGGTTCTCCGGCGTCGCCTGATGCCATGCCTTCAGATAGGGATCGACGATGTTGACGGGGCCGGTCGGGTGGCCGCTCTCGCCGCTCGCCGCGATCAGCGCGGTGGCATAGAGCAGCCCCGCAACGACTGCCGCGCCGCCGCCGATGATCCTGTTTACGCGTTTCATCGGCGGCCTCCCGTCTCGTCAATCCCGGCAAACATGGTCGCGGCGCGCCGTCAGAAACGGAACCGGGCCGTCACGCCATAGGTGCGCGGCGGAATATAGGTGCCGTAGATCGTCCCGAACAGCGCGAGCTTGCTGGTATAATTCAGCTCGTTGGTCAGGTTCTTGGCCCAGGCGGTCAATTCCCATTTGCTGTCCACGTCGCGCACCCCGATCCGCGCGTTCAGCAGGATTTCGCTGTCGAATTTGAGCAGCGGCGAGTTAGGATTGTCGAAGAAATTGGCGCCGGTATATTGGAAATCGCTCCCCGCGATCAGAACAACCTTGTCGCTGACCGGCTGGTCCAGATTGGCCGAGACCCCGAACGCATGCTTGGGGGTGCGGCGGCAGCTGTTGCCGTCGAGGTCAGTGCCGTCATCGTCGATGATCAGCTCGCCGGTGAAGTTGCACCGCGAATAGGCATAGTTGCCCGACACGCTGAAACTGTCGGTCAGTCGCGCTTGGATGTCGAGCTCAAGCCCGTAAGCGCGCGTGCCGTTCGCCGCGTTGAATACGAAATTGTCGGGCGGCAGACCCGGGCCGGGCGACAGGAACTGGTTGGTCTGAAGATTGTCGTACAGCGTGTAATAGGCTGCGGCATTGACGAACATGCGCCGGTCGGCGAGCGCCAGCTTCGCCCCCAATTCAAAACTGTCGGCGGTTTCGGGCTCGAACGACACCAAGGCTTCGGCGGGGGTGTTGGCATCCTCTCCGGTCCAGCCACCCGGCTTGTACCCCTTCGCATAGCGGGCATAGAGGGTGACGTCGTTGTTCGGTTCAAAACGCAGCGTCGCACTGGGCAGCCAGGCGTCCCAGCTGCGTTTGTCGGTCACGGTAAAGTTCACCGGCGCACCCTCGAACGATTCCCCAGACCGGTTGTTCGAATAGCGTTTGCGGTCATGGGCATAGCGCAGCCCGGCATCGAAGGTCAGCTGGTCGGTCAGGCTGTAGCTGACCTCGCCGAACAGCCCGATATTGTCGTTCTTGGACGTCGTGACAGTATGGTTCGACCCCGGAAAGGGCGACGCGGGCGTGCCGCCAAAGGCCATCGAAAAGGCGAATTCGGTGATCGCCTGGAAATCGGGGAACAGGAAGTTCACATCCTCGGCGCGGCGGATCTTTTCGCGGAGATAATAGACCCCGCCTTCCAGCCGCAGCGGGCCGCCATCGTCCCAGCGCAGCCGCAGTTCCTGCGAGAATTGTTTGACGTCTTCGGCCTTGCCGCTGTCGAAATAGCTGTCGGGGACGGTTGCCAGATAGACATCGAGCCCCGCGACCATCGCCGAGGTGACGTCGGGCGCGTTGGTTGCCGGATCGATCGGGAAGTTGAAAAACAGCCCCGACCCGTCTTCGCGCGCCGCCAGCGAGGAATCGCGATAAGCGGTCTGCGACGCAATGCTCAGATTGTCGTTCGCTTCCCAGTCGATCGAGCCGCTGACCCCATACATGTCCGAGTTCTGGAAGCCGGTGAAATTATGCGCTCCCCTGCGGGGGTTGGCATTTTTGAACGGGGCGTTGCGGTCGGGCAGGACAAAGCCGGGCAGGCTGGCAATCGGCGGCGCGAAGAAGCTGTTGTACGTGACTTCATTGCTGTCGCCGGGAACGATCACATCGACCCACCGCGCCCCGTCGCGGTGCCGCGTATAATCGGCGGACAGATTGATATCGATCGTCGCCGACGGCTGCCAGCGCAGCTGGGCGCGCACCGACTGGACATTCTGATCCTCCTCGTCGCCGCCGCGCGTGTTGATCGCATAGCCGTCGTGGCTGCGCGAACTGACGACCAGACCGATGCCCACCGTGTCGGACACCGGCCCGCGCACCGAAGCCGCGACGTCGAGCTTGTCGTAATTGCCATAGGTCGCCTCAACCCGACCCTCGAACTGATCGCCCGGTTTTTTGGTCACATAGTTGATCAACCCGCCGACGACGCTTTTACCGAAACGCAGCGCCTGCGGCCCCTTGAGCACCTCGACGCGCTCGAGATCATAGAGGTCGAGAAGCGATCCGGTGCCGCGCGACAGATAGGCGCCATCTACAAAGATGCCGACCGCGCCATCGGCGCCCGCGCCTTGGATGTCCGACCCGATGCCGCGGATAAACAGCTCGGTATCAACCGCGCGTTCGGCGCTCAGCTTCAGGCCGGGAACGCGGTACGCGATTTCGGAAAAATCCTTGATCCCCGCCTGCTCCAGCGCGGCGCCGCTGAACGCCTGAACCGAAATCGGCACGTCTTGCAGGCTCTCCTCGCGCTTGCGGGCGGTGACGACGATCTCGTCGTTCGCCGACGCCTCCACCGCGCCGTCGGGCGCGGCTTGGGCATGAGCGAGGCCCGGTACCGCAAAAGCCGCCGCCGTTACGAGAAGCGCCCCGCGCATGGTCCGTGTTGATTTCATTGTCCGTCTCCCCCAACGACCGCCCGCGCCCCAAGCTTGTAGAGGGAAAGCACCAGGTTCGGCCCGTTTGATTTGCAGATTGGACGTTACCGGTGTTTATATATCTATATAATAGATTGTATATCGTCTGATATTCGATTTTGGATATAGCGAAAGATGGGATGTCGGGCTCCGCCGGTAGCATCACCTTGGATCGCAATGGCAATTTTCTCGGCCAGCGCGTGAACGGCGCACAGATAGCCGGTCTCGCCGCGCGTGCGTCATCGGCGCGTTTCCGCTGAAAGCGTTCAAGATCGTCGGATCGACAGTCGGTCAGGCCTTCGCAAACGCCTCGATATCGGCGTTCAGGCGGTCGATGTGGGTCACGAACAGCCCATGCGGGGCGCCTTCATAAACGACCAGCCGCGCCGACTTCATCAGCTGCGACGCCGGCAGCCCGGTGAGCGCAAGCGGCGCGGAGGCGTCTTTGTCGCCATGGATGAACAGGGCCGGGATGTTGATGGCGCGAAGGTCGGCGCGGAAATCCGCTGCGGTCATCGCCCGGTTGAGGTCGATGACTGCGCGCAGCGACGTGCCGAGCATGATATTCTTGATCCATTGGCGCATCAGCGGGCTGGTTTCGGGAACCACGAACGCGTCGCTGTTGCTGTCGATCCATTGCGGAAAATCGCGATAAAATTGCTGACGCATCTGATCGAAGGCAGCGGCGGGCACCCCCGCCGGATTGTCGGGCTTGGCCGCGAGGCATGGCAGCGTCGTCGCCAGGAACAGCACGCGCGCGACCCGGCCCGTCGCTGGCTTGCCGCCCAGATAGCGCAATATCTCACCGCCGCTCATCGAATGGGCGACGACCGCCGCGCCCCTGACGTCGAGCGCGGTCAGCACCGCATCGACATCGCCCGCCAGCGTCGCATAATCATAGCCGCGCCCCGGATCGTCCGACCGACCATGGCCGCGCCGGTCGAAAGCGATGCAGCGGAACCCGCGTTCGGACAGCGTCGCCATCTGATATGCCCACATGTCCGACGACAGCGCCCAACCCGACAGGAAGAGGATCGGCGCGCCGGTTCCCCAGCTGCGGACGTACAGGCGCGTCCCGTCCGGCGCCGTGACCCACGCTGGACTCGTCGTTCCCGCGCGCGGTGCCGCGTGCGTCGCGGTTGCCGCCAGCGCCAGCGCGGCGCCGCCCGCCAGCGTCCCTGCAAAAACTTCACGCCTGTTCATCATCTGCCCCTCGACGGTGGAGCCGCACGATGTCAGCGGTTCATGCGCCGCGCCACTACCCCGCAGGTAGGCGGCTGAGGTCATCCAGATTTTCCACCAGCGCCCGCGCCACCAGCGACGCCGCCGTGCGGGTCTCGCTAGCGATGTCGATGCGCTCGCCCCATGACGAAAAGGCGCGAACCGACCCGTCGCCGACCGGGATCGGCAGGACGAAACCGTCGTTGATCCGAAAATCGCGCGCTTCGGCCAGGATGCGGCGCTGGGCGTCGTTCATCAGCGCGGGCGGAATATCGCTCCAGAAAAATCCACGGTCGCGCGCCGCGGTCGCGCGGACCAGATAATCGACGTTGCGATAGCGGTTCGTGACATTGTGCTGGAGCCATCCGACGGCGGGGCGACCGCCCGCGTCGCGGCGGATGTCCCAGCCGGCGCGCGAGCCGCGCAGCGTGCCGGTGATGAAATGATCGATGCCGATCTCGCCGAAAAATTCGGCCGCAATCGCGGTCGACCGCGCCGCCGACGTCGATCCAGCCAGCGCGAACACCGCGTCAAACGCGCGCATCTCCAGCGTCCCGGTGTCGCGAACCCGGTCCGCAAAACGCGGCGCCAGCCCTGCCGCCAGCAACAACTGATCCTGTTCCATGCCCGACAGGCGGAGCGCCGCAGCCAGTCGGGCCACCATGGCAGCGCTGGGCTTGGCGCGGCCGGTTTCGAGGAACCCCAGATGGCGGCACGACACGCCGGCGTCGAGCGCGAGGGCCAGCTGCGAACGGCCGTCGCGCTTGCGATGCGCCACCAGATCCCGACCAAAAGCGCCGCGGCGATCGGATAGAAACGGCTGGACTTCGGACATGGCGACCTCCTGACTCGGCGGCGGTGTCATAGCCCGATTATACAGTGCGTTTAAAGAGGGCCGCCGCTATCGATTCATCTTGGCGCGCCGCATGACGTCGGCTTAAGGCTGAGCGAACGATCAGGGAGAGCGAGTGCCGATGTCCGAAGCCCAGCCGCAAAGCTATCCGGAAATTCGCGACGCGGTACGCCGCCTGTGCGCGGGCTTTCCCGGCGAATATTGGCAAAGGCTCGACCGCGACCGCATCTATCCGACCGAATTTGTCCGCACGCTGACCGAGGCTGGGTTCCTGTCGGTGCTGATCCCCGAGGAGTTTGGCGGGTCGGGGCTGGGGCTCGGCGCCGCAACCGCAGTGCTCGAGGAAATCCATCGTTCGGGGTGCAATGGCGGCGCCTGTCACGCACAGATGTACACGATGGGGACGCTGCTGAAACATGGTTCGGCGGCGCAAAAGGCCGCCTATCTGCCCGCGATCGCGCGCGGCGACCTGCGGTTGCAGGCGTTCGGGGTGACCGAACCAACCGCGGGGACAGATACCACGCGCATCCGCACCTTTGCCCGCCGGGTTGGCGACGATTATATCGTCAACGGCCAGAAAATCTGGATCAGCCGCGCCGAACATTCGGACCTGATGATCTTGCTGTGCCGAACGACCCCGCGCGAGGATTGCGCCAAATCGTCGGACGGGATGAGCGTGCTGCTGGTCGACATGCGCGAAGCCGTCGGCAATGGGCTGACTATCCGCCCAGTTCGCACGATGCTCAACCACGCGACGACCGAGCTGTTCTTCGACGACCTCAAAGTGCCTGCCGCCAATCTGATCGGTGAGGAAGACAAGGGTTTCCGCTACATATTGTCGGGGATGAACGCCGAACGCATCCTGATCGCGTCCGAATGCATCGGCGACGGCCGCTTCTTCATCGACCGCGCCGCAGCCTATGCGAAAGAGCGCGAGGTGTTCGGCCGCGCGATCGGCGAAAATCAGGGCGTCCAGTTTCCGATCGCGCGCGCCTATGTCCAGCTCGCCGCCGCAGCGGAGATGGTCGACAAGGCGGCGCGGCTGTTCGACGCCGGACAGGATGGCGGGACCGAGGCGAATATGGCGAAGATGCTGGCGTCGGAAGCGAGCTGGTACGCCGCCGACATGTGCGTCCAGACGCACGGCGGCTTCGGTTTTGCCGAGGAATATGACATCGAGCGCAAGTTCCGTGAAACGCGGCTGTATCAGGTGGCACCGATCAGCACCAATTTGATCCTGAGCCATGTCGCGACGCACGCGCTTGGCCTGCCCAAAAGTTTCTGAGGACCGCGATGGACGATTATTCGGACTGGATCGGGCGCAGCGAAACGCGGCACGATATGGCAACCGCGGCGCCGCTCGTCGGTCTTGGCGCCTTGCTCGACCATGATCCCGCGGCGCCCGCGATTGTGCCGCCGCTCGGCCACTGGCTCTATTTCCTGCCCGATGCGCGGCAATCGGCGATCGGCGACGACGGCCACCCGCGCCGCAACGATGGCGGTTTGCTGCCGCCTGTCCCGCTCCCACGCCGGATGTGGGCGGGAGGGCGCGTCGAATTCCTCGCCCCGATCGCGGTCGCCGCCGCGCTGACCCGCGTCACCACAATCGCCGCGATCCGCGCCAAGCGCGGCGCCAGCGGCGACCTGCTGTTCGTGACCTTGCAGCACGAGATTGCAGCGGACGGCATCCCGGCGATCCGCGAGGAGCAGGATCTGGTCTATCGCGCGCCCGCGACGGCCGCCTCGCCGCCCCTTGCCGAACCCGCCCCCGCGTCCGTCCCCGAACCCGCCGATGCGGTCCGTCGCGTGACGCCCGATCCCGTCCTGCTGTTCCGTTATTCGGCGCTCACCTTCAACGCCCACCGCATTCACTACGACCGCGACTACGCCCGCGACGTCGAGGGCTACCCCGGGCTCGTCGTGCACGGCCCGCTCATCGCGACGTTGCTTATCGACCACGCGCTGCGCGAAATGCCCGGCCTGACGCCGACCCGCTTCAGCTTCCGCGCCGAAGCCCCCTTGATCGACGGCATGCCGTTCGACCTCTGCCTGGCGCGCGAGGGAAGCGGCGCGCGGCTATGGGCGCGCGACGCCCATGGACGCCCGACGATGCGCGCCGAGGTGGCAAACTGATTGTCTAATTCGGCGCGAGCCGGCTTTGCACCGCGTGTCGCGGTTGCCCGCGCGCCGCCAGCAGCCGCTGTTGCTCGCCCCGCGACCGATACAGAAAGTCATGCGGCAGGCCCAGCCGCACGCTGGCGAGACTTGGTGGCGATTTGCGATCGACGCGGCGGTCGGCGAGGCGCCCCGCGGTGCCGAGCAGCAACCGGTCGAGCCGCGTCAGGTCGAACGCCGAACCCAGCTCCAGCCGCTGCCGGATGTGCGCCGGAAGCAGCGAAACGGATGCGCGCGCGATGGCGCGGTGCAGGAAGCGCGGCACCCCCGGCGCCGCCCTGCCCGACTGGATGATGTCCAGAAATTCGAACAGGATCGGATGCGGTTCGAACGAAGGTTCGAGCCGGTCCATCATCGCTATGAAGGCGCCGACCGTTGGCGGCGTGTGCAGCGCTCCGAATTCGCGCCCGATCGCATCGCCGTCGCGCATGAAGCGATCCTTGTCGGCATCGCTCAGCGGGTGGACGAAGCGGTCATAGGCCATCAGAAAACCATAGGACGCCGTCGCCGCGACCCAATCGAGCAGCACCGGATCGAGCGCGCGATACGTCTGCCCCGCGGGGGTTGCCCCCTTCACCTTGCCGTGCATCCGGTTGACCTTGCCGATCACATCCTTGGCACTGCTTGCCGGTCCATAGCAGGCGAGCATCGCGACCAGACCCGTACGGCGCGATCGGCCGATCGGATCGACCTTGTACGTCGAATGATCCCACACCCCCGACCGGATGCGCGGTTCGGCAAATTCCAGCAGCACCGCCGCAATGCCGCCGATCCCCAGCGCGATCGGGTTCTTGTACACCCGCCACTGGATGCTATCGGGCGCCAGCAAGGCGGGCTCACCCGGCGGCCCGGCGAAATCGATCGCCGTCCCCAGATAATTGTCCTCTATCGCCAGCGCCATCACCATCGCTCCCGTTAGAAATCGAACCCGACGGTCAGGCCATAGGTCCGCGGCGGGTTGGCAAATCGCACCACGACATTGGCATTGCTGGCGACCGCCGACCAATAATATTTGTCGAACAGATTTTTCGCCCACAACGACACCGACCAGCCGCTCTCGCTTTTCAACCCCAGGCTGGCGCTAACCGTGCCATAGGAATCGACCTTGTAGATGTCGATATCCTCGAAAATCGTGTTCGACCGGCTCTGATAGCGCGCGTTCACCGCCCCGGTCAGGTTCAGCGTATCGCTCACCGGCGTGTCATAGGCGAACGTCAGGCTGCCCTGAAATTTGGGGCTGTAGATGAATTCGGCACCATCGAAATTTTCAGGCTGACCCGCGGCGTTGGTCCCATTGTAACCGTTGATCCGCGTCTTGAGATAGAGTGCGTTGGCGGCGATCGTGAGCCCCGTCGCCGGACGGATCGTGAGCTCGCCCTCGACACCATAGGCCTCGCTGTCGGGGACGTTGTCGAGCCGCGACAGCGCGGTGTAGATCGGATCGGCGAAATAGGTGCTGATCTGCTTGTCGCGGTAATCATAATAGAAAGCCGACAGGTTCGCCTGCACCAGCCGGTCGGCGAGCGTCGCCTTGATCCCCAGTTCATAGGCGGTCAGCTTTTCCTGCGTCACCGGCGCATTCTGGCGCGCCAAATTGGCGGCGTTGATCGGCGTCGTCCCCGATTTATAGCCGCGCGACACCGACGCATAGATCAGCGTGTCATCGTCCGGCGACCAGTCGAGCGCGACGCGCCACGCGACATTATTTTCCTTCAGCAGCGACCGCACCTCGCCAAAGGTGCCGGTTGCCGGGTCAAAGGTGTTGCACTGCCCCTGGCTGATCTGCGGCGCTAGGACGCCATAGGTTTGCAGGTATAGCGCGCGGTTCACGACGTTGACGTTCGGCAGCATATTGCCGTTGAAGTCGCGCGAGCAGCCGTTGTAGCGCTGCTTGTCCTCGGTGTAGCGGATCCCTGCGGTCAGCTTGAGCTGATCGGTCAGCTCGGCATCGGCGTTGGCAAACACGCTCCACGTCTTGGTGCGGATGCGGCCGAAATCCTCATAGGTACGAAATGCCTGGCTCAGTTGGAGCGGCGTGTAACCCGCCGAGTTGAAGAGCGGGCTGGCGAGCAGCGGCGCTCCGGCAGCGCGGATCAGCCCGACATTGGCATTCTGACCCAGCAAGGTGCGGTTCGAATCGATGATCCGGTCGTTGGCGAAATAGGCACCGACCAGCCAGTTGGCTGCTCCCGCCTCACCCTCGACATGCAGTTCCTGCGCAAAGCTCTTGATCCGCCCGACGGTATTCTGGAGCAGGATTTCATAAGGCGCGCCGCTCCAGTCGGACAGCGCATCGCGCTTGAAATCATTATAGCTGGTCAGCGAAACAAGCTTCATCGTGTCGCCCAGATCCTGGTCCCAACGTAGCTTCAGTCCCCAAAAGCGATTATTCTCGGCCAGCGGCCCATCCAAGCCGAGCCCCGTCCCGATGTCTGCCGAACGGCTGGCTTCGGGCGCCCAGTCGACTTGGCTGGCCTTGGTCGGGAAATTGCCCGCGATATAACTGGCCAGCCCCGGCGCGTTGAAGAAGCGCGAATTGCTGGTGCCGGTCGCCGGATTGGTCGCGGGCGTGAAGCCGATCCCCTGCCCCGCGACGGTGTCCGATTTGTTGCGCCACCAGGTGACCGACAGGTCGAAATGCGTCCCCGGGGCGGGATCGATCGCCAGCGCCCCGCGCACTCCATATTTCTCGACCTCGCCCAGCCGTTCGCCGCGCGTATTGCTGACCTGCCAGCCCTTGTCGCTATTCTCGCTGCGGAACGACACGCGGGCCGCGATCCCCTCGCCCAGCGGGCCAGAGATATGACCGCCGATATTGTAGGTCTGGTAATTGCCCAGATCGGCCCTGATGCTGGCGTCAAAGCGGTCGGTCGGCTTGGCGGTAATGAAATTGATCAGCCCCGCGGTGGTGTTGCGGCCGTACAGTGTCCCCTGCGGCCCCTTCAGCACCTCGACCCGCTCCAGATCCATCACCGGCCCGGTGTTCATGATCGGATAGGCATAGGCGACCTCGTCGACATAGGTGCCGACGGTCGAGGTTGCGGACAGGTTGATCGTGTTGAAGCCGATACCGCGCAGCGTATAGGTCGGCACCCCCTGATAGCTTTGCGATACGGTGAAGCTGGGTGCAACGCTCGTCAGGTCGCGGAGGTCCGTGACGCGCAGATTTTCCAGCGTCGCGCCATCGACCGCCTGGATCGCCATACCGACATCGTTCATCGATTCGGCGCGGCGCTGCGCGGTGACGATGATCTCGCCTTCTGCCGCAACGGCGTCCGCTGCGGTTTCCTCTGCGGCGACCGCTGGCACGGACAACGCTATGCCGGTCGCGGTGCTCGCCGCCAGAACGATACGGAATGCCTTCATCACTCATCCTCCCTCAAACGACTTGTCGCGAGGCTCGTCTTTGTGCGAGCGTGCGGACAGCCGGACGCTGGCCAAAGACGAAATCGCGGGGTCAGTCACAAGCTGGCATCCGTGGCAGGATGGATGGAGACGGGGCCGAGTGACCGATGATCGATCGACAGGCTGGGCACAAATGCCGTCGCTGGTTCGCGCCGTGCAGGCTGCGGGGGATGCGATCGGGCTGCCCTATATCGCGGCGCAGGCCGACCTCGGTGATCCCGAACCGATGGCCGACGCCGACGGGCGGCCCTATGCCGAAACCAGCTTTCGCTGGATCGATCCCGCGCACCAATATTGGCGCGATCGCAAGCTCGCGCTGCAGATCGCCTTCCTGACCGCAGCGCGGCTGACCGCCGAACCCTTTTACTACAGCGACGGCCAGTTGCGGACCTGGCGTCCGACGCAATTGCTCGCCGCGGTCGATTGCGAGCAGGCAAAGAGCACACCGAATTTCGGCGAGGCGATCATCGCGCCCGTGCATCTGCCGCGCGGGCTGGTCGGCGCGGTCTTCTGGTGCTCGCGCGAGCCGGTGGGGGTCGCGGCGCTGTTCGACCAGCATGCCGGCGACCTGCACAATCTCGCGCTCAAGCTGGTCGCGACCCACAATGAAGCGCGCGGGCGGCCGCGCAACGCGACCGTCCCGCAAACGCTGACGCGGCGCGAGGTGCAGTGTCTGCGCTGGGCGGCGGCGGGCAAGACCGATGGCGAGATCGGCATCATCCTGTCGCTGTCGGTATCGACCGTACGCTTTCACCTGCGCAATGCTGCCGCCAAGCTGGGCGCGACCGGGCGCGCGCAGTCGATCCAGATTGCCGCGGGGCTCGGCTTCGTCGGTGCGCGGGCCGCCTAATGCAGGTGCCAGCTTGGCCTGCCGATCCCGCGGCGTACAAGGCGCGGCCATGGACATGCTGAACGATCCCGCGCTCGAGGCCTTTCGCGACGAAGTTCGCGCCTTTCTTGCCGAGGCGTTGCCGGATGACCTGCGCCGCGCCGCCAGTCGTGCCACCAGCGTCTTTCACGATCCCGCGGTCTCGCTGCCCTGGCAGCGCATCCTGCACGCGCGCGGCTGGGTCGCGCCCGACTGGCCGGCCGAGTTCGGCGGCCCGGGCTGGAGCGAGATCGAACGCTATATCTTCACCGCCGAATGCGCCCGCGCCGGGACGCCGAACCTCGCCCCGATGGGGCTGAAGATGGTCGCGCCGGTGATCATGCACTATGGCAGCGCCGAGCAGCGAGCGCATTATCTGCCGCGCATCCTGTCGGGCGAGGATTATTGGTGCCAGGGCTTTTCGGAGCCCGGCGCCGGGTCGGACCTCGCCGCGTTGCAATTGCGCGCAGTCCCCGACGGCAGCGATTATGTGCTGAACGGGTCGAAGATCTGGACCACCCACGCCCATTTCGCCAACCGCATGTTCGCGCTGGTCCGCACCTCGAGCGAGGGCAAGCCGCAGGCGGGGATCAGCTTCCTGCTGCTCGACATGGCGACGTCGGGGATCACGATCGAACCGATCCGCACGCTGGCGGGCGATCATGAGTTCAATCAGGTCTTCTTCGACGATGTCCGGGTGCCGCAGGCGAACCGGCTGGGCGGCGAAAACGAAGGCTGGTCGGTCGCCAAGCATCTGCTGACCTTTGAACGCGGCGGCAAATATGCCCCCGGGCTCATGGCGCGCCTGACCCGTTTGCGCGCGCAATCGGTCGCCGATCCGGTGCTGCGCGCGCAGCTCGACCGCGAGGCGATCGCCTTGCACGCGTTGCAGGCGCTCGAGCTCAAGGCGATGCGCGGCGTCGGCGGCAGCACCGCGCTCTACGCCTCGGCGCTCAAGATCCTCGGCACCGAAAGCGCCCAGCGCATCGATACGCTGGCCTGCGAAGCCGCGGGGTACGCAGCATGGGCGGACGCCGACGGCCAGGCGCCCGCCGAGCTGGCGGTCGCGGTCCCGCGCTACCTCAACGACCGCGCGGCGAGTATCTATGCGGGGTCGAACGAGATCCAGCGCGACCTGATCGCGCGGTTGATGCTGGGTTAGGCGGTTGGAACCGTAGCCCTGAGCCTGTCGAAGGGCGCCTGGCCGAGAAGCGCCCTTCGACAGACTCAGGGCTACGGTGTCACGTAAACGCGACGCGAGCCTGACGACGATCTAGGCCGCCGCTTCCGAAAACCGCGCCAGATGGTCGGCGCGCGGTCCCATCGCCGACGCGATCGCCAGCGCGCGTTTGAAATGCGCGCCAAGGTTCAGCTCCTCGGTCAGCCCCATCGCGCCATGGATCTGCACCGCGCCTTCGCCGACAACGCGCACCGCGTCGGCGACCTCGACGCAGGCCGCGCTCACCGTGGCGGCGCGGTCCGCACGATCCTGATCGACGGACAATATTGCCGCCTCGGTCAGCGCCGCGGCCTTCATCGCGGCCAGCTGCATATCGGCGGCGCGGTGGCGGAGCGCTTGGAAACTGCCGATCGCGCGCCCGAACTGCTGGCGCTGGCCCAGATAAAGCGTGCTGGCGGCGATCATATGCTGCATCAGCCCCACCGCCTCGGCGCAGCGGCCCGCCAAGATGACGTCATTGACCCATTCGGCCATCGCTCGCGCGGCGCCGCCACGCACCAACAGATTGCCTTCGCCTGCCTTCACTGTGAAGTTGAGGTCGGCGGTCAAGCTGCCGTCGTGCATGATGCGGTGGCGCTGCTCGACCTTGTCGCGGTCCGCGGCGATCAAAAGCACTGTATCGTCATCGGCAAGCACGAACATATCGGCCTCGGCGCCGCCCGCGACCAGCGTCGCCGTGCCGCGCACCGCCCCGTCCGCATCGACGATCGGCATCGTCGCACTCGAGGCAGCGCAGATCACCGCCGCGCGCCAGTCGCCCTGCGCCAGACCGGCCAGCCCCGCATGGACGGGCGCGGCGCGCGCGAGCAGCATCGTGGCGGCGCTGTGCGACAGCCAGTCGGCACCCGCCAGTGCCGGTCCGAGCTCCGCCATGACCACCGCAATGTCGACCATGCCGCCGCCAAAACCGCCGTGCGGTTCGGGGACCGCGACCCCGGCCAGCCCCAGCGATTCCACCAGATCGCGCCAACCGGGCTGCGCATTGTCGGCCAGAAAGCGCTGCACGCTGTCGCGCAGCATTTGCTGCTCGTCGCGCAGCGGCAAGTCGAGGGCAGCGATGTCATAGGTCACGTCAGATCTCCCGCAAACATCATGCGGGATCCGGCGGGCGGGGTCTAGCTGATTGGCGTGGCAGGGCCGCTATCGTCGCGGCGCCCGATCCGGCGCCGCCAGCTCGGCTTCGGACGGCCAGTGTCCCTGCGCATTTTCGGCGATGATTTCGGCCAGCAGCGCCTTCGCACCCGCTTCGTCGCCCGCAAAGCGGCGCTCCATCGCGATCGCGAATTTGATCGTGCTGTCCTTCGTCGCGCCAACATCGGCGGGCTTCAGACGCCCCTGCATGATCTGGACCGCTTGGTAATAGATGTCGTTCTCGATCAGTTTCAGCCCCGGCTCGATCGCGTCGATCGCGGCGCGCGCCTTGGCGTGCTCGCCCATCTTGCGATAGGCGATATAGGTCCAATAGGCGGTCGGCACGCGCATATCGTCGCGCGCAAAATCGGCCGCCAGCGCCAGCGACTTCGCCATCCCGTCGACAACGGTCTGATAGTCGCCGGTCGCGAAGCTGGTCTGCGCGTGATAATAAACAATATTGCCGCGATAGGTGCTGATCGTCAGCCCGATCGGGTTGGGCAGCCCGTCGGGCTCGAACGTGTCGGGAGTATCGCCCATCAACTCCAGCGCCTTGCTGTAGTCGGCCAGCGCCGCATCGAATTGCCGCGCGCGGGTCAGGTCGCGGGCGCGAAAACGATAGAGCTTGTAGCTGTTCGGAAAGACCTTCAGCCCGTTGGTGAACGCGTCGACTGCGTCGCAAATCCGCCCCGCATAATCGAGGCGGCGGCCCAGCCAGATATGCGAATCCTCGCGGTCGGGCGCGATGCGCAGCGCCGCGCGCGCGATCTCGATATCCTGATCGAGCCGCTTCTGCGTCGCCTCCGAAAATTTCGGCAAGCTCAGCGGCGTCCCGATCAGGCTGGTCGTGCATTGCCCGGCACTGGTCGCCGCGGGCTGCGCAAAGCCCGGAACCGCGGCGCCCAGCAGCGCCAGCGCGGCCATGGATGCGCGCACGATCATCCAACCACATCCTGATAGATGCGGCGGACGTTCGTCCCCATGATCTTTTCGACGTCGCTCGAGGCATAACCCAGTTTGCGCACCCCGTCCCACACCACTTCCATACGGCGCGGACCGTTGAGTTCGTCGATGAACAGTGGCCAGTCGTCGGCGTTGAAATTGGCGCCCTCTTCGCGCTTCAACTCGGCGATATAGGCGTCGGTCATTTCGACCACCCGGTGGTCGCGGTCGCTGCCGATCGCGACATGATCGGCGCCCGCGACCTTTACCGCATGGTCGATATGGCGGAAATAGTCGGCCAGCGCGCCTTGCCGCTTCGTCGTCAGGAATGGCCGCATCTGGCAAATGCCAACCACCCCGCCCTTCTGCGCCAGCAGCCGCAGATTGTCGTCGGTCGTGTTGCGGACATTTTTGTGCATCGCCATGCACGCGGTGTGCGAAATGATCACCGGATCGGCCGATGCGTTGATCGTGTCCGCCATTGTCTGCATATTGGCGTGCGAGAGGTCAATCAGCATGCCCAGCTTGTTCATCCGCTCGGTCACCGCGCGGCCCCAGTGGGTCAGCCCGTTGGCGCCCAACTCCTTGCACCCTGCACCCGCCCAATTCTGGTCGTTGTAAGTGATCTGCGACGATCGGACGCCCAGTTTGTAGAACAGGTCGATATTATCGAGGTCGCGCCCGAACTGGGTCGAATTCTGGAACAGATAATAGATCGCGATCTGGCCGTTGCGGCGCGCGACGTCGATGTCGCTGGTGCGCGTCGCTTTCAGGAACAGCGCGGGGTTGGCAGCGATATGCGCGTCATGGTCGAGCACCGCCTGGATCGCGTCGTCATAAGCGTGCGCCTCATAAGTCTTGGGATCGCACAGGGTGACGGTGATCGCGTCGAGCCCGCTGTCGCGCATCTGGCCGACCAGCGCCGCGTCATATTCGAACCGGACCTCGCCCATCGCATCGAAGGTCAGCGGGCGCGCAGTGGTCTTCGCGGCCAAAGTCGGTGACATCGCCACGGCGGCCGATAGTGCCGCCCCCGAAAGCACAAATTGTCGTCTATCCATCGCCCTGCCCATCCTACCGACTCCCAATATTTTCTATTGGAAATTTATAGCCGATAAGAAAATTATTGCAAGAGACGCGAAATCCCGCCGCGCGGTCTGTGAAATCAGCCTGTGTTCACCCACAGCACCACCGCATCCTGTTCGCTGGTCGAATAGGCGGCGTGCTGCATGCTGCTGTCGATATAGACGCTGTCGCCAACCCCCAGGATCGCGGGCTCATAATGTTCGGTCTGGAAACAGATCTCGCCCTCCAGCACGTACAGAAACTCCTCGCCGCTATGCTGCGACCAGGCCTTGAAATCCTCCAGGCTGCGCGCCTTGATCGTGGTCACGAACGGCAGGATCTTCTTGTGCTTCAGCTCGACCGCAATCAGGCGGTGGTTATACACGGGGGTTTCCATCGGCCGCCCCGCCCCGGCAAGGGTGATGCTGCGCCGCCCCGCCGCATCCTGTCCGCTATTGCTGGCAAACAGCTCGGTAATGTCGATGTCGAACCCCAGCGCCAGTTTCTGTACGACGTCAAAGGTCGGCGACATCTGGTCATTTTCGATCTTCGACAGCGTCGATGCGGCGAGCGACGTCAACCGCCCGGCATCTTCCAGCGTCATCCCGCGCTCGCGGCGAAGCTGGTGCAGGCGCCGTCCCAGATGAAACCCTTCGGTTCGCGGCCGTTTCGACTGACGAACGGCGCCCAGAATTTCGGGTTCATCTGCTGTTCTGGGGGGCATTATCGGCGGTCCTTACCTTGGCCAAACAGTGCAAGATCGACGAATCCGGGGCCGTTATGCGACACAAGCGGCCCCGTCCGCGTCCCAATCCTATAATGCACGAATTTCCGATAGGCTACGGCGCTGACATTTCGCCCATGTCAGCGCCGCATAGGCCCACCGGAAACAATCTGTGTCTCGCGGAGCGCGAGGATCAGAACTTATATTTGGCGTTCAGATAATAAAAGCCGCCGGCAACCCCGAACACGCTGTGGTTGTCGTAGATCAGACCAGCGCGCGCGCGGGCCGCACCGCGATCGGGCGGGAAGATGTTGAAGATGTTGCGCGCCCCGACGCTGAGCTCGACATCCTGGATCCCGGTGTAGGAGATTTCGGCATCGAACAAGGTCACCGCCTTGCGCGGCAGGAAGGTCGCGCCATCAAGACGGCGCCACGAGCCATAATGAACGGCGCGCGCCATGAACCCGAAATCGCCAACCTTGGTTGTCGTCGAGAAATTGCCGCGCCAGCGCGGCGTTCCGCGTTCGAATTCGGTCACGATCGCCGGGCTGAAGCCCGGAGGCGGTGCGCCGCGCAGATGCTGTTCATTATAGTTCACCGCCAGGCTGAAGTCGGTCGACGCATTGTCCGACCAGCTGTGGCGATAGGTGCTGACCAGGTCGAAACCGCGCACGCGCGTGTCCATTTCGTTCTGGAAATAACGCACCTGCTGAATATCCGCCCCGTTCGGGAAATTGATCGCGGCCAGCGCGGCGCGCTCGGCGGCGGTCGTGTTGCGCGACGGCGTCAGCAACAGGCGATCGTCCACGTCGATCTGATAGAAATCGAGCGTGGTCAGGAAGCCGTCCAGCCCGGTGAACACCACGCCGGCCGACATGTTGAACGATGTTTCGGGCGTCAGCGCTTCCGACCCGAACACCTGCGCCGCGGGCGAACCCGGTACCAGAACGGCGTCGAGGATGAACCCGCCAACCCCGTCGAGCTGCGAGGTCAGGCTGGTCCCGAACACCTGACCGGCGGCGGGAGCACGGAAGCCGGTGCTGACCGAGCCGCGCAGGGCAAAAGCATCGCTCAGCTCGAAGCGGGTCGCCGCCTTGTAGCTGAAGTTGGTGCCGAACTGGTCGTAATCCTCGTAACGACCGGCGACCGACAGGTTCCACCACGGGGTGATGTCGGCGTCGATTTCGGCGAACACCGCATAGCTGTTCGAGTCAAAGCTGCCCGCAAATTCGGGGGAGAAGCCCTGGAAGCCGTTCGATCCGGCGGGCAGATCGCGCAGCGGCCCGGTCAGATAGCTGGCAAGGTCGCCCTCGCCGATGACATAGGTTTCCTTGCGATGGCTGGCGCCCGCGAACAGCAAGATCTGGTCGTTCAGCTCATAGGAAATTTCGCCGTCGAACTGGATTTCACGCTGGGTCAGCGAACCCGGCTTGAACGACGTCGGCGAATTGACCCCCATCGAGGCGTTGATCGTCCCGGTGATCGAATAATCGACGGTGTTGGTGCCGTAGCGCGCCGACAGATCCCAGGTCAGCGGGCCGTCCTGATCGCGGAGGCCAACAAGGGCGCTGAAATCTTCCAGATGACCGCCGAATTCGGGGGTGAAGCCGCCCGGATAGACGCGCGTCAGGTCGAACAGCTGCGGGTGCGCCGGCGACAGGTCGAAGGCCGAATTGGCATAGGTGCCGTGCCGGTTCAGCCCACCCGCGGTGATCGGCTGGCGGAGGCCAAAGGTCACCGAGCTCTTGCCGGTCATATAGTTGCCGAAGGTATAGAGCTCGAGCGAATCGCTGAGCTCGATACCGGCGTTCCATACCGACTTGAACGCCATATAGCGCGGGTCGAGGTTGCCTTCGGGATGCTCGGGCACGCCCGGGATACCCGCCGCGCGCAGCGCGACAGCGCCAGCATGGCTGGCCTTGCGCGCATAGGCCTTGGCCTGATCGGTATATTGGGCCGCCAGGTTGAAATAGGCATTGTCGCCAACCGGCACGGCGATATGCCCCTGGATATCATAGGTGCGGCCGCCGCTGCTAAAATATTCGCCGACCTGCCCGATGATCGAGCCGCCGCTTTTCTGCTTTTTCAGCTCCATGTTGATCACCCCGGCAATCGCGTCGGAGCCATATTGCGCCGACGCGCCGTCGCGCAGCACCTCGACGCTCGACAGCGCGATCGGCGGAATGACGTTGAAATCCTGGCCCTGCGAACCCGACGTCGACGAGTGACCGGTACCGATCTGGACGATCGATGCGCGGTGGCGGCGCTTGCCATTCATCAGCAGCAGGACGTGGTCGGCGGGCGAACCGCGCAGCGTGATCGGGCGGACGAACGACGAACCGTCATTGCCCTGCAGACGCTGGGCATTGAAGGCGGGGACGAGCGTGCGCAGTGCGTCGTTCACGTCGGTATAGCCGGTCGCGGTGATGCTTTCGGGGGCAATGACGTCGATCGCGACCGAGCTGTCGGTGATCGAGCGGTCCTTGCGGCGCGTCCCGATGACGACGATGTCGTTGCCGCCCTCATCGGTGTCGGCGCCTTCGGCTTCGGGCGGCGCCGCCTGCGCCTGGGCAACCGGCGCCATCGCGAACGCGAGCGCCGACGACAACAGCAGACGTGAAACGAACTTCGACATTATTTCCCTCCTTGGTAACCCATTATCGAGCCTGGAAACCCCAAATTTCCGGGCTTCGTCATATTCTTGAAATTTTTCCTATCATAAATTTTATTGCCTAGCCAGCAAAATATTCCTATGTGGCGGTGCAAGGGCGGCGCCGATCTGCGTCGACCCGATCGACGGGGAGCTTCAAGACGTGACCGACATCGCCAACCCGTCCGCGCGTGTCCGGTCGCGCCGCCACCTCGGCGCCGTGTCGGGATCGGCATTTGCCGCGCTGCTGGCGGGCGCCGCGGGAGCGGCCCAGCCCGACCCCGCCGCGCAAGATCTTGTTATCCATGCGGGATCGGTGATCGCGGTGCCCGGCGAGCGCCCACTCGGCCCGACGACGATCGTCGTGCGCAATGAGCGGATAACCCATATCCTGCCGGGCCATATCGATGGCGGCGGCGCGACGGTGATCGACCTCAGGGACCGCACAGTGCTGCCCGGGCTAATCGATACCCATGTCCATTTCAGCTTCTCGCCCGCGACGCGGCTATGGTCGGCGGCGATCGATACGCCCGAAGACGTCGCGATCTTTTCCTTTTCCAATGCGAAAAAGACCTTGGAGGCAGGCTTCACGACGGTCCGCGATGTCGGGTCGGACGGCTATGCGATCCACGCGCTCCGCGACGCGATCAACGACGGCATCGTCACCGGCCCGCGCATCTTCTTGTCCGGCACCTCGCTGTCGATCGTCGGCGGCCATGGCGATATGTCGGGGCTGAACCGCAAGACGACCGAGGCACTGTTTCCCTATGACTATACCGGCGCCTGCACCGGCGCAGTCGAATGCGCACTGCGTGTGCGTGAAGCGGCGAAATATGGCGCCGACCTCATCAAGATCACCTCGACCGGCGGCATCATGTCGCAGCAGGCGCGGGGACTGGGCCAGCATCTGAGCGACGAGGAACTGAACGCCATCGTCTCCACCGCGCACGGCCTGGGGCTGAAGGTCGCGGCGCACGCGCACGGCGCGCAGGGGGTCACAGCATCGGTGCGGGCCGGAGTCGATTCGATCGAGCACGGTACCTATCTCGATGCCGACACCGCGAAGATGATGGCCGCACGCGGCACCTGGCTGGTGCCTACGCTCGGCCTGCTCGATTCGCACGACAGTGCCGACACGGCGCGCATCACCCCGGCGGTGGCGGCCAAGATGGCCGAAGCACGCAAAGTATCGGGCGACAATATCCGCCTCGCGGTGCGCCATGGGGTCAACATCGCCTTTGGCACCGATGCCGGGGTGTCGCCGCATGGCGAGAATGCGCGGCAGTTTCGCAAGATGGTCGAACAGGGTCCGATGACCCCGATGGCAGCGCTCCGCGCGGCAACGGTCGATGCCGCGGCGCTGCTCGGCCAATCGGACAATATCGGCACGATCGCGCCGGGCAAATATGCCGACATGATCGCGGTTGCGGGCGACCCCTATCGCGACGTCACCGTGCTGGAGAAGGTCGCGGTCGTGATCAAGAACGGCCAGATTGTCGCCCGGCATCCCGATTGACGAATGAACACCCCAAACCACCGAAGATATGACAGAAAAGAATTTTATGAACGCTCCTGAAAATATCGCCAAAATCCCGTCGACCGCGCACGCCGCTTCCCCGCTGGCAGAGCAGGCCGCCGCGACCTTCGATCAGCTCGGCCTGTCGCTGGGCGATCGCCTCGGCGCCGACCTGCCCGTCTTTTCACCGATCGACGGATCCGGGCTGGCGACGCTGCGCATGGACACCCCCGACGACATCGACGCAGTGGTCGCCAATGCCCGTACCGCCTTTGCCGCGTGGAAGCTGGTCCCGGCGCCGCATCGCGGCGAACTCGTCCGCCGCTATGGCGCCCTCGTCCGCGAGCATAAGGAAGCGCTGTCGCTGCTGCTGTCGATCGAGAATGGCAAGATCCTGACCGAAGCACGCGGCGAGGTGCAGGAAGTCATCGACATCTGCGAATATGCCGTCGGCCTGTCGCGTCAGCTGTTCGGGCTGACCATCGCGTCCGAACGCCCCGAACATCGGCTGACCGAATATTGGCACCCGATGGGGGTGCTCGGGTTGATCTCGGCATTCAATTTCCCCGCCGCGGTGTGGGCGTGGGGGACGACCGTTGCACTGGTGTGCGGCGACAGCGCGATCTGGAAACCGTCGGAGAAAACCCCGCTCACCGCACTCGCCTTTGCCGGGCTGCTGGCGAAAGCGGCGGACGATTATGATCTGGCGCCCGACCATCTGGTGCAGGTCGCGATCGGCGACGCGCGCTGCGGCACCGCGATCGCCGATCATCCTGACGTCGCGATCGTCAGCGCGACGGGCAGCGTGCGGATGGGACAGGATGTCGCAGTGCGCCTCGCCAAGCGCTTCGCCCGTCCGGTTCTCGAACTCGGCGGCAACAACGCGGCGATCATCGCACCCAGCGCCGATCTCGACCTCGCGCTGCGCGGCGCAGTGTTCGCGGCGACCGGCACCTGCGGCCAGCGCTGCACCACGCTGCGCCGCCTGATCGTCCACAACAGCATCCGCGACGCCTTTGTTCAGCGGCTGATCGCGACCTTTGCCACGCTGCGCATCGGATCGCCGCTCGACGATGCCACGCATGTCGGACCGCTGATCGACCGGATGGCGTTCGACGGCATGCAGCGCGCGCTCGAACAGGCGCGGGCCGAAGGCGGCATCGTGCATGGCGGCGAGCGGCTCGACATCGCGGGCGCAGCTGACGGCTATTATGTCCGCCCGGCGATCGCCGAAATGCCCGGACAGACCGCGATCGTCCGCGAGGAAACCTTCGCCCCGATCCTCTATGTCATGGGCTATGACACACTCGACGAAGCGATCGCGCTGCAGAACGGCGTGTCGCAAGGCCTGTCATCGAGCATCTTTACGAGCGACGTCCGCGAGGCCGAGCGCTTCCAGTCGGCCGAGGGCAGCGACTGCGGCATCGTCAACGTCAACATCGGGACCAGCGGCGCCGAAATCGGCGGCGCCTTTGGCGGCGAAAAGGTGACCGGCGGCGGGCGCGTGTCGGGCTCCGACAGCTGGAAAAACTATATGCGCCGCGCCACCGCGACGGTGAATTATTCGGCGTCGCTGCCGCTGGCGCAGGGGGTCAAGTTCGACCTCGACATCGATCCGTGAAACAGACGCACAAGAAACAAATCCAAGGAGAGTGAATATGATCCCCCGCACCCTGAAATTCCTGGCGTCGGCCAGCCTGCTGATGCTCGCGACGCCGACGCTGGCGACCGCGCAGGAAGGCAGCTTCCAGGGAACCTCGCTGCTCGGCCAGCCGATGGTGACCAACCCCGACCGCAATGTCGGCGTCGCCGCCGTCGCGACGCTCGAACGCGCCGCCAAGGACGCCAAGGCGGCCTATGAAAGCAACATGACGGTCGACACCGCGACCTGGTACGGCCGCATCCTCTTCTATCAGGGTTATGTCAGGGAATCGGCGGCGGTCTATGAAACCGCGCTCAAGCGTTTCCCCAATTCGGCCAAGCTGATGCGCCACCTCGCGCATCGCCATTTCTCGCTCCGCCAGTTCGACAAATCGATCGAGGTCGGGCTGAAGGCCGCCAAGCTATACGAAGGCAAGCCACTCGAACGCGAAAAGCCGGGTCCCGACTATTTCCCCGGCTCGCCCGATGTCGTGCAATATTATCTCTATTACCACCTCGGCCAGGCCTATTTCGCCAAGCACGACTATGACAACGCCGCCAAATGGTTCGCCAAGTCGGCCGAGTCCGCCGCGTTCAACCATGATGTCGAAGCGCGCACCGCGAACAGCTATTGGGAATATCTGTCGCTCGCGCGCGGCGGCAATCTGCGCGCGGCGCAGAAGGTGCTCGACGAGTACGACATGACGCTTTTCGAGGTGCAGCCCGACGGCAGCCCCGACACCTATTTCGACGGCATCCAGCTGTTCAAGGGCAACCGCTCGCCCAAATCCTTCTTCAGCGCCGAAGACACCGGCCGCGCCTTTGCCACCGCAGACGGCGTCGCCGCATCGACCGCCTACAGCCTCGCCAATTATTACATCCTGATGGGCGAGACCGAAAAGGCGAAACCTTGGCTCCAGCGGTCGATCAACGTCGACAGCTGGAGCTATTTTGCCCGGGTCCAGGCCGAGGCCGACTGGCTGCTGCTGTTTCCCGGCGAGAAGCCCTGACGGCCGATCGCCGCAAGCCGTCGTTCCCGCGCGTGGTCCCTGGCGCGCAGGAGCGGCGGCAATCAGCGGCTCGGTGCATCGGAAGCGGTGATGGACGCAATTCCGGTCGCGCGATCGACCAGCGATCGGTTCAAATCTGCACCTGACTGCCGAGCTCGACCACGCGGTTGGTCGGGATCCTGAACGATTCCATCGCGCTTTCCGAACTCTTGCTCATCCAGGCAAACAGGCGCTCGCGCCACAACGCCATGCCGGGCGTCCGCGTCGATGCCACCAGCTTTTGCCGACCCAGAAAGAAGCTGGCGGTCATCAGGTCGAACGGCGCACCGATCCGCGTCAGCTTCGCCAAGTCGCGCGGCACATCGACATCCTCCATAAAGCCATAATGCAGGATGACGCGGTAAAAGCCCCGACCGGCGTCGTGGACGTCGACGCGCCGGCCCGCCTCCACATATGGTTCGTCGGCAACCTGCACGGTCAGGATCAACACCCGTTCGTGCAACACCTGGTTGTGCTTCAGATTGTGCAGCAACGCCGAGGGAACCCCGTCGGGCGACGCCGACATGAACACCGCGGTGTTGCGGACCCGGTGCGCCGACATCGCTGCCGATTCGATGAACACCGGCAACGGGATGGCCCCCTCGTCCAGCCGCTCGCGCATCAGGCGGCGCCCCTTCGACCAGGTGGTCAGCACCGTGAACAGGATGGCGGCGACCACCAGCGGGAACCAGCCGCCGTCGGGAATCTTGGTGATGTTCGAGGCAAAATAGGTGCCGTCGACGAGCAGAAACAACCCGATTGTCATCGTCGCCAGCCATTTGTTCCAGTGCCACACCTTGAAGAGCAAAAAGGCCAGCATCAATGTGGTGATCAACATCGTCCCGATGACCGAGATGCCATAGGCCGATGCAAGCCGGGTCGATTCGCCGAAGCCAAGGACCAAGACCAGCACCATCGCCAACAGGCTCCAGTTGATCGCCGGAATATAGATTTGTCCCGCGGCCTTTTCGCTTGTGTGGAGGGTGCGCAAGCGCGGCAGGAAACCGAGCTGGATCGCCTGATGCGTAACCGAAAAGGCGCCGGAAATCACCGCCTGGCTGGCGATGATCGTCGCCGCCGTCGCGATCAAAACCAGCGGCAGACGCGCCCACTCTGGCGCCATCAGATAGAATGGATTTTCGACCGCCGCGGGCGTACCCAGCAACAGCGCCCCCTGCCCCATATAATTGAGCATCAGGCACGGATAGGCGATCGTCAGCCAGCTGAGCCCCACCGCCTTGCGTCCGAAATGTCCCATGTCGGCGTAGAGCGTTTCGGCGCCGGTAACCGCCAGAAACACCGATCCCATCGCGAGAAACGCCAGCCGGGTGTCGTACAGAAAAAATTCAAACGCCCAATAGGGGTTCACGATGCCCAAAATCTCTGGATGGTCCGCAATATTGACGACCCCCAGCGTCGCCAGCGTCGCGAAATAAATCAGCACGATTGGGCCGAACAAAGCCCCGACCCGCGCGGTCCCTCGCGACTGGATCAGAAACAATGCGACCATGATCACAACAGCGATCGGCAGAACCAGCGGTTGCAGGCTCGCCTCGACAACGGTCAACCCTTCGACCGCCGACAGCACCGAGATCGCCGGGGTCAGCATTGCGTCGCCGTAGAACATCGACGCTGCCAGAACCCCCAGGATAACGAGCGCGGCGCTCCAGCGGCCCGTACCAAAGTGCCGCGACACGAGCGCCAGCAGCGCAAAGGAACCGCCTTCGCCCCGATTGTGTGCGCGCATCGCAACGAAAACATATTTGACCGTCACGATCAGCATCAACGACCAGAAGATCAGACTGAGCACACCGAAGATGTGCAGCCGGTCCACGGCCAGTGGGTGCGGCCCGATGAAGCTTTCTTTCAGCGCGTATAGCGGCGAGGTACCGATGTCGCCGAACACGACACCGATCGCGCCGAGCATGAGGATGGGCAGGCGGTCCTTGGGACCGGTGGGTGCGGATGCCGCAGTGGCAGCGGGTAGAGCGTTGAGGTTTGTCATGAGGGGCGATGTGGTCGCGATCGGCATAAAGATTCCATGTGGAATTGACCGCACCGGCTCGACAGGCTCGCTTCGCAGGCGCATTTGTTGCGCATGCATACCGTCCCGACCGGCCGACGCTTTCGGCAAGACGAAATGGCCGTCCGCCTTGGCGGTTTCGCCGCGACCCTGTTGTTGATCGCGGTCGCCACGATCGCCGGACTGCTCATCGCGCCGCGCTGGGGTAGCGGGCCCGTAGCGCTGCTTTATATTCCGCCGGTGCTGGCGGCCGCACTGCTATCCGGATTCTGGCCCGCATTCGCCACCGCCGCGCTTTCGGCACTCGCATATAATTTCTTTTTCACCGCCCCCTACGGCACGTTGATCATTCACAGCCCTGCCGACATCGTCACCGTCACCGTGCTGTTCCTCGTCGCAGCGGTGACCAGTCGCCTTGCCGCTTCGCTTCGTGAACAAAGTCGGCGCGCCGATGCGCATGCGGCGCGCAACGCCACCATCGCCGGCCTCGCCCGCCGCCTGCTTTCCTGCGCCGACGAAACGGCGATCGCAGAGGTCGCGGCCAGCGAACTGGCCCGATTGTTTGGCGCCCACACCGTGGTGGTCATGGGCGGCAAAACGCCGACGATCGCCGCAATCGCGCCCACTGGCGCTGCACTCGGCCCGAACGATCTGGCGGCGGCGACATTGTGCATCGAATCCGCGCTCGTAACCGGCCGCGGGATCGGGCGGGTCGACTTGACCGACTGGCAATTCCATCCCGTCATTGCGGGCGAGGCGGTACTGGCGGCAGCGGGACTGGCACATGCCGACGGGTCGCCACCGGTAGACGAGCAGCAGCAGATTTTACTCGCCAATCTGCTCGACCAGATCGCGCTTGCGCTCGAACGTGCCCGGCTCGAGCGCGAGGCGCGCGATGTCGCCGGGCTGCGCGAGCGCGACCGGCTGCGCTCGGCGCTGCTGACCGCGATCGGCGAGGATGTGAAACCGCGGCTGCACTCGATTGCCGCGGCGGCGCGCGCGATCCGGCGGGCGGGTGGCGGCATCGACCCCTCCCTCAGCGCCACGGTCGCCACCGAAGCCGCTCAGCTCGACCGATATGTCGACCGCCTCGTTGACCTCAATCCGGGCGATACGCGGGAACCGCTGGTCATCGGGCCGCTGGCGATCGACCTTCACAATCGCGTAGTGCGCCGCGACGGAACAGACGTGCATCTGACGCCCAAGGAATATGCGGTGCTCGCCGAACTCGCAAAACATGCGGGCCGCGTCCTGACGCACACGCATCTTCTGCGCGCCGTCTGGGGTCCAGCACAGCAGGAGCAGATCGACTATCTGCGCGTCGCGATCCGCAGCCTGCGCCTGAAACTCGAACACGAACCGCAGCGCCCCGAATTCATCTTGAACGAGCCTGCCGTGGGCTATCGACTTGCGGCACCATGAAGCGCTCTAAGCCTAAAGTTGCGAGGCTTCGTGTCCTTTTGTTCGGCAAACCGCCCAACGCAAGTGGTGCACCCGACTGGATTCGAACCAGTGGCCCCCAGATTAGGAATCTGATGCTCTATCCTGCTGAGCTACGGGTGCGCCGCGGTTCGTGTAGCGGCGCGAGGCGCGCAGCGTCAATCGGCGCGGCTAATTAACCGCGTCGGGCGGGGCGATGGGGACCAGGAGCGGCATCGCCGCGATCCCGTCGTCACGCAGCGCCTGCGCTTCCTCGGGTGAAGCCTGGCCATGGATCAGGTCGTCGGGCGCGCGGCCTTCGTGCATCGCGCGGGCCGCATCGGCGAAATCGCGTCCGACCCAGCGCGATTGCGGCAGCATCTCGGCCTGCTTTGCCGCAATTTCGGCGACGATCTTGCGTACCAGCTCGGGCGATATCTCGTTTGACGCAGCGCTATCGGTTGGCGGCGGTGGCGCCGGTACGATCAGCTGGTTCGACTTGGCGCCGATCCGCGGCGCCATCACCGCCTTTTCGATCCGGACGTCGCCGCAGACCGGGCAAGCGATCAGGTCGCGCGCGCGCTGTTCGGCGAAGCTCTCGCTGCTCGCGAACCAGGCCTCGAACCGGTGATCGCCGGCGGCGCAGCAAAGGTCAAAGACGATCAAGGTCAGGCGAGGCCGAGCAGCGGATCCAGCCCGCCGCGCGCGTCGAGCGCCGCCATATCGTCGCTGCCGCCGATATGTTTCCCGTCGATGAAAATCTGCGGCACGGTGCGCGCGCCGCCGGCACGTTCGACCATGGCGTCGAACCCGGCGCGGTCCATCGTTACGTCGATCTCCTGATACGCCGCGCCCTTGCGATCGAGCAGCGCTTTCGCGCGCGAGCAATAGGGGCAGAGGAATTTGGTAAAAACTTCGATCTTGGCCATGGCCTATCCTGTCATCATCTGGTCCGACATATCGGAATCCAACGAAGCAAAGTCAAATATGTTGCTCGTCATCAGCGCCTCGGGAACAACGCGCGCCCAGGTCAGCGCCGAGACACGCGCCGCGCCGCTGCGCCGCAGCACCTTGGCCGCGGCGCGCAGCGTCGCGCCGCTGGCATGAACGTCGTCGACCAGAATGATGTGGCGCCCCGCAGCACGCACTTTGGCATCAGCGGCCAACGCGAACGCTCCGGCAACGATCCGCTCACGCTCGCGCCGCCCCTTGCCGCGCAGCGATGCGGTCGATTTGACGCGATGCAGCAGGTGATGGTCGCGCGGCGCGCCGCTGGTGCGGGCCAGTTCATCGGCGACCAGCGCGGCCTGGTTGAAACCGCGCGACCATAGCCGCCAGCGGTGCAGCGGCACGGGTATGATCAGCATGTTTGCGGTATCGCCGAGCGCCGCCAGTCGCCGCGCCATCAGCCGCGCCATCAACCGCGCATGGCCGGTGCGCCGCCCATATTTCAGACGCAGGGCAACGGTGCGGGCGACCGGTCCATAAGCAACGACGGCAGGTGCACCATCAAAGGGCGGCGGGCTGGCGAGGCAGGCACCGCAGGCGATCGGCCCGCCGGGCAGCGCCGCTGGCAACGGGATCGAGCAATGCGAACAAGCGGGTCCATCGAGAAATTCGAGCGACGCCCAGCAGGTCAGACAAAATTGCCGGTCGTCGCCGACGATCACGCCGCATCCGGGGCAGCGCGGCGGCAGCGCATAATCGACGATCGCGCGCGCCGCGCTTCGCAAGGCGCGGGACAATGGCCCGGACGGCGCCTGTTTTTCTTCGACATCCCCGGTCGTCGTGGTCATCCGCCGCTTGTGAAGCATGGCCGGGAACGGCACAAGCGGCGGATGTCGCAGCCTCCCCGCCCGCTTTTTTCCGCCGCCCGTCACCGCGCCCAGCGCGATCGCATGGCACGCTTGCCCGCGTCCGCCAATTTCCTCGCCCCGATCATCGCGGAAACCTTGCTCGACCGGCTGACGATGGTGACCCGCAACTTTCCGCGCGTCCTGCTCATCGGTGCGCACGATCCCGCGCTCGCCGATCGACTCCGCGGCATCTGCACGGAATTGACGATCATCGAAGCGGGACCGCGGCTGGCGGCAGCCAGCGGCGCGATCATTGTCGAGGCCGACGCGCTCGACCTGCCCTTTGCCAGCTTCGACCTGATCGTCTGGCCGGGCGGCCTCGACAGCGTCAACGACGTACCCGGCGCGCTGCTCCGCCTGCGCGCCCTGCTCGCGCCCGACGGCTTGCTGCTCGGTGCGTTCGTGGGCGACGGCAGCCTGCCGCGGCTTCGCCGTGCAATGATGGTCGACGCGGTGCGCCCGATCGCCCGGATGCACCCCCAGATCGATCTCGCCGCGATGGGCAATCTGCTCCAGCGCGTCGGCTTTGCCTTGCCCGTGGTCGATGTCGAGGCGCTCACCGTGCGTTATGGCGACTGGTTCGCGCTGGCCCGCGACCTGCGCGCGGTCGGGCTGACGAGCCGCCTTGCGCCGACCCCGCCGCCGCTGACGCGCGCCGAGGCAGCGCAGATCGCCGCCGCTTTCGCCGCGCAAGCCGACCCCGACGGTCGCGTCGCCGAAAGCCTGCGCATCGTCCATTTCAGCGGGTGGGCGCCGCATCCCGATCAACCGCAGCCCGCGCGGCGCGGCAGCGGCACCGCGTCGCTGAGCGAAGCGCTGAAACCGAAGGGCTAAACGAGCGCTTCCAGCAGGCCGATCAACGGCTTGTCGGCCGGCGGCATCGCCAGACCATGCAGCTCGACCGGACGCACCCAGCGCAGCGCGCTCGCATGGTGCGCAACCGGGGTGCCGCGCCATTTGCGGCAGACATAGAGCAGCAACAACAGATGCCGGTCGCCCAGCATATCGCTGGCGAAACAGGCGGGGGCCAGACAGGCCTGTTCGACATCAATGCCCAGTTCCTCGGCCAACTCGCGGATCAGCGCCTGTTCGGGCGTTTCGCCGGGTTCGACCTTGCCGCCGGGAAACTCCCACAACCCCGCCATCGACAGCCCTTCGGGCCGCTGTTGGACAAGCAGGCGCCCGTCGCGATCGACGAGCGCCGCAGCGACCACGACCAGGTCATTTTTTGGCGGTTTTCCGGGGCTGGCGACGGACAAATTGTTAACCTTCCTGTGCGATCATCGGCATCCTCGGGAACTACACTTCAAGCAGGGGTGGAACAATGCGCAACCTTTACAGGCTGATGCGGTCGACCAGGGCCGCTACAGCCGTCGAATATGGGCTGATACTGGCCCTCATCTTCATTGCCGCCGTCGGCGCCGTCGGAAATGTCGCAAACAGTACGGGCCTCATGTGGAACAACGTCTCCACCGCGGCCCAGACCAATATGTAGCGCCGCGGCGACTGTCCCTTTTCTGGACTTGCGACCGATCCTTTCGCCGTCCGCCATTAAGATTTTCAAAACCTATTCGTCCTAAACCAGCCACTGTTGACCCAGACCAGACCGTCAACAGGGTAAGTGAAATCAGGAGACCAGTCATGAAGTTCATCAAGAAATTCGTTCGCGATACCAAAGCCGCAACCGCCATCGAATATGGCCTGATCGCGGCCCTGATCGCCGTCGCCGGCATTTCGGCTATGAGCGCCGTTGGCGGCAGCGTCAGCAGCACCTTCAACAAGGTGAACACCAACCTGACGTCGCCGCCCGCTCCGTAATAGCGGCGTCGATAATTTGGGAAAAGGGGCGGTGGAAACACCGCCCCTTTTTTTGTCCGGTCAACGGCTAGCGTAAACGACGATTTTCACCTTTTGCCCCGGCGTCAGTCGGCTCGACGCGGTCAGGCGGTTGAGCACCTGGAACCGGTCGGCCTGATAATTGCTGTACGCCATACGCCGCGCCAGGCTGGCCATCGTGTCGCCGCGCCCCACCGTCACCACATCGATCCGCCGCGGCTTGATCGCCGTCGCTTCGGCCGCGCTCAGGCGCCGGACGCTGTTGAACATCGAATTGAACACCCCCGTCCCGCCCGCCTTGGTCAACGTGACGAAGTGAAAGGCGCTGCTGCGCGAAAATTCATAGGCAAAGACCGTGACATCGATCTGGCCCGACTGGCTGGCGACGCGCGCGGTCGAGTAAGAGGCGGGGATGCCGTTCACCGTGGTGCGCTGAACTGCGCTCGGGGTGATCGCGGTGTTGCCCGCCACCGATTTGAACGCCGCGGCGATATAGGCGTTCATGTCGCCGCTGTACGGGCCGGTGGTAAATTGCGCCTGACCGCCATTGCCGCTGACCGTGACGGCGGTGGTGCCATTCTGCATCCCGTAGCCGCCCGGCACCGCAAACCGTAGTCGGAGGTCGGGGTGGAGAAATTCATTGCCCTCGACGACGCCCTGCGCCGGATCATCGCCGTACAGCACATTATCGACCGCCGCCAGAAACGCATCGGCATTGCGGGTTCCACCGGTGCCGCCGACGCGGCTCGCCAGCGTCTGGGCGTTGCGGACGCGCGAGGCGGGGTCGGGGTGGGTGCTCGCCCAGGCAGGAAGCGAACGCGCATCGCCCCCCGACAGCCGCGCGTCGAGGTTGGTCTGGTTGGCAAGGCTGGCGAGCATCGTCGACAGCGCAAGCGGATCATAGCCCGCGCTGCGCAAATATTGAACGCCCAGCTGGTCGGCCTGCAATTCCTGACTGCGCGAAAAGCCCAAGGTCGCGAGCTGCGCGACCTGCATCGCGTTGTTCTGGAGCAAGCCGCCGAGCCCGCCGAGCACGCCACCGCTGTCGCCGATCGCACCCCCCAGCACCGCGCCGAGCACGCCAAGAATCTGGTTGCGCGTCGCCGCCGACTGGCGCTTCTTGCTGTGCTGCGCCGCGACGTGGCCGACCTCATGCCCCAGCACCCCGGCAAGCTCGGCCTCGTCGTTCATCAGCGCCATCAGCTGGCGGGTGACATAGACATAGCCGCCGGGGATCGCGAACGCGTTGTTCACCGGCGAATTCAGCAGGGTGACGGTAAAGTCGCTGCGCGCGTTCGACAGCCCTGATTGCAGCGCAATATTCTGACCGACGCGGACGACATAAGCGGTCTGCGGTCCGCTATATGCACCGCCGAATTCGGCCATCAGTTGCGGATGCGCCTCGTCGCCCTGCTTGCGTTCGGACGGCGTGATATTGGTCGCGGTCTTGATCGCCTTGAGCTGAGCGTCAGCGGCGCCGGTGAGGGCGAGGCTGCCGAGCGCCGCAGTCGCTGCGAGTTTGACGGCAAGGCCGGCCTTCTTCCTTCGGGTCATCGATACGCCTCCCACAAGCTATGCATTTATCTGGGCATATTCCCTATTCGCGGCGAGACAAGCCGTTGTCGAACGCGGCCTGATGTGCGTCAGGAGCCCTGTCTTGAGGGTGAACGCAATTCGCGACGATCGGGTTCCGTCGAGGGCTTCAGCCGCGACCCATGGCGAGGAATTTCTCCTCGCGCGCTGCGAGGATCGCATCGCGCGGCAGCCCCGACAGGCCGTCGAGTTCCTGCGCGATGGCATCACCCAGCGTCGCAATCGCAACCTCGGGCGCGCGGTGGGCGCCACCGACGGGTTCAGCGACGATGCGGTCGATGATCTTCAGGCCCAGCAGATCCTGCGCCGACATTTTCATCGCGGCGGCGGCATCGGCGGCCTTGTCCGATGTGCGCCACAGGATCGACGCACAGCCTTCGGGCGAGATCACCGAATAGACGGCATGTTCGAACATCAGCACGCGGTTCGCCGCGGCGAGCGCGATCGCGCCGCCCGAGCCGCCCTCGCCGACGATCGCCGCGACCATCGGCACGCCCAGCGCCAGGCATTGTTCGGTCGAGCGCGCGATCGCTTCGGCCTGGCCGCGTTCTTCGGCCTGGATGCCCGGAAAGGCACCCGACGTATCGACCAGCGTCACCACCGGCAGGCCGAACCGGTCGGCGAGCTGCATCAGGCGGATCGCCTTGCGATAGCCCTCGGGCTTGGCCATCCCGAAATTATGCTTCATCCGCGACGGAATATCGTCGCCCTTTTCATGGCCGATGACCATCACGCGGCGACCGCGAAAGCGGGCGAGCCCGCCCAAAATCGCCTGATCATCGCCAAAATTGCGATCGCCGGCGAGCGGCATCCAGTCGTCGAACAGCCCCGCGACATAATGTTTGAAATGCGGGCGATCCGGGTGACGCGCGACCTGCGTCTTTTGCCAGGGCGTCAGCTTCGCATAAATATCACGCAGCAATTTCGAGGATTTATCCTCCAGCCGCGCGATGTCATTGTCGATGTTGAGCGTGGGGTCGTCCCCCATGTCGCGCAGTTCGGCAATCTGCCGATCGAGCGCGGCGACCTGTTTTTCGAAGTCCAGAAAGGCTGTCATCGTCGGACCGCTAAGCCGATGGCGCCCCAACGTCAACGTCTGCTGATCCCTGCCCCGCGTCCATATGCGCGAGCGGATGGCGACGGTTGACCAATTCGACCAGCCGGCGGCTGTCGACATGGGTATAGATTTCGGTCGTCGCGATATCGGCATGGCCCAGCATCAGTTGCAGCGCGCGCAGATCAGCGCCGCCTTCGAGCAAATGGGTGGCAAAGGCGTGGCGCAGGACGTGCGGGCTGACCGCGGTCGGATCGATCCCGGCCCTACCCGCAAGGTCGCGCAGCATCTGGAACAGCCGGACGCGCGACACATGGCTTTTTCCCGACGGAAACAGCCAGGGCGATGCGTCGGCGAGCAGCGGAAGCCAGCGGTCGAGCGCACTGCGGGCGCGATCCGACAGCGGCACCAGCCGCTCCTTGTCGCCCTTCCCCCTGACGATCAGAAATTCGCGCTCGCCGCCGATCGCGCGGCGCGGCAGCGTCACCAGCTCGCTCGCGCGGAGCCCCGATCCGTAGAGAAGTTCAAGCAGCAGCAGCATACGGATCGCCGCCGCAGGCGGTGCATCGCCAGCCGATTCCGCCTCGGCCTGCGCAAACAATTGTTCGACATGCGCGTGGGTCAGGATGCGCGGCAGCGCGCGGCGCGTTGCGGGACGCGCGATGTCGAGCGCGGGATTATCGGCCCGGTCGCCCTCACCCTGCAAAAAGGCAAAGAATTGGCGCAACGCCGACAGCTTGCGCGCGGCGCTGCTCGCCGCAAGCGACTGATAATCGGCCATCAACTGGCGCAACGCCGCGACATTGGCACCGGCGAGCGGGCCTTTGACCCGTTCTGCCGCCTGTTCCAGATCGCGGCGATATGCGACCAGCGTGTTGCGCGACGCACCGCGCTCGGCCGCCATCATCTCCAGAAAGCGGTCGATCGCGGCGCCGTCAGACATGGTCGAACCGGTCGCGCTGGCCGGTTCAGACACGCACCAGCGCTTCGGCGGCGATCATCCGCGCTTCGGACGCCAGCCCGACCTCGCGCAGCGCGCGGACGATATAATAGAGATGATAGGGCGGGACTTTCGACCATTCGCCCTGCATCCCCGCTGCGGCGAGCAGGGCGACCATGCCGGGTTCGCGGCGTTCGGCCGCCGCCATGATCGCGCGCGACCACCGCGTCTGCTTACCCAGATCGACCTCGAGGTCGCTCGCTGCCGACGCCGCGGCACCGGCATCGATCCGCCCAAGCCCTGCGAGCCCCGCGAGCAGGAATTTCGACCGGAGATAGTCGGCGCTGTCGTCATTGCCCGAAAATTGTCCAACCGTTCCCGCCGTCGTGCCATTGAGTGGCCGCGGAGATCCGACCGCGAGTACGCCCCAGGCGCGGCTGCCCACGGTGACTGTCGGCACCCACGCGATCGCATTGGCGTCATAGCCGCCCGCGAGCATTGAACCCAACAGCTGCCACGGATCGTCGCCGATTTCTGTGTTCACCGGCAACGCTGCGGCAGCGCGCGCGGTCGACACCATTGCGGCGTAGCGCTGCACCGGTGTGCTGCCAGCGGCCCAGATCGCCTCCATCGCTGCATAACGATCGGCGCGGCGTGCCGAGCCGAAGGCCGCGCGGAGCTGGTCGGTTTGCGCCGCGAGCGCTTCGGACGGCTCCTCTTCCCCCGCCGCAGCGCTCAGCAACGACACATAGGCATCGCTCGACAGGACGCCGCGCGCAGCGGATTCGGGCGCAGCGGCGATGCGGCTCGCCATGTCGGTCATCGGCGCAAGCACCGTCCAGCCCTTCATATTCGCAGGCGCGGCAGTGCGCAGCGCCTCGGGAACGGGAACCGCGGTCGCCGTCGCCATGCCGAACCGCCAGCTGGTCAACCGATCGACATTGTCCCATTCGATCGTTGTCGACCGGCGTCCGCTGCCCGTGGCGCCGAGCACGCGCTCGGCAAGCAATATGTCAAAATTGGAAATCCTGCCGCTCGACCGCACGCGACCGATCGCCCAGCCCGCCGGCCCCGCCTCGCCCGACAGGCCCGAACAGATTGCCGACGCCAGCCGCCACGCCTGCTCGTCGCCATGCGCCAGTCCCGCGGGAACATAGGCGCACAGGCCCGCCGGATCGGCATTGGCCAGATAAGTCTGCTGCGCGGCGGCGACCAGTCGCGGGCTCGCGCGGTCGTAATCGACCGACTGGACGATCCAGCGTGCCGCAATCGATTCGCCCATTCGCAAAAGCAACGAAGCCCGGTCGGCGGCAAGGTCGGCGCCGTTGATCGTTGCGGGCGTATCGATGGCCGAGACGAGCGAACGGCGCAGCAATATCTGGCCCCAGCGCGACGCGAGTTGGCCGCTCGTCCGCCGCATGATCGCGGCGGCATATTGACCGCGCACCCCGAACGCATCGGGACCGAGCCCGCCGGTTTCGGGCGTCAGCGGCCCAATGCGGGTGAGCAGCCGCCGCGCCCCCGGCGGCAGGTCATATTTCAGCGTGCCGGGCTCAACCGTTTCGTCATCGACATCGTCTTCGTCGGCGTCATCGGTCGTCCCGGCGGTGTCGGTCGAACCGATGGTCGGGGTGACCGGCGGCGGAGCAGTGCCGTTTTTCGGCGTCGATGTCGGTGCGGGGGTTTGCGACGGCGTTGGCGTGGGGCGCGGCGCGGGGGTGTCGGCTGGGTTACCAAAGCCTTCGGGCAGCAGCGATTCCTGCGCGATCGCGGGCAACACCAGCGCGGCGGCGAGCGCGGAGCCCGACAGGCCCAAGGTCAGCGTCAGCAATTTCTTCGTCATTGCGCCGCGCTTTCGCCAATCTTGTCGGCCACGTCCACCTCTATCGTTCACGCCCGCGCGATCGGGCTTGCACTATCGCCGAAAACCGTTGTTCCGCGCGTAGCGGGCGGTATAGCCGCGCGCACCATGTCGCGAAACCCGAAAAGCCCGGTACCAAACAGCTCCAGCGCGATCCCCGCCGCAATTCGCGAGCGCTCGATTGTGCTCGTCGGGTTGATGGGGTCAGGAAAATCGACCGTCGGCCGCCGTCTGGCGGGGCGGCTCGGGATGCGGTTCGCCGACGCCGACGACGAAATCGAACGCGCCGCCGACATGACGATCGCTGACATTTTCGAACGCTTTGGCGAAGCGCATTTCCGCGACGGCGAGCGGCGCGTGATCGCGCGCATGCTGGCGGGAAAACCGATGGTGCTGGCAACCGGCGGCGGCGCGTTCGTCAACCCCGAAACACGCGCGCTGATCCTCCGGGACAGCCTTTGCATCTGGCTCGACGCCGACATCCCGACACTGGTCGAGCGCGTCGGTCGCCGCAGCCATCGTCCTCTGCTCAAGAACCGCGACCCCGGCGAGGTGCTGCGCGAGCTGGCCGCGGTCCGCAACCCCATCTACGCCGAAGCGCATCTGCGCGTCAGTTCGGCGAGCACGCCGCACGACCAGACGGTCCGCGCGATTTTGGAAGCCCTGTCGAAGTGGGAAGATCCGCAATGGAACAGCTGACCGTAGAACTTGGCGCGCGCAGCTATCCGGTGCTGATCGGCGACGGGCTGATCCGCGAGATCGGCGCGCATGTTGCTCCGCTGCTCAAACGCCCGCGGACGATGATCGTCACCGACACCCATGTCGCCGACCACTATCTTGTACCGCTCGGCACCGCGCTGGCGATGGAGAATATCTCCTTTTCGTCCTTCGTCCTCGACCCCGGTGAAGCCACCAAAAGCTGGGCGGGGCTCGCGCGGCTGACCGAATGGCTGATCGGCGAAGGTGTCGAGCGCAGCGACCATGTCATAGCACTCGGCGGCGGGGTGATCGGCGATCTCGTCGGCTTTGCGTGCAGCATCGTCAAACGCGGCTGCCACTTCATTCAAGTCCCGACCACCCTGTTGGCGCAGGTTGACAGCAGCGTCGGCGGCAAGACCGCGATCAATGTTGCGGCAGGCAAGAACATGATCGGCGCTTTTCATCAACCCGCGCTGGTCGTGATCGACCCCGCCACGCTCGACACGCTGCCGCGCCGCGATCTCGCCGCAGGCTATGCCGAGGTGGTCAAATATGGCCTGATCGACGACGCGGATTTCTTTGCCTGGTGCGAGGTGAACGGCGACGCGCTGCTCGCAGGCGACGGTGCCGCGCGGCACAAGGCGATCGCCCACAGTGTCGCCGCAAAAGCCCGTATCGTCGCCGCCGACGAGCGCGAGACGCAGGACATTCGCGCCTTGCTCAACCTCGGCCACAGCTTTGGCCACGCGCTCGAAGCCGAGACCGGCTATTCCGACCGGCTACTCCACGGTGAGGCCGTCGCCGCGGGCATGGCGCTGGCGCATCGTTTCTCGGCAGCGCAAGGCCTGTGTCCGGCCGCCGACGCCGAACGGGTCGCAGCGCACCTGGCCGCAGTCGGGCTGCCGCATGACCTCGCCAGCGCCGGGATTGACGCCACCGGTGCGACGCTGACCGCCCATATGGCGCATGACAAGAAAGTGCGCGGCGGCAAACTGCCGCTGATCCTGAGCCGCGGCATCGGGCAGAGCTTTGTTACCGACGCCTACGGACTGGATGCGGTGGCGGCGTTTCTGGACCGGCAGAACGGTTAGATTTCACACCCCCCAAGGTCCGTTTGCCCTGAGCTTGTCGAAGGGTCGTTCTTTCTTCTTTACGCCGGAAAGAGAGCAGAACGGTGCTTCGACAAGCTCAGCACAAACGGGGGTTGGGCGAAAACCACACGAGCGACGAAACCTAACCCGCCGTATCGCTCGCCTCTTTCGCCAGCTTCGCGGCGTTCCGCCGTTCGCGCAGCGTTTCCAGCACGCTCGCCGCTTGCCGTCCGCCGCCGGCGATGAACCGGTGATCCATCCCCGCCGTCAGATCGCCTTCGCTCATCTGCGCGCGCAGACGCTCCGCATCGAGGTGTCGCAGCGCCTGTTCGACGTCGGCGATCTCGTCGGCACCGACATCGATCTGCTGCAGCGCCAGCAGCCCCAGCGCGATCGAGCTTTCAAAGGTTTCGCGCACCGCACCGTCGACCCCGGCGCCGTCGATCGCCATCAGCTGGCGGCGGTCGAACACGCGGGTCAGGATCTTCGCATTCGGGAACGCCTTGACGATCGGCGCCAGCACCGCCGCGTCAAAACTGCGGTCGTCGGTGCAGAAAATGATCAGCCGCGCCTGATCGGCATCGGCGCGGCGCAGCACGTCGATGCGCAGTCCATCGCCATAATAGACCTTGGTGTTGTAGCGCCCCGACGTCTCGATCTGGCTGGCCTTTTTGTCGATCAGCGTCACCGAACAATCGACCGCGTGCAGCATCTGCGTCACGATCTGGCCGAACCGACCGTAACCGACGACGATCGCGGATCCGCGCGGCGCATGTTCGGGGTCATCGAGCTCAGCCGCGACGCTATCGGGGGCAAATTCCAGATTGCGCGCGAACAGCATCAGGAACGGGGTCGAAATCATCGACAGCGTCACGACGGCACTGAACAGGCTCGCCGCCTCAGGGGCGATCAGCTGGGCTTCGGTCGCCTGGGTGAACAGCAGAAAGCCGAATTCGCCGCCCTGGCTGAGCAGCAGGCCAAGCCCGAGCGCGACCCTCCACGGCTTGCCGAACAGGCGGACGAGGACGGTCAGCACCGCGACCTTCACTGCGACCAGCCCGGCGGCCAGCGCCACGACGCGCAGCGGATCGTCGCGAATGACATTGAGGTCGAGCACCATCCCGACTGCGAGGAAAAACAATCCGAGCAGCACGAGGCGAAAAGGTTCGATATCGGCCTCGATCTCGTGCCGGTACGGCGAATCCGCAAGCATCACCCCGGCGATAAAGGCGCCGAGCGCAGTCGACAGGTGCATGCTGTGCATGAAAGCGGCGCTGGCCAGCACGACGAGCAGCCCGACGACGACGAACAGTTCTCGCTCACCGTAACGGCCGATGATCCGCAGCAGCGGGTTGAGGACAAAGCGTCCGACTACGACGAGGACGATGATGGCGACGACGGTGTAAAGCGCCATCTGCCACCCCGGCGGCGCCGAAGGGTCGGCGGGCGCGCGCGACAGCACCGCTATGATCGTGATCATCGGCACGATCGCGAGATCCTGGAACAACAGAATCGAAAAGGCCTTTTCGCCAAAGGGCGAATTGATCCGCCCCGAACTTTTCAGGCTAGGCAGCACCTGCGCGGTCGACGACAAAGCCAGCGGCAGCCCGAGCGCCAGCGCCGCCTGCCAACTGAACCCCAGCGTCACCATAATCAGGCCAGACAGGATTACACCGGTGATGGCCACCTGCGCCAGCCCCAGCCCGAAAATCGCGCGGCGCATATCCCACAAGCGGCGCGGATGCAGTTCGAGCCCGACAAGAAAGAGCAGAAAGGCGATGCCGATTTCGGCAAAGGCAAGCTTCGATTCACCGCCGCCGACCAAGCCTAGGCCGTAGGGGCCGACCAGCGAACCCGCGATCAGATAGCCGAGCACTGCGCCCAGCCCCAAACGACGGAAAAGCAGCACGAACAAAGTCGCAACGCCCAGCAAGATTGCGCCCTCGATCAGCGCGGTATCGACAACCCTTTCGGCCGCCACTTCGGTTGCCACCGCGCTGAGCGCGAGCAGGTTCATACCCGCGCGCCTTGTTTTTCGAGCGCCAATATCGCGGCGTCGAACGGCAGCAGGATCGCGCCCTGCCGCGCGGGATAGTCACGCGCCGGGGCGAGAATGTCGAAGCCCGGCCATTCAGGCGCGTTGCCGCTGCCCGCGAACCAGCCCGCGATCGCATTGCGTGCTGCGCGAATCTCGGCGCGGCTGCGTCCCTTGACGTGGCGTGCCAACAGCGTCGCGGCGGCCTGTCCCAGCGCACAGGCTTCGACGTGCATGCCGATGGCGGTCACCCGCCCATGGTCGTCGGCGTCAAGGTCGAGCAGGATGCGGCTCCCGCACAGCGGCGCCCGCGCCGTCGCGTGATACCCCGCATCGGGTTTGGGAAGGTGGTCGGCGGTCGCCACCGCCAGCGCCAAAATGTCGCGATTGTAGAGCGGCGCGCTCATGACGAGGTCGCTTCGGCTTCGCGCGCCGCAGCGCGGCGTTCGGCGATCACCTTGCTCAGCGCCGCGCTCGTCGCGTTGAGCGCGGGATAGGTGCGGCTTTCGGTCATCCACACCGGGCGCTGCGCGTTGCCATAGCCAATGTCGTACAGCAGCGTCACCACCATGAAGCCGAGCGCCGCGATCATCAGCCCCTTCACCGCGCCGAAGCCGGCGCCGAGGCCGCGGTCAAAACCGCCGACGAGCGACGCGCGGCTGCGCTGTCCCATCGCGCGTGATCCCCATTTGGCAAAGGCGAACACGCCGCCGAAAAGCAGCACGAACGCCAGCATCGCGGCCCCGCCATCGCTACCGACCCAGCCGGTGAGCAGATCGGTCGTGACCGGATGGAAAAACCGCACCGCCGCGATCGCCAGAATCCAGGCAAGCAACGATGTCACTTCCTGCACCAGGCCGCGCGAAAAACCGAGCACCGCGCTGCCGCCGACGAGCGTCAGTACGAGTATGTCCAGAGCTGTCAGACTTGCCATTCAGGGGTGGCTAGTCGCGACCGAGCATCAGGTCAACGAGTTCGCCGAGTCGGTCGAAACCGGTCACCGCTATTCCGCCGACGGCCTTCAGCCCCTTTGGCCCCCAAGCGCGCGAAAAACCGAGCTTTGCCGCTTCGCGCAGCCGCAGCCCATCGTGCGAAACCTGCCGCACCTCACCCGACAGCGACAATTCGCCGAACACGATGGCGTCGGCAGGGACGGGTCGCTCGCTGAAGGCCGAGATCAGTGCCGCCGCGACCGCCAGGTCGGCGGCGGGGTCGGTCAGGCGATAACCGCCCGCGATGTTGAGATACACTTCGGCACCGCCCATCGCGAGGCCGCAGCGCGCCTCCAGCACCGCGAGCACCATCGCCAGCCGCCCGCTGTCCCAGCCGACGACGGCGCGGCGCGGCGTCGCGCCGCTCGCCAACCGCACGGTCAGCGCCTGCACCTCGACCAGAACCGGGCGTGTACCCTCCAATGCCGGAAACACCACCGACCCCGGCACGTCGCGGCTGCGATCGGTCAGGAACAGGCTCGACGGGTTCGCGACCTCGCCCAACCCCTCCTCGCCCATCGCGAACACCCCGATCTCGTCGGTGCCGCCAAAGCGGTTCTTCACCGCGCGCAGGATGCGATATTGATGGCTGCGCTCGCCCTCGAACGCCAGCACCGTATCGACCATATGCTCGAGCACGCGCGGCCCCGCGATCGTCCCGTCCTTGGTGACATGGCCGACCAGCACGATCGCGGCGTCGCTATCCTTGGCGTAGCGGATCAGCTCCTGCGCCGACGCACGCACCTGGCTCACCGTGCCCGGCGCGCTGTCGATCAGGTCGCTGTGCATCGTCTGGATCGAATCGATCACGACGAAATCGGCGGTCTGCCGGTCGAGCGTCGCGAGAATGTCGCGCACCGAGGTCGCGCTGGCCAGCGCGACCGGCGCATCGCCCAGCCCCAGCCGCTGCGCGCGCAGTCGCACCTGCGCCGCGGCTTCCTCGCCGCTGATATAAACGACCGACTTGCCCGCCTGCGCCAGCCGCCCCGCCGCCTGGAGCAACAATGTCGACTTGCCGATTCCCGGATCGCCGCCGATCAGCGTCGCCGATCCAGCGACGAAACCGCCGCCCAGCGCGCGGTCGAATTCGGCGATGCCGCACAGCATCCGCTCGGGCATCTTGCTCTCGGCATTCAGCGTTTCGAGCGCGATCGTCCGCCCGCCTTTGCTGAGGTCATGCTTGGCCGAAAAGACCGTTTCGCCCACTTCCTCGACGAGCGTGTTCCACTCGCCGCAATCAGCGCACTGCCCCTGCCAGCGATAGGTGGCGCAGCCGCAATTCTGGCAGACATATTGGCGTTTCGCTTTGGCCATGCGGTTCGCATAATCGGAACAAAGATGGAACGCCAGCGGTTTTACTTCTCGTCACCCCGGACTCGATCCGGGGTCCATGCGGCGCCGGCGAAATGGATGCCGGATCAAGTCCGGCATGACGAAGAAGGGTAGTGACGGTTCAGTTTTCGCGGCCAGTGTTCTAGGGCGATCAGCAACGATCGAATCGCCCCCTTTAAGAAAGCCCATCCCATGAAATTCTTCGCCGACACCGCCGAAATCGCCGACATTCAGGAACTGGCCGCGACCGGCCTGCTCGATGGGGTCACCACCAACCCGTCGCTGATCGCCAAGTCGGGACGCGATTTCAAGGAAGTGACCCGCGAAATCTGCGCACTGACCACCGGGCCGGTGTCAGCCGAGGTCGTCGCGCTCGACCATGAAACGATGATGAAGGAGGCCGAAATCCTCCGCAAGATCGCGAGCAATGTCTGCATCAAGGTGCCGCTGACGATCGACGGGCTGAAAACCTGCAAGGCGCTGACCGGCGACGGTACGATGGTCAATGTCACCCTCTGCTTTTCGGCGGCACAAGCGCTGCTCGCCGCCAAGGCCGGCGCGACTTTCGTCTCGCCCTTCGTCGGCCGCCACGACGACAATGGCTTCGACGGCATGCAGCTGATCTCCGACATCCGCCTGATCTATGACAATTACGGCTATGAGACCGAAATCCTGGTCGCCAGCGTCCGCCACGGGATCCATGTCCTCGAAGCCGCCAAAATCGGCGCCGACGTGATGACCGCGCCGCCCGCCGTCATCCGCGGTTTGTTCAAGCATATCCTGACCGAAAAGGGCATCGAAGGCTTCCTCGCCGATTGGGCCAAGACCGGGCAGTCGATCTGACAATCTGCGTTGTCCCCGCGAAGGCGGGGGCAACGATTGATTCTCCCCCCTTTACAGTTGACGTAAACGTCAACCAGCCGCGATACTCGCCCGAAAAGGAGAGATTCGCGATGACCGACACCACCATCCTTACCGAACGACACGGCCACATATTGACCGTCACGATCAACCGGCCCGAGGCGCGCAACGCGGTCAACGCCGCGGTCCATGTCGGCATCGGCACCGCGCTCGAAACCGCGGAAAGCGACCCCGAAATCCGCGCCGTTGTCATCACCGGCGCGGGCGACAAAAGCTTTTGCGCCGGCGCCGACCTCGTCGCCTTGTCGCGCGGCGAAAGCCTCTATCCCGACGATCCCGCGCAGCAGGCGTGGGGCTTTGCCGGCATGGTGTCGCACCCGATCTCGAAACCGATCATCGCCGCGGTCAACGGCTTCGCGTTCGGCGGCGGCTGCGAAATCGCGTTGATGAGCGACATCATCATCGCCGCCGATCATGCGCAATTCGGCCTGCCCGAGGTCAAGGTCGGGCTGTTCGCCGCAGCGGGCGGCGCCTTCCGCCTCGCGCAGCAAATCCCGCGCAAGCTGGCGATGGAATATATGCTCACCGGCGACCCGATCCCCGCCGCGCGCGCCGCCGAATTCGGCTTGGTCAATCATGTCGTCCCGCTCGCAGACCTGATGCCCACCGCGCTTGCGCTTGCCGAAAAGATTGCCGGCAACGCCCCCCTGTCGGTGCAGGCATCGAAGCGGGTCGCGCTCGGGATCCAGGAGGGGCGGATCGCCGCCGACGCGCCCTATTGGGAGCATAACACCATCGAACGCAGCGCGTTGATGCGCAGCGAAGACGCACGCGAAGGGCCGCGCGCCTTTGCCGAGAAGCGCAAGCCCGAATGGAAGGCACGCTAGTGATGGCGATGACCGATCCCGAACGCATCCCCGTCATTATCGGGGTCGGGCAGCTCAATGACCGGCCTGACGATCCCGACGACGGGCTGGATTCGCTCGGGCTGATGGTTGCAGCGCTGAAACTTGCCGCCGAGGACGGGGGCATCCCGCTTGCCGAGCTCGACAGCCTCGCGATCGTCGATCAGATCAGCTTCCACCACCTCGGCAAGCTCTGCGAACCGCTCGCCGCCGCGATCGGCGCTACGCCCGCGATCAACTATCAATCCGCTGCGCCGCACGGCGACACCCCCGTGCGCCTGCTCAACGAGGCCGCGAACCGCATCGGCGCGGGCGAGGTCAAACTCGCCGCCATCGTCGGCGGCGAGGCGCTGCGTACCGCCGCGGGCCGCGCCGCCAAGGCCGCGAGCGGCGAAGACAAAAGCTATAACGCAATCCGCAAGGTCGCGACGCGCCGCGAGCCGAACTATGCGCAGAAGCACGGGCTCGCCGCGCCGGTCGATGTCTATCCGTTGTACGAAAATGCTACGCGCGCCGCGTGGGGCGAAAGTCTGGCGAAGGCGCAGTTCGAAAGCGCCGAAATCTGGTCGCGCTTCTCCGAGGTCGCGGCGGCGAACGAAGGGGCGTGGATCCGCAAACCTGCCGCACCCGAAGACATCCTACGCATCGACGAGCGCAACCGCCCAATCGCCTTTCCCTATTCGAAGCTGATGGTCGCCAATTCGTCGGTCAATCAGGGCGCCGGCTTCATCGTCGCCAGCCTGGCCGAAGCGCGCCGCCGCGGCATCGCCGAGGACCGGCTGATCTACGTCGGGATGGGTGCCGCCGCGAAGGAACCTGCGAGCATCCTCCACCGCGACCGCTACGACGGCAGCGTCAGCATGGAAACCTCGATCGCCCGCACGCTCGCGTTGAACGGCATGACGGTCGAGGATTTCGACCATGTCGAGCTTTACAGCTGCTTCCCGTGCGTCCCCAAGATGGCGCGGCGCATCCTCGGCTGGCCGTGGGACCGCCCCGCGACGGTGTTCGGCGGGCTGACCTTTGGTGGCGGTCCGATCGCCAATTATATGAGCCATGCGGTGGTCTCGATGGTCGAAAAGCTGCGGCACGAGGGCCGTTATGGCTTCCTCTTCGCCAACGGGGGCTTTGCGACCGACAATCATTGCATTGTGCTCGGCAACAAGCCGATTGCTGCCGCCAGCTTCCCACAGGATTTCGACTATCAGGCCGAAGCCGAAGCGAAGCGCGGCCCGGTACCCGACCTGGTCGAGGACTATGCCGGACCGGCGACAATCGAAAGCTACACCGTGTTTTACGGCCGCGACGGGGCACCGAAGGCGGGCGTCGTGGTGGCGCGGACACCCGAGGGGCAGCGCACGCTGGCGCATGTCGATGTGAGCGATGCGGCGATGCTGGCGTTTCTGACCGATGGGAAGCAGGAACCGGTGGGGACTGTGGGGCAGGTCGTGGCGCTCGATGATGGCTTCGGCTGGCGGGCGTAGGCCTCTCCCCTCCCGCTTGCGGGAGGGGTCAGGGGTGGGCAGCGACGTCGCGTTCACCCACCCCGCTGCGAGTAGCGAATAAGTTCGTAACACTCGCTGCCCCCCGCAAGCGGGAGGGGCGGATCGCTAAATCTCGAAACTCACCCCCTGTGCCAACGGCAATGCGTCCGAATAATTCACCGTATTCGTCGCGCGCCGCATATATTGGCGCCAGCTGTCCGATCCGCTCTCGCGCCCGCCGCCGGTTTCCTTCTCGCCGCCGAACGCCCCGCCGATCTCGGCGCCGCTTGTCCCGAGGTTGACGTTGGCGATGCCGCAGTCGCTCGCCGCCAGAAACCGCTCAGCCTCGCGCACATCGGTGGTGAAGATCGCCGACGACAGCCCCGCTGCGACATCATTGTGCACTTCGATCACCGCGTCGAGATCGTAGTAGCGCATGACGTACAGGATCGGCGCAAAGGTCTCGTCGAGCACCGGCCCGACCTGCCCCGGCATTTCGACGAGCGCCGGCTTCACATAATAGCTGTCGCCGCCGCCCACGCGGTCGCCACCGAAAACCACCCCGCCCGCGGCGCGCGCGGCATCGAGCGCGCTTTGCATCGCCTCATAGCCCGCGCGGTCGATGAGTGGCCCGACGAGCACCGCGCTTTCCAGCGGATTGCCGACCGCGACGCTGGCATAGGCCGCCTTCAACCGGGCCACGAAATCGTCGTAAATGCTGTCATGGACGAACAAGCGCCGCGTTGTCGTACAGCGCTGCCCCGCGGTCCCCATCGCACCAAACGCCACGCCGCGCAGCGCGAGGTCGAGGTCGGCCGACGGCGCAACGATCGCGCCATTATTGCCGCCGAGCTCGAGGATCGCACGCGCGAAACGCGCCGCGAGCCGCGGCGCCACGCTGCGCCCCATCCGCGTCGACCCGGTCGCGGAGACGAGCGCGACGCGCCGGTCGTCGACCAGCGCCTCCCCCGCTTCGGGCCCGCCGATCAGCAGTTGCGCCAGACCGTGCGGCGCATCGCCGAAGCGCGCCGCCGCGCGGTCAAAGATCGCCTGCACCGCCAGCGCGGTCAGCGGCGTCTTTTCCGACGGCTTCCACACCACGCTGTTGCCGCACACCAAAGCGAGGGCCGCATTCCACGCCCACACCGCGACCGGGAAATTGAACGCCGAAATCACCCCGACGACACCCAGCGGATGCCAGACCTCCATCATCCGGTGCGCCGGCCGCTCGGTTGCGATCGTCAGGCCATAAAGCTGACGCGACAGCCCGACTGCAAAGTCGCAGATGTCGATCATCTCCTGCACCTCACCCGCGCTCTCGGACGGGATCTTCCCCGCCTCGATCGTCACCAGCCGCGCGAGATCGTCCTTCGCCGCGCGCAGCTCGTCGCCGAGCAACCGGACCAGTTCGCCGCGGCGCGGCGCGGGAACACGGCGCCAGGCACGAAAGGCGGCGGTGGCGGTGTCGAGCACGGCCGCGGTGTGCGCCGCGTCGGCGACCTGCACCATGCCGATCCGCTCGCCCGTCAGCGGCGTTACCGATGCCATCGACCCGCCGGTCCATGCGTCACGATCGACGCCGAGTCCGTCGAGCAGCCGCGCGACATCATGGCCCAATTGCGTCATCCTATGTCCCTCCCCTGCATGCGCGCCCCCTTGCAGTTTATGTCTCGCGGGTTATCGCAGCCAGCAAGCGAGTCAAATCGAAAGCGGGAGAAGCAGACGTGTCCGACCTACCCCCCTCCGAACCGCTGGTCCCGGTCCCCGCCGACGCCGCCGCGAACACGCATTGCACCGCCGCCGATTATGACCGGCTCTACCGGCAGAGCATCGACGACCCAGACGCCTTTTGGGCCGAACAGGCGAAGCGGATCGACTGGATCAAGGCGCCGACGAAGATCGCGAACTGGTCCTATGATCCCGTCGAAATTAAATGGTTCGAGGACGGCGTCCTGAACCTCTGCGACAACGCCGTCGACCGCCATGTCGCCGCGGGTCACGGCGACCGCACCGCGATCATCTTCGAACCCGACGCCCCCGACGGCGAGACGCGCACGATCAGCTACGCCGCGCTGCTCGCCGACGTCATCCGCTTTGCCAACACGCTCAAGAAACTCGGTGTCCAAAAGGGCGACCGCGTAACCATCTATATGCCGATGATCCCCGAGGGCGCGGTTGCGATGCTCGCCTGCGCGCGGATCGGCGCGGTGCACAGCGTCGTCTTTGGCGGCTTCTCGCCCGAGGCGATCCATGGCCGCATCGAGGATTGCGCCAGCGACTGGGTGATCTGCGCCGACGAAGGACTGCGCGGCGGCAAGGTGGTGCCGCTCAAGGCCAATGTCGACAAGGCACTGGAGCGCATCGACGTCAAGGCCGTGCTCGTCATCGCGCACACCGGCGGCGATGTAAGCATGACGGAAGGGCGCGACCATTGGTATGACGCGCTGTCGGCTGACGTCGGTGCCGAATGCCCCTGCGAACCGATGAACGCCGAGGATCCGCTGTTCATCCTCTACACCTCGGGCTCGACCGGCAAGCCCAAAGGCGTGCTCCACACCGTCGGCGGTTACAGCGTGTGGACCGCGACGACCTTTCATTACGGCTTCGATTATCGTCCCGGCGAAATCTTCTGGTGCACCGCCGACATCGGCTGGGTCACCGGTCATAGCTATGTCGTTTATGGCCCGCTCCAGAATGGCGCGACGACTTTGATGTTCGAGGGCGTGCCCAACTACCCCGACCACGACCGCTTCTGGCAGGTGGTCGACAAGCATCGGGTCAACATCCTCTACACCGCGCCCACCGCGATCCGCGCGCTGATGCGCGAGGGTGACGATTATGTGACGCGTCACGACCTGTCGTCGCTCCGCCTGCTCGGCAGCGTCGGCGAGCCGATCAACCCCGAGGCGTGGCGCTGGTATCACCAGATTGTCGGTAAGGGCCGCGTCCCCATCATCGACACCTGGTGGCAGACCGAGACCGGCGGCATCATGATTACGACGCTTCCGGGCGCACATCCGATGCAGCCGGGCAGTGCGGGCAAACCCTTCTTCGGCATCCGCCCCGAACTGGTCGATGCCGACGGCAACACGTTGGTGTGCGAGCAGACCGGCGGCGCCGCGGAAGGCAATCTGTGCATCACCCACAGCTGGCCCGGGCAGGCGCGGACGATCTACGGCGATCACGCCCGCTTCGCCGAGACCTATTTCTCGACCTACAAGGGGAAATATTTCACCGGCGACGGCTGCCGCCGCGACGCCGACGGCTATTGGCGCATCACCGGCCGCGTCGACGACGTGATCAACGTCTCGGGCCACCGCATGGGCACCGCCGAGGTCGAAAGCGCGCTGGTGCTGCACGAGGACGTCGCCGAGGCCGCGGTCGTCGGCTTCCCGCACGACATCAAGGGCCAGGGCATCTACGCCTATGTCACCTTGAACGCCGGGGTCGAGGCGACCGACGAAGTCGCCGCGGCGCTGAAGCAGCAGGTGCGCAAGGAAATCGGCCCGATCGCGACCCCCGATCATATCCACCTGACCCCCGGGCTGCCCAAGACGCGTTCGGGCAAGATCATGCGGCGGATTTTGCGCAAGATTGCGGAGAATGATTTCGGATCGCTGGGCGACACCTCGACGCTCGCCGATCCGAGCCTTGTCGACGGGCTGATCGAGGGGCGGAAGAACAGGTAGTTCATTCGCCGCCGGAGCTTATTTGAATCGTCATCCCGGCGAAGGCCGGGATCTCGACGGTGCGTCATTTCGACAGGGTGAGATCCCGGCCTTCGCCGGGATGACGAGGGGGAGGCTATTTTGCCAGTGCCTCGCACAGCCGGTCGGTCGCCAGCGCGATGCGCGATTCCGCGGTGTCGCGATTGGCCGCGCTATTCTGCACGCCCTGCGTTTCGGTGTTGAACGCGAGCAGGCTGCCGACGCGCTGGTCGGGACAAAAGCTCAGATAGGCGCGAAAACCGTTCTGATCGCCATTATGCCCGACGATACGCACCCCCCGGCTGCGGTCGACGAAAAACGACAGCGCGCTCTGCGTCGTCGTCGCCATGCGGCCTTGGGTGAAATCCTCGCCCGCCGAAATCTGCGGCACCCACATTTCTTCCAGCGATGACCGTTTCAGCACCAGATCATAGTCGGATTGCCGCGCCGGATCGCCGAGCAGGAATGCCGCATATTTGGCCATGTCAGGCATCGGCGCGTTGAGCCCGCCGTTCGACACGGTGACCCCGGTATCGACATCGAACGGCGCGGCGACGCGCTTGCCGCCCCGGATATAATAGCTGTGCGAGCGAAAAGGCAGCAGGTGCGGCGGGGTGCGATCGAAAGTGCTGGCGTGCATGCCCAGCGGCTTCAGGATATTCTTGTCGATATAGACTTCATAATCCTCGCCCGACAGCCGCTCGATCACTTGCCCCAGATAGACGATGCCGGGGTTCGAATAGCCGAAGCGGCTGCCCGGTTTGAACTCGACCCGCGTGTAGGGCAGCATCGCGAGCAGCTGGTCCCACCCCTGTGGTTCGAACGGCTGCCAGTCATGGTCGCGCCAGGGCCAGGTGCCGCTGCGAAACCCCGCACTGTGGCTCATCAACTGGCGCAGCGTGATCGCGCCCGTGTCGCCAAAGGGATTATGCACCGCGGCAAGTTCGGGGACATATTTGACGATGGGATCGTCGAGCGACAGCAGCCCGCGATCGCGCAACTGCATGATCGCGATGCCGGTCATCGTCTTGGTCACCGACGCCCAATGATAGATCGTCCGGGCATCGACCGGAACATGAGCGTCGGCGTCCTGCTCGCCCAGATGATCGGCAGCGACGATCTGCCCGTCGCGTACGACGTAGAAACTGCTTCCCGCAATATTCGCCCGGCGCATTTCGGCGCGGTGCAGTTCGCGAAAATCGCCAAGCGCCTTGTCGAGGCGAGCCTCGTCGGCGGCCGCCGGACTGGCCAATAAAACAAGTGCAGCAGCTATCCAGCGCAGCATGGCGATCCCTCTCGTTTCATCGTCGCGGGACGGTGGCCGATGGCAATCAGAAATGGAAGTCGGGAAGCTCCGCCAGCGCGATCCCCAATGCTTCGGCCCAGCCGTTCGCGACGCTATCGAAATAGGGGTCGCCACGTTCGAACCGCCGTTCGCGCACGCTCACATAATCGTCGCGCTCGTGGATTTTCAGGTCGATCGGCAGGTCGACCCCGGCATTGGCGCGGATCGTCGAATCGAACGACACGCAGAGCAGTTTCACCGCATCCTCGAAGGACATTGCGGGGTCATAAGATCGCACGATGATCGGGCGGCCATATTTGGTTTCACCGATCTGGAAGAAGGGATTATCCTCGCCCGCCTCGATAAAATTTCCCTCGGGATAGATCAGGAACAGGCGTGGTTCGGCGCCCTTGATCTGCCCGCCGACGATCAGCGAGGCGCGAAACGCGGCCGCCGCGGCCGGCCCCTCGCTGTTGTAGCGCATCACAATCTGGCGCAGCGTTTCGCCGATGATCGTCGCGATCTGGAACATCGACGGCGCCGCCAGAATCGACGGGTGGCGGTCTTCGGGCGCCTTGGTGCGTTCGTCGAGCAGGCTGACCACCGCCTGCGTCGTCGCGAGGTTGCCCGCCGACATCAACGTGATGACGCGCTCGCCGGGGACGTGCCAGCTGCGCATCTTGCGCACCTGCGCAATATCGTCGACGCCCGCATTGGTGCGGGTGTCCGACATGAACACCAGCCCCTTGTTGAGCCGCATTCCCACGCAATAAGTCATCGAATCCCGTATCCCCGCCCCGGATCGTCCTGTGTCCCCGCAGTCCGCTTATTGCTGGACCTGCAATTGAACAACCAGATTTTCCTGCGCCGCACCATATCGCATGCCGCGCACCGGCGCCGCATCGCGGTAATCGAGCCCCGTTGCGACGCGGATATAGCGCTGGTCGGGCGAATGGCCGTTGCTGACGTCGAAACCGATCCATCCGATATGGTCGAAATGCGCTTCGGCCCAGGCGTGCGTCGCATCCTGCTGCGTGCGGTCGTTCATCATCAGATAGCCCGACACATAGCGCGCCGGATGCCCCAGATGGCGCATCGCGGCGATGAAGATATGGGCATGGTCCTGACACACCCCGCCTTCTCCGGCGAGTGCCTGTTCGGCGGTCGTTTCGGCATTGGTGATCCCGATCCGGTACGCCAGCCGGTCGATGATCAGCGCCGACAGCGCGTGCGCGCGTTCGATGTCGCTGGCATGGTCGCGGCCAAGCTGCGCGACCAGCCCGCGCACCCCCCGCCCTGCGCGGGTCAGCGGCGTCGGGCGCAGAAAGGTCCACAAGGGCATCGCGCCGCGGTGGGGGCCGATCACCCCGTCCCAGCTTTGCAGTTCGACCTCGCCATGGCAGCGGATGATCAGCTCGCTGGCGCCGCCCTCGACCGCGATCAGGTCGACACCATTGCCGTGATGGTCGGTGTAATGAAGCTGCTGCGTACCGCCTTCGATATCGATCGCCCAATTGACGACATGTTGCTGTCCCGGGCGGTCCTTGGGTGTCATTTTCAGCTGCTGCAGCGCGTAACGCACCGGGGCGTCATAATGATAACGGGTGATATGTTCGACGAACAAACGCATGACCGGCCGCCCTATTCCACAAACCGATAGTCGCGCTCGACCTGCCGCGCGAGCGCCGCGGTGTCCCGCAGAAAGCCGGTGACATATTGGTGCAGGCCGCCGTCAAAGATCGACTGGATCGGGGCGTTCAGCTTGTCGTGAACCAGCGCATGCGCCATCCGCCACGCCTCCGTTTCGTCGCCATAGTGGCGTTGCAGTTCGTTCAGATGATTTTCCATGCGCTCGCTGCAAAAGGTCAGGCTGCGCGGCATCTGGCGATAGAGGATCAGGAATTCCGCAATCTTCAGCGCGCTGATCTCGGCCCCGTACAGCCAGCGGTAGGCGCGGTGCGCCGACACCGACCGCAGGATCGTCTCCCACTGCACATTGTCGATCGACGTACCGATGTGCGCGACCGACGGCAGCAGCAGATAATATTTGACGTCGAGGATGCGGGCGGTGTTGTCGGCGCGTTCCAGAAAGGTGCCGAGCTGCGCGAAATGATAGCCGTCGTTGCGCAGCATTGTGCCATTCAGTGCGCCGCGCACCTGCGCGCTTTGCTGGCGGATCGTCGTCAGCACGTCGGGCAGGTCGTCCTCGCGCACCTGCCGCTTGAGCAGCGCGACGAGCGTCATCCAGCTGGTGTTGACCGCTTCCCATGTCTCGCGCGTCAACGCGGTGCGCGCGGTGCGCGCATTGTCGCGCGCCTGACGGATCACCGACAATATGCTCGACGGGTTGGCCGGGTCGCGCAGCAGGAAATCGATCACCCGCGCCGAGCTGTAATCGCCGTGCGCCGCCTGAAACGCCTGATTGACCCCGGCGGTCACCAGCACCGACTTCCATTCGGCGGCCGCGGTTTGCGACCGAGTGAGCGCAATGCGAAACCCCGCGTCGATCAGGCGCGCGTTATTCTCGCTGCGCTCGAGGTAGCGCGCCATCCAGAAGAGGCTGCCTGCGGTCTTGCCTAGCATGGGCGCATCCCCATTCCCTCCCGCACGCGGGAGGGGCAGTGAGACTTGCGAACCTGTTCGCTAGTCGCAACGGGGTGTGCATTCGCGCGGCGGGGTCTGCCCACCCCGCTGCGGCTAGGCAGCAAGCTGCCAAGCCTCGCTGCCCCTCCCGCTTGCGGGAGGGGATGATTGGGGGATGACGACACGCTCACCATCAATCCTCCAACACCCACGTATCCTTGGTCCCACCGCCCTGGCTCGAATTCACCACCAGCGATCCCCGGGTCATCGCGACCCGCGTCAGCCCGCCCGGCGTAATCGTGATCCCCTGCGGTGACATCAGCACGAACGGACGCAGATCGACATGGCGCGGCGCCAGCCCTTTCTTGGTAAAGATCGGCACCGTCGACAGCGACAGCGTCGGCTGCGCGATATAATTGCCTGGGTTCGCCTCCAGCTTGGCGCGGAACGCCGCCAGTTCCTTCTTGCTCGCCGCGGGGCCGACGAGCATCCCGTACCCGCCCGATCCGTGGACTTCCTTGACCACCAGTTCGGGCAGGCGATCGAGCACTTCGCGCAGATGCTCGGGCTCCGAGCAGCGCCAGGTCGGCACATTGGGGAGCAGCGCCTTTTCGCCGGTATAAAATTCGATGATGTCGGGCATATAGCTGTACAGCGCCTTGTCGTCGGCGATGCCCGTTCCCGGCGCGTTGGCGATGGTAATGCCCCCGGCGCGATACACGTCCCAGATCCCCGGCACCCCCAGCATCGAGTCGGGGCGGAAATTCAGCGGGTCGAGGAAGTCGTCATCGACGCGCCGATAGAGCACGTCGATCGCCTTATACCCCTGCGTCGTGCGCATCGCGACACGGCCGTCGACCACCCGCAGATCATGCCCCTCGACCAGTTCGGCGCCCATATGATCGGCCAGGAAACTATGCTCATAATAGGCGCTGTTGTGGATACCCGGGGTCAGCACCGCGACCGTCGGCGTCCCGCCGCATGCCGGCGGCGCGCAGGCGGCGAGTGATTTCAAGAGGTTGATCGGGTAATCGCTGACCTCGCGCACCGGCACTTTCGCGAACAGCTCGGGAAACATCTGGAGCATCGTTTCGCGGTTTTCGAGCATGTACGACACCCCCGACGGGGTGCGCGCATTGTCCTCCAGCACGTAAAACTCGTTGGCGCCGGTGCGGACGATGTCGGTGCCGCTGATATGCGTATAGATGCCGCCCGGCGGGTCGAGCCCCATCATCATCGGCAGAAAGGCGTCGTTGTCGGCGATCAGCTTGGTCGGCACCCGCCCGGCGCGCAAAATCTCCTGCCGGTGATAGATGTCGTAGAGGAAGGCGTTGAGCGCGCGCACGCGCTGTTCGATGCCGCGCGACAGGCGGCGCCATTCGCTGGCTGAGATGATCCGCGGCACGACGTCAAAGGGGATCAACCGCTCGTCGCCGTCGACGGCGCCATAGACGTTGAAGGTGATGCCGGTGGTACGGAAAAGCGCCTCGGCCTGAACCGCCTTGTGCTGGATGCGCGCCACATCCTCGGCTTCGAACCAGTCGCAATATTCGCGATAGGGCGACCGGGTCTCGCCGCCATGGCTGTTCATTTCGTCAAAAAAGGAAATGCGCCTGCCCTTTCCACGCAACGTGCCAACCCATGCCGCGCGCCCAATGTCCTGGGCTTGCACGGCGCATCCTGTTCCAGCTGCTGCGCCGCCTGGCGGCTACGTGGCCACCAAGCTTATCGACGCGATGCTAGCACCGCCGCACGGGAAGGCAAGCGCACAAAAAAGCGTTAGAAACCAAATAACAGGCGGATAGCGACAACACCGACCAACACCGCAGTCAACCGCCGGATCAACGCTGCGGGCTCACTCTTGACTGCAAGCTGGGTCCCGATCGCGCCACCGATCAACACCGCGACCAGCAGCGGCCAGTGGCTGGCGACCGCGGCCACCATCGCGTTGCCCTGACCCTTGATCAACTGGCCGGTCAGCCCGAACAGGCTGTTGACGAGGATGAACAGGCTCGCGGTCGCGGCGACGGACCGTTCCTCGGCCCAGCGGATCAGGTGCAGGATCGGCGCCAGAAATATTCCCCCACCAATGCCGACCACGCCCGCAAGATAGCCGAGCGCCGCGGCGATCGGCAGCAAGAGCGCGGGCCGCAGCAGCACAGGCTTGGCGGTCCGCGGCTGGATCAGCAGCGCCAGCGCCGACGCGAGCAGCGACAATCCCAGCAGCGTGACAAGCATGCCCTGCTTCACCGGGGTCAGCCCGCCAAGAAAGGCCAGCGGCGCGGCGACCGCGATCAGCGGCAGCGCCTTCGCCCACGGCATCACCCCGGCCCGCGCGAACCGGATCGTCCCGCCGCTGACGACGATGACGTTGCACGCGAGGCTGATCGCCGGAACCAGCCCCACCGCCACGCCCCCGAGGATCAGCAGCGCGGTATAGGTCGACCCGCCGCCGAACCCGACCGCGGCGTAGAGCAGCGCGGTCAGGCTGAAGAGCGCGGCGAGGCCGGTCATCGGGTCAGCGACCGATCAGATCGCGCCGTGGCAATGCTTGTATTTGCGCCCCGAACCGCACGGACATGGCGCGTTGCGGCTGATCTCCAGCGCCGCATAGGGATTTTCGCCCTCCGGCATGTCAGGCCGCGGGATTTGCATCGGGGGCAGCGTGTTGGCGATCACGCCCAGTCCGCCGCTATCGATATCGGCGCTGTTGTCTTCACCCGTGAACGGATCGATATGCGTCGTCAGGAAATCTGGCAGATCGGGAAGCGGCATCGGCTCGGGCTCTTCGAAGCGTAGGTCGATGCGCGCCACGGTGCGCGTCACATCTTCGCGGATGTTCGACAGCATGCGCTCGAACAGCGCAAAGGCTTCCTGCTTATATTCGTTGATCGGCTGTTTCTGGGCATAGGCGCGCAGGAAAATCGCCTGGCGCAGTGCGTCGAGCGTCGCCAGATGGTCTTTCCACTGATGGTCGAGCGTCTGGAGCAGCACCGATTTCTCGATCCCTTTCCAGGTGTCGGGATCGACCTGCGCGGCCTTTTCCGCCGCGACCGCGTCGGCCATCGCCTGGATACGCTCTTCGAAAATCTCGGGATCGACGGCATCTTCCTGCATCCACTCGTCGATCGGCGGGTGGAGATCGAGAATATTGGCGACGCGCTCCTTCATCGTCTCGATGTCCCATTGCTCGGGATAGCTGCCCGGCGGGCAGGCGTCGGCGACGATCGCGTTCACCGTTTCGGCGCGCATCGCCGCCATCACATCATCGACGGTTTCGCTGTCGATGATGTCGCCGCGCTGCTCGTAGATCACCTTGCGCTGGTCGTTCATGACGTTGTCATATTCGACGACCTGCTTGCGGATGTCATAGTTGCGCGCCTCGACCTTTTTCTGCGCGGTCTCGATCGCTTTCGAAAGCCATTTCGACCCGATCGCCTCGCCATCCTCCAGATTCTTGTTCATCATCTTGGAAAACAGCGTGTCGGGACCGAAGATCCGCAGCAGGTCGTCGTCGAGACAGAGGTAAAATTTCGACAGGCCGGGATCGCCCTGACGCCCCGAACGACCGCGCAGCTGGTTATCGATGCGGCGGCTCTCGTGGCGTTCGGTGGCAAGGACGAACAGCCCGCCCGCCGCCTTCACCGCTTCGCGCTCGGCGGCGACCTCGGCCTTGATCCGCTCGACTGCGGCGTCGCGCTCGGGACCGGCGGGCATGTCCTTCAGCTCGTCCTCGATGCGGAATTCCTCGTTGCCGCCGAGTTTGATGTCGGTGCCGCGGCCTGCCATGTTGGTGGCGATGGTCACCGCACCGGTACGGCCCGCCTGCGCGACGATATGCGCCTCGCTTTCATGGAAACGCGCGTTGAGGACGCTGTGCGCGACATTCTCCTTTTCGAGGAAGGACGACAGCAGTTCGGACTTTTCGATCGACACGGTGCCGACCAGCACCGGCTGGCCGCGCTCCTGCGCCTCGCGGATCGTCTTGGCGATCGCGCCGAACTTGTCGGTGATATTCTTGTAAAACTCATCCTCGTCGTCGATCCGCGCGATCGGGCGGTTGGTCGGGATGGTGACGACATTCATCTTGTAGATGTCGAAAAATTCGGGTGCCTCGGTCGCGGCCGTCCCGGTCATGCCCGAAAGCTTGGGATACATGCGGAAATAATTCTGAAAGGTGATCGACGCGAGGGTCTGGTTTTCGGGCTCGATCTGCACGCCTTCCTTCGCCTCGACCGCCTGGTGCAGGCCGTCGGACCAGCGACGGCCGTCCATCATGCGCCCGGTAAACTCGTCGATGATGACGACCTTGCCGTCCTTGACGATATAGTCGGTGTCGATGCGGAACATCTGAATCGCCTTCAGCGCCTGATTGACGTGGTGGACGACCTGGGTGTTCTCGATGTCATAAAGGTTGCTGCCCTGGAGCAGGCCCGCGGCTTCGAGCAGCCGCTCGACATGTTCGGTGCCGTCTTCGGTCAGGCTGATCGATTTGGACTTTTCGTCCTTCTCATAATCTTCGTCGGTCAGCTGCAGGACGATCTCGTTGACGCGGATATACAGCTCCGACTTGTCGTCGGTCGGGCCGGAGATGATCAGCGGTGTCCGCGCTTCGTCGATCAGGATCGAATCGACCTCGTCGACGATGCCGAAATTGAACGGTCGGTGGACCATCTGCTGGCGGTCGAACTTCATATTGTCGCGCAGATAATCGAACCCCAGCTCGTTGTTCGTCGCATAGGTGATGTCGCTGCTATAGGCGTCGCGGCGCTGCATTTCGTTGAGGTTGGGGACAATGATCCCGGTCGTCAGGCCCAGGAAACCATAAACGGTCCCCATCCATTCGGCGTCGCGGCGCGCCAGATAGTCGTTGACGGTCACGACGTGGACGCCCTTGCCTTCCAAGGCGTTGAGGTAACAGGGCAGCGTCGCCATCAGCGTCTTGCCCTCGCCGGTCGCCATTTCGGCGATTTCACCGCGGTGGAGGACGACGCCGCCGATCATCTGGACGTCGAAATGGCGCATCCCCAAAGTGCGCACCGCTGCCTCACGCACCGTCGCAAAGGCTTCGGGCAGGATATCGTCGAGCGTCTCGCCCGCCGCGAGCCGGTCGCGGAACTTCTGCGTCTGCGCCTGCAATCCCGCGTCGTCGAGCGCCTGCATCGCGGGTTCGAATGCGTTGATCTTGTCGACGATCTTGCGGATCGAGCCCACATAACGGTCGTTGGACGAGCCGAACAGGCTCTTGGCGAGGCCAGAAAACATCTATGATTCCTTGGAATATGAATGAAAGGGCGGCCCAGAGGCCGCAAGAATATGCAAAGCCCCATCGCGGGGCGGCGCCTGCAAGAACAGGACGCTAAAGCAGCACTCTATTCGAGCGCGCGGTCGCTGCCGGTGAGGAGGCCGGGAAGATGCGGAGGCGGCGCCTTGCGCGGCTTGCGACCCGTACCGCCGCCACTCGATCGCCGGGTCGGCGTTGTCGCGGACGGACGACGTTCGCTATCGCTGACCTCGGCCTGGCCCGCGGTCTCGGCGAGCAGGACCAGCGCTCCCATCGCCGCCGGAACGGCAGGCGCGGCGACCGCCCGGTCGGCAGTCGCCAGACCGGTCAGCAATGCCAAAAGGGTCAGCAATAACCGCAAGAATCGCCCCTGTTACGCATCGGAGCGTAACATATTACGCCCCGTTCCCTGAACATAGGGTGAAAGCGGCGCGGCGTCTAGGGGCAGAACCTTGGTGGGCGGATTATGGCACCGTGGACGGCTTTGCGACGTCGGGCGCCTCGATCTTCGCTTCGATGCGGAGCGTTATGCGCCGCGCGACCGGCTGGCCCTTGGCATCCGTGAAGGGAATATAGTGCTGCGCCCCACCGATCGTGTCGCACGGGTTGATGCCGGGGGCCACAAGCCATGTTTCGCCGATTCTTGAATAAGTACAATTGCTCGCCTTGCCTTCGGCGTCCAACAGTACCGACAGCGAGGATTCCCCCGGTTCGCTCATCGGAAATTTCCGCAGCGCGAGCGACCGCTCGGCGTTGGCGACGGGTGCCTCCGGCCGCGGCAGGAACCAGCGGAACATCGCGGGCACGACCCCCTTGGTCGGCTTTCCATTGCCGTCGAGCGCCGGCGTGAAGGCACCCTGGCTCAACATCAAGGCACAGGCCGCCTTGTCGAGATCGGCCGACAGGCTGCTGTTAATGACACTGCATCCGCTCACCTTGCCCAGCGCATCGACGCTTACAGCCATATGGACATCGCCCTCGTGGCGGGCGGCAAGGGCTGCGGCGGGATAATGGGCTGTCGTGTCGATCAGCAGCATGGCGGGAAGCGGCGACGGACCGCGCGGCCAGCTCTCGCGTGTCTGGTCGACGCTGAATCCCGCATTTGCCAGTTTGTCGATGTAATTGTCCGGGATCGTCCAGCGAATGCGGTTGGAATAGGTACCGCCGACGGGCTGGTTATTTTCGTCGCGGCCCGGCCGAAAGCGCGCGCGCTCCATCACCAGTCGGCAGGTCGTGGTATCAAGATCGGTATGTCCGCTCGACGATGTGACGTCGCACCGCTGCGGCAGTCCGTCCGGCCCGATCGTCAAGCGAAAGCCCGTCGTTCCCTCGCGTTCGTCGCGCATCGCCGTCGCTGGATAATCGGCGTTGGTAGCCCAGGTTCCCGGGTTCCCCGCCGGTGTCATCGGCTCGCCAGCCCTCGCCACGTCAGTTGGCGTCACGGGGTCAGCCGCCGTGGCGAGGAGCAATAACAATGGCAACATGAATTCCCCCTATCCCAACTCTGGGTTAAGCCCCTTCACCTCGATCAGAAAACTCTTCGGTTTCTTGAACAGCTTGCTGTTGCGATTGACCTTGAGCCCGACCGCCTCGGCCAGTTCCATGACGAAATGCACGCAGTTGCGCTTGTTCAGGCTATAACTCGGCTGTTCACGGTCGCGCCATTCGGCGACTTTGGCGATCAGTCGCGCATAGGTTGCATCGTCGACGACGACATCGAACTGGCGATCGCTCTTGGCGATATAGTCGGGCTCCGACGATTCCACCTTGCCCTTGACCGACCCGAACAGGATCGCCGGACTGACGGTTGTCGCGGTAAAGCCGTAATTGGCGTCGATCACCTCGCCCGTCGCATCCAATTTGCCCTTCATGACGATGAAGGCGTGCGGAAAGCGGTCGCCGAAATCATGGCTGTAAAAGCTCACGACCACCTCGGCACGCGCCGGAGCGGTCAGTCCGGCGCAAAACAGCAACAGGAACAGGAGGATCAGGCGGAGGCCGCGGGTCATCGCCGCCCTCTTAGCCAGCCGCCCGCCCGCTTGCCAAGCCGTCATTGTCGCTTGACCGGCACGTCAACTTGGCATCTTGTCGGACTGACAAGAATGTAAGGAGGGGCGGGATGGCTCGAAAGGCGATTTTCATTACCGGTGGCGGTTCGGGCATCGGGCGCGCGGTCGCGCGCCATTTCGCGGCGCAGGGCTGGTTCGTCGGCATCGCCGACGTCAACCGCGCCGGGATCGACGAAACCGCCGCGCTCCTCCCCGACGGCGCATCGTCGCGCCACGTCATGGACGTGCGCGACCGTGATCAGTGGAAGGCGGCGCTGGATGAATTTGCCGCCGCCAGCGGCGGCCGGCTCGACGTCCTGTTCAACAATGCCGGGATCGGTACCGGCGGCCAGTTTGCCGACATGCCGCCCGAGGAGGACGATCGGCTGATCGCGATCAATTTCGGCGGCGTCGTCAACGGCATCTATATGGCGCTCCCGCTACTGCGCGCCACACCGGGATCGGCGATCCTCAACACCGGGTCGGCATCGGGATTCTACGGGGTCGCCGGGCTGGCCGTCTATTCGGCGACCAAATTCGCGGTGCGCGGGCTGACCGAGGCGCTGGAAATCGAATTTGCGAAATATGGCATCAAGGTCCGCTCACTGATGCCAGGCTTCATCGACACCCCCCTGCTCGACCAGGTCAGCGCCGACAGCAACGAACCCGCGCGCGACCGCCTGTCGCAGAGCGGATTCGAGATCGTCCCGGTCGAACGTGTCGCCGAGGCGGCGTGGGCGGCGGTCCACGGCGACAAGGTCCATGTGACCGTCGGCAAGATGGCCAGGCGGCTGGCGCGCCTCGCGCGCTGGTTCCCGGGACTGATCATGCGCCAGTCGAAGAAGATCGATGGGTTGGGCGCGACAGCGGGGCAGTAAGCGGCCTGCCGCCGGAGGTCAGCTTTGGGGTGGGGAGCGGCCACAAGCTCCTCTCCCCTTGTGGGAGAGGATAGCGCAGCTTGCTCCGTCAGGAGCTAGCGAAGCTTGGTGAGGGGGCAGACGCCAGCACGCGCAAACCCCCTCTCAACTGCGGCTAGGGGAGAGAGGAAATGACGTACGTCCACTCTCGGTCGATACCCGACATTCCCGCTTTACACGCTATACTATTACTTCGCCGCCCCGCACTGCACCGACCCGCCGCCGACATTGCGCACCGTGCACACGGGCTTGCCCAGCACCACCGTCTTGCCGACCCCCCGCGCCGTCACTCCCGCGGTCTTTACCGCAAGCAGTCGGTTCTCGCCCGCGCCTTCGCCGTCGAAGGTCAGCATGTCGACTGCCAGTGCGCCCGCGTCGAACAGCCCCGCGCCCGACACGGTCATTTGCGCCTGTTTTGCGGTTCCGCCCAGCGTCATCGTGCCGTTGCCGATCATCGCGACCGAAAGCCGGTCGGTGGCGATCGCGCCGACCGAAACCGTTCCGGGCCCGCGCAGCGCGATCGACACGCGATTGCCCTTCATCCGGTCGATGCTGAGCGATCCCGCGCCGCCCATCGTCGCCGTCCGCAGACCCGCAACATTGATCCGGATCGTCACTGCACCGCGCGGAGCGCGGCGTTTTTCGTCGCCCGCGAACTGGCGTGTCCCGATCACCAGCCGTCCGTCGCGCGCCTCGAGGCTCAGTCGGTCGAGCGCATCCTGCGGCCCGGACGCGACGGCACCGACGGGAGCGCGCGTCGTCACCTCGATCACATAGTCGGCGTTGACCTCGATCGCCTCGAAGCTGGTGAGGCCAAAGCGTTTTTCGGCTGCCGTTGCGGGGGCGATGGCCAAAAGGACGGCGGCCGCCAGTGCGGCGTTTCGAAGCGCAAGGGTCATGGCACCGCCTTACCCGGTCCGGGCAGGCGGTACCAGCACCGCATCATTTGCAGGTAACGGTCCCCGATCCGACTTCGCGCGACGAACATTTTGCGCCGCCGCCCAGCGTCACGTCGCCCGACCCCAGGATGCTGACATCGGCCGTGCCCGACGCCTGCGCTTCGACATTACCCGATCCGGTAACCGACACCTCCAGCGTCCGCGCGACAAGGCCGTCAGCGTCGATGTCACCCGATCCGGTGACGCCATATTCGCCGGCATCGACGGTGCCGCCGCCGATTTCGATGTCGCCCGATCCCGACACGCTGATGTCGGCGCGCTTGGCGGTCAGCTTCGCGACCTTGAGGTCGCCCGAACCCGTGACCACCGCCTCGACCGCATCGCCGTCCATGCTGTCGGCATCGATCGACCCCGACCCGGTCAGCCGCGCGCCGGTCAGACGCGGCATGGTTATCGTGATTTCGACGTCATTGTCCTCGCGGCTCGAAAAGCTGAAACCTTCGCGCTTGCGTCCGATCGACAGCGTCGGGCCGTCGACCTCGATCTCGAGCCGGTCGAGCACCGCCTGCGGCCCCTTGGCGCTGATCGAAAAGGCATCGCCGCGGCGAATGGTCACGTCGTCGGGACCGGCCACCTTGACCTCGGTAAATCCGGTCAGCGCATAGGTTTGGGTCGTGGTCGGGCCTGCATCGGCCGGCTGCGCCGCCGCGCCCTTGCCTGTCCGTTCGCCGTCCTTGCGGTCGGCGCCGCTGCACGCGGTGACGGTCATCGCCAAGGCCAGCGGCAGCGCCGCCATCGTCCAGTTACGCATCGCAAATCTCCTTTGTGTATTACACGTATAACACACATAAGATATGCTGTCCAGCGATCCTACCAGCGCAGCAGCGGCGCCAGCAATATGCGGCCCGCAATGCCCGACAACAGCACCGCGAGCCCGTGCCACAGCGCGATATGAATCATGTCGTTCGATGCGCAATGCAGCGCGACGATCGTCGCCCCCGCCGCGCCCGCCGCGATACCGACCACCCAGCCGGCGCGTTCCGGCGACGTCGGCGCGCCGTGCTTCAGCCAGCCAAACGGCGCCGCGCCGACGCCAAGCCCCGCGAGCACCCCCTGCATCAGGCAATGCAGGCCATTTTCGGGATGCGCCGCTTCCAGCGCCGCATGGCTATCGTCCATTGCCATCACCAGCGCCGACAAAGGCAAAGCGAGCGCCGCCAGCCCGGCCCAGCGCCATCCGCTGTAATCGCGCCCGACCCCCGGCAATCCCATCCGCAGCGCGCTCCACGCCGCGGCGAAACCCAACGCCACGATCAACCAGAAGGCGAGCAGCGGCAGCGGGGGCATCATGACGCCTTCGGCCAGATCGTGCCGCATCCCGCCCAGCCCGAACAAGATTGCGGCGCCCGCAGCCCAGCCCGCGGCAACCCACAGCGATCCGCGCGCGACCCGGCGCGGGCGCACCGGTTCCAGCTCGTCGGCAAGATTGTCGATCAGGTCGTCGATCGCGGCGTCGCTCATCTCATTCGCTTTCAATCAATTGCGCGAGCTTTTTCAGCCCGCGATGAATATTCACCTTCACCAGCGCCTCGCTCTGCCCGCAGATCTGCGACGCTTCGGCGATCGAGGCACCCTCGATCTTGACCAGCGTGATCGCCTGCGCCTGCCCCGGGGGCAGCAGCGTGAGCATGCGGTCGAGGCTGAGGCGCGCGTGGACGACCTCGTCCTCGACCCCGACCGCCGCGTCGCCCTCGCCCAGCTCGACCTCGTCGCGCTGGCGGCGCAAAAGGTCGATCCAGCGATAGCGCGCGATCGCCGCCAGCCAGGGCAGGAACGGCCGGCTGTTGTCCCAGGTCGCAAGCTTGCGATGCATCGATACCAACGTCTCCTGCACCAGATCGTCGACCTGGTGCGGCGCGATCCGCCGCGCGAAATAGCGCGCCAGCCACCTTCCCGAATCGCCCAGCAGCGCGCGGTAGGCGGCGCGGTCGCCGCGCTGCGATGCCGTCATCAGGCGCGCCAGCGAGGGTTCGTCGATGCTCATCTGCCCCGCAGTCTAGCAATGACCGCATCGAGCGAAAACAGCCCGCCGCCGCGCACGATCAGGATCGCCGCCATCGCGGCCCACAGCGAATGGACGGGCCACCAGGCGTCGGGAAAAATAAACGTCTGGATCACCAGCGTCATCACCAGCAGCGCGCCCGCCGAAAATCGCGTCGCCAACCCCAGCAGCAACAGCGCCGGGAAAATATGCTCGGCATAGGTGGTCAGGGGGACCGCGATAACGGGATCGAGCGGCAGGCCCGAAAATTCCGACGCGAACAGGTCATATTGCACCGGATCGATCGTCAGAAACGCGCCCTCGACCGTCTTGGTGTGCCCCGATCGCCAGAACACCCCAGCGAGTGCGATCCGCAGCAACAGCAATGCGAACGCTTCGGGCACCCGCCCCGCGATCAGCGCAACGCCGCGATCATAAAGTCCAACCACCCGGTTCATTCCGCAAGCCTTTCGAAAGCACCGGCGCCGATCAGCGCCGCGACGGCAGCGCCGCCATCGGGATGGGTTTCGGCAAGATGCGCGATGAGGTTACCGAGCGGCGTAATATCGTGCGCCAGATCGAGCGCGGCAGCATCGGCCGCATCGATCGCAAGGACCCGCACCGCGGCATCGGGCCGCGCGATCAGCAGCGCACGGGCGCCGCGCGGCAGGCAAGGATCAAGCAGCGGCGCAGACGGATGCGCGAGCGCAACGACGCGCACCGCCGGGTGGCGCCGCACGACAAGGCCGAGCAGCGCCGCTTCGTCCATCCCAGCAAGGTCGGCAAGCGCCAGCGCCGGTGCGTCGACGGCGTGATAACTTTCGAGCCACGCCCATTCGGCGCGCGCCAGATCGGCGGCGAGCGGATCGGCGAGCCAATCGGGAAACGCCGCACCGATCAGCGCGAGCGCGCGGCCCTGCGCACCGCCGCTATCGAAAAAGGCACGCGAAACGCGGTTGAATTCGGCGGCGCCCAAATGGTCGCGGGTGCGCGGAAAACTGTCCTCCAGCGCCACCAGCCGCGCATGCGATATGGTGTTGGCATGGACGCAGAGCCCGCGCAGCACCGCGCCGCGATCGCCCGCGAACAGTCCGGCGGGCAAATGATCGGGGCCGCCGAGCAACGTCGCTGCGATCGCTGTCTGCCCTTCACGCATCGACTTGCTCACGGACCAGCAGCGCGTCGGCCTTGGCGACCTCGCCCATCAACGTCGCATAATCGGGAACATCGCTGTCCCATTCGACCAACACCGGTCTTGGGCCCGCGCGGCGCAGAAAGGCAGCCAGAAAATCCCAGCAGCTTTGCCCGACCGCCGATCCATGATCGTCGATCGCGATCGTCCCGCCGATGCCGTCGTCCTTGCGGCTATGCCCCGCAACATGCACCTCGCCGACCAATCGCGGATCAAAGGCGTCGAGCCACGGCGCCGGGTCCAGACCGAGATTAAATGCCGACACCTCGACATTGTTGACGTCGAGCAGCAGCCCGCAACCGCTGCGGCGGCACAGTTCGTGAAGGAAATCGACCTCGCCCCAATCGTCGGCGGCATAGGCAAGGTAGCGCGATGGATTTTCGATCAACATCGGCCGCCGCAAGCGGTCCTGTACCCGTCCGACCTCGCCGACGAAATGGGCGAGCGCCGCGTGGCTGTAGGGGATGGGCAGCAGATCGGGGAATTTGTCGTCCGGCCCATTGCTCCAACTCAAATGGTCCGAAACGATCGCCGGTTCGTATCGCTCGCACAGCGCGGCGAGCGAGGCGAGCTCATCGCGATCGACTCCCGCCGCCGACCCCAGCGAGAGCCCGACCGAATGAAAGCTGAGCGGAACATGGTCCGCGATCGCGGTCAGCCAACGATGCGGAGGCCCGCCTGCGCCGAAGTAATTTTGGGGGTGGACTTCGACCCAGGCGGGCAGGGGACCCCGCTCCGCCGCCGCCAGCACGTCGGCATAATGTTCGGACTTCAGCCCGAAACCGGCGCGCTGCGGCAAGTCGCGGAGCGGGCGGGGGGGCACTTGCCTCAGCTCTTCTTGGCGACCGGCTTGGCGTTGCCCTTGTGCGCCGCCAGCGTGCCGCCCATCTTTTCGCAGCTGCCCTTGGCGACATATTTCCAGGCATTGCCCTGATAATCGACGGTCGAGGTACCGGCACAGCTGGTGCCCGGACCGGCGGCGCAGTCATTCTTGCCCTTCAATGCCACGCCGTAGCATTTTTCCTTGGCGCCATCGGCGGCGGCGGCGGGGGTGGCGAGCGTGCCAGCCGCCATGGCAAGGACCGCCGAGGCGGCGAGCGACAGTTTCAGACTATTCGACATCATGGATACTCCCTTGGGAAATGGGCGATGCGGGGGATGGCATCGACAGGAGTTTCGCGCGGCGCCCGCCGAAGGTTACGCCCGACGCGGTGGGCTGCGCCATTTTGTCGCCACCTTCGACGCGCAGGGGCAATGTTTGCGACTTCCACCGGAAAGCCAGACCATGAGCGTAGCGTTTCGCCGCGAAAGCGACGACGATCATAAGGAACCCGAATTCGAGCTGCCCATCGCAGTCGGCCCGAATCTGGTGACCCCACGCGGGCTTCGGTTGCTCGGCGAAGAGGTGGCGCGGCTTGAAACCGAGATTGCGAAGACTGCGGATGAAGAGGCGCGCAAGAAATTGCAGCGGCGCCTGCGTTATTTTCACACGCGTCAGTCGACCGCCGAGGTGCAGGCACTGCCCGAGGACGGCAGCGTTGGCATCGGCAGCCGCGTCACCTATCGCCTCAACAAGGCCGAAAAGACGGTCACTATCGTCGGCGGCGACGAAGCCGACCCGGCGCTGGGATGCGTCGCCTTTTCGGCCCCGCTCGCACGCGCGCTGATGGGCGCTGAGGCGGGTGATAGCGTCGAATTTCAGGATCGCGAGGATGCCATCAAGATCCTCGCCGTCGAAGCCGATCCGGAGACGCAGGCATGAAGGACAAGTTCGAACGCCACAAACAGCCGTGGACCCCGGCCGAGATCGACAAGCTGCACACGCTGGCCAAAAAGGGCATGCCGCTGAAGTCGATCGCGAAGGCGCTGACCCGCAGCGAAGAATCAGTGAAGACCCGCGCGAAGGCCGACGGCCTGTCGATCGCCAAGCTGCACCGAGAATGACGCCCGGCCTGAAAATGACCCTCCCCCTTGATGGGGGAGGCAGCAAGACTTGCCAGCTTGCTCGCTTAGTCGCAGCGGTGGGGGTGCGCTCTCGGCCTGAGATGGCGGTTGAAGGACGCACCGTCACCCCCATCCAACTCCGCCTAGCCGCTGCGCGGCAAGGCTGCGTATCCTTCCCCCATCAAGGGGGAAGGTAGGGGTGTCCGCTAATAGGTTCGACGCCATCGTGCTGGGTGCCGGCGCGGCCGGGCTGATGTGCGCCGCGGTCGCGGGACAGCGCGGCAAGCGGGTGCTGCTGCTCGACCATGCCGATGCAGTGGGCAAGAAGATCCTGATTTCGGGCGGCGGGCGCTGCAACTTTACAAATGTGAACACCGCACCGGACCGCTTCCTGTCGGCGAACCCGCATTTCGCCAAATCGGCGCTTGCGCGCTACACGCCCGCGGACTTCATCGCACTCGTCGAGCGTCATGGCATCGCCTATCATGAAAAGACGCTGGGCCAGCTGTTCTGCGACGGATCGGCGAAACAGATTGTCGCGATGCTGCTGGAAGAGTGCGCCAAAGGCGGGGTCGAAGTTCGCACCGGCCAGCCGATCCGCGACGTCACCCACGCGGACGGGAACTTCGCCGTCCAGTTCGGCGAGGTGAGCTTTTCCGCACAGGCACTGGTCATCGCCACCGGCGGCCCATCGATCCCCAAGATGGGCGCCACCGGCTTTGCCTACGACCTCGCCCGCCAGTTCGGGCTCAAGGTCGTCGAACCGCGCCCCGCGCTGGTCCCGCTGACGCTGGGCGGTGACGATGTGCTGTTCCGCGAGCTTTCCGGCATCGCCGCGCCGGTCGAGGCGCGCGCGGGCAAGGCGGCATTCCGCGAAGCGGCCCTCTTCACCCACAAAGGCCTTTCCGGCCCCGCGATCCTGCAGGTCAGCAGCTATTGGCGCCACGGCGAACCGGTAACGATCGACTTTCTGCCCGGCGCACCAAAAGACTGGCTGCTCGACGCCAAGCGCGCTCGCCCGCGCGCCACCTTGCGCGCCGCGCTCGGCACAATGCTCCCCGATCGTCTCGCCGAAACACTCGCCGAGCGCCTGGCCCTCCCCGGCGAACTCGCGGCGCAGACCGACCGCAAACTGGCCGACGCCGAATCGCAACTCGCCCGCTGGATCTTCCGACCAAATGGTACCGAAGGCTTTGCCAAAGCCGAGGTCACCGTCGGCGGAATTTCGACCGCCAGCCTGTCGTCGCAAACAATGGTGGCCAAAACCGTTCCGAACCTCTATGCGGTCGGCGAGGCCGTAGATGTCACAGGGTGGTTAGGCGGCTATAATTTTCAATGGGCCTGGGCAAGCGGACACGCTGCCGGACAGGTGATTTAAGCCCATTGAGCCCCTTTCTACTGGCCCGCCACCGCACCGGTGGCCGCCTATGCTATTGAGATAACAATGACTTTCGAAACTCTTTCGCCCGTCCTTTCGGACGCCCTCGTCGCGCGCGGCTATGAAGCGCTGACCCCCGTCCAGACCCATGTCACCGAATCCGAAGCGAAGGGCCGCGACCTGCTCGTTTCGGCGCAGACCGGATCGGGCAAGACCGTCGCTTTCGGTCTCGCGATGGCCGACGAGTTGCTCGAGGACGGACGCCTGCCCTTCGCAACCTCGCCGCTGGCGCTGATCATCGCGCCGACGCGCGAACTCGCGATGCAGGTCAGCCGCGAGCTCGGCTGGCTTTACGGCAAGGCAGGTGCGCGCATCGCGACCTGCGTTGGCGGCATGGACGCCAGCAAGGAACGCCGCGCGCTGGGTCAGGGCGTGCAGATCGTCGTCGGCACCCCCGGGCGCCTGCGCGATCACCTTGAACGCGGCGCGCTCGACCTCACCGCGCTGCGCGTCGCGGTGCTCGACGAGGCCGACGAAATGCTCGACATGGGCTTTCGCGACGATCTGGAGGAAATCCTCGACGGCACCCCCGAAACGCGCCGGACGCTGCTGTTTTCGGCGACGCTGCCCAAACCGATCGTCCAGCTCGCCAAGCGCTATCAGCGCGACGCGCTGCGCATCTCGACCGTCGGCGAAGATCGCGGCCATGGCGACATCGCCTATCAGGCGGTGACCGTCGCCCCGGCCGACATCGAGGGCGCAGTGATCAACCTGCTCCGCCTGCACGAGGCCGAAACCGCGATGCTGTTCTGCGCGACGCGCGACAATGTCCGCCGCCTCCACGCCAGCCTGGTCGAACGCGGTTTCGCTGCCGTCGCCTTGTCGGGCGAGCATAGCCAGAACGAACGCAACCACGCATTGCAGGCGCTGCGTGACCGCAGGGCAAGAGTATGCGTCGCCACCGACGTGGCGGCGCGCGGTATCGATCTTCCGACCCTCAGCCTAGTCATCCATGTCGAAATCCCCCGCGATGCCGAAGCACTTCAGCACCGTTCGGGCCGCACCGGCCGGGCGGGCAAAAAGGGGACGGCGGTCATCATCGTCCCCTATCCCCGCCGCCGCCGCGTCGACGGCATGCTGCGCGGCGCTCGGATCGAGGCCGAATGGATGGACGCGCCGACCGCCGCCGATGTGCGCGCGCGCGACCAGGAACGGTTGATGGAAAAGCTGCTCACGCCGCAGGAGCATGAACCCGAGGATCTGGAACTCGCGCAGCGGTTGATGGCCGAGCGCAGCGCAGAAGACATCGCCGCATCGCTGGTCCGCTCGCACCGCGCACTGATGCCGCCGCCCGAGGATCTGATCGACAACGGCCCGCGCGGTCGTGATCGTCCCGAACGCGGCGAGCGTTTCGAACGCTCGGACCGTGGCAGCGCAGACCGCCGCGAAGGGTTTGAGGACAGCGTCTGGTTCCGCCTGAACATCGGGCGCCATCAAAACGCCGACCCGCGCTGGATTCTGCCGCTGCTGTGCCGCCGCGGCCATGTCAGCAAGAACGAGATCGGCGCGATCCGGATCGGGCCGAAGGAAACGATGTTCAACATCCCGCGCGGCATCGCCGATCGCTTTGCCGAGGCGGTGGTGCGCAGCGCCAACGCCGATGGCGAGGACGACAGCGGCGTGTCGATCACCCCGGCGCCCGACGGCCCGACCTATCCGCCGCGCCGCGATAAAGGCGGACATGGGGGCGGCCATTCGGGCGACCGCGCGCCGCGCGCCACCTTGGGCCGCGCGCCTGGCGGCGACCGCAGCTTCGGCGACCGCGCCGGCCCGCGCGGCCCGCGTGGTCCCGGCGGCCCGGGCGGCAACGAACGCTATAAGCCCAAGCCCTTCGGCCAGCGCAGCCCGCGCCGTCCGTCGAAATAGCCGTCATTGCGACCCCGGCAAAAGCCGGGGGAAGCAATCCGGCGCGGCCCTGCACCACTCCAGATTGCCGCGTCGCCCCGGATCAAGGCCGGGGCTCCTAGCAATGACGATGTTGATGGACGGACTTTCCCTTGCGCTCCCCTGCCCGGCCCACCAGATGGGTCGGACAGCAGGAGCAAGCCGATGCAAGCAACCCAAGCCTTTATCGAAAGCCAGGGCGGCCCCGAGGTCATCGACTGGCGCGAGGTGACGCTGGACAAGCCCGGCCCCGGCCAGGTGCTGCTCCGTCACACAGCGATCGGCCTCAACTACATCGATATCTACCACCGCGACGGCACTTATCCTGTGCAGCTGCCCGGTGGACTTGGCCTTGAATCCGCGGGTGAAGTGATCGCCGTCGGCGAAGGCGTCCACAGCTTCCAGCCCGGCGACCGCGCCGCGACTTTTGGCCCTGAACGCACCGCTTATGCCAGCGCAAGGTTGGTCAGCGCGGCATCATTGTTCAAGCTCCCCCCCACCATCGACGACGAAACCGCCGCCGCCGCGTTGCTCAAGGCCTGCACGGTCGAGGCGCTGGTGGAACGCTGCGCCAAGGTGGAGGCCAGGTGGCCCGTGCTGGTCCACGCCGCCGCGGGCGGGGTCGGGCTGATCCTCGTCCAGTGGCTGAAGGCGATCGGTGCCACGGTGATCGGGACGGTCAGCACCGAAGCGAAGGAACATGCCGCCCGCGCGGCGGGCGCCGATCATGTCATCCGCTACAAAAACGACGATGTTGCCGCGCACGTCCGCGAAATCACCGACGGGCAAGGCGTTCCCGTCACCTTCGACGGCATCGGCATGGCGACATGGGACGTATCGCTGAAGGCCACCGCGCGGCGCGGGCTGATCGTCAGCTATGGCAATGCCGGCGGGCCGGTGACCGGCGTCAACCTTGGCGTCCTCGCGCAGCATGGCTCGCAGTTCGTCACCCGCCCGACTTTGTTCGATTATTACCACCTCCCCGGCGAGCGCGCCGCGGGCGCGGCCCGCGTGTTCGAGATGATCGAAAGCGGCGCGGTGGCGGTCACGGTGGGGCAGCGCTATTCATTGCAGGATGCGGCAAGGGCGCATGCCGATCTGGAGGCCGGACGGACGACCGGTTCGACGCTCTTGATTCCTTAGACTTCAGCGCCCCACCCCAGTGTCCGTTCGTGTCGAGCGAAGTCGAGACACCGTGCAAACGACTGCAAGGACGCAGCGTGTCTCGACTTCGCTCGACACGAACGGCCTTTTAAGCTGCCCTTAGTGCTTCAACCGCTCCGCATGCCATGCGACATGCTCGGCCATGAAGGTCGAGATGAAATAATAGCTGTGGTCATATTCCGGCTGCATCCGGATCGCGGCCTTCTGCCCGTTGCGCTCGCACGCCTCGACCAGCAATTCGGTCCTCAGCTGTTCGATTAGGAAATTATCGGCGTCGCCCTGATCGACGAGCAGGTCGGGGACGCGCAGCCCCTGATCGAGCAGCGCACAGGCGTCATACGCCTGCCACTCCTCGCGGTTGTCACCAAGATAAAGGCCCAGCGCCTTCTCGCCCCACGGACATTGCGTCGGCGCGACGATCGGCGAAAAGGCCGACACCGAGCGGAAACGATCCTGATTGCGCAACCCGATGGTCAGCGCGCCATGCCCGCCCATCGAGTGGCCGGTGATGCCCTGCCGCGTCAGGTCGGCGCTCGGGAAATTGCGCAGGATCAGCGAGGGCAGCTCGTCCTCGACATAGGATCGCATCCGGTAATGTTTCGCCCATGGTTCCTCGGTCGCGTCGACGTAGAACCCAGCACCCAGCCCGAAATCCCACGCGCCCTCTGGATCATCGGGAACGCCCTCTCCGCGCGGCGATGTGTCGGGGGCGATGAAGATCACGCCATGCTCGGCGCAGGCGGCGCGATATTCGCCCTTCTCCATCACATTGGCGTGGGTGCAGGTCAGCCCCGACAGATACCAGAGCACCGGCAGCTTGGTGCCCGGCGCATGGTCGGGAACGAAGACCGCAAAGGTCATGTCGGTGCCGGTGGTCGTGCTCGCATGTTTGTACACGCCTTGCGTGCCGCCATGGCTGCGAACGGTTGATAGCGTCTCTAGCGTCATAAATTGTCCTGAACGGGGATGGCAGCGATCAGCGGACCATGCCCCCAATGGCGCAGCAGGTCCAGTATCGCACCGCCCGCCAGTGCAAAGGTCGCGGTGTTGCGGAGCGGGTGGACGCCGACCGCAGCCGCCCGCGCCAGGCTGGCGTCAATGACGACGGTGATGCTTCCCGGCGCGGCATTGATCGCGGCGAGCGGCGTCACCGATCCCGGTACGATGCCCAGCAAACGCGCCATGTCCTCGGCCTTACCAAAGCTTAGCCGCTTGCTGCCGATTGCCGGCGGCAGAGCTTTCAGGTCGACGCGCGCGACCGACGGCACGGTCACGAGCCAATACGCCCCGCCATTGTCCTTCAGAAACAGATTCTTGGTATGCGCGCCCGGGATCGCGGCGTTCACTGCATCGCTTTCGGCAACGGTAAACACCGCGTCATGCTCATACGCGGTGAAGGGGATTCCCAGCGCCTTCAGGTCCGCCAGCAATCCCGCTTCTCCGCGCATCGTCAATCTTTCAGCTGCGGTTTACAGACGCTTCAGCGCGCACAGCTTGTTGCCGTCGGGATCGCGCAGATAGGCGAGGTAGAGCTTGCCAAAGCCGCCTTCGCGCACACCCGGCGGGTCTTCGATGCTGGTGCCGCCCGCCGCGACGCCGGCGTCGTGCCATGCCTTCGCCTGCGCCTCGTCCTCCATCGCGAAACCGATGGTGCAGCCGTTGCCCGCCGTTGCGGGCTCGCCGTTGATCGGCGGGGTGACCAAGAACAGGCCGCCATTGTGCATATAGATCAGGCGGCCCTTGTCGTCCTCGATCCCCGGCTTGCCGCCGATCGCCTGGAAGGTCGCATCGTAGAATGCCTTCGCTTTCGCGACGTCGTTCGTGCCGACCATATTGTGACTATACACCGCTCTCTCCCTTTTTCGTTGCGAATCGATACCGATCTTGTGCCAGCCTTGTCAGCGGAAGACCACCGTCTTGCGTCCGTCGATCAACACGCGCTGTTCGGCGACCCAGCGTACCGCCTTGGCCAGCACCTGCGCCTCGACATCGCGGCCGATGCGGATGAGATCCTCGACGCTGTCGCGGTGATCGACACGCTCGACCGCCTGCTCGATGATCGGCCCTTCGTCGAGATCGCTGGTGACGAAATGCGCGGTCGCACCGATCAGCTTGACCCCGCGTTCCTGCGCCCGGTGATAGGGCTTGGCACCCTTGAAACCGGGCAGGAAGCTGTGGTGGATGTTGATGCAGCGCCCCGCGAGCTTCGCCGAGAGGTCGGACGAGAGCACCTGCATATAGCGCGCCAGCACCAGATATTCGGCGCCGCTGCGCGCCATCAGGTCGAGGATGCGCGCTTCCTGGTCGGCGCGATTGACGTCGCTGACCGGGAAATGGTGGAACGGAACGCCATGCCATTCGCTCAGCCGCCGCTGATGTTCGTGGTTCGACACCACGGCGACGATGTCGATCGCGAGATTGCCCGTCGACCAGCGGTGGAGCAGGTCGTTGAGGCAATGGCTGCCCTGCGACACCGCGATCACGAAGCGCGGTTTTGCGGCGCTATCGCTGATCCGCGCGTCCATCTGAAAACGCTCGACGATCGGGGCGAAGGCTGCCTGCACCCCCGCCAGCCCCTCGGGAAAGCGCGACCCCGCGCCGCGAAATTCGACGCGCATGAAAAAGCGCCCCGAATCGAGGTCGGCATATTGCTGGCTGTCGAGGATGAAGCCGTCGCGCTCCGCGAGCAGCCCGGTGACTGCGGCCACGATCCCCACCGCGTCGACGCAGCTGAAGGTCAGGACATAGGGTCCGGTCAAATTCTTCCTCCCTCGGCGCACCCCCACAACCGCTCGTGCTGAGCCTGTCGAAGCACCGTTCTTTCCTTGGCCGCCGCATGAAGCAAGAGCGGCCCTCCGACAAGCTCGGGGCGAACGGAAAATAAGGGTTAGAAGACTACCACCGAACGGATGCTCTCACCCGCATGCATCAGGTCGAAGCCCTTGTTGATCTCTTCCAGCCCCATGACGTGGGTGATCATCGGGTCGATCTCGATCTTGCCGGTCATATACATGTCGACGATCTTCGGCACGTCGGTGCGGCCCTTGGCGCCGCCGAAGGCGGTGCCGCGCCAGTTTCGGCCGGTCACGAGCTGGAACGGCCGCGTCGCGATCTCCTTGCCCGCCTCGGCAACGCCGATGATGATCGAGGTGCCCCAGCCGCGATGGCACGCTTCGAGTGCGATCCGCATCACCTCGGTATTGCCCGTCGCGTCGAAGGTGTAATCGGCACCGCCGTCGGTCATCTGGACGATCGCCGCGACGACATCCTCGCGGCTCATGCCCTTCGAGTTCAGGAACTCGGTCATGCCGAACTTGCGGCCCCATTCTTCGCGATCGGGGTTGATGTCGACGCCGATGATCTTGTTGGCGCCCGCGAGCCGCGCGCCTTGGAGCACGTTGAGCCCGATCCCGCCAAGCCCGAACACCACCACATTGTCGCCGACCTGGACCTTGGCCGTGTTGGTCACCGCGCCGACGCCGGTGGTCACGCCGCAGCCGATATAGCACGCGCTCTGGAAGGACGCGTCCTCGCGGATCTTCGCGACCGCGATCTCGGGCAGCACGGTGAAGTTCGAGAAGGTCGAGCAACCCATATAGTGGAAGATCGGCTGGCCCTTGTACGAAAAGCGCGTCGTGCCGTCGGGCATCAGCCCCTTGCCCTGCGTCGCGCGGATCGCGGTGCAGAGGTTGGTCTTGCCCGAAAGGCAGCTTTTGCACTGGCGGCATTCCGGCGTGTAGAGCGGGATCACATGGTCGCCAGGCTTCACGCTGGTGACGCCCACGCCGACCTCGCGCACCACGCCCGCGCCCTCATGCCCCAGCACGCTCGGGAAGATGCCCTCGCTGTCGAACCCGTCGAGCGTGTAAGCGTCGGTGTGGCAGATGCCCGTCGCCATGATCTCGACCAGCACCTCGCCCGCCTTCGGGCCTTCCAAGTCGAGTTCGACGATTTCGAGCGGCTTCTTCACTTCGAACGCAACGGCGGCGCGGGTCTTCATGGCGGGTCTCCTTCTCGGGCGTCCCAATCAGGCAAATGGGGCGGCAATGCAAGATACTGATCCTCCCCGTGACCGAAGGCCATGGGGAGGGGGACCGCGCCCGCAGGGCGTGGTGGAGGGGCCGCGACGCTCGCGCCAAAGGCCCCTCCGTCAGCGGCTGCGCCGCTGCCACCTCCCCATCGCTGCGCGACAGGGAGGATTGACGGCGCTGCTTCGCCCCTAAAGCCACAAAAGCCCCGCATGTGCGCGTCAATATTGTGTCCTTTGTGGCTTTAAGCGCTAGCGCGAATACCGGCGGTCAATGTGCCGAAATTGCAGGCTGACACAGCGAAATAATGTAGGAAAGCGCTATTTTCGGCACGCGTCCGTTCGTTGGAGTTGAGCGCCAGCCCATCATTTTCGTCATGCTGAACGCGTTTCAGCATCCACGGCCCGACTCCAGCCGCTTGGGGCGGCGCCAGATATTTTTCACACAAAGACACAAAGGCACGAAGACGTGGGCTTGGGCCGACAGGCCCATTCCTCCATCAACGGCGCGACTGGCGCACCGTTGCAGGGGCAAGCCGCTTCGCGGTCGGCGCGACATCTTCGTGGCTTTGTGTCTTTGTGTGAAACAAAAAACGCGGCGCCGAAGGAAATGGCAGGCCATGGACCCTGAAACGAGTTCAGGGTGACGAAGGTGGTGAAACGCTGGCGCCTGCCAGCCTCCCGATTTCCATGTGATGCCGCGTCTGCAAAGCGGCGCGCGCTCTCGCTCGTCGACCCGCTGCGGCCGCAGGAAGAACCGATCTGGGCGGTCTTATCCGCGGCGGCGCCATCTGCTGCCGAAGGTGCGGCTGCTGATCGACAAATTTCGCGAGGAATTGCCGGGGGCGTTAAGGCGGTGGCGCAACCCAATTGGGTGGATTAGCTGACGATAATTTGCGGGTCTTCAAGGTGGAAACGCATCCGCTCGTACTCGATACCACCTACCGCCCAGCGCTTGAATAACTGCCGCGCGCTGACGCGCGGTCGTCCCTGCTGCTCAAGATCATAGACAACCAATCCATCCCCTTGTGGCGCCATCATCTGCATCAAGACGCATGCCCGAATTTGGCCGGAGCCACCCAACTCGGAAAGGCGTTTGAAACCCCACGAACGCTGCACAGGCTTGAGAACGACGTGCTCATCTTCTCTTGGATCGAATGAAGTCCGATAGACATCACCGTCTAAATCCATAACCCAAGAGAAGTATTTGAATTCCTTTCCCTGCTCCTGATATAACCGGCTCCAATTCATAGCCAACGAAAGCAATGCTTCCTGATCGGAACCAAGGTCAGCGGCAGAACCTTCGTATGGAAATGGCGAGGCGACGAGACCTGCATATAACACATTCTCGCCAAACACCCGCCGCTCTGCCTCGATGGCATATTTTACTGGGAGCCGCATGCTTGGCCAAATGAGCCCCTCGCATTCCTGCAACGTATGTGCGGCTGTCTTCTTTTCGCCGGCCAAATACGCTTCCAGTGACATGGTAATGAGTTCGGCAGCTACCGCAGTCAGGCGTTTGTCTCTCAACTTTCGGCGTGCGAAATGGAATCCAGCACGAAGCTCGTCAAAGGCGCCATGCAAGGCCCTCTGTTGATCAGCTACCAATTCACCCGAAAGAACGTTGCGAAAGCCATCAGGCGCATAAGCTAGAACCGATGCCCAGCAATCATGGTACTGTCCAAGCGTTTCAAAATCACGCAAGTCATCACCTTTAAATGCTCAATCTTCGTCGCAAGCCAAGCGGGAAACAACGCCCGTGTCAATCGCAGTCTTCAGCAACAAATCCGCGTTGGCCTTTATTGCTCCCTCAACACTCCACCACACTAACCGCCAGCCCGCCCTTCGACGTTTCCTTATATTTGTCGCGCATGTCGCGGCCCGTCTGCAGCATCGTCGCGATCACGGTGTCGAGGCTGACGACATGCGTGCCGTCGCCGATCATCGCGATGCGGCTCGCGTCGATCGCCTTGATCGCGCCCATCGCGTTGCGCTCGATGCACGGGATCTGGACGAGTCCGCCGATCGGATCGCAGGTGAGGCCGAGGTTGTGCTCCATGCCGATCTCGGCGGCATTTTCGACCTGCGCGTTGGTGCCGCCCAATGCCGCGGTCAGCCCCGCCGCCGCCATCGAACAGGCGACGCCGACTTCGCCCTGGCAGCCGACCTCGGCGCCCGAGATGCTGGCGTTGCGCTTGTAGAGCGCGCCGACCGCGCCCGCGGCGAGCAGGAAGGTCCGCACCCCCGCCGCATCGCCGCGATAGCTGCGCTTGTAATAGCGGATCACCGCCGGGATGATCCCCGCGGCGCCGTTGGTGGGCGCGGTGACGACCTTGCCGCCCGCGGCATTTTCCTCATTCACCGCCATCGCCCACAGGTTGATCCAGTCCATCATCGCCATCGGGTCGGACAGATTCGCTTCATGCCGTTCGCGGATGTCGGCGGCGATCTGCGGCGCGCGGCGCTTGACCTTCAGCCCGCCGGGCAGGATTCCGGTGCTGCAGCAACCGGCGTCGATCGAGGCGTCCATCGCCGCGGCGATGGCATCGAGTCCGGCGTTCACTTCGTCGAGGCTGCGGTGGACGAGCTCGTTTTCGAGCATCATTTCGGCAAAGCTCTTGCCCGCCGCCGTGCCCATGGCCAGCAGGTCGGCGCCCGAGGTGAAGGCGTGGGGAAGCTCGACCTCGTCCTCGGCGCCGCGGCTGTTGCGCCCCGCCTCATCCTCGTCGACGACGAAGCCGCCGCCGATCGAGAAATACATGCGCTTCGCCAAAATCTCGCCGTCGCTGTCGCGCGCGGTGAAGCTCAACGCATTGCTGTGGAAGGGCTGGCGCTGGCGCATCTGGAAATGCAGGTCGCGCGCCGGCTGGAAGCGCACCCGCTGGCGGCCGAGCAGGTAGAGAAAGCCTTCGTTCGTCGCACGGTCCCAATGCGCGGTGATCGCGGCAAGGCTGGTCGAGGCGGGAATTTCGCCCGCGAGCCCCGCCACCACCGCGGTGTCGGCGGCGTGCCCCTTGCCGGTCAGCGCGAGCGAGCCGTAGAGGTCGGCCTCGACATGCGCCGTCTTCGTGAGCAGTTCGGACTCGTCGAGCCACACGGTGAAACGCCGCGCCGCGACCATCGGCCCGACCGTGTGCGAGCTGGAAGGACCGACACCGATTTTGAAGAGTTCGAACAGGCTGATCGTCATGACGGCGCCTATAGAGGCGGCACCGTCATCACGATAGATACCAGTTCAAATTTCGTTACGGCATCCGCGAAATCCTCCCTGTCGCGAAGCGATGGGGAGGTGGCAGCGCGAAGCGCTGACGGAGGGGCGATAACGCTACCGTCTCTGCCCCTCCACCATCGCCTGCGGCGACGGTCCCCCTCCCCACGGCTTCGCCGCAGGGAGGATTTTCGGGTCAGGCCGGATAGGTCCAGGTCGTGTCGCGCGCGAAATTCTCCGCCGCGAAATCCCAGTTGAGCAGTTCGTCAACCACCGCATCGACATAGGCGGGGCGCAGATTCTTGCGGTCGATGTAATAGGCATGTTCCCACACGTCGATCACGAGCAAAGGCTTGATGCCCGCGGTCAGCTCGGTTCCCGCATCATGCGTGTCGGTGACCGACAGCGTGCCGTCGCGCGACACCAGCCACGCCCAGCCCGACGCGAAATGGTTGACCGCGGTTTCCTTCAACTTCTTTTTGAGTCCGTCGAGCGAACCGAAATCGCGGTCGATCGCGGCGGCGAGGTCGCCCTTGGGTTCGGTCTTGGCCGGGCTCAGGCTTTCCCAGTAAAAGGCGTGGTTCCACGACTGCGCACTGTTGTTGAACAGCCCCTTGTTGCCCGACCCTTCGGCGTGGTGGATGATTTCCTCAATGCTCTTGTCGGCAAGTTCGGTGCCCTCGATCGCGGCGTTGGTCTTGTCGACATAGGCCTTGTGATGCTTGCCATGGTGCGTCGCCAGCGTGTCGGCCGAGATATGCGGCTCCAGCGCATCCTGAGCGTACGGCAGGGGCGGATGAGCGATCGTCATGGCAGTCTCCATTATGTTTATCAGAGGGGATGATGGTTTAAACTCGGTATCGGGGTGGCGGGTTGCAAGGTTTGCGTGGGGAAATTTTCGCATGAATCCCCCTCCCTGAAAGGGAGGGGTTAGGGGTGGGTCGCCGCGGGCGTTCTTGCTTTGCCGCCTACCCACCCCCAGCCCCTCCCTTACAGGGAGGGGAGACATCACGTCACCATCGCCAGCAACGTCGCGATCCGATCCGCCTCCTCGGCGGGCTTGTCCCGCCTGATGCGCGAGATACGCGGGAAGCGCATCGCGAGCCCCGACTTGTGGCGATTCGACGCGTGGATCGAATCGAAGGCGACCTCGAGCACCAGCGACTTTTCGACCTCGCGCACCGGGCCGAAGCGGTTCAGCGTGTTGTCGCGCACGAATTTGTCGAGCCATTTCAGCTCCTCGTCGGTGAAGCCCGAATAGGCCTTGCCGACCGGGAGCAGCTCGCCATCGTCGCTCCAGCAGCCGAAAGTATAGTCCGAATAGAAGCTTGCACGCCGCCCGTTGCCGCGCTGGGCGTACATCATCACGCAATCGGCGGTGAGCGGGTCGCGTTTCCATTTATACCACAGCCCGGCGCGGCGACCCGCGACATAAGGCGCATCGCGGCGCTTGAGCATCACCCCCTCGATCGCGGCGTCGCGCGCGCCCGCGCGGCGCGCGGCGAGATCGTCGAAGTCGGTCGCCTCGATCACCTGCGACAGGTCGAAATGGCTGGCGGCGAGGCGCGGTACGAAGCCCTCCAATTGCCGACGCCGCTCGGTCCACGGCAGCGGGCGCAGATCGTTCCCGTCCACGGCGAGCAGGTCATAGACGCGGACAAACGCCGGATAGTCGGCGAGCATCTTCTTGGACACCGTCTTGCGCCCGAGCCTTTGTTGCAGCGCGTTGAAGCTTGCCGCTTCGCCGCCCTGCACCTCGCCGCGCACCAGCAGTTCGCCGTCGATCACCGCATCCTGATCGAAGGCCGCGACCAGTTCGGGAAAGGCGGCGCTGATCTCCTCGCCGCCGCGGCTGTAGATGCGCGTTTCGGCACCGCCGCGCACGATTTGGACGCGGATGCCGTCCCATTTCCACTCGGCGGCATAAACGGCGAGATCGACCGTTCCGTCCTCGAGCGGATGCGCGAGCATGAACGGGCGGAAGAAGGCCACGTCGGCAAGGTCGGGGCGCTCCGCCCTGCCCTCACCCCAGGCAAAAAGCGGGGCATAGGGCGGCGGGATCGCGTGCCACAGCTCCTCGACATCGTCGACCGCCACGTCGAACGCCTGCGCAAACGCCTGTTTCGCGAGCCGCGCCGACACCCCGACGCGCATCCCGCCGAGCGCGAGCTTGAGCAAGGCATAGCGGCCGTCGGCGTCGAGGCGGTCGAGGAGCGAGGCGAGGATCGCGGGGGCGGTGGCGCGGGTGGCGGCGGAGAGGGCGTCGACGGCGGCGGAGACGCTTAAGCCCCTCCCCTTCAGGGGAGGGGTTGGGGGTGGGGGCTCGATGCCTTGCGCAAGGCCGATGGCCCCCACCCCCGGCCCCTCCCCTGAAGGGGAGGGGTGAATGGACTCCGGCCACAGCAGCGCCGCCGTCTCCGCCGTATCCCCCACGAAATGCCGCGACAGCCGGAACAATTCCTCGTCGACCCGCGTCGCCAAGAGCGCCCGAACCATCGCCGACTTCACTGCCGGAAAATCGAGGCTTTCGGTCAGCGCCGCGATCGCCCACCCACGATCCGGGTCAGACGTGTGGCGCAGATAATCGACGATCAGCGCCAGCTTGCTGTTGCGCGAGCGCGTGTAGATCAGCCGATCGATCAGGGCCGCGAACGCCTTCACGCCTCTTCCTCCAGATCGCGGCCGACCATATGTAGCGCGCGCGCTTTGCGCTGATGCAGCTCGCACCAGCGCAGCAGGCCGTCTTCGCTACCATGCGTGATCCACGTCTCCTTGGGGTTCACCTGCGAAATCGTCGTCGTCAGCTCGTCCCAGTCGGCATGGTCCGAAATCACGAGCGGCAGCTCGACCATCCGTTGCCGCGCGCGCTGGCGCACCCGCATCCAGCCCGACGCCATCGCAGTCACCGGATCGGGCAGCCGCCGGGACCAGCGGTCGTTCAGCGCCGAGGGCGGAGCGACGACGATCTGCCCCGCCATGTCGGCCTTGTCGGTTTCGCTCACCAGTCTGAGTTCGCCGAGATCGATGCCGTGCGCGGCATAGAGCGCGCACATTTTTTCGAGCGCGCCATGGATGAAGATCGGCGCGTCCCACCCCGCCGCGCGGAGCTCCGCAATCACGCGTTGCGCCTTGCCCAGCGCATAGGCGCCGACGAGCACCGACCGATCGGGCTCGGCGCGCACCGCGCCGATCAGCTTGGCGATCTCCTGCCCCGTCGCGGGGTGGCGGAACACCGGCAGGCCAAAGGTCGCCTCGGTGATGAAGATGTCGCACGGTACGACCTCGAACGCGGCGCAGGTCGGGTCGGCACGGCGCTTGTAATCGCCGGTGATGACAATGCGCTCGCCAGCATATTCCATCAATATCTGCGCGCTGCCCAGCACGTGCCCGGCGGGATGGAAGCTGAAGCGCACGCCGCCGCGCTCGAACCCGTCGCCATAGGCGAACGCCTGATTATGGCTTGCCCCGACATCGACGCCATAGCGCAGCGCCATGATCGCCAGCGTTTCGGGGGTCGCGAACACCGCGCCGTGGCCGCTGCGCGCATGGTCGGCGTGGCCGTGCGTCACCGCAGCGCGTTCGACGGGGTGCGAGGGATCGATCCACAGGTCGGCGGGCTTCACATAGAGCCCGTGCGGATGCGGTTCGAGCCAGGGCTTGGTTTTGGCCATCAGGCGGCGAGTGCCCGGGCCTGCGCGAGATCGGCGACGAACATCGCCCGCTCCTCCGCGGCGCGCGTCCGATCGGGCAGGCGAAGCAGGAAGGAGGGATGAATTGTCGCGACCAGCTTCGCACCCCCCGCCAGTTCATGCACCGCCCCGCGCATCGACGTGACGCTCATGTTTTTGCCCATGACCCCGCGCAGCGCGCTGCCGCCCAGCGTGACGATCAGCTTGGGCTGCACGAGCGCGCGTTCCTTGTCGAGCCACCAGCGGCAGATGTCGATCTCCCCCGCGGTGGGGTTCTGATGCAGCCGCCGCTTGCCGCGCGGTTCATATTTGAAATGCTTGACCGCATTGGTGAGGAACAATCGCTTGCGGTCGAGCCCCGCTTCCGCCAGCGCCTGGTCCAGCGCCTGCCCCGCCGGTCCGACAAAGGGACGCCCCTGCAGATCCTCCTGATCGCCGGGCTGCTCGCCGACGAGCATGATCTGTGCGTCCGCTGGCCCCTCACCCGCGACCCCCTGCGTCGCGTTGCACCGGATCGGACAGCGATTGCAGCGATCGACCGCGCGCGCGACGTCGGCCAGCGTCTGGATGTCATCGTCGAGGAGCAGTTCATCGGCCACGCGCGTCCGCCATTTGTCGGTCAAGGGGTTGGCCATGGAAACGGCGGCCTCGCGCATCCGTTCCACCCGCGCCTCGGCCGCAGCCAGCAGCGGCGCAATGTCCCGCGCCTCGGGCAGGTTCTTCCAATATTTCTTGGGCATTTCGGCGCGCATCGCGTCGACCTTGACCCGCGCAGGGTTGAAGATGGCGCCATAATAGGTGCGCCATTGATCCTCGACGACGTCGCTGTCCGGCACCTCGTCCTTCGTGCCGCCCGCGCCATAGACCAGCGCCTCCTTGTGCCAGATTGCCCGCGCATCGGGGGTCACAATCGCCCAATCCATGCCGTAAAAGCGCCGCTGAAAGAAAGGCGCGGTGAGCCGCAAAATGCGGTGATCGGGCTCGAACCACGCCGCAAAGGATTCGCGGCCCGCGTCCTCCCCCAGCCGCCGGAAGCGCACGAAGGCGTGCATCTTGTGGACGTCGCGCCGGATCGCCTTGTCGGCCTTGCGCAGCCAATCAATGTCGGGGTCGGTGCGCCGCGCCAGCAGCTGCAGGTCGCGCGCCGCGCGCCAGACGATGCGGTAGAGCCGGGCGGGAACCGCGGCATCGCGGTGGCAGATGACGCGATCCGCCATCGCGAGCAATTCGCGCGGCAGCGCCACGGTGCCGGGCGCCGCCAAGGGCGCCGTGCCGCCAAACAGCGACGCGCCCTCGTCGGCGCTGCGCCAGCTCACATCCTCGGGCGCCACCCCGCCCGCGAGCAGCCCGCGCGCCGCGTCGCGCCATTCGGCGAAATCGCCGGGATGGGCCAGCACGACCTCTCTCATAGCGCCAGCGACAATTGCTCGGCGGGCGGCGCAAAGCGCTCGCGCAGGCTGGCGCTGTCGGTCAGCGAACCCGGCCGCCAGTCGGGGGTGACGATGAACGGCAACAGCTTTTTCACCGAGGCGGTCAATTTGGCGAGATCGCCCAGCCTGAGTTTCCCCAGCCGCCGCGCCGCGACGATCCGGTCGACCGCGCGCGTCCCCAGCCCCGGCACGCGCAGCAGCATCTCGCGCGGGGCGCGGTTGATGTCGACCGGAAATGCTTCGCGCCGCTGGAGCGCCCACGCAAGCTTGGGGTCGATCGCCAGGTCGAGCATACCCCCGTTTGCGCCCTCCATGATCTCGGCGCGTTCGAAGCCGTAGAAGCGCAGCAGCCAGTCGGCCTGATACAGCCGATGCTCGCGCATCAGTGGCGGGCGCACCGGCGGCAGGTCGCTGCTCGCATCCGGGATCGGGCTGTACGCCGAATAATAGACGCGGCGTAGGCGATAGCCCGAATAGAGGTTCGTCGCGGTCGCGAGAATGTCGTCGTCGCGCGATCCGTCGGCGCCGACGATCATCTGGGTCGATTGCCCCGCCGGCGCAAAGCGGGGCGGTTTCGCCTTTTTGAGCAACCGCCCTGTCGCCGCCTCGATCGCATCGTCGGCCCCGACGCGCACCGATGCCATCGTCTTGCGGATCGTTGCGGGCTTTTTCTCGGGCGCAAAGCTCGACAGCCCCGCCTCGGTCGGCAATTCGACATTGGTCGACAACCGGTCGGCATAAAGACCCGCGAGCGCGATCAGGCCCGGATCGGCCCCCGCAATTGTTTTCAAATGGATATAGCCGCCGAAGCGATGCTCCTCGCGCAGGATGCGCGCGACCTCGACCAGCTGCTCCATCGTATAATCTTCGGAGCGGATGATCCCCGACGACAGGAACAATCCCTCGATATAATTGCGCTTGTAAAAATCGAGGGTCAGCCGCACCACTTCTTGCGGACTGAACCGCGCGCGCGGCACATTGCTCGACGCGCGGTTGATGCAAAACCGGCAATCGTAAATACAGAAATTGGTGAGCAATATCTTGAGCAGCGAGATGCAGCGCCCGTCGGGGGCATAGCTGTGGCAGATGCCCATGCCTTCGGTCGACCCGATGCCTTTGGTGCCGGTCGAATCGCGTTTCACCGTTCCCGACGACGCGCACGACGCGTCATATTTGGCGGCGTCGGCCAAAATGCCGAGTTTTTCGAGAATCGCTTTTCCAGACATTTCCTACACATAGCATAGGAACATAACAGGAACAAATCACATCGCCGCGCTCAGGCGTCGCGCCAGCGCGCCGGCAAGGTGATTTCGAGGACCAGCCCCGTCGGTTTCCAGTGTCGCTCGATCGTCCCGCCCAGATTGTTGCGGACGCTGCGTTCCATCAACAGCGTGCCAAAGCTGGTTTTTTCGGGCGGGCCGATCGGGCCATGATTGCCGGTTTCGGTCCAGGTGAGCCGGAACAGCCGCGGATCGCTGCCTTCTGCATCCTGCGTCCATTGAATATCGACGTTGCCGGCGGCGCCCGACAGCGCGCCATGCTTGACCGCATTGGTCGCCAGTTCGTTGAACACCAATGCCATCGCGACGAGGGCGTTTTCGGGGAGCAGGAGATCGGGTCCCGACCAGCGGATGCGCGGAAAGGCCGCTTCGACCTCGCGCAGCAGCGCGTGCATCGACCCGGTCATGAAATTGGCTCCGAGCAGGACGTTCTGGGCGCGATTAAGCGCGTCGAGGCGACCGGTGATCCGCTCGACATAATCGTCGACGTCGGTGGCCGCATGGCGGGTGAGCGAAATGATCGCACTGACCGTCGCGAACAAATTGCGCATCCGGTGATGCAGTTCGCGCATCAGCAGATTGGCATTTTCCTGGCGGCTTTTCTGTTCGGTGATGTCGATGCTGATCCCGGTCAAGATCGCGTCGGTGGTGTTGACGTCCCAATCGGCGCGGACCGCAATCCAGCGCACCCCGCGTTCGGGGTGCTGGATGCGATACTCGGTCGCATAATGGCTGCCGCTTTCGACCGAGCCGCCCAGCACACCGCGCACCATGTCGCGATCGTCGGGCAGCAACCGTTCCCAGAAGCCTTCGATATCGACCAGCGCAGTGGCGAAATCGGCGCCCCACAATTCGGCGACGGCGCCGCCCCATTCGATCGATCCGGTCCGCGTATCATAACGCCACGTCGCGATACCCGAAAAATCGAGCGCCCGTTCGAGCGTCTGCCGCGCCTCGTCGCGCTGCGCAACGATGCGCCGCAGGTCGGCTTCGGCCATGATGATCGCCGCGAAATCTTCGAGCCGCTCCAGCTCGCGATCGTTCAACAGGGAGCGTTCCTTGCGATCGATCACACATAATGTGCCCAATATCGCCCCGTTATAGGCGCGCAGCGGCACCCCCGCGTAAAAGCGAATGAACGGGTCGCCGGTCACCAGCGGATTGTCGCGAAAGCGCGCATCGCCCAGGACGTCGGCGATCACCACCGGCTTGTCGTCGGCGATCACATATTGGCAAAAGCTGATGTCGCGAGGTGTTTCGGCGGCATCAAGGCCATAAGAGGATTTGAACCATTGCCGACAATCATCGACCAGCGAAACCAGCGCGATCGGTGCATCATAAAGGTCGGCGACCATTTTGGTCACGCGGTCGAACGCTTCCTCGGGATCGGTATCCATGATCCGATATTCACGAAGTGTATCGAGGCGCAGGCGCTCGGCCTGTTCCGGACTAGCATAACCACCGTCCGCCAACTGATGCCCCTCACCTCCGCCGGATCCTGTGGGCCGCTCTGCCATGAATATGGTCCCTACAAAAGTCTGTTTGCCATCGGAAACAGAAAGCGGCCCAATTCCACTGACTTACCGATGGCGGCGAAGCGTCCCGGCTGACTCTACGCATTGCGCGATGACAAGTTGCAGCGCTTCGTCGTGCATTTTTGACCCAAGGTTACGGAACCGTCGCCCGCCGGGGCGCGTATGATGGGCCAAAGCGGGAGGTAATATATGCCGTTGGGTGAAGAGCTTCGGGGACATTTGCCGTATCTGCGGCGCTACGCGCGCGCGCTGACGGGCAGCCAGCAGCATGGCGACAATTTTGTCCACACGACGCTGGAGGTGATCGTCGCCGCACCGGACGAGTTCAGCGCGGGCAACGGCACCCGTATCGACCTTTACCGCAATTTCCACCGCATCTGGGAAAGTGCCTATATCGACGATGGCGAGGGCGATGACGATGGTGAAGACCCGCTGGTTCGCGCCGCCAACCAGCGCCTCGCCCGGATCACCCCGCTCGGGCGGCAGATCCTGCTGCTGACCGCGCTCGAGGGATTTTCGGTCGCCGAGGCCGGGATCATCACCGGCACCGACCATGGCACCGTCGAAACTTTGCTCGCCGAGGCGGTCGGCGAACTGGACCGCGAATCGCGCACGTCGGTGCTGATCATCGAGGATGAGCCGCTGATCGCGATGGAACTCGAACAAATCATCCGCGAACTGGGGCACACGGTCGCCGGGGTCGCCACCACGCATGCCGACGCGGTTGCCGCGTTCGAGGCGACCGACGCGGGACTGGTGCTCGCCGATATCCAGCTTGCCGACGGATCGTCGGGGATCGACGCGGTGCAGGACATTCTGGCGATCGCGCCGGTGCCGGCGATCTTCATCACTGCCTTTCCCGAACGCCTGCTGACCGGGGGGCGCGTCGAGCCGACCTTCCTGATCTCGAAACCCTTCCGCGAGAATACCGTGCGCGCAGCGATCAGCCAGAGCCTGATGTTCACGCCGCAGCTGGCGGCGTAGCGAGGCTTAGGGTCAGGACCCTAGTCGCGCCCCGGACCGTTCGCGGTCAGCTGGTCGACATCGTCCATGATCGACCCGAATACGTCGCTCGACGCCAGCTCGTCGGCGCTGCGCAGCGGCATCGTGCCGCTTTCCAATATCGCTTGCAGCGCGGTGCGTGCGCGCGACACGCGGCTTTTCATCGTCCCGACCGCGCAGTCGCAGATCGCCGCGCCTTCCTCATAGGACAGCTGCCCCGCGCCGATCAGCACCAGCGCCTCGCGCTGGTCGACGGGCAGCATCAACAGCGCGCGCTGGACATCGGCCAAATGCAGGCTGTCGTCCTGATCGTCAGGCGCCACCAGCAGCCGCTCGGCGGCCATTTCGTCATATTCGGCGGTGAATTTCTTGCGCCGCATCTGCGACAGGAAACAGTTGCGCAGGATCACGAACGCCCAGCTTTTCATGCTGGCGGGCCCCGGCACATATTGCGCGCGCGCCTTCCACGCCTTCAGCATCGTTTCCTGCACCAGATCATCGGCCAGGTCGGCGTTGCCGCACAGGCTGCGGCCAAAGGCGCGCAGATGCGGCAACATCGCCGCCAGCTCGCGCTTGAAGCTGGCATCGTCGAGCGGCTGGGGATCGAGCGGCGGAGGCGTCAGGTCGTTGATAATCTAGCCTTAGTTTACGCAGAAGTCGTTGTTGTGCCCGTCAGGCTTAGCGCGTCGGACCAATGATGCAAACGAGAACCGCTGCACGACATGAAAACGTCAGCCGGCGGGCCGCGTCCGGCGCCCCAACGCGATGAAATTTTCCATCATCAACGCATCCTGGGGGTCAAGCCGGCCGCGCGCCGCCACCCGCGCCAGATCATCGTCATGGCTGCGAAATTCGGGATCGTACAGCATCGTCCACTCGGCAAAGGCCCGTTCCGCGATTTCGCGGCGGCGGATTTCCACCATCCCGCTATGCCGCGGATCGTTGCGGATCACCGCCAGACAGGCATCGACCTTGTCGCCCGGCCCTTCCAGCAATTGCAGGAAATTGTGGCCGTTGAAAATCAACGCGCCGGTCAAGGCATCGCGCTGATTGTTGCGACGGGCCTGGACGAGGAGGGCAGCAATATCCTGTTCGCCGATCAACGGATCGGCAACGCTGACATAGATAACGGAAAGCAAGCGACGTCCTCCAGCCTACCGCCACGCGGGAAAGGCAAAGCAAAACCCCTCGCCGCAAGCCTGGTCGCCTACGCGGCGGACCGGATAGGGCGGTTGTGACATCTTGGCAACGCTTTCGTCGCAAAAAAAGCAACTGCCGGGAACCCGCGGCGCTTTTCGTCGTTGCTCCGACATGGCTACGCAAGGCAACAACAGGTCGAACGGCACGGGCACCCCGCCCCCGGGGGCTGATGCGCCAAATCGCAAGCAAGGAAGCTTTCCCGGCACCGACAGCGATGAATGGCATCGCACGCTGACCGGTCGCCAGGCGCCCGAGCCTGTCAGCGCCAAGCTGCGGATGATCTATGGCAACATCGTCTCCGAACAATTGCCCGATCAGATGCTCGACCTCTTGTCGCAACTCGATCAGAAAAGTCCGAAGCGGTAATGGCTGCGTCCGCTGCTGCGGCGCCGACCGGCGGAAGCCTGTCCGACGCCGAATTCAAGACATTGCTCGCCGCCGTCATCCCGCATCTGCGCGCCTATGGCCGCAGCCTGTCGGGCAATCCCGACCTCGCCGATGACCTGACACAGGACACGATGGTCAAGGCCTGGGCGTCGCGCGATCGATTTGAGCGCGGCACGTCGATCAAGGCGTGGACGTTCGTCATCCTGCGCAATACGTTTCTGTCGCAAATGCGCCGCAACAAGTTCGTCGGCGAATATGACGAAACGGCGGTTGAACGCACGATGTCGACCCCGGCCAGCCAGGAAGACAGCGGCGAAATGGCCGACCTGCAACGCGGGCTGATGGAATTGCCGCAGGACCAGCGCGAGGCGCTGATCCTCGTCGGTGCGGGCGGCATGTCTTATGAAGAGGCCGCCAGCATCTGCGACTGCGCGCTCGGCACGATGAAAAGCCGCGTATCGCGTGCGCGCACCGCGCTCGAAGAAATCATGAACAGCGGGCAATTTTCGCAGAAGCGCGCCGATGCGCCGCCCGCCAGCGAGGCCGTCGACGCGATCATGGACAGCGTCGAGACGATCACCGCGCGGCGCGAAGCGGCAAACCGTTAAGCCCTCTCGACTTTGCCGCATTGCCGCGCCAGATTGGCGTATCCCTCCCTAGCAAAGCGAGCTTCTGTCCATGAAATCACTCCCGCTCCTCGCCATCGCCGCCGCGCTTGCGGCGGGCGCTTGCTCGGCCACCACGGCCTCGAGCCAGGCCGCCGACCCCGCCGCGCTCGACGCTTCGGGTGAGCACCCGGCGACCCCGGTCGCCGATGCGCCGTTCACCGTGCGAGAGGTCGCGAGCTTCAACGAACCCTGGGCGATGACCTTCATCCCCGGCACCCGCGCCGCGCTCATCACCGAAAAATCGGGCAAGCTGAAACTCTGGCAAGAAAATGGCCCGACGCTCGATGTCGCGGGCGTTCCGGCGGTGGCCTATGGCGGCCAGGGCGGTTTGGGTGACGTCATCGTTGCGCCCGATTTCGCGACGAGCGGGACCGTCTATCTGAGCTGGGCCGAAGCCGGCGCCGGCGACACTGCCGGCGCGGTCGTCGGCATGGCGAAGCTGGTGCAGGGCACCGCGCCGCGGCTGGAGGGGCTGAAAAGGATCTGGACGCAGTCACCCAAGGTCAGCGGCAAAGGCCATTATTCGCACCGCCTCGCCTTTTCGCCCGACGGGCAATATCTGTTCATCGGATCGGGCGACCGGCAAAAGATGGAACCGGCGCAGGACAAGAGCGGCACGCTGGGCAAGATCGTCCGGCTCAAACCCGATGGCAGCGTACCGGGCGACAATCCGTTCGCGGCCGAGGGCGGCGTCACGGCGCAGATATGGTCGCTGGGCCACCGCAACATCCTTGGCCTTACCTTCGACGGCGCGGGCAAGCTGTGGAACCAGGAAATGGGACCGCGTCACGGCGATGAAATCAACCTTGTCGAACGCAGCGCCAACTATGGCTGGCCGGTCGTGTCGAACGGCGACCATTATAATGGCAGCGCGATCCCCGACCACCCGACGCGGCCCGAATTTGCGGCGCCGAAGCTGTGGTGGAACCCCGCGGTTTCGCCCGGCGGGCTCGCCTGGTACGGCGGCGACCTGTATCCCGGCTGGAAGAACAGCCTGCTGATGGGCGCCCTGTCGGGCGAAGGCCTCGTCCGCGCCAGCATCGATGGCGAGCGGCTGAGCAAGGCCGATCGCTGGGACTTCGGCACCCGCATCCGCGAGGTCGAGGTGCGCGATGACGGGACCGTATGGCTGCTGACCGACGGCGAGAATGGCAAGCTGGTCAAGCTGGTTCCGAAGAAATAGCGGTGTTTGTGCGAAGGCCGGGGTTCGCCGTCCTCCGCGTCCGGACCCGCCGCTTTCGCCGCGCATCCGGCCCGCCTATATCGTTCCCATGATCCGCGGCTTCCTCACTCGGCGCGCCGAATGGCCCGCGCGCATTCCAGATCCCGACGCGCTGCCGCCGCTGGGGCTGCTGTGGCGCGAAATGACCAGCCTCGCGCGTGCGCTCTGGGGCCGCATCCGCCCGATGCCCGCCGAGCCCAATCCCGACAGCGATCATCCGCCGGTGATGGTGCTGCCGGGGTTCCTCTCAGGCGATTGGGCGACCAAGGCGCTGCGCGCCGACCTGCGCCGTGCGGGCTTTCGCTGCTACGCTTGGGGGCTCGGCTTCAACCGCGGCGCCACCCCCGACATCATCGAGCGGATCGACAGCCGCGTGCAATGGATCATCGATCGCACCGGTCAGGCTCCCGCGCTGGTCGGCTGGAGCCTTGGCGGCATTTACGCGCGCGAATATGCCAAGCATCACCCGCACAAGGTCGCCCGCGTCGTCACCCTCGGCTCGCCCTTTTCGGGCAGCCGCCGCGCCAATCGGGCCTGGCGCCTCTACAACCTGGTCGCGCGCCATCCGGTCGACAATCCGCCGATTGACTTCCACCCCGCCCCGCGCCCCGAAATGCCGACCTTTGCCTTATGGTCGGCCTATGACGGCGTCGTCGCGGTGGGCAGCGCGCGCGGCCAGCCGCACGAAAGCGATCGCCAGGTCGAGGTCGATTGCGGCCATATGGGCTTTGCCTATGCGCCGACGTCGGTGGCGGCGATCGTCAAGGCGCTGAAGGAAGATGTGGCGCGCGCGGATTGATCAACACACGTCGATCCCGGCACCGGGGCGCCATTTCATCACCTTGCGCCCGGGCCGCCGCCCCGCCTGCCCTGTCGCCAGAAACCCGATCCGGCGCAGCAGCGCGCGCGAGCGTTCGTTGTCGGGATGGCATTCGGCGATGATCGCAGCGCTTGGGCGCGACGCCGCGATTTCGCGCACGACCGCCTCGACCGCCTCGGTCGCCAGTCCCTGCCCGCGCGCAGACGCCGCGAACCAGTAACCGACCTCGACCATATGCGCATCGCGGCGGTGGACGCCGATCACGCCGTGCAGCCGCCCCTCGCGGCGGTCGCGCACCGCGTGGAACACGTCGCCGCCACCCGACCCCGCGATCAACGCGCGCGCGTCGGTCGCGGTGAAGGGCGCGGGCAGGAAATCGACGCGATCGGTCACCGAAGCGTCGGTGATTGCGGCCAGCGCCGCGGCATCATCGGCGTGCAAGGGCGCGATGCGGCACCGTGCGGTCGAAAGGGCAAGCAAAGTGTCGGTCATGTCGCGTCTTCTTCAAAAAGCGCGCCGCAGCCGGGGATCATGGTGTGATGATGTGATGACAACCATTCGCCTTCCGGTCACGGCGGCGATGGTCAAAGGTGATGCCATGCCGCTCCTAGGTAAAGGAGCGCCAATATGCCTTGAATCGGGTGGATCGGTTGCTGGTCATCGTCGGCGGGGCTAATCGCTCGGTCGCTGCGGGTCAAGCATGCGGTACATGACCAACGCATCGACCAGGCCGTGCGCCGGATGTGCGAAGGCGCCGGGCAATCGCCCGACAGTCTGGAACCCCAGCGACTGCCAAAGGCGTACCGCGCGATCATTGGTCGCGACGACGAAGTTGAATTGCATCGCGCGGAAACCGCGATCGCGCGCTTCGGTCAGGCTATGCTCGGCCATCGCCCGCGCGACCCCGCGTCCCGTGGCCGATGCCGCGGTAATATAGCCGCAGTTCGCGACATGCGCACCGCCGCCCGCCCGGTTGGAGTGGAGATAATAGGTGCCGACAATGGCACCGTCGGCTTCGGCAACGAACACCGCCTTCCCCACACCGAACCAATAGGCCATCGCCTCCGCCTCGGTCATGTCGCGATCGAGGGTGTAGGTTTCGCCGGCGCGGATCGTGGGGCCGATGATCGCCCAGATTGCGGCGGCATCGGCGGGCGTGGCGGGGCGTATCTGCATATCCCGGCCTCTATCGATTGACAGGGCGTTTTCACGTATTATTTAAAGTTACATGAACCGCGACAGCCGACTTTCGGGCGTGCTCCACGTCCTCCTCCACATGGCAGAGCGGCGCGATCCGATGACGTCGGAGGCGCTGGCGCAGGCGATGCAGACGCATCCCGTGGTGATCCGCCGGATCCTCGGCGGTTTGCGCGATGCGGGGTTCGTCCGCTCCGAAAAGGGCCATGGCGGCGGCTGGACGATCCAGCGCGCGCTTGGCGATATCACGATGCGCGACATCTATGATGCGATCGGCCGCCCCGCGCTGATGGCGATGGGCCACCGCACCGACGCGCCCGGATGCCTGGTCGAGCAGGCGGTCAACGCCGCGCTCGACACCAGCTTTCGCGACGCGGAGGCGTTGCTGCTCGAACGGTTCGCGCAAGTGACGCTCGCCGAACTCGCCGCCGACTTCCACGCCCGCATGGCGGCGCGCCCGGCAACGTCAGTAAAGGACCATGTTCATGGCTGAAGGCGCCCAGCATTTCCTCGACCATTTCAACGATGCCGATGCGGTTGCGCGCTACGCCGACGGCCCGAGCCGCTTCGTTCCCGGCTTCGACGTGCTCCATCGGATGACCGGGCTGCTGCTCGCCGAACGCGTGCCCGCCGACGCGCGCATTCTCGTGCTCGGGGCTGGCGGCGGCCTCGAGCTCAAGGCGATGGCCGAGGCCTATCCCGGCTGGACCTTCACCGGCGTCGATCCCGCAGCCGCGATGCTGCGCCTTGCCGCGCACACGCTGGGCGCCAACGCCGATCGCGCCGAACTGGTCGAGGGCTATATCGACGACGCGCCTCCCGGCCCCTTCGATGGCGCCGTCTGCCTGCTCACCCTGCATTTCCTCGCCACCGACGAGCGCGTCCGGACCGCGGCCCAAATCCGCGCGCGGTTGAAACCCGGCGCGCCATTCATCGCCGCGCATGGCAGCTTCCCGCAAGGCCCGGACGAACGCGACCGCTGGCTCGATCGCTACGCGTCCTATGCCATCGCCTCGGGCGCCGACCCCGACCAGACCGCCACCGCCCGCGCCGCCGTCGCCGCGCATGTCGCGATGTTGAGCCCGGAGGCGGACGAAGCCGTCTTGCGCGACGCGGGCTTCACCGGCGTCGAGCAATTTTACGCGGCGTTCACCTGGCGCGGCTGGGTCGCCTACGCCTGACACCGAGCCGTTTTGGCGCTTGCCGAGTGAATTTATACAATATATTGCGCAATATATTGTATAACTGAGTCGCGGGTGAATATTGATGCTTCCCATGAAAAAATTCGGATCGGCTGCGGTCGTTGCGGCCGCGTGGCTACTCGGCGTCGGCGCCACTGGCGAGGCGCCGTTGACGCCCGCCGACCGGCAACGGGTGGTCGAGCAGCTTGGGCAGACATTGGAGGCCAATTACGTCTTTGCCGACAAGGCCAAGACGCTCGCCGCCACGCTGCGCGCCAATCTCGACAAGGGCGACTATGACGGCGCGCAGGACAAGGACGCACTCGCGCAGGCGCTGACCAAAGATCTGGTCGCGGCCAGCAACGACCTCCATTTCTTCGTCGGCGTCGATCCGAAGTTCGCCGCCGACTATGCCGCGCGGAAAGATCCCGCGCGCGCCGCCGAATTGCGCGAAAGCGACCGGCGGGACGAGGCCCGCAAAAACTTTGGCTTCACCGACCTGCGCCGGCTCGAGGGCAATATCGCCTATGTCGGAATGTCGCATTTTGCCGACCCCGAACTCGGTTATGACGCGGCCGCCGCCGCGATGCGCTTTATCGAGAACAGCGACGCGGTGATCTATGACATGCGCTACAATAATGGCGGGCATCTTGAGATGGCGCAGCTGCTTGCGAGCCAGCTGTTCCGGGCCGACAAGGATCAGGAGCTGTTCGATTATTATTACACCGACGATGGCCGCCGCGTCGCCCGCGGCCAATGGGTGCTCCCCGCCCTTCCCGCCAAACGCCTGACCGGCAAACCCGTCTATGTGCTGACGTCCTCGACCAGCTTTTCGGCGGCGGAATGGTTCGGCTATTCGCTGCAAAAGCTCGGCCGCGCGACGCTGGTCGGCGAGCGCACGGCGGGCGGCGCGCACCCGGTCGACCGCAAGCCGGTGGGGACCGACTTTTTCGTGCAGGTGCCGATCGGCCAGATCCACGATCCCGTCGATCGCGGCGATTTCGAAGGGCGCGGTGTCACCCCCGATCATCGGGTTGCATCCGCCGACGCGCTGATCGTTGCCCATCGCATGGCGATGGCGGACGTGGCAAAGGCCGATCCCGCGAAACAGGCCGACGCCGACTGGTTTGCGCCGACGCTTGCCGCGCGCGTCAAGCCGGTCCAGCTGACGCCCGCCGAAATGAAAGCGGTCGCCGGACGCTATGACGGTCGGCAGATCGCCATGGAGGACGGCAAGCTGCTCTACACCTGGCGCGAGCGTTTCCGTGCCACGCTCGAACCGCTCGGCGATGATCTTTTCGCCGTCGAGGGGGTCAGCGATTTCCGCTTCCGTGTTGTGCGCGAGGCGGGCAAGGTCATCGCGCTCGAACGCATCAACCGCGATGGAACGACCAACAGCTATGCCCGCCTCGACTGACCGCGCAGCCGACCTCGACGACATATCGTTCCTCGGTCGGCTCAGCGAGGCCTTGAGCCAGACGATCGAGGACCAGACGCGCGAGCTGTTCGATGCGGCGGGCATCGTCATTCCGGTGCGATCCTGCTCGCTGCTCACCGCGCTGCGGCAGGCGGGGGAGGCGTCGGCGGCAGAGCTGGCGCGAGCGCTGGGGCAGTCGCACCAGCTGGTGATCCAGAAATGCCCGGCGCTGATTCGCCTCGGCCTGATAACCCAGCATCCCGATCCGGCCGACGCGCGCCGCAAACTGTTTCGCCTGACCGAAAAGGGACAGGCGCAAATGGCGATGCAAGACCGATATAGCGAAGAAATTTCCGACGTGTACCGACGGCTCTTCGAAGAGACCGGCGATGTGCATGCGATGATATTGAAAGTCTTGCGGGCGCTCAAAGAGCGGCCGCTTCGCGAACGCACGGCACCGCCATCCCCTTAATCGAGGAACGGCGCCACCACGTCCGCGGTCACGCGCAGCGGCCGCCCGCTTGCCTTGTCGAGCAGCGCCCACACCGTCCGTGCCCGCACATGCACCTTGCCGTCGGCGCCGGTGAATTCCATGAAGCGGTCGAACTTCGCGCCCTGCGGGGTGTCGGCGACCCACGTACGCGCGGTCACCGTTTCGCCGGGACCGAGCGCGCGCAGGTAGTCGATCTCGTGCCGCACCACGACCCAGACATAGGCGTCCTTGTGCGCCTGCGGCGCCGCGGCGTCCCAATGGCCGGTCGCGACCTGTTGGATCCACTGGACCCAGACCGCATTGTTGACATGGCCGAGTTCGTCGATGCTGTCGGGGGTGGCGGTGAGTTGGAGGGTGAAGGATTTCATTGGGTCATATCCTCTACGCCCTCCCCTTCAGGGGAGGGCAGCGAGACTTGCGAACTTGTTCGTTAGTCGCAGCGGGTGGGGGCCAGCGGCCTCGCGCTACGCCGCTGGCCCCCACCCCACTACGACTAGGCAGCAAGCTGCCAAGTCTTCGTTGCCTCTCCCCTGAAGGGGAGGGGCATATTGCGTTTAAGCCAGCTCCACCGTCGTCACCATATAGCCCGCATCGCGCAGCGAGGCGACGAGGCTGTCGAGATGTTCGCGGTCACGCGCCTCGCATTCGATGTCGGTGATCAGCCCTTTGGCGGGCAAGGTCGTGAAGATGCGCTGGTGATAGATTTCGATGATGTTGACCTGTTTCTCGTCGAATAGCTTCATCACCTTGAACAGCGCGCCCGGTCGATCCTGCAAGCGGATGCGCAGCCGCGCGATGCGGCCCGAGCGCGCGAGGTCGCGCAGCAGCACATTGGCGAGCAGGCGGGTGTCGATATTGCCGCCGGTCAGCACCAGCCCGACCTTGCGCCCGGCGAATTCTTCGGGGTGTGCGAGCATCGCGGCGAGCCCGGCGGCGCCGGCACCCTCGACCACCGTTTTTTCGATCTGGAGCAGCAGGCTGACCGCACGCTCCAGATGCCGTTCGGCGACGAGCACGATGTCGTCATTGAGTTCGGCAACGAGCTTGCGGGTGTAGGATCCCGGTTCCTTCACCGCGATGCCCTCGGCCAGCGTATCGCCCTCGCACGCCATGTCGACGCCGTTCAGCTCGGCGTACATCGACGGATAAAGTTCGGCCTGCACGCCAACCAGCCGCATGTCGTTCTTGATCCCGCGCGCCGCGGTGCCCATGCCCGCAAGCAGCCCGCCGCCGCCGATCGGCACGATGAGGGTATCGAGCTCGGGCACGTCCTCGAGCATTTCGAGCGCGACCGTCCCCTGCCCCGCCGCGACATGCGGATGGTCGAACGGATGGACAAAGGTCAGCCCGCGCTCGACCTCCAGCAGCCGCGCATGGGCATAGGCGTCGTCGAAGGTCTCGCCGTGCAGCACGATCGTCGCGCCGTGGCTCGCGGTCTGCGACACTTTCACCTGCGGCGTGGTCTTGGGCATCACGATGGTGACCGGCACGCCCAGCCTTTTGCCATGATAGGCCAGCCCCTGCGCATGATTGCCCGCCGATGCGGCGATCGCGCCGCGGGCCTTGGCTTCCTCGCTCAGCAGCAGCAGCGCATTCAAGGCGCCGCGTTCCTTGTACGCCGCGGTGAATTGCAGATTTTCGAACTTCAGCCACACGTCGGCGCCGACCAGCTCCGAAAGCGTCTGCGACTTCAGCGTCGGCGTGCGCACCACTGCGCCATCAATTCGCTCCGCCGCCGCGCGCACATCGTCGAGGGTGATTGCCGGAAGTTCGGCAGCGGACAGGGTGGGTGCGGTCGTGCTCATGATGCCGCTCGCCCTAGCCTATCTGGCGCACCGCGCAAACCATGGTTATGGATCGTCTTATGAGCGAACAAAAATTGCGCATCAGCTTCATCGGCACCGGCGTCATGGGCGGACCGATGGCGGGCCATCTTGTGAAAGCGGGCCATGACCTCACCGTCTATAACCGCACGCGCGCCAAGGCCGACGCCTGGGTCGCGGCGCATGGCGGCAAGGCGGCATCAACCCCGGCGGAGGCCGCGCGCGATGCCGATGTCGTGCTGACCTGCGTCGGCAACGACGACGATCTGGCGCAGGTCACCTTGGGCCGCGACGGCGCGTTCCGCGCGATGCGCAAGGGCGCCTTGTTCATCGACCATACCACGGTATCGGCGCGGGTCGCCCGCCAGCTGTCGGTCGAAGCCGAAGGGCTTGGCCTGCTGTGCGTCGATGCGCCGGTGTCGGGCGGCGAAGCGGGGGCGCAGAACGGTACGCTGTCGATCATGTGTGGCGGGACCAAGGCGGCTTTCGCGGCTGCCGAGCCGGTGATGCAGGCCTATGCCGCGCGTATGGTCCATATCGGCGGCCCGGGCGCGGGGCAGACGACCAAGATGGTCAACCAGATCGCGATCGCCGGGGTGCTGCAAGGCCTGTCCGAAGCGCTGCGCTTCGCGCAGGCGTCGAAGCTCGACACCGACAAGGTGTTCGAGGCGGTGTCGGGCGGCGCGGCGGCGAGCTGGCAGATGCTCAACCGCTGGGACACGATGGCGAAGGACGAATTCGATTTCGGCTTCGCGGTGGACTGGATGCGCAAAGATTTGGGCCTCGCGCTCGACGAAGCGCGCTCGAACGGCGCGACGATCCCCGTCGCCGCCATCGTCGATCAATTTTATGCCGATGTGCAAAAGGCCGGACACGGCCGCCGCGACACCAGCTCACTCGTAACAAGGTTGCCGAAATGAACCGCCTCCTGCTCACCGCGCTCGCCCTCACCCTCGCCGCCCCCGCGCACGCCGACACGCTGGTCGACAATGTCAACGGCATCACGCTCGACAAGGACGGCAAGCTGGTCCGCTTCACCGGGCTGGTCATCGACAAGGACGGCAAGGTCAAAGAGCTGCTCGACCGCAAGGACAAGCGCCCCGAACGCCCCGATTTCAAGGAGGATGGCAAGGGCCGCACCCTGATCCCCGGGCTGATCGACGCGCATGGCCATGTCATGGGACTGGGCTTCCAGCTCATGCTGCTCGATCTGTCCGACACCAACAGCCTTGCCGAAGCACAGGCGGCGATCCGCAAATATGCCGCCGACAATCCCGAAATGCCGTGGATCATCGGGTCGGGATGGAATCAGGAAAAATGGGGGCTGGGCCGGTTCCCGACCGCCGCCGATCTCGACGCCGCCGTGCCGAACCGCCCCGTCTGGCTCGAACGCGTCGATGGCCATGCGGGCTGGGCCAACACCGCCGCGATGACTGCGGCCAAGGTGACCGCGGCCAGCAAGTCGCCCGACGGCGGCCGCATCGAGATGGCGGACGGCAAGCCGAGCGGGGTCTTTGTCGACGCCGCGATGAGCCTGATCGATAGCGCCAAGCCCAAACCGCTCGCCCGCGACCTCGACCGCGCCTTGCTGCTCGCGCAGCAGAAACTGCTCGAACAGGGAATTACCGCGATCGCCGACATGGGGACGTCGATCCTCGACTGGCAGGCATTCCGCCGCGCGGGTGACAAGAAACAGCTCGCCGTCCGCATCCTCAGCTACGGCGGCGACATCGACAATATGGCGATGATCGCGGGCGGCGAACCGACGCCGTGGCTCTACGACGACCGGCTGCGCATGGTCGGGGTCAAGCTCTACCTCGACGGCGCGCTTGGGTCGCGAGGCGCATGGCTGAAGGCGCCGTACAGCGACGCTCCCGGCCAGACCGGCCTGCCCCTGCTCACCCCGGCGCAGCTTCGCAACAAGATGGTGCGCGCGTCGATGGACAAGTTCCAGGTGACGATCCACGCGATCGGCGACGCCGCCAATGCCGAAGCGCTCGATGCGATCGCCGACCTCACCGCAGACTTGCCGGGCGAACGTCGCTGGCGCATCGAACATGCGCAGGTGATCGACCCCGCCGACATCCCGCGCTTCGCCAGCCTGAAGGTCATCGCATCGATGCAGCCGGTCCACCAGACCAGCGACCGGCTGATGGCCGAGACACGGCTCGGCCCCGACCGGCTGAAGGGCGCTTATGCCTGGCGCAGCCTGCAAGCCGCGGGCGCGCGCCTCGCCTTTGGTTCCGACGTCCCGGTCGAAAGCGCCGATCCCTTTGCCGGCCTTGCCGCCGCCATTTCGCGCACCGACGCGAACGGCCAGCCCTTCGGCGGCTGGCGGCCCGAGGAAGCGGTGAACCGCGAAGCGGCGCTCGACGGCTTCACCCGCACCGCGGCCTACGCCGCCTTCGCCGAGGACCGCATCGGCACGCTGATGCCGGGGATGCGCGCCGACTTCCTGATGATCGAAGCCGACCCGATGCTCGCCAGCCCCGACGAAATTCGCAAGATGGTGCCGCTCGAAACCTGGATCGGCGGCTATCGCTATTACAAAAGGGACGCGCCGGGTGGCGGGCGATAGCGCCCCCAGCCGGCGGGCGCTGCTGACCGGGCTCGCCGCGCTGCCGGTCGCGGCAACTGCCGTGGCCGCCGAGCGCCGGTCCAAAAAACGCAAACCCGCCAAGCCCAAGGTCCAGCACGTCGATGTCGCGATCATCGGCGCCGGGGTTTTCGGGGCGTGGACCGCCTGGCACCTCATCCGCGCGGGCAAGAGCGTCCGCCTGTTCGACGCCTATGGCGCGGGGCATGTCCGCTCGTCTTCGGGCGGCGAGAGCCGGGTCATCCGCATGGGCTATGGCGCCGACACCATCTATTCGGACATGGCGCGCGAATCGCTGCCTTATTGGAAAGCGCTGTCCGACAGCGCCAGCGCGCCGATTTTTCACAACACCGGCGTGCTGTGGTTCGGACCCGCGGGCGATGCCTATACCGCGCAGTCGCTGGCGTGGCTTCAGGCCAATCGCGTCGGGCACGAGCATGGCGACGTGCGCTGGCTGCAGGACAAATATCGCCAGATCCAATTTTATCAGGGCGAGACGGGCATCCTCGAAACCGAATGCGGCGCGCTGATCGCCGGGCGCGGCGTACAGGAAGTCATCGCCGATGCACAGATCGCGGTCGAGCGCGTCGTGATGCCCGCGCCCCTGCTGTCGAAACGGATCAAGCGCCACAGCCTGCCCGACGGCGGCACCGCCGATCATCTCGTCTATGCTGCGGGGCCGTGGCTCGCCGAACTCTTCCCGCAGCAGTTGATGGGACGGATCGTCGCGACGCGGCAGGAGGTTTATCATTTCGGCGCGCCGCAGGGCGACACCCGCTTTGCCCCGCCCGAACTGCCGGTGTGGGCCGACAACAGCAACAACGGCATTTTCTATGGCATCCCCGACCTTGAGGGGGCCGGGTTCAAGATCGCGATCGACCGCCACGGCTCGGCGATCGACCCCGACACGATGGAGCGCACCCTGACCCCGGCGGGGATCGCCGAGGCGCGCGCCTATATCGCGCGCCGCTTCCCTGCCCTCGCCTCGGCACCGCTGATCGGCGGGCGCGTCTGCCAATATGAGAATAGCTCGAACGGCGATTATCTGATCGACCGCTTTCCGGGGCAGGAGCGCGTCTGGCTGGTCGGCGGCGGATCGGGGCACGGGTTCAAGAACGGCCCCGCGGTCGGCAAGCGGGTCGCGGCGCATATCCTCGATGCGAAGTTGGCGGTCGAACCGCGCTTCAGCTTCGCGACCAAGGGGACGGTCGCGGCGCGGACGGTGTTCTGATGCGCGGCGCGACCCTCTACTCCCGTTCGTGTCGAGCGAAGTCGAGACACGAACGGAGCCATGAAAAGTGAAACTCACCGACTGCCACAATATCGACGACTTCCGCGCCCTCGCCAAGCGCCGCCTGCCCTGGCCGGTGTTCGATTACATCGATGGCGCCGCCGACGACGAGGTCACCCGCCGCCGCAACCGCGCCGCGTTCGACGACTGCGACCTGATCCCGCGCGTCCTCGCCGGGGTCGAAAGCGTCGATATGCGCACCACCTTGTTCGGGTGCGAGATGGCGATGCCGCTGTTCCTGTCGCCGACCGCGCTGCAGCGCCTGTTCCACTGGCAGGGCGAGCGCGCGGTGCTGCGCGCCGCCGCGAACGCCGGGACGATGGCGGGTATCTCCAGCCTCGCCACGATCAGCCTTGCCGAAGCGGGCGCGCTGACGGGCGGTCCCAAGCTGTTCCAGCTCTATGTCCACAAGGATGAAGGGCTCAATCGCGCGATGCTGGCCGCAGCGCGCGATGCGAAGTTCGACGCCGTCGCGCTCACCGTCGATACGATCGTCGGCGGCAACCGCGAACGCTGCCTGCGCTCGGGCTTCACTTCGCCGCCGCGCTTCACGCCGGGCAATATGCTGAGCTACGCCGCCAAGCCCGGCTGGGGACTGAACTATGTGCTGCGCGAGAAATTCAGCCTGCCGAACCTTGCGACGCATGTGTCGGAGGGATCGAGCGTCCCCAAATCGGTCGCCGACTATTTCACCTCGATGCTCGACCAGAGTCTCGACTGGCAGCGCGCCGAAGCCATCCGCAAGCAGTGGGACGGCCCCTTCTGCCTGAAAGGCATCGTCGCGGTCGAGGATGCGCGGCGCGCGGTCGAGATCGGCGCCACCGCGATCATGGTATCGAACCACGGCGGGCGCCAACTCGACGGCAGCCGCGCCCCGTTCGATGCGCTGGCCGAGATCGTCGATGCGGTCGGCGACAGGATCGAGGTCATCTGCGACGGCGGCATCACCCGCGGCACCCATGTGCTGAAGGCACTGTCGGTCGGCGCCAAGGCCTGTTCGGGCGGCCGCCTTTATCTCTACGCGCTCGCCGCGGCGGGCGAGGATGGCGTCGCGCGCGCCATCGCGCTGCTGCGCGCCGAAATGGAGAGGGGCATGAAATTGATGGGCGCCAAGTCGCTCGCCGACCTGTCGCGCGGCAATCTCCGCTGGCGCTAGAGTCTGTCCTGTTCAGATTTATCCGTAGCCCTGAGCCTGTCGAAGCCTGTCCTGAGCGCCTGCAACGCAGTCGAAGGGGGCGCTTCTCGTCGACAAGCGCCCTTCGACAGGCTCAGGGCTACGGTGACTTGATTCAGGCTGAGCAGGACAGACCCTAGTCGCACGCACGAAAAAGGGGGCGGCCTCCCCCGAAGCCGCCCCCTTCGCGCGTGGTCGCTGACCCGCTAGGCGATCAGAAAGAAAAGCCCAGCGTAAAGACCACGGTTGGATCGAACAGCGTATCGACGGCCTTGATGCCCGACTTTTTGATGTCGGTGTCGATATATTGAACGGTGAAGGTCGCGGGACCAGCGGCGAACGACGCGCCGAGCATCCAGTCGAGGTAATTGCCGCCGGGCGCCAGCGCGCCGAGCGAACCGTCAGTGTAGCCGAGCCCGGCGTTGAGCGTCACCGGGGTGTCGGGGATGCCGTAACCGAGGCCAAGGTTCAGGTAGATATTGTCGTTGCTGCCCAGCGAGTTCTGGTCGGGGGCATAGGCCACCGTGCCGGTTGCCGAAACGGGGCCGATGTCGTGCGACAGCTTGCCGATGATTTCGACATAGTCGCTGGGACCGGCAAAATCTTGATTGCCCGGATAGACATAATAGGTTGCGCCGAGATCAACCGTCGTGCCGGGCGCGATTTCGGTCGCGAAGCCGGCGTAGAGATCGAGTTCATATTTGCCATAGAGGGGGCTGTCGGGAAGCCCCGAGCCCCATGCGCCGACATAGAAGCCACTTTCATGGCTGACGGTCAGCGTCGATTGAACCTCGACCTTTTCGTTCGACAGCGAAATGCCGCGGAACCGGTAATCCGAAACGACCGAAACACCGCCCGAAAGCGAGACCGGGCCGCTGGCTTCTTCTTCCTGGGCGAAGGCGGGCGTCGACATGGCCGACGCGGCGAGCAGCATGCCGAAACACGCTTTGGTAAGAAACTTCATGGGTGATCCCCCTAGTAAAACAACGGATCGTCCCAGCCTGCTGTACGCTGTCCACGCCTCTTTAAAGCGGGCCTGTGACGTCGAACGATTCGAAATTGCCGATTTTGCTGCGCCGCACAAACAAAAATTGCGCCTGCCCATGATTCGGCGACAAACTGTGTCTTTCGCGCAACAGCTTGATCGGAGCGCGCAGGCTTTGCCAAGTCGCCTCGCGACGGCTAAAGAGCGCGCCTGTCCCCTTCTCGATCGAGCCCGAACCCATGAGCGATCACAACCCCGGCCTGCGCCCCTGGCGCGACATCGCGCGGCGCCAATGCCGCCAGATCATGGTTGGCGACGTTCCGGTCGGCGGCGGCGCACCGATCACGGTCCAGACGATGACCAACACGCTGACCAGCGATGCGGTGGCGACGATCGACCAGATTCGTCGCTGCGAGGAAGCGGGCGCCGACCTGATCCGCGTATCATGCCCCGACACCGATTCGACCGCGGCATTGGGCAAGATCGTTCGCGCCGCGCGCATCCCGATCATCGCCGACATCCATTTCCACTATAAGCGCGCCTTGGAAGCCGCCGACGCGGGCGCGGCGTGCCTGCGCATCAACCCCGGCAATATCGGCAGCAGCGAGCGCGTCGGCGAGGTCGTCCGCGCCGCCAAGGCAAATGGCTGCGCGATCCGCATCGGCGTCAATGCCGGCAGCCTCGAGAAAGACCTGCTCGAAAAATATGGCGAGCCCTGCCCCGAGGCGCTGGTCGAAAGCGCGCTCGACCATATCAAGCTGCTCCAGGACCACGACTTCCACGACTATAAGGTCGCGGTGAAGGCGAGCGACGTCTTCCTCGCGGTCGCCGCCTATGCGCAGCTCGCCGACGCGGTTGACTGCCCGCTCCACCTCGGCATCACCGAAGCGGGCGGGCTGATCGGCGGCACGGTCAAATCGGCGCTCGGCATCGGCAACCTCCTCTGGGCCGGGATCGGCGACACGATCCGCGTGAGCCTGTCGGCCGAACCCGAAGAGGAAGTGCGCGTCGGCTATGAAATCCTGAAGTCGCTCGGCCTCCGCACCCGCGGCGTGCGCGTCGTCTCCTGCCCCAGCTGCGCGCGGCAGGGTTTCGACGTCATCCGCACCGTGCAGGCGCTCGAAGAGGCGCTCGGCCACATCAAGACCCCGATGTCGCTCTCGGTCCTCGGCTGCGTCGTCAACGGCCCCGGCGAAGCCCGCGAGACCGACATCGGCATCACCGGCGGCGGCAACGGCAAGCATATGGTGTACCTCTCGGGGGTCACCGACCACCATGTCGCCGATACCGACATGATCGGCCACATCGTCAAGCTGGTCGAGGCCAAGGCCGCCGAGATCGACGCTGGCAACGCGGTCAGCATGGACGTCACGCACGGCAAGGCCGCGTAAGCGCCGCGCCCCTCGACCGATATAAACTTTGGACCAAATATCTGCTCCCCGGCGAAAGCCGGGGCCCAGGGCGTCAAAAAACAAGCGTTGCGTTATGACGCTCTGGACCCCGGCTTTCGCCGGGGAGCAGCTTTTCACTTGTCCAGAGGGGCTTGATTCCAGGACGGGGAACCACTCGCGAAGCGGTCCCGGTCAGGCGTCCTGACCAACCGCCAACGGCGCCAACCCATCCATCACCGCGGTCAAGGCCAACGCATTTTCGCGCTCCATCGCGCTATGCCCGGCGTTGGTGATAATATAGCTCACCGGCTCGGCGCCGGCCGCGCGCAGCGCGGTGACCAGCCGCGACGCCTGCGTCAGCGGACAGACCTCGTCGAAGCGGCCATGAACGATATGGATGGGGATCGCCGCAAGTGTCGCGATATGGTCAAAGAAATGCCCCGCGGGCAGGAACAGGCTATTGGCGAAATAATGCGCCTCGATCTGCGCAAAGCACAAGGCGAAGTCCGCCTCGCCGAACTTGCCGGTATCGGCGGCTTCGGGGATCATGTTCGAAATCACCCCCTCCCACAACGACCAGGTCAGCGCCGCCTCCAGCTGCCGCGCCTTCTCCGCCGCGCTCGTCGGCACCATGTCAAAGATCGCCTTGTACGACGCCATCACATCGCCGCGTTCGGCGGGGGTCAGGACGTTCAGCAGCGCCGCCCATTCGTCGGGATATTTGATATAGGCGCCCGGCGCGGTCAGGCCGAACGGGTCGGCGTCCCACGTCGCGGCATTGCCCTGATACAGATAGTCGAGATCATCGGGCGCGCCGAGGAAGATGCCGCGCAGGATCAGGCTGGCGCAATGCGCGGGATGCGCGATCGCATAGGCCATCGCCAGCGTGCTGCCCCAGCTGCCGCCAAAGACATGCATCGGCCCCGCGATGCCCAGATGGTCGCGCAATTTCTCGATGTCGCCGATCAGGTCGGCGGTGCTATTCTTGGCGAGCGCGACCGCGGGACCGGCTGACGCGACATTGGGCTCGCTCTTGCCGCACCCGCGCTGGTCGAACAGGATGACGCGATAGCGCGCCGGATCGAAAAAACGCGCCATCGCCGGGGCACAGGCGCCGCCGGGGCCGCCGTGCAGGAACATCACCGGCTCGCCCGCAGGATTGCCATATTCCTCCCAATAGACGCGGTGGTCGGGATCGCGGTCGACATCCAGCCAGCCGAAGTTCAGGCACGGCGGCTGCGGATAGACCCAGTCGTCGCCGATCTTGCTGCTCGCCTGAAGCCGAGAAAAATCCATCGCCGCTATCCTCGCTGGTGCCGTTGGGAAAGCACCGGCTTAGCCGCCCCAGCCGCCATGTCCACCCGCCGGGCGGAGTCAGGCCGCGTCGTGAAAGATCACCCCCAGCGTATGCCGCCGCCCCGAGCGGATCGCGCTGACCCCATGGCGCATCGCCACGCGATAATCGCCGCGGCTGCCCGCGACCGGCCGTTCGTTCACCGCAAAGATCACCGCATCGCCCTTGCCCAGCGGCACGACCGCGGCGCGCGACTGCATCCGCGGCCGCTGCTCGGTCAGCACAAATTCGCCACCGGTGAAATCCTCACCCGGCGCCGACAGCAACAACGCGACCTGTACCGGAAACACCTCGGCGCCATAAAGATCGCGGTGCAGGCAATTATAGTCGCCCGGTCCATATTGCAGCAACAGCGGCGTCGGCCGCCCTTGCCCCGCCGCATGACACTGCGCCAGATAGTCGGAATGATCGGCGGGAAAGCGTTCATCGCGCCCCATCCGCTCGTGCCAGCGATTGGCGACCGGCGCGAGCCGCGCATAGAGCGCGCCGCGCAAGCCCGCGACCAGCGGCGGCAGTGGATAGGCGAAATAGCGATACTCGCCGCGCCCGAACCCGTGCCGCGCCATCTGGACATGGCTGCGGAACAGCGCCTCTTCTCCATAGAGCGCCGCGGTGTTGTCGCATTCGTTCGCGGTGAGCAGCCCCGGCAGGACAGCCCATCCCTGCCGGTCAAGCGATGCGGCAATGGCGGGCCAGTCCAGCACCGCAATGCGCGGGGCAACTTCAGGATCGATCGTTTCGGTCATGCAGGACGCCTGCCATGCCGACGCGCCGCCGACGCCCCGTTTCTTGCGGTCAAATCGCACCTCTGCCGCGTGACGATTTGCGCGCTTCAATGCTGCCGCGAAACCGCCTAGGCTGGCGGGCCATCAACCGGGAAGCCCCAACCTCATGACCCTACGCCTCGCCGCCGCCGCGCTCGTCGCTACCGTTTCGGTCCCCGCCATCGCGCAGACTGCGCCCGCTATCGACCCCGCCAACCTCACCGAAACCGTGCGCACGCTCGCCTCCGACCAGTTTCAGGGCCGCGCACCCGGGACGATCGGCGAAGAGCGCACGATCGGCTATCTGATCGGGCGGCTGCAGGCGCTCGGGCTCGAACCCGCGGGGGTCGACGGCGGCTGGACCCAGCCCGTGCCGTTGCTGCACACCCGCCTTGGAACCGCGACGACGCTGGCGTTCGACCGCAAGGGCGCGGCGACGCCGCTCGCTTTCGGCACGGACATCTATGTCTCGACGCTCCAGCCCAAGGATCAGGCGGTTGTACGGAACGCGCCGCTCGTTTTCGTCGGCTATGGCGTCACCGCCCCCGAACGCGGCTGGGACGATTTCAAGGGCCAGGATCTGAAGGGCAAGGTCGCAGTCTTCCTGATCAACGATCCCGATTTCGTCGCGGGCAAGGGCGAAGACGCGTTCGGCAAGTTCGGCGGCCGCACGATGACCTATTATGGTCGCTGGACCTACAAGTTCGAAGAGGCAGCGCGGCGCGGCGCGATCGCGGCACTGATCGTCCATGACACCGAAGGCGTCGGCTATGGCTGGAACGTCGTCAAAAGCGGCGGCGGCGAAAATTACGGCCTCGTCGTACCGCCCGAAAAGATGACGAGCCTTGCGCTGCAGGGCTGGATTTCGGGCGAGACCGCGACGAAATTGTTCGCCGACGCCGGGCAGGATCTCGCGAAACTGCGCATCGCCGCGCGCCGCAAGGACTTCAAACCCATCGATCTTGGCACCGACTTCAACGCAGCCGTCCCGGTGACGCACGCGGTTGTGCAAAGCCAGAACGTCCTCGCGAAGATCCCCGGCGCCAAGCGCCCCGAAGAGGTCGTGATGTATGGCGCGCATTGGGACGCCTATGGCGCGGGCGCACCCGACGAAGCGGGGCGCATCTACCGCGCCGGCGCCAATGACGACGCGCTCGGCGTCGCGGGACTGTTCGAAATCGCGCGCGGCTTCAAGGCCGCGCCGCCGCCCGATCGCAGCATCCTCTTCGCCTTCTGGACCGCCGAGGAACGCGGCCTGCTCGGATCCGAGGCCTATGCGGCGAACCCGCTCTATCCGGTCGAAAAGACCGTCGCCAACCTTGGCCTCGACATCCTGCAGACCGCGGGGCGCGCCAAGGACGTCATCCTGATCGGCAAGGGCCAGGGAACGCTCGAGGATGATCTCGCGCGCGTCGCCGCCGCGCAGGGGCGCACCGTTTCGGTCGAAAGCCTGCCCGAACGCGGGCTATTCTACCGCGCCGACCATTTCAGCATGGCCAAACGCGGCGTCCCCGTGCTGCTGATGATGGGGATCGCGGGTGCCTCCGACCTTGTCAACGGCGGCAAGCCCGCGGGGCAGGCGTGGGTCGATGCCTATACCGGCAAATGCTATCATCAGGCGTGCGACGCCTGGGGTCCGGACTGGAACCTCGACGGCGCGGTGCAGGATATTTCGCTATTCTACACAATCGGCGACGAACTGGCGCGCTCGGGTCGCTGGCCCGGCTGGAAAGCCGGCAGCGAATTCAAGGCGATCCGCGACCAGAGCGCCGCGTCGCGGAAATAGTCCGCCATCGCGACGGCAGCGCAACGCGAGGAAGGCCGAATTGGCGGGTTAGAAAGTCCCGTCAGGCGGCTTTGCAATTTGGGTCGACAAATTTGCCCTTTTTACCGCTGGCAAAATGCCGCGTTCTGGCTAGTCGATACCGGAGCTCAGCAGTCACGGCCTTCTGAACCCAGCTGTCGCCCAGTTTTGCGATCTCGTCAGCCCTGCCCAAGGAATAGACAATATCTCGAATGTCATCCGATTTCGCGCGCCTATCGACCACGCTGCCCGCATACATTGGGTCACCCAGTTCGGATGCGCGAAGTTCCCATTGCCCACGCTTACTTTGGTCCAGCTCTACCCAGAAATAGTGGTTTGCAACATGATATGCAGCCGAAGCATTTTTCCTGCCTGCGCTGCGAATCCAGCTGCTTGGACCGCTACTTGCAGTAGCCAGGGCTGCGCGCGCGCTGCGGAGATTTGCGATGTAGAAATATCTATCGTTGGACCCGCCGGGACCACAGGTAGGAAGCATGTTGCGATTGCGGTATCCGTTTTCCAATAGCCGGATCGCGGCGTCATAGAAAACAAGCTTATGCCGTTTGTCGATGGCACGCTGACCTTCCCACATCCAATCGTCGGCCATGGACACCATCGTATGCGGATCGCCAACGCGGATCGCACGGCTAGCCCATATCTTTCCCTTACGGCGATCCTCACGAACAAGCGCATATTCCTGCCACACTTGTCCAACAGCGCGGATATCGCCTGTGTCGGCTTTTCGGATCAGAGCTCGCAGCTCTTTCTCCGGCATCGGCTCGACGCAGGCGCAAGCGCTGGTCGATGTCCCTAAGAGACCAGAAACGACGATTAAAGCGACTGCAAGAAACAGACCGCTCCACTTACCCATCGCCCTATTCCTCTCCTGCCTGGATATTCTCATATCCTTAAGCAGGTTAAGAAAAAAGGGGCCGCCTCTCGGCGACCCCTTTCCTGTTTCGATAAACCGAAGGTTTAGTCCTTCAGGAAATCAGGCACATGGCCCTGATCTTCCGGGCCGTCGTTGCGTTCGCGGCGCGGGCCGCGATCGCGGTCGCCGTCGCGGCGCGGACCACGGTCGCCACGACCGCCGCCATCGCGGCGCGGGCCACGATCGCCGCGGTCACCGCGCGGACCACGGTCCCCGCGCGGTTCGCGCGGCGGGCGGGTGTCTTCCAGCTCGGCGCCGGTTTCCTGATCGACAACGCGCATCGACAGGCGAACCTTGCCGCGCTGGTCGATCTCGAGCACCTTGACCTTGACTTCCTGGCCTTCGCTGAGGACGTCCGAGACCTTCTCGACGCGCTCGTTCGCGATTTCGCTGACGTGGACGAGACCGTCCTTGCCGCCCATGAAATTCACGAACGCACCGAAATCGACCAGGTTGACGACCTTGCCGTCATAGATTTTGCCGACTTCGGCTTCCTCGACGATGCCGCTGATCCACTTGCGCGCGGCTTCGATCTGGTCGAGGTCGCTCGACGAGATCTTGATCAGGCCTTCGTCGTCGATGTCGACCTTGGCGCCGGTGGTCGCGACGATCTCGCGGATCACCTTGCCGCCGGTCCCGATGACATCGCGGATCTTCGACTTGTCGATCTGCATCGTTTCGATACGCGGTGCGTGCGCCGACAATTCGCTGCGGGTCTCGCCGAGCGCCTTGTTCATCTCGCCAAGGATGTGCGCGCGGCCTTCCTTGGCCTGGTTGAGCGCGGCTTCGAAGATCTCGCGCGTGATACCCGCGATCTTGATGTCCATCTGCATCGTGGTGATGCCTTCGGATGTGCCCGCGACCTTGAAGTCCATGTCGCCGAGGTGATCCTCGTCGCCGAGGATGTCGCTGAGGATCGCATAATCCTTGCCTTCGAGGATCAGGCCCATCGCGATGCCCGACACGGGGCGCTTGATCGGCACGCCGGCGTCCATCATCGCGAGCGAACCACCACAGACCGACGCCATCGACGACGAGCCGTTCGACTCAGTGATGTCGCTGGTGAGGCGGATCGTGTAGGGGAACTCGTCCTTGGTCGGCAGCACGGGGTGCAGCGCGCGCCATGCGAGCTTGCCGTGACCGACTTCGCGGCGCCCCGGGGCGCCGAAGCGGCCGACTTCACCGACCGAATAGGGCGGGAAGTTATAGTGCAGCATGAAGTTCTGGTACGACAGGCCGTTGAGGCCGTCGATCATCTGCTCCGCATCCTTGGTGCCCAGAGTAGCCGTAGCAATCGTCTGGGTTTCGCCGCGGGTGAACAGCGCCGAACCATGCGCGCGCGGCAGGAAGTGCGTTTCGGCGACGATCGGGCGGATCTGCGTCGTCGTGCGGCCGTCGATGCGCTTGCCGTCCTTGAGGATGGCGCCGCGCACGATTTCGGCTTCGAGCTTCTTGGTGAGCTTGATGCCCGCCATGACGTCCTGCGGGCTGAGGCCGTCGGCCGTGAAGCTTTCCTTCGCCTTCGCGCGCGCTTCGTTCAAGGCATTCGAACGCGCCGACTTGTCGGTCAGCTTGTAAGCCGCCGCGATATCCTTGCCGATCAGCTTCTTGAGCTTGTCCTTGATCGCGGCATTGTCGTCGCCGGCGGCGACTTCCCACGGATCCTTGGCGGCCTGTTCGGCGAGCTTGATGATCGCCTTGACGACTTCCTTACAGGCATCGTGCGCGAACAGGACCGCGCCGAGCATGATTTCTTCCGACAGCTCGTTCGCTTCGGATTCGACCATCATCACCGCGTCGTAGGTCGCAGCGACGACGAGGTCGAGGTCGCCTTCGGCAACCTGCGCGTCGGTCGGGTTGAGGATATATTCGCCGTCGACATAGCCGACGCGCGCGGCGCCGATCGGGCCCATGAAGGGCACGCCCGAAATGGTGAGCGCGGCCGACGCCGCGACCATCGCAAGGATGTCGGGCTCGTTGTGGCCGTCATAGCTCAGAACCTGGGCAATGGCGTTGATTTCGTTATAGAAACCTTCGGGGAACAGCGGACGGATCGGACGGTCGATCAGGCGGCTGACCAAAGTTTCCTTTTCGGTCGCACCGCGTTCGCGCTTGAAGAAGCCGCCGGGGATGCGACCCGCGGCCGAATATTTTTCCTGATAATGGACGGTGAGCGGGAAGAAGTCCTGCCCGTCCTTCACCGACTTCGCGGCGGTCACGGCGCACAGGACGACCGTTTCGCCCAGCGTCGCCATCACGGCGCCGTCGGCCTGGCGGGCAACCTTGCCCGTTTCGAGCGTCAGCGTTTCACCGCCCCACTCGATCGATACTTTTTTCACGTCAAACATGTGGTTTCCTTCGCCCGCCGGGCCCTATGCCGGGCGGGGCCTCTGTGTCCGGGCAATCCGGCCCGGGGCGGTGTAGGGCGTCTGTCTGCCCTATGGCGGCCCCGCCGGATGCGGGGCGGCCCTTACTCTTTAACGTCGCCCCCGCGAAGGCGGGGGCCGCTGGCGGAATGAACCTCGGTTGATGCCGCCCTGGATCCCCGCCTTCGCGGGGATGACGCAATACGTAAACGGCCCCCGTTACCGGGGGCCGAACGATTACGTCACTTACGAAGACCCAGCTTCGCGATCAGCGCCTGATAGCGGGCCTCGTCCTTCTTCTTCAGATAGTCGAGGAGGCTGCGGCGCTTGTTGACCATCATCAAAAGGCCGCGGCGGCTGTGGTTGTCCTTGTGATGCGCCTTGAAGTGGGCGGTCAGCGTGTTGATGCGGTCGGTCAGGATTGCGACCTGCACTTCCGGCGAACCGGTATCGCCCTTTGCGCGGGCATTGTCGTTGATGACTTCGGTTTTGCGCTCGGCGGTAATCGACATATTCGTTTTTCCTCGAACATCCTTGTTTACAGATTGAAGCCCCGGACGACCTTCAGCGTTCCCGCCAAAGCCTCAATCAGGGCGATCGGACGATCTTGATCGTCCCGTCCCCAATAGAGCCCGTCATCCGTAGCTACCCCGGTCCAGACACGACCCTGACGGATCGCCCCTGCCGCTTCCGGGGAAAGGTTCAGAGCCGGGATGTCGACCAGCCCTGCCTCGAGCGGCAGAAATATCTCTGATTGCGCGGCCCCTTGGCCGAACGCGTTCAATTTGTCCAGCGAAATCGCCTGTGACAGGTCGAACGGCCCGGCTTTGGTGCGGCGAAGCATCGTGACATGCCCGACGGTGCCGACGGCGCGCGCGATGTCGCGGGCAAGGCTGCGGATATAGGTGCCCTTGGAGACGTGGGCGATAAGGGTGATGGATTCGAGATCCTCCGCGGAACGGGGAGGGGGACCATGCGAAGCATGGTGGAGGGGGCTGGCGGCCTCAGCCGACGTCTCAGACCGCCAGCCCCCTCCGTCAGCGCTTCGCGCTGCCACCTCCCCACAAGTGGGGAGGATTTGGAGCGAATGCACCATCACCCCCCGCGCCTTCATCTCGACTTCTTCGCCCTTGCGCGCGCGATCATAAGCCCGCTCGCCATCGATCTTGATCGCCGAGTAAGCCGGCGGCACCTGCTCGATCGGTCCGGTGAAGCACGGCAGCACCGCCTCCACCTCGGCCAGTGTCGGTCGCACATCGCTTACCGCGACCACTTCGCCCTCGGCATCGAGCCCCGCGGTCTCGGTGCCGAACTGCACGGTAAATTCATAGATTTTGCTGGCGTCGAGCATCCGCCCGCACAGCTTCGTCGCCTCGCCGAGCGCGATCGGCAGCACCCCCGTCGCCAGCGGGTCGAGCGTGCCGCCATGGCCGACCTTGACCTTGCCGAGCCCCGCCTCGCGGCACACGCGCTTCACCGCGCCGACCGCCTGCGTCGAGCCAAGCCCCAGCGGTTTGTCGAGGATGATCCAGCCGTTCAAGCGCGCCTGCTCGCCCATTCGTCGGCCAGCAGCGACCACAGCGCGGTATCGCGGACATGGCCGGTCCAGGTGATCCGTTCCGACCGCAGCGTCGCCTCCTTGGTACAGCCGAGCTTCGCGACCGCGGCCTGACTGCGCTTATTGCGCTCATCGATGCGAAATTCGATGCGGCGGATACCGGCGGTAAAGGCGTGGTCGATCATCAGCCGCTTCAGGCGCCCGTTGAAGCCGGTACCGCGCGCATTGGGATGGAGATAGCTGTTGCCGATCTCCACCGTCTCGGCCGACCAGTCGGGACGCAGCCACGCGGTCATCCCGACCAGCGTGTCGCCGTCGAAAATCGCATAGGGCATCCGCCCGCCGCCACCGACCAGCGCGTCAAAACTCCGATCGAAATGTTCCCCGCCAAAGCTGGAGGAATAGATCGCCCAGATGTCGTCGTCGGCGGCGCATACCGCGCGCAGCGCCTCGCGATGCGCCTCGGCCAATTTGACGAGCCGCAAATCCCCGTCGGCCAATTCGACATACAGGCGATCGCAGATCATCGGGCGCCCGCGGTCGCGAGCAGGATGGCGAGCCCCACCGACGCGCCGTGCACGCTCTTGGTCTTCTCGACGTCGATCCACTCGTCGAGCGCATGCGCGCGTCCGCCCTCGCCGCCCGACCCGATCGTCACCGCCGGAATCCCCAGGCTCATCGGCAGGTTCGCATCGGTCGACGAAAAGGCGGATCGGGGGGTCAGCCTCAGCGCGCGAATGATCGCATTGGCATTGCAGACAATCGGCTGCGTCGCCGCGGTTTCGCCCGCCGGTCGGTCGCCGATCGGTTTGATGTCCGCGGTGATCGCGCCCTCCTTGACCGATCGCGCCGCATTTTCGGTTTCGACGCCCTTTTTGACAACCGCGAGGAAGGCTTGCTCCAGCTTGGCAAGCTCGCCCGGATCTTCGGACCGCATGTCGAATTCGATAAAGACCTCGTTGGGGATCGAATTGACCGATGTGCCGCCGCCGGTGACGCTCGCCGCATAGGTCGTCTTGGGTTTCGCAGGGACCGGGATCTTATAGAAATCGACGATCGTCTGGCTCATCGCGGCCATCGGGTTGACCAGCCCGAACGCGCTGAAGCTATGCCCGCCCGGCCCTTTATAGGTGACACGATAACGCTTCGACCCGACGCCGCCGGTGACGATGCGCGACGGATCGATGCCGTCCATCGAGATAAAGGTCTTCACCCGGTCCTTATATTTGCCCTTGGTGAACAGGTAACGGACCCCGCGCAGATCGCCCGGCCCTTCCTCGCCGACATTGCCGACAAAGATGATGTCCTGCTTCACCCGGACGCCGCTTTCCTTCATCGCGCGCGCATAGGCGAGCAGCACCGCCAAGCCGCGCGTGTCGTCGCCGACGCCGGGGGCGTGCAGGCGCGTGCCTTCGCGGCGCACCTTGACCGGCGTGCCTTCGGGAAACACCGTGTCGAGATGCGCGGCGATCATCACCGCCGGACCGCCTGCAGGGCCGGTGCCGCGATAGACGCCCATCGCATTGCCTTCCGCATCGATTTCGACATCTGCCAGCCCGGCCTCGATCAACATGTCGCGATAGGCAGCGGCGCGGGCGGCCTCCTTGAACGGCGGCGCCGGAATTTCGGTCAGCTTGATGATTTCATCGACCATCCGGTCGTGATCGCGATCGAGGATCCGGACCGCCGACAAATAGCCCTTGGTCTTCAGCACCGCTTCGGGCTTCGGCTGCGATGCGACCTGGACGGGTGCGGCGGCCAGCAGGGCAGCAGCGGTCAGCAACAGCGTGTTACGCATGGAAATCCTTTCATCAAAACCGAAGTGTCGGCACGCGCCCGCGATCAAGCGGGAACCCCGGCGGCGGCGGCCTCGCGCCGCTTTGCCATGAAATGGCGTCGGCACATCGCGACATAGCGATCGTTGCCACCGATCTCGGTCTGCGCGCCTTCGACCACCGCGCGGCCCTGTTCGTCGACGCGCAGGTTCATCGTCGCCTTGCGTCCGCATTCGCACACGGCTTTAAGCTCGACGAGCGCGTCGGCGATGCCGAGCAGCGCCGCCGAACCCGGGAACAGCTCGGCCGAAAAATCGGTACGCAGGCCATAGCAGAGCACCGGAATGCCGCTTTCGTCGGCAAGCCGCGCCAGTTCCAGCACCTGCGCCCGGGTCAGAAACTGCGCCTCGTCGACCAGCACGCAGGCGAGCGGGCGCTGCGCATGTTCGGCGTTCACCGCCGCCCACAGGTCGCTGTCGGGATCAAATTTATGCGCCTCGGCCATCAACCCGATGCGGCTGGTGACCTGCCCCACGACATAACGATCGTCGAGCGCCGCGGTCCACAGCATCGTCTCCATGCCGCGCTCGCGATAGTTGAAATCCGCCTGCAACAGCGTCGTCGATTTGCCCGCATTCATGCTGGCATAATAGAAATAGAGCTTGGCCATGGGGGTGCGATAACCGCTCAATTTGGGCGAGGCAATCACCCCCTCCTCGTCATCCCGGCGAAGGCCGGGATCTCGCCCGCGCGCCAAAACGCACCGTTGAGATCCCGGCCTTCGCCGGGATGACGAATTGCATAACGCCCGTCGCTTGACTCACCCCCACCCCACTTTCATGCTGCGCACCAAAGACGCAGCATAAACAGTGGGGAGAGCTGCCATGCGGTTGATGCCGGTGACCGACGCGATGTTCCTCGTCGCCGAAACGCGCGAGACGCCGATGCATGTCGGCGGGGTCAATCTCTACACCCTGCCCGACAAGGTCGACGAGACCGAATGGCTGAACGAGATGCTCGCCTTGCTCCGCCAGCAGGAAGGGCTGCGGCGGCCATTTTCCGAAGTCCTGAAGCTCACCCCGCTCGGCCAATATGGCCCGATCCGGCTGGTCCCCGACAAGGACATCGACATGCATTATCATGTCCGCGCCGCCGCGCTGCCAAAACCGGGGCGCTATCGCGAGATGTTCGAGCTCGCCTCGCGCCTGCACGGCACCCTGCTCGACCGTACCCGGCCGATGTGGGAAATCACGCTGATCTCGGGGCTGCCGAACCGCCAGATCGCGACCTATTTCAAGATCCACCATGCGTTCATGGACGGCGCCAGCTCGATGCATTTCACCAATGCAATGCTGAGCAACGACAAGAATTACAAACCCACCGCTTCGCCGATGTCGGTCGAAGTCTATGAAGCCTATAAGCGCAAATTCCCGACCGCGAAAAAGGCGCCGACCCCCAGCATCACCGACCTCAAGGCCATCGGCGCCTTTCTGAAGGAGCAATGGGGCAACAGCGTCGGGGTGACCAAGGCCTTGAACCAATATGCGGCGGCGATGTTCGGACTGGGCGGCGGCGACCTTGCAACACCGTGGGCGGGCCTGCCGCGCACCAGCTTCAACCGCAACATCACCGGCGCCCGCCGCTTCGTCGCGCAAAGCTGGTCGCTCGACCGCGTGCGCGCGATGGGCAAGGCCTATGACGGGACGATCAACGACGCGGTGCTCGCCATGTGTTCGGGCGCGATGCGCAAATATCTGCAATCGCTGAACGAGCTGCCCGACAAGCCGCTGAAGGCCATGGCCCCGGTGTCGATCCGCGCCAAGGACGACATCGATTCGGGCAATTCGGTCGCCGCGGTGACCGCCAATCTCGCGACGCATATCGACGATCCCGCCGAGCGCATGCGCACGATCCAGGCTTCGATGAACGCGGCGAAGGCGCAGCTGCGCGAGATGACCGCGCAGCAGATCCAGATATACACCGCGATCACGCAGATGCCGCAGATGCTGACCGCGCTCACCCGCACCGCCGACCGATTTCCCGCGTACAGCGTCACCATCTCGAACGTCCCCGGCCCGCGCGAACAGCTCTATTGGAACGGCGCGCGATTGGACGGCATGTATCCCGCGAGCATCCCGGTCGACGGCATGGCGATGAACATCACCCAGGTCAGCAACAACAAGAATATCGACTTCGGCATCACCGCGTGCCGCCGCAGCGTGCCGCACGTCCAGCGACTGATCGACTATCTGGAGGATGCGCTGGTCGAACTGGAACAAGCGGCGGGGATCAAGGGAAAATAGATGCCTGCGCCCGGTACATCTTAGCTTTTTACACGCTGGCCGCAGCCGCCTAAATTGCCCCGCGATACCAAGCGAGGGGGGATCCGATATGCTGGGCAAATTCGATGCGCTGGACCGGCTCGTCCAGCTGCTGCTGCTGATCGCCGCAGTCGGCGCCATCGCCAATGGCGGCTTCATGCTCGTCGACCCGCTCGCCTGGTATGTGTTCATCCCGACCGTCATCACCACCGGGCCACCGAACGCGCATTTCATCCGTGACATCGGCCTCGCCTATGTCGGGTCGGGACTGATCCTGCTCTACGCCGCCGCGCATCCGATCCTGCGCTGGCGCGCTGCGGTCGTCGGTGGACTATGGCTGACGCTGCACGGGCTGCTCCACATCTACGAAGTGCTGGCGGGCATTTGCGGTCCCGCCACATTCTGGGCCGACGCGCCGGGGGTTCTGGGCCATCCGTTGCTCGTCATCGCGGCGCTGGCGATCCTGTTCGCGCGCCAGCGGATCGCCCCCGCGGGCATCCCCGCGCGGCTGTTCGCGCAGGCCGCGGACAAGGCAACCGGCGGCAACAGCCCCTATCTCCCCGACCTGATCGCCGCGCCCGGCCATGCTGCCGAAAAATTCCAGCACTTCATGCCGGTCACCGCGCACCGCCACGCCGCGCCCGCCGACGCCTTCCACGCCGCGCGGATCGGCGCGACGCTCGCTGCCGATTGCGGTCCCTGCGCGCTGATCGCTGCCGAAAGTGCCCTCGGCGACAGTGTCGCGCGCGCCACCGTCAACCGCTTGCTCGCCGGCGACCCGCCCGCCGACCTTGCCGAAGCCTTTGCATTCGGCGTCGCGATCGGCAGCCACGACCCCGCCGCCGACGCGCATGGCGCGCAGGTCGAAATGCTCTATGGGCGCACCGTCCGCTTCGAAATGGCGCTCACCGGGGCAACGGTGACCGCCTATCCGGCGCTGAAGCGCGGTCTCGGCTTTGCGAACAGCTGCGCGCTCCACAAGCTGGAGGTTTGACAGCGACGGCGGCGCGCGACACAGGGCGGGCATGACCCTCGCGATCCGCCCCGCCACCCCCGCCGATCTGCCGCTGATCGCGCAGTTCATCCGCGACCTTGCCGACTATGAAAAGCTCGCGCACGAGGTTCGCTTTGACGAGGCAAAGCTTGGCGCCAAGCTGTTCGGCCCGCGCCCTTATGCCGAGGTGCTGATCGGCGAGATCGACGGCGAAGCGCAGGGCTTCGCGCTTTTCTTCCACAATTTCTCGACCTTCGAAGGGCGCCCCGGCATCTATCTCGAAGACCTCTTCGTCCGCCCCGCCGCGCGCGGATCGGGGCTGGGCAAGGCGCTGCTCGCGCATCTGGCCGAGCTGTGCGTGACCCGCGACTGCGCGCGGCTCGAATGGAGCGTGCTCGACTGGAACGCGCCCGCGATCGGCTTTTACCAGAGCCTCGGCGCCAGGCTGATGGACGAATGGACCGTCATGCGCGTCGATGGCGACGCACTGACGAAACTCGCCGCGTCCTAGCGACCCGTCATCCCGGATAAGGTCGTAATGACAATGGAGAGCTAGCGGGCCGCCCTTGGCCGCCGCCGTTCCATCGGCGCTTTCGGCAGGTGCAGGTCCGACAATCGCTTCGCCTCGCCCGCCGCGACCCCCAGGTCGGTCAGCACGCGCACCAGCGCATCCGCCGGGGCCACCGCGACATCGGGCGCGACGCCATCGCCTTCCCAATCCTTGCCGGTGACGGGGTCATAGGTTCGCCCGACCGGGATGAACGCTTGGAACCCGCCGCCCAGCTCCTCGCCATAGCCGAAATGATTGGCGCCGCCGGTGGCGCTGCCGACCAGCGTGCCGCGCCCCGTATGCTTCATCGCCAGCGCAAAATGTTCGGCCGCCGACCCACTCGCGCCCGACGTCAGGACAAAGATTTTTGCATCATGCAGTCGCTTGTCGCCATTGGGCGTTGCCCAATGCTCGCGCGCCACCATGCCCGGATCGCCGCCGACTTGGCGCAGCGTCGGAACACCCGCGATCGGCGAGCCGCCCGCCGCATCGACCGAGGCGCGTGTCGCCATCGTCACCAGCCGCGTCGGCTTGTCGAACAGCCACGGGAAAATGACGTCCATCTGGTCGAGACCGCCGCCGCGATGGGTGCGGATGTCAAAGATGATCGCTTTGGCGTCGGCGTGATCGGCCATGAACTTTGCCGCCTGCGCGGTCACCGCCGCGTCCATCGGAAACAGGTTGAAGCGGATATAGGCGATCCCCGGTGCGATCCACCCGGGCTGCTCGACGGAGGGCAGGCTCACCGGCGCCGCGCGCGGCGCGCCGCTCCCCGCAGGCGGCGCGACGGGCGTGCTGCCTTCGGGCGGGCGGACGCGCAAATGGCCATCGGGCGACACCCCGTTGACCGTCGCATCGAGCGCTTTCGCCAGCGCGTCGCCCGCCAGCGGTGCATAGCGGCCCGACGCCATGGCGGCGCGGATCGCCGCCGCATAGCGTTTGCCGGTGTCGGGATAGACATAATCGCGTTCAAGCAGCGACGCGTATTTTTCCGCGATCGCATCGGCGCTGGCATCGTCGGCTGCCTGGGCCGGCGCCGCCATGATCACCGGAACCAGCGCGACGCTGCTCGCAAGCAGCAAAGCGGCCAAAATATGCGTCGAACGAATCACCTTTGATCTCCCATCCAGGCCCGGCCAAAAGGGAGTGTATCGCATCAGCAATACAGATCAACTACATTTGTAGTCGATAGCCAAATCAACGCTTGCGCGCGAACCAGACCAGAAAGATGCCGACGACCGCCAGCACGATGCCGTTGCGCGTCCATGTCGTATCGCCCAGCATGAAGCTGCTCGCCGGCCAGCGCACGATGTCGAGCCCCTGCAACGCCCACAGCCCGCCGACCAGGATCATCGCGACCCCGACGATCGCGAGAACGCCCTTCAATGCACCCATGATGTCTCCCCCTAAATGCGCTGCAAGCCGATCAGCGGCCGCAGCCAGCCGATGCTGCGCCCGATCCAATAGAAAAGCCAGCATCCCGTTACCGTCGCCGCGAGCAGGATCAGGAAGGACGGCAGCGCCGGGACATTGGCGCCGAGCAGATACCAGCCGACGACGACGATGATCGTCTGGTGGACGATGTAAAAGGGGAACACCGCCTCGGCCAGCATCGCTCGCCGCGCATGGTCGCGGTTCCAATATCGGTCGGCGATCCCCAGCAGCGCAATGATCGTCGCCCACCCCTGCACTTGCCGCGCCAGATGATAGAGCAGGATCGCCCAGCCGGGGGCGCGGATGTCGCCGGGCCAGGTCCATTCAATCCAGGCAATCGGCGCAAAGGCGAGCACCGCCAGCACCGCGGCAAGTTTCCAGACCCGCGCCACCGCCTCGAACAATATGGGCCGAACGCGCAGCAGCCAGCCGATCGTGAACGCGACCAGAAAGTGGAGATGCGACGGCCCGTCGTCGAACAGCGCATGCGTCTCGTCATGATCGGGAAAGGCCAAATAGATCGCGATCCACAGCAGCATCGGGACGATGAGCAGACCCCATCCGCGCAACCACCGCGCCGCGCCGTCCGACATCCGCGCTCGGGCCGATGCAGGGACAACCGCAATCACCAGCGCCGCAAGCATCGTGTAAACCCACAGATACACGACAAACCACAGATGCTGCCAGGTCGGCAGCGCGATGCCGTCGATGAACTGGAAACCGAAATAATCATATAGCCAGAAATGCAGGAATCCGTGCGGATAGCCATGCTGCCCCGCCAGATCGATCCACGGCTGCGGCGGAATGACGAAGACTACCGCAAAGATCAGCGGGATCAGCAACCGCGCGCTGCGCGACCGCGCGAACGCGCCGCTGCCGCCCAGCTTGGCGAACAGCGCCGCGCTTGCGTACCCCGACACAAGGAACAGCAACGCCAAGCGCCAGCCGTTCGTCGCGAGCATCGGAATGGTGACCCAATCGAGCGGCTCGGCGATTTTGACGTGCCAGCCCCACGGCACGAAATACATGCCGATATGATAGAGGATCAGCAGCGCGAACGCCCCGATGCGGAGCCAGTCCATGCCGAAATGGCGTTGCGTGGTCATATGCCCTTCCCGAGCCATCCCCTCCCGCAAGCGGGAGGGGCAACGAGGCTTGCCAGCTTGCTGGCTAGCCGCAGTGGGGTGGGCTGGCAACGCCGCGCCATATGCCCACCCCGCTGCGACTAGCGCCTGCTACGCAGGCCCAAGTCTCGCTGCCCCTCCCGTAAACGGGAAGGGAAGTCGCTATTTCACCACCCGCCACGCCAAGTCCGCAAATTCGCACAACAAAGGCCGCGTATCCCTTGGGTCGATAATGTCCTCGACCCCGAATTTCTCCGCCGTCCGGAACGGGCTGCGCACGCGGTTGAGCCTTTCGCGGATCGCCTCCAGATGCGCCGCCGGGTCCGGCGCCGCCTCCAGCTCGCTCTTATACGCCACCTCGACCCCACCCTCGATCGGCAGGCTGCCCCAGTCGCCCGACGGCCACGCAAAGCGGTATTGGAAGCGCTCGGCGTTCGACATCGCGCTGCCCGCGATCCCGTAGGCGCGGCGCACGACCACCGACGCCAGCGGCACGCGCGCGCGGTAGATCGCGTTCATCGCCTGCACGCCATAACGGATCGTCCCCGTCCGCTCGGCCTCGCCGCCGATCATGAAACCCGGATTGTCGACCAGATGCACGATCGGCAGCCGGAACTGGTCGGCCAGTTTGACGAAGCGTTCGGCCTTCTCGCTCGTCTTCGCGTCCCACGACCCGCCGAGGTACGACGGATCGCTCGCGAGGACCGCAACCGGATAGCCGTCGAGGCGCGCGAACGCGGTAATCACCGCCCGCCCCCAGCGCGCGCCCATCTCGAAGAAACTGCCCTGATCGAACACGGCAGTCGCGATGCGCCGCATCGAATAGACCTGCTTCGCCTCGCGCGGCACGACCGACAACAGGCTCTCGTCGCGGCGATCGACGGGATCGCTGCACGGCCTACGCTCGGCCCGGTCATCGATCGACGAGGGCAGATAGGAGAGGAACCGCCGCGCCGCCGCAAACGCCTCGGCCTCGCTTGCGACCTCATCATCGACGACACCGTTGCGCGTATGCACGTCGCTGCCGCCGAGTTCCTCACGATCGAGCGTATCGCCGATCGCCGCCGCAACCGCCGGGCCAGCAGCAAACAGCTGCGACAGTCCGCGCACCATGATGCTGTAATGGCTCGCCACCACCCGCGCCGCGCCCAGCCCTGCTGTCGGCCCCAGCGCCAGCGCCACCACCGGCACCGTGTCGAGGTTGGCGATGATCTCATGCCACCCCGGCACATGTGGAATATAGGTATAACCCATATCCTCGAGCGTCTTGACCGACCCCCCGCCGCCGGTGCCGTCGATCATGCGAATGAGCGGCAGGCGATATTCATGCGCCATCGCCTCGCACTGGATGAATTTGCGGTGCAGCGCCGCATCGGCCGCGCCGCCGCGCACGGTGAAATCGTCGGCCGAGGCGACGACCGGCCGCCCGTCGATATTCGCGCGTCCGAAAATGAAATTGCTGGCCGCAAGGTCTTCGAGTTCGCCGTCAGCGCCATAAGTTCCGCGCCCCGCGATCTTGCCGATCTCGCGAAAGCTGCCCGGATCGACGATCGCGTTCAATCGCGCCCGCGCGTCCAGCTTGCCGCGCCCATGCTGGCGCGCGACCTTTTCTTCGCCGCCCATCTTCTCGGCCATCGCGCGCCGCGCGGCGAGTTCGTCGATCTCTTTTTCCCAGCTCATGGGCGGGAGGCTATCTTACGTTGACGGAAACGTCATCCGAAACCTATCGTCCGAACATGACGCGTCCGATCATCCTTGCCTTCGCGGCTTTGCTCGCGACATCGCCCGCTGGTGCCGCCGAACCACGCACCCTTCCCGGCGTCGAAGATGCGTATAAAAGCACCGCCTTCATTGCCGATCCGATGCCGGCGATCGACGCGGCGCTCGCCGCCGCCAGACAATCGGGCAAACCCGTCCTGCTCGTCATGGGCACTGGCGGCTGCCACGACAGCGCCTGGCTCGCGAACCTCATCGCCACCGACCGCTTCGCCCCCGTCCGCACGCGCTACGAGATCATCTACGCCGATATCGGCATGCCGCACGTCCGCAGCTGGGGCCGCAATCCCGAGGTTGCCAAGCGGTTCCGCTTCAAGATCAAGGGCACACCGACGGTCGCGATCCTCGACGCCGATGGCCGCGTCCTCAACCGCAAGGCCGCCCCCAAATGGCGCAACGCCGCGAGCCGCAGCGATGACGAAATCTACAACGAACTGATGAGTTAGGGAGAGCGATATGGCCGAGATGAACCTTGCGGGGCGCGTCGCGCTCGTCACCGGCGCCTCGCGCGGGATCGGGCGCGGCATCGCGATCGGCCTCGCCGAAGCGGGCGCCGACGTCGCGGTCAATTACACCCGCGGCGAGGAAGCCGCCGCCGAAACCGTCGCCGCGATCGAGGCGCTCGGCCGCAAGGCCAAGGCCTATCAAGCGTCGGTCACCGACGAGGCCGCCTGCGCCGCAATGGTCGCCGCTATCGAGGCCGACTTCGGGGCGATGTCGATCCTGATCAACAACGCGGGCATCGCGAGCCGCGGGCTGTCGGTCGCCGACACGACCCCCGAAGAAGTCGACAAGCTTTTCGCCGTCCACGCCGCGGGGCCGCATCGGTTGAGCCGCCTCGCGCTGCCACAGCTGCGCACCCACGCCCGCAGCGACATCATCGTCATTTCCAGCATCGCGACCTATGTGAACTCGCCCAACGGCGCGCCCTACACGATGGCGAAGGCGGCAGGCGAAGCCCTCGCGCTCACCCTCGCCAAGGAGGAGCTGAAAAACGGCGTCCGCGTCAACATCGTCGCCCCCGCGCTCACCGTCAGCGACATGGGCGAAAAGCTGTCGCGCGCGATCACCGGCAATGCCGACATCCACCATCTCGACACCAAAATGCCCTTCGGCCGCGTCGCCGTCCCCGCCGACGTCGCCGCGGCGGTCGTGTGGTTCGTCTCGGGCGCGAACAGCTATTGCTCGGGCCAGAAGCTCAACATCGACGGCGCGGGGCAAGCAACGTTTCGATAAGCGGCAATCCTCCCTGTCGCGCAGCGATGGGGAGGTGCCAGCGCGAAGCGCTGACGGAGGGGCTTTGGCGCTGCCGTAGCGACCCCTCCACCATCCCCGCTTTCGCGGGGACGGTCCCCCTCCCCATCGCCGCGCGACAGGGAGGATTGGAAATGCCGCATCTTCCTCCCTCCATTTCAGAAGCTCGGCTAAGGCTCACCCCATGCGCCCCGATTCGCCCTCCCCCGTCATCCCCTTCCTCATCGCCTGCGCTGGGATCGCGACCTTTTCCGCGATGGACGTGCTGATGAAGGGGCTCTCGATCGACATCGGCGCCTATAACGCCGTCCTGTGGCGCACCGGCGCCGGAACGATCCTCAGCGGCGCGCTCTATTTCGCCTCGCGCCCCGCGATGCCCGACCGCGCAACGCTGCGTATCCACGCCGTGCGATCGCTGTTCGTCGCGGGCATGGCGGTCAGCTTTTTCTGGGCCTTGGCGCGATTGCCGATGGCGGAGGCGATCGCGATCGCCTTCATCGCGCCGCTCGTCACGCTCTACATGGCGGCGATTTTTCTCGGCGAAAAGATCGGCCCGCGCTCGATCCTCGCCTCGCTGCTCGGCCTCGGCGGGGTGCTGGTGATCGTCGCGGGCAAGCTCGGCCGCGGCGACTATGCGCCCGAAGCCTTGTGGGCGGTCGGTGCGGTGGTCGGCTCGGCGCTGCTCTATGCCTATAACCTCATCCTCGCGCGGCGGCAGGCGAAGATGGCCGAACCGATGGAAATCGCCTTTTTCCAGAACGGCTTCGTCGCGCTGATCCTCGCGGCGGGCGCGCCATGGTTCCTCGCCGTCCCCGGCAGCGACCAGACGCTGCCGATCGTCGGCGCCGCCTTTCTTGCGGTCGCCTCGCTCTTGCTGCTCAGCTGGGCCTACGCCCGCGCCGAGGCGCAGATCCTCGCGACCACCGAATATACGGGCTTCCTGTGGGCGATGCTGTTCGGCTGGATGTTCTTCGACGAAGCGGTGACCTGGCCGACGATCGCCGGCGCGGCGCTGATCGTCGTCGGCTGCCTGATCGTGGCGCGCAAGACCCCGCAGCTCGACCCGGTCGAACCGGCGGCGGCTTGAGAAGAATAGTTCGCACGAAGACACAAAGACACGAAGACGTCGGCAATAGCCCCCCCATTCGCTTGCCGATTGCGCGAAGCGCCTTTCGTAAAAATCGCCTGCGGCGATAAGCGGAGTGACGAACGGCGACCCGACATCTTCGTGTCTTTGTTTCTTCGTGCGAACCAAATATCACACCGCCGCGCGCGAAAGCCGGTCGTTGATCGCCGCGCCCAACCCCTCGGCAGGGATCGCCGCAACGGCAATCCGCGTCTTCGCGCTCGCCGCCCCGGCGTGCAGCGCATCGAACAGCCGCGCCGCCGCTTCGGTCAGATCGCCCGCCGCGCTCAAATCATAATCGCCCCGAACCGCACCAAATCCGATCCCGAACTCGTCCTCCGCAAAATCCGTTGCCTCCAGCCGCACCGGCTTGCCCGGCGCATAATGGCTTGCCAGCATCCCCGGCGCGACAATCTCGGCTCCCTTGACCCCCATCACGGGAAGCCCGCTCGCTTCGCCTAGCATCGCCGCGGTCACCGGCCCCGGCCGCAGCACCTCGACCGCGCCCTCATTCACGCGCGCGATCGTCGATTCGACCCCTGCCGTCGTCGGCCCGTCGTCGATCACCAGCGCAATCCGCCCGTCCAGCGTCGCGAGCACATGGCTTGCCCTCGTCGGGCTGACCCCGCCGCTCGCATTGGCACTGGGCGCCGCCAAAGGCGCCCCGCTCGCCGCCAGCAAGGCCTGCATCGCGCGATGCCCGGGCACCCTGAGCGCGATCGTCGCCAGCCCCGCCGTCGCGATGCTCGCCACCGGGCAGTCGTCCGTACGCGGCACGACCAGCGTCAGCGGCCCCGGCCAGAAAAGCGTCGCCAGCGCCCGTTCGGCCGCGCCGAACACCCCCAAAAGCTCTGCCGCCGCCAGATCGGGCACATGCACGATCAAGGGATTGAAATCGGGCCGCCCCTTTGCCGCATAGATCCGCGCCACCGCCGCCGCGTTGCGCGCATCGGCGGCGAGTCCGTAAACCGTCTCGGTCGGCACCGCGACGGGCTGTCCCGCCGCGACCAGCGCCGCCGCTTCGGCGATAGCTTTCCTATCGAACGCGCGAGCCAGCGTGGGATTTGAGGCATGGGCCATGCCGCGCTATAGCGCCCGCGCAACCAGATTCATCAAGAAAGTCGGCCATCGCATGACCTACACGCCGCCCACCACCGAACAGCTCTTCGTCCTCAATCACATCGCGCGCATCGACGCGATGGCGCAGCATGATCGTTTCGCCGATGCGACCCCGGACATGGTCGAGGCCATCGTCACCGGCATCGGCGAATTCGCGGCCGAGGTCTATGCGCCGCTGAACCGCGTCGGCGACGTCAACAACCCCAAATGGCAGGACGGCAAGGTCACCATGCCCCCGGGGTTCAAGGAAGCGTACCAACAGTTCGTCGATGCCGGCTGGGGCAGCATCGACGGCCCAACCGAATATGGCGGCCAGGGACTGCCCTTCACCCTCGCGACCGTGATCATCGAGGCGCTCGGCAGCGCCGACATGGGCTTTACCCTCTGCAACATCCTGACCCCGGGCGCGATCCACGCGCTGATGGCCTATGGCACCGAGGAGCAGCGCCAGACCTGGCTCCCCAAGCTGGTGTCGGGCGCGTGGAACGGGACGATGAACCTGACCGAACCCGCGGCGGGCAGCGACGTCGGCGCGCTGCGTTCGACCGCCGAAAAGGTCACCGAAGGCCCCAACGCGGGCCTCTACCGGATCAAGGGTCAGAAGATCTTCATCACCTTCGGCGAGCATGACCTCACCGACAATATCGTCCATCTCGTCCTCGCGCGCACCCCCGGCGCGCCCGAGGGGACGCGCGGCATCTCGCTGTTCCTCGTCCCCAAATATCGCCTCGACGCGAACGGCAATCCGACGATTTCGAACGGCGTCCATTGCGCCTCGATCGAGCACAAGCTCGGCATCCACGGCTCGCCGACCGCAGTGATGGTCTATGGCGAGGGCGAAGACTGCCTCGGCGAAATCGTCGGCGACGAAATGGGCGGGATGCGCGCGATGTTCGTGATGATGAACAATGCACGCCTGATGGTCGGTTGCCAGGGCGTCCAGATCGCCGAACGCGCGACGCAGCAGGCGCAGCGCTTTGCCGCCGAGCGTGTCCAGTCGTCGCTCGCGGGTTCGCCCGACCGCACCCCGGTGACGATTGACCAGCATCCCGACGTGCGCCGCATGCTGTGGCGGATGCGCGCCCAGACCGAAGCCGCGCGCGCGCTCACCTATTACGCCGCGGCGCAGACCGATTTCGGCAAATTGGGCGACGAGGACGCGGCGATGCGCGCCGAAGTGCTGATCCCGCTGGTCAAGGCGCATGCCACCGACATCGGCTGCGAGGTCGCCAGCCTCGGGATCCAGGTTCATGGCGGCATGGGCTTCATCGAGGAAACCGGCGCCGCGCAGCATTATCGCGACGCGCGCATCGCCCCGATTTACGAAGGCACCAACGGCATCCAAGCCGCCGATCTCGTCGGGCGCAAGCTCGGTATGGCGGGTGGCGACCTCGTCCGCGGGTTGATCGACGACATCACCGATGCCGCCACCGATTTCGCCGAGCTTCAGCAGCTTGCCCATGCGTGCCGTGCCGTGACCGACTGGATGGTCGATGCGAACACCGCCGACCGGCTCGCGGGCAGCTACCCCTATCTGACCATGCTCGCGACCGCGACCTGCGGCTGGCTGATGGCGCTTCAGCATCGCGCGGCGAAAATCGCGCTCGACGAGGGCAGCGGCGACCGCGCCTTCCTCGAAGCCAAGCTCGCGTCGACGCATTTTTACCTGGCCCAAATCGTCCCCGCGGCGATCGGCCTGGCACCGTCGGCGCTGGCCGGCGACGCCGTGCTGGCTCCGCTCCCGAAACTCGCCTGAATCCAGCGGATTCAAGCCGGTTTCGGGCGCCTCGACCCCGGCAAGAATTTGTTCATGATTAACGCGATGATAACCATCTGGGACTAGGCACATCCGGCAATTGCTGGAGACGTGCGTGCCCATCCCGGTCAAAAGTCTGATCATCAGCTGGCGCACGATCGCCTTGGCGTTGATTCTCAGCCTGATCGTCGGCGTCAGCGGTGCGGGCGAGCTGCCCGATCGGCTGATCTCGATGGCGACCAGCCGCATCACCGCGCGCGCGGTATCGGGTGACACGGTCGTCGTCGCGCTCGACGACAAGACGTTGCAGGCGGTCGGCAATCAGGATTTCGACATCAACCACCACATGCAATTGGTGCGCGCCATCCAAGCGTCGCCAGCAAAGCGCCTGTTCGTCGATTTTTCCTACGCACGCCGAACCGAGGATCGGGATTTTCCAAAATTTGCCGCAGCGGTGCGCCAGATGGGCGATCGCATCATCCTCGCGGTACCGTCCGCCAGCTTTGGTGGAACCACGGCCACCGCACTGCGATGGCCCGATTCGCGCTTTGGTAACCAGGCCAAGCTTGGCTTCATCGGTTTGGAATATGAATTCTGGCAGGTATGGAAAGTGCCTCTCGCGGTAAACGCCGAAGGCCGGATCCTGCCCAGCTTTGCCGCACTGCTGGCAAATCGCCCGCTCGACGCACCCGGCCAATTCGCTCTCGACCTGTCCTACGACCCCGACACGATCACGCAATATAGCGCGATCGACGTCATGACGGGCAAGCTGGATCCAGAGCTGCTCCGCGGCAAGGATGTGATCTTTGCCTCGGCGTCGGCGGCCTTGCCTGGCCAGCATTATCTGCCGGGTCGTGACAAGGTACATGGCGCCTATATCCATTTGATCGCGGGAGAAGCACTCAAGCGTGGGCAGCCGGTCGATATTGGCTGGCTCCCGGCCCTTGCCGTCAGCTTCCTCGCCATGCTTGCGGCGCTCGCGTGGCGAAACGGCCGATGGCAGGGGGTGACCGCGGGCGTGATCGCCGCGGCGCTGCTGGTCGTAAAAGTAGTCGGCAGCCTCTCGCTCGTCACGATCCACATCGGCGCGGCCTGTTTCCTGATCGCGGCGATAAGTGCCAACGTCGCGCGCACCCGTCGCCGCTCGTCTGCGCAGCGCGAAAACCCCGTATCCGGCCTGCCCAATTTCGAAGCGCTGCGCACCCAAGCTCCCTTCGGCAGCGCGACCGTTATCGCTGCCAAGGTGGTCAATTTCGAGGATCTCGCCGCCTTCATTCCGGGCGACGGGATCGGCAAGCTGGTCGAACAGGTCACCCGCCGCCTGCAACTGGCGTCGCAGGGAACGACGCTGCACCACGATCTCGACGGCACCTTCGCCTGGCTCGTCCCCTATTATCAGCACAGCCAGATCGAAGGGCAGCTGGCAGGCCTCGCCGCGCTATTCAACGCGCCGCTCACGATCGGCGAATTGCGCGTCGATGTCGCGATCGCCTTCGGGGTCAACGACGAGTTCGAAGGATCGAACGCGCAGCGCCTCGCCGCCGCGCTGGTCGCCGCCGAACGCGCGATCCGTACGCGCGCGCTGTGGACCAAATATGTCCCGCGGCAAAAGGACGATGCCGGCTGGCAATTGTCCTTCCACTCGCAGCTCGAGGATGCGCTGACCGGGGGCGACATCTGGGTCGCGTTCCAGCCGCAATATGCCATCGCGACGGGCAAGCTGGTCGGGGTCGAGGCGCTGGCGCGCTGGACCCACCCGACGCGCGGCCCGATCCCGCCCGACGAATTCATCGTTCAGGCCGAAAAGAGCCAGGACATCTACCGCCTGACCCTGTTCGTCATGGATCAGGCGATCCGCTCGGCGGCGCAGCTTCACGAGCGCGGTCACCGGATCAACATGTCGGTCAACCTGTCGGCGACGCTGCTCGACCATAATGATCTGGTCGGGACGATCCGTGTCATGCTGACCGCGCATCATCTGCCGCCCGAGATATTGACGATCGAGATTACCGAAACCGCGCAGATCGAAAACAGCCGCCAGGCGCGCCAGACGCTCGCGCAGCTCCGCCGCACGGGCATCCGGCTGTCGATCGACGATTATGGGACGGGGCAGTCAAATCTCGAATATCTGACCGAAATCGAGGCCGACGAAATCAAGATCGACAAGCGATTCGTGATGACCATGCGCGATTCGCAGCGCAACCTCGAAGTCGTTAAGTCGACCATTGACCTAGCACATCGTCTGGGCGCCGTAGCAGTCGCCGAAGGCATCGAAGATGCCGAAACCATGACGCTGCTCGGCCAGCTCGGCTGCGACGTTGGTCAGGGTTATCATCTTGGAAAACCGCAATTGTTTTCCGAGCTCACCGCGACCCTTGCTGCACCGCAACAAAACCGCACCGGATAGCTGCCATATTGGTGGCAATTTTATGGTTAAGACTCGATTTACCTTACCAAAGATGGTATATGCTCCGTTAACTGTTCTTCGTGGGCAGTGCCGACAGGAGATATCTTATGGGTTGGTTTTGGAGATGGATGGGCGGCGGCGGCTCCGGCAACGGCGGCGCAGAAGCTTAATCCGAATATCAAACAGAAAAGGGTCCCGGACATGTCCGGGGCCCTTTTTCTTTGCCTGTCATGTTCTTTGCCTGCCGTGCGCCCGTCCCCGGCGCGGGCGATAGCGAAATCGCGAATAGCGACCCGGCGAAACGCCGCCTCCGCGCCGCTCCCTCATCACCGCCTGATCCCGCTTGAAAAAACATTGCGCGCGGTCGCGCGGCGCAGCCACCGGGCCTGAGTGGCGGAAACGCTGGCATGGCGCGCCTCGCGCGGGCATCGCCAGCGACGAGACGAATCAAAATATCGACGAACCGAGTCGCTAAAACGTCATTTACCGTCTTGCATCGTCACGCCGACGTGGCACTATAGATGGTGGGTCAGCCGAGGGGGCACCCCAAGCATTAGTGGTTAGCCAAAAATGGCGGATTTCCGTCGCCCGCTGCACATGGGCTCGGAAAACTACTTCGTGCGGCCAAAAATATGTGCCCCCGCGGATCGAATAGATGCTAGGCTGGGGCTTCGTCCCGAGTCGAACAAGACAGGAACATATGCGCCGCGGCGCATGGGCAATCGGGGACGGAAAAGATGGATTTTCGCGAGACAGAACGGGTGGAGACGAGCGACGTGGCGACGATGGAATTGACGAAAAACGAAGCGCCCCCAGCGAACGAATCGACCCCGGCAGCAGCGCCTGCCGCCAAGCTTAACGACAGCAGCGAGGCCAAGGTCCACGCGCGCCGATTCGAAATCGTGACCGACGCCAGCCGCGACGCGCTGCTCACCGACTTCGGCAAGGAAACGCTCGAGGACCGCTACCTCCTCCCCGGCGAATCATATCAGGATCTGTTCGCGCGCGTCGCGTCGGCCTATGCCGACGATCAGGAGCATGCGCAGCGGCTCTACGACTATATCTCGAAACTGTGGTTCATGCCCGCGACCCCCGTGCTGTCGAACGGCGGCACCGGCCGCGGCCTGCCGATCAGCTGCTACCTCAATTCGGTCGACGACAGCCTCGAAGGCATCGTCGGCACCTGGAACGAGAATGTCTGGCTCGCCAGCCGCGGCGGCGGCATCGGCACTTACTGGGGCGCGGTGCGCGGCATCGGCGAACCCGTCGGTTTGAACGGCAAGACCAGCGGCATCATCCCCTTCGTCCGCGTGATGGACAGCCTCACCCTCGCGATTTCGCAGGGCTCGCTCCGCCGCGGCTCGGCCGCCTGCTACCTCGACATCTCGCACCCCGAGATCGAGGAGTTTCTCGAGGTCCGCAAACCCTCGGGCGACTTCAACCGCAAGGCGCTCAACCTGCACCACGGCGTCCTCATCACCGACGAGTTCATGGAGGCCGTCCGCGACGGCAAGGAATTCGACCTCCGCTCGCCGAAGGACAACAGCGTCCGCGGCACCGTCGACGCGCGCGGGCTGTTCCAGAAGCTCGTCGAAACGCGCCTCGCGACCGGCGAGCCCTACATCATCTTCATCGACCAGGTGAACCGCATGATGCCCAAGCATCATCGCGACCTGGGGCTCAAGGTCACCACCTCGAACCTGTGCAGCGAAATCACCCTGCCGACCGGCCGCGACCATCTCGGCAACGATCGCACCGCGGTCTGCTGCCTGTCGAGCCTCAACCTCGAAACCTGGGACGAGTGGAACGGCGACAAGCGCTTCATCGAGGACGTCATGCGCATGCTCGATAACGTCCTGCAGGACTATATCGACCGCGCCCCGCCCGAAATGGCGCGCGCCAAATATAGCGCCAGCCGCGAACGCTCGGTCGGCCTCGGCGTGATGGGCTTCCACAGCTTCCTTCAGGCGCGCGGCCTGCCCTTCGAGGGCGCGATGGCGAAATCGTCGAACCTCCGCGTCTTCAAGCATATCCGCGCGCAGGTCGACGCCGCCTCGATGCTGCTCGCCAACGAGCGCGGCCCCTGCCCCGACGCCGCCGATCAGGGGGTGATGGAGCGCTTCAGCTGCAAGATGGCGATCGCGCCGACCGCGTCGATCTCGATCATCTGCGGCGGCACCAGCGCGTGCATCGAGCCGATCCCGGCGAACATCTACACGCACAAGACGCTCTCGGGCAGCTTCTCGATCCGCAACCCGCACCTCGAAGCCCTGCTCGTCGACAAGGCGAAGAACAGCGATGCGGTGTGGAACTCGATCCTCGAACGCGGCGGCAGCGTCCAGCACCTCGACTTCCTGACCCAGGACGAAAAGGATGTGTACAAGACCAGCTTCGAGATCGACCAGCGCTGGCTGCTCGAACTCGCCGCCGACCGCACGCCGTACATCGATCAGGCGGCGTCGCTGAACCTGTTCATCCCGGCGGACGTCGAGAAGTGGGACCTGCTCATGCTCCACTACCGCGCATGGGAACTCGGCATCAAATCGCTCTACTATCTCCGCTCGAAATCGGTGCAGCGCGCCGGCTTCGCTGGCGGGGTCGAGGCCGACAACACGTCGGAAGCCCCGAAATACGAGCTGCAGACCACCGATTATGACGAGTGTCTGGCTTGTCAGTAAAGAGTTTCCTCGCCGACACTTTTGGCATCACGCAATTGCGGGAAAGCCATGAGGCACTCGGCGCTGGAAAGTTCTGGATACTGATGGGCGTCATGTTGGCCTATCTCGCGATCGGGATTGCGCTGATGGTATCCGCCGTGTGGCCGGGCGATTGCGATCACTCAGGTCGTCGGCTCACAGGGTTGGTGAAGAAATATAACTGCAGCCCCGACCTGCTTTCCGGGGGCGCAGTCGAAATAGGTTTGTTTGTCTGGCTATGGTCGATGCCGACGATCGTTGTCGTCGCGGTGGCTTGGTCTTGGATTCATCACTTTCGGCGCAAGCGCGCCCGAACGACGCAGTGGAGTAAGTAGATGCCCCTTCTAGAAGCCCGCAAAACCTACAAACCCTTCGAATATCCCTGGGCGTTCGATTTCTGGAAGCGCCAGCAGCAGATCCACTGGGTGCCGGAGGAAGTGCCGCTGGGCGAGGATTGCCGCGACTGGGCGCAGAAGATCAGCGACCATGAACGAAATTTGCTCACCCAGATTTTCCGCTTCTTCACCCAAGCCGATATCGAGGTGCAGGATTGCTACCACGAAAAATACGGCAGCGTGTTCAAGCCGACCGAGATCAAGATGATGCTGACCGCGTTCAGCAACATGGAGACGGTGCATATCGCGGCGTACAGCCACCTGCTCGACACCATCGGCATGCCCGAAAGCGAGTACGGCATGTTCCTCGAATATGACGAGATGCGCGCCAAGCACGACTATATGGGTACCTTCGGCGTCGAGAATGACGAGGATATCGCGCGCACCCTCGCGATGTTCGGCGGCTTTACCGAAGGCTTGCAGCTCTTCGCCAGCTTCGCGATGCTGATGAACTTCCCGCGCTTCAACAAGATGAAGGGCATGGGCCAGATCGTCAGCTGGTCGATCCGCGACGAGAGCCTCCACTGCGAGGGCATCATCAAGCTGTTCCACACCTTCACCAAGGAACGCGGCTGCCTGACCAAGGCGGTGAAGGAAGACATCATCGACACCTGCCAGAAAACGGTGCGGCTCGAGGATGCGTTCATCGACCTGGCGTTCGAACAGGGCCCCGTCCCCGGCATGACCCCGAAGGAGATCAAGCGCTACATCCGCTACATCGCCGACTGGCGCCTGGGCCAGCTGGGGTTCCAGCCGATCTACATGATCGACGAACACCCCCTCCCCTGGCTCGCCCCGCTGCTGAACGGCGTCGAGCATGCGAACTTCTTCGAAACGCGCGCCACCGAATACAGCAAGGGCGCGACGCGCGGCGACTGGAACACCGTGTGGTCCAGCTTCGACAACCGCAAGAAAGCCAAGGCCAACGACGACGGCGCCCCAACCCCCGCCGCCGAAACCGACGGCGAGGATATGTTCGCGAAGGCGGGCATCGCCGCCGAATGATATTAATCCCCTCCCGCTTGCGGGAGGGGCTGCGAAACTTGCGGTCCTGAGCTTGTCGAAGGGCCGCTAGTTGCAGCGGGGAGGGCGAGCAACGCCGCACCCCCGCGCAACGCAAAAGTCAGAGACCAAAATGACCGAAAAGAAAAAAGAGAAGCTCCTCATCCTCAGCCAGCCGCAGCGTTCGACGCTGGAAGGCCTGTCGAACCGCCGCCCCCAACTCCCCACCGACCCGATCCGCGACGAACTCGTCACGCTGGGCCTCGTGGAGAAACAGGGCGCAAAGTGGGCGCTGACCCCGACGGGCAAGAAGGTGCTGGCGGCAAGCTCGAACCGGCGCAATGCTGGGGGGTTTTCGGTTTGATCGCTAAGCGCGAAAAGATAATAGAAACGAGTTGCGGCAACCGCTCGGTTACCCATTTGGAGGAAAACATGGGTTTTCATGCGTCTATCGGGACCTTTGGTGACGTTGCAGCCGAAGAGGATGACGCCGTACTGTCCTACTTTCTAAAAACTGAAGCCGTTACCCGAATAGAGAATGGGGAAGCGCTGATAGTTCTAGGAAGAAAAGGGTCAGGAAAGACAGCAATATCTAAGTACTTTGCAAACTCTACGGATAATTACCTTTCCTCCTCGTTAAGCCTTAGAGACTATCCATGGTCTTTGCACGAAAAGCGTAGAAACTATGGAGCTTCTGAAATTGAGTCCTACGTTGCATCTTGGCGATATCTTATCGCCGTAAAGACTCTCTCCATGCTACTTTCAGCCTGTGGCGGAAAGATTGTTACAGATTCTCAACGCTCGGCCTACGCCTTCCTTTTCGATAACTACGGCGGCATAGATCCCACGCTCCAAGACATTCTGCGCCCGCCAAAGTTGAAACTTTCCAAGGCTTCTTTCACCCCCTCAATAATGGGGAATGCGCTTGGCGGAATAGACCTTGAAACAAAGCAGGGCGGGTTGGCACATGAAGCAGATGCGCTCACAGATATTCTACTCGACACAGCTCTAACCATCGGAAACCAAATAGGAAAAAAGAAGGTCCTAATTCATTTCGATGAACTAGATCAAGGACTCTCGCAGATTGACGACCAGCATGAACGAATGATCGTTGGCCTCGTTTTGGCGTGCCGGTCTGTCAGGAAAAATACAAAATACGGGGTGAGTATCCAGCCGATTGCGTATCTGCGAACAGATATTTGGGACGAATTTAGGTTTTCGGACAAAAATAAAATATCTCAATCTTCTTCAGTATATTTAGAATGGGATTCCGATTCTTTGCTTGCTCTCATCAATGAGAGAATCAAAGTAAAGCTTGGAGAAAAATACTCTTGGGATGATATTGAAGATGGCGCGGTTATGCGAGGCTCGCAGCCGAAATGGAACCATATAATCGCAAGAACATTTCTCAGACCGAGAGATGTAATTCAGTTTTTGAATTGTGCCTTGGAAATAAGCCTGAATCGCACCCCTGATGCTAACATATTCGATAACGAGGATATTCAACTTGCTCGAGAGCCTTATTCTAGGTACCTCAAACAGGAACTAGATGACGAACTCGGTCCTCACTGGGAAAAATGGACAGAATCCCTTCAGGTTTTCTCTGAATTGGTTACTATTACATTTTCCCGAGAAGACTTTATAGAATCATACGAAAAACGCAGAACCAAGAAAAATGAAAAAGATCCCGAAGAAGCACTAGAAACTTTATATAACTTTTCAGTTATTGGATATCGCCGCGGCATTGGAAAGGGCGGTAGCGGATGGGTTTTTCAGTATACAGATCCTCAGGCAGGATGGGACAATGGCGCTAGTCGATTAAAAGTTCATTTAGGACTAAAAGAATTTGCTAAATTGAGGGAAGAGAGGGAGTTACGGTGACAGGTGCGATAACCCCCAATTAGATCGCTCAACCAGCGCCGCATGGATGCCGGATCAAGTCCGGCATGACGAGGAGTGTGAAGTATCCGGTTTGCGCTAAACTCGTCATCCGCGGACGAGGCCCGTGACTCGTTCGCCTTGATCCGGGGTCCATCACCGCCCTAGCCTCCACCCCATGCACGCCGACTTTCAACCCTGCGCCTATATCATGGCCAGCGCCCGCCACGGCACGCTCTACACCGGCGTCACCTCGCACCTGATCCAGCGTATCTGCCAGCATCGCGACGGCAGCTTCGACGGCTTCATCAAACGCTATGGCGTCAAAACGCTCGTCTGGTTCGAACTCGCCGCGGCAATGCACGCAGCGATCGCACGCGAGAAGCAAATCAAGAACTGGCAGCGCCGGTGGAAGATCGAGCTGATCGAGGCGGCGAACCCCGATTGGCGCGATCTGGCGGAAGAATTGGGGTTGCCGCCGCTTGGCCGGTGACGGCCACCCTACACTTCCCCCTCATTCGTCATGCCGGACCCTTCGACAAGCTCAGGACAGACTTGATCCGGCATCCGCGACTACGGTCGTGGCATGGACCCCGGATCAAGGCGAACGAGTCATGGGCCTCGTTCGCGGGTGACGAGGCGTAGTGACAATCAGGTGGAGCGCCTTGCCTTCGCCGCCCACCTGTATGATACGAACAACACAGCAAGGAAACCCGCCATGCCCTTCGCCACCCTGTTTCTCGCCGCCGCCCTCGGCACAACGCCGCCCGTCGCCGCCACCCCCATGCCCACCGGCGAAGCGCTGACCGCGCAAATCGGCGCCCATGACGCGCGCCTCTTCTGGGCCGTGTTCGAAGGCTGCGACGCCGGGGCGCTGCCCGACCTGCTCGCTCCCGAATTCCGGATGATTCACGACAAGGGCGGCCTCGCCGAACCCAGCCGCGATGCGATGGTCGCCGATGTTGCCAAAAGCTGCGCCAATCGCCAGCCCGGCGGCACCCAGGCGGGGTACAAGAACCGCCGCCTGCTCGTCCCCGGGTCGCACCGCGTCCGCGCGATGGGCGACTGGGGCGCGCTGGAGGAAGGCGCGCATGTCTTTTTCGAATGGAACGCCCGCGAAACCCGCTGGGACATGGTCGGCGGGGCGCATTATATGCACCTGTGGCAATGGATGCCCGCCGAAGCGCGCTTCCGCCTGTCGCAAAGCTACAGCTATGACCATGCGGGCGCCGCGCCCTATCCGCCCCCGCCCGGACCACAACCCCGCAAATGACGCGAGCCAGGGCGACGATTTACTGGATCAAATCCACTTTCAAGCCCGCCGCCCCAATAACCGCTTTCCTACAATTGCTCGCCATGCCACCCTCGCGGCTTGGCTCTTTGACGCGTCCAAACCCCCTGCCCCACCGCGCGCCGGACATCGCGGTCGCGCGCGACCTTTGCGACGTTTCGCGCCGCCGCCGCAATAGACGACCTTGGCGATCTTTGCGTCCTATGCCCGGTTACCAACCGCTTGTTTCCGGGGTCGATGCGGTGACAAGTTTGACAACTCCCAGCGCCGCCGCCCGCTCAGTTCAGCATCGATCCGCCCGGAAACCCGCGCACCCCGGCGACCGCGAACATCACCCCGCCGCGCACCGCCTCGGGCGCATCCTCCAGCAGGTACAGCTTCACCAGCTCGCGCGTCACCTCGCTGTCGTCGTCGACCACCAGCCGCAGCGATGCGATGCCCAGCTCGCCCTTGGCGACCACCACGTCCTGGATCAGCGCCAATGGCCAGCGCTCGCCGCCGCCGCCGCGATACAGCATACTGCCGTCGTGCCAGATATAGGCATCGCGCCAGCGCCACGCGCGGTGAAAAGCGGCAAGTCCGACCAGCGCCGCGGCGATCCCGGCGCTGACCAGCAGGTTACCGAACAGCACCGCGCGCGCCACGGCGGCCGCGCCGTCGTCCCACACGGGGAGCGCCTGCCGTAGCACCAAGACAGCGGCGGCCAGCGCGCACAGCAATTGCCCCGCCAGCAACGGCTTGGCCTTCAACCGGGCCAGCACCACCCTTCGCGATCCCACAGGCTTCATCGCCCCGCCCATAGCAGCCTTGCCGCCGGGCGCCAGCCGTCCGTCGCGATCGCGCCGCCGCCTATCGGCAGCGCGGGTGGGTGCCGATATCGCGGATGTCGTAAACGCGGCCATCGGCGACCGTCATCTGGACGCACTGGCGGCTCGCGCGGCGGTTCCACACGCTGTACGCGGTGTTGCCCGATTTGAAGCTGTCGACATTGGTAAAGCCGCGGTCGCGCATCGCATCGTCGGCGCTTGACGCGCGCGCGCCGTTCAGGTCCATGAACTGCCCGACCTCGGCATAACCGCCGCCGCCATAATGATGGCCCAGGTTCGAACTCCGCTCGTTCACCCCCGCCTGATAGCCGCTCGAATAGGCGTCGGACCGGCCATAATTATGGTAGGGCGCGTTATACAGGCCGTCGCGGTATCCGCGGTCGAACTCGCCCGTTCCCTGCTGGTCATACTCCTTGTCCTTATGGTGTTTCTTGCTCGCCAGCGCCGCGATCAGCGCGATCCCGGCGACCGCCGCGACCGCGGCTCCGGCATTGTCGCCGCCACCACCGCCCTGATTGCAGTCGGACCGCGACGCCGTTTCGACCGACTGATATTTGCCGTCCCACGTCACGACATGCGCGCATTGCTTGCCGTCGCGGTTCCACCAATAGCTGTGCTTGCGGTCGCCGTCGTTGTGCGTTTCGATATGCGTATAGCCGCGCATTTCCAGCTGGGTTTCGCCGCTCGACCCGCGCGCACCGACCAGATCCTGCAACCCCGGCGCCTGCTTCGCCAGCACCGGCGTCGCCAGCATCGACACCGCCGCCAGCGCCGCGATGCTCTTCATCGAAAAATGCTTCATGCTCTTTCCCCTGTTGCATTGCCACATGGGGGATGGCGCGGCGTTTTTGGCCTGTCGCGCAGCCCGAACGACCCCGCCGGCGGGTCGTTTACGGCCGCGCCGACTGTGCGACTCCAGTACTGCAAAATCGCGCGCGAGTCTTTGACCTTGCACAAAATCCCGCCCCGGCGACAGCGCGCGCCGCGGCCCAAAAGAAATGGCCCGCCCCAAATACCGGGGCGGGCCATGGCGCCGGATACGTACGCGCGGAGCGCCGGTTATTCGGCCTCTTCGAACAGGTCGACTGCGGTGGCGCCGGTTGCCGACAGGCGCACCGTGTCGCCCTCCACCGCCGCGACCAGTCCGGCGGGCAGGAAATGATGCTTGCCGTCGCCGCTGTCGCCTTTGGTCAGCTTGATCCGCTCGCCGTCGAGATGGTCGACGGTGCCGACATGGACGCCATCGGCGCCGATGACGGTCATATGTTCCTTAATCGCACTATGGTCATGCTCAGCCATCGTCATTCTCCTTGCCGCCTTGCGGGACCGCCCGCAAAGTCTGGTACCCGAACGTCCGGCAGCCGCCATCGATCCGGCGGCGCCGACGAGCCGCCCGAAAGCAACGCCGGGCTTCCTGCGGGCGCCGCCATGCTCTACGCTCTGTCGATGCGTATCCTGCTCTCGCTTGCTGCCGCCGTGCTTGTCGCCGTGCCGCTTCCCGCTGCGGCCTGCTCGGTCGCGGGCGATTACCGGATCCCGACGAACATGGAACTGGTCGAAGGCGCCGACATGATCCTGCTCGCGACCGTCGATGGCGGTACCGCGATCGATGCCATCGACGATCCCGATGCCATGCGGATCGACATCACGCCGGTGGCGGCGATCAAGGGCGACCGCGCCGCCGCACCGACGAGCCTGCCGATCGCGCTGGCCCCCACTCCGCTGGCTATCCTCAGCCATCCGTACGATCTGGAACATGCCCACCCGCTGTCACAGACCGGCGGCTGTATCCGGTACATGGTCCCCAGGGGTTCGCGGGTGCTGTTCTTCCTCCGCCAATCAGAAGGCGGGTGGACGCCCGCAGGCGGGCCGTTCAGCCGCTGGGCCGAAGATGTGCTGACCGATGACGCCCCATGGCTACAGGTGGTGCGCCTCTATGCCGAAGCCGCCGCGCTGCCCGCCGACGACCGCACCGCCTATCTGACCGCGCGCCACGACGAATATGGCGCGCGGCGTGATGATCCGGTGGCCCAGCTGATCGCCGCCGACATCGCCCGCCAGCTCGTTGGCCCGAACCCGCCGCTGCGCGGGGAATTGCCGCCCGCGCCGGACGATACCGACGATTAGCACAGGGGGCGGCGCGCTGGCGCAAAGGCGATTTGACGCAGATCAACGACGCTGACCGGCAATGCGGTGATGGCGGGACATCGCCATTTCAAGGGAGCCGATCAATGACCCACCCGCTTATGCAGACGCCCGTCCTCGTCTTTGCCTTCATGATGATCAGCTTTGCGCTGACGATCGGCCCGATCGCGCTCGCCGACATCCTGCATTCAAAACGCTAGTCGTTCGGCGCGCCGAGGCGACGCGGTCACGCCGCCGCGGCGAGTATCTTGTTCTCGATTACCCGGATGAACACCTCGGGATCCTGCGCACCGGGAATCATCATGCGGCCGCCCAAAATGAAGGCGGGAACGCCGGTGATATTCTGGTCGGCCCAATAGGCCTCTTCGGCACGGACCATCTCGCCGAACTCGCCCGAAGCGAGGATCGCCGCGGCGCGGGTTCGGTCGAGCCCGACCGAGACGGCGACGTCGGCAAGGACCGCATGGTCGCTGACATCGCGATTGTCGGTGAAATGCGCAGCGAACAGCGCCAGCTTCAGCGCGGTCTGCACCCCGGTTGCCGCCGCTTGATCGGGTTCTTCCAGCGCCCCGGCCCAAGTCAGCAGACGGTGGGCGTCGAAACTATTGCGCATCCGGAAGCCCGATCCCCGGTTGAACTGAAAGCCAAGGTCGGCCGCGACGCCCGCCAGCTTGCCGCTGTTGGCGCGGCTCTGTTCGGCGGTAATGCCATATTTGCGCATGACGTGCGCGGCGGCATCCTCGCCTTCGGGCGGCATATCGGGGTTGAGTTCGAACGGATGCCATTGGACGCGAAAATCGAGTCGCCCAGCGAAATGCGCCATCACATGCTGGAACTTCAGCCACCCGATGATGCACCAAGGGCACATGACATCGGACACGATATCGACGCTCAGCCGCGGCACATTCGGTTCAGCCAAAGAAACTCTCCCGTGCCGCGCGGTCAATCGACCGATCGGCGATCCTTGCCGGAGCGCCGGTCGGCCTTGCGCCGCTCTGGCCCCTTATAGCCGGGATCCTCGGCAACGCGCCTGTCCGTCGACCGCCTGTCCGACGGTGCTCGCTTCTCATCATCGACTGCCATACGCTTCGTCCACCGTGAAAGGGAAAAGAAGCAACCCGGTGGGCATTAGCTCATAGAATGGCTCAAAACACAACAACCGACCCGGATTCGCGGTCACCGATCAGAGGGGTGTATCGTCCAGGCCGCCGCTATCGCCCACCACGACCGGTGCTTCGGCGGGCCGCGACAAGGCCCACCAGCTCGCCAGCATCAGCACGACCGTCAAAGCTTCGACGATCATGCCCTGAATAATGCCCCAATTGGTCGGATCGCCCATGGCCGCACCGATCAGACGACCGGCGAGCGCCGTACCAAATAGCGCCGCCGGCACCAGCAAGGCGCGTACCCACCCGGGCACCAGGGCGCCCAGCACCGCCGCACCCGACGCCACAATGAAAAAGGCCGACAGGTCGGCGCGCAGTGTGTTGATCGCCACCCCGGTGATCGAGAAGTTGAACGTCTCCGAATAGCTCGCCGGGTCGATGACGCCGCGCAAACCCACGATGGCAAAAAAGGCAGCCCACAGCAGCACCGCGCCGCGCCAGATCCAGTTGGTCATGTTCGTCTCCCCATTCCTGTCGTCCAAGCTGAACCAACAGGCGGGAATGTCAATGGTTGCGAGGGCTTAGGTTGCGTCGGCGGCAAAAGTCTCTTCGATCCAGCCACCACCCAGCACGCGGCTTGCGTCGGCAGCGTCGTAAAGCACCGCGGCCTGTCCCGGCGCGACGCCGAATTCGGGCGCAGCAAAGATCAGCCGGTCGCCGACCACCCGCGCCGGTACCGGCCGCGCCATGCTGCGAACCTTGGCCAGCACCGTGCGGTCATCGACATTGCCCAGCCAGTTCGCCTCGCCCAGCCGCGCCGCTGCTACCGCGAGCGCGCGGCGCGGCCCGACAATCACCTGCTTTGCCGCAGCATCCAGCCGCACGACATAGAGCGGCTCCGCCTGTCCGCCGATGTCGATCCCGCGCCGCTGGCCGACGGTATAGTGGATAAGCCCCTTGTGCGCGCCCAATACGGTGCCGTCGACATGAACGATCTCGCCCTGATCATCGGCTTCAGGACGCAGCTTGCGGACCAGCGTTGCGTAATCGCCGTCGGGAACGAAGCAGATGTCCTGACTATCGGGTTTGCCCGCGACCCCCAGCCCCAGCTCGCGCGCGATCTCGCGCACCACGCTCTTTTCCAGCCCGCCCAAGGGGAAGCGCAAAAAGTCGAGCTGCGCCTGCGTCGTCGCGAACAGAAAATAGCTCTGGTCGCGCGCCGGATCGACCGCGCGGTGCAGTTCGGCGCCGTTCGGCCCGATCATGCGGCGGACATAATGGCCGGTCGCCAGACAATCGGCACCGAGTTCCCTTGCCAGCGCGAACAGGTCGGTGAACTTGACCCCCATGTTGCAGCGCACGCACGGAATCGGCGTCCGACCGGCCAGATATTCGTCGGCGAACTGATCGATTACCGTGTCTCGAAAACGGCTTTCATGGTCATAGACGTGATGCGCAAAGCCCAGTCGGTCGGCGACCGCCCGCGCATCGCGAATATCCTGTCCAGCGCAGCAGGCACCGACGCGCTTTGCCTTCGCACCATGGTCATATAGTTGCAGCGTGACGCCGATGACCTCGGCCCCCGACCGCGCCGCCAGCGCGGCGACGACGCTCGAATCGACTCCGCCCGACATCGCGACCACGATTCGGCGATCCTTCAACGGCGCTGCCAGTTGAAAGTCGGCCTGAGCCAGTCCGACGTTAGAAATCATCGTTGCCATGATGCGCGCCATCTAGGGACGCCAACCCAAAAAATCCAGCTTTTCCGCCGCAGCTGTCAAGATATTGACGGGGGTTAAGCTTCGCTAACAAGGCATGAAATGGGCATTTACGTGACCTTAGGCGGTCCGCGCTAGACCAGCATCATGAATGTCGCACCGTCCGAATTCCCGCGCCTTGCCGGTGCGGCCAGACTGTCGAAGCCCGGCTTTGACATCATCCTGGCCGTGTCGAGCGCGCGGCAGGCAGCGCAGCCGACCGTGCGGTTGTTGCAGGCGGATGCGAATCGCCGGGCGCATGCGGAAACGCTTAACGCGCTGCGTCACACGCTCGGCGGATCGCGCCGCGCGCCGGAACAAAAAGCGCTGCGTGTCGTTCGTTTCTTCGACCTGTCGGACGGAGCGAACGCTCTGCCCGAAACTATGAACGGCCTGTTTACCAGAGGATTTCAGCCGATGTTGAGCCCCTCTGTTTTAGAGACAAATGCGTCGGACACATTCCCCCCCGACGTCGAAACTATGGAATGAATATGATCGAGAATCAGAAAATCCGGCCGGCTCAGGTCATCGGCCCCCTCGGCGAACCGCTGACCATCGACTCGCTGCCGCCGCCGTCGACGACGCGCTGGGTCGTGCGTCGCAAGGCCGAGGTTGTCGCCGCGGTCAATGGCGGTCTTCTCAGCGTCGACGAAGCGTGCGAGCGCTACAGCCTGACGCTCGAGGAGTTTGCCGGCTGGCAACGCTCGATCGATCGCAGCGGCATGCCGGGGCTGCGCGTCACGCGCATCCAGCATTACCGCGATCTGTACGAGCGTCAGCAGCGCTTCTGACCGCGGTCGCGCAGAAATCAGGCGAAAGAGGGCGCTTCGGCGCCCTCTTTTTTTCCGCTTCGACCGTGACCAGCCTGCGAGGCGCGACAAATCCACAGCATTTCGGCAATTTGACGTTTTCGTTGCAACCCTATTGTTCACCCCGCGTTAAGCCCCGGAGTCAACTTTGGGAGTCACTCGATTATGCGTAAGATGTTCATTGCCCTCGCCGCCACCTCGGCCCTCGCTCTCGGTGCCTGCCAGAGCCCCGCTGCCGACAAGGTCGAAGATCAGGCCGAAGCGCAGGCCGACGTGATCGACGATCAGGCCGACGCCATGCCCGAAGGTCCGGCCAAGGAAGCCATGGAAGACAAGGCCGATGCTGTCGAAGCCGCTGGCGAAGAAAAGGCCAACGCCATGGACGACAATGGCGAGATCGCCCCGTCGGAAGTCGGCGCGGACCCGGCCAAGAAGTAAGGCCTGCCTTCCCTAAAGGGCAGCGCGAAGGGCGCCGGATCGATTCCGGCGCCCTTTGTCGTGTGCAACTGTAATTTTCGCGCTTTTGGCATCATGTGACGCGGGTCACCACTTTGTAATCCGATCGCGGCTATGAGAGCGGTGTGGCCGGAACGCATCTTGTTTTGCGCCACGGCCTACCTTCCCACCGCCGGTAGCGACCCCCGGCGGTGGGAGGGACTAGTTCGAAGCCCGCGAATTGCCTTCCAGCGCCTGCAGGACGTCCTGCACCCCCGGCGCGTCGGTATCGGCGCGCAGCGCGGCAAGGCCCGCTGCGACATCAAGCCGATATTCGGCGACACCGGCCGACTCGCCGGTCCATTCGGCGCCCAGCGACTTTACCAGTCGCTTCGCCGCGGCGTTTTCCGACAGCATATGCACGTCGAGCACCGACAGCCCTTCCGCCAGACAATGGACGAGCAGCGCCGCGGTCATCATCCGCGCCAACCCCTGCCCCTGGAATGCATCGACCACCGCCACCGAAAACTCGCCCGCACGGCCGCCGTCGCCATAGCGCACCGCATGAACCGCGCCGATCGCCGGTTGCCCTTCGCATTCGGTGCAGATTGCGCCCCACGCGATATGGTCGTGGCCATCGACGTCGACCAGCCGTTCGATCACCGCATCGGGCAGGACCGCCACCGGCGAAAAAAAGCGCAGATAGCGCGATTCAGCGGACAATTGGGCGATTCCGTCGCGCAGTAACTGCTCATCATCGGGTGTGATGGTGCGCAGGCAGATGACCGTGCCATCGTTGAGCGCGCTGTGCACCGCGATATCCGCGATCGCCCTTGCGCGTCGTGGCGCCTGTCCGTCCGTGGCGGTCATCGCTGCCTCCCGATCCATTACTGATAGAGGCGGCGCGCGCCGCTGGCAAATCCAGTGCGATGGGGCACCACCCGATCAGTGAGATGTTGAAAGCGGTTGGGCTTGTGAACTTCTATGATGGGGACCGTCAAAGCAAGCCGACAAGGGACCGTTTTTTGATCCATTCACCGATCGACAGCCTGATCGAAGGCGCTCCTGCGATCGAAACGCTTGGCGCTCGACTGGCACGGCTGCGACGGATGCAGGGACTGAGCAAGACCGACGTCGCCGATCGATTGGGGATCAGCATCACCGCGATCTGCCATTGGGAGCAGGATCGGTCGCGGCCAAAGGCGGTGCGTTTGCAGTCGCTATCGCAATTGTTCGGCGTGTCGACCGCCGATCTGCTGAGCGATGACGGCGTAGCGGGACGACAGAATCTCGCCGACCTGGTTGCGCGGACGCGGGCCGAGATCGCCCGCGTCGCGGGCACCAATCCGTCGAAGGTGCGGATCGTTATCGAGATGTAGGCGCGGCGGCTGGTCGGCCCAGCGCCGTCAGGATCGCGGCGCGCTGCTTGGCCCAGCTGGCGCTGTCGGGCGCGATCAGTTCGACATGCCCTTCACCCGGTGTCACCTCCATCGGGACCGTCACGCCCAGCTTTGCCATCGCGGCGCTGTAGGCGGCACCCGTCGCGGGCGGGGTCACATGGTCGCGGTCATTGTTGAACTGCATCTCGCGCGCGGTGCCGACGGGCATTTCGGGGGGCGAGGTGCGGGCATAGTCGCCGCGGGCCATCGCGGCGGGGGCGTCGGCGCCGCAGGCATGGCCGATGCTGGCCGCCCCGGCGCGCAGGTCGGGCAAGCCGCCCTGGCTGATCGCCAGATCGATGCGGATCGGGTCGGCGCCGCGCAGCGCATCGCCGGCCGCCAGCGCCGGACGCCGTGCCAGCCACAGCGCCAGATGGCCGCCCGCGCTATGGCCGATGGCGATGCGGATGCCGCCGGTGTCGAAGCCGTGCTGCGCGCCATCGGCGACGAACAGATCGGCGGCGCGAGCGACGTCTTCATAGGTTCCCGGCATCCCGCCGCCGCGGTCGACGCCGCGATATTCGATGTTCCACACGCCGACGCCGTGCGACCGCAGGTCGTCGGCGATCCAGTTCATGATGTCCCGCTCGGCGACCGACGTCTGCCAGCAGCCGCCGTGGATCATGATCACCGCGGGGTGCGGCCCCTGCCCCTTCGGCACCCAGACATCGACGATCTGGAGCGGATCCTCGCCATAGCGGATCGTCGCGTCGGACGCGGGCTTGGCGCGGGTCAAAAGGTCGGGCCAGGTCATGATCGGCTTGTCGTTCAACGCCGCATCCTCATTCGCTTGCCCGACCGATGCGGGAACGCAGGCGGCGAGCAGCAGCGCCAGCGCCGCGACACCCGCTTTCGCCAAACTGATCAGGCGTCGTCGCCCATCCGCAGTGCGGCGATGAACGCCTCCTGCGGGATGTTCACATTGCCATACTCGCGCATCCGCTTTTTGCCCTCTTTCTGCTTTTCGAGGAGCTTTTTCTTGCGGGTCGCGTCGCCGCCATAGCATTTGGCGGTCACGTCCTTGCGCAGCGCGGCGATGGTTTCGCGGGCGATCACCTTGCCGCCGATCGCCGCCTGGATCGGGATCTTGAACATGTGGCGCGGGATCAGGTCCTTCAGCCGCTCGCACATGCCGCGGCCGCGGCTTTCCGCCGATCCCCGGTGAACGATCATCGACAGCGCATCGACCGGCTCGTTGTTGACGAGGATGCTCATCTTGACGAGGTCGCCGGGGCGGTGGCCGATCTGGTGATAGTCGAACGACGCATAGCCGCGGCTGATGCTCTTCAGCCGGTCGTAGAAGTCGAACACCACTTCGTTGAGTGGCAGTTCATAGGTGATCTGCGCGCGGCCGCCGACATAGGTCAGATTCTTCTGGATGCCGCGGCGGTCTTGACACAGTTTCAGGATCGGCCCCAGATAGTCGTCGGGGACGTAGATCACCGCCTCGATCCACGGCTCCTCGATCTCGTCGATGCGGTTGGGGTCGGGCATGTCGGCGGGATTGTGGAGCTCGATCTCCTTCGCCGCCTCATTCTTGGTGTGGCTGAGCTTCAGCTTATAGACCACCGACGGCGCGGTGGTGATGAGGTCGAGGTCATATTCGCGGGAGAGCCGCTCCTGGATGATCTCCAGATGGAGCAGGCCAAGGAAGCCGCAGCGGAAGCCGAAACCGAGCGCCGCCGAGCTTTCCATCTCGAACGAGAAGCTCGCGTCGTTCAGCCGCAGCTTCTGGATGCTCTCGCGCAGTTTCTCGAAGTCGTTCGCGTCGGTCGGGAACAGGCCGCAGAAGACGACCGGCTGGACTTCCTTGAACCCCGGCAGCGGCGCCGCGGCGGGTTTCTTGGCGTCGGTCACCGTATCGCCTACGCGCGCCTGCGCGACGTCCTTGATCTGCGCGGTGATGAAGCCGATCTCGCCCGGGCCGATCTCGGTCAGCTCCTCGCGCTTCGGCGTGAAACAGCCGACGCGGTCGATCAGATGGGTGGTGCCCGCCTGCATGAACTTGATCTGCTGGCCTTTTTTCAGCACCCCGTCGATGACGCGGACGAGGATGACGACGCCGAGATAGGGGTCGTACCAGCTGTCGACGAGCATCGCGGTCAGCGGTGCATTGGCGTCGCCCTTCGGCGGCGGGATGCGCGTGACGATCGCCTCCAGCGCCTCCTCGATCCCGATCCCCGACTTCGCCGAGGCGAGCACCGCATCGTCGGCGGGCAGCCCGATGATGTCCTCGATCTCGGCCTTCACCTTGTCGACATCGGCGGCGGGCAGGTCGATCTTGTTGATCACCGGCACGATTTCATGGTCGTGCTCGATCGACTGATAGACGTTGGCGAGCGTCTGCGCCTCGACCCCCTGCGCCGCATCGACGACGAGCAACGCGCCCTCGCACGCCGCAAGGCTGCGCGACACTTCATAGGCAAAGTCGACGTGGCCGGGCGTGTCCATGAGGTTGAGCTCGTAGGTCTCGCCGTCCTTCGCGGTATATTTCAGGCGCACCGTCTGCGCCTTGATCGTGATCCCGCGCTCTTTCTCGATGTCCATATTATCAAGCACTTGCGCCGACATTTCGCGCGCGGTCAGGCCGCCGGTGAACTGGATCAGCCGGTCGGCGAGCGTCGACTTGCCATGGTCGATGTGCGCGATGATCGAAAAATTGCGGATGTGGGACAAGGGCGTGGTCATGCGCGGCGCCCTAGCAGGGGTTTGCGGCGCTGTCAGCAAGCTCTTAAAGCCACAAAAGCCCCGCATAAGGGCATCGGATTTGTGTCCTTTGTGGCTTTAGCGATCTAAAGTTCAGGAAAGTTCAGCCCAACGAAACACCCGGCAAGCGCCGCCGAAGGTCGCAAAGGTCACCCACAATGCGCGCGGGCGGAACATCGCAAAGGTCGCGCGCGGGCGCGATGTTTGGCGCGCGGGAAGCAGCGGGTTCGGACGAGTCAAAGAGCCAGATCGCGAGGGTGGCATGGCGGAATAATGTAGGAAAGCGGTTTTTTCTTACCCATGCTTCGTCCAGTATCGCGGGACTTGCTCGGCTATGTGCCGCAGCGAAGGACGCCCCAATCTATTGAGACTTATCGGCTTTGCCGACATCGTTATCCGCAGCCTTTGCCTTACGCAGCAAGTGCTGGGCAAATACGATCAATTCCAGCGCTACCTCGGGATCTTCGACCCACCCAAATTCATGTGTTGTCGGATTCCTGATGCCCAACATTGCACCTGAAAATAGCCGATGATAACCCTTCTGCTCATCCATCTGAGATGCTGTTTTCATCCCCGTCCAGCGAAGATAGGGCGCATTGGGCGCAAACACCTGATCCATTAGCGTGGTCCCTTTTTGAGAAATAGATGGGACACGGCTCGCGACAAAGTTATCTACTGCCTTATACGCTTCGGCGACTGCCAAATTATAATGTCCAGATGCAAACAAGTCGGCTGCCACGCTTTGAACCTCAGCCTCTGTTATCAATCGCGAAAAGACGCTCGCCGGCTCGGATCCCTCGGTGGTGGGAGACGGTAGCGCGAGCATCCGCGGAGCCGGAAGGGCCAACACTGATCGCGCGAGCCCAACTTCAAGTAAATGCTCTTGGAACCTTCGGATCCCGTCAAGTATCCGGAGCGTCATATAGATAGCGCCTCATAGCTTGGAAAATCGATTCAATCTGCTCACTACCGGCGTCGGCACTAATATGGATCTGGACGTTGACATTCAGAGGGAGCGTTTCGACACCTCCTTTTGTGCGGCGCACGTCTTTATCATGATTATCCTGCCTCGACTGATCGTCACGGGCCGCCGCTTCCCGTTTCGGCTTCACCATCTGTTGCCCCTTTGCTTGCCGAGGCTTAGAGTTCGACTCAGGGGAAGCCTTGGAGGTTGGCTTCGGCGCCTCATTGGGCGTAAGGCTTGCAAGCAGAAGATATGTTGCAGCCTTGTTGCCCGCTGCTCCCTGTCCCAAGCCTTCCCGAAGAAACCACGATACGACTTTCTGACGTTCGGCGTCCCCAGGTGGCGCTAGATGGCGCAGGCCTTCCGGATATACGTCCTCAATAATTTCAGTTACGGCTTCGGCGTAGCTTTCATCCAGCCGCCATTTTTGAGCAAGCGGCGACGCTTTGCTTTCATCCGTGAGGATTCCCACACTCTTAAGTTCATTTATGTACGCGCGCGACGCCGCTTCTTGAACGCCGAGTTGCACGCCAAGCAGTCGTTCATCTATCGTTGCTGAAGGGGTTTTCTGCAGTATTGCACGAACACCCCACCACACGGTGCTCGGAATTTGGGGGTAACGAGCCTTGTCAGCCATTGTGGATCTCCTTTGTGTGAGGTGTACCACAAAACAAGATGATCGATAAGAAAAAATCATTTTATATATATCAAATAGTTAAACTTATTATATTCCCTCTGAGTTTATCTGTGTAGGTCAATCCATACGCCGATCGCGACTCGTTCTTGTTATATTCCACGCCACGTTCGCGTTACCATTATGGCGGGTATGACTGGCGGAGTATGCGAAGCTGTCCGATGCGAACGCGCGCGGATCCCTCTCCCCTGACCTCGCCAGTAAAGGGCTAGGGGTTTGATCCTCCCTGTCGCGTAGCGATGGGGAGGGGGAGTGCAGGGTTGGATTGCCCCCGGCAATCCAAGTCCAGTCCGGGGGACTGGACGACCCGGCACTCTTGCGAAGCAAGGGGTGGAGGGGCCGCGATGGCAGCGTCATCGCCCCTCCGTCAGCGCTGCGCGCTGCCACCTCCCCATGGCTTGGCCACAGGGAGGATCATTCTGCCAACCACCGCCGACAATCATCCCGCACCCGTGCGTCCGCATCGCGCAGCCCGCGTTCGAGCACCGCCGCCCTGCCCTCGCCTTCCGTCGCCGCCGCAAGTGCGGCGATCGCGTTGGCGCGGACGCGGGGGACGGGGTGCACCTTCGCGAAGTGGGCGGCGATGTCGTGGGCGTCGTCGCTGAGGTGCACCGCGCAGCGCAGTAGCATTTCGCTGCTCGTCAGCGTCGGGCGCTTGGCGATCGTGCCGCGTCCGTCCGCTTTCTGGCCGAGATCGACGATATATTGGTTGCGCCAGGGGACATGGTCGCCCTCGTCCATGATGTTGAGGCTGACCGACAGGCTTTCGGGCGGGAGCTGGCGGTGGATGTCGCGGTGGGCGCGGTAGAGCATCATTTTGCCTTCGCTGAGCTGGCTACGCTCGACGAATTTGAGGGTCAGCGGTTCGCCGCGGCGCCCGTCGACTGTGTCCGGATCAACTTCATAATAGTCGCTGACATAGCCGGGACCGAAATAGCCGATGGTGAGAAAGCTGAAATTATGGTCGTGCGCGACGCCGTAGGAGAAGGCCGCGGGGCCGCTCGCGGTGGTGACGGCGTCGCCTGCGGCGGGCCAGAGGTTGGCGCGGAGGTAGAAACCGCGCGGGCTGCGGTGGAGGAGGAAGACCTGCGCCGAATAGCGGTTGATTTCGAGCTGGTCGGCATAGCTGGCCTTCAGCGCGGCGATGACGCGGTCGGCGAGGAACGCGCGGTTGCGTTGCAGCCCCGCGAGGAGGGTGGCGCAGCGGGCGATGCTGGCTTCGTCGGTGAGGTCGACGCCGTGCTGCTCGAGGGTGGCGGTGACTTCGGTCAGGGTGAGCGGGGGGCCGGGGGGCGGGGTTATGGCGCGGGGCATGGGCGGCTTTCCGAAAGCCCCTCCCCTTCAGGGGAGGGGTTGGGGTGGGGGTGGCGGCCAAGCGCAAGGCCGCTGGCCCCCACCCGCTGCGACTAGCGAACAAGTTCGTAAGTCTCGCTGCCCCTCCCGCATGCGGGAGGGGGTGGAAAAAGCCTCAGCGTGGCTTGCGCAGCGGCGCGGACTTCGGGGTGGGGGTCATGCGCCGCCATGCGGGTGAGCGGGGCGCGAGCGGCGGCGGGGTCGAGCGCGACCAGTTCGCGCATGGCGTGCCAGCGCGCGGCGAAATCGGCGCTGTGGGTTTCGGCCTCGAACAGCGGCGCGGCGTCGGCGCGGCCAAGGTGGCGGAGCAGGGTCAGCGCCATGGCGCGAAAGCTGCTGTCGCGGCGGGACGCGCTGACGTGGAGGAGGCGGCCGGTGGCGGCGTCGTAGCTGCGGATCGGCAGGCGCGACGGCGGCTGGACGGCGAGTTCGAGGAGGAGCGTGTCGCGACAGCCGGGGATGAGCGCGAAGCTTTGCCGCGCGGTGTCGAGGTGGAGCGTCTCGCCGCGGTGCAGCGGGCGCGGCGCGGTGGTGTGGCAGGGCGCGGCGGCGCGCGCGGTGAAGGCGCCGGCTTCCTCGGCGGGGGTGACCGCAACGCGGTGCTCGCAGAGCTGCGCACCGCCGCTGACGAGGATGTGAAGCGCGGCGCGGCCGGGGACGAAGATCGCGGGCGCGGCGGGCGCCGCCGGGCGCGGCGCGGCGGGCCACAGGCGGAGGGTCAGGCGGATGCCGCCGCGATCGGCGAGGACGAGGCCGCCGGGCGCATCGCCTGCCCCGCCGCCCTCGCCGCCCCCGAAGGCGCGGAGCGGCGGGCGCGCGAAGGGGTCAGTGCGGAGCAGCGCGAGCGCGCTGGCGAGGCGGGCGGCGAGCCAGCCTGGGTCGGTGAGCCACGGGAGCAATGCGGCGATCGCGGCGTCGGCGGGGGCGTCCGCCTGCGCATCGATGGCGGCGAGCAGGCCGTCGGGGGCGGTATCGATGGCGGTCCATGCGGCGGCGAGTTCGCTCACCGCGTGGCGGATCGCCGTGCGGCGCGCGGGGTCGGCGCGGGGGAAATGATCGTGGCGCGAGGCGCGGGCGGGCATTTTGGCAGGAGCGAAAGGGCGATGCGCGGGAAAGGACGGGCGGCGACCCGCTGCCCCTTCCCGCCGCTTCGTCAGTCGTGGATGATCAGCGCGATGGTGACCGCGATCTCGAACACCGACGGCCCCGACGAGGCGCTGTCCCCGGCGAGCGAGCCGAACAGCCCGACCGCGGTGTCGAGCAAGGGCAGCGCGTCGATGTCGATGGCTGGCAGACCCATATGTTTCTCCTGTGGTGACCGGCGGCGCGACCTGCCGCCGGGGTGCAGGGTTAGGAAGCGGCGCCCCGTGCGCCAGTTAACTTGTCGTAATGTCGCTGGTCGAAGGCGGCTTGCCCGCGCGCGACGGCGGCATAGGATGGCGGAAACGAACCGGGAGATTTGCCATGCGCCGCACGATTGCCACCACGCTTGCCGCCCTGCTGCTGGCGGGGCCCGTCGCCGCCGAAACCTTGCTGTTCGGCAACAAGGGCGAAGATAGTCTGAGCCTGGTGGCGCTGGCGTCGGGCGCGGAGCTGGCGCGGCTGCCGACGGGCAAGATGCCGCACGAGATTGCAGTGTCGCCCGACGGCAGCCAAGCGGCGGTGGTCGCCTATGGCGGGACGACGATCGATGTGTTCGACGTCGCGGCGCGGACGAAGGTGAAGACGATCGACCTCAGCCCGAACCAGCGGCCGCACGGGCTGCTGTGGCTGGCCAACGGGCGGCTGGTCGCAACGACCGAGGGCAGCGAGTCGGTGGCGGTGGTGGCGACGGACGGGACGGTGACCTCGATCTCGACGGGGCAGAAGGGGACGCACATGGTCGTCGTCGCGCCCGACAACCGCACCGCCTATACCGCCAATATCGGGTCGGGGACGGTGAGCGTGCTTGACCTGAATGCGGGGACCAAGCTGCGCGACCTGGTGATCGGCGGCAAGCCCGAGGGGCTGGCGCTGGCAAAGGGCGGGCGCGAGCTGTGGGTCGGCGATCTCGATGCGCCGCGGGTGACGGTGTGGGACACCGCGCGCGGTGAGAAGCTGGCCGAGCTGCCGGTCGATCCGGTCGCGATCCGGGTGCTGGCGAGCCCCGACGGCAGGCTGATCGCGACGAGCAATATCGGTAAGGGGACGATCAGCCTGTTCGACGCCGAAACGCGCGCGCCCGTGCGGACGATCCAAGTGTCGGCGGGCGACGCGGCGCGGCAGGTGACCTTGCTGTTCAGCGCCGATTCGAAGCGGCTCTATGCCGCCGAGACGGGGGTCGACAAGGTCGCCGAGGTCGATGTGGCGAGCGGCAAGGTGCTGCGCCGGATCGCGGCGGGGAAGCAGGGCGACGGGCTGGCGATTGTGCCCTGAGGGCAGGTTTGACTAACGTCTGCTTTGGGGTGGTTAGCTGCGACGAGCTCCTCTCCCCTTGTGGGAGAGGATAGCGCAGCTTGCTCCGTCAGGAGCTAGCGAAGCTTGGTGAGGGGACGGACGCCAGCCCGCGCAAGCCCCCTCTCAACTGCGGCTAGGCAGCAAAGCTGCCAAGCCTTCGTATCTCTCCCACAAGGGGAGAGAGGAAATGACGTACGTCCACTTCCGGTCGTCAGCTGCCATTCGAAATCACCGGCATTTCCACCCACAGCGAGAGCCCCGCGGGCGGGTCGGCGGGCGGCGCATCCGCGGCATGCCGCACTGCGTCGGCGCGGGCGCGGGTGAGGATCGCGGGGGGGACCGTCGCGGGGTGGAAGATATGGTCGGCCTCGCCGAGCAGGCGCGCGGCGCGGAGGGTGAGGTCGTCGGGGTCGGGGCTGGTCAGGTGGATCGTTTCGAGGCGCGACGGCTGCGGCACCGTGTCGCTCGCCAGCCAGGCATCGACCTTGTCCGCCGCTCGGTCATCGAGCGGGTCGAGCGCGCCGCCGCTGGCAAGTGCGGCGTCGATGGCGCGGCGGCGATCGGCGGCGGCGGGCCAGCGCGCCTTCATCGCGTCGCGCGCGGCGTACAGCGCGGTCGCGAGGGCGCCGACACGCACGGGGAGCAGGGATTCGATGCGTTGGCGGACGGCTTTCGCGAGCCCCGCCGAGGCGCCGCCGGTGCCGATGGCGATGGTGACCGGCGCGCGGTCGACGATCGCGGGGGTAGTGAAATCGCAGAGGTCCGGGCGGTCGACGACGTTGACGAGCAGGCCGCGGGCGCGAAGTTCGTCGGCGGCGGCGCGGGCGGCCGTTTCATCGTCCAGCGCGACGAAGGCAATGGTGGCGCCCTGCTGCCACGCCGGGACGATGCGCCCCCCGGCGCGTTCGATCAGGCGGGCCTTGGCGGCGGCGGCCTCCCCCTCGCCCACCAGCACGACGGTGCGGCCGGTGAGGTTCAGGAAGATCGGGAGCTGGTGCATGGGCAGTCTATAGCAAGCCCCTCCCCTTTAGGGGAGGGGTTGGGGTGGGGTTTGCGGCGTAGTGCAAGGCCGATGATGCCCACCCCGCTGCGACTAGGCAGCAAGCTGCCAAGTCTCGCTGCCCCTCCCCTGAAGGGGAGGGGATAGCCTGTTCAATCGATCCAGTCCGGCACGCGTTCCGCCGCCATGATCGTGCTGGCGGCGATGCGGTCGGCGACTTTGACGTAGCGATCGCCATCGACCAGCACTTCGGGGACCAGGCTGCGGCTGTTGTAGGTCGAAGCCATCGTCGCGCCATAGGCGCCCGCAGTGCGGAACACCGCGAGGTCGCCGGGTTCGACCGCATCGGTCACGCGGTCGCGCGCGAAGGTGTCGCCGGTTTCGCACACCGGGCCGACGATCGAGGCGGTCATCTTGGCGCCGGTCGGCTTCACCGCGACGAAATCATGATAGGCATCGTAGAGCGCGGGGCGCGCGAGGTCGTTCATCGCTGCGTCGACGATGACAAAGGGGTTGGTCGCGCCGGGCTTGACCCAGAGAACTTCGGTCAGCAGCACCCCGGTGTTGCCCGCGATGACGCGGCCGGGCTCGAACATCAAGGTGACGTCCCAGTCCCGGGTCACGCGCGCGACCATCGCGCCATAATCGGCCATGCTGGGCGGATTATCCTCGGGCTTGTACGACACGCCGAGCCCGCCGCCGAGATCGACATGGGTGATGCTGTGTCCCGCGGCGCGCAGGTCGGCGATCAGGCGACCGAGCCGCTCGAACGCGGCCTCGAGCGGGTCGAGGCTGGTCAGCTGGCTGCCGATATGGACCGCGATGCCGCGCATCTGGAGGCCGGGAAGCGCGGCGAGGCGGTCGAACATCGCGGGGGCGACGTCGATACCGACGCCGAACTTGTTGTCGGCCTTGCCGGTCGAAATCTTCGCATGGGTGCCCGCATCGACGTCGGGATTGACGCGCAGCACGGCGCGCGCGGTCATTTCCTTCTTGAGCGCGATTTCGGCGAGCGCGACGCCTTCCGCCTCATGTTCGATGTTGAACTGGCCGATGCCGCGATCGAGGCCCAACGCGAGCTCGGCGCGGGTCTTGCCCACGCCTGAAAAGACGATGTCGTCGGGCGCCATGCCCGCGGCAATCGCGCGTTCGAGCTCGCCGCCCGAGACGACGTCGGCGCCATAACCCTGCCGCGCCAGCACGCGCAGTACGCCAAGGTTGGGGTTGCTCTTGATCGCAAAGGCGAGGTGCTTCTTTGGCACGTCCTTCAGCGCATCGCGGAATTCCTGCGCATGCGCTTCGAGCATCGCGCGCGAATAGACATAAACGGGGGTGCCGATTTCTTCGGCAAGGCGCGGCAGCGGAATATCTTCGGCGTGGAGGACGCCGTCACGAAGGGCAAATTGATCCATGGGAAAAAGTCCTAATCCTGTTCTTCCGTTCGCATCGAGCGAAGTCGAGATGCCCCTAAGGACGGAGCACGCCGATGGGTGTCTCGACTTCGCTCGACACGAACGGATCAGATAATTTGGTTAGCTCAGCCCGGAGGCGGCAAGTCGAAATCATCGGGTTCGCGTTGTTCGGACCGTTTGAGAAGTTCGTCGCTGCGCGCGGGGCGGGCCTGCGCGTCAGGCGTCGTGAGCTCCTCCGTGGTCGGGGCGCGCGTGGCGCCGACGGGGACGACCGGCGCGGGCTGGCCCGCCACCGGCTTCAGATCTTCCTTGCTGCCGCAGGCGCCGAGCAGCGCCGATGCAGCCAATGCCATGATGATGAGGCGCTTCGTCGCCATCAATTTTTTCCTTCCAGCGCGGCGCGCGCCGCCGCGATCGCCTGCCTTACCCGTTCGGGGGCTGTCCCGCCATAGCTGGTGCGGCTGGCGACCGACGCCTCGACGGTCAATGCCGCGAGCACGTCGGACGTGACCGCGGCGTGGATCGCGGCGGCATCGGCGGCGGGGAGTGCCGACAGCTCGACGCCCAGTTCCTCGGCGCGCTTGACGCAGGCGCCGACGACATGATGCGCCTCGCGAAACGGCAGTCCATTCTCGCGCACCAGCCAGTCGGCGAGATCGGTCGCGGTCGAATAGCCCGAGGCGGCGAGCGCGCGCATGCGGTCGGTGCGGAAGGTCAGGGTTTCGACCATGCCGGTCATCGCGGCGAGCGACAGCGCAAGCGCGTCGAAGGCGCCGAAGACGGTTTCCTTGTCGTCCTGCAGATCCTTCGAATAGGTGAGCGGCAGGCCTTTGACGATCACCGCGAGCCGCTGGAAGGCGCCGAGCAGCAGCCCCGCGCGCCCGCGCACCAGTTCGGCGGCGTCGGGATTGCGCTTTTGCGGCATGATCGAGCTGCCGGTCGACCAGGCGTCGGGCAGGCTGATGAAACCGAACGGCTGGCTGGCCCAGATGACGATTTCTTCGGCGAGGCGCGACAGGTGGATCGCGGCGATCGACGCGGCGGCACAAAATTCGAGGGCGAAGTCGCGATCGGACACCGCGTCGATGCTGTTCGCCATCGGGCGGTCGAAATCGAGCGCGGCGGCGGTGGCATCGCGATCGACCGGGAAGCCGGTGCCCGCGAGCGCCGCAGCGCCGAGCGGCGATTCGTTGAGGCGGCGGCGCGCGTCGGCAAAGCGGCTGCGGTCGCGGCCGAGCATCTCGACATAGGCGAGCAGATGGTGGCCGAGCGTCACCGGCTGCGCGACCTGAAGGTGGGTGAATCCGGGCATGATGCTGTCGGCATGCTCGTCGGCGCGCGCGAGCAGCGCCGCCTGCATCGCGGCGAGCCCCGCGTCGATGCGCTCGCACGCGGTGCGCGTCCACAGACGGAAGTCGGTCGCGACCTGGTCGTTGCGCGAGCGCGCGGTGTGGAGGCGCCCGGCAGCTTCGCCGACAATCTCCTTCAGCCGCGATTCGACGGTCATGTGAATATCTTCGAGCGCAAGGTCGACGGGGACGCCGTTCGCGGCAAATTCACCGGCGATCTGCGCCAAGCCGCGATCGATCTGGACCGCATCGTCGGCGCCGATGATGCCGGCGGCGCCGAGCATCGCGGCGTGGGCGCGGCTGGCGGCGATGTCCTCTTCCCACAGGCGCTTGTCGATCGGGATAGAGGCGTTAATCTCTTGCATGATCGCCGCGGGTCCGCCACCGAAGCGGCCGCCCCACATGCTGTTACTGTCCGGAGTATTCGCCATCCGCCGCGTTCCAAGCCCGTCCGTTGCAATCCTTGGCCTGCTGCTGGCCGGATCAATCGCGGGCTGCGATAGGGAAAAGGCGGGCGGCGGGCAACCCGCAGACGGCCAAGCAAATATTTCGGCGGGCCAAGCGAAGGGCGTCGGCCAGTTCGAATATATGATCGACCGCAGCCACAAGGGCGAAGCGGCGCCGACGGTGGCGTTTACCGGTCCCGACGATGCGGCGGTGACGCTGGCGGCGTTCAAGGGCAAGCCGCTGCTGGTCAATTTGTGGGCGACCTGGTGCGCGCCGTGCGTCGCGGAAATGCCGACGCTCGATGCGCTGGCGGCAGAGAGCGGCGAGGCGATGGCGGTGATCGCGGTGGCGCAGGATCTGCAAGGCGCCGAGGTCGTCGATCCATGGTTCCAGAAGGCGGGGCTGAAGGCATTGCAGCCGTATCTCGATCCCGAGAACGGGTTGCTCGATGCCGCCAACAGTGCATTGCCGACGAGCATATTTTACGATGCCGAGGGGCGCGAGTTGTGGCGCGTGGTCGGGGCGATCGATTGGCAGGGGGATGAGGCGAAGGCGTTGCTGGCGGAAGCGACTTAATCCTCCCTGTCGCGAAGCGATGGGGAGGGGGACCGTCGCCGTAGGCGATGGTGGAGGGGCAGCACCGGCAGCGCCATGGCCCCTCCGTCAGCGCTTCGCGCTGCCACCTCCCCATGGCTTCGCCACAGGAAGAATTTGAAATAGGAAAAGGGCGGACGCCCATGACGCCCGCCCTTCCCTCGCGACCCGGAAGCGCCTCCGGGGGAACTTAGCCGCCAACGGTCACGCGGCCAACGCGATAACCTTTCTTGCGCATTTCCTTCACATAATCCTTGTCGGCGTCGATGACTTCGGTTTCCCATTCGTCCCACGCATCCCAGCGGTCCTCTCGGTCGGTGGCGCGGCGAAGGTCGCTGGTCAGCTCCTTCTCGGCCTCGAGAATGTCGGATTTGTAATTATACCATTGCTGGTTGACGACGCCCGCGATCGGCCGCTCGCGGATCGGCGGCGGTTCGAAGCCGGGCGGCATCGAATGATAGGGTACGGCCGCAATCGCGGCGGTGGCGGGAAGCGCCAGAATGACTGCAAGGGTGGTCCATTTTTTCATCGTCCATCTCCTGATTGTCCGTCCGTTGCCGGGCGGTCAGGGGAGTCAACGAAGCAGGCGGCGAATTTCTTCCCGGCTCGGCGGGGATAAAGCACGGCTGGCGGTGGAATATCGTCGGCCCGCCCAAAAACCGTAGCCCTGAGCCTGTCGAAGGGCGCTTATCCGAGAAGCGCCCTTCGACAGGCTCAGGGCTACGGTTTCATTCAGCCCGGATGCGCTTCGTCGCCGACCGCCGAGCGGAGCAGGCCGCGAAACACGTCCTGCGCACTGCGTTTGCCCTGCGTCACGTCATAGACGTCGCGCGCGATCGGCATGGCGAGATTGTAGCGTTCGGCGAGCGCGATGACGGTCGGGGCGCTCTTCACCCCCTCGGCGACCATGTTCATCCCGGCGATGATCTCGTCGATCGGGCGGCCCTTGCCGAGTTCGACCCCGACATGGCGGTTGCGGCTCAAGGGGCTGGTGCAGGTGGCGATCAGGTCGCCCATTCCGGTCAGCCCGGCAAAGGTTTCGGGGCGCCCGCCCATCGCGACGCCGAGCCGGGTAATCTCGGCCAGCCCGCGCGTCATCAGCGCCGAGCGGGTGTTGTCGCCCGCCCCCAGCCCGTCGCCCATGCCGACCGCGATCGCGATGATATTCTTGAGCACCCCCCCGAGTTCGCAGCCGAGCAGGTCGGTGTTGGTATAGACGCGGAACAGCCCCGAATGAAACACCGGCTGGAGCGCGCGGACGACGATCTCGTCCTCCATCGACAACACGCTCGCCGCTGCCTGCCCGGTCATGATCTCGCGCGCGAGGTTCGGGCCGGTCAGCACGCCGACGGGATGGCCGGGGAGGACTTCCTCGATCAGCTGGGTCATGCGGAGGCCTGAGGAGAGTTCGAGACCTTTGGTCAGGCTGATCACCGGCACCCATGGGCGGAGGTGCTGGCGTGCCTCTTCGAGCACGGCGCGGAAGCTGTGCGAGGGGACGCCCATGATAAGGACATCGGCGCCCGCGACGACCTCGGCCATGTCCTGCGTTGCGCCGAGCGCCGACGGCAGCTTGATGCCGGGGAGGTATTTGCGATTCTCATGGTCGCGGTTGATGCCCTCGACCGTTTCGGCATCGCGCGCCCACAGGCTGATCGGCGCGTTGCGCGACACCACCGCCGCGACCGTCGTCCCCCAGCTGCCCCCACCGAGCAGGCCGACCTTCAGGCGCATATGTCTCTCCCCTGTTTTTGGGGGAGAGTGGCGGCAGTTTCAGTGCTTGGCAAGGAAGCCCTTCATCACCGCCGCCGTCGCCTTGGGATCCTCGATCATCGGGACGTGGCCGACATGTTCGAAGATATGGCTCTGGCTGCCCGCGATCCCCGCTTCAAGCACGGCGACGCAGCTGACGTCGAGCAGGCGGTCGTGGCGGCCCCAGATGATCAGCGTTGGCACCTTGACCTCGCCCAGCCGGTCGTTGAGCGGCTGGTCGCGGCCCTCGGTGGCGATGACCCAAAAGATGGTGTCGAGCTGGTCGCGATATTTGAGCGCGTCGGCGTAGAGCACGGGTTTGAGCCGCGCGGGGATATAAGGCGGTTTGTGCACGACCATGCTTACCAGCCGATCGGCATCCTCGAGCCCCGCAAGGACGAGCGGATTATAGGTTTCGTCGGCCGCCTGTTTCTGGAGGTCGCTTTCGTTGGCGCCGTTGACCCCGGCGTTGTTGAGCAGGATCAGGCTGGCGAGCGCGTCTGGATAGTCGATCGCATAGCGCAGCGCGATCCAGCCGCCCATGCTGTTGCCCCCGATATGCGGGCGGTTAAGGCCGAGTGTGTCGGCGAATTGCTTGAGCCGCGCGGTTTGCGCGCCGAGGTCATAGGCAAGGTCGGGATTGCGCTCATTCTCGCCGAAGCCGGGCAGGTCGGGGGCGATGACATGATAGTCGCGCGTCAGATACGGCGCGATCATCGACCAGTTATCCTTGTCGCCGGCAAAGCCGTGGACGAGGAGGAGCAAGGGTTTCGCGGGGTCGCCGCCCTCCAGATAGGGCCAGTTGCGCCCGTCGACGATGACACTTTTCTGCACCATCCGCCCGCGCTGACGCAGCAGCGCGCGCCCGAGCGCGACGAGGCGGCCGGGGAAGACGAAATACATCAGCGTCAGCGCAATGATGGGCGCGAAGAGGAGGATGAGGAGGGTTTTCATGGTCTGGAACTCGATTCTCACTTTCCGTTCGCATCGAGCGAAGTCGAGATGCCCATCAGCTTGGCGCTGCCCTGCGGGGTGTCTCGACTTCGCTCGACACGTACGGAATTTAAAATTGGTTCACGCTTTTGCCACTTGCGCGTCGAACCAGGCGATCAAATCGTTCAGCACCGTATCTTGTTCCGGCTCGTTGTAAATTTCGTGGAACAGGCCGGGGTAGATTTTCAGCGCCTTGTCCGCTGAGGCGACATGGTCGAACAGATATTGTGAGCCCGCGGGCGACGCGAGGCTGTCGGCGCTGCCGTGCTGGAGCAGGATCGGCAGCGTGATTCTGGGAGCGCCCGCCTGCGCTGCGGCCATCGCATCCATGAACTCGCGCCCCAGTCGAGCGCCGATCTTGCCCGTATAGACGAGCGGGTCGGCGAGATAGTTTGCGACGACCGCGGGATCGCGGCTGACGCCGTTGGCGTCCAAGGACAGCACACCGAGGCGCGGGAAGAAGCGCGACAGGAAGCGGCTGATCCAGACGGTGAAGCGCGAGGGCGGCGCGGCAGGGACGATCGCGGGGCCGGAAAGCGCGGCGGCGGCGAACGCCTGCTGCCGCTCAATCAGGAACAGGGTCGAAATCAGCCCACCCATGCTGTGGCCGAGGAGCAGCCGCGGGGCGTCGCCGTGGTTGACCTCGACGAGCGTCAGCAGCTCGGCCATGCCGTCGGTGAAGGCCGAAAAGCGCGGGACATAACCGCCCTCCCCGTGCGATTGGCCATGCCCCCAATGGTCGATCGCATAGACGGCATAGCCCGCGTCGGTCAGCCGCTTCGCGACATGCGCGTAGCGCCCGGCATGTTCGGCATAGCCGTGCGCTAGCAGCACAACGGCCTTGGGCCGGGCTGCGGGCAGCCAATGGGTGACATGGAGCCGGGCGCCTGCAACGGCGGATTCGGCGGGTAAAATGACCGCGCCCGCCGTCATGGTCAGCGCACCACTTTCTTCAGCGCGGCGGTGCTGCGATGGCCGGGGCCATCGTCGCCCGCACGGTCGATCCGCGCCAATATGCCTTCGAGCGCGCGGCTGATCGCGGTCTGGGTGCGGACCATTTCGACCTTGGGCCAGGCGGTGCGTTCGCCGGTGTCGATCAGCTCGTCGATGTCGTCCTGCGCCAGGTCGGACAGGATTTTCGTCGGCGACCAGAATTTGGGCGGGCGGATGATGTTGATGTCGCCGGTATATTCCTGATTGATCACCGAACGCGCCATATTGGCGATGCTGTTGAGCGGCGGCACCCATTCGAGCGGTTTCTGGAAGATGATCATATTGGCGTTGAGCCACGCCTTGAAGGTCGCCATCGACGCATGCTGGATCGCCTCGATCGGCGCCATCTGCTTGCGCGTGTCGGTGGCGAAGGGCAACGCGATCGGGTTCGCCTGGCTGACGATATGATGGTTCACGCCATAGAGGCGTTCGAGCCGCTTGGTCGGGATATCGTGGGTTACCGATCCATCAACCCAGCGCCGGTCGGGCTGATAGGGAACGCGCGCGCCGCTGTCGTCCCGCGCCATCAGCATGACCGGCGGAAAGACGCCGGGGACCGCGCAGGATGCCAGCACCGCTTCGCGGATCAGCACATTGGGGGCGGTGATCGCGTTGAGCAGGCGGCCATTCTGATGCTTTTCGGCGGGCGCGACCGAGACGTTGAGGTGGCGGCCGCTGATCTCAAACGCTTCCTGAAAGGTCAGGTCGGGGATCAGGTCGGCGAGCCGGTCGCGCACCTCGTCGGAGGCGAGGCGACGCCCGTCGCTGTCGCGATCGGGGTTGGCGAGGCGATCGCTTTCGAGGAAGGCGCCGATGTCGGCATCCTTGCGGGTGCAGACGACCGCGGCGACGATCGACCCGCCGCTGGCGCCCGACATGATCGCGGGCAAGACGCCTTCGGACCAGAGCGCCTTCACGACCCCGATGTGAAAGAAGAGGAAACTGCCCGAACCCGAGAGCAATAGCGCCGAGCGACCGTAGCAATGCTGGGCGCGGCGGAAGAAATCGCGCTTTTCCTCTTTGCCGATGCTGCGCGCGGCGGCGATCTTGTCGAGCGAGGCGACAACCTCGGCGACATAATCCTCGATCAGCTTCTTGGTGCCGAACCGCGCCTTTTGATAAAGGCGTTCGTGGCCCATGCCGTCGATATTGCCGTGGATGCCCTCGTTAAGGACAAACAGCAGCCCTTTGACGTCGCCCGCCGCCGACAGCTTGCGCAATTTTTCGAGCCGGGCGCGGATCGCCTTATAGTCGAAATGCTTGCTTTCGTCGGCGTCGCGCCACGCCTGCATTCCCGATTTCTTGTCATGCTCGCGCGCGGCCTTGGCCCAGGCGGTGTAATCGGACGCGGTCACGAGATCGCGGTCGGCGCTGAGCGTCGGGGTGAAAAGCATCTAGTCGTCCTGCAGAACATGGTTATTTTTTGCGAGTCTTGCCGGTTGCGTTGCCTTTGGCAACCGGTTTCGCCCGAGGTTTGGCGGCAGGTTTCGGGACGGCCTTCGGCTTTGCCTTGGGTTTTGGTGTCGCCTTGGCCGCCGGTTTCGGCGTTGCCGTAGCGGCTTTCGGCTTTTCGGGCTTGGGCACCGCCGCCATCAATTCGGCGAAACTTTCGTCGATACAGGTGCGGAAAAAAGCGATGTCGGGCATGATCGCGCGTTCGCAGATAATCGAAAAGGCGATGCGACCGTTATAGCTGGGGGTCGCGACGAACAGCCCCATATTGTTCGCGAGCGGCGCCATGCCGTGCTGCATCACCAGCTGCGCGCCCGCCAGATAGAGCGGCACCTGCGCGCCGGGGACGTTCGAGATGAAGAGGTTGGTACCGCGCACCGCAAAGCGCTCGCTGGTGACGAGCCGCGCCACCGCGGCCATCGTCGCGCCCGGAATATGTTGCGACAGGTCGGTCATGATCCGCGCGCTGACTCCCGCCTTCGCCTCCTTCGCTTCGACCGTATAGTCGCGGATCGCCGCAAGCCGCGCGAGCGGGTCGGCGATGTCGGTGCGGACCGGAACGCTCATCGCCGACACCTGATTGCCGGGGGTCGAGGCCTTTCCGGCGCCCTTGTCCTTGCCGCGCAGGTTGATCGGGGCGACCGCGACCAGGCTTTCCTTGGGCAATTCCTTGTGCTTCGCCAGATATTTGCGCAGCGCGCCGCCCACCGTGGTCAGCACCACATCATTGACCGTCGCGCCCGGCACCTTCTGGCGCACCAGCGCGACGTCGGACAGCGCGACCGAGGTGCCGTCGAACATCTTGTGCGGGCCGACAGCAGTGTTGAAGCGCGTTTCGGGAACCCCCGCGGTCATCCCGCCCTCGATCGCCTTGCGCGCCGACGAGATGATCGCGGGCGACATCTTCATCAGCGCGTTCATGAACTTGACCGGCGATTGCAGCGATGCGGACCAAGCGCGCGACAGCGTCTCGGCGCTCGACGGCGGATCGCCGAGATCCTCGACCGGGGGCGGTTCGGGAATCGCGGGCGTGCCCTTGGCATCGATGTCGCTCATCGCGATGAAGGCGTGCGCGCCCGAGGCGCCGTCGGCCGCGGCGTGGTGGACGCGGTGGAGCATCGCAAAGCTGCCCTTCGGGATGCCCGGAATCCGGTCGAGCCCCTCGATGATGTAAATGTCCCACAGCGGGCGGTTCATATCCATCGGTTTGGAAAAATAGCGCGCGGTGGCGATGCAGAATTGCCGCCAGTCGCCGGGTTCGGGCAGTCGCGCGTGGCTCATATGCGCCTCGATATCGAAATGCTCGTCCTCGACCCAATAGGGATGGTCCATATCGAACGGCAGGCGGTGCAGGCGGCGCTTGAACACGGGCGAAGTATTCACGCGGCTTTCGACGTGGCGGATGATGTCCTTGAAGCGCACGAAGCCGCCCGGCGCGGTCGACGGGTCGTAGATATAGACGCCCATGATGTGGGTGAGGTTGTTCGCGGTCTGGGTGTAGAGGAACTGGGCGTCCTGCGCGCTGAGCTGTTTGAGCATGTTATCCTCCTGAACCGGGAAGTCGATCGGCGAGAGCCACCGTCGACAGTCGCATCGCTTCCATCACGTTCGCCAGCCCGCGCAGTTCCGCGAGCAGCGCGCGGCGCTGGGCAAGAATTTCAGGCGTCGCTTCCTCGGCCAGCCCCATATGGCGCATCAGCGACAGGCCGTTGGCGAAGAGCAATTTGCCGATCGCCGCCTCGCTGCTGATCCGGCGCAGCAGATAAGCCTGCTTGCCCTCGGTCAGCGCGGCGTCGAGCAAGGCCTTTTCATCGACCACCTCGCCGGGTCGCGCCCGCGCGAGCAGGTCAGCGACGACTGAATAGGCCTCGGCGAACGGCAGCAGGATCGCGTGACCGACGACCGGCTGGCAGCGGCGGAGCAGTTGCGCGATGCCGCGGTCGCCGCTGGCAAGGCGGCGGTCCCACACCGGGTCGATGCGTTCGAGTTCGGCGCGCAGCGCGGCCATATGCTCGTCGCGCGGAGGATAGAAAAATTCGAATTTGAACAGGTCGCGGAGGCGATCGATCTTGTCCCAAAAGGCCGCCGTCGCATCGCCGCTGTCGGCATCGCGCAGCTCGAACAGCGCGAGTTCGATCATCGCGCGGTCGAGGAAATGATGCGCGATGATGTTGCGGTAATAGCTCGCCATCGGATGTTTGGCGGGGTCGATCGAATAGATGTTTTCGCTGCCCGCCTCGTACCGCGTCAGCAACCCGCTGGTGACGAGCGTGTCGACGGTGGCCGAGAGCGCGGCGTCGTCGCCGCTGCCGAGTTCGCTGCTGATCCGGATGCCGCGGGCGCGCGCCCAGTCCTTGAGCGCGGCGATCGCGCCGAGCAGTTCGGCGGCGGTCGCCCCGCGCGGCGCCATGCCGAGCAGGATCAGGCACATCACCGAGGTGACGGTGAGCGGGGTGACGCGGTTCGCTTCGACCGCGACGGCAAAGGCGATCCTCTCCAGCGCGCGCTTGTCATCGGGACCGGGGGCGGTATCGATCACCACCGGGTTGCCGATGTCGAGCCGGATGCGGCCCGAGGGCTCCTTCAGGCTTTTCATATAGCCGATGAACCACGACAGGCTTTCGGGCTTCTTGTTACGGCCGGTCTGTTCCGCCGCATATTCCTCGACATCGCGAATGAGGTCGAAGCTGGTGACGAAGGGGACAAAATGCACCCCGCGCGTGCCGGTCGCATGCGCCGCGTCGAGGACATATTTCATCAGGCCGTACTTTGGCGGCATCAGCTTGCCGAGGCGCGAGCGGGTACCCTCGAACGCCCAGCTCAAAGGGAAGCGCTTGGCGAGCAGCCAGGCGATATAGTGGCGCAGGACGAGTTTATAGACCGGCTGGTCCTGAAAACTGCGGCGGATGAAGATCATGCCCGAGCGGCGGAAAAATTCGCCCATCACCGCGAAGTCGAGATTGGCGCCGCCAAAGCTGTGCAGCATTGGCATGTCGTTTTCGTAGGTGAGGCGGCTGGGCGTCGCGCCGTCGATATAGGTCTTGTGGGTGAACAGGATCGCGGTCGGATGCTCGCGCAGGATCGCGCGCAACCGCGCCAGTTCCGCGGCGTCGACCTCCATCTCGGGCGCGTAGCCGCCGAACATCATCCGGTCGAGCCGGGCGCGGAGGTCGAGAAACAGCGCGCTGGGCCGCGCGATGACTTCCTTCATCAACGGGCGCGCTTCGCGGAACAGGTCGGCGACCGGACGCCCGCTCGCTTCGGCGAGATCGGCGAGCGCGGCGCGGAACTTGGGACTGGTGCGCAGGCCGTCGGCGACGAACCGCGGCACCTTGTAGCGCGTGCCGCGGATGCCGCGTTCGGCCACGTCGAGCGCGAGCGACGCCTGCCGCGCGACGAAGGCGGCAAATTCGGCGCTGTCGCAGCCCGCACCGTCGCCGCCGCCGGTCTGCGCCGTGAAGCGGTCGCGGAGCGCGTCGAGCGTCGCCGCCTCGCCAACCAATATCTGCGCGCGGCGACGGTCGCGGAGCAGGATCAGCCGCGCGCGCAGCGACCCCGGGTGACGCGGGTCGCCGAACAAGATGTGGCGGAATTTGAGCGCGCGGTCCTTGTCGAAGCCGGGGATGCGCCATGCGACGCGGAGCGGCACGACCTGCCGGGACGGCAGCCCGCCGAGCCGCGCGCGAAGCGTTTCGAGCGGTAGCGCATGATCGTCATCCTCGATCGCGAGACTGGCCCATTGGGGGTCATTGTCGGCCGCGGTGGAATGGATCCAGTCGAGCAACAATTGCCGCTCGACCCCGTGGCGCGCGTCAATGATGTAGAGCCGGTCGGCCGCGTCCTCCGTAATCATCGGGGTGCGGGCGGATCCGTCGGCCATGCGTTAGGCTGCCCTTCCCTTTCGCGGGGAGGCTTTCTTGGCCGTCGCCTTTGCCGGCGCTGCCTTTTTCTTGGCGGCGGGTTCTTTCGCCGCCGCCTTCTTGGGTTTCGGCTTTGCCGGCTTGTCCTCGGGCGCCGCCGCTTCGGGCGCCGGTTCCTTCGCCACCGATTCCGCCACGCTTTCCTCAGGCTGGCCGAGTGTGCGCAGGAACATGTTGCGCACGTCGCGGACATGGTTGTTGATCGTCCGCGGGCGCCACCCCGATGTGTCGACCGGCGGCAGCACGGTGACGCGCACCGTTGCGGGGCGCATCACAAACTCGTTCTTGGGCGCGACGTCGGTGGCGTTATGGATCACGATCGGGACGATGGGGACGCCCGCCTGCATCGCCAAATGGAAGGCGCCCTTCTTGAACGGTTCGAGCTTCGGCGTCAGACTGCGCGTGCCCTCGGGCGAGATGCAGATCGACTTGCCCTCGACCTTGATCGCGTCGACCAGAGGTTCCATCGCCTTGATCGCGCTCTTGCCGTCGGCGCGGTCGACGAAGACGGTGCCGCCCCATTCCATCAGCTTGCCGAGGATGGGGATGTCCTTGATCTCTTTCTTGCCCACCCCGCCCATGTCGCGGCGGATGAGCTTGGCAAGGATCATCACATCGGCCTTGCTCTGGTGGTTGAAGATGAAGACGCAGGGGCGCGACGACCAGAGATGTTTCTCGTCCTCGACCTCCAGCTCGACCCCGGTGATCGCGGTCGCGAAATCGCCGAACAGCCCGATCGAGAAATTCGCCGCCTCGCGCTGCGAACGGGTGAGCGCCCAGATCGGGAGGCCCGCGGCAAAGGCGCCGACGAGCGAGCCGGTGGCGTAGATGGTGCGCGTATAGTCGACCCACGACGGCGTGCCGCGGCTGGCGAAACGCTGCACCGGCCAGCCATTTTCCTCGGCGATCGCCTTGAGTTTGAGGTTCGGGTTAAGCGGGCGCGGCTTGCCGACGCGTTCGAGCAATTCGATATCGTCGTCGCTGTCCGAATAGAAAAAGCTCTGGTCGAGATCGAGGCCATATTCGGCGGCCAGTTCCTCGGCGGCGAGCACCTTGCCCTCGCCGAAGCACAAGGGGCGGATGATGTCGCCGGTGAACACCCCATCCTCGATCTCATAGGCCGAGCATTTGATGTCGGTGATGCCAAGGTCGCGCGCGGTCGGTTCGATCTGGTAGATCGTCGCCGACGAGATGATCGCGACGCGGTGACCCTTCGCCTGATGCGCTTCGATGATCGCGCGGGTTTCGGGATAGATTTTGCGGGCGATGTGCTTTTTATAGAGTTCTTCGCCGAACTCGATGAAGCTTTCCTCGTCGACGCCCTTCATGAATTTGGCGGCGCCCGACATCAGGCCGGAAAAGCCGATCGTGCCAAGGCTGTGCTGCGCGATGACCTGCGCGGTCTCGGCGATTTCCTCGACCGACATTTCGCGGCGCTGGAATTTTTCGCGCAGCATCGCGGTGGCGGAGTAGCCCGAGATGATGGTGCCGTCGAAATCGAACAATGCGGCGATATGCGATCCGGGTTCGGACGCGAGCACTTCTTCCAAATGCGGCTGCGGTCTTGGCACGCGCATCTCCCCACGGGCGGCTATATTGCCGCCTTTCCCTGCACGATGGCAGTAAAGATGGCGTTTATCAATGGCGCCCAATTCGTCGCCCCCGCGCAGGCGGGGGCCGTTATCGGCCTTATGCTGCGTAGTTGAATAAACCGTCAGTGGCCTCCGCCTGCGCGGGGGCGACGGCTAGCGAGCGAGCGCCGCCGCTTCGCGCGCCAGCGCCTCGACCCGCGCCGGGTCGAGTGGGCCCGACGGAACCACCCAGCTGCCGCCGACGCAGCGCACCGCATCGAGCGCGAGCCAGTCGGGCGCGGTCGCCAGCGTGATGCCGCCGGTCGGGCAGAAGCGCGCTTGGCCGAACGGACCTGCGAGCGCCTTCAGCGCCGGGATGCCGCCGCTGGTTGCCGCGGGGAAGAATTTGAAGCGGTCGAGGCCCATATCCATGCCGCGCATGATGTCACCCGCATTGGCGGTGCCGGGCAGGAAGGGGATGCCGCTAGCGACCGCGGCCTTGCCGAGATTGTCGGTGAGCCCGGGCGACACAATGAATTCGGCGCCCGCGTGGATGGCGGCGGTGAGCATCGCGGGGTTGAGCACGGTGCCTGCGCCGACCACTGCGCCTTTGACGGCTTTCATCGCGGTCAGCGCGTCGAGCGCGGCGGGGGTGCGCAGCGTGACTTCGAGCACGGGCAGGCCGCCCGCAACGAGCGCCTCAGCCATCGGCACCGCGTCCTCGACCCGGTCGATGACGATCACCGGGATGACGGGGGCGAGCGCCATGATCTGGTCGATGGATTGGTCTGGCATAAATACTCCGTTCGAAACTCTAAACTCCGTTCGCCCTGAGCTTGTCGAAGGGCCGTTCTTTCTTTGCGGCGTCGAAAGAAAAGGACGGTGCTTCGACAAGCTCAGCACGAACGGATCAGGGGTTAGCCGGTAACCGCCTCCATCGCCGCCAGCACCGCCGACCCGCCCTTTTCGGCTTCGTCGGCGTGGTGGCGGAACAGCGCAAACAGCTCGCGCCCGACGCCGAGCGCGGGCGGCGGGGCGACGGCGGGCGAGCGCGCCGCCCAGATGGCGGGATCGACCAGCGCCAGCACCTCGCCCTGGCGCGCGCAGACGCGGACGATATCGCCGTCGGTAAGGAAGGCGAGCGGACCGCTCACCCCGTCGGCGCCGGGCAAGGCTTCGGGTGAGAGGTGGATCACCGCGGGCACTTTGCCGCTCGCCCCCGACATGCGACCATCGGTGAGCAGCGCGACGCGGAAGCCGCGGTCCTGGAGTACGCCGAGCGCCGGGGTCAGCTTGTGCAATTCGGGCATCCCGTTCGCACGCGGCCCCTGAAAGCGCACGACGACAACAACGTCGCGTTCGAGTTCGCCTGCCTTGAAGGCGGCCAGCACCGCGTCCTGATTGTCGAAGATCCGGCACGGCGCCTCGATCGTCCAGCGGTCCTCGGCGACCGCGCTGGTCTTGATGATCGCGCGGCCAAGGTTGCCCGCGAGCAGCCGCATCCCGCCGTCGGGCGAGAAAGGCGTGGCGACCGGGCGCAGCATCGTGTCGTCGCGGCTTGTCGCGGGCGCAGCCTGCCAGCGAAGCTCATCCTCGACCAGCACGGGCTCGGCGGCATAGTCGGCCATTGTACCGCCGACGGTCAGCACGTCGCCATGCAGCAACCCGGCATCGAGCAACTCCCGCACGACATAACCGATGCCGCCCGCCGCATGGAAATTGTTCACGTCGCCCGCGCCGTTCGGATAGACGCGCGCGAGCAGCGGCACCGCGTGGCTCAGTTCATCGAAATCCTGCCAGTCGATGATGATCCCCGCCGCGCGCGCGATCGCGGGCAGATGGATCGCATGGTTGGTCGAGCCGCCGGTCGCGAGCAGGCCGATCGCGGCGTTGACGATCGCCTTTTCGTCGATGCAGCGCGCGAGCGGACGGTAATCGTCGCCGTCCCAGCCGATTTCGGCGACCCGGTGCGTCGCGGCGCGGGTCAACTCCTGGCGCAATTTTGTCCCAGGGTTGGTGAAGGCGCTGCCGGGGATGTGCAGCCCCATCAGTTCCATCATCATCTGGTTGCTGTTCGCGGTGCCGTAGAAGGTGCAGGTGCCCGCGCCGTGATAGCTCGCCGCCTCCGCTTCGAGCAGTTCGTCGCGGCTCGCCTTGCCCTCGGCATAGAGCTGGCGGACGCGCTGTTTTTCCTTGTTCGCGAGGCCCGAGGGCATCGGTCCGGCGGGGATCAATATCTGCGGAAGGTGGCCGAAACGCAGCGCGCCGATCAAGAGGCCGGGGACGATCTTGTCGCAAATGCCGAGCAGCAAGGCGCTCTCGAACATCGCATGGCTGAGCGCGATCACCGTCCCCTGCGCGATATTGTCGCGGCTGAACAGCGACAGGTCCATGCCCGCCTGCCCCTGCGTCACCCCGTCGCACATCGCGGGAACCCCGCCCGCGACCTGCGCGGTGGCGCCGACTTCGCGCGCGAACAGTTTGATCTGTTCGGGGTAGCGGCCGTAGGGCTGATGCGCCGAGAGCATGTCGTTGTAACTGGTGACGATGCCGATGTTCATCGCGGCGCCGGTGCGGATGACGGGCTTGTCGTCGCCCGCAGCGGCGAAGCCGTGCGCGAGGTTGCCGCAGGAGAGGTTGCCGCGGTTGGTCCCGGCCTCGCGCTGGCGGTCCATGAGGCCCAAATAGGCGGCGCGGCGCTGGGCGCTGCGGGCGATGATGCGGTCGGTGACGGCGGCGATGGTGGGGTGGAGGGAGGTCATATTGTGATACCCGATCCCTTCTCCCCTTGTGGGAGAAGGATACGAAGCCTTGGCGCGAAGCGCCTAGGCGTAGTTGGATGAGGGGTTGCGAGCCAGAGGCTCGCGCGCTCGCCATGCGAGCGCATACCCCTCACCCAGCTTCGACTAGCCAGCAAGCTGGCAAGTCTGCGCAACCCTCTCCCACAAGGGGAGAGGGGATTTATGCCCTCAATCATGCCAGCTCGCCCCGTCGCGTTCGATCAACGCGATCGCGCTCGACGGCCCCCAGCTGCCCGCGGTGTAGCTTTGCGGCGCCATATCGACCGCCGCCCACGCGTCGCGGATCGAATCGATCCATTGCCACTGTGCCTCCACCTCGTCGCGGCGTACGAAAAGCGTCTGGTCGCCCTCGATGAAGTCGAGCAACAGCCGTTCGTACGCAATCCGCCGCCGCTCGCCGGCAAAGCTGTGTGAGAGCGAGACGTCCATCGTCACCTCTTTCAGCTTGACCCCGTCGCGGTCGAGCCCCGGCTGTTTCGCCATCACCTTGACCCGGATATTTTCCTCGGGCTGGAGATTGATGATCATGCTGTTCGCGTCGAGCTTGCCCGCGCCGACGCGCGCGAAGATATTGTGCGGGACGGGCTTGAACTGGATCAGCACCTCCGACTTGCGCTCGGGCATGCGCTTACCGGTGCGCAGGTAAAAGGGCACGCCTTTCCACCGCCAATTGTCGATGAAAGCCTTGATCGCGACGAAGGTTTCGGTGTTCGACGGCTGGCCGAGCTCGTCGGCATAGCCGGTGACCGCGCCGCCGTTGACCGCACCGCTGCTATACTGACCCTTGACGCTGTGCGCCTTCACATCCTCGGCGGTCAGTTTGCGGAGGCTCCGCAGCAGCTTGACCTTTTCGTCGCGCACCGCCGTCGCGCTAACGCTCGCGGGCGGTTCCATCGCGATGATCGCGAGCAATTGCAGTATATGGTTCTGCACCATGTCCTTGAGCGCGCCGACCCCGTCATAATAGGAGACGCGGCCTTCGAGGCCGACGGTCTCGGCGACGGTGATCTGGACATGGTCGATCGCCTGCGCGTTCCACAAAGGCTCGAACAACATATTGGCAAAGCGCAGCGCGAGCAGATTCTGCACCGTTTCCTTGCCAAGATAATGGTCGATGCGGAACACCCGGTCCTCGGCAAAGGCGTCGCCGACCTGTTCGTTGACTTCGAGCGACGAGGCCAGGTCGTGGCCGATCGGCTTTTCCATCGCGATGCGGCATTCGGCGCAGGCGATCCCTGCGCTTTTCAACCCCTGCGCGATTGGGCCGAACATCGACGGCGGGGTCGAAAGATAGGCGCCGATCGGACGCCCGATCCGGTCGCCGAGCATCGCCGCGAGATCGTCGTAACCCGCGCCCGCGCCCGCATCGACCGGGCAATAGTCGATCCGATCGAGAAAACCGCTGATCTGTTCGTCATCGAGGCGATCGTCGGCGAGATGATCGGTCAGCGCCTTGCGCACCATCGCGTGGCACGCCGCGCGGTCCATCTGCGACCGCCCCGACGCGACGATCGTCAGCGCGTCGGCAAGCAGGCCATCGACGTGGAGATTGTAAAGCGAAGGGAACAGCATGCGCTGCGCCAAATCGCCCGTCGCGCCGAACAATATCAATGTTTCGACTTTCACGCTCACGCCAATCCCCTTGGATATCCATCACTGGAAATGGCGGAGCCGCGTCATGATTGCAACGCGCATACGTAGGCTGCATAGCTTTGCCGATTGAAGGTCGCATGGGTCACCGGCCCGAAAAATCATCCTCCATGATTGCGCGAATGTTGAGGATCCCTTCGGCGAGGAACGCCGGATCGACATTTTCGTTTTCGCCATGCTGATTGTTGTCGGCGTTGACGACGGGGATCGTCACCATCGGCGCGCCGAGCTCGTGCGCGAACAGCGACAGCGGCAGGCTGCCGCCGGTCGACGGCACGACGACCAGCCGGTCGGGCGACGCGCGTTCGAGCAGCTGCTTGACCCGTGTCACCATCGGTTCGTCGAGCGAGGTGCGCTGCGCTTCATAACCAAAGCCCGAGGTGATTTTGGCGATCAGCGGATGAGCCAGCCGCTCCTCTGCGGTCGGGGTGCGATCGAGGACCAGATAGCCCTGCGCTTCGACAAAGCGCACCAGCCGCGCGAGCTGGCGGTCGATGCGGTCGCCCTTGACCAGCCGCATGTCGAGCCGCGCCTCGGCCTCGGTCGGGATGACGTTGGCGGCGCGCGCGTCGGTGGCGCCTGCGCGCAGCCCGGTGATCTCGATCCCCGGCAGCAGCACCAGCTCGCCGTGCAGCTTGCCGCCGCCCTGCGTCCGCGCAATTCCCAGGCTCTGCCGCGTCGCGTCCATCGACGGCGCCTTGGCGATTTCGGCGCGTTCGGCGGCGGTCGCGGGGACCGCGTCGTCGTAGAAGCCGGGGATCAGGATGCGCCCGTCGGCATCCTTCAGGCTGCCCAGCAACGCCGACAGGCGCAGCGCCGGGTTCGGCGCCCAATTGCCATAATTGCCCGCGTGCAGCGGCCGATTGGCGCCGTACACGGTGATGCCGACATCGACCACGCCGCGCACCCCCAGCACCATCGCGCGATAACCCGCGGTATGCCGCGGGCCGTCAACCATGACCCAGAGGTCGCTTTCCAGCTTTTCGCTATGCGCGTGCAGGATCGCGCGGAGGTTGGGCGAGCCCTTTTCCTCTTCGCCCTCGAAAAAGAATTTCACATTGACGCCCAGCCGCGCGGCGGTGCCGGTCGCGTCCCGAAAGGCGTTGAGCGCGACCATCACCCCCGCCTTGTCGTCGGCGGCGCTGCGCGCCGCGAGCCGCCAGCCGGTCGGAAAGTTCGCACCGGGCGACCATGGACCCAGCACCGCGCCGCCCTGTTCGATCGGGCGCGAGATCGCGGTCGGGCGAAAGGGCGACAGCCCCGGCGCCCAGCGTTCGGGTACCACCGGCTGGCCGTCATAATGGGCGTAAAAGACGATCGTGCGGGTCGCGCCCGGGGTTTTGATCTCGCCGAACACCGCAGGCGGCGCCTTGCGGTCGGGGTCGTAGAGCAGTTCGGACGCGATCCCGCGCCGCTGCATCATCGCCTGAACGAAGCGCGCGTTGGCGAGCGCGTCGGCGGGGTTCGCGGCGTCGTTGGGCAGCGACAGGAAGGCGATATATTCCTCCAGCACCGCCGGATCGAGCATCGCTTGCCGCGCCGCCGTCGGGGTGCTTGCGACCACGGCGAACAGCCCTGCCATGGCCATGGCGCACCCGCTCCACCGTTTCGATAATCGCTGCATGATCCCCTCCTCCTGCCCTCATCCACGGCGACCTTTGCCCCGGAGCGCGCCGCTGTCCAGCTTGGTCGATGACCCCCTGCATCGACGGCGCCGCTTGGCAAGACCAGCCCGTCTGTCTTAGGAAGATCGCCATGCCCGACAGCGCCCAGCCCTATGACGTCATCATCATCGGCGGCGGTGTCAACGGCGCCGGGGTCGCGCGCGATGCCGCGGGGCGCGGGGCGCGGGTGTTGCTGCTCGAGGCGGGCGATCTGGCGCAGGGTACCTCGTCGGCATCGACCAAGCTGATCCACGGCGGGCTGCGGTATCTGGAGCATTATGAGTTCGGGCTGGTGCGCGAAGCATTGAAAGAGCGCGAGACCTTGTGGGGGATCGCGCCGCACATCATCTGGCCGCTGCGCTTTGTATTGCCGCACCGGCCGGGGCTGCGTCCGCGCTGGCTGCTGCGGCTCGGGCTGTTCCTCTATGACCATATCGGCGGGCGCAAGAAATTGCCCGCGACGCGCTCGATCAACCTCCGCCGCCATGCCGCGGGCGAAGCGTTGCAGCCGCAATATGAACGCGGCTTCGAATATTCGGACGGCTGGGTCGACGATGCACGGCTGGTGGTGCTGAACGCGCGCGACGCCGCCGCGCACGGCGCCAAGGTCCGCACCCGCACCCGCGCCGACATGCTGCGCTGCGAGGATGGGCTGTGGGTGGTCGAGGCGAGCTGCGCCAATGGGCATCAATATCGCTTCAACGGGCGCGCGATCGTCAACGCCGCGGGGCCGGCGGTGCTCGACCTGCTGAAGCGCGCCGATGCCGAGCCCGATCATGCGATGCGGCTGGTGCGCGGGTCGCACATCGTCGTGCGGCGATTGTTCCGGCACGAATATGCCTATTTCTTCCAGCTCCCCGATGGCCGCATCTTTTTCGCCATTCCCTATGAGCGCGACTTCACCCTGATCGGCACGACCGACGTCGATCATGATGGACCGGCGAGCGAGGCGCGCGCGAGCGACGAGGAAATCGCCTATCTGCGCGAAGGCGCGAGCCTCTATTTCCGCGAAGCCATCACCCCCGCCGACGTTGTGTGGACCTATTCGGGGGTGCGGCCGCTGATCGAGGACGGGTCGGGGCGGCCCGAGGCGGCAACGCGCGGTTACCGCATCGACCTCGACCTTGCCGAAGGCGCGCCGCTGCTCACCATCTACGGCGGCAAGATCACCAGCTATCGCCATGTTGCCGAAGCCGCCGTCGATGAACTGACGGGCCATGTCGCGGTACTGACCGGCAAGCGCTGGACCGCGAAGGCACCGCTACCAGGCGGCGATTTCCCGGTCACCGGCGCCGCGGCGCTCAAGGCGGAGATCAAGCTCGCCCATCCCTTCCTCAGCGCCGACACCGTCGACCGCATCGTCAAGGCCTATGGCACCGACGCGCGCCGCTGGCTGGGCGACGCCGACAGCTGGGACGCGCTCGGCGGCGAAATCGCCCACGGGCTGAGCGTCGCCGAGGCCACGTGGTTGGTCGATCAGGAATGGGCGCAGACGGCGTGCGACATCTTGTGGCGGCGCAGCAAGCTGGGACTGCATTTCGGTCCTGCAGACGTCGAACGCCTGGCTGACTGGCTTGCGGCCCGACGCCCTGCCGGTCAGCCAGCCCAAGGCTGACCGCGTGACGCTTAACTTGCAGCCAGCGCCACCGCGTCGGCGCCCGCCGGAAAATGCGCCTGCCCCGACTGGTCGTGAACCGCCCGCCAGACCGCCTCGGCGACATCGGCCTCGGTCGTGATCAACGCCGGGTTCGCCATGGCGGCGAGGATCGGCGCGGCATAGCTGCCATATGGTTCGGGCAGCACATCGGCGAGACGGATGTCGGTGTTCTGCGCAAAGGCCGTCGTCGGGCCATAGCCGGGCTCGACCAGTTTTACCGCGATCCCCAGCGGCGCCAGTTCGTGCGCGAGCGATCCCGTGAAACCCTGGATGGCGGTCTTGCTGCCCGTATAGGCGGCGGCGAGCGGGAACGGCGCGAGCGTCGCCGACGACGTCACATTGACGATGATCCCCGACCGGCGCGCGCGAAACTGAGGAATCACCGCCTGCGTCATCGCGATGATGCCCAGCGTGTTGGTGGCATAGACGTCGCGGATCTTCGCCATCGGCGAATGTTCGAGCGCGCCGAACAGGCCGATCCCGGCGTTGTTGACGAGGACGTCGATCGGGCCCGCCAGTTCGAGCGCGAGCGCGATGCTGTCGGGATCGGAGACGTCGAGGGCAAGGATGCGCAGGCGCTCGGACGGTGTCAAAGGTGCCGCGGAGGGATTGCGCATCGTCGCGACCACATTCCAGCCGAGTGCGTGGAAGTGACGCGCGATTTCCAGACCATAACCTGACGAGCAGCCGGTGATGAGGATCGTTTTCATACATGTTCCTTTCGTGGGTGATGAAAGGAAGCTAGACGGCGCACGTCGGACTATCTATAATCTGAAATCCATATTTTATTCGAGATAGTCCATATGGCCGATCCTTTGTCCGACCTGATCGCGCTGCTGCGCCCGCGCGCGGTGTTTGCGAAAGCGATCAGCGGCGCCGGTCGCTGGGCGGTGCGCTATGGCGATTTCGGGCATCCGGGGTTCTGCACGGTGATCGAGGGCGCCTGCCGCCTGTCGGTCGATGGGGCCGATCCGGTGATCATCGAGGCGGGCGATTTTGTGTTCCTGCCCGCGACGCCGGGCTTCACGATGGGAGGATTCGAGTCCGCCGAGCCGATCGAGATCGATCCGCACGCGGCGGCGGACCTGACCGCCGAGGCACGCCACGGTCAGCAGGAGGGCGCGCCCGATGTGAAGATGATCGGCGGATATTTCATGTTCGAATCGCCCGATGCCGCATTGCTCTTGTCGCAGCTTCCCGCGCTCATCCACCTCCGCGGCGCCGACCGGCTGGCGACACTGGTACGGCTGGTGCGCGAGGAGGCGGGCGACGAACGTCCCGGATGCGACCTGATCCTGTCGCGGCTGGTCGAGGTTCTGATCGTCGAGGCGCTGCGATCGGTCGAGGCCGACGATGCGCCGCCGGGGCTGTTGCGCGGTCTCGCCGATCCGCGGCTGGCGGCGGCGATCCGGCAGATTCACGGCGCGCCCGCGCGGTCCTGGACGGTCGCGGCGCTCGCGAAGGAAGCCGCGCTGTCACGCTCGGCCTTTTTCGAGCGTTTCTCGCGCACTGTCGGCGTACCGCCGATGGAGTATCTGCAGGGCTGGCGGATGAACCTCGCCAAGGATCTGCTTCGCCGCCGCGTCGGCAAGCTCGACGAGATCGCCGAACGGGTGGGCTATGGGTCGGCGAGCGCATTCAGCACGGCCTTTACCCGCCATGTCGGATTGCCGCCCAAGCGCTTTGCGATGACCGCCCCGATGCCCTGAACTAGTCGGCGCCGAACTGTGCAGCGAGCTTGGCGCGGCGGACTTTCCATGTTTCGGCGAGGACCGGCACGTCGCGGAGCGCGCGGAGGTCGGCCGGGCGGTCCTTCGCCTCGCCGCCGATCAGCAAGCCGAACAGCGATGCGAGCGGCCAGTCGGGCCAGGGGCGCTCGACAAGTTCCAGATCATCACCCGCGCGCACCGTGCCGGGTTCGAGCACGCGGTAAGACCAGCCTGACCGCCGCGTCTGGACCACCGCGGCCATCACCCCCTTCGCGCCGAAGCGATGGTCGAGTTTCCAGCATGGCTGACGCGCCTGCGTTACCTCGACGAGCGCACTTCCGAGGCGGAAGCGGTCGCCCAGGAAGACGCTGTTTTCGTCGAGCCCGGTGGTCGAGATATTCTCGCCGAACGCGCCGGGCGCGTCGAGCAAGCGGGCATCGCCCAGATGGCCGCGCCACCAGTCATAATGGTCGGCGGGATAATGGTGGATCGCCTTGTCGATGCCGCCGTGGACGCTGCGATCGGCCTGCTCGTCGCCTGCCAGCCCCAGCGGCCCGACCGCGACTGCGTCGGCTACCGGCAGCTTGGCAATCGCGCTCGGTTCGTCGCCGCGAAAGGGGATCGCCTTGCCTGTGAGTACCGCGAGGATTTCGGTCTTCATGCAGCCTCCTGTTCGATACAGACGAGGGCGCTGTCGGCCTCGCTCAGCGCGACGTCGAGCAAGCGGCAGCGGTGCAGTCCCTGCCCGCACGCGTCCCGCTCGAAATGACGGCAATCGCGGCAGAGGCCGAATGGGCGCCCGCCCGACCGCACGAGCTCGGCGCGCAGCATCTGTTCGACGAGCGCCGCAAAGCTGTTGCGCTGCACCGCCGTCAGATGGTCGAGCATCTGCGCCGCGAACGCGCGTGGTGGCCCCGCAACAAGTTCGGCACCCGCCTCAGTCAGCCCGAGCCGCACCACGCGCTGGTCATCAGGATCGGCGCGACGCGCGACGAGCCCCTTTTTCTCGAGCGCCGCGAGCGTCTGCGACACGCTGCCCTTCGTCTGGCCGAGCCACGCCGTGAGTGCCTTTGGCGTCCGCGAGAAGCGGTTCGCCGATCGCAGAAACAAGAGCGCCTGCCACTGCACAGGCTGTAACCCGCGGTCATAACCGTCCGCGGCGACGATGCGGCTGAAGCGCGTCAGAAGGTCGGCGGCCCGGTCCATGGAAATTTAGTATCGACTAAATACCATCTTGGCAAGCCGCGGCGATGGCGTCATTCATATTGTATCGAGTCGATACCGATTCGAAGCAAGGAGAATGACCATGTTGTCCAAAGCCATTTTCTATCACGCCGGGTGCCCGGTCTGCGTCGATGCCGAGCAGGGTCTGGCCCACGCGCTCGATCCCGCGCGCTTCAACGCGGAGATCGTCAATTTCGCCGACGCGCCGGGCCGGATCGGCGAGGCCGAAGCGGCGGGGGTCGTGTCGGTGCCCGCGCTGGTCGTCGACGGGCAGGTCTATCACATCAATTTCGGCGCCTCGCTGGACGATGTGAAGCGGGGCTGATCCGCCGCCAGCGACGTCGCCATATCGGCAAGGTTTCCCCTCCCCCTTGTCGATCTAAGCCTGTCCCGTCCGAACGGGTCGCCCGGACCGGGACAGGCTGAACACGATCGGCTATCATGGCATGATGAGTCACGATGATCGCGCCGCCAACCCGCACCATATGATCGACATGCCGGTCCGCAAGCTGGGGCTGGCCGAGTCGGGCGACGCGGCGCTTGTCCGCAACATCGCGGTCGAGGCGCCGGTGTCGATCGAGGTTGGCGGCATCGGTTATGCGGTGATGATGGCGACCCCCGGCGACCTGGAGGATTATGCGATCGGCTTTGCGCTGAGCGAAGGCCTGGTCGCGGCGCCCTATCAGGTCGAGCGCATCGACGTCCATCCGGTCGAGGGCGGCTGGGCGCTGCGCCTCTGGGTGCCGCCCGAGCGCAGGGCGATTGCGATCGAGCGCGCGCGCCAGCGGGTGAGCGAGAGCAGCTGTGGGCTATGCGGGATCGAGAATATCGCGGAAGTGCTGCGCCCGCTGCCCCTCGTCACCGCGCGGATCGCCACTGACCGTAGCGCGATCGCAGCCGCGTTGGCAGCGCTCGGCGAGCATCAGCCGCTCGCGCGCGCAACGGGCGCGGTCCATGCCGCCGCCTTCTGCTCGCCGACCGGCGAGATCCGGTTGGTGCGCGAAGACGTCGGACGGCACAACGCGCTCGACAAGCTGATCGGAGCGCTGGCGCGCGCGGAGATCGACCCGGCGGCGGGCTTCTTCCTGTTGTCGGCGCGGTGCAGTTACGAGCTCGTCGAAAAGACGGTGCGCGCGGGCTGTCCGATGCTGGTCACCATCTCGGCGCCGACGAGCCTGGCGGCACAGCGCGCCGCGCAGGCGGGGCTGACGCTGGTCGCGCTGGCGCGCCCCGATGCAGCGCTGGTGGTCAGCGATGCGCGCGGGATGATCGCGTGAGGACGCTGGGCGCGGTGCTGGCGGGCGGGCGGTCGCGCCGCTTCGGGTCGGACAAGGCGCTCGCGATGCTGGGCGGACGGACCCTGCTCGACCATGCGACGGCGGCGCTCGGCCCGCATTGCGATGCGGTGGTCGTTGTCGGGCGTGGCGAGATCGCCGATTGGCCGCGCGCCGACATGGGGCCACTCGGCGGGATTGCGGGGGCGCTGATCCATGCAGCGGAGCGGGGGTTCGACCAGTTGCTAACCGTCCCGGTCGATTGCGTGCGCCTGCCGCCCGACCTCCGCGCGCGGCTCAAACCCGCTCCGGCGTTTCTCGACAGCCAGCCGGTGATCGGGCTGTGGCCGGTCGCGTCGCTGGCCCCGCTACAGGCGATGCTCGAGGACGAAAGCGACCTTGCGGTGCGCGCCTTTGCCCGGCGCATCGGCGCGCGCGCGGTCGCGATCGATTTGGCGCCGCCCAACATCAACAGCACCGACGATCTGGCGCGGCTCGCGGGCGAAGCGGGCTGGAGTACGCGGGAGCATCCATTACCGTAGCCCTGAGCCTGTCGAAGGGCGCTTCACCGATAAGCACCCTTCGACAGGCTCAGGGCTACGGTTCAACATCGCATATCCGTATCCCGATGTGCTCCGAAAAGCACCGGCGCTAAACCACCGTCGCCATCGCCACAACGCGCACCGGGATCGCCTTGGCCGCCGGGCAACCGCTCGTCTTGTCATAAAAGCCGAGCGGGAGCAGCGGGTTGAGCTCGGGGTAATAGCCCGCGACCGACCCCCGCGACATCGGATAGTCGATGATCGTCAGCCCCTCGACCCGGCGTCGGGCGCCGTCGTCGCTGAAGGTTTCGAGCGCGACCTTCGCGCCCGCCTCCAGCCCGCGATCGGCGATGTCTTCGGCGTTCATGAACAGCACCATCCGGTCGTTATAAACTCCGCGATAGCGGTCGTTGTAGCTATAGATCGTCGTGTTGAACTGATCGTGCGAGCGCACGGTGGCGAGCCGCAGCATCGCCGGATCATCCACCGGCGCGTTGACCGCCAGCCCGGGCAGGATGAGGAAATTCGCCTTGCCGTTGGGGGTCGCCCACGCGCGGCGGCGCGGCGGGATATCGAGGTGGAAGCCTTGCGGCGCTTTGATCCGCTCACCAAAATCGGCGTAAAGCGCGGGATAGACCGCGGCGATCCTGTCGCGGATCAGGCCGTAATCGTCGATGTAGCTGGCCCAATCGACCTTGCTGTCTTGCAAAGTCGCCATCGCCATGCGGCAGACGATCTCGGTTTCGGGCAGCAGGTGCTCGCTCGCCGGGTCGAGGACGCCGCGCGAGGCGGTGACGTTCGACATCGAATCCTCGATAGTGACAAACTGTTCGCCCGCCGCGGTCTCGATCCGTTCGGAGCGCGCGATGACGGGCAGGATCAGCGCGTCCTTGCCATGCACCAGATGACCGCGGTTGAGCTTGGTCGCGATCCCGACGGTCAGGTCGAGCTGGCGCATCGCATCATAGGCGCGGTCGGTGTCGGGGACGGCGCGGACAAAATTGCCGCCAAGGCCGACGAATACCTTGGCGGTGCCCTCCAGCATTGCCTCGATCGATTCGACGGTGTGGTGGCCGTGGTCGCGCGGCGGCTCGAAGTCGAAGACGTCGCGCACCTTGTCGAGATAGGCCGCGCTCGGTTTCTCGTCGATACCGACGGTGCGGTCGCCCTGGACATTCGAATGGCCGCGGATCGGCGAAATGCCCGCCCCCGGCTTGCCGAAATTGCCCTTGAGCAGCAGCAGGTTGGCGATCTGCTGCACCAGCTGCGACCCCTGCTGATGCTGGGTCACCCCCATGCCATAGCAGATGATCGTCGCGTTCGAGCGACTGTAGATGTCGGCGCAGCGCCGGATCTGCGCCTCGTCGATCCCCGCCGCAGCGACAAGATCGGGCCATTGCTGCGCATCGATGTCGGCCTGCAGCGCGCCGAAACCCGACGTATGTTCGGCGATGAAAGCGTGGTCGAATATGGCCTCGCCCGCCGCCTCGCGTTCGAACATGACCTTCATCATGCCCTTGAGCAGAGCAAGGTCGCCGCCGATCCGGATATGGACGAACTCGCTGGTGATCGCAGTCGATCCCAGCGTCGCCATCTGGACGATGTCCTGCGGCTCGGTGAATTGGATCAGCGCGCGCTCGGGCATCGGGTTGACCGCGACGATCGGCACCCCGCGTTTGCGCGCCTCGACGAGCGGGGTCATCATCCGCGGCGCATTGGTCCCGGCATTGTGGCCGATCAGGAAGATTGCCTCGGCATGTTCGAAATCGTCGAGGACCACCGTCCCCTTGCCGATGCCGATCGCGGGCGGCAGGCCGCGGCTCGTCGGTTCGTGGCACATGTTCGAACAGTCGGGAAAATTGTTCGTCCCGAACTCGCGCACAAAGATCGAATAGAGGAACGCCGTCTCGTTCGCGGTGCGGCCCGAGGTGTAGAATTCGGCCTGGTGCGGGCTATCGAGGGCGCGCAGATGACGACCGACGAGCGCAAAGGCATCATCCCAGCTGACCGGCACATAATGATCGGTCGCCGCATCATAGCGCATCGGTTCGGTCAGCCGCCCCTGCATCTCGAGCCAATAGTCCGATTGCTGCATCAGATCGGACACGCTGTGCTGGGCAAAAAAATCGCGCGTCACGCGAAACTTGGTCGCTTCATGCGCGAGCGCCTTGGCGCCATTTTCGCAGAATTCCAGCTTCTTGGTGCAGGTCGCATCGGGAAAGGCGCAGCTGGGGCATTTGAACCCGCCGGGCTGGTTCATCGCGAGCAGCGCGCGCGATCCCTTGCCGACGACGCTCTGTTCCATCAGCACCTTTGCCGTCGCAGCGGCGGCGCCCCAACCGCCTGCGGGGCTGGTATAGGTGCGGTAACGGGGTTTCCGGTCGGTCATGTCGCGCAGATTAGCGCAGTGCCGCCCGCTTTCCTATCGCTCGCGGAAATTCAGCGTGAAACAGGCGCCGCGTCCGTCCCGACCCGCACCGCTGCACAGGCCGATGGCCGCAGCCGCGCACAATCGCCGGACAATATCGAGGCCGAGCCCACTGCCTGCGCTCGCATCGCCTTTGGCGAACGCCGCAAACGCGTCGGTTGTCGCGCCAAGGCCGGGTCCATCATCGACGATCGTCAGCTCGCCGCCGCTGAACATGATCTGTAAATTCGCGGTGGCGGCGTGCTGAAACGCGTTGCCGATCAGATTGTTGAGCACCAGCTGCAACGATGTCGGCTGGACGATCACGGCGGCGTCCGCCGCCACCGCGTTCGTGACGGCAATCCCGCTCGCCGGATAGCGCACCGCCGCCGCGGCGATCGCCTTTTCGACGACCGGGCGCAGCTGGACACGTTCCACCGGCAGCGCATCGCCCTCGCGCGCCAGCGCCAGCAGCAGGTCGAGCGTTTGCGTCATGTCGATCGTCGCGGTTTCGATCCGGCGCAGCGCTTCGGGGACCGGCGCGGGCAAGTCCGCTTGCAAGCCGATCACTTCGGCGGCACCGCGGACGACGGCCAACGGCGTGCGCAGCTCGTGGCTGGCATCGCGGGTAAAGCTGCGCTCGCGATCGACGAAGCCGCGGATGCGCTGAAACGCCTGCCCCAGCGCGCCTGCCAGCACGCCGATCTCATTCGCCGGATAGTCTTCCGCCCGCACGACGGGCACCGCATCACCGCCCCCCGCGACATCGCTCGCAAGGCGGCTGAGCGGGCGCATCGCGCGATTGGCAAGCCACCAGCCGAGCAGCGCCATCGTCAAGGCGATGAACAGGCCGAGCCCGATCAGGAACTGGATCATTCCGTCGCGTACCGGACGAACGAGCAGGTAGCGGCTGACCTCGGCGACCGCGACGGCGGGGGTTCGCGCGTCGAGCGCGAAGGGCGCGACATGATAATGCCGCCCCGCGGCACCGTAAAATTCGCGCTGCTGCGGGTTGGCCGCAACCTGCGGCGCCAGATCGGCGGGTAGGCCGGCCGCCCTCGGATAGACTTTGATATACGCGATTTCAGGGATCGGCAGTTGGCCGTCGCGGCGCCACCCTTGCTGCTGGCGCGCAATTTCGCTGTCGAGCGCGTTGCTGAACAGGCGATCCTCCAGCGTATAGGCAAAGATGAAGGTCGCCAGACCGAAGATCGCGCTCGTCGCCAGCACCGCGGCAACCAGCGCGGCGATGACGCGCCGGCGCAGGCTATGGCGGCGCACCCTCATTGCGGCACGCTCAGGCGAAAGCCGACGCCGTGCACCGTTTCGATCATCGCGCGATCGAACGGCTTGTCGACGATCTGCCGCAACAGGTGGATATGGCTGCGCAGCGCATCCGACGGCGGCGGCTCGTCCCCCCACAGCTTGCGTGCGATCTCGCTGCGCGCGACCGGCTGCGGCGACGCTTCGGCAAGCAGCAACAGAATGTCCCAGAGCAGCGGCGACAGCTGTAGCGGCTGACCCGCGCGCGACGCGATACGCAGTTGCCGGTCGATGGTCAGCGGCCCGATCGCGATCTGATAGGATCGCCCGAGCCGCGGCCGCTGTCCGAGCGCGGTAATTCGCGCGGCAAGTTCAGCGAGCGAGAAGGGCTTTACCAGATAGTCGTCGGCGCCGCTGGCAAAGCCCGCGAGCTTGTCGTCGAGCGTGTCGCGCGCCGTCAGCATGAGGATGGGCAGGTGATGATCGGCGCGGCGCCGGATGTCGGCGCACACGTCCAGCCCGTCGCGGCGGGGCAATGCCAGATCGAGCAAGACGACGTCGATCGGCCGCGTCAGCGCCTCGCGCAGCCCTGCTTCGCCGTCGGCCGCATAGTGCAGCCGATGGCCGAGCGTTTCCAGATAGTCGATGATATTGTCCGCCAGATCGGCGTTGTCCTCGACCAGCAGGATGTCCAACGCATTGTTCAAGCGAAATCCTTTGCCGCGACGCTGTTTGCGCTGTCCGCTCTTGGCGATGCCGGATCAAATTAGCGTCAAAATCCCTTTCACATCGCCCCGACCGCCCTTGTGACAGACCGTGCCGCATCGTGGAACGGTTTGGAGTATGGACATGCAGAAGAGAATGAAAATTTTGGCAAGCGTCGCGCTGGGGCTGCTGGCCACCGCCGCCATCCCGGCGCAGGCAAGCACCGATACGGGCGCCCGGCCGGACCGTGTGCTGCTCGTCATCAGCAGCAACGGCGTGGACCAGGGCCAGACGCGCCCGGGCTTTGAGATGGACGAGCTGTCGCAGGCCTATGCTGTATTCGCCGACAACGGGCTCAGTGTCGATATCGCGAGCCCCAAAGGCGGCATCGTCGTCGCCGACAAGTTCAACCCCAAAAAATCCTTCAACAGCCGGTTCGCCGCCGATCCGGTCGCCAGCGCCAAGCTGAACGCGACCCTGACCCTGGCCAGCGTGCGCGACCAGCATTACGCCGCAGTCTTCGTCGTCGGCGGCAAGGGCGCGATGTTCGATCTGCCCGTCGATGTCGACCTCAAGAGCCTGCTCGCCCAGACCTATGAACGCGGCGGCGTGATCAGCGCCGTGTGCCACGGACCGGCGGCGCTGATGAACGTGCCGATGAAGGACGGAAGGTCGCTGATCGCCGGGCGGGCGGTGACCGGGCTGTCGAACGAGGAAGAATTGCTGTTCGGCAAAAAATGGCTGCCGGCCTTTCCGGTGTTGCTCGAAGACGGGCTGCGCGGCGCCGGGGCGCGGTTCAGCGAAGCGCCGATGATGCTGAACCATGTCGTCACCGACGGTCGCATCATCACCGGGCAAAACCCCTATTCGACCTTCAGCACCGCCGAAGCGGTGGTGCGCGCGATGGGCCGCAAGGTCGCGCCGCGCGAGCTGCTGGCCGAAGAACACAGCATCGCGTTGATCAGCCAGATGCTGGCGGGCGACACCAAGGCGGCGCAGCAATCGCTCAACGCCGATCCCGCCCGATATGACGTGCCGTTGATCGCAGCGTGGGGGCTGTACCGCTCGAAAACGCCCGGCGCCGATCACAAGATGATCGAAGGCGCGATCGCGATCATGGAAACCGCGCTGCCGCACTATGACGAGCCGCAGCTCGCCGCCGCGATCGCCGAGGCGCGCACGAAGCTCGCGACCGCAAGCTGACCGGCGCAACATTGGGGGGCCGTGGTGCGTTGGTGGACCATCCACACCCCAAAAGGAGCCCCCCAATGAGCGACGATATCAAGCAGCAGTTCTGGAAGGCGCTGGCCGCAAGCCCCTATGTGATGGTCGGCCGGGCCGGCGAGCGGGCGCATCATATTCCGATGAATGCGCAGCTCGACGAGGACGCCGACAGCGCCTTCTGGTTCTTTACCTCGACCGACAACCGGCTGGCCGGCGGCGGCCCCGCGATGGCGCAGTTCGCATCGAAGGGGCATGACCTGTTCGCCTGCATTTCGGGCACGCTGGTCCGCGAAAACGACCGCTCGGTGCTCGACAAGCTGTGGAGCAACGGGGTCGCCGCCTGGTACGAAGGCGGCAAGGACGATCCGAAGCTGCTCCTGCTCCGCTTTGACTTGGGCGATGCCGAAATCTGGACCGCCGATCCCGGGATCAAGGGCATCTTCAAGCTGATGACCGGCATGACGATGAAAGAAGGCGAGCTCGGCCAGCACGCCGAGGTGGCGCTGTAGAACACATCCTCCCCGTGGCGAAGCCATGGGGAGGTGGCAGCGCGGAGCGCTGACGGAGGGGCCATGACGCAGCCGTCGCAAAGCCCCTCCACCACCGCTCCGCGGCGGTCCCCCTCCCCATCGCTTCGCGACAGGGAGGATCGCATCAAGCGACCGGCGGCCCGATCCGTCCGCCGCGATACTCGAACCCGCCATCGCGGTCTTCGGCGAGACGCGCCGGACCGCCCAGATCGACCCATTTTGCGCGCTGCGCGAGCACGAAGGCGGGCAGGATCGCGAGGCTGGTCGATACCACGCCGCTGACCATGATCGCCAGCCCCGCCGCATCGGCGGCGTCGGCAATGCGCAGCGCTTCGGTCAGCCCGCCCGCGTGGTCGAGCCGGATATTGACCCCATCGTAAAAGGCGCCGATCCGCGCCACATCGGCGGCGGTCTGACAGCTGTCACCTGCAACGAACGGCACCGGCGCATAGACGGGGTCGAGCAGCGCATCGGCACCGACCGGCACCGGCTGGACGATCATTTCGGCGCCCAGATCCGCGAGCGCTTCGGCCTCGCTCAATATGTCCGCCTCACCCCAGCGCGCGGCGGCATCGACGATCAGCCGGGCGTTCGGCGCCCCCCTGCGCGCGCCCGTGACGCAGAGCCGGTCGTTGCCGCCGGTCAGCTCGATCCGCAGCAAACTATAGCCGTCGGCCTCCGCCGTCGCCGCCTGTTCGGCCATCGCGCCGGGGCTGCCCGGCAACAGCGTGAACGCGGTTACCCGCGCGGTCGGCGCCGCGTCGCACCCGGCAAGCTGCCACAGCCGCAACCCGTTTTCCTTGGCCTCCAGCTCCCACAGCGCGCAATCGAGCGCGTTGCGCGCCGCGCCCGGCGGCAACAGTTCCTGCACCGCCGCGCGTGCGGCCGCGGTGCCGAGACCGCCGATGTGCGCCGCGGCGCGCAGGATCTGGTCACGGCACGTCGCGGCATCCTCGCCCAGCGCCGCGACGGGCGTCCCCTCGCCGCGCCCGATCGCGCCTTTGCCCGCCACCTCGGCCACAATGACATCGACATGGGCGCCATGCGCCACCGCAAAATCCGCCGCCACCGGCCAGCGTTCGACGCGCGCGCTTTTCAGTTTGATCGCCATCGCGCGATCATAAGCGAAGACTGCCGTCCCACAACATCGTCATTGCGAGCGAAGCGAAGCAATCCAGAGCGGTGCCAGACCGCCCTGGATTGCTTCGCTTCGCTCGCAATGACCAACAAAATGTCTATGGAGTAAAGGATGACCGGCAAATCCCTTTCCGAACGCATCGGCGACCTTGGCCACCGCCTTGCGGTCGAGGCACACGCCGCTTGGCTGGCCGCGCGCGACCCGCGCGTGCCGAAGCTCGCGCGGCTGCTCGCGGTGGCGGTCGCGGCCTATGCGCTGTCACCGATCGACCTGATCCCCGATTTCATACCCGTGCTGGGCTGGCTCGACGACCTGCTCATCGTGCCGTTGGGATTGTGGGCGGTGCGACGCCTGATCCCCGATCCGCTATGGGCCGAACTGCACGCGGCCGCCGAGGCGGCCAGCGCCCGCCCGTCGAGCCGCGCGGGCATGGCGTTCATCCTGCTGCTGTGGGCAGGGCTGCTCTATCTGGTCTATTGGGCGGTGCGCACCTCGCCGATGCACTGAGCGCCGAAGACGGGCTGTCAGAACGGTTGATAGGGGGTGGAGGGCAATCGTCGCCCCTGCGAAGGCGGGGGCCGCTAGCCGCCTATTCCTGCGCCGCTGCGTAAACCGACAGCGGCCCCCGCCTTCGCGGGGGCGACGGCTTTTTTCGGTCGAACCCGACCGCATCACCCCCCGTTGCTGCGGATCCACCCCTCGACCACCGGCGCGATATCCTCGCGCCATTTGCGGCCGTTGAAGATGCCGTAATGGCCGACGGTCTTGGCCATCAGATATTTCTTCTTCTCCGTCGGCAGCGACTTGGTCAGCGTCAGCGCCGCCTTGGTCTGCCCGATCCCCGAAATATCGTCGCGCTCGCCCTCGATCGCCAGCAGCGCGATATCCTCGATCGCGTTCAGGTCGACCGGCTTGCCGCGGTGCAGCATCTCGCCCTTGGGCAGCGCGTGGCGCTGGAACACGACATCGACCGTCTGCAGATAGAATTCGGCGGTCATGTCGCAGACCGAACGATATTCGTCGTAAAATTCCTTGGTCTTGTCGGCTTCCTCGCCGTCGCCGTCGACCAGATGTTTGAACATCGCCCAATGGCTCATCATGTGATTGCCGAGGTTCATCGACATGAAGCCCGCGAGTTGCAGGAACCCCGGATAGACGCGGCGCCCGGCGCCCGGATAATAGGCGGGCACCGTTGCGATGACATTTTCCTGGAACCAGGCGTGCGGGCGCGTCATCGCATGCTGGTTGACCGCCGTCGGTGCCTTGCGCGTATCGATCGGCCCGCCCATCATCGTCAGTGTCTTCGGACGGCATTTGTGTTTGTCGGCGGCCATGATCGCCGCCGCGGCAAGCGCCGGGACCGACGGCTGGCACACCGCGAGCACATGCGCGCCGGGGCCGATATGCTCCAGCCAGCCGATCAAATAATCGATATAATCGTCCAGATCGAACTTGCCTGCCTCCAGCGGCACGTTGCGCGCGTCGCGCCAGTCGGTGATCCACACGTCATGGCCGGGCAGCATCCGCTCGACCGTGCCGCGCAGCAGCGTCGCATAATGGCCCGACATCGGCGCGACGATCAGCAGCTTGGGGGCGTCCTTCGCACCTTTATGTTTGAAATGCTTGAGCTGGCCAAAGGGTTTGCGCGCTTCGATCGCTTCGGTCACGCGCACCGTATCGCCATCGACGATCGTCTCGTACTGCTCGAAACCCGGCTTGCCGCGCGGCGCCGCGGCGTGGGCGAACACCTCCAGCGCCGACGCAAACATCGGGCTGCCGCCGAAATAGCCGAGCGGATTCGCGGGATGCTGCATCACCTGCGCGCCTGCGGTCGCGAGCGCGCTCGCGCCCGCTAGCCAACTCTTTTGCATTTCAAAGGCATGATACAGCATGTTCGATACGTTCCTTGGCAAGCCCCGACGCTCTTTGGGCGTCTGTCGTTGGTGACAGTCTAGGGCATCCGATCCATTGTGCAATGCATCATAAACGCGATTGCGAGCAATCCTTGTCCGGAATCGCATCGCCGGCTTTGCAGCTCCGCTTCATAATCCATGAAGCGCGGCACCATTTTGCGTCGTTGAGCGGGGGCGCCGCCGCTGCTAGGGCCGCTGCAATGGCACGCGCTTCCGACCCTTCCGCCGCGAAAACCCCCGCCGAACCGCGCCGCAAGCTCGGCAGCCTGCGGATGATCTGGCATTATGCCAGCGCCTACCCGCTGCAACTGGTGATCGCGGCGGTCGCGCTGGGCGTCGCCGCGCTCGCCACGCTGGCGATTCCCTGGCAGTTCAAGGAAATGATCGACAGCGGCTTTGTCGCTGGCGGCGGCGACGTCGCGCCGCATTTCCGCCTGTTCTACGCGATCGTGCTGACCCTCGCCTTCGCCACCGCGCTGCGCTTCTATTTCGTCAGCTGGCTGGGCGAACGCACTGTCGCCGACATTCGTCAGGCGGTCCAGCGCAACCTGCTGCGTCTTGCCCCCGGTTTTTTCGAGGAAAACCGCCCGTCCGAAATCGCCTCGCGGATGACGTCGGACACCACGATCATCGAACAGGTCGTGGGTACCACCGTGTCGGTGGCGCTGCGCAACATGGTGATGGGGATCGGCGGCATCGCCTATCTGTTCACCCTGTCGCCGAAACTGACCGGCGGCATCCTGCTCGGTATTCCGGTGATCATCATGCCGATCGTGCTGCTGGGGCGCCGCCTGCAGAAGGTCGCGCGGTCGAGCCAGGATCGCGTCGCCGACATCGGCGCCACCACCTCCGAACAATTGGGCGCGATGAAGATCGTCCAGGCCTTCGGGCAGGAAGACCGCGAAGCGGCGCGGTTTGAAAGCGCCGTCGAAGCGACCTTCGCCACCGCCAAGCGCCGCATTCGCCTCCGCGCGATCATGACCGCGATCGTCATCGGCCTGTTGTTCGGCGCGATCACCACCCTGCTGTGGTACGGCGCCGAAGGCGTCGCCGCGGGGACGATCACCGGCGGCACGATCGCCGCTTTTGTCCTCACGGGCGGGCTAGTCGCGGGCGCGTTCGGCGCGCTCACCGAAGTCTATGGCGACCTGCTGCGCGCCGCGGGCGCCGCCGAGCGCCTTTCCGAACTGCTCAATGCCGAAGCGAGCATCGCGCCGCCCGCGCAGCCGCGCGCCTTCCCCGAACCTCCGCGCGGCACGCTCGAATTCGCGCATGTCGAATTTCACTACCCGACGCGTCCCGACGCCCCCGCGCTGCACGATTTCAGCCTCGCGATCCAGCCGCGCGAAACCGTCGCCATCGTCGGCCCGTCGGGCGCCGGCAAATCGACCTTGTTCCAGCTTGCCGAGCGTTTCTACGATCCGCAGGCGGGACAGGTCCTGCTCGACGGCGTCGCGCTCACCGACGCCGATCCCGCTGACATCCGCGCCCGCATCGCGATGGTGCCGCAGGAAACGGTGATCTTCGCCGCCTCGGCGCGCGACAATCTGCGCTACGGCAATTGGGACGCGACCGACGACGAGCTTTGGGACGCCGCGCGCGCCGCCAATGCCGAGGAGTTTCTGCGCAAGCTTCCCGACGGCCTCGACACCTTCATGGGCGAAGGCGGCGCGCGCCTGTCGGGCGGCCAGCGCCAGCGCGTCGCGATCGCCCGCGCGCTACTCCGCCGCGCGCCTTTGCTGCTGCTTGACGAGGCGACGTCGGCGCTTGACGCCGAATCCGAAAAGCTGGTGCAGGACGCGCTCGAAACCTTGATGCATGACCGTACGACGGTCGTCATCGCGCACCGGCTCGCGACGGTCCGCGCCGCCGACCGGATCATCGTCATGGACGATGGCCGGATCGTCGAGGAGGGCAAGCACGACGCGCTCGTCGCCGCCGATGGCCTCTACGCCCGCCTTGCGCGGCTGCAATTCCAGGACAATCTCGCGACCGCCTGACCACCCCCTACCCTGCCAAGGATGTGACGATGCTCTACGACATGACCGTTCCCGCCTATCAGAACGGCCTGCGCGCGCTATCGGCGCAGCTGGACAAGGCGCTGACCTGGGGTGCCCAAAACGACGTCGGCGAATTGCAACTCATCGTCGCGCGCCTTGCCCCCGACATGTTCCCGCTCGCATCACAAATCCGCTTCAGCTGCCTGCAAGCGATTCAGCCGCCGACGCGCCTCGGCGTCACCGGCGCGCCGACGCTCACCGACGACGCGGCTGATTTTGCCGGCCTTCAGGCACAGATCGCGGCGACGCTGGCTTGGCTCGATTCGGTCGATGCGGCGACGTTCGACGCCGACCCAGACCGGCCCGTCAGCTTCGACCTGCCGAACGGCATGGCGTTCGACATGACCGCGCTCACTTACGTCCGCGACTGGGCGCAGCCGCAATTCTATTTCCACCTCGTCGCCGCCTATTCGATCCTCCGCCACATGGGCATCCCGCTCGGCAAGGCTGACTATGTGGGCTATATGATGGCCTATCTCCGCCCCGGCACCGCGCCCGCCGCCTGACAGAGCAGGAAGCCGATCGACGCACAGCGCGTCGCTCAGGCCAGGCAGGTCTGGAGTTTTTCACACAAAGACACGAAAATGGCGGTTTACGGCCGCTAGGCCACCCTCATGTCAGCCGCTTTGGTCCGGCGCGGCGGCTGAAAAAAGAGGCCGCTTTGCGGCTAGCACGACATCTTCGTGTCTTTGTGTCTTTGTGCGAAACAAATTTGATCGACCTCGCAGCAGCCAGCCAGTTTCGCGCTTGTGCAGTCCCGTGTCGCCTGCTCGGCAGGCTCGGGACAATCCCTCGCCATGCCAGCACAGGGCTTCAAGCCGCCCCAGCCACGTCCGCGCGCCGTTCAGATCAACTCGCGATATCGGTGGATACCCGGAAAGGCGATTTTTGACCCGCCGTTGCGCCGGATCGCACCGATGGCCTCATCGACGCGCAGATAGCGCGCTCGCGCTTCGGGCTCGAACATCAGCGTCGCCACTTGGGGACGGTCCGACGCCATTTTGACCAACTGGCCGAGCTCGGCCAGATCGACCGGCTCGCCATTCCAGCGGATGATGTCGCTCGTGTCGATGGTAATGTGGTTTTCATCCCGCACTTCGGCGGGGCCGGGGTCCACCCCCGGCAAGGTGACGTCGACGCTATGCGTCGGCGGCGCGATCGTGATGATGAACATCACCAGCATGACCAGCATCACGTCGATCAAGGGCGTGGTGTTGATATCGGGATCGCCGTTCGGATCGGCGCGAAAAATACTGCGATGAAACATGCTGCGGCGTCGGCGCATCGTCTCTCTCCCGGTTTGGGACCGGTCGCACCGCGATGACGGGCGTCCGCCCCTTTTGGCAAGGGAGCACGAACAATCCGGCACCCTTGACGTGACGGTATATCATAAATTTATGAGAGCAAGCGAAATCCGATCACGATCTCCGACCGCTCGCCAAGCATCACACGGCCAAGGAAACGGCTGCGCGCTTCGCACAAAAAAGAAAGGGCGGCACCTTGCGGTACCGCCCTCGCTTGTTTCTTCCAGTCCCGGTCGGGAATGGAAACCGGTCTTACATGCCCGAGTTCGGGCCGTAAGTGATTTCCACGCGACGGTTCTGGTCGTTGCGGACGCCGTCGGCGGTAGCAACGGCCGGGCGGCTTTCGCCGAAGCCCTGCGCGCTGATCGAGCCATCCGAAATACCGCGAGCGGTCAGATAGCTGCGAACCGCAGCGTTGCGGCGTTCCGACAGGCCGACGTTGTACGTGGCCGAACCCGAACGGTCGGCGTGACCGGCGAGCATGACCTGCGTACCCGTGCAACCACGGTTGTAGGCGCTGATCGCGTTGTCGAGCGTCGAAGCCGCTTCCGGCGTGATGTTCGACTGATCCCAGTCGAAGTACACGATGTACGGCCCAGGCTCACACACCGCGGGCGGCGGGGGCGGCGGGGGCGGCGGCGGGGGCGGCGGGGGCGGCGGCGGCGGCGGCGGCGGTGCCACAACCGGCTCCGGTGCACCACCGAAGTTGTAGGTCAGCGTACCCAGGATCGAGTGCGAACGGAAACGCGTCGAAACGTCGCGGCCACGCTGATCGACCAGATCGAGATTGTCGACGTTGAAGAAGCGATACTTCAGGCCGACGTCCCAGTTGCTGCTGATCGGCGCGCGAACGCCAGCAATCGCCTGCCAGGCAAAGCCGGTGTCCGAATCGTCGAGGAACGCGCCAGCGAACACGGGTTCGACCGACACGCGGGCCACACCGGCACCACCGCCGACAAAACCCTGCAGGCCGTCGTCGTCACCGAAGTCGAGCATGCCGTTGACCATGAAGCTCAGCGCATTGGTGTCGCCGTTCAGATCGGTGTTGCCAACGAACAGCCCACCCGCGCCCGACGCGGTCTGCGGGATGCCGGGGGCGCCAAAGCGGCCAGACTTGATGTCGGCTTCGCGATAACCAACTTCGACTTCAGCGCGGAAACCGCCGAAATCATAACCCACGACACCTTCGAAATCATACCCCTTGCGGTGGTCGATAGCGGCGGCATTCGCGGCAGTGCCGATGTCGAGATCGAGATCTTCGACGATCATCACGCCGGCGCCCACGCCAACATACCAAGAGTCGTCGCGCGCCAAAGCAGGCGACGCCAGGGCAGTGGAGGCTAACGCCACAGCTACGGCAAGCTTCCTCATAGTAATTCCCCTTTCAATTTGAGATATACGTCTCGGCAGACGTCCTACTCGTCGCTTTGGTTCCGTGCAAGTGAACAAATCGTCAATCTGTTGCCAAAAAGTCGCACTTTCAAAGCCAGCGAGAGGAAATTCAGCCTGAAATCAGAAGACCCTGCGCCGCAAGGTGCAGGATCAGCGCACTCAGGGTGCTACGCGCTTCGCCATCGATTGTCGAGCCGCCAGACGGGGCGGCGATGGTCGGGGGTACCACCCATGCGTCCCCGTCGAATCGAAGCCGCGCGCCGTCGGTCAGCCGCGCCACCGCCATCCCGGCGCGCGCCGGGGCAAATCGCCAGCCGCCGCCGCTCCAGATCGCGACCGCATCGACCTGCCCTTCCCAGCCGTCGGCCGGCGCCGCGCCGACCAGCCAGCATTGCCCCGGCTCGGGATCGGCGGGCGGATCGTTCAGCGGTCCGGCCTCGACCGCGGCGTGGACCAGCGCGTCGATCAGCGTCAGCGCCTCGTTATGCGTGATCTCTTTCTGCGCTTGCGCCACGCCCAGCAACGGCAGGGCAAAGCGCGGCGTCATCGGCAATTCGCTCATGATTTCTTCCTCTATGTCACGGGCAACAACATGGGCGGCGACGGCGCGAAGTCGCCAACCTGGCGGATCGCGACGCTCGTTCCCGGCGGCAAAACGGCGATGATGTCCGCGCCGATATGCAGATCGGGCGTCGCGCGCTCCCATGGCCCGATCCCCGCGACCGGGGGCGACAAGCTGATGCGCCACGCCTCCCGCCCCTCCCCGACCGGCAGATCGACATGGTCGCGCCAGCGGGTGTCGACGCGGCTGCGCCGCCGCCAACCAAGCAACATGCCCCCCGCGCCGTCGGGCGTTATCCGCCCGTGAATGGGCGCCAGCGGTACCAGCGCGGCACCCGCGGCGGCGATCGCCACCTCGGTCATCGCCGTCCCCCCGCGCGATGCCCACTGCAACCGCGCAGCACCGCTTTCGGCGACATGCGCCAACGCCTCGGGCAGCAGCATCGGTGCGCTGTCGTCAAGCAGCACGAACGGCGTCGCGGCCGCATGAACCGCCGCGCAGCGGGTTCCCGCCCGCCCGCGGAGCAGCCGCGACAACCGCCAGACACCCGCCCCCACGGGTTCCGCCGTCCCGAATTGCAGCATTTCCGCGCCCAGCATCGCCCGGTTGGCGCCGCCCAGCAGTGCGGCGTCGTCGACCGATTCCAATGTCATCGACGGATTGACCAGCGTCACCAGCGCCGCATGGACGCGATCGATCAGATATTCGCTGCCCGGCGCCAGCGGCTCGGCCAGATGTCCCAGCGCCGCAGCCGGCCGCACCGTGCCGATCGCGACCGGTTCGGCATCGGCCGCAGCGACGAACCAGCAATCGGCGCCGCGCCAGCCATCGTTGCTCCCCGCCGCAGCGATCAGGATCTGCGCCGCCGCGGCGCCCGGACTCCCCAAATTGGGCAGGTCGAACAGCATCACGGTTCCGGTCGCATCGGGCCAGTCGGGTGGACGCACCGGCGTCCCCGGAGCGGCGGGAAGCTCGGCAACCGGCACGGGCTGGTATCGCTTGAGCTGGAGGCCGATCTCGCTTGCCCGCACATTGCGCCCCGCCAGCCGCCACACGCTGCCATCAGCGAGCTCGACGGTCCGTCCAACGGGCAGCGCCAGCGCCGTCAGATCGCCCTGCCAGACCAACGTCTCGCGCCCGTCAGCCGCCGCCGCGGCCAGTCGCTGCGCCAGCGCGCGCGCCGACGATGCCGGGAGCACCGCGGGCAGGTCGATCCGCTCCTCGCGTACCCCACCGCCCGCCACCGCGCTGCCCTGCTGACCCAGCTGATAGTCGCGCTCGGGCTCATAATGGCGCAGCCGGATCGACCCCGGCAACGCCGCCAGCGGCGCGCGTTGCCGCTCGATCGCATCGCGTTCCACCTCGCCGCGCCGCGCCTCGCGAAAGCCGGCCAAAGCCAGCGGCGCCCCGGCCCGCGTCGCCGGGACCAGCCGCCAACCGCCCGCACCGCTCGCGAGCCGCACGCCGTCGACCTCGAACAGCGGCGCCAGCGCATCGCGCGCCCGGTCGCCCGACGCCGCATAGCCGACAAACGGCCATTCGCCCGCACAGCGCCCCGCCTCGCCGAGCAACGCATTGCCGATCATCCCGGCATCGACGCTCCCCGCATCGGCCTCGACCTCGAAGGTCAGCGACGGGATGCGGTTGCCGAACGCGCCGAGCTCCAGCTCCTCAAACACCGCATAGGCCAGCCCGCGAAAAGCGCTCGCCGAACCCGGCCCGATCGCCGACGCGATCAGCGGATCGACCGCCTGGTCCTCGCCGCCATCATGCCAGCGAAAGATACAGCGCTCCTGGAACGTCCCGCTCGACCCGCGCAGCAGGTTGCCGTCGGCCCAGATGCGCCGGATCGCCCGGATCGGCCGCGACGACAGCGCGATCGCCAGCGACACCGCATAGCTATATTCGGTCACCGACGGCCGCCCCTTGCCGCCGCCGCTTTTGGTGCGCCGCTCGATCAGGTCGGTGGCCCAGATTACGCTGCCCGCGACACGCATCGTCCCGAACAATTGCGGGATCTGCTGGCCATAGGTCGACGCCTGCACCTTCAGGTCAGCCAGCCGCGGCCCCTCGCGCCCCTTCGGCTTGAAGATCGCCGCATCGACCTGTTGCCCCAGGCTCGCGCCGATCGCCGCGCCCACGGGGCCGCCGATAAAACCGCCGACCACCGTCAGCACCAAAGTTGCCATCGCTTACGCCTCCTGTGTCAGCCGCCAGCGCGGCGCTGCGATCAGCATGGCGTCGAGCGGCGTCTCGACGACCCGCCGCAGCCCGGCATGCGCATGGACGCAGCGATCGGCGCCCATCAGGACCAGGTGAAATTGCCCGGCCGCCAGCGCCACCAGCGCCACATCGCCGCTCTGCCGCGGCTCATCGACGGCGGCGAAACCGGCGCGTCCCAGCGCCCCGACAATCCGCTCCCGCGACCAGCCGCGCAGCGGATAATCGCGCGGTCGCACCAGCCGCCGTCCCGCCGCCGCATAAGCCGCCCACACCAGCCCGACACAGTCGAGCCCTGTCGCCGGGTCATAGCCCTGCGGCCGGAACCGCGCCCCGACCAGCCGTCGTGCGCGGGCAAAGGCGCGTGCGCCCACATCCTGTCGCGACCGATCAGCCACCGGGATAACGGGTGAGCAGGTCATTGCCCGGCAGATGCGCCTCGCCGCGAAAATTGATCGCATTGGCAAACCGCTCGCGGCACGTCGCCAGCTGCTTGCTCGTTACCCCCGCGGCGCGCGCCGACGCCGCAACATTCGACGACTCCGCCAGCGCTTCCAGAAACTGCGTCATCTGCGCCGCCCCCGGACGCACGCTTCGCGCATCGCGGGTCGCCGCCTTGCCGATCTGCGCCATCGATCATCCTTTCCCAAACGCTAGTCGGGCCGGAACAGCCTCCCGCCAAACGGAAGGCCACCGGCCCGACTCGCAATTCTTCATGATGTGACACTTGTGCCATATCAGCGTGACGATGTCAAGTGAAATAACCTATATGGTTATCTCGTCACGCGATATGCGCGGCGCTATTCGCCCTCGTCGCCCGCCCGATCGCCCCCCAGGTCGCGCGCCACCTTCGGATCGCGCAGCAATTTTTCGATGTGGCTCGCCTCGTCGAAACTTTCGTCGGCCAGGAATTTCAGCTTCGCGGCATATTTCATCGCCATCCGTTCGGCGACGTTCTTTTGCAGCCAGGCGGTGTTGGTGCGCAGCGCCTTCAGCACCGCCTCCTCGTCCTTGCCCAGCAAGGATTTTACGAACACGGTCGCGTGGCGCAAGTCGGGCGACATGCGCACTTCGGTGATGCTCACCGGCTGGCGCGCCAGCACATCGTCATGGACATCGCCGCGCGCGATGATTTCGGACAAGATGTGGCGCACCTGCTCGCCGACGCGCAGCACGCGAACCGATGGCCCCTTGGTTTCTGCCGCCTTCATGCCGCACCCTTCTCCAATTCGTCCAGTTTCGCGACGATCCGCGCGATCGACCGCATGTTGCGCGCGGTGCCCTTATGCTCCAGTCGCCGTTCGATCATCCGCGCGGTCAATTTGCTGTCGCCGGCACCATCGCCATAATCGATATACAGCGCCCGGTCGCCCGGCGCGATCCGCTCGTTCGGGCGGATCCATTTGTCGGCGGCCAGCGCGGCGAATTGCGCCGGTGTCGGCTGACCATCCAGGAACATCGTGTGGACGAACTTGTCCTCATTGGTTCCCGCGAACGGATTGTCGGTGATCGCCGCGGCCAGCTCGTCGCGGCTGCGCACCAGCGCCGCGCAACGCATGTCGAACCGGTCGGCGACCATCAGCGTCAGCTTTTCCTCCAGCCCGCGCGTCGGCCGCGCGGGGTATTGGAAAATGACATTGCCGCTTGCCACCACCGTCTCGACGTCCGAAAACCCCTCGGCCTCGAACGCCGAACGCAGGTCGGCCATCGTCAGCCGGTTGCCCCCGACATTGATGCTGCCGAACAGGGCGACGTAACGCGGCATAGCTGCGCCTCCTGATCCGCGCGCGGCGGACGCCCGTTACAGCGTCCGGTCGCGCATTTCGACTTCGAAGACTTCCAGATTGTCGCCCGCCTTGATGTCGTTGGTGTCCGACAGCACGACACCGCATTCGAGGCCCGCGCGCACTTCGGCGACGTCGTCCTTGAACCGGCGCAGCGACGCGATGGTGGTCGCCGACACGATGATGTCGTCGCGGGTAAGCCGCGCGTGCAGCCCCTTGCGGATGACGCCTTCCAGCACGAGCAGACCCGCCGCCTTGTCGCGCTTGCCGGCCGGGAACACATCCTTGACCTCGGCACGGCCGACGACGGTCTCGATCCGTTCCGGACCCAGCTCGCCCGCCATTTCCTTGCGGATTTCGTCGGTCAGGTGATAGATCACGTCATGGTACATGAAGCGCACATTTTCGCGCTTCGCGATGTCGCGCGCCTTGGCGTTCGGACGGACGTTGAACCCGATGATCGGCGCCTTGGTCGCCGCCGCCAGCGTCACATCGCTTTCGGTGATCGCGCCGGCCCCCGACTGGAGCACACGAACGCGGATCTCGTCGGTCGACAGGCGGTTCAGCGCATTGACGATCGCTTCGACCGACCCCTGCACATCGCCCTTGATGATGACGGGGTATTGGATGACGTTGGTCTTGTCGGCCAGCGCCTCGAACATGCCCTCCAGGCTGACCGGCGCCTGCACGGTGCGCTTGCGCGTTGCCTGTTCCTGGCGATAGGCCGCGACTTCGCGGGCGCGCGCTTCATTCTCCACGACGGTCAGCGTATCGCCCGCCATCGGCACGCCGCCCAGACCCAGCACTTCGACCGGCATCGACGGGGTCGCCAGCTTGATCTGCTTGCCCTGATCGTCGATCAGCGCGCGGACGCGGCCGCTTTCGGCGCCGCAGACAAAGATGTCGCCGACCTTCAAAGTACCACGACGGACCAGGATCGTCGCCACCGGGCCGCGACCCTTGTCCAGCTTCGCCTCGACCACCGTGCCTTCGGCGGCGCGGTCGGGGTTGGCTTTCAGCTCCATGATCTCGGCCTGCAACGCGATCGCGTCGAGCAATTTGTCGAGCCCGGTTTTCTTCAGCGCCGACACTTCGACATTCTGGACGTCGCCGCCCATTTCCTCGACCACCAGCTCATGTTCGAGCAGGCGTTCGCGCACGCGCTGCGGATTGGCGCCTTCCTTGTCGACCTTGTTGATCGCGACGATGATCGGCACACCTGCCGCCTTGGCATGGCTGATTGCCTCGATCGACTGCGGCTTCAAACCATCGTCGGCGGCGACCACCAGGATGACGATGTCGGTGACGTTCGCCCCGCGCTGGCGCATCTCGGTAAAGGCTTCGTGGCCCGGGGTGTCGAGGAAGGTCACCAGTGACCCGTCGGGGGTCTTCACCTGATAGGCGCCGATGTGCTGGGTGATGCCGCCGGCCTCGCCCGCCTGCACATTCGCACCGCGCAGCGCGTCCAGCAGGCTGGTCTTGCCGTGGTCGACATGGCCCATGATCGTCACCACCGGGGCGCGCGGCTTCAGATGTTCGGCATCGTCGACATCTTCGTCATGCCGGATGTCGATATCGCCTTCGCTGACGCGAATGATCTGATGCCCGAATTCGACCACCAGCAATTCGGCGGTGTCCTGATCGATCAGGTCGCCGCTCGCCGACGGCACGCCCATCTTGAACAGCGCCTTGATCAGGTCGTTGGTCTTTTCGGCCATGCGGTTCGCCAGTTCGGTGACCGTGATGCTTTCGGGCACGGTGACTTCGCGGACCTGCTTCTCGCGCGGACCCGACGATGCGGTGTGCGAACGCCTTTCCTTTTCGCGGGCGCGCTTCAACGCCGCCAGGCTGCGCGCACGCGCGCCTTCGTCTTCGTTCAGCGCGCGCGTGACGGTCAGCTTGCCCGACTGGCGGCGCGCGTCGGCACCGCGGCTGGCCTTGGGCTCGGGACGCTTGGGCTCGGGGCGCTTGGGCGCCTCGACCGGGGTAAAGCGGCGCGGGGCCGGGGCGGCGCTGGTCGTCGCGCGCGGCGCGGCGGCTTCCGCCTGCGGTGCCTCGGCTGCGGGGGCTTCGACGACCGGCTCGGCGGCAGGCGTCGGCGCGGGTTCGTCCGCCTTGGCGGCCGCACGCTCGGCGCGCTGCTTCTCTTCCTCGGCGGCGCGGGCCCGCGCGGCCTCTTCGCGGCGGCGATTTTCCTCCAGCGACGACATGCGCGCTTCTTCGGCCTCGCGCAGCAATTGCGCCTGGCGCTCCTGCCGCGACATCAGGCTGTCATTCTCGCTCGCGCGCGGCGCGGCGGGCTTCGGTGCCGGGGCAGGCGCCGGGGTCGGCGCGGGCGCCGGGGCGGCCGCAACCTCTTCGACCACCGGCTCGGGCGCGGCCTCGCCGGGACGACCGAGCACGCGGCGGCGCTTCACCTCGACCACCACCGTGTTGCGGCGACCGTGGCTGAATTGCTGCTGTACCTGCCCCGCCTCGACGGTCCGCTTCAGCCCGAGCGGCTTGCGGGTCAGCGTCGGTTTGTCCTGTTCGTCACTCATCGAAACTCATCATTCCTTCAAAACGCGTCCGAAGCGGCGGAGCCTGTCGGCGCCGTCCCGTTTTTTTGCTCGCCAGAAACTGGCGCGACATGCGGGTCGGAATCGCGGTTGGCCGCGTCCCTACTCCATCCGGTGAAAAACTGCCAGCGGCTCAAATGCGCCAGCACCCGGTCCGCGGCGCGGGCGTCGGTTAGCGCCAGATGCACCGCATTCTCGCGCCCCAATGCCATAGATAGGGTGCCGCGGTCCACCGGCAAGACCAGGCCTTCGCGCCCCGACCCTTCGGCATCCTCGCCGACGCGCCAGGCCTGCGCCAGTTTCTTGCGCCCGTCCTCACCAGCATCGCTGGCATGCAGAAGCAGGCGAACCTGCCCCTTGCGCGCCGCGGTCTCGATCTTTTCATTGCCGCTGAGCAGCGTCCCAGCACGCGCCTCCAGCCCCAGCCGGTCGAGCGTCGCGCGCGCCAGCTGCGTCTCGATCCGCGCCCCCAGATCGTCGGGGATGGTGAAATTGCCGTCGTGCAGCGCCCGCGCCAGCCCGCCTTTCAGCTTGCCCTTCGCCTGTGCGGCCTCCAGCGTCGCCCGGTCGACGCCGATCCACGCGCCGCGCCCCGGCGCCTTGCCATGGACATCGGGCGCGATGCTGCCGTCGGGGCCAAGCGCCAGGCGCACGAGCTGCTCCGCCGACGAAACCTCGCCGGTTACGACGCAGCGCCGCTCGGGCACATGGCTACCGCGCCCCTTTGCGCGGTCGGTTTCGGTCAGCTGATCATTGCGCGGGGTCCGCATCGGCGGCCTCCCCGGTTGCCGGTTCGTCGTCGAACCAGTGCGCACGCGCCGCCATGATGATCTCGTTGCCCTGCTCTTCCGACAGGCCATATTCGCCCAGCACGCCGCCCTTGTCCTCGGCGCGCTCGCTGCGCGGCGGGCCGCGGCGGTTGTCGGTGCGCTTCTTCGCGATCAGCTCGTCGGTGGCGAGGTCGGCCAGATCGTCGAGCGTCTTGATCCCCGCCTTGCCCAGCACGACCAGCATCGCTTCGGTCAGGTGCGGAATCTCGGCCAGATCGTCCTCGACGCCCAGCGCGCGGCGTTCGGCGCGCGATGCTTCCTCGCGGCGTTCCAGCCCTTCGAGCGCACGGCTCTGCAGTTCCTGCGCCAGTTCATCGTCGAACCCTTCGATCCCGGCGAGTTCCTCGATGCCGACATAGGCGACTTCTTCGAGTTCGGTGAAGCCCTCGGCGACCAGCAGCTGCGCCAGCGTTTCGTCGACGTCCAGCTCTTCCTGGAACATCGTCGAACGCTCGACGAATTCGCGCTGGCGCTTCTCGCTCGCGTCGGCCTCGGTCATGATGTCGATCTGGCTGCCGGTCAGCTGGCTGGCGAGGCGGACATTCTGGCCGCGGCGGCCGATGGCCAGGCTCAGCTGGTCGTCGGGAACGACGACTTCGATGCGGCTGTCATCTTCGTCGATGACGACGCGCTGGACCGTTGCGGGCTGCAGTGCGTTGACGACGAAGGTCGCCGTGTCTTCCGACCAGGGGATGATGTCGATCTTTTCGCCCTGCATTTCTTGCACGACCGCCTGAACGCGGCTGCCCTTCATACCGACGCAAGCGCCGACGGGGTCGATCGAACCGTCATAGCTGATGACGCCGATCTTGGCGCGCGAACCCGGGTCGCGCGCGGCGGCCTTGATCTCAATGATCCCGTCGTAAATTTCGGGGACTTCCTGCGCGAACAGCTTCTTCATGAAATCGGGGTGCGCGCGCGACAGGAAAATCTGCGGCCCGCGCATTTCGCTGCGCACCGACAGGATCAGCGCGCGGACGCGGTCGCCGACGCGCATCAATTCGCGCGGGATCTGCTGGTCGCGGCGGATCACGCCTTCGGCGCGGCCGAGGTTGACGACGATGTGGCCGAATTCGACCGACTTCACGACCCCGGTGATCAGCTCGCCGGCGCGATCCTTGAATTCTTCATACTGGCGCGCCCGGTCGGCTTCGCGGACCTTCTGGAAAATCACCTGCTTCGCCGACTGCGCGTCGATGCGGCCAAGGTCGACCGCCGGCAGCGGGTCGACGATGAAGTCACCGATCTTGGCGTCCTTCTGCAACTTCTGCGCCGCAGCCAGATCGACCTGCTTGAAATAATCCTCGACCGCCTCGACGACCTCGACGACGCGCCACAGGCGCAGGTCGCCGGTCTGCGGATCGAGCTTGGCGCGAATGTCATTCTCGGCACCGTAGCGCGCGCGCGCGGCGCGCTGGATCGCTTCCTCGATCGCCTCGATGACGATGCCCTTGTCGATCATCTTCTCGCTGGCGACGCTGTTGGCAATCGCGAGCAGCTCGGCCTTGTTGGCGGAAATGGCAGTGGCCATCAGTCCTGTCCTTCTTCTTCCAGTTCGTCGGCGCCTTCGGCTGAAAGCGGGACGGTTGCGGCAATCAATTTGTCGGTCAGCACCAGCTTCGCCGTGTCGATCGCATCGAACGGCAGCTTGTGCTCGACACCCTCTTTATCCAAAATCGTGACGGTATCGCCGTCGATGCCGACCAGCTCGCCGTTGAAGCGCTGGCGTCCGTCGCGCTTTTCCTTAAGCGTGACCTTCGCCTCATGCCCCGCCCAGTCGGCGAAGTCGGCGCGGCGGGTCAGCGGCCGGTCGATGCCGGGCGACGAGACTTCCAGACGATAGGCCTGATCGATCGGGTCCTTGCCCGCCTCTTCCAGAGCATCGAGCCTTTCCGAAATGCGTCGCGACAGGTCGGCGCAATCGTCGATCGTCAGCTGGCGCGTCTCGGGGCGTTCGGCCATCACCTGCAACGTCGGATCGCTTTCACCCCCGAAAAAGGCAACGCGCACGAGCGCGAGGCCCATCGCTTCGGCTTCGGGGGCAATGATCGCATTCAGGACGTCTAGGTCGGCCAAGTCTGTCTTCCCGTTTCGGATGACCGGAAAGCATGTGGGTACAGCCGCCGCGGCCCGCGGCCCCGACGTCCCAACTGGCTAACCATGTCAAGAAGTGCGCTGCATATAGGCCTGGTGGCGTGAGTCGGCAAGGGGGAATGGATCGTTCCTTCGGCCAAAATATTCGCAAGCGATGGGGCCGAATTTTGTGACGCCCTATAATGGCATGCGAAACATCCGAACAAATATTGTCAAATTCCTTGACTTTTCGGCAAAATAATTACAAAGTTCTCGCGCTAACGTCGCCTGCGACGGAAATTTGATGCCTCAGGCTGATACTTCCCTTCACGCGCTACCAGCTCCTCCGGTGCTTTTACCGGTTGATTCCCTGTTTTCGTGAAAGGAAACACCCCATGCCCATCGGCACCGTAAAATTCTTCAACACCGACAAAGGCTATGGCTTCATCGCCAATGAAGACGGCTCGGGCGACAGCTTCGTCCACATCACCGCCGTCGAGCGCGCCGGCATGTCGACGCTGAACAAGGAACAGCGCGTTTCTTACGAGCTGGAAACCGACCAGCGCGGCAAGACCTCGGCTGTCAATCTTCAGCCTGCCTGAATGACCTCCGGTCCGGCGTCCTTGGGGCGCCGGGCCGGACCATTCGCTGACTATTCTGCATCCAGCTCGCCTGACCACCTAGGAATTACCCAATGGACATGAACGAGCTTTTTTACCATCACCAGATGGCGCTCATCGCCCGCGACGCGCCGCTCGGTCGCGGCGCCAGCGCCCGTCACGCGAGCTTCGATCTGCCCGGCCATTATGCCCAGCGCATCGATGCGTATCGCGCCAAACGCGGCATGCGCCATTATTTCACGGCCGCCACTTACCCCGTGACGCCCAGGATCGGCTAGTCGACCCGCTCGACCTCGATGTGCGGCCATCGTGCCGCCAACCGCGCCGCCCAGCGGTCATAGGGCCATGGGATCACCTCCTCGTCGAACCAGAACAGCCGCTCACCGGCCCGGTCGTACAGGTGCACCGCATCATCGCTGTCCTCCTGCCGCACGATCCGCAATCGGCTGATCTGCGACGGATGGATGCGCCCCTCGTCGCCGCTGCTGCTGCCAATCCGGCCTTTCCACCAGACAAGGTCGCCCGTTTCCGGGTCGATGCGGCTGCCGCGGTTCGGATTGGCAAGCATGTTCAGTCCGGCGCCCAGCGCGATCAGCGCCCCGAACCCCTGCGCCAGCGGCACCAGCCAGGGCGCGCACTCACGGCCATCCTCGCTGCAATTGTCGGCGGGATCGACGACCGACCCCGCCCATAGAAACACCGATCCAAAAGCCAGCAGCAACCAAATGCGCCAGTCGGTGCGGGCGCTGCGTCGATAGCATGGGATGCCGACGTCGGTCATGCCGCGGCTTTACCCAATTGGCGTCAACAGGTCGCTAATGCCCGCGCTTTGGGCGTTCCTGGTCAAACCCTGCGCCTGCGCCCGTACCGCCGCGGGACATTCCGCACGCACTGCAACATTTTATTGGCGTTTGCGCGTATAAGGCAAATCGACACCCGCTTGCGCGAATCGGCGCGGGCGCGGCGATGGAATTTGATGCGCGCATGAAGCCCGAACTCAACCTTACCGCCCGTTCGACGTGGCGCGACCCGCTCCCCGAAAAACCGGCGGGGCCGGGGCGCGGCTTCTGGGCGGCGATTATCGCGGTCGTGACGGTCGCTTGCCTCGCCTTTCTGTTGTCGAGCGGACAGCTCCGTCCGCCCGCGGTGTTCGGGCCGTACAGCGTTTCGGTGCCGCTCGATTTTCGCGCCTATGATCCCGCGCGCTGGGCGATCATGAATGCCGAGGATTATGAGGCGGCGCTCAAGATCGACCCGACGCTGCCCGATCCCGCCAGCATCGGCTATGGCGACGCCGCCGCGCTGCCGCCGACCGATCCCGCACTGCTGCGCGATGAAGCTTTTGCCGGGCCGCCCGCCAAGCCCTATGTCTTTCGCGGGCTGACCGCGCTCGACCGCGAACGCGCGCATTATTGCCTGACCGCCGCCATTTATTACGAGGCCGCGTCGGAAACCGACGACGGGATGCGCGGCGTCGCCCAGACGGTCATCAACCGCGTTCGCCACCCGAGCTTCCCCAACACCGTCTGCGGTGTCGTCTTCCAGGGCTCGCAGCGCGCCGGAGTGTGCCAGTTCACCTTCAGCTGCGACGGCGCGATGGCGCGCACGCCCAGCAGACCCAACTGGCTGCGCGCCAGCCGCATCGCCTCGGCGGCGCTCGGCGGGTATGTGTTCCCGAAAGTCGGCCTCGCCACCCATTATCACACGCAGGCGATCTGGCCGCGCTGGGGCAAGAGCCTGGTGATGACCAACATCGTCGGCGCGCATATCTTTCACCGCTGGCGTGGCCGCTGGGGCATGCCCGACGCGTTCCGCGCGCCCTATCCGGGCCGCGAACCCGCCCCCGGCCCCTATCTGCCGCTCGCGCAGCAACTCGCGATCCTGAAGGGTCAGGGCATCGCCCCCGGCGCCGGTCCGGCGCCGATGCTGGCCGGCCCCGCCGCACCGCTGCCCGATGTCGCCGCCGCCCCGCTGCCCGGAACGCTGGCACCCGCCGCACCGACCGCGCCGCCGCCGGTCGCCACCTCCGCAACGCCGACCTACGCCGATCCGCGGCTCAACCAGTCGGGGCAGATCCGCGAAGAATTTCGTGGCAGCGGGGAGTGGAAACGCTGATCAAATCGGCCTAGCCTCCCGGCAGACAGCAAGGAGGCGGATATGGGACATGTCAAAGGCATTGGCGGGCTGTTTTTCCGGGCGCGCGACCCCGACGCACTGAACGCGTGGTACAAGGAACGGCTGGGGATCGGCGGCGGCTGCAGCGCCGACGACAGCGTGCCGGTCAACGAATGGGTATGGAACGTCACCGCCGGACCGCTGGTGTTCAGCGCGTTCAAGGGCGACACCGATTATTTCGCCGCCGACAAACAGCATATGCTGAACCTGCGCGTCGACGATCTCGACGCGGTGCTCGTGCCGTTTCGCGACGCGGGCGAAGAGATTATCACCAAGCCCGAATGGGACGACCCCGCCGTCGGCCGCTTCGCGCGCGTCCATGATCCCGAGGGCAATCCGATCGAACTGTGGGAACCGCCGAAGGGCTAGGTCTGTCCCGGTCAGGCTGGATCATATCACCGTAGCCCTGAGCCTGTCGAAGGGCGCTTCTCGCCGAGAGGCGCCCTTCGACAGGCTCAGGGCTACGGTTCCGGTTGAACCGGACAGCCTCTAACTTCGTCATTGCGAGCGCAGCGAAGCAATCCAGGGTAGCGTAAACCGCCCCGGATTGCTTCGCTGCGCTCGCAATGACGCGGTTTGTTACCGCCCCTGGCTGCGCCAGCGCTTGACCACGCGTTCCAGGATTTCGGCCTCGCCGCCGGTTTCGCGCCACAGCTTCGAAAACAGCGGATCGCTCGACGCCGGGCGCTTTTCCTCTTCCAGCGTATCGAGATAGACGCGGATCGGGATCGACACGCCCTCGCCGCACACGATGCACTCGCGGTTGCGCAGCGCCGGGATCGAATCGATGAAGCCGCGCGCGCCTTCGGGCATCGCGGCTTTCACGAAATGCTGGTCGCGTTCGTTGTTGAGGCGCATCGAGATGATCGTGCCGCACTGCGACAGCACGCCTTCGGCCAGATCGGACGGGCGCTGGGTGATCAGCCCAAGCGAAACGCCATATTTACGGCCTTCCTTGGCAATCCGCTCCAGGATCTTGCGCACCGCCTGCCCGCTCCCGACATCCTTCGACGGGATGTAGCGATGCGCTTCTTCGCAGACGAGCAGGATCGGGCGCTGCGGCTCGCCGCGCGACCAGATCGCATAGTCGAAGGTCAGCCGCGATAGCACCGCGACGACCACCCCGGTGATGTCCGACGGCACCCCCGACACGTCGATGATCGAGATCGGGCGGCCGTCCGACGGCAGGCGGAATATCTTGCCGAGGAAATTCGCCATCGTGTCGGCGACGAGCATTCCCGAGAACATGAAGTTATAGCGCGGGTCGGCGCGCATTTCCTCGATCTTGCCCTTGATCCGCATGAACGGCGCCGAGGAGGTCGCCTTGTCGAGCTTGCCCATCTCGTTCGTGAGGATGTTGAGCAGGTCGGACAGCAGATAGGGGATCGGCGAATCGACCGTGATCTTGGTCATCCCCTCGGCCAGCCGGTTCTTGGTCCGCGCCTGAAGCAGACAGCGCGACAGCACGTCGCAGTCGGCCTGGCGGTCGCGTCCCTCGGCGGTGACGAAGACTTCGCAATGTTCTTCGAAATTCATCAGCCAATAGGGCATCGCCAGATTGTCGACGTCGAACAGCGCGCCGGTGCCCTTGAACGCCGCCGAATATTCGCCGTGCGGATCGATCATCACGATATGGCCCTGCGGCGCGAGTTCGCAGATCTTGTGCAGGATCAGCGCCGCGCTGGTCGATTTGCCGGTACCGGTCGATCCCAGCAGCGCAAAATGCTTGCCCAGCATCGCATCGACATAGAGCGAGCCGCGAATATCCTTGGTCGGATAGACCGTGCCGATTTCGACATGCGCGCGTTCGTCGGCGGCGTAAATCTGCTTGAGGTCGGCGCTGGTCGCCGCGAACACTTGGCTGCCCGGGATCGGATAGCGGGTGACGCCGCGGCGGAAATTCGAAATCCGGCCGGTGATCTTTTCTTCTTCGCCTTCGCCCAGGAAATCGATCGTCGCGACGATCAGTCCTTCGCCGCGCTCGTGCAATTGCTGGTCGCGGATGCTGGCGATCAACCAGATGTTGCCGACGCGAACTTTCACCTGCGCGCCGACCTGGCCCGCCATCGCGACAGCAGCGTCGTTCGAGGTCGACAATTTGCCGATCGTCACCGCGTCGAGCAGGATGCGCGAGGCCGAACCCGAAATATCGATCACCTCGCCGATCATCAGGTCGTCGCGATGATGGTTGATCACCGGTGCCACCGACGCCGCGGCGCCACCGCCAGCCAGCCGAACATGCTGCGCCGCCGTCGAATCTCCGGCGGGAAATCCGCCACCCTGCATATCCATCAAAATGCCCCGCCTGAAATGGTCCCGACAATCGGTATCGCAGGTCAGGGTAAATATTGGCTAAAGGCAGCTCAGCGGCGGCGAAATATCGCCGACGCGGCATAGCCGAGCAGCAGCGACAGGATTACCGCGGTCAGACCGTAAAGAAAGCCATGCCGTTCCGCTGCCAGCGCAACGAAGCGTTCGAACCCGGCCTTGCGGATCTGGACGTCGCGGGATGCGACCGCCAGCACGCGCCCGCGGCTGATCAGAAAGGTTTCGGCGCGATAGGTTCCGACCGGCACCCGCGCCGGCACCGGGATGCGCGCGCGGTACAGCACTCCTTCGGTAATCTCGACCGCCGCCGGATTTTCATAGAACAGCCCGAGGCGGCGATAGAGGTCAGTCAGGCCCGCCTCGAACCGCTCGAGCTTGGTCGCTTCGGAAAATTCGGTCGGCGACATCGACAGATTGGCAAGCCCCAGTTCAAAAATCGCCGCGGTGCGCTCGTCGACCAGCTTGTCGATCGGCCGCGACGATCCGATCGCATAAAAGCCGGGCGAGGTGCGCAGGCGGATGCTGCTCGCATTGACCCAGATGCCCGCCACCCGACGCTTTTCGCGCAGCACGATCGGGCGCACCGGGCCCTTCAGCACCACGACGATGTCGGCGCGGTCGTCGGGCAGGCGCTGGCCGGGATAGAGGATCGCGCCGAACAACAGCAACTCCTCGCCGGTGAAGCTGTACTGGATGTCGATCGCGCGGCTCGACACGTCGGGAACGAGCCGCGGGTCGGCGGCCTCGGCGGCGCCGACCGGCAGCGACAGCGCCGCCAGCCACAGGATCAAGGCCGCGAAGCGCGTCATTGGACCGAGTAAATTTCGTCGGGGCGGATGAACAACCCGGCCGCCATTTGCAGCGCCACCAACAGCACGATCGCCGCAAGCGCCAGCCGCAGATATTCCGGGCGCGCCTTTTGCGCGAACCGCGCGCCGAATTGCGCCCCCACGACGCTGCCGAGCAGCAGCAACGCCGCCAGCACGATATCGACCGCGCCCGTGGTCAGCGCATGGACCATCGTCGTCGCGATCGTCACGAACAAAATCTGGAACAGCGAGGTACCGACGACAACCTGCGTCCCCATTCCAAGCAGATACAGCATCGCGGGGACCATGATGAACCCGCCGCCAACCCCGAGCAGCATCGTCAGCACCCCGCCGACCATGCCCAGCAGCAACGGCGCCAGCGGCGAGATGTACAGGCCCGAGCGATAGAAGCGCCAGCGCAGCGGCAGGTTGGCGACCATCGGATGGTGGCGCCGCTTGCGCGCCGGGGCGGGCAATCCCGCCTGCGCGGCGCGAAAGCTCCCCCACGCCTCGCGCCCCATGAACGTCCCGACGGTGCCGAGCAGCGCGACGTAGAGGATCGAGATCACCGTATCGATCTGGCCCCAGGCGGTCAGCAGTTCGAACAGGCCGGCGCCGATCAGCGACCCGAGCAGGCCGCCCGCGACCAGCACCGCGCCCATGCGCAGATCGACGCCGTCTCGCTCGAGATGCGCCATCACCCCCGACACGCTCGCCCCGGTCACCTGCGTCGCGGCCGACGCCGCGGCAACCGTCGGCGGAATGCCGTAAAAGATCAGCAGCGGTGTGGTCAGAAACCCGCCGCCGACCCCGAACATGCCCGACAGGAACCCCACCCCGCCGCCCAGCAGCACGATGACCAGCGCATTGACCGACAGATTGGCGACGGGAAGGTAAAGGTCCATGGGCCTCGAAACATGCGTCTGCGGCGAAAAACTGCGCCGAGTCCCACGACCCTAGACCATTTTTGCAGAACGGGGAATCGGCTGGGCGGCTATTTTTGCGGCGGTTCAGAAGTCGCTCGCGAGCGTCAGCGCGACGCCGCTTTCGGGTGCCGCATCGCCCGCAACGCGCTGGCGCCAATCGAGCGCGATCCGGCTGCCTTCGCCGACGTGCGGCAGGCGTAGCGTCAATCGCGGCCCAACATCGACGCGCCCCGCCCCCGGTTGGACCGCCCCCGCCGCCAACGCGCCAAGGCGCAGCGGCGACGCCTCATCGGGACCAAGCCGTCGGTCGATAACGATCGCCCCATCGGCAAACCCGTCGCGCCGCCGCGCCCCGACAACCCCCGCCTGTCCATAAGCTTCCAGCCGAAACCCGTGCGGCAGTGCGACATCGCCGACCCCGCCGCTGATCATCGCCGCGAGCGCGCTGCGCCCTTCGCGTCCCACACCAAGGCGATGTTCGATCGCGACGTCGACCGGCCAATGCGCCAGCGGCGCCAACGCCAGGCCAAAAGCGACCTCGCGCTGCGCGGGGCGGCGCACCGCAATCGTTGCGCGGCCATAGGCGCGCGTGCGACCCGTATCGCCAAATCCATATGCGACCCGCAATCCGGCCTGGCTGCCGCCGAGCTGGCTTCGCGCCGCGATACCGCCGGGAACCGCCCGCGCATCATCGCGCACATAAAGCCAGCCGCCGAGCGACCAACCCGCCATTTGCCGCCGCATCCAGAAGGGTTTGCCCTGCCCGGGCGGCGCCGCGGCGGGAGCCGCGACCGGGAACCAATCCCCCGCGCCGCGCCGCATCGCCGACCGCGCGGTACCGCCTGTGGAGGGCGGGAGCAGCCGCGTCAGCAGCGCGGCGCGAAGGGCATGGCGCTCGGCACCGCCCGTCGCCACTGCATCGGCGGTCGCGATCGCTGCATCGCTTGTCCCACCCCTCTCAACCACTTGAATAGGGGGCAACGATGCCATTCGCGATGGTCGCGGCACCATCGCCTTGGGGGCCAGTGCGGGCGGCGCCAGCGACCAGTCGGTCGCGGCAAAGGGGGCGGGCGCCGACCAAGGTGGCGCCATGGCGTCCGGCGGCGGCGGTTCCGGAGCCCAATGCGCCGCGACCCGCAACACCGTCCAGCCGCCGACGCACAGCAACAAAAAGCGCAGCGGCCGCGCATCGCGTCCGATGGCAAAGCCCCGCTCGCTCACCGCGCCGCCACCGGCGCAGGGGCGACCTCGACCGCCATGTCGCTTTCCCGATGTTCGGTCTTGTCCCAGACGACCTCGCCCGACCGCAGCATCCGCCCGTAAATCACCAGCGCGCGCCGCGCCGCGAGGATCGCCATGATGTTGCCGACAAAGGCGCGCGGGACCGCCCAAGCCGCCTCGCGCCAGCCATAGCACCGTCCCGCGAACAGGCTGCGCATGCAAAGCCGCCAGACGAGCAGCATCGCGTTCAGCGCCAGCAGCATCTGCATCGTACCGCCAACGATCGTCGCATCCCAACCCAGAATAGCGCGCCCCGCCCAGCCAAGCGCGGTCAGCAGCAACCCGACATAGGCGGCCAGCACGACCAGCGCGGCCAGCGGCGCCCGGCGATCGCGCCACAACATCCAGCGGGCCAGCCAGGTGCGGCCCGGCGGTTCCGCCACCGCGCCGCGCCGCGACCCGGGCCAGCCGAGATGATCCCATCCCGCCAATGCGATCCCCGCGATCCAGCGCGCCTTTTGCCGCACGGCGGCATCGGCGCGGTCCGGAAAGGCGCCACGCGACACGACGCGCTCACCGGTCGCCCCCGTCTCGTCGACGAAGCGCGCGCTGAGCCCATAGGCGCCGATCACCATGCCGATCTCATAATCTTCGGTCAGGCTGTTGCAGCGGAACGGATCGCCGCCACGCTCGATCGCCAGCAGCGCCAGCGTATGCCGCGTCAGCGCGCAACCGACCCCGGCCGAGGGCAATGGCATCCCCAGCCGCGACCGCACGACCATTTCCTTGCCATGCGCCTCGGCAAATTCGTCGCCATAATGGCCGCCGATCCACCGCGCGCCGCGCGCGATGATTGGCACGACCGGGATTTGCACCATCGCATGATCGACCAGATAGCGCCGATACAGCGCGATCTCGCCCGGATGGACATGATCCTCGGCATCGTGAAGGACGATCGCGGCAAAGCGCATTCCCTCGGCGCGCTCATCCTCGCCCAGCGCTGCCCACAACCGGTTAAGGTTGTCGCCCTTGGTCGTCGGCCCGTCGCGCTCATTGACGACCAGCCTTAACCGGCGATCGGCGGCAACCAGCGGCGAGATCGCAAACAACGTCGCGGCATCATTCGGATAACAGCCGATATAGATGCGGACGTCCTCGCCCTGCCATGCCGCCAGCGAGCGGCGCAGCATCGCCGCAATGATGCGATGCTCGTCCCACGCCGGAATGAAGACGGCGATGGTCCCGTCGAGCGGCGGCCTGGTGGCCGCGCTCCTGCTACGCTCGCCGCGCGTCGCCAGCCACAGTGCGTCGAAAAACAGGTCGTCGAGGCCGATCAGCAGGATGCCCACCGACGCGAACAGCATCAGTTCGTGGCTGGCCCCCAACACCAGCCATTCCAGCCATGCGGTCGATAGCGCCACCCACCTGCCTCGTGCCACCGTGGCGTCACGCCACCCACCCCGCAGTGCTAAATCCCGGGGTGAATTTGTAAAGATGCGCTCCACGAGCTAGGACACCGGCAATCCCCGGGGCAACCAAAGGAACGATCGACCGATGAACGGCAGAAAACCGCCGCCTTCCGCGCTACGCAACTTCCTTGCGAGCGAAAGCGCGGGCGGAATGCTGCTGATTTTCGCCGCCATTTTGGCGATGATTGTCGCCAATTCCGCCTTGGGCGATGCCTATCACCATGCGATCCACGCGGTGACGGGTCCGGTGCTCACCGACAAGCTCGGCCCGATGACCGTTCACCTGTGGATCAACGACGGCTTGATGGCGGTGTTTTTCCTGCTCGTCGGGCTCGAAATCAAGCGCGAGTTCGTCGATGGGCGGCTCGCCAGCTGGGACCGGCGGCGCCTGCCCTTCATCGCGGCCGCGGCGGGAATGGCCGTCCCGGCGCTGCTGTACCTGATCTTCGCCGGATCGACCCCCGGCCTTGCACAAGGCTGGGCAATCCCCGCCGCGACCGACATCGCCTTTGCAATGGGCATCCTCGCACTGCTCGGCAAGCGCGCGCCGACCTCGCTCAAACTGTTCCTGGTGACCGTCGCGATCGTCGACGACATGGGCGCGGTCGCCATCATCGCGCTTTTCTATACCGCCAAGATCAACCTGCTTGCGCTGGCCGCCGCCGCCGCCATTCTGGGCGCGATGTTCGCAATGAACCGGCGGGGCGTTAAGAGCCTGCCGCTCTACCTCTTGATGTTCCTCCTCCTCTGGTACGCGATGCTGCTGTCGGGCGTCCACGCCACGATCGCCGGGGTGCTCGCGGCGATGGCGATCCCGTTCGAGCGGACGCCGGGCACGCCCGATAGCCAGACGTCGCCGCTCCACCGGCTCGAACACGCCCTCCACCCCTGGGTCGCCTTTGCGATCGTGCCGCTATTCGGTTTTGCGAACGCCGGGGTCGACATCGGCGGGCTGACCGCCGAACAGATTTTTGCGCCGCTGCCGCTCGGCATCGCCGCGGGCCTGTTCTTCGGCAAGCAGGTCGGGATTTTCGGCAGCGTCTGGCTCGCGGTCAAATTCGGTATCGCAGGCAAGCTGCGCGGCGCAACATGGCTCCAGATTTATGGCGTTGCGATGCTGTGCGGGATCGGCTTCACGATGAGCCTGTTCATCGGTGGCCTCGCCTTCCCCGGCAACGCGCTGCTGATCGAGGAAGCCAAGATCGGCGTCCTGATGGGATCGCTCGCTGCGGCGCTGGTCGGCTTTGCCGTCCTCCGCCTTGCGCCGCTGCATCCCGATCATCACGCGGTCGAAACCGAAACCAATGCCGAGATCGCCGCCGACGGCGATGTCGACGACACCTCCGAAGACAGGGAGCCGGTACGCGCATGATGCCCAAGTCGATGTCATTGGCGCTGGTCGCCGCCACTCTGCTGGCGGGTTGCGCCACCAGCCAGACCGCGGGGTCACGCGGCACGACAGACGTCGCCGCGATCGACGTGCGCCGCGCCCCGGCCTCGGCGCAGGCGTTGAACGACATCGCCGCGACCTACCTCAAGCTGACGCTCGAGATCGGCACCCACGAAGCGGGCTATATCGACGCCTATTACGGGCCGCCCGAACTGAAGGCCGCGGCCGAGGCGGCGCCGCGCGACAAGCCGACCCTGCTCGCCGCGACGCGCGAGCTGACCGCTCGGCTCGCCACCATCGCGCGCCGCCTGTCCGACCCGGTCGACCGCCGCCGCGCCGCCTTCTTGCGCGCCCAGCTGCGCGCCGCCGAAACGCGGCTGATGATGATGCAGGGCACGCGCTTTGCCTTCGCCGACGAGGCCGAGCGGCTGTTCGGCGTCCGCCCGCAGTTGAAACCCCTCGCCGACTACGACCGCCATCTCGCCGCGGTCGAGGCGCTCGTCCCCGGCGACGGCGCGCTGGCGGAACGGGTCGAGGCCTATCTCGACCGCTTCACCATCCCCAAGGACCGGCTGCAAAAGGTGTTCGACGTCGCGATCGCGCGCTGCCGCGGCCGCAGCCTCGCGCATATCCCGATGCCCGACGGCGAAAGCTTCCGGCTGGAATTCGTCACCGGCAAAAGCTGGAGCGGCTATAATTACTACCAGGGCGCCTATCACAGCCTGATCCAGGTCAACACCGACCTGCCGATCCGGCTGTCGCGCGCGCTCGATCTCGGTTGCCACGAGGGCTATCCCGGCCATCACCTCCTCAACATGAAGCTCGAGGAGAAGCTGGTGAAAGAGCGCGGCTGGACCGAGTTCAGCGTCTATCCGCTCTACAGCCCGCAAAGCCTGATCGCCGAGGGCACCGCGAATTATGGCATCGACCTCGCCTTTCCTGAAGCCAGCAAGGCCGAAACCGAACGCGACGTGCTGATGCCGCTCGCCGAAATCGCGGTGCCGGCCGACGACCGCTATTGGCAGCTGCTGAAAGCGATCGAGGCGCTGGGCGGTGCGCGGCTGACCATCGCGCAGCAATATCTCGACGGCGTCATCGACCGGCCCACCGCCGTCGCCTTCACCCAGAAATATCTGCTCGTGTCGCAAAAGCGCGCCGAACAATCGGTCAGCTTTACCGACCAGTATCGCAGCTATGTGATCAACTACGGCCTCGGCGAAGCGATGGTCCGCGCGCATGTCGAACGCGGTCGGCCAAGCCGCGACGAAATGTGGCGCCGCATGGCAAAGCTGGTCAGCGAACCGACGCTGCCGTCGGACCTGCTCACCAAATGAAGCGCGCCGCGCCCCTGCTCTGGCTCGGCCAGTCGGGATCGCCGCGGCGTCCACCGGCGGGGGTGTGTCCGCGGGGTTGAAACCATCGATTACGGAACAGACCGTAGTCCCGAACTTGTCGAAGGGCGCTTCTCGGTGAGGCGCCCTTCGACAGGCTCAGGGCTACGGTTGGAAACGATGATACAACCCCAAATGAGGGACACCCCCATGCTCGACAAAACCGACATCCACACCCGCCTCGAAGCCCCGGTCATGAAGGACTATGGCGTTTACCTTTCGGTCGACCGCCTGCTCGCCTGCCAGAAACCGCTCGCCGACCTCGTCACCCCGGACGAGCTGCAATTCCAGATCGTCCACCAGGTCGAGGAATTGTGGATGAAGCTCGCCGCCTTCACCCTTGCCGAAATCGATCAGCATCTGCGCGAGGGCCGGATCATGCGCGCGATCACGCTGTTCGGACGCGTCCATATGCTGCTCCGGATGATGACCCACCAGCTGGCGCTGATCGAAACGATGAGCCCCTATGACTATCAGGCGATCCGGCTCCAGCTCGGCAATGGTTCGGGGCAGGAAAGCCCCGGCTTCCAGATGCTGCTCACCCTGCCCGCGGGGCTATGGGACACCTATCGCTCGCTCTATCTGGAGCCGCAGGGTCGCACCCTCACCGACATCTACGACACCGGCTACGCTCATGACGAGGCCTATATCGTCGCCGAGGCGCTGATCGAGTTCGACGAACTGTTCCAGAAATTCCGCGCCCACCATATCTACCTCGTCCACCGCTCGATCGGCATGGGATCGAAAGCGATCAGCGGCCGCGCGGTCGACCTGCTCGACGCCGGCGCGCGGCACCGCTTCTTCCCCGAACTCTGGGCGATCCGCGCCCAGATGACCGACCGCTGGGGCGCCGAATATGGCGTGAAACGCGACAGCATCCGCCACGGCGACGCGGGGCACGGCAGCGGGGTTTAAACGGTGCTGAACCGTAGCCCTGAGCCTGTCGAAGGGCGCTTTGCTGAGAAGCGCCCTTCGACAGGCTCAGGGCTACGGTGTTGTGTTCGACACCCTCAAATTCAGATATCCACCACAATCTTCCCGAAATGCGCATTGGCCGCCTGATGGCGGAACGCATCGGCCAAGCGGTCGAGCGGGAAATGGTCGCTGATCACCGGGCGGATGCCGTTTGCCTCGATCCCCGCGATCATGTCGAGCTGCTGCGCGCGGCTGCCCACCGTCAGCCCCTGCACGCGCAGATTCTTCGCCATCAGCAGCGCGGTCTGCACCGGTCCGGCAAAGCCCGCAAGGACGCCGATCAGCGCGACATGGCCGCCGACGCGCGTTGCGATCATCGACTGGTCGAGCGTGCCTGCGCCGCCGATTTCGACGACGGTATCGACCCCGCGCCCGCCGGTCAGTTCGAGCGCCTTCGCGCCCCACGCGGGCACCTCCTTGTAATTGATCAGTTCGTCGGCGCCGAGCGCCTTCAGCCGTGCGAGCTTGGCGTCGGATGAGCTGGTTGCGATCACCCGCGCGCCCGCGGCCTTGGCGAATTGCAGCGCGAACACCGACACCCCGCCGCTGCCCTGCACCAGCACCGTCGATCCCGGCTGGGTTGAGCCATCGACGAACAAGGCGCGCCATGCGGTCAGCCCGGCGCAGGTCAGCGTCGCCGCCTCGGCAGCATTATAGCCGGTCGGCACGCGCGTGAACCAATGCTGCGGCGTCACCACAAGCTCGCGCGCGTAGCCGTCGATCCCATCGCCGGGTACGCCGCGGAACGCCGTCGCAGGCGGCGCGCCGTCGATCCAGTCGGGAAAGAAGATCGACACCACGGCATCGCCGGGCTTGAACTGCGTTACCCCCTCGCCCACCGCCTCGACCGTCCCCGCACCGTCCGACATCGGGATGCGCCCGTCGGCAGCGGGGAGCATCCCCATCACCACGGCATAATCGTGGAAGTTGAGCGATGAGGCCGACAGCCGGACGCGAATCTCGCCAGGCCCCGGATCGCCGGGGTCGGGCAGATCGACCAGCGTCAGATTGTCGAGCGAAGCGGGCGCGCGAAGCTGGATGGCTTTCATCGGGTGTCTCCGTACAGGATGGGATGCATTCAATACCGTAGCCCTAGCCTGTCGGAGGGCGCTCCTCGGTGAAGCGCCCTTCGACAGGCTCAGGGCTACGGCGAAGGACGACCCGCCTATTCCGCCGCCATCGCCATTTCGACGCGCTGCGGCCCGCGGATCACGCCGCCGGGGGTCGGCCCCTGCATTGCGCCATCCTTGAACGTGACTTCGCCCGACTTAATCGTCGCAACATAACCGTCGGCTTTTTGCAGCAGGCGCTTGCCGCCCGCGGGGAGGTCGAAGGCGAGCCACGGTTTGCCGAGTTTCAGCCGCTCCATATCGATGACATTGAGGTCGGCCAGATAGCCCGGCGCGAGCACGCCGCGGTCCTCCAGCCCATAGAGCAAGGCGGTATCGCGGCACTGGCGCTTCACTGCATGTTCGAGGGCGATCCGCTTGCCCGCGCGGTCGCGCACCCAATGCTGGAGCATGAAGGTCGGCGAGGCGGCGTCGCAGATCGTCCCGCAATGCGCGCCGCCGTCGGACAGGCTGTTCACCGTGTCGTCGGCATGCTGCAAATCCTCAAGGAAATTGAGGTTGCCGTCGCGGTAGTTGAGGATCGGAAAATAGATGAAGCCCTTGCCATCGTCCTTCATCAGCAGGTCATAGGCATATTCATCAGGCGTGACGCCCGCCGCGGTGGCGCGCGCCATGATGCTTTCGTCCATCTTGGGCTCGTAATTGAAATCGGGGTCCATTTCGAACTGCACCGGCCAGCCGAGCGCGACGATTTTCAGGAAGTCGATAATGTCGCTTTCGGGCCAGACATTCTCCTCGGCAATCATCCGCGCCTTGAACGCCGGGTCTTTCAGCTTCGCGAGCTGCGCATCCCACGGCAGGTCGATGATCTCGTTCCACGCCGGCTTGAAGCGGAACGGATGCACCGTCCCTTGCCACGCCATGATGATGCCGTTGCCGCGCAGCGCGATCTGCGCGACGATATTGGCGCCAGTCGCATTCTGACGCCGCATCTCTTCGATCTGCTCTTCGAGCGGCAATTCCTTGGCGATCGATTGCAGCGCGGCAAAGGTCACGGGCAGCCCGGTTTCGCGGCTCAAATCACCCATCCACTGAAATTCGTTCCACTCGCGCTTCAGGTCGCTCGCCATTTCGAACACGCCATAGCCGACGCGCCCCATTGCGCGGCCGATCGCGATCAGCTCCTCGGCGGTCGCGGTGGTGCCGGGAACCAGTTCGCCGTCGATCGATTTGTGGAGCACGGTGCGGCTGGTCGAGAAACCGAGCGCGCCCGCGCGAATACCTTCCTCGACGATCCGCGACATCTCGGCGATGTCCTGTTCGGTCGGGATCGCGCCGGGTTTCTCGCGGTCGCCAAGCACATAGGCACGCACCGCGCCGTGCGGGACGTGGCAGGCGACATCGACCGTGCGCGGCAATTTCTCCAGCGCGTCCATATATTCGGGAAAGGTCTCCCAATCCCACGACATGCCCTCGGCGAGCGCGGTGCCGGGAATGTCCTCGACGCCCTCCATCAGCGAAATCAGCCATTCGTGGCGGTCGGGCTTGGCGGGGGCAAAGCCGACACCGCAATTGCCCATGACGACGGTGGTGACGCCGTGCCAGCTCGACGGCGCCATTTCCTGGTCCCATGTCGCTTGGCCGTCATAATGGGTGTGGACGTCGACAAAGCCGGGGGTGACGATCTTGCCGCTGGCGTCGATTTCGTCGCGCCCTGCACCGAGGTTTTCGCCCACCGCGACGATGCGATCACCATCGACCGCGACATCCGCGACAAAGGGCGCGCCGCCCGTGCCATCGACGACGGTACCGCCGCGTATCACCAGATCAAACATCCCGAGTCTCCCGATCTTTTTAGTTTCACGAAGAAACCTATCATCAAAATCGTGAGATGCAAATAAACGGGCGAACGGGCCGCGATGCTGTTATATTGATGCGATACACTATGGGAGTCGATGCCATGATCCGTCCGCTTACCCTCGCCCTTTTGCTCGCAATGGCGGCACCGCCGGTTGTCGCCAAGGAGGCCGTCGCCTCCGACTATACCACCGTGCTCGCGGACCCCGCGCGCCCCGCCGCCGACCGTGAACGCGACGCAGCGCGCAAACCAGTCGAGTTGCTCGCCTTTGCTCAGATTGCGCCGGGCGAGCAGGTCGGTGATTTCGTCATGGGCGGCGGCTATGTCACCCGCCTGCTCGCCGCCGCGGTCGGCCCGTCGGGCAAGGTCCACGCTTTCCAGCCCGCCGAATTCATCGCCTTCCGCAAACAATATGGCGACGACCAGGCGGCCGTGGACGCGGCTTATGCCAATGTCGATGCCGTCGCCGGTCCGTTTGCGGCGCCCGCCTTCGCCGCACCGCTCGACACGATCATCACGGTCCAGAATTTCCACGACCTCTATCTGAAGCCCTTCCCCGAAGGCACCGGCGACAAGGCCAGCGCGGCGCTGTTCGCAGCGCTCAAGCCTGGCGGGACGCTGGTGATCGTCGATCACAGCGCCGCCGACGGGACCGGCACGACGCACGCCGACAGCCTGCACCGCATCGACAAGGCCGCCGTGATTGCCGCGCTGACCAGGGCCGGATTCAAACTCGAGGCCGAAAGCGATCTCTACCGCCTTGCCGACGATCCGCGCACGACAAACGTCTTCGACCCTGCGATCCGCGGCAAGACCGACCAGTTCGCGCTGCGCTTCCGCAAACCGGGATGATGGAATGACCAGCAACGACGATGATTATGTCTATGACGAGGCGAGCGGCGAATGGCTGTCCGCCGCCGACGTCGCGGCGCGCGATGCCGCGAACGCCGCGGGGCCGGAGGTCCGCGACGCGGTCGGCAATCTGCTGAGCGACGGGGATTCGGTCGTCCTCGTCAAGGATCTGGCCGTCAAAGGCGCGGGGCAGACGCTGAAGGTCGGCACGGTGATCAAATCGATCCGCCTGACCGGCGACGCGCAGGAAATCGACTGCCGCCATGAAGGGATCAAGGGGCTGGTGCTGCGCGCGGAGTTTGTGCGGAAGCGGTAATCCTCCCCTCCCTGCAAGGGAGGGGCCGGGGGTGGGTCAAGCGCGAACGGGCTCGATGCCCGATCGTGCTTTTCCCGCCTCACCCACCCCTAACCCCTCCCTTGCAGGGAGGGGGAAGCATCAGCCCAACTCCCCCGCCGCGGCCCCAGATAGCCGAACAGATACGCCGCGACCTTGCGCATCTGGATCTCCTCCGCCCCCTCGGTGATGCGATAGCGGCGGTGGTGGCGGTAGATATGCTCGAACGGCTTGTGGCGCGAATAGCCGATGCCGCCATGAACCTGCATCGCACGGTCGGCGGCTTCGCAGCAGAGGCGGTTCGCCCAGTAATTGCACATGCTGACCTTGTCCGACAGCGTATGCTCGATCTCCTTGTGCGGGGTGTTGTCCATGTCCCACGCGGTTTTGCGGATCAGCAGGCGCAGCATTTCGGCCTGCGTCGCCAGCTCGACGAGCGGGAACTGGATCGCCTGGTTCTTCGCCAGCGCTTCGCCGAAGGGCTTGCGCGCACGCGCATATTTGACGCTTTCCTCAATGCAGAACACCGCGGCGCCCAGCGATGACGCCGCCTGCCGGATGCGGTTCTGGTGGACAAAGCTCTGCGCAATCGACAGCCCGCCGCCGACCGGACCAAGCCTTGCACTATCCGGTACCCACACATTGTCGAATGTCATCCGCGGATGGTCGGTCGGCATGTTGAAGGTCCACATATATTCGTCGACGCTCATCCCCGGCGTTCCCGTCGGCACCAGCAGGCAGGTGATCCCCTTCGCGTCGCCATCCTGACCGTCCGTACGGCAGAAGGTCGCACAGTGGGTCGCGACGTGCATGCCGGTGATCCACATCTTGCGCCCGTTGATCCGCCAGCCCTCGACCCCGTCGCGGTTTTCGCGGACGGCGCGCGTTTCCATATGCGTCGCGTCGCTGCCATGGTCGGGCTCGGTCAGCCCGAACGCGGTGCGGCGCTTGCCCTCGAACCCGCCGAGGATGAACTCCTGCTTCTGCTCCTCGCTCGTCGCAAACTGCTCGAACATCTCCACAAAGGGGAAATTGCCGACGATGCTGTGCTCGTTCTGCAGATCGTTGTGGAGGCCCAGCCCCTTGGCCGCGAAATGCTCGCGGATCACAGCCATCCACAGGTTCGAGCCGTCCTTGCCGCCATATTTCTTGGGCGCCGAAAAGCGCCAATGCCCCGCCGCATCGGCCTTGCGCGTCGCGGCGCGGAGCAATTCTTCCCACTCGTGGCGCGGCAGCCCCTGATTGTCCCAGTCCGTGCGGCTATGTTCGCGGCGGTGGTCGAAGAAGCGGATATTGTCGTCGGCGTCTTCCAGCGGCTTGATCTCCGCCTCGATGAAGGCATCGAGTTCGTCCAGATACGCCTGCAGGTCGGTCGGTATAGCGAAGTCCATGACGATCCTCTCTGTTCGATTCCAAGAGTGAACCGTAGCCCTGAGCTTGTCGAAGGGCGCCTATCCGATAAGCGCCCTTCGACAGGCTCAGAGCTACGGGGCTAGATCAACTGTCCACAGCGTTTCGGCCCGCGCGAGCGCAGCATATTTGGGGCTGTCGACCGCGCATTTATCGAGCACCGCGCGGCGCAGTCGTACGAGCAGGCCCGGTTCGGCGAGCGTCACCGCGCCGCCGAGCAAGCGATCGGCAAGCGCCTTGTCCTCCGCGCGCACGCCCGCGTCCAGATCGCGCATCACGATGCCGAGCGCATTCATCGCGACCGCGACCTGAAACTTGCCATGACCCTCTGCCGCCGGTTTGATCTCCTCGGCCAGCCAGTCGCGCACCGCCTGCACGATCTCGCGGTTCGTCGGCTCGCCGGTCGGCGCTGCGGCTGGCGGCGGCGCGGGCGGCAAGGAGCGGGTGCGTTCCGCCGCAGGCGCTTCGGTTTCCAGCAGCAACAATAGGTCCAGCTCCTGTTCGGCGGTGCGCCGGCCGACGACGACACGCTCGACCGTCGGATCGGCGCCGCTGCGCCAAGCCTGCCCCATCTGCAAGCAGCCGAGCGCCCACCACAGGGTGCGATAGACGAGCCAAAAGTGGAAGCGGTCGCGATCGACCCGCGCCCCGCCCGCGGCTTCATAGGCCGCGAAATAATCGTCGATGCTGCCGACCCCGAACGCCGGGTGATCGATCCGTCCGAACCGCCACACCGTCATGCACCCGAACGCCAGATCCTCATGCGCGTCGCCGCGATGCGCCAACTCCCAGTCGAGCACGACGGCGAGCCCGTCCGCATCGACCATGATATTGCCCATCCGGTAATCGCCGTGCACCAGCACCGGCTCCGCGGGCGGCGGCAGATGATCCTCGCACCATTTGATCGCGAGCGCGATCACCGGCCGGTCGCCGCCATAGTCGGCATAGCGCGCTTTCAGCTCGGCCAGCGCCGCGGCGGTGTCCATCAGCGGGATCGCGGCGGGAATGGTTTCGGCAGGAATGGCGTGGATCCGCGCCAGCTCGCGCCCCAAGTCGGCCAATAGCGACAGCGGCGGATCGGCCAATATCTTCGCCGGGCTCACCTCGGCAATCACCCGCCGCATCACATAGCCGGTGCCCATGCCGTCACCATCGGACAACACGCCGACAACCTCGGGCGCCTTCACCCCTGCCGCATGGGCGGCGATCACCAGCGCCGCCTCGTCGGCATGGCCATAGGGGCGCCCGGCCATATAATCCGCCGACGGAGCGCGCCGCAGCACATAAGCGCCGCCCGCCCACTCGAACGCCCAGCTTTCCATATTGGCGCCGCCCGACAGGCGAACGAGGCCGGCCATTTCACCGGGACCGGCAATGCGGCGCATGAAGCCCGACAGCGCGTGACTCAGGTCGATCATCGGGCAATAGTGCTTACAGTTTACGTAAACGGCAAGCTGCCATTTGTGCCAAGGATCGGCTTTGACCCACAGACGATTGCGTCCTTGAAGCGAACAGCGCGCGCTCGGCGCTACTCGGCTACGGCCTCCGCGGCTGGCGGGCTCTCGGCCGCCGTCAGGGCGCCATTCTGGATCAGCCATTGCGGAAAATCCGCCTGCACCGACGCGATGATCCGATCGATCGCGTCGGCCACCTGTTCGCCCTCCGCCTCGCGATCGCGCTGGACGACGACGCGGCGCGCCTGCGCGTCGATCAGCACCCGGTCGCGGCGGACGAGTTCGCCAACGGTCAGCCCGGACAGGATATTCCGGCTGTCGGCCTCGCGCTGTTCCAGCGTCGCAATCCGCTGGTTGAGTCGCTCCTCAAACTGCACCGCGGCATTGGTCTGCTGGCGCAGCTGGACGATATTGACGCGCACATCGCGGTCGAGCTCGCTGCGGACGTTACTGGCCAGCCGCTGATTCAGGCGCGCGGCATATTGATCGACCAGCACGACCCCATCGACCGCGATATCGTCATTGTCGACCCGCACGGTCAGCGTATCGATCCGGTCGCCGTCGCCCAGCAGGCCATCCAGCTTCGCCTGCACCGTCGTACGCGCGCGCAGTTCGCGCGCGATATTGTTCAGCGACAGCGCCAGCGGGATCGACAATATGCTCAGCGTCACGATGATCCCGATCACCTGCATCGCGGTGTGCTGCGGGGTCAGCGACGGCCCGAAGCGGTTGAGCCGCGCCACGGCGGTTGCGGCAAAGGCGATCGCCAGCGTGTTGGTCAGGAACAGCAGCGCGGCGCCCAGCGCAAAGTCGAAACGACCGGTGGCCAGCCCGAAACCGACGGTCGACAGCGGCGGAACCAGCGCGGTCGCGATCGCGACCCCGACCATCACCCCCGACAATTTGCGCATGATCGCATAGACGCCCGCGATGCCGCCGACGACCGCGACGCCGAGGTCGAGCAGGGTCGGCTGCGTCCGCGCGCGAAGTTCGGACGTGACGTCCTGGATCGGAGACATCCAGATGATCAGCATCGCGACGATGATCGCGACCGCCATGCCCGCGGCCATCGTCACCAGCGACCGTTTGATCAGATTAGTTTCGAGCGTCGCCAGCCCAAAGCCGACCCCCATGATCGGCCCGAGCAGCGGCGATACGAGCATTGCCCCGATCACCACCGCCGCCGAGCTTTGCAGCAGGCCCAGCGTGGCGATCGCCGACGATAGCGTAATGAGCAGCAGGAATTTCTTGTCGAGCCGCGCGTCGCGCGCGACGCTGGCCAGCGTCAGCGAGCGACCGTGGGTTTCGTCCTCGGCGGACGGATCTTCGTCGTCGAAACCGCCCGGCGCGGCGCGCGTGGACCGGCGACCCCCGGCATTGAACGGGGCGTCGCCGAGTCCAGGCACTCCGGGATGGTCGCCGGCCATCGGCAGGGCCGTTTTAGATCTTGCCGGTCAGTTCAGGGACGGCGCTGAACAGATCGGCGACGAGGCCGAAGTCGGCGACCTGGAAGATCGGGGCGTCTTCGTCCTTGTTGATCGCGACGATGGTCTTCGAATCCTTCATGCCGGCAAGATGCTGGATCGCGCCCGAGATGCCGATCGCGAAATAGACCTGCGGCGCGACGATCTTGCCGGTCTGGCCGACCTGATAGTCGTTGGGGACATAGCCCGCATCGACCGCGGCGCGCGAAGCACCGAGCGCGGCGCCGAGCTTGTCGGCGAGCGGCACGATGACCTCTTCGTACTTCTCGCTCGAACCGAGCGCACGGCCACCCGACACGATGATCTTCGCCGAAGTGAGTTCGGGGCGGTCCTGCTTGGCGATTTCGGCGCCGACGAAGCTCGAGATGCCGGCGTCGCTGCCCGAACCCACGGCTTCGACCGTACCCGAACCGCCCGAGGTCGCGGCCTTGTCGAACGCGGTGCCGCGCACGGTCAGGACCAGCTTGGCATCCGACGATTCGACGGTCGCGATCGCGTTGCCGGCGTAGATCGGGCGGGTGAAAGTCTTGGGACCCTCGACCGACAGGATTTCCGAAATCTGCATCACGTCGAGCAAAGCGGCGACGCGCGGCGCGATATTTTTGCCGGTCGTCGTCGCGGGCGCGAGGAACGCATCGTGCGAGGCCATCAACTCGGCGATCAGCGGCGCGACATTTTCGGGCAGATTATGACCGAATGCGGCGTTATCGGCGACATGCACCTTGCCGACGCCCGCGATCTGCGCGGCTTCCTTGGCGACCGCATCGACGCCCGAACCGGCGACGAGCAGATGAACCTCGCCGAGCTTCGAGGCGGCGGTGACCACCGCGAGCGTGGCGTCCTTGACGGCGCTGCCGTCATGTTCGACCCAAACCAGAGTTTTCATGAGTGCACTCCCATCGCCTTGAGCTTGGCAACCAGTTCATCGACATCGGCGACCTTGACACCCGCCGAGCGGACGGGCGGCTCCGATACCTTGACCGTCTTGACGCGCGGGGCGGTATCGACGCCGCAATCGGCGGGGGTCTTGGTATCGAGCGGCTTCGACTTCGCCTTCATGATGTTCGGCAGCGACGCATAGCGCGGCTCGTTGAGGCGCAGGTCGGTGGTGACGATCGCGGGAAGCTTCAGCTTCACCGTTTCGAGACCGCCGTCGACTTCACGGGTGACGCTGACATGATCGCCCTCGACATTGACCGCGCTGGCGAAGGTGCCCTGCGCCCAGCCGGTCAGCGCGGCGAGCATCTGGCCGGTCTGGTTGTTGTCGCCGTCGATCGCCTGCTTGCCGAGGATCACGAGACCCGGCTGTTCGGCGTCGGCAATCGCCTTGAATATCTTGGCGAGCGCCAGCGGTTCGACATCGTCGTCGGTCTGCACCAGGATCGCGCGGTCGGCGCCCATGGCGAGCGCGGTGCGCAGCGTTTCCTGCGCCTTCGCCGGGCCGACGGAAACGGCGACGATCTCGGTCGCAACGCCCTTTTCCTTGAGGCGGATCGCCTCTTCGACACCGATCTCGTCGAACGGGTTCATCGACATTTTGACGTTCGCCAGATCGACGCCGGTGCCGTCGGACTTCACCCGCGGCTTGACGTTATAATCGAGCACCCGCTTCACGGGGACGAGGATTTTCATGGGCTCAAAGCTCCTCTCAACAAATTGTGCACTGCGCCATAATTCGCGCTTACGTAAACGTCAACCTGGCTCCTCTCCCTTTGGGAGAGGATAGGGAGACTCGGCAGCTTGCTGCCTAGTCGGACTTGGTGAGGGCGACGCCTTTGCATCCTGCCCTCACCCAGCTTCGACTAGCGGACAAGTCCGCAAGTCTTCGCATCCCTCTCCCGGGGGGAGAGGGTGCGCTTTATCACGCGACCGCGCGCACCTCGGCGACAATCTTCTTTGCCGCGTCGCCCAGATCATTTGCCGCGACGATCGGCAGGCCCGAATTGGCGAGGATGTCCTTGCCCTGCTGGACGTTGGTGCCTTCGAGGCGGACGACCAAAGGCACCGACAGATTCACTTCCTTCGCCGCCGCGACGATGCCGTCGGCGATGATGTCGCACTTCATGATGCCGCCAAAGATGTTGACGAGGATGCCCTTCACCGCGGGATCCTTCAGGATGATCTTGAACGCTGCGGTGACCTTTTCCTTCGAAGCGCCGCCGCCGACGTCGAGGAAGTTGGCGGGGAATTCGCCGTTCAGCTTGATGATGTCCATCGTCGCCATCGCCAACCCTGCGCCGTTCACCATGCAGCCGATGTTGCCGTCGAGCTTGATGTAGGCGAGGTCATATTCCGACGCTTCAACCTCGGCGGGGTCTTCTTCGGTCAGGTCGCGCAGCTCGGCAATGTCCTTGTGGCGGAACATCGCATTGCCGTCGAAACCGACCTTGGCGTCGAGCACCAGCAGTTCGTCGCCATTGGCGCCTTCGCACACCGCCAGCGGGTTGATTTCGATCTGTTCGGCATCGGTGCCAAGGAAGGCGGCGTAAAGCCCGGCCAGAACCTTGGCCGCCTGTTTCGCGAGGTCGCCCGACAGGCCGAGCGCCGCGGCGACGCTGCGGCCGTGGTGCGGCATCAGGCCCGTCGCGGGGTCGATCGTGATCGTGTGGATCTTGTCGGGCGTATCGTGCGCGACGGTTTCGATGTCCATCCCGCCTTCGGTCGAGGCGACGACCGCAATGCGGCTGGTCGCGCGGTCGACGAGGAGCGCGAGGTAAAATTCCTGTTTAATGTCGGCGCCGTCGGTGATGTACAGGCGGTTGACCTGCTTGCCGGCTTCGCCGGTCTGGATCGTCACCAGCGTGTTGCCGAGCATGTCCTTCGCGTGCGCTTCGACTTCCTCGATCGACTTGGCGAGGCGGACGCCGCCCTTGGCATCGGGGCCGAGTTCCTTGAACTTGCCCTTGCCACGGCCACCCGCGTGAATCTGCGACTTTACGACATAGAGCGGCCCGGGGAGCTGCTTTGCTGCTGCGACGGCTTCCTCGACGCTCATCGCGGCAATGCCCTTGGGCACCGCGACGCCGAATTTCGCGAGCAGTTCTTTCGCCTGATATTCGTGGATGTTCATGAGGTCTGCCGGGCCTTTCGAGTCTTGGGGCGGGGAGAATTGGCGCCGCCTAAGCACAAGTCGGCGGGCAAGGCTAGTCCCGGGGCAGCAAGAGATTCTATCCGCCGCGGCGAGCAAGCTTATCCCTTCGTCATCCCGGCGAAGCCCGGGATCTCATCGTTGCGTCCTATCGCGAGGTCGAGATCCCGACCGCCGCCCGGATGACGACAGCGGTTTTAGCGAAAAGCGCAGAGCGCCGCCGAGCTGGTGGTCACCGTCAAAATCTCCGGGTCTTTCAGCGCACGAACTTTGTGAAGGAACTGGTTCAGCGACAAATCGCTCATCCTTTTGTCCTTCAACGTCGACAGCGAACCGAGGCGGCGCAGTTGGAGCAGCGACAGCCGGTCGACCATGCGTTCGGCCATGCATGCCGCGATCGGCTGCGACAGCCCGGCGTTGACCAGCCCGGTACGCAGCCGCGCTTCGGGCGTAGCGCAAGCCGCCAAGGCAAACAGCGACAGCGATAGTACGGCAAGGCGCATCAGCGATTATCTTCCATGAAATTCGGCGACCGCGCTCGACACCGCCTGCATCAACGCCATGCGCGCCGGGATCGGCGACGTGGTGGTCCCCATCATGACGACGATGGCATAGCGGGTGCCGTCGGGCGCGGTGGCGATGCCGATATCATTATAGCCCGCGGTCATGCCACCCAGATTCTGGCCCGTTCCCGTCTTGTGCATGAATTTCCAGCCCGGCGGCAGCCCGGCCTTGAGCCGCTTCGGTCCGCTCTTGGTACGGCTCATCACGTCCAGCAGATATTCGGTCGATTCGGGCGAGAGCAACGTCCCGCGCGCCAGCCGGGTGAGCGCACTGGCGATCGCCGTCGGGCTTGCCCCGTCGATCGGATTGGCGAGATAATTGTCCATCGCCGCACGGCGCGTCGCCGGCGCCAGCGCGCCGCGCGCGGTTTCGAAATTGCGCCCGACCGAATAGCTTTGCTGCCAGCCCATTCCGGCAATCCCGCTTTGCAGCGAGCGTTCACCGGGGCCAAAGCGGATCGCGCCCAGATCCTTCTTCGCCATATAGGCCCGCACCGCACCCGGACCGCCGACCGTGCGCAGTACGCTGTCGTTCGCGGTATTGTCGCTTTGGGTGATCGCGGTTTCAATGAGCTGCCGAAGCGTCATCGTGACCGAACCCTGCGCACGGACGCGCGCCGCGAGCGGCTGGTAAAACAGCGTCAGATCCTCGGGGCCGATCCGCACCTGCTGGTCGAGCCGCACCCGACCCTGATCGACGGCATCGAGCGCGGTCAGCGCCACCCACAATTTCGATACGCTCTGCTGGGGAAACAGCTCGCCGCCACGCTCGGCAATCGCCCATTCGCCGTCGATGCGCTGGACCGCGATCCCGGTCTTGCCCGGAAAGCCGCGCCACAGGAAATTGATCCGCTCGGCAAGACCCGCGGGCGGACGGCGAAAGCCGGGATCGAGCGGACCCGCGGGGCGCGGCATCGTCGATCGTACCGGCTGGCCGATCGGCACGGTCACCGATCCCGCGGGTCGCGGCGTGGCCGTCGGGCGCGGTGTGGCGGTCTGGGTCCGCGGCGTCGGGACCACCGCCGCGCTGCTGACGCAACCGGCGAGCACCGCGGCGCTCATCGTCATGGCGAGAAGCGGCCGACCCGAGAACGCAAACTTCATGAAAACCCCGCAACCTGCGACTTGTACAAAATCCCCGAACCATCTGGTCTCGCAGGCGGGCAAGGCGGGCTAGTCGTTTGCGACGAATGATTCCTCCCGCGCGACGAGTGGCGGAACCATGGGGACGTCAGGGCGCCGGGGTGGCGCGCACCATGGCCGGAAACAACCGCTTGAACGCCGCCAGCTTGGGGGCATCCCAGCGCATGATATAGCCGTTCGACGGGTTGCGGCGCATGAAATCCTGGTGATTGGGCTCGGCGCGATAGAAACGCTTGTAGCTTTCGACCGGGACCACGATCGGCCGCGCGAAATATTTGCCCTTGCCGATCTGCGCCAGATAAGCGGTCGCGACCTGGCGCTGGGTCGCATCGAGCGGGACGATCGCGGCACGATATTGCGATCCCACGTCAGGCCCCTGGCGGTTCTTCAAGGTCGGGTCGGCAATCACCGAAAACAGGATGCGCAGCAAGCTGCCGTAGCTGACCTGCGTCGGATCATAGACGATCCGCACCGCTTCGGCATGGCCCGACTTGCCGTCATGCGTCAGTTCATATTTCGCGGTCGCGGCGCTGCCGCCATGATAGCCCGATTCGACCGAGATCACGCCTTTGACGTTGGCAAACACGCCCTCGACGCCCCAGAAACAGCCGCCCGCCAGCACGGCGGTGGCACGCTTGCCCTTGACCGCAGGGTCGACGACAGCGGCGGGTAGTTTGACGACGCTTTCGGCCTGCGCCGGGGCGCATTGGGCGACGAGCGCGCCCGCTGCAAGCGCCGCAACGATTCGATAGAAAGGTGCGCCGCCCGTTTGCGTCATGCCGGGATCGGCAGCGCGGGCTGATTCAGCACGATGTAAGTGGCGCCGATCGCAAAGCCGGCGAGCATCGACAAAAACCAGTCGGAGCGGAAAAGATTGAGCATGGGGAGCCTCTTTTTTCATTTATAGCGTTCGCGGCCAACGCCGCTTTGGTTACACCGACGATATGGCGCGCCCCGACCAGCCGTGCAGTGATGTCCGTCACCCTAATCAGGATGGCTTACTATCCGGTGAACCGGGCGCTTAACCGCCGTTCAGGTGCAGATAGGCTCCGCCACCGGCATTACAAGACCGGTCGGTACAGAATTCTCGTGCGGGTGCATTTTTCGTCATCCCGGCGAAGGCCGGGATGACTATAATGGAGAGCGTCAGCGCAGCGCGGCGCACGCCTGCTGGATGCGCACGCAGGCTTCCTTGAGCACCGCTTCCGACGTTGCATAGGAAACGCGGAACGCGGGCGACAGGCCAAAGGCGGCGCCATGCACCGCCGCGACCTTGGCGCTGTCGAGGAAATAGTCGATCAGCGCTTCGTCGCTATCGATCAGCTTGCCGTCGGGCGTCGCCTTGCCGATGCAGCCGCTGGCGTCGGGATAGACGTAAAAGGCGCCGTCGGGGGTCGGGCAATTGAGCCCCGGCGCATCGTTGAGCATCGCGACCACCATGTCGCGGCGTTTCTTGAACGCCGCATTGCGGTCGTCGAGGAACTGCTGCGGCCCGCCGAGCGCGGCGGCGGCGGCGGCCTGCGCGATCGAACAGGGGTTCGACGTCGATTGCGACTGCAATTTGCCCATCGCCTTGATCAGCCAGGCCGGACCGCCCGCGTAACCGATGCGCCAGCCGGTCATCGCATAGGCTTTCGAACAGCCGTTCACGGTCAGGATGCGGTCGATCAGGTCGGGGCAACGCTGGGCAAAGGTCGAAAATTCGAAATCGGCGTACCAGACATGCTCGTACATATCGTCGGTCATCACCATCACATGCGGGTGGCGGCGGATGACTTCGCCCAGCGCGTCGAGTTCCTCACCCGAATAGGCCGCGCCCGACGGGTTCGACGGCGAATTGAGCATCACCCAACGGGTTTTCGGGGTGATGGCGGCGTCGAGCTGCGCCGGGGTGATCTTGTAATTCTGCGCCGCGCTGCCCTCGATGACCACGGGCTTGCCGCCGGCGAAGGCGACAATATCGGGATAGCTCACCCAATAGGGCGCGGGGATGATGACCTCGTCGCCCTTGTCGACCGTCGCGACCAGCGCATTGAACAGCGTGTGCTTGCCGCCGACGTTGACCGTGATCTGGTCGAGCCCGAAATCGAGCCCGTTGTCGCGGCGGAACTTACCGCGGATCGCTTCCTTCAGCGCCACCGTGCCATCGACCAAAGTATATTTGGTTTGGCCACCCCGGATCGCCTCGATCGCTGCTTCCTTGACGAAATCGGGGGTGTCGAAATCGGGCTCGCCCGCGCTGAGCCCAATCACATCGACGCCCGCGGCTTTCAGCGCCGATACGCGCGCGGTCATCGCGAGCGTCGCCGACGGCTGGATGCGGTTGAGGGCAGCGGAGATATGCGGCTTCAGCGACATGGGACTTCTTTCCGTGGCTTGCGCGGACAGGCGGCGATTTGACAGGAAATTGCGCGGGGCCGCGCCTAAAGCCTCCGCCCCGAATTCGCAAGCGCAGCGTGGGACAAATTAGCTATGCAGCGTCAAAAAAGCCCCTCCCCTTCAGGGGAGGGGTTGGCGCTTCAGCCTTCGGCCTCCACCAACCGCGCCGGGACGAGCCCGCGCAGCGAATTGCCGATAAAGAAGCCGTTCGCCAGATCGGCCAGTCGCAGATGCGATTCGACCGCGCGGCCCTTGTCGATCAGCTCGGCGCGCAGCACGCCGGGAAGCAGCCCCAATGCCAGCGGCGGGGTCAGCAGCTGGCCGTCGCGTTCGACAAAGATATTGCTCCAGCTGCCCTCGGTGACAAAACCCGGTTCGTCGACAAACACGACCTCGACGGCGCCGCTTTCCTTGCGTGCATCGTCATAGGCGGCGCGCTGGCTGGTCTTGTGATTCAGGCGAAAATCGTCAGCCGCCAGCGGCGCCGGGCACACTGCCACCGGCACGGGCAGTTCGGCCAGTCGCGGCAGCGGCGACACCTCGACCGCCAGCGCGCCCGACGGCGCCAGCCGCATCCGCACCCGCGCCGCGCTGCGCAAGCGAAAGGTCGCCGATTGCAGGCTGTTGCGCGCGCCGTGCCGGTCGAACCGGAAGCCCAGCGTTTCGGCGCTCGCCTTCATCCGCGTCAAATGCCCTTCCAGCCGCTGGACCCCTTCGACGGGATCAAAGAACATGGTTTCGATCAGGTCGAAATGCGCCCCCGCTGCCCCCACAAACTCCCCCTTTGCCAGACATTCACGCCATTCGTCAGCCGGCCCGCTGTCGGCAACAATTCCCGAACCCAATCCCAGCGTGGCGCGATTTGCGCCTTCTTGCAAGCCATTGGCGCGGGGGAACACCAATGTGCGGATCGCCACATTGAACGCCGCGTCGCCGCCCGGTTCGATAAAGCCGATCGACCCGGTGTACAGCCCGCGTGCCCCCACCTCCAATTCGTCGATGATCTCCATCGCCCGGACCTTGGGGGCGCCGGTGATCGACCCGCACGGAAAGGCGGCACGCAGCACATCGACCGCGCCAATGCCTTCGGGAAGGCGCGCGCTGACATCGGACACCAGCTGGTGGATCGTCGGAAAGCTTTCGACGCGAAACAGGTCGGGTACCGCCACCGAACCCGGCACCGCGACGCGCGACAGATCGTTGCGGATCAGATCGACGATCATCAGGTTTTCGGCGCGTTGCTTGGGATCCTCGGCCAGCGTGCGCGCCGCCACCGCGTCGGCATCGGCATCGGGCTGGCGCGCCGCGGTGCCCTTCATCGGCCGCGCCATCACCTGGCCGTCGCGCAGCGCGAAGAACAGCTCGGGCGAATGCGACACGATCGCCCGATCGCCGGTCCAGATCACCCCGCCGTAGCCCGCGCGCGCCGTCTGCCGCAGCCGCGCATGGATCGCCAGCGGATTGCCCAGCACCGGCACGTCGGCGCGAAAGGTCAGGTTCGCCTGATAAATGTCGCCCGCGGCGATATAGGCGAGCACCGCTTCGACCGCGGCGATATAGTCGGCGCGCGCCACCCGCGGCGTCATCGCGCCGATCCACGCGCTGGCGGGATCGGGCAGCCGCCCCGGCACTGCATCGGCATCGATCCGTTCAACCGTCTCGAACAACCCAAACCAGCCGAGCGGCCCGTCGCTCGCGCCCTCAACCTGCGGTCCCCGCCACGCGGTGCTGAGCCCCTGCCCGGCTTCATACGTCAGATAACCGGCGGCATAGAGACCCCGCGCCTGCGCGCGCTCGATCGCGCGCAGCAGCGCCGGGACGTCATGCGGCTTTTCGGCGGTCAATAGATCGACCGGATTGGTGAACAGCCGCGCCGGCGCCGCGCCGCGCGTCCGGGCATCGTCGAGCAGCACGAACGGCGACGCGCCGACACCCGGCGTGGGGATGGCAGCACTATCCGGCATCGGCGCCCGGCCAATCGCAGCTATGGGCGATCGGCGTCAGCGTTCGCGGCGCATGCGGAACGGCCGCTGTCCCTCGATCTTGGCAAAATAGCTGCCCATCGCCGCCGCCTTGATGTTGATCTTGTCGCCGACGCGCGGTTCGCGGACCGATCCGACGCCGTCGATCTGTACCCACACCGCGCCGCCCTCGACCGTCAGCCGATATTTGCCCGATCGATCCATCGACACCGATTCGATCGTCGTGTCGATCGCGGTGATCTTGTCTTCGTCTTTATCGTCGTCATCATCACCGCCGAACAGGCTGCCGAGATTGGGCAGCGAAAAACCGAACAGCCCGCGCCGCGCCTTTTTCATCGTTGCGCGGTCCGCAAAGGTGATCTCGCGCGCCGTATCTGCAGCCGACAATTCGCCGACCTCGCGGTCGAAACAGGCCAGCCGCGCCGCTGCATCGGCGATGTCGCGGCAGGCGTAAAGTTCCTGGATCTGCGCCGGGCGCGGCGGCGGCGCCTTGTCCTTCGCGGCCGCAGGCAGCGCCGCGGCACCGGCAAGGATGGCGAATGATACGGCAATGCGCGACGACAGCTGCAACATGGCAAAACCCCTGGCGAGAAAGATGGCCCTGCCTAGCGGCGCCGACCGCGCGCCGCAAGCACGCCCGGTTGCGATGTCGGCTTACTGACCCTAGTGTCAGGAAAGCCATCAGGATGAGAGGATTTTTACCGGCGATGCCTAGCGAATATTCCTGGTCGACCGACTATCAGCATCCGACGGCCTGGGACCAGTCATTCGCGCCGCTTTCGCTTCCCGACATGCTCGCCGCCAGCGTGGCGCGGCGCGGGGATGCCGCCATGCTCGACTTCATGGGCCGCCGCTTCAGCTATGCCGAAGTCGCGCGGGGCGCGGCGCGGGTGGCGCGCGGGCTGCAGCAGCTGGGGATCGCCAAGGGCAGCCGCGTCGGGCTGTTCCTGCCCAATGTGCCGCATTATGTCGCGGCCTATTATGGCGCGCTGGCGATCGGCGCGACGGTGGTCAATTTCTCGCCGCTCTACACGGCGCGCGAGCTCGAGGATCAGATCGAGGATTCGGGGACCGACACGCTGTTCACCGTCAGCGCCGCGGCGCTGCTGCCGACCGCATTGAAAGTGCTCGACGGGTCGAGCCTCCAGCGGCTCGTCGTCGGCTCGGTCGCGGGCGGTCTCTCCGCCGCCAAATCGGCGCTCTACCGATTGTTCAAGCGCGCCGACATCGCTCCCATCCCCGCCGATCCGCGCATCGTCCGTTTTTCGGCGCTGATCGCCAACGACGGGCGCCCCGATACGGTCGCGATCGATCCCGAACGCGACATCGCACTGATCCAATATACCGGCGGCACCACCGGCACCCCCAAGGGCGCGAAGCTGACGCACCAGAATCTCACCGCCAACGCGCGGCAGGTGAATGCAATCGATCCCGACCATGATGCCGACGATCGCATCCTCGGCGTCCTTCCCTTCTTTCACGTCTTTGCCAACACCTGCGTCCTCAACCGCACTGTCCTCAACGGCGGCACGATCACCATGCTGCCGCGTTTCGACGCCAAACAGGCGCTCGCCGCGATCACCCGCACGCGGACGACCGCGCTCCCCGGGGTGCCGACGATGTATCAGGCGCTGCTCGACCATCCCGACCTCGCGAAGACCGACTTCTCTTCTCTGCGCATCTGCATCTCGGGAGGCGCGCCGATGCCCGCCGAGCTGCGCGAGAAATTCACCGCCGCGACCGGTGCATCGCTGGTCGAGGGCTATGGCCTCACCGAAAGTTCGGGGGTGGTCGCGACCAACCCCTATGACGGCCCGGTCCGCCCCGGCACGATCGGCCAGCCGCTCCCCGCGACGCACATCCGCCTGCTCGACAAGGAGGATTCGACAAAAGCTGCCCCGGACGGCGAACCCGGCGAACTCGCGGTCAAGGGGCCGCAGATCATGCAGGGCTATTGGAACCGGCCCGACGCCGATCTCGACAGCTTCACCGCCGACGGCTGGCTGCGCACCGGCGACGTCGCGGTGGTCGAGGACGGCGGCTATATCCGCATCGTCGACCGGCTGAAGGACATGATCGCGGTCGGCGGGTTCAAAGTCTATCCGAGCGTGATCGAGGCGCATCTTTACGAACACCCTGCGGTCAAGGAAGCGATCGTGCTCGGCGTCCCCGACGCCTATCGCGGCGAAGCGCCCAAAGCCTTCGTCACGCTGGAAGAAGGCTTTGAAATTTCGGGCGAAGCGCTCGCCGCCTGGCTTAACCCCCAGCTCGGCAAGCACGAGCGCGTGAAGGCGGTCGAAGTCCGCCTCAGCCTGCCCAAGACGATGATCGGCAAGCTCGATCGCAAGGCGCTCAGGGCAGAAGAGGGCGCCTGACCGCGACCGCCGCCCGCCGGGTCAGCGCGCCCGCGCTGTCGCCCGCACCTCCCCCGCCGCGCACCAGCGCAATGTCTCTTCGCCGAATTCGGGATCCCCGACCGCAATCCGCTCGGCGCCGAGCACCCGCAGCGTCTCGCCCGTCGCAGCATCCGTAACCCAAGTCGCACCGCGCCGTTTGATGCCCGCAATGGGGATCATGCGGTTAGGATTGAACGGCTGGGCGTCGATCCAGCCTGCCCGTTTGCCATCGACATAGAAGATCAGTTCCGTCTTGGATGCACATGCCGCCGCAACGGGGACATAATGGCCCGGCCGGATATTGAACGGCGGTATGGGCGCGGGCATCGCCGACGCGACCACCGCAGCGGGCGCCGCACCGCCGCCGGCAAGTTGCGGTCTCGTCGACCGGATCGCGGCCTGCATCGGTTTCGGCAGTTGTCCGAACTCGCATTTTGAATAGGGCGTATCGGTCACATCGATCCCGCCGCTTACATTGCGGAAACTCACGTCGCGTAGGGTCATTTTCCCCGGCGTCCCCGCCCTGACGGCTAGGCTGCCATACAGGCCGCTATCCTCGGCGGTCCAGGCCAGCGTAAAGCCACGATAGTGACGGCTTGTCTCGGCATATTCACGACCGCCCGGTGGCGGGCCAACGCGCTGGATCGCGTTCACCTGCGCGTTGGCGGCGTATCCCGGTCCCCCTTGGTTCACCCGGCCGAAATTCGCGCCGTCATAGAAAAAGACGCTGCTCGCCTTTGCGCATCCCTCAAAATCATCTGCATAAAGACCCTGCGCAATCGGCAGATCTTGCGCGGCAAGGGCTGGCGAGGCTGTCGCCGTCGCCAGCAAGACCAGGCCGACTGCCGCGAACGGATATTTGATTAGCAAAATACTCTCCCCCGACAGATTGCTAAGCCATATTAATTGCATAGCTTTGCGCAGCCGCGCCAGATATTTCTTGCCGATCGCGCTCGTCCGAAGCAGCAGCCCGAAAAGCGGCGTTGCCATGGAAAAAGCGCACAATGAGACATTGTAACCTTTGTCATGTTATGCCATATCCAGCATCGCAATTGCCCCAATGGAGAATCGGGTGACCCAAGTCGCCAGCCCTGCCCCTGTCCTGACGCGCCTCGGCGCGATCGTTCGGGCTGCGCGCGATGCACGTCCGTTGACGTCACTATCGGGCGACCAGCTGGCGATGGGCTTGTCGGGACTGTGCCTTGTTCATTGCCTGGCCAGCACCGTCCTGTTCGCTTCGATCGCCTCGGTCGGGGTCGCGTTCGACAATCATCTGTTCCACGAAATCGGGCTGATCATCGCGATCGGCTTTGCGCTGATCACCCTCGTCTCGGGTGTGCTCAGCCACGGCTATATGATGCCGTTTGCGGTCGGCAGCTTCGGGCTGGGCATGATGGCGGGCGCCCTGTCGCGGCCGCATGACGGCAGCGAAGTGCTCGCGACGATGATCGGCGTTGCTGTCGTCGCACTGGGCCACGACCTCAACCGCCGCGCGCGACACTGATAACGCAACGCCCGCGACCTTGGCGCCGGAATGGACCGGTCCGCAACTTGCGGACCCCCCTCAAACAGCCTACATTCTTTCGACGAGTTGGCGCGAACCAGCGCGCAGCACAAGGAAGCGCCCATGGGCAAGCATGATCATCCGCACGTCGAGGCCAGCGGAGCCTCGCTCGCCAAAGCGGCGCAGACCGCGCTCGAGGGCGCGGGCGAAGCATGGACCGACATGCGTGCGCAGATTTTCGAAGCCGTCGCCGCGATCGGCAAGCCCGCCAGCGCTTATGAAATCGCCGACATCGTGTCGCAGAAGCGCGGCAAGCGGGTAGCGCCGAACAGCGTCTATCGCATCCTCGACCTGTTCGTCGCGAACAACCTGGTCCGCCGCGTCGAGAGCGCCAACGCCTTTGTCGCGAACAGCCACCCCGGCTGCCTGCACGACTGCATCTTTCTGATCTGCGACGAATGCGGGACCGCGGTCCATGTCGATGACGACAAGCTTTCGACCGGGGTTCGCGCCGCCGCCAACGCCACCGGCTTTGCCGCCGAGCGCCCGGTGATCGAAGTGCGCGGCAAATGCGCCGAGTGCCAATAAGGTGAGCCGCCGCGCTCCGCCGGACATCTGAACGATGGTCGGGGGGCTTCAGCAATGGATCGAGGCACAGCGCGAGCGCCCGCCCGCACCGACGCGCGTGTGGCTGTGGACGCTGGCGTTCGGCATCGCGGTGCTGCTGTTCGGCCTCCAGCTGACGCAGGTCTTTCCGCAAAGCGGCCACGACATCGCCCCCGGCTATGGCCCGCCCGTTCTCGCTTTCGAATTCGCCGCAAGCCAGGCCGACCTCGAGGCGATCTTTGGCTTTTTCACCGACCCGCAGCAGGTGACGCGCCTCGCCGCGATGCGCGCGGGGAATGAGCAGGATTATGTATATATGCTGCTCTACGCGGGTTTTCTGACCAGCGGCTGTGTGGCACTGTGGCGCGAACTGCGCCTCCGCCCCCTCCTAGCTTCGGCGGCGCTCCCGATCGCCGCGGCGCTGTGCGATGCCTGGGAAAACTGGCTGCTCTTCGACATCCAGGCTGCCTTCACCCTCGGCGACTATTCGCCCGCCATGGCGAGCCTGCCCTACCCCGTCGCAGCGAAATTCCTGCTGCTCGCGGCAACGAACGTCGTCATTGGCGCCGCCGCGACGCAGCTCGGCCGCTGGTGGGCCTTGTTCGGCACCGTCGCGATCCTCGCCGCGATCCCGACCGTGATGGCGATCATCACCCCCGCCGCTTTCGCCTGGGCGCTGGTCCCCTCGGCGGCGGCGGGCTGGTTGCTGCTACTCGCGCTGGCTGCGGTCGGCAGCTGGCAGGCGCTCGCCCGAAAGCGCCCGCTCGTCGATCCGGGCCGCGCCTGACCCCTTCCCACTCCGCGCGGCGGGGTCTAGGGATTCCCGCGAATCCCGCGAACAGGGCGAAAGGCTGCATATGAACACCGTCATCATCCGCGAAGACGACCTCGTCGAAACCATCGCCGACGCGCTCCAGTATATCAGCTATTTCCACCCAATGGACTATATCCGCGCACTGGCGGCCGCCTATGAACGCGAAGTGTCGCCCGCGGCCAAGGACGCGATGGCGCAGATATTGTCGAACAGCCGCATGTGCGCCGAGGGGCATCGGCCGATTTGCCAGGACACCGGCATCGTCACCGTCTTCATCAAATGGGGCATGGACTGCCGCCTCGACAGCCCGCGCAGCCTTCAGCAAGTTGTCGATGAGGGTGTGCGCCGCGCCTATCTCCACCCCGAGAACAAGCTCCGCGCCTCGATCCTCGCCGACCCCGCGTTCAGCCGCGTCAACACCAAGGACAACACGCCCTCGGTACTCAATGTCGAGATGGTCCCCGGCAACAAGGTCGTGATCGACGTCGCCGCGAAGGGCGGCGGCAGCGAGAACAAGTCCAAGTTCAAGATGATGAACCCGTCGGACTCGATCGTCGACTGGGTGCTCGAAATGGTGCCGCAAATGGGCGCCGGCTGGTGCCCGCCCGGCATGCTCGGCATCGGCATCGGCGGCACCGCCGAAAAGGCGATGCTGCTCGCCAAACAATCGCTGATGGACCCGATCGACATGACCGAACTGCTCGCGCGCGGGCCGAGCAATCCGACCGAGGAACTGCGCATCGAACTCTATGAAAAGGTCAATGCGCTCGGCATCGGTGCGCAGGGGCTCGGCGGGCTCGCCACCGTGCTCGACGTCAAGATCGCCGACTGGCCGACGCACGCCGCGTCGAAGCCCGTCGCGATGATCCCCAATTGCGCCGCAACGCGCCACGCGCATGTGACGCTCGACGGCAGCGGCCCGGCCTTCCTCGAACCGCCGGTGCTCGCCGACTATCCGCAAATCGACTGGGCACCCGACAAGGCGGCGATCCGCGTCGACCTCGACAAACTCACTCCTGAAGTCGTCGCGAGCTGGAAGCAGGGCGACCGCCTGCTGCTCAACGGCAAGATGCTCACCGGCCGCGACGCCGCGCACAAACGCATCGCCGACATGCTCGCCAAGGGCGAGCCGCTCCCCGTCGAATTCAAGGGCCGCGTCATCTATTATGTCGGCCCGGTCGATCCGGTGGGCGAGGAAATCGTCGGCCCCGCGGGTCCGACGACCGCGACGCGCATGGACAAGTTCATGGACATGATGCTGGAGCAAGGCCTGCTCGCCTGCGTCGGCAAGGCCGAACGCGGCCCCGCCGCGACGCAATCGATCGCCAAGCACAAGAGCGCCTATCTGATGGCGGTCGGCGGCGCGGCCTATCTCGTCGCGCGCGCGATCAAGGGCAGCAAGGTGGTGGGCTTCGCCGATCTCGGCATGGAAGCAATCTACGAGTTCGAGGTCAGCGACTTCCCGGTGACCGTCGCGGTCGACAGCGAAGGCCAGAACGTCCACGTCAACGCGCCGAAGCTGTGGCAGCAGCGGATCAGGGACGAAGGGTTGCTGGCGGGGGTGTGAGCCCCGGCGACCGGAGGATTACAAATATTTAATTTCGAGCGCCATTGCCTCGTCATTTACGAGTGAAGCTCCTCAGACGGAGCATCACTCGTGACCGGCATTGCCAAACTTTACACCCGAATCCGCCTGAATGGCCGCGCCAATTTCAAGGATTTGTGCCGCGTCGCTGAAGCCTTCGGTTTCGAGCTCAAGCGCACCAATGGCAGCCACCACATCTTCCAGCATCCCGATGTACCGGGCAATCTCAACCTTCAGCCAAGCGGCAAGGACGCCAAGCCCTATCAAATCCGGCAACTGCTTGATATGATCGACAGCAACGGACTGGATTTTATCGAGCGATGAACATTCATTATCACATCAATCTGTTCTGGTCGGCCGAAGACGATTGCTGGATCGCCGATGTGCCCGATCTCAAACATTGCAGTGCGCATGGCGCCTCCGCCGAGGAGGCCGCGCGCGAGATCGAAATCGCGATGCGGCTGTGGCTGGATGTTGCCGCCGAACGCGGTGAAGCGCCGCCCGAGCCGCGCTACCGACCCGCCATTTATGCGGTTCGCAACGCGGCTTGACCACCGGGCCGCGTGAGCGAGCCTTGCCTTCGACGCATAATCCGCCAACATTCCCCGCGACACAGACACCGCAGGGGGACAAGCCATGGATTTCCGCAACACCGACCGACCGAACCGCCGTGACCTGATTCGCGGCGCCGCCATGCTCGGCGCGGGCGCTGCGGTCATGGCGCCCTTCCCCGCCCTCGCCGCGAGCAGCCAGAGCGCCGCGATCCGTAAGGCCGCCGAAGCGGGCAAGGACGCGTCGATCAAGCGCATCCGCGACTGGATCGCGCTCCCCTCGATCGCCGCCGAGAATCGCAACATGGCCGAGGGTGCGGCCTATATGGCCGAACTCGCGCGCGACGCGGGCTTCACCAATGTCGAGATCGTGCCGACCGACGGCCACCCCGGCGTGTTCGGCACGATCGACGTCGGCGCGCCGCGCACGGTCGGCATCTATTTCATGTACGACGTCAAACAATATGATCCCGCCGAATGGTCGTCGCCGCCGCTCGAGGGTCGCATGGTCGAGCGCCCCGGTTTCGGTCAGGCGATCATGGGCCGCGGCGCGGTGAACCAGAAGGGGCCGGAAGCGGCCTTTCTCGCCGCGCTCCACGCGATCCGCGCCGCCAAAGCCAAACTGCCGGTCAACATCGTCCTCGTGTGCGAGGGCGAAGAGGAGATCGGCTCGCCGCATTTCCGCCAGATCGCGACCAAGCCCAACATCCTCGCCGCGCTCAAAAAATGCGAAGGCATCTTCATCCCCTTCGCCTCGCAGGGCCAGAATGGCAATGTCACGGTCAACCTCGGTTCAAAGGGCATCATCGAGCTCGAACTGGTCGCGAGCGGCGAGAAATGGGGTCGCGGGCCAAAGGGCGACATTCACTCCAGCCTGAAGGCGATGGTCGACTCGCCCGCGTGGCGGCTGGTGCAGGCGCTCCAGACATTGGTGACCCCCGACGGCAACAAGCCCGCCATCGGGGGCTGGTTTGAAAATGTCCGCCCGCTCACCGACCGCGAAAAGAGCCTGATCCGCGAAGCCGCCAAGGCAGGCGACGAGGCGCAGCAAAAGGCCGCGCTCGGCGTCACCCACTGGATCGACAATCTGTCCTATGACGACGCGCTGATCCGCCTCGCGCAGGAACCGACGGTCAATATCGAGGGGCTTGTCGCGGGCTATACCGGCCCCGGCGGCAAGACGATCCTGCCCGGCCGCGCGGTTGCCAAGCTCGACCTGCGCCTCGTCCCCAACCAGACCCGCGCCGAGGCGGAGCAGAAGCTGCGCGCGCATCTCGACAAACATGGTTTCAAGGATGTCGAGGTCAATGTGTCGGGCGGCTATGACCCGACCGAGGTCGCCGAGGACAGCCGCCTGATCCGCACCGCGCTCGCCACCTATAAACAGATGGGGGTCGCGACGAACCTCAACGCGCGGCTCGCGGGCAGCTGGCCCGGCGCGACCTTCACCGCGCCGCCGGTGTCGATCCCGGCGGGGCATTTCGGCACCGGCCACGGGTCGGGCGCGCACGCCCCCGACGAATATTATCTGATCGATTCGACCAATCCCAAGGTCGCCGGGCTGGTCGATGCGACGATGGGCTTCGCCGAATTTCTCTACACGCTCGCCGCGATCAAATGAGCGGCGACCTCAACGGGGTCGCCCACGTCATCCTGACTGCAGGCCACTTCGCGCGTTCGACGGCGTTCTGGCGCGACCTCATCCGCTATCTCGATCTCAAGATCGTGCTCGACAGCGACGCGATGCTCTATGGCGTCGGCGGCCGTACCGCGATCGGCATCCGCACCCCCAGCCCCGAAAACGTTGGCAAGCGCTTCGACCAGGGCGCGCCGGGGCTGCACCATGCCTGCTTCCGGATGCGCGACCGCGCCGCGGTCGATGGCGTGCATGGCTTTCTGGCCGGACGCGACGACATTGCGATCGTCCACGCCCCACAGGAAGAGCCGTGGGCGCCCGGCTATTATTCGGTGCTGTTCGAGGATCCCGACGGTATCCGTATCGAATTCAACCATGTCCCCGGCGCCGGCTTGCTCGCCGATGGACGCGAAATCGGCGGCGCCGAAATCTTCGACTAAAAGCCGTAGACCAGGGTGAAGCGCGTCTGGGTGTCGACACTTTCGATGCCGGGCGGCGGGCTGGTGTCGATCTGCGCCGAATAGGCGAAGCGCGCCGACAGCGCGCCGGTGAGCTTGGCGTTGAGCGCGGTCAGCGAGCTGGTCGACATGTTCGCCTCGCCGATGATCGTCGATGCTACCTGCGTCAGCCGTAACGTCGGTGAAATCTGCCAGCCGAAATCCAGGCCCGCAAGCGCGGTCAGTTCGGTATCCTCGCCGCCGCGGACAAAATCAGTCTGACGAAAGGCAGGACCGCCCTTCAGGCTGAGCGTGGTCTTCTTGTTGTCGAGCAGCTTGTATCCGAAGCCACCCGACAGATTCCAGCGCGTGTCATACCCCAGGATGCGATCATGTTCCCAGCGCGCGAGCCCATAAGCGAAGGTGCGGTCGTTGATCCGGTATTGCGGCTCCAGCTCGGCAACATAGCGTTCGACCGAGGTGCGGCCGTTGGTGCGCTGGTAATCGGCCTGCGCACGCAGCTTGTGGGTCCAGTCGATCCCCTGCCGCGCCAGCGCGATCCCGGCGCTCAGCCCCGCCGACTTGGTGTTGCCACTACTCTGCGACGCACCGATCTGCCCTTCGCCCTTCCAGTTTTGCCAGAAACGCGCGGCCGCCAGTCTGGCGCGCGCTGCCGCCGCCGCCTCGTCTTTCAATCGCTGGCGTTCGGCGCGATAGGCGGCCAGCCGCGCCTCGATTTCGTCCGCATCGTCCGGTCGCGTATTCTTCGCCAGCTGCCCGACCGCCTCGACATCGGCATCGCGGCCGCTCGCCATCGCCGCGGCCAGGATTTCACCGATCGGATCGGGCGGCGGCGGATTGCCGCTGCGATAAAAAGCCAGCAGCGCATCAATCTCGCCGACATTGGCAGGATGGGTCTGCCGCGCAAAGCGCGCGACCGCTTCGACCGCCTGCGTCTCGCCGCTGGCAAAGGCAGCGTCGATCATCGCGCGCACCGCGTCGGGCAGCGGCGGGTCGAGCGGGACCAGCGCGGTCGGGATCGGGTTGGCGAGTACCGGATCGGCCAGCGCCGGATTGGGCTGCGGCGGGTTTGCCGGTTCCTGCGCCGCGGACGCGGTCGAAGCGGCGAGGGCGAACGACAGGCAAAGCACGGCCGGACGGGGGAGAGCGATCACCGATGACGTCCTTCTCGGGGGAACGAAAGCGCGGGCGAAGCGCCGCTATAACCCGAAAGAGGCTGGCATTTCCACCCCGCCTCCCCCATTTGCGAACCTATGGTTATAGCCCTCATCGCTATTTTCTGTGCCGGTATCGCCAATTTCGCGATGCACCGTGCCTTCATGGAAAGCGACGATCCGCTGATCCAGCAAATGGTCAAGCCGCTCGCCCACAAGGCGGGGCCGCACATCACCTATATCTTCGAATTCCTGCTGCTCGTCGGCGCGATGGCGATTGCGACCCGCGCCTGGTTTACCGCGCTGATGCTCTATGGGCTCTACACGATTTTCAACGCGATGGCGTTCAGCTGGATCATGCAGCGGCGCGATTGAAGCGCGGCGGTTGGCATGCAAGCGCCGCGTTCGGCGCGGCGCCGATGACGACTATGCCCGGCCGCCTTCAGTTGTCAGCAACCGAGCGTCCACGCCCGCTTCGGCAAACGCCGCCTGCCACCGCTGGGCGGGCGGTGTATCGAACAACAGTGCGTCGCTGCCGGGGGTGACGTGCCAACCGTGACGCACCATCTCGCCCTCCAACTGCCCCGCCGACCATCCGGCATAGCCCAGCGCGACCAGCCATTGGGCAGGACCGCGCCCCGCGCCGATCGCGCGCAAGATGTCGTGCGAGCTCGACACCATCCAGCGATCGCTGACCTGCACCCCTTCCTGCCCGCCCCAATCGCGGCTGTGCAGCACAAAGCCGCGCGATGGTTCGACGGGGCCGCCCAGAAACACCGGCTGGTCGAGCGGATCGTCGTGCGCGATGTCCAGCTGATCGAGCACCGCGCCGACCGTCATCCCCGAAATCGGATCGGAAATGCCGATCCCCATCGCGCCCTCGTCGTCATGGCTGATCATCGCAATCACCGAATGTTCGAAACGGGGATCGCCGATGCCGGGCAGCGCAAGCAGCAGCTGGCCGGTGAACCAAATGGGGTCTGTGTCCATCGCGCCATCATGGCGCGGCGGGGCCGGGTGGTCCAGCATCTTTGGTTCTGGGACTGGTTTGGGGTGGGGAGCGGGCGTTCAAACAAACCGTCGCCCCCGCAAAGGCGGGAGCCGCTACCTGCATTGTCCTTCATCGCTGCGTAAACCGACAGCGGCCCCCGCCTTCGCGGGGGCGACGACAGGCTTCGCTCACAACCGGCAGTCGCCAAAATCCGCTGCCCGCTCGCTCACCAACCTTGACTCCCGCGCCGCCCGACCCAATGTCTCGCCGACCAGAAATCCCCTCAACGAAAAGGATGCCGACCATGACGATCCAGCCCGGCGACAAGCTGCCCGACGCCACCTTTGTAAAGGTCACCGAAAACGGCCCCGAGCAGGTCAGCACCGCCGATTATTTCAAGGGCCGCAAGGTCGCGCTGTTTTCGGTTCCGGGTGCCTTCACCCCGACCTGCTCGGCCAAGCATCTGCCGGGCTTCGTCGACAAGGCCGACGAACTGAAGGAAAAGGGCGTCGATGAAATCGTCTGCACCGCGGTCAACGATGCGTTCGTGATGGGCGCGTGGGGCAAGAGCGCCGGAGCCGGCGATGCGGTCACCATGCTGTCCGACGGCAATGGCGATTTCGCCGAAGCGGTCGGCCTGACCATGGACGGCAAGGCGTTCGGCATGGGCAAGCGCGGCCAGCGTTTCTCGATGATCGTCAACGACGGCGTCGTCGAACAGCTCAACGTCGAAGCGCCCGGCGAATTCAAGGTTTCGAGCGCGGATCATATGCTCGAACAGCTGTAAAAACTTGCTCCTCCCTGTCGCGCAGCGATGGGGAGGTGGCAGCGCGAAGCGCTGACGGAGGGGCTTTGGCGCGACCGCCGCGGCCCCTCCACCACGCCCTCCGGGCGCGGTCCCCCTCCCCATCGCTGCGCGACAGGGAGGAGTCTTGCCCCCCTTCCCTTTTGTCACAATTTCGTGCAACAGCGTCGCGATGACGTCCAACGCATCGCACGAAACCACCGATCCCACCGCCCTCGTCGACGGCATCATCGCCGAACTGCAGGACCGGTTCCGTACCTCGGTCACCAACCTCAAATCCGCCATCGCCGCCTATGTCCGCGATCGCACCCTGCCGCCGGCCGATGCCGCGGCGACTGGGCTGTTCGACTATCCGGCAATCCGCCTGACCACCACCGGCGAACAGCGCGAAGGGCAGAAAGGGCATAATCTCGCCTTCGGCCAGTTCGAGCGCGCGGGCGAATTTGTCACCACCGTCACCCGCCCCGACCTGTTCGCCGACTATCTGCGCGACCAGCTCGGCCTGCTCGCGCGTCATTATGACATCACGCTCGAAGTTACGCGCACCGGGCAGCAGATCCCCTTTCCCTATGTGCTCGACGCCAGCGACGGGTCGGACATGGGCGGGGTCACCCCGCTCGAACTCGCGCGCCACTTCCCCACCACCGAGCTTGCCGACATCGGCGACGAGCTCGCCGACGGCCTGTTCGGCGCCGATCCCGCGAAGTCGCAGCCGCTGGCGCTGTTCGACGCGCTGCGCACCGACTTCAGCCTCGCGCGCCTCCGCCACTACACCGGCACCGCGCCCGAACATTTCCAGCGCTATATCCTGTTCACCAACTATCACCGCTATGTCGACGAGTTCGTCGCCTGGGCGGGATCGCAGGTCGGGCAGGGCCGCTACACGGCGCTCGCGGGTGCGGCGGGACTCTATGTCGACCAGCCCGGCGTCAACGCCAGTGCGCTCGTCGCCGACAGCGCGTGGCGGCGGCACCAGATGCCCGCCTATCACCTCATCGCTCCCGATGGCGGCGGCATCACCCTCGTCAACATCGGCGTCGGGCCGTCGAACGCGAAAACGATCTGCGATCATCTCGCGGTGCTCCGCCCCGAGGCGTGGCTGATGATCGGCCATTGCGGCGGGCTACGCCCCAGCCAGCGCATCGGCGATTATGTGCTCGCCCATGCGTATCTGCGCGACGACCATATCCTCGACAGCGTCCTGCCCCCCGAAATCCCGATCCCGCCGATCGCCGAAGTGCAGGTCGCGCTCGCCAGCGCCGCCGAAGCGGTGTCGGGCGCCACGGGCGCCGACCTCAAGAAACGGATGCGCACCGGCACCGTCGTCACCACCGACGACCGCAACTGGGAACTGCGCTACACCGACAGCGCGCTGCGCTTTTCGCAGTCGCGCGCGATCGGCATCGACATGGAATCGGCGACGATCGCCGCGCAGGGCTACCGCTTCCGCGTCCCCTACGGCACGCTGCTCTGCGTCAGCGACAAGCCGCTCCACGGTGAACTCAAGCTGCCCGGACAGGCGAACCGCTTTTATGAAGAAGCGATCGCCGCGCATCTTCAGATCGGCATCCGCGCGTGCGAAACGATGCGCGACGAAGGCGCCAAGCTCCACAGCCGCAAATTGCGCGCGTTCAACGAGCCGCCGTTTCGGTAAAGCGGTCGCTGCCAACACGACGGCCTTCTGTACGAACGCTGGCGACCGAAACCCGATCTCATCACAATCGTCATCCCGGCGAAGGCCGGGATCTCGCCGGTGCGTTAGTGCTGGAGGGAGAGATCCCGGCCTTCGCCGGGATGACGGAAATTGGAAGTTGCGGCTTGCATAACGCCAAAGGCTAACAAGCCCCTCCTCTTCAGAGGAAGAGGTAGGCGCGTCGCTCCGATCCGTTTACTTCACCGGACGGCAATCCTTCAGCCACACCGACGACAGCCCGTAATCCAGCTGGTCGAACGTGCCCGTCAGCTCGACATGCTTGTCGGGCTTCAGCTGCAAGGCATAGACCCCCTGCCCCTTCGCGAGCACGCAATTGACCGAAAGGCCTGCTGATGCCCGGCCGGGAACCAGATCGGTCAACACATTGGAAAGCAGCTTCCATTCGACACGGTAGCTGTCGCCAATCGGCCCGACATAGGCGACCGGTCCGTAAAGGGTGAATTGCCGTCCCTCATAACGCTTCTGCACCGCCGCATTATTCTTGTCCGCCTGCCCGGTGATGTCCTGCGAGAATCGCAAGACGCTCATGCGGACCGGGGCGCCGGGCGCACTGGTTGCGCCCAGCCCCTTCGCCGCGAGCGCCTCGCCCGCCTTGCCGCCTTTGAGCTGGGCCAGGATGCCGCACATTTCGGCCTTGGCCGCGGCATCGGGGATACCCATTCCGGCGCGCAGCTTTGCCTCCATGCGCACCGTCCCCGCGCCGTCAGCGGCAATCTCGATCGGGAACGGGCGCGACTTGCCGGTGGGCGGCGGTTCGACCAGCATCGCGCCGCCGTCGGGCTCGACCGCCAGGATCGCATAGCCTTTTGCCGCGACGATGCCGTTGAGCTGCCCGATCGCGCTCCGCATGCTCATGTTCGGCACGGTCGTCGTCGCAATAAAGCGCAGACCGGTCACCGGATTGCCCTTTTTGACAAAAGTGTCGTCGCAGGTCGCGGCCTGCGCGGTACCGGCGCTCAGTAACAGGCCCGCGGCCGTCAGCATGACACGCTTCACTCGATTGCCTTTCCTTGCATCAAAGGCAAATAGTATCGCCGCGCCGGTGCGTCCGCGCCACCGCAAAAATGTACCGGGTATCTCGCCGCCGGATCGCCGCGATATTCAGCGATACATGCCCTCGCGCAGGTTGATGCCATGCTCGAGCCAAGCCTTGAGCGCGCACAGCATCTGCGACCACCCCTGGCAATTGCCATAGCTCGCGCCCAGCGCGCCCTGATTTTCGCGCCAGCCCTCCTCGGCGATCTCGACCAGCGTGCGGCCATCGTCGAGCGCCTTGAAGCTCATCGTCACGCGGGTGCGATAGTCGGCATCCTTGGGCTCGCTGCCTTCGATATTGTGCGCTTCACCCTCGCTCGCCTGCCATTCGAGCACGATCTTTTCGTCTGCCACGACCTCGATGACATAGACGGGGAAGGCGCCCGGGAAATCGGCAAAATCCCATGTCACCATCGCGCCGGTTTCCAGCCGCCCCTGGGCGCCGCCGGTGGTGAAATATTCGGACAGCTGCGCCGGGTCGGCGACCGCCTCGAACACCTCGTGCACTGGCTTCGCGATCCGCGCCGCAACCCGGAATTTCAGTTCCATTATCATACTCCGCTTGAGTCGCCTCTCTTTATGTTATATTTATATAACATGTCAATTCCCGACCAGTTCGACGCGACCTTCAAGGCGCTCGCCTCGCCGATCCGGCGGCAGATATTGGACGATCTGAAGGATCAGCCGCTGACCACGGGGGTCTTGTGCAGCCATTTCGCCGACATCGACCGCTGCACGGTGATGCAGCATCTGAGAGTGCTCGAAGAGGCAGGTCTAGTGATCGCCGAGCGCCGCGGCCGCGAGCGGTGGAACCACCTCAACGCAATGCCGATCCAGGACATCCACGACCGATGGATCGGCCCGCACGCCGCCGCGGCGAGCACCCGGCTTGCGCGGTTCAAGCAGACGGTCGAAGCGAAAACCGCGATGGAGGCGGATCAGCCGACGCCGAACAGCTGATCATGGCGATCGGCGGCGCGGCGCCACAGCCGCTCGACCTCGGGCACTTCCATCCCGAAAATATCCTGCCCCACCGCCGCCATTTCGTCGGCCGATTCGAGCAGGCGTTTCGTCTTGCCTTGTGGCGTCAGCCGGGTCAGCACCCGGCCGCGCAGCGTCCAATGCGTGTCGCCGCGGCGTACCTGTATCACCAGATTCTGGACGAACGGCGACCAGTCTTCGCGCGCGAGCGCCGATCGCATCGCGTCCAATATGCCTTCGTCCGCCGCGCCGGTGGTGAAGTCGAAGCCGAAGGAGGCGCCTTCGCCAACCACTTCATCGAAGGTCCAGCGGTTGTCACCGACATGCGCCAGATGGATCGCATAGGGGCCATCGACGCCTGTCCCCGGTTCAATCGCGACCGGCGCCGTGATCGAGCCGCCAAAGCCAACATCGACCAGATAGGGGCGGTCGAGATCGACGCGCAGGCACAGGTGATTGCCCCGCCGTTCGATCGCATCGCCGCCGCGCCGCACGTCGCCGCTCAGCCGGGTAACGGCATAGCCGAGGTCAGCCAGCAGCACGCCGAAGAGCGTGTTGACTTCATAGCACCAGCCGCCGCGCCCCCGGCGCACCACCTTGTCAAAAATGTCATCGACCGCGACCAGCGGATCCTGCCCGAGCTGCACATCGAGATTTTCGAACGGCACATGGTGCAGATGCGCGCGCATCAGCGCGCCGAGCGCCGCGAGATCAGCGCGCGCGGGGGTCGCGGCGCCGATCCGGCGAAGATAGCCTTCGCGATCGAACCCGGCGGGCGTCGGCGATCCGCTCACCACCCGGTCGGCTTGCCCTTATTCTGCTCGTCGAGCCACGCTTTGAGCGGCGCGAAATAATCGGCCATCGCCTTGCCTGACATCTCGCGGGTCCCGGTGAAGGCTTCGAGCGCGTCGGGCCAGGGTTTCGACGCCCCCATTTCGAGCATCGCACTGAGCTTCGCGCCGACCTCCTTGTTGCCATAGAAGGAGCAGCGGTGGAGCGGCCCGGTCCAGCCCGCCTGCTTGCACGCGGCTTCGTAGAACTGGAACTGCAGGATGCGGGCGAGGAAATAGCGCGTGTAAGGCGTGTTGCCGGGAATGTGGAACTTCGCACCCGCGTCGAACGCGTTCGCCGGCCGCTCGCCCGGCGGCACGATACCCTGATATTGGGTGCGCAGCTGCGTCCACGCCTTGTTGTAATCGGCGGGCTTGATCGTGCCGTCGAACACACCCCAGCGCCAGCGGTCGACGAGCAGGCCGAACGGCAGGAACGCGACCTTGTCCATCGCCTGCCGCAGCAAGAGGCCGATGTCCTTGTCGGCGCTCGGCACCTTCGCCGTGTCGAGCAGGCCGATGTCGACCAAATATTGCGGAGTGATCGACAGCGCGACGAAATCGCCGATTGCCTCGTGGAAGCCGTCATTGGCGCCGTTCAGATACAGGAACGGCTGCTTGTTATAGGCGCGCTGGTAATAATTATGGCCGAGCTCGTGGTGGATGGTGACGAAGTCGTCGGCATTCACCTTGATGCACATCTTGATGCGGATATCGTCCTTGTTGTCGACATCCCACGCCGACGCGTGGCAGACGACTTCGCGGTCTGCGGGCTTGGTGAACATGCTGCGCTTCCAGAAGGTTTCGGGCAGCGGTGCCATCCCCAGCGACGAATAGAAATTCTCGCCAATCTTGACCATGTCGAGCGGCGACTTGCCCTGCGCGGTCAGCAGTTCGCCGACGTCATAGCCAAGATCACCCGACCCCGCAGGCGCAACGAGCGGGTAGATATTGCCCCACTCCTGCGCCCACATATTGCCGAGCAGGTCGGCGCGGATCGGGCCGGTCTTGGGCTGGACCGCGTCGCCATATTTTTCGTTCAGTTTCCAGCGCGTGTAGGTGTGGAGCGCCATGTAGAGCGGCTTGACTTCCTGCCATAGGCGCTCGGTCGTCTTGGCGAAATCCTCGGGCGACATATCGTAACCCGAGCGCCACATCGCGCCGGTGTTGGCGAAGCCCAGTTCCTCTGCGCCCTCGTTGGCGATGCCGACCAGGCGGGCGTAGTCGTCCTTCATCGGCGCGCCGACATTGTCGTGCCAGCTCGTCCACATCTCGGCGAGTTCGGCGGGGGTCCGCTCGAGATTGCCCATCTCGGCCTCGATGTCCGAACCCGAGACTTCCTTGCCGCCGAGCGTGCCGCGGCCCTTGCCATATTGCGATTGCAGGTCGGTCGCGATCTGGTTGAGTTCGGTCGCCGCACCGGGCTTGGTCGGCGCGGGAAGGACGAGGCCGGTGCGCAATATGTCGAGCTTGCGCTTCGTGTCGGCGCTCAGCCCCGCCACATCCTTGTATTTGGCGGCCTCGAGGGCGTATTTGACCGCCTTCTCGGTCCCGACCGCGTTGATCCGCGACGCCATCGCGTCGGTGTCTTCGGTCAGATAGGTGCTGTTGACCCAGTTCACCTGGCTCGCCTCGACCGTATAGTCGAACAAATCCTTTTCGGCGGCGGCGATGAAGGCGTCGGCGTCGGCGGCGGTGGGTTTCGCGGTTTTGGCGGCGGCGGGTGCGGGCTTTTGGTCCGCTGCGACGGCGGGGCCGGCAACGGCGAGCGACAGGGCAAGCGAAAGGCTTGAAATCATGGCTTTCATGGGGCGCGTCCTCTGGATGTTATCGAGCGCTCTCTGGCGCAATGGCAACAGCTAGGCGCTTGGGACGAGTCCGGTCAAGCGGTCAGGAAGGCCGCGATCGCCTCGCCGAGTTCGGGCTGCGTCACGCTCGACATATGCGTTCCCGGAATCGTCGCAAGCCGTGCGTCGGCGAGCGCGGCGACGAGTTCGGATGCCGAGCCATTGTCCTGATCGTCGGCGCCGCACACGACGAGCGTCGGCATCGTGATCGCCGCGAGCATCTCCGGGCTTGTGTCGGTGAAGCTGTCGAGGAGGTGGCCCGCGGCGATGCGGTCGACCCGCATGGTTTTCATGAACTGGATCGACAGCCAGGTGTCGTCGCCGCGTTTCGCGGTTTCATATTCGGCGATGACACGTTTGAAGAAACGCCCGCGCCGCTGCCAGCCTGCGAGCCCCGCAAGGCCCATGCCACCGAGGATCAAGCGCCCGGGCCGCATGCCCGCAACGACGGCGCGCGCGCTGGTCCGTGCACCCAGCGAGAAGCCGCCGAGGTCGAAGTCGGCGAGGCCCAGCTGCGCCACAAGATCCTCCAGGTCGCGCACCAGCACGTCGGGCGGATAAAATTCTTCCTCGTGCGGCGCGTCGCTCGATCCGTGGACGCGCAGGTCGGGCATGATGACTCGGTAGCCTTCGGCCGCGATCCGTGCGGCGGTGCCGAACTTGAACCAGTTGATCTCGCCGCTCGAAAACAGGCCGTGGAGCAGGATCAGCGGCCTGCCGCCCCCCGCCTCCGGCCCGATCTCGCGCCAAGCCAGCCGCACGCCGTCGCGCGCTTCGAAAAATTTGGGGTCGATCATCATGCCCCGGCTATGCCCGCGCGGCGGCTGGTTGAGCAAGGGCGTTCAGCGCGGGCGCAGCCCCTTTTGCTCCATCCGCCACTTCGCCATTTCGATGCGATCCTGCCCGAAAAAGGGCTCGCCCTCGAAAACCAGCGTCGGAACGCCCCAATGGCCGGCGATCTCGAGCGCCACCTGATTCGCGGCAATCTCATTGTCGAGCAGCTGCGCGTCCTTCTCCGCCTCGGCGTCGAGTTCGGCGAGGTCGAGACCTGCGCACTGCGCCGCTCCCGCCAGATGGTCGCCGAGATGCCAGTCCTGCGCGCCGCCCCAGATCAGCTGCGCCGCCTCATGCGCAAACGCCAGGCTCTTGCCGCGGCGCGACGCCGCCTGGCCGAGCCGGGTGAGGCGATAAATATAGGGTTGGTCGGCGGCGATTTCGCGCGTCATCACATTCTGGACGATCGGGTCGGGGCGCGGCGGGCCGAAGGGGATGCCGTGGAACTGCGCGACGCGGATCATGTCGCGCATCGTGTAGCTCAGCCAATTGGGGTGGTTGCGCTCGAAAAAGTCGGGCTGGCGGATCGCGAGCGGATAGACGGGACGCAGGTTGATCGACAGGTCGTGGCTGGCGGCGAGCGCGCGGTAGCGGCCGATGGCGAGGTAGGAATAGGGCGAGCGGAACGACCAGAAGAGGTCTGCGGTCAGGGTCATCGCGCCATCCTGCGGAAATGACGCCATTTTGCAAGCATTGTCGGGGAAATTTACACCAAGGTGGATCGATTTCGCGGAAGGTTGCGAAAGTGCCGCACAGCGTGGGGGTCCTTGCAGTTAGTAGCAATTGCTATTATATCGCATGCCATGAGTGACACGATCGGATTCCTGCTGAACGACACCGCGCGGCTGTTCCGCCGCGCCTTCAACGCCCGCACCCGCGACAGCGGGATCACCGCGCTGCAATGGCGGCTGCTGATCTACCTGCGCCGCCATGAGGGCATCCGGCAGGGGCCGCTCGCCGAGCTGATCGAGGTCGAACCGATCACGCTGTCGCGGATGATCGACCGGCTGGAGGAAGCCGGACTGGTCGAACGCCGCGCCGACCTGAGCGATCGCCGCGCTTGGCTGCTCTATCTGGCGCCGGGCGCCGAAGAGCTGCTGACCGCGATGCGCGCCACCACCGATGCGCTGAACGCCGAAGCGACCGAGGGGCTGACCGCCGCGGAGCGCGAGCAGCTCGCGGCGCTGGTCGAGCGGGTGCGTGCCAATTTGTCGCGCCGCGAATGCCTGAAAGAAGAGGAGGCCGCCTGATGGACCAGCTGTCGCCCGCGCGCCCTGCCGCCGATGACACCAAACCCGCGCCGCAGGCCGACCCGGTGCCGCCTCCCACCGCCGCCGCGCCCGCCCCCAAGGACGCGCCGAAGTGGCGCACCCGCTTGTTGATGTTCGGCCTGCCGGCCTTGCTGATCGCCGGGGGCGCTGGCTGGTGGCTGACCAGCGGCGGTTCGGTGTCGACCGACAACGCCTATGTCCAGATGGACAAGGTATCGGTCGCCGCCGAAGTGGGCGGACGGATCACCGAAGTGGCCGTGCGCGACGGGCAGCAGGTCGCGGCGGGGCAATTGCTGTTCCGCATCGACGGCGAGCCCTATGCGTTGAGCGTCGCGCAAGCCAATGCCGCGATCGATGCCGCGCAAGTCGACGTCGGCAATCTGGCGGCGAGCGCCCGCACGTCGAGCGTCGATATTGCCGCGGCGCGTGAGGATGTCGCCTTTGCCGAGGTCAATTTCCAGCGGCAGGCGGCACTGATGGAGAAGGGCTTCACCACCCGCGCCGCCTATGACGCGTCGCGTCACGCGGTCGCGCAGGCGCGCGAGCGGGTGCGGCAGGCCGAAGCCGCCGCCGCCGAGGCGCGCACCAAGCTGGCCGCAGGTCCCACGAGCGGGGTCAATCCGCAGATCGAAGCGGCGCGCGTGCAGCGCTCGCAGGCGGAGGTCAACCTCGCCCGCACCACCGTCCGCGCACCAAGCGCCGGGCGCGTCGCGCAAGCGGACCGGTTGCAGATCGGCCAGATGATGGTCGCAGGGCTGCCCGCGGTCACGCTGGTCGACACGGCACACCCGTGGGTCGAGGCGAATTTCAAGGAAACCGACCTCGCCAATATGCGCGTCGGCCAGCGCGCCGAAGTGAGCTTCGACGCCTATCCGGGGCTGAAGGTGCGCGGCCATGTGCTGACGATCGGCGCGGGAACGGGCAGCGAATTTTCGGTGCTGCCGGCGCAGAATGCGACGGGCAACTGGGTCAAGGTGACGCAGCGGGTGCCGGTGCGGATCGCCTTCGACGAAAAGCCGTCGCGCGAGATGATCGCCGGGCTGTCGGCGGAGGTGCGGGTGTTTACCGGCGGTGGTGCTGTGGCGGGGAAGTAGGGGTGGCCGTCTACCTTCGGAAATCCTCAAAACCCGTTCGTTCTGAGCTTGTCGAAGCACCGTTCTTCTCTTCAACGTCGAAAGAAAGAACGGCCATTCGACAAGCTCAGGGCGGACGGTATTGGTTTGACCGATCCTCCCTGTGGCGAAGCCATGGGGAGGTGGCAGCGCGGAGCGCTGACGGAGGGGCTTTGGCGCGCCGTCGCCGCCCCTCCACCACCCGCTTCGCGGGCGGTCCCCCTCCCCACGCCTTCGGCGCAGGGAGGATCTGAGTAGCCATGGCCTCGAGCTCGCTCCCCCGTCGTCCCGCCGCGACCGCGCTGCCCGCCGACGACAGCGTCCCGTTGCACGAGCGCGTCCGGCACCGCGCGCTGTTGACCGTCGCGGTGATGGGCGCGTCGATCATGCAGATCCTCGACACGACGATCGCCAATGTCGCGATCCCGCACATGCAATCGGCGCTGGGCGCGACGAGCGAGACGGTGACGTGGGTGCTGACCAGCTATATTTTGGCGAGCGCGGTCGCGATGCCGATCACCGGCTGGCTGGCCGACCGCATCGGGCGGCGCGAATTGTTCCTGATCGCGATTTTCGGGTTCATCGTCGCGTCGATGGCGTGCGGCGCCGCGCAGTCGCTGGAACAGATGGTCGCCTTTCGCTTTTTGCAGGGGGTGTTCGCCGCCTTTATCGGGCCGCTGTCGCAGGCAGTGATGCTCGACATCAACCCGCCCGAACGCCATGCGCGCGCGATGTCGATCTGGGGCATGGGGATCATGATCGGGCCGATCCTGGGGCCGGTGCTGGGCGGCTGGCTGACCGAGCAGGCGAGCTGGCGCTGGGTATTTTACGTCAACCTGCCGTTCGGGGTGCTGACGCTGGCGCTGATGTGGGCGCTGCTGCCCGCGACGCGCAAGACCGACCGGCGGTTCGACCTCTTCGGTTTTTCGATGCTGGCGCTGGGGCTGGCGGCGCTGCAATTGATGCTCGACCGCGGCGCCCACGCCGACTGGTTCGAAAGCGCCGAAATCTGGATCGAATGCGGCGTCGCGATCGCGTGCCTGTGGATGTTCGTCGTCCATATGGTCACCGCGCGCGCGCCCTTGTTCAGCCGCGCGATGCTGACCGACCGCAATCTGGTCACCGCGATGGGGTTCATGGTCGTCGTCGGGGTGGTGATGTTTGCGTCGATGGCGCTGTTGCCGCCGATGCTCCAGAATCTGTTCGGATGGCCGGTGATCGACACCGGGCTGGCGCTGGCGGTGCGCGGGATCGGCATCCTGATGAGCATGGCGGTGGCGGGGCGCCTGCTGGGCAAGATCGATCCGCGCTGGCTGGTCGGCACCGGCCTCTCCATCGCCGCCTTTTCGCTGTGGCAGATGAGCCACTGGTCGCTGGACATGGGGATGCAGCCGGTGATCGTCAGCGGGCTGATCCAGGGGCTGGGCATGGGGCTGATCTTCATCCCGCTCAACACGATGGCGTTCGCGACGATCGCGCCGCAGTTCCGCACCGACGGGTCGAGCCTGCTCAACCTGTTCCGCAGCCTGGGCGCGTCGATCGGCATTTCGATCGTCACGACATTGCTGGCGTCGAACACCCAGACGAGCCACGCCGACCTGGCGGCGCACGTGACGAGCAGTTCGGTCAGCGTCATCGACCCGTCGACCGCCGACCGCTTCGGCATCGCGGGCGAAACCGCGCTGGCGCTGGTCAATGCCGAAATCACGCGGCAGGCGGCGATGGTCGCCTATATCGACGATTTCTGGGCGATGATGTGGATGACGCTGGCGGCGGTGCCGCTGGTGCTGTTGCTGCGCCCGCCGGGGGCGGGGGCGCCGAAGGCGTCGGCGGCGGATATGGGGCATTAGGGATTGGGTGGTTTTTCGGGGCGTTGGGGGCGTTGGTGGAACCGTCGCCCCCGCCCTTGTCAAACCTTCACCCTCCCCCTATCCCGCGACCGTGCCTTCGCGCACCCGCTGCCGGGTGCCGTCACCAAAGATCGCTTCCGCTGCCCCCTGCTCCCGCCACCCCCTATGTCGCACAGCTCAGCATCGGCGCGGGGCGGCGGACGCTGGCGATCGGCCTCGCCGTCCTGATCCCGGCGCTGCTGCTGTTGATGCTACTGGCCTTTGGCGTCGAAAAGCCGCCGGCGGTCAAAGAGGAGTGGGTCAGCGTCGTGAGCATCGCCGCGCCGCAGGCCTCCGAAGAGGCCGCTGAAGCGAGCCCGCGCGCAAGCGCGCGCGCCGAGACACCGCCGCTGCCCGAGCCGCCGACGCCCGACGCGCCGGTGCCGCCGCAAGCCGCCGAGCCGATCGCCGCCCCGGCGCCGCCCGCGCCGCCCCAGCCCGTGCCGCCGCCGCCGACCGTCCCGCGCATCGGGGTGCGCCCGCCGGGCGGCCAGGTTTACGGGCCGCCCAACGTCGGCGGATCGTCGTCATCATATCGCGACACCGAACGCGTCGGGACGGCACCCAATGGCGAGCCGCTTTATGCCGCCGCCTGGTACCGCGAGCCGAGCGACGGCGAATTGCGCGGCTATCTGTCCACCGCCGACGGCCCCGGCTGGGGCCTGATCGCGTGCCGCACCGCGCCCGATTTCCGCGTCGAGGGCTGCGTCGGGCTGGACGAATATCCGACCGGATCACGAATCATGCGCGCGGTGCTGGCCGCGGCGTGGCAATTCCGCGTGCGCCCGCCGCGGCTGGGCGGCAAGCCGATGGTGGGGGCGTGGGTGCGGATCCGGATCGATTATGGGGTGCGGCGGCGGTAAGCTGGTGGGAGTGGCTCAGCCGATCCTCCCAGCGGCGAAGCCGTGGGGAGGGGGACCGTCGCCGCAGGCGATGGTGGAGGGGCAGCGACGTCGCGCTAGTGCCCCTCCGTCAGCGCTTCGCGCTGCCATCTCCCCATGGCTTCGCCACAGGGAGGATCAAAGCCAGCTTCCGATCGCGTCGCCCATCACCGGAAGAAACAATTCACCCCTGCAAACAGCGCGTCGATCTTTGCCGCATCACCCGGCGCGGCGAACATGCCGCCGATGGCGTTGTCGCCGGTGCCGATGCTGAATTCCTCGCCCAGCGTGCTGTCCTCGACATCGATGATCGACACGGACTCGCCCGCCTTGGCGCGGGTCGTGCCGATCGCGATGCCGCTGGCCGTTGAATAGGCCGCCGCGCCGGGTTCGTTGCCAAGGAACCAGCCGACGAATTTGTCGTCCTGGAAATTGAGCGTCATCGCGTCGTAGCGGGTGAATTGCATCGGACCGGCGCCGCATTCGTCGTTGGTGCTGCGGTCGTCGGCCTGCCCCGCGACGTTGGCGAGCGCGGTTTCGGCCTGCGCGCGGGGGACGCCGAAGGCGAGCAGGCTGGCCTTGCCGCTGCTCTTGTCGATGAAGCGCAGCCCCTCGCCGTCGAGGCTGACCGCGGTGGTCGCGGCGGCGGGGCCGTCGGCTTTGGCCTCGGGCACCGGGGGCGCGGCCGTTTCGGGGGCGGCAGGCGCCTTGTCCGCCGCGGGTTTGCATGCCGCGAGCAGCGCCACCATCGCGAGGGTCGTGAACTTGCGCATCGCCTATCTCCTGCCTCTGACCGCCATCACCAATATCGCGCCGAGCGCCGCCAGCGCCATATCCTTTTGCGCGTCCCAGATGTCGCCTTGCTGGCCATTATAGCGGTCGGCGGTTTCGCCCGCCGCGACAATGGTGAGCAGCCATTCGAAGATTTCATAAAGGCAGGAGGTGGCCAAGACCCAAGCAAGCACGGTTAACGCCGCGCCGCGCGGTCCCAGCCCGCCCCAGCGGCGGGCGATTTCGGCGACGGGAATGACCGACAGCGCGCCAAAGGCGAAATGGACGAGGCGGTCATAATGGTTGCGCGTCCAGCCGAAGGCGTCGGAGAGGCCGGTACCGGTCAGCGCGCGCGCCCAGTCGTCATAAGGGACATTGCTATACGCATAACGCCCGCCGAGGGTGTGGAGTGCGAAGAAGGCGACAATGCAGGCGAGCGCGGGAGTCGAAAGCGGCCAGCGGCGGAGCAATGGGGGCGCCGCGACGATCAGCAGCATCGTCGGGATATGCTGGAGCAGCGCGATTTCGGGATAGGGCTGGTCGATCTGCGCGGCGAGGAGGAGCACGGTGAGGAGGCCGAGCAGGGCTTTCTGCGCGCGCCCAAGGGCGGCGAAGGCTGGGATCATGCGCGCGCCCCTCTCCGTTCGTCCCGAGCGAAGTCGAGGGACGTAAAGCCGGGCGCAGACGTGTCTCGACTTCGCTCGACATGAACGGGAATTGGGTTTGAAACCGCGCTCACCAGCGCAGCGACATGCAGCTGAGCCCCGCGTCGATGCGCGCAATCTGGGCTGTCGGGAGCGGGCGGATCGCGAGGCCGCGCGCCGCGAGCAGCGCGTGGGTCGCGGGCCAGCGGTCGCCGACGAGGATCGTGTCGTTGATGCGCAGCAGGTTGGCGGCTTCTTCTTCGCCGGGCGGGGTGGTGACAACCTCCAGCCCGGCGAACTGCGGACAGCGCGCGAGTGCGGGTACCGCGAGGATCGTGCCCGCGTCGATCAGGCCGCAGCCGGTCTTGAAGTGGAGGACGCCGGGCGGGGTTTCGGCGATCTCCGCGCGATAACCGAGCTGGCTGAGCAGGCCGGCAAGCTCCTCGGCCCCGGCGCGGTCGGTGCGTGCCGAGAGGCCGATGATCACCCGGTCGGCGAGGCGCAATATGTCACCGCCGTCGGCGTATCCGGGGCCGGTCATTTCGAGGAGGCGCGGATGGAGCGCGGCGAGCGCGGCGCGGATATGCTGGGCCTCGCCCGCGCGGCTCGGCGCGCCGGGGCGGAGGAGGATCGCGCCTTCGGGAAAGGTCAGCGCGACATCTTCGGTGAACAGCGCGTCGGGGAAGGCGTCGAGCGGGTCGAGGACGTCAACGATCAGGCCGAGATCGCGCAGCGCCCTGACATAGGCTTCATGCTCGGCGAGGAGGCCGGTGAAATCGGGGTCGGGACCGCCGTCCGTGCGGATGCCATGGATGGCCGATGGCGCGGGGGCGCGGCAGAGCGCGTGGGTGAAGGCGTAGGGAGCGGTCATGGCAGCGGCATAGCTTGAATGCTCCGGCAACGCCAAGCGATCCTCCCTGTGCCGCAGGCATGGGGAGGTGGCAGCCTCGAAGCGGCTGACGGAGGGGCTTTGGCGCTGTCGTCGCGGCCCCTCCACCACCGCTACGCGGCGGTCCCCCTCCCCATCGCTTCGCGACAGGGAGGATTTCAGATTCAACCCTTCTTCAGGTGTCGCCGCCCGAGCAGTTCGGCGATCTGCACCGCGTTCAGCGCCGCGCCCTTGCGGAGGTTATCGCTGACGCACCAGAGGTTGAGGCCGTTTTCGACCGTCGGGTCTTCGCGCACGCGGCTGACGAAGGTCGCGAAATCGCCGACGCATTCGACGGGGGTGATATAACCGCCGTCCTCGCGCTTATCGTGGAGCACCACGCCGGGGGCTTCGCGCAGGATGCGCTGCGCGTCCTCGGCCGACAGTTCGTCCTCCATCTCGATATTGATCGCTTCCGAATGGCCGACAAAGACGGGGACGCGGACGCAGGTCGCCGTCACCTTGATCTTGGGATCGAGGATCTTCTTGGTCTCGACGACCATCTTCCACTCTTCCTTGGTCGAGCCGTCGTCGAGGAATTTGTCGATGTGCGGGATGACGTTGAAGGCGATCTGCTTGGTGAACTTGCTGACATCCTTTTCGTCGCCGACGAAGATCTGGCGCGTCTGGTTCCACAGCTCGTCCATGCCCGCCTTGCCAGCGCCCGACACCGACTGGTAGGTCGAAACGACGACGCGCGTGATCGTCGCGGCGTCGTGCAGCGGCTTGAGCGCGACGACCATCTGCGCGGTCGAGCAATTGGGGTTCGCGATGATATTGCGCTTGGTATAGCCGTCGATCGCGTCGGGGTTCACCTCGGGCACGATCAGCGGCACGTCGGGGTCCATGCGATAGAGCGACGAGTTGTCGATCACGACGCAGCCCGCCGCCGCGGCCTTGGGCGCGTGGATCGCGGTGGCGTCGCTGCCGATCGCGAAAATCGCCATGTCCCAGCCCGACCAGTCGAAATTCTCGATATTCTGGCATTTGACGGTCTTGCCGGTATCGCCGATCTCGATCTCGTCGCCCTGGCTGCGCGACGATGCGACCGCCGCCAGTTCGTCGTAGGGAAATTCGCGCTCGGCGAGAATGGCGAGCACTTCGCGCCCGACATTGCCCGTCGCGCCGGCGACAACGATACGATAACCCATTTACTCACTCCTCAGTGCAAATTTGATTGAAACTCGGTCAGACTTTCCAGCGAAAATGGCCGGTTAGCGGGTGGTCGAAGAGCGCGTCTTCCTCGCGCGCGCCGCGGCCGATATTGTGGATCACAAGCGGGCGCCCCGCTGCCGTAGTTCGGTCGGAGACGATGCCGGTGTGCGGAAAGCGTCCGCCGGTCATCGAGGTGAAGATGTCGCCGGGCCGCCAGTCGGCGGGGTCGGTCGAAACGGGCAGCCGCGCACGCTGGCGCGTCCAATAGGCCGCAAGATTGGGGACGCGGCGATGGTCGATGTTACGGTCGGGACGGCGGAGCCCCCAGTTGCGGGGATAGGCCGCAAAATCGCGCTTCATGTCGGCGTTGACGAGCGCCTGCAGGTCGATGCCGAGCGCGTCGCGATAGGCGCGGATGATGACGTCGGTACACACACCCTTCGCCCGGTCGACGTCTCCGCCGGGGAAGGGCAGCACGCTGTAGGCGGGGTCATAGGAAAGCGTCACCCCCACCTGCCGCCGCGCCGCGGCTACGAGCCGTTCGGCGTTTGGCGCCGCGAATGCGCCGCGCCCCAGCCCGAACGCCCCAAAGCACAGCCCCGCGCCGAGAACGGCGCGCCTGCCAAGTTGCTGGGAGAGGGACGCGTGCATCAATTTCGCTTTGCCCAAAAGAAAACGACCGGCTCTGCCTGTTGGCGGAACCGGTCGTTTTTGAAAGCTGTTTCGGCTTTGTAGAGGAGAAGCTCTCCTTAGCCTTCGCCGGCTTCCGACCGGTAATCGCGGCGCTCCGCAATACGTGCCGATTTACCAGTGCGCCCACGCAGATAGTAAAGCTTCGCACGACGGACAGCGCCCTTGCGGACGACGGTAATCGAATCGATGTTGGGCGAGTACAGCGGGAACACGCGCTCGACACCTTCGCCGAACGACATTTTGCGCACGGTGAAGTTGGAGCCCATGCCCTTGTTCGAGCGGGCGATGCACACGCCTTCGAAATTCTGGACGCGGGTACGTTCGCCTTCGACCACCTTCACGCCGACCTTCAGCGTGTCGCCGGGGCGGAATTCGGGGACCGTCTTGCCAGCCTTGGCAATTTCTTCGGCTTCGATCGTCTGGATGAGGTTCATGTCCTCTAGTCCTTTTCTTTTCGCCGCGCGCCAGAGGCAGGTCGGGCCCGAGCGCCCTCATGGCGCTCCCAAAGGTCCGGCCTGCGTAACCGTGTAATCTCCTCCGCCTGTTGTTTCCGCCAGGCGGCGATCTTCGCATGATCCCCCGATCGCAGCACTTCGGGGATCGTGCGCCCTTCCCATGTCACAGGTCGGGTATAGTGCGGATATTCGAGCAAACCGTTCTCGAACGATTCGTCGTCTCCGCTTGAAGCCGCGCCCATTACGCCGGGAAGCAGCCGAATGCAAGCGTCGAGGAGCAGGAGCGCGCCCATCTCGCCGCCCGACAATATGATGTCGCCCATCGACACTTCTTCGATCGGGCGCGCGTCGAAGATGCGCTCGTCGAATCCCTCGAACCGGCCGCAGAGGATGATCGCCCCCGGCCCCGCCGCCAGTTCGCGCACGCGCGCCTGCGTGATCGGGGTGCCGCGCGGGGTCATGGCGAGGATCGGCAGGCCCGGATACGCAGCGACCGCATGGTCAAGCGCCGCCCCCAGCACATCGGCCTTCAGCACCATCCCCGCCCCGCCGCCTGCGGGGGTGTCGTCGACGGTGCGATGCCTGTCGGTCGCAAAATCGCGGATCTGCACCGGCGCACACGCCCATGTCCCGCTTTCGAGCGCGCGCCCCGCCATGCTGTGGCCAAGCGGGCCGGGGAACATGTCGGGGTAGAGGGTGAGCGGGACGGCGGTGAAGGTCATGGCAGCGTCCAATTCTCGACCCTCAAGCCCCGCACGTCCGCAAAGTCGGATTCGTTGTTGGTGATGACTGTTGCGCCGATGCTGAGCGCGTGGGCAGCAAGCAAGCGGTCGAAGCGCGCGCGTTTGAAAGGCAATCGCGCATATTCGCGCGCCGCCGCTTCGTCGAATGATAAAAGCGGGATGGCTGCCACGAAGGCATCGAGTATTTCGGGCGGCGGCGGCTTGCCGACATAAGTGCCATAAGCAACCTCGGCATAGCTGACGGTCGACATCGCAATCTCGCCGGGTGCGTGATCGGCGATCCGGGCCGTCAGCACCTCATGCCCGTCATCCATAGCATAAACTGCCGAGTTGGCGTCGATCAGATAACGGATCACGCCTTCTTAGCCGCCTCGGCAAGTTCCGCCGCCTGACGTGCAGCAATTGTGCTCGGGCGTTCCTCGAAATCTTCCCGTGGAGCTAGCTTTAGGCCTGGCGCCTTCCCAGCAAAGCCGCTGATGTCGATCTTCGCTTTTGGCCTGTCGGCAGGCTCGAAACGGAACTCGCCGCGCTCCTCGCGGACGATCATCTCGGTGCCCTCCTCCAACCCCAGCGCCTTGGGCAGGCGCAACGCGAGTGAGTTGCCCGATTTAAAAACTTTGGCGCGATATTCTTTGGTCATGGCAGGCTCCGTATATACATCATGTATATACATTGCACCATTGGCTGTCGAGGCGATTCAGCCGAGCGGTTCCCACAATTCATCCGGCAGCCGGTGGCGATCCTTCTCCAACTCAGCGTACAGCCATTCGCGGAAGCGCTCGATCTTGCGCACCCCGACGCGGTTTTCGCGGTGGACGAGATAGTGGGAGGTGCCGGGTTGGTAGAGCGTGTCGAACGGCTGGACCAGTCGCCCTGCGTCCAGTTCGGCGCGCCATAGCAGCGGCGTCATCAACGCGATGCCGTAACCGCTCTGCACTGCGCTGGCCTCCTGCAACTGGCTGTCGAGTTCGATCCCGCTGCGCCGCGGCGGCGGCACGGTGGCGACCCCGGCGGCGGCGAACCAGCCCGCCCACCAGGGATCGTTGGGCGCCAGCCGATCGACGTTGAGCAGGTCGGCGGGCGCCGCGATATGGTTGGCGTCGAGAAAGGCCTGCGCGCAAATCGGGGTGACGTGGCTGCGGTACAGAAAATCGGCGCGCAGCCCCGACCATCCGCCGCGGCCCACCCTGATGGCGACATCGACATTGGTGGCGTTGAAGTCGACCAGATCATTGTTCATCAACATGCGCACCGCAAGGTCGGGATAGGCGAGCTGGAACCCACCAATCCGCGCGCTGAGCCAGGTGCCGCCAAAGGTAGTCATCGCGCTGATCGTCAGCACATCGGCCTCGTCATTGCCCAATGCGGCGAACGCATCGCCCATCGCGCCAAAGGCGCCCGAGATCGCCGGGAGCAGCCGCTGGCCCGTCTCGGACAGCCGCACGCGCCCCTTTTCGCGCACGAACAGCGCGCGGCCCAGCCGGTCCTCCAATTGGCGCACCTGATAGCTGACCGCCGCCTGCGTCAGCCCCAATTCCTCGGCCGCGCGCGAGAAATTTTGCAGCCTTCCGGCGGCTTCGAAGGTCCGGATCGCGGCAAGAGGCGGCAGCTTGGGCATCGCCATTATATAAGCCATACTTATGATATGACGCAAAGCTTTTGTTGGCGGCGAGCGTCGCAAAGGCGCATCTGCTGACCATCGGATCAGCAGGAGATGAACGATGAAAGACGAACTTTGGATGCGGACGTGGAACGAGGGCCATCCGCATTTCAGCAATGATTTGCACCGCGGATTGGTGTGGCTGCTCGCGTCGTTCCGCCGCATCGGTGGCCGGGTTGCGCGGCCTGCCCCCATGTCGGGCGCACAGCCTTTGCCGGTGACCCAGCGCGATGCCGGATGACCTTCAGGCACAAGGCTGGTTAATGATCACAACGGACATGCGATAGCCGCAAGCTGGCCGAAGGGAGTCCCCGCCCGAAGGTTCCCCCCTCTCTTACCTGACAGGTGCCCTTCGTCCAGCTTGCGGCTATGATTTGCAAAAGGCCGCCGATTGCCAACGCTCCGTTAACCAAAAATCAGCCGCTCAGCGCCTAGCCTTCCCTGTTGGACAAATGGGGGTCGCATGGCGCGAGGCGCGCGAATATTGACGTTGGGCGCGGGGCTGTTGGCCGCCGCAGCACCGGCGCGCGCGCAATCTTCATTCGCGGCGGCAACCAGCATGACGTGGGACGGAGTACTGACCGGCATCTTTCTGGGCCTGCTGCTGTTTTCGCTGGCCTATAATGCGGTCTTTTACCGGCTGCTGCGCGAACGCTTTCTGATCTGGCAGAGCGTCCGCGCGCTGTCCTATTTTGCGCTCGTCATCGCCCTGTCGCCGCTGGCCATGGGGCCATGGCTGGCCCCCGACAGTTTTGCGCGGCAGGTGTGGATCACGATATTCTTTGACCTGAGCCTGGTCGTATCGGGCGTGTTTCTGCGGTCTTATCTCGAACCGGGGATGATCGGTCCGCGGCTGCATCGCTGGCTCGGCTGGCCGCCCATCCTGATCTTGCTCACCACCCCGGCGACGGTCATGCCCGACGCGACCACCTATATGATACTGCGCAGTGCGGTGCTGGTCGCGATGCTGGCGCTATGTGCATCGGCGGTGGTGATCGCACTAACGCGCGGCAGCCGCACCGCACGCTATCAGGCGGCGGCGTGGAGCGGCATCGGCGGGGTGTATGGGGTCAGCCTGTTCCACGACCTGGTCCTTGGCCAGCCGTTCGACAATTTCCTGTTCCTGCTGTTCCCTGCGCTCGGGCTGGAAGTGATGCTCACCGCGCTCGGCATTCTCGACCGCCTCGTCCGGCTGCGCCGCGAGCGGCAGGAGGCGCGCGCGCAGGCCGAGGCGATGCGGATCATCGCGCACACCGACCCGCTGACCGGCCTCGCCAATCGGCGGGCGATCGAGGAAAGTTTCAACGACGAGCCGCCGGTCGCGATCGCGCTGGTCGATCTCGACCATTTCAAGGCGATCAACGATCATCATGGCCACGACGTCGGCGACCGGGTGATCTTTGCCGCCGGGGTCGCCTTGGGATCGGGAACGGCAATGGCGGCGCGCGTCGGCGGCGAGGAATTTGCGCTGCTGTTCCGCGGCGCGCCCGCCGCCGTCGCGATCGAGGCCGAGCGGCTGCGCCAGCGGATCGGCGCCTATGTCGCGCAGATGGTGCCGCTGCTCGAACGCCCTGTGACCGCGAGCATGGGGCTGGTCCATATCGGCCGCGACACCAGCTTTGGCGCCGCGATGAAGTCCGCCGATATCAATCTGTACGCCGCCAAGGAAAGCGGGCGCAACCGGGTGGTGTTTATCGAGGCCGCGTGACGTTCGGCGTCAGGGCGTCACAACACGAAAGCGCAGCGCCTGCACCGTAGCCGGGGTCGTCGGCGCCAACAAAAGCGCCCCGTCGAGCTGGCCCTTGCTGCAATTGAGGCGGAAGGTCGCCGACATCGCACCGGTCGGGTTCAACGGCTCGGCGGTCGGGCAGTCGCCGACCGCGGCCTTCAGCCGCGCGAATTCGGCGGCCCAGTTCGCCGCCGAGCGGTCGAGCAGGAAATTCATTGCCAGCTTGCCGTCCAGCGGGGCCAGATTGCCCGCGACATAAGCGGCGCGCGCCGCGGCATAGGCATCCGCCACGGCGGGGGAGATCGGCACCGCGCGTCCGGTGAGCAATCCCGCCTTGTCCATCGCAACCGCGCTGTCCCACGCCGGAGCCGACGGCCCGGCATAGGTGCGGTTCGACAGCGCGAATACCCCGACGCCATGATCGGGCATCAGCATCACATGGCTGCCATAGCCCGGATAGCCGCCGCCATGCGCGAGCGTGAGCCCCAGATCGCAATCCTGCGCGACGCGCCAGCCCATCGCATAGGCGGCGGCCTGTTTACACGCCATCGCACCGCTGGCGCCGATGCGGTTCGCCACCGTTACGAAGTTCAGCCCCTGCGCCATTTCGCGCACCGTCGCGCGCTTGACCGGGCCGGTGTCGGCGTCGTCGCGCGCGGGCCATGCGGCGAGCAGGAAGGCGACCCATTTGGCATAGTCGTTGGCGCTGACCTGCATCCCGCCCATGGCGTTGAAGGCGCCATCGACCATCTCGGGTTCGGGCGACCAGGCGTCATTTTCCCAGCGATAGCCGCGCGCATAGACCGCCTTGGGTGTCTTGGTGACGTCGAAACCGCTGCTCGTCATGCCGAGCGGGGTCAGGATCGTCCGCTGGATATAATCGGTGTACGCCATGCCCGACGCATTGGCGATGACGCGGCCGAGCAATGCATAGCCGTAGTTCGAATATTCATGGGCGGACTGCGGGACGCGGCTGAACGGCACCCCGGCGGCGATCATCCTGGTAAAATCCGCCTGCGGCAAGATCTGTTGGCGGTCGCCCCATGGATCGTCGGTGACCAGCCCGCCGACATGGTGGAGCAGGTCGCGGATGCGGATGCGCGGGCTGTCCTTGGTGGGATAGACCCAGCCCTTCATTTCGGGAACATGGTCCTCGGCGAGGTCGTCGAGGCGCAGCTTGTCATCGTCGCGGAGCTTCAGAATCGCGAGCGCGGTGAAAGCCTTGGTCATCGATGCGATGCGGAAGCGGCTGTCGGCGGTGACGGCGCTCTTGTCGACGAGGTTCTGGACCCCGGTGCCCTTCACATAGGCGAGCTTGCCGTCGCGCACGACGCCATAGACCATGCCGGGAATATGCGCGTCGGCCTGATATTTGGCGAAAAGCGCGTCGATTTCGGGGGTGATCTGTTCGAGGGTTTGGGGTTTGGCGTCCTGCGCCAGCGCGGGAGCGGCGACTCCAAGCATGAGAGCGAAAACGAAACCCGATTTCCAGCGCATAGTCCCTCCACAGCAATCGCCGTCAGGCTAACAGCGCCGGGAGCCGCCGACAATCAGCGATGCGCGTTGTCGTCTGGAAACGAGCGATTGCGGACATAGCGGTCCTCCCCCACCGGGGGAGGGGGACCACCCGAAGGGTGGTGGAGGGGCACAGGCGGTTTACGCAGCGCTGGGCTGGAAAAACCAAGCTTTCTGAGAACTTAGCAGCGGCGCACGACTTTGGCGGCAAGGCAAACCGATGGTGCCTCTCCACCAACTTCGCTGGTCCCCCTCCCCGTTCCGGGGAGGATCGTCAACGCCCGCTCCCCAACCCAAAGCCGTCGTTACTCGACGAATACCGCGTCGATCGTCACGCCGTCGTCGTTCCACGCCGGGACCGCCCGAGCATTCATCGGCACCATGAAGCGCTTGCCGCCGGGCTTCTCGATTTCGAGGATGTCACCCGCGCCGAAATTTTCGACGGCGACGACCTGGCCGATCGCGGCGCCATCGGTCGATACGCAGGCGAGGCCGATGAGGTCGTGGTGATAATATTCGCCCTCGCCGAGCGGCGGCAGCGCCGAGCGCGGGACGGTGAGGACGGTACCGCGAAGCGCTTCGGCGGCGCTCCGGTCACCCACCTCGGCAAAGGTCGCGACCGCGCCCTGATTGGCGGGGCGCACCGATTTGAGGGTCAGCGTGCGATCGCCCGCGTTGAAAACGGAAAAGGCACGGAGAGACTCCGCGCCTTCGCCGAACAGTTTCAGCCGCACCTCGCCCCGCACCCCGTGCGCGCCGGCGATGGCGGCAAGGGTGACGGGGCGATTCGCGTCGGCCAAGGTTTAGCCTTCGGCCTTTTCTTCGCCAGCTTCAGCAGCCGGAGCTTCTTCGGCTTCGGCAGCGACCGGGCCGCCTTCGGCGACTTCTTCGGCGATCGCGGTCGCGTCGTCGGCGGTCGCGTCGGCGGGGACGTCGTCGGCAACGGCTTCGGCCACCGCTTCGGCGGTTTCTTCGCTCTTCACCGAACCGGTCGCATCCGATTCTGCGGCCTCGGGGGCAGCAGCTTCTTCGGCGGCCACTTCCGGAGCGGCTTCTTCAACAGCTTCGGGTTCGGGCGCCGGGGCGGCCGCTGCCGCGGCAGCGGCTTCGGCGGCATCAGCGATCTTCTGGGCCTTTTCTTCGGCGCGTTCCTTGGCCTTTTCGCCCGGGACACCCTTGTTCGGGTTGTTGCGCGCGGCGCGTTCCTTGACGCCCGCGGCGTCGAGGAAGCGGGCGACGCGATCGCTCGGCTGGGCGCCGACGCTCAGCCAATGCTTCGCGCGGTCCGCGTCGAGCTTGACGCGCTCGGGATTATCCTTGGCGAGCAGCGGGTTGTAGCTACCGATACGCTCGATGAAGCGGCCATCGCGCGGGCTACGCGAGTCAGCAACGACGATCTTGTAATAGGGACGCTTTTTCGAACCGCCGCGTGCGAGGCGAATGGAGGTTGCCATGATATTTTCCTTTTTCTTGTAACTGAAATTCGGGTTTAATTACTTCTTTTTATTCATCAAATTGGCGAGTTCGGGCGGGATCGATCCGCCTCCACCAAGGCCGGGGAGGCCGCCGCCGCCACCCAAACCGCCTGGGCCGCCCATGCCGGGAATGCCGCCGCCCTTGCCGAACAGCGCGCCGAGCCCCTTGAGGCCGCCCATCTTGCGGATCTTCTTCATCGCGCTGGCCATTTCCTGATGCATCTTCAGCACCTTGTTGACCTGTTGCACGGTGGTCCCCGACCCGTTGGCGATACGGATCTTGCGCTTCGCGGTCAGGATTTCGGGCTTCGCGCGTTCCTTGGGGGTCATCGACCCCATGATCGCGTCGAAATGAATGAGCATCTTGTCGTCGGCGCCGCCCGCAGCCATCTGGGCCTGCGCCTTCTTGATGCCGGGGATCATGCCAGCGAGCGCGCCGAGGCCGCCCATGCGGCGCATCTGATTGAGCTGGGTGCGGAGGTCGTTGAGGTCGAACTGGCCCTTGGCCATCTTCGCCGCCATCGCCTCGGCCTCTTCGGCCTGGATCGTTTCGGCGGCGCGTTCGACGAGGCTGACGACGTCGCCCATGCCGAGGATGCGGCCCGCGATGCGCGACGGCTGGAAGAGTTCGAGCCCGTCGAGCTTCTCGCCCGTACCCGCGAACTTGATCGGCTTGCCGGTAACCGCGCGCATCGACAGCGCCGCACCGCCGCGCGCGTCGCCGTCCATACGCGTGAGCACGACGCCGGTGAGCGGCACCTGGTCGGTAAAGCGCTGCGCGACCTGCACCGCGTCCTGGCCGGTCAGGCTGTCGACGACGAGCAGCGTTTCGGCGGGGTTCGCGGTGCGCGACACCGCCTGCATTTCGTCCATCAGCTGCTGGTCGACGTGGAGGCGGCCCGCGGTGTCGAGCATCAGCACGTCGAAGCCCTGCAGCTTCGCCGCCTGCATGGCGCGCTGGGCGATTTCGACCGGCTGCTGGCCTGCGACGATCGGGAGGGTCGCGACGTCGATCTGCTGGCCGAGCACGGCGAGCTGTTCCTGCGCGGCGGGGCGATTGACGTCGAGCGACGCCATCAGCACCTTCTTGCGCTCCTTGTCCTTCAACCGCTTTGCGATCTTCGCGGTGGTCGTGGTCTTGCCCGAGCCTTGCAGGCCGACCATCATGATGACCGCGGGCGGCGCGACGTTGAGGTCGAGCTCGGCAGTCTCGGAGCCGAGCATTTCGGTCAGCGCATCGCTGACGATCTTGACCACCTGCTGCCCCGGGGTGACCGAGCGCAGGACGTTCTGACCGATCGCGAGGTCGGTGACCTGATCGACGAAGCTGCGCACGACAGGCAACGCGACGTCAGCCTCGAGCAGGGCGATTCGCACCTCGCGCATCGCGGCGCGCACGTCGGCCTCGGTCAGCGCGCCGCGACCGCGGAGCTTTCCGAAAACATCGCCAAGCCGATTGCTCAGACTGTCGAACATGCGCCTCAAATCCTTGTTTTCGAGGCCCGCAACGCAAAAGACGCCGGTGAGCGAAACCTCGCCAACCAGCGGCTATCCGTGGACAGACTTTCCGTCGCGGACATCGATATGTTCGTTCGCAAGATGCGGCCGAACGGCGCGCCAATACACCGATCACCCGGCAAAGGCAAGCAAGCGACGCCGGGCCCGACTTAACCCAAATTTCACCGCTTTGCGTGCATTACAGCCGGGATGGTGGGGAAAAGCCAAATGATCGATACGCCGAAACAGCCGGACCGCAGCACCGGGGCCAAACGCGACATCGTCGCCGGCGGCATCGTCGTTGCCGCGATCCTGTTGTTCGTCGGCACCGGCAGCACGGTGATGCAGGCGATCGTCAACACGATGGTCGGAATCGGCGGCGGTCCCGACCGCGCGCTGGCCGCGGCGATGGTGCTGAACGTCGCGCTGATCCTGTTCGGGTGGCGCCGCTATGACGATCTGCACCGCGAGATTCGCGAGCGGACCGAAGCCGAGCAGCGCGCGCGCTATCTGGCCGATACCGATCCGCTGACCGGCTTCCTCAACCGTCGTTCGCTGCTCGCCACCGGCCAGCAGCAGATCGCCGATGCGATCGCGGGCAAGCGCCATGTCGCGCTGTTCCTGCTCGATCTCGATCATTTCAAGACCGTCAACGACATCCACGGCCACGCCGCGGGCGATCGCGTCCTGCAGGTCGCCGCCGAACGAATTTCGGCGATCCTGCCCCCCAATGCCACCAAGGCACGGCTGGGCGGCGACGAATTTGTCGCGATGCTGGCGTTCGAGCCGTTTGCGCGCGCGACGATCGACGCGCTCGCCGCCGAACTGGTGGCCGCGCTCGAAAATTCGGTTGCCCATGATGCGCAGCAGATCCGCATCGGCGCGTCGCTGGGCATCGCGCTTGCCGACGATGCCAGCGTGACGATGGAAACCATGGTCCGCCAGGCCGATATCGCGATGTATCATTGCAAGGACGAGGGGCGGAACCGCTTCTGCTGGTTCGAGGCCGGCATGGAGATGGCGGTGCAGGTCCGCAACCAGATCGAAACGGGAATCCGCGAGGGCATGCCACGCGGCGAATTCGTGCCGCATTTCGAACCGCAGGTCGATATCGCCAGCGGCCGCCTGGTCGGGTTCGAGATGCTGATGCGCTGGGAATCGCCCGAATATGGGATGATCCCGCCCGAACGCTTTATTCCGGTGGCCGAAGAAAGCGGACTGATCGGCGAATTGTCGCTTCAGGTGATCCGCCAGGCGATGGAAATCGCCAAACGCTGGGATCCGTCGATCATGCTGGCGGTCAATATTTCGCCGCAGCAGCTGAAGGACCCGTGGTTCAGCCAGAAGCTTACCAAGCTGCTCGTCGAAACGGGTTTCCCCGCCGCGCAGCTCGAGGTCGAGATTACCGAAAGCTCGCTGTTCGAAAATCTGCCGCTCGTCCGTTCGATCGTCACCAGCCTGAAGAATCAGGGCGTGTCGCTGAGCCTCGACGATTTCGGCACCGGCTATTCGTCGCTGTCGCACCTGCGCGCGCTGCCGTTCGACCGCATCAAGATCGACCGCAGTTTTGTGGCCGCGATGCGCGGTAGCCCCGATGCGCAGGCGATCGTCGTCGCGATCGTGCGGCTGGGCGAAAGCCTGGCGATGCCGATCACCGCCGAAGGCGTCGAGGATGAAGCGACGGCGATCGAACTGACGCGGCTGGGCTGCGCCAAGGGTCAAGGCTGGTATTTCGGGCGCGCCGCATCGGCCGCCGACACCGAACGCCTGCTCGCCGATCGCGGGCTGCTGCGCGCGCCGATGGTGCCGCCGACGAGCCCCGACACAGAATCGGACGCGGACGGCGCCGAACCGCTGCGCAAGACGGCGTAGTGCTTCTTCTCCCCTCCCTTTCAGGGAGGGGTCGGGGGTGGGTTGGCGAGCGCAGCTCGCCGTTCTACGTTCGGCTAATGCACCGCATCCCAACCGTCATGACCGAACGCGCGAGGCAATTGCGGCGCGATTCGACCCCTGCAGAACGCAAGCTATGGCGACTGTTGTCACGTTATCGACCACCGTTCACCCGGCAACTTGTCGTGGGCCACTAAATTGTCGACCTAGCTTGCCGCGAGGCCAAGCTCGCAATCGAACTCGACGGGAGCCATCATCTAGACCGGCAACCCTATGATGAAGACCGCACCGAGTATCTCGAAAGTATTGGCTGGCAGGTGGTCCGTCTCTGGAATTCTGACGTCATTGCCAACCCGATCGGTGCGGCGGAGTTTGTCCTAGGCCGCGCCGCCGAGTGCCTCGGCGGCACCCACCCCAGCCCCTCCCTTCCAGGGAGGGGAGAGAGCGGAAGCCACGGTCGCGCCCTGACCCGCATCGCTAGACTTCCCTGCCCCGCCCCCTTACATGCGCGATCATGGCGGACCGCTTCACCAAGATGCACGGGCTGGGCAATGATTTTGTCGTGATCGACGCGCGCGTGGCGCCCGTCGAGATGACGCCGGCGCGTGCGCATGCGATCGCCGACCGGCGCCATGGCATCGGGTGCGACCAGCTGATCCTGCTCGAACCGTCGGCCAGTGCCGACGTCAAGATGCGGATCTTCAACGCCGACGGCGGCGAGGTCGAGGCGTGCGGCAATGCGACGCGCTGCGTCGCCACGCTGATCGGCCAGCCCGCGGTGATCGAGACGCTGGGGGGGATGCTGCGCGTAACGCCGGCTGATGGTGGTGCCGAGGTGGTGCTGGGCGAGCCCATGTTCGACTGGGAACATATCCCGCTCGCGATGCCGATGGACACCCGCGACATGCCGGTGGCGTGGGACGAATTGGAACATGGCGCCGCGGTCAATGTCGGCAACCCGCACATCGTATTTTTTGTCCCCGAGGCCGACGCGGTCGCGCTCGACGCGCTGGGGCCGCGGATCGAGACCGACCCGCTGTTTCCCGAGCGCGTCAACGTCAATGTTGCGAGCCTCGACGGCGACAACCAGTTGCAGTTGCGCGTGTGGGAGCGCGGGGTCGGGCTGACGCAGGCGTGCGGCACCGGCGCCTGCGCCACCGCGGTCGCGGCGATCCGCGCGGGCCTCGTCCAGTCGCCGGTGACCGTTGCGCTGCCCGGCGGCGACCTGATCATCCGCTGGGCGCCGGGCGAGCCGATCGTGATGAGCGGCGCGGCGACGCGCGTTTACGAGGGCGAGACCGACTGGGCGCAGTTCGGATGAGCGCAGCAGTCGTCGACCGCCACGAGGTCGTCAATTTCGGTTGTCGGCTGAACATCGCCGAAGGCGAGGCCATTTGGTCGGCGATCAGCGCCGCGGGTGCAACCGACACGATCGTCTTCAACAGCTGTGCGGTGACCGACGAAGCCGTGCGGCAGGCACGGCAGGCGGTGCGCCGCGCGCTGCGCGAGCGGCCGGGTGCCGAGGTCGTGGTGACCGGGTGCGCGGCGGAGCTGGAGGCCGAACGCTTCGCCGAAATAGGCGCGCGGGTGGTGCGGAATGACGCCAAGGGTTTGGCGGAGAGCTATCTTCCCAATTCTCCCCCGTTCCCCCGCGAAGGCGGGGGTCCATCTTCTGCCATCGCGTCAGCAAACGAAGGGCGACGGCAAGACGAGAGCGTAGGTGATGGGCCCCTGCCTTCGCAGGGGCGCAGTTTGCCTTATGCCCCCGCCCTGTCCGGGGCCGACCACGCGCGCGCGTTCCTAGGCGTGCAGACCGGCTGTTCACACAGCTGCACCTTTTGCGCGACGGTGATGGCGCGCGGGACCGCGCGTTCGGCAACCGTCGATGCGGTTCTGGATTCGGCCCGTACCGCGCTGGACCGCGGTCAGCGCGAGATCATCCTCACCGGGGTCGATCTGGCGAGCTATGGCGACGACAGCGGCACCAGCCTTGCCGCGCTGGTCGAAGCGTTGCTGACGCTGCCGATCGAACGGCTGCGTCTTTCGTCGCTCGATCCCGACCGCATCGACGATGCGCTGTTCGCGCTGCTGACTCAGGAGGCGCGCGTGATGCCGCATGTCCATCTGTCGCTGCAGGCGGGCGACGATATGGTGCTGACGCGCATGAAGCGCCGCCATCGCCGTGCCGAGGCGGTGCGCCTGACCGAACGGCTGAAGGCCGCACGCGCCCAGATCGTCATCGGCGCGGACCTGATCGCGGGTTTCCCGACTGAGGATGATGCGATGTTCGCCAATTCGCTGGCGCTGATCGACGATTGCGACATCGTCTTTGGCCATATTTTTCCCTACAGCCAGCGCGCCGGGACGCCCGCCGCGCGGATGCCGCAGGTCGGCCGCGCCATCGCGCGCGAACGCGCGGCGACGCTGCGCGAGGCCAATGCGCGGCGGCGGCACGGCTGGCTCGACGCGCAGATTGGCCGCGCCGCATCGATGCTCGTCGAGCGCGACGGACTGAGCGGTCACGCCGAAAATTTCGCCGCGCTGACGCTGACCGCGCCCGCCGCGCCCGGCACGATCCTTGACGTGCGCCTGGCGGCGCGCGACGGCGACCGCATGGTCGCAACCCCCACCCAGACAAAGGACATCGCCGCATGACCGGCCAAAGCTGGAGCGAAAGGCTGCTCGGCGGCTTTCGCCGTACTTCCGAACGGCTCGGAGAAAATCTCGCCGGGCTGACCGGCAAGGCACGGCTCGACGAGGAGGACCTCGACCGGATCGAGGAGGCGCTGATCACCGCCGACCTCGGCCCCGCGATGGCGGCGCGCATCCGCGACCGTCTTGCCGAACGGCGCGATGTCGCCGCGAATGGCACCGAGGAACTGCGCAAAATTGTCGCCGACGAAATCGCAACCGTGCTGCGCCCCGTCGCCGAGCCGCTCGACATCGACGCCTTTCCGCGTCCGCAGGTCATTTTGGTGATCGGGGTCAACGGATCTGGCAAGACGACGACGATCGCCAAGCTCGCACACCTGTTCCAGGAACAGGATTATGGCGTGATGCTGGTCGCGGGCGACACCTTCCGCGCCGCCGCGATCGGGCAATTGAAGGTCTGGGCCGAGCGGCTGGGCGTGCCGATCATGGCGGGGCCCGAGGGCGGCGACAGCGCGGGCATCGTGTTCGACGCGGTGAAGCAGGCGACCGCGACGGGCATCGACGTGCTGATCGTCGACACCGCGGGGCGATTGCAGAACAAGCGCGAGCTGATGGACGAGCTTGCCAAGATCAAGCGCGTGCTCGGTCGCCTCAATCCCGCCGCGCCGCACGACGTCGTGCTGGTGCTCGACGCGACGACGGGCCAGAATGCGCTGTCGCAGATCGACGTGTTCCGCGAAGTGGCCGGGGTCACGGGCCTCGTGATGACCAAGCTCGACGGCACCGCGCGCGGCGGCGTGCTGGTGTCGGCGGCCGAACGCCACGGGCTTCCGATCCACGCGATCGGCATCGGTGAAACCATCGACGATCTTCGCCCGTTCGATGCCGACGAGATCGCCGCCATTATTGCAGGAAATATTCGATGACCGCCTCCCCGATCGACGTGCCGCCGACCGGCCCGGAAGCCATTCCCGCCACCCCGCCCGCCAAGCATGGCTGGCTCAATTTCGTGATCGACTTCGGGCCGCTGCTCGTCTTTTTCCTGACCTTCAAATTTACCTCCGACGGCGACGGCGCGTTTGCTGCGACCGCGGCGGCGATCAAGGGCACCGTCGCCTTCATGGTCGCGATCGTCATCGCGATGGCGGTGTCGAAGTGGAAGCTCGGCAAGATTTCGCCCATGCTCTGGCTGTCGGGGGTGCTAGTGATCGGCTTTGGCGCGCTGACCATCTGGTTTCACGACGAGCGCTTCATCGTGATGAAGCCGACGATCATCTATGGCGCCTTTGCCGTGCTGCTGCTCGGCGGGTGGTGGTTCAAGAAGCCGATGCTGAAATATCTGCTCCAGTCGGCGCTGGAGGGGGTGACCGAAAAGGGCTGGCTGCTGCTGTCGCGCAACTGGGGGCTGTTCTTTGCCGCGCTCGGTATCGCCAATCACATCATGTATGTCCTGATCCAGCGCGGCGAATTCAGCTTCGACACCTGGCTGACGGTCAAGGTGTGGGGGATTACGGCATTGTCGTTCCTGTTCACGCTGACGCAGGTACCGGTGATGCTGAAGAACGGGCTGGCGGTGCCTGAGGAAGCAACCGTCGAGAAATAGCTCGGCTAGCTCGGCTTTAGGCAAAAACGGACTTGAGACCTCGTCATGCTGAACTTGTTTCAGCATCCATGGCGTGAGCTGGAATTTGGGGCGGCGTCGAAGGAAGTGGCAGGCCATTGGACCCTGAAACAAGTTCAGGGTGACGAGTAATAATTTGAGCCTACGTTCATCACCCCCGTCCCTCCCGGCGCCCACGCCCTTTTCACCACGCTTGAGCAAGACTCCCGACGCTGGCATAGAACCCGCAGGGCACGGGGTCGCGCCGCGCCGCACATAAAGCGAGGGGGAACATAATGGACAAGTTTTTCGGTAATTTGCACGCCGTACTCGGCGCCGGGCTGGTGCTGGCCATCGTGCTGATGCTGGGCCTCAACGGCCAGAATTTCGAGGATGGCATGGCTGCCGCCAATGCGGTGATGCGCTGGCTGCACACTTTCTTTGGCGTGCTGTGGATCGGCCTGCTTTATTATTTCAACTTCGTCCAGATCCCGACGATGCCGAAAATCCCGGCCGAACTGAAGCCCGCTGTCGGCAAGCATATCGCGCCTGCTGCGCTGTTCTGGTTCCGCTGGGCGGCGCTGGTCACGGTGCTGCTGGGCATTGCCATCGCCGGTCACGCCCAGTATCTGGCGCCCGCGCTGGGCCTTCAGGATCCGTACAAGCTGATCGGCGTCGGCATGTGGCTCGGTCTGATCATGGCGTTCAACGTGTGGTTCGTGATCTGGCCGAACCAGAAGAAGGCGCTTGGCATCGTCGAAGCGGATGATGCGACCAAGGCGAAGGCCGCCAAGAACGCGATGATCTTTTCGCGCACCAACACCTTGCTGTCGATCCCGATGCTCTATGCGATGGTGAACTTCAGCTAAGCTGGCAGTGACGGCTTAAAGGGGGCGCTCCGAGAGATCGGGGCGCCCTTTTCTTATTCCGTTCGTGTCGAGCGAAGTCGAGACACCCCAAGGCCGCCTACGACCGCCCCGTGTCTCGACTTCGCTCGACACGAACGGGTTTGTAGACGGGCATCGGAATCAGCCCTCAACCGCTGCCTTGTGCAGGCGCCCGTTCATCACATAATGCGCCACGCCCATCTGCATCCCCGCGGCTTGCGCGTCGTCGATCTCGCGCACCCGGCGCGCGGGCGATCCGGCCCAGAGCTCGCGGTCGGGAATTTCCTTGTTCTCGGTGAGCAACGCACCCGCCGCCAGCATGGCGTCGCTGCCGATTTGGCACCCGTTCATCACCGTCGCCTTCAGCCCGACGAACGCGCGGTCCGCCAGCGTGCAGCCGTGCACCATCGCCATATGGCCGATCAGCACATCCTCGCCGATAATCGTCGGGAAACCTTCTGGCCGATGCGGCATCGGGCCGTCGCAATGGACGATGCTGCCGTCCTGGATGTTCGAGCGCGCGCCCACCACAATCTGGCTGACATCGGCGCGCAGCACGCAATTATACCAGATGCTGACGTCGGGCCCGATCGTCACGTCGCCGATGATCCGGCACCCCGGCGCGATGAAGGCGCTAGGATGGATCGTCGGTGTCTTGCCATTGACGCTGATGATGCTGACATCGCGATAAGTCATTCGTCACGCTTTCCGATCAGGCTGCCCCACATGAGCACGGGCAGGGTTGAGGCGTAATCGTCGGTCCAGCGCTCGAAACCCGGGCGAGATTTCAGCGGCACCCAGGCGCCGTCGTCGCGCGCGGCATCGCGCGGTCGAAGGCCGCCGGTCAGTTGCTGCATCCGCGGTGCTGTCGCGGTCAACGCAACCCAGTTCGACCCGGTCAGGTCGTCGATACCATATTCGGGCGGCCCTGGATCGAGCCGAATGGCGCTCGACCAGCCGCGCGCCCGCGCCTCCTCCGCCAGCACGGGTTCGAGGCCGAAGAAGCGGTTCGAGATGTGGATGAGCAAAATGCCATCGGGTTTCAGCGCGCGCTGGTAGATGCCAATCGCTTCTTTCGTCAGCAGGTGCAGCGGGATCGCGTCGGACGAAAAGGCGTCGATGACCAGAATGTCGAAACGCCCCGCGGGTTGTTCGGCGATCTTCAGCCGCGCGTCGCCAATGACGATCGGACTGTCGCCCGCACAATCGGACAGGAAGGTGAATTTGGCAGGATCGCGGGCGATATCGACCATCACCGGATCGATTTCGAAAATCGTCCATTGCTGGCCGGGCTTGCGATAACAGGCGAGCGTCCCCGCGCCCAGCCCGACGATGCCGACCGACGCCCCCGGTCCGGCAAGCGCCTCGGCCTTGGTCAGCGTCAGCCCGACCCCCGATTTGGGTCCATAATAGGTCGTCGGTTCGCGCCGGTGTGCCGGGTCGGTGCGCTGGAGCCCATGCAGGGTCGTGCCATGCGCCAGACGCCGCTGCTGCTGCGCCGGGTAATCGGTGACGGTGTAAACGCCGAAATAGCTGCGCACGCGCGCGCCGGTGAAGCTTTCCTGCACCGTGTCCCAGCCACCGACCCCGATCATCAACAGCGCCAGCGTCGCCACGAACGCCCAGCGCCACCCGATCACCAAGAGCCCGATGACAAAAATGACGATCCCCCAGGCAGCGGTCGCGCCTTCGAGCACCCCGCCCCACTCGCTCACCATGTGCCAGCTTGCGAACGCCGCGATCGCGACCAGCACCGCAACCGCGATCGCGGTGCGACTGGCGGACAGGCGCAGCCATTTGTCCCACGGCAGCAGCGCGGGCAGCGGCAACAGTGCCGCCGCCGCCAGCACGAGCAGCGGATGTTCATAAACCCAATCGAACAGCAGCGGCGCGAACAGCGCCGCGAACAGCCCGCCAACGACGCCGCCCGCCGACATGATGAGATAGAATAAGGTCAGGTGCTGAAGCGCCGGGCGCAAATGATAGAGATAGCCGTGCAGCGCCGTCGCAACGACGAACAGCATCGCGAGGCTAGCCATCGCGACCATCATCGATCCGCCGCCCGAACTCAGTAGCGCCAGCCCGCCAACCGCGAGCAGCACCGCGGGTGCGATGAAGGTGATCACCTCGGTTAGCCGGTCCATCGTCGAAAAGGCGATGACGAAGCTGAGCAGGTACAGCCCGAGCGGCAGCACCCAGAGGAGCGGCATCGCGACGATGTCGGTGGTGAGGTGCGTGGTCGTCGACAGCATCAGCCCCGACGGCACCGCCGCGATCAGCAGCCAGTGGAGCTGCCGCCGCCAGGTCGGGCGCGGCTCGTCTGTGGCGGCGGCATCGACCGCGGGATCGGTGACCCGTCCTTGCCAGCGCGCCGCGGCACAGGCCGCGACCAGCAGCACGAGCAGCGCGTAGCCTGCGGTCCAGCCCCAGCTTTGCGCGGCGAGCGGCAGGCTGGGTTCGACCAGCGCCGGATAGCTGATCAGCCCGGCGAAGCTGCCGAGGTTCGACGCGGCGTAGAGATAATAGGGGTCGCCCGCGCGAGCATCGGCGGCGAACCAGCGCTGCATCAGCGGCGCCTGCGCCGACACCACGAAGAAGACGGGGCCGATCGACGCAAGTAGCAGCAGCGGCACCCACAAGGCCTCTTGCCCAGCACCGGGCGGAGCGATGTGCGCAATGCCGATCGGGAGCCACAGCGCGGCGACCAGAAACAGCGCGACATGGATGATCGCCTGCCGCCGCACGTCGAAACGGCCGAGCCAATGCGCATAGGCATAGCCGCCGAGCAGCAGCGCCTGATAGACCAGCATCGCGCTGTTCCACACCGCCGGGGCGCCGCCCAATTTGGGCAGCACCATGCGGGCGACCATCGGCTGGACCTGAAACAGCAGGAAGCTGCCGACCAATATGGTCAGCACGAACAGCCAGCGGCGCGGAGACAGGGAATCGGACAGGGTCATGCAGTCTCCGGTACAGGGCGCGGCATCGAATAGGCGACATGCGGACAGAGCGGGTCGGTCGCCGCCAGCTTCGGATGATCGAAATCAAGGTCGGGATGATGGCGCATGCCAAGCCGCTCCATGACGGCGCGGCTGCGATCGTTGCGGCGCGCCGTGATCGCCCAGACGTCCCGATCGGGGAGACTTGCGAATGTCCATTGGGCGGCGCCCCATGCCGCTTCGGTCGCATATCCTGCGCCCCAGCAATCGCGCGCCAGTCGCCAGCCGATCTCGGCCCGGTCCGCTACCGGACCGACGGTGCCGCGGATGACCCCGCACCAGCCGATGAGCCGCGCGTCAGCCTGTCGCTCCAGCGCCCAGAAACAATGGCCATATTCGGCCTCGAGTCCCTGCATCCGCGCGACAAGTGCCTCGGTCGCAGCAAGGTCGAGCGGCGGGCCGAGCGTCGCCATGACATCGGGGTCGCTGCAGATCGCCTGAAACGGCGCGACGTCGTCGTCGCGCCACGATCGCATCCGCAGCCGCTCGGTTTCGATCATGCGCCGAGCAGCCGCGCGGCGTGCAGCGCATGATAGGTGAGCACCCCCGACGCCCCGGCGCGGCGGAACGCCAGCAAGGTTTCGAGCACCAGCGCGTCGCGGTCGCCTGCGCCCGCCGCTGCCGCCGCCTCGATCATCGCATATTCGCCCGACACCTGATAGGCATAGACCGGCACCGCAAAATTGTCCTTCACCGCGCGAACGATGTCGAGATACGGCAGCCCGGGCTTGACCATCACGCTATCGGCGCCCTCGGCCAGATCCTGCGCCACCTCGCGCAGCGCCTCTTCGGCGTTGGCGGGGTCCATCTGATAGGTTTTCTTGTTGCCCTTGAGCAACCCGTGCGAGCCCACCGCGTCGCGGAACGGGCCATAGAAGGCCGAGGCATATTTGGCCGCATAGCTCATGATCTGGACATGGCCGAAGCCTTCGGCCTCCAGCGCCGCACGGATCGCGGCGATGCGGCCGTCCATCATGTCGCTGGGCGCGATGATGTCGGCGCCGGCGCGCGCCTGGTTCAGCGCCTGTCCGACCAGCACATCGACGGTTTCGTCGTTGAGGACATAGCCGCTGTCGTCGATCAGCCCATCCTGTCCGTGGCTGGTATAGGGATCGAGCGCGACATCCGTGAGCACGCCGATGTCGTCGCCGAGTGCCTGCTTGATCGCGGCGGTGGCGCGGCACATCAGATTGTCGGGATTGAGCGCCTCGCCGCCGTCTGCGCTGCGCCGATCGGCTTGCGTATAGGGAAAAAGCGCGAGGCACGGGATGCCCGCACCCATCGCGTCGCGGGCGCGGTCGACGATGCGGTCGATCGACCAGCGCGAGACACCGGGCAGGCTGGCGATAGGTTCTTCCGTACCCGACCCGTCGCAGACGAACAGCGGCCAGATCAGGTTCGACGGCGACAGCGTCGTTTCGCGCACCATGGCGCGGCTCCAGCCGGTGCGGCGGGTACGGCGAAGGCGGAGGTCGGGAAAGGCAGCGTGGGTCATGCGGCGTGCATAGCGAGGTGCGGGCGCGGGGCAAATGGATATTGGGATGGTTTGGTCCCTTCCCCCTTGATGGGGGAAGGATACGCAGCCTTGGCGCGAAGCGGCTAGACGAAGTTGGATGAGGGTGATGGTGCGTCCTTGCACCGTTATCGCAGGCCGAGAGCCCACCCCCACCGCTACACTAAGCCAGCAAGCTGGCAAGTTTCGCTGCCTCCCCCATCAAGGGGGAGGAAAATGGGCTAAATCCCACCCTCGGCCCGTTTCGACGCGACATCGGCGAGGCTGCCGAGCTTCGGCCCCTCCACCTGTTTCGCCGCGATCGGGGTCAGCGCCGCGCCCGGGGCGACGGCGGTCAGCGACCGGATGCGGGCGCGGAAGTCGGCGAGCGCCTTGCCCTCGAGCAAAGCCCGGGTGACGAAGGTTACCGACGACGGGTTCACGGCGCGGCCGTTGCGATAGAGTTCGTAATGGAGATGCGGGCCGGTCGACAAGCCGGTCGAGCCGATATAGCCGATCACCTGGCCGCGATTGACGCGCTGGCCGGGGCGCACTGCGATGCGGCTCATGTGGCCATAGCCGGTGCCGAGGCCGTTGCCGTGGTTCAGTTTGACGAAATTGCCGTAGCCGCCGTGGCGGCCCGCGATCGTTACGACGCCGTCGGTCACCGCATAGATTGGCGCGCCATAACCGCCGCCGAAATCGATGCCGCTGTGCATGCGTTTATAGCCGAGGATCGGATGGCGCCGCATGCCGAAGGTCGAGGTGATGCGGCCGTTGGTCGGGCGCGCCATGCCGCCGCGCTGTTCGCCGACCCCCGACGCCTCATACCATTGGGTGCGGCCGTCGACCGTCCATTCGAGCATCGACAGCTTGGGTTTGCCGCCGCGGATCAGGCCCGCATAGAGCAGCTTGCCGGTTTCGCTCTCGCCGGTTTCGGCGCGGCGGTAATCGACGATGATGTCGAACTCGTCGCTGGCGCGAATGTCGCTGCCGACCGAAATCTGGCGCCCGATGACGCGCAGATAGGACTGGATCGCTGTCGCCGGCGCCCCGGCGGCGCGCGCCGAGCGATAGAGGCTGTCACCAACCCGGCCGCGGATGCGCAGCGGGGTGGTGTCGACCGCGATCGGGATGCGGCGCATCACCAGTCGGTCGCCCTCGCGCTCCATTTCGATGCGCAGGTCAAAGCGGGCGCGCATCGCCAGCGCATCGACCGGGCGCGGCATCGTGCGCGCGGCGCGGCGGCCGAGGATGAGGTCGATGCGCGTACCCGGTGCGATGTCGGCGAGCGGCACCGCGGTCGATACCTGATTCGCCAGCGCCTGCGCCTCGCCGCTGCCGACGCCCGAGCGTTCGAGAACCCGCGCAAAACTGTCGCCGCTGCCAAGCGTCGCGGTGAGTTCGATCTGCGGCCGTTCGGGGGTCTGGGTCAGTGGGCGCACCGCATCGGTCGCCGCCATATGGCGCCCGGTGTCGCCGCCGAGCGCCAGCGGCACGATCATCTGCGCGCGCGCTTCGTTGAAATCGGCCGTGCCAAGCACCGGAGCACCACCGATGCTAAGCGGCTGAATTCCGGGGAAGGTAGCGATCGCGGTGCCGCACAACAGGGTTAATGTCGCGAGCCCGCGCCACCATTCGGCCGAACCGATATTGTCGCCAAGATCGGGAACCAGATCGAGCTGTGCCAGCCGGTCGCGCCAGCCGAGCGCGTCCGAATCGGCGTCGGCGCGCCGCAGCGGGATCGCTTGCGACATCGTGAGGGCGGCGGCATTGCCGGACATCCCCGCGATGGGTTCGTGACGCTGGAACAAACTGCAACCCCCGCTCGGCGGGCCTCCCATAACCCGACCGCCGAATGATATTCGGCCGCCTGTCTGTAAAGAAAGGTCGTTAAAGTCAATTTAATGGCGGTTGCGCAGCGGCGGGTTGCGGTCAGTCGTGGCGGGGGTGGGATATTATGCAACAGGCGCGGAAAAATCGGTCGCCCGCCCGCCATTCGACGATCGGCGGTTGCGCCGTGCCTGCCGCCATGCCAGCTTGGTCCCCAAGAAAATGACGTCATCCTCTTCCCAGCCGGTCAAGGCTGTCCTTGGCCCCACCAACACCGGCAAAACCCATTTGGCGGTCGAGCGCCTGACCGCCCATTCGAGCGGCATGATCGGCTTTCCGCTCCGCTTGCTGGCGCGCGAGGTGTACGACCGGGTTGTCGCGATCAAAGGCGAGCGCCAAGTCGCGCTGGTCACCGGCGAAGAACGGATCATTCCGCCCGATGCGCGCTATCTGCTCGGCACGATGGAGGCGCTGCCGATCGAACGCGATGTCGCCTTCGTCGGCATCGACGAGGCGCAGCTCGGCGCCGATCCCGAACGCGGCCATGTCTTCACCGACCGCCTGCTGCGCGCGCGCGGGCGCGAGGAGACGATGATCCTGGGGTCGGCGAGCATCCGCGGGCTCGTGAAAAACCTGGTTCCCGAGGCCGAGATCATCACTCGCCCGCGCTTTTCGACATTGAGCTATGCGGGGACGTCGAAGCTGTCGCGGCTGCCCAAACGATCGGCGATCGTCGCTTTCTCGGCCGAGGAAGTCTATGCGATCGCCGAGATGCTGCGCCGCTTTTCGGGCGGCGCCGCGGTGGTGATGGGCGCGCTCAGCCCCAAGACGCGCAATGCCCAGGTCGCGATGTTCGAGGCGGGCGAGGTCGATTATCTCGTCGCGACCGACGCGATCGGCATGGGGCTGAACCTCGACGTCCAGCATGTCGCGTTCGCCAGTTTGCAGAAATTCGACGGGCGGCGCCTCCGCCGCCTGACGATCGCCGAAATGGCGCAGATCGCGGGCCGCGCCGGACGCCACCAGCAGGACGGCAGCTTTGGCACCGTCGGCCAGCCGCAGGGCGGCTTTACCCCCGAAGAAGTGGCGGCGGTCGAGGGGCATCATTTCCCGCCGCTGCCAAGCCTGTTCTGGCGCAACCCAACCCCCGGCTTCGGCTCGCTCGACCAGCTGCTCGCCGACCTCGCACAGCCGCCGACCGGGCCCGCGCTGCGCCCCGCCCCCGAAGCGGTCGACATTGCGGTACTCAAGCATCTGGCGGGCGACATGGAGGTGCGCGCGCGCGGCGGCGATTTCGATGCGGTCCAGCGCCTGTGGGACATTTGCGGCCTGCCCGATTTTGAACAATTGGGCGCCGAGCACCACAGCCGGACGGTGTTCAAGCTATGGCAATGGCGCACCAGCGGCGACGGGATGATCGATCCCGACTGGTTCGCGCGGCGGCTGGCCAAGCTCAACGATGTCGAGGGCGACATCGACCAGCTCGCAAGCCGCATCGCCGCGGTCCGCACCTTGTGCTTCATCGCGCAGCGCGGCGACTGGATCGCGGGCGCCGCGGGGTGGACCGAACAGACGCAGGCGCTCGAATCGCGCTTGTCCGACGCGTTGCACGCGGCGTTGGCGCAGCGCTTCGTCGACCGGCGGCTGGCGCTGCTGCTGCGCGACGCCGGGCAACGGAATGCCGCGCTGCCGGTCGCGGTCGGCCCCGACGGCACCGTCGCGGTCGACGGCGAGGCGATCGGCACGCTGAAGGGCTTTCAGTTCAAGGTCGATCCGGTGGCGAAGGCCAGCGATCACCGGATGCTGCTTGCTGCCGCCGAAAAGCATCTGCGCGCCGAACTGGCGCGCCGCGCCTCGGCGCTGGCCGAGGGCGATGACAGCGCGCTGTCGCTGATCGCCGAACCGGGCGCGCCGCCGCGGCTTGCCTGGCACGGCCATCCGGTGGCGACGCTGGCCAAGGGGCCGACGCTGGTGCAGCCGTCGGTGCTGGTCGATCCGTCGCTGCGGCGGTTGGAACCCGTCCAGGTGCAGGCCATCACCGAACGGCTCCACCGCTTCATCGCCGCGCAACTGGCGCGCCATGCCGGTCCGCTCGCCGCGATGGGCGAAGCGGCGGGCGATCTGTTCACCCCGCCGCGGGTCCGTGCGCTGCTCGCCGCGCTGACCGACAACAGCGGCATGATCGGCCGTGCCGCGGTCGAGGACCAGCTGAACGCACTTGCCGCCGACGAACGCCCGCAGCTGCGCAAGCTGGGCTTCACGATCGGTTCGCTCGACATTTTTCACCCGACGCTGCTGAAGCCCGAGGCGGTGCGCTGGCGCGCGGCGCTGATCGCCGCGCAACAAGGATCGCCAGTGCCCGCGCTGCCGCCGCACGGCGCGGTGCTGCAAAAGACCGGCAGCCATGCCGGGCTGGTGATCGCGGGCTTTCGCCGCTGCGCCACCGGCTGGCTGCGGATCGACATGGCCGAAAAGCTGGCGCGGCAGGCGCATGCCGCGCGGATGCAGGCATCGGCGCCGCCAACCGCGCCGATCGCGGGTAGCGACGACCACCACCACGACGATCAGGACGCGGCCGACGAAACCGAAGGCGTCGCCGCGGCGCCGCCCCCGGGCTTTGTGATCGACCCCGCGCTCGCCACCTCGCTCGGGCTCGACGAAGAAACGCGGCGCGGGCTGCTCGGCAGTTTCGGCTTTCGCAGCGTCGGCGAACCCGCGCTGCAACGCTGGCGCTGGTCGGGGCTGCGCAAGCCCGACAAGCGGCCGCGCCGCAAACAGCGGCGCAAGGGCGCCGACGCGCCGCGCAAGGGGGCCGCGAACAGCGACGTTCGGCGCCCGCCCGTCCAGCAGGGCAAGGGCAAGCGCCGGGCGCCCGAACAGCCGCGGACCGACAAGCCCCGCGCCGATCCACCGCGCCCGCCGCGTCCCGATCGCCCGGCGCGGCGTGGCGCGTCGCCGAACAGTCCGTTCGCGGGCCTTGCCGCCTTGCTCGCCGAAAGCCGCAAGGACGGATGAGCGCGGCGGGCAGTATCCGGCTGGACAAGCTGCTGTGGTTCCTGCGTTTCGCCCGTTCGCGCAGCCTGGCGCAGGCGATCGTCGCGGCGGGACATATCCGGCTGGACGGTCGGCGGGTCACCCGCCCGTCCTGCGCGGTGCATGTCGGACAGACGCTGGTGCTGCCGGTCGGCGAGCGGATCGAGGTGGTGCGCCTGCTCGCCCTGCCCGTCCGCCGCGGCCCCGCCGCCGAGGCGCGGGCCTGTTATCGCAATCTCGACGCGGGACCGCCAGCCGCCAGCCCAGCTATCAGCGGCGATGGAAAAGCTGTGCATCCAAATCCGGCGCCCGACCCTATCGAGTGAGAGTGATTCGCAACTGTGCGCTAGGCGTTGACGCACCGCCGCCGCGCGGCATAGAGGCGAGCCAAGAGAGAGCCTGACGGCCCGTCTGCCGTCATCTGAGGGAGCCTGAAACCATGACCTATGTCGTCACCGATGCCTGTATCCGGTGCAAATATATGGACTGTGTCGAGGTGTGCCCCGTCGACTGTTTCTATGAGGGCGAGAATATGCTCGTCATCAACCCCAATGAATGCATCGATTGCGGCGTCTGCGAACCCGAATGCCCCGCCGAAGCGATCCTGCCCGACACCGAAAGCGGCCTCGAGAAATGGCTGGAGGTCAACACCAAGTTCAGCGCCGAATGGCCGAACATCACGGTGAAGAAGGAAACCCCCGCCGACGCCGACGAGTTCAAGGGCGTCGAGGGCAAGTTCGAAACGCATTTCTCGCCCGAACCGGGCAGCGGCGACTAATCGCCAAATCTTCGATTCGATCGGGGCGGGACTTTCCCGCCCCTTTTTCGTCGGTGCTACAGGCGCGAGCACGGCATGTCGCGCTACGGCGGCTTTCGACCGGAAGCGGACACAGCCGATCCTCCCCCACCGGGGGAGGGGGACCACCCGAAGGGTGGTGGAGGGGCACAGGCGGTTTACGCTGCGCCCGGCTGGAAGCCCCTACCTTTCGGGGAACGTAGCATTGGAGTACGACTTCGGCGGCAAGGCAAACCGATGGTGCCCCTCCACCAGCTTCGCTGGTCCCCCTCCCCGTTCCGGGGAGGATCGGCTACGTCCGCTCCCTACCCCAAAGCCGCCATGGCCGATCACCGCCGCCATGATTTGCCCTCTTGAAACCCTCGGCCTTGCCGCCGATGTAGGGCGCCGGAGGGATAGCCTGCCGGTCCTCGGCCGGGCAGCCCGATAATCAAGGACTAAAATCGCATGATCGACCCGCTCGCCGCTCTTGTCCCCGTCGTCGTCGAACAGACGAGCCGTGGCGAACGCAGCTTTGACATTTTTTCCCGCCTGCTGCGCGAACGGATCATCTTCGTCACCGGCGAGGTCGAGGATAATATGGCGTCGCTGATCACCGCGCAGCTGCTGTTCCTCGAATCGGAAAATCCGAAGAAGGACATCTACATGTACATCAACTCGCCGGGCGGCGTCGTCACGGCGGGCATGGCGATCCACGACACGATGCAATACATCCGCCCGCGCGTCGGCACGGTGTGCATCGGTCAGGCGGCATCGATGGGCAGCTTCCTGCTCGCCGCCGGCGAACCCGGCATGCGCGTCGCGCTGACCAACGCGCGGGTGATGGTCCACCAGCCGTCGGGCGGCGCGCGCGGCATGGCATCGGACATTGAAATCCAGGCCAAGGAAATCCTGCGCATCCGCAAGCGGATGAACGATTTGTATGTGAAATATACCGGCCGGCCGCTGAAAGAGATCGAAAAGGCGATGGACCGCGACACCTTCCTCGAAGCCGAAGAGGCAAAAGCATTCGGGCTGGTCGATCATGTCTATGACCGCCGCCCCGGCGCGCTGGAAGGCGACGCGGCAAAGGATCTGAGCGAAGGCCCGACGCCCTGATTCGGCGCGGGTGCGGACATGCCCCGCTCGCCATCCGGGCACCCCGGCTGACGATCACGGGGGAAAGCCGGGAAGGCGCGGGCCGGTACCGCGTGGTAGCCAAAGACAAGGGCTTAACCGCATTTGTTGACGCCCGTTTTGCGCCTTGGCGCTAGGCGGGACAGGGCCGCAATGTCACCCAATTGCCATATTGTAATTGGGTGACCGCGGACTAGGATAAGGACGGCACCGCCATTTCGGCGCCTGCCAGAGGAAGAATTATGACGAAATTGAGCGGCTCGGACAGCAAGAGCACTCTCTACTGCTCCTTCTGCGGCAAGTCGCAGCATGAAGTCCGCAAGCTGATTGCCGGTCCCACCGTGTTCATCTGCGACGAATGCGTCGAACTGTGCAACGACATCATCCGCGAGGAGATCAAGGGCGGGGTTGCCGCGCGCAAGGACGGCGCGGTGCCGACGCCGCTGGAAATCTGCCAGCATCTCGACGCCTATGTGATCGGCCAGAACAAGGCCAAGCGCGTGCTGTCGGTCGCGGTCCACAATCATTACAAGCGCCTCGCCAACTCGGGCCGCGGCGACGAGGTCGAACTCGCCAAGTCGAACATCCTGCTCGTCGGCCCGACCGGCAGCGGCAAGACCTTGCTGGCGCAGACGCTCGCGCGCTTCCTCGATGTTCCCTTCACCATGGCCGACGCGACGACGCTCACCGAAGCCGGCTATGTCGGCGAAGATGTCGAGAATATCATCCTGAAGCTGCTGCAGGCCAGCGACTATAATGTCGAAAAGGCGCAGCGCGGCATCGTTTACATCGACGAAATCGACAAGATAAGCCGCAAGGCCGAAAATCCGTCGATCACCCGCGACGTGTCGGGCGAAGGCGTGCAGCAGGCGCTGCTCAAGCTGATGGAAGGCACGACCGCGTCGGTGCCGCCGCAGGGCGGGCGCAAGCATCCGCAGCAGGAATTCCTGCAGGTCGACACGACGAACATCCTGTTCATCGCCGGCGGGGCGTTCAGCGGGCTGGAAAAGATTATCGGCGACCGCCTGCAGGGCAAGTCGATCGGCTTCGGCGCGCATGTCGCGGGTCCGGACGAGCGCCGCATGGGCGAAGTGCTGAAGAATATCGAGCCCGAGGATCTGCTGAAGTTCGGCCTGATCCCCGAATTCGTCGGGCGCCTGCCGGTGATCGCGACGCTCGAGGATCTCGACATTGACGCGCTGGTCAAGATTTTGGGCGAACCCAAGAACGCGCTGGTGAAACAGTATCGCAAGCTGTTCGATCTGGAAGAGGTCGTGCTGACCTTTACCGACGATGCGCTGATTGCGGTCGCCAAGAAAGCGATCGAACGCAAGACCGGCGCACGCGGCCTCCGCTCGATCGTCGAGGCGATCCTGCTCGACACGATGTTCGACCTGCCCGACCTGACCGACGTGGTCGAGATCGTCGTCGACAAGGATGTCGTCGAGGGCCGCAAGGATCCGGTGCGCGTCTATGCCGACAAGGCCAAGGAAGCGGCGGGCGACGCGGCCTGAGTCGCGGCGGGTCCGCCGTTTGCCCTAAAATTCGGCGACTCGGCGGCCCCGCGCGCGAAAAATTGTTGCATTGCAGCAACAGTTGCCGAGAAAAACGCAATCGCGGCTGTGGATAAATCGCGGATCGCAACGGAAATTCGCGGTTTTTCGATCTTTCGCCGCGGCTTTCGCCGCGCGCCGCTTGCACTGTCACAATTGCTGTCACAATCGTGCCACATGCGGGCTTCAGGGGCGCTCGCAGGACTTGCGCGCCCCATTTCGCGCGCCTGCCGAACGACACCACACCAAGGGGACATCCTGACATGAAATTCCGTCACACGCTTGCCGCCAGCTGCGCGCTGATCCCGGTCGCGCTGCTTTCCACGCCGACCTTTGCCCAGTCGACCGGCTCGGTCGACTTCGACGAGGAAATCGTCGTTACGGGCGTTTCGGCAACCGATGTTGTTGGCATTTCGTCACCTGACACCTCGAAGGCGAAGGCCGTTCTGGGTCAGGAAGTCATCGAACGCCAGAACCCGGGGCAGACGATTCTCGACACCATCAACCTGCTGCCTGGCGTCAACTTCACCAACAACGACGCCTATGGCTCGGCCGGCGGCCAGCTGACGATCCGGGGCTTTTCCGCCGACCGCATCAGCCTGACCTTTGACGGTGTGCCGCTGAACGATTCGGGCAACTACGCCATTTATTCGAACCAACAGCTCGACCCCGAGCTGATTGAGCAGGTCAACGTCAACCTCGGTTCGACCGACGTCGACAGCCCGACCGCCGCCGCGACGGGTTCGACCGTCAACTATCGCACCCTGACCCCGACCGAAGAATTTGGCGTGAAGGTTTCGGGTTCGGCCGGCGAATATGAATTCATGCGCATCTTCGGCCTGGTCAACACCGGCGAATTCACGCCTTGGGGTACGCGCGCATTCCTGTCGGCCTCGACCGCGTCGAACAACAACCCGTTCAACAACTATGGCCGCCTGCGCAAAAAGCAGTTCAATGGTCGCATCTGGCAGCCGCTCGGCGACAACGGCGATTTCATCTCGGTCGCCGGCCATTACAACGTCAACCGCAACAACTTCTTCGGTTCGGTGCCGCTGCGCCTCGACGCGAACCGGGTCGTCGGTTCGGGTTCGGGCAACCGCTTCCCGATCGACAAGGACGAGCGCGAATATGACATTGCCGCGCCCTGCACCACCACCGCCACGATTCGCCCGGGCGTCGCCGACACGCAGTCGAGCTGTGGGACCGAGTTTGACCGTCGCTACAACCCGTCGAACACGGGCAACATTCGCGGCGCTTCGAAGTTCACGCTGACCGAAGGCCTCGTCCTGACCGTTGACCCCAGCTATCAGTATGTGAAGGCCAATGGCGGCGGCACCGTGACCGCCAACGAAGGCTTCCGCGACATCAATCCGGCCGGCGGTACCGGTACCTGCGGCACGGTGGGTGGCGCGATTACGGCGCAGATTAACTGCTCGACGGGTTACTTGGGTGGCCAGCCTTATTTCGGGCGTGACCTCAACGGCGACGGCGACATTCTCGATCGCGTATCGATGCTGGCTCCGAGCCAGACGCAGACCCACCGTTATGGCGTGATCGCCAACCTGCGCTGGGACATCAATGATTTCCACACCGTTCGCGTCGGTTTCACCTATGATCGCGCGCGCCACCGCCAGACCGGCGAAGTCGGCCTGTTGCAGTTCAACGGCGAACCCTTCAGCGTCTTCCCCGTCACCGACAATCCGCAGGCCGACGCTACCGGCGTCATCCTGCAGAAGCGCGATCGCCTGTCCTATGCGATCCTGACCCAGGTTTCGGGTGAATATCGTGGCGAGTGGGCCGACGGCCGCATCATCACCACGGTCGGCATTCGCGCCCCGTTCTTCAAGCGCGACCTGAACAACAATTGCTTCACATCGAGCGACACGGGCTTCCTGGAATGTTTCGGCAGCGCGACCGATCCGCGCAACGCGACCTATGCGACGCTGAACCCGACGATCCAGGGGCCGCAGCAGCGCGTGCTGAAGTATGACGACATCCTTCCCAACGTCGGCCTGATGTTCAAGCCGAACAGCCAGATGTCGGTGTTCGCCAACTATTCGAAGGGTCTGCAGGTTCCGGGTACCGACGCGCTGTACAACGCGTTCTTCTTTGCCCCGAACACCCCGTCGGCACGCCCCTCGCCCGAAACGAGCGACAACTTCGACCTCGGTTTCCGCTATCGCACCAGCAAGGTGCAGGCGCAGATTTCGGGCTGGTTCACCAAGTACAACGATCGTCTGGCATCGGCGTTCGACCCGGAAACCGATCGCAACCTGTACCGCAACCTTGGGCGCGTCGACAAATATGGCATCGACGGTAGCGTCGCATATCAGCCGATCCCCGAACTGGCGCTGTATGTGTTCGGTTCGTGGATGAAGTCTGAAATCAAGGACAACGTCCAGTCGGGTGAATGCACCGCGGCACAGGTCACGGGCAACATTGCCGGTTGTACCGCCGTCGGCCAGCCGATCTTCGTGGCAACCGCAGGCAAGCGCGAATCGGGCGCTCCCAAGTACAGCTTCGGCGGTACCGTCCGCGGAACGCTGGGTCCCGTCGAACTGGGTATCACCGGCAAGCGCACCGGTGGCCGGTTCATCTACGATACCAATCTGCCGGTATATGGCGGCACGCTGGCCGCTCCGGTCGAAGTGTATCCGAACAAGACCAACGCTTACTGGCTCGTCAACTTGGACGCGCGCCTCAGCCTGGAATGGGCGGGTCTCAACGACAAGACCTTCCTCCAGCTGAACGTCTACAACCTGTTCGACTCGCTGTACGTTGGCAACTACACCCCCGGTCTGAACCAGGGTGGCGTGCTGGGCCCGAACGCATTCACGGGCAACCCGGCTTCGGTACCTAACGCCCAAATCGGCGCGCCGCGCACGATCAGCGCAACGCTGACGGTCGGCTTCTAAGCCGTACCGACCGGCCAAGAAAACAGGGCGCGGGAGGCAACTCCCGCGCCCTTTTTCATGCTCATGTTGAAATGCGCGCCGCGGCGGTGGCGGCGGTGGCCGTCAGTCGGCGGCGATGCGACGGGCGGTGTCCTGGACGAGCGCGATCATGTTGGGGACGCCCTGGGTGCGGTTCGACGACAGCTGGCGCGTGAGGTCGAAGGGGGCGAGCGCGGCGGCGATGTCCATGTCCGCGACCTCGACCGCAGGTTTGTCCTGTACCGCGGCGAGGACCAGCGCGACGATGCCCTTGGTGATCGCGGCGTTGCTGTCGGCAAGGAAATGCAGGCGGCCGTCGGCCTGCGGCACCGGATAGACCCAGACGCTGGCGCTGCATCCGCGCACCAGCGTCGCGTCAGTCTTGAGCGCGTCGGGCATCGGCTCCAGCTCGCGGCCAAGCTCGATCAGCAGGCGATAACGATCGTCGCCGTCGAGAAAGTCATATTCGTCGTGGATGTCGGTCAGGCTGCGCATGGGGCGGCACTGGCAGATTTGGGAGGGAGTGGGAAGAGCGAGAAGCTTTCCTCCCTTTCGTCGCCCCCGCGAAAGGGGGGGCCGTTGTCGGCCTCACGCTATCTCGCCAGCGGCCCCCGCCTTCGCGGGGGGCGACGGACATTATAGATCCACCCCCGCGGCGATCGCTTCCAGCTTGCGCAGCCGTTCTTTGAGGTCAGCGATCTCGATCCGCGACCCGGCGTGGGGGACCGCCGCGTCGTGGGCGACGGTGACATGCCCGGCGGCGAGTTCTTCGCGCTTGAGCTGGATCCAGTCGCGCCAGCCGCGCAGCGCGGCCAGGCTCATGATCGTCAGGGCAGTCAGGGCGACGGCGCTGACCATCAGGTTGGATGCAAGATCAGACGTAATGGTGGCCATGATGCGGCTCCTTCTTCGTCGCGGTCGTCAGGAGAGCGACCGGTCGCGCAGCTTCTCGATTTCCTGATCGAGCGTCACGGCGCGGTTGTTGTCGGTGGCGATGCGTTCGAGCACCTGGATTCGGTCCTTGAGCGCGCGGATTTCGGCCTGAAGCGCCTTGGTCTCGCCATTGTCGGCGGGAGCGGCGAAAAACTCGTTGCCCTTGTGGTCGCGGCGGACGCCATATTTGGCGCGGACGACGCTGCCGATCGTGACGATCAGGACGATGCCGATAACCATTTCAAACGGGTTCATGGGGGGATCCTTCCGTATTTTCTTATCGTTGCTTCAATTCGGTTGCTTCAGTTCAGCGGAGCGTCGCGCAGCTTTTCGATCTCGTGGGCGACGTCAATTCCCTTGTCGGTAACGATCCGTTCGAGCACCCGAACCCGCTGTTCCAGCCGTTCGGTCGCCGCGGCATATTGGGCGGCCTTTTCGGCGGTCATTTCGGACTGTTTCTCGATCATCTTTTGCTGATGCTTCGACCAGATGGCAAAACCGCCAAGCAGGAAGGGAGCGAGGGGGATCAGGATCCAGATGGCGTCGCCCATGACCGCTCTCCTCAGTTGGCCGGGCGCCGCAGCGCCTCGATCTCCGCCGCCACCCGGTGCCCTTCGTCGGTGACGATGCGTTCGACGACGGCGAGGCGATCCTTCACCGAACCCAGTTCGGCGCGCAGCTGGGCATTTTCCTGGCTGATCAGCTTGACGCGTTCCATCGCCTCGTCGCTGGTCTTGGGATAGACCGCCTTGCCCCAGCTGTTTTCGAGCGGATAACCGTTCTTGACGCGCAGCCAGGTGGTGAAGATCCAGCCCCCGATCGCGGCGAGGCCAAGGATGGCGGCGCCGGGTGCGATGGTATTCAGGACATCGAGATTCATTGGACTATTCCCCTCAGCGCAGGCGGTCGATCTGGTCGGCGAGCTGCGCCGCCTGACCATGATTTTCGGTGGCGATGCGTTCGAGCACCGAAATCCGCTCTTCCAGGCGGCTGACCTGCCCTGCCAGCTTGGCATTGTCATCGGTCAGCAGTGCGATTTTTCGATCAGCGTCGGGGTCGGTTCGATGAACCGTGCCACCCCATTCATTTTCAACCGGATAGCCGTGCTTGGCGCGGATCCAGGTGGTGAACATCCAGCCGCCGATCGACAATGCGATAATGGCGAGGACGAAACCGGTACCACCGAAATTCATCTGTCTTCTCCCTGTTGCATCCAGCCCGTTCGCTCAGCGTAGCGCGTCGATCTCGTCGGCGAGGCGGCGGTTGTGGCTGGTATAATATTGCTCGATGTCGGCGAGGCGGCGGTCGATGTCGCGAAAGCGCGACTTGATATCGCGGGTCGACGCGGTCGGGTTGCTGCGCACCCCCTGCCAGAATTTCGCTTCTTCGCTCGAGCCATAGAGCGCGAAGGGTTTGGGCGTCCCCATCCAGGCAATCATCCAGTAAGCGATCAGCGTCCAGGGAAAGCCCCCCATCAGCGTCAGCAGCACCGCGCCAACGCGGACCCAGAGGACGTCCACACCGCTGTAATCGGCGATCCCGGCGCAGACGCCGCTCCATTTGGCGTTCTGCTTGTCGAGGTAGAATTTCGTGCGGCTGGCAGACATCTCAGTTCCTCCGGCTGGTATTTTCGAGTTGCGCCAGCTCTTCATCGCTACGCACCGCGGGGCGGAAGTCGGGATGGTCGGCGCTGATGATGCGTTCGACGGTGTGCAGCCGGTTTTCGAGGCGGCGTGCGGTGTCGTACAATTCGTCGAGCAGTTGCTCGTCCTCTCCGGTCAAGGTCTTGGCCTGTTTCCACTTGGTGATGTAGTGGAGGATCAGCCAGGGCAGACCAAGGAAGAGCGTGCCGATGACGATCGGGACGACGATGACTTCTTCCATCGGTCTGGCTCCTTATTGCTTGCTGGCCTGCGCGGCCTTCAGCGCGGCAAGTTCGTCGGCGACCTTGTCGGCGGCCTGGAGTTCGGCGATTTCCTCGTCGAGCGACTTTTTATAGCCGAGGTTCAGCGCATCGGCGCGGCCTTCGGCTTCGTCGACGCGGCGTTCGAGGATTTCGAAGCGCGAGAAGGCATCTTCGACGCGGTCGCCGTTGGTCATTTCGCGCAGCTTATACTTGTTTTCGGCGCTTTCGAGGCGATTGACGACGCTCGACTGGCGCGCGCGCGCTTCCGAAAGCTTTTTCTGCAGCTTGGCGATATCGGCCTCATAACCCTTGAGCGCGTCGTCGAGCGTGGCGATCTCGGCCTTCAGCTTTTCGGCCATGTCGCCAGCCTTCTGCTTTTCGACCAGCGCGGCGGTGGCCAGGTCTTCGCGGTCCTTCGACAGCGCGAGTTCGGCCTTTTCCTTCCAGCTGTCCTGCAAGCTTTCGAGCTTCGCGATGTGGCGGCGCATTTCCTTCTGGTCGGCGATCGTGCGGGCAGCCGACGCGCGGACTTCGACAAGCGTTTCGTTCATCTCGAAGATGATCTGGCGGATCATCTTTTCGGGATCTTCGGCCCGGTCGAGCAGGTCGGTGACGTTGGCGGCGATGATGTCGCGGGTGCGAGAAAAAATACCCATCTGAAAAACTCCTGTCGAAATCTGGAGACCTTGGTCTGTTCTAAACAAAAAAGGCTGGTGCCGGGGCGGGGCAAGGGGGGAGAGTGCCCCGGCACCAGTGCCGGTCAGGCCAAAGCGCTGACCGCCGGGGACATGACAGCGGCAACCAGCGGGCCGACGTGAACGCCGGTGGCACTGGCCGCAACCTGCGGCTGGTCGATCGCTCCGACGAGGATGGCCAGCGCTCCGGCCGTGCTCAGCACGAAAGTGGCGGCTTGGGCAAACATCGACTTCATGATCTAACCTTCCTGTGGTTGTCGCTGCACCGGAACATTTGTCCCGGTTCGGTTTCCACAATGCAGACACCGTGCCAATTGCACAAAGCGACGCAAAACCGCGCAAATTGACCCACAGATCGCTTTCCCCATCGATTTGACTTGCCATCGAGCGGGAAAATTTGCCAATGATTGGGAATGGAGCGCGAAACCCAGTTTATCGGCCAGTCCGCGGCCTTTCAGGACGCGGTCGAACGCGCCAGCCTGGCCGCATCGCTCGACCGGCCGGTACTGGTGATCGGCGAGCGCGGGACGGGCAAGGAACTGATCGCCGAGCGCCTGCACCGCCTGTCGACGCGCTGGGACCGCCCCTATGTGATCATGAACTGCGCCGCGATGCCCGAGACGCTGATCGAGTCCGAACTGTTCGGGCACGAGGCGGGTGCCTTCACCGGCGCGACGCGCACCCGCGCGGGGCGGTTCGAAGAAGCCGACGGCGGCACATTGTTCCTCGACGAGCTGGCGACGATGTCGATGGGAGCGCAGGAGCGGCTGCTGCGCGCGGTCGAATATGGCGAGGTGACGCGCGTCGGATCGTCGCGCCCGATCCGCGTCGACGTCCGCATCGTCGCGGCAACCAACGAACATCTGCCCGCGCTGGTCGACGAAAACCGCTTCCGCGCCGACCTGCTTGACCGGCTGTCGTTCGAGGTCATCACCCTGCCCCCGCTGCGTGCGCGCGAGGGCGATATCGAGGTGCTCGCCACCTATTTCGGGCAGCGCATGGCGACCGTCCTTGGCTGGGAAGAATGGCCGGGGTTCGGGCCGCGCGCGCTCGCGGCGATGGAGGGGCATGATTGGCCGGGCAATGTCCGCGAGCTGCGCAATGTCATCGAGCGCGCCATCTACCGCTGGGCCGACCCCGAAAAGCCCGTCGATGCGCTGAGCTTCGATCCCTTCGCAAGCCCCTGGCAGCCGGTGGCGCGCAAAGCAGCGGCGAAGGCCGAGGGCGGCGGCGCCTCCCCGGCCCCCGCCTCCGCCGCTCCCGCCCCCACATCAACCGCCACGCCGAGCGGCCCGGTCAGCGACCTGCGCGCCGCGGTCGACGCCTATGAACGCCAGATCCTGTCCGACACGATGGCGCGCTGCCGCTTCAACCAGAAGGTCGCGGCGGAAGCGCTCGGGCTGAGCTACGACCAGATCCGCCATGCGCTGAAAAAGCATGGGCTGAACCAATAACGCCTATCGCTTCTGCGCAGGAACGGCGTCGGCGATAATTGGTGCGCGGACGACACCGTTGAATTCATCGACGAACTTGCCGAGCAATGACAGGAACGTCTCGGCCTCGTCGGGCGTGAACGCCGACAGGGCGATTTTTTGCGCGCGGATGGCGGGTTCGCGCAGCCGTTCCAGATGCCGCTCGCCTTTGGCGGTCAGGACAAGGATTTTGCGGCGGCGGTCTTTGGGATCGTCAACGCGCACGATGAATCCATCATCGGCCAACTTCTTGACGACAAGTCCGGTGGTCGAACGGTCCAACCCTACTTTTTTCGACAGGCTGATCTGATCGAGGCCCTCGTAATGGCGCAGGATCACCAGCACGCCATATTGGGTGGTCGTCGCCCCGATACCCGCGCTTTCGGACAGGAATAACGAAACGCTGATCTGATGCGCGCGGCGGAGCAGGAAACCCGGGCGCTTGTAAAGAGCATCGAGACCATTCGTGCCTTCAGCTTTCCTGTCCCGATCACTCGTCAAACCCGGCCCTCCGTTTCTCGCCCGAAAATGGCTCCGACAACACGGCTCCATCCTGCACACAATACCGTCGGTAAGGGCGATCGATCGTCGTCGATTCTAACCAGAGTCCGTCCGCGCGCAACTGCTGAAAAGCGCCCAGGTGGGGCGCTGAAGCCAGGCAAACCCGGTTCAAAAGGATGGGTTTGCACCGCGCTGCCGATACAATAGGCAGTACCACGGTGTTTATGACGCGACCGCGACTGGATCGGCGCTGTTGATCCATGGGGCAGCGAAGGGCAGGCCGCTAAACATGAAGAGTGCGAATCGCCATTCCAGCGCGCAAGAGGCGGCCGACGCGGCAGCGACCACCGCGTTCGCCGCGCGCAATTTTTCCGACAATGCCGCGCTTCATGCCGTCGCCGAAGGCGGCGGTGCGCTGTGTACGATCGTCGGTATCGAGGGCAGCTTTTCGCGCCAGCTCGGCGCACAGCTGGCGATTCGCCGCGACAGCACAGTGGTCGGATCGCTCGCCGACGGCTGTTTGGAAGCGCAACTGGTTGCCGAGGTCGCGCGGATCGACGGGCCGGTCGTGCGGCTCTATGGCCGCGGCTCCGAACAGATCGATTTTCGCCTGCCGTGTGGTAGCGCCATCCATATCCTGATCGACCCGGCGCCGGACCGGGAGGCGATCGCCCGGGTGGCGCGCGACCTGTCCGAACGACGACCAGCCACGCTCGCCCTGCCGCTACCCGATAAATGCGATCGCGGGCTGCTGCGGCACCGGCATTTCTTTCCCGACCTCACCATCATCGCCTTGGGAAACGGCCCCGAAAGCGAAGCGCTGGCGCATCTCGCCGATGCCGCCGGGGTGAATATCCGCAGCTATGGCCCCGATAGCGCGGAGCTCGCGCTGGGCCGCGCCCCCGACCTTCCCGCCCCCGATGCGTGGACCGCGGTGATCCTGTTGTTCCACGACCATGAATGGGAGCGCGAGCTACTGCGCTGGGCGCTGGGCAGCGATGCCTTTTACATCGGCGCGCAGGGCGGCGCGGTCGCGCGGCAACGGCGGCTGGAGGTGCTGGCGGATGACGGCGTCTCGCACGCAGACCGCGCGCGCATCACCAGCCCGGTCGGAATTTTCCCGCAGGCGCGGCAACCCGCCGCGCTGGCGCTGTCCGCCCTGTCGGACATCATCTTTCGTTATGCCGCGCTGGAGCCCGACCAATGACCGTCGGCATCTATGTGCTCGCGGCCGGGCAAAGCACGCGATTTGGTGCGCCCAAGCTGGATGCGATGTGTGCAGCGCGCCCGCTCGGCGCCTGGATCATCGCCGCGATCGAAGCCGCAGGCCTCGCCCCCGGCACGATCATCGTGCCGCCATCGACCCCGCGCTTTGCGCTCGAGGCAGAGCGCAGCGGCTGGACACTCGCGATCAACGCCAAGGCCGAACGCGGACTGTCGACGTCACTGGCGCGCGCGATCGGCCACGCCGAGGACGCGGCGCATGAGGCCGCCGCGATTTTCCTGGCCGACATGCCGCTGATCACCGCAGCCCATGTTCGCACCATTGCCGCGGCAGGGCAGCCCGACCGGCCAATGGCGACGCTGTACCCCGGCGGCGCCCTCGGCGTTCCCGCCCGCCTGCCGCGCGCGCTGTTCGCGGCGCTGACGCGCGGCGCCGCAGATGTCGGCGCTGCGGCATTGCTCGCCGCGCAGCCGACGCTGCGCGCGATCACCGGCGACGCGGACCTGCAAGATGTCGATAGCCCGGAGGATCTGGCGCGGGCTGAGGCGATGCTGATCGAGCGTCGGTCGCACCGGGAACGCGCGCGCACCGATAGCGGGCTTACTGCCCGGGCAGCTCGCGGCTGAGCGCCTCCAGCACCGCATCCTGCGCCCCAGCCAAGTCGGCGAGCCGATCGCGCAGCGCATAGATTTCGGGCAAGCCGTCGATCGCTTCGTCGACGCTGCGCTCGAGATAAAGCCGGTCGATGTCGGCGAGCGCGGCGGTGAGCGGCGCGCGCGTGGCGGTGAGGCGCGAAATCGCCTGTTGCGCGACGACCCAGCGCTCGCTGGCAACCGGTGCACCCGCCGCGGCGGATACCAGCGGCGCAGTCACATTGCGCTCGGCGGCAAAGGCCTGCTGCGCAGCGGCTGCATCCGATTGCCAGCGCGCCAGCCGTCCGTCGAGGTCGGCGGGAAGCGGCCCCGGCGGCGCCACGACGACGGCGGGCGGCGCCACGTCGAAGCGCCCCTCGACCGCGCGTTTGGCAAGCGAGGGCGCGCCCGCATTCTGTGCCGCCGCACAGGCCGAAAGCGACAGGGACATGGCGAGCGCCAGCGACAGGGCAAGAAAGGTGCGCGTCATCGCCGCCTCTGATATGGGTGCGGGCGCAACGCGGCAAGCACCGAATCGGCGGCGCATCCCGCCATTCGTCAACCGACCCGCTTTTTGCACGAAAAGCACGGAATTTGGCGGTTGACAGCTTGGGTCTGGATCGCTAGTGGCGCTGACTTTCCCGCATGCCGGAAAAATCGCCTGCCTTGGTGGGTGATTGGTGCGCGGGTGATTTAGTTTTTTGATTGGATGGAAGACCATGTTCGCAATCGTGCGCACGGGCGGAAAGCAGTATCGCGTTGCCGCCGGAGACAAGATCGCCGTTGAAAAGATCGACGGCGAAGCTGGCGACACCGTGTCGCTGGGCGACGTCCTGCTGGCCGGCGACGGCGGCGAAGTGAAGGATGCGAAGGGTCTGACCGTTTCGGCCGAGATCATCGCCCAGACGCGCGGCGAAAAGGTCATCGTGTTCAAGAAGCGCCGTCGGCACAACTACCGCCGCCGCAATGGTCACCGTCAGTCGCTGACGCTGCTGCGCATCCTGGCCGTCGGCGAAGCCAAGAAGGCTGCGCCGAAGAAGGAAGCTGCGCAGAAGGCCGAGGCCGCTCCGGCAACCGAAGCCAAGGCTGCGGCGCCCGCCAAGGAAGCTGCACCGAAGAAGGCTGCCGCTCCCAAGAAGGACGCTGCACCCAAGGCCGAGACCGCCGAAAAGAAGCCCGCTGCCAAGAAGGCAGCCCCCAAGAAGGACGCCTGAGCGCGGCAACGCGGCTCGGCCCCTCCAAACGAATTAAGGAGCATCAGTCATGGCACATAAGAAAGCAGGCGGTTCATCGCGCAACGGTCGCGACTCAGCCGGCCGTCGCCTTGGCGTGAAAAAGTTCGGCGGTCAGGAAGTGATCGGCGGCAACATTATCGTGCGCCAGCGCGGCACCAAGGTTTACCCGGGTGTCAACGTCGGCATGGGCAAGGACCACACGCTGTTCGCAACCGCCGACGGCCAGGTCCGATTCCACGATGGCAAGCTTGGCCGCAAATATGTGTCGGTCGACGCCATGGCGGAAGCCGCCGAATAAAGGACGATCCGCACGGGTCGCCCACCAAGGGATGACCCGGAACGGTCCTTTCCGCTGAAGGCGGAAACAAAGTTCGAAAAGAGGGAGACGGGTCACCCCGGACTCCCTTTTTTCTTGCCCATTGTCCGCGACTTGGCGGCCCCTTATCGGGAATGGGCGTGAAAATCGGGCCATCCATCTCCCTCGACAACGAATGTCGTCAAAGCGTCACCATCGGGCGCCAAGGCGGCGGCAATTGGGAGTGAAAAGAATGTTCGCGCGTACCGAAAGACTGTTGCTGCGGCCCGGCTGGCAGGAAGACGCCCCGGCACTGGCCCGGGCGATCGGCGAAGAAGCCGTGGTCCGCAACCTCGCGACCGCGCCATGGCCCTATGGCGAAAGCGAGGCGCGCGAGTTTCTGAGCAAGCCGATCGACCCCGCCCAGCCGCGCTTTCTGATTTTCGCCCGCACTGGCGGCGCCCCGCGCCTTGTCGGCGGCTGCGGCATTTCGCCCGACCCCGACGGCAGGCTCGAAATGGGCTATTGGATCGCGCGCCCCTATTGGGGGCTCGGCTTTGCCACCGAAGCCGGGCGCCAGCTGATGGGCATCGCGCGCGCGATGCATTTGCCCAAGCTGACCGCGGGCCATTTCCTCGACAATCCGGCATCGGGCGCGGTGCTGCGCAAGCTGGGCTTTCGCCCGACCGGCAAGATCGCGCAGCGTTACAGCCTCGCGCGCGGCGGCGATGCAGCCTGCGCGCTGTTCGAAGAAGGCGACGGCGATGTCGATGGCCTTGTCACCCCGATGCGAAGCCGCATCGGGGTGGACGAAGATTTCCGTGAGGAGCTGCGGTTGATGGCGGCTTGAAGACCGTCGCCCCCGCGAAGGCGGGGGCCGCTAGCGGCGTTGCGCCAGGTGGCTGGCGGCCCCCGCCTTCGCGGGGGCGACGCTACCATTTACCCGCGCATCTTGTTCACCATGCCCATGATGTCGTCGAGCGGATTACCGTCGCCGTCCATGTCGAGCATCTTGCCGAGCCCGCCCAAACCGCCACCAAGGCCGCCAGCCGACGGCGCGGTGCCGCCACCGAGCGCGCCGCCCAACACATTGCCGAGCATCCCGCCGAGACCGCCGGAAAGCCCGCCGCTTTCGCCGGACTGACCGCCCTGCTTCGCCATATAGCCCGCGACCATCATCGCCAGGATCGGCAGCATCCTTTTGAGCAGCCCCGAATCGAGTCCGGTCTGCGCCGCCGCTTGTCTGGCGACGGTGCGGCTGACGTCCTTCGATCCGAAGATCTGCCCGAGCACCTCGTTGCCCGGCGCCACCGGGGTCGGCTGCGACCCCAGCACCGAATCGAGCAATCCGCCGCCGCCGAGTTGCCCCAGCAGGCCGCCCAGCCCCTCGATCCCGCCCGATTGCGCCTGTTTCTTGAACCCGCCCAAAATCGCGGGGAGCAGCGCCTCGGCGCCCTGCTTCGCCATGGCCGGCGGAATGCCCAGATCTTTCGCCATTGATTCGATGCCGCCAGCCTGCGCCAAAATGTCGGTCAGGTTCATGTCTTTATCCTCCCACTCCGGCGCCGGTCGGATCGCGCCCACGGGCACGACTATACCAGCGCGCGGGCGAAGGACGAGTCGTTCATTTGGCTGTCATTTTCAAATGCATAGTCCTAGCCTGTGGCCATCCGACTCGCCCGTTCCGGGCTGGGCCGCGTCAAAGTGGGAGTGAAATCGTGGGCATTTTCAGCAGCATCAAGGACGCGATTTTCGGCAAGAAGGCGGTTGCCGCCGAGCCCGCAGCACCGGCCGCGCCGAGCCCCATCGGCAGTGCGCTCGACGCCGCGACCAGCGCGATGGCGGCCGCCGCCGCAGCGCCGCCCGCCGAGGTCGATGTCGACGCGATCCTGACCGCCGAGGCGGCGGGCAAGGACCTCAACTGGCGCACCTCGATCGTCGACCTGATGAAATTGCTCGGCATCGATTCGAGCCTTGCCAACCGCAAGGAGCTCGCGACCGAGCTCGGCTATACTGGCGCCCTCGACGGCAGCGCCGAAATGAACATCTGGCTGCACAAGGCGGTGATGCGCGAACTCGCCGCGAACGGCGGCAAGGTGCCCGCCGATCTGACCGACTGACCTTTGATCCTCCCTGTTGCGCAGCGATGGGGAGGTGGCAGCCCGCAGGGCTGACGGAGGGGCCGCGAGGTCGCGGCCCCTCCACCATCCTTCGGATGGTCCCCCTCCCCATGGCTTCGCCACAGGGAGGATATGGTTCCCATTGACCCGCGCCGCCCTCCGCCTAGACAGGTTTCAACAGAAACAAGATCGTAAGGGAGCCGCCGCGTGCATCACAGCCTGTCCACCCCATTCACCCGCCGCCAGACGCTGACGACGCTCGGCACCGGGGCGGCGAGCCTGGCATTGGCGGCGTGCAGCCGCGACCCCGGCGGCGTCGCGACCCTGCCGCCGCCGCCCGCCGCGACCGGTCAGGCCGGAGCCGAGGCGTTGCTGTCCTCGATCGCCGACAACCTCCTCGCGCTTTCGCCCGAGGGCGCCACTTCACTGGGCATCGACACCGGCGCGCGCGCGGCCGAACGCGGCAGGCTTTCCGACCGTTCGGCGGCGGGCCAGCAGGCGGTCGCCAATACTCTGAAGGCCGATGTCGCACGCGTCCGCGCGTTCGACAAGACCGGCCTCGACCACAAGACGCGCACCAGCCTCGCGGTGGTCGAAAGCGCCTATGGCGTGGCGCTCGACGGTTTTGCCCTGCCCTATGGCGACGTTGCGGTCGGCGGGTGGCGCAACACGCCCTATGTCGTGATCCAGAATGTCGGCGCCTATCTGGACATTCCGAAATTCCTCGACAGCGACCATCCGGTCAAGAATGCCGCCGACGCCGAAGCCTATCTGGCGCGCCTCAATGCCTATCCCGGGGTACTCGACGGCGAGACCGAACGGCTCAAGACGGCGGGCGGCCAAGGGATGATCGCCCCCGCCTTTCTGATCGACAAGGCGGTCAAGCAGATGGAGGCGAGCCTGGCCGATGCCCGCGAGGGCGGCAGCCTGGTCGAGAGCCTCGCCAAGCGAACGCGCGAGGGTAACATTGCCGGCAATTGGGGTCCGCGCGCCGAGACGATCACGCGCGGCGCCGTCGTCCCCGCGCTCGAACGCCAGCTCGCCGAACTGAAGGCGCAGCGAAGCAAGGCGACGATGGACGCCGGGATGTGGGCGCGGCCGGGCGGCGACGAATGGTACGCGTGGGGGCTGCGCGCCAGCACCACGACGCGGATGACCCCCGACGAGGTGCATCAGATGGGCCGCGACGAGCTGGCCGAACTGCACGGCCGGATGGACCCGATCCTGAAGAAGCTCGGCTATACGCAAGGCTCGGTCGGCGACCGGATGAACGCGCTGGCCAAGGATCCGCGTTTCAAATTTCCCGACAACGACGCCGGACGCGCCGAAATCCATGCGTATATCCAGACCTGGCTCGGCAAGATCCGCGCCGAGCTGCCGCGCGCCTTCCGCACCTTGATGAAGGGCAATGTCGAGGTGAAGCGCCTGCCGCTCGCCGAAGAACCCGGCGCGCCCGCCGCTTATGGCGGCGCCGGGTCGATCGACGGCAGCATTCCGGGCAAATTCTGGATCAACCTGCGCACCACCGAATTGCACAGCAAATATTCGCTGCCCGACCTCACGATGCACGAGGCGATCCCCGGGCATGTGTGGCAGGGCGAATATGCCAACCAGATGCCGCTGATCCGCACGATGCTGGCGTTCAACGCCTATTCGGAAGGGTGGGCGCTCTATGCCGAGCAGCTGGCCGACGAGTTGGGGCTGTATGACGATTTCGAGGTGGGGCGGCTCGGCTATCTCCAGTCGCTGGCGTTCCGCGCGTGCCGCTTGGTGGTCGACACCGGGTTGCATGCGAAGCGCTGGACGCGCGAACAGGGGGTCGAGTTTTTCGTCAAGGAAAACGGCTCGAACCCGCTCGAGGTCGCGAGCGAGGTTGATCGCTATTGCAGCTGGGCCGGACAGGCGTGCGGCTACAAGGTCGGGCACAGCGAGATCGTGCGGCAACGCGGGCTGGCGCAGGCGGCGCTCGGGCCGAAATACGACCTGCGCGATTTCAACAATGTCGTGGTCGAGGGCGGCAACGTCCCGCTCGATGTGCTGGCGCTGAATGTCGCGGAATATGTGGCGGAGAACAAGGGCTGATGCGTCGGCGCATCACCTGGTCAACATTCGGTGCGGCGCTGCTGGCGAGCAGCGCCGGCCATGCCGCCGACGCCCCTGCCCCACAGGAAACTGCGCGCGTCGAGATCGTGACGTCCGACGTCGATCGCTTTTACGCCTTGTACGACGACCCGGCGATCGCCGCGCAGCCCGATGTGCTAGCGGCGCGCTATCTAGCCGACGCGTCGCCGGGGTTAGTCGAATTCATGGCGATGCGCCGGATCACGCCCGAACGCGTGGCGAAGGCGCTGCGCGACAAGCCCGATCTGTATCGCGACGCGCGCACCTGCGCGGCGACGCTCGGCAATGTTCGGGGGCGGTTGGCAGCGTCGGCCGATCGGTTGGCGGCGCTCTATCCGCCATCAATTTTTCCGCCGATCACCATCGCGATGAGCCGCGGGACGCCAGTCGCGGCGGCGAATGCCAAGGGGCTCTACGTCTCGCTCGAAGCGTTGTGCGCCGCGAAGTTTTTCGAAGCCGATGACGAAGATCGCTTTGTCCATGTCATCGCGCATGAATATGTCCATGCCCAGCAACCGCTTGCGCAGGTCGAAAGCGATAGCGACACCGTGCTCCACGCCTCGCTCGTCGAAGGCGCCGCCGAATTTGTTGCCGAACAGATCAGCGGTTCGGTTGCGTATACGCATCTGCTCCGCTGGACGGCGGGGCGCGAGGCTATGGTCGAGCGGGACTTTCTGGCCGAAATGGACGGCCAGGCTAAGGGCTCTCGCTGGGTTTACAACCAGCTCGGAACCCCGGACTGGCCGGGCGATCTGGGCTATTGGGTCGGCTATCGGATCGTCAAAAGCTATTACCACCGCGCGCCCGACAAGGCGGCCGCGCTGAAGGCGATCATCGAGATGCGCGATCCTGCCGCCTTTCTGGCAGAAAGCGGCTGGACGCCGGGAATGACGCTTTAGCGATCTCCGTCATTTCAAAGACCTGCGTTCCCGCGAAGGCGGGAACCCATCACCGACCGGCACAAAATGGCGCGGTCAGGAGATGGGCTCCCGCCTTCGCGGGAGCACGCCGCTACCTTAGTTTGGAAACGGCGCAAGGTCGGGCTCGACAAACCCCCGCCGCGCTTCCACCGAAAACAGTCGCTCGCGGCTGTAGAAGCGCAGCGGCCAGTCGCGGCAGCCGACGTCGGAGAGCAGCATCGCGTTGACGCGCGCCGCCAGTTCGGTCGCGTCCGTTTCCGACAGAAACCACCGCACCCCGGCGACATAAGCGCGGGTGATGCTGTCGTGATAGCCCTGCGTGTCGTCGTTCACGCCGCCGACGCTTGCATTATAGCGACTGATGATTCCCGCGATCTCGGCATCGACGTCGATGTCGGGGCGCTCGCTGAGCAGCCAGAGGCATGCGCCCAGATGCGCCTCGTGCGTCCATGCCGCACGCGGCAGGGTGCGCGCGACCAGGCCGGTGCCGATCGCGCGGATATCTTCGTCGCGCTCGAACAGGCGCGGGCTGTAATCGGTGGTCATTGGTCCGGTCCTTCCGGGTGAAGTGCCACCCGGAAGCGATCCGGGCAAATTATGCTGCGACGGCTGCCTGCGGAGCTGCCTGGCGGACGCCTTCGTCGACATGCTCGGCAAATTGCGCGAAATTGTCGATGAACTGGCCGACGAGCGTTTGCGCGGTGCGGTCATAGGCGGCCTTGTCGGCCCATGCCTCACGCGGATCGAGCAGCGCGCTGTCAACGCCCGGAACCGCGACCGGAACCATGAAGCCGAAGTTCGGGTCCTTGCGGAATTCGGCGTCGTTGAGGCTGCCGTCGAGCGCCGCGTTGAGCAAGGCGCGCGTCGCCTTGATCGGCATGCGCTTGATGCCGTCCATCGTTGCCATGCCGCCGGTCCAGCCGGTGTTGACGAGCCAGCACTGGACGCCGCCCTTGGCGATGCGTTCCTTCAGCAGATTGCCGTACACCGAGGGATGGCGGGGCATGAAGGGCGCGCCGAAACAGGTCGAGAAGGTCGCCTCGGGCTCGGTCACGCCGATTTCGGTCCCCGCAACGCGCGCGGTATAGCCCGACAGGAAATGATACATTGCCTGATCGGGCGTCAGCTTCGCAATTGGGGGCAGCACGCCATAAGCATCGGCGGTGAGCATGATGATATTCTGCGGCACCGGACCCATATTTTTTTCCGACGTGTTCGGAATGAAGTCGATCGGGTACGAACCGCGGCTGTTCTCGGCGAGGCTCGCGTCATCGAAATCGAGTTCGCGGGTCACCGGGTCCATCACGACATTTTCGAGCACGGTGCCGAAACGCTTGGTCGTCGCGAAAATCTCGGGCTCGGCCTCGGGCGACAGGCGGATCATCTTGGCGTAGCAGCCGCCCTCGAAATTGAAGACCGCAGTGTCCGACCAGCCATGCTCGTCGTCGCCGATCAGCGTGCGCGACGCGTCAGCCGACAAGGTGGTCTTGCCGGTACCGCTGAGGCCGAAGAACACGGCAGTGTCGCCGTTCGGGCCCAAGTTCGCCGAACAATGCATCGGCATCACGCCCTTCACGGGGAGCAGATAGTTGAGGATGCCGAACACCGACTTCTTCATTTCGCCCGCATATTGCGTACCGCCGATCAGGATCAGCTTTTCGGTGAAGTTGACCGCAATGACCGTTTCGGTGCGCGAACCATGCTTCGCCGGATCGGCGCGGAAGCTCGGCAGGTCAATGATCGTATATTCGGCAGCGAACGACGCCAGTTCCTCAGTCGTCGGGCGGCAGAGAAGCGTCCGGATGAACTGGCTGTGCCAGGCGAATTCGGTGACGACCTGGACGCCGACGCGGTGTTCGCGCTGCGAACCGCCGAACAACTGCTGGCGATAGAGGCGCGGACGTTCGGCGAGGTGCGCGAAGAAATCGGCCTTCAATGCGGCGAAATGGTCGGGGGTCATCGCCACGTTGGTCTTGCCCCACCAGATGGTGTCGCGCGTCTTGTCGTCCTGGACGATGAACTTGTCCTTGGCGCTGCGGCCGGTGTGCTTGCCGGTCGCGACGACGAGCGGGCCATCCTTCGCGAGCAGGCCTTCGCCATGCCGGACGGCATCCTCGATCAGCGCCGAGGTACCCCAGTTTTCGGCCACTTCGGCCTGGGTTTCGACGGTGTCGCTGCCGATCACAACCTTGGTCATTTCACTCGCCTTTCCTTCGCCCGCGGCCCCTTCGCATAGGTATGCAAAACATGCCATGCGAAAGCGATTGGGCCCGCATGAACATGGGGTGCCGACGGGTCGTCGATTCCGAAATTCCGGTCGCGTTAGCGAGGATGGGCCGGGAGGTCAAAAGATTAAAGGGTGAATCGGTGCCGAACCGTGCGCGGTTGTCGCTCGGCGATGGATCGGCTAGTCCGTCGGCGGTCCCGCCCAACGGAAAGAGCATGACGGCAACCATCGCGCTGGTCGACGACGACCGCAACATCCTGCAATCCCTGTCGATCGCGCTGCAGGCCGAGGGGTTTGTGACGCGCGTCTATTCGGACGGCGAGGCGGCGCTGAAGCCGCTGATCGACAATCCGCCCGATCTTGCGGTGTTCGACATCAAGATGCCGCGCATGGACGGGCTGGAACTCCTGCGGCGGCTGCGCGAGAAAAGCCAGCTACCCGTCATTTTCCTGACCAGCAAGGACGACGAGATCGACGAAGCGCTGGGGCTGGCGATGGGCGCCGACGATTACATCGCCAAGCCCTTTTCCCAGCGGCTGGTGATCGCGCGCATCCGCGCCATATTGCGCCGCGTGGCGGTCAACCAGAATGCCGCCGCCGAGGACGACGAGCCCGTCGCCGAGCCGATCACCCGCGGACGGCTGAGCATGGATCCGGCGCGTCACAAGGTCGCGTGGGACGGCAAGGATGTCACGCTGACCGTCACCGAATTCCTGATCCTGGAAACGCTGGCCAGCCGCCCCGGCATCGTGCGCAGCCGCAACCAGCTGATGGACGCCGCCTATCAGGACGATGTCTATATCGACGATCGCACGATCGACAGCCACATCAAGCGCCTGCGCCGCAAGTTCCGCGAGGTCGATCCCGAATTCGACGGGATCGCGACGCTCTATGGCGCGGGATACCGCTTTGCCGACGATGGCTGAGCCGCTGAAGCCCGACGCGAGCATCGCCGAGCAGGAGGAATCGCCGCTCGTCTGGTCGGCGCGCTGGTCGCTGACGACGCGCATCCTGGCGGTCAACATCCTCGCGGTCGCGCTGCTGGCGGGGGGATTCTATTATCTCGATACCTATCGCAGCCGCCTCGTCGATACGCGGATCGAGGTGATGAAGGATCAGCTCGCGATGCTCGACCGCGCGCTCGAAGCGGCCCGGCCCGACCAGCGCGCAACGCTGATCGACGAATTTGCCGCCGCGACCGAATCGCGACTGCGCTTTTACGGCGCCGACGGGCGACGGATTTCGGACAGCTTCGAAACCGGCCCCGCCACCTACACCTTGCGCGACCCCAATTTGCAGGCGTGGCAGCGCGACGCCGCGCGCGCGATGGATCGCGGTATCGACTGGATCGTCGGCGCGCCTTCCTATCCCGATTTCCAGGAACCGGCGGTCGATCGCGCCGCGGCGTGGCCCGAGGTGATCGAGGCGCAGCGCAGCGGGCAGGCCGCCAGCCGCTTCCGCTACGCCCCCGAACGCACCCCGTTGCTGAGCGCCGCCAGCGTCGTCGATCTGGAAGCGCCGCAGACGGTGCTGATGACGCTGAACGCGCGCGACATCACCCGCACCGTGCGCGCCGAACGCTTCCGGCTGGCGATCGTCGTCGCGGTCGTGCTGATGACGTCGGTGCTGTTGTCGCTGTTCCTTGCGCGCACCATCGTCCGCCCGCTGCGGCGGCTGGCGCGCGCCGCGGTGCGCGTCCGGCTGGGACGCGCGCGCGAGGTCGTCGTGCCGCGCCTGCCGAGCCGCCGCGACGAGATCGGCACGCTGGCGCGCGCACTCAGCGATATGACGCAGGCTTTGCGCCAGCGCATCGACGCCGGCGAACATTTTGCCGCCGATGTGACGCACGAGCTGAAAAACCCCATCGCGTCGGTGCGCTCGGCGATCGAGGGGCTGGGCCGCGTCAAGGACGATGCGCAGCGCGCGCAACTGCTCGCCATCGCCGACGAGGATGTCCGGCGGCTCGACCGGCTGGTCAGCGACATCAGCGAGGCGAGCCGCGTCGATGCGCAATTGTCGCGCACATTGTTCGAGCCGATCGACGTCGGCATGATGATCGAATCGATGCTCGCCGCGCGCACGGCGCGGATCGATGCCGATACGCCGCACCCGCGCCTTGCCTTCGCCCGCCCCCGCAAGGGGACGACGCTGGTGATGGGCGACGGCCACCGGCTCGAACGCGCGATCGACAATGTCATCGACAATGCGATCAGTTTCTCGCCCCCCACCGGGCTGGTGTGCATCGCGGCAACGCGGCTGGGCGACGAGGTGCATATCCGCGTCGACGACGACGGCCCGGGCATCGATCCCGACCAGCGTGAGGCCATTTTCCGCCGTTTCCATAGCGAACGCCCCGCCGGCGAGGCCTTTGGCCGCCACAGCGGGCTGGGGCTGGCGATCGCGCGCACGATCATCGAGGGGCATAGCGGCACGATCAACGCCAAGGACCGCGACGATGGCAAGCCCGGCGGCAGCCTGCTGATGACCCTGCCCGCGAGCGAGGGGGGAGCGGCCGCCGGCTAAATATCCTCCCGATGGCTGCGCCACAGGGAGGATCGGTTTGCCGCCTTGCGGCCCCGCTTCGTCGCCGGTAAGCCTTGACCGATGCTGCCCAGCCGGACCCGACCCGATATCGTCAATATCCATGCGAGCTGCGTCGCCGCGGGCAGCCGCGGCATTTTACTGCTCGGCCTGTCGGGACAGGGCAAGTCGGACTTGGCGCTGCGGCTGATCGATCGCGGCGCGCGGCTGGTCGCCGACGACCGCTGCGACATCTGGTTCGAGCGCGATCGCCTGTGGTGTCGCCCGCCCGCGGAACTGGCCGGCAAGCTGGAAGTTCGCGGGCTGGGCATCGTCGAAAAGGCGTGGGTTGCGCCGGTCCCGCTGGCGATGGCGGTGCGGCTGGCCGATCGGTACGAGCGCATGCCGCCCGAGCGTGCGGTCGAACGGATCGCCGGGCACGACTTGCCCTCGCTCACCCTGTCGGCGTTTGAAGCATCGGCGCCGATCAAGGTCCTGTTGGCGCTCGACCGGCTGGCGAGCGGGGCGTGAAGGACGCTCCCGAACCGCGGCTGCTCCTCGTCACCGGCCTGTCGGGCGCGGGCAAATCGACGGTGCTCAAGGTGCTTGAGGATCTGGGCTGGGAGGTGGTCGACAATCTGCCGCTCGCGCTGCTCGAAACCTTGATCGACGCGCCGGTCAAACGCAGCGAGGCGGGGCGCCCGCTGGCGGTCGGCATCGACAGCCGCAGCCGGGGCTTTCGCCCTGCGCTGCTCGTCCAGCGGATCAAGGCGCTGCGCGAAGTCGGCGGACGCGACGTCCAGACCTTGTTCCTCGACTGCGCCGGCGCCGAGCTCGAACGGCGTTTTTCGGAAACGCGCCGCCGCCACCCGATGGCCGAGGATCGCCCCGCCGCCGACGGCATCGCGCGCGAACGCGAGATGATGGAGCCGCTGCGTCGCTGGGCCGAGCATGTCATCGACACCACCAATTACAGCAGCAACGACCTGCAGCAGGAGGTCCGCCAGCGTTTTGGCGACGCCAGCGATAACGAGCCAGTGCTCAACATCCTGAGCTTCGGATTCGCGCGCGGGCTGCCGCGCAACGCCGATCTGGTGTTCGACATGCGCTATCTGCGCAACCCGCATTGGGACGCGAAATTGAAGCCCGGCACCGGCCTCGACCCCGACGTCGCCGCCTATGTGATCGCCGACCCCGCCTATGACGACAGTCTGGCGCAGATCGAAAGGCTGATCCTGACCTTGCTGCCGCGCTACCGCGCCGAAGGGAAAAGCTATGTCACCATCGCTTTCGGCTGCACCGGGGGCCGCCACCGGTCGGTCCATGTCGCCGCGCGTGTTGCCCAAACGCTACGCGCGTCCGGATATGAGCCAGTGCTGACCCACCGCAACCTTGACTCTGCCCCGCAAGATGGGCTTGAGGGCAAGCCCCCGCCTGCGGCCACCGCCGTCGGCGGAAGAACATAAGGGTCTCGCATTTCATGCCCACCGATAAAGCCTTGCCGCTGCTGGGAATGGTCCTTGTCACCCACGGTCGTCTGGCCGAGGAAATGGTTCGCGCGATGGAGCATGTCGTCGGGCCGCAACGCGCGGTCGCGACCGTGTGCATTGGTCCCAACGACAATATGGAGATGCGCCGCCGCGAAATCGCCGACGCGATTCGCGACGTCGACGAAGGCCGCGGCGTCGTCATGCTGACCGACCTGTTCGGCGGCACCCCGTCGAACCTCGCGATCAGCCTGCTCGAATCGGGGCGCACCGAAGTGATCGCCGGGGTCAATTTGCCGATGCTGATCCGTCTGGAAAGCGCGCGCAAGTCGATGGAACTGCGCGCCGCGGTGATCGCCGCCAAGGAAGCCGGACAGAAATATATTTCGGTCGCCTCTGAAATGCTGGGGGTCGGCCTGTGACCGCGGTGTCCGAAACCGTCGAAATCACCAACCAGCGCGGGCTCCACGCGCGCGCCAGCGCCAAATTCGTCACCTTCGTCAGCCGCCTCCCCGAAACCGTGTCGGTCGAGGTCGAAAAGGGCGGATCGCGCGTCAACGGAACGTCGATCATGGGGTTGATGATGCTGGGCGCCGCGAAAGGCGACTCGATCACCATCCACACCAGCGGCGATGGTGCCGACGCCGCGCTGCTGAAACTGGTCGGGCTGGTCAAGGACAGCTTCGGCGAGGATTGACCGGATGACCGGTCGCCGCACCACCATCGAAAGCCTGTCCAACCCGCTGATCAAGCGGATGCGGCTCTTGCGCGAGAAACGTCATCGCCGCGCCGAGGCGCTGTTTCTGGCCGAAGGCCTGCGGATCGCGACCGAAGCGCGCGAGGCGGGGGTGCTGCCGCTGTGGCTGTTTCTGGGGCCCGAGGGCGACGTACACCCGCTGGCCGCGGCGCTGATCGCCGCGACGCTGGCCGCCGGCGGCGAAGTCATCGACACCACCCCCGCGATCCTGTCCAAACTGTCGGGCAAGGACAATCCGCAGACCGTCGTCGGCATCTATGCCGAACCCAAAACGACCCTCGCCGACATTGACCGCAACGCCGCGCCGATCTGGCTCGTCGCCGAGCGGCTCCGCGACCCGGGCAATCTCGGCACGATGCTGCGCACCGGCGATGCGGTGGGCGCAGGCGGCCTGATCCTGCTGGACGAATCAACCGATCCCTATGCGGTCGAGGCGGTACGCGCGAGCATGGGGGCCATCTTTACACAAAAGCTGGTGCAGGCGCGCTGGGACGAATTCCTGCCCTGGCTGCGCAGCGGGCCGGGGCAGCTGGTCGCAACCTGGCTGGGCGACGACACGCAGGATTATCAGGCGGTGCGCTATGCCGCGCCGACCTTCATCCTGACCGGCAATGAATCACAGGGGATGCCGTCCGCCTATGCCGACGCCGCCGATGTCCGCGTCAAAATGCCGATGCTGGGCAAGGCCGACAGCCTGAACGCCGCGGTCGCGACCGCCGTGATGGCGTATGAGGTGCTGAACCAGCGGCGGAAATAGTGGCGTTCAGCAGAGCGCAATTCGCTTTCGCTTAGAGGGCCGATCCATAGTAGCTTCGTCACCCTGAACTTGTTTCAGGGTCCATGGCCGGACTCTCGCGCTTCGACGCCGCGCCGGACGAGAACCCGGGCCGTGGATGCTGAAACAAGTTCAGCATGACGAGATGAGGAGACGGTTTATGATGCGATACGTTCACCTGCTCGCCCTTCCCGCGCTCGCTGCATGCGTCCCCGCCGCCGATGCACCGCCGCAGAGCCCCGGCGAGGCGCCAACCGCTTATATGGCGCTCGGTACCGAGCCCGGCTGGACGCTCGAGATCACCCCGGACCGGCTCAACTATGACGGCGACTATGGCGCGACGAAGATCATGGTGCCGAACCCCGGCGCCAAACCGTCGCTGAACGGGCGTACCTATGTCAGCGATCGGCTGTCGGTGGTGATCAAGACCGCCCCGTGCAGCGACGGGATGAGCGACCGCCGCTACGCCGACAGGGTGCGCCTGGTCGCCGACGGCAAGACGCTGAACGGTTGCGGCGGAGCGATCTTGCCGCCCGAGACGCTGGCGGGATCGAACTGGACCTTTGTGTCGATCGGCGGCGTCGCGGTGGCGGCGGACCGCCCGACCTCGCTGCAGTTCGACGGCACGCGGCTGAGCGGCAGCGCGGGATGCAACCGCTTTTCGGGCGGCTATAGCGCGGTCGACGGCACGCTGACCGCCGGGCCGCTGATGGCGACCAAAATGGCTTGCCCCGGCGCCGGAATGACGCAGGAATCGGCGTTCTTCAAACTGATGGCGGCGCCGGTCAGCCTGACCTTCGGCGAAGACGGGACGCTGATCTTGACGGGGAGCGCGGGGCAGACGGCGGTGTTGAAGCGGGTGATCTGACGCCGCCTCAATGTTCCGTTCGTGTCGAGCGAAGTCGAGACACGTGAAGTCAAGCGCGACCTCAGCGTGTCTCGACTTCGCTCGACACGAACGGGTTTATGGGGTCGCTACTCCCCTGCGTCGTTCACCGCCGCCGGGGCCACCGCCGCCAGCTTGGCGAGCGGGCGCGCTGCCTGTTCGACGACCGGCAGCACCGCAATCTCCTTGTCGCCTGTTTCGATGTCGAGCGCCTCGAACCGCTTCGCCTGCGTCAGCACCTGCGATTCGAAGCTGCCGACAAAGGCGTTGTATGCTCCCGTTGCCTGGTCGAGATTGCGTCCCACCTTGGCGATATGCGCGCCCATCACCGACATGCGCGCATAGAGCTCCTTGCCCAGCGCCGCGATCTCGCGCGCCTGATTGGCGAGCTTTTCCTGCCGCCACACCGCCGCGACGGTGCGCGCGATCGCGATCAGGTTGGTCGGAGTCGCAAGCAGCACCTTGCGCTCGAACGCATAGTCCCACAGGCCCGCGTCCTGATCGAGCGCCGCGGCGAGAAAATGTTCGCCGGGGACGAACATCACGACAAAATCGGGGGTGTCGTCGAACTGGTTCCAATAGGCCTTGGCGCCGAGCGTGTTGACATGCGCCTTCATCGCGGCAGCATGCGCGGCGAGATGCAATGCCTTCTCGCCCTCCTCGACCGCGCCGAACGCGTCCTGATAGGCATTGAGCGACACCTTGGCATCGATCACCAGGCTCTGCCCGCCCGGCACCTTCACCACGACATCGGGGCGCAGCCGTCCGCCCTCCCCGTCGGCCACGCTGACCTCGGTCTGGAAATCGGCATGTTCGGACAGGCCACAGCTTTCGAGCACGTTCTTGAGCTGCTGTTCGCCCCAGCGCCCGCGCGCCTTGGGCGCGTTGCGCAGCGCGTTGACCAGCTTCGCCGCCTCGCTCGACACGCGCTCGGTCCCCTCTCGCATCGCCGTGATCTGGCCGTGGAGCAGACCAAAGGCGTCGCGCCGTTCAGCTTCGACCTTGCCGACCGCCTCCTCATATTTCTGCAGCCGCTCGTGGACGGGGTTCAGCAGCGCCTTCAAATTTTGCCCTGCGGTCGCTTCGCTTTCCTTGAAGCGTGCCTCGGCGCGGTCGAGGAAAGCCTTTTGCGCCCCATCGAGCATCGCCTGCCCCACCTCGCGAAATTGCGCGGTGAGCGCCGCCTGCGCGTCCTTGAGCTGCGCGATCTGCGCGTCATGCGCCGCATCGCGCGCGCGCTGTTCGCTGAGCAGCGCCGCGAGCTGGATGTCGGCGGCCTTGCGCGCCTCCGCTTCGGCGGCGAGATCGGTCACCGCGGCCTTGAACCGTTCCGAAAGCCCGTCGCGCTCGGCCTTGAGCGCACCCGCCTGCCGCCCCGCGAACAACCAGCCGATCAGGCTGCCGATGGCGAGGGCAACAAGGGCGACAACAAGCGAGCTTCCATCCATAGGCGGAACATAGGACGAACGATGCCCTTCTGGCTAGCCGCTAATTACCCGGTCAGAGCATATCGCTCGACACATCGAGTTCGCGCACCCGGCGCTTCTGGCGCGCCGCATCGACCAGCCCGCGCAGCGCCTCGCGCCGTTCGGCGGCACGCTCGATATACGGCATGACCAGCGAGCCGCCGCGCGTCGTCTCGTCGCTCGAATCGATGCCGATCGTCCCGATCCCCGCCCATTGGTTGATCAGCGTGAAATCCATCCGCACGTCCTTGACGCGGTAAAGCTCGATCTCGTCGATGCTTTTGACAAAAATGCCCTTGCGCAGAATCAGCCGGTCTTCGGTCAGCTCATAGGTGACGTCGAGAAAACGGACCCACTGGATCAGCACGATGACCAATCCCACCCCGACCAGGCAGAGCAGGAGCGTCAGCCAACCAAGCAGCGTGCCGCGCAGCCAGCCCCAGGTCGAGGAGCGGAAGCGGTCGAGAACTTCAGGCATGGGCGTCTCCTTCGGTCAAAGCAGATAGATGACGACATAGCGCGCGATCAGCGCCGCGAGAATGGCGATGCTCCAGCGGCGGTCCTTCACCCACATCGCGGCGACCATCAACGCGACGAGGACGATCGTCATGGCCCACGCGATCGGGCGCGACAGGGTCGCGGCAAGGCCCGGCTGCGACAGGTAAAAGCCAAGCTGGGCGCAGAGCAGTACCAGCAGCAGGCCGAGGATGATCCGCCGCACGCGAAAATAATGGACGTCGAGGTTGGCGAAGCCTTCGGGATGCGACGGGAACACCAGCCGCGCCGCAAGGAAATAGACGGCGGCAAAGGCTGCGACCGCCATCAGCACCGTGTTCGACACCGTCAGGCTGCCGCGCGCGGTCCACGCCGCGCTCCAGAAGGACAGAAGGTCGAGCATCACGAAAATCGCGAGCAGCGGGGTCAGCCAGCCGATCGCAAACGCCTCGCGCTCGGCCTCAGCCGCAAAACGGACCTCGAGCGCGCGGCCTAGCCCGCCAAGCAGCTCGACCATCGAAAGGCCAAGGAGCAGGCTGTAGAGCGCGAAAATAAACTCGAAATCGCTCATGCCGCACCCCATGCCTCGGGCAGGATCGCGCGATAGGCCTCGATCCCCGGCGCGCCGCCGACGACCACGCCCTGCATCAGCAGCCAGTAATGGCGGACGATCTCCGCCTGTTGTTCCAGTCCGTAGCGTTCGAGCAGCCAGCCGGGCTTGAGGGTGTAGCTGTACGTCGCGAACGGGTGACGCATCAGCACCAGATACCAGCGCCCGCGCGTCTGCGCCTGCCACACATGCACCATTTCGTGGATGAACAGCCCTTTGAGACGCTGCGAGGTAGCACTGAAATCATCGCAATAGAGCTCGCCATGCGGGTTGAAATGCAGGCTGCCCATCGGCGCCATGACGACGCCGCGCGGCTGGAAGAATATCCATTTGTGATGGCAGATGCGGACGTCGGCGTAACGGATCGCGTCGCCGAACACGGTGCGGGCGAGTGCAATTTCGCCAGCTGTCAGCGGACGCGACGGACGCGGCATCACCCTGCCGTCATTGCGAACGAAGCGAAGCAATCCAGGGGCGGTTTACGCCGCTCTGGATTGCCGCGTCGCTGCGCTCCTCGCAATGACGGGGTGCGGGAAGCCACGCTTATTTCTTCGCGTCCGCCGCCTTGTCCTCGCCATGCCCCATCGCATCATGGTCCATCGCTGCTTCGCCCCCGGCCGCGCCCTCGGCGGGCTTGATCACCATGTCGAAGAGGATGCGCTCATTGTTATTGTTGGTGAACACGAACGCCATCGGCAGCTTGCCCGCGCGCACCGCGGCGCCATTGATGCCCCAGATCATCAGATGCTTGCCGCCCTGCTTGAACACCAGCTCGCCCTTGGCCGGGACGTCCGCGCGCGCCAGCGGTTTCATCGTCATCATCCCGTTTTCGCGCACGCTTTCGTGCATTTCGACGCGCTGGGCGAGGTCGGCGGTGACCGCGACCAGCTGGACCGGCTGCGGACCGCCTTCGATGCGGAAATAGCCCACCGCGGGGCGATCGTCGGTGGCGCCCATCACGATATGACCGCTTACGACATTGAGCGGCTGCCCCTTGCCCAGATTTTCGCCGCAGCCAGTCAGGGTGAGCGCCGTGGCGGCAATGGCGGCAATTGCGAAAGCTTTCATTTTGCGAGGACTCCGTGACGGTGCATGAATTCGCATCCCCGATAAGCCTTCAAAGCCCTTGTGCCAAGGAGAAGCGCACCTATATCGCGCCCAGAACCCCATGTCCGGCGTGCCTTTTCAGGGCGCCGCAGAAGCAACAAGGACGAGTAACAAATGGCCAAAGTGATCGGGATCGACCTCGGCACCACGAACAGCTGCGTCGCGGTGATGGAAGGCGGCAAGCCCAAGGTTATCGAAAATGTCGAAGGCACGCGCACGACCCCGTCGATCGTCGCCTTTGCCAAGGATGGCGAGCGCCTGATCGGCCAGCCGGCGAAGCGCCAGGCGGTCACCAACCCCGAAAACACCATCTTTGCGGTGAAGCGCCTGATCGGCCGCCGCTTCGACGATCCGATGACCAAGAAGGACATGGAACTCGTCCCCTACACCATTACCAAGGGCTCGAACGGCGACGCGTGGGTCAAGGCGGGCGGCGAGGATTATTCGCCGTCGCAGATCAGCGCCTTCATCCTGCAGAAGATGAAGGAAACCGCCGAAGCGTATCTAGGCGAAAAGGTCGAGCAGGCGGTGATCACCGTTCCCGCTTACTTCAACGACGCCCAGCGCCAGGCGACCAAGGACGCCGGCAAGATCGCCGGCCTCGAAGTGCTGCGCATCATCAACGAGCCGACCGCGGCCGCGCTCGCCTATGGCCTCGACAAGACCGAGAACAAGACGATCGCGGTCTATGACCTTGGCGGCGGCACCTTCGACATCTCGATCCTCGAGGTTGGCGACGGCGTGTTCGAGGTGAAGTCGACCAACGGCGACACCTTCCTCGGCGGCGAGGATTTCGACTCGAAGATCGTCGAATATCTCGCCGACGGCTTCAAGAAGGACGAAGGCATTGACCTTCGCGGCGACAAGCTCGCGCTCCAGCGGCTGAAGGAAGCCGCCGAAAAGGCGAAGATCGAACTGTCGTCGGCCGCGACGACCGAGGTCAACCTGCCCTTCATCACCGCCGACGCCAACGGGCCGAAGCACCTCGTCAAGACGATCACCCGCGCCGACCTCGAAAAGCTGGTCGAGGAGTTGGTCAAGCGCACGCTCGAACCCTGCAAGAAGGCGATCAAGGACGCCGGCGTCAGCGCCAAGGACATCGACGAAGTCGTGCTGGTCGGCGGCATGACCCGCATGCCGCGCGTCCGCGAAGTCGTGAAGGATTTCTTTGGCAAGGAACCGCACACCGGCGTGAACCCCGACGAAGTCGTCGCGATCGGCGCCGCGATCCAGGCGGGCGTGCTGCAGGGCGACGTCAAGGACGTGCTGCTGCTCGACGTCACCCCGCTGTCGCTGGGCATCGAAACGCTGGGCGGCATCATGACCAAGATGATCGACCGCAACACGACGATCCCGACCAAGAAGTCGCAGGTCTATTCGACGGCTGACGACAATCAGTCGGCGGTGACGATCCGCGTGTTCCAGGGCGAGCGCGAAATGGCGCAGGACAACAAGATGCTGGGTCAGTTCGACCTCGTTGGCATTCCGCCCGCCCCGCGCGGCGTGCCGCAGATCGAGGTGACGTTCGACATCGACGCCAATGGCATCGTGTCGGTCCACGCCAAGGACAAGGGCACCGGCAAGGAACAGCAGATCAAGATCCAGGCCTCGGGCGGGCTCAGCGACGCCGACATCGACCAGATGGTCAAGGACGCCGAGCAGTTCGCCGAAGAGGACAAGGCACGCCGCGAGGCAGCCGAGGCGAAAAACAACGCCGAAAGCCTGGTCCACTCGACCGAACGCCAGATCGCCGAACATGGCGACAAGGTCGACGCGGGCCTCAAGTCCGAGATCGAAGCTGCGATCGCCGAAACCAAGGCCGCGATCGAAGGCGGCGATGCCGCCGCGATGACGGAGAAGGCCGGCGCGCTGGCGCAGGTCGCGATGAAGCTTGGTCAGGCGATCTACGAGAAGGAACAGCAGGCGGCGGCTTCGCCCGACGCCGACGCTGGCGAGAAGAAGGCCGACGAAGATGTCGTCGACGCCGAATTCTCCGAAGTCGAAGACGACAAGAAGTAAGGGGCTATCCCCTCATGCCGTTCGTGCTGAACTTGTCGAAGCACCGTTCTTCCCTCTTCCGCCGCGAAGAAGAAGAACGGCCCTTCGACGGGTTCAGGGCGAACGGATTTGAGGGGCAAGGCTAGGGGCCGATCGATTATGTCTCTCGACATCGATTATTACGAACTGCTCGAATGCGATCGCACCGCCGACGAGGCGACGCTGAAATCGAGCTACCGCAAGCTGGCGATGAAATTTCACCCCGACAAGAATCCGGGGTGCAAGGACAGCGAGGCGCGCTTCAAGGCGATCAGCGAGGCCTATGACTGCCTGCGCGATCCGCAAAAACGGGCCGCCTATGACCGGTTCGGCAAGACCGGCGGTCCCAACGGTTTCGGCGGCGGCAACGCCGATTTTGGCGACATCGGCGATATTTTCGAATCGATCTTTGGCTCGGCATTCGGTGGCGGGCGCCAGCAACGCGGCCCGGCGCGCGGCGCCGACCTGCGCTATGACATGGAAATCCGACTGGAGGATGCCTTCACTGGGATCAGCCGCGAAATTCAGGTCGACGTCGCGGCGCGCTGCGACAGCTGCGACGGATCGGGCGCCAAGCCCGGCACGACGACCAACCGCTGCGGCACCTGCGGCGGTCATGGCAAGGTGCGCGCGCAGCAGGGTTTCTTCATGGTCGAGCGCACCTGTCCCGCCTGTCAGGGCGCGGGCGAGGTCATCGCCGACCCCTGTAACAGCTGCCATGGCGAGGGCCGGGTCGACCGCCGCAAGACGCTGACCGTCAACATCCCCGCCGGGGTCGACGAAGGCACGCGCATCCGCCTGTCGGGTGAGGGCGAGAGCGGCGCGCGCGGCGCAGCACCCGGCGACCTTTACATCTTCCTCCACATGGCGCGGCACAAGCTGTTCGAGCGCGAAGGCACGACCTTGTTCACCCGCGCCCCGATCAGCTTCACCACGGCGGCGCTGGGCGGCGAGATCAGCATTCCCGGGCTCGACGGCACCAAGCACGACATCCACATCCCCGCGGGCATCCAGTCGGGCAAGCAGTTGCGCCAGCGCGGCGCGGGCATGCCCGTGCTCAACGGCCGTGGCCACGGCGATCTGGTGGTGCAGGTCGATGTCGAAACCCCGACCAAGCTGACCGCGCGGCAAAAGGAATTGCTCGCCGAGTTTCGCGAGACCGAAACCGGCGACGAATGTCCGGCGAGCCAAGGCTTTTTCGGGCGAATCAAGGATATGTGGGACGATCTGACGGATTAGGATGTCCGTCGCCCCCGCGAAGGCGGGGACCGCAATCGCTTTACGCAGCGACAAAGGAAAAGGCTGACAGCGGCCCCCGCCTTCGCGGGGGCGACGGTTGCCTATCCAATCTCTTCGCGCAATTCCGCAATCAGCGCCGCGACCTTGGGCAACCGCGCCTCTTCCTCATCCAATATCGCATGGAACGCCCGGCGCTTCAGCGCCTTCAGTTCCTCCGCCGACAGCCCTTTCTCGCCGCCGACGCTGCTCGCGACGATGTCGATCAGCCGGTCGGCGCCGTGCAGGCGCCCCCATAGATAATCATTCTCGCGGTACGCGCGACTGAAGAAGGCGCCGAAGCTGTTGAATTCGATCCCTTTCAGCATCGCCGCCGCACCGCCGGTGCGGATCGCGGTCGCGTCCGACGGCGAGATGCGGTCGATCTTGATCGGGTCATATTCGTCGAAGCCCTCGCCCTGGAGCAGCGGCAAGGTCGCGATGTCGTAAAAGGGATAGCCAAGATAGGCGAGCAGCAGCGTGCGCCGGTCGTCTTTCGGCATCGCCGCCAGCCCCGCCGCAATCAGCCCGTCGGCCTGCGCGTCGATCGTGGTCAGGTCGCGCCGCGCCGCGACCGCGTCGATCCAGTCGCCCGGCCCGGCATCGGCCGGCAGGTCGAGCCCCGCCAGCCAAGCATCGCCCTGACGGTCGAGATAAAGGCCGAGCGCGGTAAAGATTGCGGCGCGCATATCCTCGCACACCGGGTCGCGGCCGTCGCGCGTCGCCTCGACCGCGGTGTCGAGTTCGCGCGCCAGAAAGCGCAGGCGGCGGATGCGGAAGCCCAGATCATGGGTGCGAAAAAAGGCGATCGCGTCGCCGCTGGCGCCCGCACCGCGTTTGCCCGAAATCCGGTCGAGCCCGCGCGCCCGCGCCTCGTCCCACAAAGCCATGCGCCGCTTCGCCTGATGCACCGCACCCTCGGGCGGGAGCAGCCGGTCGATCAGGCTCGCCAGCTCCTCGATCACCGCCGACAATTTCAGATGACCATAGGGCGCAAAAGCGAACCCCGCGCGCGCCGCGGCCTGGTCCTGCGCCTTCGCCCGCCATTTTTCGAGCCGCGCCACCGTCGGCGTGTCGAGGAAGAAGGTGCTGCCGAACAGCGCCGCGACCTGTTCCTCGACCTCGACCTTCATCGCGTCGACGATATGCTGCATCCGCCGGATGCGGCGCGACATGCCCTCGATCGCTTCGACATTTTCGCGGATCGGCTGTTCGCGCGGGATTTCGGACAGCGCGCCGAGGATCGTCGGCAGAAAGCCGGGGAGCCGCGCCTCCTCGGTTACCGCGAGTTTGCCGAAACTGATCGACCGGTAATCGGGCTTGGGATCGATATAGACAAAACGCCGGTCGATCTCGCGCCGCGCCGGGCGCTGCCTCAGCGCCGCGATTGCGGGACGGAAAGGCGCATTGGCGAGTACCGATCCGTCGATCAGCACCCGATCGGCAGGATCGCCCTCGCCGGTCGAGGGCAATTGGGTGCGGATGAAATCGTCGCGGTTCGGCCAGTCGATTTCACGTTTGGCGAGCACCCGGTCAAGCTCGCGCAGGGTGAAGGGCGGGAAGGCGCCCGGAAAACTGGCGGTCGCGCGCGCGGCGGCGGTAAGCCCCGGCACATCGTCGAGCCGCGCGCCAGTGCGATCATCCTCGCGAAAATGGAGCATCAGCCGGTGCTCATCCTCGCTCACCCGCGCCGGGCTGTTGAGCGCCAACGGCACGCTATGCCCGGCAAAGTCGGTGACCGACACGAACAGGTCGACCGGCTGGCCGTTCGGCACCAGCACAGGCCCGCGCGGCCCCTGTTCCATCGCATCGAAGGCGTCGAGCAGCAGGTTGGAAAACGTCTCGCCGCCGAACGGCGGTTCAAACCAGCGCGCGCGCACAAAGCGCGACAACTTGGCGCGCACTTCATCCTGCGCGGCCGCGCCGACCGTGCGGTCGATCGCATTGCCGCGCCTTTTCATCATCCAGCCGGCGATAGGCACCGCCCAGAATTTGGTCGCCGCCGACAGCGGCCGCGCGTCGGGATCGATCAGCTTGTCGACGTCGGCGCTGCCCAGCCACAGGTCGGTGAGCGGGTCGAGCGATTGCCCGGTCGCGAGCGCGCGCGCGAGGAAAATGCCGTTGATCCCGCCCGCACTCGCCCCCGCGACAATATCGGCAAGCACGCGCAGGCGGACGTTGCTGCGCGCCGCAAGATCGGCGAGCAGATCGGCATAGACCGCGCCTGACCCCGATGATGCGGTGCCGTCATGAAACGCCCGCGACGCCGCGGCGAGGCGCCACACTTCCTTCGTGATACCGTGCATATAGACGGCAAGGCTGATGCCGCCGTAGCAAATCAGGGCGAAGCGCAGTTCCTTTTCCCGCATGGGTTGGGGTGTAGCGCGGTTTGCAGTGTGGCGTCATCCCTCAGGATTCTGGATGCGTAATTGAGGGTACGCGGCGAACTTGCCCGATCCTCTCTGCCGCGAAGCGGTGGGGAGGGGGAACGCTTGCGAAGCAAGGGGTGGAGGGGCCGCGACGTTGGCGCCATTGCCCCTCCGTCAGCGCTTCACGCTGCCACCTCCCCATGGCTGCGCCACAGGGAGGATCATCGACCGGAAACGAAACGCCTTTGCGCTTCATCTACGGAACAGAGCCGAGAATAGTCTTGCATCTGCAAATCCTTCGCATTAGCGGCGCTCCAAACAGGAGTTAAGAATGATTCGCAAATTGCTCGTCGCTGCATTGGCTTCCACCGCGCTGACTGCCCCGGCGCTGGCGGAGGAGGCCGCCGACGCCGCCACCAGCGACGACACGATTATCGTCACCGCCGCCCGCACCATCCTGCCGCCGAGCGCGCTGCCGCTGACCATCGACGTGATCGACAAGGAAGCGCTCGACCAGCAGATCGCGATGTCGGGATCGGTCACCGACGCGGTCGCCAACCTGACCCCCAGCTTTTCGCCGACGCGCCAGAAACTGTCGGGCGCCGGCGAGACGCTGCGCGGCCGTTCGCCGCTCTATGCGATCAACGGCATCCCGCAATCGACCCCGCTCCGCGACGGCAGCCGCGATGGTTTTACCATCGACGGCTTTTTCGTCGATCGGGTCGAGCTGATCTATGGCTCGAACGCGTTGCAGGGGATCGGCGGCACCGGCGGTATCGTCAACCAGGTCACCGTCGGCGCGCCGAGCGAAGAAGGCCTGTCGGGCCGCGCGCTGGTGCAGGGCACCGCCGACAATGATTTTTCCAAGGCCGGAATGGGCGGCAAGCTCGCGGGGCTGATCCAGTACAAGGCGGGCGCGTTCGACGCCACCGTCGGCGCCGCCTATGAAATCCGCGGCGTATTCTCGGACGCCAAGGGCCGTCCGATCGGGCTCAACCTGACGCAGGGCGAAACGCAGGATTCCAAGGCGCTCTCGCTGTTCGGGCGCTTTGGCTATGAACTGTCGCCCAGCGCGCGGATCGACCTGATCGCCAGCCGCTTCGAATTGAAGGGCGACGGCGATTATGTCGCGACCCCCGGCAACCGCGCGCTCGGCCTGCCCACCAGCGCGGTGCGCGGCAACCCGCCGGGCAAGTCGGCGCAGAACCGCACCGAAAGCATTGCCCTGAGCCTGACCGACAGCGACCTTGGCGGTGGCAATTTCGTCAGCCAGATCTTTTTCAACCGCAGCCGCGACACCTTCGGCGGCGAAGTCGCGACGCAGGCGACCTTTCAGGACGTCCGCATCGCGCCGATCGGCACCTTGTTCGACCAGTCGCAGAACCGCAGCCGCAAGTTCGGCGGCAAGCTGAGCTATGAGCGCGGCATTCCCGGATTCGAAGATCTGACGCTGACGCTGGGTTTCGACGCGCTGTGGGACACCACCGAACAGCGACTCATCGCGACGGGGCGCACCTGGGTTCCGCCGACCGATTTCCGCAGCCTCGCGCCCTTTGCGCAGGCGAACCTCAAATTGTTCGACGGGCTGATCCGCGTCGCGGGCGGCGCTCGATATGAAAATGTGAAGATCAAGATCGACGATTACACGACGCTGGCGACGACGACGACGCCACGCGGCGGGGTGTCGGTCGCGGGCGGGTCGCCGACCTTTGACGACATACTGATCAACGGCGGCATCATCATCGAACCGATCGACGGCATCCGCGCCTATGCGAGCTATGCCGAGGGTTTCACGGTTCCCGATGTCGGCCGCATCACCCGGTCGATCGGCACCGCCGGGGTCGACATCGACAATTTTCTCGACATCTCGCCGGTCGTTTCGAACAACCGCGAGATCGGGTTCGAGGTCAAGCGCGGCCCGCTCGACGCCAGCGCCTCCTATTTCTGGTCGTCGAGCGACAAGGGGCAGTTGCTGATTGCGCGGCCCGACCGCATTTTCGACGTCCAGCGGCTGCGCGTCGAGATCCAGGGGCTGGAACTCAATCTCGGCGTCCAGACCCCGATCGACGGGCTCAAGCTCAACATCGGCTATGCGCATCTGATCGGCCGGTTCGACAGCGACGCGGTGCCCGACGGCATCGTCGACAGCGATCTCGACGGGTCGAACATCTCGCCCGACCGCCTAAACCTCGCGGCCAGCTATGCCAGCGGCCCGTTTTCGGCGCGCATCCAGACGCAGGTCTATTTCAAGCGCCGCTTCGACAGCAAGGCGCGCGCCGCCGACGATGCCAACCCGCTGCGCCCGCTGAAGCTTAGCGACAATGATTTCGGCGGCTACACGCTGACCGACGCCAATGTCCGTTACCAGACCGGCATCGGCGGGATCAGCCTGTCGGTACAAAATCTCTTCAACAAGCAATATATCGACTATTCGAGCGACACGCGGCTGCCGACCGACCAGCTGTCCTATTTCGCCGGGCGCGGGCGGACCTTCACGCTGGGGTGGGATTACCGGTTCTGATGATGAAGCTGCTCGACACGCTGCACCGCTGGACCGGGGGGCTGATCGGCCTCGTCCTCGCGCTGCTCGGCCTGTCGGGGGCGATCCTGGTCCATAAGGAAGAGTGGATCGGCCTGCCGCACGCGCGCGACGCGCAGGTCACCGACCTCGCGACGGTCGCGGCGACGACCGAGAAACTGATGGCGATGCCCGGCGATCCGCAGGGAATCATCTATGCCAGCCAGCGCCTCGGCCTGCACCAGCTGCGCTTCGACGAGGGCGCCGGACTCTATGCCAGCCAGTCGGGCGAGGTCGTGGCGCGCTGGGCCAGCCAGTGGGAGCGCCCCGAAATCTGGCTGTTCGATTTCCACCACCATCTGTTCACTGGCGACGCGGGCGAATGGGTGATCGGGATCGCGGGGCTTGCCGGATTGTTCTTCGTCATCTCGGGGGCGATCCTGTGGTGGCGCACCCGCAAGACGTTCAAGCTGCGGCTGTGGCCGAAACGGATGACCCGCCCGGCGATCGTCACGCAGCACCGCGATCTGGGCGTCGTCGTCGCGCCATTGCTGCTGCTGTCGGTGGTCACCGGGACGATGATGATCTTTCGCCCCTTTGCGATGGGCGTGGTCGCGCCGTTCGGCCCGGTCGCAGAAACCGCGAAAGCGCTCGAGCCGCCGAAATACAAGAGCGGCCCGCTGGCCGCCGATCCCGACTGGACCGCGATGCTGACCAGCGCACGGGCGCGCTTTCCGGATGCCGAATTCCGTATCCTCAGCCTGCCCCGCAAACCCGGCGACCCGATCAGCCTGCGGATGAAACAGTCGGCCGAATGGCTACCGAACGGGCGCTCGACCCTGTGGTTCGATGCCGAAACGGGCAAATTGCTCGGGTCGCGCGATGCGCTGGCGATGCCCGCCGGGGCGCAGGCGTTCAACATGGCGTATCCCCTGCACGCGGCGAAGGTCGGCGGACTGCCCTATCGTCTCTTGATGACCGTATCGGGGATTGTGCTGGCGTTGCTCGGCAGTCTGACGGTGTGGACCTTCTGGTTCCGGCGACCGAAGCCCGCGAAGCGGGTGGTGAAGACGGCGGCGCTGGCTTCGGCATAACGACAAACAAGCGTCTGCTTTGGGGTGGGAAGCGGACGTTCCGACTGACCGTCGCCCCCGCGAAGGCGGGGGCCGCTAGCTGCCTATCCCTGCGTCGCTGGGTAAACCGACAGCGGCCCCCGCCTGCGCTGGGGCGACGGCTAGTTTCGGTCGCTAGCGGCCATCGCGAACCTCCGCGCTTTCCTATTTTACCCGCCGCCCTATATCCTCCCCAACCCATGACCCGCGCCCGCGTCCTCCTCCTCACCGCCGCCCTCGGCCCGCTCGACTATCGCGTGCCGCAGGGCAGCGAAGCGCCGCTCGGCAGCGTCGTCATCGCCCCGCTGGGGCCGCGGCGGATGGGCGGGGTGGTGTGGGAGGACGAAAGCTTTGGCGCGCCCGAGGCGGTCGGCGACAATCGCCTGCGCAATCTTTACGAGGTCGTCGCCGTTCCCCCGATCGCCGCGCCGCTGCGCCGTCTGGTCGAATGGACCAGCGACTATTATCTCAGCCCCCCGGGATCGGTGCTGCGCATGGTGCTGCCCGGGGTCGCCTTTGCCGACGCCAAGCGCCCTATCGTCGAATATCGCGCCACCGGCGAATTGCCCGCCCGCATGACCCCGCAGCGCACCGTCGCCATCGAAAAGATCGGCGACCGGCAAGGCATGGTGCGCGAACTCGCCGCGCTCGCCGAGGTCAGCGAGGCGGTGATCCGCGGCCTCGTCAACACCGGCGCGCTCGAAGCGGTCACCGTGTCGGCCGACGCGCCTTACCCCGAACCCGATCCCGCCTTCGCGCCGCCCGACCTGTCGAACGAACAGGCCGCCGCCGCCGCGCAGCTCCGTGACGCGGTCACCGCCGCGAAGTTTGAAACCTTGCTGCTCGACGGGGTCACCGGGTCGGGCAAGACCGAAGTCTATATGGAGGCGATCGCCGCCGCGATCGACGCGGGCAAGCAAGCGCTCGTCCTGCTCCCCGAAATCGCGCTCACCGAACCGATGCTGACGCGTTTTGCCGCGCGCTTCGGCTGCGAGCCGGTGGCGTGGCACTCGGGGCTGCGCTCCACCGAGCGCCGCCGTGCCTGGCACGCGATCGCCAGCGGTGAGGCAAGGATCGTCGTCGGTGCGCGCTCGGCGCTGTTCCTGCCTTATGCCCGGCTCGGCGTCATCGTCGTCGACGAGGCGCACGAGACGAGCTTTAAGCAGGAGGACGGCGTCCATTATCACGCCCGCGACGTCGCGGTCATGCGCGGGCATTTCGAGGGGCTGCCGGTCATCCTCGCCAGCGCGACGCCGGCGCTCGAAAGCCTCGCGATGGTCGAGGCGGGGCGGTACCGCCATATCCAGCTGCCCGCGCGCTTCGGCGGCGCCACCCTGCCCGACCTCGCGGCAATCGACATGCGGCAAGACCCGCCCGACCGCGGCCGCTGGCTCGCCCCGCCGCTCGTCGACGCGCTCGCCGACCGCTTGGCCAAGGGCGAGCAAAGCCTGCTGTTCCTCAACCGTCGCGGCTTCGCGCCGCTGACCCTCTGCCGCACCTGCGGCCATCGCATCCAGTGCCCCAATTGCACCGCGTGGATGGTCGAGCACCGCCTCGTCCACCGGCTCGCCTGCCACCATTGCGGCCATGTGATGCCGCCGCCGCCGCTCTGCCCCGAATGCGAGGATGAGGACAGCCTGGTCGCCTGCGGCCCCGGCGTCGAGCGCGTCGCCGACGAGATCGCGCTGCGCTTTCCCGAAGCCCGTACCGCCATCGTCACCAGCGACACCCTCTGGTCGCCCGCGAAAGCCGCCGAGTTCGTCGACAATGTCGAGGGCGGGCTGGTCGACATCATCATCGGTACCCAGCTCGTCACCAAGGGCTATCATTTCCCAAACCTCACGCTTGTCGGCGTCGTCGATGCCGACCTCGGGCTCGATGGCGGCGATTTGCGTGCGTCCGAGCGCACCTTTCAGCAGATCGCGCAGGTCGCGGGGCGCGCGGGGCGCGGGGTGAAGCCCGGCGAGGTGCTGATCCAGACCCGCGTCCCCGACGCGCCGGTGATGGCCGCGCTCGTCGCCAACGACCGCGACGGTTTCTATTCCGCCGAAGCCGCGGCGCGCAAACAGGCGGGAGCGCCGCCCTATGGCCGCTTCGCCGCGCTCGTCATTTCGTCCGAAGAGCTCGAGGTCGCGCGCGGCGTCGCCAAGCGGCTCGGCGACAAGGCGCCGGTCGCCGAAGGCCTCGCCGTCTATGGCCCCGCCCCCGCCCCGCTCGCGATGCTGCGCGGCCGCCACCGCTTCCGCCTCTTGCTCCACGCTCCGCGCAGTTTCGACCTGCAAGGCACGATCCGCGACTGGGTGAACAGCATCGACTGGCCGTCCAAGGCGCGGCTCGCGATCGACATCGACCCCTATAGTTTCGTCTGACCGCACAAGGCTTTACAGTCGGCGACCGGCTTGGCAGCATGGCGGGTAACGAAAATCCGGGGGGATCGCATGACAAATGGCATGATGAAGCGGTGGTGCGCCGCCATTGCGTTGATCTGTTGCTGCGCGGCGCAGCCCGCAGCCGCGCGCTGGCTGCGCGCCGACACCAATAATTTCATCATCTACAGCGAAGGCGACGAAAAATCGCTGCGCCGCTTTGCCGAAAATCTCCAGCTGTTCGACGCGACGCTGCGCCACCGCTTCAATGTTCCCGGCGGGTTCGAACCCAATCGGCTGACCATTTACCTGTTGCGCGAGGCGGCCGACGTCAACCGGCTGTCGGGCGGGCGGCTGGGGCCGGGAACTGCCGGATTCTACAGCGTGACCACCGACGGCAGCTTCGCGGTGTCGAACCGCGAGGATGACGGCAGCACTGGGCGCGGCACCCCGGCGTCGCAGCAGATATTGTTTCACGAATACAGCCATCATTTCATGAAACGATATATGCCGGTGGCGTTTCCGGCCTGGTTTATCGAGGGTTTCGCCGAATATCTGTCCACCGTCGATTTCGAAAAGGACGGCCGCCCCGCGGTCGGCATGCCGGTGTACAGCCGCGCCTATGGCCTGCTCGCGCTGCCGAAAATTCCCGCCGAACGGCTGCTGTCCGAACGGCCGACTGCGATGAAGACGGCGGCGCAGCAGGACGCCTATTATGGCCGCGCCTGGCTGCTCACCCACATGCTGTATTCGGAACCGGCGCGCTCCGGGCAATTGCTGACCTATATGCAGGCGATCAATCGCGGCGACGATCCGGCCAAGGCCGCGGCGGCGGCGTTTGGCGATCTTGCGAAGCTCGACAAGGACCTCAACGCCTATCTCAATCGCCGCCTGAACTACACGCTGCTCCACAAGGCGATGGTCGTCGAAGGCGAGATCAGCATCACCCCCTTGTCCGCGGCCGAAGACGCACTGCTGCCGCTGCGGCTGGCACGGCTGAGCGCGGGCGGCGATCAGGAGCGCCTGACCAAGATCACCGCCGACCTGCAGAAACTGGCGACACAGCATCCCGGCGACGCCGGGGTCTGGTTCGAACTGGCGGCCAGCGAATGGGACAAGGACGACGATCAGCGCGACCTGGCCGCGGCCCGCGCGGCGGTCGACAAAGCCCTGGCGCTAAAGGCCGACCATGTCCGCGCCAACGTCCTGCTCGGGCGGCTGCTGGCGAAGGAGGTGGACGCGAAGGGCGATTATAGCGATGCGGCCTGGCGCGCCGTGCGCAAACCGATTGCGCTCGCCAACCGGACCAACCCCGACGACCCGCTGCCGCTGTTCGAATTTTTCCAATCCTATGTCGATCAGGGACAGCGACCGCCCGCGATCGCGTTGCAGGGGCTGGCACAGGCCTTTTCGCTGGAACCGGAAAATGTCACCATTCGCATGAACCATGCCTTTGCCCTTGCCAACGCGGGCAAAATCGACGCGGCGGCGAACCTCGCCAAAACGATCGCGTTCGACCCGCACGATCGTGGCAATGGACAGAATCTGCTCGACCAGATCGAGGCCATGCGCGATCGCGGCAAAGATAGCGCGGTGACCGCTGCCGATGCAGGCGCCGCCGAAGATTGAACGAACCGCGATCGGCCAGGGGATCGATCGACGGGGAAAGGGGAACGGGACTGTGATGTTGAAAATTGCCGCGCGGATCGTCTGCACGATCATGACCCTGACCCTGGCGGCGACCGCCACGACGGCGCGCGCCGAATGGTGGGAAGCGCGCACCAGCCATTTCATCATCTATTCCGAATCCAAGCGCGAAGATGCCGAAGCGTTCGCACGCGACCTTGAACGCTTCGACAATGCGCTGCGCACGATGCAGAACATGCCCGTCCCCGGCCCCGATGTCGGCGACGCCAACCGCCTGAAAGTCTATCGCACCGGCGACACCGACCGGCTCGGCTATATCCTCAACGCATCGGGTGCCGGGATTGGCGGCATCTATTTCGGCCGCGCGGGCAATCCGACCTCGTTCGTTCCGGCGCGCGAGAAACGCTCCTTGTCGCGCGGCATCGACACCAGCGGGCCGCAGCTCGACATCCGGTCGACGCTGTTCCACGAATATACCCATCATTTCATGCTGAGCAATTTCAGCACCGCCTATCCGCATTGGTACACCGAAGGGTTCGCGGAACTGTACAGCACGATCCGCTTCAATCCCGACGGCAGCTTTCACGTCGGCGACGTGCCGCAGCATCGCGGCGAGATGCTCAAACAGCTGTCGGACACCAAGCTGACGCGCCTGCTCGACACCAAGGTCAAGCTTAACGGGCTGGAATATTATCAGTCGTACAGCTTTGGCTGGCTGCTTGCGCATTATCTCAATTTCCACCCGGCGCGCAAAGGCCAGATCCAGACCTATCTGACGGCGGTCAATCGGGGTGAGGATTCGCTCGCCGCCGCCAAAAATGCGTTCGGCGACCTCGACGCGCTGCAACGCGAGGTGCGCCGGTACAAAAGCGGTCCGTTCCTCGGTTATGACATCAAGCCCGCCAATTATGCCGAACCGGTCGTCACGATGCGCCGGATGAGCGCCGCCGAAGAGGCCGTGATGCAGGCGCATATGCGGTCGGTCCGCGGGGTGACGCGGTCGCAGGCGAAGGATGTCGCGAGCGACCTGCGCAGCAAGGCGGCGCCCTATCCCGACAGCCTGTTCGCCCAGCTGGCGCTGGCCGAAGCCGAAATCGACGCCCAGAATTTCGACGCCGCCGACGCCGCCGCCGATCGCGCGATCGCCGTCGACGCGAGTTCGCCGCTGGCGCATTATTGGAAAGCGATGGTGGCGATGGGCCGCGGCGAAAAGGACAAGGTGGCCTATGCTGCGGCGCGGCCGCATCTGGTCAAGGCGCGGCGGATCGACCCCAAGGATCCGCGTCCCGCCATCGCCTATTACCAGTCCTTCTATGACGCGGGCGAAGCGGTTCCCGAACCGGCGATCATCGCGCTGGAGGAAGTGTTTCCCTATGCCTCCTATGATCCCACCTATCGCCTGCTGCTGGGACGCCAGCTGATCGACGAGAAGAAGGGCGATCTGGCGCGCAGCGTGCTGGCGCCGATCGCTTTCGGGTCGCACAGCAGCGACGAGGAAAATCCGTTGCAGGCCGTCATCGCGGCGATCGACGCCAAAAATCTGGACGAAGCGCGCGCCAAGATGGCCGAGATCTACAAGAAGATGAAGGACGCCCGCGACGGCAAAGACCGGCGCTGAATTTGCGAGCACCTAGAGGACTTTACAGCCGCTGCCGCGACTGGCAGCACCGCCGCGGATGCCAGTCGGGAGCAGCAGCATGATCAGGATTCGCGTGACGATGGTCGCGGCCATTTTGGCCGTCATCGCCACCCCGGCGCACGCCAAATGGCTGCGCGCCGATACCGAGAGCTTCATCATCTACAGCGAGAGCAACGAAAAGCAGCTGCGCGAATTCGCCGCCAATCTGCAGCGCTTCGACACCACGCTGCGCGTCGTGTTCAACGTCGCGGCAAAGGGCGAGGAAAGCCGCCTGCCCATCTATCTGCTGCCCGGCCGCGACGATGTCGCCCGGCTCGCGACCGGATCGCGCAGCGCCCCCGTTTCGGGTTTCTACCGGCAGGACCGTGATGGCAGTTTCGCCCTGTCGCACCGGCAGAACGACGGCACCCTGCCCGGCACGTCGCCGGCGCAGCAGGTGCTGTTCCACGAATATAGCCATCATTTCATGAAACGGCATTTGCGCGTCGCCTTTCCCGGCTGGTTCATCGAGGGCTTTGCCGAATATTATTCGACGGTCGATTTCGACAAAGAGGGGCGGGCGATGGTCGGCCAGCCCGCCCATCGCCGTGCGTATGGCCTGTTGATGCTGCCCAAGATGCCCGCCGAGCGCGTTCTGTTCGAACCGCCCAGCGCGATGCGCAGCCGCGGCCAGACCGACGTCTATTATGGCCGGTCGTGGCTGCTCACCCACATGCTGTTTCACGACCCGGCGCGCGCCAACCAGATCAACGCCTACACCAACGCGATCAACGCCGGGACCGAAGCGCGCAAGGCGGCGACCGACGCGTTCGGCGACCTCGCGCAGCTCGACAAGGATCTCAACCGCTATGTCGAGGGGCGGCTGTCCTATCGCACGACGCGCGATCCCGTGCCGGTATCGACCGCGATCAAGATCACCCCGCTGTCGGCGGACGAGGATGCGGTGATGATGTTGCGCATCGAACGGATGAATGCGCGCGCCGATCAGGCCCGTCTGACCAAGGTCCGCGACGACCTGCGGGCGCTCGCCGCAAAACTGCCGGCGAACCCCGATCTCCAGTATGAACTGGCCGCCGCCGAATGGGATATTGCGCCCGCCACCCGCGACCTGACCGCGATGCGCGCCGCGTTGGACAAGCTGCTGGCAGCCAGGCCCGAGCATGTGCGCGGCAACGTCCTGCTGGGGCAGCTCCAGCTCCACCAGCTACGCCAAAAGGGCGAGACCGATCCGGCGGCGTGGAAAGCCGCGCGGCGCCCGATCCAGATCGCGAACCGCGCCGACCCCAACGACCCGATCCCGCTCCACGCCTATTTTCAGAGCTTTCTGACCGAACGGACGCGCCCAAGCGACATGGCGATCAAGGGGCTGGAGCGTGCCTTTGCGCTGACGCCTGAAAACCTCAATCTTCGCAGCGCCTACGCCGTCTCGCTGGCGCATCTGGGGCGCTTCGAACCCGCGATCAACCTCGCCAAGACCGTCGCGTTCGATCCGCACGACAATGGCCGCGGCGACGCACTGCTGAAGCGGATCGAAACGATGCGCGATCGCGGCGCCGCCGCCGCGCCCGAAGCGGAAGACGACGACGGCGAGGGCTGATCTCCGTTCAATAATCGGGTTCGGCGCCGCCCAGTACCTGCGCCGCCTGCCCGGTCAGCCACGCCATCGCCGCCGCCCAGGGCTGGTGCCCGTGGCTGATCCGCGCGACGCCGAGGTTCGCCAGTTCCTTGTGCGTCGGCCCGCCCTTGCCGCGCAATATATTCACCGGCAGCGGCGAGGCGTCGCAGATCGCGCCGATGCATTCGGGGTCGAGCAGGAAAGGCACAAACAGCGACCCCGCGCCCGCATCGGCATAAGCACGCGCGCGTTCGAGCGTTGCGGCGACCAGCGCATCGCCATCCTTCGCAATATCGGCGCCGCGGAAGGTGTCGCAGCGCGCGTTGACGAAGATGCCGGTGTAGGCGGCCGCGCGGTACCGCGCCGCTGCCTCGGCAACCGGCAGCAGCGCGGTTTGCCCGGGCATCCGGTCCTCCATATTGATCCCCGCGGCCCCGGCAGCGCGCGCGCGCGCGACCGAGACCCCGACCGCCGCGGGATCGGCGCCATAACCCGATTCCATATCGATCGTCACCGGCAGGTCGGTCACCGCCAGGATACGCGCGAGATTTTCGAACACATCTTCGAGCGGAAAATCCTCGCCATCGGCACGCCCCTGCGCGCCCGCGACGCCGAAGCTGCCCGTCGCGATCGCCTTCGCGCCCGCCGCGGCGACCGCCTTCGCGCTTCCGGCATCCCAGATATTGACCAGGATCAGCGGGTCGCCCGGAACATGCAGGGCCGCAAAATCGCTAATCTTGTCGCTCATCATCTTACTCCCTTGAATGTCCGCTAGGCGATTCGGCGGGGCGTCGCCGCGCCGAAAATCTGATGATAGCCACTTCGGGCGTCCATATATTCGCGAATGCGACGAACGCGCGATCCGGCCATCTCGAAAATGAACACATAATCGAGCGCATAGGCGCGGCCGTTGGCCAGCGTCGCACTGTGGCGTTGCTCGAATATGACGCGCTCGCCCTCCGCAGTAACCGAGATCGGCTCGATCTCCATGCCGTTCGGGAACAGCCGCGGATAATCGTCGAGAATGAAGCGGACGATCGCCTCCGCGCCGATCATATGATGCGTCACGCCCAAGGCCACCGCGGTGGCGTTTTCGGGCGGCGCGCGCCATTCGACATCGTCGGCCAGCACCGACCTGATCCGGTCGGCATCACCGCTGCCCAGTGCGCGCCACACCGCTACCGCCGCTTCCTTGCTGGTCATCGCCGCCGCCTCAAAATTCATCGAGCCGTGCCTGCCCCGGCGCGCCTTCGCGGCGGAGCAGTTCATCCTTGATCGGCAGGCCATAGGCATAGCCGCCGAGCGTCCCGTCGCTGCGCACCACCCGGTGGCACGGGATCAACACCGCGACATTGTTCGCGCCATTGGCGCTGCCCGCGGCGCGCACCGCCTTGGGCTTGCCGACCGCGGCAGCGATATCGGCATAGCTGCGCGTTTCGCCCGCCGGGATCCGGCGCAGTTCGCGCCACACCGCTTCCTGAAATGCCGTCCCTTTCACGTCGATCGGGATATGGTCAAAACCGTCGGTGGGGGCTTCGACCGCGGCGACCACCTGTTTCAGCAGCGCAGCGAATTCGGTGCCGCCCTCGACCAGATCGGCGGCGGGAAAGCGCTCCTCCAGCGCCTCGCGCCCCTCGGCGAACGACAGGCGGCACACCCCCTTGTCTGTCGCAGCGACGAGCATGTCGCCGAGGCTGGTCGCCACCACCGCCCAGTGGATCGTCACCCCCCTGCCGCCGTTCACCCATGCCGAAGCCGTCATCCCCATGCGTCCTTCCATATTGTCATAGAACCGCGACGGCCCCGAAAAGCCCGCGTCGTAAATCGCGTCGGTGACCCGTCCGCCCTCGCTCAGCGCCTGCCGCGCGCGCTCGTCGCGCAATGCCCGCGCATAGGCGGCGGGCGACAGCCCGGTATGGCGGGTGAAGACGCGCTGGAAATGCGTCGGCGAATAGCCCGTGCGCGCGGCGAGGTCGGCGAGTGCGAGCGGCTCCTCGCTCGCCTTGATCGCGTGGATCGCCGCGAGCACCGCGCCCTCGTCGCGCGCGACATCGTCGGGCAGGCAGCGCTTGCAGGGACGCAGCCCGGTCGCACGCGCCGCTGCGCCGTCGGCGAAAAAGCGGACATTTTCGCGCAAGGGATGCCGCGCCGCGCAGCTCGGACGGCAATAGATGCCGGTGGTGAGCACACCGGTGACGAAGCGCCCGTCGAGCGCGCGGTCGCGGCGCAGCACCGCCGCCCAGCGCGCATCGTCGGTCATGGTGTCGGCGGCGCTCATACCCCGTCCTTTTCGATCCGCGCCGCGAAACAGCCATGCGCGGCGTTGTGCGCGTCGATATAGGCGATGCCGGCATCGGCGAACAGGTCGCGGATCGCACCATCGGCCTCACCCGGCGCCGCGAGCCTTGCGGTTTGCAGCATGCCCGCGGCATCGAAGGCGCGCAGCGCGATCGGCCGCCCGGCAAATACTGGCGGCAGTTCGTCGCGATAGCGGGCCGCGTCGACCCCCGACCGCACATAGATCGCATAAGCGCTGCGATACGGCGTTTCGACGTCGTGGCTGACATGGTGGAGCAGGATCAGCTCCTCCCCGACGCGCGCATCCTCCAGGCTGATCCGACAGGGAAATCCCATATCGGCGGTGGCGGTAACGCGGCGCGCGTTGATCGCCGCCAGCCCCGCATCGTCCATCGCGAACAACGGGGCAAAACGGTCGGGGGCGAGCCCTTCGATCATATAGGTCATCGGATCATTCCTTTCACTTTGGCTGCGGTCGTCTTGCCACCCTGCGCCGCCCGGTGCGTCCCGATGCTTGCGTTCAAAGTTGGCGCGGCTAGGGTGCGCGCCATGACCCGCCTCCTCGCGCTGCTGCTCGCCCTGTTCGCCCTAACCCTGCCCGCGCGCGCCGCCGACGACATCAGCGCCGCGTCGCGCAGCGTGGTGCGCGTCGTCACGGTGGCGATGGTCGATGGCGAAGTGGTCGGTTTCGGCCATGGCAGCGGCATCGCGATCTCGCCGACGCGCATCGTCACCAACGCGCATGTCGTCGAATCGGCGGTGCAATATCCGAACAATGTCGCGCTCGGCGTCGTCCCGTCGGAGGGGCAAAAGAGCTTTGCGGCAAAGCTGATCGCGATCGACAAGGCGCGCGACCTAGCGCTGCTCGAAATTACCGAGGCGCGGCTGCCCGCCGCCGCGGTTTACACCGGGCCGCTCGAATCGGGCGCCGATGTCGTCGCATTGGGCTATCCGGGCAACGTCGACCTCGCGACCGCGCGCAGTGCCAACGACTATATCACCCCGCGCACGCCGACCCGCAGCGAGGGCAATCTGTCGAACACGCAAAGCGTCGATGGCGTCGCGATGCAAATCCACACCGCCAAGATTTCGCGCGGCAATTCGGGCGGGCCGCTGATCGATGCGTGCGGCCGCATCGCCGGGATCAACACCGCGATCACGCGCGCCGACGATGGCGATTCGCCCTTTGCCTTTGCGATTTCGGCGCGCGAACTCACCCGGTTCCTGGCCGATGCGAACCAGCAATATGCCAGCGTCGGCACCCCCTGCCTGTCGCTGGCCGAGGCCGACGCGCGCGATCGCGCCGCGATGGACGCCGAAGCGCGCGCGAGCGCCGAGGCGAACGCCGCGAAAAACGCGGCGGCAGAGCTCGACCGCGACCTCAAACAGGCGCGCGCCGAAGAGGAAGCGCTGGCAGCGCGCGAGAACCGCATCGCGCTCGCGGGCGTGTTCTTCGTCATCGGCGCGCTCGCCGCGGGCGCAGGGCTGCTCTTCTACAGCCAGCAAAATATGCGCAACGCCAAGATCGCCGGCGGGGCGGGCGCGGCGCTGATGATCGGCGCGGCAGTGCTGTTCGTCACGCGCCCCGACGCACGCGCCGAAATCGCCGCCGACAGCGCCCCGGCGCCGACTGCCGCCGAGCCAAAGCTCGCGGCGGGGAATCTGCTCTGCACGATCCGCCCCGATCGCAGCCGCATCACCGTGTCGGCAACGACCGATGTGCCGATCAGCATCGGCAAGGATGGCTGCGTCAACGGCCGCACCCAATATACGCGCGGTGCCGACGACCGCTGGCAGCGCATCCTTGTCCCCAATGACGAGCCGACGGTGACCGTTGCGTCGATCGACGCGGCGGGACGCGACTATCGCGTCGAACGCTATCTGCTCGATGCCGAGACGATGACGAAGGCGCGCGAAACGCGCGCTGGCGTCGTGCTCAAAAGCTGCACCGCAAACCCCGACGAGCTCGCCGGCCTCGCGGCGCAGCAGGACGCGATCCGCAGCGCGCTTCCCGCCAGCCCCAACGAGCGCCTCGTCTATCGCTGCCAGCCCGCGAGCGGCGCGGCGATGAAGAACGCGCCCGGCGGCTGAGCCTCAGCGCAGCCCGTCCACCCACTTGGTGAGCAGCGCCTGCGCGGGCGCGGTATAGGCAAGCTCGTGACCGACCCCCGCGAGGCGCGCGACCGTCGCATCGCGCCGCGCCTGCACCAGCCGGTCGAGATTGTCGGGCGTCACCAGCGTGTCGGCGTCGCCGTGCATCAGGAAAACGGGCGCTTTCACTCGCGCAAGCTTCGCGCCATTGTCGAACCGGTCGCGCACCAGCCAGCGCGGGACGAACGGCACCTGCCGCCTCACCACCGACGGCAGGTCCGAAAAGCCCGACACGAGCATCAGCGCCGCAACCTCATGGCGCAGCGCGATCTCGGTCGCCGGCCCCGACCCGATCGAATTGCCGACGACGACGACATCGTGCGGCGCGATCCCCGCGGCGCCGAGCCACCGCATCGCCGCGGCGCCGTCGCGATAGACGCCCGCCTCGCCGGGCGACCCCGGATTGCCGCCATAACCGCGATATTCGACGAGCATCAGCCCATGCCCCGCCGCCGCCGGACCGCGCGTCGCCTCGATCGCGCCCCGCATATTGTCGCCATTGCCATGGAAGAAGAGGATCGTCTTCTTGCCCGGCGCCGCGGGGCGATAAAAGGCCATCAGCCGCAGCCCATCCTCCGTTTCCGTATGGACGAGCCGGAAACCCGGCAGCGCCGCGCGCGGATAATCGTGCGGCGCGGGAAAAATCATCCGTCGCTGCTGGGTATAGAGGAGCGCAGCGACAACGAGCGCAAAGACGAACAGCCCCAGCAGAAGCTGGACCAATATTCTCACCCGCCGCACGCCTTGAACAGCATCAGCGTCCGTTCACGTGCGAGCTCGCTCGACGCCTCGTGATAATCCTTGCGCCGGTCGCTGTTGAAGCCGTGGTTGGCGTCATAGACAAAGATCTGCGCGGTCGGGTGATCCTTCGCGATCAGCGCCTCGACGCCTTCCATCGGGATGCCCGCGTCATAGCGACCGAAATGGGCGATCGTCGCACATCCGGGTGCCTGATCGGCGAACTGGGTGGGGACCAGGCTGCCATAATAGGCCGACGCCGCGGCCAGGTCAGGGCTGATCTGCGCCATCCGCCACGCGACCGAGCCGCCGTAGCAATAGCCGGTGATAAAGACCGGGGCCCCGGAACCTTTTGGGCCCTTCAGCGCGTCGATGCACGTCTGCGCGTCCTTCAGGCTCTGCTCGAACGGGTGCAGCTCGCGCGCCAGCTGCACCGCGCGTTCGAACTGCGGCCCCGAATAGTCGCTCTCGAACCCCGGATGCTCGCGGTCGAACAGCGCGGGCGCCAGCACCTCATAACCATCGGCGGCATATTCGTCGCACAGCTCTCGAATGTGATCGGTGACCCCGAAGATTTCCTGCACGAGCACCAGCCCGCCGCGGCGTTCGCCTTCCGGCTGCGCGTGATAGACGGCGATTTCGGCGCCATCGTCCATCGTCATTCGAATCATCTCGCCCATGCGCTTCCCCACTTTCGTTCGGACTGAGCCTGTCGGGGCCGCAGGCGACCGCCGGTCAACTCCCGTCCTTCTTTCCCACAACCTTTGAAGAAAGAACGGCCCTTCGACAAGCTCAGAGCCTGCCCCCGCGAAGGCGGGGGGCGAACGGGTTTGGGAAGGTGGTCGGAAGACTCCCAACCCCACCTTGCATTGCAGCAAAATCGTTGCTAGGCGCGCCGCGACTTCGCGTAGGGGACATTCGACGAATCTCCCCATATACGGCGCGACCCATCCCCCACGGGATAGCAACAAAGGACTTTCACGCGTGGAGAATTCCGGCGGCATTCAAGGCAACATCACGGCGGGCCTCGCGGGCCGTTATGCGGTCGCTTTGTTCGATCTGGCACGCGAATCGAACGCGATCGACGCGGTCGCCAAAAGCCTCAGCGACCTGCGCGCGGGCCTCGCCGAATCGGCCGACCTGTCGGCGCTGATCGCTAGCCCGGTTGTCGGGCGCACCGACGCCGCCAACGCGGTCGGCGCAGTCGCCCAGGCGATGAAGCTCGATTCGCTGACCGCCAAATTCCTGGGCGTACTCGCCGAGAACCGCCGCCTTGCCGATCTGCCCAAAATGATCGACGCCTTCGACGCGATCGTCGCCGACCACCGCGGCGAAGTGACCGCGAAGGTCACCAGCGCGCACCCGCTCACCGCCGACCAGCTCAAGGCGCTGACCGCGAACCTCAAATCCCGTGTCGGCCGCGACGTTTCCGTCGCGACGACCGTCGACCCCGCCATCCTTGGCGGTCTCGTCGTCCAGCTGGGCAGCCAGCTGATCGACGGCAGCATCCGTACCCGTCTCAATAGCTTCGCACAGGCGATGAAAGGCTAAACCATGGAAATCCGCGCCGCTGAAATCAGCAAGGTCATCAAGGACCAGATCGCCAATTTCGGCACCGACGCAACGGTCAGCGAAATCGGTCAGGTGCTGTCGGTCGGCGACGGCATCGCCCGCGTCCATGGCCTCGACAATGTCCAGGCCGGTGAAATGGTCGAATTCGCTAATGGCGTGCAGGGCATGGCATTGAACCTCGAAGCCGACAACGTCGGTATCGTGATCTTCGGCTCGGACGCCGAGATTAAGGAAGGCGACCAAGTCAAGCGCACCGGCACGATCGTCGACGTCCCCGTCGGCAAAGGCCTGCTCGGCCGCGTCGTCGATGGCCTCGGCAATCCGATCGACGGCAAGGGCCCGATCAAGGCCGACAAGCGCATGCGCGTCGAAGTGAAGGCGCCGGGCATCATCCCGCGCACCTCGGTGCACGAACCCGTCCAGACCGGCCTCAAGGCGCTCGACGCCCTCGTCCCCGTCGGCCGCGGCCAGCGCGAGCTGATCATCGGCGACCGTCAGACCGGCAAGACCGCCGTCGCGATCGACACCTTCATCAACCAGAAGCAAGCCAACGCCGGCGACGATGAGTCGAAGAAGCTGTACTGCATCTATGTAGCGGTCGGCCAGAAGCGCTCGACGGTTGCGCAGATCGTGCGTCAGCTCGAAGAAAATGGCGCGATGGAATATTCGATCGTCGTCGCCGCGACCGCGTCGGAACCCGCTCCGCTGCAATTCCTCGCGCCCTACACCGGCTGCACCATGGGCGAATTTTTCCGCGACAACGGCATGCACGCTGTCATCGTCTATGACGATCTGTCGAAGCAGGCCGTCGCCTATCGCCAGATGTCGCTGCTGCTCCGCCGCCCGCCGGGCCGCGAAGCCTATCCCGGCGACGTTTTCTATCTGCACAGCCGCCTGCTCGAGCGCGCGGCAAAGATGAACAGCGACAATGGCTCGGGCTCGCTCACCGCGTTGCCGATCATCGAAACGCAGGCAGGCGACGTTTCGGCGTACATTCCGACCAACGTGATTTCGATCACCGACGGGCAGATCTTCCTCGAAACCAACCTGTTCAACGCCGGTATCCGCCCGGCGATCAACGTCGGCTTGTCGGTGTCGCGCGTCGGCTCGGCCGCGCAGACCAAGGCGATGAAGAAGGTGTCGGGCTCGATCAAACTCGAGCTCGCCCAGTATCGTGAAATGGAAGCCTTCGCGCAGTTCGGTTCGGACCTCGACGCGTCGACGCAGAAGCTGCTCAACCGCGGCGCGCGCCTGACGCAGCTTTTGAAGCAGCCGCAGTTCCAGCCGATGCCGTTCGAAGAGCAGACCGCGTCGATCTTCGCGGGCACCAACGGCTATCTCGACAGCGTCGCGACGACCGACGTCTCGCGCTACGAACAGGCGATGCTCGCCTATCTGCGCAGCGACCATGCCGATGTGCTGAAGACGATCCGCGACACCAAGGACCTGGGCGACGACGCCAAAAAGGCGCTGGTCGCGGCGCTCGACGCCTTCGCCAAGATTTTCGCGTAAGCCAAGTTACCGTGAGCCCGGCCAGTCGCGCCGGGCTGACGAACAAGAGGGGCCGTAATGGCATCGCTTAAGGAACTCAAAGGGCGGATCGTCTCGGTCAAATCGACCCAGAAGATCACCAAGGCCAAAAAGATGGTCGCCGCGGCGAAGCTGCGTAAGGCACAAGCGGCCGCCGAAGCCGCGCGTCCTTACGCCGAGCGGCTCGAAGGTGTCGTCGCCAGCCTCGCGTCAAAGGTCGGCGCGTCGGATTCGGCGCCGAAGCTGCTCGCCGGTACCGGCAAGAGCGACACGCACCTGCTCGTCGTGCTCAACAGCGACCGCGGGCTTGCGGGCGCGTTCAACTCGAACATCGTCAAGGCCGCGCGCGACAAGGCGCTCGAACTGCAATCGCAAGGCAAGAAGGTCCTCTTCTACCTCGTCGGCCGCAAGGGCCGCCCGGTGATCGCGCGCCTCTTCCCGGGCCAGATCATCGAGCAATATGAAACCACCGGCATCCGCGACATCGGCTTTGAACAGGCGAGCGACATCTCGGCGAAGGTGATGGAGCTTTACGAAGCCGGCGCCTTCGACGTCGCGCATCTTTTCTATTCGAAGTTCCGCTCGGCGCTGCTCCAGATCGCGACCGGCCAGCAGATGATCCCGGTTCCGCCGCCCGCCGACGTTCCCGCATCGAGCGGCGCCGCGGTCGAATATGAACCCGACGAAGAGGCAATCCTCGCCGACCTCTTGCCGCGCAACGTCACCATCCAGATCTTCAAGGGTCTGCTGGAAAACGCCGCGTCCGAACAGGGCGCGTCGATGACCGCGATGGACAATGCGACGCGCAACGCGGGCGACCTGATCAACAAGCTGACCATCGTTTACAACCGCACGCGTCAGGCGGCGATCACCACCGAACTTATCGAGATTATCGCGGGCGCCGAAGCGCTCTAATCGATCAACCCAAGGAACAACGTAATGGCTACCGCTCCCGCTGAAAAGAAGGCTCCCGCCAAGAAGGCCGCCGCGCCCAAGGCTGCTGCGCCGAAGAAGGCCGCCGCTCCGAAGGCTGCCGCCACCGGCACCGCAACCGGCCGCGTCGCACAGGTCATCGGCGCCGTCGTCGACGTCCAGTTCACGGGTGAGCTGCCCGCGATTCTGAACGCGCTCGAAACCGACAACAATGGCAACCGCCTCGTCCTCGAAGTCGCGCAGCACCTCGGCGAAAACACCGTCCGCACCATCGCGATGGACGCGACCGACGGCCTGACCCGCGGCCAGCCCGTGACCGACACCGGCGCGCAGATCTCGGTTCCCGTCGGCCCGCAGACGCTCGGCCGCATCCTCAACGTCATCGGCGACCCGATCGACGAACGCGGCCCGGTCAATGCCGGCATGACCGCGCCGATCCACGCCAAGGCTCCCGAATTCGTCGACCAGTCGACCGAAGCCGCGATCCTCGTCACCGGCATCAAGGTCATCGACCTGATCGCCCCTTACGCCAAGGGCGGCAAGATCGGCCTGTTCGGCGGCGCCGGCGTCGGCAAGACCGTGCTCATTCAGGAACTGATCAACAACATCGCCAAGGGCCACGGCGGCGTGTCGGTGTTCGCGGGCGTCGGTGAACGCACCCGCGAAGGCAACGACCTCTATCACGAATTCCTCGACGCCGGCGTTATCGCCAAGGACGCCGACGGCAACCCGACCCCCGACGGGTCGAAGGTGGCGCTGGTGTTCGGCCAGATGAACGAACCCCCGGGTGCCCGCGCCCGCGTCGCGCTCTCGGGCCTCACCATGGCCGAATATTTCCGCGACCAGGAAGGCCAGGACGTTCTGTTCTTCGTCGACAACATCTTCCGCTTCACCCAGGCGGGTTCGGAAGTGTCGGCGCTGCTCGGCCGTATTCCCTCGGCGGTGGGTTACCAGCCGACGCTGTCGACCGACATGGGCGCGCTGCAGGAACGCATCACCTCGACCACCAAGGGCTCGATCACCTCGGTGCAGGCCATTTACGTTCCCGCGGACGACTTGACCGACCCGGCTCCCGCAACCTCGTTCGCCCACTTGGACGCGACGACGACGCTGAGCCGTGCGATTTCGGAACTCGGCATCTATCCCGCGGTCGATCCGCTCGACTCGACCTCGCGCGTGCTCACGGCCGCCACGGTCGGCCAGGAGCATTATGAGACCGCCCGCCGCGTTCAGGAAACGCTGCAGAAGTACAAGTCGCTGCAGGACATCATCGCGATTCTCGGCATGGACGAGCTGTCGGAAGAAGATAAGCTGGTCGTCGCCCGCGCGCGCAAGATCCAGCGCTTCCTGTCGCAGCCGTTCCACGTCGCCGAAGTCTTCACCGGTATCCCCGGCAAGTTCGTTGCGATCGAAGACACGGTGAAGTCGTTCAAGGCCGTGGTCGACGGCGAGTACGACCATCTGCCCGAAGCGGCCTTCTACATGGTCGGCGGCATCGACGAAGCGGTCGCCAAGGCCGCGAAGCTCGCCGAAGACGCGTAACAAACCTACACCTCTCCCCCGAGCGGGAGGGGTTTAAGGACATATCATGGCTCTGAAGTTCGAACTCGTCACCCCCGCCCGCCTCGAGCGGACCGCCGACGTCCATATGGTCACCGTGCCGGGGACCGAGGGCGATTTTTCGGTGCTCGAAGGCCACGCACCCTTCATGGCGACGCTGCGCAACGGCCCGCTGACGATCTACGCCACCGCGGGCGCCGCGCCCGAAGTGATCGAGGTCGAGGGCGGCTTTGCCGAAGTTAACGAGGCCGGGCTGACCGTGCTTGCCGAGCATATCGCCGGCTGACCCTTTTCGCCCGTCCACGGCGATTCGAAAGCCCGCATCCCTATGGATGCGGGCTTTTTTCGTGCGTGGGATGGCGTTGAGCGTTGGTCGGCGGGGCAGGTCTCGACCGGAAGTGGACGTGTCTTCTCCCCTCCCGTTTAGGGAGGGGCTGGGGGTGGGTAGCAACGGTGAGAAAGCCCACCCCGCTGCGACTAGGCTCAGGACCTATTAAATTGCTTGTGCGAGCATTGATGAGGTGATTCAAGGCGGCAGGAGGACGCAGCCATGAGTGATCTGTTGTTGCTGAGCGAGGCGCAGATGCGCCGGATCGAAGGGCATTTTCCCTTGTCGCACGGAGTTCCGCGGGTCGATGACCGGCGGATATTGAGCGGGATCCTGTTTGTCATCCGCAACGGGCTTCGCTGGCGCGATGCACCAACTGGCTATGGGCCGCACAAGACGATCTACAACCGCTTCATTCGCTGGAGCCGGCTCGGGGTGTTCGACCGCATTTTCGCCGACCTCGCGAAGGACGGAGATGGCGTGCTGATGATCGACGCCACGCATATCAAGGCGCACCGGACCGCGGCGAGCCTCTTCAAAAAGGGGCTCTACCCCGCGCTATCGGACGCAGCCGGGGCGGGCTGACCAGCAAGCTGCACGTCCTGTGCGATGGTCGGGGGCGACCCCTGCGCCTGCTCCTCACCGAAGGACAGCGCAACGATCACATCGGCGCCCGGGCCTTGGCGCCGGACCTGCCCGAGGCGACCGTCCTGCTCGCCGATCGCGCCTATGACAGCCACTGGTTCCGTCAGACCCTCGACGACCGCGGCATCACGGCCTGCATCCCCACGCACCGCAACCACAAGCGACGATTCCCCTACGACCCCGTCCTCTACCGACGGCGCCACAGAATCGAAAACCTCTTCGCTCGCCTCAAGGACTGGCGACGCATCCACACGCGATATGACCGATGCGCCGACATCTTCCTCGCCGCCGTCACCTTCGCATGCATCTGCCTATTCTGGATTAATGAGTCCTGAGCCTAACGAACAAGTTAGCAAGTCTCGCTGCCCCTCCCGCCTGCGGGAGGGGAAATCAGTTCACGATGGGAACGTCCGCTCCCCACCCCAAACCCGCCTCCTCGTACCGCCCGTCGCATTCGCCCGCGCGCATTAGGACAATGTCAAAGTTTCCGATTTATTCACCGTGTCGGATGGGGATGCACCAGCCGCGCGGCGATGCTCCCGATGGATTTGGAAGAACAGGACAAAGCGAATGAGTGCATTCGGACGCCGACCCGGAACCGCTGGCCGCCCCGCCTTTGGCGTGGCGAAGCCGATGCAGGGTGGATCAGGCGTGCCCGGCGGCGCGCAATTCCCGGCGATCGAAACGCCGCCCGCGATCGATATCCCGCAAATGCCGTCGAACCTGTCGCCCGAAGAAGAGGCGATGGAGCGGCTGAACCAGCGCTCGACCGCCGAGGCGATGGAGCCTGAAAAGGCGCAAGGGTTCGAAGCCAGCGTCCACAAGATCAAGGAACAGGTGCTGCCGCGCCTGCTCGAACGCGTCGATCCCGAAGCCGCAGCAACGCTGTCGAAGGACGAGCTGACCGAAGAATTCCGCCCGATCATCCTCGAAGTGCTCGCTGAGCTCCGCATCACACTCAACCGCCGCGAGCAATTCGCGCTCGAAAAGGTGCTGGTCGACGAGCTCCTGGGCTTCGGCCCGCTCGAGGAACTGCTTGCCGACCCCGACATTTCGGACATCATGGTCAACGGCCCGTATCAGACCTATATCGAAAAAAAGGGTCAGCTGGTCATCGCGCCGATCCAGTTCCGCGACGAACAGCATCTGTTCCAGATCGCGCAGCGCATCTGCAACCTCGTCGGTCGCCGCGTCGACCAGACCACCCCGCTCGCCGACGCCCGTTTGAAGGACGGCAGCCGCGTCAACGTGATCGTCCCGCCGCTGAGCCTTCGCGGCACCGCAATCTCGATTCGTAAATTCTCGGCCAAGCCGATCACGCTCGACATGCTCTGCCAATGGGGCGCGATGAGCCAGAAGATGTGCACCGCGCTGAAAATCGCGGGCGCCAGCCGCTTCAATATCGTCATTTCGGGCGGTACCGGTTCGGGCAAGACCACGATGCTCAACGCGCTGTCGAAAATGATCGACCCCGGCGAACGCGTTTTGACGATCGAGGACGCCGCCGAACTGCGTCTGCAGCAGCCGCACTGGCTGCCGCTCGAAACGCGCCCCGCGAACCTCGAGGGTAATGGCGCGATCCACATGGGCGACCTTGTGAAGAACGCGCTGCGTATGCGTCCCGACCGCATCATCATGGGCGAAGTCCGCGGCGCCGAGTGTTTCGACCTCCTCGCCGCGATGAACACCGGTCACGACGGGTCGATGTGTACGCTCCACTCGAACAGCCCGCGCGAATGCCTCGGCCGAATGGAAAATATGGTGCTGATGGGCGACATCAAGATTCCGAAGGAAGCGATCTCGAAGCAGATCGCCGACTCGGTCGACCTGATCGTCCAGATCAAGCGCCTCCGCGACGGCTCGCGCCGCGTCACCAACGTCACCGAAGTGATCGGCATGGAAGGCGACGTCATCGTCACGCAGGAATTGTTCAAGTTCGAATATCTGGACGAGGACAAGGATGGCAAGATCGTCGGCGAATATCGCGCGATGGGCCTGCGCCCCTATACGCTGGAAAAAGCGCGGCAATACGGCTTTGACCAGCCGTATCTGGAAGCGTGTCTGTAACATGACGTCGCCCTCGCGAAGGCGGGGGCCGCTGTCGGCCTTTTCCTTCGTCGCTGCGTAAACCGATTGCGGCCCCCGCCTTCGCGGGGGCGACGGTCAATTCATGGCTTCAACGCCAGCGCCGCCGCCAGCAAGGCGACCGCTACCCCCACCAGCGCAATCCCGCGCCACGGCATAAATCCGACCGCATCGACGTCGCGCCGGTTGCGCCGCCGCCAGTCCGCGACCTCGGCGGCGACCGCCACCGCGGCGCCCGCAACACTGACAATCAGCATCGACCCTTGCATTGACGCGCGCACCTTCGCAAACAGGGGCTCTTCCCCCCAAGAGAAAGGTGCCGATATGCGAAATTTCCGTCCCGTTGCAATAGCCGCCCTGTTTGCCGCCGCGGCATGCAGCGCCCCGGCCCAGAACGCCACCGCAGGCGAAGCTGCCGCCAAACCTGGCGATACGATCGCCGCCGCGGTTGCCGCGCCGACCCGCACCCCCGCCAATCTGGCGCGCGACCCATATCGTCACCCCGCCGAAACGCTTGCCTTCTTTGGCGTCAAACCCGGCGACACGGTCGTCGAGCTGTGGCCCGGTGGCGGCTGGTACACCGAAATCCTCGCGCCGCTCACCAAAGAGGGTGGCGGCACGCTCTACGCCGCGGCGCCGTGGGAACGCGGGCTCAACCGGATCAAGGAATGGCAGGGTGCGAATGCCGACCTCTATGGTGGCATCAAGCTCGCCGAATTCCCCAATGCCGGCACCAACCCAAAGGTCCCCGACGGCAGCGCCGACGTCGTCCTGACCTTCCGCAACGTCCACAACTGGCGTTTCGGCGGCGCCGACAACACCGCCAACGCGTTCAAGCAGATTTTTGCGATGCTGAAACCCGGCGGCACGCTGGGCGTCGTCGAGCATCGGCTGAACGAGAGCGACGATGCCGCGAAGGAAGAAAAATCGGGCTATATGAAGGAAAGCTCGATCATCGCCTTTGCCGAGGCGGCGGGGTTCAAGCTCGCTGAAAAGAGCGAAATCAACGCCAATCCCAAAGACACGAAGGATTATGAAAAGGGCGTCTGGACGCTGCCGCCCAGCCTGCGCGAAGGCGACACCGACCGCGCCAAATATGTCGCGATCGGCGAATCGGACCGCATGACGCTGAAATTCGTGAAGCCCGCGTCCTGAAGCATTTCGAATCCATCGACCCTGCGCTGCTGCTCAGCGCCTATGCGCAGGGTATTTTCCCGATGGCCGACGGGGCGGATGACCCGTCGGTCCATTGGGTCGAACCGCGGCTGCGCGCGATCCTGCCGCTGGATGGCTTCCGCCTGTCGCACAGCCTGAAGAAAACGATCGTCGCCGATCGCTTTCGCGTCACCACCGACCGTGCCTTTGCCGACATGGTCGCGCTCTGCGCCGAACCCGCCAGCGACCGGCCGACGACGTGGATCAACCCGGTGATCAAGGCGAGTTACGACCGGCTGTTCCAGATCGGTCATGCCCACAGTGTCGAATGCTGGCAGGGCGATGAGCTGGTCGGCGGCCTTTACGGCGTCTCGCTCGGGCGCGCCTTTTTCGGCGAATCGATGGTCAGCCGGGCGCGCGACGCGTCAAAGGTCGCGCTCGCGCACCTCGTCGCGCGCCTTGTCGCGGGCGGCTGGAAATTGCTCGACTGCCAGTTCATCACCCCCCACCTCGCCAGTCTCGGCGCGATCGAGATCCGTCAGGCGGATTATCTGGCGCGGCTCTATTCGGTGTTGGCGGGGGGCGATGGCGCCGCGGCGGGCGCAGGCGTCGGAGCTGCGGGCGTATCGCCGCCTTCGCCGCCGTTCGTCGCGGGCGACTGGGGCGCGCTCGACGCCTTGGGCGCCGCCGCCGAGCCCGATTTCGTCGCCGCGGGGGCGACGGGTTCGCCGCCGGGATATGTCATCGCGCAGCTTTTGACGAACACGTCATAGATCGGGTGCTGGATGATATTGCGGTCGGGGCGTTCGCGGAAAATCCAGCCTGAAAAGACGCGCCGCCATTTGTCGTCGCTCTGATCCTGCACCGTCAGCTGGACAAAGGCGCCGGTTTCGGGCGGATCTTCCCACGGCGCGGTTTGCTCGCACGCGCGCAGCCGGACGATCGCCCGGCCCACCCGTGCGGCTTCACCGGGTTTCATCTCAAGCTCGCGCACCAGCCCGTTCCGCTTGTTGAGCAGGCCAACGACGGCCACGCGCTCGGCCATCGGGGTCGCGCCTTCGATCCCGCCGACCTCGTCCGGGACGCGCTCGGATTTGGCGACGGTCTGAACCGTCGCGCTGCCATTCCCTTTTGACGGCGTCCGGTCGCAGGCCGCAAGCGTGCTCGCGGTCAGCAGCGCGATCAGCGCGGTCGTCGTCCGCCGCGACATTATTCGCCGGGCCGCCAGGCCTCATAATCGCCGGTCGCCGCGGCGCGCTGGCCACCGCGTTCGAGCGCTCCGGCGGGGCGATAGGCGCCGGTGCTGCCGGTCAGGTTCGGCGTCGGCGCCTGTTCCCACGCGCGCGGCGCAGGCAGGATATCGGTCGGCAATTCGTCAAAGGTGCGGTGCAGCCAGCCGTGCCATTCGGGGGGCACCCGGCTCGCGTCGTTCGATCCGTTGTAGATGACCCAGCGGCGGTCGCCCTTGCGCGCGCGATAATAGGTGTTGCCGAGGCTGTCCTCGCCTACCTTTTCGCCGGTTTTCCAGCTGTTCAGCAGCGTGCCGACGGTCGCACCGTCCCACCAGGTAAAAATCTTGCCAAGGATGCTCATGGCGAGGCGTTTACAGGCAAGGACGCTGGCTTCGCAAGCGTCAAACGACCGGCTTCGCCTGCCGGTATCGATAAAACCGTAGCCCTGAGCCTGTCGAAGGGCGCTTATCAGATAAGCGCCCTTCGACAGGCTCAGGGCTACGGCCGGTATTCGATCATTCATCCTTCCACGTCACCTTCGCCGTCTCGTCGATGCCGAGCTTCGCTGCGGTGCCGCCCGCGAGTTCGAGCACCGCCGACACTTCGCCCCCGCTGACCACGGGTTCGAGCGATTCGGGGATCGTGTTTTCGGCGATGCGGTCGATGCTGCCGTCGGCGCGGATGAATATCATGTCGAGCGGGATCAGCGTGTTCTTCATCCAGAAACTGCCGATCCGCGGCTTTTCGAACGGGAACAACATGCCGCCGTCAGCGGGCAGGCTGGTGCGGAACATCAGTCCCTGGTCCTGTTCGGCGTCGGTGCGCGCCACTTCGACGTTGAAGACATGCGCCGTGCCCGCCGCCGTGATCGTCACCGGGATCGTCGCGGCGCGCGCCTCCTCGCTGGCGTCGCTGCTGCACGCCGCGATCGGCAGCGCCAGCGCGAGGGCAAGGGCGGTAAAAATGGCACGCATCGGCAAATCCTTATCCCGTGATGACGCCCGACCTAGTCAAGCGCCGCGCCATCGTCCAGCGCCGCCAGCGCCGTCTCGTCTCCCGGCGCGACGGCGAGGATGCGGCGGGCGATCGTCATGCTGTGCCCCGCGCGCAGAAAGGCAGCGATCTGCCGCTCGCGCAGCTTTGGATCGTCGCTGCCGCGGACCGCAAACGGCCCGAACCGCCGACGCCGCGCGAATCCCACGGCGGCCGCCACCGCGGCGCCCGCCGCCGTCTCGATCGCTTCGCCGCTATCCGCTTCGGCGATTCCGTCGACATAAAGCTGTGCCTTCACCCGCCGCACCCCCAAGCCGCGGCGCGTCATCGCGCCCGCGCGCATCGCCGCATATTGGCGGTCGTCGAGATAGCGCAGCCGCTCCATCCGGTCGGCGATCGCTTCGCACGCCGCCATGGCGTCACTTTCGTCCATCCACTCGGATTCGCGTACTTTTCTGGCAAGATAGCGCGTCAGCTTGGCGCGGCTGGTTGCAAATCGCGCGACATAGGCGAGTGCCAGCTCGTCGAGTTTCGCTGCGCCGAGCGGCCTTTTCGATCGGTCGGGGTGAGCGCGATGCTTGGGCATATGCCATGTTTGTGCCACAGTCGGGCCTGATTGAGAACGATCAACACCGCCATATCGGGCGCCAAAGCCCGGAAATGGGCGATCGTTCTAACAACACAGGGCTCGCGCACGGTAACATGGCTCAAAAAGATGACATGCTTGTTGCCGCGCGGCCCGTTTCGCGGGATGTCGCACCCCCTATGACCGATTTCACTGCCACCGAAGCGGACGCGCTTGCGCCGACGCCGACCGAATGCGCCCTGCCGCGCCGCTTTTCGGACTTCGCCACCGTTGGCGAAGCGCTCGACTATGCCGCCAAGGGCAGCCGCGGGCTCAATTTCCACGATCCGCGCGGGAAGCTGATCCGGCCCTATCCGTACAGCGAGCTCAAGGCCGACGCGCTGGCCACTGCCTATCGCCTGATCGCCGCGGGGGTGAAGCCCGGCGACCGGATCGCGCTGATCGCCGAAACCGGTCCCGAATTTGCCGCGCTGTTCTTCGGCACCATCTACGCGGGCGCCTGGCCGGTGCCGCTGCCGTTGCCGACCAGCTTCGGCGGCCGCGACAGCTACGTCGGCCAGCTCGTCGTCCAGCTCAGGAGCTGCGACCCGACGATGCTGTTCTTCCCGCCCGAAATCGCCGCCATGGCGGTCGAAGCGGCGGAAAAGGAAGGCGTCAAACCCGTCGACTGGAGCGAATTTGCCGCCAGCCCCGCGCCGGTGTCCGACCTGCCCCCGCAGAAATCGGACGAAACCTGCTATCTTCAGTACAGCAGCGGCTCGACGCGCTTCCCGCACGGCGTCGCGGTCACCCACGCCGCGCTGCTCAACAACCTTGCCGCGCACAGCCACGGCATGGAAGTGCAGGACAGCGACCGCTGTATCTCGTGGCTGCCCTGGTATCACGACATGGGCCTCGTCGGCTGCCTGCTCTCGCCCGTCGCGAACCAGGTGTCGGTCGATTATCTCAAGACCGAAGATTTCGCGCGCCGCCCGCTTGCCTGGCTCGACCTCATCAGCCGCAACCAGGGCACGACGCTCAGCTATTCGCCGACCTTTGGTTACGACATTTGCGCGCGCCGCGTGTCGAGCCAGACGCACGTCGCCGACCGCTTCGACCTGTCGCGCTGGCGCGTCGCGGGCAATGGCGCCGACATGATCCGCCCCGACGTGATGCAGAGCTTCGTCGATGCCTTTGCCGATGCGGGTTTCAAGGCCAGCGCCTTCCTGCCGAGCTACGGCCTCGCCGAAGCGACGCTCGCGGTCAGCATCATGCCGCCCGGCGAAGGCATTGTCGTCGAACTGGTCGAGGAAACCGAACTGTCGGGCGCGGCGGGCGACGCCGGGCGCCCGACGCGCTATCGCGCCATCGTCAATTGCGGCCGCGCCGCGCGTGACATGGTGATCGAGGTCCGCGACGAGCTCGGCAATGCGCTCCCCGACCAGACGGTCGGCAAAGTGTGGTGCAGCGGCCCGTCACTGATGACCGGCTATTATCGCGACCCCGAATCGACCGCCGCCTGCCTGGTCGACGGCTGGCTCGACACCGGCGATATGGGCTATTTGTCAGACGGTTACATCTATATCGTCGGCCGCGCCAAGGACATGATCATCATCAACGGCAAGAATCACTGGCCGCAGGATATCGAATGGGCGGTCGAACAATTGCCGGGGTTCAAATCGGGCGACATCGCGGCCTTCGCGATCACCGCGCCGGGCGGCGAGGAAACCCCTGCGGTGCTCGTCCAGTGCCGGACCAGCGACGATGCCGAACGGCTCGCGCTGCGCGAGACGATTCGCGACCGCGTCCGCGCGATCACCGGCATGAACTGCCTGATCGAACTGATCCCGCCGCGTACCCTGCCGCGCACCAGTTCGGGCAAGCTCAGCCGATCGAAAGCCCGCGCCCAATATCTGGCCGGGGAAATCCAGCCCTTTGCCATGGCCGCCTAGGACCAAGGGTCGCACAACCCCCTGACCTTGCGCGTAAATTCCTGTCCCGCCGCTGGACAAAAAAGGCGTTACATGAACGCGCTGGTTACCTTCGGGTAACACCCGCCCGCTAAACAGGGCGGGTGAAGAGCCCGTTGGACCAGATACCAGCCGAAGAGATTCCCGTGCGGACCCTGTTGGGGCTGGGACCGCATGATGCGGACATCGGCAACCTCCGCCAGTTGCAACTGGCGCCGCTGCGCGGCCGCGGCTCGCTGCGCCTGTTCCTGGGGCTCGGGATGGCGCTGGTCGCCGCCCTCACCATGATCCTCAGCGTTCCGATCGCGATCGCGGGCGGTTGGCTGGGTGTCAGCCTGATCTTCAGCCTGTGGTCGTACAACCAATTCCGCCGCTTGCCGCTGGGCGATCCCAAATTGTCGGGGATCGCCGAATATCAGCTGTGCAACCGCCACGGATTTTATTCGGCGCTGCTGTGGGGGGCACCCTTCTGGCTGCACGGACTCACTCCGCCGCTCGATCATGTCCTGTCGATGTGGACGATCGCGGTGCTGATGATGGTCACGCTGGCGATCGTGGCGCACAGCGTCCCGATGGCGTGCATCCTGTTCATCGCGCCGGTCACGCTGTCCGCCGTCGCGGCGCTGGTTCGGGCCGGGGCGCCGCAACTGGCCGCCGTCGCGCTGGTCGCCGGGTTCCTGCTGTGCAGTTTCTGCGTGCGTTTCGCGCAAAGCCACATCCGCTATCGCCGCGCCGAGGAAACGCTGCACGAAAAGACCGAAACGGTCAGCCTGCTGCTGCGCGAATTCGAGGAAACCTCGGCCGACTGGCTGTGGCAGACCGACAACAGCCGCCGCCTGGTCCATGTGTCGCCGCGTCTGGCCTTTGCGCTGGGTGCCAGCGCCGAAGCGCTGGAGGGCGTTCCGCTGCTCCAGGCGCTGTCCGGCGATGCCTGGGACACCGGGCTGTTTCCCAAAAGCCTGCACGAAATGGCCGAACGGATGAAGCGGCGCGAGAGTTTTTCGAACCTGATCGTACCGGTGACGATCGGCGGCGCGCCGCGCTGGTGGGAATTGTCGGCCTCGCCGCGCCTCGACGAAGCGGGCAAGTTCCTCGGCTTCCGCGGCGTCGGATCGGACGTCACCGAACAGCGCGCCACCGCCGAACAGATCGCCAAGATGGCGCGCTTCGACAATCTCACCGGCCTGCCCAACCGGCTCAGCCTCAATGAGGATCTGGCGCGCGCCCTCAACCATGCGATCGACGCCAAATCGCGCTGCGCGATGCTGATGATCGACCTCGACCGGTTCAAGGCGGTCAACGATACGCTGGGCCACCCGGTCGGCGACAAATTGCTCGCGCAGGTCGCCGCGCGGCTGAAGGGGCTGATGGAACGCGGGATGACCTGCGGCCGCCTCGGCGGCGACGAATTTGCGGTCGTGCTGCACAATGTCCCGTCGGCCGACGCCGCCGAAGAACTGGCCAAGCGCCTGATCGCGACGATCAGCCGACCTTATGTGGTCGACAATCACCAATTGTTCGTCGGCGCCAGCATCGGCTTTGCGATCGGGCCGCAGGACGGCGCGACGGTCGAAACGCTGACCCGCAACGCCGACCTGGCGCTCTACAAGTCGAAGGATCGCGGCGGCAATATCGTCGCCGCCTATGTCGCGTCGCTGCACGCACAGGCCGAAGAACGGCGGGTGATGGAACAGGAATTGCGCGGCGCGCTCGAACGCCGCGAATTCGAACTCTATTACCAGCCGGTGGTGACCGCCGCCGACGGCACGTTGAACGGGTTCGAGGCGCTGATCCGCTGGAACAACCAAAAGCTTGGCAATGTGTCGCCGGGGCGCTTCATTCCGCTGGCCGAAGACGCCCGCCTGATCGCGCCGATCGGCGAATGGGTGCTGCGCACCGCGTGCCACGAAGCGATGCGATGGCCGTCGAACCTGAAGGTCGCGATCAACGTATCGGCCGAACAGCTCACCGACCCTAGTTTCGCCTCGGTCGTCGTATCGGCGCTGGCGCAGAGCGGGCTCCCGCCGCAGCGGCTCGAAATCGAAGTCACCGAAAGCGTGTTCCTGCGGGATGGCGGCGGCGCGGCGCAATTGCTCGACCAGTTGATCGGGCTGGGCATCCGCCTCAGCCTCGACGATTTCGGCACCGGCTATTCGTCGCTCGGCTATCTGCGCAAGACGCAATTTTCGACGATCAAGGTCGATCGCAGCTTCGTCGTCGGCGCCGCCAAGGGCAGCATCGAATCGATCGCGATCATCCGCGCCGTGGTCGCGCTGGCCGACAGCCTCGGCATGTCGACGACCGCCGAGGGCGCCGAAACCGAGCTGGAAGTCGAAACGCTGCGCACGATGGGGTGCAGCAACATCCAGGGCTATTATTACGGTCGTCCGATGCCCGCGACCGACGTGCTGGCGCTGTTCCGACCGGCCGATTCGGCAGCGAGCGCCGCCGCCTGACCCGTCCCCCTTCCCCCTTGATGGGGGAAGGATACGGAGCCTTGTCGCGAAGCGATTTGGCGGAGTTGGATGGGGGTGAGGGTGCGTCCTTGCACCGTCACCTCGGGCCAAGCGCCCCCACCGCTGCGCCCCGGACCTGATCCGGGCTCGCTGCCTCCCCCATCGATGGGGAACGACCCGCGTTGGCGACCAACCGAACCCGCCGCGCGACGAATTGAACGCCTTAACAAAAGGTTCCCCCGTCCACCGCATCACAGGCGCAGCTCGTCGCTATGCCGTTGGTGGTTGGCAGAAGCCATTGCACAGACGCTCCAACGCTTGAACACAAGCCTTGGGGGTCGCATTTCATGCTCTATCGTCGCTTTCTGGCTGCCGCCATCGCGTCCGTCATGACGCTTACCGGCCTGCTCGTCAGCACCCCCGCCGCCGCGCAAAGCTATCTCCAGTGCGTTCCCTTTGCCCGCGCCGAATCGGGCATCGATATTCGCGGCAATGCCAAGACCTGGTGGACGCAGGCCGCCAATGACTATGCCCGTGGCGACGAACCGCGCGAGGGCGCGGTGATGGCGTTCGCCGGGACCCGCGGGATGCCGATGGGCCATGTCGCGGTGGTCAAGAAAATCATCAGCGACCGCGAAATCCGCATCGACCACGCCAACTGGTCGCCGATCAACGGCCGTCGCGGCCAGATCGAGCGCAACGTCCGCGTCGTCGACGTCAGCGACGCTGGCGACTGGAGCATGGTTCGCGTGTGGTACGCGCCGATCGGCGACCTTGGCCTCCGCGCCAACCCGGTGCAGGGTTTCATCTATGCCGGCGGCACCCCGAACAAGGCGCCGAGCTTCAAGGCGCCCGTATGGGCGCAGAACGACTGGAAACCGGGCAACGGCCTGGAAGTCGTGGCCGCGTCGCTCGGCCAGTAACGGCCACGCTTTTCAATCTTATGCAGATTTCCCCTCCCGTAAACGGGAGGGACAGCGAGACTTGCGAGCTTGCTCGCTAGTCGCAGCGGGGTGGGCAAATGCGCTGTCAAAGCTCGCTTCGCTCGCTCCCACCCCCGCCCCCTCCCGCAAGCGGGAGGGGAGAGATCAGGCTTCGTCGCCCGCACCCTTGGGCGCTTCGCCCTCACCGGCGGCCGTATCCTCGAACCAAGCCTCGACCTCGCCCGACAGCTTGATCGTCATCGGCTGGCCGAAACGGTCCTTCGACTTGCCCGCCGCGACGCGGATCCAGCCTTCGGAAATCGAATATTCCTCGACGTCGGTGCGCTCCTTGCCCTTGAAGCGGATTCCGATGCCGCGCTGCAGCACCTCCATGTCGAAATGGGGCGAGCGCGGGTTGGTCGACATGCGGTCGGGGGGCGTATCGGTCATGAACATATTTCCCAATAAATGATGGCGCGGCCCTAGCGGGACCGCGCCACCATCGTCAACGGAAAGGCGTATCCCTTGGTTCCGTCAACCGGAACCGGGACGGCGCCCGTCCGCTCCCCCTCTTCGCAAAACTCAGAACCCGGCCTTCAGCGTCACGAAAAACTGCTGCGGCGCGCCCGCGAGCAGCGTCTGGTTGTCGCCGCGGTTGGCAAAGCCGTTGGTCCCGATCGTCGACACATATTCCTTGTCGAACAGGTTCGTCGCATTGGCCTGCACCGAAATCCGGTCGTTCAGCCGGTACCCGATGCTGGCGTCGACGATCACGAAGCCGCCGACCTCGGCGTCATTTTCGAACGAATAATAACGCTTGCCGGTGTAGTTCGCGCCGACGCGGGCAAAGAAGCTGCCATCGTCCCAGGTGATTTCGCCCTTGGCGAGATGTTTGGGCGAATTGACCACCGTCTTGCCCGCGGTTGCCGCGACGATCGCTCCCGCCGCATTCACGACATCGTCGCGATATTCGGAGTCGTTATAGGCGTAGGAGGCGAACAGCGACAATTGGGGGGTGACACGGAACGTCCCCGCCGCCTCGACGCCCCATGAGCGGACATCGCCGACATTCTGCAGGATCGCGGGGTTGCCCTGAATCCCCGAACCATTGGCAAAGGCGATGATGCGATCCTTGAAATCGACATAATAGCCCGCGATCACGCCTTGAAAGCGCGGCGACTTGGTGCGGAAACCGAGCTCGTAAGTGGTCGAGGTTTCGGGTTTCAGGTCGAGCGCGTCGAACCCCGCCTGCGTCGTCGCGAACGGACCGCCGGTCGCCGAGCTTTCGAACGCGCGCATATTTTCGGTGTAGCTCGCGAAGACTTCATTATCGTCGTTGACGCGATAGAGCAGCCCCGTCTGCGGCAGGAACCAGTCCTTCGCCTCGGTGCGTCCCGCGGCGAGCCCGCCGCGAACGATCGGGGTCGCGAGGTTGGTGACGCGCAGCCCTTTCCACCCGCTGTTGATCTGGAACCGCCCCAGATCGAGCGTATCCTGCACATGATATTGCAGCGTCTGGGTGTTGAAATCGAAATTCCACTGCGTCGCCAGCGGGTCCTTGGGGAATTTCAGGCTGCCGCGGCTCGGCGCTCCGGCGGTATCGGCAAGGCCATAGAAACGCCGCGCCTGATTGAAGTCATTATCCTCGTACCACATGCCAAGCTCGACCTTGTGGTCGCCCAGCGTGAACAGGCTGCTGGCGACGATGCCATAGCGTTCGATATGATATTCGGTGGTACGGATCGTCATCGGTGCGCCGCCCGGGGTCGTCACATAGGGGGTGAACCACAGCCCGCGCCCCTTGTTGCCATGGTAATAGCCCATGGCGTTCAGCGTCCAAAATTCGTTCAGCGGCGCTTCGACGCCGACCCCGGCCAGCCAGTCCTTGCGCAGCCCCGACGCGTCATAATAGGCGTCGTCGACGCTCGCGACCGGCGCCGGAAACGCCTCGCCGACCCCGGCATAGGGCGCGGTGAACACCGCCCCCAGCGGCAGGCTGCCATTGGCGACCCCGGTGTTGAACGCCGCGCGCGCCACCTGGTTCTGATAGATTTTGGCGACGCGGACCGCGGTGTCCCAATCCTTGGCGAAATTGTCCCAGCGATAGCCGAGGCGCCCGATCATCCCGGCGCTCAGATCCTGATAGTCATTCTCGGCGCGGTCCGAATAGTTGACGAAGCCGAAGAATTGCCCGTCGCCGACCGGCTGGACGATGCGCGCATTGACCTGATGCTGGCGCTGCACGCCGTCGCCCTTCCATTTGTCGGCGTCAGCCCAGGCGTAGCTCAGCGACAGGCGCGGGCCGTTCGCGCCGATCGCGCCGCTGTCGATGCGCACGAACGCGCGCTTGGTATCCTCGCTGCCATAGGTGCCCGACGCCTCGACGCCGAACGCCTCGGCCGGCGCGCGCGAGAAGAACTCGATCGTCCCGCCAAGGTTGCTCGACGACGCGGCGCCCAGCGAGCCCGCGCCCTGCGCGACTTCGACCCGGCCGACATTTTCGCTGATGATCGCGCGGCTGATGTGCAGGCCGTTGTGGTTGCCATAGCTCATGTCGCCGAGCGGCACGCCGTCGAGGGTAAAGCCCAGCTGCTGCTGCGCAAAGCCGCGGATCGAGATGCGCGACGACCATTCATAGGCGCCGAACGGGTCGGCGGCCTGGAAATTCACCCCCGGCAGCTTGTCGATGGCCTTCAGCGGGCTGATCCCCGCCACTTCGAGCGCGATGTCGGCGGCGGCGATTTCCTGCACCTGCCGCGCCTGCCCCTGCCCGAGCACGACGATTTCGGCGACGTCACCCTCGCCCGCGTCCGCTTCGACCGCGGCCTCGACGGCGGCCTCCGCGGCCGACACCGGCGCCGCGGCCAGCATCACGATCAAAGCGGCCCCGGCCAGCAGGCGGTTCCTGTACTGAATGGTCATCGATCAATCCCCCTATCCCGCCGCCGAAATGGCGCGGTGGTCGCGGGGGGCTTTAGGGAGGCGATATTGCTGCGCTGCGGCGAAGGCGTGACGCAGCGATGACGGTAAAAAGAAGGTTCGGCGTCACATGAAATCCAGCTGCTCGGCCGCGGGATAAAGATCGCAATTCTCGCGCTCGATCCGCATGCCCAGCACGTGCATCACCGCCTCGGTCTCGCGGCAGAAACCCGGCCAGTCCTCCGCGATCCGCTCGGCGGTCCATTTCGCGTCATAGGCCGCGAAATCCTGCGCGATATGCCCCATCTCGCGGACGAATTCGCCCGCCATCGCGACGACCTCCGGACTCCCGCTCGCCTTCAATCGCGGATAGAGGATCCAGTCCTCGCACTTCAGGTGGCGCAGCAATGTATCGCGCAGCATCCCGCGCACCGACGCCAGCTCGGTCGGGCGCGGCGCTTCGGGTTGGCGCACCAGGTCCAGCAACAGCTGCGACAGCGTCGCCAGCGCCGCATGTTCGGCGCGCAACCGTCGCATCTCGGGACCAATGGGCATGACGCGCCTTTCCGTAAATGGTCCCTTCAACGCTGCCATATGGGGCCGACATGAAAAGACGGTAAACGCGCATTAGCCCTTATCGGCGCGCGCCGCACGCCCGGCGGCGGCTTAGGCCATATCGGCGCGCCGTCCGGCAATCCTCTCCCTGCCGCAGGCATGGGGAGGTGGCAGCCCGCAGGGCTGACGGAGGGGCCACGACGCCAGCGCCAAAGCCCCTCCGTCCGTGCTCCGCACGGCCACCTCCCCATCGCTGCGCGACAGGGAGGATCACGCCGCCTCTCCCTCCCCCTCGGCCGCCGCCTCCCGCGCCGCCTTCGCCTTGCGCGCCTGCCGCCACGACGGCGGCTTGCGCACCGCCGCGATCCCGTCATCCACCTGCGGCGTCAGCGGCACCACCGGCACCGGACGCCCCTCGGCCTCGGCCGCGGCGATCCATTCGCGGTACACCTCGGGGACATCGGCCCCCGCCACCACCCAGCTCGCCTCGCCGCCGATGCGCAGCGCCGGTTCGGCATCGGCGTCGGCAGCGACCAGCCCCGGGTGCATTTGCAGCGGCCCGCAATAGGGTGAACCGTGCGCGCCCAGCTGGACCAGCGGCACCCCGGGGTCGTCGATCTGCATCGCCACCGCGTCCACATCCCCCGCGTCGATCGCCGCCACCATCGCGCGCTGCCGCGCCGCCAGCGCCTGCAGCGCCGCGCCGATCTCGGCCTCCGCCTGCGCGTCGAGCGCCGTCCCCTCGAACCCCTCGATCGCCGCCGCCGCCGCATCCTGCGCCGCAACCCCATCCCCGCTTGCCCCGAGCGAAGCCGACGGACCATGGATCACCGTCCGCACCGTCGTCGTCGAAGCCTCGGCCACGGCACCGGCAGCCTCCCCTACCTCCGTTCGTCCTGAGGAGCCGCGCAGCGGCGTCTCGAAGGACCCCGCGCTCGCCCGCGTCGAAAAATAGTTGATCGTCGTGCGCTTGCCCCCCGCATCCTGCCCATAATGGCGCAGGCAAAACATCAGCAGCGCGTCATTGTGCCGCCGCCGGAACCCCATCAGCTTGCCCGCGACAAAGACCGGCACCAGATAGCCGTCGATCGCGCGCTCGAACGCAATGTCTTTCAGCCGCGCGAGCCCGAAATCGAGCGCCGCCTCCCACGCCCGCCGAAAGCTCTCCGCCCCGGGTGCGCGCCGCAGCGTATAGCAATTCGTCTGCGCCATATTGACCATCGCCGCCGCGCGGCTGACCGACCCGGTGTCGGCGAGCGCCGATATAAACGCCTTCTGCCGCTCGGGCGTCCACCCGTCGTGCCGGTACTTGCGCGGCACCGGCGTAAAGTCGGGAAGCGGCGGCCGCGCCTCCTTCGCGATCGGGGTGCGATTCTGCATGATATGCCCTCCTCCATATGTCCCGGGCGAAGCCGCGAGACCAAACCGGACAGCATATGACAGACGGAAAATTTGTAGGAAAGGGTTTTGTTTATGGTTTGTTCTAAGAATTGATCGAAGCAGATTTCCAGCTCGATCAAATCATCGATACTGATTAGGCGACGGTCGCAGTTGCGATGCAGCACCTTCGCGACCAATTACGAGACGAGTGCGATTGGTCCACGCTGGAATGGGAGCGTTTCCATTGGCAAGAAGCCAGTGGACGGAAAAATCGCCTACGAGTAGATGCTCGCAAATGTTTGCGAGGCATAGTCGCCACATGAGACTCCAAGTCTTATGGCTTTGCAGTCAGGGGGATACAATGAAATCGCCGCGTTTCGATATACGCGCTGCTCCATTACGCAGGATATTTTCTCCGTCTAATCTTGAGCGTATTTGGACAGAAAAAGTCCGAGTTGCCATGCGCGATCAGTTTATCAACGACGGCATTGAAAACTTTGATTTTCATTTGGCTCGGACGGTAGAATGTCAAAAGCTTTCTCGCCTCATCTTGAATGGCGAGTACGTGCCATCTCGAGCACAACGGATACTGGTCGAGATGAGCAAGGGACTATGTCGTCAACTGGTAATTCCGAGCATAAGAGATGCCATCGTCCTTCAAAGCCTATCTGACGCGTTGTACGCTGAGATACGCGGAAAAGAGCCAACCAAAAAATCATTCTTTGAACCGAGAGAGCACAGATTTTCATCAACTCGCCATGAATATGGAACTTTTGCGTCTTGGCTAAATTTTCAGCGTGAACTATTTAGATTCTCAAAAACTCGAGAATTTATTGTCGTAACTGACATTGCTAATTATTATGATAGCATCTCTTATACTCACCTTAGGAACGTAATCTCGAGTATTTCTGGAGTGCAAGAGTGCATTATCGATATGCTCATATTCGTCCTGTCGGATCTTCTGTGGCAGCCCGATTATACGCCGAGAGTGGAAGTTGGCCTCCCTCAAATTAATATGGATGCTCCCCGACTTTTGGCGCACTGCCTTCTTTATGAATTGGACGCCTTTCTGGATAGCGACCCATCTCGCGATTTCGTTCGTTACATGGACGACATAGATGTCGGTGTAGATACCCTCGTGTCGGCAAAAAACGTTCTAAAATCTATAGATTTGGTGCTACAGACGAAGCAAATTCGACTAAATAGCGGGAAAACACAGATCCTCACTCGGGCCGCAGCGTTAGCGCATTTTCGAGTGCGGGAAAACGCCCGGCTGGATTTTCTTGATAATCGCATCGCTCGGAAACTCAAAGGTGGCCTGACGTTAGAACGCGAACGGAATTTCGTTGAGACCCACATCCGCAGGGGATTAAAGCGAAAGAGTTTCGATACCGGGGCTGGGGACAAAATTCTCAAACGATGGCTCACTCTAGCTGGTAAAACTAAGGCTCGCGTAGCATCAAAATCTCTTTCAAAAATTATTATTTTCCGCCCGAGCGTCCGCGACAAAGTATTCGCATATATCCGCCATTCACCTTTAACGTCGGCCCGGATTAAAGTACTTGCGGACGCCGCAACATCAGGCTTGCTAACCGACGAAGCCGGCATGGTAGAATTGACAAACCATCTTGTTGAGACATTGGTGAAATCTCGTCACAAAATCAATGACAGTATAGATACTATCATAGAATCATGTGATCCAGAATCTTATTTTGGATTATACAGTAGGCTTTGGTTGCAATCTAAGTACGGTCTTGCAGATAATTTATTAGATACAATCCAAAAGACTGAGAGAATTTGGGTTCCACATGAAAGACTGGGTCGAATTGTCGGTTCATTTACACCTCTATTTATCGATACGCCGCTAGGGCCATCCTTCTTAAATTTGCTTGGCCGTTCCCGAAACAATGGTGTCCGGGATACATATAAATTTCACAGACGCCTGGCCTCAGATCGTAAAACTTTTGTGGCGATGTTTGACGCGCTAAAAAATCCGAATCCTTCGCGAGGCACAGCCATCACACATGATAAGTTTCTCTGCCTTCTCTCCGCACTCAAAAACAACGCCGCTCCGCCAGCTCAGGCCGCAAAACTGCTAGCCAAAAACAACAAGCCGTTTGAGGACATATACTATCGGGGAATTGGAAGGCGTTTAGGCCTGCTTTGAGTAGCTAGAAGAGAGCTCTCAGATTAAATCCGAAACAAGGCTCAATTGACCTCCCGCCACTCCCCTACGGCCAAATCCCCAATCTCCCACCCCCCGATCCGCCACCGCACCAGCCGCAGCGTCGGAAACCCGACCGCCGCCGTCATCCGCCGCACCTGGCGGTTGCGGCCTTCGGTGATGGTGAGTTCGATCCAGCTGTCGGGCACGCTCTTGCGGTAGCGCACCGGCGGGTCGCGGTCCCACAGCTTCGGTGCCTCGATGCGGCGCACGGTCGCGGGGCGCGTCGGGCCGTCGTTCAGCGTGATACCGCGGGCGAGCGCCGCCAGCGCGGCATCATCGGGCTCACCCTCGACCTGCGCCAGATAGGTTTTGGGCATCTTGTGCTTCGGCGACGAAATCCGCGCCTGCAACGCGCCGTCGTCGGTCAGGATCAGCAAGCCTTCGCTGTCGCGGTCCAGCCGCCCGGCGGGATAGACGCCCGGCACGTCGATATAGTCGGACAAGGTCGCGCGCGGGCCGTCGGCCGGTGCAGTCATCCCCTTGTCGGTGAATTGCGACAGCACGCCGTAAGGTTTGTTGAACAGGATCAGGCGGGTCATGCTGTGGTTCCTGCCATACGCCCCGTCCCTTTGTCTCGTCACCCTGAACTCGTTTCAGGGTCCATGGCCTGCTCTATCCAGTAACGCGGCGCCGAACGAGAGCGCGGGCCATGGATGCTGAAACGAGTTCAGCATGACGAAAACCGAGAAGGAAACACCCAAAACAAAACCGGCGGCCTTTGAGGCCACCGGTCCGTATCTTACGCCGCTTCCTTCTTGCGGCTCGCCTTCTTCCGCTCGTGCGGGTCGAGGATCGCCTTGCGGATGCGGATATTCTTCGGGGTCACCTCGACCATCTCGTCATCGTCGATATACGCGATCGCCTGTTCCAGCGTCATGCGCTTCGGCGGGGTCAGCCGGATCGCGTCGTCCTTGCCCGTCGAACGGAAGTTCGTGAGCTGCTTCGACTTCATCGGGTTGACCTCGAGATCCTCGGGCTTGGCATTCTCGCCGATGATCATGCCCTCATAGAGCGCCTCGCCGGGCGACACGAACAGGATGCCGCGCTCTTCGAGCGGGCCGAGCGCGTAAGCAACCGCTTCGCCATTGCCGTTCGAGATCAGGACGCCATTCTTGCGGCCCTCGATCACGCCCTTGTACGGGCCATATTTCTCGAACAGGCGGTTCATGATCCCGGTGCCGCGCGTGTCGGACAGGAATTCGCCGTGATAGCCGATCAGGCCGCGCGACGGGCCGCTGAAGGTGATGCGCGTCTTGCCGCCGCCCGACGGGCGCATGTCGGTGAGGTCGGCCTTGCGGATCTGCATCTTCTCGACGACCGTGCCGCTATGTTCGTCGTCGACGTCGATGACGACGGTTTCATAAGGTTCGGTGCGCTTGCCAGCCTCGTCCTCGCCATACAGCACGCGCGGGCGGCTGATGCCGAGTTCGAAGCCTTCGCGGCGCATCGTTTCGATCAGCACGCCCAGCTGAAGTTCGCCGCGGCCCGCAACTTCGAAACTGTCCTTGTCGGCGCTTTCGGTGATGCGGATCGCGACATTGGTTTCGGCTTCGCGGAACAGGCGATCGCGGATCATGCGGCTCGTCACCTTGCTGCCCTCGCGGCCCGCCATCGGGCTGTCATTGACGGCAAAGCGCATCGACAGCGTCGGTGGGTCGATCGGCTGCGCGGCGATCGGTTCGCTGACGCTGGTGTCGGCGATGGTGTTCGCGACGGTCGCGTTGGTCAGGCCCGCGATCGCGACGATGTCGCCCGCCTTGGCTTCCTCGACCGGCACCCGGTCGAGCCCGCGGAACGCGAGCAGCTTCGACGCGCGGCCGGCTTCGATCACCTTGCCGTCCATGTCGAGCGCGTGGATCGGCTGGTTGACCTTGACCGTCCCCGACTGGACGCGGCCGGTCAGGATGCGGCCGATGAAATTGTCGCGGTCGAGCAGGGTCGCGAGGAAGGTGAAGGGGGCATTCTCGTCGAGGCCGGGTTCGGGGACGTGGCGGACGATCGTTTCGAACAGCGGGGTCAGGTCGCCTTCGCGCGCATCGGGGCTTTCCGACGCATAGCCGCCGCGGCCCGAGGCGTAGAGGATCGGGAAGTCGAGCTGTTCGTCATTGGCTTCGAGGGTCAGGAACAGTTCGAACACTTCGTCGAGCACTTCGGCGGCGCGGGCGTCGCTGCGGTCGATCTTGTTGACGACGACGATCGGTTTCAGGCCGAGCGCGAGCGCCTTGCCGGTCACGAACTTGGTCTGCGGCATCGGGCCTTCGGCGGCGTCGACGAGCAGGATGACGCCATCGACCATGCTCAGGATCCGCTCGACCTCGCCGCCGAAATCGGCGTGGCCCGGGGTGTCGACGATGTTGATCCGCGTCTGGTCGGCGCCCTCACCCCATTCGACCGAGGTGCACTTGGCGAGAATCGTGATCCCGCGCTCCTTTTCCAAGTCATTGGAATCCATGGCTCTTTCCTCGACACGCTGGTTGTCGCGAAAGGTACCCGACTGGCGGAACAGCTGGTCGACGAGGGTGGTTTTTCCATGATCGACATGTGCGATAATGGCTATATTGCGCAGAGACATGCGGGAACGGGCCTTGGATAGGGAGGGGGCAGCGCCCGGAGCGCCGCGAAACGCCGCGCCCCTAACAGAATGGGTGCTGCGGCGCAACATGATTGCCGAAGTGGCCGAAGGTGCCGCGTCGCGTCGAATTGGCTGCGCCAAGTTTCAATAATTATTGAAACTTCAGAAATTGAAGCGTATGGCGCGGACATGGATTTGTCGCCTGCCCCCGATTCTCCAGCGGCCTCGCCATCGCCGCCGTTCCGGCTCTCCCCGCTTGCGCAGGCGTTTGTCCTGCATTTCGGCGAGATGGGAAGCCGCTGGGGGATCAACCGGACGGTCGGCCAGATCTACGCGATGCTGTTCCTGGCCGACGCGCCGCGCCATGCCGAGGAGATCAGCGAGGCGCTGAGCCTGTCGCGCGGCAGCGTGTCGATGGGGCTGAAGGAACTGGCGAGCTGGAACCTCGTCCAGCTCCGCCACGTCCCCGGCGACCGCCGCGACTATTACGAGACGCCGCGCGACGTGTGGGCGATTTTCCGCACCCTGGTCGAAGAACGCAAGAAGCGCGAGATCGACCCGACGCTGACGACGCTGCGCGCGCTGATGATGGAACCCGCCGTCGATCCTGCCGACCGTTTTGCGCAGGAGCGGATGGCGGCGATGCACGAGCAGATCGAGCTGCTGACCGACTGGTATGCCGAGATGCGGCGGCTCGACAATGAGCGGCTGCTCCAGCTGCTCCGGCTCGGCGAGCGCGTGGTGAAGGCGCTCGAGTTCAAGGATCGCATGCTGGGCCGCGGCAAGACGCCGACGGCGACGGAGGCCGACCATGGACGCCCTTGACCCGCTGATCCTCGCGCGCATCCAGTTTGCCGCGAACATCAGTTTCCACATCCTGTTCCCGACGATCACGATCGCGCTCGGCTGGGCGCTGCTCGGCTTCAAACTGGCGTATAACCGGACCAAAGACGGCGCGTGGATGGACGCCTATCGCCTGTGGGTGAAGGTCTTTGCGCTGAGCTTTGCGATGGGCGTCGTGTCGGGGATCACGATGAGTTTCCAGTTCGGCACCAACTGGCCGGGCTATATGGAAAAGGTCGGCAATATCGCGGGGCCGCTGCTCGCTTATGAAGTGCTGACCGCTTTCTTCCTTGAGGCGGTGTTCCTGGGGATCATGCTGTTCGGGTTCAGCCGGGTGCCCAACTTGGTTCACACGCTCGCGACCTTTCTGGTCGCCGCCGGCACGACGCTGTCGGCGTTCTGGATCATCGTGCTCAACAGTTGGATGCAGACCCCGGTCGGCTATGAGATCCGCGATGGCGTCGTCCATGCCACCGACTGGTGGGCGATCATTTTCAACCCGTCGATGCCGTACCGGTTGACCCATATGCTGATCGCCTCGGCGCTGACCGTCGCGTTTTTGATCGCGGGGATGTCGGCGTGGCGCTGGCTGAAGGATGGCGGCGGCGAAGGCGTGCGGCGCACGCTGAAAGCCGCGGTCTATGCCGCTGCGCTGCTCATCCCGGTGCAGATTTTTGTCGGCGACCTGCATGGCTTGAATACGCTGGAGCATCAGCCGCAAAAGGTCGCGGCGATGGAGGCGAATTGGGAAACGCGCGGCAACGTCCCGCTCGTGCTGTTCGCGATCCCCGACGAAGAAGCGCGCACCAACCATCTGGAAGTGGCCATTCCCTCGGGCGCCAGCCTGATCCTGAAACATGAGGCCGCGGGCGTCGTTCCTGGTCTCAACGATTACCAAGGCGATCACCCGCCGGTCGCCCCCTTGTTCTGGGGTTTCCGGATCATGGTCGGGATCGGCGTCGCGATGCTCGCGCTGTCGTGGTTCGCGGCATGGACGATCCGTCGCCGCGGGGTCGATGCGATGCCGCGCTGGCTGGCGCATGCGCTGGTCGCGATGACCTTCAGCGGCTGGGTCGCGACGCTCGCGGGCTGGTATGTCACCGAAATCGGCCGCCAGCCGTGGCTGGTCACCGGTGTGCTCAAGACCGCCGACGCGGTCGGCCCGGTCGGTAGCGCGATGGTGGCGAGTTCGCTGACGCTGTATCTGGTTGTTTATGCGGTGCTGCTCACCGCTTACATCGCGGTGCTCTACCGCCTCGCGCGGCTGGGCAAGGCGGCGCCGAACGACAAACCGATGTTCCCGGTACCCACCGTCGCGCCCGGTCCCGCCGCCGCGCAGGAGGAACCGGCATGACCCCGTTCATCGATGCCTGGTGGCTGCCCGTCATCTTTGCCGGGCTGATGGGGCTGTCGATCCTGCTCTACGTCATCCTCGACGGCTATGACCTTGGCGTCGGGATGCTAACGCGGCTGGAGAAGGACGAAAACCGCGACCTGATGGTCGCTTCGATCGGGCCGTTCTGGGACGCCAACGAGACGTGGCTGGTGCTGGGCATCGGGTTGCTGCTGGTCGCCTTTCCGATCGCGCATGGATTGATCCTGACCCAGCTTTACCTGCCGGTCGTGCTGATGCTGGTCGCGCTGATCCTGCGCGGGGTCAGTTTCGAATTTCGCGCCAAGGCGCCGCCCGCGCACAAGCCGCACTGGGACAGTGCCTTTTTCGCGGGCTCTTTGCTCACCGCGCTGTGCCAGGGCTATATGCTGGGCGCCTATGTGCTGGGGTTCGACCAGAGCCTGGCCGCGGTGCTGTTCTGCCTGCTCGCCGCGCTGGGGCTAGTCGCGGGTTATGTGTTCGTCGGCGCCTGCTGGCTGATCTACAAGGTCGAGGGCGATCTGCAGAAGCGCGCGGTGCGCTGGGCCGAAATCAGCCTGTGGGCGACGGCGCTGGCGATGGCGATCATCTCGATCGCGACGCCGCTGTTGTCGGAACGCATCTTCGACCGCTGGTTCCGCCTGCCCGAGATTATCGCGCTGTTGCCGATCCCGATCGCGTCGGCGACGCTGTTCATCGGCCTCGCGATCTTTCTGCGCCGCCCGCTACGCGCGAAGGACGAGCTGTCGTGGGTGCCGCTGGCGGTGGCGGGCATCTTGTTCGCGCTGGGGTTCGTGGGGATCGCGTACAGCTTCTACCCCTATCTGATCGCCGACCGGCTCGACATCTGGCAGGCGGCGGCCTCGCCCGAAGCGCTGAGCATCATCCTGATCGGCGCGCTGTTCGTGCTGCCGGTGATCCTGGGATATTCGGTGCTGGCGCACTGGATTTTCCGGGGGAAGGCGACGCATCTGAGTTATGGGTAGCGGGATGGCGGTTTTGGGGTGGTTAGCTGCGACGAGCTCCTCTCCCCTTGTGGGAGAGGATAGCGCAGCTTGCTCCGTCAGGAGCTAGCGAAGCTTGGTGAGGGGACGGACGCCAGCACGCGCAAACCCCCTCTCAACTGCGGCTAGGCAGCAAAGCTGCCAAGCCTTCGTATCTCTCCCACAAGGGGAGAGAGGAAATGACGTACGTCCACTTCCGGTCGCCAGCTGCCATTCCGCCCATTCGCCCTGTCTGCTTTGGCGGCCGCCGCTAACCTTCTATTAACGCCCCGACTCCAACAACGGCCTATGGCTGTTTTCGGACATTTCCTGCCAGCGGCATCCGGCGTCGAGCAGCGCCAGGACGTGCGCCGGAAGCTCAGCTTGTTAGCCAAGGGGGTGCAGCACGACGGCACCGGGATCGAAGTGCAGATCCACAATATCTCGGGCACCGGCCTGTTGTTCGAAAGCGACATCAAGCTGGCGCCGTGCGAGCGGATCGAAATCGAGCTGCCCCACGCGGGCGACATCACCGCGGTCGTGATCTGGGCCAGCGGGCGGTTGTTCGGTTGCCAGTTCGAAGGGCCGGTGTCGTCGGCGACGCTGAGCGCGGTGGAACTGAAAAGTGCCGTAGAGCTGCAAAGCGCGATTGGCCCGCCCATCGAACCAGCGCCGGAAATTGCCGACACATCGGACGATCCGCCCGCCGACCAGCTCGACGACGCGGCACCCGGGGGATTTCAGGAGGTGGTCGACCGAAGCCGCGAACAGATCGCGCACGCCGCCGGGGTCAGCCCTGACAGGGTGCGGATTACCATCGACTATTAGCCTTTATCGATGGCGGGTCACTGCATCGCCACCAGCCGTTCGATCTGCCCCGCAGCGGCGCGGGCTGCGCGCGCCAGATTCGCCTGAAAATCACCGCCGCTGGCGTCGTTGGCGTCGTCGGTCACCGCCTTGATCGCGGCCCAGGGCTTGCCGAGCCGCGCCGCCGCCTGCGCCACCGCGCCGACCTCCATATCGACGAGCGTCGCGCCGAGCGATGCGAGGTCTGCGGCGGCATCGGGGCAGGCGATGAAGCTGTCGCCGCTGGCGATGCGGGCATGCGGAAGGCCGAGCCCGGGATCGGGCATCGCGGCAAAATGCGCCGCCCCGGCCTCGCCCATCGGCCAGTCGCCAGCGCGGTAGCGGCGGAAAGCGCCGGGATGGGCGGCGCCATAGTCATGCTGGAGCGCCTCGGCGATCCAGTACGCGCCCGGCGCCGCGCCGAGCGCGCCGCAGGTGCCGGTCATCAGGATAAGGTCGCCATCGGCGCCGAGCAGGCCCGTGGCGAGCGCGGCGTTGACCTTGCCGAGGCCGCAGGTGGCGATGGTGAGGCTGTGGGCGTGGGTGGTGAGGCGACGGAGGGGGATGGGGGCGCGGTCGGAGGTGCCGGTGCCCGGAAACAGGGCGTCGGCTTCTTCGGGGAGGGCGGCGAGGATGAGGAGGTTGGGCATGCCTGCTATCTAGCTCCCTGCCCGTTCGAGTCGAGCGAAGTCGAGACACGCTGGCGCGGCGCCATGCGTCCCTCGACTTCGCTCGGGACAAACGGACTGGGCGCGAGGAAGCGACAGCGGCGATCCTCCCTGTCGCGTAGCGATGGGGAGGTGGCAGCGCGAAGCGCTGACGGAAGGGCTTTGGCGCAGACGTTGTCGCCCCTCCACCATTCGCTTCGCGAACGGTCCCCCTCCCCATGGCTTCGCCACAGGGAGGATCATATTCTTGCCAAATCCGCGCCGCCCCGCCATCGCCCTCCCATGCTCGCCCGTATCTTCCCCGACCGGTTCGTCCCCATCCTGCTCGCGACGATCCTGCTCGCCAGCCTGCTGCCGGTGCGCGGGGCGGCAGTTCCTGTCGCCCAAGGGGTGTCGACCGCGGCGATCGTGCTGCTGTTCTTCCTCAACGGGGTCCGGCTCCCGCGCGACGAGGTGTTGCACGGCATCCGCAACTGGAAATTGCAGGGCGGCGCGTTGGCCTTTTGCTTCGGGATCATGGCGCTGTTCGGGCTTGGCGCGCAGCACGCGACGGCGCCATTTCTGCCTGCCACATTGGCGCTGGGCTTCCTGTTCCTCGGCATCCTGCCCTCGACCGTCCAGTCGGCGACTGCGGCAAGTTCGATGGCGGGGGGCAATGTCGCGGCGAGCGTCGTCGCCGCGGCGCTGCTCAACCTCACAGGCGTCATCGCCTCGCCGCTGTTGTTCGCGGCGCTCGCGGGCAGCGCGGGCGCGATCAGCGGCGCGGCGGCGCTGCGTATCATCGCCATCCTGCTCTTGCCCTTCATCGCCGGACAGCTGGCGCAGCGCTGGCTGCGGCCGTGGGTGCTGGCGCACAAGGGGCTGACCACCGCGATGGACCGCACCGCGATCGCGGTCGCGGTCTATGTCGCCTTTTCCGCCGCGGTCGTTGCGGGCATCTGGGACCAGCTCGACGGGCGCGAGATCGGCATTGTCTGCGCCGCGGTGGCGGCGCTATTGCTGCTGTCGTTCGGCGGGGCGTGGGCGTTCGGCGCGCTGCTGCGGCTCGCGCGATCCGACCGCATCACCTTGCTGTTCGCGGGCGCGCAGAAAAGCATCGCGGTCGGCGCGCCATTGGCGGCGACGCTGTTTCCGCCCGCAATCGCCGGCATGGTGCTGGTCCCGATCCTCGTCTATCACATGGCGCAGCTGATCCTGTCGGCGTGGGTCGCGCCGGCATTGAACAGCGCAAATCAAGTGTAATGCTTGAATAACACAGTTCTGCATGCCATATAGGCGAGGCAGCAAGGGGCTGGAAGGAAGACGAATGAGCGAGCAGACCGCGACGGCAACCGCGACCGACGAGCTGAAGCTGACCCCGCCCGACCCCGTTCCCGCGGTCGCGCCCGAAAAGGCGGCGGGGCTGGTGCCGCTGTCGGGCGAGCAGAAATCGAAGCTGGAGGAACGCGTCGACGGCTTTATCGACGATCTGGTCGCGCAGGATGTCAACTCGCCCGCCTTTGGCCAGAAGGTCGACCAGATCACCAACATGGGCCGCAAGGAAATGCTGGAGGCGGCGAACCAGTCGAACCGCTTCCTCGACCGCCCGATCAAGGCGATGGACCGCGACACCGACATCGGCCAGAATCTGATCGAGCTCCGAAACACCGTCGAACGGCTCGACCCGTCGGCGAACGGCAAGCTGATTTCGAAGCGCGGCTTTCTCGACAAGATTTTCGGCAGCAGCGCCACCAATTATTTCGCCAAATATCGCAGCGCCCAGTCGCATATCTCGAGCGTGCTTACCGCGCTCGCGAACGGCAAGGACGAGCTGCTGATGGACAATGCCGCGATCGACGTCGAACGGCGGAAATTGTGGGAGGCGATGGGCAAGCTGGAGCAGATGGTCCACATCGCCCAGACGCTCGACCGCAAGCTGGAGGACAAGGCCGCCGAACTCGACGGGGTCGATCCCGCGAAGGCCAACGTTCTGCGCGAAAATGCGCTGTTCTACGCGCGTCAGCGGACGCAGGATTTGCTGACACAGATGGCGGTGACGGTGCAGGGCTATCTCGCGCTCGACCTCGTCAAAAAGAATAATGTCGAGCTGGTGAAGGGCGTCGAGCGCGCCAGCACCACCACCGTCGGTGCGCTCAAGACCGCGATCACCGTCGCGCAGGCGATGACCAACCAGAAGCTGGTGCTCGAACAGATTACCGCGCTCAACACCACCACCGCGAACATCATCGATGGCACGTCGAAGATGCTGAAGGACAATACCGCGCGCATCCACGAGCAGGCGGCGTCGAGCACGATTCCGATGGAAACGCTGCAACGCGCGTTCCAGAATATCTATGACACGATGGACGCGATCGACACTTTCAAGCTGAAGGCGCTCGACAGCATGAAAACCACGGTCAACACGCTGGAGGGCGAGGTCGCGAAGTCGAAGGGCTATATCGCGCGCGCCGAGGGTGCGAGCCAGGCGCAGGCGAGCGTCGGCGGCGCCGACAGCCCGCTCGCGGCACTCGAAGGTTGACGGCGGACCGATGAGCATGAGCGAGGTCGACAAGATCCGGCTGTCGGCGGAAAGCGCGATCGAACGGTCGCGCGAACGCCGCCGCCCGATCGGCACCAAGAGCGTCGCGCTGCGCCGCCAGCATTTGTACAAGAAACTGGGCCGGGTGCTGATCGCCGGCGGGGTCGTGCTGCTCGGCGCCGCGCTGTTCGGGGCGCTGATCCAGCCGCTGGGATTCACCGGGCTGCTCGCGCTGTTCGTACTGTTGATCGGGGTCGCGGTGTTGTTCGGGCGGACGCCGTTTCCCGAACCGCGCCAGGCCGATTTGCCCAAGACCGACCTCAAGCAGCTTGCGGGGCGCACCGAAATCTGGCTCGAAGCGCAGCGCCCGATGTTGCCCGCCCCGGCGCGCCAGCTGGTCGACGGCATCGGAGTCCAGCTCGACCTGCTCGCGCCGCAGCTCCAGACGCTCGACGCGGCGAGCCCCGCGGCGGCAAACATCCGCAAGCTCGTCGGCGAGGATTTGCCCGAACTGGTCGCAGGCTATCAGCGCATCCCCGCCGGGCTACGCGGCGAAGCCCATGCAGGTCGCACCCCCGACGAGACTTTGGTCGGCGGCCTCAAGATGCTGGAAGCCGAGATCGGCAGCGCCGCGCGCAGCCTGGCGGCGGGCGAACTCGACAAGCTCGCGACGCGCGAACGCTATCTGCAGCTGAAATATCAGGGCATCGACGAGAGCGCGCCGAACGGATAGCGTCCTTGCCAAGCCGCGTTCCGGCGGCCACACAGATGCCGATGTTCGATCAGCTGCTCGCCCCTGAAAATGCCGTCTTCAGCGCCGCCCTGCTGCTGATGCTGATGATCGGCGCGGTGCAGGCCATCGGGCTGGCGGGTGACATCGACGCGGACGGCGATGCTGATGGCGACGCGGGCGTCGCCGACACGCTGCTGGCCTGGGCCGGGATCGGCCGCGTGCCCTTCCTGATGTGGCTGGTGATTTTCCTGGCGCTGTTCGGGGCGCTCGGGCTGGGGCTGCAACAGTTGATCACCGCGCTGACCGGCGGTCCGGGCACCAATTTGCTGATGGTGCCGCTGACCGCCGTCGGCGCGCTGCCGGTGACCGGCGCGGCGGCGCGCGTCGTCGCGCGGGTTTTGCCGGGGATCGAAACCACGGCGATCGAACGCGACGAGCTGATCGGGCGGTTCGCAGAAATCAGCATCGGCACCGCGCGCGTTGGCCATCCGGCGCGGGCACGCGTGACCGACGAGCACGGGCAACCGCATCAAATCATGGTCGAACCCGACAGCGCCGACCAGATTTTCCAGACCGGTGAGAGCGTCTTGTTGGTAAAACGCGAGGGCGATATATTCAAAGCCTTCACCCGCGGCGATTTCTATTTACCCAAGCTCGACTGACCCTAATATCGACATGGGAGCTTCCAATGACGGGAGCCGAATCGACAGCAACGGGTGAGTTCATGATCGAAATTGCTATTTACGCGGGCATCGGACTGGCCGCGCTGCTTATTCTGGGACTGATCGTCACGCGGCTTTATCATCGCGCGACAAAGGAAATTGCCTTTGTCCGCACGGGATTTCGCGGTGAACGGGTAATCATGAACGGCGGTGCGCTGGTCCTGCCCGTGCTCCACGAAACGATGCCGGTCAACATGAACACCGTGCGGCTGGCGGTCGAACGCAAGAATGTCGACGCGCTGATCACGCTCGATCGCCTGCGGATCGATGTGAAGGCAGAATTTTACGTCCGCGTTCGCCCCGATGCGGGATCGATCGCCATGGCGGCGCAGACGCTGGGCCTGCGCACGATGAACCCCGAAGCGCTGAAGGATCTGGTCGAGGGCAAGTTCGTCGACGCGCTGCGTTCCGTCGCGGCGGGCATGACGATGAACCAGCTGCACGAGCAGCGCGCCGATTTCGTGCAGAAGGTGCAGCAGGTGAGCTCGAACGACCTGTCGATGAACGGGCTCGAGCTGGAATCGGTATCGCTGACCGGGCTCGATCAGACGTCGATCGAGCATTTCAACGCCAACAATGCCTTTGACGCCGAAGGCCTGACCAAGCTGACCGAACAGATCGAACTGCGCAAGAAAACCCGCAACGACATCGAACAGGACACGCGCGTCCAGATCGAGACCAAGAATCTGGAAGCCGACAAGCGCAGCTTTGAAATCGCGCGCGACAATGAATTTGCCAAGCTGGGCCAGCAGCGCGAGATCGAGATCCGGCGCGCCGAGCAGGCGGCCGAGGTCGCGCGCGAACAGGCGCAGCGCAATCAGGAAGCCGAGAACGCCCGGATTCAGGCGAAACAGCTGGTCGATGCCAAACAGATCGAAGCCGACCGCGCGATCGAAGAGGCGCGGATCGCGCAGGAGCAGGCGATCGAACTGGCACGGCAGGAACAGCAGATCCTGATCCAGAACAAGAGCCGCGAAGAAAGTCAGGCGCGCGGCGAGGCCGATGCCGCACGCGCGATCGCTGTTGCCGCCGAGGAACAGGTCGCGACGGCGCGCGAAACCGAAGTCGCCGAGCGCTTGAAGCGCATCGAACTGATCGAAGCGGCAAAGGAGGCCGAACGGCAGGCGATTTCGGTAAAGGTCGAAGCCGAAGCCGAAAAGGAAGCCGCGGCGAACCGCGCGGCCGCTGTCCGGTTGGAGGCCGAAGGCGAGGCCGAGGCCGAAAAGCTGCGCGCGGAAGCCGCGCGCATCCGGTTCGAAGTCGAAGCGGCAGGTCAGCGCGCGATCAACGAGGCGGCGAACCTGCTGTCGTCGGACCAGATTTCGCTGCAAACCAAGATGGCGCTGTTGAAAGTGCTCCCCGAAGTGGTGCGCGAAGCCGCCAAGCCGATGGAAGCGATCGATTCGATCAAGATCATCCAGGTCGACGGGATCAACCAGACCGGTGGCGGAAACAGCAGCGGCGGCAGCGCCGACAATGGCAACCTCGCGAGCAACGCCGTGTCGGCTGCGCTGGCTTACCGCGCGCAGGCGCCGGTAATCGACAGCCTGATGAAGGAACTCGGCTTTGACGGTGGCTCGCTCGACGCACTGGTTAAGGGTGCGGCGGCAAATGAAGCAGACCGTCCGGCATCGATTGCGCCGAGCCCCAAGGCGCGAAAATCGCGTCCGACCCCCGACGCCGAGATCGAGCACGACTGACCGGCAGCGCGCGGCCCGCTGGGGTCAGGACCCTCGGGTTCTGACCCGCTAAGCGCTCCGCCAGCGCTGCGTGCCGAACCACAGCAGCAGGATGAGCAGCAGCGGCGAGGCGAGGCCCCAGTGGGTCGAGCTCGCCAGCGGCGCGAAGATCGGCGCCGATGACAGCAGCCATAGCGCCGCGAGCAGCGCCGCGATCGCCAGCGCCTCGAACGCGAAGCTGCGCCAGAAGCGCGCGCGGGCGCGGGCGTAGGCGGCCTGTGCGTCGATCGCGCGTTCGACCTGTAACGTGAAATTACGGTCGCCGGCGCGCGTCGGCGGCGCCAGCATCGCGGCCAGCATTGCGTCCATCGCTGCGTCGTTCGGGGCCGTCATCGGTCCGCTCCTTCGCCGATCATCTTCTGCGCCTTGGCGCGCCCGCGCAAGACCAAGGATTTGAGCGTGCCGAGCGGCACCCCCATGATCTCGGCCGCCTCGCCATGCGACCAGCCGTGGCCGAAGCATAAGGTAAGCGCGGCGCGTTCCTGCGGCGACAGCGCGGCGAGCAGGCGGTCGGCGTCGATCGCCGCGTCGCTGGCACCGCGCGGATCGGTCGACGTCGGCGCGTCGTCATCGGCGCCCGCCAGCCCCTCCCGCCGCTTTGCGGTGCGCCGCTGGTCGAGAAACAGCCGCCAGCCGATTCCCATGATCCATGCCGCATAACTCCCCTGCCCCCGATAATCGCCCGCACGCTGCCACGCACGGACGAAGGCTTCCTGCGCCAGATCGTCGGCGTCGCATCCCGCGGCGCGTGCAAGGAAGGCGCGCAACCGCCCTTCGTACCGTAGCACGAGGAGCTGGAAAGCGGCGCGATCTCCCCCGGCAACCCGCTGGTTGAGAGCCCAATCTTCTTCGGCGCTCCCATCATCACGCAGCGGCACGCTCCTCGGCAGCCGCGGCGCGCGCGAGGCGGCGGCGGACAAGCAGGGCGATACCGACAAAGATCGGGAACAGCGCGGCGCCGACCGACGTGCGGATCAGCTGTTCATGCCCCTGGATCAGCCCAAAGCCGGCCATTGCAAGGCCGATCGCCAGCAAGACCAGCGCGTTGCGGTCGTCGCCGACGCTGACCGTTTCCTTGCCGCCCTGCCAGCTCAGATGCTCATAGGGCTTGTTGAGCTTTTCGATCAGCGGGCCGACCGCGTCCGACTTGGCTTCGAGCGCGCGGCGGATCGAGCGGTGGAGCATCCACGCGTGAAGCAGCCGCGCGAGCAGGAAAAACCCGACGCAGAACAGCGCAACGACCGTCACATTTTCGAGCAGGCTGAACAGCTGGTCGCTGACCGCCACCAGCTCGGTCGTCGGCGGCGGCGCCGGGACATAGGAAGCGATTTCGCGCGGGCTGATATAGGCCGCGATCTCTTCGGCGCTGATCGATTCGGACACCGGCACCGAAACGGTCGTCGGGGTCGGCGGCGGTGCCGCAGGGGTGGATGCAGTGGCGGCGGCGGCCGCGGCGGCAATCAAAAAATTCATCGGCATATCTCTCCGTCACGCCGCACTGGCATGGTGAAACCACAGGCGACGGCTTCCCGCAAGACGGGGCTGAACTGCACCGGGGAGCACATAATCAACCGCCGCGCGAAACCGCCGCCCGGACCGGCGCGACGGCCGATCATAGGCTAGACGGCGCGGCGAGCGGCAATGGATGCAGAATGAGAATATTTTTTCCAAGCGGGCGAGCGCCCCCGATAGCGGCGGGCGACGGCAACCGCCGCCCGCCGGGAGAGGTCACTTGGTCGTATAGCCGCCGTTGACCAGAATCGTCTGGCCGGTCATCCACCAGCCCTCTGACACCAGCATACGAATCCAGGGAACGATATCCTCGATATCGGTAAGGCCGGTCTTCGAGAAGGCCGACAGGGCGCCGGCTGATTTGTGATAGGCCACGGCATCCGCGCCTTCGGCAGGATAGAAAAAGGGCGTATCCATCGGCCCGGGTCCGATCGCCGTTACCGAAATGCCGCGTTCGCCAAATTCCTTCGACGCCGCGCGGGTGTAATGTTCGACCGGTGCCTTCGTGCCCGCATAGGCCGCGTAGAAGGGCGTGAAAGCGCCAAGCAGCGACGTCACCAGGGTGCAGATCTTGCCATGGTCATTCAGATGCTTGCCCGCCTCTTTCAGGAAGAAGAAGGCGGTCTTGGAATTGACCGCCGTCATCTCGTCATATTCGGCCTCGCTGATCTCGGCGAACGGCTTTTTCAGCACTTTCCCGACCGTGTTGATCGCGATGTCGGGACGGCCGAGCGCGGCGATGGTGTCGGCAAAAAGCTTTTCGACCGCGGCCGCAGAGGTGAGGTCAGCCTGAAAGGCAACCGCTTCAGCCCCGGCGGCACGGACTGCGGCAAGCGTTTCCTCCGTCTCGGCAGCAGAGGCGGGGCTGTTATAGTGGATCGCGATCGCCTTGGCCCCGTGCGCGGCCAGGTCGCGGGCGATAAGACCGCCCAGATTCTTGCCGCCGCCCGCGATCAGAACGGTTTTTCCCTTAATGCTGTGATCGGCCATCAAATGTCTCCTTTGGGTCTGTTTTCCAGAGGATAAGAAGCTTTCGCCTTGTCCGCTTTCCAATTCCGGCGCAGTTTTTGGGTTTAGGCAGGACGAGTCGTGGGGACTCGCGAGGTGGGCGATTGACCGAAGCCGCACAGATATGGGACGGGATCCGGCCGCGATCCCCGCGCGACGTCGTCGCACGGCATCAGGCGCAGATTGGTCGTCTCGGCATATTGGCTGCGACCGAAAATCTGGCGCGCCCGACCGACTGGGCGTTCGAGGAAGATCACCACATCATCGTTGTCCATCTGGGCGGACAAGTGGACCGGATGGACTGCGAATTTTCGGTTGGGCCGTCGGGCAGCGCGCTGCCGTCGCGCGGCGATGTCTGGGTCATCCCGGCGGCGTGCCGCTATGCGGCATTGGCGCAGGGCGAACGGGCCGAGTTCGTCGAGTTCCGCGTGCCGACCGCGCTGCTTGACGATGCTCCGCTTGCTGCGCGCGTCCAGTATCGGGACGACAGCCTTTTCGGCGCCACGGTCCGGCTGGCGAATCTCTTGCGCAGCGCCGATGACGATCTGTCGACGATGGCGGCGCGCGGACTTGGCGTTGCCCTGGAATGGCATATTCGTCGGCAATATGGGCCCGGCACCCCACGATCGCGGCGCCGTCAGCTGTCGGCGTCCGACCGGATCCTGCTGGCTGACACTATTCGCGGGCAACTCGACGCCCGCCACAGCCTTGACGTGCTGGCGGGACTCGTCGGGATGGATGTTCGCCGCTTCACGGCAGCATTCCAGCAAGCGTTCGGCCTGTCGCCGTGGCAATATGTCATGCGCGTGCGGCTCGACGAAGCGGCCCGGCGGCTCCGGAACACCAACGAATCGGTGACCGACGTCGCGCTGACAACCGGCTTTGCAACGCCGAGTCACTTTGCGACGGCCTTTGCCCGGCGCTTCGGCATGGCACCGTCGCGCTATCGCGCGGCAGTTCGTCCTTAGGGCCAGGATCCAGCGATGGAAGGATTGGATGCCCCGCGAGGATTCGAACCTCGATAGGCGGTATCAGAAACCGCAGTCTTACCATTAGACGACAGGGCAATCGTGAAGCCCATTTAGCGGCGGAATTGCGCGGGTCAAGGGGGTTCGATTGTGACAATGCGACGATTTCGCCGTCACAATTGTGATATTACAGGGGACCAATGTGTCCACATCTCGTTCATCTCACTCGTGGCTGTTAAAACGACATGCAAACAGGGTTTTCAATCAGCTTGGGGCATCGTGGGCAGATCGAGGTGTTGTGACGGAGACATTATGAAATTTCGTGATCGAAAGCTTGGCCGCCGACAGATGCTCGCCACAGCAGGCACTTGCGCTCTATGGGCTCCTTTAGAGCAGCTGAATGCCGGTCCAGTCCGACGGCCTCAAGTTGCGTCGGCGGGAGGCGACAATTTTGCGGTCGGTGGCGACGTGAGTGTTCAAACTGCCCTGGATGCTCGCCCGACTGTATCCGCGCTCGCCTCGGCCATCGGCGGTAAAATGGTAGGATTTGAGCAGACACTTGCTGGCGCGGTACGTCGCACTGTCTCAGAACGTCTAAGTGAGACGGTAAGCGTAAAGGATTTTGGCGCAGTCGGAGATGGGACAACGAACGACCGCGCTGCCATTCAGGCAGCGTTCGATAGCGGAGCGAGGAAAGTCGTCTTCCCACGTGGCATCTATAAGGTTACCGGTGGCGGCTTTACGGTACCCAACTGGTTGCACGTAGCGGGAGAGGGTTATGGTCCGACCGCTGTTCCGGGCGATTCGGGCGTTTGTATACAGTTCGATCTCACGAGAGGGATTGCGCTTAATTGCGGTTTCAATCCCACTTTCGACAACATCTATTTCACCAATGTGGGCGGAACCTACAACGAAAGTACCGCAACGCTGTCGGGAACCACTGCAAGCTGTCTCGACCTGACTGACAACGTGACGATGAATTACTGCTCTTTCGCGGGCTGGGAAACGTGCGTCATGTTCGGTTCTTCAACCTTCTACGTCAAGACTTTTGGGGTCGAGTTCAATCGCTGCACCAATGGCTATCGGACAAACGGCGCGGCTCCCTACAACGTTGACATTTATGCGCCGATCTCGCGCCTGACGACGAATTTCTTCGCTGGGCAGTCGGCGCATCCGGCCCGGAATATCAAGGTGCATGGTGGATCTATCGAAGGGTTTACAGCGGTCGCCTTTGGATTTCTCGATGCCTCGTTCTTCGGTACATATTTCGAGACGATCGCACAACGATCCGGAGCGATTGCCCTTGCGCCAGACGTGGATGGCGCATCCATTACTCTAGTCGGTTGCCTAATCTACATGAACTACATCGCGCGCTTTGCAAATATGTCAGAGATTACCAACGCAATGCTGACCAGTGTCGGCAACCAATATGACGGAAGAGGGGCGGCCGGAGCGATTTGCATATGCCTGCCTGCAAGCGGGTCTGTGAGTGTGGCAGGCGACCGGTTCGGTATCGAACATTCAAACGGCACCCTTTATGTCGACAGCATCACCAATGCGGCGAAGTTTAACGGAATCACCTTTCCTGTACTTCCAGCCAAGAATACCCAGGCTGGTTACAGCGGAATGGCGCTTATCGGGCAGAGGGGTTTTGTGGCCGTTGGGCTGACGATTCCGCCGACCCAAAAGACCACCGGCATGACCGTGATGGCGGATGGTGACAGTTGGGATCCACTGTCGCGCGCAGCGGGGCGCCCATATTGGGTTATATGGCAAGGCGACCGATGGCACACAGTTAGCGGTGCCTGATCATGCGCGCTGGCGCCCGCGCCCGATGTTCGCGATGCGGCAGCTGCCCAAAATTGTTGGCTGCACTGCGTTGGCAATGGCTGATCACCAGTCTTTGATCGTGCGGCCGCGCTGTCAAGGCCGCCGTGCCGGTCCGCACAAGGTCGCTTGCCCTGCCGCATTTCGCCGCTAGCATCAGCGCATAACAGATAAAGAACAGATGGGGGGCCGCGCGCCCGCGCGGACACCCGCAAGGAGTGGGTTGATGCGTCATGTCGCAATCGTCGGGTCGGGTCCCGCGGGCTATTACACCGCCGAAACACTTCAGAAAGCGGAGGATATTGCGGTCGACGTCATCGACCGGCTGCCCGTCCCCTATGGCCTGATTCGCACCGGCGTCGCCCCCGACCACCAGTCGATCAAGGCGGTGTCGCGCCGCTACGAAGGCGTCGCGCTGACCGATAATGTCCGTTTCGTCGGCCATGTCGCGGTCGGCAGCGACGTGACGATCGACGAGCTGGTCGAATTATACGACGCGGTGGTGCTGGCAACCGGCGCGCCGAACGACCGGCCGCTCGATATTCCCGGCGCCAACCTGCCGGGGGTGATCGGCAGCGCCGCCTTTGTCGGGTGGTACAATGGTCATCCCGATTTTGCCGGGCTGAATCCGCCGCTCGACACCGCCGGTGTCGCGGTGATCGGCAACGGCAATGTCGCGCTCGACGTCGCGCGCATTCTGGCGAAGACCCCGCAGGAATTTGCGGGCAGCGACATCGTCGCGCACGCGCGCGCGCAGCTCGCCGAAAGCGCGGTACGCCATATCCACATATTGGGCCGCCGCGGCCCACACCAGATCGCGATGACGCCGAAGGAGCTGGGGGAACTGGCGCATCTCGAGCGCGCCAGCCCGCGCGTCGACCCCGCCGACCTGCCGCAGGAAGGAGATGACGCGCTGCTCGAACCCGGGATGCGCAAGTCGGTGACGCATTTGCGCAGCTTTGCCGCCAATCCCGTCGCCAAGCCGGTGACGATCGATTTCGACTTTTTCGCCATGCCGGTGGCGATCGAAGGCGAAGGCAAAGCGCAGCGGGTGATCGTCGAGCGCACCACGCTGGACGACGAGCTGCGCAGCCATGGCACCGGCGAAACCTATGCGATCGATGCCGGACTGGTCCTCAGCTGCATCGGGTATCAGACCCCGCCGATCCCCGGCGTTCCCTATGAACATGGCCGCGGCCGCTTTGCCAATGACGAGGGGCGAATCTTGCCGGGGCTGTACTGCGTCGGCTGGGCGCGGCGCGGGCCGTCGGGGACGATCGGCACCAACAAGCCCGACGGCGCGCGGATCGCCGAACTGGTGCTGGAGGATGTCGGGCGCGGCGCGGGCAAAGCGGGGCGGCCGGGGCTCGATGCGTTGCTGGCGAACCGTGGGGTGACGCCGGTGACCTTCGCCGACTGGCGGCGGATCGAAGCCGCCGAGGTCGCCGCAGCGCTCGACGGCAACCCGCGCGAGAAATTCGTGAGCGTCGAGGCGATGCTGGAAGCGATCGGGCGGTGACGCCCGCAGACGGCAAAGCGCGTTGAAGCGCGCCGTCCGCACGGCGCTGCGCTGGCTGCTCGCGCTCGCTTATGGCTATGCGGGGTATCTGCACCTGGTGCGGCCCGAGCCGTTTCTGTCGATCACCCCGCCGTGGGTGCCGCAGCCCGAGCTGGTGGTGACCGCCACCGGGATAGCCGAAATCCTGGGGGCGGTCGGGCTGATGATCCCGCCGCTGCGCAAGGCGGCGGGGTGGGGACTGGCGCTTTATGCGCTGTGCGTATGGCCCGCCAATTTCCACCACGCCTTCGCCAATATCGCGATCGGCGGCGAGACCTTGAGCTGGTGGTACCACGGACCGCGGCTGGCGTTGCAGCCGGTGATCATCTGGTGGGCGCTGTGGGCGAGCGGGGCGGTGGAGTGGCCGTTTGGAAGGAAATAATCGTCGCCCCCGCGCAGGGCGCTTCAGAGTCACGTGCCTCTGAACGCGGCCGCTGTCGGTTTACACGGCGATACTGCAAATCTGAGCTAGCGGCCCCCGCCTCCGCGGGGGCGACGTGAGCCCTACTTCGCCACCGGCGTTTCCACCGGCGGCTGTCCCTTCTGGCTGGCCGCATAAGCTTCGTTCGCCTTCAGCACGCGCAGCATGTTGCCGCTCGAAATCTTCTCGAGCTCGGCCTGCGCATAGCCGCGCCGCGCCAGTTCGGCGAACAGCGCCGGATAGCCGGTGACATCCTCCAGCCCGACCGGGGTCGCGTCCATGCCGTCATAGTCGCCGCCGATCCCGATATGGTCGACGCCGATCGTCTTCTTGATATGGTCGATATGATCGGCGGCGAGCCCGAGCGGGGTCGACGGTGGCGGATTGGCCGTGTCCCACGCCTTGAGCGCCGCGGCGGCGCCGTCGGGGTTCCCGAGATAGAGCGCATCGAGCCGCGCCCGCTCGGCCGTGCGCTTCAAGCCATGTTGGCGCAGATTGGGATCGACGAACGCGGCGTAGAACACGACCATGATCACCCCGCCATTGGCCTTGACCGCGGGCAATACGCTGTCGGGAACATTGCGCGGATGGTCGTTGACCGCGCGCACCCCCGAATGGCTGAACATCACCGGCGCCCTGGTTGCTTCCAGCGCGTCCTTCATCGTCGCTTCGCTGACGTGGCTCAAATCGACGATCATGCCGAGGCGGTTCATTTCCTGCACCACCTGGCGCCCGAAATCGGTGAGCCCGTCGTGCTTCGGCGCATCGGTCGCGCTGTCGGCCCAAGGGACGTTCTTGCTGTGGGTCAGTGTCATGTAGCGCACCCCCATGCCGAACATTTCGCGTAGCACGGCGAGCGACGAGCCGATCGACTGGCCGCCCTCGATCCCCAGCATCCCGGCGATCTTGCCCGCCTTCATCTGGCTTTGCAGTTCGGCCGAATTATAGGCGAGCGACAGGTCGGCGGGATAACGCGCGATCAGCCGTTTCGCGACGTCGATCTGTTCGATTGTCTGCTGCACCGCCAGCTGCTCATTGGTGTTCGACGGCACATAGACCGACCAGAATTGTGCGCCGACGCGCCCCTTGCGCAGCCGCTGAATGTCGGTGTGCATTACGGTTCCGTCGGGCTTGGGCTTGGTCGTGTCGCGAAAATCGAAATTGTTGATGACGTTCCCGACCTGCCCGCGCAATTCCCACGGCACGTCATTATGCCCGTCGAATACCGGAGCGCGCTGCAGCGCCGCTTCGGCAACCGCCTCGGGCGATTTCTGCGCCGCGGCGGGGGTGGCGATGAAGGCGAGAGCGGCAAGGCCGGCGAGCAGGATGGGCTTGTTCATGGCGCGCGACCTTAAGTGCTTGAGCGGAAGGCGCAACCCCGTGACCACCCATGCGACCGATAGGTCGCGCCATAATTTTTCACACAAAGACACGAAGACGCAAAGAGTGCCGCATTTCTCCCTTCTTTGTGCCTTGGTGTCTTTGTGTGAGATATTCCAAGGCGCCTTCGGCGCGTCCGAACTTGACGTTTACGTAAACGACGCGCAGCATCATCCCCATGACAGCATTCGACGACTGGCGCGCCCGCTCGCCCTATTATGACGAAACGCATGAGGCGCTGGCGCAGAGCGTGCGGCGCTTTGTCACCCGCGAGATCGCGCCGCATATCGACCGCTGGGAAGCCGAGGGCGAGCTGCCGCGCGAACTGCACAAGAAGGCGGCGGAAGCAGGCATATTGGGCCTGCGCTACCCTGAGCAATATGGCGGCCATTCGGAGGGCTTCGACAATTTCCACGGCCTTGTCCTGACCGAAGAACTGGCCGCATTGGGCGCGGGCGGACTCGGCGCGTCGCTGATGACGCACGGCATCGGGCTGCCGCCGATCCTCGCGCTGGGGTCCGAGGAATTGAAGGAGCGCGTCGCACCGCCAGTGCTGGCGGGCGACAAGATCATCGCGCTCGGCATCACCGAAGCGGGCGGCGGCAGCGATGTCGCCAACCTCAAGACGACCGCGGTGAAGGACGGCGACGATTATATCGTCAACGGCGGCAAGATGTTCATCACCAGCGGCATGCGCGCCGACTGGCTGACCTGCGCGGTGCGCACCGGCGGGCCGGGCGCGGCGGGTATCTCGCTGCTGCTGATCGACATGGACAGCCCCGGCGTCGAGCACACCCGGCTCGACAAGATGGGCTGGCGGTGCAGCGACACCGCGGCGATCCATTTCAGCGACGTGCGTGTTCCGGCGGCGAATCTGATCGGCCCCGAAAATGGCGGCTTCATCGGCATCATGCGCAATTTCAACAGCGAACGTCTCGGCATGGCGATGGGCTGCTGCGCCTATGCGCGCGTCGCGATGGCCGAGGCCGCCGAATGGGCGCAGCAGCGCGAAACCTTCGGGCGTCCGCTCGTCGGCCACCAGTCGATCCGCATCAAGCTCGCCGACATGGAACGCCAGATCGAAGCGACGCAGGCGTGGGTCGACCTCTGCGCGTGGCAGGTCAAGCATGGCAAGGACCGACCCGCCGACTTTGCGATGCTGAAGGTACAGGCGACGCGGATGCTGGAGGCGGTGGCGCGCGAAGCGGCGCAGGTGCTGGGCGGCGCGTCCTATATCACCGGCAGCAAGGTCGAGCGCATCTACCGCGAGGTGCGCGTCAACGCGATCGGCGGCGGCAGCGAGGAGATCATGCTCGACCTCGCGGGTCGGCAGTTGTTCGGGGGCAAGCGTTAGGACGCAGCCCTGCTACGCCCAAATCCGTTTGTGCTGAGCTTGTCGAAGCACCGATCTTCCTTTCGACATTGCGAAAAAGAACAGCCCTTCGACAAGCTCAGGGCGAACGGTTCTTGCGAAGCCGTGCAGCTCTACAGCGCCAGCCGCCGCGCATAGCGGTCGAGCCGCGCCAGCTGCGCCATCAGCCCGCCGAGCAACAGCAGCTCTATCAGCGCCGTCCCGACGATCAGCGCTTGCGCCGAATCGCCCGACGCGCCCTGAAATGCGCGGACTAGACTGGCGCCGACCGACAGTGCCAGACTGCCCGCGGCGAAATGCAGCCAGCGGCGTACGAGCGCGATCCGCCGCCGCGATGCCATCCACCACGCCGCGCCAATGCACCCCAGCGCCGCGACCAGCCCGCCGCGATCGAACCAGATCAGCGGGTCGGCGCCGCCCGGGATGTCGAGGACGACGGTCCGCAGCCGCATCAATAGCAGCGTCGCGACACCGAGCAGCCCCGCCGCGACGCACGAGCGCCGCAACCGGTCGGGCAGCGCCGCCTCGGCATAGGCGCGCGCGATGTCGCTCGCGCGGCCAAAGCGCCGCACCGCATCGGCCTCGCCCACCTGTTCGGCGGTGTCGCACAGATGCGATTCGATCTCGGCGCGTACGCGCCGCGACAGGCCGGGGTCGAACGCCAGCACATCATCGAGCTCGTCGAGATAGGTGGCGATCGGGCCGCTCATGCGCGGGCGCCCAGCACGCGGTCGATGCCGCTGGCAAAGCTCTGCCAGCCCGCGCGCCGCTCGATCAGCGACTGACGGCCGCTGTCGGTCAGCGCATAGACGCGCCGTTTGCGCCCGCCATCGGGCTGAACCCAGCGGCTGGCGAGCAGCCCCGCGAGTTCGAGCCGGTGCAGCGCCGGATAGATTGTGCCTTCGGGCAGGTCGAAATGGCCGCCGCTGCGCGCGCGGATCGCCTCGATGATCGCATAACCGTGCAGCGCGTCGTCGCCGATCGTGGCGAGCAGCACGGCATCGAGATGGCCCTTGAGCATTTCCGCAGACATGCTCGCCGATTTAGCTTTGCAACGCTAGGTATGCAAGTTATACCTAGCAACACTAGGCTTTAATCGGAGGATGTGATGACGGCGATAACGACGGGAGCGGCAGTGCCGACCAGGGGCTGGGCCGAAGGCTGGGGGTTGTTCTGGACGCTGACCGGCGCGCTCGCAGCAATGTCGCTCGGCTTTCTCTTCGCTATCGGTTGGGACACCGAAGGCTTTCGCTTGGTGATCCGCGCCACCGCGCGCACATCGCTCGTCCTGTTCCTCGCCGCCTTTGCCGCGTCGGCGGTGGTGAAGCTGTGGCCCGGCCCCGTCACGCGCTGGCTGCGCCGCAACCGGCGCCAGCTCGGGCTGGGCTTTGCGATGTCGCACTTCATCCACGCGCTCGCGATCATCGCGCTGTGGAAAACCGATCCCGGCACCTTCTGGGTGCTGACGAACCCCAAATCGATCGCGACGGGCGGCACCGCCTATGTCTTCATCGCGCTGCTCGCCGCGACCTCGTTCGACCGCATGGTCAAGGCGCTCGGCCCTAAGGCATGGGGCCGCCTCCACTGGTGGGGCGTATGGATCGTCGCGCTCAGCTTCATCTTCACCAACGGCAAACGCATCCCGGTGAGCGGCTGGTACGCGCTGCCGGTGGTGCTGGTCCTGGCGGTGATCGTACTGCGCGTCGTTGCCGGGCGGAAACAGCGGCGCGCGGCGGCGCTGGCGTAGGCGCGGTGCGCTCCCCCCCTCGACTTCGCGGTGGCTCGGCGACAAGGTACCGCCAAACCACCGCGAACGAGAGGCTGCGCATGACGCTTACCACCACCAGTAGCTGGCCCGCCGAGGCCGAAACGCTGCTCGACGATCTTGTCGACCTGCGCCGCGCCATCCACCGCGAGCCTGAACTCGGGCTGCAAAACCCCAAGACGCTGGCGAAGATCAAGACCGCGCTCGCCGGGCTGCCGCTCGAGTTTCGCGAGGGGCCGTCGACCACCGGGCTGGTCGCGATCCTGCGTGGGCCGGCGAACGGGCGGACCGTGCTGCTGCGCGGCGACATGGATGCGTTGCCGCTGCTCGAGGAAACCGGGCTCGATTTCTCGTCGGAGATCAGCGGCGCGATGCATGCCTGCGGACATGACACGCATGTTGCGATGCTCGTCGGCGCGACCAAGCTGCTCTGCGCCGCGCGCGACCGGCTGCCGGGGACGGTGATGTTCATGTTCCAGCCGGGTGAAGAGGGCCATCATGGGGCGCGCTTCATGCTGGATGACGGGATCATCGATCCGTTGCCCGATGCCGCCTTTGCGCTCCACATCATGCCCAACGCGCCGCACGGGATTTTCGCCGGACGCGCGGGGCCGCTGCTTGCTTCGTCCGACGTGCTGTCGATCACGGTCAAGGGCGCGGGGGGCCACGCGTCGATGCCGCACGATGCGGTCGACCCGATCCCCGTCGCCTGCGCGATCCTCACCGCGATCCAGACGATGGTGACGCGCCGCATCTCGGTCTTTGACCCCGCCGTCGTGACGATCGCGAAGATCGCGGCGGGGACGACGAACAATATCATCCCCGAAACCGCCGAGATGCAGGGCACGATCCGCACCCTGTCGCCCGAGCGCCGCGCGATGGTCGCGCGCGAGCTGAAACGCCTCGCCCCCGCGATCGCCGAGGCGCATGGCTGCACCGCCGAGGTCGAAATCGTCGAGGGCTTCCCCGTCACCGTCTGCGACGCGCGCGCGGTGAGTTTCGGCCAGTCGGTCGTCGAAGCGACCTTTGGCGAAGCGGCCTGGCTGACGATGGACCATCCGGTGATGGGCGCCGAGGATTTCTCCTACGTGCTCGAAAAGGTTCCGGGCGCGATGTTCTGGCTCGGCGCGAGCGAGGCGGGGAGCGACTGGCGGCAATGCTGCGGGCTGCACAGCAACCATATGGTGCTCGACGAAAAAGTGATGGCGCGCGGCGCGGCACTGCACGCGGCGCTGGCCGAGCGGTTTTTGCATGAAGGGTTTGGCACATGATCAACATCATCGGCGCGATCATCTCGGGCCTGATCATCGGCGCGCTGGCGCGCTTCCTTTATCCGGGCGCGGTCGAGATGGGATGGATCGCGACGATCCTGCTCGGCATCGGCGGCTCGCTGCTCGCGGGGCTGGTGACGACGCGCGGCGTTCGCGGCGAATTCCACCGCGCGGGATGTTTCGCGTCGGTGATCGGGGCGATTGTGTTGATTCTGGTCGGGCGGTTGTTGGGGATAGGTGGGTAGAAAATTATCTCACACAAAGACACAAAGCCACGAAGAAGATCAGCGGGCCAAATTACCGTTGGCGATCCGGCAGACACCCTCTTTGAAGGTGGCACCGCCAAAATTCATTAAGAGCCCTAGAGGCAAATCGAGAAGGCGAAGGTAGGTCAGGACTTGTTTTTGATGAAGTGGCGAAAGCCGTTCAACAGATTTTAGTTCGATCAGCAGCTTGCCATTCAACAACAGGTCCGCGCGAAACCCTTCGGCGAGTTCGATTCCGTCATAATGTATCGGGATCGGTCGTTGGCGCTCTACAAACAGCCCCTTTCGGGTTAGTTGATCGGCAAGGATCGCTTCATAAACAGATTCGAGCAGACCCGGTCCCAAGTCGCGGTGCAGCCGAAACCCGCAATCCACTGCAATTGTCGCGAGCGCTTCGGTTTCGGAGCTCATCCCAACCCTTCTTTGTGCCTTTGTGTCTTTGTGTCTTTGTGTGAGATAATTCTTTTTACGGCACCAGCACCGTATCAACCGCCTCCGCAAGCATCGCCGGATAATCCAGCGTGTAATGCAGCCCGCGGCTTTCCTTGCGGTGGAGCGCGCTGCGCACGATGAGCTCGGCGCATTGGAGCAGGTTGCGGAGTTCGATCAGGTCGGTGGTGACGCGGAAGTGGCCGTAATAATCCTCGACCTCGCCGGTCAGCAGGCGGATGCGATGCTGCGCGCGCTCCAGCCTTTTGGTGGTGCGCACAATGCCGACATAATTCCACATGAAGCGGCGGATTTCGGTCCAGTTCTGCTTGATGATCACCTCTTCATCGGAATCAGTGACGCGGCTTTCGTCCCACGGGCGGATCGCGGGCGGCGGCTCGAGCTGGTCCCAGCGCGCGATGATGTCCTTGACCGCCGCCTCGCCGAACACGAAACATTCAAGCAGGCTATTCGATGCGAGGCGATTAGCGCCGTGCAGGCCACTTTCGGTGCATTCGCCCGCGGCATACAGCCCCGGCAGGTCGGTGCGGCCGGCGAGGTCTATCAGGATGCCGCCGCAGGTATAATGCTGCGCGGGCACCACCGGGATCGGCTGCTTGGTCATGTCGATGCCCAGCGTCAGCAGCTTGTCGTAGATGTTCGGAAAATGCCCGGCGACGAAATCGCGGTCGAGGTGGCTGATGTCCAAGTGGACATAATCGAGCCCGAAGCGCTTGATCTGGTCGTCGTTGGCGCGCGCGACGATATCGCGCGGCGCGAGTTCGGCGCGGGCGTCATAATCGGGCATGTAACGATGGCCGGTGACGGGATGCTTGAGGATACCGCCCTCGCCGCGCACCGCCTCGGTGATCAGGAAATTCTTGACGTCGAGATTGTAGAGGCAGGTCGGGTGGAACTGCATCATTTCCATGTTCGACACGCGGCATCCCGCGCGCCAGGCCATCGCGATGCCGTCGCCGGTGGCGCCCCGCGGTGCCGTAGAGAATTGATAGACGCGCCCCGCGCCGCCGCTCGCGAGGATCGTCGCGCGACCGACATGGGCGTGGACCTTCCCGGTTTTTTCATCGAGCGCATAGACGCCCCAGACGCGGCCCGAGCCCGAATAGCGCTCCTCGTGGCGGCCGGTGATCAGGTCGATGCACGCTTGCCCCGGCAGCAGGGTGATATTCGGATGCGCCTCGGCGGTCTTCAATAATGCCGCCTGCACCGCCCAGCCGGTCGCGTCGTCAACATGGACGATGCGGCGGTGCGAATGCCCGCCCTCGCGCGTCAGGTGCAGCGCGTCGCTGTCCTTGTTGAACGGCACCCCCATCTCGACGAGCCGCTCGATCGACGCGGGGGCGTTCTCGACGACGAACTCGACCGTCTCGCGCCGGTTGAGCCCGGCGCCCGCGACCATCGTGTCCTCGATATGATTCTCGAAGGTGTCGCCGGCATCGAGCACCGCGGCGATCCCGCCTTGCGCCCAGGCGGTCGACCCGCCGGTGAGCTCGCCTTTCGCGAGCACGAGCACGCGACAATGATCGGCGAGCGCGATCGCGGCGGTGAGCCCGGCAGCGCCCGAGCCGACGATGATGACGTCGTGTGAAGAATCAGCGGCCATCAAAATTCCGTTCGTGTCGAGCGAAGTCGAGACACCCCGCTGCCTCGCGCCATTCCGAAGGGCATCTCGACTTCGCTCGATGCGAACGGAAAAGAGAGGCTAGGCATTCGCCGCGCGCGTCAGGTTGAGGAAGACGTCCTCGAGATCGGCCTCGCGGGTCGAGACGTCGACGATGCCATGGCCCATCGCATTGACTGCGGCGAGCACCTCGCCCGCGTTCATGCGGTCCTTGTTGTAGCTGATCGCGAGCCCGCGCTCGCCCTCGCGCTCCACCTTGTCGAAGGCGGGATGCGACGGCAGTTGGACGATATCCTGGTCGAGCGTCACCACGACGATCTTCTCGCGCGCCATGTCGACCAGCTCGCGGGTCGGCTTGTTCGCGATCAGCTTGCCATGGTTGATGATCGCGATGCGGTCGCACAGCTCCTCGGCTTCCTCCAGATAGTGCGTCGTCAGCACCACGGTGACGCCGCGGTCGTTCAAGGACTGCACATATTCCCAGAGCTGCTGGCGCAGTTCGATATCGACCCCCGCGGTCGGCTCGTCGAGCACGATGATCGGCGGCGAATGCACCATCGCCTTGGCGACGAGCAGGCGGCGCTTCATGCCCCCGACAGCGTGCGCGCATAGGCATCGCGCTTGTCGGTCAGATGCACCGCGGCGAGCAGCGCGTCCGAAATCCGCTTCGCCCTGGGCACGCCGTACAGGCCGGCCTGATTCTCGAGCGTCTCGAACGGCGTAAAAAACGGATCGAAGACGATTTCCTGCGGCACGATGCCGATCGAATATTTGGCGTTTCTGGGATCGGCGTCGATGTCGAAGCCCCAGATGCTCGCGCTGCCACTCGTCTTGTTGACCAGCCCCGCCAGGATATTGATCAAAGTCGACTTGCCCGCCCCGTTCGGCCCCAAAAGCCCGAAAATCTGGCCGCGCGGGACGTCGAAGCTGACATTGTCGAGCGCCTGCTTGCCGCCGGCATAGGTTTTGGAGACGGCGTCGATGCGGATGGCGGCTTCGGTCATGGCCGCTTCCATAGCCGCGCACCCCGGCCTGTAAAAGCCTTCATCGCTGCCGCCGCTTTTCGTGGGCGCGGCGTTAACGCTATGTTGGATAATCGCCGCTAGGACCAATGTTGTGAGGACCAGACACACCCAAAACCCGCAGTTCATGCTGCGCGGCATCGCCGCTTGCGCGCTGCTGATGGCCCCGGCCATTGCGGCGCCGGCCCATGCCCAGCAAACGGCGCAGGCGCAAAGCGAAGCCATCGTGCTGCGCCCCCTATCCTTCTTCAAGGTCAACGACCTCAGCTTTGGCGACATCATTCCGTCGAACGTCGCGGGAACGGTGACGCTGGCGCCCGACGGGTCGCGCAGCCGCACCGGCGGCGTCACGCTGGCCGGTAACGGCGGCGAACCGGCGCGTTTTGCCGGGCTCGGCACGGTCAACCGCCAGGTCAATATTTCGCTGGGGTCGAACACGATCTGGCTGACCGGACCGGGGGTGCGCATGCGCGCCCGCACCTTTGAAATCGGCAGCACCCCGACCGCGATCCTGTCGACATCGCCGACGCGGTTCCGGATCACGTCGGCGCTCGGCAACTACAACTTTCCAATCGGCGCGACGCTGGAAGTCGGCGCCAACCAGGCGCCCGGCGACTACAGCGGGACGTTCACGGTCACACTCAACTATCTCTAGAGCTTCTGTGGGGGAAGAAGCGGCACCGGATGACCACCTGTATTCGCAAGAATATTGGCCGGTGCCGCATGTCCCCTGCCGGTCGTTCGACGGCGCAGACCCCGATTGCTCCCGCCCCGCGCGCTTGCTATGGGCGCGATCGATGACCCAGCCCGCGCCCGAAACCATCCGCACCCCGAAAACCCGCATCGCCTGCGACGGCACCGGCGACGGCCTTGCCAACGCCGCGCTCGGCCACCCGCGCGTGTGGCTGGAAATCGACCCCGACGCGGGGTTCGCCGACTGCGGCTATTGCGACCGGCGCTTCATCCTGATCGGCGGGGTCGCCGATAAAGCTTAGGCATCGGCGGGGTCGCCGACGGGACTCAAGCGGCGCGGCGCGCGACCGGCGCGCGCAGGTGTAAACAGCCGCTTTACCACGCCCGTGCATCAACCACTCACGTCCCGCTGGCATAAATGTGCCAGACAGGAGCAGAATCTGTGGGGATTCGAGGGACCAGAAACTGTCGGGATGGCGCACGCGCCCTGACCATTGCCGCCGCCATTGCGGCAGCCATGTCGTGCGCGCCCGTACAGGCGGCTGACACCAACGTCACCGCCAATGCGGCGATCGTGCGCCCCAACACGCTGATCAAGACCGACGATCTGAACTTCGGGACGCTGGTCAGCGGCCCGACCGGCGGTACCGTCACCGTCAACCCGGTCACCAATGCGCGAACCTCGGGCGGCGGCGTGACGCTCGTCGGCACCACTGCGCAGCGCGCCACATTCCAGGGAACCGGGGGGATTTTCCTGATCACCGTATCGGGCAGCACGTCGGTGACGCTGGCGCGGGTCGGCGGCGGCGCGCCCAACATGACCGCCAGCCTGGTGCGCGCCGCCAGTACCAGCGGCGGCGGCATCGCGCTGCTGGGCGCAACGCTGCTGCCCAGCGGGGTGCAGACCTATTATATCGGCGGCACCCTCACGGTCCCGGCAAACCAGCCCGCGGGCGATTACAGCGGCACGTTCACGCTCACCGTCAATTATCTCTGACGGCGGTTTGCGCGCGCGACGCGCCATGCCTATATCGGCCGCATGACCAGTCTCTCCGACCCCCGCCGCTTCCTCTACCGTGCCGACGCGCTCGACCCCGATCTGGCACAGGCGCTCGCGCGCGAAGCGCTCGCCAAGGCCGACGACGGCGAGCTTTACCTGCAATATCGCGCGACCGAGAGCTTCGGGTTCGACGACGGGCGGCTGAAGACCGCCGATTATTCGACCGACGCCGGGTTTGGCCTGCGTGCGGTGTCGGGCGAGATGACGGGCTTTGCCCATGCCAGCGACATCAGCGCCGGGGCGATCCGCCGCGCCGCCGAAACGCTGGCGCTGCTCGACCCCGCCAGCCAGCCGCACGCTGCGCCGCCGCCGCGCACCAACCGCCATCTCTATGACGAAGCAAACCCGCTCGACCTGATCCCCTTCGCGAAGAAGGTCGCGCTGTGCCAGGAAATCGACGCCGCCGCGCGCGCGCGCGACCCGCGCATCGCGCAGGTGTCGGTCAGCCTAGCGGGCAGCTGGTCGGTGGTCGAAATCGTTCGCGCCGACGGGTTCCTCGCGACCGACATCCGCCCGCTCGTCCGCCTCAACGTCTCGATCGTGGTCGAGGAAAATGGCCGCCGAGAGAGCGGGGTTTTCGGGCTCGGTGGGCGTTACATGTACGACCATCTGTTCGAGCCCGCGCTGTGGAACCGCGCGATCGACGAGGCGCTGGCACAGGCGCTGGTAAACCTGCGCGCCGTCGACGCCCCTGCGGGCGAGTTTACCGTGTTGCTCGGCCCCGGCTGGCCCGGCGTGCTGCTCCACGAGGCGGTCGGCCACGGCCTTGAAGGTGATTTCAACCGTAAGGGCACCAGCGCCTTTTCGGGCCGCATCGGCGAGCGCGTCGCGGCGCCCGGCGTCACCGTGGTCGACGACGGCGCGATGGAGAGCCCCGTCGGCGGCGGTCGTCGCGGGTCGCTCAGCATCGATGATGAAGGCACCCCGACCGGGGAGACGGTGCTGATCGAGGACGGCATTTTGAAGGGCTATATGCAGGACCGCCTCAACGCCCGCCTTATGGGGGTCGAACCGACCGGCAACGGGCGGCGCGAGAGCTTTGCCCACGCGCCGATGCCGCGGATGACCAACACCTTCATGCGCGGCGGCAACGACGATCCCGCCGAACTGCTCAGCCGCGTCAAGAACGGCATTTTCGCCAAGAGCTTCGGCGGCGGCCAGGTCGACATCGTGTCGGGCAAATTCGTCTTCAGCTGTACCGAGGCGTATAAGGTCGAGAATGGGAAGCTGGGCGATTCGATCAAGGGTGCGACCCTGATCGGCGACGGGCCGAGCGTGCTGACCAAGGTGATGGGCATCGGCAACGACATGGCGATCGACGAAGGCATCGGCATCTGCGGCAAGGGCGGCCAGAGCGTCCCCGCGGGCGTCGGCCAGCCGACCTTGCTCGTGAACGGGCTGACCGTCGGCGGGACGGCGTAAATTCCTTCTCCCTTGATGGCAGAAGGATACGGAGCCTCATCGCGAAGCGATTAGGCGGAGTTGGATGAGGGTGAAGGCGCGTCCATTCGCCCCCTGTTTCAGGACGCGAGAGCACCCCCACCGCGGCGACTAGCCAGCAGGCTGGCAAGTCTCGCTGCCTCCCCCATCAAGGGGGAGGATTTGTTAGGTGTGACGCACCTCACTTGGCGGGCCGCTTTTGCGCGCCTATAGTCCCTTCAAACAGAAAAGAAATCGGGCCGCATTGTCCGCCGGGTCTTCCCCGGCAACAGGGAGGATATTCATGCGTTCGAGTCTGCGTTTCGTTTCCGTCGCCGCCATTGCCGCGATGCTCGCCGCCGTGCCGGGTTCGGCGCAAAAGACCACCGGCCCCGTCGAGCGCTATGAAATGGACGTCGCAACCGCGTCGGGCTTTGCCGCGATGGCGGCGGGCGGACGCGGGGTCGGCAACATGATGGGGATGATGTTCGGCGGCGGCCCCGACGGCAAGGTCGCGCACACGCTGGAGCTGCGGCTGGGGTCGAACCAGACGCCGACCGCGCCCCCGGTCAAGGCCGATCATTTCTTCCTGCCGCAGGCCAAGCTGGGCAAGTCGGTGCCGCTGCTCGGCCCCGAACCCGGCAAGCCGCGCGAGCGCGAGGATGGCAATGAAATGCCGAAGGATTTTGAGCGTCCCAAGGGCCGCCTGCTGCTGTTCTGGGGCTGCGGCGCCAAGGCCGGGCCGGGGCAGCCGGTGATCATCGATTTCGCCAAGGTCGCCGCGGGGCAGATGCCGCCCAACCTGTTCACCACCACCGTCCCGCGCATCCGCGAGGTGATGGCGTCGAACGGCAAATCCTACGCCAGCTGGCCGAACAGCAAATCGTCGAAACAACCATCGTCGGGATCCTCGCTGCTCGGCGCGCACCGGATCGCGGGCAACGTCGGGCCCGAGATCAACTTCACCCTCGCGCAGGATTATATGCCCGGGCTGAATGCTTCGACGACGATGCAGGGCGACGGATCGGTGATGATCCGCTGGAACCAGCTGGTTCCCGCCACCGGCTATGTCGCCTGGGCGTTCGGCGGCATGGACCGCGGCAGCGCGGGGGGCGACATGGTGTGGTGGACGAGCAGCAACGCACGCGAGTTCGGCGGCGGACTGTGGGACTGGCTGCCGCCCGCGACGGTCGCGGGACTGGTGGCGAAGAAGGTCGTGATGCCGCCCGCACAGACGAGCTGCGCGATCCCCGCCGAGGTCAAGAAGGCTTCGGGGGAGATGATGATCGGCAACCTCAATGCCTTTGGCCCCGAGGCCAATTTCTCCTATCCGCCCAAGCCCGCGGGCAATGCGGTATGGAACATCGACTGGACCGCCAAGGTGCGCTTTCGGTCGCACACCATGCTGATGGTCGGTGCCGATTTCGGCGGCATGGGCGGGTCGGGCAGCAGCAGCACCCCTGCCGAGCCCGCGAAGAAGAAGAAATGCAAAGGTCCGCTCGGCATCCCGTTGCCCGACGGGGCGTGCTGATCCGCGCCGGTCAGCCCCTGTTCACGCGCGTTGGCGTAGGGCGGCGGCGGGTAGGATATGTTGAAGACAGGAGTCGAACCATGCGTCTGCACATTCCGATGATTTTGGCCGCTGCCGCGCTCGCCGCAATCCCCGCGACAGCCAGCGCGCGCGAGCGGCTCGCGCCCGAAGATCAGCTGGCCAAGCTGCTCGAAGGCCGCGTCGCGGGCGAACCGCAAAATTGCATCCCGCTGTCGATGGCGCGCAGCAGCCAGGTGATCGACAAGACCGCGATCGTCTATCGCGTCGGCAGCACGCTGTGGGTCAACCGGCCGGAAGGCGGGGCGTCATCGCTCGACGACGACGATATATTAGTCACCAGATTGTCGGGCAGCCAGCTGTGCAGCATCGACGCGGTCCAATTGCACGATCGCAGCAGCAACATGTACAGCGGCTTTGTCTCGCTCGGCAAATTTGTGCCGTATCGGCGCGTGAAGGGCGAATAGTCGCTCCACCTGTCATCGTCATCCCGGCGCGGGGTGTTGGGAGGCACGTGACTCCCAACACCCTGCGCCGGGATGGCGAATGTCTCTAGCTGAGGATTTGACGGCGCGTGACGCAAAGTAATTCCACCCCGCCCGCCGACTGGCCGCAACAACTCCTCGCCTTCTGGTTCAACGCGCATGGGATGGACGACTGGTACGGCGGCGGCCCCGATTTCGATGCCGAAGTGCGCGACCTGGCCGAGGAATGGCACACAGCGCTCCGTTCGCAGCCCGCCGAAACCTTCCTTGCCGACCCCGACACCGCGCTCGCCGCGGCGATCCTGTTCGACCAGGTGCCGCGCAACATCTATCGCGACCACGCCGACGCCTTTGCCACCGATTCCCTCGCCCGCGCCATCGCGCGTGGGATTGTGGCCAATGGATGGGATCAGCAATGGTCCGACGAGCGGCGCCAGTTCGCTTATCTGCCCTTCGAGCATAGCGAAGACATCGACGACCAGCGCGAATCGCTGCGGCTGATGAACCAGCTCGCCGATCCGGTCTTTCATGATTATGCGCAAAAGCATTTCGATATCATCGACCGGTTCGGCCGCTTTCCGCACCGCAATGACGCACTGGGTCGTACGACCCGGCCCGAGGAGGAAGCCGCGATAGAAGAGGGCAAGAATTGGTGATAGGACGGCGCCGACACGGAGACGAGCCATGGCCGAATTCACCGATACGCTGACCGACAAACATATCGCTTTCATCGAAAAACAGCCGGTTTATTTCACCGCGACCGCCGCTGCCGACGCGCGGATCAACCTGTCGCCCAAGGGCTATGCCGACAGTTTCCGCGTGCTGTCGGAAAATCAGGTTGCCTATCTCGACCTTGCCGGGTCGGGCAACGAAACTCACGCGCACCTCGCCGCCGACGGGCGCATCACGATCATGTTCTGCGCCTTTGATCGCAGCGCGCTGATCCTGCGCATCTATGGCCGCGGCCGTCCGGTGTTGCCGCAGGACGATGAATGGGACGCGCTTGCGGCACATTTCACCCTGCTGCCCGGCACCCGCCAGATTTTCGTGATCGATGTGGAAAGCGTCCAGACCAGCTGTGGCTGGGGGGTGCCGATGATGGAGCTGCAACAGGAGCGCGACACGCTGCAAAAATACCATCGCCAGGCCGATCGCGCGCTGTGGGTCGAAAAGACGCTCGGCCGCACCAAAAGCATCGACGGCCTGCCGACGCGTCCGACCGACCGCTTCATCGAGGGCGAGACCGCCTGATGCCGCTGGTCGAACTCGTCCGCATTCCGAACGGCGCCGAGGCCGAGCTGCTGCGCGGGCGGATCGAAAGCGCCGGGGTGCATGCGGTGTGTTTCGACGCCGGGATGAATATCGCCGAAAGCGTCGGCCTGATGATCCCGGTGCGGATCATGGTGCTCGACGAGGACCTCGACGAAGCGCGCGCGTTGCTGGCGGAATTTGAGGATCCGGGGAACGGCTTGGCGGCTGGAGCGCTAGACCGCTGAGACCATGATCAAAGTTGCCAGTTACAATATGCGCAAGGGCATCGGGCTCGACCGGCGCCGCGATCCCGGGCGGGTGCTGGCGGTGCTCGGCGAGCTCGACGCCGACATTGTGGCGTTGCAAGAAGCCGACCGCCGTTTCGGCACTCGCGCCAGCGCGATCCCGCCGCATATGCTGGACGAGCATAGCGATTATGTCGCGGTCGCCCTCGACAATCGCCCGCACAGCATCGGCTGGCACGGTAACGCGCTGCTCGTCCGCAAGGGCGCGGAGGTCGAGGAAAGCCATGCGCTCCACCTGCCGACGCTCGAACCGCGCGGCGCGGTTGCGGCGACGATCCGCATCGGCGGCACAAGGTTGCGGGTGGTCGGCATGCACCTCGACATTTCGGGGCTGCGCCGCCGCCATCAGGCGCGCGCGATCCTGAACCATGTCGCGGAGGGCGAAGATCTGCCGACGATCCTGATGGGCGACTGCAACGAATGGCGCGCGACGGGCGGCTGCCTGCATGATTTCGGCGAGCGCCACCGGCTGGTCGACACCGGCCACAGCTTCCACAGCCGCCGCCCGGTGGCGCGGCTCGACCGCATCTTCGCCTCGCCCGATCTGGAAGCGGTCGACGCCGGGGTGCATCGCAGCGCGCTCGCCGCGCGCGCGTCGGACCATCTGCCGATCTGGGCGCAGTTCAGGGCGGCGGGGTAAAGCCGACGGCTTTGGATTGCTGCTTTGGGATGGGAGCGGACGGTCAATTTTTTGTCGTCACCCCGGCGAAGGCCGAGGTCTCACCCTCTCGGTTTACCGCACCGGCGAGATCGTGTTTCAGAGTCACGTGCCTCTGAACACCCTTCGCCGGGATGACGATGCTATGGATCCTCCCTGTGGCGAAGCCATGGGGAGGGGGACCGTCGCCGTAGGCGATGGTGGAGGGGCGGCGACGTTGCGCGAGAGCCCCTCCGTCAGCGCTTCGCGCTGCCACCTCCCCATCGCTGCGCGACAGGGAGGATCGATGTCCGCAACCGGTCGCTACCAGACCCTCGTCATCCCGGACTTGATCCGGAATCCATCGCAGCGCCGAAATCATGGATCCCGGATCAAGCCTGTCCTGAGCTTGTCGAAGGGCCCGGGATGACGATGTTTGAGGGGCTATCTTCGGTCTGGGGCTGTCATTGCCAAGACGTGAACTATCGTCGCACAATGCCTAAATTTTAGGCAAACCCCTGCCTCACCTGCCCAGTAAACGACCGATTATTCGTCTGATCGCAGAAAACCCGTCACAAAATGTTAACTTTTCCGCGCCGTGCGTAATCTGGCACGGCTGTTGCACTGCAACATGATGCTATTGGGCAAAAGGGGGCATCATGAAGCTGATCCTGGCAATCATTAAACCATTCAAGCTCGACGAGGTGCGCGAAGCGCTCACCGGCTTGGGTATCGCCGGCATGACCGTGACCGAGGTCAAGGGGTTCGGTCGGCAAAAGGGGCAGACCGAAATCTATCGCGGCGCCGAATACGCCACGAACATGGTGCCGAAGGTGAAGATCGAGCTCGTCTGCGATGACGCGCTTGCGCCGCGGGTGGTCGAAACGCTCCAGCAAAGCGCCGGCACCGGGTCGATCGGCGACGGCAAGATTTTCGTTCTCGACGTGGGTCAGGCGGTGCGCATCCGCACCGGCGAGACCGGCGAGGCGGCACTGTGATGACAAAGGGGGAAAGTATGACGTTCGCAAATAAATTTGCGGCGGGCGCCGGGGCCATGGGCCTCTCGCTGTTCGCCGCGCTGCCCGCCTGGGCGCAGGAAGCCGCGCCTGCGGTCGCCGAAGCCGCCGCGCCGACGCCCGACAAGGGCGACACCGCATGGATGATCACCGCGACCGTGCTGGTCATGGCGATGATCGTCCCCGGCCTCGCGCTCTTCTATGGCGGCCTCGTCCGTACCAAGAATATGCTGTCGGTGCTGACCCAGATCATCGCGGTCGCCAGCTTGGCGATGATCATGTGGGTGATGTTCGGCTACAGCCTGGCCTTTGGCGGCGACGCCAACCAGTTCATCTCGTCGGGCAAGCTGTTCCTCGCCGGGGTGACCGCCGATTCGACCGTCGCGACCTTTACCGACGGCGTCGTCATCCCCGAATTCGTCTTCATCGCGTTCCAGATGACCTTTTCGGCGATCACCGTCGCGCTGGTGCTCGGCGGACTCGTCGAACGCATGAAATTTTCGGCGGTGATGGTCTTTGCGATCGTCTGGCTGTCGATCGTCTATTACCCGATCGCGCACATGGTCTGGTATCTGGGCGGCACCGACGAAGCCACCGGCCTGATCTTTGGCTGGGGCGCGCTCGACTTTGCCGGCGGCACCGTCGTCCACATCAACGCGGGCGTCGCGGCGCTGGTCGGCTGCCTGATCATCGGCAAGCGCAATGGCTATCAGAAGGACATCATGGCACCGCACTCGCTGACCATGACGCTGATCGGTACCGGTCTCCTGTGGGTGGGCTGGTTCGGCTTCAACGCCGGCTCGGCGCTCGAAGCCAATGGGTCGGCGGGTCTGGCGCTGATCAACACCTTTACCGCCACCGCCGCCGGCGTGCTGTTCTGGATGCTCACCGAACGCGCCCTCGGCCACAAGGGGTCGCTGCTCGGTGCCTGTTCGGGGGCGATCGCCGGCCTGGTCGCGGTTACCCCGGCGGCGGGCAATTCGGGCCCGTTCGGCGCGATCCTGCTCGGCGCCGTCGCGGGTGTCGTCTGCTGCATCGTCGTGATGAAGCTGAAGGCCAAGCTCGGCTTTGACGATTCGCTCGACGTGTTCGGCATCCATGGCGTCGGCGGCCTGATCGGGTCGGTGCTGACCGCGGTCACGATGCTGCCCGCGCTCGGCGGTCCGGCAGGCGACGATTATGTCCTTGGCAGCCAGCTGTGGATCCAGATCAAATCGGTCGGCGTCGCCGTCCTCTGGTCCGCCGTCGGTTCGGCCATCGCCTTCTATATCGCCAAGGCCGTTACCGGCGGACGCGTCGCGGCAGAGGTCGAACGCGAAGGCCTCGACCTCGGCGAGCATGGCGAGCGCGCCTATAATTATTGACGAGACAGGATACCCGTCGCCGCACGTCTCTCTCTCCTTTCAAACGGCGGCGGCGGGATCCTCACCAGGTTCCTCCTGCGAACCACTGGCCGGGGTTTATCCCCGGCCATTTTTTGGGTGCGGACGCCCCAAGCTTGCATTCTACTACTGTGGCCGCCGCGCAACAGCCCTCGGTAATTTTGTTGCGCGGGGGTTCGCGGACCATTGCGAATTTGCGGCAAGAGGCGCACCTCTTGCCTCGCGACGCGGCAACATAGCCGCGCGCAGTACAGAGAGGATATCACCATGCATGCTCGCACTATGCTGCTGGCCGGGCTTTCGACGCTCGCGCTGGTGCCCATTGCCACGCCCGCCCTCGCACAGGAGGCCGGCGCTGCCGAAGACGACAGCAACATCATCATCGTCACCGCGACCAAGCGCGACGCCAATCTTCAGGACATTCCCTTCTCGATCAACGCCCAGACCGCCGAAGACATCCAGAAATCGGGCGCGGTGACGCTGGAAGACCTGTCCCGCAACGTCGCCGGCCTGTCGGTGCAGAACCTCGGCCCCGGCCAGAGCCAGGTGTCGGTGCGCGGCGTCTCGGCGGGGCAGGTCGTGCGCGACCAGCCGGGGGTCAAGGAACAGGTCGGCGTCTATCTCGACGAAAGCGTCATCTCGCTCTCGCTGTTCACCCCCGACATCGACCTTTACGACCTCAACCGTGTCGAAACGCTGCGCGGGCCGCAGGGCACCTTGTTCGGATCGGGTTCGGTCGGCGGCACCATCCGCTACATCACCAATCAACCCAAGATCGGGGTGATGGAGGGCAGCGTCGAGGCGAACCTCAACCTTGTCGACGGCGACGACTTCGGCGGCCATTTGAAGGGCGCGGTCAATGTGCCGATGGGCGACACCGCGGCGCTGCGCGCGGTCGGCTATTACACGCGCTATGGCGGTTTCATCAACGCGATCGGCCCGGCGGGCGGCGATGACGTCAACAGCGGCGAGCGCTACGGCGGCCGGCTCGCGCTGACGTTCGAGCCCAGCGACAATTTTTCGATCACCCCGCGCGTGGTGTATCAAAAGGTCACCGCCGACGGCTTCAATCGCCAGGACATCTATAATCTGTACGGCAACCGCTTCACGACGACGCGGCCGCAGGTGACCTTCGACGAGCGCGAGCAATATCTGTTGCTGCGCGAAGGGTTCGAGGACGAAACGCTGATCGCCGACCTCAACCTCAACGTCGGGCTGGGCGGCGCCAAGCTGACCTCGGTCACTAGCTATATCAACCGCGACATATTGGTCAGCCGCGACGCAAGCGCGCTCACCGGGTCGGTGTCGGTCGATCTCGGCTTCCCGGCCGCCGGTGTCCTGCTGCCGTCGAACCTGGTCGACACCACCGACCTTGAAACCTGGTCGCAGGAAGTGCGCATCGCGTCGGACAATGACAGCCCGTTCCAGTGGGTGCTCGGCGCCTTCTATTCAAAGGTCGACCGCGTCTATAGCCAGACGCTGCCTACCCCCGGTTATGACGCGGTGACCGACGCGGTGCTCGGTGCCGGAACGTCGGCGGCGGTCGCGAACGGCTTTGCCGCAAACTCGCCGTACAACGCCTTGCTGCCCTATGACATCAAGCAGTTCGCGCTGTTCGGCGAGGTCAGCTTTGACCTCAGCGATGCGTTCACGGCGACCGCGGGCGGGCGCTATTACGACTTCAAGGAAACGCGCAGCTTCAAATCGGGCGGGCTGTTCGCCAATGGCGACAACCGCACCGACAGCACCAAGTCGAGCGGTTTCACCCCTCGCTTCCTCTTGTCCTACGACCTCAGCGACAGCGTGACGGTCAACGCGCAGGCGTCGAAGGGCTTCCGCCTTGGCGGGGTCAATGATCCGCTCAACCTTCCGCTCTGCACCCCCGCCGACGCGGCGCTGTTCGGCGGGTTCCAGGACTATGACGACGAAACGCTGTGGAACTACGAGCTGGGGATCAAGTCGCAGGGTCGCGGCTTCACCTTCAACGCCGCGGGCTTCTACAACGACATCAAGAATCTGCAGGTCACGCTCGATGCCGGCAGCTGTTCGTCGCGCATCGTGTTCAACGTCGACAAGGCGCATTCGATGGGGGTCGAATTCGAACTCGGCCTGTCGCCCGCCGACGGGCTCGATTTCAACCTGTCGGGCAGCCTGATCGAGGCCGAATTCGACACCACCCTGCCCGGCGTCCTCGCGACCGCGACGGGGATTCGCGAAGGCAATCGCCTGCCGTCGGTGCCGAAATTCCAGCTATCGGCGTCGGGCAGCTATGAATGGCCGATCGGCGATGCCGCGAACATGTATGTTGCGGCATCCTTCCAACATGTTGGCACCCGCTACACCCAGCCCGCCGATCAGGAAAACAACCCGCGGACCTTCGTCCACGGCTTGCCGTTCGGCGGTGCACCGGCGGGGTCGTCGACGACGGTCGACCTGCAATTGCCCGATTATCAGTTGGTCAATCTGAGCGCCGGGGTCGACTTCGAGGGCGGCCTGTCGCTGATCGCGTACGTCAACAATCTGTTCGACGAAAACGCGCTGCTGTCGTTCGATCGCGAGCGCGGCGGACGGGCCCGGCTCGGCTATACGGTCGGTCAGCCGCGCACATTTGGCATCACTGCGCGCAAGACGTTCTGAGCGCTATCGGACGCAAAAAAGGGGGTCGGTTCGGCAACGAACCGACCCCCTTTTTGCTGCACGCTGCGCTGCACAATAAATAGGCAGGCTTGCCGCAAATTTAGGCCTTCCCAACATGACATTAATATGGCATTCATTGCGTCAACAGTTTCAGGAGGGGAGAGCCTGAAAGGCTGGGCCGGGACGCAAGTCCCGGCCCTCTTTTTTTGCCCGTACTATGGAGTTCGCCAGAACGTGGCGGTTTTCAAGGGGTTCGCTGAAAGCGAAGCGTCGCGAACACGCGCCAGCTGCCGTCATCTTTTAGAACCGAATCGGTGACAATCATCTGATCGGGTGTTTCCAGCACATAGGTCGAGCGGCCAATCTCGACGTCGGCACTGCCCCAATGATTGTGCCATTCGGACCCGGCAACCCGTCCCCCGATCGGCCGCGTCCGACCGCTGCCGTCGGTCCAGCCGCCGCGCACCCGGCTATTGGCATCGACGCGGTAAATCGCTTCCGCCACGTAATCGATCGGCGGCGTTCCGGGCACCGCCAGCCGATAGGCGAGCGCCGTCGCTTCGCCATCGGGCGTCGCCTTGATGATCAGCGTCGCGGTCGCCGCTTTTCCGAACGCGGTTCCCTCACCGCTCCAGCTTCCGTGCCATGCGGCCAACGAAGATGCCGGATCCTCGGCCGCAGCGGGGGCCGCGATCGGCAGCAGCGCCGCAACGACCCAGCGCGCCGTCATGCCGCCGCCTCCGAGCGCGAAAACATGAAAGCGTTGCCGTCGGGGTCATAGAAGGTGATCAGTTTGACCAGCCCCGGGATATGCTGGATATCGCCGTCCTGCCGCACGCCTTCGGCATCGAGATGCGCTTTGGCAGCGTCGATGTCAGCGACCTCGAACACATTGGTCGCGCCGCCGCCCTGCACGACGCTCTCGACCTGGCTAAGGCCGATATTGACCCCTGCCATCGGCGTCGCGAGCTCGCACCAGCCGATCTCGTCGGCGCGGTAGAGCAGCCTGCAGTGCATTACGCGCTCGTACCAGGCGATCGCCGCGGTCATGTCGGTCACCCCCATCGAACAGGTGAGTTCGGATCCGAATTCGAGTGTCATGTCGTTCCTCCCACAGCCAAGGCGCTTGCGCCTATAGTCTGGTTTGTATAGTTACTGGCAAATGCCGTCAAGCGCGCCCGATCCGCTCCTGCTCCAGCTCGGCAGCCACCGCTGGCTGGTGCCATTGCTCGCCGATCTGGCGGCGCATCGCGGCGCGCGCTTTGTCGAGCTGCTGCACCGGTTGGAACTATCCCGCGACAGCCTGACACGGACGTTGAATGCCGCCGCCGCGCAGGGCTGGGTCCAGCGCAACCCCGGCCACGGCCACCCGCTGCGACCCGAATATATCCTGACCGAAGCAGGCAAGGCCGCCGCGGCGCGCGCGGCGACGATCGCTGCGGCGCAAGGCGCGATCGGCCTGCCCCGCGGCGCCACGACACGCTGGAGCCTGCCGCTAGTCGCCGGGATTGGTGCGGGTCACGACCGCTTCAACGCGCTGTCGCGGCTGCTCACCCCCGCGACCCCGCGCGCGCTGTCGCAGGGGCTGGCGGCGCTCAGCGAGCAGGGGCTCGTGCGGCGCGAGGTGATCGATATGCGGCCCCCGACGAGTCTGTACGGGCTCACGGGGAAGGGACGGGTGCTGGCAGAGGCGTGCTTGATTTAAGCTCCCCTCGCTGAAAGGGAGGGGCTGGGGGTGGGTTGCGAGGTATAGCCTCGCTGCTCCCTTCAAGCATGAGAGTGCGCCTGCGGCGACCCACCCCTAACCCCTCCCTTTCGGGGAGGGGAATCAGGTCAACGCCGCCTTCACAAAATCAGCCGCGCGCTCGCCGATCATGATGCTCGGCGCGTTGGTGTTGCCGCTGACCAGCCGCGGCATGATGCTGGCGTCCGCCACCCACAGCCCGTCGATGCCGTTGAGTTTCAGCGTCGGATCGACCACCGCATCGCCGTCGCTGCCCATCCGGCATGTCCCCACCGGGTGATAGACCGTGTCGGCGCGGCTGCGGATCAGCGCGTCGAGCGCCGCGTCGTCGTCCAGGTCGACCGGATGGCGATCAACCCCGGCATAATCGGCCAGCGGCGGCGCCGCGACGATGCGGTGCATCATCCGCACCCCGGCCCTGAGCGTCGCCATGTCGCGCCCGTCGGTCAGGAAGCCCGGATCAATCGCGGGGGCCGCCGCGGCGTCAGGCGATGCCAGCCGGACCGTGCCGCGGCTTTCGGGGCGCAGCACACAGGCGTGGCACGAAAAGCCATGCCCCTTGACCTTGGTCCGCCCGTGATCCTCGAGCATCGCGGGCACAAAGTGATATTGGATGTCGGGCGCGGGCAGGTCGGGACGCGATTTCCAGAAGCCCCCCGCCTCCGCAAAACAGGTCGTCATGATGCCGGTGCGTTTGGTGCGGTGCTCGAAGATCGCCTTCACCATCCGCCAGGTGCCGCCCAGGCTGTTGCCGAGCGGGTCGGTCGAACGCGTTTCCCAGCTCGACACATAGTCGATATGGTCCTGCAGATTGTCGCCGACCGCGGCGCGGTCGAGCGTTACCGCGATCCCCTGCTGCGCCAGGTGCGCGGCGGGGCCGATCCCCGAGAGCATCAAGATCTGCGGGCTGCCGAACGCCCCCGCCGACAGGACAACCCCGCCGCGCGCGCGCAGCGTTTCGCGCTGCGATCCGCGCCGAATCACGACGCCCGCCGCGCGGCCATCCTCGACGACGATCTTCTCGACCAGCGCGCCGGTGCGGATGTCGAAATTGGCGCGGCCGCGCAGCGGCTCGACATAGGCGCGTGCTGCTGACCAGCGTTCGCCCGCTTTCTGCGTCACCTGATACAGGCCAAAGCCTTCATTGTTTGGCCCGTTGAAGTCGCCGGTCCGCGGCAGTTGCAGCGCTGCGGCGCTTTCGATGAAGCGGCGGCTCGTCACATTCGGCCAGCGCTGGTCCATCACATTCAGCGGTCCGTCGTGCCCGTGATGCTCGTCGCCGCCGCGCTCATTACCCTCGCTGCGCTTGAAGTACGGCAGCACGTCGGCATAGCTCCACCCGGTCGCGCCAAGCGCCGCCCACTGGTCGTAGTCGAACGCGTGGCCGCGGATATAGACCATCGCGTTGATCGCGCTCGACCCGCCCAGCCCGCGCCCGCGCGGCTGGTACCCGATCCGCCCGTTCAGCCCCTTTTGCGGCAGCGTGTCATAGCGATAATTCGACTTTTCGGGGATGAAGGACATGAACCCTGGCGTCTTGACCCGCACATCATCATTGGTCCCGCCCGCCTCGATCAGGCACACGCTGCGCGTCCCGTCCTCGGCGAGCCGCCCCGCCGCCGCGCTCCCCGCGCTGCCGCCGCCGATGACGATGATGTCGAACTGATCCATATCCGCCGCTCCCCTCGCCACCGGTTCGGTGGTCAATCGCGACTTACATGAATGTCATTAAGCGGTGTGGCAAGCCCATACGTCGCCCCCGCGAAGGCGGGGGCCGCGATCGGCTTTGGTCGGCGAGGAAGGCGTAAACCTCCAGCGGCCCCCGCCTTCCCGGGGGCGACAACATTACTCTACAGGTTCCTCAGGCCGCCCCGCCGCCCAGCGTTCCTTGATCATCGCGCTCGTCGCGCGGCTGCCGTCGTGGCTCCAGCCGGGCTCGCGCCACAGATAGCTGAGCTTGTGCCGCCACGGCGCCGCCCACACATCCTTGGCAATCCCGACCCACTCATGCACCGCGGCCCACAATATATTGAAGCTGCCGAGCTGTTTGACGATCCCGTATCGCACCGGTTCGTCATCGCGCTCGGCAACGAAACTGCCGAACATCTTGTCCCAGATGATGAACACGCCCGCATAATTGGCGTCGAGATAGCGCGGGTTCACGCCGTGATGGACGCGGTGGTGCGACGGGGTGTTCATCACCGCCTCGAACCATTTGGGCAGCCGCTTGATCGCCTCGGTATGGATCCAGAACTGATAGATCAGGTTGAGCCCCGCGCAGAAGAACACCATCGCCGGCGGAAAACCGATCATGAACAAGGGCAGGCGGAAAATGAACGCAATGCTGATGAAACCCGTCCAGGTCTGCCTGAGCGCCGTCGACAGATTATAATGCTGCGAGCTGTGGTGAATGACATGGCTCGCCCAGAACCAGCGCACCCGGTGCGCGCTGCGGTGAAAGACATAATAGGCGAGGTCATCGAGGACGAAGCAGAGGATCCACGCCCACCACCAGCCCTTGAAGTCGATGCCGATGTCGAACAGGCGGAACTGGTGCAGCCACACCGCCAGCGCGACCACGATCCCGCCGACGAGCGCGCTCGCGACCTGGCTCCCCGTGCCCAGCATCAGAGAGTTCAGCGTATCGCGTGCCTCGTACCGGCTTTTGTCGGCGCGGCGCGATACGATCATTTCGGCAATCAGCAGCAGGATGAAGGCCGGAATCGCATAGGTGACCGGATCGGGCAGCTTATCCACAGCGCAGCTCCCGCATCCGCGCCGCCCACATCCCGGCATCCTTGCCGAGGTGCAAAGTCACCGCGCCGAACGTCCGTTCGGGCATCGTCAGGGTCAGGAAATCCTTGTCGAGCCGTCCGATCACCTGTCCGTCGATCGGCCGCGCGGCAAAATGATTGCCATGCGCGCGCACCAGCATCTGCCGCCCCTCGGCATTGCGGACGATCGCGGCAAAACCCGCCCGGTCGCGCGCGACTTCGATCCCGCCAAATCCTACCTCGGCCTCTTCGGCGAGGCGAATTGCATGCGCATCATCCTCGATCCGCGGATCGGCGCCGAGCCCCATCTTGCCCACCAGCCACACCACAAGCAGCACCGCGACCACCGAGCCGCCAAGCTGGATCAGCTCGGCCAGCGTCACCGCTCGCCCGCCAGCGCATCCAGCATCGGGCGCAGCCCCGCCAGGTCGTACCCCGCGCCCGCCGCGGCCGCGCAAATCGCATCGACATCCTCGCCCGCCCGCGCGCGCGCCAGCGCCCAAAGATGGGTCGATCGCGTCCCCGACCGACAATAAGCGAGCACCGGCCCCGTCGCCCCCGCCAGCACCGCGTCGAGCGCATCGAGCTGCGGATGGCTGAACCCCGCATGGCCCACCGGGATCGCGGCATAGGCGAGCCCTTCAGCGGCGGCGGCCTCGGCGATGTCGCCGCCTTGCGGCGCAGCGGGTTCCTCGCCGTCGGGCCGGTTGTTAACGATCATCGCAAAGCCCGCCGCCTTTGCCGCGGCGACATCCTCGATGCTGATCTGCGGGGCGACGCTATAGTCGGCGGACAGGGGTCGAAAATCGTTCATGGTCGCGATGTATAGGACAGCCGGTTTCGCTGACAAGCGCGAAAGCGGCTGGCCTCAGACGGCGGCGGCGCGCTCGTCGCTCGCCATCGGCTGCGTCGTTGGCCCGGACACGACGGCGTGAAAACGCTCCACATAATCGGGATGCTCGGTCCCCATCATCCGGTCCCACCAGGTGAAGTAGAGCCCGTAATTGCGGTTGAAGCCGCCGCTGTGGTGCAGGTCGTGGTGCGTCGTCGTGTTGATCCAGCGGGTCAGCGGCGTCGATAGCCACCAGCGCGGGTGCAGCTCGAACCCCGCATGCCCCATCGCGTTGCGGATGATCTGAAACGATATCCAGGTCAGCATCACCCACACCGGGGTCGCGACGAAGGCCAGCCAGATCGGCACGAAGGCGATCATCACAAAGGCTTCGGGAATGGCGAAGCTATATGCTGCCCAAGGCGTCGGAGTGATCGAGCGGTGATGCGCGCGGTGAAAGATCTTGAACAATCTGGGATGGTGCATCGCGCGGTGGACCCAATAGAAATAGGCGTCGTGGGCAACGATCAGCACCGCGAGCAGCGCCAGATCACCCGCCCAGCCATAGCTGCCCTCGAACCGGTGCAGCACCCCGGTGTCGACGCCCCAGATGATGAACGCCGACACCAATGTATAGACCCCCACCGTCTGGACCGACTGCGCGAATTCGCGGCGCTGATCGGCCCGAGTCGCCTCGCGCGTCTGGATCTTGCGCGTGCGAAGCGGGGTGCGGCGCAGTCCCCAGACAATCGCCGCGACCACTGCCGCCGCGACCAGGTAGCGCCCAAAGTCGAAGGCGAACACGAACGGTCCCTTGGTCAGCAGGATGTGGAGCGGCGGAAAGGCGTCGAGCATCGAACAATCCTGTCGGTGGCGGATGCCGCGGTAGAGCACGCCCGCTGCGTCCCCGCTCCGCGATGGTAAAAATCGGCTAGTCGATTTCGGAATCGCCCAATCGCGCCGCCGCGGCCCGGGCGCGATAATCGGTTGGCGTCATTCCCTCGGCATCGCGAAAGGCGCGGTTGAACGGGCCGAGCGACCCGAACCCCGCGTCGAGCGCGATGGTCAGGATCGGCACCTCGCGCTGCGCCGGGTCGGCCAGCGCCGCGCGGATCTCGTCGAGGCGAAAGCTGTTCAGAAAGGCGGTGAAATTGCGAAAGCCCATCTCGCCATTGATCGCGCGGCGGACGCGATATTCGGGTTCGCCCAGCCGGGCGGCGAGCATCGCAATCGAGAAGCCTTCGGCGCGATAGGCGCGCTCCTCGGCCATCAGCGCGCGCAGCCGCTGCGCGAGCGGCGACGGCGCAGCGGGCGGTCTGGCTGGCTTGGGAGGCGGCCCCATCGCCGCGAACAGGTCGGGCGAACGAAAACGATAGAGACCGATCGACACGATCAAGGTCGCAACATGGATCGCGGTCAGCATGACCATGTGCCAACGATCGCTGTGGCTGTTGGAGCCTTGAAACATCTCGACGAAGGTGGCGAGCAGGATGAAGACGCCAATCGCACACACCAGCCCGACGCGAAAACGGCGGCGCATCTCGATCAGGTCGTTGGCGCGCCCGCGCCACGCCACCCACATCGCCGTCACGGCAAAACCGAACATGCCGATGCGCACCAGCACCCAGATTTCGATGCTGAACGATCCCGTCGCGACAATCATCACCGTCTGGATCAGCAGCGCGGCGCAAAACGCCGTGACGAGTAGCCAACTGCGCCAGCCGATCCGTTGCTGGTCATCGAACCACAACCGCACAAACAGCCAAAAAAGTGCTGGCACCATGGCCGACAAGGCATCGCAGATCGCAAAAGGAAGGAAGCTGCGATCGTCAGAATGAAAGCCGTGCGACAGCAGATAGGCGATGATCGCCACATGCATCGCGATTGCCACGCGCGCCGCCAACGCCGCGCGGTGGTCGCGCCACAGGATCGCGATCCACAGCAGGAACAGCGCGATGGCGCCGCCACGAATCATCGGATCGAGGATCAGCAGCGCCGTCATCGCGCCCTGCTACTGCAAGCAGTGCCGGGGCGCCACCATCGGCACCGCGCCCGGCATCGATGGGCGCCGATCATTGCGCGGCGAATTGCGGCTGCTGCCGGGCGCGCAGCTTTTGCAGCGCCAGCCCGCGCATCGTGTCGCGGCACTCGCGCGCCGACTGGCGCGCCTTGATGGTCAGATGCTCGATATCGTTCCGGCACGCCGCCTTTACCGCGCGCGCGATCCGGCGCTGCGCCGTCGCCACATCGGCGGGCGCGCTGAGATCGAGCGCGCGCATATCGACGCGGACGGTCGTGGAAGCGTCGGACGCCTGCGCGGTCATCGGCAGCGCAGCAAGGCAGGCCGCGGCCAGGGCGCAAAGGAGGGGAGAGCGCATGGTCATGATCCTTTCATTGACCGGCGCCGCAAAAGGAGCGCGACCCCGATGAAAGGCGAGATGACGGCGGCAGCGGCGGCGATCGCGCCGCGTTCCGAATTTGACTAGTCGTTTGCGAAATCGACCAGCCGCGCGCGCAGCGAACCTGTCAGAACTGCCGGATCACCGCCAGAAACGCATCGCCCCACGCCTCGAGTTTCTTGGCGCCGACCCCCGGGATCGTGCCCATCGCTTCCAGTGTCGCGGGCCGCTCGGTCGCCATCGCGCGCAGCACCGCGTCGTGAAAGATCACATAGGGCGGCACATTCGCTTCGGCAGCCAGCTCGCGCCGCGTGGCGCGCAGCGCGTCGAACAGCGGATCGCCGATCGGGTTGGCGGCACCCGCGCCACCGCGCGCTTCCCGCCGCGTACGCTTCACCGGCGGCTCGGCGATCAGCACCGCCGCTTCGCCCTTCATCATCGCGCGCGCGGTGGGGCCGAGCATCAGCCCGCCATGCTCGGTCGTCTCCAGCGCCTCGCGCGCCACCAAGGTCCGCACCAGCGGCTTGATCAACCGCGCCTCGTCGCCTTCGACGATGCCGAACACCGACAATTTGTCATGGCCACGCTGGGCGATCCGCTCGTCGCTGCGCCCGGTCAGCACCGCCTCGATATGCCCGGCGCCATAGCTTTGCCCGGTGCGATAGACCGCGCTGAGCAGTTTTTGCGCCAGCACCGTCGCGTCGATCTGCGCCGCGGGGTCGAGGCAATTGTCGCAATTGCCGCAACGCGGCGGCGGGCTTTCGCCGAAATGACGCAGCAATTGCGCGCGGCGGCATTCGACCGTTTCGACCAGCGCCGCCAGCGCGTTGAGCCGCACCCGCTCGCCCGGCACCCGCGCCTCGGGCAATTCGGACAGCCGCATTCTGGCCTTGGCGAAATCGTCGGCACCCCACAGCATCATCGCCTCGGCGGGGTCGCCGTCGCGGCCGGCGCGGCCGGTTTCCTGATAATAGCTTTCGATCGATTTGGGCAGCGCGGCGTGTGCGACAAAGCGCACATCGGGCTTGTCGATGCCCATGCCGAACGCGACCGTCGCGGTGACGATACCGTCCTCCGACGCGACAAAATCATGCTGGACCCGCGCGCGCACCTCGGCATCGAGCCCGGCGTGATAGGCGGCGACCGGCCGCCCGGTCGCCTTCGCCAATTGTTCTGCCAGCCGCTCGGTGCCGCTGCGCGTCGGGCAATAGACGATCCCCGGCCCGGGGTTGGCGGCAATGAATTCGACCAGCTGGCGCGCCGGGGTGATCCGCGGGCGGATCGCATAACGGATATTCGGCCGGTCGAAGCCCGCGAGGATCAGCCCGTCGTCGGGAATCCCGAGCTGAACCAATATGTCCTCGCGCGTATGCTTGTCGGCGGTGGCGGTCAGCGCCAGCCGCGGTACCGCCGGAAACGCATCGAGCAACGGGCGCAGCAAGCGGTAGTCGGGGCGGAAATCATGCCCCCATTCGGACACGCAATGCGCCTCGTCGATCGCGAACAGCGCCGGGGTGCGTGCCTCAAGCAGCGAGCGAAACCCCTCGCCCGTCGCGCGTTCGGGCGCCACATAAAGCAAGTCGAGCTCGCCGTCGCGGTACCGCTGCCGCGTCTCGGCGCCATCGGCATCGACGCTGGTCAGGCTCGCCGCGCGAATCCCCGCCGCGCGCGCGCCGCGCAGCTGGTCGTGCATCAGCGCGATCAGCGGTGACACGACGACGACGCAGCCATCGAGCGCGACCGCGGGCAGCTGGTATGTCAGCGACTTGCCCGCGCCGGTCGGCATCACCGCCAGCGTCCGCTCGCCCGCCATCACGCGGGTGACGACGTCGGCCTGCCGACCGCGAAAGGCGTCGAAACCGAAGGTGGATTTCAGGAGGGGGAGAAGCGCGTCGGCGGACATTGGGACGGGCGATAGGAAGTTTGACGCGGTGGGGGAAGCCCCGACCTCAACCATTCCAATCCTTTTCCCGTTCGCATCGAGCGAAGTCGAGATGCCCTTCGCCCTCGCGCGCCGCTGAGGGGTGTCTCGACTTCGCTCGACACGAACGGAATGAAGGTTGGGTTATACCAAAGTCAGCATCGCCCGTTCCGCCATCCGCGCCGCCGTCTCGCGTTCGGCCATCACGACATGGTCGGCGCCGCGCCGCACCAGATCGTCGACCTCTTCGTCCGAATGCGCGCGCGCGACGATCACCAGCTTCGGATTGATCGCCCGCGCCCGCCGCACGATCGCCCCCGCCTCGACCCCCTCGGGGATCGCGATCAGCAGCGTCGAGGCCTCGTCGAGCCCGGCCTGCCGCAACACGCTTTCCTTGGTGGCGTCGCCGACGATCACCGTCGCGCCCGCCGCGCGCGCCGCCGCCGCCATGTCCTTCTGGTCCTCGATCACCGTCAGCCCTTCGCCGCGCCCGCAGATTAGCCCGCCGATATGGCTGCCGACGCGGCCATAGCCGATCAGCACCACCCCGGCGTTGCACGGCGCGGGCGTTTCGGCCTCGCCCGCCGCGACCGGTTCGGGCACCGCATCGGTACGGATCCGCTTGACCGCCAGCGTGAACAGGATCGGATTGACCAAGATCGACAATAGCGCGCCCGCCAGGATCAGGTCGCGCCCGGTTTCGGGCAATACCTCCAGCCCGACCCCCAGCCCCGCCAGAATGAAAGAAAATTCACCGATCTGTGCGAGACTTACCGACACCGTCAGCGCGGTCTGGTTCGTGTGACCGAAGGCCCGGACCAGCGCGAAGGCGGCGAGCGATTTGCCGACCACGATGATCGCGACGGTCGCCAGCACCGGCCCCGGCTGTTCGACCAGCACATTGGGGTCGAACAACATGCCGACCGACACGAAGAACAGCACCGCAAAGGCATCGCGCAGCGGCAGCGTTTCCTCGGCCGCGCGGCGGCTCAATTGCGTTTCGCCGAGGATCATCCCGGCAAAGAACGCACCGAGCGCGAACGACACGTCGAAAATCACCGCCGCGCCGAACGCCACCCCCAGCGCGATTGCGAGCACCGCCAACCGAAACAGCTCGCGCGATCCGGTGTGCGCGACCCAGTGCAACACCCAGGGCAGGATGCGCCGCGCGACGACAAACATGAAGGCGACGAAGCCGACAACCTTGAGCAGCACGATCGCCGCCGATTGCAGCAGCCCAGCACCGCTGCCCTCATCTCCCCGGTCGCCGAACATCGCGGGGAGCAGCACCAGCGCGAGCACCATCACCAGATCCTCGACGATCAGCCAGCCGACCGCGATCCGTCCCTTTTCGGTCTCGACCATGTCGCGCGCTTGGAGCGCGCGCAGCAGCACGACGGTCGATGCCACCGACAGCGCCAGCCCGAACACCGCGCTGCCCGCGACCGACCAGCCGAGCCAGAGCCCGAGCATGATGCCCAATGCCCACGCCACCGCGATCTGCGCGATTGCCCCCGGCACCGCAATCTTGCGAACCGACAGCAGGTCCTTTAGCGAAAAATGCAGGCCGACCCCGAACATCAGCAGGATGACGCCGATCTCGGCCAGCTGCATCGCCAGCCCGGTGTCGGCGACGAACCCGGGCGTGAACGGGCCGACGAGGATGCCCGCGAGCAGATAGCCCGCAATCGGCGAAATCCGCAGTCGCTGTGCCAGCGCCGCCATCAGGAATGCAACGCCAAGCCCCGCAACGATGGTTCCGATCAGGGTCGTGTCGTGCGGCATGGTTTCTGCCTAGGGGGCGGGAGCGCCTGGGGTCAACCCGTGCGCCTGATTGGGGCGGCGCTATACGCCGGTGGCCGCTTCGTCGTCCCCCGCCGCGAACAGCCAGCGTCCGCACGCCCAAGCCGCGACGGCGCCACCAAGCTGCGCCGCGATGAACGCCGGTACGTCGGCGGGCGCAATCCCCGCGAAACTGTCCGAAAGGCTCCGTGCGATGGCGATCGCGGGGTTGGCGAAACTCGTCGAGGAGGTGAACCAATAGGCCGCGGTGATATAGAGCGCGACGCTCGGTGCGATCCAGTCGGGGCGATGCCGCACCGTCCCAAGGATGGTCAGGATGAGGCCAAAGGTCGCGACAAACTCGCCCGCCCATTGCCCGCCGCCCGTCCGCGCCCTTGCCGAAAATTGCAGCAGCGGCAGGTCGAACATCAGATGCGCCGCCCACACGCCGAGGATGCCGCCCGCCAGCTGTGCGGCAACATAAAGCAATGCGGTGCGGGGCACGATGCTTCGGCCCATCGCCATCACCAGCGTCACTGCCGGGTTGAAATGCGCGCCCGATACCGGACCCAGCATCGCGATCAGCACGAACAATATCGCCCCGGTCGCGAGCGCGTTGGCGAGCAGCGCGACCCCGACATTGCCGCCCGACAGCGTCTCGGCCATGATTCCCGACCCGACCACGGTCGCGAACAGGAAAAAGCTGCCGATCGCCTCGGCGGCGAGCGCGCGCGTCACGCCGCGCCCTCCATCGCGCCGATGCTGTTCAGTGCCGCGCGCCGCTCGGCCGCCGACATGGTTTCGAGCGGCAGCGCCAGCATCGCGCGCACCCGCATGTCGAGCAGGCGCCAGGTTTCGGCAAAGGCGGCGTCGACCGCTGCCTCGTCGCCCGCGACATCGGCGGGATCGGGCAAGCCCCAATGCGCGCGCACCGGGGCGCCGATGAACAGCGGGCAGGCCTCACCCGCCGCATTGCCGCACACGGTGATCGCGATGTCGATGCGCGGCGCGCCCGGAACGGCAAATTCGTCCCAGCTTTTCGAGCGGAATGCCGCCACGTCATAGCCTTCGCGCGCCAGCAGGCGCAGCGCGCCGGGGTGCGGCGCGCCCTTGGGCTGACTACCCGCACTGAACGCGCGCACCCGTCCCGCGCCCTTGCGGGCGATCAGCGCCTCGCCCAATATGCTGCGTGCCGAATTGCCCGTGCACAGCACCAATATGTTCAACCCCCCGGTCGCACTCATGTCAGCAGCAGCCGACCTTGACCGGCGCCGCCTGTGGCATGGTCGGAACGCAGCACGCGCCCTCGGCGGCATTGTCCGACGCCAGGGGGGCAAAGTCGGGGCTGTCGCCGTACACCGTCGCCTCGCCATTGGTCAGGAAGGCTTCCCACACCACGCCGTCGGGATCGGCGATCCAGCTTTTTTCCGACTTGGCGTAACAACAGGTCGTCGCGCCCTCCTCGAGCACCGGCGCCCCGGCATCCTTCAGGCGGCCATAGACTGCCGCCAGTTCGGCCTCGTCTTCGACTTGCAAGCCGACATGCTCGATCCCGCGATGCGCCCCGTCGCGCACCGAAATCGCAAAATTGATCCGCGGATCGTCGAGCATCCATTTGGCATAATCGGGCTTGGTCACGCTTGGCGACGTGCCAAACAGCCCCGAATAAAAGGCGATCGACTTGTCGAGGTCAGCAACCCCGACATGCATATGAAAGCGGCTCATGCAGCAGTCCTTTCCGTCTTGTCCTTGGTGTCACAGGGTACAGCGGGCGCACAGACTGCGCCGCCGCAGCAATTTTCCATCAGGAAGCCGAGCAGCGCGGTCATCGCGCCATAATCGGCGCTATAGATCAGCGACCGCCCGTCGCGGCGCTGCGCGATCAGCCCGGCGTTGGTCAGCTGCGCGAGGTGAAAGCTGAGCGACGATGCGGGGACACCCAGCGCCTCGGCGATCGCCCCCGCGGCAAGCCCATCCGGACCCGCCTGCACCAGCAGCCGGAACAGCGCGAGCCGATGCTCCTGCGCCAGCGCGCCCAGCGCGCGAACAACGGTTTCCGACTCCATCGCAGCCTCCATGATTCGATAATCATCGAAATATGGAAATCAGGGCCGGGCGTCAACAGATATTTCGATAATGTTCGAAATGAAGAGCCGGTCTTAAACCGTCCCCTCTTCCTTTTCCGCCTGCTGCCGCGCCCACATGTCGGCGTACAGCCCGCGCATCGCCAGCAATTGGTCGTGCGTCCCTGTTTCCGCCACGCGGCCCTTGTCCAGCACGATGATCCGGTCCGCCCCCGTCACTGTCGAAAGGCGGTGCGCGATCACCAAGGTCGTGCGCCGCGCGGCGATCCGCTCGAGCGTGTCCTGGATCGCCGCCTCGGTGCGGCTGTCGAGCGCGCTCGTCGCTTCATCCAGGATCAGCACCGGCGGGTTCTTCAGCAATGTCCGCGCAATCGCGACGCGCTGTTTCTCGCCGCCCGACAGCTTCAGCCCGCGCTCGCCGACCTCGGTGTCATAGCCCTGCGGCAGGATCGCGATAAAGCCGTCGATCGCCGCGCCCTCGGCCGCCGCCGCAACCTCGGCAGCGCCGGCGCCCTCACGGCCATAGGCGATATTGTAACCGATGCTGTCGTTGAACAGCACCGTGTCCTGCGGCACGATGCCGATACTGGCGCGCAGGCTGGCCTGCGTCACCGCGGCAATATCCTGATCGTCGATCGTGATCCGCCCGCCCTGCGGATCATAGAATCGGAACAGCAGCCGCGCGATCGTCGACTTGCCCGCCCCCGACGGTCCGACGATCGCCAGCGTCTCGCCTGCGCCGACCGCAAAGCTGACCCCGTTCAGGATCGTGCGGTCCGCCTCATAACCGAAGACGACATTCTCGAACGCCACCGCGCCGCCGTTGACCGCCAGCGGCGCCGCGTCCGGCGCATCCGAAATCTCCGGCGGCGTATCGATCAGGCGGAACATCGCCTCCATGTCGATCAGCCCCTGGCGGATCACGCGGTACACCATGCCGAGCATGTCGAGCGGGCGGAACAGCTGCGCGAGCAGGGTGTTCACCAGCACCACGTCGCCGACCTTATACTCGCCGACCGACCACCCCCACACGGTATAGGCCATCGCCCCCGCCAATGCGGCGTTGGTGATCAGGCTCTGCCCGATGTTCAGCCACGCCAGGCTGTTCTCGCTCTTGACCGCGGCGCGCGCGTAGCGATCGGCAACGTCGCGGTAGCGCGCTTCCTCGCGGGCTTCGGCGCCGAAATATTTGACCGTTTCGTAATTGAGCAGGCTGTCGACGCTGCGCCCGATCGTCAGCGTGTCGAGGTCGTTCATCTGGGTGCGCAGCGCGTTGCGCCAGTCGGTCACCTTGCGCGTGAAGATGATATAGACGACCACCATCAGCGCGGTGGCGCTGGCGAGGCCAAAGCTGAACTTGGTCCAGAAGATGATCAGCACCGCAGCCAGCTCGATGATCGTCGGCGCGATGTTGAACAGCAGGAAATAGAGCATCGTGTCGATACTCTTGGTCCCGCGCTCGATCACCTTGGTCACCTCGCCGGTCCGCCGCGCGAGGTGAAAGCGCAGGCTCAGCGCGTGCAAATGGCTGAAGGTCGCGATCGCCAGCTCACGCGTCGCATCCTGCCCGACGCGCTCGAACACGACGTTGCGGAGATTATCGAACAACACCCCGGCAAAGCGCGCCCCGGCATAGGCGAGCACCAGCCCGATCGCCAGCGCGACGCCCTCTTCCATCCCCGGCGCCATCCGGTCGATCGCCGCGCCATAGAGAAAGCCCATCGACAGCTGGACGCCTTTCGACGCCAGCACGATCAGCCCGGCCCCGATGATACGAACCTTGTGCCCGCGGTGCCCCGCTGGCCACAGATAGGGCAGGAAACGCTTCAGCGTATCGAGAACGGGGGGTTCCTTGGCCGCATCGGCGGAAGTGAGCGTATCGGGCGGCATGTGCGCCCCATGTAGGGGGGCGGGGGCGGAACGCCAAGCAAACTGAATGACAAAGGGAAGCAATCCCTAATATTCGTCATTCCGGTGAAGGCCGGGATGACGACTGTGGGAGCCGCCTTGCCAGGGTATGTCCTGCTGAGGTTGAATCAAGTCACCCTAGCCCTGAGCCTGACGAAGGGCGCTTCTCGCCGATAAACGCCCTTCGACAGGCTCAAGGCTACGGATCAATTTGAACAGGACAGACTCTAGAGTTTCTCGCGCGGCCCCAGATGCCGCATGATCCGTTCGATCAGGCGCCGTTCCTCGCTCGTCGGGGTCGGGATGATTGCCGCGGGCGGCTCGGCGCGGCGGCCGAATGATGGACGGCGCGGGGGAACAAGCGGGGAGAAGCGCATCGGGGGCTCGCCTTCAATGTGCGGCGTCGCCCCCCGGCACCGCGATGGTTCTGGTCCCGCCGCCCATGGTGAAGGCACATGGTTGCAGAACCGTATAAGGCGCTGGTTACTGCTTTCTTTCCGGTACCGTGAAGGTGCCGGTGACGCGCCCGCCGGTGCCGCCCGCGATCGGATTGCCGTCGGGACCGCGCGCCGCGCCGCGCCCGTCGACCGTCGCGCGGCCACTGTTGAGGTCAATCACCAGCCGCCCGCCGCGCAGATTGTTGCCGCGCTGGCGCAGCTCGACATTGCCGACCATCGTGATCAGGCGGCGGTCGAGATCGTAGATCGCGACATTGCCCGACGCGCGCTCGTCGCCCTTGGTCACCACCACCCCGCCGGTGGCGTCGATGCGGTTGACGTCGGTACCGCCACTACGGGTGTAAGCCGCCGTCAGCCGGGCTGCCGTCAGCGTCAATCCCGCCTGATCCACCCGCACGTTGCCCGAAAAAATGGCGCGATCGGCGCGATCCTGGACCTCGAAGCGATCGGCTCCGAACGTCACCGGCGCGTTGCTGTTGTGATTGGCAAGCGCCTGCGCCTGCGCGACATCCCCGCCGCTGCCCGTCGACAACAGGGCCAGGCTGGTGAGCGAAAAGCCTGCCCCAACCAAGGCCACGCTTTTCATCAACGATAGCCGGTTCATTTGATCACTCCCTGATTGATCCGCAGCCGCGCATTGCCTTCCAGCCGCACGATCCGCTGGTCGAGGTCAGCCGAAAGGCGGTTGGCGGAAAACGTGCCGATGTTCAACGCCCCTTGGACTCCGCCCTGTCCGGTCAAGGTTCGTGTCTTGAGGTCGATCGAAACATTGCTGGCATCGATGCGATATCCGTTGGCACCCCTGACCTGCACCATGCCCGGCACCGCGACCTTTTCGGTTTCCATATTATAGGCGCTGTCGCGCGCGACGATCGTCGCCGGGCCGTCGTCGAGCCGGATCGCACCCGACAGGTCGGTCATCCGCACCACCGGTTCGGCCGAACTTTTCTGCACCGCGCTGCCCGCGAGCAGGGCAAAGGGCTGGCCCTTGGCATCCTGGCCGCGATATTCGGCGCGCGTCACCTTCATCCGCTCGCTCGCCATGTCGACCTTGTCCTTGGCGAGCAGGAAGCTGATCTCGGCACGCTGGGTAAAGGGCGAAAAGACCAGCACAGCCGCGACGACGCCGATCACCAGCGGCAGCCCGTAGCGCAGGATGCGCACCACGCGGTCATGGCTCGATCCGCTGCGCGCCCACATCTGGCGCATCGTGCGGTCAAGGTCGGCGCGTTCGGACATCGAATCGGTTTCCGTCAGCTATGCGCGAAAATGTCGGTTTCGGGCCAGCCGGCAAGGTCGAGCGCGGCGCGCGTCGGCAGGAAATCGAAACAGGCCTGCGCCAATTCGGTGCGCCCCTCGCGCGCCAGCCGCATATCCAGAACCTCTTTCATCGCGTGCAGGAAACGCACGTCGCTCGCAGCATAATCGCGCTGCGCGTCGCTGAGTTCGGCGGCGCCCCAGTCGCTCGACTGCTGCTGTTTCGAAACTTCCTGACCCAGAAGTTCGCGCACCAGCTCCTTCAGCCCGTGGCGGTCGGTGTAGGTGCGGACCAGCTTAGATGCGATCTTGGTGCAATAAACGGGCGCGGTAACGACGCCGAGCGCCTGTTGCAGCGCCGCAATGTCGAAACGCGCAAAATGGAAAAGTTTCAACCGGTTGGGATCGGTCAAAATAGCCTTCAGCACTGGCGCGTCATAACGGCTGCCGGGCGCGAAGCGCACCAGATGCTCGTCGCCCGATCCGTCGCTGATCTGGACCAGGCACAGCCGGTCGCGCAGCGGGTTCAGCCCCATGGTTTCGGTGTCGATCGCGACGGCGCCCGGACCCAATGCGCCGGCGGGCAAATCTTCTTCGTGGAAATATACGCTCATTCGCCCGCCTTAGGCCAAGCCGCCTTGCCGCTCAATGACTGGTTTTCCCGGCGCTGGCCGATCCGCCGCCAGCCCGCGGCAAAGCGCGGTTCGTCCGGCATCGGCGGCTTGAATTTTCCGTTCGCAGATGCAGAATGTTTAAGCTATATATTGCGTCGTTAGCGGCATGGGGCGAGTCTGTGCCCGTGGTGAAGTGCGTCCCCGTCCGACGCAAGGCGCCGATCATATGGGGTATGGACGAACCGAAAGCGACTATTAGACAATGAGTTTCAACAAGGATCGCCGCGGCCAGCGGGGGCGCGGCAAGCGCGATGATTTCGGCAATTTCGACAGCTTCGAACCTGCACCTTATGGCGGCGACAGCTACGGTGGCGGTAACCGCGGTGGCGGTTATGGCGACCGCGGCGGCTTCGGCGGCGGCGATCGCGGCGGTTTTGGCGGTGGCGACCGCGGCGGCTTCGGCGGCGGCGATCGTGGCGGCTTCGGCGGCGGACGTGGCGGCGGCATGCCGGCGCAGGTCGTTGGCGAAGGCCAGGGTACGGTCAAATTTTTCAACGCTTCCAAAGGTTTTGGTTTCGTTGCCCGTGACGATGGCGGCGAAGACGTGTTCGTGCACATCAGCGCGGTCGAACAGGCCGGGCTGCAAGGTCTGGCCTCGGGCCAGCCGCTCGGCTTCACGCTGGTCGAACGCAACGGCAAGGTGTCGGCCATCGATCTGAAGATCGAAGGCGAACCGATGCCGGTCGAAGAATTCGCGCCGCGCCAGCGTGACGATCGCGGCGCGCCGGGTGGCGCCCGCGGGCGTCGCCAGCTGACCGGTGAACGCACGTCGGGCACGGTCAAATTCTTCAACACGACGAAGGGCTTCGGCTTTATCGCGCGCGACGACGGACAGGCCGACGCCTTTGTCCACATCAGCGCGGTGCAGCGCGCCGGCATGGCGGGCCTCGACGAAGGCGACCGCGTCGCTTTCGACATCGAAGTCGACGATCGCGGCAAGTTCGCCGCGGTGAACATCCAGCCGCATCAGGACTGATCGGCCGATAACCGGATATGAAAAGGGCGGCTTGCGGGCCGCCCTTTTTTGTTTGGCTGCGGTTGGGTTTCCGGCCGAAACTAGCCGTCGCCCCCGCGCAGGCGGGGGCCGCTGTCGGTTTACGCCGCTATGCAGAAATAGGCCGCTAGAGTTCTGTCCAGTTCAAATTGATCCGTAGCCCTGAGCCTGTCGAAGGGCGCTTCTCGCCGATAATCGCCCTTCGACAGGCTCAGGGCTACGGTGACTTGATTCAACCTGAGCGGGTCAGACGCTAGCGGCCCCCGCCTTCGCGGGGGCGACGGTTTAGGTGCGTCCGCTCCCCACCCCCAAATCCGGCGGGTCTCAATAGCCCAGCGTCGCCTCCAGGAACCAGATCCGCTGCTGCGTCTCGTCGGCCCAGGTGTCGACCAGCCCGCTCGTCGCGATGTCGCCGTCGGCCTCCGCCGCGGCCTTGACCTCTTTCAGCTGGCCCAGCAAAATCTTGTTGTCGTCGGCCAGCGTCCGGATCATCGCCTCGGCATCGGCGCCCGCCGTATCATCGTCGCGAATCGACGCACGGCGGCCGATGTCGCCGATCGACTGGAGGGTCCGCGCGCCATTCTTGCGCACCCGTTCGGCGATCAGGTCGGTGGTCGCGAAAATCTGTGCCGCCTGTTCGTCGAACAGCAGATGCAGTTCGCGAAAGCGCGGCCCCTGCACGTGCCAGTGATAATTTTTGGTCTTGAGATAGAGAGCAAAGCTGTCGGCGAGCAGCGCGTTGAGCGCGTCGGCTACCGCCGGTTGGTTGTTCTGGGACATGGGAATATCCTTTCTGCTGCCCCTATATAGGGACTGCCGCGCCGTTTGCCATGAAAGCTGTCGGTTGCACTCATCGGCAAAAGCGATGAAGCATGGACTGCAAAACGCGTCAGCCGATCAAACCAAATGCGCCCATCGCGGTGCGCAGCCCCCAGATCGTCAGGATCACGGCGCTCGCCCAGCGCACGACATGCGCCGCACGCCGATCGGCCAGCGTCGGGCCAAAAGCAAGGAATGGCAGCATCGCCAGCGTCCAGCCGACCAGCGCGCCCGCCGCCGCCCATTGCCCCGCGCCGCTGGTCGCCGCCAGCGCGCCGATCAGGAAATGGCTGCGGTCGCCGAACTGCGCAATCAGCAGCCGCCCCGCCAGCATCGTCGGGGTCGCGGTCAAAGCCTTGTCGTCAAACGACAACCCCCGCCCGCGCCACAGCAGCGCCGCGGCGGCCGAAAGCATCGCGAAGGCCACCAGCAGCGCCGCGACGCCCTGTCCGATCATCCGGTTGGCGATCGCCCCCGCGGTTGCCGCGATGATGGCATTGAGCAGGAAGGCGCCAAAAGCGATGCCGAAGACGACACGCCGGTCCGGGCGCGCGCTGAGCAGCCGCGACAGCAAAATCCCGCTGCGCCCGTCGGCATTGGCCAGCAGCACCGCCACCAGCGCGAGCATGATTGCATCCATGAAAACCCGTCTGAATTGTCAGGCGGGAACCGTCAATGACCGAGCCGCATCGCGACCGATGCCAGCCACGCCTCTTGTGCGGCAGCAGGCAGAGGGCCGCGGGGCACCGTCGCGGCGTCGCTCATCGCGTCAAGATAGGTCAGGATCGCGGCGCGATAGCCACCACCGGCGACCGCCGATTCGAGCCGGCTCGCCAGCGTTTCGACCGCAGCAAAGCCGTTGTCGCGCGCCAGGCAGCGGATGTCATCGATGCCCTGGACGATCTGGGCCAGCGCGCAATGCGGCAGCGCTTCGGCCAGCGCGCCGATCTGCCCGGTAATCCGGTCCTGAATGTCATGATATGGGTCGGCTTGGGTACGCATCACTCACCCCCCTTTTCGGACAATGAATGTCCTGACGGGACGATGCGCTCATTTGGTTAATGGCGGGTTAGCGGTGACCGAGGGCCGAACCCTGCCCCTGCTTGTTGCGATACATATCACGGTCGGCGGCAGCCAAAATGTCCGATTCGGTCATCCCCGACTGGAGCATCGCGATCCCGAAACAGGCCGACAGCGCGATTTCGTGCCCGTCATACGCCGCGGGTGCCGCCGTCAGCACATCGCCCAGCCGCGCGATCTGAGCGCGCGCGCCGTCTTCGCTCGACTGGTCGAGGATCAGCCCGAATTCGTCGCCGCCGATGCGCGCCGCAACGTCGGTGGCGCGGATCGATTCGGCGAGCCGCTTGGCAATCTCCATCAGGGCGAAGTCGCCCGCGGCATGGCCAAAGCTGTCGTTGATATATTTCAGCTGGTTGACGTCGACAAACACCACTGCGGCGCGCTCTGCATGGCGCTCGAAACGTGCGATGCGGTGATGGATCGCGGTCAGGAAATAACGGCGGTTGAACAAGGGGGTCAGCGTGTCCCGTTCCGACACGCGCTCCAGTTCGGCCACGGCGATCTTCAACACGCGGTTTTCGCGGCGCAGCGCGTCGCGTTCCCGGCGGATCTCCCGCAACTGATCTTCGATGGAGTCGACGGCGACGGAGCCGAACTGGTCGACCGCGATCCGTGCCCCCCCTACGCTATCCATTCAACGTCCCCGCAAACGAACCCTTATTCATCGGCCCGATGCCGACGGATATTGCGCGGCAACCCTAGCTGCGACTTGATACCAATCGGTAAACGCGCGAGTCAGTATTGCATGTTCGGTGCCGTTGCCCGCGCGCGGCGCAGTCGCTAGGGGGGTGCGGCGGCGATTCATCGCGCGAATAACGGCCGCTGTGTGGAGGGTTGGGTGATGGGCGACGAAGCGCCGCAAGTCGGTGTTATCATGGGCAGCCAGTCGGACTGGCCGACGATGGCCCATGCGGTCCAGATCCTCGAACAATTCGGCATCGCGCACGACGTCCAGATCGTGTCGGCGCACCGCACCCCCGATCGCCTCGTCGACTATGCTAAAGGCGCGGCGGCGCGCGGCCTGCGGGCGATCATCGCCGGCGCGGGCGGCGCCGCGCATCTGCCCGGCATGGTCGCGGCGATGACGCGGGTGCCGGTGCTCGGCGTCCCCGTCCAGTCGGCGGCCCTGAATGGGGTCGACAGCCTCTATTCGATCGTCCAGATGCCCGGCGGCGTGCCCGTCGCGACCTTTGCAATCGGCAAGGCGGGGGCGACCAACGCGGGCCTGTTCGCCGCCGCGCTGCTCGCCAATAATGACTCCGATCTGGCGCAAAAACTCGATGCCTGGCGCGCCGAACAGACCAACAGCGTCGCCCCCCACCCAGTACGCGAGGGCTGATCGCTTGCTCGCACCCGGTTCGACGATCGGCATCCTCGGCGGCGGCCAGCTCGGCCGGATGCTCAGCGTTGCGGCGGCGCAGCTTGGCTATCAGGTGCATATCTACGCCCCCGACCATGAAAGCGTCGCAGCCGAGGTCGCGGCGCATCACACGCAGGCGGCATGGGACGACGAACCGCGCCTCGCCGCCTTTGCCGCGGGTTGCGACGCGGTGACGATCGAGTTCGAAAATGTTCCGGTCGACACGGTGCGTTTCCTGTCGGGGCATGTGGCGGTGCGCCCCGGCGCGCAGGCGCTCGAGATCGCGCAGGATCGGCTGACCGAAAAGCAGTTCGTGACCGGGCTCGGCGGGCGCCCCGCCCCCTTTGCCGCCGTCCCCGACCGCGCTGCGCTGGGCGCCGCGCTCGCCGAAATCGGCGCGCCCGCGATCCTCAAGACGCTGCGCATGGGCTATGACGGCAAGGGGCAGGCGCGGCTCGCGACCCCCGCCGACGCCGACGCCGCGTGGGACGGCATCGACCGCCATGCCGCGATCCTCGAAGGCTTTGTCACCTTCGCGCATGAATTTTCGGTCATTCTGGTGCGCGGCATCGATGGCGAGACGCGCTTCTGGGACAGCAGCGTCAACGTCCACGAAGGCGGCATCCTCGCCACCTCCAGCCTGCCGCCGCCGCAAATCGTCCGCGACCAGCAGGACGAAGCGCGCGCGCTGATGGCGCGCATCGCCGACGATCTCGACTATGTCGGGGTGCTGACCGGCGAGTTTTTCGCCACCGTCGACGGCCCGATCTTCAACGAGATGGCGCCGCGCGTCCACAACAGCGGTCACTGGACGATCGAGGGGGCGGTGACCAGCCAGTTCGAAAACCATATCCGCGCCGTCGCCGGTCTCCCGCTTGGCAGCACCGCGACCACCGCGCTGCCCGTCACGATGCGCAACCTGATCGGCGCCGACATCGGCGCCGTCCCCGCGCTGCTCGCCGACGGCGCGTGCCACGTTCATCATTATGGCAAGACCGACGTGCGTGCCGGCCGCAAGCTCGGCCACGCAACCTGGGTCGGAATTACGCCGGCATGAATCACCCCGAAATCACCCTGATCCTCGCGCGCGCCGCCAATGGCGTGATCGGCGCGGATGGCAAGATGCCCTGGCACCTGCCCGCCGACCTCCGCCGGTTCAAGCAGCTCACCATGGGCCGCCCGATGATCATGGGGCGCAAGACCTTCGACAGCCTGCCCGCAATTCTGGAAGGGCGCCGCCACATCGTCCTCACCCGCGATCCCGACTGGCAGGACGAGGGCGCCGAGCCCGTCGCGACGATCGAGGAAGCCCTGAAGCTCGCCAATGCGCCGCACGTGATGGTGATCGGCGGTGCCGAAATCTATCGCCTGTTCCTGCCCCAGGCCGACCGCATCGAGCTGACCGAAGTCGGGCTCGAACCGAAAGGCGACGCGGTCATCGCCTATCCCGACCCCGCCGAATGGCGCGAAGTCGCGCGCGACGATCATCCCGCCGACGACGCCGGGCGCCCCGCATACAGTTTCGTCACATTGACAAGGATCTAGACCGATGCGCCGCTGGCTGACCGGAATCCTGCTCGTCATCGCTCTCGCCGCACTCGCCTTTTTCGCGCTCGCGCCGGGGATCATCGAGCGCGGCACCAACCAGATCGACGGCAAGCCGCTGTCGCAAGTCAGCGAGCGCGCCAAGGCGCTGCACAAAACGCTGACCATCGTCGACCTGCACAGCGACACCCTGCTGTGGAAACGCGACATCCTCGACCGCGCGACCCGCGGCCATATGGACCTGCCGCGGCTAGAGGACGGCAATGTCGCGCTGCAAATCCTCGCCAGCACGACCAAATCGCCCAAGGGGCAGAATTATGACGCCAACAGCGGCGACACCGACAATATCACCAGTCTGGTGATCGCGCAGCTCCAGCCGGTGCGGACGTGGAACTCGCTGCGCGAACGCTCGCTGTGGCACGCCGAAAAGCTGCACCGCGCGGTGGCGGCGTCGGACGGCAAGCTGCGCGCGGTCGCCACCGCCGCCGATCTCGACGCGCTGCTTGCGGCGCGCAGGGGCAAGCCGCTGACCACCGGCGCGCTGCTCAGTATCGAAGGCCTGCACCCGCTCGAGGGCAAGCTCGCCAATTTGGGCAAGCTCTACGCCGCGGGCTTCCGCATGGCGGGGCTCACCCATTTCTTCGACAATGACCTCGCGGGATCGATGCACGGGCTCAAGAAGGGCGGGCTCACCCCGTTCGGGCGCCAGGTCGTGACCGCGATGGAAGCGAAAGGCATGATCGTCGATATCGCGCATTGCTCGAACGCCTGCGTCGCCGACATCTTAAAAATGGCGCGGCGCCCCGTCGTCTCGAGCCATGGCGGAGTGCAGGCGACGTGCAAGGTCAACCGCAACCTCTCCGACGAACAGATCCGGGGCGTCGCCGCAACGGGTGGCCTCGTCGGGATCGGCTATTGGGACGCCGCGATCTGCGACACGTCGCCCGCGAGCATCGCGAAGGCGATGAAGCATGTCCGCGACCTCGTCGGCATCGACCGTGTCGCGCTCGGCAGCGACTATGACGGCGCCACCACGGTGCGCTTTGACACGTCGAAGCTGGTGCAGGTGACGCAGGCGCTGATCGACGCTGGGTTCAGCGACGCCGAAATCCGCGCCGCGATGGGCGGCAATGCGGTGCGCGTGCTCAAGGCGGGGCTGGTTCCGCTGACGCCGCCCTCGCCATGACCGTGCGGCGTATCGGTGCAGCGCTGATCAAGCCCCTCCCCTTCAGGGGAGGGGTTGGGGTGGGGGCCAGCGGTCTTGCGCAGCGTTCGCAGCCCACCCCGCTGCGACTAGCGAACAAGTCCGCAAGTCTCGCTGCCCCTCCCCTGAAGGGGAGGGGTTGGCGATGATCCGCCTCGACGGCCACGCCCGCATCGATGCTCCGCTGCGCGGCGGCGTCCTTGCGCTCGGCAACTTCGACGGCTTCCACGCCGGGCACCAAGCGGTCGTCGGCCGCGCCGTCCGCCACGCGAAGGACGAAGGCCGCCCCGCGATCGTCGCGACCTTCGATCCGCATCCGGTGCGCTTCTTCAAACCCGACGTCCCGCCCTTCCGCCTCACCACGCTCGACCAAAGGCAGGAACTGTTCGCCGCGGCGGGCGCCGACGCGATGCTCGTCCTGCCCTTCGACGCCGCACTTGCGGGCACCACAGCGGAGAATTTCATCACCGGCCTGCTGCTCGACCGCTATGGCGCCGCGGGGGTCGTCACCGGCGCCGACTTCGTGTTCGGCAAGGGCCGCGGCGGCGATGTCGTGACGCTGGCCGACCACGCCCGCCGCCTCGGCTTCTTCACAGAGATGGTCGCGCCGGTCGAGGACGACGCGGTGATCTCGTCGAGCCGCATCCGCGAAGCGCTGCAGGCAGGTGACTGCACGACCGCCGCGCGCCTGCTCACCCGCCCCTTCACCGTGCGCGGCCGCGTCGAGCATGGAGACAAGAACGGGCGCCTGCTCGGCTTTCCCACCGCCAATATCGACATGGGCAATTATCTGCGCCCGAAATACGGCATCTATGCCGTAACCGGGAAACTGCCGGACGGGCGGATCCTGAAAGGCGCCGCCAACCTCGGCATCCGCCCGAGCTTCGTGCCCCCGAAGGAATTGCTCGAACCGCATTTCTTCGATTTCGCCGAAGACTTGTACGGACAGGAAATCGACGTCGCTTTTCGCGCCTTCATCCGGCCCGAGGCAAAGTACGACAGCATGGACGCGCTGATGGCGCAGATCGCAGCGGATTGCGACGAGGCGAAGGCGCTGTTGGCTGACCTATAATTCTTCGTCACCCCGGACTTGATCCGGGGTCCATGCGGCGCGGCGGGAATGGACCCCGGATCAAGTCCGGGGTGACGATTGGGGGGACGAAATGACGCACGACGACTGGGCCACCGCCCTCGAAGGCCCACCGAAAAAGCCCCTGCGCCGCCGCACCAAAATCGCGCTGTGGCTTTTCGCCGCGCTCGTCGCCTGGCTCACCCTCAGCAACGCGAGCTGGCTTGCACCCGCCCCCGCCGGCAAGCCCAAACTCATCGCCCACCGCGGCGTCTATCACCTCTATGACAAGCGCGCCGCGGTTGGCCGCGACACCTGCACCGCCATCCACGCCTATCCGCCCGACCATGAGGTGTTCGAAAACACACCCGAATCGATGCGCTGGGCGGTCGGGCTCGGCGCCAACATGGTCGAGGTCGATGTCGCGCCGACGAAGGACGGGCGCATGGTGCTGTTCCACGACTGGACCGTCGATTGCCGCACCGACGGCAAGGGGGACACCCGCGACCTGACGCTGGCCGAGCTCAAGGCGCTCGACATCGGCCATGGCTATACCGCCGACGGCGGCAAGACCTTCCCCTTGCGCGGCAAGGGCGTCGGCAAGATGCCGACCGTCGAGGAAGGGCTGGCGGCGCTCCCCGTCCATCCGATCCTGTTCAACTTCAAGTCGAAAAATCCCGCCGAGGCCGACCAGCTGTTCGCGATCCTCCGGGCATCGGGCCGCGACAGCCAAAAGCTCGGCGACGCCTTTTACGGCCACCAAGCCCCGGTCAAGCGGATGCGCGAGCTGCTCCCCGCCAACTGGTCGTTCGACCTTAAGCGCGAGGGAATGGCCTGCACCAAGGATTATGTGATGTACGGCTGGACCGGCATCGTCCCCGAAAGCTGCCGGAACGGCGTTCTGGGTATCCCGATCAATTATCAATGGGCCTTCTGGGGCTGGCCCGACCGGCTGATCGCCCGCATGGACAGCGTCGGCGCGCGCGTCATCGTCTTTGGCCCCTATGAACGCGGCAAATCGAACGAAGGCCTCTCCACCCCGCAGCAACTCGCCAAGATCCCGGCGAGCTTCAACGGCTATATCTGGGTAGAAGACATCCGCGCGGTCGGCCCGGCGCTGCACCCGCGACAGAAATAAATCCCCTCTTCCCTTGTGGGAGAGGGTTGCGCAGCCTTGGCAGCTCGCTGCCTAGGCGAAGCTGGGTGAGGGGTTCATTCCTCGCGACAGCACCCGCCCCCCTCACCCGCTGCGACTAAGCCAGCAAGCTGGCAAGTCTCGCTCCCTCTCCCACAAGGGGAGAGGGGTGTTTGCGCCCGCGCAAAACTGCGCTAAGCGCCGCGCACCATGACCGACAGCACGCCCACCGCCGAACAGCGCGACTACCGCGACACCGTCTTCCTGCCCAAGACCGACTTCCCGATGAAGGCCGGCCTGCCGCAGAAGGAGCCGCTGATTCTGGCGAAGTGGCTAGAGGGCAACCTCGAAGGGCAGATTCGCGAAAACCGCAAGGGCCGCGACCAGTTCATCCTCCACGACGGCCCGCCCTATGCCAATGGCGACATGCACATCGGCCATGCGCTCAACCATATCCTCAAGGACATGGTCGTCCGCACCCAGACGCTGAAGGGCAAGGACGCGCCTTATGTGCCCGGCTGGGACTGCCACGGCCTGCCGATCGAGTGGAAGGTCGAGGAGCAATATCGCAAGAAAAAGCTCAACAAGGACGAGGTTCCGGTCGAGGAATTCCGCGCCGAATGCCGCGCCTATGCGCAGCATTGGGTCGACACGCAGCGCGAGCAGCTCAAGCGCCTCGGCATCGGCGGCGACTGGGATCATCCCTACCTCACGATGGATTATGAGGCCGAAGCCACCATCGTCCGCGAGCTGCTCAAATTCGCCGCGAACGACATGCTCTATCGCGGCGCCAAGCCGGTGATGTGGTCGCCGGTCGAAAAGACCGCGCTCGCCGAGGCCGAGATCGAATATGAGGACATCGTCTCGACACAGATCGATGTCGCGTTCGAGATCGTCGAGAGCCCGGTTCCAGAACTGGTCGGCGCACATGCGGTGATCTGGACGACGACGCCGTGGACGATCCCGGTCAACCAGGCTTTGGCCTATGGGCCCGAGGTCGAATACACCCTCCTTCAGGTCGTGGTGAACTATGAGGAAGGAGCCACGGGTAACCTTGCCGAGGGCGGCAAGTATCTCGTCGCTTCGGCTTTGCTGGACTCGTTCAAAAATCGTCTCCAGCTTCAGTCGCCCGACCTGTTCGATTGGATCGAACTTAAGACGATCAAAGGATCCGACCTCGCCGGCACCATCGCCCGCCACCCGATGCACGCGCTCGGCGGCTTCTTCGCGCGCCCGCGCCCCTTTCTGCCCGGTGATTTCGTCACCACCGACAGCGGCACCGGGCTCGTCCATATGTCGCCCGACCATGGCGAGGATGATTTCGACCTCTGCAAGGCGAACGGCATTGACCCCGTGTTCGCGGTCGAGGGCGACGGCAAATATCGTGAGGACTGGGGCTGGCTCGGCGGTCAGGGATCGGTGATCAACCCGAAGTTCAACGCCCCCGACGGCCCGATCTGCACCGACCTGCGCGAAGCCGGCGGGCTGCTGGCGGCGTCGGCCGACTATAAGCACAGCTATCCGCACAGCTGGCGCTCGAAGGCGAAGGTCATCTATCGCTGCACCCCGCAATGGTTCGTGCCGATGGACAAGGTGATGACGCATATCGAGCCCAAGGCGCCGCGCGAGCAGCGCTGGGAAAGCGAAGGCGGCGCGATCAACCCGGCCGAGGAGGATCTGTGCGCCGCGCCAACGCTGCGGCAGGCCGCGATGCACGCGATCGACCGCACCCGCTTCGTCCCAGAAAAGGGGCGCAACCGCATCGGTAGCATGGTCAAGGACCGCCCCGACTGGGTGCTGTCGCGCCAGCGCGCGTGGGGCGTGCCGATCACCCTCTTCGTCGATCGCAAGACCGGCCAGTATCTCAATGACCCGCTGGTCAACGACCGCATCGTCAATGCGGTGAAGGAAGGCGGCGTCGACGCATGGAACGACGCGCGCGCGCAGGAATATCTGGGCGATAGCTACAACGCCGCCGATTACGAACGCATCACCGACATCCTCGACGTCTGGTTCGATTCGGGCTGCACCCACGCTTTCGTGCTCGAAAGCGGCAAATGGCCCGCGCTCGTCCGCCACGACGGCGGCACCCACAGCGCCGACCTGTATCTCGAAGGCAGCGACCAGCATCGCGGCTGGTTCCAGTCGTCCTTGCTCGAAAGCTGCGGCACACGCGGGCAGGCGCCGTACAAGGCGGTGCTCACCCACGGCTTCACGATGGACTCCAAGGGTCTGAAGATGTCGAAGTCGCTCGGCAACACGATCAGCCCCATCGACCTGATGCGCGACTATGGCGCCGACATCCTCCGCCTGTGGGCGCTGTCAGTTGACTTCACCGAGGATCACCGCATTGGCAAGGAAATCCTCGCCGGCGTCGCCGACCAGTATCGCAAGCTCAGGAACACCTTCCGCTACCTGCTTGGCGCGCTCGAAGGGTTCAGCGATGAAGAGCGCGTCACCGACGTGTCGGCGATGCCCGAGCTGGAGCGCTATATGCTCTCGCTGCTCGCCGATCTCGACGCCAAGCTGGCGCAGGCGGTCGATGATTTCGACTTCAACAGCTACACGCGCCTGCTCGCGGATTTCTGCAACGAAGACCTGTCGGCCTTCTATTTCGATATCCGCAAGGACAGCCTCTATTGCGACATCGGCCCCGCCGCGCCGCTCGGCACCGACAAGCGCCGCGCGTACCGCACGGTGCTCGACACGCTGTTCCACGCGCTGATCCGCTACGCCGCGCCGGTGCTGGTGTTCACCAGCGAGGAAGTGTGGGGGACGCGCTATCCCGACGAAGGCAGCGTGCATCTGCTGGAGTGGCCCGAGCTTCCGGCATTCGAGCGCGACAAGGCAATGGTGATCCGCAATACAGAGCTGCGCGCGCTGCGTGGACAAGTTACGGAAGCGATCGAACCCTTGCGCCGCGATAAGCAGGTTCGATCAAGCCTTGAAGCCGAAATCACGATGAGCGATCTCGACGTGATTCTTCGAGACTTGGATCGCGATCATCTCGCGGAAACATTCATCTCAGGGACTGTGCATCTGGTTCCGGGCCATGAAGGCATCACCATCACCCCCACCACCGACCACAAATGCGGCCGCTGCTGGCGCCACCTCCCCGAAGTTACCGAGGACGGCAACTTGTGCAATCGCTGCGAAACAGTATTGAACCCGGCATGACAAATTCCCGTTCGCCGCACCTGCGCTTTGGCCTGTTGGTTGCCGCCTTCGCCTTCATCCTCGATCAGGTGACCAAATGGGTGATCATCACCCCGCTGTCGCTGGAAGCGAAGCGCGAGATCGAGCTGATGGACATCTTCAACCTGACCTGGGCCGAAAATTGCGGCATTTCGCTATCGATGTTCGCCAATTGCAACGACACGACGCGCTGGACGCTGGTAGCGGTCACCGCGCTGGTCGCGGGCGCGGTCGCGATCTGGATGACGCGCGAACAGGCCAAGGGCGACGTGATCGCGCTCGCGATGATCCTCGGCGGCGCGCTTGGCAATATCGTCGACCGGGTGCGCTACGGCTATGTCGTCGATTTCGCCGACCTGCATTTCGGTGATTTCCGCCCCTTCATGATCTTCAACGTCGCCGATGCCTGCATCTCGATCGGGGTGCTTTTGCTGGTTGCGCGCGCGCTGCTCTTCGGCGAAAAGGCCTCCGATGCGGACGCCAAACCGTCCGCGAAGTAAACGGGGCGCATAGGAGTTATTTGCAGTGAACCGGACCAAAGTCATCCTGGCCGCCTCGATCCTGGCCACCACCCTGTCGGCCTGCGGGTCGAACAATTTGTTCAGCCGCGACCGGCCCGATGAATTTGCCGTGTCGCGTCAGGCGCCGCTCGTCGTGCCGCCCGATTTTGCACTGACCCCGCCCGCCCCCGGCACCGCGCGACCGGGCGGCGAAACCACCGCGGAACAGACGCTGCGCGCGCTGTTCGGCGGCCCCTCGGCGCGCAGCCCCAATGAAGCCGCGGTGATCAGCAGCGCCGACGGCGCCCGCGCCGACCCCGGCATCCGCAGCCAGGTCGGCAGCCCCGACACGCAGGTCGTCGACAAGGGACTGGTCGTCCGCGATATCCTCGCCGCCCCCGAAGGCGACGGCCGCGACGCACAGGCGGCGATCCCCGGCGCTTAAGCCAGCGTTTCCCGATCAATAGATTCCCGGCCCGGCATCGCCCGGGCCGTTTTCTTTTGGCGCCCGCGGCAGCCATGTATCGCCCCACGTCTTGATCGCGTCATAGGTCGGGCGCAGCGCCTCTCCCGCAGCGGTCAGACGATAGGCGGCGCGCTTGCCGTCGGGCGGCACCCGCTCCATCACCCCCGCCTCGACCATCCAGCCGAGCCGCGAGGTCAGCGCCGCGCGCGAGATGTCCAGCCGGCTCACGAAATCCTCGAAACGGTCGAAGCCCAGGAAGGCCTCGCGCAGGATTAGCAGCACCCAGCGGTCGCCGAGCAGCCGCGAGGCGCGGCCGACGGCGCAGGGAGAACGCGATGGCACATATTCCTTCACAAGTCTGGATTTAAGACTTGACGCCGTGATGCGCAAGCGACGATAAGGTCTGTAATTCAGACTAAACAAGGCTCTCCCCATGCGCGGACACCGTTTTGCCAGCAACGACGAAGCTGTCGCCTATATGAAAAGCGTCGCGGTCGACGCATCGGGTTTTACCGCCTTCCTCGGTGTCGAGCCGATCCGCTGTTTCGACGGCGAGGCCGAACTGCTGCTCGCGCTGCGGCCCGACATGACCCAGCATCACGGCTTTGCCCATGGCGCGATCGTCGGGCTGATGGCCGACAATGCGTGCGCCTGGGCGGCGTCGAGCGTGATCGGCGACGTCGTCACCGGCAGCTACACGATCAACTTCCTCGCCCCCGCCAAGGGCAGCCATCTGCGCTCGCGCGGTACGGTGATCAAGGCGGGCAGGCGTCAAGCGATCGTCCGCGCCGACGTCTGGGCCGAAGGGGGCGGCGAAGAACCGCGCCGCTGCGCGATCGCGCAGGCGACGATCGTCCCGGTCAGCTAGCGGAAAAGCTGCGACACAATAGTGAACAGCACCAGCGCCTCGACCATCGCGCGCGAAGCATGACCGGCGGCGCGCCAGTAACCGGTGCGCAAATGGTGCGCGAACCACAAAATCTGCAACGTGCCGAACCACAGCAGCGCAAAGACGAGCAGCCCGAGCCCGGCCACCGCCCACACCCCGTCCATCCGCATCAGGATCGACGCGCCGCTGACCATCATCGCGAATGGCGCGGTGACATAGCATTGGCTGTAAAAGGGCGGCTTGAGCGGTCCGCGGTCCAGCTTCATATGCCGCGCGCGCACCATCCGCGCCGCCATGATCAGCGGGAAAATACTGAAAAAGGCGACGCGCACCAGAATCAGGCTGCTGTCGTCGCTGACAAAGGCGCTGAGCCCGGTCTTTCCCGTGACCAGCTCGTCCTGCCCGACCAGCGACAGTTCGGCGGCGTGGGTCAGCGCGATCGTCAGCAGCAGGAACAGCGGCGGCGACAGCGTATCGGTATATTGCCGCGCCGCCGGATCGCCGAGTTCGCTGTCGGCATAATCCATCATCTTGAGCGGCTTCGTCAGCGCGCGCCACAGCGTGACCGGATAAAAGATCAGCCACGACATGATCTCATAGAGCAGCTCGTCGAGCGACTGGATGAGTTTCAGGAAATCCATGCGCTCGACAATCCCCTCAATGCCGTTCGCCCTGAGCTTGTCGAAGGGCCGTCCTTGTCTCCGGCCGCATCAACTGAGAAAGCGGTGCTTCGACAGGCTCAGCACGAACCGGGCATTTGAGATACGCCGCCGCTCAAGCCCGCGCACCCGCTTCCTCGACCCCCGCGCTGTTGTGGCGCAGCGCCTTCAGCACGCAATCGACAATCTGCGGCGCGTTGAGCCCCGCGGCGTCATATTGCAGTTCGGGCTTGTCCTGATCCTGGAACATGTCGGGCAGGCGCAGCGTGCGCAGTTTCAGTCCCGCGTCGATCAGCCCCACGTCGCTCGCCAAGGTCAGCACATGCGCGCCGAGCCCGCCGATGCTGCCTTCCTCGACCGTCACGCACACTTCATGGCTCGCGAGCGTCTTGCGGATCAGCTCCTCGTCGAGCGGCTTGGCAAAGCGCAGGTCGATGACGCTCGTCGACAGTCCGCGCGCTTCCAGCGTATCGGCGGCCTTCAGCGCTTCACCCAGCCGCGTGCCGAGCGAGAAGATCGCGACCGTCTTGCCGCTGCGCACCACCCGGCCCTTGCCGATCTCCAGCTTTTCGGGAACCGCGGGCAGCGCCACGCCGGTGCCGTTGCCGCGCGGATAACGGAACGCGATCGGCCCCGCGTCATATTCGGCGGCGGTATAGGTCATATGCACCAGCTCGGCCTCGTCGGCCGCCGCCATCACCACCATATTGGGCAGGGTCGCCAGATAGGTGATGTCGAACGAGCCCGCGTGCGTCGATCCGTCCGCGCCGACCAGCCCCGCGCGGTCGATCGCAAAGCGCACCGGCAGATTCTGGATCGCCACGTCATGCACGACCTGATCGTAAGCGCGCTGGAGGAAGGTCGAATAGATCGCCGCGAACGGCCGCATCCCCTGCGCCGCCAGTCCCGCGGCAAACGTCACCGCATGTTGCTCGGCAATCCCGACGTCAAAGCTGCGCGTCGGATGCGCCTTCGCGAATTTATCGACGCCCGTCCCCGACGGCATCGCCGCGGTGATCGCAACGATGCGCGGGTCGGTGTCGGCGAGCTTTGCCAGCGTTTCGCCGAAGACATTCTGGTACGCGGGCGGACCCGGCGGCGCCTTTGCCTGCTCGCCGGTGATGACGTCGAATTTCTGCACGCCATGATATTTGTCGGCGGCGGCCTCGGCGGGGGCATAGCCCTTGCCCTTCTTGGTCACCGCATGGATCAGCACCGGGCCATGTTCGCTGTCGCGGACATTTTCCAGGATCGGGATCAGATGGTCGAGATTATGCCCGTCGATCGGCCCGACATAATAAAAGCCGAGTTCCTCGAACAAGGTGCCGCCCATCGCCATGCCGCGGGCAAATTCGTCGGTCTTTTTCGCCGCCTTGTGCAGCGGTTCGGGCAGCTTGCGCGCAAAGCGCCGTGCGATTTCGCGCAGCTCGATAAACGGCCGCGACGACACCAGCTTGGCGAGATAGGCCGAGAGTCCCCCAACGGGCGGCGCGATCGACATGTCATTGTCGTTGAGGATGACGATCAGCCGGTTGCCCGCCTGCTGCGCATTGTTCATCGCCTCATAGGCCATGCCCGCCGACATCGACCCGTCGCCGATCACCGCGATCGCGCGGCCCGGCTGGTCCTTCAGCTTGTTGGCGATCGCAAAGCCCAGCGCGGCGCTGATCGAGGTCGACGAATGCGCCGCGCCGAACGGATCATATTCGCTCTCGCTGCGCTTGGTGAAGCCCGACAGCCCGCCGCCCTGGCGTAGCGTGCGGATGCGGTCGCGGCGCCCGGTGATGATCTTGTGCGGATAGCATTGGTGCCCGACGTCCCACACGATCTTGTCGCGCGGCGTGTCGAAGACATAGTGCAGCGCGGTCGTCAGTTCGACGACGCCCAGCCCGCTGCCCAGGTGCCCGCCGGTGGTGCCCACGGCAGAAATCATCTCGGCGCGCAGCTCGTCGGCGAACTGGCGGAGGTCTTCGGGCTTCAGCTTGCGGAGGTCGGCGGGGACATCCACCGTGTCGAGCAGCGGCGTATGCGGTCGATCAGTCATCGGGCGGTCATACTGGTAACCACCGATACTGTCGAACGAAAAGGATTTACCCTTCGCCGCCCTCGTCGCGTTTCGCCGCATCGACCTGCGCGTAAAGGCCGCGCACCATCAGGTCGGTGAACACGAGCATCACACCGATCATCCCGACCAGCAGCGCGACCGCGGCAACCGGGAATGGCCCCAAACTGTCGATCGCGCCGCGCCGCAACGCGACCGCCAGCCCCGCCGCCAGCACCATCAGCGCATAACCGATCAGCCTCGGCGTGCGGTTCATGCGCGTGCCACCGCGGGCGCGCCATATTCGCAGAGGTCGATCGCCCCAATATCGGCGAAAATGTCGCGTTTTGCGATATAGCGCGTCGCCTGCGTCAAATCATGGGCAAGGTGCGGTTTGAGATAGGGCGCTGCCGCCATCGGGTCGCGGCCTGCGAGCGTCTCGCTGATCGCGAGCGCGGTCATCAGCGCCCGCTCGCACAAATAGCCCTGCGAACCCGCGACGAACCACCCGCCGTATTGGGTGCCGAGTTCGCCTTGCGTGTGATGGCTAAAACGTGCGGCGTTGCCGAGAAAGATGCCGAAACCGAAGAACACAGCCGCCAAGTCGGTCAGCAGCTCGTGACAATCCTCGCCGCCCGGGACCGGCCGTTCGGTGCTGGAGAGCAAATAATGCACGACCTCGTGCGCCAGTGTCGCAACCAGCGCGGCCTCGTTGCCGATTTGCTGGCGACTCGCCACAATCTCGGCAAGCCAGCCGCCCGCGCCATCTTCGACCATCTGGAATGTCCCCATCGCCCAGCCGGTTTCGGGGGTCAGCGCATGCATTTGCGACACAGCGCGCAATTCGGGTTCGCCATCGTCCAGTACCAGCCGCACCGGCCAGTCGGCGATGTCCGCTATCGTCATGATCTGGGCGAGCAATTCTGCCGCGCGCGCGTCGCCGGTCTGTTTGCTGTCGGGGAAACAGGCGCCATCAGGCGTTGCGAGTATGCCCGCGCGATGCTTGTCGAGTCCCTCGAACTCCTCGAGCAGCCAGCGAAAGCCTGCCAGCTGCCATTCCCATTCTTCTGCCGCCAAGGGCCGCTTCGGACCGAACAGGTTCATGCGCGCGACAGCATGGCTTGAGCAGGATCGATCGCCACGCGCCGGGAACCAATGGCGACGCGGCGCGATAGGCAAGCGGAAGGACCGTAGTGATGCATGAAAAGCACGATGCGGCCAAAAGCTTGTTTGGGCAAGACGAAGCCTTTGCAATATCTGGACCTTCACCTACACCCCGGGGCAAGAGGGGCAAGAATATAGGATGAATATGCCCGTTTTGACTTCGCGCTCCCGCCCGCTTCGCATCGCTTCCCTGCTTCGGCTGTTTGCTGCACTGGCGCTCGGCGGCGGCGCTGCGGCACCCGCGATGGCGGAAGAGGCGCCAGTCCCCGCGGCACCCGTTGAAACGCCGGCCGACGGACTGATCCCGGACGCCGACGAGCCGGCACGCCATCTGCAGGACGTCAGCGACATCGACGACGAAATCCTGCTCCCCGCGGCGCGCGACGACGATGACGACGGCGAACGCAAATGGTCGCGCAACTATATTTCGGTGGCCGGGGGCATATTGAGCTCGCCCGACTATAACGGCTCGGACGAGCGCCGCCTGCTCCCCGCCTTTTACGTTCGCGGTCGTTATGACGGCTATTCCTTCTCGACCCGCGGCACGAATCTTCAGGTCGACCTGATCCGCCATCGCCGCGGACAAAAGACCGACTTCAAATTCGGCCCGATCATCAGCCTGCGCGCCGACCGCACCGGCAGCATCAAGGATCCGCAGGTCGAGGCGCTCGGCAAGCGCAAGCTGGCGGTCGAGGCGGGCTTTTTCACCGGCGTCACCCACACCGGAGTGATCACCAGCGACTATGACCAGATCGGCCTGCGCATCGTCGCATTGAAGGATATTTCGGGCCGCCACGGCAGCTGGGCGGCATCGCCGACGATCGATTATGGCACCCCGCTGTCGAAACGCGCCTTTGTCGGCGTGTCGGCGTCGGTCAATTTCTACGGCAAGGGCTTTGGCCGCTATTATTACGATATCGACGCGCTGGGCAGCGCGGCGAGCGGCCTGCCCGTCTATACCGGCGCCAGCGCCAAGGCGGGCGCGGGCAAATATACGATCGGGATGGCGGGCGCCTATGCGCTGTCGGGCGACCTGCGCAAAGGATTCGTGCTGATCGGCGGCGCCCAATATGGCCGCCTCCTCTCGCGCCTCGCCGATTCGCCGATCGTGAAGGACGTCGGCAGCGCCGATCAATGGCTGTTCGGCGGCGGGCTGGCGTATCAGTTTTGACGAATGGCGGACGTTAATCCTCCCTGTGGCGTAGCCATGGGGAGGTGGCAGCGCGAAGCGCTGACGGAGGGGCTATTGCGCTGACGTCGGCGCCCCTCCACCATCCCCGCTTTCGCGGGGACGGTCCCCTCCCCATGGCTTCGCCACAGGGAGGATCAGGATAGATGCCTCACCCCAAACCCGCGGCCCGCATCCGCCCCTTCATCGCCTCGACGAACGACCGCACCGCGGGCAAAGCCGCGCGCGACGGTTCGAACAACAGGTGCACGGGCAGCGCCGGCGGCTGTTCGTCGGTGAGCAGCGCGATCAGCCGCCCCGCCGCCAGCGCATCGGCCAGCTGGTAGCTCAACAGATTGGCGATCCCCAATCCCGCCTCGGCCGCCGCCAGCGCGCCATCGACGGTGTTGAGCACCAGTCGTGGGCGCGGGTCGAGCCGCCATTTGCCGCGCGCGAGCTGCCATTCGCCCGCCGCGCGCGGCCCCATCGTCCCGATCAGGTCATGCTGCGCCAACTCACTCATCGCCTGCGGCGCCCCACGCCGCGCCAGATAGGCAGGGCTCGCCACCAGCATCTGGCGCACCCACCCGATCCGCACCGCTTTCAACCCCGAATCGGCGAGCGCGCCGATCCGCACCGCAACGTCGATCCCCTCCTCGACGATCCGCACATTGCGGTCGATCAGCATCATCCGCACCATCAGCTCGCGGTGCTCGGCCATCAGCTTGCCGACAACGGGCAGCACGTGCAGCCGCCCGAACATCACCGGCGCGGTCACATACAGCTGGCCGCGCGGCTGCGCTGCCGCCCCGCGCAGCTCGCGTTCGGCCCCGGCAAGGTCAGCGAGGATACGCCGCGCCTGTTCCAGAAACGCCGTGCCTTCGTCGGTCAGCGCGACGGCGCGCGTCGAACGGTGGAACAAGAGCGTCCCCAGCCGCGCCTCGAGCGCCGCGATCCCGCGCGTCACCGCCGGCGGCGAGCTGTTCAGCTTGCGCGCGGCGGCGGCAAACCCGCCCTCGCTCGCGACCGCGACGAACATTTCCAGCGTCAGCAAGCGGTCCATTGATTATTCCACTTTTCGGAACAGAGTCGTTCAATATTTGCCCGTTATCGCATCCATTGCAACGATCTAGATCGGGTGCGGCGAACGAAGCTGTCCCCTCTCGGGCTTCGTTCGCCCCCCACTTGCGAAGGATCGGTCATGGCCCGCAATTACCGGCACACCCTGTTCAGCGACGCGGTCAAGGCGCTCCAGGAACGCCATGGCTCGCGCGCCTCCTATCTGAAGATGGACGCGGGCGCCGACGGCACCCCCGACGCGCTGACCGCGAAGGAACTGGATTACATTGCGCTACGCGACAGTTTCTACATGGCCAGCGTCACCGCGCATGGGTGGCCCTATATGCAGCATCGCGGCGGCCCCGCGGGGTTCCTGCGCCACATTGCGGGCAACCGCATCGGCTTCGCCGATTATCGCGGCAACAAGCAATATATCAGCACCGCGAACCTCGCTGGCGACGACCGCGTCTCGCTGTTCCTGATGGATTATCCGAACAGGGACCGGCTGAAACTGGTCGGCCATGCGCACAGCGTCGAGCTCGCCGACGATCCCGCGCTGGTGACGTCGCTGATGCCCGCGGGCTATCGCGCCACCCCCGAACGCGCCTTTCTGATCGATGTCATCGGCTGGGAATGGAATTGTTCGCAGCACATCACCCCGCGCTTTACCGAGGCCGAAATTTCCGCCGCGATCCAGCCGATGGCCGCCGAACTGGGTCAACTGCGCGCCGAAAACGCCGCGCTCCACGCCCGCCTGTCCGGAGACCGCCGATGATCATGCTCTACGCCACCCCCCGCTCGGGCAACGCCCACAAGGTCCGGTTGGCGCTCGCCTTCCTCGGCCTGTCATGGGAGGAGCAGCCGACCGACGCCGCGGCGCGCCAGTCCGCCGCCTTTGCCGCGATCAATCCGATGCGCCAGATTCCCCTCTATGTCGAAGGTGATCGCACGCTGCGCGACAGCCAGGCGATCCTCGCATATCTCGCGGCGCGCCACCGCCCCGGAGACTGGGACGGCCGCACCCCTGAAGAACGCGGCGAAATCGCGCTCTGGCTGTCACACGCCGCCAATGAAATCGCCAATGGCCCCGCGACGCTCCGGCTCGCGCGCCAGTTCGGTACGCCGATCGCCGAGGAGCATGCACAGGCGGTCACCGCGCGCTTCCTCCCCGTCATCGAGGCACGTCTGGCGGCGCACCGCTGGCTGGTCGGCGACCGACTGACCATCGCCGACCTTGCCGCAAGCCCCTATCTGGCGCTCGCGGGCGAGGCCGACATCGACCTTGCCGACTGGCCGGCAATCGGCGAATGGACGAGCCGGATCGCCGCACTGCCCGGCTTTCCCGCAATGCCGGGCTGGCCCGCGCAAATCGCCAGCTGAGGAGCCCACCGATGCCCTATGTGAACATCAAGATTACCCGCGAGGGCGCGACGCCCGAACAAAAGGCCGAACTGATCGGCGGCGTCACCGAATTGCTCCAGCGCATCCTCGGCAAGAACCCCGCGACCACCGTCGTCACCATCGACGAGGTCGACCTCGAAAATTGGGGCATCGGCGGGCTGCCGGTGGCCGAATTTCGCGCCGCGCAGGCGGCCAAGCTGCCCCCGCAATGACCAGCAGCAACGCCCCCACCTTTGCGATCGTCATGCTGCTCACCGGCATCGGCATCCCGATCCTCGCCGCCTTGAACGGCGGGCTTGGCGCGCGGCTCGGCAGCCCGCTGGCGGCATCGACGATCCTGTTCGGCCTCGCCTTCCTGATCGCCGCGACCGGCGCGCTGGCGACCGGGACGCTCGGCCAGATCCGCTTTTCGTCGGACATCCCGTTTCATTTCTATTTCGGCGGGCTGTTCGTCGCCTTCTATGTGATTTCGGTGACCTTCATCGCCCCCAAATTCGGCGTCGGCAACGCAATCTTCTTCGTCCTCGTCGGCCAGCTCGCCAGCGCCGCGGTGATCGACCATTTCGCGCTGTTCGGTTCGATGCGTTTTCCGGTCGACGCGAAGCGCCTCGCCGGCATCGCACTGATGGTTGCGGGGGTCTGGCTGGCGCGGCGGACCGGTTGAGGGGCTAGCGGAAGGAATTGTCGCCCCCGCGCAGGCGGGGGCCGCCATCGGCCTTATACCACATCTCCAGCGGCCCCCGCCTTCGCGGGGGTGACGGATATCCCGCGAACGCCCCCGTCACATATGCCCCGTCACCTCCGGCGCATTCCACCAATTATTCCCCGCGCCGTCCATATGCTGCACCGGCAGCGCCGCCATCGCGGCATGATCCAGATCGTCAAGGCACGCGATCGCGACCGACACATAGGCGCCGCCGATCTCCTCGACATATCCCTGGCCATAGGGCGAAACCCCGCACGTCTTGCAGAACAGGTGATGCACGCTCGCCGATCCGAACTGATAGTCGGAAAGCGCTGCCGGATCGGTCAGCAGGCGAAAGGCGTCGGGCTTGATCTGCGCGCTCCAGCCGCGCTTCTTGGTGCAAATCGAGCAGTTGCACTTGCCCGTCCCGGCGTCGAGGTCGATGTCGGCTTCGAATTTGACCGCGCCGCAGTGGCACGAACCATGGTGGGTCTTGAGCATATTCTATCCTCCGGTCTGGCGGCGCGGTGCGCCCTCACCGGCGAATAGCCCAACCCCCTGACAGAAATTGTCAGGAGGCCGCCTCCAGCCCATTCTGCCGCCACCAATCGGCCATCAGCACCGCGCGCCGCCTACCGAAACCTTCGCTGCCGATCCGCGCCGACGCCACCCGGTCAATGCGAAAACTGCGGAAATCCTCGCGCAGCAGGCACCAGGCAGCGATCACCTGCTTGTCCTCGAAATAGGCGAGCGCCGCAGGCCAGATCGCGCGTTCGGTGGCCGCGCCGCTTTCATCGGCATAGGCGATGTGCAGCGTCTTTTCGGCGCGCATCGCCTCGCGCACCGTCGCCAGCAGCGGCGCGTCGGTTTCGCGCCAGCGGCTGTTCACCGGCCACAGCCCCGCCTCGTCGATGCGCTGCTTCAGCGCATCGGGGCTCGCCGCCGCGATCTTCGCCAGCGCCAGCCCCGCGGCGCGCGACAGGCTGCCGTCCTGCCGCCCCTCGACCCAGCGCGCGCCCAGCACGAGCGCCTCCAGCTCATCGGCGGTGAACATCAGCGGCGGCAGGAAAAATCCCGGGCGCAGCACATAGCCCACCCCAGCCTCGCCCTCGATCGGGGCGCCGAGTGCGATCAGCGCCTGGATGTCGCGGTACAGCGTGCGCACCGACACGCCCTGCTCGTCGGCCAGTATCTCGGCGGTCACCGGCCGCCGGCGGCGGCGCAGGCTGTCGATGATCGCAAAAAGCCGCCCCGTCTTGTCCGCCATGATGCCCGTCGCCCGTCAGCGCCGCCGATAGGTCCAGCGTCGCGGTTTCGATCCGTCGATCGCTGAAATCGTCGCGGTCAGCGTGTCGCCGTCGCGGGCATAATGAATACGCTGCGGATAATCATGTGCCGCATTTTCAAAGGTCGCGCTCGCCGCATCGCGCCGCACCAGCGCGAACGACACCGGCGCCCCGCCCTGCGGCTGCGCCACATAGGCGAGCGTGCCGTCGGCGCCGGGCGCGATGCGCAGAAATTCGAATTCGCGCAAGGCATCGCCGCGCCCCGATCTACTGTGCCCCAGCATCACTCCGCCGCGTGGGTCGGTCCAGCTTTCCTCGGTCCAGCGATCGCCCGTCTCGCTGATCCATTGCCCGGCCAGCCAGCCGAGATCGTCGACCCGCGGCGCCGGGCTTGCGGCGATCAGAAACAGCGCCAGACCCGCTGCCAACCCCGATTTCACCGCCATCGCTTTCCTCCGCCGCGCCCGCCATCACCCTGTCGACCCGGCCCCTTCTGATCGAAATGCGCCGCCGACGATAGCCCCATCGCGCGCGCCCGGCGCAGCACTGGTACACCGGCGCATTGTAACCTGGCCGCCACCGCTGATATGACGGCGCGATGATCCTGCGCCTTGCCCTCGGCCTGTTTGCCGCCCTCGCCCTTGCGCTGTTCGTGCAACCGCAAGCGGCGCGCGCCGCCTATCCCTGCCCCGGCGGTCCGGGTCCGGGCGAAGTCCAGGTCGGGGTGTCGGGCGGCAGCCACGGCGTCGCCGCGGTTCCGATCTGCGATCGCGCCCAGGGCGGCGGGGGAGGCGGGGGCAGCGAGGTTTATTACCGCTATGGCTCGATCGCCTGGCACCCCGACGCCGATGATGTGTGGATGGAGGGCAGCTACGACGGCCCCAACACCGCCGAACGCACCGCGCTCGCCGCATGCAATCAGGCGATGGGCGGCGGCTGCACCTCGATCGGCGAATGGCATAATTCGTCGATGCGGATCTTCCGCGACCGCAGCGGCGCGCTGTGGTCGGGATGGCATGGCGATGGCGGCGTTCACAGCAAAAAGACGCTCGCCGATTGCAGCGCCAAACAGCTGCTGCCGTGCGAGGTGCTCGGCACCTATTCGTCGAGCAAGAACCGCCATCTGCCCAAACCCACGGCGCGCAAACTCTATGCGGTCGGCGCCTGGGTCGAGGGGACCGAAGGCTTCGACAGCCGCCTCTATATCGCCAGCGGCCAGCGCGACGCCGCAACCGCCGAACGTCTGGCGCTCGATGCCTGTACCAAGGCGACCCGGCAACGCTGCGCAATCCTCGCCTTTGTCGGCAACGGCGTGATCCAGACCTACCGCCTCGGCACCGGCGACCAGAGCGCCACCGTCGAATCCAATGCCAAGCGCGCCGCGCAGGCGGCGCAGGCGAATTGCAAGAAGCGCGGTCAGGCCTGCACCCTCCAGCGGGTTTACGACAGCCGCACCCCGGGCGAATTCGTCCACGACTTCATGGCGCCCGCGGCCAAATAGCCGCCGCGCGCTGGGGCAACGCCCAGCGCTGCACCCCGAACCCTTAACACTCGCAGCGCCGGATTCGCGCGCCCGCGCGTCTGCGCGCCAATTGCCGACACCAATATAATGACCCGGGTCTTTGGCCCGGTTTTCATCGTCCAAGGGGCGCGGATATAGAAATCATCCTCCGGGGCATAATAATAATAACAAAGTGCATAAAATATAATTTCCCCCAAAATCACTCAGGAGGTCGTGTGACTGTTTGCATCAAGGATCTTATCGAAGAATCACTGAGCCATCGCGCTGTAAATCACCCCTATCTTGCGGCACTTGATGTCGGCGATTTTCCCGATACCGATTGGGCGTTGCGCGACTTTGCCGAACATTATTACGGATATTCGCTGCACTTTCCGCGCTATCTGACCACCGTAATTTCCAAACTCGAAATCCCGGCGCATCGCCATAGCCTGCTTCAGAATCTGACCGAAGAATCGGGCATTTATGATGACGAGGAATATGCCGAACTCGCCGCGGTCGGCGTCGAACGCGAATGGATCGAGGGCATCCCGCACCCGCAATTGTTCCGCCGCTTTCGCGAGGCCACCGGCGTCACCGCCCCCTATGTCCCCGAAGACGACGCGATCGAACTGGTGTGCTGGCGCGAATCCTTCCTGACCACGCTGACCCATGGTTCGGCCGCCGAAGCGCTCGGCGCGCTGGGACTCGGCACCGAAAATATCGTCAGCACCATCTATATCCCCTTCGTCAACGCGATAGCGCGCACCGACCTTCACCCGCGCGACACGGTCTTCTTCCCGCTGCACACCGCGGTCGACGATCATCATCAGGAGGCGCTGGAGGACATCTCGCTGGCATTCGCCGCTACCCCGACGGGCAAGGGCGATCTGCGCCGCGGGATGATCAAGGCGCTGTCGCTGCGCTCGTCCTTTTGGGACTGGCTCTACGAACGCGCGATGGCGCGCGCCGAACGCCCCGCCCTGGCGATGGCCGTCTGACCGATCCGACGCGGGGCCGCGCGGCGATGGCATCGCCCGCGGCCCCGCGCTTCAACAGGACAATATCCGCATGAACCCCGACCTTCTCGCCCTCATCACGAATATCGAGGCGCGCCAGCCGCTCGCCACCGACGCGCCGCTCGCCGCCTTTCACGCCGACCCGGGCAACAGCCACCGGCAGATTTATCGCAACTGCAACGCCAAGCTGGGGATCGATTTTTCCGTCGACGTGCTCGATTTTCCCGGCACCCAGGCGTTCGATGCCCGCGTCGTGCGGATCGCCGCGGGGTGCAACAACGAACTGCACAAGCACGCGCATGAATCGCTCTTCTATGTGATCAGCGGCACCGCCGAGGTGCGCATCGGTGACGCCACGCTGACGCTGAACCCCGGCGGGCTCGCCTTTGTCCCGCGTTGGGTGTTCCACCAGTCGAAAAACCTGTCACCCACCGACGAGCTGGTGATCCTGGCGGTCACCGATTTCGGACTGACCAAGGCAGTGCTCGGCGATTATGACAAGCGCACCCGGCTCGCCGCAAACGGCGCCGATGTGCTCGACCATGTCTGATTAAAGGCCGCAGCCCGATCAGGGCTGCGGCATCGGGTTGCGCACATCCTCGACCAGTTCCCAGCACGTCTCGGTCGGGAAGAACAGCAACGTCCCGCCGCCGCCCGTCGCGCGCACCAGCTCGCCCAAGCCCTCTTCCAGCTCGGGCGGCGGCGGGGTCTGGTGCTTCTGGAAAATCCCCGGCAGCCAGTCGACCCGGCGGCGATTGTCGTTCGCGGTGTTGAACTCCAGCTGGACATAGGACAGGTCGCGCCACGATGCATCGGGCTTGCCCTCAAACGCTGCCGCCGACGCGGCAGTGACATAATCATAGTCCATCGGCGCGATCGGAAAATCATTCAGGGCCAGATAGTCGCGGCGCGGCAAGGACCGGCTTTGGCCGGTCATCCCGTGCGTAACCGTCGCCGCGGTATATTTCGCGCGCACCGCCCACGATCCGGTAAATGCCTTGAAAAAGGACGGAAAATCCACGGCGTTGCAGGCGCCGTCGGCCATGTCGAGGAACAGGCGGTCGCTTTCGGTCATCACCTGCTCCGCGGCGCCGCTGGCGGCGGCAGCGGCACCCACAGTACCGGCACCGGTCTGCGACGCTGCGCTCGGTGCCACGCTGTCCGCCGCATCGGCGGTCCCCGCCGCTTCGCCGCCGCACGCCGCCACTGCGAACAGCGCCAGCGTGGCCAGCGACAGCTGTCGTCGCTTGAAACGGGGTTCGATCATCGGCGCTGGCTCCATGTGCGTTGATTGTTGGTTCGGGGCGCTGCCGCAGCCCGATTGCGTCCCGGGATAAGGGCTCTAGCCTAACACAGCAATCGCCCGTCCGTCGCACCGCCCGATTGTACCAGTACCCCGTGGCATCGCGCCATCCGGCGCGGCAAACCCTATAGTGTCGGCGCATGAGACCCTCGACCGCCGCTCGCGCTGCTCGCTGGCCCCTTCTTCTGGCGCGCATCGCCGCGGCGGTCCTTTTCCTGCTCGCGCTGCCCCAGCCTGCCCGCGCCGCCTATCCCTGCCCGAACGGCCCTGGGCCCGGCGAGGTGCAGGTCGGCATGGCCGACGGCGGCCATGGCATTGCCACCCTGCCGCTGTGCAACCGTGTCGGCAGTACGGGCGATGCGCCGGGCGACCTCGGCGCGCCGGGCGACCCCGTGATGATACCGCGCGGCGCCACTTACACCTATGGCTCGATCGCGTGGCACGCCGACGCCGCCGACGTGTGGATGGTCGGCAACAGCGGCGCCGCGAGTATCGTCGAAGGCGAAGCGCTGGCGGCGTGCAACCGCGCCATGGGCGGCGGCTGCACCTCGATCGGCACATGGCATAATTCGGCGATGACAATCTTGCGCGACCGGCACGGCGGGCTGATCTCGGCGTGGGATGGCGAGCAAGGCGTCCACAGCGCCGCGACGCTCGCCGCATGCAGCGCCAAACAGCTGTTGCCCTGCGAAATACTCGGCACCTTCCCGGCAAGTCGACGGCGGCACGCGCCCACCCCGGCTGCGGCCAGAAATCCTACGCCGCGGGCGCATGGGTCGATGGCACCGACGGGTTCGACGGCCGCCTCTACATCGCCAGCGGCCACAGCGATGCGGCGACCGCTGAACGCCGCGCGCTCGCCGCCTGCGCTGCGGCGACCAAGCGGCCGTGCGTCATCCTCGCGCAGGTCGGCAATGGCGTCATCCAGCCCTATCGCCTCGGCGACGACAATGAACAGAGCGCCACCGTCGAAACCAGCGCCAGACGCGCCGCGCAGGCGGCGCAGGTGAATTGCGAACGGCAACGCCAACGCTGCGAATTGCAGCGCAGCTACGACAGCCGCGTCGCGGGCGATTTTGTGCATGAATTCAACCCGGCGTCCCGTTGAAGGTCGAACAATGATGCGCTCCCTCCTGTGCCTTGCCCTGTTCTTCGCGGCGCTGCTGGTCGCGGCACCGCAGCCCGCCAACGCCGCCTACCCCTGTCCGAACGGCCCCGGCCCCGGCGAGGTACAGGTCGGCGTGTCCGGCGGCAGCCATGGTATCGCCGCGGTCCCGATGTGCGAAAGCACCGGCGGCGGAGGTGACAGCGGCGGTGGCGGCGGCGGTGGCGGCGCCTATTATGTCTATGGTTCGGTGGCGTGGCACCCAGACGCCGACGACGTCTGGATGGCGGGCAAAAGATTTAGTTCCGGCTTTGCCGAACATCTGGCGCTCGAAGCCTGCAACCGCGCGATGGGGGGCGGCTGCACCTCGATCGGCGAATGGTATAATTCGTCGATGACGATCATCCGCGACAATCAGGGAACCTTGTACCGCGGCTGGAACGGCGAAGGCGGCGCCGAGCGCAAGCAGGTGCTCGCCGAATGTTCGCTTGCCCAACAACTGCCGTGCGAGGTGTTGCACAGCTTCGACGCGGGCAAATCCGGCCATACGCCGAATCTGGCCACCGCGCGCAAGCGCTACGCCAGCGCCGCCTGGGCGGCGGACCAAAAGGATTATGCGCGCGCCTTTATCGCGAGTGGCTACCCACAGCTCACCGCCGCCAACGACGCGGCGCTGGCCGCGTGCAGCCGCGCCACCGGCCAGACCTGCGTGGTCGCCACCTGGGTGGCGAACGGGCTGATCCAGTCGTACCGGACCGACAAGAACTGGGGTCTCGTTGTCGAACGCAACGCCAAACGCGCCGCCCGCATCGCGACGGCGGCCTGCAAGAGCGATGACGGCAAATGCGTCCTTCAACGCGCCTACGACAGCCGCACCGCCGGTATATTCGTCCACGATTTCCACGCCGCCGCCACGAAATAATCGGCAACGCTCGACAGCGACGCACCGGCCCGCTACATCTTTGCCATCCCCGGGGAGCCTGCCGCGCAAACGCAGGTTGAGAGCGGAATAGACCGCGACCCGTTGAACCTGATCCGGATAATACCGGCGGAGGGAGGGTCGGTATTCCAAGCCCGGAATCCCCATTCTCGCTCCGAACCTTTGGAGCGAACAGACATGGCCGACATCGACAGCCGCCTCGACAAGACGCAAGCCCAGCCCATCGGCGTCACCACCGGACCCATAAGAGGCAGCCGCAAGATCCATGTCGCGACCCAGACCGGCAGCGGCATCCGCGTCGCGATGCGCGAGATTCTGCTCGAACCCTCGTCGGGCGGGCCCCCGGTGCGCGTCTACGACACCAGCGGGCCGTACACCGACGCCGACGCGGTCATCGACATCGCCAAGGGCCTCCCCGAACTCCGCCGCGACTGGATCCGCGGCCGCGGCGACGTCGAAGAAGTCACCCAGCGCGAGGTTCGCCCCGAGGATAACGGCCAGCTCGGCCCCGACCGCAGCGGCGGCGTCCCCGCCTTCCCCAACGTCCGCCGCAACGTTCTCCGCGCCAAGCCCGGCGCGAACGTCAGCCAGATGCACTACGCCCGCCGCGGCATCATCACCCCCGAGATGGAATATGTCGCCGAGCGCGAGAACCTCGGCCGCGCCCGCCTCGCCGAATACCGCCGCGACGGCGAAAGCTTCGGCGCCAGCATCCCCGATTATGTCACCCCCGAATTCGTCCGTGATGAGGTCGCGCGCGGCCGCGCCATCATCCCCAGCAACATCAACCACCCCGAAAGCGAGCCGATGGCGATCGGCCGCAACTTCCTCGTCAAGATCAACGCCAATATCGGCAACAGCGCGGTCGCATCCGACGTCGCATCCGAAGTCGACAAGATGGTCTGGTCGATCCGCTGGGGCGCCGACACCGTCATGGACCTGTCGACCGGGCGCAACATCCACGACACGCGCGAATGGATCATCCGCAATTCGCCCGTCCCGATCGGCACCGTCCCCATCTACCAGGCGCTCGAGAAGGTCGGCGGCATCGCCGAGGACCTGACCTGGGAAATCTTCGCCGACACGCTGATCGAACAGGCCGAACAGGGCGTCGACTATTTCACCATCCATGCCGGCGTCCGCCTCCCCTACGTCCCCCTCGCGGCCAAGCGCATGACCGGCATCGTGTCGCGCGGCGGCAGCATCATGGCGAAATGGTGCCTCGCGCATCACAAGGAAAGCTTCCTCTACGAACGCTTCGACGAGATTACCGAGATCATGAAGGCCTATGACGTCGCCTACAGCCTCGGCGACGGCCTCCGCCCCGGCAGCATCTATGACGCGAACGACGAGGCGCAGTTCGCCGAGCTCTACACGCTGGGCGAGCTCACCAAGCGCGCCTGGGCGCAGGATGTCCAGGTGATGATCGAGGGGCCGGGTCACGTCCCGATGCACAAGATCAAGGAGAATATGGAAAAGCAGCTGGAGGCGTGCGGCGAGGCGCCCTTCTACACATTGGGGCCGCTAACCACCGACATCGCGCCGGGCTATGACCATATCACCAGCGGCATCGGCGCCGCGCAGATCGGCTGGTACGGCACGGCGATGCTTTGCTACGTCACGCCCAAGGAGCATCTGGGCCTGCCCGACCGCGATGATGTGAAGGTCGGCGTCGTCACCTACAAGCTCGCCGCCCACGCCGCCGACCTCGCCAAGGGCCACCCCGCCGCGCAGGTCCGCGACGACGCGCTATCGAAAGCGCGCTTCGAATTCCGCTGGCGCGACCAGTTCAACCTGTCGCTCGACCCCGACACGGCGGAGCAATATCACGACCAGACCTTGCCCGCGGAAGGCGCCAAGACCGCGCATTTCTGCAGCATGTGCGGCCCCAAATTCTGCTCGATGAAGATCAGTCAGGAGGTGCGGGAGTTCGCGAAGCTGCAGAATCAGGACAGCGCGGGCTTCATCGCGGCGGAAGAGGCCGAGAAGGGAATGGCCGAAATGAGCCAGGTCTATGAGGAGACCGGCCGCGAGCTGTATATGGGCGCGGGTGGGCGGGAGCATGATTGAGAGATGAGCTGATATCGGAGCATACCAGTTCAGGAGGGATTGAAGATTGCTCCCCTCGACGGCACAAAGCCCAGATGAGGGGAGCAAGCTGTGGAACTAAAATCGGTAAAGATCGATAAGTTTAAGCGGATCGATAATATCGAGATTCCGTTATCCGACTTGAACATTCTCGTCGGTTCTAATGGTAGTGGAAAATCTTCGATCCTTCAGGCCCTCCATCTAGCCTCTTGCCTATTAAGGCAGGTAAATCGTATTCGATCAAATTCCACGGAAATGGTCCGCATCAGCGACCTCGATTATCTGCCCTCAGACGAATACTGGCGACTTGGCCATGGTGCAGATTGGGGGAATTTGGCGTCAAGCCCATCATCTAAGGTCGAATTTTCTTTTCAAGACGCTGACCAAAACGACGCGCTAGTCGAATGCCGCATGCGAGCGGCTCGCAATGCGGGCATTTCGGTGAGCGGCGAACTACCCGAGCAGATTAGAGACCAGTTCCGAGGAATAGATACGTTCTTTAGCGGGTTTATTCCTGGAATTTCAGGAATTCCAAACGTCGAACAAAAGAACTCGAAAAGGGTTGTTTTGAAAGCGTGCTCGTTCGGCGACTCGAATGTTTACCTTCGGAACGCATTGGACCTCCTGTCTCCAGAAGAAATATCTCAGATCGAAGATTGGCTAAAACCACTTCTCGGAGACGTAAAAATAAAAGTTTCATTTGATGAGACAACTGACTTCCAGATTAAATCGGATGTTGAAATTAGTGGCCGAGACATTCCTCTTGAACTTCTTGGAACAGGGTATCTTCAGCTAATACAGATTTTTTGCTATATACTTCTTTTTAAACCAAAAATTTTGCTGATAGATGAACCAGACATTCACCTTCATCCGAACGTACAGGAGAAATTGGCAGTAAATCTGCTCCAGATCGCGCAAGCACAAAACCTCAAAATAGTGCTCACCTCCCACTCACCGTTTATTGTTCGAGGCGCCCCGGCAGGAGCGAACGTCATATGGCTGTCAGATGGGCAAAAAATAACTGAGAACCGTGAGGTTGTAGAGCTAGCATTGGGATGGGGCGCATTTGGGAAAAAAGTAATTGTTGTCAGCGAAGATTCGAAAAATGATCTCTTGAAAAAGCTGATACGGCAATGGCCTGATATCGAAAAATCAGTCACCGTCTTGCCCGGAAGAGGATACTCGCACCTACTGACGAAAGAAGAAGCAGTTGAATTAAAGAACTCTCTTGGAGGTAAGTTCAAAATTCTGGTCCACCGCGACCGCGACTCCTTGACCGACGATGAAGTAAATACGCTTTCTCAGGCGTATAACGAAGACGGAATTCGACTTTGGTTTACAGAACAATCTGACATTGAAGCCGAATTTTGCGACACATCGTTTTTGGCAGCCTTGACGGGACAGCCGCTCAATGACTGCCAAACTTGGTTAGACGAAACACTGGCACAAAATCAGGCCCCTATCGAACAACAATTTGCTTCGCAGCGAGCAGCGCATAATCGAGAGTTGCATGGCGCAGGCGGTAGCCCGACAAATAACGACGTTTGGGCCGCCTTCCAAAACCGCCCGCTACGGGGAGCCAAAGGCAAGTATGTTTTTGGTCAGCTTAAGAATAAGGTACCTGCAAATGCCTTCTCAGAACAGACGGTTGCACAACTGACCACCTTCCCAGAGCGAGCAGCTACGCTAAGGGCTAATCTGGAAGATTTGTTGGCTTGAGGACCCCGGCCACGCGGCCGGTCAATCATCTCACCCCCATTCCATGCTACACTCCCGGAATTCCGGAATTACGGTGACAGGTGCGACATCCCCGGGGAATTACGGGGGAATTACGGTGACAGGTGCGACATCCCCGAAACTCCCGAATCCCTGACAATTACTCCACCACCATCAGTTGCGATGGAAACGGCACCGCCAGCGCCGCCGCTGCCTCGGCATCGCCGTCCAGCCATGTCGCATAATCATCCTCGGCCAGGATCACCGGCATCGCCTTCGGATGCAGCGGCGCGACCAGCGGGTTGGGGGCGCAGGTCAGGAATGCATAGGCATCGCCGACCGCACTCGGGCGCCACAGCCCCGCGAACGCCGCGACCTCGCGGTCCGCGACGCGGAACCAATGCTCGTCCTTCGTCCCCTTGCCATCCGGTCCCAGCTTCGGTTCGGCAAAGCGGCTGAACGGCACCAGGCACCGCTGCGCCGGGCGTTTCAGCATATTGGCCCAGAACGGGCTGGCCAGGTTGCGGACGTTGGTGACATATTTGGTCACCGTCGTCCCCGGCCGTTTGCCGGGCAGCGTCAGCGGCACCCCCCACGCCATCTCGCCCGCGACGCGCTTGCCATCCACCGTCCGCACGACCTCGCCCATCCGCCGCGGCCACACGTCGATCCGCGTCTCCGAAAAGGGCGGATCATAAACATGCGGGTCGATCCCGATATATTGCCGCCACGTCGGCAGCGCTTCGGGATGGTTCTGATAATGGTTGCACATGGTGGCGGCATCATGCCCGAAACCTGCGTTTTGCCAAACCCCTCGCCCCCGGCATATCCGCCGCATCAGGCGCGATGGCCGTTTTCCACCAAATCGCCGTCTCGTTGAAAACGACGCCCCGATTTTCAACGCGCGTTGAAAACTGCCACGATCCCCTTCGCGCCTTTGCGCCTTTGCGTGAGTCCTCCCTTTCTCAAGCGGTGCCGATACGCGCGAATGGCGCGCGCGCCGCTTTCACGCCTTTCTCCCCATCCGCCCCCGATGACCCCGCACGGATTTGACAAGTCCGCCGCCGCGCGCTTGGCTGGGCCGCCTTTCCCCTTGCTGCGAGTCTCCCCCATGACCGACACCGCCACCCCCACCGGCCCCGACGCCGACGCGACCTTTTTCCACGGCACCCGCGCCGACCTTGGCCCCGGCGACCTGCTCATGCCCGGCCGGGCGGGCAATTTTGCCGGGGGTCGGCCGCTGTCGTGGATCTATTTTTCCGCCGCCTTGGAATCGGCGATCTGGGGCTGCGAGCTCGCCGCGGGTGACGGGCGTCAGCGCATCTATATCGTCGAGCCCACCGGCGACTGGTTCGACGATCCCAACCTCACCGACCAGAAATTCCCCGGCAACCCGACGCGCAGCTATCGCAGCCGCGCGCCGCTACGCATCGTCGGCGAGGTCGAAAGCTGGGCCCCGCACCCGCCCGAAGTGCTGCAAGCGATGAAGGACGGGCTTGCGCGGCTGAAGGCGGAGGGGAAGGATGTGATCATCGACTGAACGCGCGCCTCCGCCGCGCCGCGCGGAACCATGCTCGCCACCGCGGGTCTATCAACCAGAGGGGTAACCACCACATGGCGCGTGTCCGGCACGCGTCCGAATGGAGCGACCTCGATGAACCGACTGATGATGATCCCCCTCGCCGCCGCGACCGCCACACTCGGCGCATGCGCCTCGACCGGCAGCTATGGCTCGAACTATGACGACGGCGGTTACGGCTATTATGACCGCGGCTATTACGACCGTTACGGCGCCTATGACTATAACCGCCCCGACCCGCGTCATGGCGGCTATTATGCCGATCAATATTACCGCAGCGACCGCCGCTACCGCGAACGCCGCCTGTCGGCGGGTGACCGCATCTATCGCGGCCGCGACGGCAAATATTATTGCCGCCGCAACGATGGCACCACCGGACTGATCGTCGGCGGCATCGCGGGCGGCGTCGCGGGCAATGTCATCGCGCCCGGCGGGTCGGAAACGCTGGGCACCGTGCTCGGCGCGATCGGCGGCGCGGTCGCCGGACGCGCGATCGAACGCAGCGGCAACAACGACGACGTGCGCTGCCGCTGACCGATGCGCGCCGCTACCCCGCGATCTCGGCGGTGGCGGCGCGCTCGATCGCCGGGCGCCAGCTGCGCTCGACCGGCAGCAGGAAAATCTCGGCCAGCGTCCGCTCGATTTCATCGGCGGTCAGATAGCGCCGGTCGGTCCGCCCGTCGCTCAGCCGCACCGTCAGCCGGTTGTCGCGCAGCGCGTAGCGCGCCTCGGCGGTCGTGCGCGCCGCGACCAGCTGCTGGGTGAAATGCGAATCGGGGTGGGTCGAGGTGTACCAGTTGCCGACGATGCGATCGATCGGCGGCGCCGGGGCGTCGTCCAGCCGGTACAGCGCCTGCCAGGCATCACCGATCCGTGCCGCGACCTCCCACCCGAAATTGCCGCGGCGCACGCGATAATCCTCGTGCCGCGTCGGCTGCACCCCCTCGCGGTCCATCGCCAGCGGCTGCGGCGGCACCGCGGCGCCGAACCCGACATCGGCCAGCCACGGCCGACCATCGAGCGTCACCAGCACGACCTGGTGCGTGCGCGGCGTCGGCGGCGCATCGTCCGCCAGCATCCAGCGCACCCGGCCCAACATCGCCTCGGCCTCGAACCCGATTGCCAGCAGCACGCGCAGGAACAGGCTGTTCTGTTCGAAGCAGTAACCGCCGCGCCGCCGGTCGATCAGCTTCGCCTCGATCGCGGCATCGTCGATGGCGATCCCGACCCCGGTCAGCGCGTCGATCGCCTCGAACGGGATCGCGGCGATATGCGCGGCCTGAAGCGCCGCCAGCACTTCAGCAGTGGGCGCCACCGGCCCGGCATAGCCGATCCGCGCCAGATAGCGCGTCAGCAGCGGCGCGCGTTCGACGGGCTCCGGATCGCCGTCGTCGGCGCTTGAGGTGGGGGCAGCGGGATAGTGCAACATCGGCAAGGGACTCCGTTCGCGAATCGACTGCCCACGCTTATGAAAGCTGAAGCGCGGTTGAGATCAAGCGGCGATCATGCGTTCGTCGCCCGCCCGCTGGTCGGCGCCCGCACGCAGCTTGTCGAACGCGGCGCGACAAGGCGCGGCGCCGCAGCGATGGTCGCCATCGTCGGAGTACCAGCCGCGGCCCGTCCCCGCGGCAGGGCTCCGGCGCAAATTTGCTTCGCAACCCTGACGGGAGGCTCTCGATGCGTTTCGCCCTGCTATCTCTCGCCCTGCTGGCCGCCCCCGCGGCGGCGCAGGATGACGCCCCGATCGTCGTGACCGGCTACAGCGAGCTCGAACAACAGATCAAATCCTTCGTCGGCGCGCTGACCCCGGCGTCGCCGCGCGGCCAGATCGCGCGGTTCGAAACCGCGGTGTGCCCGGGCGTGTTCGGCATTCCCGAAGCGCAGCGCGCCGCCGTGCGCGAGCGCCTCCGTGCGGTCGCCAAAGGTGTCGGCCTCGATGTTGCGAAGCCCGACTGCACCCCGAACCTGCTCGTCATGGTCGCCGCCGACAAGAACGCCTTCGTCAAGGCGCTCGGCAAGGATCATAATTATATGTTCGGCGACCGGACCCCGGCGCAAGTCCGCAAGATCCTCGCCGAACCGGGACCGGCCACCGCCTGGCAGATCCAGACGATGGTGAACGCCGACGGTCGCGCGGTCGCAAACGAGGGCGACATGCCGGTCAATCGCACCACGCGCAACCCGTCGCGGATCACCGCGGCGGCGCGGCCCGCTTTCCTGGCCGCGGCAGTGGTGATCGACGGCGCCGCGCTCGACGGGCTCACCACGACCCAGCTCGCCGACTATGCCGCCATGCGCGCGCTGGCGCGCATCGATCCGGCGCGGATCGACGCCGCCGCGCCGTCGACGATCCTGCGCATCCTTGATGCAGCGTCCGACAGCGAAGTGCCGGTGACGCTGACCCAGTGGGACTTTGCCTTTCTCAAGGGGCTTTATTCCAGCCCCGACAACCTCTACGCCCCGTCGCAGCGTTCAGAGATCGAACGCACGATGAACGAGGAATTTGATCGGGCGGGCGGCGAAGGCGCACCCCCGCGCGACAAATCCCCGGGTTAGACACAATGGGAATGACAGGCGGCCATGGCGACATTTGAACCCGATCCTATAGCCGCCGCGAAACAGCGACTGGCGCTGGCGCTGCGGCCGCGGATCGCCCTGATCGGCTTGACCAGCTGCGCGCTCGCGCTGCCGGGCGACACCGAGGATCGCATTTCGGTGACCGACCGTATCTCGCATGCCGATGCCGCCGGTCCCGGCGCCGAAGCATGGCGCGCCGCGACGGTCGCGCTGGTGACGGCGCTCGACGCCGATCCGGACCTGCGCGCGCTGCGCCAGCGGCTGTTCGACGTCGGGGTAGCGTCAGCGTTCGAGGGCGATCATGACGAGACCGCCCTGTGGACCAGCCTGGTGCTGCGTTGCCCGCGCACCAGCCTGTCGACCCTCGAAACGCTGGCCGCCGACGACGCCGGGATTGCCCCTGCGGACCGCAATGAGGTGTCGGCGCAATTCGCGATCTACATGCTGCGCAACCACCACCGTGATTGGCAGGCGAACCGCACCAAATTGCCCGACGTCGGCGAAAGCCCTTATACCCCGCCCGAGGAATGGAACCTGCTCGTCAGCACCTGAAGCGCAGGGGTTAATTTTCCAGGCTGTGCTCCAGGGTGATCTCGCAATCGAGCAGCTTCGACACCGGACAGTTCATTTCGGCTTCCTTGGCGATCCGGGCAAATTCATCGGCGTCGATGCCGGGCACTTTGGCGGCCAGTGTCAGCGCCGACTTGCTGATCTCGAACCCGCCGTCGACCTGATCGAGCGTGACCGCCGCGCTGGTTTCCAGCGTGTCGCCCGCATAGCCCGCGCGCGCGAGCCCGAACGACAGCGCCATGGTAAAGCACGCCGCATGCGCCGCGGCGATCAGCTCCTCGGGGTTCGTCCCCGGCACCCCCTCGAAGCGCGTCCCGAACCCATAGGGCTGCTTGTCGAGCACCCCCGATTTGGTCGTGATCGACCCCTTGCCTTCCTTGCCGAATCCTTCGTAGCGGGCGGATGCGCGATTGACGGTCATGCGGTTTCTCCTTGGCTTGCGAATGGTGAAGCGGTGGAGCCGCGCGTCAGCGCGCCACCCCCGCTTTGTCGAGTTCCGCCCCCAGCCGCCCGGTGAGCCACAGCCCCCACATTCTGAAATCGGCGGCCACGCTCCACAGCGGATAGGTAAAGGTCGCGGGCCGGTTCTTCTCGACCCCGAAATGCGCCACCCACGCAAAGAAATATCCCGCCAGCGGCAGCGCGATCAGCCACCCCCAGCGCCCGCTCACCACCGCCGCGATCGCGATCAGTACGACCAGCGTCGTGCCGACATAATGCAACGCGCGGGTCGATGCCTTGCTATGCTCGCGCAGGTAAAAGGGCCAGAATTCGGCGAAGCTGGTGTAGAGTCGGGCCATCGACGCAGGATGCGGCGCGGCGGGCCCGGGGTCAATCGGTGTCTGCGCCGCTACCCGCGCTTCAACCGCACCAGCGCCGCGTCGAGCGCCTGCAAAAATTGCGACCGGTCGGCCCTCGAAAAGGGCGGCGGCCCGCCCGTCCGCCCGTCCATCCCGGCGCGCAGGTCGGCCATGATCGCGCGCGTCGCGATCGCGGGGCCGATCGACGCCGTCGTAAAGGGTTTGCCATTGGGGCCGAGCACGATCGCCCCCGCCTTCAAAGCGCGGTCGGCGAGCAATATGTCGGCGGTAATCACGACGCTCGCCGCATCCGCCGCTTCGGCAATCCAGTCGTCGGCGGCATCAAAGCCATCCGACACCACCACCCGCTCGATCAACGGATGCTCGGGAACACGCAGCCGGCTATTGCTGACCACCTTCACCGGCACCTCGTGGCGCCACGCGACCTTGTAGATCTCGTCCTTTACCGGACAGGCGTCGGCGTCGACCAATATCGTCGGGGGAGGCATGGCGCGGCGCGGTTACTTCTTCATATTGTCGAGGCCGGCAACCACCCCGACCTTGGTCGACGGATTGCTCGCATTCGGCTTCTTGGGTTTTTCGGCCTTGGGCTTGCGGACTTCGCGGTTCGTCTTTTTCTGGCCTTTGGCCATGGTCAATACCTTGAAAGGGGACGGACGCCTCTGCCCGTCGCCCCGCAGCCTACGCGCTTTACCACCGCAAGTCGCCCCCTATCCCGTCACCCCGTCCCACAGCAGCTTGGCCCCGAGCAGCACCATCAGCAGATAGATGATCACGTAAAAGCGCGCGCCATCGATCCGTTTCAGCCAGCGTACCGTCAGCAAGGTCGACACGATCGCCAGCGGCATCAGCAGCGCCGCCGCCACCAGCACCTCGCGCGGAAAGGCGCCGAGCGCGATATAGGCGGGCACCTTGATCCAGTTGATCGCCGCGAACAGTATCGAACTGGTGCCGACGAAGGCGAGGTGCGGCAGGCGGCGCGGGGTAACCCACATCTGGAACGGCGGCCCGCCGGCGTGCGCGATCTGGCTTGTAAAGCCGGTGGCGACCCCGAACAGGCTGCCGACCCAGCCCGGCGAACTCGACGCCGCAACCACGCGTCCGCCGCGCTCGACCCACGGGCGATACAGCCCGAACGCCAGCGTGATCGCGCCCAGCGCCGCCATCAGCTTCGCCTCGTCGACCTGCTCGGCGTAGAAATAGCCCGCGGCGATGCCGATCGCAGCGCCGGGCAGCATCCAGCCGATGATCCACCCGTCCCATGTCTTGCGGAACGACCACACGCTGACGACATCCTGCACGATCAGGATCGGCAGCAGCAGCGCCGCGGCAAGCGTCGGCGGCAGCACCAGCGCCACGATCGGCGTCGCAAGCGCCCCGACCCCCGCAAGCCCGCCCTTGGCCAGCCCCAGCAGGATCACCGCCAGCGCCAGCACCGCGAACGTCAGCGGATCGCTGAGCAGGTTCATGCGCCGGGTTCGTCCGGCAGGCGCCAGTCGATCGTCCCGCGTCCCTGCGCCGCCAGAAAATCATTGGCCTGACTGAACGGCCGCGACCCGAAAAAGCCGTTGTGCGCCGACAAGGGCGAGGGGTGCGGCGAACGCAGCACCAGGTGCCGGGTACCCGAACCCAAGCCCGCGACGTTGGCCGCCTTCTTCTGCGCATGGCTGCCCCACAGAATGAACACCTTCGGCGCCGGATCGGCGGCGACCGCCGCGACGACCGCGTCGGTGAATTTCTCCCACCCCTTGCCCTGATGCGACGCCGCCATGCCGCTTTCGACCGTCAGGCAATTGTTGAGCAGCAGCACGCCTTGGCTTGCCCAGGATTTGAGATAGCCGTGGCGCGCACGCGCGATGCCAAGGTCGCTTTCCATTTCCTTGTAGATGTTGACGAGGCTCGGCGGTACCCGCACCCCCGGCTGCACCGAAAAGCAGAGCCCATGCGCCTGCCCCGGCCCGTGATAGGGGTCCTGCCCCAATATCACGACGCGGACATCCTGCGGCGGCGTCGCATCGAGCGCCGCGAACCAGTCGCGCGGCCGCGGAAAAATCGCCTTCCCCTTCGCGCGCTCGCCCTCCAAAAATTGCTTGAGCGCCGCCATATAGGGCTGCGCAAACTCGCCGCCGATGCGGGCGAGCCAGTCGGGATGCAATTTGACGTCGGCCATGTCGGCGCTTCACCAGAGGCGCGCGGCCTTGTCCAGTGCTGGCGCCGGGTGAATGGCGGCTAGCGACCGATTGCGGACGTACGTCATTTCCTCTCTCCCCTTGTGGGAGAGATACGAAGGCTTGGCAGCTTTGCTGCCTAGCCGCAGTTGAGAGGGGGTTTGCGCGTGCTGGCGTCCGTCCCCTCACCAAGCTTCGCTAGCTCCTGACGGAGCAAGCTGCGCTATCCTCTCCCACAAGGGGAGAGGAGCTTGTGACCGCTCTCCTCCCCAAAGCAGCCCGCCCTAAATCCTCCCCCGCACCCCCACGAAGAACCGCCGCCCCAAATAGTCATACTGCGTGCCAAACGCCGGTGCCTGCCCGATCACCGGCGGCGTCGCCGTCACCACCGTCGAAACCCGCGGCGGCGGGGTGTCGAGCAGGTTCGCGACGCCCAAGGTAATCCGGAACCGGTCGGCAACATCGCGGCTCAGCGACAGCGAGTGATAGAAGGTCGCGGGCACGCTGACGTCCGGGCAGAAGCGCCCGCCGGGACGGAAACTCGACGTCCGGCACGCATCGCCGCCCTGCGCACGGAGCAGGTCTTCCTTGTTCGACGCCGCACCGGTGACGTCGAGCCCGTAAAACAACGTCCAGCCCCCCTTCATCCAGCCCAGGTTGAAATCGCCGACCCATTTCGGATTGCCGATCTTGCCATTGTCGTCGATTTGGGTGCCGGGGAACAGCGCAACCTTGTCCTCGATCTGCCAGACCATCTGCGCGCGGAACGCGAGCGACCCGAGGCGGCCAAGCTCCTGATCGAGCGCGAGCGACAGGTCGACGCCGCGACCCCGCTGGCGGCTGATGTTGACATAGCGGTCGGTGACGCTCGCGACGCTCTGCCGGTCGGGGCCGGCGGCGACGCGCGTGAACAGCCCGCACAGCGGCTCGCCCGTGACGTCGGAATCGTAGCAGCCGCGCAGGATATTGCCCGCGCCAAGCAAAGTGATCTCGTCTTTCACCTTGATGTCGAAATAATCGACCGCGAGCCGCGCCTTCAGCCCGCCCCACAGCGCGCCCGACACATCGGGGGTCAGGATGACCGACACCGTCTTTGCGATCGAAGTCTCGGGCTTCAGCCGCCCGATGCCGCCGCCCGACACGATCGTCGCGGGGCTGATCCCGCCCGCATAATTGGGCGCAATGCCCTCGGCGGCGCAATTGTCGAAGATACGCTGGCTGATCGCCCCCGCCGCCAGCCGCGCCGCGGTCTGGATGCACGGATCGATCGCCTGCTGGCCGAGGAAGCCCGTCTGGTCATTGAGGAAGAGTTCGAACAGCGCAGGCGCGCGGAACGACGTTCCCCAGGTGCCGCGAAACCGCAGCCAGTCGGTCACTGCCCAGTCGGCGCCGACCTTCCACGTCGTATCGCTGAAGCTGTCCTGCACCCCGTCGCCGCGCGTCGCCTCGACATGTGTATAACGCGCCGCGCCCGACAGGGTCAGCCGTTCGGCCATCGGCACATCTTCGAGCAACGGCACTTCGACCTCGCCGAAGACCTCCTTTGCCACGGTGCGTCCGGCGGTGATGCCCGATGTCGTGAAATTGGCGACATTGCCCGCGAGCGTCGCCTCGCCCGGCGTGTCGTCGATTTCGTCGCGGCGGATATTCGCGCCGACCGCGACACCGACCGGCCCCGCGGGCAGATTGAACAGCTTGCCCGTCAGCAGCGCCTCGGCCGACGTCTGCTTGAACAAGGTCCGCCCCGTCTCGCGCCCCGTCAGGAACGCGCGCTCGGCCGACGTGAAATCGCCGCGCAGCACGCGCGGGTCGGTGAAGTCGATGTCGATGCACGGAACGCCGCGGATCGCGGTCGTGGTTCCAGCGCACGATCGCGTGCGCAGCGTCTGCGACGCGAGCGCGTCCTGATAGATCACGTCCTGCGTATAGCTCGCGTCCGATCGGCTGTGCTGGCCGTGGACGTCCCATTTCCAGCCGCCGAATGTGCCGCGCAGGCCGAGCACGCCGCGATAATAATCGACGTCGGCGCTGCTCTCCGATCTCACCAGCACTTGCGGGCGCAGGATGATGTTGCCTCCGAACTCCGCGTTGAACGGATCGCCCATGTCGCCCGGATCGCAATTGTTCGCCGCGGGATTGCAGAGGAAGAAGGGCAGCATCGACGCGCCGGTAAATTGCTCGAGCGCCATCAGCTGGAAGCCGCTGTTCTGCGACTTGCGATTGCTGAACAGCGCTTCGCCATAGATCGTAACCCCGCCCGCCACCTCATAGGCGGCATCGGCGAAGGCGCTGATCCGCTTGACCCCCGAAAACACGTCCATATCCTGCTCGGCGGGCTCGAACTTGTTGAGCGCCCCGGTTGACGGGCCATCGAAATTGAGCCCGAAGAAATCGGCCGGGCCGAACACCCCGATCGGATTATAGGCGTTGATCGGCATGCCGACGCCCGCGAATTCGGCGCCATATTGGCCCGAAGCGATCAGCTGGCCGTTCGGCGCGATCAGCCCGGGACCAAAGGTCGGGAAACCATTTTGGTCGACCCCGGAAAAATCGCTGAAGGCGATCGCATTGCCCAGCGTGCCGCTGCACTGCGGCCGCGCGGTACGAAAATCGACGATGTCGGCGCGGCTGCCATCGGCCTCACGCTTCAAATATTCTTCGGCGCAGAACAGGAAGCCGCGGTCGCGGCGCGTCAGATTCTGCTGTTTGAAATAGTCGACCGTCGCGAAAAAATGGCCGCGATCGAATGTCTTGCCGAAGCTTGCATCGGCGCCATAGCTTTCGCCGCCGCCATGTTCGGTGATCGACGAAAAACCACCGACTTCGGCGCCGTCTAGATCATTGCGCGTCAGGATGTTGACCACCCCCGCGACCGCGTCGGAGCCATAGATCGACGAGGCGCCGGTTTTCAGCACCTCCACCTGCCGCACCACTGACAGCGGCAGCACATTGAGGTCGAAGGGGGCGACCGACCCGCGGATACCCGCCGGACCCGCGCGGCGGCCGTTGATGAGAACGAGCGTGCGCTCGGCGCCGAGCCCGCGCAGCGACACCGTCTGCACATCATTGCCGCCATTGGCGATCACGCGGTTCGACAGCGCCGAATTGATCTGGATCGACCCCTGCGCTGCGAGCGTCGATTGCAGCACATCGGCAAGCTGGACCTGCCCCTGCAGTTTGGCGCTTTCGGAGTCGATGATCTGGATCGGGTCGGCGCTGGTGAATTCGCTCTTCGCGATGCGCGATCCGGTGACGACGATGTCGTCCTCACCGCTCTGCGCGGCAGCGGGGGTTGCGATCAAGGCGATCGCCGAGGCCGTGGCGGCCAGCAACACCTGGGGGCGGGTGCCTGATTTCATGACATTTTTTCCGAACGTAAAAGTTGATCTCGCCCCCCGGCGGCGAAAAAATACGGCAAACCGCGTTTCGATATGGTTACCGACGCCTAAAAAATCGCCGCTGCGGCCTTCGTGCCGCACCCGCCGACGCTTGTCGCCGCCCGCCCGCGCCGCTAGTCACGCGCACAAAAGGAGCGTGTCGATGAGCAAGGCAATGGGTGAAGCGCTGGGGCGGCTCGAGGCCGTCATCCACGACCGGCTCGCCGCGGGCGAAGCTGAAGCCTCCTATGTCGCGAGCCTCGCCGCCAAGGGGCGCGGCAAGATCGCGCAAAAGCTCGGCGAAGAAGCCGTCGAGGCGGTGATCGCCGCGGTCAGCGAGGATGATCCGGCGCTCATCGGCGAAGCGAGCGACCTCGTCTTCCACCTCTCGATCCTGCTCGCCGAACGCGGGCTCACGTGGGACGCGATCGCCGCCGAACTCAGCCGCCGCCACGGCACCTCGGGCCACGCCGAAAAAGCCAGCCGCCAGTAAGGACATCTGCATGCCGATCGACGCCACCCAGCCCTATGACGACAATAATATCTTCGCGCGCATCCTGCGCGGCGAGCTGCCGTCGAAGACCGTCTATGACGACGACTATGCCCTCGCCTTCCACGACATCAACCCGCAGGCGCCGCTCCATCTGCTGGTGATCCCCAAGGGCGCCTATGTGAGCTGGGACGATTTCTCCGCGCGCGGCAGCGACGCCGAAATCGCCGGTTTCGTCCGCGCCGTCGGCCAGGTCGCGCGCGACGCGGGGCTCGTCGCCCCCGGCTACCGCCTGCTCGCCAACACCGGTCCCGACAGCCATCAGGAGGTTCCGCACCTCCACGTCCATATTTTCGCCGGGCAAAAGCTCGGCCCGATGCTCGCGCGCTGACTTTTCGCGGTCGTCTATGACCGCGGTCACAGCCGTTTCCCGAAACGCGGCTAAGCGTTCCCGGGACACGGCGACGGGTGGACAGCAGCGCCTGTTTCCAGCAGGATAAGCGCGCGAGTTTAGGCGGGGAGACGGCGGGATGAAAATGGGTTGGCGCGCGCTGGGAAAACGCCTGGCCGGCAGGGCAAAACTGGCGCTGCTTATCCCGCTCAGCCTCGCGATGGCGGCGACCGCGACCGCCGACACCGTGCCGCAGGTCACCCTTGCCACCCCCGGCAGCAGCAGCACCGGCGACGGCACGATCACCCGCTTCACCTTGCGCTTTTCCGAGGACATGGTCCCGCTCGGCGATCCGCGCGCCGCCGCCCCCGCGACCAACGATTGCAAATTGCCCGCCACCGGACGCTGGGTCGACACGCGCACCTGGGTGCTCGAGTTCGACAAACCGCTCCCCGGCGGGCTGCGCTGCCATGTCGAGCTCCGTAATGGCCTCAAGACCGCGCGCGGCATCGCCGTCGCGGGCAACGACCGTTTCGCGCTCGACACCGGCGGCCCTTCGGCGCGCGCCATCCTCGCAGGCGGCATCTACGACGGGATCGAGGAGGAGCAGATTTTCCTCGTCGCCACCAACGTCGCCGCCGACCGCGCCTCGGTCGGCCGCTTCGGCTATTGCGCGGTCGACGGCATCGGCGAGAAGATCCCGATCGACGTCCTGCCGCGCACCACCGCGACCGAAATCCTAACCGGGCTCGGCGACGCCAACTGGTCGCGCCAGTCCTTCACCTATGACGCCGGATTGCCGCAGCGCTTCCCCGCCGCGGGCGCCGACCGCGAGGCGCTGCTCGACCGCGTTGTCCCGGTCAAATGCCGCCGTCCGCTGCCTCCGGGGCGCGAGATGGCGGTCGTCTGGGACGCGCGCATTTCGCAAGCCGGCGTGTCGTCTCGCACCGCCGGGCGCGACCAGCGCTTCGATTTCGACGTCCGCCCCGCTTTCACCGCCAAAATGTCGTGCAGCCGCGTCAATCCGCAGGCGGGCTGCAACCCCGTCAAGGATGTGACGCTCAGCTTCGCCTCCCCCGTCGCGCGCGACACCGCGCTCGCCGCGACGCTGACCACCGCCGACGGCAAGCGTCTGACCCCCAAGGTCGACGACGACGACAAGAATGACGCCTACCTCACCAGCGTCCGCTTCGCCGGGCCGCTGCCGCAAAATGTCGACGCGACGCTGCTCCTTCCCGAGGGCGTCACCGACCAGAGCGGTCGCAAGCTCCAGAACCAGTCGAATTTCCCGCTGAAATTCCACATCGACCGCGCCCCGCCGCTCGTCAAATTCGCCGCCGAATTCGGCATCCTCGAGGCGGGCGAGGGCGGCGTCCTGCCCGTCACCGTGCGCGGGGTCGAAGGGACGATGGTGCAATCGAACCTCAAAATGCCCGCCACCGCGCTCCGGGTCGGCGACGACGATGCCGCGATCGCGCGCTGGCTGAAACGCGTCGATGACGCCGACGACACCGATTATCGCGAGGAAAAGGACCGCACCGGCAAGGACATCCGCGTCAATTACACCGGCAGCAAATCGGTGTTCGCCGATGCCCCCCCGGGCGGCGAGCGCCGCGCCCTGCAACTGACCCCGCCCGGCGGCGGCAAGGAATTCGAAGTCGTCGGCATCCCGCTTTCCGAAAAAGGCTTCCACGTCGTCGAAATCGCCAGCCCCGAACTCGGCGCCGCGCTGCTCGGTCGCAAGGCGACGCGCTATGTCGCGACCGCGGCGCTCGTCACCAACATGGCGGTGCATTTCAAATGGGGCAGCGAAGGCTCGCTCGCCTGGGTCACCGCGCTCGACACCGGCCTCCCCGTCGCGGGCGCCGAAATCCGCGTCTCGGACGGCTGTACCGGCCGCCTGCTCGCGCGCGGCACCGCCGACAAGGCGGGCCGCCTCGCCTTTGCCGGCGGGCTGCCCCAGCCCGAGACATATTCGAGCTGCGAAGAAACCCCCGATCCGACCAAGAGCGAGGGTCATGCGTTGATGGTCAGCGCACGGTCGGGCGACGATTTCAGCTTCACCCTCACCGATTGGGGCCGCGGCATCCGCCCATATGATTTCGACCTTCCTTACGGCTGGTCCGAACGCGAGGATATTCTCCACACCGTCTTCGACCGCGCGCTCGTCAAGGCGGGCGAGACCGTCCATATGAAGCATATCCTGCGCCGCCCGGTCGGCACCGGCTTCATGACGCCGCAGCCGCTCGCGGGCAAACTCCGCCTCGTCCACCGCGGTTCGGACACCGAATTCGAAATGCCCTTCGCGATCGCCGTGACCGGCAGCGGCGACAGCGTCTGGAACGTCCCCGCCTCCGCCCCGATGGGCGATTATGAGCTCGTCTTCGTCACCAAGGACAAGGACGGCGAGGACAAGACGATCTGGTCGGGCCAGTCGGTCAAGGTCGACGAATATCGCCTGCCGACGATGAAGGCCGCGGTCACCGGGCCGAAAACGGCGCTCGTGCGCCCCGCCGCGGTGCCGCTTTCGCTGTTCGTCGGCTATCTGTCGGGCGGCCCCGCCGCCAATATCCCCGTCGAACTGCGCACCAATTTCCGCTCCAGCTGGTCGCCTCCGCAAGATTATCGCGACTGGGATTTCGACGGCCAGCCGGTGAAGGAAGGCGTGATCCAGCTCGACGACAGCGGCGACGAGCCCGCCGCCGAGCTGCCGCTCGCGCGCTCGGTGCCGCTCAAGCTCGACGCCAATGGCGGCGCCACCGCCAATGTCACCGTCGACCAGCCGATCACCGAACCGACGGTGATGGCGGCCGAAATGGATTATGAGGACGCCAATGGCGAAACGCTGACCGCCAGCCGCCGCATCACCCTCTATCCCTCCGCCGTCCGCCTGGGACTCAAGACGGACGGCTGGCTGATGCGCGACAACGACCTCAAGCTCAATTTCATCGCGCTCGACCTCGAAGGCAATCCAATTTCGGGCCAGCGCATCTCGGTCGCGCTCTACAACCGCGAGATCATCACCGCGCGGCGCCGCCTTATCGGCGGCTTCTACGCCTATGACAACCAGATGCGGACGACGAAGCTCGCCGCCAGCTGCTCTGCGACCACCGACAAGCTCGGCCGCGCGCGCTGCGCGATGGCGCCCGGCATCTCGGGCGAAGTGACCGTGGTCGCAACGACGCTCGACGCCGACGGCAATGAAGCGCGCGCCGTCCGCTCGGTCTGGCTCGCGGGTGACAATGAATGGTGGTTCGGCGGCGACAATGGCGACCGCATGGACGTCATCGCCGAAAAACCGCGCTACGCCGCGGGCGACACCGCCAGCTTCCAGGTCCGCATGCCGTTCCGCGAAGCGACCGCACTCGTCACCGTCGAACGCGAGGGCGTGCTGTCGAGCTTTGTCGTGCCGCTCAAGGGCACCAACCCGGTGGTCAAGGTCAAGCTGCCCGCGACCTACGCCCCCGACGTCTATGTCTCGGTGATGGCGGTGCGCGGGCGCGTGACCGGCGAGGAAAGCTGGTTCCGCAAGATGAAGCGCGCGGTCGGTTTCAAGATCGAGAATAGCGAAGGCGCCCCGCCTACGGCTCTGGTCGACCTCGCCAAGCCCGCCTATCGCATGGGCATTGCGCGGATCAAGGTCGGCTGGGAAGGCCATCAGCTTGGCGTCAAGGTCAAGGCCGACAAGGCGAAATATGCAGTCCGCGAAACCGCCAAGGTCGCGATCGAGGTCAAGACTCCGGGCGGCAAGGCGCCCAAAAACGCCGACGTCGCCTTTGCCGCTGTCGACGAAGCCTTGCTCCAGCTCGCCCCCAACGACAGCTGGGAGCTAATCGAGGCGATGATGGGCGAACGCACCCTCGACGTCCTCACCTCGACCGCGCAGATGCAGGTCGTCGGCAAGCGGCATTATGGCCGCAAGGCGCTCGAACCCGGCGGCGGCGGCGGCGGCGACCTGTCGGGACTGACCCGCGAGGATTTCCGCCCCGTCCTGCTGTGGAAGGGCAATGTCCCGCTCGATGCGAAGGGCCGCGCCACGGTCGACGTGCCGCTGTCGGACAATCTTTCGGGCTTCCGGCTCGTCGCGATCGCGACCGACGGATCGCAATTCTTCGGCACCGGCGAAACCAGCGTCCGCACCGTGCAGGATCTCGGCATCTATTCCGGGATGCCCGAACTGGTGCGCACCGGCGACACCTATGATGCGCGCTTCACGCTCCGCAACGGCACCGATCAGGCGATGGAGGTCACCGCGACCCCGTCGCTGTCGCCCGCCGTCGCGACCGCGCCGCCGCTCACCGTCACCATCCCGGCGGGCGGCGCGGTGCCGATTAGCTGGTCCATGACCGCCCCCGAACAAACCGGCCCGATCGAATGGACCGTCGATGCGGTGGCGAAGGGCGGCAAGCAACGCGACCGGCTGGTGTTCCAGCAGGTCGTCGAACCCGCGGTGCCGGTCGAAACCTGGGCCGCCAGCCTGTTCCGCGTCGGCCCCGCCACGACGCTGCCGATCGCTATCCCGGCGGGCGCGTTGCCCGGCGGCTATGTCGACGTCGCGCTCGCCGGAACGCTCGCACCGCCCTTGTCGGGCGTGCGCGACTATATGGCTGCCTATCCCTACACCTGCTTCGAACAATCGACCTCGCGCGCGATTGCGCTCGGCGATCTCGGCCGCTGGCAGGCGCTCGCCGAAGCGATGCCGACCTATCTCGATGGTGACGGCCTGCTGCGCTACTGGCCCAATGAGCGGCTGGAGGGGTCGATCGAACTCACCGCCTATGTGCTGAGCATCACCGCGGCGAACGGCTATGCGATCCCCGAGGCGTCGAAGGCCAGGATGGTGGCGGCGCTACAGGCGGTCGTCGAAGGTCGCCTCACCCGCCGCGGCTATGGCCCGTGGGACATCCGCCCCGTCCGCATCGCGGCCTTGGCGGCGCTCGCCCGCAACAAGGCTGCCAGCCCGGGGCTCGTCGCCGCGATCGACGTCGCGCCGGTCGACATGGCGACCGGCACCCTCGCCGACTGGCTGGTTGCGATCGAAAAGGCGCCCGGGGTGCGCAACGCCCCCGCGCTGCGCACCGCCGCCGAAGCCGAGCTGCGCAAGCGCCTCGTGTACGAAGGCACGCGCCTCGACCTCGTCGACGACGCCCGCGCCCCCTGGTGGATGATGACCAGCGGCGACGAAATGGCGATCAAGGCATTGGAAGCCGTCCTCGGCCGCAAGGGTTGGGAGGATGACGCGGGCAAGCTGATGGTCGGGGTCGCCCAGCGCCAGCGCCGGGGCCATTGGGACACCACCCCCGCCAATGCGTGGGGCGCCGTCACCGTCCGCCGCTTCGCCGAGCTGTATCCGGCGAGCGCGATCACCGGCGTCACCAATATCAGCCTTGCCGGCGCCAGCGCCTCGCAAAGCTGGCCGCTGCCCGCCGAAACGCCCTCACCGCTCCGCGTCGCGCTCAACGCCGCAACGATGAGCCTTCAGCATCAGGGTAGCGGCGCGCCCTGGGCGACGGTCAGCGTCAAGGCCGCCGTGCCATTGAAGGAACCGCTCAACGCCGGTTACCGGATCAAGCGCTCGGTCAGCATCGTCAAGGCGGCGAACAAGGATCGCCTGACCCGCGGCGACGTGATCAAGGTGCGGATCGAGGTCGTCGCGGCGGCGGGCCGCACGTGGGTCGTGATCAACGATCCGATCGCACCCGGCGCGACGATCGTCGGCAACCTCGGCGGCCAGTCCGAAATGCTCGCCAATCAAGCAGGCGGATCGGGCGCGCAGCCGAGCTATGTCGAGCGCGGCCGCGACAGCTGGCGCGGCTATTTCGGCTGGATGCCCGCGGGCACCCACGCGGTCGAATATGTCGTGCGCTTGAATGGCTCAGGCCGCTTCTCGCTCCCCCCGACACGCGTCGAGGCGATGTACTCACCCGCGATCCGTGGGCAATGGCCGAACGCGCCGCTGACGGTGGCGAGTGTGGGGCAGTGATGGGACACTCGCCTTCCTACTCTCCGTTCGTGTCGAGCGAAGTCGAGACACCCCGCGGGCGCGCGACATCCCGACGTCGCTCGATGCGAACGGAATTAGTGACATGCAGGCGGTTTCATAAATTCGTCACCCTGAACTTGTTTCAGGGTCCATGGCCTGCCCTCGCCGCCAACGCCGCGCCAAAGGCAACCTCCGGCCATGGATGCTGAAACGAGTTCAGCATGACGAAGTTCAAAGAAGGCGCGGCTAGCCTCCCCCGCCAAGGCCGCTGGCCCCACGCCCTCGCATGGCTCGCCCTTGCCCTGCTCATCCTGACCACCGCCGCCCACCTCGCCACCAAACCACCCCCCATGCCCACCTACGCCGCCGTCCGCGCCGACTGGCAGCCCAGCGAAGCCTGGCTCTACGACCGCGACGGCCGCCTCCTCGACAGCGAGCGCGTCAATTTTGAGCGCCGCCGCCTCGCCTGGGTGCCGCTGCAAGACATCAGCCCCGCCGTCCGCGATGCGGTGGTGAAAGCCGAAGACCGGCGCTTCTGGTCGCACGGCGGGGTCGACTGGCTCGCGGTCGCCAGCGCCGTCCGCGCGCGGCTCAAGATCGGGGGCACTGGCGACCGCTCGCGCGGCGCCTCGACCCTTCCCATGCAACTCGCCGCCTTCCTCGACCCCGGCCTCGCGCAGCCGGGCCAGCGCGACTGGCGCACCAAGCTCCGCCAGATGCGCGCCGCGCAGGCGCTCGCCGCCACATGGTCGCACGACCAGATGCTCGAGGCCTATTTCAACCTCGTCCCCCTGCGCGGCGAGGCGCAGGGGATCGGTGCGGGCGCGCAAAGCCTGTTCGGCAAAAAACCCGCCGACATGACGCGCACCGACGCCGCGCTGTTCGCAGGGCTGTTGCCCAATCCGACCGCGGGCGCCGAGGCGCTCGGCCGCCGCGCTTGCCGGGTGGCGCAAACCACAGACTGCTCCGCGATCCGCGCCGCCGCCGCGACCCTCGTCTCGGGTGAACATGCCGCGCGGTTCGACCCCGCGCTGGCGCCGCACCTCGCCGTCCGCCTGCTCCACCAGCCCGGCAAGCGCGTCACCACCACGATCGACCGCCGCATCCAGACCGCCGCGATCGTCGCGCTGCGCCGTCAATTATCGGGTCTGGGATCAGATCGCGTCCGCGACGGCGCGGTCGTTGTGCTCGACAATGCGACTGGCGAGGTGCTCGCCTATGTCGGCGGCGTCGGCCTTAAATCGACCGCCGCATCGGTCGATGGTGCCAATGCGCGGCGGCAGGCGGGTTCGACGCTGAAACCGCATCTCTATGCGCAGGTGATCGAACATGGCTGGCTCACCGCCGCCTCGATCCTCGACGACAGCCCGGTCCAGCTCGACACCGCGTCGGGGCTGTACGTCCCCAAAAACTACGACCGCAGCTTCAAGGGGCCGGTCAGCGTCCGCCACGCGCTCGCCGCCTCGCTCAACGTCCCCGCCGTCCGCGCCCTCGTCATCGACGACGTCCAGCAATTCCGCGACCGCCTGTGGGCCTTGGGCTATCACGGCCTTGTCGAGGACGGCGAATATTACGGCTTCTCCCTCGCGCTCGGCTCGGCCGAAGTTTCGCTCGCTGAGCAAGCTAACGCATTCAGAACATTCGCCAATATGGGAAAGTGGTCGCCCGTCACCTTCAACGCTGCGCGGCACCTTCGCCAGCTTCCGCCGCGCCAGGTCGTCAGCCCCGCCGCCGCCTTCATCGTCGGCGACATCCTCGCCGACGCCGCCGCGCGCACCGACGCCTTCGGCGCCGACAGCGCGCTCCGCCTCCCCTTCTGGGCGGCCGCAAAGACCGGGACCTCGAAAGGCATGCGCGACAATTGGTGCATCGGCTGGTCCGACCGCTTCACCGTCGCCGTCTGGGTCGGCAATCTCGAGGGCGATGCAATGCGCGCCGTCTCCGGCACCTCGGGCGCCGCCCCCGTCTGGCGCGACGTGATGCTCGCGCTCCATGCCGGCCGTCCCGGCAAGGCTCCAGCGATGCCCGCGGGCGTCGAGGCACGTCAGATCGCGCTCCCCGGCACCCGCGAACCGCCGCGCCGCGAATATTTCCTGACCGGCACCGCGCAAACCGAAATGGCCGCAGCGCCGCAAGCCGCGCGCCGCCCGCGCATCACCAGTCCGGTCAGCGGCAGCGTCTATGCGCTCGACCCCGACATTCCGATCGACCGCCAGCGGCTCGCGGTCACGGTCAGCGGTTCGGTCGCCGGATACCGGCTGCTGCTCGACAAAAAGCCGCTCGGTGACGCCGATGCGGGGCAGCAAATCCTGCCGCGCCCGGGCAGCCATATGCTCGCGCTGGTCGATCCCGGCGGACGGATGATCGACCGGGTGCGCTTCACGGTGCGATGAAGCGCTTGTAACAAGCCTGAAATTAAGTTGCGCTGGCGCGCGAAGCGTCTAGTCTGCGCGGCAGGAGAATGGCGGCAAAGTCGCCAAAAAGGGGAAGTTCACATGATATTTGGTCGCGTCAAACCGATCGACGCCATTTTGGCCACGGCCGAAAAGAAATCGCTCCATCGCTCGCTCGGTGCCCTGCAACTGACCCTGTTCGGGATCGGCTGCGTCATCGGTACCGGCATTTTTGTGCTGACCTCGGCAGGCGCGCAAAAGGCCGGTCCTGGCCTGATGCTCGCCTTTGCCATCGCCGGGGCGATCTGCATCGTCGCGGCGCTCTGCTACGCCGAAATCGCCGCCATGATGCCCGTCGCGGGCTCCGCCTACACCTACACCTATTCGGTGATGGGCGAAATTCTCGCCTGGTCGGTCGGTTGGGCGCTCGTCCTCGAATATGCTGTCGCGGCGAGCGCGGTGTCGGTCGGCTGGTCCGGCTATTTCTCCGGGACAATATTGAACGAGTTTCTGGGCATACAATTGCCCGCCTATCTGGCGGCCGGACCGCTGGCCCTGGGCGGCGCGCCCGGCGGTCTGATCAACTTGCCCGCCGTCGTCATCGCCTTGCTGGTGACCTGGCTGCTGATGATCGGCACCACCGAATCCGCCCGCGTCAACGCCGTTCTGGTCGCGATCAAGGTGACCGCGCTCACCGCCTTCATCATCCTGACGCTGCCGCAGGCCGAAATGGACAAGTTCAACCCGTTCCTGCCCGCGGGCGTGTTCGGCGGGCTTGGTTCGGGGATCGGTGCCGTTGGCGCCGCCGCGACGATCTTTTTCGCCTATGTCGGGTTCGACGCGGTATCGACGGCTGCCGAAGAAACGCGCGATCCGCAAAAGAATGTGCCGATCGGCCTGATCGGATCGCTGCTGATCTGCACCATCTTTTACATCCTCGTCGCCGCCGGCGCGATCGGCACGATCGGTGGCCAGCCGATCATGGGGCCGAACGGCATTCCCTTCCCCGCCGGTTCGGCCGAGCTCGCACGCCAGTGCGCGCTGCCCGAATATTCGGGGATGCTGGTCTGCTCGAACGAAGCTTTGGCGCATGTTCTGCGCGAAATCGGTTTCTCGGGCATCGGCAACATGCTGGGGATCGCAGCCTTCGTCGCACTGCCGTCGGTGATCCTGATCCTGCTGTTCGGCCAGACGCGCATCTTCTTCGTGATGTCGCGCGACGGCCTGCTGCCCGAAGGCCTGTCGAAAATCCACCCCAAGTGGAAAACGCCCTATGTCGTCACCGCGATCACGGGCAGCGTCGTTGCCTTTGCCGCGGCGTTCCTGCCGGTGGGGCAGCTCGCCGATATCGCCAATGCGGGGACGCTTTATGCCTTCTTCATGGTCGCGCTCGCGGTGATGTTACTCCGCAAAACCGAACCGAGTCGTGTGCGGCCGTTCCGCACACCCGCGCTCTGGTTGATCGGGCCGTTGACGATGGCAGGCTGCGTGTTCCTGTTTCTGAATCTGCCTTTTGAAGCGATGCTGGTCCTGCCCGGCTGGGCAGCAATCGGCTTTGTGGTCTACTTCGCCTACGGCTACCGCAAGAGCCACCTCGGCCAGGGTCTGGTCGAGGTTCATGAAGGCGAACTGGAACCAACGGCGCCGATCCACGACTAAGGCCTGGTCGCAGACCGGGTTTGGAAGAGCCGCCGCAGCCTGTGCTGCGGCGGCTTCTTCATTTTTGTCAGTAAGGCGTCTTGGGCGCGGTCCCCGGCCGGGTGAACAGCTTGCCGCGCTCGGCCCAGAACACCAGCGCAAGGCCGACGATCGCGCTGATCAGAAAGGCAAAAGCGAGCGGCAGCGTCGTGCCGTCATATTGCTGGCCGATCAACGCCCCGACCGTCGCGGCAAGCAGCGTCTTGGCAAAGCTTTGGTACGATGAGGCGACCCCGGCCATATGACCGAAATCCTCCATGGCGATCGATCCGAAATTGCTGCCGATAAAGCCGATCAACCCGACATTGACCATCATCAGCACGGTGAACATCCACAGCGTTTCGGCGCCGCTGAGCGCCGCGGCGATCTGCGCGATCGACGTCGCCATGAAAGCGAACACCGCGCTTTGCGACACACGTCGCGCGCCGAACCGCTCGACGATCGCCGCGTTCGAGAAATTGGCAATCGCGATCCCCACCGCGACGCAGGCAAAGATCAGCGGGAACCAGCTCTGCGCATCGAAGACTTCGTCGATGATCTGCTCGCTGCTGTTGAGATAGCCGTAGAGCGCCCCCTGCATCATGCCCGACGCGATCATATACCCTGCGGCGCGGCGATGCCGCGTCACCGTCGCCCAGCCGCTGACCATCGTCCGCCAGTCAAGTGGGCGCACGTCGGCGGGCTCGAGCGTCTCGGGCAGACGGCGCAGCCACGCAATCATGGCCAGCCCCATCACCGCGAGCACGATGAAAATCGCGCGCCAGCCCGCCAGCGCCGCGACCCCCGCTCCGATCGTCGGCGCGATGATCGGCACGATCATGAAGACGAGGAAGATCAGCGACAGCCGCTTCGCCATCGCATCGCCCGCGAACAGGTCGCGGATCACCGCGATCACGATCACCCCGAGCGCCGCGCTGACCAGCCCATGGCCGAAACGCAGCGCGAGCAGCATCGGAAAGCTCGTCGCCAGGCCGCAGCCGATCGAAAAGGCCACATAGGCGAACAGCGCCGGAACCAGCACGCCCTTGCGCCCGAACCGGTCGGCCAGCGGACCATAGATAAGCGATCCGAAACCGATGCCCAGCAGATAGAGCGAGATGACATATTGCCGGTCATTGGCAACAAGCACCCCCAGCCCTTTGCCGATAGCGGGCAGCGCGGGCAGCATGGCGTCGATGGCGAGCGCGTTGAGTGCCATCACCATCGCCATCATGACCACCATTTCGCGGTCAGCCGGCAGGGTCCGCTTGGGGGGTGGGGCCGGGCTGTGCATCGGGGCAGCCTATGCGCCGATGCAGTTGCTTTGGCCACCCCCAAGGCAAAAAGCATTGCTATGCAAAGCAAAAGGGCCGCTCCCTTTGGGAACGGCCCTTCGCACGTCTCTGCCGGAAAGATCAGCCCTGACGGGTGCCCGTCATCGCCATCGATCCGAACGCACCAGCCTTGATCGTCCCGGTCAGCGCGTCGCCGTCGATCGTCGCTTCGCATTCGAGCGTCATCGGCATCGGCACCTTCATGTTCATGGTCCAGGTCAGCTTGTTGCCGTCGACCTTGCCATTTTCCACGTCGAGCGCGCCCATCGCGCCGGCGTTCGATCCGGTGAAGCTGTCGCCGTCACTCTTGACCGTGAACACCGATTTCTGATCGCCCATCGGCGACTTGGTCACGCAATCATAGCTGCCATCTACGGACATCGAAGCTCTCCTTACTGAAATCAATGTTAGTTAATCGGAGTCGCTGTTTCCACCGGCAAACCCAATCCGTCAAGCTGCGGTTTGACGACCGCGGCATCGCCAACGACGACATAGACCAGATCATCGGTGCTCAGCGCCTTACGCGCCGCGGCATCAATTTCGGCCGCCGTCATCGCTTCATAGGTCGCGGGCAGCGTCTCGTAATAATTGTCGGGCCGCCCGAACTTCACGATATTGCGCAATCCCGCCAGCACATCGGCCGAGGTTTCGAAGCTGCCCGGCAATTCACGGACGCTGCCGTTGACCGTGCGTTCCAGCTCTTCCTTGGTCACGCCCTTGTCGGCGAGGAAGCTCTTGAGGTCGCTCTGCAGTTCCTTGATCGAATCGCCGGTGCGATCGGCCTGCACCGGCGCCACCGCGACCCAGCTCAGCCGGTCGGTTTCCCCCGAAATGCGGCTGCGCACGCCGTAGGACCAGCCCTTGGTCTCGCGCAAATTGGTGTTGAAGCGCGACAGGAAATTGCCGCCGAAAATGTCGTTGGCCGACCGCAGCACTTCCAGGCTGTCGCCGCCCTTCGCATCGAGCACCTTGCCCGCCAGAATGATCGACTGCGGCGATTTGGGGCGGTCGAAGAACAGGATGCGCGGCTTGGGTGCAGGGATTGCGACGGCGAAATTCTTGACCGGCTTCGCGGTTTTCGGCGCCTTCCACTGGCCCAGCGTCGCGTCGAGCTGTTTCTTCACTTCGGCCAGCGTCGTATCGCCGACGACGAACACGCGTGCGTTGTCGGGACGGATCCAGGCGCTGTGGAACGCGGCGAGCTGATCGCGCGTCGCCGCCTCGACCGCCTTCGCGTCGCCCAGCCCCGACGGCGGAATGCCATAGGGATGGTCGGCGCCATACAACATCGGCGCCATCAGGCGCGCCGCGATCGCATTCGGATTGTTGAGTTCGGCCTTCAGCCGGTTGAGTTGCTGCGCCCGCACACGCTCGAGTTCCTTGGCATCAAACGCCGGATTGCGGATATAATCGGCAAGCAACGACAGCGATGCGCCAAGATTGGGCTTCAGCGCGAACAGGCTGAACACCGTTTCATCGGCGTTGGCGGTCGCATCGATCTGCGCTCCCAGCCGTTCCTTTGCTTCGGCAAAGGCGATCGAGTTGAGGCTGGTGGTGCCTTCGTCCATCAGGCTGAGCATCAGCGACTGGGTGCCGAGCGCGCTATGCGGATCGGCGGCATAGCCCGCATCGAAGCTGACCGCGACATTGACCGTCGGCACCGTGGTACGGCGCGCGAAGACGACCTCGACGCCGTTTTTCAGCGTCGCCCGCTCGATTGCCGGAAAATCGAGCGCGGTAAGATCAGCGACCGCCGGAAACTGCGACCGGTCGGCGATCGAGGTCGCCGCGCCGATACCAGTATCGGGACCGATATCGCCGAGCGCCGGATTCCAGTAGCGATCAGGCGCCACCGCTTCGACCAGCTTGCCTGCGGTCACCGCGCCGCCGCGATTCTCGCCGCCTTCGGTGCGTTCGCCGGGGGTGTAGGTCAGCGAAAAGGCCGGGCGCGACATCCATTTGCGCGCGACGGCGGCGACCTGTTCGGGTGTCGCCTTCGCCATCCGGTCGAGCTCGACCTTGTAATAGGCGGGATCGTTCGAATAGAGCGCGCCCTCCGCGAGCGCGACCGCCTTGCCGCCAAAGCCGCCGACCGCTTCAAGCCCGGCGATCGTGCCGCCCAGATAGCTGGCCGCGGCGCGCTGAAGCTCATCGGCGGTCGGCCCGTTCGCGAGGAACTTGGCGATTTCCGCGTCCAGCTTCTTGCCGACGGTATCGACATCGGTACCGGGCTTCACATCGGCCTGGACGACCAGCAAGCCCGCATCTTCAAACGTCTGCGCAAAGGCACCGACGCTCACCGCCACCGGATCGGTGCGGACCATCGCATTGTCGAGCCGCGACGACGACAACCCGCCGAGCACCGCGGTCGCCATCTGCAACGGCACCGCTTCGGCATCGTTGAGCCCCGGAATGGCCCACATGCGATAGACGCGCGGGGTCGGGATCAGGTCCTTGACCTCTTTGGCGAGCGGGGCGGGCAGCGTCGGCACCGACGCGGCGGGCGCCTGAACCGCAGTCCCGCGCGGGATGTCGCCGAACCATTGCTGGACCTTCGCCTTTGCGGTTGCGACGTCGATGTCGCCCGCCAGCACCAGCACCGCATTGTTCGGCCCGTAATTGTCGGTGAACCACTTCTTCACATCGTCAAGGCTCGCCGAATTGAGGTCGGCCATCGAACCGATGGTGCTGTGGTGATAGGGATGCCCCTTGGGGAACAGATTTTCGAAGATTTCGTAGCGCAGCAGGCCATAGGGGTTATTGTCGCCCTGTCGCTTTTCATTTTGGACGACCCCGCGCTGGTTATCGAGCTTTTCCTGCGTCACCGCGCCGAGCAGGTGCCCCATGCGGTCGCTTTCGAGGAACAGTGCGAGATCAAGCGCGCCGGTCGGAACCGTCTCGAAATAATTGGTGCGGTCGACGTTGGTCGTCCCGTTGAAATCGGTCGCGCCAACCTGCTGCAAGGGCTCGAAAAAGTCGTTCGGTGCATTTTCCGACCCGTTGAACATCAGATGTTCGAACAGATGCGCAAAGCCCGTCTTGCCCTTGGGTTCATGCTTCGATCCGACGCGGTACCACACCGACACCGCGACAACGGGCGCCTTGCGGTCCTCGTGGACGATGACGCGCAGACCATTGTCGAGCGTGAAGTCTTCGTGCGGAATATCGACCGCCTTCACCAGATCGGCGATCGGCGCCGGATCGGCGGCCTTCGACTTGGCGAACGCGGGGCCGGCAGCGACGAGCGACGTGGTCGCCGCCAGGGCAAGGGCGAAACGATGGAAACGGGGCATGGACTTCCTCTTGGATTACGAACGCAGAAGTTTTTGCGCCTGCGCGCGACCGCGTACCGGACGGCACTGTATCAGGGGTTTAGGACAGCCGTTCGCGGCTTTCAAGGCCGATAGAAGCGCGCCCCGCTGGCCTTCAACGCCGCCGGATCGAACAACACGGGTTTCAGCTGGTGTCGCACGAACAGCGGCGCCTGATCATTATAATGCGGGCTTTCGGGCCGCGTCGTCGCCGACCCGAACGGCTGGATCGATTCCGAGCGCACCCGGCCCGCCGCGTCCCACGTCACGAACATGATGAAACTGTCGCCGTGGCGCACTTTCAGGCGCCCGTCGGGCTCGGCGTCCCACAGTGTCGACGCGCGCACCGTGTCGTTGCCGCCGTCGAGCGGCAGGTCGATCCGCGACGCGCCTTCGCCGTGACGCAGCCGCAGCACGGTCCCGAGTTTCGGATCGAGCCCGCCGAAATGTTCCTGCAAATGCGCCACCGTTTCGGCCAGCACGGTGCGCGGATCGGGACCGGCGCGGCGCTGGTAATGACTGCCGTTAGCGGGGCGCAGCACCATCAGCGCCAGCGCGTCGCCCTTCCCCTTGCCGTCGAGGTTCCAGTCCCAGCGGCGGAGCAAATTTTGCGCCGCGACCAGCGCCGGATCGTCCTTGACGTTCAACGCGAGCAGGCGGTCCATCCACGCCTTGGCGTAACCCGACCGTGCATAGGCGGTGTCATATTTGATCGCCTTCAGCCGCGCCTCGTCGATCTGCCCCGATGCTTCGAACAGCTCGATCAACCGCGTCGCGCGATTGGTCATATCGTCCTCGACCCCCAGCAGCGGCGAGAAAGCCGCGGCGTCGAGCTCGTCGCCCGGGCCCGCGGCGACCCACGGCGTGTTGTTGGCGTTCATGACATATCCCGAGCGTGGATTGACCAGCGCCGGAACGCGATCGAACGGCAGTGTCTTTGTCCACAGCGCCGCCGAGCGATCGCCCGGCAACACCCCGCGCCAGTTGAATCCGTCGGGCCGGTCGGGGAACATCGCATTATAGAAAAGCCCGATATTCCCCTTGGCATCGGCGTAGATGAAATTGGTCGCGGGGACGCCCTGCCCCGCCATCGCGGCGCGCCATTCGGCAAAATCCTTTGCCTTGTTCAGCCGATAATATTGGGTGACCATCGCCGCCTGGTCGATCCCGGCATAGCGAATGGCAAAGGCGCCCTTGTCGTTCTTGACCACGGGGCCGTGGATCGATCGATAAACGGTCCGCGGCACCGGCAGCACGAACGGGCCGAATTTGACCTTCAGCCAGACGCGCTTCGCCTCCAGCGGCCGCCATGCGCCATCGTAGCGATATTGCTCGCCGCTCTCATCGAGCACCAGCTTGTACACGTCGATCAGGTCGGGACGATTGACCGTGTTCGTCCACCCCAGATATTTGTTGTGCCCAAGGAACGGATAGGGCGAACCGGGGAAGTTGGCGCCCGCAAAGTCCCAGCCTTCCTCGCTATGGACGACGAGTTCGTACCAGGCGACGCCGCCCGTCCATGGCTGGTGCGAATTCGACACCAGCCGCGTCGCGCCATCGGTCGAGCGCGCGGGCGCGACTGCCATCGCATTCGATCCGTTGCTGGCGGGATCGCTGCCGACCGGCGTATCGGCGCGCGGCACGATCTTCCCCGTCGCGTCGAGCGCGGGTCCGCCCTCGCGGTGCATACCCTTGCCCTCGACCAGTTGGCCGAGCACCGAATCGAGACCGAAAAAGAAGGGCGAGCGCAGCACGAAACCCGCGACCACATCCTCGCCGGTCACCGGGAACAGCCCCGACAAGCGCACCTTGTCCGGATGCTTGTCGGCATAATGATTGAGCCCTGCGGCATAGGCGGTGAACAGCGCTCGCACATCGGCGGGAAGGCGCGGCCAGTCGCGCGCTGTCGTCGCGCGCACGTCGAGCAGGGCCGCGGCATAATCCACCTTCGCGCCATCGGCGCCCAGCATCGCCCCCGCGCGCCCGCGCGTCATCGCCAGCACTTCCTGCAGGGTCGCAAAATCATCCTCGGCATGCGCATAGGCAACGCCATAGGCGACGTCGGCGTCGGTCTTGCCGAAGATATGCGGTACCCCGAACTTGTCGCGCGCGATGCGGACGTCGGCAGGCTGGTAGGCCGGTGCGGCTGGCGCTTCGGCAGTCAGCGGTTCCCACAGCGCCAGCGACGCGGCGGTAACGACGAGCAACAGCAAAAATCCCAGCAAAATCCGTCGCAACATCTCTGGTCCCTTTTATGCGCTCGATCCGCGCCTGTCTGACCGCCATGTCGTCCGATGGCAAGCAACTGTCGTTCGTCGAGCCGAATTTGCGATCAGGCGCCACTTGGTTATGCAGGGCGCCATAACTTCAAACGGGGAATTTCCATGAATCACAAAAGCCTGCTTCTTGCCGCGTGCCTATCGTTCGCCTTGGTCCCGCCCGCTATGGCGCAGACGGTGACCGGGTCGGGCGTGATCCCGGCGACCGCCAGCAATAGCGCCGAACGCGCGATCGGCTTTGCGGCGAGCGCCCCGGCAAGCGGCGCGCTCGTCATCGCGATGACCGACGCCGCGCTGCCGCCGCTCGACGGGATCGCGCTCGGCGCCGCCGAACGTCAGGCGGTGACCGCCGCGATCGCCGCCGCGACCTTCGACGGCAAAGCCGGATCGACGCTGTCCCTGCGCGGGATCGGCACCTATTCGCGCATCCTGCTGGTCGGCACCGGCGCCACCCCGACCTCGCTCGCGCTCGCCGAAGCAGGCGGCAAGGCGGCGCAGGAACTGAAAAGCGAAGCCCAGCCGGTGACGATCGCCGGCGCGTTCGGCGATGCGTCCGCCGCCGATGTCGCTTATGGCTTCGCGCTCGGCCAATATCGTTTCGACCGGTACAAGACGGTCGACAAAAAGGCACCGCCGAGCGGCGCCGTGACCGTCGTGGGCGCCAATCCGGCTGCGGCCGAAGCCGCCTTCAACGGGCGCTGGAAACCGCTGGTCGATGGCGTCCGCCTGTCGCGCGACCTCGCCAACGAACCCGCGAACATCATCTATCCCGAAAGCTTCGTCGCCCGGGTGCGTGAAGCCTTTGCCGGCACCGCCGGGGTCAGCATCGAGGTGCTCGACGAAGCCGCGATGCGCAAGCTCGGCATGGGGACGATCGTCGGGGTTGGTCAGGGCAGCCCGCGCGGTTCGCGCCTGATGCTGGTGCGCTATCGCGGCGCCAATGCCCCCGCCGCGCCGATGGCATTTGTCGGCAAGGGGATCACCTTTGATTCGGGCGGCATTTCGCTGAAGCCCGGCGCGGGCATGTGGGACATGAAGGGCGATATGTCGGGCGCCGCCTCGGTCATGGGCGCGGTGCTGTCGCTCGCCAAATCGCGCGCCTCCGCGCATGTCGTCGGGGTCGCGGCGCTTGCCGAAAACATGCCCGACGGAAATGCCCAGCGTCCCGGCGACGTCACCCGCACGATGTCGGGCAAGACGATCGAGATGCTCAACAGCGACGCTGAAGGGCGCCTCGTCCTCGCCGACGCCAACGAATATGTCGCACAGGCGTACAAACCGCGCGCGATCGTCAATATCGCGACGCTGACCGGCGCGATCGTCGGCGCACTCGACGATCAATATGCCGGGCTGTTCGCGCGCGACGAAAAGCTCGCCGCGGCGCTGCTCGCCGCCGGAACCGCGAGCGGCGAGGAAGTGTGGCGGATGCCGCTGCACAAAAATTATGCCGAAAAGATCAAGTCGGACATCGCCGACATTCGCAACATCGCGCCAAGCCAGGGGCCGGGCGCCAGCATCGGCGCGCATGTCATCGGCTATTTCGTCGACGAAGCGACGCCCTGGGCGCATCTCGACATCGCCGGGGTGAACCAGGCCGACAAGGCATCGCCCTTGGTTCCCAAGGGGATGAGCGGCTTCGGTGTCCGCTTGCTCGATCAACTGGCACGCAGCGGGGAGTAACGGCCCTCAGCTCCGTTCGTGTCGAGCGAAGTCGAGACACGCTGAATGCGTGTGCGGCGGATGGGCATCTCAACGTCACTCGATGCGAACGGGAACTGGTACCAGCCCCTTGTGTTGCCAAATGGCAACACTATCTTGGTCTGCGAGAAAGGGGCTTTCCGTCATGAACCTCGAAAAATTCACCGACCGCGCCAAGGGATTCCTGCAAGCCGCGCAGACGATCGCGATCCGCATGAACCATCAGCGGATTTCGCCCGAGCATATCGCCAAGGCGCTGCTTGAGGACAGTGAAGGCATGGCCGCCGGCCTGATCGCGAAGAGCGGCGGGGACGCCGCACGCGCGGTCGCCGGCATTGACGCCTTGCTTGCCAAGGTTCCCGCCGTATCCGGATCGGGCGCGCAGGCAACGCCGGGTCTCGACAATGACGCGGTGCGCCTGCTCGATCAGGCCGAACAGGTGGCCACCAAAGCAGGCGACGGCTATGTCACCGTCGAACGGCTGCTGCTGGCCATGGTGCTGGCGAGCGGCACCCCAGTCGGCAAGGCTTTTGCCGATGCCGGGCTCACGCCCGACGCGCTGAACACCGCGATCAACGAGCTGCGTGGCGGGCGCAGCGCCGACACCGCGAGCAGCGAAGATCGTTATGACGCGCTCAAGAAATTCGCCCGCGACCTCACCGACGTCGCGCGCGAGGGCAAGCTCGACCCGGTCATCGGCCGTGACGAGGAAATCCGCCGCACGATCCAGATCCTTGCCCGCCGCACCAAGAATAATCCGGTGCTGATTGGCGAACCCGGGGTCGGGAAGACCGTGATCGCCGAGGGGCTCGCGCTGCGTATCGTCAACGGCGACGTGCCCGACAGTCTCAAGGATCGCCGCCTGCTGTCGCTCGACATGGGCGCCTTGATCGCAGGCGCCAAATATCGCGGTGAATTCGAGGAGCGGTTGAAAGGCGTGCTCGATGACGTCAAGGCCGCCGAGGGCGAGATCATCCTGTTCATCGACGAGATGCATACGCTGGTCGGTGCGGGCAAGGGTGAGGGCGCGATGGACGCGTCGAACCTGCTGAAACCCGCACTCGCGCGTGGGGAGCTGCATTGCATCGGCGCGACGACGCTCGACGAATATCGCAAGCATGTCGAAAAGGACCCCGCGCTCCAGCGGCGCTTCCAGCCGGTGTTCGTGGGCGAGCCGACGGTCGAGGATTCGATCTCGATCCTGCGCGGGCTCAAGGAAAAATACGAGCTGCACCACGGGGTGCGGATCACCGACGGCGCGATCGTCGCCGCCGCGACGCTGTCGAACCGATACATCTCGGACCGCTTCCTGCCCGACAAGGCGATCGACCTGATGGACGAGGCCGCGAGCCGCATCCGTATGGAGGTCGAATCGAAGCCGGAGGAAATCGAGACGCTCGACCGCCGGATCATCCAGATGAAGATCGAGGAATCGGCGCTGTCGAAGGAAAGCGACGCCGCGTCGAAGGATCGGCTGGCCACGTTGCAAGCCGAACTCGCCAACCTCGAACAGCAATCGGCCGAACTCACCCAGAAATGGCAGGCCGAAAAGGACAAGATCCACGCCGAAGCGAAGATCAAGGAAGAGCTCGACGCTGCGCGCTCGGCGCTTGAACAGGCGCAGCGCGCGGGCGACCTCGCGAAAGCAGGCGAGCTAAGCTACGGCACGATCCCCGCGCTCGAAAGGCAGCTCGAAGAGGCGCAGGCCATCTCGAGCAACGCAATGTTGCGCGAGGAGGTCACCGCGGACGATATCGCTGCGGTGGTCAGCAAATGGACCGGCATCCCCGTCGACCGCATGATGGAAGGCGAGCGCGAGAAATTGCTGGGCATGGAAGCAACCCTTGCCAGCCGCGTCATCGGTCAGGACGAGGCGGTGCGCGCCGTATCGACCGCGGTACGGCGCGCGCGCGCCGGGCTGCAGGATCCCAATCGCCCGCTCGGCAGCTTTCTGTTCCTCGGCCCGACGGGCGTCGGCAAGACCGAGCTGACCAAGGCGCTGGCGCGGTTCCTGTTCGATGACGACAATGCGATGGTCCGCATCGACATGTCCGAATTCATGGAAAAGCACAGCGTTGCGCGGCTGGTCGGCGCGCCCCCGGGCTATGTCGGCTATGAAGAAGGTGGCACGCTGACCGAAGCGGTGCGCCGCCGCCCCTATCAGGTCGTATTGTTCGACGAAGTCGAGAAGGCGCATCAGGACGTGTTCAACATCCTGCTCCAGGTGCTTGACGACGGGCGGTTGACCGACGGACAGGGACGCACGGTCGATTTTACCAACACGCTGATCATCCTGACTTCGAACCTCGGCAGTCAGGCGATCGCCGCGCTGCCCGATGACGCCCCGGTCGAACAGGCCGAACCCGCGGTGATGGAGGTGGTGCGCGCGCATTTCCGGCCCGAGTTCCTGAACCGGCTCGACGAGATCGTGTTGTTCAATCGCTTGGCGCAGCAGCATATGGCCGGGATCGTCGATATTCAGGTCGCGCGGGTGCAGAAGTTGCTGACCGACCGCAAGGTGACATTGGAGCTTACCGATGCGGCACGCGCGTGGCTGGGCCGGGTTGGTTATGATCCGGTCTATGGCGCACGCCCGCTGAAGCGCGCGGTGCAGAAATATCTGCAAGACCCGCTTGCCGATCTGATCCTGAAAGGCGAAGTGAAGGACGGCTCGACGATCCAGGTCGACGAAGGCGACGGCGCGCTGAAACTGACGCCGACATAAGGGCGGCGCAGGAGCGGTTGGCGTGAACGACGAGTGGGCGCGGCTTGACGCTGCGGCAGGGCGAAGCATCGCGCAGGGGCGCCACGCCGACGCCGCAGCGCTGCTGCAGCAAGCGATCGCACTCCGCCCCGATCACGCCGACGGCTGGTTCAATCTCGGCTATGTGCTGCGCCAGACGCGCGCCTATCCCGACGCGCTGAGCGCTTATGCCGAAGCGCTGCGCTTAGGGATCGGCGGCGCCGAGGCGGTACACGTCAATCGCGCCGCCATCCTGTCCGAATATATGGAGCGCACCGACGAAGCCGCGGCCGAATTGCGCGCCGCGCTCGCGATCAATCCCGGCTTCTTGCCCGCCTGGCTCAACCTTGGCGGTCTGATGGAAGATGTCGGCGACGCCGAAGCCGCGGCAGACGCCTATGCCGAGGTGCTGCGCCGCGCCCCCGGCAATGGCCGCGCCCGCGCGCGCCTCGCGGCGATCCGCGTTCACCGCGGCGACACCGCCGCCGCGATCCGCGACCTTGAACGCCAGTTGCAGAGCGGCGCCGACAGCCGGGACGACGCTGCCGAACTCTTCTTCGCCTTGGGCAACGCGCTCGATGCCGCCGGGCGTTATCCTGAAGCCTTTGCGGCGATCACGCAGGCGAACCGGATCAACGCGGCGCTGCGGCCGCCTTCGCGCCGTTACAATCCGGACCGGCTGGAGCGCCTCGTCGATGATCTGATCGCGGCCTTTCCCGCGCGCCCCCAAACTCCGCCGACAACCGATGGCCCCGAAATGCTGTTCATCTGCGGCATGTTCCGCTCGGGATCGACGGTGATCGAACAATTGCTCGGGCGACATCCGCTCGTCCGGATCGGCGGCGAGCTGGAACTGATCCCGGCGCTGGTCCACGAACGCCTGATGCCCTACCCCGCGGCGCTGCAATCCCTGGACGCCGACGCCAAATGCGATCTGCGCGACGCCTATCTGACGGCGGTGGCGGCAAATTTTCCCGGCGCCCGCTATACCACCGACAAGCGGCCCGACAATTTCCTGCATATCGGGCTGATCAAGACCCTCTTTCCCGACGCGCGGATCCTGTGCACCGAACGCGCGGCGCCCGACAATATCCTGTCGATCTATTTCCTGAACTTTGCGGATTCGATCAACTACAGCGACCGGCTGGAGGATGCCGTCCATTATTTCGGTCAGCATCGCCGACTGATGGCGCATTGGCGGGCGATCTTTGGCGACGATATTGTCACGGTTTCATACGACCAGCTGGTCCGGACCCCCGATCAGGTGCTCGCGGCAACGTGGCGCGCGCTTGGTTTGCCGCCGATCGACCCGACAGCCCCGCAAAGCAGCGCCGCACCGGTCATCCGCACCCCCAGCAACTGGAAAGCGCGATCGGCGCTCCACGCGCAATCATCGGGGCGATGGCAAAATTATGCCGCCGAACTGGCGCCGGTCATCGCGGCGCTCGACCGCTTTTAGAAGCGGGACCGCGACCGATCGCCGGGCGACGCGATCAGCCGGCCTGACTGGCGAAGAAGTCGACCAGCAACGCCTGTTCGCGCGATGACAGATGGGGATTCCACACGTCGAAGATCAGCACCAGGCGGTTCTCGTCGCTGCGATTGATCGCTTCATGTTCGATCGTGTCGTCGAACGCAAACGCCTCGCCCTCGACCCATTGCCGCGTCTCGCCGCCGACCCGGAACTCGCAGCCCGGCGGCACGACCAGCGGCAGGTGGATGATCGCACGCGTGTTGGTGACCCCGGTATGCGGCGGAATATGCGCACCGGGGCGCAGCATCGAAAAAAAGGCCGAAGGCGCCTTCCCCGGAATCGGTGCCAGCGGCGCCCGCGCCAAGGCGGCGGCGGTTGCCGGGCAACGATCCAGGACGCGCTGGTTCGGAACGCCATATTCCCACAGGAAACAGGCGGTCCAGTCGAGCGACTGATCGAGCGGCGACCATTTGCTTTCGGGCGCGCCCTCTTCCATCCGCACATAGGGGCGGAGATCCTCGCCGCCCTGTTCGATCAGCGCCAGTCCCTCGCGGCGAATATCCGCCGCCGCGGCCTCCAGCTCGGCAAACCAGGGGAACAGCCGCTTGTCGAAAAATTCATCGGCGGGAAGGAAGGGATAATAGAGCCCGTGACACTCGTTGCGATAGGTGGTGCCGCGCCCCAGGACGATGTCGAGACAGCGGTTGAACCGGCGCATATCGGGATCGGCGGCGCGATCGGCGCCGAACAGGGCGTCGTACCGATCGCTGAGCTTCCCCGCATGCGTGGCCATAAAGGCCTCACCCTGCCGGATCACGTCGAGCACGGGTTGCGGCGGGTTGCTGATCTGGCGACCGACCTGGATCACCGCCGCCCAGGCCAGCACCGCATCGCCCTCCGTCCCGGCGCGCTGTTCGAGTTCCGCCTTGCGAAACAGGGCGGTGAATTGAAAGCGATCGGCCGCCAGCGCGCGATCGAGCGCGGCGCGTTCGCCGGGCACGTCGTCCAGCGCACGCCGCGCCGTCGCCAGGTTGATCCACAGGATCGGTTCGCCCGGATCGGCAGCGGCGGCCTGCTTGAAAAGGTCCGAGGCAGCGTCCCAATTCTGATCCTGCAAATGATGCATCCCGCGCGCGTTCAACAGCTGCGGGTCGTGCGGCGCCAGCGCCAGCGCTGCGTCGAGATGGCGCAGTTCGGCGCCGCGATCGCCGCGCCGCCGCGCGTCGCTGAAGGCGGCCAGGTGTTGCTGGACTTTGTTGGCTTGCTCTGTCACCGTGACGCCTAATCATAGGTTCAAATCGAGCGCAAGTGCGGCGGGATTAGAGACGGATCATGGCCGACAACATCCTGGCCAGCCCAGCGGCATTGGGGGCCGAATGGCTCGCGCACCGGTTCGATGAAGCGACCGGGACGATCCGTTTCGTCGACTATGACCGGCAAACGCGCGCCGCCGTCCCCTTTCTGACCGACGACCATCTGCCGCGCCGGGATTTTCGGTCGATGACGCGCGACGAAGCGCGCGCGATTGGTCAGACGGCGCCGGTTCATTTCATTTTTCACTCGGGATTCTGCTGCTCGACGCTGCTCGCCGCCTGCCTCGACCGACCGGGTCTGGCGAGCGGCCTGAGCGAACCGGTCATCCTCAATGATATCGTCGGGTGGCGGATGCGCGGCGCGCCGCCCGAGGCGATCGGCCCGCTGCTCGCGGACGCGCTGCGCCTGCTCGGGCGGCCCTTCCCCGGCGATCAGGCGGCGGTGGTCAAGCCGTCGAATGTCGTCAACGGGCTGGCGGCGGCCATGCTGGTCATCCAGCCGCAAGCGCGCGCGATCGTCATGCATGCGCCGCTCGACGATTTCCTGACATCGATCGCCAAAAAGGGGCTCGACGGGCGCCGCTGGGTGCGCGAATTGTTCGTGAAGTTGCGTGCCGAAGGACGCGTTCAGGCGTTGGGCTTCACCGACCTCGATTTTCTGGGCCAGACCGATCTGCAGATCGCGGCGATGGCGTGGCTGGCCCAGCAGTCGTTGTTCAGCAGCCTGATCCTTGGCGCCCCCGGCCGCGTTCGCACCCTCGACAGCGCCGCGTTCATGGCCGCGCCCGACGCGGCGCTGCGCCATGCCGCGGCGCATTTCGGCCTGACCCTCGATCCCGCTGAGCTGGCGCAGATTCTCGCCGGGCCGCTGCAACGCAATTCGAAGGACGGCGCGCGCTATAGCGCGGCCGACCGCGCGGCGGATTATGACGCGAGCCGCGCCGCGCATGGCGACGAGATCGCCAAGGTCACCCTGTGGGCACAGGAGGTCGCACGCGCGGTTGGTATCGAAACCACGCTCGGCGCACCGCTGATCGCGCAATAGCCCAGCTTTTCAGCCCGGGCATCCAGCCAGCGGCCCCGGCGATCATGGTCGTCACCGTCTTGCGGCGTTGCGCCACGCGGGCCATCGCGATCGTCGCGAACATCGATCCCGACCACCGGCACCGACGCTGCCGCGCCATTGGCGCTTGATATTGTGCCTAGGCCACCCCCGCCAAAACGGCCGGAAGGATCGCGGACGTGCGCGGCCCGGTTATCCGCAGCCCATTGTCAGCACCTCGCCCACCGGCTCGGTCGTCAGACAAAAGAAAAGGGCGGGCCGCACGCGACCCGCCCTTTCCTGATTTGCGTCTGAAGCGATTAGAACTTCAGGCGTGCCGTGGCGCTGTAACGGCGGCCGATCACGTCGTAGGTCGACGGATAGGTGTTGCCGCTGTTGGCCGAGGTCGTACCGGCCTGACCACCAAGAAGCGGCGGCTTCTTGTCGAGCAGGTTGAACGCGGTCAGCGTCAGGTCGAAATTCTCGGTCACCGAGAACCGCGTCGTCAGGTCGAAATAATCATACGCCTTGATGCGGTTCAGGTTGATCGGCTGGCCGACAATATCGGGGAAGCGCGTGGCGTCGCCGCGCACGAACCCGGTACAGCCGTTGGCGGTGACGCCCGGACCGCAGAGGTTGCCGTTCTGCGAGCGGAAGCTCGACATGTGGCGCCACAACAGCGACACATCGACGCCGTCAAAGCCGAGCGTGGTACGCATCGTCCACGACCATTTCGGCTGCAACTGACCCTGGGCAATACCGCAGTTCACGCTGTAAACGCCGGCACAATTCGGGAAGTTGGTCACCGTTTCCGACGCCTGGAAGGTCGCCTTGCGGGTGTGGTTGCCCGAGAAGTTCAGCGTCAGGTCAGCAAAACCGATGTCGCGCTTGTAGTTCGCGATCAGGTCGAAACCGTCGGTGAACAGGATGCCCGCGTTGCTGAGCGGCGCGGGCAGGCCGCCCGTCGTCGCCGGCGAACCGCTGAGGCGACCCGTTGCCGGGTTGCGGCGGATAGCCGTACAGGCCGGGTTGGTCGCCGAAGCGGCCGACAGACCGGTAAAGCAGGCGGCGATGATGTCGCCCGGCAGCGGTGCGGTGATCGCGTCCGTGACCTTGATGCGGTAGTAGTCGAGCGACAGCGTCAGGCCGGGGATCAGGCCGCGCGGCGTGAACACTGCGCCAACCGTCAACGTCTTCGCCGTTTCCGGGCCGACGTTCGGGTTGCCACCAGTGGTCACGTTCGCCTGACCTGCGGCCGGCTGCTCGATGAAGCCGATCGAAGCTGCGGGCGCACCCTGGGCAAGACAGACAGCGGTCAGATTGGCGTTGCCAATCGGCGCTGCGCCGGCGCAAGGGTCGGTCGCAAGGTTGGTCAGCTGCACGTTGAGCGGCGCGAACAATTCGCCGATGTTCGGTGCACGAACGGCTTTTTGGTAGTTCGCACGGAACTTCAGCGCGTCGACCGGTGCCCAGTTGACGCCGACCTTCCAGCTCGTCGGGCTGAACTTCGGGTTGCCCGGTGCGTCGACCGAGTAACGCGAGTAGCGAATGCCGCCTTCAACCGTCAGATCGTCGAAGAAGGGCTTGTCGCTGACGAGCGGCACGACCAATTCGGCGAACGCTTCGGTGCTGTCATAGGCGCCCGAGAACGGACGGACCGCGCCACCTGCACCGCCGAGCTCGCCCGGAACCTGAGCAAGGTTATCGGGACGCTGCGCAGCGTTATACTTGCGATATTCGCCGCCAAGCGCGAACGACACTTCTTCGCTCGCCCACGGCGATCCGAAACCGGCCGAACCCGACAGCACGCCATGCACCTGCGCCAGCGACGCATATTGCTGGATCGAGCTGGTGATGCCGCCGATGAACGCACCCATTTCCGGGGTGATGCTGCCTTCCGGACCGAACAGGTTCAGCGGGACGCAGCCGTTGGCCGGGTTGGTACAAGCGGTGGTGCTGGTGGCAGCCAGCGCCTGGACAACGCGCGAACGCGAAACGTAGCCGCGGCGGGTTTCGGTGTTTTCCGATTCGCCATAGGCACCGTAGATGTCGAACGAGATATTGTCGGTGATGTTGAAGGTCGCACCGGCCTTGATGTCGAAGATGTTGGTGACATATTCCGACAGGCGCGGCCCGAGTTCCACCGAGCGGCGGTACACGGCGCCAAGCGGGATCGCCTGGTTCGTGTTACAAGCCGCACCCAGCGCGATACCGGCGAAGCCGCAAAGCTGGTCGCGAATGCCGGCCGGCAGATAGGGGTTGTCGCCGTTGATCGTCAGCGCTTCGCCGAAGATACCCGACGACGCGATTTCGGTTTTGACGGTGTTCTTCGAGAACAGGCCGCGACCATAGACGGTCACGCTGTCCGAAACGTCGTAACGGCCTTCACCGTAGAAGTTGAAGCGTTCGTACGGGGTGATGTAGATGTTCGCCGGGTTGAAGTTGTACAGCGAATATTGCGGCACGAGGCTCAGGCCATCGGCGCTGACCTGGCGGTTGCCGGCCACACCGGTGATGCCGAACGAGGTCGGGGTCGCGGTCGGCGAGTCGCCACCGCAGAAGCCCGACAGCGAGTTGAGCACGCACTGGCCGAAACCGCGCGAACCGAACAGCAGCTTGTCGGCTTCAATGTAACCGATCGAGATCACGGCGTTACCGCGGCCATCGTCGAAGTTGGCACCGATCACCAGGTCGGCGCGGAACAGATTGGCGTCGCCCTGTTCGCTGATCTGCTGGGTCGCCGAAAGGTCGATACCGGCAAAGTCGCGCTTGGTGATGAAGTTGACGACACCGGTCACGGCGTCTGCACCATAGGTGGTCGACGCGCCGCCGGTCAGAACGTCGACGCGCTCCACCAGGGCAACCGGGATGTTGTTAAGGTCGACCGCGCCGAAGAAGCTCGACGGCACGAGGCGGGTCGAGTTCAGCATGACGAGGTTGCGGTTGGCGCCGAGGCCGCGAAGGTCGACGCGTGCCGAACCCGCCGAACCGTTGTTGACGTTCGAACCGAGGTTGGGAACGATGCCGGGGGTTTCGCGCAGCAGCAGTTCAGCGCTGGTCGCCTGACGCAGCTGGATTTCGTCTTCGGTGGTGACGTTCACCGGCGACGACTGTTCGAGGTTGGGGTTACGGATCAGCGTACCGGTCACGACGATTTCGCCGGTCGTGGTACCCTCTTCTGCGGCGTCCTGCGCATAGGCAGGAGCCGAAACCAGGGCGACGCTCAGTACGAGCGGCGCAGCGCCTAGCTTCAGCTTAGAAAATTGGGTTTTCTTCACAGTGCAGTCCCTTGCTACTGGTGGATTGAGTTACCCGAGCCCCTGACGCGGCAGCACACAGCCGACGCGCAAACACCCCGATAGCGTGCGGAATGACCTTTCCCTTAGGGCGAGTAAAGGAATTTTCCGGGCTAATCCGCCGTTTCACAAGCCATTGTGACGTATTTGCAACAACCGTGACATTTGGCGAAATACAATATGTCCCAACCGATCATCTTCGACATATTGTTTCATCGGTAACGAATTGGCGCGGCGCGCAACAATATTCAGCTGCCTATCGGACCCGCCAACTTCGCCGGGTCGAGCCGCGCATCGCGCCATTTCAGTCCCCAATGCATGTGCGGCCCGGTCGCGCGGCCCGTGCGCCCGATCGTCCCCAGCACCTGCCCCTGCGCCACCCGATCGCCGACCTTCACGTCGAGCCGCTGGCAATGAAGAAAGGCGCTGGTCAGCCCCATGCCATGGTCGACAATCAGCAGATGGCCCTCCAATGTGAAAGGGGTCGTCGCGGCGAGTACCACCACGCCGTCGGCGGGCGCTACGAAGGGGGTTCCCGCCGGAACCGCAATGTCGGTACCGCTGTGATAGGCGCCGGGCTTGCCCTGATAGACCCGCTGCGCCCCGAAAAAGCCCGACAGTCGCCCGGTGACCGGCCAGCGGAAGCGCTGTTTCCAGCCGTCGGATGTCGCCTCGACGTTTCGCGCTGCCGCAATCTGGGCGAGTTCGGCGGGGCGACGGCGCTGGAAATCGGCGTCGTTTGCCGCACTGCCGCGATACGGCGCGTTGATCTGTTCGATGCGCCACGTCCCGGGCACCACCACAATTTCTTCGACGACCTGCCGCCCGTCACGAACCGTTGCGACAAGGCGCGCGCGGGGGGCCGCATCGCGGTCGAACGCGATCAGGAAACCGCCGTCGGCGGCGACCGGCACCGGCTGGCCGTCGAGCGTCAGCGAGCGGGTATGGCTGGGAACCACCCCCAGCAGCACCCCGCCCTGCTCGGCGCTTCGGCGCGAACCGCGAAAGACGAAGGGTTCGAGTGCCGCGGCCGGGGGCGGCACCGTCGAAGACACCGGCCCTGGCGATGCCCCGGCGGCGGGCGGCGGGGCTGCGACGTCGCGCGCGGCATCGGGCGACACACAGCCAGCGGCAACAAGCAGCAGCGGCAACGCAGCGATCGAGCGCCGCAAATACCCCGCCAGCGTCATGCCCCGCGCGCGGCGTCCAGTGCGGCCTGTACCGAAATGGCGGCGCCGGCATAGGGCTCCTGCCGCGCCACCGACCAGTAGCGCAGCTCGTCGAGCCCGATCGGCGCGCTGGTCACCGCGCACAGCACATGGTCGCCCGGCGACAGGACACGAAATCCATTCGGGCCATATTGGAGGCGGGCGAGGCGGTTGCGGCTGGCGATCAGCATGCGTTGAGTGTCCGTTCAAGAGTCGGTGATTGCGGCCACTATAGCAGCCGGACGCGCGGGGGCCACCCCGGGCGATTTCAGAACAGCTCGCCCTGTCCTCTTTTGGGCGGCGGGGCAGCGGGTCGCCGCGCGGGGCGGGGCGCCGCGGGGGGCAACGGCGCTACGTCACCGCCGGCGACCTCCACCGGAACCTCGCCGTCGGCAAATTGCAGCCGCAGACGCGCTGCCGCCTGCGCCCGCGCGGCGCTGGTAACGATCTCTCCCCCGGCATCGCGCACCATCGCATAGCCCCGCGATAGCAGCGCCCGCGGGTCAAGGCTGTCGAGCAACCGCCCCAACCCGCCCAGCCGCGCGCGATCGCGGTCCCAGCGCCGCGCGAGCAATGCGGGGCGCAGCGCAGCGCCGCGAGTCGCCAGCCGCTCGCCGACCACCGCCAGCCGCTGCCGCTGGCTGCGATCCAATCGGTCGGCACTATCGTCGAGCCGCTGGCGCTGCGGCGCATAGAGCCCTTCGCGCTTCGGCAGGTGGCGCGCCAGCGCGGCGAGCCGTTCGCGCGCCAGCGCCTGATGCCGGTTCGCCGCACCGACCATCCGTCCCGCCCGCTGGAGCAGCAATTCGCGCAGTTCGGCGCGCACCGGCACAGCCATTTCGGCGGCGGCGGTCGGCGTCGGCGCGCGGCGGTCGGCGGCATAATCGGCGAGCGTCGTGTCGGTTTCGTGCCCGACCGCGCTGATCGTCGGGATGCGGCAATCGGCGATCGCCCGCACCACGACTTCTTCGTTGAACGCCCAGAGATCCTCGATCGACCCGCCGCCGCGCGCGACGATGACCAGGTCGGGGCGCGGCACAGGCCCGCCGGGCGCGATGGCGTCAAAACCGCGAATGGCACCCGCGACCTGCGCCGCCGCACCGTCGCCCTGCACCAGCACCGGCCAGACGATGACATGCGTCGGAAAACGGTCGGCAAGGCGGTGGAGGATGTCGCGGATCACCGCGCCCGTCGGCGAAGTCACGACCCCGATGATTCGGGGCAGCCGCGGCAAATCCTGCTTCCGCGCCTGATCGAACAGCCCCTCGGCGCCGAGCCGCGCCTTCAGCTTTTCGAACAGGAGCATCAACGCGCCCTCGCCCGCGACCTCGAGGCTATCGACGACGAGCTGATATTTCGAGCGGCCCGGATAAGTGGTGAGCTTGCCCGTCGCGATCACCTCGATGCCGTCCTCGGGCCGGAAGGCGAGGCGCGCCGCCTGCCCCTTCCACATCACCATGTCGATCAGCGCATTGTCATCCTTCAGCGCCGCATAGAAATGGCCCGAAGCCGCGCGTTTCGCGCCCGACAATTCGCCGCGCACGCGCACGCGTGAAAAGCCGTCCTCGACCGTGCGCTTGATCGCCGCCGACAATTGGCTGACCGTCATGGCGGGCGCCCCCTCGCCGGACGGCGACTGACCAAGATTGTCGCCGGGCGAATGCTCGGCTAACAGCCGCGCCGCGGGGTCGGTTTCGGACGCCGTATCGGGAAAAGGGACAGACATGAACATCCTGCTGGTCGGATCGGGTGGCCGCGAACATGCGCTCAGCTGGCAGTTGGCACAATCGCCAAGCTGCGCCAAGCTCTATGCCGCACCCGGCAACCCCGGCATCGAAGCCCATGCCGAATGCGTCGGCATCGCCGCCGACGACCTCGACGGGCTTGTCGCCTTTTGCACCGCACACGCGATCGACTTCGTCGTCGTCGGCCCCGAAGCGCCGCTCGTCGCGGGGCTCGCCGACCGGCTGCGCGCGCGCGGCATCGCGACCTTCGGCCCCGGCGCCGCCGCGGCGCAGCTTGAGGGCAGCAAGGGCTTTACCAAGGATCTGTGCGCCCGCGCCGCGATCCCGACGGCAGGCTATCGGCGCTGCACCTCCGCCGCAGAGGCGCTGGCAGCGCTCGGCGACTTCGCCATACCCGTCGTCATCAAGGCCGACGGCCTCGCCGCGGGCAAGGGCGTGATCATCGCCGAAACGCGCGCCGATGCCGAAGCCGCGGTCGACGACATGTTCGATGGTGCCTTTGGCGGCGCGGGCGCCGAAGTGGTGATCGAGGAATATATGACCGGCGAGGAAGCGAGCTTCTTTGCCCTGTCCGACGGCACCAATGTGATGGCGTTCGGCAGCGCGCAGGATCACAAGCGCGTCGGCGACGGCGATGTCGGCCCCAACACCGGCGGCATGGGCGCCTATAGCCCCGCCCCCGTGCTCACCGCCGACCTCGAAGCGCAGGTGATGGACCGCATCATCCGCCCGACGGTCGCTACCCTCGCCGCCGAGGGGACGCCTTATGTGGGCGTGCTGTTCGCGGGGCTGATGCTCACCGACAGGGGGCCGAAGCTGATCGAATATAATGCGCGTTTCGGGGATCCCGAATGCCAGGTGCTGATGATGCGCTACGCGGGCGACCTTGCCGCCCTGCTTTACGCCGCATCGACCGGCGCGCTGGCGGATGCGCCGCCCCCCGCCTTCGCCAGCGACTATGCGCTGACGGTGGTGATGGCCGCGAATGGCTATCCGGCGACCCCCGAAAAGGGCGGCGTGATCCATGGCATCGCCGATGCCGAAAGCGGCGGCGTGCGCGTATTTCACGCGGGAACCGCGCGCGACGGCGATACCATCATTGCCGCGGGCGGGCGTGTGCTCAATGTCACCGCGACGGGGCGCACCGTTACCGAGGCGCAGGCGCGTGCCTATGCCGCGGTCGACAAGCTCGATTTCGCCAGCGGCTTCTGCCGCCGCGACATTGGCTGGCGCGAAGTCGCGCGCGAGGCGCGCTGAGGGGCTGGCGCGAAGTCGCGCGCGAGGCGCGCTGACGGGCTGGCGCGCCCGGCCAGGCAAAGCGTTGCTGGACGGCGCGGACGCGCGCGCATAGGCTGACGGCAAGACAGGGAGAACATCATGGCGTGGCTTCAGGAAAATTATGTCATCGCGGTCGTCGGGCTCGTCGTCGCGGTTGTCCTGCTCTGGTTCCTGTTCGGCCGCAAAAAGGCCGAGGATGCCGCGCCGATCGTCACCCCTCCCGCCGAACCGAAAAAGCCGCTCGAAGCGGCAAAGCCCGAGATCGTCGCGGCCGAACCCGCCCGTTTCAAGCCCAGGGAGCCGGCGCCCGCCCCCGCACCGCCGGTCACGCCCCCGGTCGCCGCCCCGCCGTCGGCGCCCCCGACATCCCCGGCACCCGAACCGGTCGTCGAGGTGGCACCCGAACCCGCAGCGCCGCCGCCCGCCGAACCGGCACCTGCTCCGGCGCCTGCGCCCGAACCTGCTCCGGCTCCGGCTCCGGCTGCCGCCAAGGCAGACAATCTGCAGTTGATCAAGGGGCTCGGGCCCAAGCTCGCGGGCCTGCTGAACGGCCTTGGCGTCACCAGCTTCCAACAGATCGCTGACTGGACCGACGCCGATATCGCCGCGATCGACCCCCAGCTCGGCGCCTTCCAGGGCCGCATCGCGCGCGACAATTTCGTCGATCAGGCGGGGTATCTGGCGCGCGGCGACAAGGCGGGGTTCGAAGCGAAATATGGCGCGCTGGGGGGCGAGCTGTAACGACAGGTTCCGACCGGTTGCGGACGTAGCCGATCCTCCCCCAACGGGGGAGGGGGACCACCCGAAGGGTGGTGGAGGGGCACAGGAGGTTACCGCAGCGCTGGGCTGGAAGAGCCAAGCGTTCCGGGAACGTAGCAATGGAGCACGACTTCGGCGGCAAGGCAAACCGATGGTGCCCCTCCACCAGCTTCGCTGGTCCCCCTCCCCGTTCCGGGGAGGATCGCTGCGTCCGCGCCCCAACCCAGACCCGACCGTTCGCCTCCGCCGAAAAAGTCCTTTCCTACATTATTTCACTATGTTCCAAACTGGTCCATGGAACATCCCGACTCGTCCGCCCCACTGCTCGCCGGCACCTGCCTCGCCTTCACCCCCGTGTCCGCACAGCGCCGCCGCGCCGGCGGGTGGACGCCCGAAATCCAGCTATGCTTCATCCGCGCCCTCGAAGCGATGGGGTCGGTCGGGCGCGCGGCGAAGGCCGTGGGCATGGGGCGCCGCTCGGCCTATCGCCTGCGCGAACGACCCGGTGCCGAAGACTTCGCAGCGGCCTGGGACCGTGCCCTGTCGATGGGCCGGATGCGCCAGTTCGACTATGCGATGGACCGCGCGCTCAACGGCGTGACCACCGTCCGCATCCTGCGCGGCGGCGCGATCGGCGTCACCGGTGGCCCCGACATGGATATTGTCCGCGCTTCGCTGCGCGAAGACGCGGCGCCGCTTAAAGCCACAAAGGACACATTTTGAATGCGCGCGGGCGAGGCTTTTGTGGCTTTAAGCCGCCAGCGGACCCTGTTCGGCCTAGGCTTCGTCGGCGTCCTTGGGCCGCGACAGCTCGGTCACCAGCAGCTTGTCGATCTTGCGCCCATCCATGTCGACAATCTCGAACCGCCAGCCCTTGTCGGTGAATTTCTCGCCCAGCTTTGGCAGGTGCTTGAGAATCGCCAGCACATGACCCGCGGCGGTCGCATAATCGCGATCATCGTCAAGCTCGATCCCCAACCGTTCGGCCATCTGGTCGGCTGGCATCGATCCGGCAATCAGCAGGCTGCCATCATCGCGTTCGACGACGAACGGCTCGCTGCCGATGTCCTGGTCCGACGCAAATTCGCCCGCAATCGCCGCCAACAGGTCGGCGGGGGTCACCAGCCCTTCGAAATGCCCATATTCGTCGTGGACAAACAGCATCGGCACGTCCGCGGCGCGCAGCGCCTCGAGCGCGTCCATCGCGTCGATCTGATCATGGATGACCTTCGCCGACCGCATAAGTTGCTCCAGATCGAGCGCTTCGCCGCGGAACAGCGCCGCCGCAATGTCGCGCGCCTGCACGACGCCGACGATGTCGTCGACCGATCCGCGCGCGACCGGCAGGCGGCTGTGCGGCGTTTCGACCAGCTTGTCACGGACCCCGCGCGCGTCGAGCGAAATGTCGATCCAGTCGACGTCCTTGCGCGGCGTCATCACTTCGCGGACCGGGCGATCGGCGAGCCGCACGACGCCCGAGATGATCGCGCGCTCGCTTTCCTCGATCACTCCCGATTTCGACGCCTCGGCGACGATCAGGTGGAGCTCTTCGGCGGTCACCCTGTCTTCGGACTCGCGGTTCAGTCCGAGCACGCGAAAAACCAACGCCGAGCTGCGGTCGAGCAGCCACACGAGCGGTGCGCCGATTTTCGACAACCACAGCATCGGCAGCGCCATGAAGATCGCGATCGGCTCCGGCGCACGCAGCGCAAATTGCTTGGGCACCAGTTCGCCTGCGATCAGCGAGAAATAGGTGGTGACGGCAATCACCACGGCAAACCCCGCGGTCAGCGCGGTTTCGTCGTCGAGGCCGAGCAGCGCCTGCAATCGGTCGCCGACCGGTCCGCCCAGGCTGGCGCCCGAATAGGCACCCGCCAGAATGCCGATCAGCGTGATGCCGACCTGCACCGTCGACAGAAAGCGCCCGGGATCGGCGGCGAGTTGGCGTGCGACCGCGGCACCGCGGCTGCCGCGCTTTTCGGCGGCCTGAAGGCGCGGCGCGCGCGCCGAGACGATCGCGAGTTCCGACATCGCGAAAACGCCATTCAAGAGGATCAGGACGGCGATGATCGCCACGTCGGACCAAGGAAAAGGGCTCATCGGGCGGTCGTGCGGCGCTTCAGCGCCTGGCCCCTGTCATCGTCGATCATGGCGATCCTATAGGGCAAAGCCACCGCAATGCAAAACGCCAGCTGAATTGGCGCATCAGCGGCGGTTCAGGCGAAATCGGGAACCAGATCGCCAGCCATATGTTATCGGCAGGAGCGGCGGTTTGCTCGGGACCAGATGCAGCCGCCAAAAAAGGGAGCGACCTATGAATATCAAGACGATCAAACTTGCGGCAATGGCCACCATGAGCGCCGTGGCGCTGGCGGGCTGCGTTACCGACCCGGTGACTGGCGAGCGCAAGATTTCGAAAGCCGCGATCGGCGGCGTTGGCGGCGCACTCGGCGGTTATCTGCTCGGCGACCTGATCGGCGGCAAAAACAGCCGCACCGAAGAAATCGTCGGCGCGGGCATCGGCGCGGTCGCCGGAGCCGGGGTCGGCTATTACATGGACCAACAGGAAAAGAAGCTGCGCGAGCGCACTGCCGGCACAGGCATCGATGTCGAGCGTCAGGGCGACCAGCTGGTGCTGAACATGCCGGGCGACGTCACCTTCGACCTCAACAGCGCGATGGTGAAAAGCCAGTTCCGCGGCGCACTCGACAATGTCGCCTCGACGCTGGCCGAATATCCCAGCACCTATATCGACGTCTATGGTCACACCGATTCGACCGGCAGCGACAGCTATAACCAGGGTCTGTCCGAACGCCGCGCCTCGTCGGTGGCCGACTATCTGGCCGGTCGCGGCATCCAGCGCGCGCGCATGGCGACGATGGGTTACGGCGAATCGCAGCTGAAGTGCACTCCGGAGCGCAGCGAGGCCGATTATCAGTGCAACCGCCGCGTCGAAATCCGCATCGCGCCGGTGACGCAGGCCGACGTCAACGCGGCGCGCTAACAGGGTTCCATTCCCGTGGAAAAGAAAGGGCCTCGCCGAAAGGCGGCGCCCCTCTTTATCCGAGGCTGGGGAAGCTGGCTTTCAGCCCGTCGATAACGAACTGCGCGGCCAGCGCGGCGAGCAGCACACCAAGTAGCCGGGTGATCACCGCCTCGCCCTTGTTGCCGATAAAGCGCATCAAGGGGCCCGCCGCGAGCAACGCGGCGAGCGTCATCAGCAGGACGAGCAGCAGCGCGGCGAAAATGACGAACGCGCGGTCCAGCCCGTTGTTTTGGGCGACGAGCAGCATCACCGATGCGATCGATCCCGGCCCGGCGAGCATCGGCATCGCCATCGGGAACACCGACACATCCTCGACATGCGAAGCCGCAACCTTTTCCGCCCGCTGCTCACGCCGCTCGGTGCGCTTCTCGAACACCATGTCGATCGCAATCATGAACAGCATGATGCCGCCCGCGATGCGGAAGCTGTCGAGATCGATGTGCAGGAAGCTGAGCAGCGCTTCGCCGAACATCGCGAAAAAGACGAGGATGCATCCTGCGATCACCGTCGCCCGGATCGCCATCGACCGGCGCTGCTGCGCGCTCGCGCCCGTCGTCAGGCTGGCATAAATCGGGGCGCAGCCGGGCGGGTCGATGACCACAAACAGCGTGACAAAGGCCGAGATGAAGAGGTCGATCATGGCTGTTTGGGCACCGCGACCTGATCGTCGATTACCGTCGCCATCGTCTTGCCGTCCCACAGCCGGATGGTGATCCGCCGCGATTGGTCGGGGCGAACGGTCGAGGTCCAGCTCAATGTCTGGTCGGGCGACAGGCCGACCGCCATATCTTCACCCTCGGCCCCTGCCTCGATTGGCACCGCAGGGCGCGATCCGCATACCGCCTGCTTCGACGCAATGAATTCGGGCGCTGCGCGCGGCGTGGTCAGCCCGTCGCCATGGTCGAGGATCCAGTTGATCTTGCCGCTTTTGGGATCGCGCAGCCAGACGGTGCTGAAGAAGCCGTTCGCCGGTCCCTTTTGCCACGCCCCGGTCGTCGCCCCGGCATTGCCGTCGCAGCTGACATAGACAGCATGCGGCTGCCACTTCACCGCCTCGGCAGGGTCGGCCTGCGTCTTCAGCCAATCGCGCGCCTTCACCCGCTGCGGCACAAACATCACCGCGTCGGGGGCCGATGTTTCGCGAAACGCGGTCCACTGGCCCTTTTCCTGCGCCAGCCGCGCGAACGCGATTTCCGCGGCGACAAAGGCGCTGGGGTTCGCCGCCAGCGGACGGTTGCGGAGGTCGTCGGGATTGCCGCCGCACCCGGCGAGCACGGACAGCGCGAGGGCAGGAAGCAGGACAAAGCGCATCAAAATCCTTCCGGATCAGCAAGCCCCGCGCGGCGGTGCGCGGCGACGAGCGTGTTGCGGAGCAGGCAGGCGATCGTCATCGGACCGACCCCGCCCGGAACCGGGGTGATCGCCGACGCCAGCGCCTGCACCTCGGCATAATCGACATCGCCGACCAGCCGGCCCTTGGCCGCGTCGTCGGCGGGGGGCAGGCGATTGATCCCGACGTCGATCACCACCGCGCCCGGCTTGATCCAGTCGCCCTTGACCATTTCGGCGCGCCCGACCGCGGCGACGACGATGTCGGCGCGGCGGACCAGCGCGGGCAGATCCTTGGTACGGCTGTGCGCCATCGTTACCGTGGCGTTCGCGCCGAGCAGCAATTGCCCCATTGGCTTGCCGACCAGGATCGAGCGCCCGACGACGATCGCATCCTTGCCGCTGAGGTCGCCGAGCCGGTCCTGGAGCAGCAACAGGCAACCATAGGGGGTGCACGGCACCATGCCTGGGATGCCGAGCGCCAGCCGTCCGGCGCTGACCGGGGTCAGCCCATCGACATCCTTGTCGGGGTCGATCGTTGCGACCGCAGCCTGTTCGTCAAGGTGGCCGGGAAGCGGCAATTGCAGCAATATGCCGTCGACCGCGTCATCGGCGTTGAGCGAGGCCAGCAGCGCTTCGACCTCGGCCTGCGTCGCCGTGGCGGGCAGGCGATGCTCGAAACTTTCCATCCCGGCGGCCACCGTCGCCTTGCCCTTTGAACCCACATAGACCGCGCTCGCCGGGTCGTCGCCGACCAGCACCACCGCCAGCCCCGGCGCGCGCCCGGTGGCGGCGACAAAGGCCGGGACAGCATCGGCGATCCGCGCGCGCAGCCCGGCGGCGAACGCCTTGCCGTCGATCACATGCGCCGTACCGTCGGCCATCGTCACGCCATGCCATTCGCATAAGCGAGGCGCCCGAGATAATTGAGCACCGGGCCATCCAGAATGATGATGATGATCAGCACCAGCATCGGGGTCAGGTCGAGCCCGCCGAAATCCGGCATGATGCGGCGGAACGGCCGGTACAGCGGCTCGGTGATCCGGTCGAGCACCGTCCACAGCTGATTGACGAAATCATTGTGCGTGTTGATCACGTTGAACGCGATCAGCCACGACATCACCGCCTGCGCGATGATGAACCACCACAGGACCGTCAGGATGATGTGGACGATCTGGAGGAGCATGAGAACCAAGGCGATTTCTCCGAAAAAGGATCTTGCCGCGTCTCTTAGCGGTGAATGAGCGTCCCCGCACCCCTTGCGGTGAAAATTTCGAGCAGCATCGCATGCGGGATGCGCCCGTCGAGGATGACTGCTGCCTCGACCCCGGCATCGACCGCGGCGACGCAGGTTTCGACCTTGGGGATCATCCCGCCGGTGATCGTTTCATCGGCCTTTAGCGCGTCGATCGCCGCGCGGTCGAGGTCGGTCAGGAGGTTCTTTTCCTTGTCGAGCACCCCGGCAACGTCGGTGAGCAGGAAAAACCGCTTGGCGCCCAGCGCCCCCGCGATCGCGCCCGCCATCGTGTCGGCATTGATGTTATAGGTCGCCCCATCGGCGCCGAGCGCCACCGGCGCGACGATCGGGATGAAATTGTCATTGGTCAGATTGACCAGGATCGTCGGATCGACCGCGACAGGTTCGCCGACAAATCCCAGATCAACGTGGCGCTCTATCCCCGAATTGGGGTCGGGCTCGGTCCGGCTAACCTTTTCGGCGAGCACCAGATTGGCGTCCTTACCCGAAATGCCGACCGCCCGCCCGCCGAGCGCGGCGATCCAGCTCACGATTTCCTTGTTGATCTTGCCCGCCAGCACCATTTCGGCGACCTCCGCCGTGGCGGCATCAGTGACGCGCAGCCCGCCGACAAAGGTTGATTCGATCCCGAGCTGTTTCAGCATCGCGCCGATCTGCGGTCCGCCGCCATGGACGACGACCGGATTGATGCCGACGGCTTTCAGCAGCACGACATCTTCGGCGAAATCGCGCTGCGCCTCCGGGTCGCCCATCGCATGGCCGCCATATTTGATCACGAAGGTCTGGCCCGCATAACGCTGCAGATAGGGCAGCGCCTCGACGAGCGTTTCGGCCTTGGCGAGCAGATCGGGCATTTTCGACGGATCGGTCATCGCCATCATCCGCCGTTCTTCGCATCGAGGCTGCGGCCCAGCGCGACCAGCCCGGTGATGACGAAGGGAATGACCGCGATCGACAACACGACCTTGGCCAGCATCTGGCCGCCCATCAGATTGGCGATCGGGAACACGCCGTAAAAGGCGATGGTCACGAACAGCAAGGTATCGACGATCTGGCTGAGCGCGCTCGCGACCGCGCCGCGGATCGCCAGCCAGGTCGTGCCGGTCCCGGCGCCTTCGCGCCCGCGCAGCTTGCTGAAGATCGTGACGTTCAGAAATTGCGAGGTGCCATAGGCGACGATGCCCGCCGCCATCAGGCGCGGCGTCTGACCCAGAATCATGTTGAAAGCGGCCAGCCGCGCAGGCTCCATCTCAGGCGCAGCGGGTAGCCAATAGACCAGCGACGTCAGCATGATCGACAGGACCAGCGGGACAAAGCCCCACAGCACCAACTTGTTCGCGGTGGATTGACCTTGCAGTTCCGACACTGCGCTCGACAGAGCAACGAGGATGAGGAACGGGAAGATCCCGGCTTCCACCGCCAGCCCGCCAAACAGCGCGACCTGCTTGTTCCCCAGCACCCCGGCGAGCACGACCATGCCGCCATAGATAATGGTGAAAAGAAAGAGCGAGGGCGAAAGCGTGCGCGGCAGCGCCGTCGATGTGGTGTCGGTCATGCCGCCCGATAGTCGCTTTTGTTCAGCGTGGAAAGATGCGCGTGGCACCGGCACTTGCCCCACCGCCAAAGCCCGCTAGACAAGGCGCAACAGATTGCGGGGGACGCACAAGAATATGGAACGCCTGATTGGTTTGGTTGGCATCGTCGCGCTGCTCGCGATTGCCGTGCTGTTTTCGTCGAACCGCCGCTGGATACGCCTGCGCGTCGTCATTCCCGCCTTCCTGCTCCAGGCCGGTTTTGCCCTGCTGGTGATCGGCACGCCGTGGGGCCGCGCGATCATCCAAGCGATGTCGAACGCGGTGTCGAACCTGCTCGGCTATGCCAAGGCGGGAACCGATTTCATCTTTGGCCCGCTCGCCTCGCCCGAAATCGGCGCCAATAGCTTTGCGATCGCCGCGCTGCCGGTGATCGTCTTCTTCGCCTCGCTGATCTCGATCCTCTATTATCTCGGCATCATGCAGCTGGTGATCAAATGGGTCGGCGGCGCCATCCAGAAGATCACCGGCATCACCAAGGTCGAAAGCCTCGGCGCGGCGGCGAACATCTTTGTCGGCCAGTCCGAATCGCCGCTGGTGATCCGCCCCTATCTCGCAGGCCTCACCCCGCCGCAGCTGTTCACGATCATGACCGTCGGCATGGCGGGGGTCGCCGGGACCATTTTGGGCGCCTATGCCAGCATGATCGGCGAACAATTGCTGCCTTATCTGCTCGCGGCCAGCTTCATGTCGGCACCCGGCGGCATCCTGATGGCCAAGATCATGATGCCCGACGATCCCAAGGATCTGGGCATCGAACCCGTGATCATGCCCGAGGCGAGCCATGACGAGGAGAAGCCCGCCAACATCATCATGGCGGCGGCGCAGGGCGCGCAGACCGGGGTCAAGCTGGCGGTCGCGGTCGGCGCGATGGTGCTCGCCTTTGTCGCCCTCGTCGCACTCGCCAACGGCATTCTCGCCGGGGTCGGCGGCTGGTTCGGCTATCCCGACCTGTCGTTTCAGGCGGTGATCGGCACGCTGTTCCGCCCGGTCATGTGGCTGATGGGTGTACCGTGGGACGAAAGCGCCGTCGTCGGCGGGCTGTTCGGCAGCAAGATTGTGCTCAACGAGTTCGTCGCCTTCATCGACCTCGGCAAGGTCCAGGGCGATATGTCGCTCGCCGCGGTCGCCATCGCCACCTTTGCGCTGTGCGGTTTTGCCAATTTCAGCTCGATCGCGATCCAGATGGCGGTAACCGGCGGCCTCGCCCCCAACCAGCGCCCGATGATCGCCAAGCTGGGGCTGAAGGCGCTGCTCGCAGGCAGCCTGTCGAACCTGATGTCGGCAGCGCTCGCCGGGTTGATGCTGGGCATCGCACCGCCGGTCACCGCGCCGCCCGCGGCACCCGCGACCCCCGCCGCCCCGACCGAAGCGCCTGCGGCGGCACCCGAAGCCGAGGCCGCTGCGACCAAGGCGCCCTGACCCGGCCAAAACCGCGCTTGGGAGAATTTGCAAGCCCCCGGCAAATGGCGTAACTTGCGGTTCGGAAACGAGTCCCGGGTCGCCGTCGCCAACAGGGAGTTTGCCATGAAAATCGCATATCGTTTGTCGATCCTCGCCGCCGCTGCCGTATCGATCGGGACGGGAGTCCTTGCGACCTCCAGCGCCCAGACGCCCGACGACAAGATGTACCGCCCGCCCGAAGCAACGATTTACCGCGATGCCGGTTATCGCGGCCCCGCGGTGTTCGTCGGCGAAGCCAAGCCGAACCTCGGGCTCGCGTGGCCAGTCAATTCGATCCGCGTGGCCAGCGGCCGCTGGGAACTCTGCGAAAAGACGCGCTTCCGGGGCAATTGCCGTACGGTCGAGCGCGACACGCCGATGCTGAACAGCATTTTGCGCGGACTGACCATCCAGTCGATCCGCCCGGCGGGTAGCGGTGGCGGCTGGAATCCCAACCCGCCCGCCAATGATCAGGTGGCACGCGGCAATTTCGCCGAATTCCACACCCAGCCATCGACCGGCGGCACCCGTGTGCTGGCCTGCACCAGCGGCTCGTCGACTGCGGCCTGTGCGGCGCGCGCGGCCGACAATTGGTGCCGGACGATCGGGTGGAACGGGTCGGCGCGCGAGCATATGGAAACCGTCGGCGGCCGCGAATATCTGGCCGACGTGCTCTGCGTCCGTTCGGGCTATTGAGGGAGGATGCGATGATGCACGGGATCAAATTTGCCGCGCCCGCGGTCGCGGTCGCCGCGCTGCTGTTGTCCGCCTGTATGTCGGTCGGCGGACCGGGGGTCAGCACCTATTATGAATGCGACCGCGGCACCCGGCTGAAGGTCGATTTCAGGGGCGACCGCGCGCTGGTCAGCGTCAACGGGGGCCGCCCCGAAGCGATGCGGTCGACCCCCGCGGCGAGCGGCGCGATTTACGAGAACCGCGCCGGCTGGCGGCTGCATACCAAGGGGAACGAGGCGATGTGGAGCACCGCGCTGCGCTCGTCGCCCGAAACCTGCCGTCAGGTGGTGGTGCCGCGCTAGCGCCAGTCTTGTTGCAGCACAATCATATGCTACCGGTAGCCCTGAGCCTGTCGAAGGGCGCTTATCGGCGATAGGCGCCCTTCGACAGGCTCAGGGCTACGGTATAATCTGAACAGAACGGATCGAGGTCCCTTGACCGCATCAAAGTGCCATCTTCGCCAGCGCGGCGCGGACCTCGCTGACGAACAGTTCGGGCTGCTCCCACGCGGCGAAATGGCCGCCGCGGGGCAGTTCGTTCCAATGGACAATATTCTTGTAGCGCCGTTCGGCCCAGCGTCGCGACAGCCGCATGATTTCGTTCGGAAACAAGCTGCACCCCGTTGGCACCAAGATTTCGCCCGCGGCGAAATTGCGGAAACTGTGCCAATAGAGCCGCGCCGATGACGCCGCGCTCGCGGTCAGCCAATAGAGGCTGATCGTGTCGAGCATCGCATACTTGGGCAGCGCCTTCTCCGGATGGCCACCGATCGACTGACCGCCCGGCTGATGCCCGCAATCGGTCCACCCGTGGAATTTTTCGGCAATCCACGCCATCTGTCCGACGGGTGAATCGGTCAGCGCATAGCCGATCGTCTGTGGCCGCGTGGCGTGCTGGGTCGAATAACCGCTGTCCTTTGCCTGATACCAGCCAAAGCGCGCTAGATAGAGTTTTTCCGCCTCGCTGAGGTCCGTCATCAGGTCGGGCGGCGGCGCGCCCACCACCATATTGACGTGGATCCCGGCGCAATGATCGGCGTGATTCATGCCGATCGCACAGGTCACCGCGCTGCCCCAATCGCCGCCCTGCGCAAAATAGCGATCGTAGCCGAGCGCGACCATCAGCGCATCCCACGCGGCGCCGATATGCTCGACGCGCCATTTCGCCTCGGTCGGCTTGCCCGAAAAGCCATAGCCGGGCAGCGACGGGATCACGAGGTGATAGTCGACCGACAAAGGCTCGATGACGTCGAGAAATTCCAGCACCGACCCCGGCCAGCCGTGGGTCAGCACCAGCGGCCGCGCGGCGGGATTGCCAGAGCGGATATGGAGGAAATGAATGTCGAGCCCGTCGATCGTTGCGAGATAATTCGGGAGCGCGTTCAGTCGCGCCTCGATCCGCCGCCAGTCGTAGCTGTCCCGCCAATAGGCCGCGAGTTCCTTCGCATAGGCGAGCGGGATGCCCTGATCCCAGTCGTCCACCGTCTCCTTCTCGGGCCAGCGCGTCCGCACCAACCGGTCGTTGAGATCGTCGAGCGCCGCCTGCGGCACATCGATCGCAAAGCTGCGGATATTGCCGACGTCCATCGCAATCCCCTCCTATTGCGCGCCGCGTGTCAGGGCCGCGCGGGTGCCTTGCATCCGCGTTGCAGGCCGACGCCTTTCAGGAAACCGCGCCGCACCGTCCCCGCGTACACCGCCGCAGCATAGCGCCGCCGTTCGGCATTGGCGCCAGTGACTTCGCCGATCAGGCCGCGAAAGGGGATGATCGATCCGGCCAAGCTGCCTGCAACGCGGCCCGCGGTTTCTTCGCGCTTCTTTTCGCGGTCCTTGTCGACCACTTCATTGACGTCGGGACCCAGCACCTCGTTGAGCTCGGTCACTTCGCGAATGATCGCCGAACATTTGCCCAGCCCCGCCAGCGAATAGGGATCGGCCTGGACCGCGACCAGTTTGGCGGGGGCTTCCTTGCCGTCGAACGGTTCGGTGACCTGATTGGCGGTGTCCTTGAGCGTCGAATCTTCGGGCGCCCCCTGCTGGGCAAAACCGGGCGCCGCGATGGCCAGTGCGGCGACCGACAATCCTGCGAGAATCTTCCTGAGCATATCAAGCCTCCTTGCGGCCCCCTGACCGCCAATCCGCTAACGCGTCGGAACCGGTTCGGCTCCCGTCCAGTCGTAAAAGCCGCGCCCCGCCTTTTTGCCGACCCAGCCCGCCTCGACATATTGGACGAGCAGCGGCGCGGGGCGAAATTTGGGATCGCCGGTGCCGCTATGTAGCACGCGGATGATTTCGAGGCAGGTGTCGAGCCCGATGAAGTCGGCGAGCGTGATCGGACCCATTGGGTGGTTGAGGCCGAGACGGCACCCGGCATCGATGTCCTGCATCGTCGCGACGCCTTCGCCGAGCGCGAACACCGCCTCGTTGATCAGCGGCATCAGCACCCGGTTGACGATGAAACCCGGCGCGTCGTTGGCGTGGACGATTTCCTTGCCGAGCCCGTGACCGAACGCCTCGACGGCTTGCAGCGTCGCGTCGCTGGTGGCGAGGCCGCGGATCAGCTCGATCAGCCCCATAACCGGCACCGGGTTGAAGAAATGGACGCCGATAAAGCGCGCCGGATCGGGCGACGCCTGTGCAAGGCGGGTGATCGGGATCGAGCTGGTGTTGCTGGCGAGGATGGCGGTCGCCGACAGATGCGGACCAACGCTGGCAAAGATTGCGCGCTTGATATCTTCACGTTCGGTCGCCGCCTCGATGACCAGATCGGTGGGCGCGAAGGCGCTGTGATCGGCGACGGGGGTGATGCGGGCGAGCAGCGCGTCGGCGTCACCCTGCGTCATCTTGTCCTTGGAAACCAGGCGAACGAGCGTCTTGGCAATGCCCGCCTTGCCTGCTTCGGCGCGCGCCAGGTCGATGTCCGACAGCAGCACGTCATGCCCCGCCCCCGCCGACACCTGCGCGATGCCCGCGCCCATTTGCCCTGCCCCGATGACGCCGACGATCATGTTCCTATTCTCCGAATATTCTTTAGCCCTCATCCGTCATCCCGGCGAAGGTCAGGATCCCGCCGTTTCGGTAAAGCGCTTCGGTGAGATCCCGGCCTTCGCCGGGCTGATGATTTGGTGATTGCCCTACGGTATCGCTCGTCTCGGTCAAGGGGCCGATCGGAACGCCATTGCTTCGGCGAGGATCAGCGCGAAGGCGGGATCGGCATCGTCCCACGTCGCGATCGGGGTCCACCCTCCGGCGCGCAGCAGCAGATTGGCGTCGCGCGGGCCATATTTGTGGCTGTTCTCGCTGTGGATCGTCTCGCCCTTCGCCATCTGATATTCGCGGCCGTCGACGGTGAAATTCATGTCGCACGCCGCCACCAGGTGCATTTCGATCCGCGCATGTACGTCGTTCCAGATCGCGCGATGGGTGAAATTTTCGACCGGAATGTCGCCGTCCAGCTCGCGGTTGATCCGTTCGAGAAGGTTGAGGTTGAACGCCGCGGTGACTCCAGCCGGATCGTCATAGGCGCGCTCCATCACCGCAATATCCTTGATCCGGTCGATGCCGATGAGCAGCAAAGACCCGTCGCCAAGCGCCTCGCGCCAGTTGCGGAGCAGGTCGATCGCGGTCCGCGCGACCATGTTGCCGATCGTCGAGCCGGGGAAAAAGCCGAGCTTGGGCAGCGGGCAAATCTCGCGCGGCAGCGCAACGCGCTGGGTGAAATCGGCCTCGACCGGATAGACTGAAAGGCCGGGGAAACGCGCGGCGAGCGCCGCGGCGCTGTCGCGCAGGAAATCGCCCGAAATATCGACCGGCACATAGGCGGCGGGCGCGATCGCGCCGAGCAGCAGCGGGGTCTTGGTCGAACTGCCCGACCCCAGTTCGACCACCGCCCGGCCCGGGCCGATTGCAGCGGCAATATCGGCGGCATGGCGCGTCAGGAGGTCGGTTTCGCTGCGCGTTGGATAATATTCGGGGAGCGCGGTGATATCCTCGAACAGCGCCGATCCGGTCGCGTCATAAAACCAGCGCGCGGGAATCGCCTTTTGTCGTTGCGCCAGACCGGCGCGGACGTCGGCGCGAAAGGCGATGTCGACCCCCGCGTCGTCCGCCGAAACCTGACGAAGATTGCGCACGACGCCCATGGTCTCAAATATCCTTTGCGAGGCGGAGGCCGGTGAACTGCCAACGCTGGTGGGGGTAGAAGAAGTTGCGGTAACTGGCGCGAAGATGGCCGCGCGGGGTGGCGCAGCTGCCGCCGCGCAGCACGAACTGGCCGCTCATGAACTTGCCATTATATTCGCCGACCGCGCCGGGCGCGGCGCGGAAGCCGGGATAGGGGCGATAGGCGCTGCCGGTCCATTCCCAAACGCTGCCGAACATCTGTTGCAGATCGGTGTCATCGCCGGTCGCCGCGGGTTGAACCGGCCCGGCGGCGTCGAGCTGCTGTCCCGCAGCCGGATCGAGCCCCGCCGCCGCGGCTTCCCATTCAAATTCGGTCGGCAGGCGCGCGCCCGCCCAGCTGGCGAAGGCGTCGGCTTCGAAAAAACTGATGTGGGTGACGGGCGCAGCGGGGTCGATGTCCTGCCAGCCCGCCAGCGTGAACTGGCGATCGCCATCCCAATAGGCGGGCGCGTCGACTCCCTCGGCCTGCACCCACGCCCAGCCGTCGCTGAGCCATAGCGAGGGGGTGTGATAGCCGCCGTCGGCGATGAACTGTTGCCATTCGCCATTGCTGACCGGGCGGCTGGCGAGCGCATGGCGCGCGAGGAGCGTATCGTGGCGCGGGCCTTCGCAATCGAAGGCGAAGCCGCCCCCAGCATGGCCGACGCCGACGATACCCGCCTTGCCCTCGATCCATTTCATCGCCGAAAACTGCGAAACTTTACGCGCGATTTCACGTTCCCAGACCGCCGGGCCGAGGGGGTTCTGCGCAAAGAGATGCTTGAGGTCGGTGAGCAGCAATTCCTGATGCTGCTGCTCGTGATGGATGCCAAGCTCGACCAGCGTCAGCGCAGCGGAGGGCAGGTCGGGCAAGGCGGTCTGCACCGCGGTGTCGACATGCGCGCGCCAGATGCGGATGTCATCGAGCGACGGCCGGGTCAGCAATCCGCGCTGCGGGCGGGCGTGACGCGGACCTTCGGCCTCATAATAGCTGTTGAACAGATAGGCGTAGCGGTCATCGAACGCGCGATAGTCCGGCACAGGATCGCGCAGGACGAAGGTTTCGAAAAACCAGGTTGTATGCGCGAGGTGCCATTTGGCGGGCGAGGCGTCGGGCATCGACTGCGCGCTGGCGTCGGCGTCGGAGAGCGTTGCAACGAGGTCGAGCGACAGGCGGCGCGTCGCGGCGAAGCGCTGCGCGAGCAGGCCCGGCTTGTCGGTCGTTGGCGCGATGGACGAAGCGTCGGTTTGGCTGGCCATGATGAGACAATCCCCCGCAGTGCGATTCGGTTTCGCTTGGAGAAGGAATATGGTTACGGCGGGAGGGATTGTCTAGAACATTAAGGGAACACGATCGTCGCCCCCGCGAAGGCGGGGGCCGCTGCCGTTTTACGCGGCAATGCAGAGATAGGCCGATCGCGGCCCCCGCCTTCGCGGGGGCGACGACACGCTATCGCGTCGCGCCGGGTTTCCAGAGGATGTCGCCGGCCACCGCCTCGTTCAGGTGGCGGGTCAGCACGAAGAGATGGTCGGAGAGCCGGTTGAGATAGGTCAGCGCGAGCGGGTTGAGGTCGCGGTCCGCACCGGCCGCGACCGCCGCGCGTTCGGCGCGCCGTGCCACCGCGCGGGCGACGTGCAGCCGCGCCGCGGCCTCGGTGCCGCCGGGGAGGATGAAACTGCGCAGCGCCTCGAGATCGTCGTTCATGCGGTCGATCTCGTCCTCCAGTCGCGCGATCTGGCCGGGGACGATGCGCAGCGCCATGTCGTGCGGCCCGAAGCCGAACTGGATGTCGGCGGGGGTGGCAAGGTCGGCGCCGAGGTCGAACAGCTCGTTCTGGATCCGCGCCAGCATCGCCGCGGCGACGCTGCCGGGATCGAGCGCGGCGACCGCGACACCGACCCAGCTGTTCGCTTCGTCGACATCGCCGATCGCCGCCATCAGCGGCGCCGATTTGGCAATCCGCGATCCGTCGACCAGCCCGGTGGTGCCGTCGTCGCCGGTGCGCGTGTAGATTTTGTTGAGCTTGACCATGTGAGGATAATCCGTTGTGCGACCGTCACCCTAACCCGTTCGTATCGAGCCCTTCGACCGCCTTGGCAGGCGCTCAGGATAAACTTGCGCCTTTGGCGGAAGTCGAGACACCGGGAAGGCGAGCATGAACGATGCGTGTCTCGACTTCGCTCGACACGAACGGAAAAAGAAGCGCCCCGATCAGCCGCCCGCGGCGAGCAGGCCGATCAGGACGAGCAGGATGATGGTGATCGCCTGCCATTTGACGCGCGCCATCATCATCTTGTTTTGCATCACCTGATTTTCCTCGACTTTCCCGTCGATCACCGCCTGATGACCTTGCGAAAAATAGAAGAGCCCCCGCGCGAGCGAGAACAGGACGAAGCCGGCCGCCACGACGACGCCGATGATCAGCAGAATGTTCATGCCCCCTATTTAGGGCATTTGCAGCGAATAACCAGTGGGAAGCCGCGCCGCGAGCAGATCGGCGGCGAGCGCGGGGCCGTCCACGCCCGCGGCGCGGAGCGACGCGAGCGAGGCCGCGGCGTCGCGCTTCGCCAGCCTTTTGCCGTCGGGGCCGCAGACGAGCGGATGATGCCGGTACAGCGGGGTCGGCAGGGCGAGCAGTGCCTGGAGCAGGCGGTGGACATCGGTCGACGCGAGCAGGTCGGCGCCGCGGATGATATGCGTGACCCCCATCATCGCATCGTCGAGCGTGCTGGCAAGGTGATAGCTGGCGGGCGCATCCTTGCGCGCGAGGACGATGTCGCCATGCGCGCGCGGGTCGGCGATCCGCTCCCCCTGCCCCTGTTCCTCCCACGTCAGCGCGCCGGTGGTCAAAACCGCGCGCGCCATGTCGAGGCGCCAGCAATGCGGCTCGGTCGCCATCCGCCGTTCGCGTTCGGCCGCGGGGAGGTCGCGGCAGGTGCCGGGATAGACTGGCCCCGAAGGTCCGTGCGGCGCGCTCAGGCTGGCGGCTATGTCGGCGCGGGTGCAGAAGCAGGAATAGACAAGGCCGCGTGCGCGGAGCGTATCGAGCGCTGTAGCATAATCGCCCAGTCGCGCCGACTGACGGACCGGCTCGCCGTCCCAGGCGAGCCCGAGCCACACAAGGTCGGCGAGCGAGGCGGCGACATATTCGGCGCGCGAACGGCTGCCATCGATATCGTCGATGCGGATGACGAACCGGCCGTTCGCGGCGCGCGCCGCATCATGCGCCAGTACCGCGCTATAGGCGTGGCCGAGATGAAGGTCGCCGGTCGGGCTGGGCGCGAAACGGGTCAGCATCGCGCTGGTAAAGATTCCATATACTGTGCCGCGCTCATCGAAATCCTTCCATATCTTGCGGCAGATGCCCCCTTGACGTCAGAATCTGATGCGGCATGTAATGATCGTGTCACGCAGGGAAGGCAGTGGCGCGCCATCCCGAGAAGCGAAGGGGGCTGCGTTACCAAGCCATGTTTCATCCCGATCTTGCCCGGCATCCCGATAGTTGTCCCGCGCTGGTCCTGAACGCCGATTATACGCCGCTCAGTTACTATCCCTTGAGCCTGTGGCCGTGGCAGACCGCGGTCAAGGCGGTTTTCCTCGACCGCGTCACCATCGTCGAAAATTACGAGCGCGAGATCCATTCGCCGACGCGGACGATGCCGATCCCCAGCGTCATCGCGCTGCGCCAATATGTGAAGCCGTCGCAGCACCCGGCGTTCACGCGCTTCAACCTGTTCCTGCGCGACCGTTTCGCCTGCCAATATTGCGGGTCGGGCAAGGATTTGACCTTTGACCATGTCGTCCCTCGGCGGCTGGGCGGGCGGACGACGTGGGAAAATGTCACCACCGCCTGCGCGCCGTGCAACCTGAAGAAAGGCGGGCGCACCCCGCAGCAGGCGCATATGCCGATCCACCGCCAGCCGTGGCGACCGACGAGCTGGCAGTTGCAAGACAATGGCCGCTGTTTCCCGCCCAATTATCTGCACGAAAGCTGGATCGACTGGCTCTATTGGGACGTCGAGCTGGAAGGCTGACCGCCGGGCAACAGGTCGGACAGACAGGGTTCATCGCGGCGAGGCTAATCGCCGCGCGCCATAACAGGAGAACAGCCATGGTCCGTATCGCCCGCGCGCTCGCGCTCAGCCTCGCCACCCTGCCGCTCGCCGCGTGCGCGACGCTGGGACCGTCCGAACAGCCGGTGTCGGTCACCGGCCAGATCAGCTATCGCGAGCGCATGGCGTTGCCGCCGACCGCGCAGGTGCAGATCCAGCTGAGCGACGTCAGCCTGATGGACGCGCCGTCGCGCACGATCGCCGAGCAGAGCTTTACTGCCGACGGACGCCAGGTTCCCTTCGCCTTTTCGTTCACCGTCGATCAAAACAAGCTCGATCCGCGGCACAGCTATGCGGTGTCGGCGCGCATCACCGACGCATCGGGGCGGCTGATGTTTATCACCGACACGCGCAACAGCGTCGCGTTCGATGGCCGCAGCCGGATCGACATGGGGACGCTCATGCTGGTGAAGACGCGCTGATCCCCCTGATCGTCTGATCGTCGCCCCTGCCGCGGGGCGGGAGCGACGATCAGATTACCGCGCCAAAGCCAGCAGTGGACGACCGGCGGCGAGGTTTGCGCGCGCGGTGCGGGCAGCCCAGCGCGAATCGACATAATCGCCATTCGCCAGTTCGAGATCGTACCGGATCGGGCTGGCGAGGGCCGCATCATAGGCGGCGGCGGCTTCGCTGGTGCGACCCAGACGAGCATAAGCGGTGCCGAGGTTGATCAGCCGCGACGGATCGCGGGCGTCGAGATTGGTGTCGCCGGTCAGCTTGGCGATCGCGGCGTGATTTTCGCCGGCGCGCAGTTCGGCATAGGCCACCGGCAGCGCGGCCGAATCGGCCTGCGGTCCGGTGACGACGATGATCGATTGCGCGGCAGCCGGGGTCGCGAAAGCCAATGCGATCAGCGGCAGCAATATTTTTTTCATCTCTCTATCCCCTCGAAAACTTTGGCCGATTTTCTCGCTCATCGGCGGAAAAGTCAATGTTTTCGGCACTTTGTAACACTCGTGTCACAATCACGAATTATGCTAGTCGCAAGGCGTATTATAAGTCAGGATTTTCAGAATCTTGGCTTGCCCGACTCGTTGTCACAATTTGGTGACGTCGATTGTCACAATTGCGCCTGCTGAAAATTAATTTTGGCGCCGGTGCATTTTGCGCCGCCGATTCGCGTGTCCGCGCCGTTCGGCGGATCGAGCCCGGATTGCGATATAAAGAAAAGTTTATATTTGATCGGCGGCGCGCTTTCGGCTAGAGCGCGCAACATAATTACCCATGACTTCGTGGCCGCTCGCCTGCGGTCGTACTTGCCGATATGGAGAATCCCCGTGGCCACTCTTGCCGCCGACACCCGTGATTATGTCGTTGCCGACATCAGCCTCGCCGATTTCGGGCGCAAGGAAATCAACATCGCCGAAACCGAAATGCCGGGCCTGATGGCGCTGCGCGCCGAATATGGCGCGGCGCAGCCGCTGAAGGGCGCGCGCATCACCGGATCGCTGCACATGACGATCCAGACCGCAGTGCTGATCGAGACGCTGACCGCATTGGGCGCCGAAGTGCGCTGGGCGACGTGCAACATCTTCTCGACGCAGGACCATGCCGCCGCCGCGATCGCCGCGACGGGCGTGCCGGTGTTCGCGGTGAAGGGCGAAAGCCTCGCCGATTATTGGGACTATGTCGGCCGCATCTTCGACTGGGGCGTGGAAGACGGCACCACCTGCAACCTGATCCTCGACGATGGCGGCGACGCCACGATGTTCGCGCTGTGGGGCGCGAAGCTCGAGGCCGGCGAGACGATGCCGGCGCCCGAGAATGAGGAAGAGATCGAGATGCAGCGCGCGCTGAAGGCGTTTGTCGCGGCGAACCCCGGTTACCTGACCAAGACGGTCAAGGCGATCAAGGGCGTGTCGGAAGAAACGACGACCGGCGTCCACCGCCTGTACCACATCGCCAAGAAGGGCGAGCTGCCCTTCCCTGCGATCAACGTCAACGACAGCGTCACCAAGTCGAAGTTCGACAACCTCTATGGCTGTAAAGAGTCGCTGGTCGACGCGATCCGCCGCGGCACCGACGTGATGCTGGCGGGCAAGGTCGCGACCGTCGCGGGCTTCGGCGACGTCGGCAAGGGCAGTGCCCAGAGCCTCCGCAACGGCGGCGCGCGCGTCCTCGTCACCGAAATCGACCCGATTTGCGCGCTGCAGGCGGCAATGGAAGGCTTCGAGGTCGTGACGATGGACGAAGCGGTGAAGCGCTCGGACATCTTCGTCACCGCGACGGGCAACGCCGACGTGATCACCGCCGAACATATGGCGGCGATGAAGAATATGGCGATCGTCTGCAACATCGGCCACTTCGACAGCGAGATCCAGATCGCGGCGCTCGCCAATTACAAGTGGACCGAAGTGAAGCCGCAGGTGGATTTGGTGGAATTCCCCGACGGCAAGCAGATCATCATCCTGTCGAAGGGTCGCCTCGTGAACCTCGGCAACGCGACCGGCCACCCGTCGTTCGTGATGTCGGCGAGCTTCACCAACCAGACGCTGGCGCAGATCGAGCTCTGGACGCGCAGCGAGAAGTACAAGAACGACGTTTACGTCCTGCCCAAGCATCTCGACGAAAAGGTCGCGGCGCTGCACCTCGAAAAGCTGGGCGTGCAGCTTTCGAAGCTGAGCCAGAAGCAGGCCGATTATATCGGCGTGCCGGTCGAAGGGCCGTTCAAGCCCGACCATTATCGTTACTGATTAAGTTCCACCAACGTGGATCAGAGCGGCCCGCTCCCTTCGCCGGGAGCGGGCCGTTTTACGTTCAGCGCGCGAGCGGCCCCAGCGCATCGCGCAGCGGCCCCAGCCATTCGGCATAGGGTTTCCACACGTCCATCCCGTCGCGGTTGAGCGGGCGGCGCACCTGCTCGCTCGATGGGGTACGCACGACGCGGTCGAGCTTGTGAAATTCGAGCAGCGCCGGATCCCAGTCGAGGCCGAGATAGCCAAGCGCCGGGCGCAGCTGCGCTTCGGGGTCGGCGACCATCGCTTCATAGTCGATATGATGAACCAGCGTCGGCGCGACGCGATCCAGATGCGCCATCATCCGCACATAATCGGTGTAGCATTGGCCGATGTCGGCGAGCCGGAACGATGAGGCATGGGCGCGCGAAAAGCTTTGCGAGAAATTCGAAAAGCAGCAGTCCATCGCATCGCGGCGGATATCGAGGAACTTCGCCTGCGGCAGGATGCGGCGGATGAAGAGGATGTTGCTCCAATTGTGCGGCAGCTTGTCGATGAAAAAGCCGCGGTCGGTCTTGCGATGGAGCGCGGCGCGGCGAAGATAGTCCTGCCCCATCGCGGCGGCGGCAGCGTCGGGGATCTGCGCGATCAATTGCGGGACCGTCACCTTGCCGCGCCGCGTCGCCATTTCCATCGCGCCGCGCAGGATCGCGGGGGCATAGGGTAGCTCGCCGACGGGTTCGATTGCGGGGTGGCTGCCGAGCATCTGTTCGAGCAGCGTCGAGCCCGAGCGCGGCAGGCTGACGATGAAGACCGGCACCGCGTCGCCGACCGGCTTGGCGCCAAGCCGCGCGACAAAGGCGGGGTCGACGGCCGCCTCGACCTCGGCGACTTCGGCGGTCAGTTCGCGCGCGTCATAGCCGATGTCGTCGGCGCGCTGCTGGTTGCCCTGCTCATAATGATCGAACGCTTCGCGATAACGCCCGCGATCGTGGAGCGCGCGGGCGAGCGCAAAGTGGAGCGGGGCGCTGTTGCGGACGTCGATCGCGATGCCGATCATCCGCTGCATATGATCGACATCGGCGTCGGTCAGCACGCGGCTCTTGATATTGGCGAGCGCCCACCAGGCCTCACCGCATTCGTCGTCGGCGGCGATCGCGTTGCGATAGGCGGCGATCGCTGCATCGACCTCTCCCGCGGCGCGCAGGCTGTGGCCATAGGCGATCCAGTGGTGCGGCTTGTCGCCATGCTGCTCGGCCAGCCGCTGCTGGATCGCCTGCGCGTCGGCATTGTGGCCCAATTTGTCGAGGATCAGCGCGTGCATCGCCGGGATGACGGGATCGTCGATCTCGGTTTCCAGCGCCGCGAACAACGCCGCCGCTTGGTCGAGCCGTTCCTGCTGGTTGAGCACCGACGCGAGGTGGCGGCGGACCTGGACATCGCGCGACCCGGCGGCGAGCGCGCGGCGCAGGAAATGTTCGGACTGGCCAAGCGCGCCGAGCAGCATCGCGATCTCGCCCAGCTTCGCGAGTCCCTGCGGCTCGTTGGGACGCGTCCGCAGATGGGCGATCACCTGCTGCGCCGCCTCTTCGAGGCGTCCGGCGTTGGCGAGCGAGGTGGCGCTGATCAGCAGCGGAAAGGCGCTGACGGTGCCGCCGATGGTCATTCGCTGTAGCCCAGCACGGCGCGCAGCCCCGGCGCCTGATAGTCGACCAGCGCGCGGTGGCGCGCGCCGAGCGTCGCGGGAAAGTCGAGCGCCACGCCGGTGAGGTTGCCGCGCGCGGTACCGCTTTGCGCCGGGTCGGCGCCGATGCGGACGCGCAGCCGCCAATCGTCGGGGCGATCGATGCCGCAGGCGGTGAGCAAGCCCGTGAAAAAGGCCTCGGCGGAAGGCGTATCGAGGTCGGCCAGATGCCGGATCAATTCTTCATAGGTCACGACATGGACGCGCGCGCCGAGCCACGCCGCGGCGTTCATTTCATAGATGTCGTTGAGCGATGGCGCCTTGCCGGGCAGGCCAAAGATCATCATCGTCAGCAGTTCATCGACCGTCAGTGCGCCGGTCTTGAAGAAATCCATGTTCCCGGAAAACTGCTCCGACGCGAAAAAGCGCGCGCGCGCGATCACCCAGTCATAGGGATCGCGATAGAGCAGGATGCGCCGCGCCGGCGCGGTTTCGATCGCCGAGGCATCGGCAAAGAACAGATGGCCCCAGCTGAGCTGCGGCCGCGCGGGATCAAAAGCGCCGCGATGCTGTTGCAGGTTGGGCCACTGGATGAAATCGCGCGCATATTGCTGTGCGACCGGCACGAACATGCGGATGATGTTGCGCAGCAGGTGGCTGCCGCTTTTCGGAACGCTGTTGAGGAACACCGGCTGGCGCAGCGGCGCCTGGACAAAGCGGCGGTTTTCGGCGTCGAGCGTGTCGGCTTTCACCGTGACTTCAGGCATCGGGCGCGGGCGTTCCTTTGGGATTATAAAAACAGTTGGGGCGGCATGTTGCCATGCCGCCCCAATGTTTGCGTTGTCAAATCGATCAGAACTTCGACTTGACGTTGATGAAGCCGCGGCGTCCGCTGAACCCATATTGCGACGCGGCGACCACCGGCCCGATCATCGAGATCGTGCCGCCGTTCAGCGTCGATACGCGCGGCGGGCGCGTGTTGAACAGATTGCTGACCCCCAGGGTGATTTCGAACCGGTCGCCCACTTCCTGCGTAATCGACGCATTGTGGTAGAAGACCGCTTTCGTCGTCAGCACGGGGCAATAGCGACCGCGCAGCGCGCTGTTCACGCAGACGTCGCCGTTGCGATCGACATATTCCTGCACGTTCGACGTACCGCCGATGACGTTCATGCCGTAAAACAGCGTCGTCCCGCCATTGGCGGCCCAGGTCATGCGGAAATCGCCGACCCACTGCGGCGACCCGACTTCACCCAAATCGTCCTCGACCGGCGAGGTCGGCAGCAGCTGGAAAATATCCTTGGTCTGCCAGGTCATGTCGGCGGTGAAGGACAGGCGTCCCAACCGGCCAAGATCGTGGCGGATATTGACGTTCAGATCGACACCGCTGTTACGCTGGCTGGCGATATTCACATATTGGTCGCGCACTTCGTTGATATTGTTCGGCGCCCCGGTCTGGCCGCGAGTGAACAGGTCACACAGCGGATCGGCCGGGAAATTGTCCGAATCATAGCAACCGAAGATGATGTTGCGGCCACCCAGCTGGGTGATCTGGCCCTTCACCTTGATGTCGAAATAATCGACCGCGATGTTGATCGTGGTATCGGGCAGGAAGCCGAGCTTGGGCGTGAGCACGCCGCCGACCACCAGCGCCTTGGACGTTTCGGCGTCGAGCAGGCCGATGCCGCCGCGCGACGTTGCGGTTGCGGTGGCGCCGCCGCCCGGATGGTTGTTCGGAATCCCGTCAGCCGCGCAATTGTCAGCGATACGCTGCGTGATGCGACCGGACGCCAGGTTCGCCGCCCAGTTGACGCAGGGATCGATGTCGGTCTGACGCGGGAAGCTGGTTTCGTCGGCGAGGAACTGTTCGAACAGCGCCGGGGCGCGGAACGAGGTACCATAGCTGGCGCGCAGGCGAAGGGTGTCGTTGAGCGCCCAGTTGGCACCCAGCTTGTACGTCCAGTTGCCATTGTCGCTGTCCGAGAAACCGTCCGACGCGCGCGTCGATTTGACGCTGGTGATGCGCGCCGCCGCCGAGAGCGTCAGATTCTGGAAGAAGGGCTTGTCGGCCAGCACGGGGACGTTGATTTCCCCGAACGCTTCCTTCGTCATGCTCTTGCCCGCGGTGATCCCCGACGTCGAGGCGCCCCAGGCGTTGCCCGCGCGGGTGATTTCGCCCGGAACGTCGTTGATGCGGTCCTGGCGGATGGTCGCGCCGAGCGCCACCTGCACCGCGCCCGCCGGCAGTTTGAACAGATCGCCGGTCAGCGTCGCTTCACCCGACTTCTGGGTATAGACGGTCTTACCCTCTTCCCACGAGAAGTAGAAATCCTTCTCGGCCTGCGTCAGGTCACCGGCGAGGAAGTTGGGATCGAGCCAGCGCATGTCGACGCACTGCTTGCCCGAAACCGGGGTGACGGTGCCGACGCACGATGCGGTCTGGAAATAGCCGGTGTCATAGGCGTCCTGCAGCGCCTGCTGCTGGCGGTACTTGCCGATGCTCTTGCTGTACTGGCCATAGACTTCCCAGCGCCAGTTTCCGGTGCCACCGAAATCGCCGCGGGCGCCCGCGACGCCGCGATAATAATCGACCTTCTGGCTGCTGTCCGACTGATCGGTGATTGCGGTCGGGCTGATCAGGTTCAGCCCCTGCCACCCCGCCGCCCAGCTGGTCGCCGGGGTGCCGGTGCCGTACAGGTCGCCGGTGTAGCCAAAGTTCCAGAACTGGCGCCAGCCGTTCTGGTAGGTTTCGCGGCGATTGAACAGGAATTCGCCGAACAGTTCGACCGAATCGCTGATTTCGAACGCGCCATCGACGAACGCCGTATAAAGGTCGGTTTCGGGGATCAGCGTCTGATCGGCCTGGAACGGGTGATAGGCGTTCTGGATCGCCAGCGATGCGGTGTCATAGCCGGTCGGGAACCAGCCGGCAGGCATGCCAAAGTCACCCGGATAGGCGGGCGCGCCATAGGTCGGCACGCCGAGCACTTCGCCGGGATATTGGAACTGCATCAGCACCGTCGCGCCGGTCGGCGAGGTGTTGAGCCCGGTGTTCGGGCCACCCGGACCGTCGAGCTGAAGATTGTCGATCAGATTGTAGGTCCAGGCGTGGCCCCAGCGCAGATCCTCGCATTTGAACTGACCGGTGCGCGGATCGATGATGTCGGCGCGGCTGCCATCTTCGCGGAAGGTATAGGCTTCCGGACAGGCGAGATAGGCGCGATCGCCGCGCTTGAGTTCCTTGACCTTGGTATAGTCGCCCGCGATCAGAATGTGGCCGCGGCTGAAGGTTTTACCCCAGATCGCGTTGATGCGATATTCCTCGCCGCCGCCGCCGAAGGGCGCCGAAACGGTGCCGTTGAGTTCGAGGCCGTTGGTGCTGGTCTTGGTCTTGATGTTGACCACGCCCGCGACCGCGTCCGACCCATAGACCGACGAGGCGCCGGTTTTCAGGATTTCGACGCTTTCGGCAATCGACTGCGGCAGGACGTTGAGGTCGAACGCCGACACGCCGCCGCGGGTACCCGCGGGACCGGCACGGCGACCATTGAGCAGCACGAGGGTGCGGTTGGGGCCGAGCCCGCGAAGGTTGATCGTCTGCGCACCCGGACCACCGTCGGTGACGAAGTTCGACGAAATGGCGGCGGTAATCTGGGTCGAGCCGGCCGCGATCGGCGAGCTTTGCAGCGTCGATGCCAGATCGAACTTGCCTTCCTTCGATGCGATATCGGGATCGATCACCGCGATCGGATCGGGGCTATTGAACGGCGTCACGCCGCGCAGGCGCGAACCGGTGACGACGATCGCGTCTTCGGGTGCGGCGGTTTCGGCGCTGGTTTCAGCCGGTGCGGTATCCTGCGCCATCGCTGGCGCCGCGATCACAACCGCCATGGCGGAAAGGCTCGCGAAACCCAGAATCCGACGCGCATGCAGCGACGCCCTGCTCAAATCATTCATAGATAATCCCCGGTTTTTAATGCCCCGACCAACCCGATCGGGTTGGCCGAAAAGTGAAAGGCGCGTCTTTTCAATCTCTTGGAGGATTTGTGACTTGCCGATGACACAAGCTATTCAAGCCCGCGCCGCGAAGTCAAGGGTAGCGCTATGCAATTCACCGCATTGTCAGTCGCCTGTGGCCCAATTGTCGCAGCGCATTTCATGGACGATCGCCAGCATGATCGGGCGTTCCGGCGCCTAGCGATTGAAACGGTCGGGGACAGTCGATAGGGCGGGCAGATGGGCCGACGCCGCTCTTTCCTGACCACCCGCCTCGCGGCGCGCGCTTCATGACGCTTTCGTCGGGGGCGCTCTTTGCGCTGGGCCTTTTTGTCGCGCTCTGGCTGCTTGCCGGATTGTGGGCGGTCGGGCGCGGGATTGCGATGCAGCGGCGCGCGGCATTTGTCGCCGGACAGGGCGAACGGCTCGCGAGCCTGGTCGAGGCGTCGCCGCAGCTGCCGGTCATCGTCCGCGCCGACTGGCGGATCGAGGCGAGCGAGAAATTGGGACGCTGGCTGGGTCTTGCCCAGGGACCGCGCAATTTCGACGAACTGCGCGGACTGGGCAGCGGGCTGGACCCCGATGGCCATGACGCGCTGCGCCAGGCGATCCTGGGCGCGCAGCGCGGCGCCAAACCCTTTACGCTGAGCCTGAAACCCCAAGGCAGCGAGCGGACGATCATCCTGCATGGCGCGCCGGCGCCGCAGGCCGTCGGCGGCCCGGGAAGCGTGCTGTTGTGGCTGAGCGATGCGACCGACGGCCAGCACGCGCTGGCGCAGGCGCGCAGCGAGCGCGACGAGGCGATGGCGGCGTTCGAAGCCTTGTCGGGACTGATCGAGGCCGCGCCGTTCCCGATGTGGTTCCGCGGCACCGACCTCAACCTCGCGCTCGTCAACGGCGCCTATGTCCGGGCGGTCGAGGCGAAAAGCGCGGTGGCGGTGATCGATGGCGGCATCGAATTGTGCGAAACCGTCGCCGGGGTCAGCGCCGCCGAGGCCGCCGAAGAGGCGCGCATCGCGGGCGCGGCGCAGGTCCGCACGATCCCGGTGACGATCGAGGGCGAGCGGCGGATCATGCGCGTGGTCGACGTGCCGCTGGCGCCGACGGGCGGACGGGTGATCGGGATCGCCGGCTATGCGATCGACATTCAGGAACTGGAGAGCGAGCGCGGCGCGCACCGGCGGTTCGTCGACACCCAGCGCGAATTGCTCGACCGTTTGTCGGCAGCGGTGGCGCAATTCGGCCCCGACCAGGGGCTGAGCTTTGCCAACCTGCCCTTTCGCCGCCTGTTTGGGCTCGAAGCCGAGGAGGTCGCCGAGGCGGCGCCCTTTGCGCGCCTGCTCGACGCGTGGCGCGAACGCGGGCGGACCCCGGAAGTGCGCAACTATCCCGAATGGCGGCAGGCGCATGTCGACTGGTTCGCGCAGCCGGGGGCGAGCGAGGAGGATTGGCTGCTGCGCGACGGCACCCACCTGCACGTCGTCGCCCAGCCGACCCCCGACGGCGGGCTGTTGCTGATCGCCGAGGACAAGACCGAGCAGGTCCAGCTGGCGGGTGCGCGCGACACGCTGCTGCGCGTGCGCACCGCGACGTTCGACAATTTGTTCGAGGCGATCGCGGTGTTCGCGCCCGACGGGCGCCTGCATCTGTGGAACCAGCGCTTCCGCCGCCTGTGGGGGATCGACGAGGCGACGCTGGCGGCGCATCCGCGCGTCGATGCGCTGATGGGCGGGCTGGCCGACCGGTTGGTGAAGCCGAACCAGATCAGCATCGTCCAGGAAGTGATCCGCGCCGCGACGCTGGAGCGGCAACAGCGCGGCGGCGAGATCGGATTTGCCGACGGGCGTTATTTCGACTTCGCGTCGATCCCGCTGCCCGACGGCAACGCGCTGCTGATCATGCTCGACATCACCCCGAGCCGGAAGATGGAGGGCGCGCTGCGCGAACGCAACGAGGCGCTGGAGGCGGCCGACAAGGTCAAGACCGCATTCCTGTCGCGGATGAGTTACGAACTGCGCACGCCGCTCACCTCGATCGGCGGGTTCGGCGAGATGTTGCAGGCGGGCTATGCCGGCAAGCTCAGCGAACAGCAGCAAGGCTATGTCAATGCGATCATGGATTCGGTCGGGGTGCTGGGGCGCCAGATCGACAATGTGCTCGACCTCGCGCAGGGCGAGGCAGGGTCGTTGGTTGTCGAGCGGGCGCCGGTCGATGTGCGCCAGCTGCTCGACCGGGCGCTCGCCGACGCGCAGGCGCTGGCTGCCGCCGAAAAGGTCGAGCTGGTCGGCAATATTTCGCCCGATCTGGGCCGCATCGACGGCGATGCGCCGCGCCTGTCGCGGCTGGTCGCGGGGCTGCTCGACAATGCGGTGCGCTACACCGCCCCGGCGCGCAAGACCGACGGTCGCGTCCTGCTGCACGCGACGGGCGATGCGCGCGCGGTCGAGATCATCGTGTCGGACAACGGCCCCGGGATGCCCGAGGCGGTCGCGGCGGTAACCAAGGGCCAGCAGGCGGGAACCGCGTCGGGGGGCATCGGCCTCGCGCTCGCACGCCAGCTCGTCGCTGCGCATGGCGGGACGATGGAAGTGGTGAGCGAGGCGGGACAGGGTACGTTGGTGCGGGTCAGCTTGCCGCGGCGGGTATGAGCCAACGATACGACTATACGCTGGCCGAGGCCGACCGCATCGGTGCCGCGATTGGCGCGGCGCTGCTACCCGGCGATGTCGTGCTGCTGTCGGGCGACCTCGGCGCGGGCAAGACGACGCTGGCGCGCGCGATGCTGAAGGCGCGCGGGCTGGCGGGCGAGGCGCCGAGCCCGACCTTTGCGATCGTTCAGCCCTATGCGCCGCCCGAGGTCGACTTGCCGATCGCGCATGTCGACCTCTACCGGATCGAGGATGAAGGCGAGCTGGTCGAGCTTGGCCTCGACGATTATCTGTACGACGGCGCGCTGCTGATCGAATGGCCCGAGCGGCTCGGGGCGCAGGGATGGCCCGGCACCCTGTCCATCACGATTTCGGGGAGCGGCGACGCGCGCGTCTTGACAGCCGACGTGCCGACGTCTTGGGGGAGCCGATGGCCGCTCCGATGATTCCGCCCCCCCATGCGCCCGCTTTCCTCGCCGCGCATGGCTGGGGCGATGCCCAGATTTTGCCGCTCGCCGGCGATGCGTCGTTCCGGCGCTATTTCCGCGTCGTCGACGGCGACCGGCAGGCGGTGCTGATGGACGCCCCGCCCCCGCACGAGGATCCGCAGCCGTTTATCGCGGTCGCCGAATATCTGTGCGGCGAGGGGTTGACCGCGCCGACGATCTTTGCGCGCGACCTGGCGCAGGGATTGCTGCTGATCGAGGATTTTGGCGATGTGCGGCTGCGCGAGACCGCCGATGCGGCGCTCGACCGCGAGGTCGAATTGTATAGCGGGGTGACCGACCTGCTCGTGCACCTTCACGCGCGACCGCCGATGCCGGGGCTGCCGGTGCTGGGGCTCGAGCAGTGGCTCGACGAGGTGATGCTGTTCAGCGACTGGTATTGCCCGACGCTGGGGATCGAGGTCGACCGCGACGCCTTTCGCGCCGCATGGGACGCCGTGCTGACCCCGGTCGAGCATGACGGCCTGCCGCGCGTCACGGTGCTGCGCGATTATCATGCCGAAAATATCATGCTGGTGCCTGGCAAGACGGGGGTCGCCCATTATGGCCTGCTCGATTTTCAGGACGCGCTGATCGGGCACCCTGCCTACGACCTTGCCTCGGTGCTCGAGGACGCGCGGCGCGACGTGACCCCCGCGGTCGAGACGGCGATGCTCGCGCGCTACCAGGGCGCGACCGGCCAAGACATCGAAAGCGCCTATTGGGCGCTCGCGGCGCAGCGCAACACGCGCATCCTGGGCGTGTTCGTGCGGCTGTGGAAGCGCGACGGCAAGCCCGGCTATCGCCAGTTCCAGCCGCGGATGTGGGGGCTGCTCGAACGCGACCTCGCGCATCCGGGATTGGCGCCGGTGCGCGCGTGGTTCGACGAAAATATTCCGGCCGACAAGCGCGCGGCGGCTTGGTGATGGACGCAAAGATCGACAGCGCGATGGTGATGGCGGCGGGCTTGGGCAAGCGCATGCGCCCGCTGACCGCCACCCGCCCCAAACCGCTGGTGCGCGTCGCGGGCAAGGCGTTGATCGACCATAGCCTCGACCGCATCGAGGCGGCGGGGGTCGGTCATGTCGTGGTCAACGTCCATTATCTCGCCGACGCGCTGGAAGCGCATCTGGCGGCGCAGAAACGCGCGTTCACGATCGCCATTTCGGACGAGCGCGACCTGCTCCTCGAAACGGGCGGCGGGATGGTCAAGGCGCTGCCCCAGCTCAGCGGCGATCCGATCCTGATCGTCAACAGCGACAATATCTGGACCGACGGGCCGGTCGACAGCATCCAGCATCTGGCGCGGCATTGGGACGGCGATCGGATGGACGCGTTGCTGCTGGTCATTCGGCAGGCAAGTGCGACCGGGCACGGCGGCAAGGGCGATTTCCATATGGACCCCAATGGCCAGCTGTCGCGGCGCAAGCCCGGCCGCATCGCGCCCTTTGTTTACACGGGCATCCAGCTGATCTCGCCGCGCCTGCTCGACGGCGCGCCCGAGGGCGCGTTTTCGACGAACATCCTTTGGGACCGTGCGATCGCGGCGGGGCGGCTCTACGGATTGTCGCATATGGGGCAATGGTTCGACGTCGGTACCCCGGCGCGCATTGCGCCGACCGAAGCCGCGTTGAGTGAGGTTTGACCACTTGCTCCTCCCTGTCGCGCAGCGATGGGGAGGGACACCGCTTGCGAAGCAAGTGGTGGAGGGGCCGCGACGTTAGCGCCACTGCCCCTCCGTCAGCGCTTCGCGCTGCCACCTCCCCATGGCTTCGCCACAGGGAGGAGCGGCTTGCGCATCACGGGCAAGCCTTGAATAACCGGGTCATATGACGACATCCCCCACCATCTTTTCTGTCCCCGTCCAGCGGGCCTTTGCCGATGCCCTCGTCGCTGGGCTGATCGACCGTTTTGCCAACGGCGCCTTGGGGCTGGCCGAAGGATTGATCCTGCTGCCCAGCAATCGCGCGCGGAGCGCGGTGCAGGCCGCGTTTGTGCGCGCCAGTGGGGCGGGGTTATTGATGCCGCGGCTGGCGGTGATCGGCGATGCCGACCTCGACGAAAGCGTCGCGCTGGCGCTCGATGTAATCGACGAGGCCGAACCGATCCCCCCCGCGATCGATCCGCTGCGGCGGCGGCTGATGCTGGCGGCGCTGATCGAGCGGCATAATCCGGCGGGCGAGGAAGCAATCACCGGCGCCGCGGCATTCCAGCTCGCCGAAGGGCTGGGCCGGGTGATCGACCAGCTGCATTATGAAGAGGTCGCCCCGGCGCGGCTCGGCGACATCGAAGCCGCGCTCGGCGATCTCGCGGGGCATTGGCAGGCGTCGTGGCAGCGGCTGCGCCTGTTGATCGACCATTGGCCCGCGATGCTCGCCGCGACCGGGCATATCGACCGTGCCGACCGCCGCAACCGGCTGCTCGCACGGGTCACCGACGGGTGGCGCGCAGCGCCGCCAGGGCGCTTTGTCGTCGCCGCGGGCGTCACTACCGCAGCGCCCGCGATCGCGCGGTTGTTGCGCACCGTAGCCGACCTGCCGCAGGGCATGGTGGTCCTGCCGGGGCTCGACCTCGGCATGGCAGCGGAGGAATGGGAGGCGCTGGGGCCGGTCAAGCCCGATCCCGATCAGCCGGGGGAGCGCCCGCTCGAAACGCATCCGCAGTATCATCTGAAGCTGTTGCTTGCTCGCATGGGAATCGCACGCGACGAGGTCGGCGCGTGGGCCGCGACGTCGCCGTTCGACGGCCCCGACGCACGCGCGCCCTTTCTGTCGCTGCTCTTTGCCCCCGCCGCTTATACCGCGCGCTGGCAGGCGGCGGCCGACGTCGCGCCCAGCCTGACCGGAGTCAGCGCCGCAACCTTTGCCGACGACGGGCAGGAGGCGCAGGGCATCGCGCTGATGATGCGGCGCACGTTGGAAGAACCGGGGCGCACCGCGGCGCTAGTGACCCCTGATCGCCTGCTCGCCGAGCGCGTCGCGGCGGCGCTCGCGCGCTGGGAGATTGCAGTCGATGACAGCGCCGGGCAGCCGCTAGGACAGACGCCGCCGGGCGCGCTTTTGTCGCTGCTCGCCGAATTTGCTGCGGCGTTCGATCCGGTGCGGCTGGTCGCGCTGCTCGGGCATCCGCTAGTGCGCGCGGGCGAGGGACGGCTGGGCTGGCTCGACCAGGTGCGGCGGCTCGATCTCGTTTTGCGCGGGCCGGGGTTGGTGCCGGGCTGGGGCGGGGTGACTGCGCGCATCGGCGAGATTGCGACCGACGGCGACCGGCGCGGGCATGGCGCCGCGCTGGCGATCGCCGATTGGTGGGACGAGGTGGCGATGGGGCTCAGCGCGATGCTTGCGCCTTTCGCGGCGGGCGTTCCCGCGCCGCCGTCAGTGCTGCTCGGCGCGTTACAGGACGCGCTCGGCTGGCTCACGGGCGAAGGGGCGTGGACGGGGCATGCGGGCCGCGCCTTGTCCGACCTGTTCGACCGCTGGGCGCTAGCGAAGGGCGATGGCCCGGCGCTGGTCGCGCCCGCCGATTTTCCTGCGATGCTCGCCGATCTGATGTCGGGCGAGAGCATCCGCCCGCCCTATGGCGGGCATCCGCGGCTGTTCATCTGGGGTCTGCTCGAAGCGCGGTTGCAGCGCGCCGATTTGATGATTTTGGGCGGGCTCGACGAGGGGCGCTGGCCGCCGCAACAAAGCCCCGACCCCTGGCTCGCCCCCGGCATCCGGCGGATGCTGGGTCTTGCCGCGCCCGAGCGGCAGCAGGGGATGGCGGCGCATGATTTCGCCGGTGCCTTTGCGGCGCACGCGGTGGTGATGACGCGCGCGATGCGCAGCGGCGGCGACCCGGCGGTGGCGTCGCGCTTCTGGCTGCGGCTCGCCGCCTTGGCGGGCGACTTGCCCGAAGCGATGCTCGGCGGGCAGCCGGTGACCGCGCTCGCCGCGATGCTCGATGTCCCGCCGGGGCAGAGCGAGCCCGCCGACAGGCCGCGCCCGTCGCCACCCCTTTCGGCGCGCCCCGACCGGATCAGCGTCACCGGGGTCGACCAGCTGGCGCGCGATCCCTTTGCCTTTTACGCCGCGAAGATATTGCGGTTGAGCGAACTCGAGCCGCTGAGCAGCGGCCCCGACGCCAAATGGTTCGGCACGCGGGTGCATAAATTCCTGCAGGACTGGCAGGCGGCGGGGCTGAGCGAGGCGGCGTTCGATGCCGAGATCGCGGCGCTGCGCGCCGATCCGGCGCTCGATTCGCTGGGCCGCGCCTTCTGGCTGCCGCGCATCGAGCCGTCGCTGCGCTGGGCCGCCGAGCGGGTGTGGGCGGCGCGCGACGAGCGCTGGCCGGTTGCCAATGAGGTCAGCGGCAAGCTTCTGGTGGACGGCATCATGCTGCGCGGCACCGCCGACCGCGTCGATCAGGCCGCCGACGGTACGGTGGCGATCGTCGATTACAAGACCGGCGCCGCGCCGTCGGCCAAGTCGGCGGGCGAAGGGTTGAACAGCCAGCTCGGCCTGCTCGGGCTGATCGCCGAGGAAGCCGGGCTCGGCGATCTGGCGCCCGAGCCGGTCGGGGCGTTCGAATATTGGGAGTTGAAGCGCGACCGCAAAAAGGGCCTCGATGGCGCGGTCAAGGTGATCAAGGGTCAAAAGCCGAAGCCATCGACCGCCGCAGCGGTGATCGAGCGGGCGCGCGAAGCCCTCGCTGACCTCAGCGCGCGCTTCCTGCTGGGGCAGGAGCCGTTCGTGCCGGGCGACAGCGCCAAACGCTATCCCGATTTCGACCAGCTGATGCGCCGCGACGAATGGTTCGGGCGCGGTGATCCCGATCCGGGCGTGACCGACGGGGGGGCGGCATGATCGATCCCGACAAGCTGCTCAAGACCCTCGACGGCGGGCAGCGCGCCGCGGCGCAGCCTCAGGACCATGTCTGGCTGGGCGCGTCGGCGGGGACGGGCAAGACGCAGGTGCTGTCGGCGCGCGTGCTGCGCCTGATGCTGGCGGGGGTGTCGCCCGAGGCGATCCTGTGCATCACCTTTACCAAGGCGGGCGCCGCCGAAATGGCGCATCGCATCCACGAACGGCTGGCGATGTGGGTGCGGATGGCTGACGGCGATCTGCGACTCGACCTCGCCGCGCTGGGCGCCGACTGGGCCGAGCCGGGCATTCTCGACCGCGCGCGATCGCTGTTCGCAACGGTGATCGACAGCCCCGGCGGCGCGGTGCGGGTGCAGACGATCCACGCCTTCTGCCAGACCTTGCTCGCGAGCTTTCCGCTCGAAGCGAAAATCCTGCCCGGATTTCGCGCACTGGAGGATAGCGAGGCGAGCGCGCTCCAGCGCGAGGTGCTGGGGCAATTGCTCGCGCGCGCCGATATCGACGGCGAAACGATGCGGACGATCGCGGCGATGCTGTCGCAGCGATTGGGGCAGGATGCAGCGATCGCTTTTCTGGCGCGCTGCGCGAGCAGCTTCACCGCCGCCAACACGCCGCGGCTGGCGCCGCGCGCCGCGGACCTGCGCGCGCAGTTGGACTTGCCGCAGGGCGATCCGCTGACCTGGCAGGCGGCGGCGCTGGGCGGGGGCGCGATTGCCGATGCCGACATCGCGGCGGTGGCTGCGAGCGGGCGCGGCTGGGGGACCAAGACCGGCGACGGGCGCGCCGACATCATGGACGACTGGTTCCGCGCCGACGCGCATGGCCGCGCCGCGATGTTGACCGCGGTGCGCGGCTGTTTCCTGACCGGCACCGGCGACATGCGCGCTGATTATACCAAGGACAAGGGCGGGATGCGCAGCTGCCTCGCCGCCGCCGAACGCATTGTCGCCGCGGCCGACGAACTGCTCGCGACCGCCACCGCGATGGCGGTCGCCGACGATCTGGCGGCGGCATGGGATCTGGGCAGCCGCTTTGCCGAGGCCTATGCGCTGGCGAAGCGCGAGCGCGGGCTCGCCGATTTCGACGATCTGATCAGCATCGCAGGGCATTTGCTGGCGCAGGGCGATTTTGGCGACTGGGTGCGCTTCAAGCTCGACCAGCGCACCGACCATATTTTGGTCGACGAGGCGCAGGACACCAATGCGCGGCAATGGGCGATCGTCGCCTCGCTGGCCGGCGAGTTTTTCGCCGGGGTCGGCGCGAAGGACGATCGCGTCCGCACGATGTTTACGGTGGGCGACCGCAAGCAGGCGATCTTTGGCTTTCAGGGGACCGAGCCCGCGGCATTCGAGGCAGCGCGGCTCAGCTTTGCCAAGCGCGCGGGCGAGGGCGGCAAACCGTTCGAGGATGTCGATCTCGACACCAACTACCGGTCGAGCCCCGCGGTACTCGACGTCGTCGATGCGTGGATCGCGGCGGGGGCGACCGAATTGATGGGCTTGGGCAGCGACGAGCCGCCGCACATTCCCGCCGAATTCAACCGCGACCGCGCCGGACGCGTCGAGCTGTGGGCGCCGCTGCCGGTGGGCAAGGCGCTTGATGCCGATACCGAGGATGAAAGCGTTGGCGAGTTCGAGAGCGATGACGAGGGGAGCAGTCTGCGCGATACGAGCGCGGCGGCGAGCGACCCGGCCAGTCTGCGGCTGTCGCGCGCGATCGCCGACGAGGTGCGCGAGTGGATCGAACATGGCAAGGACGGGCGCCCCGTCGCGCCGGGCGACATATTGATCCTCGTCCGCCGCCGCAAGGACGTCGCGGCGCGGATCGTCGCGCGGCTGCAGTCGCTGCATGTCCCGGTCGCGGGGGTCGATCGTTTTTCGCTGACGCAGTCGCTCGCGGTGCAGGATCTGCTCGCCGCGATGCGCTTTGCGGTGCAACCGCTCGACGACCTCAACCTTGCCAGCCTGCTAGTGTCGCCGCTGTTCGGGTGGAGCCAGGACGAACTGTTCGCCTTTGCTCATGGCCGCCAGAAACGGGCGCTGTGGGAGCAATTGCGCGCGCACGAGGAAGAGGTTCCGCCCGCAACGATGGCGGCGCTGCGCAGCCTGCTCGGCATGGGCGATTTCACGACGTCGTTCCGCTTTCTGGAACGCATATTGTCGGGGCCGCTCGATGGACGGCGCAAGCTGTATCACCGGTTGGGGCGCGAGGCGCGCGACCCGATCGACGAACTGCTCGCACAGGCGCTGGCGTTCGAGCGTCAGGAAGCACCGTCGCTGCTCGGCTTCCTGTCGCACATCGCCGCGAGCACCGCCGAGATCAAGCGCCAGAGCGAGGCGCGCGGCGACGTCGTGCGGGTGATGACGGTGCACGGGTCGAAGGGCTTGCAGGCACCGATCGTGATCCTCGCCGATGCGTCCGACGATCCCAAGCCAAAGCGGGTGAGCTTTGGCCTGTCGATGGGCAATTGGGACAAATTGCCGGTGTTTCCGCTCGGCAAGGACGAGCGCCATGGCGCGATTGCCGCCGCGCACGACGCCAAGGAAGCCGCAGAGCGCGAGGAGCATTGGCGGCTGCTGTACGTCGCGATGACGCGCGCCGAGGAATTGCTCGTCATCACGGGGACACGCAAGGCGGACGAGCTTCCCGAAAACAACTGGCACAGCGCGGTCGATGCGGTGCTGGCCGGCATGGGCGCCGAGTGGCAGGACGCCGGGCCGCGCTGGGGCCAGAAGCGCGTTCATGCGGTCGCGGGCAAGGCGCGGGCAGCGAAGGACAAGGTGCGCCCGATTGCGGCGCCGGTGGTCGTGCCGACGTGGGCGCGGCATGCGGCGCCCGAGGAGGCGCGTCCGCCGCGTCCGCTCGCGCCGTCGGCATTGGGCGACGATGATGTGGCGGTGGTGCCGCAGGGCGCAGCGCGCGCCGCGGCGGTGAACCGTGGGTTGTTGCTCCACGCCCTGTTCGAGCGGTTGCCGCCGGTGGCGCCCGAGCGGCGTCGCGCGGCGGCGCTGCGCTGGCTGGGCGTTCAAGCCGCGGATCTCGACGAAACGGCGCGCGCGACGATGGTCGATGAGGTCCTGGCCGTGCTGGACGACCCCGCACACGCCGCGCTGTTCGGGCCGGGGTCGCTCGCCGAAGTGCCGCTGTCGGCGGTGGTCGACGGCGCGGTGGTCGCGGGGATCGTCGACCGGCTGCTGGTCACCGACGATGCCGTGACGGTGATCGATTACAAGACCGGGCGCCACGTCCCCATCAGTACCGCCGAGGTCCAGCCCGCCTATCTGCGCCAGATGGCGGCGTATCGCGACGCGCTGGCGGCAATTTTCCCGTCGCGGCGGATCGCGGCCGCCTTGCTGTACACCGCCGCGCCGCGGCTGATCGACCTGAACGACGCGCTGCTCGACGCGCACAAGCCGGGCTTGCTGGCAACCAAGGCGAATTTGGGCGGTTGAGCCCTTGAGCCGGAGGCTGCAAGCCCTTAGCTTGAAGGCCAAGCGAAATTCAGGAGTTTTGATCATGGGTACCAAGGCAATCAGCGACGACAGCTTCCAGGCCGACGTCCTCGACAGCGACACCCCCGTGCTGGTCGATTTCTGGGCCGAATGGTGCGGCCCGTGCAAGATGATCGGCCCGTCGCTCGAGGAAATCGCCGATGAACTGGGCGAAAAGGTCGTGATCGCGAAGCTCAATATCGACGATCATCCGAACGCCCCCGCCAAATATGGCGTGCGCGGCATCCCGACGATGATCCTGTTCAAAAATGGCGAAGTCGCCGACACCAAGGTTGGTGCGGCACCCAAAAGCGCGCTCAAGGGCTGGCTCGAAAGCGCGCTTTGATCGGTCGTTCGTCGCCCCGCGCCTGAGCCGGGGCGGCGACCAGGTGCGCCTTTCGCGCGCACCGCATATTCCCCCTTGCACCCGCGTCCCATCGCGCGCAGACTTGACGTTAACGTCAACGATAGACGGCGAACGGGAGAGTTTGGGATGGCGAAACGGGTCTGGACGGCCGCGCTGCTCGGCGGCGCGGCTTTGGCATTGGCTTCATGCAACGCGTCGAAGAACGACAGCCTCTCGGGCACCGCCGCGCTCGACGAAGCCGAGAAAGCCAGCGAGACCCTGCTCAAGACCGGCGGCAGCGGCGACGATTGGGGCGCGATCGGCTTCAGCTATGACGAGCAACGCTTCAGCCCGCTGACCGACATCAGCGACAAGAATGTCGGCGAACTCGGCATCGCCTGGACGGCCGATCTGGAGGACGCCCGCGGCCAGGAAGCGACCCCGGTGGTCGTCGACGGGGTTATGTATGTCAGCCACGCCTGGTCAAAGGTCAGCGCCTGGGACGCCGCGACCGGCAAACCGCTGTGGAAATTCGATCCCAAGGTTCCGGGCGAACGCGCGGTTCACGCCTGCTGCGACGTCGTCAACCGCGGCATCGCGCTGTGGGGCGACAAGGTTTTCGTCGGCACGATCGACGGGCGACTGATCGCGCTCGACCGCAAGAGCGGCAACGAGCTGTGGTCGACGCAGACGGTGGACGCCGACAAACCCTACACGATCACCGGCGCGCCACGCGTCGTGAAGGACATGGTGCTGATCGGCAACGGCGGCGCCGAATTCGGGGTGCGCGGCTATGTCACCGCTTATGACGCCGATACCGGCAAGGAACGCTGGCGCTTCTACACCGCGCCCAACCCGACTAAGGCCAAGGACGGCGCCGCAAGCGACGAGATTTTCGCGACCAAGGCCAATGCCACCTGGTCCGACAAGGGCGAGTGGCAGACGTCGGGCGGCGGCGGCACCGTGTGGGACGCGATCGTTTACGACAAGGATCTCGACCAGATCTATCTTGGCGTCGGCAACGGCAATCCGTGGAACCACGGCACGCGCTCGAATGGCGAGGGCGACAACTGGTTCCTCTCGTCGATCGTCGCGCTCGATGCCACGACCGGCCAATATAAATGGCATTATCAGGAAACCCCCGGCGAGACGTGGGACTATACCGCGACCCAGCCGATCATCCTCGCCGAGCAGGCGGTGAACGGCACGCCGACCAAGGTGCTGTACCATGCGCCGAAGAACGGTTTCTTCTTCACCATCGACCGCACCAGCGGAAAGCTGATCGACGCCAAGCCCTTCGTCGACGGGATCAACTGGGCGAGCGGCTATGATCTGTCCACCGGGCGCCCGATCGAGAACCCCGAGGCGCGCTTCTACAAGACCGGCAAGCCCTTCATCGCGATCCCCGGTGCGCTGGGCGCGCACAATTGGCACCCGATGAGCTACAATCCCGCGACCGGCCTCGTTTACATCCCGGCGCAGCAAATCCCGCAGGGTTATCTCGCCGACATGAACGAGCTCGATCGGCGCAAGGTCCTGGGGTTCAACGTCGGCACGTCGCTGACCGGCACGCTGCTCCCTGACGACAAGGCGGCGTTCCGCGCCGCGGTCGCCGCGACGACCGGGCGCCTCGTCGCCTTTGACCCGCGCACCGGCAAGGTCGCGTGGGCGGTCGATCATCCCGCGGCGTGGAACGGCGGCACAATGACGACCGCGGGCAATCTGGTGTTCCAGGGGACCAGCCTCGGCCGTTTCCGCGCTTATACCGCCGACACCGGCAAGCAACTCCTCGATCTCGACATGCAGTCGGGGATCGTCAGCGCCCCCTCGACCTTCCGCGTGAACGGCGTCCAATATGTCGCGTTCATGACCAGCAAGGGCGGCGCCTTCCCGCTCGTCGCCGGGGTGGCGGGCGGCGCGACGCGCAAGATTCCGAACATCCCGCGGCTGGTCGTGCTCAAGATCGGCGGCACCGCCAAACTGCCCGCCCCGCCCGCGACGACGACGCTGGCGTGGAACCCGCCGCCGATGACCGCGAGCGCGGCGCAGGTAGCGGCGGGCAAAGCGCAGTTCGGGCGCTATTGCATGGTCTGTCACGGCGATAGCGCGATCGGCAACGGCTTCACCCCCGACCTTCGCGTATCGGGAACGCTGGCCAATGCCGACGCGTGGAAGGCCGTGGTCGTCGACGGCGCACTGAAGGAGCGCGGCATGGTGAGCTTCGCCAAGGTGCTCACCCCGCAAGACGCCGAAGCGATCCGCGCCTATGTCATCGAACGCTCGAACTGGACCAAGGCCAATTTGCCCGAGGCGTCGGCGCCGGTCGGGCGCTGATTGCCCAAATATTAGGCATCGAGATAATGCCGTTGCCCAGCCCTTGGGCAGCGGCGTCATTTCGTTTCAAAATTCTTACCGAAACCCCACGATTCGCCAATTGGCACGGCTTTTGATTGGTGCAAGATGGCGGGACATCGCACCGACTCGACGACAGACCGGGCAGCGCAGCTGATCCGGCTTGACGCGCAAGGCGCGGCGGCCAGCCCAAAGGGGGACGAAAAGCGTGAAGAAGATTGAGGCGATCATCAAGCCGTTCAAGCTCGACGAAGTGAAGGAAGCGCTGCACGAAGTGGGTGTCAGCGGGATCACCGTCACCGAGGCCAAGGGTTTCGGACGGCAGAAAGGTCATACCGAATTGTATCGCGGCGCCGAATATGTCGTCGACTTTCTGCCCAAGGTGAAGCTGGAAGTCATCGTCGAGGATTCGATGGCCGAACGCGTCGTGGAGGCGATCGCCGCCGCCGCGCAGACCGGCCGGATCGGCGATGGCAAGATCTTCGTCATCCCGGTCGAAACCGCGCTTCGCATTCGCACCGGCGAACGCAACGAGGACGCCCTTTAACTTTTCGCATTTTTCGAAAACCCGACAGTCACCGGCACGCCGGACCATTTCGCAAGAAGGAAGCATAGATCATGGCTACGAAGCCCAAGGACATCATCGCGCGGATCAAGGAAAACGACATCGAGTGGGTCGACCTGCGCTTCACCGACCCCAAGGGCAAGTGGCAGCATCTGACGATGGTCGCCTCGGTCCTCGGCGAAGACGAACTCGAAGACGGGCTGATGTTCGACGGATCGTCGATCGAAGGCTGGAAGGCGATCAACGAGTCGGACATGATCCTGAAGCCCGATCTTGACGCCGTCTATGACGATCCTTTCTCGGCCACCCCGATGCTGGTGATCTTCTGCGACATCGTCGAGCCGTCGACCGGCGAAGGCTATGCCCGCGACCCGCGCACGACGGCAAAGCGCGCCGAAGCCTATGTCGCCTCGACCGGGATCGGCGACACCGTCTATGTCGGCCCCGAAGCCGAATTCTTCATGTTCGACGACGTCCGTTTCGAGACCGGCTACAACAAGTCGGGTTTCGAGATCGACGACATCGAACTGCCGACCAACACCGGCCGCAGCTATGAAGGCGGCAACCTCGCGCACCGCCCGCGCGCCAAGGGTGGCTATTTCCCCGTCGCGCCGGTCGACAGCGCCGTCGACATCCGCGCCGAGATGGTCTCGACGATGCTCGAAATGGGCCTGCCGTGCGACAAGCATCACCATGAAGTCGCCGCGGCGCAGCACGAACTCGGTCTGACCTTCGGTACGCTGACCGAAACCGCCGACCGCATGCAGATCTACAAATATGTCGTGCACCAGGTCGCGCACGCCTATGGCAAGACCGCGACCTTCATGCCGAAGCCGATCAAGGACGACAACGGCAGCGGCATGCACACCCACATCTCGATCTGGGAAAAGGGCAAGCCGCTGTTCGCCGGCAACGGTTATGCGGGGCTCAGCGACATGTGCCTCTATTTCATCGGTGGTGTGGTCAAGCACGCCAAGGCATTGAACGCCTTCACCAACCCGACGACGAACAGCTACAAGCGGCTCGTCCCGGGCTTCGAAGCGCCGGTGCTGCTCGCTTATTCGAGCCGCAACCGCTCGGCCTCGTGCCGCATCCCCTATGGCGCGGGCGCCAAGGCGAAGCGCGTCGAGTTCCGCTTCCCCGACGCGATGGCGAACCCCTATCTCTGCTATTCGGCGCTGCTGATGGCGGGGCTCGACGGCATCGCGAACAAGATCCACCCGGGCGACCCGATGGACAAGAATCTGTACGACCTGCCGCCCGAAGAATTGAGCGAAGTCCCGACCGTCTGCGGCTCGCTTCGCGAAGCGCTCGACAGCCTCGCCGCCGACCACGACTTCTTGCTCAAGGGCGACGTGTTCTCGAAGGACCAGATCGAAGCCTATATCGAATTGAAGTGGGACGAGGTCTATCGCTTCGAACAGACGCCGAGCCCGGTCGAGTTCGACATGTACTACAGCGCCTGATCCGCAAGGGTCAGCGACGCCAAGGGGGGCGCCCGGTTCGGGGGAACCGGGCGCCCTTTTTGGTGGGCGTTTAGCGCGGCGCCATCATCCCGCGGCGGCCCGCCGCGACGAAGCAGGCAAGCAGCATCGATCCGAACGCCAACGACACCAAGTCGAGCGGCTGCGGACCGGCGGTCAATCCCGCCGCCGCCGCGCCGCCCCAGACGATCGCGACGAGCATCAACACATTTCCCGTGATCGCGGAAATCTCGACGGTCAGCTGCCGCCAAAGCTCGTCGAAACTTTGCCACATCCATAGCGACACCGCGGTGAAGCCGCCGAGCACGACGAGCAGGATCCAGTACGCCGCCGCGGGGCTGACCAACGCCGCGGCGCCCGCCGCCACCGAATATGCCAGCAGCATCAGCGCCGCGCCGAGGATCAGGCAACAGGCCGAGCTGGCGCCCATGCTCGATCGTTCCTCGACGATTTCTTCGGCATCGGCGACGTTGAGCAGTCGCCGACCGAGGAGGTTCGGCGCCGCGGTGCCGAGTCCGACGAACAGCCCCATCAAGGCAAAGATAAACCCGACCCCGAACAGGATGATCGACGAGGGTGCCCAATCGACCCCGCCCTGCCCCTCGGCGAGCGTGAGCCCCACCGACATGCCGCCCGCGCCCGCGATTGCGCCGACGGTCGCCTGCATCGCCGTCTTGCGCCATCCCGCCGTCTTGCCTGCCTGCGTCGTCATTTCATCACTCCTTCGGCGACCAATGGTCGATGAACAGCTCGCGCACTTCGAGCGCAAACAGGCCCGCCATGCGCAGCGCGAGCGGCAGGCTGGGATCATATTTGTCGGTTTCGACCGCGTTGATCGTCTGGCGCGACACGCCCAGACGGCGTGCGAGTTCGCCCTGGCTCCACCCCGCGGCCTCGCGATATTCGCGCACCCGATTTTCCACATCCGCTTCCTTACCTGTCAAGAGCTCTTTACAGAGACAGGGACCACTTGTCAAACACTCTTTACATGTAGCGAAATCGGTCGTTGACCCTTTTGCAAACTGTTGTCGCTATCAGGGCGCTGCATTTCAGGGGGAATTGCGATGCTACGTTCGACATTACTGGTCGCCGCGATGCTGCTGACCGCAGGTTGCGGCAAGATGGCCGAACTCGCCAACCAGACCCGCACGGTCGCGGCGCCGCGAGAAGAGGTGTTTGCCAAGATGTTCGGCGACGGCAGCGCCTTTACCGGCATGCCGCTGGTCACCAATGGCGGCTCGACGCGCCTGTATGAACTTGTCGCCGAAAAGGGCGATCCGGGTTTCGAAAAAATGGTCCCCGACGAACGGCCCGACGCGTACAAGATCAAGATCGCCGTTGCGATGGAAATCCCCCGCGAGGCCCATCTGATCTATAATGTCGACGACGGCGCGCTGACGACGGGGCTGAAATTCACCTTCGAAGAACTGGCGCCCGACCGCACCCGCGTCGATTTTGCGATCGACGATCTGGCCGGCGACGGCGCGAAGGGCTTGACGGTCAACCGATTGGTTTTGCGCAAGATCGCGCAAGAGGCGCTCGGCAAACTCGACGATTTCGAAGAAGCGAAAGAGCCCGCCTGAAGGCGCTGCGCGCGATCGCAACATGGTAAACCGCCAGGGTTGCGGTCGCCACCGACCAGTGGCAGGTTGCGCGCGGGGTGGCACGATCGCGAAAGGCATTCAGGCCATGCGGAAGCGCGTCCCCCTCCTGCTCACACCGCTGCTGCTTGCGTCATGCGGCGGCGGTAGTAGTGGCGGCGGCACCCCGCCCGCGGCCAATGCGCCGCCCAGCTTCACCTCGCTGCAAACCGCCAGCGTGACCGAGAACGGCACCGCCGCCTACCAGGCGACCGCGACCGACCCCGATGGCAATGCGCTGACCTTTTCCATCGACGGCGGCGCCGATGCAGGCCGTTTTGCGATCACCGGCGCGGGCGCGCTCAGCTTCAGCGCCGCGCCCGATTTCGACCTTCCCGGGGATGCCGACGGCGACAATGTTTATGCCGTGGTGCTGCGCGTCAGCGACGGGGCGGCAAGCGTCACACAGGCGGTGAACATCACCGTCACCAACAGCCGCGAGGGCATAGCGGTGGCCCGCGTCGGCACTGGTTTCAACCAGCCGCTCTACGTCGCCGCAATCCCCGGCGACAGCCGCGTCTATGTCGTCGAAAAGGGCGGCAACGTCTATCGGTTCGACCCCACGAACGGCAGCCGCACGCTGGTGCTCGACATCACCGACATTTCGACGAGCGGCGAGCGTGGACTGCTCGGCCTTGCTCCCTACCCCGACCATGCGACGTCGCAGCGGCTGCTCGCGGTCGCGACGGCCACCAATGGCAATGTCCAGGTGCGCCGCTACACGCTGGGCCAGCCGAACAGCTCGGCCAGCTATGACACCGTGCTCGACATCCCGCACCCGGGGTTCGACAATCACAACGGCGGGTGGATCGGCTTTGGTCCGGATGGTCTTGTCTATGTCGGGGTCGGCGATGGCGGCGGGGGCGGCGATCCGAACAACAATGCCCAGAACCGCAATGTGCAGCTCGGCAAGATCCTGCGCTTTGCCGTCGGCGCGGGCGGCAACAGCTACGCCCCCGCGCCCGGCAATCCTTTTATATCGGGGGGCGGCGATCCCTATATTTTCGCCTTGGGCCTGCGCAATCCGTTTCGCGCTTCCTTTTCGGGATCGACGCTGCTGATCGGCGACGTCGGTCAGGGTGCGATCGAAGAAATCGATGCGGTCACGACGGCCCAGCCGGGGCTCAATTTCGGCTGGCGCTTTCTCGAAGGCACCCAGCCCTATTCAGGCACCGCTCCCGCTGGCCTGACGCCGCCCGTCGCCGAATATGGCCATGGCAGCGGCCCGCGGCAGGGACGATCGGTGACCGGCGGCTATGTCTATCGCGGCCCGGTGACCTCGCTGGTCGGCCACTATGTCTTTGCCGATTTCGTCACCGGCAATATCTGGTCGGTTCCCTTGGCCAGCCTCGTCGCCGGGCAGACCCTCCCCGCGTCGCGTTTTGCGCGGCGCAACGAGGATTTCGCGCCCGACGCCGGGGCGCTCAGCAATATCGCCTCGTTTGGCGAGGACAGCGCGGGCAATCTTTTCCTTGTCAGCATCGGCGGCGATATTTTCATGGTGCGCCCCGGCTGACCGCTTGCCCCTGCAGATCAATGAAGGCACACACGTGCCGTCGCCCCCGCGCAGACGGGGGCCGCTGGCAGCTACGCGCCGCGCCGATAGCGGCCCCCGCCTGCGCGGGGGCGACGATGAGATGTAACCGGAGATTCCCCCCAATGAAATCCTTGCCGCTCACTGCCCTCGTCGCGCTTCAACTCGCGCTCGCGCCTGCCGCCGCGGCGAAACTCTCCAAAGCCGAAAGCGGGATGGCGAAGACGGTGGCGGCCGAACAGGAGCGGTCGCTTGCGCTGCTCGAAAGGCTCGTCAACCAGAACAGCGGCTCGCTCAATCTCGAGGGCGTTGAAAAGGTCGGCGCGATGATGCGCGCCGAGCTCGAACCCCTGGGCTTCAAGGTCGAATGGAAGCCGATGCGCGATACCGGGCGCGCGGGCCATCTGATCGCGACGCATGTCGGCAGAACCGACACCAAGCGCCTGCTACTCATCGCCCACCTCGACACGGTGTTCGAACCCGACTCGCCCTTCCAGACGTTCACCCGCAAGGGCGATATGGGCGAAGGCCCGGGCGCGGGCGACGACAAGGGCGGGATGGTCGTCATCGTCGCGGCGCTGCGCGCGATGCAGGCGGCGGGGACGCTGAAGGGCGCCAATATCGAGATCCACATGACCGGCGACGAGGAGGATGCGGGCCACCCGATCGAGAAGGCGCGCGCCGACCTGATCGCGGCGGGCAAGCGCAGCGACGTCGCGCTCGATTTCGAGGGGCTGGTCCGCGATGGCGGCGCCGACATGGGGTCGGTCGCGCGGCGCTCGTCGGACAGCTGGACCGTCACCGCGACGGGCAAGAGCGCGCACAGCTCGGGCATTTTCAGCGCCGCGGCGGGCGACGGCGCGATCTATGAGCTGACGCGCATCATTCACCGCTTCCGCACCGAACTTCCCGAACCGAACCTCACCTTCAACGTCGGGCTGATCGCGGGCGGGCAGCAGGCCGATCTCGACGCGGGCGGGATCCGCGCGACGGTGAACGGCAAGACCAACATCATCGCCCCGATCGCGGTCGCGCGCGGCGACCTTCGCGCGCTGTCGCCCGAGCAGATCGTGCGGGTGAAGGCGAAAATGACGGCGATCGTCGCCGACCATGCGCCGGGGACCGACGCAAGGATCGCCTTCGACCCCGGCGGCTATCCGTCGATGGCGCCGACCGACGGCAATCGCGCGTTGCTGGCGAAGCTCAACGGCGTGAACCGCGACCTCGGCCTTGCCGAAATGGCGCCGCTCGACCCGCTCAAGCGCGGCGCGGGCGATATCAGCTTTGTCGCCGCCGACGTCGACGGACTCGCGGGACTCGGCCCCTACTCGACCGGCGACCACGCCCCCGGCGAAGCGGTCGATATTCCCAGCATCGCCCGGCAGGCGACGCGCGCCGCCATATTGATGTCACGCCTTTCTGCTGAAAAGCGCTGAACTGCCGTCTTTGGCAGTTGGCTCAACTTGATTCATTCGCCACAGTGATTAGGTAGCAATCCGAGACGGAATTGACCGCCGATGGGAGAAGAATGATGAGCACCGAAACGCACCTCAAGCAAAATTACATCGGCGGCCGTTGGGTCGACAGCAAGGGCGGCAAGCTCCACGACGTCATCAATCCCGCGACCGAAGAAGCCGCCTCGACCGTCGTGCTCGGTACCGCCGCCGACGTCGACGACGCCGTGGCAGCGGCGAAGGAAGCGTTCAAAAGCTTCTCGCAGACCACGCGCGAGGAACGGCTCGACCTGCTGAACCGCATCGTCGAGGAATATAAGAAGCGCGGCGCCGACCTTGCCAAGTCGATGGCATCCGAAATGGGCGCGCCGGTCAGCTTCGCGGGCACCGCGCAAGTCGGTGCCGGCATCGGCGGCTTCCTTGGCACGATCGCTGCGCTCAAAGATTTCAGCTTCACCGAAAAATATGCCGCGGGCATGATCGCCTATGAACCGATCGGCGTCGTCGGCATGATCACGCCGTGGAACTGGCCGCTCAATCAGATTGCGCTGAAGGTCGCCCCCGCGCTCGCGGCGGGCAACACGATGGTGCTGAAACCGTCCGAAGAATGCCCCGGCAACGCGGTGATCTTCGCCGAAATCCTCGACGCCGCGGGCGTCCCCGCCGGCGTGTTCAACCTCGTCCAGGGCGACGGCCCGACCGTCGGCAACGCGATCAGCGCGCATCCGGGCATCGACATGGTGAGCTTCACGGGCTCGACCCGCGCGGGCATCCTCGTCGCCAAGGCCGCAGCCGATACCGTCAAGCGCGTCCATCAGGAACTTGGCGGCAAGTCGCCGAACATCGTCCTGCCCGACGCCGATTTCGCCGCCGTCCTGCCCCCGACGGTGCAGGGCGTGCTGGTCAACACCGGCCAGAGCTGCATCGCGCCGACGCGCATCCTGGTCCAGAAGGAGCGCGAGGCCGAGGCGGTCGGCGTCATCAAGGCGATGTTCGACGGGACGCAGGTCGGCGACCCGATGAGCGAGGGCGGCCACATCGGCCCCGTCGTCAACAAGGCACAGTTCGACAAGATCCAGGGATTGATCCAGTCGGCGATCGACGAAGGCGCAACGCTGGAAACCGGCGGCACCGGCCTGCCGTCGAACGTCAACCGCGGCTATTACATCAAGCCGACGGTCTTTTCGGGCGTCACCCCCGACATGCGCATTGCTAAGGAAGAGGTGTTCGGCCCCGTCGCCACGGTCATGGCCTATGACACGCTGGAACAGGCGGTCGATATTGCCAATGACACCGAATATGGCCTGTCGGCGGTGGTTTCGGGCGACCCCGCCAAGGCCGCCGAAATCGCGCCGAAGCTGCGCGCCGGCATGGTCGCGGTCAACGCCTGGGGGCCCGGCCCGGGCGCAGCGTTCGGCGGCTACAAGGCGTCGGGCAACGGCCGCGAGGGCGGCGTGTTCGGGCTCAAGGATTTCATGGAAGTGAAGTCGATCAGCGGTATTCCGGCCTGACACCAAAATCCTCCCTGCGGCGAAGCCGTGGGGAGGGGGACCGCCGCGAAGCGGTGGTGGAGGGGCAAGCGCGGGTAACGCCATCGCCCCTCCGTCAGCGCTTCGCGCTGCCACCTCCCCATCGCCGCGCGACAGGGAGGAACACCCCCTCCCTTGCAGGGAGGGGTTTTTCTTTGGGCGCTGGAAAGCTATGCGCCCGTGCATGACCACGCGCTCCCCCCTCGCCCCAGCCGCCTTCCCCGCCCTCCCCGACATCGCCGGGGTCACCCGCCGCGTCGCGCGCGCGCAGTATAAAAATTGGGATCGCTGCGACCTGACCTATGTCGAGCTCGCGCCCGGCACGACGGTCGCGGGCGTCTTCACACGCAATGTCTGCTGCTCGTCGGAAGTCGAGCTCGGCCGCGAACAGGTGAAGGGCGGCAAGGGCCGCGCGCTGATCGTCAACGCGGGCAACAGCAACGCCTTTACAGGCTATCGCGGGCGCGAGGCGGTCGAGCAGATCATGGGCCAGGTCGCCGCCCATCTCGGCTGCGACGCGAAGGAAGTGTTCGTCAGCTCGACCGGCGTCATCGGCGTGCCGCTGCCCAAGGACAAGGCGCGCGCCGGGGTCGCGGCCGCGCTCACGGCAGAGCCCTGCTCGTGGGAAGACGTCGCCGATACCATCGGCACCACCGATACCTTCGCCAAGGGCTCCGCCGCCAGCGCGATCGTCGGCGGCACGACCGTCCATGTCGTCGGCGTGGTCAAGGGATCGGGCATGATCGCCCCCGACATGGCGACGATGCTCGGCTATATCTTCACCGACGCCGCTGTCGCGCCCGCGCTTCTACAGGACATGCTGAGCGAGGCGACCGGCGGCAGCTTCAACAGCATCACCGTCGACAGCGACACCTCGACCAGCGACACGGTGCTGCTCTTCGCAACGGGACAGGCGGGCAATGCGCCGCTCACGACACGCGACGATCCGGGCGCCGATGCGCTTTATGCCGCGATCCGCGCGGTCGCGCTCGACCTCGCGCATCAGGTCGTCCGCGACGGCGAAGGCGCTTCAAAGTTCATCGAGATCGAGGTCAGCGGCGCGACCAGCGACGACAGCGCGAGGCGGGTCGCGCTGGCGATCGCCAATTCGCCGCTCGTCAAGACCGCGATCGCGGGCGAGGACGCCAATTGGGGCCGCGTCGTCATGGCGGTGGGCAAGGCCGGCGAACCCGCCGACCGCGACCGGCTCGCGATCCGTTTCGGCGATCATTGGGTAGCGAAAGACGGGCTGCCCGTCGACGGTTATGACGAGGCGCCCGTCGCCGCGCACCTCAAGGGGCAGGACATCCGCATCGGCGCCGACCTCGGCCTTGGCGATGGGCGCGCGACCGTATGGACGTGCGATCTGACGCACGGCTATATCAGCATCAACGCCGATTATCGCAGCTGACGCCTGACGCGGCGACATTGCCCGGACTGGTGGCGGGCGTGGCGCCCCCGGATGTCAATTCCAGGGCGGAGCGTTCAGTCCTTTGGGGCTCGCGGTAAAAATCTCGCAGCCCGTTTCGGTGATGCCGATACTATGTTCGAACTGTGCCGAAAGGCTGCGGTCGCGGGTCACCGCGGTCCAGCCGTCGGCGAGCATCTTCACCGCATATTTGCCGGTGTTGATCATCGGCTCGATGGTGAAGAACATGCCGGGGCGAAGCTCGGGGCCCGTCCCGGGGCGGCCCGCATGGACGACCTCGGGCGCGTCGTGGAACATCTGGCCCAGTCCATGGCCGCAAAAATCGCGCACGACCGAATAACGGTGGCGTTCGGCGTGGGTCTGGATCGCGTGCGCGACGTCGCCCATCCGATTGCCGGGCTTCGCCTGCTCGATGCCCAGCATCAGGCATTCGTAAGTGACTTCGACGAGGCGCTTCGCCTTGATCGGCACGTCGCCGACCAGATACATGCGGCTCGTGTCGCCATGCCAGCCGTCGACGATGGAGGTCACGTCGATATTGACGATGTCGCCCTCGCGCACCGGCTTGTCATCCGGAATGCCGTGGCAGACGACATGGTTGATGCTGGTGCAGCAGCTGTGCGTGAAACCGCGATAGCCGAGCGTCGCGGGGATGCCGCCGCCATCGAGCATCATCTGGCGCACAAGGTCGTCGATCGCCGCGGTGGTCACGCCCGGCTGGACGAAGGGGACCAGCGCGTCGAGGATTTCGGCCGACAACCGCCCCGCCTTGCGCATGCCCGCGAAGCCCGCTTCGTCGTGCAGCTTGATCGTGCCGTCGCGCACAGGCGTGGGGGCGCCAGCGTCGGCGGTGGTTACGGAGACATAGTCGTACATGGGGGTGATATAGGCTAGGCAGGCTCAAAAAGCGAGGGGTGGGCACCAGTCAACTGGGTACCAAGCGTTCACGAAACCATCGTGCCAATTCTGCTTCGCCGAGGTCGCCCGCCGCTATCGCGAGAACCGTCGCAATAGCGTCGTCAGGCCCAAACTCTAAATGATGTCCATTGAGTCGCAAAAAGAGCCGCGCGAGCACCCACGCGGTCCTCTTGTTGCCGTCACCAAAAGGATGATTCCGCGCTACGCCGAACGCATAGGCGGCGGCGAGCGCCATAGGGTCGTCTTCGCCATAGGCCCATTGGTTCCTTGGCCGGGCCAAGGCCGATTCCAGCATGCCCGGATCGCGCACTCCCGATATACCACCATGTTCGGCCAATTGTCGGTCATGGATTGCCAGTGCCAAATCGGCATCGAGCCAGACCGGCTCGATGCGATCGGTCACTTTGCCAGGACGCGCAATATATCGCGATCCTCACGCATGATTTCCTCGGCAACCGCCATTTTGGCGGCGAAATCCGGATTGGAGGCGGTCAGGCGCAAGCCATCGGGGGCTTCCGTGGCATAGAGTGTATCGCCCAATGCGACGCGCAACCGCGAGAGCAGTTCCTTTGGCAAGATTACCGCAGCGCTATTGCCGACTTTGGTGATTTTGAGCGGCGTGTTCATACGTTCGTTATAACACGCCGCTCCGAAAAATCAAGACAGCGCGTTACTCCGCCGCCTTCTTCGCCTTGTCGGCCTTTGGCGTTTTGGCCTTGCCCTTGCCCGCTTTTGGCGGGGCTGAGACGATTTCGAACGCCAGCGGGTTGCCGACATGGGCGTCCTCGCCGGTCTTCATCTTCACCTTGACCTCGCCGCCATGGACCAGCTTGCCGAAGAGCAGTTCCTCGGCGAGCGGCTGCTTGATCTTTTCCTGGATCAAACGGCCCATCGGACGCGCGCCATAGAGCTTGTCATAGCCCTTGCCGGTCAGCCATTCGCGCGCCGCATCGTCGAGCTGGATGTGGACGTTGCGGTCGGCGAGCTGCAGTTCGAGTTCGAGGATGAACTTGTCGACGACGCGCGCCACGACCTCGGGCGGCAGATAACCGAAGGGGACGATCGCATCGAGGCGGTTGCGGAATTCGGGGGTGAACATGCGCTTCACCGCCTCTTCCTGCACATCCTCGCGCGTCGACTGGCCGAAACCGATCGATTCGCGCGCCATGTCGCTCGCGCCCGCATTGGTCGTCATGATCAGGATGACGTTGCGGAAGTCGACCGTCTTGCCGTGGTGGTCGGTCAGGCGGCCGTTGTCCATCACCTGAAGCAGGATGTTGAACAGGTCGGGATGCGCCTTTTCGATTTCGTCGAGGAGCAGCACGCAATGCGGGTTCTGGTCGATCGCATCGGTGAGCAGCCCGCCCTGATCGTAACCGACATAGCCCGGCGGCGCCCCGATCAGGCGGCTGACCGAATGGCGCTCCATATATTCGGACATGTCGAAACGCTGGAGCGGGATGCCCATGATCGACGCGAGCTGCTTGGCGACCTCGGTCTTGCCGACGCCGGTCGGGCCGCTGAACAGATAATTGCCGATCGGCTTTTCGGGATCGCGGAGGCCCGCGCGGCTTAGCTTGATCGCCGACGACAGCACCTCGATCGCGGTGTTCTGGCCAAAGACGACGCGCTTGAGGTCGGTTTCGAGGCTGGCGAGCGTCGCCTTGTCGTCGGTCGACACCGACTTGGGCGGGATGCGTGCCATCGTCGCGATGACGGCCTCGATCTCCTTCGCGGTGATCGTCTTCTTGCGCTTCGACGGGGCGACGAGCATCTGCATCGCGCCGACCTCGTCGATCACGTCGATCGCCTTGTCGGGCAATTTGCGATCGTTGATGTAGCGCGCCGACAGGTCGACCGCGGCGTTGATCGCATCCTGCGTGTAGCGAACCTGATGATGCGCCTCGAACGCGCTGCGCAGCCCGGCGAGGATCTTCTTCGTATCCTCGAGCGTCGGCTCGACGACGTCGATCTTCTGGAACCGGCGGAGCAGCGCGCGATCCTTTTCGAAATGGTTGCGGAACTCCTTATACGTCGTCGAGCCGATGCAGCGGATGACGCCGCCCGACAGCGCGGGTTTCAGCAGGTTCGACGCGTCCATTGCGCCGCCCGACGTGGCACCCGCGCCGATTACGGTGTGGATTTCGTCGATGAACAGGATCGCGTGCGGCAGCCCTTCAAGTTCGGTGACGACCTGTTTCAGCCGCTCCTCGAAGTCGCCGCGGTAGCGCGTACCCGCAAGCAAAGCGCCCATATCGAGCGAATAAATGACCGCGGGCAGCAGCACTTCGGGCACGTCGCCCTCGATGATCTTGCGCGCGAGGCCTTCGGCGATCGCGGTCTTGCCGACGCCGGGATCGCCGACATAGAGCGGGTTGTTCTTGCTGCGGCGGCAAAGGATCTGGATCGTGCGGTCGACCTCGGCGCTGCGGCCGATCAGCGGATCGACCTTGCCTCCCTTCGCTTTCTCGTTGAGGTTGACGGTGAACTGGTCAAGCGCGGTTTCCTTTTTCGACTTGCCGTCGCCCTTGTCCTTCGTTTCTTCCTTTTCCTCGGGCTCGGCGGTGGGCGAGGGCTTGCCGCCCTTGCCGACGCCGTGGCTGAGGTAAGATACAGCGTCGAGGCGCGTCAGGTCCTGCTGCTGCAGGAAATAGACGGCATAGGATTCGCGTTCGGAGAAGAGCGCGACGAGGACGTTGGCGCCCGTCACCTCATCCTTGCCCGACGACTGGACGTGCAGGATCGCGCGCTGGACGACGCGCTGGAAACCCGACGTCGGCGACGGATCGCTGTGCCCCTCGACCTTCAGGCTGTCGAGTTCGGTGTCGAGATAGTGGACGACCGCCGATTGCAGGTCATCGAGCGCGACACCGCAGGCGCGCATCACTTCGGCGGCATGCTCGTCGTCGATCAGCGCATAGAGCAGATGCTCGAGCGTCGCATATTCATGGTGGCGCTCCGAAGCGGCCTTCAGCGCGTTATGGAGGGTCTTTTCGAGGCTTTCCGAAAAGGACGGCATGGGTCTCATCTCCTTGCGGGGACGACGCCGGGGAGATGGCGGCCCCCTTAGGCACGTAACGTGGCGATGCCGCCGCCCCACCGCAAGGGAAAAGCGGTCGGCATTGTGAAATTACGATGACGGGGTTGTATTATGGTTAACGAGATGTTCGGATTGGGTCGAGGTTCTGCAATTCGCCTCGCGACGATCCGTTCAAGGGTAGAAAACGCGACCCTGGGCTTTGGGCGCATGCGGTATTTGCGGTCCGTCGGGCCTTAAAGCCACAAAAGCCCCGCATGGGCGCCTCGAAACTGTGTCCTTTGTGGCCTTAAGGCGACAAAGGGCGCGGATGTTGATGTCGAAAATGTCTCCTGTGTCGCTTTGGGCGAGGGTTGCTGAAGCCGACCATTTCAAAGAGCGTGGCGGAGGCTGGCACGGCGGAATAAAGTAGGACAGCGATTTTTTGTCGCTCGCCCAATCTCTGTTTTGGGGTGGGAAGCGGCCGTTCCAACTGACCGTCGCCCCCGCGAAGGCGGGGGCCGCTAGCTGCCTATCCCTGCGTCGCTGCGTAAACCGACAGCGGCCCCCGCCTTCGCGGGGGCGACGTCATGATTCGGTCGTTACCTGCCGTCCTCCGCGCCCGTCCGATCCACCATATCCATGAAGTCGCGCGCCGTGTCGCGCTCGCTCTCATCCTTGAACGCGACGTCTAGGTCGGGGGCGACGCCGAGCATGTACATTAGCGCCCACAGGGCGAAGCGGCGGCCGGGGTTGGTTTCGAGGCCGAAGTCGACGCGCATGCGTTCGGTGCCCGCGGCGTGCGCCTCGGGATGGATCGCCGCCAGGTCGGCGGTGCCGAAGTAGCGGCGGAGCTGGTCGTCGAAATCCATGTCGTCCTTTTGGACGCTTCACGCCGCTTGGCAAGTCGGGCCAGCGTCGGTTCCGTTTCTTTCCCTCCCCCTTGATGGGGGAGGTAGCGAGACTTGGCAGCTTGCTGCCTAATCGCAGCGGTGGGGGTGATCTCTCGACCCGAAGCGGCGACGCAAGAACGCACCGTCACCCCCATCCAACTCCGCCTAGCCGCTCCGCGGCAAGGCTGCGTATCCTTCCCCCATCAAGGGGGAAGGTTGTTGATCCGGTTGTCATTGGCCAAGCGCGCCGATAGGGCGGCCAGTGTGAAAACCAGCATCGACATCGGGACCGACAGCGCGGGGCAAAATGTGCGCGTCGACGTGCAGGAGCTGCTCGCGACGCGTTTGCTCGTGCAGGGCAATTCGGGGTCGGGCAAGTCGCACCTGCTGCGCCGGATTCTCGAGGAAAGCGCCGCGCTGGTGCAGCAGATCGTGATCGATCCCGAGGGCGACTTCGTCACGCTCGCCGATGCGTACAGCCATGTCGTGATCAACGGCGGCGACTATAACGAGCGCGAGATCGCGGCGATGGGTGCGCGCATTCGTGAGCATCGCGCGTCGATCATCCTCAGCCTGGAGTCGCTCGACATCGAGGCGCAGATGACCTGCGCCGCAGCGTTCCTGAATGCCTTGTTCGATGCGCCGCGCGAGCATTGGTTTCCCGCGCTGGTGGTGGTCGACGAGGCGCAGATGTTCGCGCCGAGCGTCGCGGGTGACGTCGCGGACAATGTCCGCCGCGCAAGCCTGTCGGCGATGACGAACCTGATGTGCCGCGGGCGTAAACGTGGTTTAGCGGGGGCGATTGCGACGCAGCGGCTGGCGAAGCTCGCCAAGAATGTCGCCGCCGAGGCGAGCAATTTCCTGATGGGGCGCACCTTCCTCGACATCGACATGGCGCGCGCCGCCGACCTGCTCGGCATGGAACGGCGGCAGGCGGAGGCGATCCGCGATCTGGAGCGCGGGCATTTCCTGGGGCTTGGCCCCGCGATCTCGCGGCGCCCGATCGCGGTGCGGATCGGCTCGACGCAGACCTCGACGCGGCTGGGCACGCACGGGCTGATGCCGCTGCCGTCGGCGGGCGGCGACGATATGCGCTCGATGCTGTTCACCGAGATGGAGGCGCCGGTGGCGCCGCGCATCTTTGCGCCCGAACCCGAACCGGTCGCGGCGAGCGAGGTTATGGAGCGCATCGCGGCAAGCGAAGGACTTCACGAAGATCGCGATGCGCCGCCCGTCCTCGACATCATCGCCGCGGTCGAGGAAGCGGAGCAGAGCGACGCGGTGGTGGTTGCGATGCTCGAGGACATGCTCGCCGACCCCGACAGCGCTTTCCAGCCCGAATCCTTCCTCTACCAGGATTTTTCGGTGCGGTGCCGGATGGCGAAGCTGAAGAAGGTGCCGCTCGACCTGGCGGCGTTTCGGTACCGCTTCGCGCTTGCCAAGGGCGGCGTGTTCGACCCGTCCGCGCCGCGCTGGGCCGAGGCATTGCGCGTGGCCGAACGCCTGCCCGACGATATGCTCGCACCCTTCCTGCAAATCGCCCGCGCCGCGCTCGACGGCGAACCCTGTCCCGACGACGAGGTGCTGGGCCGCGCCTATGGCAGCCATTCGCCGGGGCGCATCCGGCGGCTGGTCGAATATATGGAGAAGCAGGGCGCGATTGTCGTGCGCTCGGATTTCGGTGGGCGGCGGTCGATCGGCATTCCCGAACTAGGGCTCAGCACCGAGGCGGAGTGAGGCGAACCGCTTGTTGACACGGCTGTCGAAAAAGCCGTTTGTGCCGAGCTTGTCGAAGCACTGCCCTTCTTCCCAACGCAGAAAGAAAGGAACGGCCCTTCGACAAGCTCAGGGCGAACGGATGATGGGAGCGGCCGCCAAATGCGTCGCCCCTACCCCTTTTTGAACAGCGCGTCGGCGATCGCCTTGTGGCTGGTGGCGGCGGCGCGGTGCGCCTTGACGCGCGCGATTTCGGCCTCGAGCGTCGCGATACGGTCATCGAGTTCGCTCACCGACAGCGGGTCGAGCGGTTGCCGGGTCAGCGCCGCGAGCGCATCGTCGCGGCGGCGGGGAAGATCGTCATCGTCCATGGCGGTTCCTCCTGAAAAGCCTCGCGACTGTTGACCCGGTGCGCCGCGCTGTCAATAAGGTGGCCGTAAGGGCGAAGTGAAAAGTGGGGAAAATCAACGTGACCAGCCTGCCAGCGAGCATGACCGCGATCGCCATCAGCGCGCCCGGCGGACCCGAGGTTCTGGTCCCCGAGCAGCGTCCGGTCCCGCAGCCGGGGCCGGGCGAAGTGCTGATCCGCGTCGCCGCCGCGGGGGTCAACCGCCCCGACGTGCTGCAACGGATGGGATTTTACCCGCCGCCGCCGGGCGCATCGGACCTGCCCGGGCTGGAGATCGCGGGGACGATCGTGGCGGTCGGGCCGGGCGGCGATCCCGAATTGCTGGGACAGGCGATGTGCGCGCTGGTCGCGGGCGGCGGCTATGCCGAATATTGCCTCGCGCCGGTCGGCAGCTGCCTGCCGGTACCGCCGGGCTTTACGATGGCCGAGGCCGCGGCGCTGCCCGAAACCGTCTTCACCGTCTGGCACAATCTGTTCGAGCGCGCGTGGATCGCGGAGGGTGAAACGGTGCTGGTCCATGGCGGCACCAGCGGCATCGGCACGACCGCGATCGGCCTTTGCAAATTGTTCGATATCAAGGTCATCGTGACGTGCGGCAGCGCCGACAAATGCGCCGCGGCAATGGCGCTGGGCGCGACCCAAGCGATCGACTATTCGGCCGAGGATTATGTCGACGCGGTCAAGACGTTTACCGGCGGCAAGGGGGTCAACGCCGTGCTCGACATGGTCGGCGGCGATTATGTGCCGCGCAACCTGGCGTGCCTCGCCGAGGACGGGCGCCACGTCACCATCGCGTTTCAGCGCGGTGCAAAGGTCGAGATCGACATTTCAGATGTCATGCGCCGCCGCCTGACGCTGACCGGATCGACGCTCCGCGCGCGCAGCGCCGACTTCAAGGCCGCGCTGGCCGACGAGATTCACCGTACGCTGTGGCCGCGCCTTGCCGCGGGCGGATGGAAGCCCGCGATGGATCGGATATTCCCGCTCGCCGAGGCAAGCGCCGCGCACGCGCGGATGCAGGCGGGCGAGCATGTCGGAAAGATTGTCCTGGCCGCGGCTTAGCCCGGACATAGTCCGCCGGGGCACCCCGGCTGCACGCGCGCGCGGTCCATGACTTCGCGGGTACCGTCCTGCGCATCGCGCGCCAGACGTTCGATGTCTTCGCGCGTCTGGCAGGTGCGAATCGCCTTGACCAGCGAGCCGGTGGTCCCTTCGCGCTTGCAGACGATATAATAGCGGTGATCCTTGGGCAGCTTCGCGTTGAACGCCCGGATTTCGGCCAGCGTCATCTTCGGCGCATCGGGGCGCTCGACGTCGGTGGCATCATTGGCCGAAACCGCACCGGCGCTGAGCATCAGCGCGATGCTGCTGATGATGGCAGCGCCCGACCTGATCGTCTTCATGAACTTCCGCTCCTGAAATATCTGTATTTGACGGATGATTGACACATATTCCGCAGAGGTCAACGCCCCAAGGCGTAACGCTTTGCAGATCGGGCGGCAACGTCAGCGCCGTACCGGTACGCTGGTCGCCGGTCGCGGCAATCGCCCGATATGGCTGGCCCCTTGCCCCTTTTGCCAATCCGGTTTACAGCCGCCGCCATTATTCGGCCGCTCCGCGAGGGGCGGCCCTTTTATTTCCGCTTGGAGAAATCGCCATGGCCACCGCCGACGCCACCCCGCTGATGCCGCATGCGACCGCCGCCTGGCTGGTCGACAACACCGGCCTGACCTTTGCCCAGATCGCCGAATATTGCGGCATCCATATCCTGGAAGTGCAGGCGATCGCCGACGAGACCGCCGCGACCAAATATACCGGCCGCGACCCCGTCCGCGCGCACGAGCTGTCGATGGAAGAAATCGAAAAGGGTCAGAACGACCCGAACTACAAGCTCAAGATGAGCAAGCAGGCGCAGGACACGATCCGCCGCACCCGCGGCCCGCGCTACACCCCGGTCAGCAAGCGCCAGGACAAGCCCGACGGCATCGCCTGGATCCTGAAGAATCACCCCGAGGTGTCGGACGGCGCGATCGGCAAGCTGATCGGCACCACCCGCAACACGATCGGCGCGATCCGCGACCGCAGCCATTGGAACAGCGCGAACATCGTCGCCAAGGATCCGGTGACGCTGGGCCTGTGCTCGCAGCGCGAACTCGATGCGCTGGTCGCCAAGGCGGCGAAAAAGGCCGGTATCGAAGCGCCGACCGACAACCGGCTGGAGGGTGATCGCGAAGCGCTGCTCGAAGAATTGCGCGCCGAACGCACCGCCGCCAACGAGGCGCGCGCCGCCGAGGAAACCGCCGAAACCGACGGCGAGGCGTAATCTATGCCGGGTAGCGATGACGACCAGATCCCGGCGGCCAGCGGCTCGCCGGACGCATCGCTGACCCAAGACGACAGCTTTACCGCGACCAGCCACGCCGGCCTGACCTATCCGTGGGGCGACGCGGCGCCGGGCGCCGGCGAGGTGATCCGTATCGCGCCGGGGATCAGCTGGGCGCGCATCCCGATGCCGGGGTCGCTCGGCCATATCAACAGCTGGCTGCTCGACGACGATGCCGATGGTGATGATGGCGCCGCGATCGTCGATACCGGCATCTGCCTGACCATGTGCTCGGACGCTTGGAAGGCGCTTTATGCGGGCGCCCTGAACGGCAAGCGGATCACGCGCGTCATCGGCACGCATTTACACCCCGACCATATCGGCCTCGCGGGCTGGATCGCAAAGAAACAAGGCGTCAAGCTGTGGATGACGCGCGGCGAGATGCTGACCGCGCGCGCGATCGTCGCCGATTCGGCGGACACCGCGCCCGACGAGGTGCTGGCGCAATCGCGCGCCGCGGGCTGGAACGATACGGCGATCGAGGCGCAGCGGTCGCGCGGCTGGAACATGTTCCAGCGCATGATCTTTACCCTGCCGCGCAGCTATGTGCGGATGCGCGACGGCGAGCGGCTCGGCTTTGGCGCGCACCAATGGCGCGTCGTGACGGGGTCGGGGCACAGCCCCGAACATGCGTGCCTGTGGAACGAGAAGGAAGGCGTGCTGGTGTCGGGCGACCAGGTTCTGCCGCGGATCAGTTCGAACGTATCGGTCAACATCACCGAACCCGACGCCGACCCGCTGGGCGAATGGCTGGCCTCGATCGACAAATTGCTGGCGACCATCCCCGCCGACGTCATCGTGTGTCCTGCACATGGCGAGCCGTTCAAGGGGCTGCACGTCCGGTTGATGGCGCTACGCGACGAGCATCGGATGCGACTGTATAATCTGGCCGAAGCCGCGGCCAAGGCGCCGATGCGTGCGATCGACAGCTTTCCGCTGCTCTTCAACCGCCCGATCGGCGAGCATAATCTGGGGCTGGCGACCGGCGAAGCGCTCGCGCACCTCAAGCGACTCGAAGTCGAAGGCCGCGTGAAACGCGAAGACCGCGACGGGGTGTGGTGGTATCACGGCGTCGCATAAGCGCGCGCAGGCGGCAAAACCCGCCCGGCCCGAATGACGAATAGCGCAGACGGCGCATAGCTATGCGCGGCTTGACGCTGCGCCTTCGCAGGTGCAGCAATCGCGCCATGGGGCCGCCGATCCAGATCTCGCAAAATCCCGACATCCGCTACCTGGGGCGGATCCTGGGTGATGTCATCCGCGCCTATGGCGGCGACAAGCTGTTTCGCCAGACCGAATATATCCGCTCGTCGAGCGTCGACCGCCACCGCGGCATAGCGGGGGCCGAGGCGATCGACCCGGGGCTCGATGCGCTCAGCCTCGACGACACGATCGCGTTCGTGCGCGGGTTCATGCTGTTTTCGATGCTCGCCAATCTGGCCGAGGACCGGCAGGGGGTCGCGGCGGAGCCCGAGGCCACCGTTGCGGCGGCGATCGAGAAACTGAAGGGCGACGGGATCGACAGCGACGCGATCGCGGCGCTGCTGAGCGCCTCGCTCGTCGCGCCGGTGCTGACCGCGCATCCGACCGAGGTGCGGCGCAAATCGGTGCTCGACCACAAGAACCGCATTGCCGAGTTGATGCTGCTGCGCGATGCCGGCGCCGACGAGACGCCCGAGGGCGATGTCGTCGAGGAGGCGATCCGGCGGCAGATCATCCTGCTGTGGCAGACGCGGCCGCTGCGCACCGAAAAATTGTTCGTTGCCGACGAGATCGACAATGCGCTGACCTATTTGCGCGACGTCTTCCTGCCCGTGGTGCCGAAATTATATGCGCGCTGGGAGGCCGAGCTCGGGCAGCGGCCCGCAAGTTTCCTGCGCGTCGGCAGCTGGATCGGCGGCGACCGCGACGGCAATCCGTTCGTCACCGCCGAGACGATGCACATGGCGACCGTGCGCAACGCGGCAGCGGCGCTCGGCCATTATATCGACGCGGTGCATGGGCTGGGCGCCGAATTGTCGGTGTCGGCGAGCCTTGCCGCGGTTCCCGATGCGGTCGAGGCGCTGGCCGAGGCGAGCGGCGACAATGCACCGAGCCGCCGCGACGAACCCTATCGCCGCGCGCTGTCGGGCATTTATGCGCGGCTTTGCGCGACCTATACGCAGATTGTTGGCAAGGCGCCGCCGCGACCATCGGCTCTGAAGGGGGAGGCTTACGCAACGCCCGCCGATTTTCGCCGCGGCCTCGTGACCATCGCCAACGGGCTGTCGGCGAACAGCCAGGGCCAGTTCGGCGGTATCGGTGCGCTTGGGCGGCTGATCCGCGCGGTCGAGGTGTTCGGGTTCCACCTCGCGACGCTCGACATGCGGCAGAACAGCGCGGTGCACGAGCGGGTGCTGGCCGAGCTGCTGGCGATTTCGGGCGTATGCGCCGACTATCGCGCGCTCGACGAGGAAGCGCGCGTCGCACTGCTGACTGCCGAGCTCGCCAGCGACCGACCGCTCGCCGCGCCGTGGCACGAATGGAGCGACGAGACCGCGGGCGAACTGGCGATCGTCCATGCCGCCGCCGATGTGCGGGCGCGGTTGGGCAAGGACGCGATCTGCCAGTGGATCATCAGCATGGCGCAGACTTTGTCCGACCTGCTCGAAGTCCATGTCCTCGCCCGCGAAGCCGGATTATGGCGCAGCGGCGAAGCGGCGGGGCAGAGCAACCTGATGGTCGTCCCCTTGTTCGAGACGATCGCCGATCTCGACAAGGCGCCGGACATCATGGCGCGCTACTTCGCGATGCCCGAGATCGGCCCGCAGATCGGCCAGCGCGGGCATCAGGAAGTGATGATCGGCTATTCCGATTCGAACAAGGACGGCGGTTACCTGACCTCGACCTGGGGGCTGCACCAGGCGTCGCAGGCGCTGACCTCGGTGTTCGAGGAAGCCGACACCGCGATGCAATTGTTCCACGGCCGGGGCGGCGCGGTCGGGCGCGGCGGCGGCAGTGCCTTTGCCGCGATCCGCGCGCAGCCCGCGGGTACCGTGCAGGGGCGCATCCGGATTACCGAACAGGGCGAAGTGATCGCGGCGAAATATGGCACCGCCGACAGCGCGGCGACGAACCTGGAGGCGATGGTGTCGGCGAGCCTGCTCGCGAGCCTCGAGCCCGAGGCACTGAGCGACGCCGACGCCGCGCGCTTTACCGCCGCGATGGACGCGCTGTCGGACAGCGCTTTCGCTGCGTATCGCGGGCTGGTGTACGACACGCCGACGTTCAAGGATTTCTTTCGCGCGATGACCCCGATCGCCGAGATCGCGACGCTGAAGATCGGTTCGCGCCCGTCGAGCCGCACCAAATCGAGCGCGATCGAGGATCTGCGCGCGATCCCCTGGGTGTTCAGCTGGGCGCAGGCGCGCGCGATGCTGCCCGGCTGGTACGGGACAGGCGAAGGCTTTGCAGCGTTCGGCGACAAGGCGCTGCTCGCCGACATGGCGCAAAGCTGGCCATTCTTCGCCGCGCTGCTCGGCAATATGGAGATGGTGCTCGCGAAATCCGATATGGGGATCGCGGCGCGCTATGCCGAACTGGCGAGCGGAGTCGAAGGCCATGCGGCAATCTTCAACCGCATCCGCGACGGCTGGAACCGCGCGCATGACGGACTGCTCGCCATCACCGGCCAGACGCGGCTGCTTGAAAAGAACCCGGCGCTCGAGGCGTCGATCCGGTTGCGGCTGCCCTATATCGAGCCGCTCAACCTGCTCCAGATCGAGCTGATGAAGCGGCATCGTGCCGGGGAAACGGACCCCAGAATTGCCGAGGGCATCCAGCTGACGATCAACGCGATCGCGACGGCGCTCAGGAATAGCGGTTAATAACCGTCGACCCCACGGAGGCGGGGGCCGCAATCGGTTTACGCGGCGAGGCAGGAACAGGGCAACAGCGGCCCCCGCCTTCGCGGGGGCGACGGCCAGTTTCAGCTATTTCGAAACGATCACCACCTGACCCTTGGCATTCGCGCCATCGGGAGCAAAGCTGATCGTGAAATCGTCGCCATCCTTGGCGGTGCCGCGCAGCGTCGTACCGGCGCGTTCGACCTGGATGTTGCGCTTGGCAAATTCGGCGCCCATCCAGTCCGCGGCGACTTTGGGCGCGGCGGGCGAGCTGAAGCCAAATTTCACCGTCGCGGTGTCGGCGCCATTCTTGTCGCTAGCGTCGATGTCCATCGCGTTGATCTTGCTGCCGGGATAGAGTTTCACCCCGTCGATATCGAAATCGGTGTTGATGTCCATGTCGCCCAGATCGGGGATGTCGAGGTCGATATTGACCCCTTCGCCGCCGATCTTGATCTTGCCGCCATCCTTGCCCGAGGTGATCTGGACCTTGCCGCCATTATCGCCGTCGGCGTTGATCGAAATATCGGGGCTGTCGGCGGCCTTCTCGTCCTGCCCGCAGGCGGCGAGCAGCATCATCGGGGGGATCAGGAAAGCGAAACGCATGGCACATCTCCTTGGTGCATTAGTTGAATAATACACCTTGGAGTTCGCGGAGTCAACTTCGCAGCTTCGTCATCCCGGACTTGATCCGGGATCCATCCAGCCACTTTAGTCGTGGACCCCGGATCAGGTCCGGGGTGACGACCGCGAGATCAGGCGTCGATGCTGGTCTTCAAATCGCCGTGCACCAGCCCGCCGTCGACGGTGATTGTGTCGCCGACGACATAGTCGCCCGCCTTCGACGCGAGGAAGATCGCGGCCCCGGCCATATCCTCGGGCACGCCGATGCGCTTCACGGGGATGCTTTTCGCGACCGCATCGCCATGGTCGCGCGCCGCCTTGTTCATGTCGGACTGGAAGGCGCCCGGCGCGATGGCGGTGACAAGGATATGATCGGTAACGAGGCGCGCCGCGAGCCGCTTGGTAAGGTAGAGAATCGCCGCCTTCGACGCGTGGTAGCTATAGGTTTCCCACGGATTGAGGCGCTGGCCGTCGATCGAGCCGATGTTGATGACCTTTGCCGGGCGTTCATGCGAACCGCCGGCCTTGAGCAGTCCGTGCAGCGCCTGCGTCAGGAAGAAGGGCGATTTGACGTTGATGTCCATCACCTTGTCCCAGCCCGCTTCGGGGAAGCCTTCGAAGGGTTCGCCCCACGCCGCCCCGGCGTTGTTGACGAGGATGTCGACGCGTTCCTCGCGCGCTTCGAGTTCCTTGGCGAGCGCGCGGCAGCCCTCAACCGTGGCGAGGTCGACGGGCAGGCCGATGACCTTGCCCGGATAGCGCGTTTCGAAATCGGCGACGGCCTCCTCGATCTGCTGCGTCTTGCGCGCCGAGATGTAAACGCGCGCGCAGCCCGCGGCTAGGTAACCCTCGACGATCATCTTGCCGATGCCGCGCGAGCCGCCGGTGACGAGCGCGATGCGGCCGTCGAGGCCGAACATGTCCTGGAGGTTCATAAAACTGTCCTTTCGACTCCCTCCCCTTCAGGGGAGGGTTGGGGTGGGGCCTGTGGGCCGTCTGCCCTCCCCGCTGCGACTAGGGAACTAGTTCCCAAGTCTCGCTGCCCCTCCCGCAAGCGGGAGGGGATGGATTCAACTCAATACCCGTTCATCCGCGCGACCTGGTCGATGTGATAATGCACGTCGCCCATAAACTCGGCGAGCGCGCGGTCACGCTTCATATAGAGGCCGATGTCATATTCGTCGGTCATGCCAATGCCGCCGTGCATCTGCACGCCTTCGCGCACCGCAAGGTTCGCGGCGCGACCGGCCTTGGCCTTGGCGACCGAGACCATCAGCTTTGCGCCTTCGCTGCCCTCGTCGAGCAGCTGCTGCGCCTTCATCACCGTCGCGCGCGCGACTTCCATCTCGCCATAGAGATGCGCGGCGCGGTGCTGGAGTCCCTGGAACTCGCCGATCAGCTTGCCGAACTGCTTGCGTTCCTTGAGGTAGGTGACGGTCATGTCCATCGCGCCCTGCCCGACACCGACCATTTCGGCGGCGGCACCGGTGCGCGTCGCAGCGAGCAGCGCGTCGAGGATCTCGCCGCCGGCATCGACCTCGCCGATCACCGCGTCGGCATCGACCTCGACGCCGTCGAGCGTGACATGGCTCGCGAGGCTGGAGTCGACGAGGCGGCGCGGGTTGGCGGTGACGCCCTTGGCGTCCTTCGGCACCGCGAACAGCGTAATACCGCCGTCGGTCTTCGCCGCGACGATGCTCATGTCGGCGACATGGCCGTGGAGGACGAAGCTTTTCTTGCCGTCGAGGCGGAAGCCGTTGCCGGCGCGCGTTGCGGTGGTGGCGATCCGGTCGGGGCGGTGCTTCGCGCCTTCGTCGATCGCGAGTGCGACGATCGCCTCGCCGCTGGCAATGGCGGGGAGCCAGCGGCCCGCCTGCGTGCCGCCCGCTTTCGCCAGCGCGGCGACCGCGCCGACGCTGGTCGACAGGAAAGGCGACGGAGTCAGGTTGCGGCCGATTTCCTCGAGCACGATGCCCGCTTCCACATGCCCGATGCCGAGCCCGCCATGGGCTTCCGGGACGAGCATCCCGGGCAGGCCCATTTCGGTGAACTGCGCCCACAGGTCCCGCGAGAAGCCGGTCGCGTCCGCGCTGTCGCGCAACTTGCGGAGATGCGAGACCGGCGCCTGTTCGGCGACGAAGGGCGCGACGCTGTCCTTGAGCATCGCCTGATCGTCATTGTGGTACAAGGGCATGGGTCAGGCTCCGGGCAGGTCGAGAATACGCTTGGCGATGACGTTGAGCATCACTTCGCTCGTCCCGCCTTCAATCGAATTGGCCTTGGTGCGCAGCCAGCTGCGCGCACGCGCGCCGCCCTTGCTTTCTTCGCTGTCCCATTCGAGCGCTTCGCTGCCGCCGCCCGACATCACCAGCTCATGGCGCCGCTTGTTGAGTTCGGTGCCGACATATTTCATCATGTTCGAGCTGGCCGGATGCGCGCGGCCGGTCTTCCACATGTCCATGAAGCGCTCGCCCATCGCGCGATAGGCAAAGACGTCGGTGTCGAACGCCGCCATCTCGGCGCGCAGGATCGGGTCGTCGAGCTCGCCGGCGGCGTTCTTGCCGAACGCCTTGGCAAAGGCGCCGCCGATGCTGATCATGTCGCCGCCGGAGCCGCCGCCCGAGATCATCTCGCGTTCGTGGCCGAGCAGATATTTGGCGACGTCCCAGCCGCGGTTGATCTCGCCGACGAACTGGTCCTTCGGCACCTTCACATCGTCGAAGAAGGTTTCGCAGAACGGGCTGTTGCCGCTGATGAGCAGGATCGGCTTGGTGGTAACGCCGGGGCTCTCCATGTCGAAGAGCATGAAGGTGATGCCCTGATATTTGTTCGCCTTGTCGGTGCGAACGAGGCAGAAAATCCAGTCGGCCTTGTCAGCGTAGCTCGTCCAGATCTTTGACCCGTTGACGACCCAATGGTCGCCCTTGTCTTCGCCGAATGTCTGCAAGCTGACGAGGTCGCTGCCCGAGCCGGGTTCCGAGTAGCCCTGGCACCAGCGGATTTCACCGCGCGCGATCGGGTTCAGATAATGGACCTTCTGCTCCTCTGTGCCGAATTTGAGCAGCGCGGGGCCGAGCATCCAGATGCCGAAGCTGTCGAGCGGCGAGCGCGCCTTGATGCGCTTCATTTCCTGCTTCAGGATTTTCGTCTGTTCGGGGGTCAGACCCGCGCCGCCATAAGGCTTCGGCCAGTCGGGAACGGTGTAGCCCTTGGCCACACAAGCTTCGAGCCACGCCTTCTGGGCATCGTTCTTGAATTTGAAGTTGCGCCCGCCCCAGCAGACGTCGTCTTCGTCGCGGATCGGCTCGCGCATTTCGGGGGGGCAGTTCGCCTCCAGCCATTCGCGCACCTCGGTGCGGAAAGCGTCCAGTTCGCTCATCCTTTTGGCTCCTCTTCTGGCCGCAAACCTACGTCGGCTTCGCTACTTTACGCAAGCGTCAACTTGGGCGGGCCCACCTGCCGTTACGGCGCCGTAGCGTCCGACAGGCCGCCGTTGACGCGTCCCCTTTGGCGCCTAAGCTAAGTGGCAAAAGAAAACGGGAGCAGGATATGCGATTCGCAGGCAAGGTCGCCGTCGTCACCGGCGCGGCATCGGGTATCGGCAGGGCCACGGTCCTGAAACTGGCGGGCGAAGGCGCGCATGTGTTTGCCGCCGACATCGACGAAGCGGGCGGGCGCGCGCTCGCCGAAGCATCGAACGGCAAGATCGATTTCGTCCGCTGCGACGTGACGCGGCCGTCGGACATCGAGGCGCTGATGAACGAAGCCGCGGCGAAGGCCGGCGGCATCGACATCGTCTTCAACAATGCCGCCGCGGGCGGCGACCGCGCGCCGATCGACGAGATCACCCCCGAAGGCTGGGACCGGACGATGGACCTAGTGCTGAAATCGGTCGCGATGGGCATCCGTTACGCCGCGCCGCACATGAAGGCGCGGAAGGGCGCGAGCATCGTCAACACCGCGAGCGTCGCGGCGCTGGGCGCGGGCTATTCGCCGATCGCCTATGCCGTCGCGAAGGCGGGGGTGCTGCACCTTAGCAAGGTCGCCGCCACTGATCTGGCGCAATATGGCATCCGCGTGAACGCGATCTGCCCCGGCTTCATCAACACCAATATCTTCACCGCGTCGCTCGACGTCCCCGGCGAGATGAAGGAACAGGCGAATGCGATCATCGCCGGGATGAGCGCGCAGGCGCAGCCGGTCGCGCGCGGCGGCCAGCCCGAGGACATCGCCAACGCGGTCGCTTACCTCGCGAGCGAGGAGTCGAGTTTCATGACCGGCACCCATCTGCTGGTCGATGGCGGACTGACGATCGGCCAGCGCCACGCGTGGGACAAGGAAACGCCGGGCATGTTCGACGCGCTGGTCCAGATGGAGGAGGCTGCCAAGGCCGGAGCGGCGGCGTGAACGCGTCGGCCGCGGCGGTGCCGAAAACCCGGCGCCTGCCCGTGTGGTTGAAAGCGACGCACGGGCTCGGCAGCATCGCCTATGGCGTCAAGGATAATGGTTTTTCGACTTTTCTGCTGCTGTTCTACAATCAGGTCGTCGGCCTCGACGCCGGGATCGTCGGCACCGCGATCATGGTCGCGCTGATCGCCGACGCCTTTGTCGATCCGGTGATCGGCGAGCTGACCGACCGCACGCGGAGCCGCTGGGGCCGCCGCCTGCCCTGGCTCTACATCGCCCCCGTGCCGCTTGCCATCGCATGGATGCTGCTGTGGCACCCGCCCGCCATGTCCGATTCGATGACCGTGCTCTGGCTGATCGGTTTTGCGATTATCGTGCGGACTTTGGTGTCGTGCTGCGAGGTGCCGTCGGTGGCGATCGTTCCCGAACTGACCGCCGATTATGACGAGCGGACGATCGTCATGCGCTATCGCTTCCTGTTCGGCTGGGGCGGCGGGCTGCTGATCCTGCTGCTTGCCTATGGGGTGTTTTTCGGCGGGCCTAAGGGGCTGGTCGATCCCGACGGCTATGGTCCCTATGCACTCACCGGGGCGCTGATGATGCTGGGCGCGGTAGTGATTTCGGCGGCGGGACAGCATCGGCGGATCGCGGTGTCGAACCTGGCCGACGTCAAACCCGTGATGACGCTGCGCCAGGTGCTCGGCGAAATGCGCGACACGCTGTCCAACCGCGCCTTCCTGTGGCTGGTGTTCGCTGCGCTGTTCGGCTTCGTCAACCAGGGCATCACCTTTTCGATGACCAATTATCTGCTCGGCTTTTTCTGGCAGCTGACGCAAGGCGAGCTGATCGCCTATGTCTTTCTGCTGTTCGGATCGATGATCGCCGCCTTTCTGTTCGTCGCGCCGCTGTCGGCGCGGCTCGGCAAGCGCGACGGCGCGATCGTCGCCGGGGCGATCGCGCTGCTCGTCAACAGCGGCATGTACTTGGCGTGGACCCAGGGGGTTTTTCCGGGCCTGCCCGGCAAGCCGAGCGCCGCGGTTATGTTCGCGCTGGTGTTCATTTCGAACAGCTTTTCGATCATGCTGATGATCCTGTCATCTTCGATGATGGCCGACGTCGTCGAGGCATCGCAAAGCGAGACCGGACGGCGGTCGGAAGGGCTGTTCTTTGCCGGTTATTTCTTCATGCAGAAATGCGCGACCGGCATCGGCATCTTCATTGCCGGGCTGATCCTGTCGTTCGCGGCGTTTCCGGCGTCGGCCAAGCCGGGCGAGATCGAGCGCGCGGTCCTCGGCGACCTTGCGCTCGGCTATGCGCTGGCGGTGCTGGTAATCGGGACGCTGGGGCTGATCGTGATGCGGCGCTTCCCGATTTCGCGCGCCGATCACGAAGCGCGGCTGGCGCTGCTCGACGATACGGCGCGCGCCGAACCGGACGGAAGCGGGGCGCATCCGTAACGGAAAATGTCGGCGCGCGACCAAATGAGGTAATAATCGGCCCGCAGGGGTTGGCAAAGCAGGACGAATCGGTCCAAAGGCTTACGCGAACGTAAACGGAAAGGATGCTCAGATGGATTTCGACCTTACCGACCGGCAGGTCTATTGGCGCGACCGGGTGCGCGATTTCATCGAGCGCAAGGTCCGTCCCGCCGTCCCCACCTATAACGAGCAGGACAAGGCAGGCGATCGCTGGAAAGTCATCCAGGTCGTCGAGGATCTGAAGGCCGAGGCGAAGGCCGCGGGCATCTGGAACCTGTTCATGCCGCCGCGCAGCAGCGCACACCACCATGTCGACGAGACCTTCGAGTTCGAAGGCCCAGGCCTCACCAACCTCGAATATGCGCTGTGCGCCGAGGAAATGGGGCGGATCGGTTTTGCGAGCGAAGTGTTCAACTGCTCGGCGCCCGACACGGGAAATATGGAAGTCTTCCACCGTTACGGCACGCGCGCGCAGAAGGAAAAATATCTCGGCCGGCTGATGAATGGCGAAATCCGTTCGGCGTTCCTGATGACCGAGCCCGCGGTCGCCTCGTCCGACGCGACGAACATCGAAACGCGGATCGAGCGCGATGGCGACGATTATGTCATCAACGGCACCAAATGGTGGTCGTCGGGCGCAGGCGATCCGCGCTGCGAGGTCGCAATCGTGATGGGCAAGACCGACTTTGCCGCCAAGCGTCACGCGCAGCAGTCGATGGTGCTGATGCCGCTCAACGCCCCCGGCGTGACCATCAAGCGTCACCTCCCCGTCTTTGGGTATGACGATGCGCCGCACGGCCATATGGAAATCGAGCTGAAGGATGTCCGCGTCAATGCCGAGGAAGCGATGCTGCTCGGCGAGGGTCGCGGCTTCGAGATCGCGCAGGGGCGGCTTGGCCCGGGCCGCATCCACCACTGCATGCGCACGATCGGGGTCGCCGAGGAAGCGATCGAGAAAATGGCGAAACGGCTCCAGTCGCGCGTCGCGTTCGGCCGCAAGGTCGCCGAATATAGCATCTGGGAACATCGCCTGGCGCGCGCGCGCATCGACATCGAAATGACCCGCCTGCTGTGTTTGAAGGCCGCCGACATGATGGACAAGGTCGGCAACAAGTCGGCCGCGGCCGAGATCGCGATGATCAAGGTGCAGGCGCCGAACATGGCGCTGAAGATCATCGACGACGCGATCCAGGCGCATGGCGCGGCGGGCGTGTCGGAGGATTTCGGGCTGGCAAAAGCCTATGCGCATCAGCGCACCTTGCGGCTGGCGGACGGTCCGGACGAGGTGCATGAACGCGCGATCGCCCGCATCGAGTTCGCCAAATATAGCGACGCCGCCGATCCCGGCTTTTCGTCGGGCGACGTCGGGGTGTCGCGCTAAATACAAACTCCCCTCCCGCTTGCGGGAGGGGTTGGGGGAGGGCTTATTCCTCTCCCGTTCGGAATTGACATGCCCTCCCCTAGCCCCTCCCGCAAGCGGGAGGGGGACTGAACGGAGATTTTGAATGACCAAAGCCGCAATTCTGATCGAACCCGGCCAGCCGCTGTCGATCGAGGATGTCGTCGTTGCCGACTGCGGCCCGCACGAGGTGCGCATCCGCACCGCCGCCTGCGGGCTTTGCCATTCGGACCTGCATTTCATCGACGGCGCCTATCCGCACCCCCTGCCCGCGATCCCCGGCCATGAAGCCGCGGGCATCGTCGAGGCGGTCGGCAGCGAAGTGCGTACGGTGAAGGTCGGCGACGCGGTCGTCACCTGCCTGTCGGCCTTCTGCGGCCACTGCGAGTTTTGCGTCAGCGGGCGCATGTCTTTGTGCATGGGCGGCGACACCCGGCGCGCTGCCGGTTCGGCGCCGCGCATCACGCGGCCCGACGGGTCGCCGGTCAACCAGATGCTCAACCTGTCGGCCTTTGCCGAGACGATGCTGGTCCACGAACATGCGTGCGTCGCGATCGACCCCGACATGCCGCTCGACCGCGCCGCGGTCATCGGCTGCGCGGTGACGACGGGTGCCGGGACGATCTTCAACGCGTGCAAGGTGACCCCGGGCGAGACGGTCGCGGTCGTCGGTTGCGGCGGCGTTGGGCTCGCGACGATCAACGCCGCGAAGATCGCGGGCGCGGGGCGGATCATCGCCGCCGATCCGGTTCCCGAAAAGCGCGCGCTGGCGATGAAGCTGGGCGCGACCGATGTGGTCGACGCGATGGATGCCGATGCCGCGAAGCAGATCGTCGAACTCAGCAAGGGCGGGGTCGATCATGCGATCGAGGCGGTCGGGCGTCCGGCGTCGGCAAGCCTTGCGGTCGCGTCGCTGCGCCGCGGCGGCACCGCGACGATCCTGGGCATGATGCCGCTGACCGAAAAGGTCGGGCTCGGCGCGATGGACCTCTTGTCAGGCAAGAAATTGCAGGGCGCGATCATGGGCGGCAACCGCTTCCCGGTCGACATCCCGCGCCTCGTCGATTTTTACCTGCGCGGGCTGCTCGACCTCGATTCGATCGTCGCCGAGACGATCCCGCTCGAGAAGATCAACGAAGGGTTCGACAAGATGAAGAAAGGCGACGCCGCACGGTCGGTGATCGTATTCGACCAGTGACCATCGACGCACAAAAGGCGTTCAGCGGCACCGTCGCGCCCGAAGGGGCGGACGTGCTCGACGAGGCGAAGCTGACCCAGTGGATGGAAGCGAATGTCGAGGGTTTCCAAGGCCCGCTGACGCAAAGCAAGTTCGCGGGCGGCCAGTCGAACCCGACCTATAAAATCTCGTCGCCGTCGGGAAATTATGTCCTTCGCCGCAAGCCCTTCGGCCCGCTGCTCCCCTCGGCGCATGCGGTCGACCGCGAATATAAGGTGCAGGCGGGGCTGCACAAAATGGGCTTTCCCGTCGCGCGCCAATATGGCCTCTGCACCGACGACAGCATCGTCGGCAGCTGGTTTTATGTGATGGGCATGGTCGATGGGCAGACGATTTGGGACGGGTCGATGCCCGGTTCGACGCCGGAAAACCGCCGCGCGACCTATGAGGCGATGATCGACACGCTCGCCGCGCTGCACAAGGTCGACGTCGAGGCGGCGGGGCTGTCCGATTTCGGCAAGCCGGGCAATTATTTCGGGCGGCAGGTCGACCGCTGGACCAAGCAGTACAAGCTCGCCGAGACCGAGACGATGGACGAGATGGAGCGGCTGATCGCCTTCCTTCCCGCGACGCTCCCCGAACAGACGCGCACCAGCGTCGTCCACGGCGATTACCGCATCGACAATATGATCTATGCCAAGGACCGGCCCGAGGTTCTGGCGGTGCTCGACTGGGAACTGTCGACCTTGGGCGATCCGCTCGCCGATTTCACCTATGTCGCGATGGCGTGGGTGACCGAGAATGGCGGGCGTTCGGGGGTGATGGATCTCGATCGGCAAGCGCTGGGCATTCCCGAACTCGATGAAATGGTCGAACGCTATTGCGCCGCCACCGGGCGCGACGGCGTGCCCGACATGAACTGGTATTTCGCCTATAACTTCTTCCGCCTCGCCGGGATCATGCAGGGAATCAAGAAGCGCGTCATCGATGGCACCGCTTCGTCGGCCCATGCCAAGGCGATGTCGGAGCGCGTGCAGCCGCTCGCGGCGCGGGCGTGGGAATTTGCACGAAAGGCGGGCGCATGAGCCTGTTCGACATGACCGGCCAGGTCGCGCTGATCACCGGATCGTCGCGCGGCATCGGCAAGGCCACGGCAGAAGCGATGGCCGAACAGGGCGCGAAGGTCGTGATTTCGAGCCGCAAGCAGGATGCCTGCGATGCAACCGCGGCCGAGATCAATGCGAAGTTCGGCGACGGCACCGCGATTGCCGTCGCCGCGAACATCTCGTCGAAGGACGACCTCCAGAACCTCGTCAACGAAACGCGCGCCGCGTTTGGCAAGGTCACGGCGCTGGTCTGTAACGCCGCGTCGAACCCCTATTATGGTCCCGGCCTTGGGATCAGCGACGACCAGTTCCGCAAGATCATGGACAATAATATCCTGTCCAACCACTGGCTGATCACGATGGTCGCGCCCGAAATGCTCGAACGCGGCGAAGGGTCGATCACGATCATCAGCTCGATTGGCGGGCTGAAAGGATCGCCGATCATCGGCGCCTATGGCATCTCCAAGGCAGCCGACATGCAGGTCGCGCGCAATTTTTCGGTCGAGTTCGGCCCTAGGGGCGTGCGCGTCAACTGCATCGCGCCGGGGCTGATCCGCACCGACATGGCGCGCGCCTTGTGGGAAAATCCCGACAATCTCAAACGATCGACCGCCGCTTCAACACTGAAGCGCATCGGCGAACCGCACGAGATCGCGGGCGCCGCGGTCTTCCTTGCCAGCAAGGCGGGGGCATTCACCACCGGCCAGACCATCGTGTGCGATGGCGGAGCCACGATTTCGGGAGGCGGATAATGGGCGCATTGGACGGCAAGATCGCAATCATCACGGGCGCCGGTTCGGGGATCGGCCGCGCGAGCGCGCTGCGCTTCGCCGCCGAAGGCGCGAAGCTGGTGCTCGGCGACAAGACGGCGGCGGTGCATGAGACCGCGCGGCTGGTGAAGGATGCGGGCGGCGACGCCGTCGCGCTCGAAATCGACGCGGGGATCGAGGCCGATGTGGCGTCGATGGTCGCCGCCGCGAAGGAAAATTTCGGCGGACTCGACGTCGCTTTCGCCAACGCGGGGATCATCGGCGACATGGGCGGCATTTTCGACTTCGATCCTGCCGCCTGGGCCGAGACCTTGCGCGTCAACCTGATCGGCCCCGCGCTGATGGTGAAACATGCGGGCAAGGCGATGGTCGATCAGGGCCGCGGCGGTGCGATCGTGCTGACTGCAAGCGTCGCCGGGATCAATTCGGGCGCGGGTCCGGGCGCTTACTCCGCGTCGAAGGCAGGCGTGATCAACCTCGCCAAGACCGCGGCGCAGCAACTCACCACCAGCGGCGTGCGCGTCAATGCGATTTGCCCCGGCCTCACCGAAACGGGGATGACCAAGCCGACCTTCGATTATGCGAAGGCGAAGGAGGTCACGCACAAGCTGGGCCAGCTCAACCCGCTGAAACGCGCCGCGCAGCCCGAGGAGCTCGCCAATGTCGCGCTGTTCCTTGCCAGCGATCAGGCAAGCTATGTCAACGGACAAGCGATCGCGGTTGACGGCGGGCTCACCAGTTCGCATCCGGTGACGCGCCAGCTGCTTGGCCAGACATCGCATTGACAGGATAGATATGGGTCACGGTTTCGATACGGCGCGGCTGAGCCGCATTCCCGCCTTTCTGGAGGCCAAATATGTCGGCCCCGGCCGCTTGCCGCATGCAGCGACCTTGGTGTCGCGGCGCGGCGAGATTGCGCACCTGTCATGCATCGGCGATGCGCGCCCGGGCGCGGCGCTGCAAGAGGATGCGATCTTTCGGATCGCCAGCATGACCAAACCGATCACCAGCATCGCCTTCATGATGCTGGTCGAGGAAGGCAAGGTCGCGCTGTCCGATCCGCTGGTCAAATTTTGCCCCGAGTTCAAGGATACCGGCGTCTTTGTCGCGGGCGGCGGCAATGTGCCGTTCCTGACCCGGCCGCCGACGCAGCCGATCCGCATGGTCGACCTGCTCCGCCACACATCGGGACTGACCTATGGTTTTCAGGAGCGCACCCCCGTTGATGCCGCGTACCGCAAGGCGCGGATCGACGATTTCGATGCCGATTATACGATGGACAGTTTCATCGAGGGGCTGGCCAAAATCCCGCTCCAGTTCGACCCCGGCGCGCACTGGAATTATTCGATGGCGACCGACGTGCTCGGCGCCGTGGTCGAGCGGATCGAGGGCAAGCCGTTCGCGCAGGTGTTGCAGGAGCGCATATTTGGCCCGCTCGCTATGGTCGATACCGGGTTCAAGGTGCCCGCCGATCAGCAGCACCGGCTGACCGATTGTTACGCCTTCGATCCCGTGGCCAAGATGAAGCCCTTCGATAGCGGCGACAAGAGCCGCTGGGCGAAGGATCGCAGCTTTCATTCGGGCGGTGGCGGGCTCGCTTCGACGCTCGCCGACTATCACCGTTTCTGCCTGATGCTACTCGGCGGCGGCGCGCTCGATGGCACGCGCATCATCAGCCGCAAGACGCTGGAACTGATGACCGCGAACCACCTCGTCGGCGGCGGCGACCTCGTCCAGCACAGCGTCGGTATCTTTTCGGAGGCCGAAAATGCCGGGGTCGGCTTTGGCCTTGGCTTTGCGGTGAACGAAAGCCCGGCGCAGACGATGACCCCCGGGTCAGTCGGCGATTTTTACTGGGGCGGCATGTTCTCGACCGGCTTTTTCGTCGATCCGGTCGAGCAAATCTGCATGGTGTTCATGACGCAGCTGATGCCATCCTCCACCTATCCCGTGCGGCGCGAGGTCAAGACACTGGTCCACGCCGCGATTGACGACTGATTTGAGAACCCACCCCCGTTCGTGTCGAGCGAAGTCGAGACACGCGAAGCGCAGCGCTAGACGCTTCTCGACTTCGCTCGAAGCGAACGGCATCTTTTAAGGAGCCTGAAATGTCCGAAGATACCCCTGTTTCCGTCACGATGGAAAAGGATGGCGAGGTCGCCGTCATCATCGTCAACAATCCGCCGGTCAACGCGCTGAGCTGGCACGTGCGTCAGGGGCTGGAAGATAATTTCACCGCCGCGCTTGCCGACGATAGCGTCAAGGCGATCGTGCTGCGCTGCGCCGGGGCGACCTTTATCGCCGGCGCCGACATCAGCGAATTCGGCAAGCCGCCGCGCGGCCCCGATTTCAACGCAGTGCTGAACTCCATCGAAGCGGCGTCGAAGCCGGTCGTCGCCGCGATCCACGGCACCGCGCTTGGCGGCGGACTCGAAACCGCACTGGTCTGTCATTATCGCGTCGCGGTGCCGTCGGCGAAGCTCGGCGTGCCCGAAGTGAAGCTCGGCCTTCTCCCCGGCGCGGGCGGCACCCAGCGCCTGCCGCGCGTCGTCGGCGTCGAAGCCGCGGCGACGATGACCTCGACCGGCGATCCCCTGCCCGCGGCGAAAGCCAAGGAACTCGGCCTGGTCGATGAATTGGCGGGCGAAGACAGCCTTGCCGCCGACGCCATCGCCTTTGCGCGCGCAAAGATCGCCGACGGCCCGCGCCCGACGCGCGAACGCCCGGTGTTCGGCGACGTCGCGGTGATCGAACAGCTGAAGGCCGCCAATGCCAAGCGCTGGCGCGGCTTTGAAGCGCCCTATGCCAACCTCGCTTGCGTCGAAGCGGCGACGCGCTTGCCGTTCGAGGAAGGCCTCGCGTTCGAGCGCGAGCAGTTCATGAAGCTGATGTTCGGCAGCCAGTCGGCGGCGCAGCGCCATATCTTCTTTGCCGAACGTCAGGCCGCGAAGATCGACGGCCTGCCCAAGGATACCCAGCTGCGCGACATCAAGAAGGTCGGCGTGATCGGCGCCGGCACGATGGGCGGCGGGATTTCGATGAACTTCCTGCAAAAGGGCATCCCCGTCACGATCGTCGAAATGGCGCAGGACGCGCTCGACCGCGGCGTCGGGGTGATCCGCAAGAATTACGACGCGTCAGCCGCCAAGGGGCGTTTCAAGCCCGAACAGGTCGACCAGATGATGGGCATCCTGACGCCGAGCCTCAGCCTCGACGATCTCGCCGATTGCGACCTGATCATCGAGGCGGTCTATGAGAATATGGACGTCAAGAAGGACATTTTCGGCAAGCTCGACACGATCGCCAAGCCCGGTGCGATCCTGGCGTCGAACACCAGCTATCTCGATGTCGACGAAATCGCGACCGCGACGAGCCGCCCCGGCGATGTGCTCGGCATGCATTTCTTCTCCCCCGCCAATGTCATGAAGCTGCTCGAGGTCGTGCGCGGCGAAAAAACCGCGCCCGACGCGCTCGCCACCGCGATGGCGATCGGCAAGAAAATCGGCAAGGTCGCCGTGGTCGCGGGCGTGTGCGACGGCTTTATCGGCAACCGCATGCTCAAGCCGCGCCAGATGGAGGCGATGAAGCTGCTGATGGAAGGCGCGACACCGGCGCAGGTCGACAAGGTGCATGTCGAATTCGGGATGCCGATGGGGCCGTTCCAGATGAGCGACCTCGCCGGGGTCGACATCGGTTGGCACCGCGACCCCAATCGCATCGAAAGCATCCGCGACGCGCTCTGCGCCGAAGGCCGCTGGGGCCAGAAGAAGCAGGCGGGCTTTTACGATTATGACGAAAAGCGCCAGCCGTCGGAGAGCCCGCGCGTTGCCGAGCTGATCGAGGAGTTCCGCGGCAAGGCGGGGGTCGAGAAGCGCGAGATCACCGATCAGGAGATCATCGAACGCACGCTGTACCCGATGGTCAACGAAGGCGCGCTGATCCTGTCCGAAGGCAAGGCGCAGCGCGCGAGCGACATCGATGTCGTGTGGATCTATGGCTATGGCTGGCCGGTCTATCGCGGCGGCCCGATGTTCTGGGCGGGGCTGGAAGGCACCGACAAGATCGTCGCGGCGCTCGAGAAGCACGGGTTCGAGATCGCACCGCTGCTCAAGGAAAAGGCCGAGGCAAAGAGCGGCTTCTAAACCCGCTTTCGATTACGATCAGCAGGCCGTCTGTCCCGACGCGGGGCAGGCGGCCTTTGCTTTTGCCGAATGCCGCAGCAGGTGGACGCAAATAGTTGCGATTCAGGGTTAAAGCGCTGGCAACACCTGCCGTTACGGCAGAGCATGATTGCCATGTCGTTTCTCGCCCTGTTGCTGCTCACGGGCAGCGTTCCGGTCGCCGCTCCGGTAGTCGCTCCGCCAGCAAGCGCGGTCGGAGTGGCGCGGGCGCGCATTCTGGCACCCGCTGAAGTGCGGCGCGTCGATGGCCGGATCGAGGTGCGGACGGGTGACCGTCGCGCGCCGACGCAGGTGCATCGCGGCGAACGCAAGGACGGCGGCCAGACGGCGGATTTTTACTAGAGTCTGTCCTGTTCAAATTGATCCGTAGCCCTGAGCTTGTCGGAGGGCACTTCTCGCCGAGAAGCGCCCTTCGACAGGCTCAGGGCTACGGTGACTTGATTCAGCCTGAGCAGGGCCGACCCTAGAACCGACCCGAACTCCCGTTCGTGTCGAGCGAAGTCGAGACACGCCAGCACAGCGCCAGACGCATCTCGACTTCGCTCGATGCGAACGAGGTTGGGTGTATGGTCTCAGCCCTGCAACGTCTGGATGATCGCCGAAAAATCGCGGCCGTCCTTGTCGGCCTCGACGAACGCTTCGTACAGCTCGCGCGCCTTCGAACCCATCGGGACATCGGCGTCGACGCTTGCCGCCGCCTCCATCGCGAGGCGGAGATCCTTGAGCATCAGCGCCGCGGCAAAGCCGCCCTTGTAATCATTGTCGGCGGGCGTCGTCGGGCCGACACCCGGAAGCGGCGCATAGCTGGTCAGCGACCAGCACTGCCCCGACGACACGCTGGCGATGTCGAAGAATTTCTGCGGGTCGAGCCCGAGCTTCTGCGCGAGCGCAAGCGTCTCGCACGTCGCGACCATCGACGCGCCAAGCAGCATGTTGTTGCAGATCTTCGCGCCCTGCCCCGCCCCCGCATCGCCTGCATGGATCACCGCCTTGCCCATTTCGGCAAGGATCCGCTCCGCGCGCGCAAAGCCCTCAACAGTGCCGCCGACCATGAAGGTGAGCGTGCCCGCATTGGCCGCAGCGATGCCGCCCGACACCGGCGCATCGACCGCGACGAGGCCTTTGGCCGTCGCTGCTTCAATATTGGCGCGCGCGGTCGCGACGTCGATCGTCGAGCAATCGAGGAGCAGCGTGCCCCGCGCGGCGTTCGGAAAGACGTCAGCCTCATATACCGACGCGACATGCTTGCCCGCGGGAAGCATCGTTACCACCGCTTCGGCGCCGGTCACCGCGTCGGCGGCGGAGGCGGCGCGGGTGCAGCCCGCCTCGACGGCGCGTGCGAGAGCTTCTTCGCTGAGGTCGAAGGCGCGGACGTCGTGCCCCGCCTTCGCGAGATTCGCGGCCATCCCGCCGCCCATATTGCCGAGCCCGATAAATGCGATTTTCATGTCAGCGACCTTTCCACACGCCCTCACGTTTCTCAATAAACGCCGCCATGCCCTCAGCCTTGTCCTCGGTCGCGGCGAGGATCTGGAACAGGCGGCGTTCGTAGATCAGCCCCTGGTCGAGCGTGGTTTCGAACGCCGCGTTGACCATGTCCTTGTTCACCATCGCGGCCATCGCCGGCATGCTGGCGATGACCGTCGCAGTCTTCACCGCTTCGTCGATAAGGCTCGCATGCTCGACGACACGCGCCACCAAGCCCGAGCGTTCGGCCTCCGCAGCGTCCATCATCCGGCCGGTCAGGCACATTTCCATCGCCTTCGCCTTGCCGATCGCGCGCGTCAGCCGCTGCGACCCGCCCATCCCCGGCGCAACACCGAGCTTGATTTCGGGCTGGCCGAATTTCGCCTTTTCGGACGCGATGATGAAGTCGGCCATCATCGCCAGTTCACACCCGCCGCCGAGCGCGAAGCCGTTGACCGCGGCGATCCAGGGCTTGCGCACCTTCTTCACAAAATCGCTCGTCCATTTCGCGAAGAAATCCTCGAGGTAGAAATCGGACGCGGGCTTGTCGGCCATTTCCTTGATGTCGGCGCCCGCGGCGAAGGCCTTGTCGCCCGATCCGGTGAGCACCGCACAGCGCTGGCTGTCGTCGGCCTCGAACGCCGCGAAGGCCGCGATCAGATCGTCGAGCACGCTGGAGTTGAGCGCATTCAGCGCCTGCGGGCGGTTGAGCGTCACCAGCGTGACGGCACCGCGCGTTTCGACGAGGAGGGTTTCGTAGGTCATTTTCAAATTCTCCGATCAATCGTCATGCCGGACTTGATCCGGCATCCATTCCAGCGAGGCCCGAATGGACCCCGGATCAAGTCCGGGGTGACGAGGCAGGGTAGCGGCAACGGCTCAGGTAAGCGGCGTCCATTTCTCATTCTCGGGCAGCGGCGCGAAGATCGCGTCGATCCAGTCGTCGGTCACCGCTTCGGGCGTCGGCGGGTCCCATTTCGGGCTGTTGTCCTTGTCGATAATCAGCGCGCGGACGCCTTCGAGGAAGTCGTGCATCGCGACGACGCGGCTGCCGATCGCATATTCCTGCGTCATCTGCGCGGCAAAGTCGTGCATCGCCCCGCCTTCCTTCAACTGACGAAGCGCGACCTTGCAGGTCTGCGGCGATTTGCTGTGCAGCGCCGCGAGTTCCTTTGTCGCCCAGTCGCCGCCGTCGGCTTCGAGCGCCGCGAGAATATCTTCATAGGTGTCGCTGGCGAACAGCCGGTTGATCTTGTCGATCTGATGCGTGATCGCGGCGGGCGGCGCGGTGACCGACAGTTCGCCCAGGATGCCGCCGATGCGGTCGGGGTGCTGCGCGATGCGCGCCTTCGCCTCGGCTAGTTTCTCCGAGAGCAGATAATGCGTCGCGAGTCCGAGCGCGAGACATTCGGCGCCGTCGAGCCGCGCCCCGGTAAGCGCAAGGAACACCCCGACGCGGCCTTCGAGTCGTGGGAGGTACCAGCCGCCGCCGACGTCGGGGAACAGGCCGATCCCCGTCTCGGGCATCGCAAAGCGCGTATGCTCGGTCGCGACGCGATATTTCGCGGGCTGCGAAATGCCGACCCCGCCGCCCATCGTGATCCCGTCCATGAAAGCGACGACGGGCTTGGGGTAAGTGAACAGCAGATGGTTGAGGCGATATTCGGTATGGAAGAAGGCGCGCGCTTCGACCCCGTCCTTCGCACCGCTCTCGGCGAGCATGCGGATGTCGCCCCCAGCGCAGAAGCCGCGCCCCTCGCTATGGTCGATGATCACCGCTTCGATCGCGTCGTCATCGCGCCATTTGATGAGCGCGTCGATCATCGCTTCGCACATCGCGAGGTTCAGCGCGTGAATCGCCTTCGGGCGATTGAGCGAAATGCGACCGATGCGGCCATCGGTCGAGATCAAGACATCTTCGGTCATTGGCGCAGCAGGTCCCTTCCGACGATCATCCGCATCACCTGATTGGTGCCTTCCAGGATCGAGTGGACGCGGAGGTCACGCCAGAAACGCTCGATCGGATAATCGCGCAGATAGCCGTAGCCGCCGAACAATTGCAGCGCGTCGTTGACGATCTTGCTGCCATTGTCGGTCGCGAGCCGCTTCGCCATCGCCGAGAAGCGCGACTTGTCGGGGGCGTTCGCGGTGACCTTGGCCGCCGCCATGTACAGCAGCGCCCGCGCGGCCTCGAGGTCGGTCGCCATGTCGGCGAGCATGAACTGGGTGTTCTGGAAATCGGCGACCGGCTGCCCGAACTGCTGGCGGTCCTTGGTATAGGCGATCGCCTCGTCGAGGCAGCGCTGCGCGCCGCCCAAGGAACAGGCGCCGATGTTAAGGCGACCGCCGTCGAGCCCCGCCATCGCAAAGCGGAAGCCGTCGCCCTCGGCACCGACGAGATTTTCGATCGGTACACGACAATCCTCGAAGATCACCTGCGCGGTCGGCGAGGCGTTCCAGCCGAGCTTTTTCTCCGGCGCGCCGAAACTCAGCCCCGGGGTGTCCTTTTCGATCACGAGGCAGGAAATACCCTTCGACTTTTCCTCGCCGGTGCGGACCATGCAGACATAGATGTCGTTGACCCCGGCGCCCGAAATGAACTGCTTCGTGCCGTTCAGCACATAATGGTCGCCATCCTTCTTCGCGGTCGTCTTGAGCGCCGCGGCGTCCGAGCCCGAGCCGGGTTCAGTGAGGCAATAGCTCGCGATCTTGTCCATGCTGACCAGGCTCGGCAGGAAGCGGTCCTTGATGGCAGCGCCGCCGAAACGGTCGATCATCCAAGTCGCCATATTGTGGATCGAGACATAGGCGGATGTAGCGGGACAGCCATAGGCCATCGCCTCCATGATCAGCGCCGCTTCGAGCCGCCCCAGCCCGATGCCGCCCGATTCCTCGGCCACATATATGGCGCCGAAGCCAAGTTCGCCTGCAGCCTTCCACACTTCGACCGGATAATGGCTTTTCTCGTCCCATTCGGCGGCAAAGGGCGTGATGCGGTCGGCGGTGAACTTGCGCGCCATGTCCTGAATGGCGAGCTGGTCGTCGGTAAGCTGGAACTGGTCGGTCATGGTCATTCCCAAGAAAAAATTGTTCGCAAATCGCAGCCGTCTGGGTCTTCACCCTCGTTGAAGAGATCGACCCGGTCGATTGCGGTCAATTGCGCATCGGTCAGTGGCTTCGGCGATGAAAAATAAGCAGCCCCGTGCCTGCGGTTCCAGATGGCAACCCCGTATTCGCCTCCGCTTTTCCGCGAAGCGTAACGGACGTGGCCCTTTGCATTTCGCTTTAACGCGACAGCACCTTTAGGTTTACTCGCCCACCCGTTGCCATGAACGACAAGTGATCCGAAATCGCCGCTCCAACGGAAGGAGCCACCATGGATTCCTCCAGTGAGCGTTTCGACACGCTCTCCAGGCAGGAGATCGATGATAGGCGAATAACCGCAAAACCGGGCCGGACCGTCCAATTCGGCGGCTATAGCAGGAGCGTCGCACGAGATCGCAGCAGCGCATCCTATCAGGAAAAGGCGCCATATCATCCGTTGCCCCCAACGATGGCTTCGGCTTCGATTTCGACTTTCCACTCGGGGCGGATCAGCGCGGGGATGACGAGCATCGTCGAGGCGGGGCGGATGTCGCCGAACATCGCGCCATGCGCCCGCCCCACCAGATCCGCGTCCGCCGGGTCGGTGATATACATGCGCGTGCGCACGACGTCGGCGGGCGAACCGCCAAGCGCTTCCAATGCCTCGCGAATGATCGTCAGGCAGCGCGCCGCCTGAACCCCCGCATCGCCGAGCGTTGAACTGCCATCGGCCTCGATCGGCGCGCAGCCCGCGACGTCGATCCGGTTCCCCACCCGAACCGCGCGGCTGTAGCCATAGACGGGTTCGAACGGGGACGCGGAACTGTGATTGCGGCGTCCCCCGATGCTCGACTGGTCGTCAGCCACAGGTGACCTGCGTGATCTTGTAGGCGTCGTCGTACATGATGTTCACGCGGTCCTGGCGGTAATCCATCGTCATCGCGCTGCGCGGCGGGCCCCAGCGCAAGGTGCGGGCGCCCGATTCCTTGAGGATCGCCGCGCCCATTTCCGCGCTCGCAACATGGCCGACATGGCTCTGCACCGCATCGGCCTTGCACGTCATTGCGGCTTCGGGTGCCGCCGGGGTCGACTCGACCGGGGCTTCGCTGCTCGCGCAGGCGGCGAGCGGCAGGGCGGCGGCAATTGCAATCCAGCGAAAATCCATCGTGAGTCTCCCTTTCAAAACCGTCATCCGGCGCAGCGCGTATAGCGCATCGCGCCCGCCGCGGCACCCTCACCCATATCGCGGCGGACGAGCATTTTGCCGCCATCGGCAAGCGTGAGCTCGATCCGCCGGTCCCATTCCTGCCCCTCGCCGCTGAACCGGTAATCGGCGACCAGCCGGTTCGCACCGCTTTCGCGCACATGCGTAAGTTCGCCATGCGATTCGTAGAAGCGCAGGTTCGCCGTATCGATCGTAACCGCGGTCAGATCGGCGCCCTTTTTCGCGGCGCAATCGGCAGCGTTCAGCGCCCAGCGGCCACGAATCGCCGCCGGGATCGCCGCGCCAGCACCCGCGATGGAATCGCTCGCGGGATTGGTCGACGCTTCCTGCTTGGCTGTCGGCAGGTCGGCATCGACTTCGGCATTCGGCGCATCGGCGGGGATCGCGGGCGCAGCCGTATCCTCCGCGTCAGATCGCTCGTCGCCACCGCCGCACGCCGCGAGCAGCAGCAGCGCGGGCATCGTCCAGATCTTCATCGTCCTTCTCCTTCGACAGGAGAAATGTCCGAGCCGGCTCACGGGTTGCCCCCGTCAACCCATCGTCGGAATCACGAACGCATTACCGCCGTCGGGCGACCCGTCGGGCCAGCGCGCGGTGATCGTCTTGACCTTGGTCCAGAATTTGACGCCTTCCATGCCGTGCTGGTTGGTGTCGCCGAACGCCGAACGCTTCCAGCCGCCGAAGGTGTGATAGGCGACCGGGACCGGGATCGGCACGTTGATGCCGACCATGCCAACCTGCACGCGCGCGGCGAATTCGCGCGCGGCGTGGCCGTTGCGCGTGAAGATCGCGACGCCATTGCCATATTGGTGCTTGCTGGGCAGTTCGAGCGCGGTTTCGAAATCGGGGGCGCGGACGATCTGCAGCACGGGGCCGAAGATTTCTTCCTTGTAGCTTTCCATGTCGGTGGTGACATGGTCGAACAGCGTCGGGCCGACGAAGAAGCCCTTTTCGTGGCCCTGCAAGGTGAAGCCGCGGCCGTCGACGACCAGCTCGGCGCCTTCCTCGGCGCATTTCGCGATCCAGCCTTCGACCTTTTCCTTGTGCGCCTGCGTCACGACGGGACCGTAATGCGCCTCCGCATCGGTCGACACGCCGACGCGCAGCGCCTCGATCGCGGGAACGAGCTTTTCGCGGAGACGGTTCGCGGTGTCCTCGCCGACGGGTACGACGACGGGGAGCGCCATGCAGCGCTCACCCGCCGAGCCGAAGGCGGCGCCGGTCAAGTCATTGACGACCTGGTCGAGATCGGCGTCGGGCATGACGATGCCGTGGTTCTTCGCGCCGCCCATCGCCTGCACGCGCTTTCCGTTCGCGACGCCGCGATTATAGACATAATGCGCGATGTCCGACGAGCCGACGAAGCTGACCGCGCCGATGTCGGGATGGTCGAGGATCGCGTCGACCATCTCCTTGTCGCCATGGACGGTCTGGAAAATGCCCTCGGGCAACCCGGCTTCGAGGAACAGCTCCGACAGGCGGACGGGCACCGACGGGTCGCGCTCGCTGGGCTTGAGGATGAAGGCGTTGCCCGTCGCGGTCGCGACGCCGCCCATCCACAGCGGGATCATCGCGGGGAAGTTGAACGGGGTGATCCCCGCGCCGATGCCGACCGGCTGGCGCATCGAATAGACGTCGATGCCCGGCCCCGCGCCCTGCGTATATTCGCCCTTCAGCACATGCGGGATGCCGCAGCAGAATTCGATGACCTCGAGCCCGCGCTGGATATCGCCCTTCGAATCGGCGATCACCTTGCCATGTTCGCTCGACAACATCTCCGCGAGCTGGTTCATATTGGCTTCGACGAGGCGCTTGAATTCGAACATCACGCGCGCGCGGCGCTGCGGGTTCGTTGCGGCCCAGGCGGGCTGCGCGGCTTTCGCCGCGGCGACGGCGCGGTCGAGGATAGCGCGGTCGCCCAATGCGACCTGCGCCTGCACGCCGCCATTATTGGGGTCGAGGACGTCGCCGAAGCGGCTGCTGCTGCCGGCGCCGCCGACGATGTGATGGTCGATCTGTCGCATATCCGAGTCTCCCAAAAAATGTTGCCGCTGCAACAGCCGAGTTAAGGGGCGATTGCAAGGGATAGACTTGCAGCCTTATCCTGCATATTTGCAGGCATATGGACTGGGACAAGCTGCAATATTTCCTGCTCGTCGCGCGTCACGGCACGCTGGCGCGTGCCGCGGCGGCGCTGCACGTCGATGCGACGACGGTCAGCCGTCAGGTCAGCGCGCTCGAAGCCGCGCTCCAGCAGACCTTGTTCGAACGGGCCCCGACGGGTTTCGTTCTGACGGCGGCAGGTCGGGCGCTCGTTCCGCACGCCGAGGCGATGGCGGCGGCGGCGGCGCGCATCCACATGGCGCCCGACGGCGGATCGCCGCTGTCAGGGCAATTGCGCATCAGCGTGTCCGAAGGCTTCGGCAACAGCTTCATCGCCCCGCGGCTCGGCAAATTCGTCGCCGCGCATCCCGAGCTCGAGATCGACCTTGTCGCCTCGTCGGGCTTTCTCAATCCGTCGCGGCGCGAGGCCGATATGGCGGTGCTGCTGGCGCGGCCACGCAAAGGCCCACTGATCACGCGCAAGCTGTCCGACTACAGCCTTGGCCTCTATGCGCCCGCGGACCGGAGCGACTGGCAGGCGGCTGTGACCGCAGCGCCGTTGTCGCGCGCGGGCATCCCGGTGATCGGCTATATGCCCGACATCCTCTACGCCCCCGAACTCGACTATCTGGGCGAAATCGAGCCGGGGCTGCGCGCCAACGTCCGGTCTTCGTCGATCCTCGCGCAGCGGCGGATGATCGCGGGCGGCGCGGGGGTCGGCGTCCTCCCCTGCTTCCTCGCAGCGGGCGATCCCGCGCTGGTTCGCGTGCGCCCCGATCAGGCGATCGCGCGCGCCTTCTGGCTTGCGCTCCACCGCGACGTCGCGCCGCAACCCCGGATGCGGGCGTTCATCGACTGGCTGGATGCCGAGGTGCGCGAAAGCCGGGGTTTGCTGGTTCCGGCTTAGTTTTTGTGTCCCCGCGAAGGCGGGGACCCATCTCCGGTCCGTGCAAGTTTGAACCGGCGGGTGATGGGCCCCTGCCTTCGCAGGGGCACAGGATCAGATTTCAGGGCGCCACCCGGAGGCGATCAGACCGCCTTCTCCGAACAGCATTTGCATCGCATCAGTAGCTGCAGCGACCGCGCGCAATTTGTCCGCGAGCGGATCGTCGATCGGATGGTCGCTCCGAAGAAAAGCGATCCAAGCGGCGATCGCCGCTTCGAGCGATGAGCAGCGCGCCCCGCGCGCCTGATGCCAGGCCAGCGTTTCGAGCCAGCGCTGCGGAATCTTCTGGCTGCCGTCCATCGCGATCTGGATCAGCCGGTGATCGAGCGCCGGATTGGCGAAGCGGTCCATCAGCGCATCGGCATAGGCGGCGAGATCCTGCCCCGGCGCGGCGTCGATCGTCGGCGCGGCCTCATCGCGCATCAGCCGTTCGATGAGCGGGCGGATCGCGGGATCGGCGATCGCCTGATAGACATAGTCATGCCCTGCCCCCAGCCCGATATAGGCGAGCGCCGAATGCGCGCCGTTGAGCATGCGCAGCTTTGCCGTCTCATAGGGGGCAACATCGGCGACGAGCTGCGCGCCGACCTTTTCCCAGCGCGGGCGCGGCCCCGCAAAATCATCCTCGATCACCCACTGGCTGAAGCCTTCGGTGACGACAGCGCCTTCGTCGCGGACGCCGAGTTCGGCCTCGATCGCCGCGCGGTCGGCGTTAGTGGTCGCGGGCACGATGCGGTCGACCATCGTCGCGGGACAGCGGCATTCGCGGTCGAACCAATCCACCAGAACGGGATATTCCACGGCAAGATACTGGCGCATCAGTGCCTTCAGCACCGCGCCATTGTTCGCCAGATTGTCGCAGCTGAGCAGGGTCAGGCCCGGCAAGCCCTTCGCCTTGCGTGCGGAAAGTCCGGCGCCGATAAAGCGGTAGAGGCTCGACGGTCCCTTGGCCGCATCGAGATCGAGCGTGCCGTCAGAGCGGCGCAGATAGCCCTTCTCGGTGACGGTGAAGCTGACGATGTGCGTCGGCGATGCGGCGATAGCGTCGATGACGGCCTGCGGCTCGTCGGCCGCGACAAGCACCTTCTGCACCGCCCCGATCAGGCGCAACCCGGTCCCCGCCGCGCTGCGCGTGCTGACCGTATAGAGCCCGTCCTGCGGATTTAGCTGCGCGGCAACACCGGGAGAACGAAGCGACACGCCGACTATGCCCCAATCGCGCTCACCCGCCCCCATCGCATCGTCGGTATAGACGGCCTGATGCGCGCGGTGGAACGCGCCGATGCCGATATGGGCGATCCCCGCCGCCTGCGAGGCGCGGTCGTAACCCGGCGCCTGCACCGACGCCGGGAGCGGCGTTTCAGCCGACAGCCTCACAGCTTGTAAGCAGCCTTGGCGAGATTGTAGCTGAGGTCGGCGGCGAGTTCGGCGGCCTCCCATTCCTCCATCCGGTGCTCGGCGACGAGCTGCGCGAGGAAACCGCAGTCGATGCGGCGTGCGACGTCGTGGCGCGCGGGGATCGACAGGAAGGCGCGCGTATCGTCGTTGAAACCGACTGTGTTGTAGAAGCCCGCGGTCTCGGTCGTCTGGCTGCGGAAGCGGCGCATCCCTTCGGGGCTGTCGTGAAACCACCAGGCGGGGCCAAGCTTCAGCGCCGGATAATGGCCCGCGAGCGGCGCCAGTTCGCGCGCGTAGCTTGTCTCGTCGAGCGTGAAGAGGATGATCGTCAGCCCCGCTTCATTGCCATAACGCCCAAGCAACGGGCGCAGCGCATGGACATAGTCGGTGGCCGTCGGGATATCGGCGCCCTTGTCGCGGCCATAATGGTCGAACAGCCAGGGATTGTGGTTGCGCAGGGCGCCGGGATGAATCTGCATCACCAGCCCGTCGTCGAGGCTCATCCCCGCCATTACGGTGAGCATGTGCGCGCGAAACAGTTCGGCATCGGCCGCGCTGACGTCGGCGCCGGTGACGCGCGCGAATAGCGCCTCGGCCTCCGCATCCGACAGGTCGGCGGTCGCCGCGGTCGGGTGACCATGATCGGTCGAGGTCGCGCCCATTGCGGCGAAGAAGGCGCGGCGGCCCCGGTGCGCGGCGAGATATCCGGCATAGGAGAAGGCATCTTCGCCCGAAAGGTCGGAGAAGCGTTGCAGATTGTCGCGAAAGCCTTCGAATTCGGGGTCGACGACCGGGTCGGGGCGGTAGGCGGTGACTACGCGCCCGCCCCATTCGCCGCTGTCGTTCGCAGCGCGGATGGCAGCGTGATGCTCGAGCGTATCGATCGGGCTTTCGGTCGTCGCGATCACCTCGATCCCGAAGCGGTCGAACAGCGCGCGCGGACGGAAAGCGTCGGCCGTCAGCGCCTCGGTGATGCGATCGTAATAGAGGTCCGAGGTTTCGGCGGAAAATTGCACGTCGAAACCGAACGCCTCAGCGAACACCCAGTCCATCCACATGCGGCTCGGGGTGCCGCGGAAGAGATGGTAATTTTGCGCAAACAGCCGCCAGCTTTCGCGCGGGTCGGCGTCCGGATTGCGGATACCGAGCGCATCGAGCGAAACGCCCTGCGAATAGAGCATCCGGAACACATAATGGTCGGGATGGAGCAAGAGCTCCGCCGCATTGCCGAACGGCGCATTGCCCGCGAACCAGCTCGGGTCGGTGTGGCCGTGCGGGCTGATGATCGGCAGGTCCGCAACCTCCGCATAGAGCCGGCGCGCGATGTCGCGCTGCGCCGGGTCGGACGGAAAGAGACGGTCGGGAGACAGCAGCGACGGACGCGGCATCGACTTATTTCACCACGCCCACGGTGACCGGTGCAAGCCGCGGGCTCAGGCTATGGATCGCAGCCACAGCGAGGAAATAGACGACGGTACAGGCCGCAAAGATGATCGTGTAATTGCCCCCCGTCGCGTCGAGCACGAGCCCGGTCGACTTCGCCATGATCATCCCGCCGACGCCGCCCGCAAAGCCGCCAAGCCCGATCACCGACCCGACCGCGCGCTTCGGGAACATGTCGGGCGGGATCGACAGGATCGTCGACGAAAAGGCCTGATGCCCCGCGAGCGCGATGCCGATCAGCACCACCGCGAGCCACATATTGTCGAGCCCCGAAACGAACAGCAAAGGCAGCACACAGCAACCCGCGCCGAGCATCGTCGCCTTGCGCGCGAAATTGACGCTATGTCCGGTCTGGATCAGCTTCGACGATACCCAGCCGCCAAGGATGCTGCCGACGTCCGACAGCAGATACATGATGATCATCGGCAACAGCACGACTTTCAAATCGACGTTGTAGGTGGTGCTGAAATATTTGGGCAGCCAGAAAAGCATCAGGAACCAGACCGGATCGGTCAGGAATTTGCCGATCGCATAGGCCCACGCCTCGCGCTTGGTGACGATCGCGCCCCAGCCGAGCCGCTCGATCTTTTCGGGCGGATCATGTTCGATCCACGCTAGCTCGGCTTCGCTCACCTTCCCGCTCTCGCGCGGGTTGCTGTAGAGCCAGAGCCAGAGCACAAGCAGGATGACGCCGAAGGCGCCGGTATACATGAAGGTTTCACGCCAGTCGAAACCCATCCACACCATGAACAATGCGATCGTCGGCGCGGTCAGGATGACGCCGATCGTCGTCGCGCTGTTCACCCAGCCGATCGCGTAGGAGCGTTCCTTTTGCGGGAACCATTCGCTCGACGCGCGCACGACCGACGGGAAATGCCCTGCCTCGCCGACGCCGAGAATCACGCGCGCCATCATGAAGGAGGCGACCGACGACGCGAAGCCGTGAGCGACATGGCCGACGGTCCAGATACTGATCGCGATCGCATAGCCGATTTTCGGTCCGAAACGGTCGATCAGCCAGCCCATGAGGAGGAAGCCAAGCGCATAGGCGGCCTGGAACGCGGTGACGATGTTGCCATAGTCATTCTCGCTCCACCCGAGCTCCTGCCCGAGCGTCGGCGCGAGCAGGCCGAGCATGGTGCGGTCGATATAGTTGACCGTGGTCGCGGCGAACAGCAGCGCGACGATCAGCCAGCGATACCGCCCCGATCGTGGCACTGGCGCCGCCGTCCCTCCGTCCGCGAATGCCTGTGCCATAAACCTCTCCCGTTCTTGCTTTAATAGCTTGTAATCGAGCAGCCGACGCGGATTTTTCCGTCGAACAGCGCTTCGGCGCGCTGCCCGGGCCTGACTTCATGGATGCCGGTGATCGCGCCCGCCGACACCAGGGTACCGGGCGGAATCGCGATATCGCGCGCGCGCAGGATTTCGATCAGGAACAGCGCCGATCCGAACGGACCGTCGAGCATCGCCTCCATCGTCGCGGCACCGACCGTTTCACCGTCGATCGCCATTTCGACCGGCATGCGAATAAGGTCGGCGTCCTGCCAGCCGACGATCGAAGGACCAAGCACCAGCCCCTTGTTGTTGCCATAATCCGACGCGGTGACCGCGGGGCCGTGGCGGTTGATTTCGGGAAAGGGCGAGCTTGCAATCTCGATCCCGGTGCGAACGTCGACGATGCAATCGCGCACGCTGTCGATGTCATAGTCGCGCGTTCCGACCTCGCCAAAGCAGAGCAATATCTCGGCTTCGGCGGCCGCGAAACCGTCAGCATAGACGGGCATCGCCGGCTGCGCGGACCCATCATGGATTTCGTCGACAAAAATCGGGCCGGTCAGGCGGTTGCCGCCATAGCGATCGACCAGATCGGGCGCGATTCGCCCGACCTTCCATCCGCCGACGCGGCGCCCGTCGAGCGCAATCGCACGATCCTGGATCGCATAGGCGTCGGCCATCGTTTGCGGCATCGCTCCCGGATACAAGGTAAGCGGTGTCTTTTTCGCGCGAGCGGCCAGAAACGCGCGGGCGACATTTTCGTGATCAGCTTTTGCCGGCATCTTTGTCATTTCCCTCTTCCGCGAAACCGTCTAAGAGACACCGGTGTCAAAAGCAAGCGAATATCCGATCGACAAGGCCATCCGCGTGCATGCGGCGGACAATGTCGCGACCGCGATTGCCGATATTGCGGCGGGCGCGAAGCCGATCGCACGCGACGATTTTTGCGCCGCAATTGCCGTCGCGCGCGGGCACAAGATTGCGACCGCGCCGATCGCGCGGGGCGCTGCGGTGATCAAATATGGCTTTCCGATCGGCATCGCGACGGGCGACATCGCGACCGGCGAGCATGTCCACAGCCACAATCTGGCGACCGCGCTCGGTAGCAACCGCGAATATCAATATGCCGGTGCGCCGGCCGACGCACCGCCGACCGCAGCATCGTCGTGTAGCTTTTCGGGCTATGTCCGCGCCGATGGGCGCGTCGGCACGCGCAACGAAATCTGGATCCTGCCGACCGTCGGCTGCGTCGGCAATCTCGCCGCGCGCGTCGCGCGCATCGCGGGCATTCGCCATGCCGGGCGCGTCGACGGCATCCATGCCTTCAAACATCCCTTTGGCTGTTCGCAGCTTGGCGACGACCTTGGCCATACGCGCGCCGTGCTCGCCGCACTGGCGCAGCATCCCAATGCCGGGGGCGTGCTGATCGTCGGGCTCGGGTGCGAGAGCAACCAGCTCGGCGCGCTCACCGCGCTGATCCCCGCCGACCGCCGCGCGCATATCCGCACCCTGTCGGCGCAGGCGGTCGAGGATGACGAGGCCGCGTGCCTCGCGCTGATCGACGAACTCGTCGCCGGATGCGCTGATACGCCGCGCCGCGAGGCGCCGCTCTCCAAGCTGACCCTGGGGGTGAAATGCGGTGGCTCGGACGGCCTCTCGGGCCTCACCGCCAACCCGCTCGTCGGGCGCATGGCCGATGCCGTTGCCGCCGCGGGCGGCCAGGTCATCCTTACCGAAATTCCGGAAATTTTCGGCGCCGAGCAGATATTGATTGACCGCGCCGTATCGCGCGCGGTGTTCGACGAAGCCGCGGCGCTGGTCCGCGACTTCAAGGACTATTTCATCCGCAACGGCGAGCCCGTGAGCGAGAACCCCTCGCCCGGCAATATCGCCGGCGGGATCACGACGCTCGAGGAAAAATCGCTGGGCGCGGTACAGAAGGGGGGGCAGGTGCCGCTCGTCGATGTCCAGCGCTACGGCGGCGAGGCGCGGCTGGCGGGGCTGACGCTGCTCGAAGCACCGGGCAACGACGCGGTGTCGTCGACCGCGCTGACCGCCGCTGGTGCGACGGTGATCCTGTTCACCACCGGACGCGGCACGCCGCTCGGCTTTCCGGCGCCGACGCTGAAGATTGCGTCGAACAGCAATCTGGCCGCGCGCAAGGCGGGGTGGATCGACTTTGATGCCGGGACGGTGATCGACGACGGGTTTGACGCGGCGTCGAACGCACTGCGCGATCTGATCGTCGCCACCGCGTCAGGCGCCATCACCAAGGCGGAAGCCAATGAGGAACGCGACATAGCGATCTGGAAATCGGGCGTGACGCTTTGAAGCCAACGTAGCGCTGGGAAAAATTTCGCACAAAGACACAAAGACACGAAGGGGTCTGCTCCATGGCCTGCCGTAGGTTGCGACTAGCGCGAAGCGCTTTCAAATATCGCCTTCGGCGGGAAACCGCCTTTGGGAAAAATGATGATCCCTCTTCGTGTCTTTGTGTCTTTGTGCGAAACGAAAAATCGCTACCCGAGCGCCTCAAAGCGAAAGTCGCGGAACCGCGCCTCGCCCGCCCCGGCTGAGTAAAGCCCGGGGCGCAACATCAGGAAACCGCCGCGGACATTGTGGTGGTAACCCGACACCTCCATGCCGCGGTCGAAACGGACCCAGGTCTTCCCGCCATCGCCGCTGGTGTCATAGGTCACGATATGGCGGTCGTTGGTGACGCGCATCCGCATCCGCCGCCCGTGCGGATTGGCGGGGCGCGCGCGTTCGATGCCATATTGGTGGGTGACGAAGCGCCCGCCGTCGAAGCCGAGCCCGCAATAGAGCCTCTCGTCGTAGAAGAGGATCAAGCCCGCAGTGCCGCCGGGTGCGATCTCGATGTCGCATTCAAAACGATAGGCCTGATCGCCCGCGATCAAGAGCAAGGGCGATGAATCGACCGGCGCCTTGCCGCGCGCCGTCAACACCAGGGCGTTATCCGCGACGCGCGCACGGCTGCGCTCGTCGGGGCCGGGCTTGAAGAAATTCCATTTCGCGCCGAGCGCCAGCGCGCCGAAATCATCCGACAGCGCCATGCCATGTGGGCCCGCGACGGTCCCGCCTGCCGGTTTGGCGATCGGCTGCGACAGGTCGCCGCCCTTCATGCGGAACCAGCCGTCGGCGGTCCATTCGATCGGATCGAGCAGCGCCTGCCGCCCCAGCGTCCAATAGCCGTTTTCGAACCCGTGATAGACGCTCCACCAGTCGCCCGCCGGGCCCTCGACGAGCGTCGCATGGCCGCGCGACCACCATTTTTCGGCGGCCGATGTGGTGCGAACGAGCGGGTTCGCGGGGCAGTTCTCCCACGGACCGTGGATCGACTTCGACCGCGCGGCGATCACCATATGACCCGTCGGCGGACCCGCGGTGCCGCCGACCGCGGTGATCATGTAAAAATAGTCGCCGTGGCGCGTGATCTTCGGCCCTTCGGGAGCGAAGCCCTCGACCACCCAGTCGGCGGGGTAGCGCCACGGATCATAGACATGTTCCGGCTCGCCGATCCGCGACAGCCCGTCGTCGGACAATCGCACGCGGTCGCCCCCCGACAGGAACAGCCAGCGCGACCCGTCCTCGCCGACCGCATGACCGGGGTCGATATGGTCGGGCAGGTTCAGATCGACCGGCTCGCTCCACGGCCCCTCGATCTTGTCGGCCCAGATCACCCAGCTGGTGTTCGGGCCTTTGGTGGGGATGTAGAGAAAGAAACGGCCGCCATGCTTCACCAGCTCGGGCGCCCACACCGATCCGATATTCTTGTGGAGCGCGGGACCGATCGGGCGCCAGTTCACCAGGTCGCGCGAATGCCAGATGACCAGCCCCGGATAGCTGTCGAAGGTCGAGAAGGTCATGTAATAGTCGGCGCCGTCCTTCAGGATCGACGGGTCGGGATGGTCGCCGGCCATGATCGGATTGAGAAAACGCCCGTCGCCAAGATCGGGCTTGCGCTGACCGTCGAAGCCCTTCGCCCAAGCCGGCGCCGATGGCGATGACGACGCGGCGGCCAGCGCCGACGGTCCGGCGAGGCCCGACAGACCGGTAGCCATCAATCCCGTCCCGGCCAGCTTCAGCATCTCGCGGCGATCGGTCACTTTGCTCTCCTTGAAAAAGAAAGGCCCGGCCCCCGCAAGCGAAGACCGGGCCTCACCGGGACTAACCTGTCGACGTCAAATCTTGACGCGCGCACCGAACAGGAAGGTGCGACCGAAATGGTTGTTCTCGTAATTGCGGTTCGCGTCGATATCGGTGAAGCGATAGCGATATTCGTCGGTCAGATTGATGCCCTCGACCGAGATTTCGATATTGTCGGTGATCGCATAGCGCATCGACGCATCGACGTTGATCGTCGAACCATAGCCTTCGAACACATTGCCGGTGCCGCTGTTGGCGTCGGCATAACGGCTGCGATAGCTGATCGAAGCACGGGCGCTGAACTTGCCGTCGTCATAATAGAGCGTGCCGTTATAGGCGCGCTTCGACAGGTTGAAGAGCGTGCCGTTGCGGATCGCCCCGACGTTGGCACCGCCAGGCACGACCGAGGGGCCCGCCACCGAATAGTTGGCGTCGGAGTCGATGAAGGTCGCGTTGACGATGCCGCCGAAGTTCGAAAGGAACCCTGGCAGGAAGGTGAACGGAGCCTGCAGCGAAACTTCGACCCCTTTCAGACTGGCGCCTTCGCCATTGCCGATCGAGTTGATCGTCCACAGCTGGCCTTCGGGGTTGATCGCGGCAGGGCTGCTCGGCGGGATGATCGACGTCGGCAGACCGGTCGAGGCAAAGGTGCCGCTGCTCGTGGTCGCGACCGGGAAGCTTGCGATGTCCTTTTTGAACAGCGCGACCGAAAAGATCGATTGCGGTGCAAAATACCATTCGAAAGCCAGGTCGTACGCGGTGGCGCGGAACGGATCGAGGAACGGGTTGCCGTAGTTGATCCGATAGTTGAACCCGTCGACCGAGCCGCCGGGGGTCAGGTTGCCGAGCGTCGGGCGCGTCATCACATCGGCGACTGCAGCGCGGATAATGATGTCCTCGTGCGGGAACAAGGCCAGGTTCACCGACGGCAGCCAATCTTCATAGCTGCGCTTCACGGTCACCGCAGCGCCGCTGCTGAGCCCGCTCGACGTCTGCGCGGTGTGGACGTAACGGATCCCGGCGTTGAGCGCATAGTCGAGCCCGCCCAATTCGCCCTTGGCGTCGAATTGCAGATAACCACCGGTGACCTCTTCACGCACGCTGCGGTTGTTGCCGGCGTCGAGCGCGGGGGTGCGGTTATACAGGCCGGTAAAGGCTGTCCCCGCCTCCAGATTCGGGACCAGCCATTCGGTGGTGGTTCCAGCAGGCTGCCCCGCCTTCCCCAGCGTGAACAGCTCGGCGAGCGACGACGTCACCGGGAAGCCGTAGATCGCGGTCGGGCCGAACGCCGACGACGGCGAGCAGGTCAGCGTGCCGAGCACGCGATCGACACCGCCATTGCCGCACACCACGGTGTCGCGGGTAAAGGCGACACTGGTGAAGTCGAAACGGCGATAGACGCCGCCTGCCTTGACCGTGAAGCCTTCGGTGACATCCCATTCGGTGCGCAGCTGCGCGGTGCGGAACTTGTTTTCGACCTCCGACGGGCGGTCGCGGATTTCAGCGAGCTGGAAATTCGCCGGGTTGGTGACGCTGGTGCCAAAGGTCAGCACCGGGTTCGCCATGTCGGTATAGTCGTAGCGATAGCCCTGCGCGTCGCGGTCGTCGAAGACCAGCGTGGTTTCCAGCGGGATCGACGCGGTCGATTTCGAAAGGCCGCCGAGCAGGGTGAAGCGGAAATTGTCGCCGACATCCTGATCCCAACTGCCGCCGAACTGATAAAATTCGGTCTTGGCCTGGCGCAGATAATGTTCGGTGCGCACCCATGCGTCGTCGAGCGTCGCCGAGATCATGTTATTGTCGTTGTCGATCACATAGTCGCGGACGTTGATCGAGCGTTCGTTGCTGCGCAGCAGCACTTCACCCCAACGCTCGCGGCGCTGGTGCTTGAAGCTCGAAAACAGCCCGTCGAGCGAAATCTTGGTCGCGTCGGTCGGCGCAAACTGGATCGACCCGGTGATGCCGAGCCGCTTTTTGTCGTGCGCGATCTCGCCATAGCGCGGAATGCGCGGGTGAAAGGCGAGCGCGACCGAATCGCACGCCGCCGAGCGGCCGTTGGTATAAACGCCGCCCGAATTGGCGACGCCGATGCCGCTCGTTGCGGTGGTGGTAAAGCACGGGGCGCCGTTGACGGAATCGAAGCGCGCCTGCGCCCAGCGCACCGTGTTGTTGCCAAGCTCGAGCGTCTTCTGGTCCGAATAGGCCGCCGACACCGCAAAGCCGAGCGTTCCGGCGTCGTTCACCCAGCTGAGCAGGCCCGCCACGCGCGGGCCGACCTTTTCGGACAGGTCGTTGTAGCTGCCCTGCGCCGACAGAGCCGCGGTAAAGCCGCTCTTGCCCGCCAGCGGATTGCCGGTGTTGAGGTCGACGACGGCGCCGAGCGAGCCTTCGTCGAGTTCGGCCGACGCGGTCTTGTGGACGACGATCGAGCTGAACAGTTCGGAAGCAAAGACGTTGAAGTCGAATGCGCGGTCGCGGTTCGCCGAGGCGCCGTCGGTCGAGGTCGCAACGGTTTCGAGGCCATTGACGCGAACGCGCGTGAATTGCGATCCCAGACCGCGCACGGTGATGCCGCGGCCCTCGCCGCCGTCGCGCTGGATGGTGATGCCGGGAATGCGCTGCAACGATTCCGCGAGGTTCTGATCAGGGAATTTGGCGATGTCCTCGGCGACGATCGCGTCGACCGCGGCCACCGAATCGCGCTTCACGTCGAGCGCCTTGTCGAGCGAGGCGCGAAAGCCGGTGACGACGATCTCGTCTTCGGTCGCGACCGCTTCGTCGGCGACGGGCGCGGCGGCGTCCTGGGCAAAAGCCGGTGACACCGCGAGCGCGGCAAGCGAAGCGCCGCACGCCAATTGGGTCAAAGCGCGAAGGCCCCGCGTTGCATGAATAGCCATTATCATCCTCCCTTGATCGGCCGAAACTCTTGCCGAAGCAAGAAATGACACCGGTTACTTTGCGAGACCAGACAAATCGGCATGATCGCCTGGCCGGAAATTTTTTTGAGAGTGATGATGGCGCCGTCGCCTGTCACGACTGGCCGCCCTATCCCCTCTCCCTTGAAAATTTTCTCGTTGACCGATTGGGGTAACCGGTGTCAGGAAGATAGAGGGATTGGAACAGCCGTGTCAATACCCCAAAGAATCGGAGAGACGGGATGCCCAAAAAACCCTGGTTGGCCGCGCTTTTTCTGGCGTTTGCGCTACCCGCAAGCCCGGTGCTTGCCGCCGATCCGGCGCCGCTGGCCTTCCCGGGTGCGGTCGGCCCCGCTGCGCACACCATTGGCGGTCGCGGCGGCCAGATCCTGCGCGTGACCACGCTGGCAGCCGACGGGCCGGGGTCGCTGAAGGCTGCGATCGAGACCCCCGGACCGCGCATCATCGTGTTCGAGGTCGGCGGCGTCATCGACATGGGACGCCAGACGATCAGCGTCACCCATCCGTTTCTGACCATCGCCGGGCAGACCGCGCCGGGGCCCGGGATCACGCTGATCCGCACCGGCATCGACGTAAAGACCCACGACGTCGTGATCCGCCACCTGCGCATCTACACCGGGGTCGATGGGCAACCGAAACGCAGCGGCTGGGAAGCCGACACTTTTTCGACCGTGGCGGCGCATAATGTCATTGTCGACCATTGCACGCTCATGTGGGGGATCGACGAAAATATGTCGGCGTCCGGCCCCCGCTTCACCGGCAACAGCGTCGCCGAATGGCGGGCGGGTACGAGCCACAATATCACCTTCCCGAACAACCTCGCCGCTGAAGGCCTCGCCGACGCGAGCCATCCCAAGGGCGAGCACAGCAAGGGGTCGCTGATCCACGACAATGCGACGGGCATCGTCTTTTACCGCAATGTCTGGGCGCATAATGTCGAGCGCAACCCGCTGATCAAGGGCGGCGGACAGGCGCTGATGATCAACAATCTGATCTATAACCCGCAGCACCGCGCGGTGCATTACAACCTCATGAACCTCGAATGGGTCGGGCATGATTATGTGACAGGGCAGATCACCGCGATCGGCAATGTGATGCGCGGCGGCAACGACACCGACGAGCAGCTGCCGTTCCTGATGCTGGGCGGCGACGGCGACCTCGAATATTTTGGCAAGGACAATCTCCACGTCGATCGCCACGGCGTGACGCTGCCCGAATTCGGCCGCTATGGCGAGACGCAGGCGAAGCTGATCCGCGCCAAGGCGCCGCTCGCGCCGGTGGGCGGCTATACCATCCTGCCGGTGCGCGATGTCGAAACATCGGTGCTGTCGACCGCGGGCGCGCGGCCCTGGGCGCGCGACGCCGAGGAAATCCGTGTGCTCTTTTTCGTCGCCGAGGGGCGTGGGCAAGTGATCGACGACGAGAAGGAAGTGAGCGCTTACCCCAAGGTCAAGGAGGTGCGCGCGCCCTTTGTCGAGGGTGACTGGGATCTTGCGACGATGGAGCCGAAGTCGGGAATCTATCCCGGGCAAACGGCACCGCTGCCGCAGGAAAATCTGTCGGCGCGCGACCGCGCGTCGCGGACGGGGAATTGACGATGAGCGCGCTGCTCGCCCTGCTCCTCGCAGGCGGAACCACCCCCGCGATGGTGGTGATCGATGAGACGACGACGGTCCGTGAGGAGGCGCCGCCGCATGGCGCAATCGGGATGTCGACTGCCTACCGGATCAGCGATTCGGTCCCGGCGCCGCGCAGCTTCGAATTTCGCAAGCGCGCGCTGCACGTGGGCGCTGCGATCGGCATCCACCCGATCGACCATGACGAGATATATTATGTCCTTTCCGGCACCGGCATCGTCCATTCGGACGGCGAGGAACAGGAATTGAAGGCCGGAACCGCGGCTTGGCTCTACAAGGGCGCAATGGTCGGTATCCGCCAGACGGGCGGCGAACCCCTGGTCTTGATTATCGCCTATCCCAACAAGGCGCCCGCGCCATGACGCTGGGTCGCCGCACGCTGTTGGCGGCGGGGCTGACGCTGCCCTTTGCGAGCGCGGCGGCCGAGGCGGTGTGGACGCGGCCCGTGGGCCTGTCGCCCGACGCGAGCATCGCGCTGTGGCCAGACGGCCATATCAAGCCGCCACCGGGCCTCGTCGAAGCGGTCGTCCAGCGCAGCGATGATCCGAACGCCAGCGACCGGATGCTCGAGAAGATCACGCGCCCGCGTCTCGACATTTTTCACCCGGCAAAGCCCAACGGCGCGGCGGTCATCCTCGCCCCCGGCGGTGGCTATCGCTATGTCGTGATCGACAAGGAGGGCTATGAGCTCGCGCGCTTGCTGAAGGATCGCGGCGTCACCGTCTATGTCCTCTTCTACCGCCTGCCCGGCGACGGCTGGACGAACGGCGCAGACGTCCCGCTCGCCGATGCGCAGCGCGCGGTGCGGCTGGTGCGCAGCCGCGCGAAGCTCGACGGCATCGATCCGGCGCGTGTCGCCTTTGGCGGTTTCTCGGCGGGCGGACAGGTTGCGACGAGCCTGCTCACGCGCTTCGACGCAGAGGTCTATGATCCGGTCGACGCTGCCGACCCGCTGCCCGCACGGCCCGACGCGCTTGCCGCCATCTATCCCGTCGTGTCGATGGACCCTGCGATCGCGCATGCGGTGAGCCGCGAGAAACTGATCGGCGCGACGCCCGATGCGGCGCGCGAGAAACTCTATTCGCCCGAGCTTAACGTCCGCGCCGACCAGCCGCCGCTGTGGCTGCTCCACGCCGAGGATGACAGCGTCGTCAAGATTGCGAACAGTGTGCGGCTCCGCGAAGCGACGCGCGGCATCGGCGCACCCGCCGAAGCGCATTTCTTCGAGCGCGGCGAGCATGGCTTCGGGTTGATGAAGACCGCATGGCTGCCCGTCGCGATCTGGCCCGAACTGCTGTGGAACTGGCTCGGATCGCAGGGGATCGTCTGATCTCCGTCATTGCGAGGAGCGAAGCGACGCGGCAATCCAGCGTGGCGTAAGCCGCTCTCGATTGCTTCGCTTCGCTCGCAATGACGCGTTAGGATCCCGGCTGGACATAGGGCACGCGCACGAACAGCTCGCGCTCCCACTTGCGCGGGTCATTTTCGACCCGGCTTTCCGTGTCGAAGATCATCGTCTGCCGCTTCGCCAGACCATAGGGCGGCCAGCCCGGATTGCCCGTGCGCGCAAAGCGGACGAAGGCGTCCATCATCCGCTCGCTCATCGCCTGCTGCGCCGGGGTCGGGTCAGCGACGGTGCCAAAACTGAGCGCAATATCGTCGGCGTGCTTCGCAGCCTCGAAATCGAGCTGATAGACGAACCCCGGATGCCCCGCCCGCGCGCGCGCTTCGGCCTCCTCGACCTGCCCGCGCCAGCTGCGCGCCGCGGTGACGATGCGGTGGAACAGTTCGAGCGGATCTGCCGCGGGATAGCGTCCCCGAAACTGCGCGACGACCCACGATGGTTCGATGTCGATCCGCATTTCGGGCGCGATGCGAGCCGCGAGATTATCGAAACCCAGCCCGGCAAGCTGTTTGCCATCGGGCGAATAGAAGGCGCGCGTTTCCATCACCGTATTGCCGAGCATCATCGGAATAGCGAGCGACTGCGGCGCGGCGTCGGGCCAGAAGGGGTGGCGCGTCAGATGCCTCATGTCGAGCACCGGCCCCATATAAACCCCGCCGCCGAGGATCGGATCGGTGGCCGACAATGCCGCGATCAATTGCTCGACCGGCACCGTCGCCGGATCGACATCCTTGCCGAGCTTTTCGAGAAACGCCTGCGCGCGCTTCGTCGCGTTGAGCGGACCCGACGCGGTGACCTGCTGCCCGCTCATCGTGATCGCCTTGTGGAACAGCCCCTTCGCCGCGGGCATCCCCATCAGCGTCGCGATTTTGGCGCCGCCGCCCGACTGGCCGAAGACGGTGACATTGGCCGGATCGCCGCCAAAGGCAGCGATATTGCGCTGGACCCATTGGAGCGCAACGATCAGGTCGAGTTGCCCCGCGTTGCCGCTGTCAGGAAAGCGCGCATCGAGCCCGGCGAGATAGAGATAGCCGAGCGCGTTCAACCGGTGGTTGACGGTGACGACCACGACATCGCCGCGCGCGGCGAGGCGCGCGCCGTCGTTGACCGGATCGGTGACACTGCCGGTCGAATAGGCGCCGCCGTGGAAATAGACCATGACGGGGCGCTTCGCTGGCCGTTCGATGTCGGGCGTCCAGACGTTGAGGAACAGGCAATCCTCGTCCTGCGGCTGGTAACGGCTGCCCGTCTGGGGGCAGGCGGGACCAAAGACGTCGCCGCGCAATTGCTCGGCGCTAGTCAACGCGACCGGCGCACGAAAACGCACGGCACGACCATAGCGGATACCCGTGAAGCCCCAGGACTGGCCGTCACCAAAGCTGCGGCGCTTACCTGAAAAATAGGAACCGTCGGGCGCGCTGACCGCCCCGATATGTTGGATTGGTGCCACAATCTCGGCGCGCGCAAACGCCGAAAGAAAGAGCGCGCTGCCAGCCGTAGCCAGTAGCGCGCGGCGGTCGATCGGGTCAGCGCCGGACATCAAGCCCGCCACCGTGGAACGCATCGATGTCGGCCTGCCCGAAACGGCTCGCGTCGCCCGGCAGCGAATGTTTGAGCGCGGTCAGCGCGAGGCCGCTTTCCGCCATCGCCCGCGCATCGCCGCCCGCGCGGTGCGCGTGGAGCACCCCGGCGGCGAAGGCATCGCCCGCGCCGATCCGGTCGACGATGCCCGTGACGTCGATCTCGGCGGTCTGGTGGCCACCGCTGCGCACATCGACGCGCGCCGCGATGCGGTGGTGGTCGGCGGTGACGGTGTGCCGCGCGGTCGAGGCAATCAGCCGGAGGTCCGGAAAGGCAGCGAACCCCGCCTCGGCGGCCTCGCGCCGCCGGTCTTCGCCATCGCCGCTGAATTCCTGCCCCAGCACCAGCGACAGGTCGCGGTGGTTGCCGAAAAGGATGTCGGCGAGGCCGATCAGTTCGGACAAGACGGCGCGCGGATCGCTGTCCCACGCGTCCCACAGCATCGCACGGTAATTGCCGTCGAAGCTTATCGGCACGCCGAGCCGTTTCGCCGCGCGCGCCGCCGCGAGTGCAGCCTCTGCCGAGCGCGGCCCGAGCGCGGGGGTAATGCCCGACAGGTGGAGCAGGCCTGCACCGGCGAGCAGGGCGTCCCAGTCATAATCTTCGGCGCCGGTCGCCGCGAAACTGGATCCCGCGCGATCATAGACGATTTCGGACGACCGCAGCCCCGCACCGACGCTCAGGAAATAGAGGCCCATCCGGCCGGGACCCGTGGTGACGGCGGTGCAATCGACGCCGCCGCCGCGCACCGCTGCCACTGCTCCGCGACCCAGAGCATTCGAAGGAACCCTGCTGACCATCGCGCAGTCATGGCCAAGGTGCGCGAGCCCGATCGCGACATTCGCCTCGGCGCCGCCGACATGCAGCGCCAGCGACGGCGACTGCATGAGCAGTTCGTTGCCCGGCGCGGTCAGGCGGATCAGCAATTCGCCGAAAAAGACTAGCTTGCCTTGCCCCATCCCAACTCCGTTCGCCGGATACCCGGCTTATATCTTGACCATAGCCCTGAGCCTGTCGAAGGGCGCTTAACGCGGATAAGCGCCCTTCGACTTGCTCAGGGCTACGGTGATGTTTTCGAGCCTAGCGCGCGAGCCAGCCGCCGTCGACGGCGAGGATATGCCCCTGCACATAGTCCGACGCGCCCGACGCGAGGAACACCGCAGCGCCGCCGATGTCGGCGGGGTCGCCCCAGCGGCCCGCGGGAATGCGCTCCATGATCTGACGATTGCGCGTTTCGTCGCCTTGCAGCGCGGCGGTGTTGTTGGTTGCAATATAGCCGGGTGCGATCGCGTTGACCTGCACGCCCTTCGCCGCCCATTCGTTCGCGAGCAGCTTGGTGAGCCCGCCAACCCCTGATTTCGACGCGGTATAGCTCGGCACGCGGATGCCGCCCTGAAAGGTCAGCATCGATGCGATGTTGATGATCTTGCCGCTACCGCGCGCGATCATGTGGCGCCCGACGCTCTGGCAGAGGAAGAACAAGGTCTTCAAATTGGTGTCCATCACCGCGTCCCAGTCGGCCTCGGTGAAGTCGACCGCATCGGCGCGGCGGATGATCCCGGCATTATTGACGAGGATGTCAATGCGGCCGAATTCGGCGAGCACCGCATCGACCAGCGGCTGCACCGCGCCGACGCTCGACAGGTCGGCGGCGAAGTTTTCGCCCTTGCGGCCAAGTGCGCGCACCTTGCCCACGGTTTGATCGGCGGCCGAGCGCCCCGCAGCGGCGACGTCCGCCCCCGCTTCGGCGAGCGCGAGGGCAATCCCCTGCCCAATGCCCGTATTGGCGCCGGTGACGAGCGCCACCTTGCCCGAAAGGTCAAACAGCTTGCTCATCTTAGGCGAGCGCCGGCTCCGCCGACAGGCTCTTGAGATAAGCGCTGATCGCCTCGTCCTGCGAATTGGCGTAGAAATAGTCGGCGAACTTCTCGCCCGCGATCGCGGCGCGCAGCAGGTCCTGGTCGACCGACTTCAGCACGGTCAGCATGTCGTGGGACGACGCGGCCTTCAGATCCTTCAGGATACCGCGGTTCTTCCGCATGATTTCGGCGCGTTCCTTGGGATAGCCCAGCCCGCGTTCGCCATCGAACAATTTGCGATAGACATCTTGCAGGTTGAGCTCGGCGGCCCAGCCGAAACCCTTCGCATAGGGCATCGAAATCGCGTTGCCGTCATTGATCTGACCGAACAGGAAGGCATCGGTCGGATCGATCACCAGCCCGCAGAATACCCCCGGCATCGCGTTGCACGCGAGCATCGAGCCCATGCCTGTGCCGCAACCGGTCACGACGAAATCCGCGGCCTTCGAGTTGAGCAGGATGCCCGCGAGCAGGCCGTTCATGATGTAGGTCAGCGACGCTTTGTCGTCGGCCGAATACATGCCGTAATTGAACACTTCATGCCCCAGCGGCTCGGCGACCGTGGTCAGCGCTTCGTGGATGATGGCGTTCTTGGCGGCCTGGCTGTTCTCGGTGATCAGCGCGATCTTCATGAACCTGTTCCTTTGCTGGGTTTGCGACACGCTAATCATTTTGGTAACCGGTGTCAATATCACTGCCTTGACGATTTGAGGCTTGCGCTGGACACCGGTATCAGTTTTCGGCAGATGGCGGTTGTCGCGGTTGATTTCGCCCGGCCCCGCGCCCATCACGGCGGGCGAACGGCGGGACAGCATCGGGAACCCGCAGAGGAAAAGGCGCATATGGCGGCACAGACCAAGGGGCCGGGGGGCAAGCAGCCGACGATCAACGATGTCGCGGCGCTCGCCGGGGTATCGAAAAAGACCGTCAGCCGGGTGATCAACCGGTCGGAATTTCTGACCGAAAAGACGCGCAAGGCGGTCGAACAGGCGATCGAGACGCTGGGTTTTGTTCCCAACCCGCAAGCGCGTGCGCTGGCGTTCCGGCGCAATTTCCTGATCGCGCTGCTGCACGACAACCCCAATGCCCAGACGGTGCTGAACTTTCAGCAAGGCGTACTCGACGCGATCAAGGACAGCGACTTGGCGCTGCTCGTCCGCCCGGTCGATCGCGGATCCGATCAGCTGCTCGACGACGTCCGCACCTTTCTCGAAAAGCAGCGCCCGATCGGTGCGCTGTTGTTGCCGCCGATCTCCGAGAACGACGACCTTGCCGCGCTGTGCGAAGATCTTGGTGTGCGCTATGTGCGCGTCGGATCGGCGCCGCTCGACGATGCCAAGCATTGTGTGTCGTCAAACGACCGTGAGGTGGTTGCCGAAGCGGTCCGCGCGCTGATCACGCTCGGCCATCGCCGCATCGGTTTTGTGCGCGGTCCGGTCGGCTTCCGCTCGGCCGCCGAGCGCGAAAAGGGATTTATGGAAGCGCTCGCCGAAGCGGGGCTCGACCTGCCGGACGCCTATAACGCGCCGGGCAATTACCGCTATGCCGCCGGGATCGAGGCCGGCGAGGCGCTGCTGTCGCTATCCGAGCCGCCGACCGCGATCTTCTGTTCGAACGACGAAATGGCCGCCGGGGTGATGAGCGTCGCGCACGCCAAGCGGATCGACGTCCCCGGCGCGCTGTCGATCATCGGCTTCGACGACAGCCCGACCGCGACGCATATCTGGCCCGCGCTCAGCACCGTGCGCTGGCCGATCCGCGAAATGGGGGTGCGCGCTGCGCGAACGCTTGTCCCCGACTTTCTGCCGTCCGCCAGCAAGATCGACGAGCAGGAAACCGCGGTACTTGCGTCAACTTTTGTCCAGCGCCAGTCGGTCGCACCACCCAAATAGCGGCCGATGCGCCCAAGCGGTCGGCGGAAGAAAATTGTCTTAAATTGTCGCAATCACCCGCATTGCCCTTGCATGCGTCAATTCAATGGGTTGAATAGGCGCCAACCCCTCCCCGCCGCGCGGCGTGCTGACATGAGAATATCCATATGCTGGACAAAAGGTCGCTGCTGCTGGCCGGAACATTATGCGCCGCGACCCTGTCGCTCGGCGCCTGTTCGAGCGAGGAAGAGGCCGGCAAGAACAGTCGCGGCGCGCCGGAAGTCGGCTTTGTCGTTGCGAGGGTCGAGGCGGTCCCGGTAACGACATCGCTCGGCGGGCGCACGGTGGCCTTCGAGACCAGCGAAGTCCGGCCCCAGGTGGGCGGCCTGATCCGCCGCCGCCTGTTTACCGAGGGCAGCTTCGTGCGCGCCGGGCAGCCGCTCTATCAGATCGACGCCAGCCTCTATCAGGCCGCGGTCGATCAGGCGGCCGCCAACCTCGCCAGCGCCCGCGCCAGCGCGCAGGCCGCCGACGAGCGCGTCCGCCGCTTCGCCCCGCTCGCCAAGATGCAGGCGATCGCGGAACAGGATTATACCGACGCCTTGGCCGAAGCCCGCGTCGCGCGCGCCGCGGTTGCACAAAATGGCGCAGCGCTGGAAACCGCGCGCATCACGCTGCGCTATGCGACGATCACCGCGCCGATCAGCGGTCGCATCGGCCGCAGCCTCGCCACCCCGGGCGCGCTGGTGAGCGCGAGCCAGGCGACGCCGCTGACGACGATCCAGCGCATCGACCCCATTTATGTCGATATGCAGCAGTCGAGCGCCGAACTCACGGCGCTGCGCCGCGCGATCGCAGCGGGGGGTGCCGCACCCGGCAGCACCGCGGTGCGGCTGCAGCTGGAAGATGGCAGCGCCTATGGGCTGACCGGGACCGTCGAATTTTCCGAAATGACAGTGAACGAGGCCACGGGCACCGTCACCTTGCGTGCACGCTTTCCCAATCCACAGGGGCTTTTGTTGCCCGGCATGTTCGTCACGGCGACGTTCGAGCAGGCGGTCGATCCCACCGCCATCCTGGTTCCGCAGCAAGCTGTACAGCGCGACTTCGACGGATCGGCATTTGTGTATCTGGCGGGACCAAACAACAAGGCGGTGCGGCGCAAGATCGAAACGTCGCGCACGGCCGGCAGCAACTGGATCGTGACCAGCGGGCTGAAGGCCGGCGACCGCGTCATCACGCAGGGGGTCGGCAATCTTCGCGACGGCGCCGACATTCGCGCCGTTCCCGCCAGCACGCCGCAACGGGTGGGGGCGCCCGCGGCGGCCAAGACAGCAGAAAAGAGTAAATAGCCCCCCATGTCCCGTATCTTCATCGACCGGCCGATCTTTGCCTGGGTGCTCGCGATCGTCGTCATGCTTGCGGGGTTCGGGGCACTGCGCGCGCTGCCGATCGAACAATATCCCGACATCGCGCCGGTGCAGGTGAACATCCGGGCGAGCTATCCGGGCGCATCGGCGGAGACGGTCGAAAACAGCGTAACGCAGATATTGGAACAGCAGCTGACCGGCATCGACGGGCTGCTCTATTTCAGCTCGCAATCCAGTTCGCGCGGACAGGCCAGCATCACCGCGATTTTCGACAAGGGCACCGATCCCGACATCGCGCAGGTGCAGGTGCAGAACAAGATCGAGTCTGCTGTGTCGCGCCTGCCTCAGCAGGTCCAGCAGCAGGGGGTGCGGGTCAGCAAGTCCAATTCGGACACGCTGCTGATTGTCAGCGTCTATGACAAGACGCGCACGCGCAACAATTATGACGTCTCCGATTATCTGACGACCAATATCCAAGACCCGTTGTCGCGGGTCGAGGGGGTCGGCGACGTCAATATCTTCGGTTCGCCGCACGCGATGCGGATCTGGCTGAACCCGCAGCGGCTCGCGGCCGTATCGCTGATGCCGAGCGACGTGGTTGCGGCGATCAGCGCCCAGAACAGCGAAGTCGCCGCGGGCGAGGTCGGCGGCCTGCCGTCGCCGCGGGGTCAGTTGCTGACGGCCACTGTCACCGCCCAGTCGCGCCTGCAAACCCCCGAACAGTTTCAGAATATCGTGCTCAAGACCTTGCCCGACGGTTCGGCGGTGCGGATTCGCGACGTCGCACGTGTCGAAATCGGCGCCGAAAATTACGGCTCGGTCGGTCGTCTCAATCGCCAGCCGAGTTCGGGCATGGCGATCTCGCTGTCGCCCGGCGCCGACGCGCTGGCGACGGTCGAGCGCGTGAAGGCACGCATGACCGAACTGGCGCAGAACATGCCCGACGGGCTCGACTATGCCTATATCAACGACACGACGACCTTTATCCGCCTGTCGGTCAGCGAAGTTCAAAAGGCGCTGTTCGAGGCGATCCTCCTCGTCATCATCGTGATGTTCGTGTTTCTGCAAAGCTGGCGCGCGACGCTGATCCCCGCGATCGCGGTACCCGTCGTGCTGCTCGGTACCTTTGGCGTCTTCTACCTTGCCGGGTTCAGCATCAACACGCTGACGCTGTTCGGGCTCGTGCTCGCCATCGGCCTGCTCGTCGACGACGCGATCGTGGTCGTCGAGAATGTCGAGCGGTTGATGGAAGAAAATCCCGGCATGTCGGCGCGTGAGGCGACGATTCAGTCGATGAAGGAATTGCAGGTCGCGCTGATCGCGATCGGGCTTGTGCTGTCGGCGGTGTTCCTGCCGATGGCCTTTTTCGGCGGATCGACCGGCGTCATCTATCGCCAGTTTTCGGTGACGGTGGTGTCGGCGATGGTGCTATCGGTGTTCGTCGCGCTGGTGCTCAGCCCGGCGCTGACCTCGACCCTCCTCAAACCCCGCGCGCACGGTGAAACGCCGCCGGGCCGCTGGCCGCGCGTCGATGCGGCGCTGACCCGCGCGAAAACATGGTTCAACACCCGGTTCGAGCGTACCACCGAAAGCTATGTCGGCAGCGTCGAAAAGGTCGTCGATCGCAAATGGCGCTTTCTGGGCCTGTACATGATCATTGTCGTGCTGCTCGCCTTTCTGTTCCTGCGCCTGCCTGGCGGTTTCCTGCCCGGCGAAGACCAGGGCCGCGTCCAGATCCAGTTTCGCCTGCCCGCAGGTGCGACGCAGGAACGCACGCTTGAGGTCCGCGACGCGATCGAGGACCATATGCTGAGCGCCGAAAAGGCGAATATCGAATCGCTTTTTCTGAACGCCGGCGGTGGCGGTGGCGGCGCGTCGGGGCAGAACACCGGCCAGGGCTTCGTCAATCTGGCACATTGGGATGACCGCCCGGGCAAGGAAAACAGCGCCGACGCGATTGCCGAGCGCACGCGCCGGGCCTTTTCGGGGCTGCGCGATGCACAGGTCTTTGCGCTGGTGCCGGGCGCGGTCCGCGGCCTTGGCGATACGTCAGGTTTCACGATGCAGTTTCAGAACCGCAGCGGACTGACGCGCGAAGAATTTGCCGCGGCGCGCGACCGGCTGCTCGCCGCGGCGAACGCCAATCCCAAATTGTCGTCGGTCCGGCTCAGCGACCTACCCGATCTGGCCACGCTGAAGATCGATATCGATACCCAGCGCCTGACCACCTATGGCCTGAGCAACGCCGATGTGAACAGCACGCTGGCGACCGCTTGGGGCGGCCGTTACGTTAATGATTTCATCGACGAAGGCCGGGTGAAGCGCGTCTATGTCCAGGGCGACGCACCCTATCGCGCCAAGCCCGAAGACCTCAGCCAATGGTATGTGCGCTCTGCCGATGGCGGCATGTCGCCCTTTTCGGCGTTCGCCCAGATCGGCTGGTCGACGACCCCCAGCACCACCTCGCGTTTTCAGGGTATTCCCGCGTTCGAAATTTCGGGTCAGCCCGCCGAGGGAACCAGTTCGGGCGAAGCGATGGACGAAATCGCGGCGCTGGCCGGCGAAATTCCCGGCACCAGCGTCGCTTGGTCCGGCGCCTCGTATCAGGAACGGCTGTCGTCGGGACAGGCGCCCTTGCTCTATGCACTGTCGTTGCTGGTCGTGTTTCTGTGCCTGGCGGCACTGTACGAAAGCTGGTCGATCCCGGTCGCCGTCCTGCTTGTCATCCCGCTCGGGCTGGTCGGCGCAGTGTTCGCGGTCACGCTACGCGGGCTCGAAAACGACGTCTATCTGCAGATCGGGCTGCTCACGACGATGGGTCTGGCCGCCAAAAATGCGATCCTGATGATCGAATTTGCCGAGCAGGAAGAGAAAAAGGGGAAGCGGGTGATCGAAGCAGCGATCATCGCGGCGCGCATCCGCCTGCGCCCGATCCTGATGACGAGCTTTGCCTTCATCTTCGGCGTTTTGCCGCTGGCCCTGGCCTCAGGCGCCGGGGCGAACAGCCGCATCGCGATCGGCACCTCGGTGATCGGCGGCATGCTGACCGCGACCCTGCTCGCGATCTTCTTCATCCCGCTCTTTTTCGTGCTCGTCCGCCGCGGGGTGCGCGACGGGCTTGCCGCGCTGCGTGCGCGCTTCGGCAGGAAGACGGACGATGGCGCGGCGGGGGTACCGGCATGATCGCGGCCCGCACGCTGTTGCTCGCGACGACGCTCGCGCTTGCGGGTTGCTCGCTGGCACCCAAGACCGTGCTCCCGCCCCCGCCGGTGCCGCAGAGCTGGCCCGTCGGGGACGCCTATCTGCTGCAAAGCGAGGCGGCGCTGCCGGTCCTGTCGTACCGGAGCGTCTTCACCGATCCCCGCCTCCAATCGCTGGCCGAGCAAGCGCTCGCGAACAACCGCGATCTTCGCATCGCCTATGCCAATGTCGCCGCGGCGCGCGCGCAGGCGCGCATCACCCGCGCTGGGCAATTTCCCGAAATCGGGATCAGCGGCGGCGCGGGCTATTCGGACAGCAATGGTGCGAGCGGCAGCGGCGACTTCTCGCTGCGCGGCGGAGTCACGGCGTTCGAGCTCGACCTGTTCGGCAAGCTCGCCAATGCCACCGAGGCCGATCGCAACCGCGCGCTGGCGACCGAGGCGGCATCGCGCACCGTGCGGCTGGCGCTGATCGCCAGCCTGGCCGACGCCTGGGCGACCTATGGCGCCGACCGCGACCTCCTGAAGATCGCCGAGGACACCGCCGCCAACGCGCGCGAAAGCGTGCGGCTGACGCGGGCGCGGCTCGACGGCGGGGTGGCGCCGCGCACCGACCTGCGCCAAGCCGAACAGATTCTCGCGACAGCCGAGGATGCGATCGCGCAGCAAAGGACCGCGCTCGCGCAGGACGAGAACCTGATCCGCCTGCTCGTCGGCGGCGATGTCGACCGCGCGCTGCTCCCCGCGGGCCTCACCGAAGTCACACCCTCGGTCGTGGGGTTGCCTGCAGGAGTCAGCTCCGAAATCCTGCTTCGCCGCCCCGATGTGATCGAGGCCGAATATGGCCTGCGCGCCGCCAACGCCGACATCGGCGTCGCGCGCGCGCAGCTGTTCCCGTCGATCTCGCTGACCGGGCTGCTCGGCTTTGCCAGCGACGCGCTGTCCAGCCTCTTCGACAGCGGATCGTTCAGCTGGTCGGCGGGCGGCGACGTGACCGCGCCGATTTTCGACGCCGGGGGCCGCCGCGCCGGAGTAGCGGTCAGCGAGGCGCAGCGCGACGCAGCGCTCGCAAGCTATGAAGGCGCAATTCAGACCGCGTTCCGCGAGGTCGCCGATGCGCTGGCGGTGCAGGGGACGATCGCCGACCGGGTGCGCGCGGCCGCCGCGAACACCGCCGCCGCCGCTGACACCGCGACGCTCACCGATGCGCGTTACAAGGGCGGAGTCGACAGCTTCCTCGCCAGCCTCGACGCACAGCGCAGCCTCTATGCGGCACGGCGCAGCGAAATCGCGACGCAGCTGCTGCTCGTGCAGACGCGCATCGCGCTGTTCCGCGCGCTCGGCGGCGATAGCGGCGCAGGGACGGCTTCCCCCACCCCCTGACGACCCTCGTCACCCCGGGCTTGATCCGGGGTCCATGACGACGGGCTGCAGGGATGCCGGATCGAGTCCGGCATGACGACAGGTTGGAAAGCCCGACTCATCTTGACATTCCCCCTCGCTCGCGCGCTAATAGAACAAATCAGGAACATATATGCGCGAGTCGTCTCAACCTCTCGCCGGGCTGCGCCAGCGCATCGCCCGGCTGGCCGCCAGCGGTGGCCCCGCAAGCCTGCCGACCCAAGGCTGGCTGGCGACGGGGCATGACGCGTTCGACGCGGCGATCGGCGGCGGATTGACGGTCGGGCGCACGCACGAGTTTTTCGCGGCCGATGCGCTCGATGGCACCAGCGCCGCGGCCTTTGCCACACTGGTCGCGCTGCGCAGCGGCGGCGATGCGCCGCTCCTGTGGTTGCGCACCGTCGACGCCGGACGCCGCACCGGGCATATCTATGCCCCCGGCATCGCTGAACTCGGCGGCGACCCCGACCGGCTTCTTCTCGTTGAGACCGCCGATCCCAAGATGCTGCTCGCCTGCGCCAATGATGCGGTACGCTGCGCCGGATCGGCAGCGGTGATCGTCGAAAGCTGGGGGAAGTTTCCGTTGCTCGACCTGACCGCCGGGCGCCGCCTGACGCTGGGCGCGCGCGACGCAGGAACGACGCTGCTGATGCTGCGCCTGAATGCCGTGCCGACGCCGAGCGTCGCCGAAACGCGCTGGAATATCGTCGCCGCACCGTCGCGCGAGCTCGAAGCCCACGCCCCCGGCGCCCCGGCCTTCGACCTTGAACTGCTGCGCTGGCGCGGCGGCCCTGCCGGAACGCGCTGGCGACTCGATTGGGATAAAGATGAGCAAGCTTTCCGGGACGCGGCGCTATCTGGCGCTGTTCTTCCCCTGGCTGCCCGCCGAACGGTTCACCCGCTCGGCGCCGAAGCCGCCTGACCTCCCGCTTATCTTTGTCGAGAAGCAGCGCGGCGCGCTGCGGATCGCGAGCGTCGATGCCCGCGCGCAAGCGCTCGGGCTGCGTGTCGGCATGCCACTCGCCGACGCGCGGGCGCAGGTCGGCGACCTCGCCATCGTGCCGCACGATCCGATCCTCGATCACGCTTGGCTCGACCGACTCGCGCAGGGCTGTGCGCGCTACACCCCCCTCGTCGCGCTCGATGCCTCCGACGGGCTGATCCTCGACATCACCGGCTGCTCCCATTTGTTCGATGGCGAGGCGGGGTTGATCGACGACATCGACCAGCGGCTAACCCGGCTCGGGATGACCTTGCGCCATGCGCTTGGCCCCACCGCCGACGCCGCCCGGGCGCTCGCACGTTATCAGACACGGCCCGCTCCCGACGAGGCCACCGCGATCCGCCGCCTGCCCGTCGCCGCGCTCGAACTCGACGCCGAAGCCACGACCGCGCTCGTCCGCGCCGGATTGAAGACGATTGGCGACCTCGCGAGCCGTCCGATGGCGAACCTCGCCGCGCGCTTCGGTGCCGATGCCGCGATGGCGTTGCGCCGCCTGCTCGGCGATGCGCCCAGCCCGCTCGACCCGCGCGTCGCGCCGCCGCCGGTCGCCACCGAACGCCGCTTTGCCGAACCCGTCGCCAGCCTGCCCCACGCCACCCGCATTCTTGCCGAGCTGGTTGGTGAGGCGATCGCAGAGCTTGCCGAACGCGGCCAGGGCGGCCGCCATTTCGGCGCGACCTTCTTTCGCAGCGATGGGCTGGCGCGACGTATCGCGGTCGAGACCGGCCATGCGACGCGCGACTCCGGCCTTGTCATGCGCCTGTTTGCCGAACGCATGGACGGCCTCGCCGATCCGCTCGACCCCGGCTTCGGTTTCGACATGATCCGCCTCGCGGTGCCGCGGCTCGAAGCACTCGGTGCAACGCAGCTGAAGCTCGAGGGCGGCGCGGCGCGCGCGGTACGCCAGGGCGCGGCAATGGACGAACTCACCGACCGGCTCACGACACGGCTCGGGCGCGCGCGGGTCCGCGCCTTGCGCCCCGCCGATACCCATATCCCCGAACAGGCGCAGCTCGCCCTGCCCGCGATTGACGCGCCGCCACCCATGCCTTGGTCCGCCCCCGAACCCGGCGAACCGCCGCTGCGCCCCTTCTATCTTTTCGATCCACCGCAGGTGATCGAGGTGATCGCCGAGGTTCCCGACGGCCCGCCGCATCGCTTTCGCTGGCGCCGACAGGCGCATGCGGTCCGCCGTTACGAAGGCCCCGAACGCATTGCCGCCGAATGGTGGCGGCGCCGCGACAATGGCGGGCTGACGCGCGATTATTACCGCGTCGAGGACGACCGCGGCCGCCGCTATTGGCTGTTTCGCCACGGGCTTTATGACGAAAAGCCCGATCCGCGCTGGTATATCCATGGGGTGTTCGCATGACGGGCGAGCCCGCACCACCCGCCTTCGCCGAACTGGTCGCGGCGACCAATTACAGCTTCCTGCGCGGCGCCTCACACCCGCATGAGATGGTCGCCGAAGCAATCAGGCTCGGCATGCCCGGCATCGGCATCGCCGACCGCAACAGCGTGGCGGGGGTGGTGCGGGCGCTCACCGGGCTGCGCAAGCTACGCGAGAAAGCCGACGCAGAGGGGATAGAGCTACCGCCCTTCAAACTCGTGGTCGGCGCGCGCCTCGTCTTCGACGACGGCACCCCCGACATCATCGCCTATCCGACCACGCGCCACGGCTGGGGCCGCCTGACCCGGATGCTGACCATCGGCAATCGCCGCACCACCAAGGGCGATTGCGTGATGAAATTCAGGAATCTGCTGATTCACTGTGAGGATATGATCCTGATCGCGATGGCGACGGAAAAGGATGAGGCGCTGCTGCAACGCCTCGCCCGGGCGGCACCCGGGGCGTTATGGCTGGGCGCGACGATGCCATATGGCGGTGCGGACCGGCGGCGCCTTACCCGACTTGCAGCATTGGCCGACCGCGTCGGCATTCCCCTGCTCGCGACCAATGACGCGCTTTACGCAACGCGCGAGCAAAGGCCTCTACACGATGTGCTAAGCTGCATTCTTGAAGGCACGAACCTGAACGAAGCGGGCCGCCTGTTGCGCGCCAATGGCGAGCGCCATCTAAAATCACCCGAAGAGATGCGCCGCCTCTTTCGCTCCTGCCGCCACGCCGTCGATGAGAGCGCCAGAATTCTCGATCGCATCGGCTTTTCACTTCGCGAACTGGAATATGAATATCCGCACGAGCCGGTTCCCGAAGGTTGGGACCCGCAAAGCTGGCTCGAACATAGGGTGCTGGATGCCGCGAACCGGCTCCACCCGCAGGGATTGCCGCAGCGCTGGCAGGAGGTCCTCGACGAAGAGCTTTCGCTCATCGGCAAATGCAATTTCGCCTGCTATTTCCTGACCGTCCACGACATCGTGAACTATGCCCGCACGCAAGACCCGCCGATCCTGTGCCAGGGACGCGGGTCGGCGGCCAATTCGCTCGTCTGCTATTTGCTCGAGATCACCTCGATCGATCCGATCGCGAACAATCTGCTGTTCACCCGCTTCCTGTCAGAGGAACGGCGCGAGCCGCCCGACATCGACGTCGATTTCGAGCATGAGCGGCGCGAGGAGGTGATGCAATATATCTATCGCCGCTACACGCGGCGGCGCGCAGGCATCGCCGCGACGGTGATCCATTACCGCCCGCGCAGCGCGGTGCGGGAAGCAGGCAAGGCGCTGGGGTTCAGCGAGGATGTCACCGCGCGGCTCGCCGACACGAGTTGGGGGAGCTGGGGCAGCGAGATGCCGGTCGAGCGCTTCATCGAAGCCGGGCTTGATCCCGAGCAAGATGACATCGCACGACTGCAGTGGATCGTCGCGCAACTGCTCACCTTCCCGCGCCACCTGTCGCAGCATGTCGGCGGTTATGTGCTGACCGAGGATCGGCTCGACGAAACGGTGCCGATCCACAATGCCGCGATGGCGGATCGCACCTTCATCGAATGGGACAAAGACGACATCGACGAGCTGAAACTGATGAAGGTCGATATCCTCGCGCTCGGGATGCTGACCTGCATCCGCAAATGTTTCGACCTCATGCGGCTCCACCAACTCAGCGACCACGACCTCAAGTCGGTCCCGGCGGAAGACCCGGTCGTTTACGACATGCTGTGCAAGGGCGACAGTATCGGTGTCTTTCAGGTCGAAAGCCGCGCGCAGATCAACATGCTGCCCAGACTGCGGCCCAAGGAATTTTACGATCTGGTCATCCAGGTCGCGATCGTCCGGCCAGGACCGATCGAGGGCGATATGGTCCATCCCTATTTGAAACGTCGCAATGGCGAAGAGAAGGTCGAGTATCCGTCACCCGCACCACCGCACGATCCCCGGGAGCTCTACAATCTTCTTCACCGGACCTTTGGAGTCCCGCTGTTCCAGGAACAGGCGATGAAACTCGCCATCGTCGCCGCCGAATTCACCCCTGACGAAGCCAATGGCCTGCGCCGTGCCATGGCGACCTTTCGCAACGTCGGCACCATCGATCAATATGAAGAGAAGATGATCGGCGGCATGATCCGCCGCGGCTACGATCGCGCCTTTGCCGAACGCTGTTACAATCAGATCAAGGGTTTCGGCAGCTATGGCTTCCCGGAGAGCCACGCCCAGTCGTTCGCCAAGCTCGTCTATGTCTCATCGTGGCTGAAATGCCACCACCCCGCCGTCTTCACCTGCGGGCTGCTCAATTCGCAACCGATGGGCTTTTACGCCCCCGCGCAGCTGGTGCGCGATGTGCAGGAGCATGGGGTCGAGGTGCGCGCGGTCGATGTCAATACGAGTGGGTGGGACAGCAGCCTTGAGCGCAGGGATGACGGCAGCCTGGCGCTACGGCTCGGCTTTCGGCAGGTCGACGGGTTTCGCGAGGCTTGGGCGGCGCAGATTGCGGCGGCGAGGACCACCCCTTTTACGAGCATCGAAGAAATCGCCCGCCGTGCCGACCTGCCTTCGCGCGCGCTGCGGCTGCTCGCCGAGGCCGATGCGTGCCGGTCGATGGGGCTCGATCGGCGCCCGGCGCTGTGGGACGCGCGGCGCGTGCGGCAGGGGGTGCTGCCGCTGTTCGGTGCTGCAGAAACCGATGAGCTGGGCGCCGAAGAAGACGCGCTGCTGCCCCCCACCCCGCTCGTTGAAAATGTGCTGACCGATTACCAGACGACGCGGCTGTCGCTCAAAGGCCATCCGATGGCGTTTCTGCGCAGTGACTTTGCACGCGAGGGTGTGTTGAGCGCGGCGGAGGTAGCGGCAGCGAAGAATGGGTCGATCGTTCGCGCCGCGGGGGTCGTGCTGATCCGCCAGCGACCGGGCAAGGGCAATGCGATCTTCATCACGATCGAGGATGAGGGCGGGGTCGTCAACATCCTGCTCTGGGCGCGGCATTTCGAACGCTACCGCCGCGCCGTCATGGCGTCGCGGCTGATGCTGGCCGAGGGCGAGGTGCAGCGGAGCAAGGAGGGCGTCATCCACCTGATGGCAACGCGCATCGTCGATCGCACCGCGATGCTCGACACGCTGGGCGACGGGCGCGAGATACGCCCCGACCTCTGCCGCGCCGACGAGGTTGCGCATCCGCAACTGCCGCGCGGCTATGCCGCAAAGCATGGTCATCCGCGCGATGTCCGCATCCTGCCCAAGTCACGCGATTTTCACTGAAGGCGTTTGTTTTCCGGCTGGCGCCGGGAGCGGGCTGGTACCGCGCCTTCGCGCAAAAAAGTTGATGCCCCGGCTGTGGGGGCCGGGGCATCGGATCAGGCTATCTAAGGGACCAACCGAATATAGCCTGAAAGTCGTTCGCGGATGTTAGCCGCGGAGCAGGTTCATCACGCCCTGCTGGCTCTGGTTCGCCTGGGCGAGCATCGCGGTCGATGCCTGCGACAGGATCCCGGCCGCGGCCAGCTTCGTCGATTCCGCCGAGAAGTCGGCGTCTTCGATGCGCGAGCGCGATTCGTCCAGATTGGTGACGCGGGCCGTCAAATTATCGACAGCTGCGCTCAGACGGTTCTGCTGCGCACCGAGGTTGGCGCGTTCGGTGGCGACCGTGGTGATCGCGGTGTCGAGCGTTGCCAGGGCACCGGTGGCGCCGGCGGCCGTGGCGACCGACAGGGCGTTGACGCCCAGCGAGGTGGCGGTCAGGCTGGCGACCGTGATGTTCACGTTTTCGCCGCTGTTGATGCCGGTCTGGATGTCAAAGCCGGTCGCGACGCTGCCGTTGAGCAGCGCGTTGCCGTTGAAGGTCGTCTGCGTCGTGATGTCGCCAATCTGCGAAATCAGCGCGGTAACTTCCTCTTGAACCAGCGTACGGTCGGCGTCGGCGAGCGTGCCGTTCGAAGCCTGCATCGCCAGTTCACGCATGCGGACGAGGATGTCCGAGATGCTGGCGGCGCCGCTGTCGGCGGTCTGGGCGAGCGAAATGCCGTCGTTGGCGTTGCGGATCGCCTGCGTGAAGCCACGCGAAGCAGCCGACATGCGCGTCGCAACGGCGAGGCCGGCGGCGTCGTCCTTGGCGCTGTTGATGCGCTTGCCGCTCGACAGGCGTTCCATCGCCTGCGACTGCATTTTGCCCGCAACGCGCGAGTTATTCTGGGCGCGAAGCGCGCTCACATTCGTGTTGATGACAGTCATCTTTGTTCCTTTCCGGCCTCGATGGCCATTCCCGTGATGTGAGGGCTCGAGGAGCGGTCACGAAAAGCAGTAACGGCGGGCGGTCGAGGCGCTTAAGGCCGCGCCGTCAAAAAAATGCCGAAGGTTGTTTACGGCGACCTTCGTTACAATTCAAAATATTGAAATATAACAATTAATTTTTTTGGCATGAGCTTTGCATTGTTCTTTGCGTACGGCGCACCGCTGCGCTCAGGACGGATGGAAAGCAATGAGCACGATTGACCCGAGCCGACTGCTGCAGATGCGCAGTTCGATCCTCAATCAGAACCAGGCGCTGCAACGCGCCGCCGGTCGCGGCGGCATCGGCGGCGTCGAGGGCGGCGTCGAGGGCGCTGGCGGAACCCCCGATTTCGGCGCGGCGATCAACAATGCGCTGCAACAGGTCAACGCCCAGCAGTCGAAGGCGAGCGCGATCACCGAAGCCTATGAGCGCGGCGACACCCACGACATCGTCAGCGTGATGATCGAACGGCAGAAAGCCTCGCTCGGTTTCGAAACCACGTTGCAGGTCCGCAACAAGCTGCTGTCCGCGTATCGCGACATCATGAACATGCCGGTGTAATCCATGGCCGATACCCAGATCCTTTCGCCCGTCGACGATGGTCATGCAAACCGCCTGCCCGCCCCCGCGGCGGGCAACCGCCTTGCGCCGCTGACCAGCTTCGTCCGCCAGCCCGCGGTACAGCGCGCGCTGCCCGCAATTGCCATGACGTCGGCGATCGGCATCGCCGCGCTCGCCTGGTTCACCATGCAGTCGGCCCCGCAGGCGCAGCTGTTCGCCGGGCTGGACGACAGCGACAAGGCCGCCGTCGCCGACGCACTGCAGACGCAGGGCATCGCGCACAGCATCGACGCGAGCACCGGCGCGCTGACCGTCGATGCCGACAAATTGCACCAGGCGCGCATCGCGCTGGCCGGGCAAGGCCTGCCCAAGGCGGCGCCGAGCGGCGACAGCCTGATCGCGGCGCTGCCGATGGGGTCGAGCCGCGCGATCGAGGGCGAAGCGCTGCGGTCGGCGCGCGAGGCCGACCTTGCCCGCACGATCGAGACGATCGACGCCGTCAAAAGCGCGCGCGTCCATGTCGCCGCTGCCGAGCCCAGCCTGTTCGTCCGCGACGACAAGCCGTCGACCGCGTCGGTGATGCTGACGCTGCAGAACGGCCGCTCGCTGAGCGATGGCCAGGTGCAGGCGATCCGCTTCCTCGTCGCGTCGTCGGTCCCCGGCATGAACGCCGATCAGGTTTCGGTGATCGACCAGCGCGGCGCGCTGTTGTCCGACACCGCATCGGGCAGCGACATGAAGGCGTTCCAGTTGCAGGTGCAGGTCGAGGACCGGTTCCGCCGCGCGCTCGACACCTTGCTCGGCCCGATGCTCGGCGTCGGCAATTACAGCGTCGAGGTCCACGCCGACGTCGACATGTCCGAAAGCCAGGCGACGCGTGAAAGCTTTCCCGAAAATGATCGCGCGATGACCAGCGAACAGATCACGCGCACCGTCAGCGGTCAGGGCGCGCCGCCCGCCGCGGTCGGCATCCCCGGTGCGCTGTCGAACCAGCCGCCGCAGGCGACGACGGTCACCGCCAATGCACCGACCCCGACACCCACCGCCGGCGCGGCCCCCGAAACGGCGAGCAATGAAAATGCCGCGCGCGCCTTTGAAGTCGGCCGCGAGATTTCGGTGACGCATTCGCCGCAGGGCAAGCTGCGCCGCGTCTCGGTCGCGGTCGCGCTCAATCAGGGCAAGAAGGCGCTGACCCAGGCCGACATGACCAAGATCGACAGCCTGGTCAAAGGCGCGATCGGGTTCGACGCCACCCGCGGCGATCAGGTCGCGATCAGCCAGCGGCCCTTCGTCCAGGTCGAAACCGAGGAACCGGCCTTCTATGATCAGGCCTGGTTCCTGCCGCTGGTCAAGCAGGTCGGCGCGATCCTCGCCGCGCTGCTCGCCTTCCTGTTCATCGGTCGGCCGCTGATCCGCGCCGCCAAGGCGCGCGCCGCCGAACGCGCCGAACGCAATGCGGCGCTCGAGGAAAGCCTGCTCGCCGCGACCGACGGACGTCCCGCGCTCGCCAGCCCCGCCGCGGGCCGCGAGATCACGCTGGAGATGATCGAACAGGCGCCAAGCTATGAAACGCGCGCCAATCTGGTCCGCGCCTTTGTCCGCCAGGATTCGGCCCGCGCCGCGCTCGTCGTCCGCCAGCTGATGCAGGAGGGCGCCCGTGCCTGATGCGGCCGAAACCATGGCGCCGCCTGCCAACCAGACCATCGAAGGATCGTCGGCCGCCGCGATCCTGCTGATGCTGCTCGACGAAAATGAAGCCGCGACAATCCTGAAGCATCTGGAGCCCGACGAAGTTCGCCAGCTGGCGAAATCGATGTTCGACACCGCCAACGCCAGCGAACAGCAGATCGGCCAGGCGCTCGACCGTTTCGTCGTGCGCAGCCGCGATGTCAGCGCGCTGGCGATCGGCGCCGACGTCCGCATCCGGACCGTCATCAACCAGGCCGTCGGCAACGTCCGCGCCGACAATATCCTGGCCGCGGTCGCGCCGCAGCGCAGCGCCGCGTCTCTCGAGATTCTCCGCTGGATGGATGTCGATGCAATCAGCGGGCTGCTGGCGCAGGAACATCCGCAGGTCGGCGCGCTGATCCTGTCGGTGCTGGTCCCCGATGTCGCCGCGCGCGCCATCGAAACGCTCGACGAAATCCTGCAGGCCGATCTGGTGCTCCGCGCCGCGATGCTGACCTCGGTCCCCGCCGCGGCGATCGAGGATCTGGAATCGGTGCTCGCGAGCGCCAATGTCGATGGCCAGCGCGTCGCCAAACAGGCGATCGGCGGCCCGAGCGACGTCGCCAAGATCATGAAGAAGATGCCGAAGTCGCTGAGCGAACGCACGATCCGCGCGCTCAAGAAGACCGACAAGCAGCTCGCCCAGGCGATCGAGGAAGAAATGTTCATCTTCGAAAATCTGCGCGATCTCGACAAGAAGAGCCTGGGTTCGGTCCTGCGTTCGGTCGACGCGGCGCAGCTGGCGGTCGCGCTGAAGGGCACCGACGACGAGATGATCGACCTGTGCCTGTCGACCATGTCGCAGCGCGCGTCGGAAACGATCCGCGACGAAATGGCCGAAATGACGATGGTCAAGCGCGCCGACGTCGACGATGCGCAAAAGAGCATCATGACGATCGTCCGCCAGATGGCCGCGTCGGGCGAGATCATGATCGCGGGCGGGGGCGACGATTATGTCTGATCGCACCGCCGAAACCGGCTTTGCCCCCGTCACCCTGGCCGCGGCGATGGCGCGCAGCAGCGGTTTTCGTCCGCTCGCCTTCGACGGCAGTCCCCGCCCGCCGCAGCCCGCCGCGAGCGGTCCCGCCGAACTCGACCTCGACGACCCGTTCGCTCGCGGTCTGGCCGAAGGGCAACGCGTCGCCGAAGCAGCCTATGTCGCCGAACGCCACCAACTGCTCGCGCTGCTCGCCGGGGCCGAAGCGTTGCAGGACGAACCGAGCGAAGAATTGGCGCAGCTGATCGCGCACACCGTCGAGCGGCTGGTGCATCAGATCGTCGCCGACGCCCCGATCGACGCCGCGTGGCTGCAGGCGCAGGCCGAGACCGCCGCGGCGATGGTCGCCGACGCCGACAAGGCGCGGACCTTGTGCGTTCACCCCGACGATGCCGCGCTGCTGAGCGATTGCGCGCTACCGCTGGCGCTCGCCAGCGACCCGGGCATGATGCGCGGGACCGTCCGCATCGAAACCTCGACCGGCTGGATCGAGCATGGCCGCGCCGTCTATCTCGACGAACTGCGCGTTGCGCTGGGCGAAGGGGCTGCCGCATGACGCGCCGCCTTGCCCTCTCTGCGCAGCAGTTGCTCGACCCGATCGACCTGACGGGCGCCAGCCCGCGCCGCATCGGCACCCTCGTCTCGCACGAGGGCATCATGCTCGAAGTGTCGGGCTTTCCGCAGCCGCTGGGCAGCAATGTCCGGATCAAGTCGGCGAACAATGATTATGTCTATGGCGAGGTTGTCGGCTTTCGCGGCCAGAGCAGCCTGGTCCTGCCGTTCGACACCAATATGCCGCTGGTTACCGGCGCGCCGGTCGAACCGCATGGCGCGAGCTCGATGGTCGCATGCGGCAAGGCGCTGCTTGGCCGGATCATCGACGCACAGGGCAATCCGCTCGACGGGCGTCCGCCGATCAAGTCGCAGTTCCAGTGGCCGCTCGCCGGGCGCAAGGTCAATCCGCTGCGCCGTGGCCGCGTCACCCGTCCGCTCAACATGGGCGTCCGCGCGATCAACGCGCTGCTGACCGTCGGCGAGGGTCAGCGCGTCGCGATCATCGCGGGGTCGGGCGTCGGCAAATCAGTGCTGATGGGCCAGATGATCGCCGGGACCGAATGCGACGTCATCGTCGTCGGGCTGATCGGCGAACGCAGCCGCGAAGTCAGCGATTTCGTCGAAACCAAGCTGCCCCCCGAAGTCCGCAAGAAGTCGGTGGTGGTCGCGGTTCCCGCCGACCACCCGCCGCTGCTCCGCCTGCGCGCCGCGATGCGCGCCACCGCGATCGCCGAGGCGTTTCGCGCCGACGGCAAGAAGGTGCTGCTGCTGATCGACAGCCTGACCCGCGTCGCGCATGCGCAGCGCGAGATCGGGCTGACCTTGGGCGAACCGCCGACGATGAAGGGTTACCCGCCGTCGGTGTTCGCGCTCATCCCCTCGCTCTGCGAACGCGCCGGGATCGACCGCGAAACCGGTGGGTCGATCACCGCGCTCTATACCGTGCTCGCCGATGGCGGCGACATCGACGATCCCGTCGTCGATTCGGCGCGCGCGATCGTCGACGGCCATATCATCCTGTCGCGGCAGCTGGCCGAACAGGGCGTCTATCCCGCGATCGACGTTGCGCGCTCGCTGTCGCGCACGATGGTCGACACGGTCGATCCCGAACATGCCGCCGCCGCCGCGCGCTTTCGCCAGCTGTGGTCCGCCTATGAAGAGAATCGCGATCTGATGCTGATGGGCGCCTATGTCGCCGGCGGCGATCCGGTGCTCGACACCGCGATCGCGCGTCACGCCGACCAGCTCGCCTTCGTGACCCAGCCCGCCAAGGTGCAGGTCGATTTCGACATTTCCCGCCAGACCCTGATTGAAGGATATTCCGCATGACCGCCCGCACCGCACGCCGCAAACGCATCATCCGCGTGCGCACCGTCGAACATCAGATGGCCGAGGCGAATCTCGCGCGCGCCACGGGCGAACTCGCCAGCCTGGTCGAGCTGGCCAAGCGGCTCGAAACGCTGCGCGTCGATCTGGCGATGGCCAAGGGTGCCGTCGCGGGCGGCGCGCTCAACACGATCGGCGAGCTCGCGATGCGGCTCGACATCGCGCAGGAAAATCTGACCGCGCCGCTGGTGAACGCCAGCGCCCGCCGCGACCAGGCCGGAATGCTGGCGCAAAGCGCGATGGCCAAGGAAGAATCGGCGGTCCGCCTGTACGAACGCAGCCGCAAATCGGCCGAAGCCGAAGCCGAGCGCCGCCGCGACGCCAACCGCCCGCACCGCGCGCGCGGCGGCATGCGCCTGCGCCTGATCGAAGGCGGCGCGGCATGATGGGCGCGGCTTCCCTCCCCAATCCGCAGGCATCGATGCCCGCGGGCTTTGCTGCCTTCCTGAGCACGATCGGCCAGACGCCGAGCGGCAGCGGCGAAGACGGTGGCTTCGAGCAATTGCTGGCGGCCGTGCCAAAGGTCGATGGCGCGGCGGTCAAGGCCGCGCCAGCGGCATCGGTTTCGCCTGCGCCGTCCGGAGCCGCGGCGGCACCGGCGATCCCCGCGATGACGGTGGCGCCGGCAGTGGCCGTGACGCCCATGATGACGGCGATGCCCATGACGAGCGCAGCGTCGGAAATGCCGATGACGCCGGTGACGCCCGCGGCGGCTGCGGTTGTAGCGGCCGTCTTGGTAGCCCCGGCGGCTGCCGCAGGCGACGTCGCCGCCCCGGAAATTAACGTCGAAGCGCCGATGGCCCTGACCACGGACGGTGCGCCCGTGACCGACGCCGACACCGCCGCGGCATCGGCGGCGAAACTGCTGATCGCGTTGAACGGCAGCGCCGCCAAGCCCGAAACAAAGCCGCTCAAGGCGCTCGACGCCGAAGCCCCGACCGACGGCAAAGCAGTGGCGGAAACCGGCAGCGGTGTTGCCAAGCCTGCCGAAACGGCGGCGGCGCCCGAAACACTTGCCGCGACGCCAGCCCCGCCACCCGCCGCGCCGTCGGTCGCGGCATCGCCTGCCGCTGCGGCGGTCGTCGCTGCGGTGGTCGTTGCAGCGCCGGGGGCTGCGGCCAGCCAGGGCAAGCCGGTGAAGGCGAGCGAGCCCGGCAAGCTTCCGGTCGCCGACGCGGCACCGACCGCCGCGGACGCCGTCACCGCCCCCACCGCCGACAAACCGCGCAGCGCCGAGGCCACGCGCGCGGCGCCCGAGGTCGAAACTGCGATCGCGGCGCCAGCGGCGAGCAAGCCGCGCGCCGCGCCGCAGCCGGACCCGGCGGTTATCGCTGGCGAAGCGGTCGCGGCCAAGCCTGCCGAAGCCGTTCCGGCCATGACGGTCCAGTTCGCGCAGCCGACGACCGCGGGGGCTGCGACGCTGGCCAGCGCGAGCGCGCCGGTCACGATCGCCGAACGCGTGCTCGACCTCGCCAGCGATGGCGCGTGGATCGACCAGCTGGCGCACGACATCGCGGCGACCAAGTCGGACAGCGGCGACATCAGCTTTCGCCTGATGCCGCGGCACTTGGGCCGCCTCGACGTCGCGATGCTCATGGGTGACGAGGGCGTGGCGCTGAAGCTCGACACCCAGCATGAAGCGACCGCGACCATCGTCACCGCTGCGCAGGGCCGCCTGGTCGAAGACCTGCGCCAGCAGGGCGTCCGCGTGACCGGCAGCGAAGTGACCTGCACCCCCGGCGACACGGGGCGCCAGATGCAGGGCCAGTCGCAGGGTCAGGGCCGCGGCGCCGCGCAGGACGTCAGCCATCTGATCGAAACCGTTACCGAGCGCGTCAAGGCGCGTGATCCCGAAGAGGCCGCCGACCGCCGCGGCCGCTTTGCCTGACCACAAAGGGTAGAAGCATGAGCAAGGAAAAAGACGAAGCCGCGCCCAAGAAGAAGGGCAAGTTCAAGAAGCTGCTGTTCATCGGCGTCAGCGCCGTGGCACTGATCGGCGCCGGGGCGGGCGCGGGCATCTATTTCGGCGCGCTGTCGGCGCACGAGGCCAAGCCCGAGGATAATTATCCCAAGCTCGTCCTGCGCAGCACCGGCGAGGAACCCGCCGCCGCCGAGGGCGAAGACAAGGAAGCCGCACCGAAGGTCGGCACCGTGTCGGTGCCCAACGACCGGTTCAAGGTCGACCCGCGCAAATATGACGTCACTTACTTTGCGATCCCCGATGCCTTCACGACCAACCTCGCCGACGGTTCGGGCTTTTTGCAGGCGGGTATCAGCCTTTCGACCTTTTACGACGGCAAGGTTATCAATAATATCAAACGCCAGGCCGTGCCGATCCGCTCGGTCGTGCTTATGGTCCTGTCCGAACAGGATCCGGCGTTGCTCTCGACATCGCAGGGGAAACAACGGCTGCAGCGGCAATTGACCGCTGCGATCAACGACGTGCTGCGCGAGAAAGAGGGTTTTGGTGGTATCGACAATGTCTATTTCACGAGCCTGGTGATCCAGTGAGCGTTCGCGAAAAATCCGTCAAAGCCGTAAAGCCGCCCGCCGCCCCGACCACCGAGGCGGCTGACGCCAAGGCGTCGTTGCTGCTGCGCAAGGCTGCGGACAGCTATGCCTTTCCGGCGCTCGACAGCGTCGCGGTCCAATTCGCCCGCTCGCTCCGCGACCTGATCCGCGCGCTCGGCGTGCCATCGGTGCAGGTCGAACGCGCCAGCGCCGAAACGATGAGCTTCGCGGACTGGACCGCGGCGAGCGCCCCCGCGATCTTCTGGCGCTACTACGCGCCGCCGCTCAAGGGACCGATATTGCTCGGCGCGCCGCGGCCGTTGCTGCTCCAGCTCGTCGACATCTTTTATGGTGGCAAGGGCAGCCTTGCCAGCGAGCGCGAAGAATTGACCGATGCCGAAGACCGCTTTGCGGCGCGGCTGGGCCGCGACATGGGGCTGCAACTCGCGGCCGCATGGGGCGACAAGCTGACCCTCGAGCCCGAGCTCGATTGCGTGACCGGCGACCCCGCCAAGCTTGCCGCGGTACGTGCCGACGACGAGCTGTTCGTCCAGCGCTTCATCCTGCGCGGGGCGCCGCTCGAGGGGCGGACGATCGCCTGCGCCTATCCGCTCGCCGCGTTGCGCGGAATTGCCGGGGCCGAACCGGTCGCCGAAATCCCGGGCAACGCCGACCCGGTCTGGGCGAGCGCGCTCCACAAGACGCTGCGCGAGGTGCGCCTGCCCGTCCGCTCGGTTCTGGCGCGCCCCGAAATCAGCCTGGTGAAACTGCTGGCGCTCGAGGTCGGGGACATCATCCCGATCGGAATGCCGCGCCATGTCCCGATAACCGTCGCCGGGCGCAGCTTTGCCCTCGGCAGCATCGGCGAAGCCAATGGCAATGCCGCCATCATGATCGAACAAATCGAAAAAGGACCGAACCATGACTGATCTGAGTGACGCGCCGACGGCGCCGCGCACCGAGCGCCGCGACAGCAAGAATATCGCCGCGGCGCCCAATTTCGACCTGCTCGCCGGGGTGTCGCTGCGCGTGTCGGTCGAGGTCGGATCGACCTCGATGACGCTCGCCGAGCTGCTCGCGATCGACGAAGGCAGCGTGATCGAACTCGACCGCGCCGCGACCGACCTGCTCGACATCTATGCCAATGGCACGCTGATCGCGAAGGGCGAGATCGTCAGCGTCGATGGTCGTTACGGCATTCAGGTCGCCGAAGTCGTCGCGCCCGCGCGCGGCCTCGAAGGCTTTGAACGGAGAGGCTGATGTTCGAATATATCCTGCGCCTGCTCATCCTGCTGCCGCTGATCGGCGGCATGGCGTGGGGCAGCCTGTGGCTGTGGAAGCGCGTCCAGATGGGTGTGCCGCTGGTCGGCGGCGCCGCGAAAGCACGCGCGGTCGAAATGGTCGACGTCCTGCCGCTGGGCCCGGGATCGAAGCTGGCGGTGGTCGAATTTGCCGGTCAGCGGATCCTGGTCGCGGTGTCGCGTAACGGCATCACCCGCATCGCCGACGACGCACAGGGGGATTTCCATGTCGACTGACCGCCGTTTCTGGCTTCGCGCCGCCGCGCTCGCCGGCGGCGCCGCGCTGCTGGTCGCCGCGCCCGCCGCCTATGCGCAGGCCGCCGACGGGCTCAGCCGCGCGGTAAACGACATTGGCGGCGACGGCCGCCCGCTGTCGCTGTCGTTGCAGATCCTGGTGCTGATGAGCCTGCTGACGGTGCTGCCGTCGCTGCTGCTGATGATGACCAGCTTCACCCGCATCATCATCGTCCTGTCGATCCTGCGCCACGCGCTCGGCCTGCAACAGACGCCGCCGAACCAGGTGCTCGTCGGTTTGAGCCTGTTCCTGTCGCTGTTCGTGATGCAGCCGGTGATCAGCGAAGTGAACCGCGTCGCGATCGAACCCTATGGCCAGGAACAGATCGATATCGGCGAAGCCGTATCGCGCTCCGGGGTCGCCCTCCATGGCTTCATGATGGCACAGACGCGCAAGTCCGATCTGATGATGTTCGCCAAGATCGCCAAGGCACCGGCCTATGCCAGCCCCAAGGACGTCCCGTTCTCGATCCTGCTGCCGGCCTTTGTCACCAGCGAGCTCAAGACCGCGTTCCAGATCGGCTTCCTGATCTTCCTGCCCTTCCTCGTGATCGACCTGATCGTGGCGTCGGCGCTGATGTCGCTCGGCATGATGATGCTGTCGCCAACGATCATCTCGATGCCGTTCAAGCTGCTGCTCTTCGTGCTCGTCGACGGCTGGGCGCTGACGATGGGCTCGCTCGCCGCCTCGTTCGGGACCTAGCAGGGGGTCTACCAATATGGGATTGGTCCACCTTGATTGCGCTGTGCAGGCCGCTGACAAGGAGCGGGGAGCAGCGCGGGCTGGTAGCCCGCGCAAGACCCGCGACGCTGCTCAGCGGGCTGCACAGCGCAACCCCTTCGGGGCGGGCCGATTTTGGCCCATTGCTGCGTTACTCGTCGGGCACGATGTCCCGCATCGCGCCTCTCCTCGCGCCTTGCACTGGGCCAAAATCGGCTCCGTCAAGGCGGTTCAATCCCATATTGGTAGACCCTGATGGAAACCGACTATTTCATCGGCATGGCGCAGCAATCGCTGTGGATCCTCGCGCTCGCCTCGGCACCGCTGCTGCTCCCCGTGCTCGTCATCGGGGTGCTGCTCGGCATGGTCCAGGCGGCGACGTCGATCAACGAACAGACGCTGACCTTTGTACCGAAACTGATCGTCGCGGCGATCTGCCTTGCGATTTTCGGCGGCAGCATCCTGGTGCTGCTCACCGATTTCACCCGCGACATCTTCGCGCAGATTCCCAACGTCGTCCGCTAGGGACCATGTCGATTCGACCCGCCACCTCCCTTTTCCTCCCCCTTGATGGGGGAGGCAGCGAGACTTGCCAGCTTGCTGGCTTAGTCGCAGCGGTGGGGGTGCGCTCTCGGCCTGAAGCGATGGTGCAAGGGCGCACCCTCACCCCCATCCAACTTCGCCTAGCCGCGTCGCGGCAAGGCTGCGTATCCTTCCCCCATCAAGGGGGAAGGCCGGTTGACACCCGACAGACAGCCGCACGTCGATGAACCCCGCCGACATCCCGAATATCGAGGCGATGCTCCAGCTGTGGATGCTGGGGATGATCCGCCCCGGCGCCGCGTTCATCGCCGCGCCGGTGTTCGGGGCGACCAGCGTGCCGATCCAGCTGCGGCTGGTGATCGCGTTGGCGGTCGGCGTTCCCGCGGTCGCCGCATCGGGGATGGCGCTGCCCCCCGAAGGCATCGTGTCGGTCCCCGGCCTGCTGTTCATCATCGGCGAAGTCGTGATCGGGCTTGGCATCGGCTTCGTCCTGCAGATGGGGCTCGCCGCCGCGCTGCTCGCCGGTGAAGCGATCAGCAACGCCATGGGGCTGGGTTTTGCATCGATGGTCGATCCCCTGAGCGGTGCGTCGAGCTCGGCGATCGGCCAGTTCCTGTCGATGATGGCCACGGCCCTGTTCCTGGCCGCCGACGGCCATCTGGTGCTGATCGGCATCATCGTCGACAGCTATGTCGCGCTGCCGCCCGGCAATGCCTTCCCCTCGTTCGAGGCGATCGGCGGGATATTGCGGTTCGGCAGCCTGATGTTTGCCGCGGCGCTGACGATCGCGATGCCGGTCGGCTTTGTCCTGATCCTGGTTCAGATCATCATGGGCGTCATCGGGCGATCGGCGCCCGCGCTCAACCTGTTCGCGGTCGGCATTCCCGCGACCCTGCTCGCCGGGATCGTCCTGCTGGGCGTCGCCACCCCGGCGATGGCCGAAGCGATCGCCCGCATCTTGTCCGACGCGCTCGACGGCGCGCGGATGTTCGCGGGGTTGTAAGCCGTGGCGAGCAAACCCGAACAGGACCAGAAAACCGAAAAGCCGACGCCCAAGAAGCTAGCCGATTCGGCGCGCGAGGGCGATGTGCTGATGTCGCGCGAGCTGGCGACCGCGCTGATGATGCTCGCCGCCGCCGGATGGATCGTCGCGGCGGGCGGCTGGTTCGTCCAATCGGCGAGCGACCTTGTCCGCCGCGGGCTGACGTTGATCGCCGCCGACGTCAGCGACTTTTCGCCCGCCGAGGCACTGATGCGCAACGGGGTCGAAATCCTGCTCCCGCTCGCCAGCCTGTTCGCGCTCGCGCTGGGGGCCGCGGTCGCGGGGCCAGCGCTGCTCGGCTCGTTCGGCTGGCGCAGCAAGGCGCTGGCGTTCAAGGGCAACCGGATGAACCCGATGGCCGGGTTCAAACGCATGTTCGGGCTGCAAGGCGCGACCGAGCTCGGCAAGGCGCTGGCCAAGGTCCTGCTGCTTGGCACCATCGGTTACTGGCTGGTCGATGGCAGCCTGCCCGCGATCATGACGATGGCGCAGGCCGATCTGCTCGGCGCGATCGGGCAGGCCGGTAAAGCGATCGGCCATGCCATGCTGGTGCTGGCCGGCGGGCTGGTCGTCATCGCGCTGATCGACGTCCCGGCGCAATGGTTCCAGCGCAACAAGCGGCTGATGATGAGCAAGCAGGAAGTGAAGGAAGAGATGCGCCAGTCCGACGGCGCCCCCGAGCTCAAGCAGGCGCAGCGCCAGCGCGCGCACGAGATGCTGAGCGGTTCGGCGCGCAAGGCGGTGTCCGAAGCGACGGTCGTGCTGACCAACCCGACCCATTTTTCGATCGCGCTGCGCTATCGTCCCGGCATCGACGCCGCCCCGGTGGTGGTCGCGCGTGGGCGCGGCGACGTCGCGCTGGCGATCCGCGAGCTGGCGCGCGGCGCCAATGTCCCGCTGCTCGAATATCCGGCGCTGACCCGCGCCATCTATTTCACCGCGCGCGCGGGGCGCGTGATTCCCGACGAATTGTTTGTCGCGGTTGCGACCGTGCTCGCCTTTGTCTTTCAGCTCGAACGCATGGTTGCCGAAGGCCATGGGCAGCCGGTAGTCGACGTGCCGCCGACGCATCGCTTCGATCCCGACGGTCGCCGCCAGGCTTAAAATCGCCGCCGCGCCGCCGTTAACAGGTGCGAAGGATATTTCGCGATGGTCAGTTCAATTGCAAACAGCCTCGGCTTTGGATCGGGCATCGACACCAAACAGCTCGTCACCGACCTGTCGAACGCGTCGCGCGATCCCAAGATCAAGCATATGGCGACGCTGACGCAGGCGAACCAGACGCGGATCAGCGCGCTGGCAAAGGCGCGATCCGATCTCGACGGCTTTGCCGACTCGCTCAGCCAGATGGTGAGCGACGGCACCTTGCGCAGCACGCCGACGGTGTCGGACGAAAGCGTGCTCGGCGCGACCAGCCGCGCGGGGCTGTCCGCCGACAGTTTTGCCGCCACGGTGGTGGTCAACCAGCTTGCCCGGGCGCAAACAAATTATTCGGGCGTCGTCGCCGACCGCACCGCCGCGATCGGCACGGGCACGATGACGCTGTCGGTCGGCGGGGTCGCCAAGACGATCACGATCGACGCCACGAACAACAGCCTCGACGGACTGGCCAATGCAATCAACGCAAGCGGCGCCGGGGTCACCGCGTCGATCATCGCCGACGACGGCGGTCACCGCCTGATCCTGAAAGGCCCGACGGGGGCGGCAAGCGCCTTCACGCTGACCGCCGACGCCGGCGCCGACCCGGGGCTGAGCGCCTTTGGCACGGGCACGATGACATTGGGCCAGAGCGCCGCCAATGCCGAATTCACCATCGACGGCGTCGCCTTCAGCCGCGCGAACAACATCATCGACGACGTCGTGCCGGGCATGTCGCTGACGCTGAAAAAGGCGGCACCGGGCCGGCCGGTGGACATCGGCGCCAGCCGCCCGCTGAACATGATCAAGCAGACCGTCGGCGACTTTGTCGCGGTGTACAACCAGCTGAAGCAAAGCATGGTGGCGGCGTCGAAGCTGCCCGGTGCGACAAGCTCGCTGCGCGAACTCGAACGCGAACTCGGCGGGCTGCTGCACAAGGTGATCTCGAGCCACGGCAGCATCAACAAGCTGTCCGATATTGGCATCTCGACGACCAAGGAAGGGCTGCTTTCGATCGACAATAGCAAGCTCGACAAGGTTCTGGCCGCCGATGCCGGAGCGGTCGAAGCCTTGTTCAACCCGCGACGCGACGCGACGCACACCGAATTCAGCGATCCCGGCATCGCCTTTGCGCTGGACGCCATTCGCGACAAGGCGGTCGGCGCCAATGGCACCATGGACCGCGTATCGAAGTCGCTCCAGGCGCAGAAGGAAACGCTGGCCGACCGGCTCGAGGCGATCGAGGAACGCGAAGACGCCTATCGCGCCCGGCTGGAGAAACAATATGGCGCGCTCGACGCCAAGCTGGCGGCGTTCAAGGCGACGCAGACCTATCTCGAACAACAGATCAAGCTCTGGTCCAACCAGGGTAATGATTAGGGACATCGAACGTGACGGCAACCGCTTCGACCGTCCGGGCGACCGGACTCTATCGCCGCTTGCAGCATGAAAGCCGCGCCGCCGCCGCCGATCCGATCGAGCTGGTAACGATGCTCTATGACGAGCTGGAAACCGCGATCGGCGTGCTCGGATCGATGGTGCGGCAGGGCCAGCGCATTTCGGCGACCGAGCCCGCGCACCGCGCGCGCACGATACTGATCGGGCTCGACGCCGGACTCGACCGCGAAGCCGGCGGCGATGTCGCGGAATCGCTGTCGCGCGTCTATCGCAGCATGCGCCGCAAACTCGACGAGTCGGTGGCCCAGAATGACGGCGAGGCGCTGGCCGAGCTGCTCGACGGCGTGCTGACGGTCAGCGCCGCGTGGCGCCAGCTGCGCTGAACCCACCGCGCGCGCACCTTCGAAACAGGATCGGCCCGCTCCCCGGGGTTGGGGGAGCGGGCCGATGCCGTTTCAAAAGATCCCGCTGGGTACCCGGCCGCCCTGGGTGGGGACGGGCGGCCGGGTGGTCAGGGGCGGACCAGAGCCCCCTATTTTTCAGCGGGTGCTGAAACTCGTGTCGCGGGCGCCGGTCAGGCCGCCTGCTGCTGAACCCCATATTTGCGCATCTTTTCGATCAAGGTCGTGCGCTTCAGCGTCAGCAGGCGCGCGGCTTCGGAAATGATGCCGTCGGCAAGGTCGAGCGCGACGTGGATCTGTTCGAGCTCGATCGTCTCGATCTCGCGCTTGAGGTCGATCGGGCGGCCCGGCGCGGGTGCCTTGGCATGCGGCATCGCGGGGGCGGGTTCATCCGCGCTGGCCTGCACCGCGGCAAAGCTGCTGGGGACAGCCTGCCGCGGCGCAAGCGCTGCGGTGGGGTTCAAAAGGATCGCGACATCGTCGGCGCCCAGCGTTTCACCGCCGTGCAGCACGCTGGCGCGTTCGACAAAATTCCTGAGTTCGCGGACATTGCCCGGCCAGCGGTGCTGCATCAGCAGCGCCATCGCATCGGCGTCGAAGCGGCATTTCGCTTCGCCCGGCATCTTGCGCTGGAAATGGCGGATGAGCGCGGGAATATCCTCGGCGCGGCTGGCCAGGCTGGGGACCTGGAGCACAACCACGCCGAGCCGGAAGAACAGGTCTTCGCGGAATTTGCCATCGGCGATCGCGGCGCCGAGATCCTGGTGGGTGGCCGAAATGACGCGGACGTCGACGGCCTTCACATCGCTGCTGCCGACGCGGACGATCGTCCGCTCTTCGAGGACGCGGAGCAGTTTGACCTGCATGTCGAACCGCATGTCGCCGATTTCGTCGAGAAACAAAGTGCCGCCCTCGCTCGCTTCGAAATGGCCGATGCGGCGGGCATGGGCGCCGGTGAAGCTGCCCTTTTCATGCCCGAACAATTCGGATTCGATCAGGTCGCCGGGGATCGCGCCGCAGTTGATCGCGGAAAAGGCCTTGCCCGAACGGACACCTTCGTCGTGGATGGCGCGGGCGACAAGTTCCTTGCCCGATCCCGACGGGCCGCAGAGCATGACCGAAGCGTTGGACCGTGCGACGCGGCGGATCATGTCGCGCAGCTGCGCGGCGGCCGCGCTGCTGCCGATGATCAGCGTCTCGAGCGCTGCGTTATGATTCTGCCCCACGGTCATTTCGGTCTCCACCGCGCCCCCCAATCGGCGCCTTTTCGATGGACCCAGAAATTGACGAAAGTGGTAAACAAAAGATTATCCAACCAGCCATAACCCATTCAAAACAAAGGGTTATTGCCAGATTGGATGTAATGGCGGCGCAATTGCGTCATTAATGATCCGATATGCTGCCAGATTGGCACTAATTACCCGAAGCGGTGCGCCAGCCGAGGGTGATCGAGATGCGGCGGTTGCGCGGATCGAATCGGTCGGCGGGGATATAGGGCTCGCGATCGGCGACCCCTTCGATGCGCTGGAAGCGCGTCTTGTCGATCCCGCGATACTCGAGGAAGTGGCGCGTGACCTCGGCGCGGTCGACCGACAGGCGCCAATTGTTGGTTCCCGACTTGGCCGACCAGGGCGCCGCATCGGTGTGCCCGCGCACCATGACCTGGTTCGGCACCGACGCGATCGGTTCGGCGATGGAACTGAACAGCCGCGCGCCGTCGGCGGTCAACTGGCTGGTGCCCATCACGAACATCGAAAAATCGGCGTCGTCGACAACATCGATCCGCAGCCCTTCGGCGGTCTCGGTGAAACGCAGGTTGCGCGCGAGGCGTTTGAGGTCGCCCTGTTTCTGGACGCGTTCGACCAGCGACTTGGCGACCTGCTGGAACTTCATCTTCTCGCTCTCGCGCCCCGATGCTTCCTTCGGCCCGCCGACCGCATCCTTGGGAATGGTGATCGAGCGCGTGCCGGTCTGCCCCGCGGCGTGCGGATAATCGTCCGCCGACACGATCGAATCGCCGCCGAACAGCCCGTTCGACCCGGCGCTGCCCTGTTTGGTTTCGACGATCGTCGGCGCGAAATAGTCGGCGAGCGCCTTGCGCTGCTTTTCAGTCGTGGCGCCAAGCAGCCACATCAACAGGAAAAAGGCCATCATTGCGGTCACGAAATCCGCATAGGCGACCTTCCACGCCCCGCCATGATGACCGGCATGGGCCTCCTGAATGATCTTCTTGACGATGATCGGGCGCGGCGGGGTGTTCGGACGCGCGGCCATTACCTGCCCCGCATTCCGTCAAACACTTCGGCAAAGCTCGGCTGGTTCGAATGTTCGACCCCCGAGCGCGCCGCCTCGATCACCAGCGGCTGCGGATGACCGTGCAGCGAGGCGATGATCAGCTGTTTCACCGTGTGATAGATCGCGCCGTCGCCTTCGATCACGGTCCGCGCACGCGTCGCGAACGGGCCGACCAGGCCATAGGCGAGGAGCACGCCAAGGAAGGTACCGACGAGCGCCGACCCGATCATGCCGCCCAGAATTTCGGGCGGCTTGTCGATCGACCCCATCGTCTTCACGACGCCAAGCACCGCGGCGACGATGCCGAGCGCGGGGAGCGCGTCGGCCAGATTCTGCAAACCGTCGGCGGGCTTGATCGCGTGATGGTGATGGTTCTTGAGCGCGGCGTCCATGACGTCCTCGACGGCATTCGGGTCGAGCGTCCCCGACGACACGACGACGAGGCGCAGCGTGTCGCAGATCAGGTGGATCAGCGTGTCGTCCTTCAGCAATTTGGGATATTGCTGGAACAGCGCCGAGTTTTTCGGATCCTCGATATGCGGTTCGACCGCGACCGGCCCCTCGGTCCGCATCATCTTCATCAGCGTCGAGACGAGCAGGATGCAATCGAGATAGTCCTGCTTTTTATACTGCGGTCCCTTGAACACCTTGGCGAGGCCGCCGCCGAGGGCTTTGAGGTCAGCGCCCGAATTGCCGATGATCAGCGACCCGATCGCGGCGCCGCCGATGATCAGCATTTCGTGCGGCAGGGCGTGCATGACGGGGCCAAGGTTGCCGCCCGTCAAAGCGAAACCCCCGAACACCAGCAGGATCAGGACGACGATGCCGATTGCGGGAAACATGCGGGGTCAACTCCATCCGGGCCGAAAGCCCCAAATTCAAAAGACGTCTTTATACTTAACGGCAGCCGCGCCGCTAAATTGAGCGCGATCAGCGCAAAAGATCGAACAAGGTCTGCCGGTTGATCTTGGCAAAGGCCGCCTGCGCGGCAGCCAGCGTCAGATCCTGCGCGTTGAGTTCGGCGATCGCGACCGACAGGTCGGTATCCTCGACCGACGAGCGCTCGTCCTTGAGCGTGATGCCTCGCGCCGCCAGCTCGTCGCCGATGCGATCGAGCCGCCCGCCCGCCAGACCGATGACCGCATGGCGGTCGGCAACATGGCCGATCGCATTGTCCAGCGCGGTGATCGCCGTGTCGATCGCGGGCTTGTTGCCGGCGGCCACCGCAGTGGCGGCATCGCGGATGCCGGTCGACAGGCTGTTGCCCGCGATCACGAAAACATCTGCCGCCGCGGGAACCGGGGCAAAGCTGATATCCGAATCAAAGCGCATGACGCGCGCCGCACCGGTGGCGAACAAGGGCTCACCGTTCGAATCGCGCGTCGCCGCGAGGCTGTCCATTTCGTCGGCGATCGTGCCGAGTTCGGCGGCGATCGTCGCGCGGTCGGCGGGACTGGCGGTACCGCTTGCCGCTGCGAGCGTCAGCTCGCGCGCCCGGGTCATCAGATTGCTGACCGATTTCATCACGCCGTCGGCCTGCGACACCAGCGCCGATGCGGCGTTGATGTTGGTATCCCATGCGGCGATGCTGGCCTGGCTGGTGCCGATCGTCGCGATCCGCCGCGCCGACACCGGATCGTCCGACATGCGCTGCAGCCGCTTGCCGCTCGAAATCTGGATCTGCGTCCGTTCGATCTGCTCGGCGAGTTTTTGCTGGCGCGCGATTTCGCGCGTCATGCGATTGCCCACGGCGTTAATCATCGTCGTCGCCCCCCTAGATCGAGCTCAAGAGCGTTTGCATGGTTTCGCGCGCGACCTGGATGGTCCGCGCCGCCGCCTGATAGGCCTGCTGAAAGCGCAGCAGCTCGGCCGCCTCCTTGTCGAGATCGACCTCGCTGACCCCGTCGCGCGCCGCCGCCGATGCATCGGCGCGCGTCGCCGCCGCGGCGTCCTGCGCCCGCGCTGCGGCCGTCGTCTGCGCCTGCGTCGCGAGGTGTCCGGACCAGCGCGTTTCGGGATCGCCCGCGCCGCGCATCGCACCGAAGATCAGCATATTGCCGTTGCTGCCCGATCCGTTGGCCGCCGCCACCTGATCGGGGGTCAGCGCGGTCGCGGTCAGCGTGGCAGCCGTCGCGCCCGCGAACAGCGGTTGGCCCGCATTGCCATTGGCGTCGGTGCCCGCCTGATGGGCCGCGTTGAGCTGCGCCGCGAACGATGTCGCCATCGTGTCGAGCCCAGCGCGCTGGTCGGCAACATGATTGGCGGCCTCCACCTGTCCGGCGAGCGAACCCGTCGTCACGGTGAGCGGCGATCCGCCGACGCTGTACGACAGGCGCCCGTCCGCCGCCGCGGTGACCGCGATCGGATTGACCGCACCGCCGCCGACGAGCAGGTCGCCCGAGCCCGCGGCGCGCAAGGTCACCGAGCCATTGTTTTCAAAGGTCGCGCTGACCCCGGCTTGCGACGACAATTTGTCGAGCAGCCGATCGCGTTCGTCGAGCAAGCTCGCCTGATTGGTCGATCCCGGCCGCGCCTTGCGCAGCCCGATGTTGATCTGTTCGAGCGCGTTCAGGTTGGCGTTGAAATCTTCGACCGTGCTCGCCGCCGCGCCCTCGATCCCGTCGCTCATCTTGTCGAGCTGGCCCGCGGCGGTGCGAAACCCCGATGCAATATCATCGGCGGCCTGCAGGAACTGGCTGCGCAGCGTCGTGTTCGCGGGATTGGCGGTCAGCTGGTCGGCGGTGGTGAACAGCTTGGTCAGCCCGGTCTTGATGCCGTTGGTTTCGTCGCTGAGCGCGCCTTCCACCTTGCCGAGCCAGCCGAGCTTGGTTGCCGCGCGTTCCGAATCGCCCGAGGACAGCCGCGAATCCTCGATCAGCCATGCATCGACCGAACGGCTGACGCCGCGGATCTCGACCCCCGCGGGGTTCACATTGCCGCGATAGAACAGCGAATCGCTGCCGCTGACCGGCTCCATCATTTCGAGCCGTCGCCGCGCGTAACCCGGGGTCTGGGCGTTCGCGATATTGTCGCCGACGGTCGACAGCGCGCGCGAATAGGCCTTCAGCCCGCTATAGCCGATGCCGAGGAGGTCGGTCATTGCACGCCTCCCGCCGCATTGCCCAGCTGCCCGCGGAACTGCCGCTCGACCATGTCGGCGATGCCGAACTGGCGCATCGCGGCGATCGAATCGGCGGTGCGCGCATCGGCCATTTCGCGGAAATTGTCGGTGGCGCTGGACCCCAGCATATCCTCGCCAAGCTTTGCCTGGCGCATCGATGCCATCAGCTGGCGCAGGATCACCGCTTCAAATTGTTCGGCAGCCTTGCGCAGTCCGCCGTCGCCGCCGCCACCCGCGAGGGTCGGGGTGGCCGAGGCCGGTACGAACGACCGCGTGGCGGGGATCGAAGATATGGGCATCATCATATGATCACCAATTCTGCTGTGAGGGCACCCGCTTGGCTGAGCGCCTCGAGGATTGCGACCAGGTCGCCGGGCGACACGCCCAGGCGGTTGATCGAATCGACGAGTTCGGACAGCGAGGCATTGGGTTTCATCAAAAAGGCGGGGCGAACGTCTTCGGCGACTTCGATCTCGCTCGACGGTTCTACCGCCGTCTCGCCGCGGCTGAACGGCGCAGGCTGGACGACCGTCGGCTGCTCCTTGATCGAGACGGTGAGCTTGCCGTGGCTGACCGCGGCGGTGCCGACGCGGACCGCGCCGTTGATCACCACCGTACCGGTGCGGGCGTTGACGATGACCTTGGCGGGCGGTTCGGCGCGCTGGACGGCGAGATTTTCGATCTGCGACATCAATCGCATGCGGTCGTCGCCGTTGCCGCCGGTGCGGATCGCGATGCTGGCGCCGTCGATCATCGACGCGCTGTTCGGGATCGCCGCGTTGATCGCATCGGCGACACGCTTGGCATTGGTCGCGTCGAACTGGTGGAGGTTAAACGTCAGCCAGTCGCTGGACGCAAAGCCGGTATCGACCGCGCGCTCGACCGTCGCACCGCCGGCGATGCGGCCGCTCGACGGGACGTTGACGGTGACCTTCGATCCGTCGGCGGCATCGACGCCGAGCCCGCCGATGACCAGATTGCCCTGGACCATCGCGTAAATCTGGCCGTCGGCGCCATAGAGCGGCGCAAGCACCAGCGTGCCGCCGCGCAGGCTTTTCGCCTTGCCGATCGCCGACACGGTGACGTCGAGCCGCTGGCCGGGTTTGGCAAAGGGCGGCAGTTCGGCAGTGATCATCACTGCCGCGGCATTCTTCAGCGCCGGATTGACCCCCGGCGGCAGGGTCAAGCCAAAGCGCGAAATCGCGCCCTTCATGCCCAGCGTCGAATAGTCGAGGCTGTCGTCGCCCGTTCCCGCGAGCCCGACGACGATGCCGTAGCCGGTGAGCTGGTTGGCGCGCAGTCCCTGGAACTGACCCATGTCCTTGATGCGCTGCGCCTGCGCGGGCGCCGCAAAGGCAAGGCTGGCGATCAAGAGCGCGATCAGGGCAAACAGGGTGGGACGCTGGGACACTTTGGGATCCTCTTCAGAACGGGCTGATGATCGAGAAGAAACGCTGCAGCCAGCCTTGCTGGCTGGCGCGCGCGATCTCGCCCTTGCCGACGTAACGAATGTTGGCGTCGGCGACGCGGGTCGACAGGATGCGGTTGTCGGGGCCGATGTCGATCGCGCGGATGATCCCCGAAATCTGGACGCGTTCGTCGCCGCGGTTGAGCGTGAGCAGCTTTTCGCCGCGCACCAGCATCGTGCCGTTGGGATAGACCGCCGCGATCGTCACGCTGACCTCGCCCGACAAGGCGTTCGATTGCGACGCGTCGCCCTTGCCCTTGAACTGCTGGCCGCCGCCCATCGCGATGTCACTGGGGTTGAACAGCGACAGCGGCCCGGTGGTCGGCGGTGTCAGGCCGATATTGCCGTCGCGCTGCGTGCCGGCAGCGTTGCTTTTGGTCGCGGCGGTGCGTTCGACGAGCTGGATGGTGACAATGTCCCCGACCTGCCCGGCGCGACCGCCCGAGGTCAGCGGGGTGTAGCTGCCCTGAAAGATCGAGCCATTGCCGGGCAGCGGCGCCGGGGGCACCGGCGTCGCCGCGGCAAAGGCGTCGGGCGGCAATTTGTCCTTCGCCGCCGCGCCAACGGGCACGAGCGCGAGGGCAAAGGCCACGCCGAGCAGATATTTAGAGCGTTTGCGCAGCATTTTTCATCATCTCGTCGGTCGCCTGGATCATCTTCGAATTGACCTCGTAGGCGCGCTGGGTCTCGATCATGTCGACCAGTTCCTCGACGACGTTGACGTTCGATCCCTCGAGCATCCCGCCGCGCAGCGATCCGCGACCTTCCTGCCCCGCGGCGCCGACCTGCGGCGCGCCCGACGCGGCGGTTTCGACCAGCATATTGTCGCCGATCGCCTGCAAGCCTGCCGGATTGGCAAAGCGCGCGAGCTCGATGCGACCCAATTCGGTGAGCGTGCCGTCGGCGCCCGTCGCCGACACGGTGCCGTCGGCGCCGATCGACACATTGCTGGCATCTTCGGGAATCTGGATCGCGGGGGTGAGCGGCTTGCCGTCGGAGGTCACGATCGTGCCGTCGGCGGCGCGGCCGAAATTGCCCGCGCGGGTGTAGCCGGTGCGGCCGTCGGGCATTTCGACCTGGAAATAGCCGGCGCCGTCGATCGCGATGTCGAGCCCGTTGCCGGTGGCGGCGAACGTCCCCTGCGTGTCGATCCGCGACGTGCCGCCGAGCGACACCCCGGTGCCGAGGTTGAGCCCGGTCGCATAGCGGTTTTCGGCCGACGACGGCGCGCCCGGCGCGGTCATCAACTGATAGCTCAATGTTTCAAAGCTGGCGCGGTCGCGCTTGAAGCCCGTGGTGTTCACGTTGGCGAGGTTGTTGGCGATCACCTGCATCCGGAAGCCTTGGGCATCCAGACCGGTTCGTGCGACGTGCAAGGCACCGAAGCTCATTTCATATTCTCCTTAACGGGGGAGCTGCATCAGATTGGCGGTCGCGTTGTCCATGTCGCGCGCGTCGCTGACCAGCTTGAGCTGGGTATCCCAGCTGCGGCTCGCCTCGATCATTTCGACCAGCGCGGTGGTGGCGGCGACGTTCGAGCCTTCGATCGAGCGGGTAATCAGCCGCGCTTCGGGATCGTCGGGCAGGATGCCGTCGCCACGCACGCGGAACAGCCCGTCGAGACCTTTGACCACGTCGGACCCGGTCGGGGTCGCCAGCCGCAGCCGGTCGACCTCCTGCGGATTTTCGGCATCACCGCCTGCGGGAACGATCCACACCCGGCCCTCGACATCGATCGTGACCGCGTCGGCGGGCGGAAGCGTCACCGGCCCCTGCGCACCCTGAACCGGGTGGCCGTCGCCGGTGGTGAGGAGCCCGCTCGGCGACACCTGAAGGTCGCCGCGCCGGGTATAGGCCTCGGTCCCGTCCTTCGCCTGCACCACGAGCAGCGCGTCGCCCTGCACCGCGATGTCGAGGTCGCGGCCGGTCGCGGTGACGGTCCCGGCGCGCATGTCGGCGCCGAGCACTTCTTCCGACGCCATGGCGCGGGCACCCGTGCCGCTGCCGTTCAGCCACAGCGCCTGCGCTTCGGCCATGTCGGCGCGAAAGCCGGGCGTCTGCGCGTTCGCCAGATTGTTGGCGATCGCCGTCTGCCGGGCCTGACTGCCCCGCATCGCGGTGAGGCTGGTGTAGATGAGGCGGTCCATGAAAGAGCTCCCGGCAGGCGGCTAAATGCGCTGGATCAGCGCATGTTGATGATGGTTTGCGACAGCTGCGACGCGCCCTCGATGGCTTTCGCATTCGCTTGGAAATTGCGCTGCGCACCGATCAGCATCACCAGTTCTTCGGTGATATCGACGTTCGAACGCTCGAGCGCGCCCGAACGGATCGCGCCCATCGGGCCGTTGGTCGCGGCGTCGATCGTCGGCGGGCCGCTTTCGCCCGACGACTGCCAATGCGCATCGCCGACAGGGCGCAGCCCCTCCATCGCGGGGAAGGTCGCCATCGCGACCTTGCCCAGCACCTGCGATTCGCCATTGGCAAAGGTCGCCGACACGAGCCCGTCGAGACCGATCGACACATTGACCAGCTGCGCGGTGGGATCGCTCGGGGCGCCCGCGGGCAGCACAAAGTCGAACGCGCCGGCCAGCGTGTTGTTGGTGACGTTGCCGCTGGCATCGACGGGCAGAAGCTGGAGTTTCTGGCCGGTCGAATCGATCACATTGCGGTCGGGGGTCGCGGTAAAGGCGCCGTTGCGGGTGTAGGTCACCTGTTCGCGCGGCGGTTCGCCCTTCACGACGAACATGCCTTCACCAACGATCGCCATGTCGAGCGTCTTTTCGCTCGATTCATACGATCCTTGCGTGAATTGCTGGGTGATGCCGTTGAGGCGCGTGCCCTGCCCCGCGACCATCTTGGTCGACTGGGTCGGCGAGGCGGCAAAGATGTCGCCAAACTGCGCCTTGCTGCGCTTGAACCCGATCGATCCCGCGTTGGCGATGTTGTTCGAGATGACCGACATGTCGGTCTGGGCGCCCTTGAGGCCCGAAAGCGAAGTGTAGAATGACATAGTCTTATCCTTCCTGCGTGGTGGGGGTCGGCGCCGGGGTGGCGGCCTTGATGTCTTTGAGCAGCTGGGTCTGCGCCGCGAGCTGTTCGGAAATCTGTTGCAGCGTCGTGTTGGTTTCGCTGATCCCAGCGAGGCTGGAGAATTGCGCCATCTGCGCAACCATCTGCTGGTTATCGACGGGGTTGAACGGATCCTGCTGCGACAGCTGCGCGGTCATCAGGCGCAGAAAATCGCCCTGCCCCATCTGCTGCCCGGCGCCCTTCGGCTGAAGCACGACATTGTTGGCGTTGGTGACGCTGTTGACGGCCATCTTACTGTCCCATCCTGAGGGTTTCGTTGATCAGGCCCTTGGCGGTTTCCAGGACCTGGACATTGTTTTGATATTGGCGCGCGGTTTCGACCATCTCGACCAGCTCGGCAGCGCTATCGACCGCGGCTTCCCAGATATTGCCGTCCTTGTCGGCGAGCGGGTTCGACGGATCGTGGCGTTTCGACGGCGCCATTTTCGACGTCGTCACCTGGTCGACCTGGACCGTCGCGCGGCCCTGGCCATCCATGACGGTGCGGAACACGGGCTTGAGCGAGCGAAAGGCTTCGGCCTCGCTGCCCGCGATCGTCCCGGCGTTGGCGAGGTTCGAGGCGGTGGTGTTGAGCCGGACGAGCTGCGCCGACATCGCGCGGCCGCTGATGTCGAAGACCGAGAAGTTCCCGTTCATTGTCATTCGCCCTTGATCGCGCGGGTCAGCGTGTTGACACGGCCGCTGAGGAACGACAGGCTCGAGCGGTAAGCGAGCGCGTTTTCGGCGAAGGCGGTCTGCTCGGTGGCCATTTCGACGGTGTTGCCGTCGAGCGATGCCTGCACCGGGACACGGTAGGCAATCGCGCCCGCCATCGCATCGGCGGTCGAACCGCCCTGCTGCGCCAGGTCGAGTGCTTTCGAAAAATCGAGATCGCGCGCCTTGTACCCCGGCGTCGCGGCATTGGCGATGTTCGACGCGAGCATCATCATGCGCTGGCTGCGCAGCTGAAGCGCCGTCGCGTGCAGGCCAAAGAGTTTCTCGGATGCCATCATCAAATTCCTTTCGCCGAGGTCCGGGCCGGGTGGAGGCACGGACGCGCGGAAAACACAAAGAACGATGCAATCGCCGTGCCAAACGCATTTTATTGTTGATTTCTAGATATTTAGATAAGCGCCACAATAGGCGACCAAGGCGCTCGTCAAAAAACCGACGATGTGCCGCCGTGCGGACGCCAATCGCGCCGCAAACCGCGACTGGCACGCTTCCTGCAAAAATGGCGCTGACCATTTTGGACCGAAGGAGATGGATCGTGTCCCACCCTATCACCGCCCGCCTGGCCCTGGGCCTTGCCGCATGTACCGCCGCCATTCCCGCTCATGCCCAGCCCGCCAATGAAGATTGGCAGACGATCGACGTGCTGACCGACATGGTCGCCAAGGCGATGGGGCGCACCGCGACGCCGGTCGACCGCCGCATCAAATTGGCGCGCTGTCCCGAACAGGCTTCGGTGACCGCAATCGATGCGAACGCACTGGCTGTTCGCTGCGCGTCGCTGGGCTGGCGCCTGCGTGTCCCGATGACCGGCCCGGCCGGCGCGGCGCCGGCCGCGGCCAGTTACAGCCGTCCCGCCGCCAGCGCGCCGGTCATTCGCCGCGGCGACAATGTCCGGGTCACCATCGATACCGAAAGTTTTTCGATCAGCTATGCCGCGGTCGCGGCCGAAGACGGCCGCGTCGGCGAGACGATCGCGCTGCGCGGCAACGACGCCAAGTCTTCGCTCAGCGCCACCGTGATCGGCCCCGGCCGCGCCCGCCTCGACGACTGACCCGCACCCCTTCCCCAGCCTCGGGCTGGCTTACCCTGCCCTCTGGCCCGGTGATTGTCGGCTTTCCGACATCGCCGGGCCTTTCTTTTGTCTTTTTTGCGGCGAACCGACTTAATCGCGCCGGGCGGCGTCCGTTAAAGCCTTCGTGAACCGCGTCGTCACTTTTCTGACGGCACCGGATGGAGGCGATTATGTCGGGTGACAGCAGCAAGATCGGACCCGTCGGCGGCATTGTCCGCACGACCCCGCTGCGCAGCGCCACCAGCGAAACGGCGACGCGCGCGGCGCAAGCGCCGAAGCAGCTCGCCGCGGTACCCGACAGCCTGCCCGCTGCGGGCCTGATCCGCCTCGCGGGTAGCCTCGCGACCCAGGCACCGCCGGTCGATGTCGCGCGCGTCGCTGCGCTGCGCACGGCGATCGCCAATGGCAGCTACGGCGTCCACCCCGCGATCATCGCCAGCGCGATGATCGATTTCCACACGCGCGGGGTCGAATGATGCTTGAAGACGTGCAATCGCGGCTCGACACGCTGGTCGATGCGCTCGACGGTCACGACGCCGGCGCGATCATCGCCGCGACCGAAGAGCTGGCGACCGCGGTCATCCTGTTTCGCGGCGCGGGAATCCCGCGCGGCAGCGAACAGCGCGCCGAACTGCTGATCGGCAAGACGCTGCGCCAGCTGGAGGCCGCGGCCATCCGCGTCAACGTCCTGAAAGACTGGACGCGTCAGCGGATTGACAGGAACCACGAAATCCGCGGTACTCATCAGCGCGGAGCCGCGTTAAGCTACTGATTAAACTTTAGGTTTCTGCCGTTAACTATAAATGGCACGATGATTGCTTTTGGTTTGCTGAGACAGCCCTGCTGCATCAGCGGAACCAGATTATGAACGCAATCAACAATCCCCAAGCCGCGCGCCGCGTCGCCGCACCCGTCATCGATGCGATGCAAACCGCGTCGGCGCGGACGGGCATCGATTTCGACTATCTGGTCGACGTCGCGCGGGTTGAAAGCGGCTATAACCCGACTGCCAAGGCAGCGACATCATCGGCGCGCGGCCTCTATCAATTTACCAAGCAGACCTGGCTCGCGACGCTCGACCGCCACGGCGCCAATCATGGCATGGCCTGGGCCGCCGACGCGATCGGCCGCGACGCATCGGGGCGGCTGACCGTCACCGACCCGGCGCTGCGCCAGCAGATTTTCGACCTGCGCGACGACCCTGCGGCGGCATCGACGATGGCGGCCGCGCTTACCGGCGACAATCGCGATTATCTGGAAAGCCGGATCGGGCGCAGCGCCGAGCCCGTCGACCTCTATCTCGCCCATTTCCTCGGCAGCGGCGGCGCCGCCAAATTCCTGAGCGCGCTCGACACCAATCCCGACCAGCCCGGCGCACCGATGATGCCCGAGGCCGCGGCCGCGAACCGGTCGGTCTTTTATGCTCCCGACGGCAGCATGCGCAGCCTCGCCGAAATCCGCGACCGCTTTCGCGCTAAGCTCGAGAACGGCGGCAAGATCGAAAATATGAAACCCTTTGCCCCCGCTGGCTGGCACGCTTCGGCGAGCAGTTCGAGCGGGCTGGCGGGCGGCGGGGGACGTCCCCCACTGCAGATGATGGATATCCAGCCGATGCCGCGAAAATTGTCGATGGGCTTTGCCGCCGATGCGTATAGGCGCCTCGCTTCGATGTCGGGCGGCGCGGCATGACCGGCGGCCTGAATCTCGGCAATGTCGGCCGCATCGCCGGCGCGTCGGCCCTCCCCGTCGGGATGCTCATCCTCGTCGGGCTGATGGTCGTCCCGGTGACGCCGTTGATCCTCGACATCAGCTTTGTCGCCAATATCATGATCAGCCTCGCGATCCTGATGGTCGCGCTGTCGGCGGCCAAGCCGCTCGACTTTTCATCCTTTCCGACGGTGTTGCTACTCGCGACCCTGTTCCGGCTGGCGCTGAACGTCGCCTCGACGCGCGTCGTGCTGGTCCATGGCCACGAAGGCACCGCCGCGGCGGGGCACGTCATCGAGGCCTTTGGCGAAGTGCTGATCGGCGGCGACTATGTCGTCGGCCTGTTCGTCTTTTTCGTGCTGATGATCATCAACATGGTCGTCATCACCAAGGGCGCGGGGCGCGTGTCCGAAGTGTCGGCGCGCTTCACCCTCGACGCCCTGCCCGGCAAACAAATGGCGATCGACGCCGACCTCAACGCCGGGTTGCTCACCCCCGACGAGGCCAAGGCGCGCCGCGTCGAAGTCGCCACCGAGGCCGATTTCTACGGCTCGATGGACGGTGCTTCGAAATTTGTGAAGGGCGACGCGATCGCCGGGCTGCTCATCCTGTTCGTCAATATCATTGGCGGCCTGATCCTCGGCATCTTCAGCCATGGGCTCAGCTTTTCGGAAGCGGGCAGCACTTATGTCACGCTCGCGATCGGCGATGCGCTGGTGGCGCAGATCCCCGCGCTGTTGCTGTCGATCGCCGCCGCCGCCATCGTGACCCGCGTCGCCTCGCCGCTCGACCTCAATGGCCAGATCGGCAGCCAGTTCGCCGCCCCGTCGGTGTGGATGGCGGTCGGCGGGATCCTGTTCATTCTCGGCATGGTCCCGGCGATGCCGCAATTGCTGGTGCTGCCCGCCGCCGCGCTGTCCTTCGCCGTCGGCTGGCAATTGCGCCGCACCGCGGTCGCCGTCGCCGAAGCGCCGCCGCCGGTCGCCATTGCGCCCGACCCGTCGCTGATCGAATGGGCCGACGTCAGCGACGCCAGCGCCTGCCAGCTCGAAATCGGCTATGCGCTCGTCAGCCTGGTCGACGACCGCAAGGGTGCGCCGCTGATGACGCGGATCACCGGCATCCGCCGCCAATTGTCGAAAGAACTCGGCTTTGTCGTCCCGCCGGTCAAGGTCAGCGACGATCTGTCGCTGCCCGGCAACGTCTATCGCATCTCGGTCGCCGGGGTGATCGTCGGCGAGGACGAGGTGTTCCCGCATGAAATGCTGGCGCTCGATTCGGGCGACCTGATCACCAAGGTCGCGGGACGCCCGTGCAAGGATCCGACCTTTGGCCTCGATGCACTGTGGATTCCGAAGGCGACGCAGAATGACGCGATCGCGGCGGGGTACACCGTGGTCGATCCGGCGACCGTCGTCGCGACCCACCTCAACAACAGCATCGTCGGTGCCGCCGCCGACCTGTTCGGGATCGACGATGCGCAGGCGCTGATCGACAACCTCAAAATCCATTATCCGCAGCTCGCGCAGAACCTCAGCCCGCAGGGCTATCCGCTGCCGCGCGTCGCCAGCCTGTGCAAATCCCTGCTGGTCGAGCGCGTCCCGCTGCGCGATTTCCGCAAGATTGCCGAAGCGATGGTCGCGACCGCCGCGCAGCAGCTCGGCGAAGTCGACCTGGTCGAGGCGGTGCGTCAGCGCATCGGCGCGCTGATCGTCCAGACGATCGTGCCGAGCCGGATGCCGCTGCCCGTCGTGACCTTCAGCCCCGAAATCGAAGTGCTGCTCAACCAGTCGGTGCGCGCCAATCCGGGGGCCGAATGGCCGTTCGAGCATGGCATGGCGATGAAGATCATCGAACAGGTCGGACAGGCGGTCGAGCCGCTGCTGCTCCAGACGCGCAGCTTTGCGCTGGTCGCCTCGCCGATCTGCCGCTCGGCGCTGTCGCGGCTGGTGCGCGCGACTTTCCCTGACGTCGCCGTGATCTCCTACCTCGAGATCCCGGCCAGCAAACAGACCGAAATCGTCGCGACGATCGGCGCCGAAGTGCCGCGCCTCGCGACCGGGCCCGACGCCCAAATGGAGGACCAACCGCATGAGAATTGAGCCCGCCGAGCAATTCGCCGCGTCGATGGCCCGTGCGCCGCGCGCGCGCGGCTATGGCGAAAGCGTCGAAGCGCTGGTCGAGGAATATGCGCCGCTGGTCCGCAAGATCGCGTGGCAGGTTTTTTCGCGCGTCTCGCGGACGAGCGAGCTCGACGATCTAATCCAGACCGGACTCATCGCGCTCATTGAGGCGAGAGAGAATTACGAGGAGCGCGGCTTTGCCTTTGCGACCTATGCGACGACGCGGATCCGCGGCGCGATGATCGACCAGCTCCGCCGCGAGGCCGATGTCGGCCGGTCGGCGATGGTCGCGGCGAAACGCATTCAGGCGACGCGCGCCGCGCTCGAACAGCAGTTGATGCGCGCGCCGGTCGCCGCCGAAATGGCGGCGGCGCTCGACATGTCGCCCGAGGATTATTTCGCGCTTGAACGCAACGCGACCCACGGCCGCTCGACCTCGCTCGACGAGCTGATCGATGTCGGCGCCTTCCTGCTGCCCGACGACGACATCGGTGCGGGCGAGCAATGCGAACAGGCCGATCTGATGGGCGCGCTGCGCCAATGCATCACCTGCCTGTCCGACCGCGAACAGATGGTTTTACAACTCTATTTCTTTGAGGAGCTCAACCTCCACGAAATCGGCCTGACGCTCGACGTCAGCGCGGCGCGCATCTGCCAGATCAAGCGCGAGGCGATGGCCAAGGTCGATCGCATGATGCGCCAGATGACCGAATAAGCGAGAGAGAGGAAAAGCGACCGGGTGCGGCGTGCGACCCGCTCGGCATCGCACCCGGTCGTCGGGGGGAGGTCAGGCGGCGAGTGTCCGGTTGTTCTGCCAGGCGACGCCGATTTTCTCGAAATAGCTTGCCATGCGTTCGCTGCCGCTGTCGGTCAGGCGGACGATCGTCCGGCGGCGGTCGCGTTCGTCGATCGAACGCTGCGCCAGCCCAAGCCGCTCCAGCGTGGTGATCATCCGCAGCCCTGACGACAGCGGCACCCCGGCGCCGGTCGCCAGATCGCTGGCGCTAAGCGCGCGGCCATGGCTTTCGGCCAGCATCAGATCGAGCATCATGTCCCAGATCGGCCCCGCCAGTTCCGCGCTGGCGAAATGATTGCGCCGGATGCGCCGCATCTGGATGCTGAGCGACAGCTGGTTGAGCAGCACCGACTGCGGCGAAGCATCGCCGGCACCGTTACGATAAGTGGGGGTCGCCGACAATTCGCCACCGCGGCCCGCGAGCAGCTCGTGGATCTCGTCGATGCGCGACTTTAGCTCGGCAACTTCTTGGTTCGAAAATTGCTGCATGCGCGGAAACCCCTTGGGGTGCCACAAACATCAGGCCGTAGCGTCACGGTTCCGATTGGACGAACTTGCTGCATAGATGATCAACAGCAGGATCGGGTACGATATATAAACGGACAGGAGCGAATAGGGTCGCGCCAATATCTCCGAAAACATGAACTTCTGCAGATGACCGAAGATGGCGATCAATTGCCAGCCGGTGATCCAATAAGGCCAGAAGCTTTGCGTTTTCAATGCGATGAACCAGAAGCTGATCAGCACCAGCACATCGATGACGAAGATATTCAGTTCAATATCGGTCCAGGTCGGAAAGGGTGACAAGGCACTGGTGAGAACCGAAGCGATCAGGGCGGTATAGGCCGCCCACCGCTCCAACGGGCCGCCGCGTCGGATCGCGACGGCAACCGTTATGAGCAGTACCAGATAGTAGATCGCCACGGACCACATTGTGGCTGCTAACCCTTCCTGATGATCAAACGGCCTGCGCGAACGGGACCGCGGCGACTTCGGCGCCCGCCTGATCGTTGCTGCCTTCGTCGACCAGCTTGGCGCTGGCGGGCTTCACCCCGGCACCGAACATGCGCGTTCCCAGGCCCACTTCCTTTTGCGTTACCGTCAGCGCGAGGTGCGCGTCGGTGAGCAGCTGGCGGACTTCGCCGGCGGCGGCGAGCGCATGGGCCACCTTGGACATCGCGGTCTGGCCGACGATCGCCGACATGTTGGTGTCGCGGCGCGCGGTGGGCAGGGTGGCGGCCAGCTGGGCGATACGGATCATCGCTTCGTCGATGGCGTCTTCGGCCTGGTGCAGGTCGGCGGCGATTTTCTTGGCTGCCGAAACTCGTTCATTCAGCATTTTCTTTTTCCTTGAAAAAGAATGCCACCGGTTTCCCCCCCGTAGCATTCGGTTCGGACTCAGGTCATTACCCGGCCAAGTCCGACAAGGATCGAATAGAGAGCGGAGAAAGCCAAAATGGTCGCGAATGCAATCAAGATTGGCCAGATAATCCTTTCCATCAACCCATGCCGATTGGCCGGCTGGGACGCGGTCGGGAACGGCGAACCGATGTCGAATAGTCGCCGCAACGAACTGCGCCCCGGCTCGGCATCGGGGGGCGCGGGTGCGTCGCCTAGGTCGATCAATTGATATGTCAAAGGCTGATAAGGGGTAACATGATCGAAGACACCGTTAACCGCCAAAATGCGCGCCGCCTCTATCCTGTTGGAAGCATTTAATTTTTTTAGCGACCGCCGTACCCTTTCGTCCACCGTATGCGGCGAAACATTCATCAGGCGCGCGATTTGTTTGGAATTTTTGTGCTCATAAACGTGCCGCAGCGTTTCAATCTGCGCGACAGACAGCAGGCTGATGTAATTGTCGGGGTCGCCGTGCACGGGATTTGAATAGAGCATCACGAGTCGAAATCAAGTTTTGTGGCGGCAACATCCGGCCGCGCAACGCTCGACCGAAACGAAAGTTTTCCCCCAAAAATACTCGCTTCGCGGCGATTGGCGCCCTTCGCACTCCCCCTGTCCCAAGGCAAATTATTTTTTTGCGCTCAAATTGTTTGATGTCTGACGAATAGCCTGCACCTGGCGTCAGTTGCGCCGTTCGACGAGCCCGCGCGCGATCACCTGCGCCTGAATCTCCGCCGCGCCTTCAAAAATGTTGAGGATGCGGGCATCGCACAGCACACGGCTGATTTCATATTCCAGCGCATAGCCGTTGCCGCCATGGATCTGCAGGCTGGCGTCGGCGTTCGACCAGGCGGTGCGCGCGGCGAGCAGCTTTGCCATCCCCGCCTCGATATCGCAGCGCTTGCCGCTGTCCTTCGCCCGCGCGGCGGCGTAGCTCAGTTCGCGCGCGGTGACGAAATCGACCAGGCTCATCGCCAACTTGTCGGCGACGCGCGGAAACTGCACGATCGCCCGGCCAAACTGCTTGCGGTCCAAGGCATAATCGCGCCCCAGCTCGAGCGCGCGCCGCGCCACGCCGACGGCGCGCGCCGCGGTCTGGATGCGTGCGCCTTCGAACGTCCGCATCAACTGCTTGAACCCCTGCCCCTCTTCGCCGCCGAGCAGCGCGTCGGCGGGCGCGGTCATCGCGTCGAATTGCAGCGCATATTCGCGCATGCCACGATAACCGAGCACCTCGATTTCGCTGCCCGACATCCCGTCGGCGGGGAAAGGATCGGCTTCGGTCCCGCGCGGCTTTGGGACAAGCAGCATCGACAGCCCGGCATAGCCCCTTGCACCCGGTAGGGTGTGCGCGAGCAGGGTCATCAGATCCGATCGTGCGGCGTGGGTTATCCACGTCTTGGCGCCGTCGATGACCCAATGATCGCCCTCGCGCCGTGCTTTGGTTTGCAGCGAGCCGAGGTCCGATCCGACATCGGGTTCGGTGAATACTGCGGTGGGCAGAATTTCGCCGCTCGCGATCCTTGGCAGCCATTTCGCCTTCTGCGCATCCGTGCCGCCTGTCGCGATCAGCTCGCCCGCAATTTCCGACCGCGTGCCGAGCGACCCGGCGCCGATCCAGCCGCGCGACAATTCCTCGGTGACGATACACATCACCAGCTTCGAGAGGCCGAGCCCGCCGAACGCCTCGGGGATGCAGACGCCGAAGGTGCCGAGATCGGCCATCGCGCGGACCGTTTCATCGGGGATCAGGTCGTTGGCAAGGTGCCAGCGATGCGCGTGCGGTATGATTTCGGCGTCGGTGAAACGACGAAACTGGTCGCGGATCGCATCGAGGTCGCCATCATGCAGCGTCTCGCTGGGCCAATCGCCACTCGCCAGCGCCGCCACGATTTCGGCGCGCAGCGCGGCATGGTCGGCGTCGAGCAGGTCGGCGCAAGCATCAGCGAGTGTCCGCGCCCCGAGGCCTATGCCAAGGTCGGCGGGCCGGAACATCTCGTTCTGCCCCATCGGCAGGCCGCCGACGAGCTGGCCGATCCCTTCGGCAAAGGCGAGCGTCGCGATCTTGGCGTCGAGCGGGTTGGCGCCTTGTCCGGCCTCGACCCAGCCCTGCACCGCTTCGAGTGCCGCCACCGTCGTCGCGACCCAGGCAAAGCCGTGCGCCGCGCGCTGCTCCTGATCGATCGGCCGTTCGGCCAGCCGTGCGGCGAGCGCGGTTTGTGCCGTCACCCGATAGGCCTGTGCGGCAGCCATTGCGCTGTTCAGATCCGCACAGATCGTCACGGCTCGTCCGCTTTTTCTTCGTCACCCCGGACTTGATCCGGGGTCCATGACTTCGGCGTCGCAATGGACCCCGGATCAAGTCCGGGGTGACGAGGAGGAAGGGTCTGGTTCAATTTGACCGGCTGGCGCTTGGTCATGCGCTGCTCAAACCGCGCGCTCGAAGATCGCGGCAATGCCCTGCCCGCCGCCGATGCACATCGTCTCCAGCCCGTAACGCCCGTCGCGGCGCACGAGCTCGCGCGTCAAATTCGCCAATATCCGTCCGCCGGTCGCGCCGATCGGATGACCGAGAGAAATGCCAGAGCCGTTGACGTTGAGGATGTCGTTCCGGCTGTCTTCGTCGCTCCACCCCCAGCCCTTCAGCACTGCGAGCACCTGCGGCGCGAACGCTTCGTTCAATTCGACGAGGTCAATGTCGCTCCACCCCAGCCCGGTGCGTGCAAACAGGCGCTCCACCGCCGGTACCGGACCGATCCCCATCCGGCTGGGGTCGCAGCCCGCCGCGACCCAGCTGTGAAACCAGGCGATCGGTTCGAGCCCGAGCTCGTCGAGCTTGTCCTCGGCGACGACGAGACATGCGGCCGCGGCGTCATTCTGCTGGCTGGCATTGCCCGCGGTCACCACCGCGCCCGGGATCGTCTTCGCCTCGATCGCGCGCAGTGCGCCGAGCGATTCGAGCGTCGCGTCGGCGCGATAGCCCTCGTCATGGGCAAAGATCACCGGATCGCCCTTGCGCTGCGGCACCGCGACCGGGACCAGCTCGTCGTCGAACAGGCCCTTCGCCCATGCCGCCGCGGCGCGCTGATGGCTCCGCACCGCATAGCCATCGGCGGCCTCGCGCGTGATGCCATAATCCTTTGCCAGATTTTCGGCGGTCTCGATCATCCCGCTGATCACCCCGAAACGCTCGATCGGCTGCGACATCAACCGCCCGCGCGTCAGCCGGTCGTGCAGCACCAGATTGCCGGCGCGCACCCCCTTGCGCACATCGATGCTGTAATGTTCGACGTTCGACATCGATTCGACCCCGCCCGCAACGACGACGTCGGACATGCCGGTCTGGACCATCATCGCGGCGTTGGCGATCGCCTGCAGCCCCGATCCGCAGCGGCGGTCGAGCTGATAGCCCGGCACCTCGAGCGGCAGGCCCGCGGCGAGCCACGACCAATGGCCGATGCTCGGCGCCTCGCCATTGCCATAGCCTTGCGAGAACACGACATCGTCGACGCGTGCCGGATCGATCTTCGTCCGCTCGATCAGTGCCTTGAGCACGACGGCGCCAAGCTGCCCCGCATCGAGGCTGGCGAGCGCGCCGCCGAATTTGCCGACGGCGGTACGGATCGGGGCAACGATGGCAGCGCGGCGCAGGGTCATGTCATTCTCCAGTTTCAGGCAATGCCGACAATACCGGCATCGATCAGCCGGGCAATCTCGCTGGACGGCAGCGACAGGCGATCCATCAGGATTTCTTCGCTATGCTGCCCGTTGCGCGGCGCCGGTCGGGGCGGCTGGCGCGCATCCTGCGGCAAGGTCGCAAAGGCACCCGCGGCGGGATAGGCGAAGCCGCTGGGATTGTCGGCCTGCCCGAAGATCGGATTGCCCGTGACCAGCGCCGGATCCTGCACGGCATCGAGCATCGTGCGATAGGGCGAATGCACGATCCCGCCCGCATCGAAAGCGGCGGCGAGATCGGAATGGCTTCGGCTAGCGATCGCGCGTTCGAACAGCGGATACAGCGCGTCGCGGTGGGTGAAGCGCAGCCCGTCGTCCTTCGCAAAGGACACCCCGCGCGCCGCCTCGACCGCCGCAATCGCATCGTCGAGACCGAGCGCCGCAACCAGATTCGCCCATTGGCGCGGGGTCACCACGACGATCATCGTCCGCTGGCCGTCGGCGGTGACGAAATCGCGCCCGAACAGGCCATAAACCGCGTTGCCCAGCCGCGGACGGTTGGCGCCACTGTACAGCACCTCGGCGACCCCGCCGAGATTGGCGACGGTGCCGATCGCGACATCGGACAGCGGTACCCGCACCTCGCCGCCCTTGCCCGTAACAGCCCGCCGCTGGATCGCGGCGAGCAGCGCGAACGCCGCATAGGCGCCGCTGAGCAAATCCCACGCGGGCAGCACATGATTGACCGGATCGGGTCCGGTGCCGGTGAGCATCGGGTAGCCGACGCTGTTGTTCACCGTATAATCGAGCGCGGGCGACCCGTCGGCCCAGCCCATGATGCGGACGGTGATCAGGTCAGGCCGTTCCGCCGCCAGCACTTCGTGCGCCAAAAAGCCTCCAACCGGGAAATTGGTGATGAACTGGCCCGTCGCACGCACCAGCGCCTGAAGCAGATCGCGCCCCTCGCCCCGCCCGAGATCGAGCGCGACCGATTTCTTCGCGCGGTTGAGGTTTTCCCAATACAGCGAGTCATTGCCATCGGTCACCGGCCAGCGCCGAAAATCGGGGCCGCCGCCGATCTGGTCGACGCGGATGACCTCTGCCCCCATCTGCGCGCAATAGAGCCCGGCGGTCGGCGAGGCGACGAAGGACGAGGCTTCGATCACCGACAGGCCGGTCAGCAGGTCGTACATCCGCTCCTATTCCCTCTCGCGCGGCGCCGACATCGGCACGATGGGGCATCTGGCGCACCCGCGCGCGCGAGTCAAACGGGTCGGGCTCAAAGGATCGGCAGCTCGTTCGTCGATTTGATTTCGGACAGCGCCACGGTCGAATTGATTTCCTGCACTCCGGGCAGCTTGCTCAATTTGTCGAAGAAAAACGCTTCATAGGCATCGATGTCCTTTGCGACGATGCGCAGCATGAAGTCCATATTGCCCATCAGCACATAGGCGCCGAGCACTTCGGGAAAGGCCGCGATCGCGTTACTGAATTCATCGAGGTTGGCGCGGCCGTGCGCGTTGAGCTTGACCTGCGCAAAGATATGCGCGTGCAGCCCAACCTTGCGCCGGTCTACGACCGCGACGCGCCCCTTGATATAGCCGTCGCGTTCGAGCCGGTCGATGCGGCGCCAGCAGGGCGACGGCGACAGCCCGACGCGCTCGGCAAGCTCGGCGGTGGTCAGGCTGGCATCGCGCTGGAGCTCACGGATGATATTCTTCTCGAAGGGATCAAGATCGGTCATTTCAACCTCAATTTTCTCAATTGTGAGAAACTCTGACCTTCATAACGCCAAAAACTCGAAATATCGAGCAAGATTGACCTGCTCCGGTCTGCGATAACAGGCGCAGAGCAGGAGGCTATGATGGTTGTGCAATTTTCGGGTCGTTTGCCCGCCCTTGAAACCGTCCGGCTGGAGGACAAGAGCGTCGGGCTGGACGGCGTCATTGTCGTTCATTCGACGACGCTAGGGCCGGGCGCCGGGGGCTGCCGCCTGTGGCATTATCCCGACCTGGACCAGGCGTTTACCGACGCCTTCCGGCTCGCCGAGGGTATGAGTTACAAGAATGCGATGGCCGGGCTGCCCTTTGGCGGCGCCAAGGCGGTGCTACGCCGCCCCGACGCGCCGTTCGACCGCGCCGCGCTGTTCGCCGCCTTTGGCCGCGCGGTCAAGGCGCTGGGCGGACGCTATGTCACCGCCGAAGATGTCGGCACGACCGTCGCCGACATGCAGGACGTAGCGCGCGAGACACGCCATGTCGCGGGGCTGGCCGCGGTCGGCGCCGCGGCGGGCGGCGATCCGTCGCCGTGGACCGCCGCGGGTGTGTTCGGCGCGATCGAGGCGGGTGCCACCTTCGCGCTGGGCTGCGACCTCAAAGGGCTCACCGTCGCGGTGCAGGGGACCGGCAATGTCGGCGGCGAACTCTGCCGCCGTCTCGCCGATGCGGGGGCACGGCTGGTCATCGCCGATGTCGCACCGGGGCGCCGCGACCGGTTGGCGACGATCCTCGGCGCGCGCGTCGTCGCCGCCGATGCGATCGCGTCGGTCGATTGCGACATCTTTGTCCCTTGCGCGCTCGGCGGCATTCTCGACGAACCGACCGTCGCGGCGATGAAGGCCAGGCTCGTGTGCGGCGGCGCCAACAACCAGCTCGCGGCCCCCGAGGTTGCGGCCATGCTGCGCGATCGCGGCATCACCTATGTCCCCGACTATGTCGCCAACGCCGGCGGGATCATCAGCGTTTCGGCGGAATATCTCGGCGAAAGCGCCGCCAGCGTGGCAAGCCGGGTCGCGCAGATCGGCCCGCGCGTCGCCGCCATCCTGGAAGAGGCTTCGCGCCGCGGCCTGTCGCCCGCGACCGTTGCCGACGAAACCGCCGAGCGGCTGATCGCATCGGCGGGCCGGATCGCGGCGTGACGCGGCAGTTCCGGATCGTCGCCTATCCCGATCCGCAAACGCTGCCGCGCATCATCGGCGTGTTCGCGCAGCGGTCGCTGATTCCCGCCACATTGGCGGCACGTCTGTGCGACGGTATGGTCCAGATCGAGGTCGGCTTCGACGATCTCGACCCCGCCACCGCCGCGATCGTTACCGCAAAACTGCACGAAGCGGTGCTGGTCGCCAGCGCGCGCTGCGATGTTATCGAAAACGCCGAGGACGGTTGCGGCGCACCAGCCACGCCGACCGCCGCCGCGGCATGATGAACCGGCACGAACGGCGGATTCTCTGGCGATCACAGGAAATGGCGCACCCGAAGGGATTCGAACCCCTGGCCTCTGCCTTCGGAGGGCAGCGCTCTATCCAGCTGAGCTACGGGTGCCAATAGAGCGCGGCCTCTAGCAAGAGCGCGGCCCGGCAGCAATGGCCTATCGACCGGGGCGCGGCAATGTGCGAAGCGGCGCCATGGGCATGGGGACCGCGGCGTGAACGCATCATCCGAACGAAACTGGCCGATGGCCGCCGACCTGTATGGCGAAATGCAGCTCGAGGCGCATCCTCCGGCCCGGCGGCGCTGGCGCGACTATCTGCCGGGGGTGCTCGTCACCTCGATCGCGGCGCTCGCCGCCGCCTGGCTCGCCGATCATTATGCGGCGCCGCTGGTGCTGATGGGGTTGCTCATCGGCCTCGCGATGAGCTTTCTGTCGCAGGACCGGCGGACGCACGCGGGGCTCGATTTGATGTCGCAGACCGCACTGCGCATCGGGATCGTGCTCGTCGGGGCGCGGATCACCGCCGACCAGCTCGCCGAACTGGGGCCGCTGCCCTTCGCGCTGCTCGTGCTGATCATGCTCGCGGTGATCGTCATGACCGTCGCGACCGCGCGGCTGTTCGCGCAGGATCGCCACGCGGCGCTGCTGGCGGGCGGCGCGACTGCGATTTGCGGCGCGTCGGCGGCGCTCGCACTCTATTCGCTGATCGGTGACAAGCGCGTCGACCAGGCGCGCTTCACGCTGACCCTGGTCGGGATCACCGTCGCTAGCGCGTTCGCGATGACACTCTATCCCGTACTCGCCGCCGAGCTTCACCTCACCGACGCGCAGGCGGGCTTCCTGATCGGCGCGTCAATCCATGACGTCGCGCAGGCGATCGGCGGCGGTTTCTCCTTCTCAGCCCCCGCGGGCGAGGTGGCGACGATCGTCAAGCTGACCCGCGTCGCGCTGCTCGCGCCGATGCTGATGCTGGTGGCGCTGTGGCTGGGACGGCGCGGCGAAGGCGATGGCGCGCGCAAGATCCCGCTGCGGCTGCCGTGGTTCATCGTCGGTTTTCTAGCGATAGCCGCGCTCAATTCGCTCGTGGAAATCCCCTCATCTGTTCAGGATGGCGCGGCGACCAGCGCGCAGGCACTCCTCCTGCTCGCAATCGTCGCCACCGCGATGAAGGCGCGGCTGCACCTGCTGCTCGATCAGGGGTGGCGGAGCTTTGCACCGATCATCGTCGCGACGGTGACCAGTTTCCTGTTGTCGCTGGGTGCTGCATTGAGCCTGTGACGCCGCGACGTCACGCCATACCTCTGGAAGAACTTAGCTTTTCGGCAATGCCCAGCTGACGGTCAGCTGCGTCGCGCGGCGCGGGATGTCGAGCTTTGCTTCGCTGAAATTGACCTTTTCGTTGGGCGGCAGCATCCGCACCGGCGGCTTGATCGTCCAGCTATAGACGATCGTCCCCTGCGCATCGCGCAGTTCGGCGAGGATCGGCGGCACGCGTTGTTCGCGGTCGGTCGGGTTGATGATCACCCCCGATGCGGCGAAATAGATCGTTCCGTCGGCGAGCTCGCGATGGTCCTGGTTGGGCGGCAGCTCGATCACCAGGTCGGGTTCGGCAGCCATGCCGGGCAGCCCTAGGCCTTGCGCCCAGCTGGGCAGGCCGAAATATGTGAGTCCAGCGGTTGCCGCGATCATCAGCACGGCGGCGCTCGCCGCGATCAGCGTCCAGCGCTTCGCCGGATTGCGCCGCGGGCGGCGAAAGGGCAGCGGCGCTTCGTCAAAGACCGGGGGCGCCGCCCGCGGCGCCGGGTCGGCGGCAAAGGCTTCGGGCGGCGGCGGCGGCGCAGGTTCGGCGACCGGGACCGGACGTTCGGGATGGGAAGGAACGGGTGCAGGTGCGGGCTCGCTTGCCGGAGCCGCGACCGGCGCGTCGACGGCCGCCGAAGCGGTCGGATCGATCGCCGCGGGCTCCTGAAACCAGCTGTGACGGCAGCTTGCGCAGCGCACGGTGCGCCCGGTCGGCCCGATCGCGGTATCGGGTACGACATAACGGGTGCGGCAGGACGGGCAGGCGAGGATCATGGTCCCCTTCTAAACACGCTGATTCGCGGTGTTGCAAGTGCCGCGTCGTCGCACGCCGCCCACTCCCCGCTTTACCTGACACTATAGCCGTGTAACAGGCGGGGCATGAGCGCCGCCGCGCCCCGATTATGTCCCACGCTTCCCGCGCCGAACCGCGTGCGCGTGACGCCATGACCGACGCCGCCGCTCCGCGCCCCGGTGGCGCGATGGTCGAATTCGACGGCGTGGGCCTGCGTTATGGCCCCGATGCCGAAGTGCTGAGCGACATCAGCTTCAACCTGCAACCGGGCAGCTTCTATTTCCTGACCGGCGCCTCTGGCGCGGGCAAGACCTCGCTGCTCAAGATGCTCTACCTCGCGCAGCGACCAAGCCGCGGCATCGTCCGGCTGTTCGGCGAAGATCTGGTGAGCATGCCGCGCCAGCGCCTGCCCGGCTTTCGCCGCCGGATCGGGGTGGTGTTTCAGGATTTCCGCCTGATCCCGCATCTGTCGGCACGCGACAATATCGCGCTGCCGCTGCGGATCGCGGGGGTCGGCGAAGACGATCTGTCGGGGCCAGTCGGCGAAATGTTGAGCTGGATCGGCCTGGGTGACCGCGCCGAGGCGCACCCGGCGACACTGTCGGGCGGCGAGCAACAGCGCGTCGCGATCGCGCGCGCGGTGATCGCGCGCCCGCAATTGCTGGTCGCCGACGAACCGACGGGGAACGTCGATCCTGAAATGGCGACGCGCCTGTTGGGATTGTTCGAGGCGCTGAATCGCCTCGGGACCACCGTCGTGGTCGCCACGCACGACATTCACCTGATCAGCCGCATCGAAAATGCCCAGATGATGCGGCTGGAAAAGGGCCGCCTCGCCGACCCCACCGGCGCGCTGCGCTATCCGCCGGCGAACCGGGCATGACGGGCCGCCGATGATCATCCCCCGCGTTCCCGTCCAGCACCGCCGCCTGCTTCCCGATCGCCGCCTGTCGGGCCCGACCCCGTGGGTGATCGCGATCCTGATGATGCTGACCCTGCTCGCCGCGGCGGCCGGTGTCGGGCTGGCGCGATCGGCGAATGCGATCGGCAGCGCCATCGCCGGACGGGTCACGGTGCAGATCGTCACCCCCAACCCGGTCACCCGCGCCGAACAGGCCGCGGCGCTGCGCCGCGCCGCCGCCGCCCAGCCCTTCGTCCTGTCGGCGCGCGCGGTCGATCGCGCGGAGCTGCAGGCGACGCTCGGACAATGGTTTGGCAGCGCTGATGGCGACGATCCGGTACTGAATTCACTTCCGCTTCCCGCGCTCGTCGATATCGATTTTGTCGGCGAAAACCGTAGCCGCCACATGCAGGAGCTGCGCGCATTGGTCGCCGCCGAAGCCCCCGGCGCGCGGATCATTCCGCATGCCGAATGGCTGGGGCCGGTCGCCCAGTTAATCGGTTCGCTCGCATGGATCGCCGGCGCGCTCGTCATATTGATGACGCTCGCCAGCGCCGCGGTAGTGATCATGACCGCGCGTGCGGCGCTTGGAACCCATTTCGCGACGATCGAGATGCTCCACCTGATCGGCGCCACCGACCGCCAGATCACCCGGCTGTTCCAGCGGCGGATCGCGATCGACACCGCCTATGGCATCGCGCTGGGCACTGCGGTCGCCGCGGCGCTGTTGCTCCTGATCGGCTGGCAATGGGCGGGGGTCACCTCGGGGCTGGCGGCGACCGCGTCGCTCGGGCCGACCGGCTGGGCGCTCTTGCTGGCGCTGCCGCTATTGGCTATCGCGCTCGCAGCCCTGACGGCGCGCCAGACGTTGCTCGCCGCGCTCAAGAAGATATTATGATCAAGCGCCTGCTTTCCCTTCTGTTTCTGGCTTGGGTGCTCGGCTTTGCATGGTTTGCGCTGCTGCCGCCGCTCCCCGCTGCGGCGCAAAAAACCGACGCCATCGTCGTACTCACCGGTGGGCCGGGGCGCATCGACCGGGCGCTCGAACGGCTCGAGGCAGGCGATGCCAAGCGCCTGCTGATCAGCGGCGTCGCGCGCGAGGTGAAACCGCGCGAGCTGGCGGCGGAATATAAACGCCCGCAGGCCTTGTTCGATTGCTGCATAGCGCTGGGGTTCGAGGCCGAGGATACGCGTTCGAACGCGACCGAGGTCGCGACCTGGGTTGCGCGGCGCAACTATAAAAGCGTGCGGCTGGTGACCACCGACTGGCATATGCGCCGCGCCGAATATGAGATCGCCCGCGCGGTTGGCGACAAGGTGACGATCCTGCCCGACGCGGTGCGCAGCGAGCCCAATTTCGCCACGCTGTTTCGCGAATATCACAAATATCTCGCAGGGCTGGCGGGCGGCCTGCTCGGTCTGTAAGCGCAAGGCCGATGCGTTACATCTTGGCCCTGGTTCGTTCGATCCTGTTCTGGATCCTGTTCGTGCTGATGAGCAGTTTCAGCTCGATCGGTGCGGTGATTTCGCTGCCGATCTCGCACCGCGCGACGATCTGGTTCGTGCGGATCTGGGCGCAGTTCCACCGGCTGACCTGCCGCTTCGTGCTGGGCCAGAAAATCGTCGTCGAAGGCGAGATGCCCGACATTCCGGTGCTCTATGTGTTCAAGCATGAGGGCGCGTTCGAGACGATCGAGCAGCCCGGCCTGTTCAAGCATCCGGCGGTCTTTGCCAAGGAACAGCTGTTCAACATCCCGGTCTGGGGGCAGGCGGCGCGCTTCTATGGCCTGATTCCGGTTGATCGCGACGGCGGCGGCAAGGCGATGCGCGCGATGCTGAACGCCGCCAAGGCCGCGCTGGCCAAGGATCGCCCGCTGGTGCTGTTCGCCGAGGGAACGCGGATTCCGCACGGGCTGGCACCGCCGCTCCGCTCGGGATTTGCCGGCATCTACCGCCTGCTCGGCGTGCCGGTGATCCCGGTCGCGGTGAACAGCGGCATCGCCTATCCGCCGCGCCGCTGGGTCAAATGGCCCGGGACGATCACCTATAAGGTCGGCGCGACAATCCCCGCCGGATTGCCGCGCGAGGAGGCCGAGGAGCGCGTCTGGCGCGCGATCAATGCGCTGAACCCGCCCGAGGCGTTGCTCGAAGGCTATAGCGCCCCCTAATTCCCGTTCGTGTCGAGCCCTTCGACTGCCTTGGCAGGCGCTCAGGATAAACTTCGGCCGCAGGCCGAAGTCGAGACACGTGGAAGCGCCGGCAGGGCGAGCGTATCTCGACTTCGCTCGATACGAACGGCGGTTGGGCGTGTGGTTTAATGTTTCCGCCCGAAATCGGGCGCTGCGTCATCCTGCCCCTGCTCGATGATCGACCGGCGGATCGCGCGGGTGCGCGTGAACCAGTCCTCCAGCTTGGCGGCATCGCCGCGGCGGATCGCCTGTTGCAGCACGGTCAGATCTTCGTTGAACCGCTGCAACGTCGCCAGCACCGCGTCCTTGTTCGCCAGAAACACGTCGCGCCACATCACCGGGTCGCTCGCCGCGATGCGCGTGAAGTCGCGGAAACCGCCCGCCGAATATTTGATGACCTCGCTTTCGGTGACCTCCTCCAGCTCGCTCGCGGTCCCGACGATCGTATAGGCGATGAGGTGCGGCAGATGGCTGGTCACCGCGAGCACCATGTCGTGGTGCGCAGCGTCCATGACATCAACCTTGGCCCCCAGCGCTTCCCAGAAGGTCGTGAGCGCAGCAACTGCATCCTCGGGCGCGCCCGCACGCGGGGTGATGATGCACCAGCGCCCCTCGAACAGGCTGGCAAAGCCCGCGGCAGGACCGCTGTTTTCTGTCCCGGCAACCGGATGCGCGGGGATAACGATGTGCCCGGGCAAGGCATGCGCCAGCGCCTCGGCCACACTCGCCTTCGACGATCCGACGTCGGAGATGATGGTATCCGCCGCCAAACCGGGTGCGATCGCGCGCGCCGCGGCGGCCATACCGCCAACCGGCACCGCCAATATGACAAGATCGGCGCCCGCGACCGCCGCGTCAGCGCGGTCGGCGATGATGTCGCACAGTGCGAGTTGCTGCGCGACGTCGCGCACGTCGGCGTCGGCGTCATAGCCTGTCACGCTCACGCCCGGCAGCCGCGCCTTGACCGCGCGGGCAATCGACGATCCGATCAGGCCCAGGCCGATGATCGCCAATCGCTCGACCGGACGCGCCATCGATCAGCCGTTCAGCGCGGCGCGGATCGCCGCCGCGAGCCCGCGCGTCTCGTCCTCGGTGCCGATCGTCATGCGCAGCGCGTGCGGCAATCCCTGCCCCGGCAGCCAGCGGACGATATAGCCCGCCTCCATCAGCCGGTTATACACCGTCTCGGCGCTGACATTGCCCTCGAACAGCACGAGCAGGAAATTGCACGCCGACGGCACGACGCGCAGCCCGTGATTGCCCAGGCTCTCGATCTCCTGCGCCAGCCAGGCGCGCCATTTGGCATTATGCTCGCGGCTGGCGGTCACAAAGTCTTCGTCGCCGATCGCCGCGATCGCCGCCGCCTGCCCCGCGCGCGTGACGTTGAACGGCAGGCGGATGCGGTGCAGCGCCGAAATCACCTCGGCCGCGGCATAGCCCCAGCCGATGCGTTCGGCGGCGAGCCCGTGGATCTTGGAAAAAGTGCGGGTGATGAACACGTTCGGCTGCGTCTTCGCAAGCTCGAACCCGCCGTCATCCTCGGCATCCGACAGATATTCCGAATAGGCCTGGTCGATGACGAACAGCACATTCTGGGGCAGGCCCGCGTACAAGCGCGCAACCTCGTCGCGCGACGCCAGCGTGCCGGTCGGATTGTTCGGATTGGCGAGATAGACGACGCGCGTCTTGTCGGTCACCGCTGCGAGCAACGCATCGACGTCGGTCGCATAGTCGCGGTCATCGGCCTCGACCGGCACCGCTCCGACGCGCCGCGCCGCAATCTCGTAAACCGCGAAACCATAGCGCACATACAGGATCTCGTCGCCCGCGCCGGCATAGGTGCCCGCCGCCAGATGCAGCAGTTCGTCCGACCCGTTGCCGCAGATGATCCGCGCCGGATCGAGCCCGAACTTCGCCGCGATCGTGGCGCGCAGCTCGTTCGAGCCCGGATCGGGGTAGCGCGACAGCGCGTCGGCCGCGCCCTGCGCCGCCGCAAATGCCGCGCGCGCCTTGGCACCCGTCCCGAGTGGATTTTCGTTGGCGCTCAGCTTGATCAGCGGGCGACCGTCGGCTCCCGCCGATTTGCCGGGAACATAGGGGGCGATGCCGCTGATCCACGGCTTCGGCTCAAGGGTTTGCGTCGTGTCGGTCATGCCGCGCCGTTTAGCGCGTCAGCCGTCTGAGTCCAGTACGTTGACAGGGTGGCTGCACCCGCTTAGCCCCGCGCCCATCATGGCGAGCCTGCTCCACCAGATTCAGCACCAGAGCGTGACGATCGCGGCGCCGCTCGCGCTCGACAGCGGCCAGAGCCTGCCCGCGACGACGATCGCCTATCAAAGCTATGGCGCGCTCAACGCCGACAAGTCGAACGTGGTGCTGATCTGCCACGCACTGACCGGCGACCAATATGTCGCGAGCGACCATCCGGCGACCGGCAAGCCCGGCTGGTGGGCGCGCATGGTCGGTCCCGGCAAGCCGATCGACACCGACCGCTTTCACGTCATCTGCGCCAATGTACTCGGTAGCTGCATGGGGTCGAGCGGCCCCGCGACCCCCGACGCCGCGACCGGTGCGCCGCTGGGCATGGCGTTCCCGGTCATCACGATCACCGACATGGTGCGGGCGCAGGCGCTGCTGCTCGACCATCTGGGCATCGCGCGGCTTCACGCCGTCGTTGGCGGGTCGATGGGCGGGATGCAGGCGCTCGCCTGGGCGGCAACCTATCCGCAGCGCCTCGGCTCGGCGCTCGTCATCGCCAGTGCGGCGCGCCATTCGGCGCAGAATATCGCGTTCCACGAAGTCGGGCGGCAGGCAATCATGGCCGACCCCGACTGGCAGGACGGCCAATATTATGGCAGCACGCGCGCGCCCACCAAGGGGCTCGCGGTCGCGCGCATGGCGGCGCACATCACCTATTTGTCGGAAGAAGGGCTGACCGAGAAATTCGGCCGCCGCCTGCAGGCGCGCGACATCAAGAGCTTCGGCTTCGATGCCGATTTCCAGGTCGAATCCTATCTGCGGCATCAGGGGCTCGCCTTCACCGACCGCTTCGATGCCAACGCCTATCTCTATATCACCCGCGCGATGGATTATTTCGACCTGGCCGAGCCGCATGACGGGCGGCTCGCGGGTGCCTTTGCCCGCGCAAAGGACGTGCGTTTCACCCTCGTCAGTTTCGACACCGACTGGCTGTACCCGACCTCGGAGTCGCGCCGCATCGTGCAGGCGCTGCAAAGCGTCGGTGCGGCGGCGAGCTTTGTCGAGCTGTCGGCGCCCTTCGGTCATGATTCCTTTTTGCTCGACGTCCCGGCGCTCGACCGCCTCGTTGCGGGCGCCCTGGGTTCGGGGTTCTGATGGCTCTCCGCCCCGATCTTGCGATCATCGCCGACGCCGTGCCGCCCGGCGCGCGCGTCCTTGACGTGGGCTGCGGCGATGGCGAGCTGATCGCGGCGCTGCGCGCCAAGGGCGTCGATGCGCGCGGGCTCGAGATCGACCCGGCAAACGTGACCGCGGCGATCGCGCGCGGCCAGTCGGTGGTGCAGGGCGATGCGAACCGCGACCTTGCCGACTATCCCGATGACGCTTTCGACTATGCGATCCTGTCGCAGACGCTGCAAACCACCGAGCGCCCCGACCGGGTGGTCGACGAACTGCTGCGCATCGCGCCGCGCGCCTTCGTCAGCTTCCCCAATTTTGCGCACTGGCGCGTCCGGCTCGCGCTGCTCTGGAACGGCCGCATGCCGGTAACGCGGCTGCTGCCCATCGCCTGGTATGAAACCCCGAACATCCACCATGTCACGGTCAGCGATTTTCGCGACCTCGTCCGCGCGAAAGGCATCCGGGTCGAGCGCGTGTGGCACTTGTCGGGCGACAGGCCGACAAGCGATGCGGCGGCCAGCTGGCGCGCCGAACATGCGATTTTTCTGATTTCGCGTCGCTGATCGGGGACGCTCGCGCCAACATCAGGCACGACGCGGTGCTGCCGCTACTCCGCAACCGGCACCTTGTAACGATCCATATGGGGGATGAAGTCCATTTTCCCGATGGCTAACCCCGCATTGCGCAGGAGAGCGTACACCATCGTTATGTGAAAATAGAAATTCGGCATGATCCAGTCTCGAATATCCTCCTCCGACGACATCAGGAAACGGACGCCGTTTGGCAACGTCAGGTCGACCGTCGAGTCCGCAGCAGCCCAGTCATCGCCATTCGCACGCTCGACAAGTGCGCGAACGACCGCGACGCGTTCGCGAGCTTGCGCAAGTGAATGATAGGTTGCCTCCTCAAGCGAGACTGCAAGTCCCCCCACCTGATTCAGTGCCAGCAAGACCTGGTTGATCGCGACGCGTATCTGCAGTTCGAGCGGAAACATGTCGTCGGTCAGCTTGGCCGCCAGCACATTATCCGCCATGTCCGCCTCCTCTGCTTTGCGCAGAAGGCGATCGAGCGTTCCGAGCATGTCATGGAAGATTGTCAGAGCCGAGCGGGCGTAAGCCATTTCCAACCTCTACAGCTTTCGGTTTGCCACGTTGCGCTATCAGCGGATGGCATTCAATCCCGCTTTTTCAGCCCGTTGGCGACAAAATCATTCGCGATGGCGGCAATCTCCGAAATATCGGCATCGGCGTCCCACAGGCCGTAACGCATGCCCAGAAACACGTTCATCCCGCCGATCGCCCAAGCGTGGATTTCGCCGACGTCGGCGCGAATCTCGCCGCGCGCAGCGCCGTCCTCAAGCCGCTGGCGCACGCGTGCAACGGTGGTTTCATAGTGACGCCGGTAGCTGGCGTAATCGACAAACTCGGCCTCGTCGATGATCCGGTAGATTTCCTTATGCTCGCGCACGAAGCCCAGGAAGGATTCAAGCCCGATGCGCTCGGCGCTGATCTCGTCGGGCGCCGCCTGCACCAGCGGCGTGACATGGTCGCGTAGCTGCTCGCTCATATAACGGACCAGCGCCTGGAAGATTTCCTCTTTCGAATCGAAATAGGTGTAAAAACTGCCGAGCGCGGTCCCGGCGCGGCGGGTGATGCCGCTGATCGATGCTTCGTGAAAGCCGCGCTCGCCAAACTCCACCGCCGCGGCGTCGAGCAGTTTGCGCAAGGTGCGGCGCCCGCGATCAGTGCGCGGGGTCTTGTCGCGCGCCTCACCCGCGGCGATCGGTGCTGCGTCTTGCGGCTGATCCATGGCTATCTTCCGTCTCCCCTCCGCACGCCCCCGCTGCATCGTGGCTTTTTCGCACCACTGGCAAGCAAAAAACGACGAAGTCATATTCCAAGTTGAAACTTGGTTCATGTTTCATTATTGGGTGCGTCGCGGCTTGGCAAGCACCGGGCCCAAAAAAACGACAGGGGCGGCAAGCGGTCGCTCCTTACATGGGAGAGTCCTACATGCGTCCTTTCGCTCGTCCGCTGCGCCGCGCCGTCCTTGCTTCGAGCGCGCTGTCCATGCTCGCCTTCACCCCGGCCGTCTTCGCCCAGGATACCGCTGCGCCAGCCGATGCGACGAGCACCGACGCCGGCGATGACGAGATCATCGTGACCGCCCGCCGCCGCGACGAACGCCTGATCGACGTTCCGGTCGCGATCACCGCCTATTCGGGCGACGCGCTGACCAAGGCGGGCGCGATCGATATCACCGACGTCGGGCAGACGACGCCGAACACCACGCTCGAAGTGTCGCGCGGCACCAATTCGACGCTCAGCGCCTTCATCCGCGGCGTCGGCCAGCAGGATCCGGTGTCGGGTTTCGAGCAGGGGGTCGGCCTCTATCTTGACGACGTCTATCTCAACCGCCCGCAGGCCGCGGTGCTCGACATCTATGACGTCGAACGCATCGAGATCCTGCGCGGGCCGCAGGGCACGCTCTATGGCCGCAACACCATCGGCGGCGCGGTCAAATATGTCACCAAACAGCTGCCGGAAGAATTTTCGCTCAAGCTCAAGGGCACGCTCGGCACCTATGACCAGGCCGACCTGGTCGTCACCGCCAGCGCCCCAATCGGCGACATCGTCCGCGTCGGCGGCTCGATTGCGCGGCTGTCGCGCGGCGGCTTCGGCGACAACCTCACCACCGGCCTCGAAAATTACAACAAGGACGTCTGGGCCGGCCGCGGCACGGTCGAGCTCGGCAGCTATGGCGCGCCGGTGCTGATCCGCATTTCGGGCGACTATACCAAGGACAAGAGCGCGCCGCGCGGCGGCCACCGCCTGATCCCCTCGCTGCGCACCAACGCGCCGGTACTGGACAATGTGTTCGACAGCCGCGGCGGCCTCAATGATCCGAAGCAAGAGATCGAATCCTATGGTCTGGCATTCAATGTCACCGCCGAATTGACCGACACGGTGACGCTGCGGTCGATCAGCGCCTGGCGCAAGGATACATCGGCGACCCCGATCGATTTCGACGCGCTGCCCGCGGTCGATGTCGACGTCCCCGGCTTCTATTTCAACGAACAGATCAGCCAGGAATTCCAGCTGCTCTACGAAGGCGACCGGCTGAAGGGTCTGCTCGGCTTCTACTATCTCGACGCGACCGCCGACACCCTGTTCGACGTCCGCATCTTCAACACCCTCGCCGGGCTGACCGCCTTTACCGAGGCCGATGTCGATACCACGACCTATGCCGTGTTCGGTGACGCGACCTTCGATTTCAGCGACCAGCTCAGCCTGTCGCTCGGTGGTCGTTACACTTGGGACACGCGCGAAGCGTCGATCCTGCGCCAGAACTATCTCGGCGGCGGGTCGCCGGTGTTTGGCGGCGCGGGAGTCGCTTTTGGCGCCCCCGGTACCGATTTCGACGGCAAGCGCAGCTTCAAGAAATTCACCCCGCGCGCGTCGCTCACCTTCAAGCCGACCCCCGACCATACGCTCTACGCCAGCTATTCGCAGGGCTTCAAGGGCGGCGGCTTCGATCCGCGCGGCGTTGGCGTCAACGCCCCCGATACCGATGGCAATGGCATCCGCAGCGACGCGGAAATCGCCGCTTTCCTGAGCTTCCGTCCTGAAAAGGTCGAAAGCTATGAAGTCGGCTACAAGGGCAGCCTGATGGACGGCGCGGTCAATGTCGCGATCGCCGGCTTCTACGCCGACTATACCGATGTCCAGATCCCGGGCTCGGTCGCCTGCACCGTCAGCGGCCTGCCCAGCTTCTGCGGCATCGTGTCGAACGCCGGCAAGGCGACCTTCAAGGGGGTCGAATTCGAAGGTCGCATCCGGCTGGGCGAGGATCTCGCCGCGGCGGGCGATCGGCTGACGCTGTCGACCGCGCTCGGCTACATCGATGCGCAATATAAGGAATATGTGTCGAACATCGGCGGTCGCCCGACCGACGTCGCCGAATTCCGCGAGGTGCAGAACACCCCCAAATGGACCGCCAGTGGCACCCTCGCCTATGCCACCCCGATCGGCGACGGCGACCTCAGCTTTGGCACAACCTTGTCGTACCGCAGCAAGACCTATCAGTTCGAAATCCCGAACCCCTACATCGATCAAAAGGGCTTTGCGCTGCTCGACGCGAGCGTCGTCTATACCGCCCCCGACGATCGCTGGAGCATCGGGCTGTTCGGCAAGAATTTGACCAACAAGGAATATAAGACCTCAGGCTATACCTTCATCAACGTCAACCCGACGACCGGCGCCCCGATCCTCGGCGGCAACGGCCTGCCCACCTCGGCGCTCGGCACCGAAGGAACGCTGACCGCTTTCTACGGCAACCCGCGGCAGATTTTCGTCACCGGCACGGTCAAGTTCTGAGCCACCGGCAATCGACAAAAAGGGGGAAAGGGGCGTCGGCGACGGCGCCCCTTTTTCGTTGCGCGGACACGATGGTGAAGTGGGATGGTGTCTAGACCAATCCCCCACCCCGTTCGTGTCGAGCGAAGTCGAGACACGCGCAGGCGGGCAAGAGCTCAGCGTGTCTCGACTTCGCTCGACACGAACGGAATACAAAGGACAGTTTGTTAGCTCCCGCGCGAAATCAGCTGCCCAGAACCGGCGCTCCGCCCGCCGCGACCATCCGCTCGCCATCGATGACGATCGGGCTGGCGAGCCCATCAACGAAACCCCCTTCCGGCCGGAACCGCATTCCGCGCGCGATCACCTGCGGGTCAGCAAACACCCCTGCAATATCGTTGATCGGCCCCGCAGGGACGCCCTCCGCCTCCAGCGCCAACGCCAGCGGCTGCGAATCCCAACCCGCGACCTTCGCCGCGAGCAGCGGAATCAGCGTCATGCGATTGGCCAACCGCGCCGCATTGTTCGCAAAGCGCACGTCATCGGCCCAGCGCGGCTCGCCCAAGATGGTGCATAATTTACGAAACTGCCCGTCGTTGCCGACCGCGATCACCAGCTGGCCGTCGGCGGTCGCGAACGCCTGATAAGGAACGACATTGGCGTGGCCATTGCCCAACCGCCGCGGCGACACGCCGCTCGCCAGATAATTAGCCGCCTGATTGGCGAGGACCCCGACCTGACAATCGAGCAGCGCCATGTCGATATGCGCGCCCCGACCCGTGGCGTCACGGCGCCGCAACGCTGCGAGGATCGCGACCGCCGAATACATCCCGGTAAAAATGTCGGCATAGGCGATCCCCGCCTTTTGCGGCGCGCCGTCGGGTTCGCCGGTCAACGCCATCGCGCCGCCCATCGCCTGGATGATGAAGTCATAGCCCGCGCGGTGGGCATAGGGGCCGGTTTGGCCGAAGCCGGTGATCGAACAGACGATCAGCTGCGGGAAATCGGCTAGCAGCGTCGCGGGGTCGAGACCATATTTGACCAGCCCGCCGACCTTGTAGTTTTCGATCACCACATCGGCGCCCGCGATCAAATCGCGTACGGCCGCCTGCCCCGCCGAGGTGGCAATATCGATCGCCACCCCCAACTTGCCGCGATTGGTGCTGTGATAATAGGCGGCGCCCAGATTAGCGCCGTCGGCACCGGTGACAAACGGCGGTCCCCAGCTGCGGGTGTCGTCGCCGACCCCCGGTCGCTCGACCTTGACCACCTCGGCCCCCAGGTCGGCGAGCAATTGCCCGCACCACGGCCCCGCCAGCACCCGCGCCAGTTCGACGACGCGGATGCCTGCGAGCGGTTTCGCGCTGTCAGCCGCCAAAGGCGGAGATGCCGGTGATCGCGCGGCCCAGGATCAGCGCATGGACGTCGTGCGTCCCTTCATAGGTGTTCACCGTTTCCAGGTTCACCGCGTGACGGATGACATGATAGTCGGCCGAAATCCCGTTGCCGCCGTGCATGTCGCGCGCGACGCGGGCGATATCGAGCGCCTTGCCGCAATTGTTGCGCTTCAGGAAGCTGATCGCATCGGGAATCAGGCGCCCTTCGTCGATCAACCGCCCGACGCGCAGCGCCGCGTGCAGCCCGAGCGTGATTTCGGTGAGCATATTGGCGAGCTTCAACTGGACGATCTGGTTCGCCGCGAGCGGGCGTCCGAACTGCTGGCGCTCGCCGGTATAGTTCCGCGCCGCCTCGTAACAGAATTCGGCCGCGCCCATCGCGCCCCAGCCGATGCCGTAACGCGCCCGGTTGAGGCAACCGAAGGGACCCTTGAGCCCCGATACGTGCGGCAGCAGCGCGTCTTCGCCGACCTCGACCGAATCCATGACGATCTCGCCGGTCACCGACGCGCGCAGGCTCACCTTGCCCTCAATCTTCGGCGCCGAGAGGCCTTTCATGCCCTTTTCGAGCACAAAGCCGCGGATCGCGCCGCCATGCGCTTCCGACTTCGCCCACACGACGAACACGTCGGCGATCGGCGAGTTGGTGATCCACATCTTTGCGCCCTTCAGGCGATAGCCGCCTTCGATCTTTTCGGCGCGCGTCCGCATCCCGCCAGGATCGCTGCCCGCATCGGGCTCGGTCAGCCCGAAACAGCCGACGAGTTCGCCCGAGGTCAGTCCGGGCAAGAATTTCCGCTTCTGCTCCTCGCTGCCGTAGGCGTTGATCGGATGGATCACGAGGCTGCTCTGCACCGAACAGGCCGAACGATAGCCCGAATCGACGCGCTCGACCTCGCGCGCGATCAGCCCGTAGCTGACATAATTCAGCCCGGCGCCGCCATATTCGGGATCGATCGTCGCGCCAAGCAGGCCCAGCGCGCCCATTTCGGACATGATCTCGCGGTCGAACCGCTCGTCGAGAAACGCCGAAGTGACGCGCGGCAGCAACGCATCGGTCGCGTAGGAACGCGCCGTATCGCGCACCATCCGTTCCTCTTCGCTGAGCTCGGCGTCGAGCTGAAGAGGATCGAGGGGGTCGAGCGCTTCGATGCGCTGCGGATCGGCGAGGGCCATGGAAAGGGGCTTTCTCTATATGGCGAGCAGCCCTTTCGGGACGCGCGCTAGGGGGTCGGGGCCGCGGTGCTGCGGGCGATTGCGGCAGCGGGGCTGTCGCGCGGCTCCAATATCGCGGCGGTCTCGATCAGGTCAAGCGCACGCCGTGCCTCATGATAGCGCCGCGCGTCGATCAGCCAGTCATTGGCGGCGGCCGCACCCGGCAGTGCCTCGACCTCGGCAATCGCGAGGTCGGCTTGGCCCGCACCCAGATAACGTCGCGCGCGATCGAGCCGCTCGGAAGCGCGCGGCGACTGCGTTCCCGCCGCGCGGACCACGAACAACTCGCTCAGCTCGCGGCGAAAGCCGGTCCACAGGCTGCCACTGTCGTCACCGCCGCGCCCGACGAGCTGCGGCGCCAGCGTGTCGAGTTCGGCGCGCAATTGTTCCAGCGTTACCGGATCGCGCGACGTTTCGATGATCGTCTTGACCGCGTTGGGCTGGTCGTCGCCGAAGCGCAGACGCAGCTGGGCGTCGAGATAGCCGAGCGACAGGCCGCGATCGAGCGCGCGGCGCACGGCGAAGGCGACGAGCAATCCTTCCGACCGCGATGCGTTGCCCGACGCCGATTCGGCCTCCAGCGTAATCCGCGACAGCCGCTGTTCGAGCTCCGCCACGCGCGCCGCCAGCGCATTGGCGCCATCGACGGGCGCGACGACCAGCGGCGCGCCTTTCGGTACCGCATCGGCGATCCGCACCGGATCGGCCATATCGCGAACCGCTGGCGGCGCGATGACGTTCGCCGCAGGGGCGCTATCGGTAGTGGTCAGCCAGCGATTCACCGCCCAGCCGCCCCCGGCAACACCGATCAGCAGCAGGAGCAGGGCAGCGATGGCGAGCAGCCGAAACGATGGTCCCCTGGCCGGGACCGCCTCGACCGCAGGCGAGGGGGTGTCGATGCTATCGATTGCCATATTTCTCTTTCGAACGACCCTATTTTCCGCCCTTGTGGCACAAAGCATGCGCCAGTGCCAACATTGCCGCGTCGGTGGGCGCTGCCGCCGCGACCTGTTCGGCCCATCCCGCGCCCGCCGCCGCGGCGACGGCAGGGCTGATCGCGACGAGCGCCAGATGCCCGCGCGATGCGCCGACGAGGTCGCCGATCCGCCGCGCCGCGCGCGCCGAATGGGCGAGCAGCACGGCAGGCGCGGCGATGACCTCGGCCCAGTCGCCCGGCGGTTCTGCCGGCTCGACACCATAGCAGGCGCGCGGGTCCAGCAGCGCACCACGCGGATCGAATTCGGACCGTTCGCGGCCGCAAAGCCATAATATCCGGCCGATTTTTTCTGACGCCATGGCGTCAAGTAAAGCCTGGCCATCGGCCGTGCCGGTCTGCACCACGGTCAACCCCGCCGCCCGCGCCGCGTTGGCGGTTGCCTCTCCCACCGCGTGGACGGGCAGCGCCGCCAGCTCGGCAAGCTGCACGCCCGCAAGCCGCACCGCCTGCGCGCTGGTCAGTAACAGCGCGTCGTAGTTGGTCGGCGCCGGGAGCGCCCAGTCGATCGGGTGCGCGGCAAACAAAGGCATTGCACGCGCGTCGAGACCAAGCGCGGCGGCGCGCCCGATCGTGGCGCTGTTGCCCGGTTCGGGGCGGGTGACGACGAGCGGCAGGCCGCCGCTCATGCGGCGAACAGCCGCCGCACCGTATCGGGAGCGTCGTCGAGCAATCGCCGCGCCAGCGCCGCTGCCGCATCGTCATGATCGATCAGCGCATGCCCCGCAGCCTGATCGGCGCCGTCGTCGGAGTAAATTTCGGCTTCCATTTGCAGCATGCCGTCATCGCGCCAATGCGCATGCGCGGCAACCGGCGAGCGACAATCGCCGCCCAGCGCGGCCAGAAAGCTGCGCTCTGCCGCGACCGCACGATGGGTCGGCGCATGATCGATTGCGAGGAGCAAGGCCAGCGTATCGCCATCGGCGGCGCGGCATTCGACTCCGATCGCGCCCTGCGACGCTGCCGGGAGGAGCATCGCGGTGTCCTGCGCCGTGCCGACCGCGTGCATCCCCAGCCGGTCGAGCCCCGCCGCCGCGAGCAAGGTTGCGTCGGCCTCGCCGGCCGCGAGCTTCGCCAGCCGCGTCGCGACGTTGCCGCGCAGCAGCACAGGCTCGAGATCGGGCCGGATCCGCCGAACCTGCGCCGCGCGGCGCGGACTGCTCGTGCCCAGCCGCGCGCCGTGCGGCAGATCGGCGATCGTCGTCGCCGCCATCCCTTCGCGCACGACCAGCCGGTCGCGCGGATCGGCGCGTTCGAGCATGGCGCCGAGGGCAAAGCGCGCATCGCGGATGGTTTCGACGTCTTTCAGCGAATGGACCGCAATATCGATCAGCTCGGCATCAAGCGCCGCGTCGAGCTCGCGCGTCCAGAGTTCCTTGCCGCCCACCTCGGCCAGCGCACGGTCCTGGATCCGGTCGCCGGTGGCGGTCATCGGCACGATGGTGAGCGCCTCGGGCGCAAGGCCATGCGCCACGATTAGCGCCGCAACCGTCATATGCGCCTGCGCCATCGCCAGCGGCGATGCGCGGGTGCCGATGCGAAGCGGGTTTTCGGGGGTCGGAAGGTCGATCATCGCAAAGCTGCTAGCGCGGCTTGCCCTGCCGATAAAGGGGCGGGTAAAGGAACGCGCAAGATAATGACTCTGATCCTCGGCCTTGAATCGAGCTGCGACGAAACCGCGGCAGCGCTCGTCGACAGCGACCGGCGCATTTTGGCGCATCGGGTCGCGGGGCAAGAGGCCGAGCATGGCCCGTTCGGCGGCGTCGTTCCCGAAATCGCCGCGCGCGCGCATGTCGACCGGCTCGCGCCGATCGTCGCCGGGGTGCTGGTCGATGCGGGCGTGTCGCTCGCCGATGTCGATGCCATCGCCGCGACCGCCGGCCCCGGGCTGATCGGCGGGGTGATGGTCGGGCTGGTCACCGGCAAAGCGCTTTCCCATGCCGCAGGCAAGCCGCTGATCGCGGTCAATCACCTTGAAGGCCACGCGCTGAGCCCGCGCCTCGCCGAACCCGATCTGAAATTCCCCTATCTGCTGCTGCTCGTCTCAGGTGGCCATTGCCAATTGCTGCTCGTCAACGGAGTCGGCGACTATCGCCGCCTCGCCACCACGATCGACGACGCCGCGGGCGAGGCGTTCGACAAGACCGCCAAACTGCTCGGCCTCGGTTATCCGGGCGGCCCGGCAGTCGAGCGCATCGCGCGCGAGGGAAACCCCCATGCGGTGCCACTGCCGCGCCCGCTCGTCGGCAGCGCCGAGCCGCATTTCTCTTTTGCTGGGCTCAAAAGCGCGGTCGCCCGCGCCGCCGCCACCGGCGCGCACAGCATTCCCGACCTCGCCGCCTCGTTCCAGCAGGCGGTTGTCGACTGCCTCGTCGATCGCAGCCGCATTGCGCTGACCGCCTGTCCCGACGCGACCGCGTTCGTTGTGGCGGGCGGTGTCGCGGCCAACGGCGCGATCCGCACGGCGCTAACCGATCTTGCCGCGCGCTTCGAACGCCCCTTCGTCGCGCCGCCCTTGTGGCTGTGCACCGACAATGGCGCGATGATCGCCTGGGCGGGGGCCGAGCGCTTCGCCGCGGGCCTGTTTGATGACCTGTCGGTCGCCGCTCGCCCGCGCTGGCCGCTCGATCCCGCGGCCGAAACCGTGCGCGGCGCCGGAGTCAAGGCATGACGCGTGAAAGCATGACGTCATACAAGAATTTCGGCGTCGTCGGCGGCGGCGCCTGGGGAACGGCGCTCGCCCAGCTGCTCGCCGCCGACGGTGCCCCGGTGCGCCTGTGGGCGCGCGAAGCCGAGGTCGTGACAGCGATCAATGCCGAGCATCGCAACCCGGACTTCCTGCCTGGCGCCGCGCTGTCGGCCTCGCTGACCGCGACCGGCTCCCTCGTCGACATGGCTGAGCTTGACGCGCTACTCATCGTCGTACCGGTGCCATTCCTGCGCGACGTGCTCGCCGATCTGCCCGCGGGCGACGCGCCGCTTATCTTTTGCAGCAAGGGGATGGAGGCGGACAGCTTTGCCTTCCCGATCAACATGGCGCGCGACCTCGCGCCGCAGCGTCCGCACGCGGTGCTGTCGGGGCCAACCTTTGCCAACGAAGTCGCCGCCGGGCTGCCGACCGCCATCACCCTCGCCGCCGCCGATCCCGACCTCGCCGCCGCGATTGCCGGAGCGATCGCGCGCCCGCATTTCCGCCCCTATGTGTCGACCGACGTCATCGGTGCCGAAATTGGCGGCGCGATCAAGAATATCCTCGCGATCGCCTGCGGTATCGTCGACGGCGCCGGGCTCGGGCTCAACGCGCGCGCTGCGTTGATCAGCCGCGGCTTTGCCGAAATGACGCGCTTCGGCCTCACGCGCGGTGCGCAGGCTGAAACGCTCGCGGGGCTCGCCGGGCTCGGCGACCTTGTCCTCACCTGCACCTCGTCCAATTCGCGCAACTTCGCGCTCGGCCAGGGGCTCGGACGCGGCGAGGATGCCGCCACGCTGATGGCCGACCGCCGCACCGTCGCCGAGGGCGCATTCAGCGCCCCGGTCGTCGCCGCCGCGGCGCGCGCCGACGGTATCGACATGCCAATCTGCGACACCGTCGCGCAGCTGGTCGCGGGTGAAACGCGTGTCGCCGATGCCATTCACGCCCTGCTCAGCCGCCCGCTGCGATCCGAGGGCCGGTGATCAAGTGTACGGATTTGCCTGCGCCCCCGCACCGCGCTAGACTGCGCGCCGGGGATCAGCAGAAGGGGCGGCGGGCTTGAGCCAGACGGATAGCGCAGCCGCGCCCGCATCGGCCGCAGCCCCATCGGGCGATGCCGACACCGCCGCGCTTGCCAAGGGCGGGCGCACCAACTTCTTCGGCTTCATCCTGCGCTTGGTCGCGCGCCTGCCTTTCCTCTATGTCGCCGGCCGCTGGTACGGCCCCGAAGCCGTCGGGCGCTTCGCCTTTGCCGTGCTCGTCATCGAGCTGGTCGCTCAGCTCGCAACCCTCGGCCTGAAGCGCGGGCTCGCCGAACAGCTCAGCGTTCCCGGCGCCGATCATCGCACGGTCGTCTGGGACGGCATGTTCGTCGCCTTTCTCGCGTCGGCGGCGGGGTCGGCGCTGCTATTCCTGTTGCCGCAGCTCATGTTTCCCGCCGGCGATGTCGGCGGCAGCGATCGCTGGATGGCATTGCTCGTCTTCGCGATTGCGGGAACTGACATCGCGCTCGCCGCCTGCGCCTATCGCTTTGACATCGGCACAACGGTGCGCGCGCGCGCGATCGTCGAACCCTGGGTGATCAGCGCGGCGGCGGCGGGATTCTGGTTCGTGTCGGTCCGCGACGGGTTGATGCTGTCCTACGCCGCCGCGATGGTCGGGGCGTTCCTGACGGCGCTGATCCCGATGCTGCGCCACTATGGCGGGCCGCGCGGCTGGCAACCGCATCCGGCCACGCTGATCGCAGTTGCGCGGCGCAACGCGCCGCTCGCCGCCGCCGATGCGATCGAATGGGGCACGCGCCGCCTCGACCTGTTCATCCTCGGCCAGTTCACCTCGCCGACCATCTACGGCATCTATTACATGGCGCAGCAGGTCGCATCGCTGCCGCAAAAGCTGAAAACGAGCTTTGAACCGATCCTCGGCCCCGTCATCACCCGCAACCTCGCCGAAAAGCGGCTTGCCGCCGTGGCGGCACAAGTCAGCCAGGTCGGCTTCTGGATCATCGCCGCGCAGGCCGGGGTCGCGCTCGCGCTCGGCATTCCCGGGGAGGCTGTGATGGGCCTCGTCGGCCCCGAATTCGTCAGCGGCACCGCCGCGCTCGCCTTCCTGCTCGCCGCCGAAGTCGTTGCCGCGACCGCGGTCGTCAGCGAAGCCGCGCTGGTCTATGTCGCGCGCCACCGTAACCTTTTGATCAGCATCGCGACGCTGGCGTTGCAGGCGGTGCTCAGCGTCACGCTGATCCTGGTCGCACAGTCGATGGGCCTGCCCCCGATCACCTACGCCGCCGCGGTCGCGCTCGCGCTGATGCTCGCGCTGGGCTTTGCTTCGGTGGTCAAGGCGCGACTGCTCGCGCGCGTCCTTGGCGCACCGGTCAACAGCCTGCGCTGGGCGCTCGTGTGGGCGACCGCGGGCGCCGCCATTCTCGGCTGGGGCGCGACACAGCTGCCCGAATGGGCCGAGCTGCTGATCGGCGTGCCGGTGATTCTCGGCATCTATTCATGGCTGATCTGGACGCGCGGCTTCGGCCCCGCCGACCGCGCGCTGTTCAAGAAACACCCCGAAGCGGCGGGGGCAGAGCCCGCCGCCACCTAGCGTCTGGCTTCGATTACTTCACCGCTTCCTGCGCGGCATCGCCGACGTCCTGCGCCGCATCGCCCACCTTCTGCGCCGCTTCGGTGATCGCACCAGTCTCGGCGCTGTCGTTGGCGAGGAACTGGAACGCAAAAAAGCCCGCGACCGCCAGCACGACGAGCAGGATCAGGCCCATGCCCAATCCGCCGCTGCGCCGCGGTTCGCGATCGATGATCGTCGTCGTGTGCGTCGTCCCGTCGGGCGCGCGCGTTTCATGAATCTCGTCGGCCATGCCATCCTCCTGTGCCATTCGTCTGGCGCATAGGACGCGTTGGCTGGCCGAAAGTTCCTAGCCGAGCCGCGCGGCGACCTTCGTGCGAAGGTCAGTCTGGGCACGCGGACCGACCTGCGCGATGATTTCGCGCGCGCACACCGCGCCCATCGTCAGGCAGTCGGCGATCGGGCGCCCTTCGGCCAGTCCCGCCAGGAAACCAGCGGCGAACAGGTCGCCCGCGCCGGTCGTGTCGACCACCTCGTCGATCGGCTCGGCGGCGACTTCGGTGCGTTCGCCCTGCTGAATAGCGACCGCACCATGCTCGCCGCGCGTCGCGACGAGCAGCGGCACCTCGGCGGCCACTTTGGCGAGCGCAGTTTCGAAATCGCCTTCCTGCGCCAGTTCGAGCAACTCGGCCTCGTTCGCGAACAGGATGTCGATGTCGCCCGCCGCCATCATGCGACGGAAATCCTCGCCATGGCCGGCGACGACAAAGGTATCCGACAAGGTGAACGCGACGCGGCGACCCGCCGCCTTGGCCATCCCGATCGCTTCGGCCATTGCCGCGCGCGAGGCGTCGGCATTCCACAAATAGCCTTCGAGGTACAAGATATCGGCGTCGGCGATCAGCGCCGCATCAAGCGATTCATGCCCCAGATTCTGCGACGCGCCCAGAAAAGTGTTCATCGTCCGCTGACCATCGGGGGTCACCAGAATCAGACAGCGCGCGGTCGGCGCGCCGCCGTCCGACGGCGGCGTGTCGAACGCGACGCCGAGCGAAGTGAGGTCGTGCGTGAACACCTGCCCCAGCTGGTCCTGCGCGACCTGGCCGATAAACCCGCAGCGGCGCCCGAGCGCGGCCATTCCGGCGAGCGTGTTCGCCGCGCTGCCGCCCGACATTTCGATCGCCGGGCCCATCGCCGCATAAAGCCGCTCGGCCTCGTCGGCGTCGATCAGCCGCATCGACCCTTTGACCAGATTTTCGCTCGCGATCAGCGAGTCGTCGGCGCGGGCAAGGACGTCAACAATCGCGTTGCCGATGGCAACAACGTCAAAACGGGCGGTGGCGGCCATGAAAGATCCTGTGATGCGTGGGAAAAAACTGCCGCGCTTTAGGGATGCGCGCCGGTCAAGGCAAGCGCGGCGCTTGACGCGCGGCGCGCCGCCCAGCATCCCCGGGGCGATGACCCGCGCCGTCCCCGCCTTTTTCCTCGCGCTTCGGGATCTGCCGAACCCGCGCGTGCTGCGCATCCTGCTGCAAAGCCTGGCGCTTACCCTGCTGCTGCTGATCGTTGCGGGCGCCGCACTCTATTTCGCGGCGCGCTGGGCGATGGACCATTGGGGGTGGCTGGGTGCCGCCGAACAGGACATGGCGGGCATCTTGGTTGTCCTCCTGATCGTCGCGGGCAGCTGGCTGCTCTTTCGCGCCGTCGCGATCGTCGTCGTCGGGCTGTTCGCCGACGCGATCGTCGCCGATGTCGAAGGACGCCATTATCCCGCCGCCGCGGCGCGCGCCGTCGATGTCGGCTGGCGGCAGAATATCCGCCTCGCGCTTGCATCGCTGGCCCGGCTCATCGGCGGCAACCTGCTCGCGCTGCCGGTCTATATCCTGCTGCTGGTTACCGGCATCGGCACCCCGATCTTTGCACTGTTCGTCAACGCGCTGCTACTCGGCCGCGATCTGGAGGCGATGGTGCTGGCGCGCCATCCCGACCGGCCGCGACTGGGCCGCCCCGCCCGCTGGTCACTCGGCCTGCTGTCCGCCGCAAGCTTTGTGGTACCCGTCGCCAATCTGTTGGCGCCGATCGTCAGCGCCGCTATGGCCGTCCACATGCTCCATTTGGCGAGCGGGGACCCGAACAGATGATCAAAAACAATCGCCTGGCGATTCTCACCGGGCTGGCCCTGCTGCTCGGCGGCTGCGCCGGAAACGCGATTCCGCGCGCCACCCCGCCCAAGGCGCCGCCCGCGGCAGGCCCGATCACCGCGCCGCGCCCGACGCAGAACAACAGCCTGATCGGGCGCCCCGCAAACGCTGCGCTCGGACTGTTCGGCAAGCCGCGCCTCGACGTCGCCGAAGGCGCCGCGCGAAAGCTGCAGTTTGCTGGCGCCGCCTGCATCCTCGACATCTATTATTACCCGCCCAAACAAGGCGCCGATCCACTCGCCACCCATGTCGACGCACGCACTCCCGACGGCCGCGATGCCAATGTCCCAAGCTGCATCGAAGCGCTGCGCCGCTAGAACAGGCGCTGACCAGACCAACCGTAGCCCTGAGCTTATCGAAGGGCGACTATCGCCGAGAAGCGCCCTTCGACAAGCTTAGGGCTACAGTAATGAAATCGATACTGACGTCACGACGCCAGCTCATCCAACGCCCACCGCGCCGCATCCGCGACTATCGGCGTGTCATCTTCCACAAGCCGCTCCAGCACCGGGCGGAATCCACGATCGCCGCTGTTCCCCGCCGCAATAGCGGCGTTGCGGACCATCCGCCCGCGCCCGATGCGCTTGATCGGCGACCCCGCAAACACCTGCCGAAACCCCGCATCGTCGAGCGCGAGCAGGTCGGCGAGCGACGGCGCGACGAGTTCGCCGCGCGGCAAAAAGGCGCGGTGCGCGTGCGCCGTCTCGGCAAATTTGTTCCATGGACACACCGCCAGGCAATCGTCGCAGCCATAGACGCGGTTGCCGATCCCGCGCCGCAGGTCGAGCGGGATCGGCCCGTCATGCTCGATCGTGAGGTACGAGATGCAGCGCCGCGCATCGACCCGATAGGGCGCGGGAAACGCCTGCGTCGGGCAAGCGTCCTGACACGCGGTACAACTGCCGCAGCGGTCGCGTCCGGGCCGGCTCGGCGACAGCGCCAATGTCGTGTAGATCGCACCCAAGAACAGCCAGCTGCCATGCTCGCGGCTGACCAGATTGCTGTGTTTGCCCTGCCAGCCCAGCCCCGCCGCCGCCGCCAGCGGCTTTTCCATCACCGGCGCGGTATCGACGAACACCTTGAGTTCGGTTCCGGGGACTTCGACGACCAGCCAGCGCGCCACCGCCTTCAGCGCCTTTTTGACGACGTCATGATAGTCGCCGCCCTGCGCATAGACCGAAATGCGCCCGCGACCCGGATGATCGGCGAGCGCCAGCGGATCGTGCGCCGGGGCATAGCTCATCCCCAGCGCGATCACCGATTTCACCTCGGGCCACAGCCCTTTCGGCGATCCCCGCTGCGCCGCGCGGCTTTCCATCCAGATCATGTCGCCGTGGCGTCCTTCGGCAAGCCACTGGTTCAACCGCGCGGCGGTCTGCGGCGCGGCATCGGCGTCGGCGATCCCGAACGCGACAAAACCTTGCGCGCGCGCCACCGCCTCCAGGTGGTCTTCGAGCGAAGGGGTTTCGGCAGGCAAAGCTTCTGCAACCATTGCCGCTCTATACGCGAGCCGTCCGTCCGTGCCATAGCTTGCGGATGATCAGATCAGGGACCGCAGTTTGAACGATTTCAGCGTCGAGGCGATCGGCCTCACCAAATATTTCGGCGATTTCAAGGCTGTCGACGATGTCAGCCTGACCGTGCCGACGGGCAGCATCTATGGCGTGCTCGGCCCCAATGGGGCGGGCAAGACCACCAGCCTGCGGATGACGCTAGGGATCATCGACCCCGACGAAGGCAGCAGCCGCGTCTTTGGCGAACGCCCACAGGCGGTGCGCCATCGGATCGGCTACCTCCCCGAAGAACGCGGGCTTTATCCCGGGATGAAAGCGCGCGAGGCGATCGCCTTCATGGGCGCGCTGCGCGGGCTCGACTGGTCCGAAGGCCGCCGCCGCGCCGCGACCTTCATGACCGAACTCGGGCTCGAGCGCGTGATCGACGAGAAGATCCGCAAAATGTCGAAGGGCATGGCGCAGATGATCCAGCTGATCGGCTCGATCGTCCACGCCCCCGATCTCATCGTCCTCGACGAACCTTTCTCGGGGCTCGACCCGGTCAATCAGGAACGGCTCGAAATGCTCGTCCGCCGCGAGCGCGATCGCGGCGCGACGGTCCTGTTTTCGACCCATGTCATGGCGCATGCCGAGCGCCTGTGCGACCGGCTCGCGATCATCGCGCGCTCGCAGCGCCGCTTCGAAGGCACGGTCGACGACGCGCGCAGCCTGCTCCCGATGCAGGTGCGCTACACCCCGCGCGCCGACGCCGACGCCGCAGCGATTGCCGCGCTGCTCCCCGTCGGTGCCGAACCGCGCGGCGACAGCTGGTTCTTCCCGATCGAAGATGCCGACGTCGAACCGCTGCTGGCGCGGATCACGGGCAGCGGCCTCGGCGTGGCGGGACTGTCGATTACCCGTCCCGCACTCCACGACGCCTTTGTCCATATCGTCCGCCAGGTCGATGCAAGTTTCGACGCCGATGCCGGAACCGACGCGGTTGAGGAGGCGCTGGCATGACCCCCTTCCTCAAAAATATGCTCGTCATCGCGCGCCGCGATTTTCTGGCGATCGTCGCGACCCCGACCTTCCTGTTGTTCCTGCTCGCGCCGCTGTTCATGGTCGGCATGGGGCTCGCGGGGGGCATGGGCGCCTCGCAGCTCGCCGACAGCGCGCGCGGCGCCGGGCGCATCGTCGCGGTGGTCGGCGCCGACGATGTCGAAGCGCTGCGCGCCGCCGATGCACGGCTGCGCGCGAGCGTTGCGCGCCGGGTGCCGGTGCTGGAGGTCCGCATCGCCAGCCCCGCCACCACCGACCCGGTCGCCATCGCGCGCGAAAAGGGCAGCGACACCTATGCCGTGCTCAGCGGCCCGCTCGCCGCCCCGCGCATCGTCGAGCGCGAGGCGGACAGCAACGCGGGCCATTATCTCGCACTTCTCGCCGATGATGTGCTACGATCCAAGGCCGCAGGGCCGCTACCCCCGGTCGCACCCAAATTCGAAGCCTTGTCGAGCGGCGGCACCAGCATCGCGCTCCAGCAATCCTTGGGCTTTGGCGCGGTGTTCATCATCTTCCTGCTCACCCTCCTCCTCGCGGGCCAAACGGTCAGCTCGCTCGCCGAGGAAAAGGGCAACAAGGTCATCGAAATTCTCGCCGCCGCGGTGCCGCTCGAAAGTGTCTTCCTCGGCAAGCTGCTCGGTTTCCTGGGCGTTGCGGTGCTGTTCATCGCCTTCTGGCTGATCATGGCGATCGCCGGCGGACTGATCGCGGCCTTGCAGGTTGACCCAGCGGCGCTCGCGTCGATGCAAAACGCCAGCAAGGCGGCGGCTGCCCTGACCGCGGCGCCCGCCACGGGCTGGCCCTTTTTCATCGGCATGGGCTTTGTCTATTTCATCCTGTCCTTCCTGCTGCTCGGCGCGGTGTTCCTCGGCGTCGGCGCGCAGGCGGCGACGGTGCGCGAAATCCAGATGCTCAGCCTGCCGATCACCATCTTCCAGGTCGGTATGTTCAGCCTGTCGACCGCCGCCGCGAGCGCCCCGGGCAGCAGCCTGTCGACGATCGCGCAGATTTTCCCCTTCTCCTCGCCGCTCGCCATGGCCGCCCGCGCCGCGACCGACGACAGCAAGGCGGTCCACCTGCTCGCGCTCGGCTGGCAGGCGATCTGGGTCGCGCTCGTCATCTTCCTCTCGGTCCGCCTCTTCCGCGCCGGGGTTCTGAGTGGCGGCAGCAGCTGGAAATTCTGGCGGCGCAGTGGACGAGCGGCAGCGCTGGCCGCCAACGCCGCCTCCACGACCAGCGACCGCTCCGCATAGTGTCGTCATCCCGGCGAAGGCCGGGATCTCACCCTATCGTATCGCTGCACCGGCGAGATCCCGGCTTTCGCCGGGATGACGAATAAGGGGTGGCCGGTACCCGCCACGCCCCCTCCTCCCTCATTGACAAAGCTGTAAATAGTGGCATTCTGCAACTGAATCGGCCGCGCGATGACGGCTGGACGGAGGATAGCCATGGCCACCCAAATTCGCACCGCCCCGGAAATCGCCAACCCGCTCGACGTCAGCCGCGCCGAATTGTGGAGCGAGGACCGCTGGCAGGAACCGATGCGCCAGCTGCGCGCCGAATCGCCGATCTACCATTGCGAAGATTCGAAATTCGGCCCCTATTGGTCTGTGACCACCTACAAGCCGATCCAGCATATCGAGGCGCTGCCGAAGATTTTCTCCTCATCGTGGGAATATGGCGGGATCACCGTCGCCGGCGACGGCGTCGAGCATCTGAAAGAGGGGGAGATCCCGCTGCCAATGTTCATCGCGATGGATCCGCCGCAGCACACCGCGCAGCGCCGTACTGTCGCCCCCGCCTTTGGCCCGTCCGAAATCGAGCGGATGCGCGCCGACACCGTCGCGCGCACCGCGGCGCTGATCGACACGCTGCCGATCGGCGAAGCGTTCGACTGGGTCGAAAAGCTGTCGATCGAACTCACCACCGACATGCTCGCCATCCTGTTCGATTTCCCGTGGGAGGAACGCCACCGGCTGACCGCCTGGTCCGACGCGCTGGGCGACATCGAATCCTTCGATACCACCGAACAGCGGCAGGCGCGCACCGCCAAGGCGTTCGAGATGGGCGCCGCGTTCAAGGAATTGTGGGACCGCAAGGCACTCAACCCCGGCGAACATGACCTCATCTCGATCATGCTGCAATCCGACGCGATGAAGCATATGAGCGAGCATGAGTTTATGGGGAACCTCATCCTGCTCATCGTCGGCGGCAACGACACGACGCGCAATTCGATGTCGGCCTATGCCTATGGCCTGCACTGTTTCCCCGAAGAACGCGCGAAGCTGGAGGCGAACCACGACCCCGAACTCGCGGTCAACGCGATGCACGAAATCATCCGCTGGCAGACCCCGCTGGCGCATATGCGCCGCACCGCGATGGAGGATACCGAGCTGTTCGGCCACCAGATCAAGAAGCGCGACAAGATCGCGCTCTGGTACGCCTCGGCCAACCGTGACGAAAGCGTTTTCCCCGATGGCGACCGCATCATCGTCGATCGCGAGAACGCGCGCCGCCACCTCGCCTTTGGTTATGGCATCCACCGCTGCGTCGGCGCGCGTGTCGCCGAATTGCAACTGACGACGCTGATTTCCGAAATGCAGAAGCGCCGCCTGCGCGTCAATGTGCTCGCCGAGCCCGAGCGCGTCCACGCCAGCTTCGTCCACGGCTATCGCCATATGCGGGTCGAGCTGGAGAAATATTGACGCGCGGTGAAACCTGGCGCCACAAGACCACGTATCTGACGTGAAGGCCCGGCGCCCGGGTCAGGAGTCCGCCATGATCGACCGTCGTTATGTCCTTGCTGGCCTCGCCCTCGGCGGCGGCATCATCGCCGCGCCGATGCTCATGGCCAAATCGTCGCGCCCGCAGGCCGCGCCCGGCTGGCGGCTTTCCGAAGCCGAATGGAAAAAGCGGCTGACGGCGCAGCAATATTATGTGCTGCGCGAGGCGGGCACCGAACGCCCGTTCAGCCATCCGCTCGATAAGGAAAAGCGCGCCGGCACCTTCATCTGCGCAGGCTGTGCACTGCCGCTCTATTCCAGCAAGACCAAATATGACAGCAAGACCGGCTGGCCGAGCTTCTGGGCGCCGCTGAAGGGCGGGATCGCGACATCGACCGACTATGATCTGGGCTACGCGCGCACCGAAGTGCATTGCAAGCGCTGCGGTGGCCATCTTGGCCATGTCTTCAACGACGGCCCGAAACCGACCGGCAAGCGTTACTGCATGAATGGTACCGCGCTGAGTTTCCGCCCCGCCTGACGCCGCTCGAATGACGTCGTAGCGTCATTTGGCTGCGGATTTCACCCGCCACACCGACAGTCCCGCGCGCGAGGCGATCGGCACCGGTTCGAGCCACGCGGGCGGCTTTCGCCTGTATAACTGCGCGGCCAGCGCGTCCTTGCGTGCGTGACGATACTCAGTCAGATCATTGGCGGTTCGGCAAAAGACGATCAACGTCGCCTGCTGCTTGCGCACCAATACCTCGGCCGCCGCCGGATCGCCCGCAAAGACGCGAATACTATGCGCCATCGCGTCCTTGTTGCGATGGTGCGGGGTCGCGACCAGGCTGTGGCGCGTCCAGAAGATCACCGGCGCGCCGAGGTCGATCGGGGTTAGGACCGTCGTCGGTGGCAGACCATCGAGCGCGGCAATCGCCGCCGGATCAAGGCATGTCGTCTGATACCGGTTGGCGGCCGCATTGCGGGCCGCCGCGGATTCGGTCGCAGCCTTGAGCGACGGCGCGAGCGCCATCAGCACGACCAGCACTGCTGTGCTGCCAATCAGTGGTAGGGTCAGCGCAGCAGCAGCGGAACCCAGGATGCGCGGGACAGTCGATGAAATCGACCTCGCCCATGTCCACAGGCGCAATCCCAGCCACGCGCAGCCAGGCAGGGCAAACAGATGCGCGGTCGCCGCGCTGCGCAGGACGAGCAGCGACAAGGCTGCGGCGCCCAACAGTGCGACGATCACCGTCGCCCAATTGCGCCGATCGGCGACCTCGCGGCATTGGCGCCAAGCCAGCACCGATCCGGCAAGGCCGACGAGCGACGGCACGAGGACGTGCACCGCATCGGGCGCCTTCGACGCCCACAGCGGCTGACCTTCGAGCACATTCTTGTACCAATATTTGACCACGATCGGATCGAGCGAAGCGAAGGGTCCGTTGGCGCAGCTTGGCTCGGTCCACACCAGGGCGCCCGCGGCCGCCAGACCGGCAATGCCCAGCAGACCGAGTCGCGCCCAAAATAGTTTAGGATTCGCGCGCGCCGCGGCGAAGATCAACGCCGCCGCGGCTACGAACGCGGCCATATAGGGCGCCGAGAGCGAATCGCACCAGTTTCCGACCAGCCCGACGGGACCACGCGTGGCGAACTGGAGCAGGATCGCCCCACCCGCCAGTGCAAGCATGAAGCCGCACAACCGGTCGCGATCGTTCGCGCGGCCATGCAACGCCCAGCGCAGCGCGGCCAGCCCCGCAAACAGCGCAACCATCGGCAATCCTTCGATCGAAACCGCCAGCAAAGCCGCGCCGAACAAGCCGCCCCATAGCCCCGCCCGCCAGCTCGCTGGCCGCAGCGCCTGCGCCATGATCAGCATCGCGAGCAGGATCTGCCAGCCATGATGGTCGACCCGCAGCGGTCGGAACTGGGCCACGATAAAGCCCGCCATGATCAGGAACAGCGGCGCGACATAGGCGATCCGCCAGTCGGACAGGTTGCGATAGCCCAGGGCACAGGCGGCGCACAGCGCCGCGCCCAACAGGGGCGGCCATAGCGTCATCACGACTCGTTCGGCCATGGCCTGTCCGAACAGCGGCTCGATGACCAAGATGCCGAGCGCGAGCGGTGCATCGACGATCCGCGACCAGTGCATCAGCACCCCGCCGCCCGCCGGATTGACGCGATATTGCGTGAGATCCCACCAGCCTTGCCCCGCCAGCAGGTCGCGCACTTGCGCCATCCGCATCGCGTCGTCGGTGTCGGACAGATCGATCGCGTCGATCGCCTGCCAGTTCACGACAATCGCGATCAGGCTCATCGCCGCCCACAGGATCAGCGCGATCCGTACCGGCGTCAGCCAGCCGCCAAGTGCAAAGCCCTCCGAAAGCGAGGCGGGCTTCGGCTCCACGGCGCCGACCGCAACAGGCGCGGCCGCATCGGTCACGCCGCGGCGGTCCGGAAAACAATATGCCGGCGCAGCAAATAGGTAGTCTGGAAACTGACGACGATCGCCGCCAGTTTGGCCAGCCGCGGATCGAGCCCCAGCGCGCTGCCGGTGCCGACGATCGCCGTCGTGACGGCAAGACCGACCAGCGCCGACCCGACGAACAGCATTTTCTGGCGATGTCGCTCACCGGTACCGCGCGCCGCAGCGCCGTCGGCAAAGACGAGGCGGCTCGACACCAGCCAATGGACCAAGATCCCGGCGCAATAGCCCACCGCCGACGCCGCCATCGGCGACAGTCCCGAATCGAGCAGCAGCAGGAACAGCGCCGCATCACTGCCTAGCGCGAGCACGCTGGCGAGCAGATAGTTCAGCCAGCGAATCTCGCCACGGCGAACCGCTCCGATCAATTTGGTGACAGGGAGCATGGCAAGAACCTCTCCGGCCAAGGCGTCAGGCGGCCTTAGTCACGCGCGCGGGGACGTCGCGCACCGACGCCAGCGCCGCCTGCTCACCCTCGGTGCCGCTCTCATGATATTCGGCGTCCTCGTTGACGTCCCAGATGTCGTAAACCCGCTCGCCCGCGACGATGTTGCGCACCGTCAGCATCGCAGTCATCATCGCATGGTCCTGGTTGTTGTAACGGTGCATGCCGTTGCGCCCGACCATGTGCAGCGTCGGATAGCGCGCCTCGAGCTCGCTGCGCATCGTTTCGACATGCGCGGCATAATCATCGTCATAGACCGGATAGGCCTTTTCCTGCCGCACCACCGCGCCGCCGACCACATCCTTGGGATCGCACAGGCCCAGGATCGCCATTTCCTTCGTCGCCAGCGCAATCAGATCCGCGTCGCTCGACGCCCACAGCCCGTCGCCCTCGAAACAGAAATATTCGAGGCCGACGCATGCAATCGCCGGGTCGGGCACCATTTCGGGCGACCAGCTGCGGAAATTCTGCACCCGGCCGACCTGCACCTTGCTGTCGTGGATATAGATCCAGTTGTCGGGGAACAGATCCTCCGACCGGATTTTCAGCGCGACGGTCAGAAAGTCGCGATATTTCAGGGATGGCGCCGCGGACAGCGCGCAGGCGGGTAGCGGATGGATACGCGCCGCCAGCTCGCGCATCGGCGCCGAGCTGATGACATGCGCCGCGTCGATCACGACATCGCCATCGGGGCCATTGGCGGTCAGCCGCCAGCGTCCGCTCACCTGGTCCTGCGTCAGCTGCTTGAAGCTGTGCGCCATCAGCACATGGTTGCCGCCCGCAACCACCTTGTCGCGCGCCGCATCCCACATCATGCCGGGGCCAAGCCGCGGATAACGAAAGGTTTCGAGCAAGGTCTTGGTCGCCATGCCGTCATTGGGCTTCTTGTTGAGCCCGAGGCTGCGCTTCAGCCCGTCGAGCACCGCGGCACCGAGGCTTAGCCCCTTGATCCGCTGCGCCGCCCAGTCTGCCGACATTTCGTCGCACGGCATGCCCCACACCTTCTCGGTATAGGTTTTGAAAAAGATCGAATAGAGCTTCCGCCCGAACTGGTTGATCGTCCAGTCTTCGAAACTGCGGACATTCCTGTTCGGCAGCAGCTTGGCCTGCGCATAGCTGATCATGCACAAGGTCGAGCGCACGACCCCGAGATTCCACAGCGCCTCAAACGCACGCAGCGGGTAGGAATAGAATTTGCCCTCATAATAGATGCGGCTCATCCGCGGGCGCTGGATGAAATCGTCGGGCAGAATCTCGTTCCACAGATCGACGACTTCCTGGCTCTTCGAAAAAAAGCGGTGGCCGCCAATGTCAAAGCGAAAACCCTCATGCTCGACCGTCCGACTGATCCCGCCGACATAGACCGGATCCTTCTCGATCACCGTCACCTTATAGCCCTGTTGGGTCAGCTGATAGGCAGCGGTGAGCCCCGCCGGCCCCGCACCAATGATGGCAACGTCGGCGCTGGTCGGACGGCTTTTCGAAATACGGGCGTCGGTCACTGAATATTCCCCCACAGACAGATTGGGCTCTAACTGGCGCAAGACGCGCTAAAAAATGGTTAATCACACACTAAGAAATCCTCCCATGCGCCGCCTAGTTCGTCGCCGACCGCCCTGTTGGAGGCAGGATGCGATACACACTGAGCGACTCGGACGAGAGGCGAGGGTCGTGCCGCAACCACGGCACCGGTTTTCGCTGGGCAAGCCTCGCGGCCAGTCCATCAGGCGCTGCGGCAGCAAAGCGCTGCACTTCGTAAAAGCCGCGACAGAAGACCAGAAAGTCGGCTCCCTCGGTACGAACAACCTGCTCAGCCACGGCGGGCTTGGCCAAAAAAGCCGAAATGACGCGCCGCATTGCCTTTTCGTTGCGATGGTGCCCGGTGGCCACAACGCTATGCGGGGTTCGCACGAGCAGCGCCGGACCAATGTCGATTGGGGCGAACAGATGTGCGCGTGGCTCATCGGCCAATGCGGCAGCGCTGACTGCGCTGGGACAGTCGCTCGCCTCGGCCTTCGTCGGTGCGGACTGGCCAACTAGCGTGCGCGCAACCTGGATGGCAATCGCCGCATCGACTGCGGGAAGAGCCGTAAGCACCAATAGCGCCGACCCGACCCTGCCCAGCGATGACGACCGCGTCCGGCTCCAGCGCCACAGCGCGAGCGCCATCACCGCAAAACCTGGGAGCAAAAAGGCGTGGGTCGTCGCGCCCATGCGGGTCACGAATGCCGACGCTACCGCGCTGCCCACAGCGATCACCGCAAGCCGCGTCCAATTCTCCGCGAACGGCCCGTTCCGACTCCGCCGCCACGCAAATGTCAGCGCGCCTAAGCCAATCAGCGTCGGCACGATGTAGACGACACCATAGGTGTTCGCGTGCGACCAGATCGGTCGCCCCTCGGACACCCATTCGTACCAATGCTGGCGCACCAGCGGATCAAGCGCGCCGAAAGGACCGCCCAGGCACTCCTGCCCGGTGAGAACAAAGACGAGTCCGCCAGCAAGGGCCGCAATCGTGAGTGCAAGGAGACGGCGTAACGGCGAACGCAACAGTCGGGTTGGTCCCAGCAGACTGGCAGCGAGCACCAGCCCTCCTGCAGCGACGGCGGCGCCATAGGGCAAGGAGAAGGCGTCACAATATACGGTGAGGGTCGACGTTGGCCCGCGCATCGCCAGCAGCCACACGGCTGGAAATCCGATCAAACCCGATGCAAAACCCAACAAGCGCCGTCCCGTTTGCGGATCGCGGAGCCACTCGCAAGCGAACAGGCCGCCAAAAATTGCCAGATAGGGCAAGGCTTCCAACGAAATCTCGGCATGCAGGGTGATGACGGCCGCCGCAGCCAAGCCATTCGCCAGACTTGGCGATCGCAGCGCGATCCACGCCATCGCGACCGATAGCAGCAGCTGCCAGCCATGGTGATCGATCCGCATCGGCGTAAAATATTGCAGGAAAGTGGCACCCGAAAAGGCGATCAAAAGCCCGGTGGCGACCGGATGGCGGTCGCCAAGCGCGGTGAGGATCCGGCCGAATATCAGGAACAGCGGCAGGATCAGTAACGGGGGAAAAAGCGCCACGGCCCAGCGCTCGCCCGACGCTTCGCCGAGCAACGACTGCAAAAGGAGGATGAAGCCGGCAAGCGGCGCGTCGACAAAGCGCGACCAATGCATCAGACCGCTGCCTTCCTGCGGATCGACGCGATATTGCATGATGTCGAACCAGTGCTGCCCGGCGATCAAGTCGCGGACCTGCGCCAATCGCATCTCGTCATCGGCGTCCGGAAAACGCATGGCAGCGACCAGGTCACGTTGGGCGATCATATAGAATGCGATCAGAACGAGCCAGAGGATCACCGCGAACCCGCTGGCGCCGAGAGCACCATATATCCTGGCCGTCTTCGCGGTCTGCTGCATTACCCAGTCACCCTATCTATCGGCGGTCGCCCGGATCGCCCCGCGTCCGATCGCAGGCCCAAGATTGCATTCCGCTGTGACCAAACATGGCTAAAGACCGGTTAATTTCGCAGCGCGATTCCCTCCGAAACGGACGTTCGCGGCTTGGGGCGCCGCCAGTCTTGCGGTAATGTCGGGGGACATCAAGGAGGCGCACGGCATGGCAGGCGGACTGGCAATCGTCTTGAGCGGCGGCGGCGCCAAAGGGGCGTTCCAGGTCGGTGTCGTCCACGAACTGGTCGTTAATCGTAGCGTCCGGCTCGATATTGTCGCCGGTGTATCGACCGGCGCGATCCAGGCGCTCGGCGTGGCGCAGGACGATGTGCCGGGGCTGCTCGACGCGTGGCTCGCCATCCGCGGCAACGGCTCGATCTACAAGTCGCGCCCGCTCGGCGTCGTCGGCGGTTTGCTCGGCGAAGATGCGATCTACGACACCGCGCCGCTCAAGCGCCTGCTGAAGAGTTTCGCCGACGACGCCAGGCTGCGCGCGAGCGGGCGCAAATTGCTGCTCGGCGTCGTCAATCTCGGTACCGGCACCTATCGCAGCATCGACGAGAGCGTCCCCGGCATTCACAATTGGGTCTATGCCAGCTGCGCGATGCCCTTGTTCTTCGATCCGCTCAAGACGCGCGCGAGCGACGGGACCGAGGAGCAATGGGTCGACGGCGGGGTGCGCGACGTGACCCCGCTCAGCGCTGCGCTCGACATGAATCCGCGCGGGGTGATCGTGGTGCGCGCTTCACCCGCGCCCCGCCCCGGACGGGTGCGCACATTCCCCAATTTGATCAAGATCGGCCTGCGCGCCGTCGACATCCTCCAGTCCGAAGTCTCGGCAAATGACGTGGCGAACGCCGCCTTGATTAACGACCTGATCGCCGCGCGCGAAGCGCAGCTGCGCGCGCTGCAAAACGAAGGCATCGGCGGCGCGCAGGCGGCGCGCATCCTTCGCCCGCTCGACGTCCAGATCTCCCGCTACCGTTTCGCGCCGATCCGTATCATCGAGCCCGAGGAAGAGGTTTCCGAAACGCTCGAATTCGACCTGGCAAAGATCCGCGCCGCTATCGACGCGGGCCGCCGCGCCGTCGATCGCGAATGGGACGCGTTGGAGCCGCTTTTGAGTTGAGAGATGCAAACGGCCGTTTGCGACCGATTGCGGACATAGCCGATCCTCCCCCAACGGGGGAGGGGGACCACCCGAAGGGTGGTGGAGGGGCACAGGCGGTTACCCCAGCGCCGGGCTGGCAGAGCCAAGCGTTCCGGGAACGTAGCAGTGGAGCACGACTTCGGCGGCAAGGCAAACCGATGGTGCCCCTCCACCAGCTTCGCTGGTCCCCCTCCCCGTTCCGGGGAGGATCGCTCCGTCCGCTCTCCACCCCAACGCCGACAATGACCCATTACGCTCGCCCATCCCCCGCATCGGGCGGCCCGCGCGCGCCATTGCCCTCACCCGTCACCGCCTCGCCCTGTACCGCCACATCGCGCATCAGCGGCTTGAGCGCCAGCGTGCCCAGCCGCACCCGCGGCGTCGCCTTGCCCGGCACGGCGGCAACCGCAAAACTGCCGTCGATCCGCAGTGCCGCCGCCGACGCCTTGCCCGGCCGCACCGTGTAACGGCCGTAAGCGACGCCTTCGAACAGGAAATATCCGTCGAATTCGGTCAGCGTCGTCGCGCGTACCCGGCCTTCGGCATCGACGAGTTCGAGCGCCAGCCCCTCGACCGGATTACCGCCATTGCGGCGCACATTTCCCTCGATTTCGCCTGCGGCGACCATCGGCAAGGCAACGCGTATTGCGACGCCGGGCCGCGGTGTCACCACGACGCCGGGCAGCGCGGGTTGCACATAAGGATCGGGCAGGCTGCCGGCGTCGATACCGATCAGCACCGGGCGGAACGGCTCGAGCCCGTCGATCGTCCCCTGACCATCCTTGCCGGTTGCTTGCTCGACATAGGCGTGGCCTGCGGTCAGCGGCACGCCCGCCAGCGCCGCCTCGCCCGGCTGGCGCATGCCGTCGCCATTGTCGTCCATCCACACGTCGGCGATCACCTGCCCGCGGCTCGCCAGCTTTTCACTCGACACGCGCCAGCCGCCGCTCGGCTTCGGTCCGAAGCTGAAGGCGAGCGACAGCGACGCCGCGACCGATCCGTCGCTCGCCACTTCACCAAAGCCGCTCAGCTGTAAGCGGTTGAAACGGCGCGTATATCCGGCGCCGACGCGCGCCCGCTCCAGCCCGCGGTCATAGCCGAGCTCGGCGCGCCATTCCGCGTCACCCTTCCCGGCCCATTCGCCGATCAACGCCACCCGCGTATCGCTGCTGTCGCCGGACAGCGCAAAGCGCGCCTCGCCGCGGAGACGCACACGCCCGATGCGGGCATTGGCGAGCAGAGTGGCGGTCAGATTGTCGGGCGGGTCGGGGCCGACCGGCACCTTGGTGCGGCTCCAGTCGAGCTGGCCGGTGAAGGTCAGCGCCCGGAAACTCGCCGACGCCCGCGCGCTGGCCTCCAGGCTGGAAATTCCGGCGCGCCGATCGATCTGGCGAACGTCGAAATGCAGCGGTAGTACGGTCCGCCCCAGCTTGACCGACTGGTCGATGGAAATTGAATAGAGACCATTGATATTGCTGAGAAAACGGTCAGAAACAAAGCCTTTCCAGCCGCGCATCGCATCGGCGCGAACATAGGTTTCGCCAAACGCCGCGAGCCAGCTCGCACGCACCGCGCCGCCGCCCCCAAAGCCCTTAGGAGCATCCGCATAGCTGGCGCCGACCTCGAGCAAGGTCGGCCCGATCGAACGGCGCAGCGCGGCCTCGGCATAATTGCGCCGCACATTCTCGATCATCAGGCTGTGCGCATAGGCGGCGACCGACGTGCGCGCATCGAGCCCGCGCTCGATGCCCAGCGTCCCGCGCCAGCCACGCCGGAACGGCCCACGCCCGCGCCCGCCAAATTCGATCAGGTCGGCGTTTTCCTGCGCAAATCCGGCCCAATACCAAGTCTGCTGGGGCGGGATCGAATCCATCCCCACCTGCACTTGCTTGATTTCTCGCCGGATTTGCCCCTGCGGACCATAGAGCACGATCTCGAAACGGTTCGCGCCATATTGCAGCGGTACGTCGAGAAATTCGTAGCGGCCGTCGCCATTGGGGCTGGTGAATGCCAGCAACTGGCCGTTGCGATACAATTCGGCATCCCACCCGGCGGGCAGGTCGCCGCGAAAATTCGTCTTGTCGAAGCTGTCGGGGCGCTCGATCGGACGGTTGGTGACCACCGCGCCGCGCCCTGGCGCCGACGAGGCGACGATCCCGGTCGACAACAGGCTGACGTCGCCCACCGCATAATGCGTTGCCTTCAGCGGCCCGAGTAGCCGCCCTTCGGGGTCGGTGCGGTACAGCCGCATCCGCAGGCTGTCGGGCACGCCCTCATTGTCCGACGACAGCCGCGCGTCGAAGCTCTGTTTCAGCACTTCGCCCGCGGCGAAAATCTCGTACCGGCCCTGGACGTAGGAGCCGCCGCGCTTGTCGGACACGAACCCGGCCGATGCGACGACATCGACCGAGGGTGTTGCCCAGCCCTGATAGGGCCGCGACGCCTGCGGCAGGCTGGCGAGGTCGAACCGCGCCGCGGGCCGGATGGCCGCCGCGCGCGCGCGCCTCTCGGCGGCGAGCTGGAACGGCAATTTGTCCTTGCTGTCGATGCGCAGCACCGCGTTCGACAGGTCGGCGACAATCGGTACCCCCAGCCATGCGTTGAGGCTGTCGAGATCGACGCACCAGCCTGCGGGGGTATCGCGGATCATCGTTGCGGAAAGCCGGAAACTCTGGCTACCCGCGCGCACTTCGCCCGCCTCGCGGTCGATCGTCAGGCTGCGCCGTTCGTCGAACACCCAGCCGGTTGCGCGGCGCAACTTCTTGTCGACGCGCACCGCCAGATCGAGCGCGAGCACGACATCGGCGAGGTCGACGCACACGCCCTGCGGCGTCTGATAGCCGCGCACCCCGTCGCCCAGCCGATATTGGCCCGACCGCATGTCAAATAGCCAGCTGTCGTCCTCGTTCGGCGCCCACCCGTCGCTCGTCAAGGAAACCGGCGCTTTATCAACGGCCTCGGCGCCGGCGGGAACCAGTCCCACCAGCGCGAGCCCGGCCAGGATCGCCGGTTTCCATCGGGTCAGCGCCGCGCGGATCACGGCTGTTTGGCTTTCGCCCCGCCCTTACGCCGTCACTTCACCACCCGCTCGGCCTCGTCGATCGTCCCGCCGCCAATATCGCGATCCTCGCTGTAGCGGATGCGCACCGGCCCCTTGAGCCGGGCGGCGAGTTCGGGCGGCACGCGCAGCGATACCTCGCGCGCGCCCACTTCGGGATAGACGGCGATGCCGCGCGCCACCAGCAATGGCTCGCTGACCCCCGGCCGCGTCACTTCGATATCGCCATAGACCGAGCGGTTGCCCGTGCGCGTCAGTCCGAAATTGAACGCGGGGCCGTCGGGCGTGTCGCCCACCCACGCGTCGCCAATCGTCGCTTCAGCGCCAAGGTCGCCGACGCGGATGATGACCGGGATCGTAATGCCATAGATCGGGATGAGCGCGATCGAGACGCCGTTGCCCGCGGGCTTGGCCGGATCGGCGGCGACCGCTGGCGCCGCATCGGGGACCGCGCGGAACAGCATGTGCGCGCGATATTCGCCGGGCGGCGTGCCTTCGGGAATGCGCACCCCGACGCGGATCACTTGCGGCTGGTTGGGCGGCAGCGTGACGCGGCGCGGGCTGAACGCGATCATGTCGAGCGCCAGCCGCTCGGCGGGGGTGACGTCCGCCTCGGCAATCTCGTCGAGCCCGCCCGCGGCGGTCATCCGTTTGATCTCGAGGCTGATGCGATAGGTCGCCGGTTCGGAACCAATATTGTTCAGCACCACCTCGGTGCCGCGCGAACCGTCGAGGACGACGCGCGTCGGCGCGACGAGCAGGTCCCCCGCCGCTTGGGCAGGCGTCGCGACCGAGCCAAGCAAAAATACGGAAAGCAGGCCGAAGCCCTTGAAAAAGCGCAACATCGATACGATCCCCACAATCGTTTGTCCGGAAAGGCCCACACCCCTCCGCTGGTCGCACCCTGCCTGCGCCAACATGGTTGATATTTCGCTAACCATGTCCGTCGCTTGCGCATCGCGCATGAAAAAGGGGTCGCCTGACCTGCGCCCGGCGACCCCTTATCTGGCTGGCGGGCCATTTAGCCCGCCATACCCCCCACCTTATTGATAGTTGGCGGTGACGTTGAACGTCCCGGTATAGTCGCCCGCGGTCTGGTTGGCGCCGACGCTCAGCGTACCGCCGACCTGGAAATTGCCGCCGGTCGCGCCGAGCGTGATGTTCGGCACCGAATAGGTCAGCGACGACGTCATCGTGCCGCCCAGCGACCCGTTGAGCGTGACGCTCGGGTCGCCGCCGACGAGCACGACCGCTCCGTCGGTGCCCTGCACGTCAAAGTTGGCAGCGGTCGTGGTGCCGGTGCAGGTCAGACCCGCGCCGCAGGTGCGGGCGCCGGCCGTGCTGACCTGTACGGTCGAAGCGGTGGCGCCGCTGATGATCGTGGCATATTGCAGGGCGCTGGTGTTGGTCAGCGTGATCTGACGCAGGATCTTGGCGGTGGCCGTTGCCGTTGCCGAAGCCGCATGCGCCGCCGGGGCGTTCAGGGCGAGGGCAGCAATCGCGGCGCCGACGACGGCGCGCTTCATTCCAAATTTGCGCATATGTTTGGTCCCTTAATTCGAAAACTGATTGTCGAAACGCGAATGGATATCCCACCCCATTCGCCGACCTCTTTAGCGGGCGACAGGTTCAGCTTTTGCCAGCAAGCTTGGTTAACAACGCAGTAGGAATTGACCCGCCTTACCCTTGGTAAGCGAGATAAATCAGGGGCTTATCCTGATATCGAGAGGGTCGTGGGGACCCTCCGCCCAACTTTAACGGCCCGGAGTGGCACAAATTTAGCGCCGCGGAGAGAATCAAATACCGGAGCAAAGACCGCGCCTGATTCGCACCACCTATTCGTCATCCCGGCAAAGGCCGGGATGACGGGCAAGCTTCAGATCCCCTCGCCGCTCAGCCGCTGGCAAATCATGTCGAGCTGATCGAGCGAGGCGAATTTCAGGGTCAGCTGGCCCTTGCCGCCGCCGCCATATTGGATCGCAACCCCGATCCCGAGCAGCTCGGACAGATGGCGCTCGACCGCGACGATGTCGGGATCGCGCCCGACCCCGTCCATGCTCTTATATTCGAGCGGCGCCTTGCGCCCGCCGCCCTTGCCGTCGCGCACCAGCGCCTCGACCGCGCGCACCGACAGCCCTTCCTTGACGATTCGCCGCGCGATCGCTTCGGCATCGGCGGCGCCGATCAGCGCGCGCGCATGCCCCATCGCGAGCGATCCGTCGCCGACCAGCGCCTGCACCACGTCGGGCAGGTCGAGCAGCCGCATCAGATTGGCGACATGGCTGCGCGACTTGCCGACCAGCTTCGCCAGCGCCTCCTGATTATGTCCGAAATCGTCGATCAGGCGGCGATAGGCGCCGGCTTCTTCGATCGCGTTCAGGTCCTGCCGTTGAATATTCTCGACCAGCGCAATCTCATAGGTCGCGGCGTCGTCGAGCTCGCGGATCAGCGCGGGTATCTGGTGCAGTCCGGCGCGCTGCGCCGCGCGCCAGCGACGCTCACCCGCGACGAGCTGATATCCCTCGCCATCGGGTGACCGGCGGACGATGATCGGCTGGAGCAATCCGCGAAGTCCGATCGAATCGGCGAGTTCGGCGATCGCCGCCTCGTCGAAATGGCGCCGCGGCTGGCCAGGCAGCGGGCGAATCGACCCCAGCGGCACATGCTGCACCGCATCGCCCGACACCGTCGGCGCGGCCTTTGCGGCACTTCCCGCCGTCGCCAGCACCGGCGCTTCGGCGGCAACGTCGCCGAACAGCGCGTTCAGCCCGCGCCCCAGGCCCGAGGGGCGCTTCCGCGCCGGAGAAGGAGGATTTTCATTTTTATTATCAGCCATTTATGCAGCCTTGCGGACGTTGGGCAGGCGATCGATCAGCTCGCGCGCCAGCGCAATATACGCCGCCGACCCGGCACAGCGATGATCATAGATCAGCGCCGGAAGGCCGTGACTCGGCGCTTCGGACAGACGGACGTTGCGCGGAATGACGGTTTGAAACACCACCGGCCCCAGCACTTCGCGAACGTCGTCCGAAACCTGGTCGGTCAACCGGTTGCGGCGATCGAACATCGTCAGCGCGACCCCCAAAATCGACAGCTTCTGGTTGAAGCGCTCGCGCACCCGCTCGACCGTGGTGAGCAGCTGGCTCAGCCCCTCGAGCGCAAAAAACTCGCACTGCAGCGGCACGATCAGCGATTCGGCAGCGATCAGCGCGTTGAGCGTGAGCATGCCCAGCGATGGCGGGCAATCGATCAGGCAGATGTCCCATTGCCCCGCCTCGGCACCGGTCAGCGCCTGTTCGAGCCGATGGAGCCGGTCGGCAAATTCAATGAGCTCGATCTCGGCGCCCGATAGGTCGACCGTTGCCGGAACGATGTCCAGCCGCGGCACCGCCGTCGGCACCGCGCAATCGGCGAGCGGCGCATCGCCGCGCAGCAATTCATAGCTCGAATATTCGCGCTGCGCCTGCTTGATCCCCAGCCCGGTCGAAGCATTGCCTTGCGGATCGAGGTCGATGATCAGCGTTCGCCAGCCCGTCGCCGCAAGCGCGGTGGCCAGGTTGATCGCCGTCGTCGTCTTGCCAACCCCGCCCTTCTGGTTCGCCACGGCAATGCGGATCATGCTTTTCCTCGCTGTTTTGCCGGGATTTTCCCGACACCAACCAGAATCTGGCTGTCGGCGTCGGTACGGCTTTGTTCCACGTGAAACAGATTCTGCCACGGCTGCGGCAACAACGCCAGTTCCTTAACTGCGTTTCGGCCCTTTGGCAGTAGCCAGTGCGTCGATTCGGTGGAAAAACGCGCGGATAAGTCGATCAGCCGGTCGAGCGGCGCGAACGCCCGCGCGCTGATCGTCGCCGCGGGCCGCGTTGCGACCCGCTCGAGCGACGCTTCGGCGACATCGACATGATCCAACCGCAGCTCAGCCGCGACGCTGCGCAGAAACTCGCACCGCCGTTTGCGCGATTCGACGAGCAACATCGGGCGGTCGGACAGGATCGCGACGACCAGCCCGGGCAACCCCGGCCCGCTCCCCAGATCGACCCAGAGCCCCTCGCCGCCCCCCCTGTCGAGCGCCAACAATTGCGCGCTGTCGGCGATATGCCGCACCCAGAGCGTCGGAATCGTCGACGCGGCGATCAGATTCTGCTGATCATTCTCAGCCACCAGCAGCGCCGCAAAACGCTCCAAGCGCGCCCATTGCTCCGCCGTGGGCGCGAACGCCCGATCCAGCCAGTCGCGCGCAGCGCCTTCATCATGCAATAGCTCGGCGTCCGCCACTGTCGTTCTTTCACCTTCCCCGCAACGCGGGCTTATCTTTCTTTGCGCCGTTGCGTGAGATTTTCGAAAACACGCCGCCGGGAAATCAAGCCGCCCGCCGCCGACTATGCACCATGATCGCGGTGAGCGCCGCGGGCGTCACCCCATCGATCCGCCCCGCCTGCCCCAGCGTTTCGGGCCGCGCCTTGGTCAGCCGCTCGACCATCTCGCGCGACAGTCCGCCGATAGCGGCATAGTTGAGCGCCGGGTCGAGCAATATTGCCTCATTCGCCGCCAAGGACCGCAATTCGGCGTCCTGCCGCGCGATATAGGGTGCATAATGGGCATCCTCGGCGACCTCCGACAGAATTGCGGGGTCGATCGCGTCGAGTTCGGACGCAAGCCGCGCGAGCCGCGCCATCGTCATCTCGGGATAGCGCAGCAGGTCGATCCGCTTGCGCGCGATCCCGTCGCCGGGCAGCGTCAGCTCGACCGCGGCATAGTCGGCGGTGCTCACCACGACATCGAGCAAAGCTTCGGCGCGCGCCCGCTTGGCCATCCGCGCCGCAAAAAGCGCCGAGGTCGCCGGGCGCACGAGCCCCAACTCGATCCCTTTCGGGGTCAGCCGTGTCGCGGCATTGTCGGCGCGCAGCCGCAGCCGATATTCGGCGCGGGCGGTCAGCATCCGATACGGTTCCGTCACTCCCTGCAGGACCAAGTCATCGACCATCACGCCGATGTATGATTCGCTTCGATCGAGGACCAGCGGATCGCGCCCCTGAACGGCGAGCGCCGCATTGGCGCCCGCGACCAGCCCCTGAGCCGCGGCTTCCTCATATCCGGTCGTGCCGTTGATCTGCCCCGCGCACCAGACGCCGGGCATCGCGCGCACCTGCAATGTCCGGTCAAGCGCACGCGGGTCGATATGATCATATTCGACCGCATAGCCCGGAACGACCATCTCGACCGATTCGAGCCCGTCCATCGTCCGCAGCATCGCGAGCTGGACATCGGCGGGCAGCGAGGTCGAAATCCCGTTCGGATAGACAAGGTGCGTGTCGAGCCCCTCCGGCTCCAGGAACACCTGATGCCCGTCGCGGTCGGCGAAGCGATGGATCTTGTCCTCGATCGACGGGCAGTAGCGCGGCCCCGCCGCGCCGATCGCGCCGGTGAATAGCGGCGAGCGATCGAGGTTCGCCGCGATGATCGCATGCGAATCGCTGTTCGTGCGCGTGATCGCGCAGAAAATCTGCGGGACCGTCCGGACTTTGTTCCACGTGGAACAGGTCCAGCTTGCCCCTTCGGCGCTGTCTGACGGCTGTTCGCCGAGCCGCCCCCAGTCGATCGTGCGCCCGTCGAGCCGCGGCGGCGTTCCTGTCTTGAGCCGCGCCATCGGCAGGTCGGCGGCGCGCAACTGGTCGGCAAGCCGGTGTGCGCCAGCTTCGCCGATGCGGCCACCTTCCATGCGCTCCTCGCCGCGGAACAATTTTCCACCGAGGAACGTGCCCGTCGCAAGCACGACTGCGCTCGCAGTCAGCGTCGTGCCATCAGCTAGCTCGAGTCCCTCGACGCGTCCTGCGTTTGACAATCGCAGCGCTGCCGCTTCACCGGCAATCACCGTGATGCCCTTCTCCGCGGCGAGCAGATTTTGGATCGCGTCGCGATATAATCTGCGGTCGGCCTGGATCCGCGGCCCCTGCACTGCCGCGCCCTTCGACGCGTTGAGCATCCGGTAATGGATCGCCGCGCTGTCGGCCGCGCGCGCCATCCAGCCGTCGAGCGCGTCGACTTCGCGCATCAGATGGCCCTTGCCGAGCCCCCCGATCGCCGGGTTGCACGACATCGTCCCGATCAGCGCTGGGTCGAAACTGACGAGCGCGACGCGTGCGTCGAGCCGCGCCGCCGCGGCAGCCGCCTCGGTTCCGGCATGCCCGCCGCCGACGACGATGACATCAAAAATCGCTGAATCCTGCATGATCGTGGGGCGCATAGCCGAAACCGCCGCTCGAATCCATCGGCGCGTAGGTCATGAAATATCTCACACAAAGACACAAAGATGGCGCGTCAGCCAACGGGGCGACACGCCATCTTTGTGCCTTGGTGTGAGAAGAAATTGGCTTACGTCCAGCGTCTCGGGAACCGCCGTTTCACGTGGAACATCATTTGCCGATGCAGAAACGCCCGAACAGCGTATCGAGCATATCCTCGACCCCGGCACGTCCGGTGATGCGGTCGAGCGCTGTCGCCGCGAGGCGCATCCGTTCGGCGAGCAGGATCAGGTCGCCAGCCTCGCGCGACCCGGATTCAATCTCAAGCCATTGTTTTGCCTCGGAAAGTTCTGCACGTTGACGCTGGCGCAGCGCCGCCTCGCCCTCGCGCGGCAACAATGTCCGCGCCATCTCGACGATCATGCGGTGGAGCCTGTCCATCCCCTCGCCCGTCGCCGCCGACAGCGTCAGGTCGCACCGCGCCGCGTCGGCTTCGGCAGCGGCATCGCCCTTCCAGCGATCGGCTTGCGCCGCGATCAGGATCGCGCGCGGATGGTCAGGCACTGCCTTCGGCGGCCCAAGCCAGAGCAAAATGTCGGCGGCGTCGACCGCCGCCTTCGCGCGGTCAATTCCGATCGCCTCGATCGCATCAGCACCTTCGCCGCGAATCCCGGCGGTGTCCGAAAAGCGCATCGCGATGCCGTCCAGCGCCAGCGGCGTTTCGATCACATCGCGCGTCGTTCCGGCCACGGGCGATACGATCGCGAGTTCCCTTTGCACGAAAGCATTGATTAAAGTTGATTTTCCGGCGTTTGGTGGCCCTGCGATCACCACCGAAAGTCCCTCGGCGATCACCTCGGCCGCGGGCCGCGCCAGCCATTCGTCCAGCTCACCCGCCAACGCTCCCATCCCCGCAATCAAGCGCTGCGCGACAACTTCGCCAACTTCCACATCATCTTCGTCGGCAAAATTGAGCTCGGCCTCGGCGCCCGCCATCAGCGTCAGCAGCCGCTCCTGCCACCCCGCGACGGCGCGCGATACATGTCCGCTAGCCATACCGAGCGCCTGCACCCGCTGGCTCTCGGTCTCGGCCGCGAGCAGGTCGGCCAGCCCCTCGGCCTCGGCGAGGTCGATCCGGCCATTGTCAAACGCGCGCCGGGTGAACTCGCCCGGCTCCGCGCGGCGCAGTCCGGACATCGCGCCCAGCGCGGCTTCGACCGCCGCGACGACCGCACGCCCGCCATGCAGATGCAATTCGGCGAGATCCTCGCCCGTCGCCGTCGTCGGCCCCGGAAACCACAGGACAAGCGCCCGGTCGAGCGGGGCACCTTCCCCGTCGCTGAGCACCGCCAGCGTTGCGCGGCGCGGCGCGGGCAAGCGTCCCGCCAGCGCCTGCAGCGCCGCCGCAGCGTTGGGTCCGCTGACGCGCACGACACCGATCGCCGCCGGCGGCATCCCGCTCGACAGCGCAAAGATCGTGTCGTTCACCTGGCTTTGGTTCAGCTCTTGCGCCCCTTGGCAGGCTTGTCGTCGCCGCTCTCGTCTGCCGACTTCGATCCGCCCATCAATCCGCCGCCGAACTGGCCGAGCAGCGACTGGACAAGCTCGAGGCCGCTGCCGCCCATCGGCACCCAGGTCTTGACCATCGACTGCACCATGTCAGGCGTGATCCCCTTCGCCATCAATTCCTTGACGCGCGAAAGATAGATGTCGTGCAGCGGTTCGAGGTCGGGAAGCCCGAACAGGCGCCGCGCCTCTTCGGGGGTGCAATCGATCTCGATATTGAACTTCATCGCCTGTCTCCGCCCCGAAATGCCGGTTAGCCGCTTGAGCCATGCTCGCGGCCCCGCTAGCTTCGCGCTTTCACAGCAAAGAAGCAAGAGACAGGAGAGCTCCCATATGGCCGCGACGAACACCACCATCCCCGCGCTCGATGGGACCAACGCTATTCCCGCCTATGTCGCGCGTCCCGACGCCGACGGGTCGCGGGCGATCATCGTCATCCCCGAAATCTTCGGCGTAAATGCCGGGATCCGCGAAAAATGCGAAGACTGGGCCGCGCAGGGCTATCTCGCGATCGCTCCCGACCTGTTCTGGCGTTTTGCCCCCGGGGTCGAGCTCAACCCCGATGTCGAGGCCGAACTGCAGGAAGCCTTCGGCTATTTCGGTCAATATGACACCGACGACGGGGTCAAGGACATCGAGGCGGCGATCCGCTGGCTTCACGCCCAGGGCGCCGCCAAGGTCGGTTGCGTCGGCTTCTGCCTTGGCGGACGGCTGGCCTATATGGCCGCGGCGCGCACCGACATCAGCGCATCGGTCGGCTATTATGGCGTGATGATCGACCAGATGCTGAACGAAAGCCACGCGATCGCGCATCCGCTGATGCTGCATATTCCCACCAGCGATCATCTGGTCGGGCCGGAAGCGCAGGCGAAGATGCATGAAGGGCTCGACCCGCATCCCAAGGTCACGCTCCACGACTATCCCGGGCTCGACCACGGCTTTGCCGCGACGAGCGGGAACCGCCGCGATGAAGCGGGCGCGCAGCTTGCCGATGGCCGCACCAAGGCCTTTTTCGCCGAGCATCTGGCATGAGCGGCGGCGGAACGGCCCACGCGGGCGTCGCGGCCTGGCACGCCTATATGGATGGCGGCGACGATCCGCAGGCGCTGCGCGACATGCTCGCCGCCGATGCCGTGTTCCACTCCCCCGTCGTCCACACCCCGCAGGAAGGGCGCGACAAGGTCTTCGCTTACCTTCATGCGGCGAGCCATGTGCTCGGCGGTGACGACTTCCGTTACGAACGCGAAATCATCGATGGCGACCAGGCGATGCTGGAGTTTGCGACGACGCTCGACGGCATCCACATCAACGGGGTCGACATCATCCGTTGGAATGGCGACGGAAAAATATCCGATTTCAAGGTGATGGTCCGCCCGCTCAAGGCGATCAACAAGGTATGGGAGAAGATGGGCGCGATGCTCGCCGCGCAAGGATGACGCGCTAGATCAGCATCAGCGCAGCGAGTTCGCGGTAGAGGTGCGGCGGCAGGTCTGCGGCGCCGTCCCGATCCGCCATGCCCTTCGGCGCATCCTCATCGGCGAGATAGCGCCACCCCTGATGCGCGCGCTTGGGCAGCGGCGGCAGGATTTCCAGATCGTCCGAACAGACGATATCGACCCGGCCATCCTTGCGATCGTCGAAGCACAAGATCCGTTGCCGCGCGACGATCCGGTGCTTGATGATCCAGTGCAGATAGCCACCGACCAGCTCGTCCATTCGCTTCGGCCGCATCCGTGTCGGTACGCGCAATTCGCCTTCGCTCGCCCGCGCCGCGACCCGGCGCGCAAAGGTTTCGACCTGCGCACAGCCGACCGCAACCTTGGTGAGATGAAGCAACGCCATCGGCAATAAATCGGGCGGCAACGGCGAAAACCAAGTCGTTTGGGGCAGAGCCTGTCGCGCGACCGGCCGCAGCCGGCCGCGCGAACATTTACCCGGGCTTGGTTTAGCCCAGCAGCGTCCCGAGCCCGACCGACGGGTCGACCCAGCCGTCGTAGATCATCTTGACCGCGACATAGACGATGACCGCGAGACCGATGTAGGCGATCCAGCGATAACGCTCGATATATTTGGCGATGATGTTCGCCGCGAGGCCCATCAGCGCGACCGCAACGATCAGGCCGACGATCATGATCCCCGGATGATCGCGCGCCGCCCCGGCGACCGCGAGCACATTGTCGAGGCTCATGCTGACGTCGGCGATGGCGACCGCCCAAGCGGCACCGGCGAAGCTCTTGGCAGGCTTCAGCCCCGAATGTTCGTCGCCGACAATTTCGGGCGAACCGGCCGAATGCGCACCATCACGCAATTCGCGCCACATTTTCCAGGCCACCCAGGCGAGCAGCAGGCCGCCGATGAAGATCAGCCCGACAATCTGCAGCAGCTGGGTGACGACCAGCGCAAAGGCGATGCGCAAGACGAGCGCGGCGAGGACGCCGATCAGGATCACCTTGCGGCGCTGTTCGGGCGGCAGGCCCGCGGCGAGCGCGCCGACGACGATCGCATTGTCGCCCGCCAGCACGAGGTCGATCAGCAACACCTGCAAAAACGCCGCCATCGCGGCGGGTTCGGTGATGTTCGAAAAATCATTGACGATATGGCCCCAGATTTCGCTGGGGCCGCCAAAGCCCTGTGCGGCCGTGGTGGCGGCGGTCAACAAAAGGTCAATCACACAGGCTCTCCGAAATAAAGCACGACCGGCATGGGGTCATAGAAGGGATGCAACAGCGCCCGCCACTGCTCATATCGTTCGGAGCGGCGGAAACCATCGCGATGGTCTTCCATGCGGTCCCAATGCACGATCAGCAAGTAGGTTTCCACCGCTTCGCACCCACGCCGCACTTCCATGCCCAAAAAACCGGGAGAGGCGGCGATCAGTGGGCGGGCGGTGGCAAGGGCGCGCTCGAAAGCGGCGCCCTGCCCGGGCCGAACCTGCAACCTGGCCTGTTCGACGATCATCCCGCCGGGCGCGACTATTGATTCATCGAATCGAAGAAATCTTCGTTGGTCTTCGAATCCTTGATCTTGTCGAGCAGGAATTCCATCGCGTCGATCGTGCCCATCTGCATGAGGATGCGGCGCAGCACCCACATTTTCGACAGCTTGTCCTTCTCGACGAGCAATTCTTCCTTGCGCGTACCCGACTTGCCGACGTCGAGCGACGGGAAGATGCGCTTGTCGGCGACCTTGCGGTCGAGCACGATTTCCGAGTTACCGGTGCCCTTGAATTCTTCGAAGATGACTTCGTCCATGCGGCTGCCGGTGTCGATCAATGCGGTCGCGATGATCGACAGCGAACCGCCCTCCTCGATGTTGCGCGCGGCGCCGAAAAAGCGCTTCGGACGCTGGAGCGCATTGGCATCGACACCGCCGGTCAGCACTTTGCCCGACGAGGGGACAACAGTGTTGTAGGCGCGGCCAAGGCGGGTGATCGAATCGAGCAGGATCACGACATCCTTCTTGTGCTCGACGAGGCGCTTGGCCTTTTCGATCACCATTTCGGCGACCTGGACGTGGCGCGTCGCAGGTTCGTCGAAGGTCGAGGAGACGACCTCGCCTTTCACGCTGCGCTGCATGTCGGTGACTTCCTCGGGGCGTTCGTCGACGAGCAGGACGATCAGGTAAACCTCAGGATGGTTGTCGGTGATTGCCTTGGCGATATTCTGCAGCAGCACCGTCTTACCCGTGCGCGGCGGCGCGACGATCAGCGCGCGCTGGCCCTTGCCCTGCGGGCTGACGAGATCGATGACGCGCGCCGACTTGTCCTTGACCGTCGGATCGACGGTGTCGAGCGACAGCTTCTGGTTTGGATAGAGTGGCGTCAAATTGTCGAAATTGACGCGGTGGCGAACGACGTCGGGATCGTCGAAATTGACGCTGATCAGCTTGGTCAGCGCGAAATAGCGTTCGCCGTCACGCGGCGCGCGGATTTCGCCCTCGACCGTGTCGCCGGTGCGCAGGCCATATTTGCGGACCTGGTTCGGCGAAACATAAATGTCGTCGGGACCCGCAAGATAATTGGCATCCGACGAGCGCAGGAACCCGAACGAGTCGGGGAGAACCTCGATCGTGCCCGAACCGATGATTTCTTCGCCCTCTTCGGCGAGTTCTTTCAGGATCGAGAACATCAGGTCCTGCTTGCGCAGCGTCGATGCGCCCTCGACGCCCAGTTCTTCCGCCATTTCGACGAGCTGGGCAGGCGCTTTGGTTTTGAGTTCTTTAAGATGCATGGGATGGATTCCGGGTGATATTCAGGAAAAAATGCCGTTGTTTTTCATTGCACCGCAAGGGTGCCTATCCGGCCGGGGGACGACCGTTTGCGATAGCTCCGACGCTGGGGAAGCGTCGCCCGACTGGCGGGATTGCCATGGCCACTATCCCTCGCGCCATGCCAAGTCAATCGGGCTGGCCTCGATCCCCGCGCCAGCGGCGCGCGATCAGGACCGAATGACAGCCAGGATCACGATGATCGCCGCGGCGACGCCGGGGATTTCGTTGAGCAGCCGGAGCTGCTTTTCGGTCAGCGGCCGCAAACCCTGTTGCAGCTTTTTGAAATAACCGATCATCCAGCCGTGATAGCCCGACAGCGCAAGCACCAGGATCAATTTGGCGATGAACCAGGTTTCACCCCAATAATTGCCGTTGAAGGCGAGCAGCAGCCCGAGCAGCCAGACGATCGTCAGCGACGGGTTCAGGATGATCCGGCGGAGCCGATCCTCGCGCTCGATCCATTTCTTATCTTCGTCCGACCCGACCGGGCATTGGTGGTGATAGACGAAGAAGCGCGGCATCATGAACAGGCCGGCCATCAGGAAAATCACAAAAATGATATGCGCGGCTTTGACCCAAAGCATCGTCGCCCCCAAAAATCCTGCCCAGTCTGCCATAACTACCCGCCGCGAACGCGCCTGATCAGATGCTCGACATGCGCGATCGGCGTGTCGGGCACGATCCCGTGGCCGAGATTGAAGATATGGGGACGCGCCGGGAAGGCCGCAAGGATGCGGTCGATCGCGGCGTCGAGCGCTTCGCCGCCCGCGACGAGCGCAAGCGGGTCGAGATTGCCCTGCACGGGAAGGTGCGGCGGCAGCGCCGCGTCGGCCCACACCGGATCGACCGTCTCGTCGAGCCCGATCGCGTCGACGAGGGTTTCGTCGGCATAGGCGCGGAGTTTCCCGCCTGCCCCCTTGGGAAAGCCGATCACCGGGGTGTCGGGATGGATGGCCTTCAGACGGCTGACGATTTCGGCATTGGGCGCGATGACCCAGCGTTCGAACTGCGCCGGGCTGAGGCTGCCCGCCCAGCTGTCGAACAATTGCACGGCTTCGACGCCATGTTCGATCTGGCCCGCGAGGTAATTTACCGTAACATCGACGATCGCATCGATGATGGTCTGGAAGCCGTCCGGATCGCCGAATGCCATGCGCCGCGCGGCGGCTTGGTCCTTCGACCCCTGCCCCGCCACCATATAGGTAGCGACCGTCCAGGGACTGCCTGCAAAGCCCAGAAAGGTCGTCTCGGGCGGAAGCGCCGACGCAACGCGCGCGACGGTTGCATAAATGGGATCAAGCCGCTCGGGCGCGGCTTCGAGCGATGCCAAGGCGGCATCCACCAGCGGCGGAGCAAGTCGCGGCCCCTCGCCCGCTTCGAACCACAAATGTTGGCCAAGCGCGTGCGGGACGACGAGGATGTCCGAAAAGAGGATTGAGCCGTCAAAACCAAAGCGCCGGATCGGTTGCAACGTCACTTCGGCCGCCGCTTCGGGATCGTAGCAAAGCTCGAGAAAGCCGCCCTTGGTTTCCCGCAGCGCGCGATATTCGGGCAGATAGCGCCCAGCCTGGCGCATCAGCCACAGCGCTGGACGTTCCTGCCGTGCCCCGCGCAGCGTTGCGAGCAGGTTTTTCGATGACGCCTTCACGCGGCCCCTCTTTCTCTCTTCATAAATATTTAAATAGGATTGTGGTGGTTTGTTGGTCGCCGGACAAGCGCGGCTTTAGGCCGGGGCGTCCCTTTTGCCAACAGCTTGACTCCCCGATCGATACGTCGGCGGCCAGAGTCGCAAGGCATGATCCCCCTAATTCACAGCCTGTGGATAAGATTCGTCCCTTGTGGAAAACAGGTGGAGCGGAATCGGCAGCGTCGGGGATGAATCCATCGTCCCGATTTGCTCCCGGCGCTTGCCCCAAACTTATCCACAGGCGGTGCCGTGGAGCGTTTTCGACGAGCCGCACGACATATCCCGTTCGTGTCGAGCGACGTCGAAACACCCGGTAGCCGTGCGCTCTCCAAGTGTGTCTCGACCTCGCTCGACACGAACGGAAATGGGGATGATCTGGAAATCGCCCGATCTTCTCCTCCACCTCCCTGCTTGCCTTTTTCCACGCCTTTGGCCCAAGTGGCGCGATGGGCCGACTTCACCTTCATCTCATATCCGACTCCACGGGCGAGACACTGGAAAATATCGCCAAGGCGGCGATCGCGCAGTTCGACGATGTCGAGGTGGTGCGCCATTTCTGGCCGATGGTGCGATCGGAATCGCATCTCGACCGCATCATGGCCGAGGTGCAGGCGAGTCCGGGGATGATCCTGTTCACGCTGGTGAACGGCGAGCTGCGCGCCAGCCTCGAACGCCGCGCCGGCGCGCTCAATCTGCCGCTCGTCCCCGCGCTCGACGCGGTGACCGACGCCTTGTCGCGCATGCTGGGCCAGGAAGCGAAGGCGCGGCCGGGCCGCCAGCATCAGCTCGACGCCGCCTATTTCGCGCGGGTCGAGGCGATCCAGTTCACCGTCGCGCACGACGATGGCATCGGCTGGGAAAATTGGGAACAGGCCGACATTGTCCTTGCAGGCGTTTCGCGCACGTCAAAGACGCCGACCAGCATCTACCTTGCCAACCGCGGCTTCAAGACCGCGAACATCCCGATCGTCCCCGAATCCCCGCCCCCCGACGCCCTGTACCGGCTCAAGCGTCCGATGGTCGTCGGGCTGACGACCGGGCTCGACCGGCTCGTGCAGGTGCGGCGTAACCGACTGCTCTCGCTCAATCAGGCACCCGAAACCTCCTATGTCGACGACGAACGCGTGAAGGCCGAGCTTGCCTATGCGCGGCGGATGTTCGCCGACAACGGCTGGCCGGTGATCGACGTGACCCGGCGTTCGATCGAGGAAACCGCCGCGGCGGTGATCAAGCTGGTCGAGGATCGGGCGAGCGCATGACGTTGCTGCTCGCCTCGCAAAGCAGCGGCCGCGCGGCGATGCTCCGCGCCGCCGGGCTGGAATTTGAAACCACCGCCGCGCATGTCGATGAAGAAGCGCTCACCGCGTCGTTGCTCGCCGCCGGTCAGACCGCGCGCAATATCGCCGACGCGCTCGCCGAGGCCAAGGCGATCAAAATCTCGTCGCGCCTGCCCGGCGTCACCGTGATCGGCGCCGACTCGACGCTCGCCCTCGACGATGGCGCGATGCTGTCCAAACCCGCCAGTCCCGAAGAGGCCGCCGACCATTTGCGCCGCATGGCGGGGACGCGCCACCGGCTGTTCAGCGCCGTGGTCGCGGCGCGCGATGGGTCGCCGGTGTGGCGCGCGGTGGGCGAGGCGAAGCTGTGGATGCGTCCCTTGTCGGACGCGTTCATCACCGCCTATGTCGCGGAGCAATGGGACAGCATCCGCTGGACCGTCGGCTGTTACGAGATTGAAGGAGCGGGCGTGCAATTGTTCGACCGGGTCGAAGGCGATCCCTGGACTATCGTCGGGATGCCGATGCTGCCGCTCTTGTCGTGGCTCCGCACGACCGGGCTGGCATCGTCATGAGCGGGCCATCCTATGCCGAGGTGATCGGCGATCCGATCGCGCAATCGAAATCCCCGCTGATCCACAAATTCTGGCTCGACGCCTTGGGCCTCGCGGGCGATTATCGCCGTTCCCACGTCACGCCCGACGCGCTCGCCGCCTTTGTCGAACAGCGCCGCGCCGACCCCGATTGGCGCGGCTGCAATGTCACGATCCCGCACAAGGTGGCGGTCATGGATCTGGTCGATGATCCGGGCAATATCCGCGGGACGATCGGCGCGATGAACACGATCGTTCGCCAGTCTGATGGGTCGGTCATCGGCACCAACACCGACGCCGCGGGTTTTTATGCGCCGCTGGCCGACCTCGATCTGGAGGGTGCGCCGGTCGCCGTGGTGGGCGCGGGCGGCGCGGCGCGGGCGGTGCTGTTCGCGCTCGCGCGCGCGGGGGTCGGACATGTGACAATCCTCAATCGCAGTCCGCTCAAAGCCATGGGGCTGCTCGCGACCTTTGGCCTCAAGGGCGAGGTTGTCGGGCTCGATTCATCGCTTCCGCCGGTATCGCTGCTGGTCAATTCGAGCAGCCTCGGGATGACCGGCCAGCCGCCGCTCGACCTCGACCTTTCGCCGCTCCCGGACGATGCGATCGTCTATGACCTCGTCTATGCGCCGCTCCAGACCGGGTTGCTGGGGGCCGCCGAGGCGCGCGGGCTCGACACCGTCGACGGCCTCGACATGCTGATCGGGCAGGCGGCGCTTGCCTTCGAGCTATTTTTTGGTGCTCCGCCGCCCGAAGGCCGCGACGACGAACTGCGCGGGCTGCTCACCGCATGAGGCATCATCCGCGTCCCGGTTCGCGGCTGCGGCGACCCTTCATCCTCGGCCTCACCGGATCGATCGGCATGGGCAAATCGACCGCGGCGGCGATGTTCGAGCATGAAGGCGTGCCGGTGTTCGACGCCGATGCCGAAGTCCACCGGTTGCAGGGGCCGGGCGGCGCGCTCGTCGCCGCGATCGAGGCGCGCTTTCCGGGCACCACCGGACCCGGCGGCGTCGATCGCCAGAAACTGGGCGGGCTGGTGCTCGGCAACCGCCATGAACTCGCCGCGCTCGAAGCCATCGTCCATCCTGCGGTGTTCCGGGCGCAGAAAAAATTCCTCGCCCGCCACCGCGCGCGCGACGTCGTGGTCCTCGACATCCCGCTCTTGTTCGAAAAGGGCGGCTGGCGCCGCGTCGGTGCGATCGCGGTGGTGTCGGCGCCGACCTGGATGCAGACCAAGCGCGTCATGCGCCGCCCGGGAATGACCTATGACCGTCTGAAGGCGATTCGCCGCCTGCAGGTGCCCGACCGCGTCAAGCGCGCGCGCGCCGATTTCATTATCGAAACGGGCGGACCGAAAAGCGAGACGCATCGCCAGATTCGCGCCATCGCCTCTTGTTTCCGCGCCCGATAGGGTCCAGATTAACCGCTCAATGCGCGAGATTATCTTCGATACGGAAACCACGGGATTCGATCCCAAGACCGGGGACAGGCTGGTCGAAATCGGGTGCATCGAACTGGTCGACCGCCGCGAAACCGGCCAGACCTTCCACGCCTATTTCAACCCCGAACGCGACATGCCCGCCGCCGCCGAAGCGGTGCACGGCCTGTCGATCCAGTTCCTGTCGGACAAGCCGTTGTTCGCAACCCGCGTCGACGATCTGCTCGAATTTCTCGGCGACGCGCCGCTGGTCGCGCACAATGCCGCGTTCGACTTCGGTTTCGTCAACGCCGAACTCGCGCGCGCGGGCCGTCCCGCGCTCGACATGGCGCGGATGTGCTGCACGGTCCAGATGGCGCGCAAGCTCCATCCGGGCGCCAAGCACAGCCTCGACGCGCTCTGCACGCGCTACGGCATCGACCGCAGCCACCGCGTCAAGCATGGCGCACTGCTCGATGCGGAACTGCTCGCGCACCTCTACATCGAAATGACCGGCGGCCGGCAGATCGGGCTGGGACTCGCGGCGTCGGCGACCAACGTCCCGACGCTCGCCGCCGCGGCCCCTGCGGTACCGCGCGGCGGCGATCGTCCGTTCCGCGAACCCCGACCCCATATGGCATCGGCCGCCGATCTGGCACGCCATGCCGAATTTGTCGCAGGGCTGAACCAGCCGCTGTGGCTCGATACGGTGTGATGGTGATCGCATAAGTCATCGCACCGGCCAAGAAGGAGAAGAAAAATGGAAATCCGCGTCTCTGGCCACCAGATCGAAACCGGCGAAGCGCTGCAGGCGCATGTGTCGGACCGGATGAACGCGATTGCCGACAAATATTTTTCGCGCGCGATCGGGGCGCACGCGACCTTTGGCAAGGGGCCGCACGACAGTTTCCAGTGCGACATCGTCGCGCATGTGATGCAGGGGCTGGTGCTCAAGGGGCATGGCCAGGCGCAGGACGCGCATGTCGCGTTCGAAGGGGCGGCCGAGCGCATCGAAAAGCAGCTGCGCCGCTATATGCGACGATTGAAAGACCGGAATAGCGGTCCGGCGCAGCCTTCACCGACGGTCGACGAGATCGACGACAATGCGAGCTATATCGTCTTTGACGGTGGCGGCGAGGAAGATGCCGGCGACGCCCCCGCGATCATCGCGGAAACACGCGTCGACATCCCCAACAGCAGCGTGTCCGACGCGGTGATGATGCTCGACCTTCGCAACACCAACGCCTTGCTGTTCGTCAACAGCAAGACGGGTTCGCACAATATGGTCTATCGCCGCGACGACGGGACGATCGGCTGGGTCGAACCACGATAGGGCTGGATTTTCTTCGCCAACCGGCATAAGGGCCGCGCCCAATACGTCCTATGCCGGTATGGCGGGGCTCCGGTATGACCTCGCCGCGATCGTCCTTGCGGAGTGCCCGGCCCAATTGCCCGGCGGCTACACAGATTTGACCAGAACCATGAACCTTTCTTCCCTTCTCTATCCCGCGACCGTGCGCGCGCACGTCCAGCTCGATTCGAAAAAGGCGCTTTTTCCCTTTGTCGGCGACCTCGCCAGCCGCTCGCTCGGGCTCGACGCGGGCGAAGTCAGCGAAGCGCTGCTCGAACGCGAGCGCCTCGGTTCGACCGGGTTCGGGCGCGGAATCGCTCTGCCGCACGCCAAGATGGCCGATCTGACCGGGGTGCGCGGGCTGTTTCTGCAATTGTCGCGCCCCATCGACTTCAACGCGGTCGATGGCCTGCCGGTCGATCTGTTGTTCGTGCTGCTGTCGCCGCTCGACGCGGGTGCCGATCATCTCAAGGCGCTGGCCGGGGTGTCGCGGATGCTGCGCAACGAAGCGATCGCCGAACGGCTGCGCGGGGCCAAAAGCGACGAAGCGCTCTATGCGCTGCTCGCCGATACCGAAACGCGTGACGCGGCCTGACGCCGCGGCGCGAACTGGCGCATGACGCGGCTGACCAGCCGCTTCCTTGTCGACCTGTTGCTGCGCCGCACCGAATCGGCGGGCGGATTTGCGACGATCCTCGTCAAAGGCGACGAGCATTCGGGGATCATCCTTGTCCAATGCGCCGAGCGCGGCCAGCCCGGGCCGCTGCTTGAACGGCGCTTTTCCCCGACTGGCGACTATATATGGGAGGCGGTCGGCCCCGCCGACCCCAAAGATGGTGAATCGCGCGCCAACTACCAGGACCGTCGGCAAAAGGCCGATCCTGATCTATGGATCGTCGAACTGGATATCGCAGATGCGCCACGACTCGTCGCGGAGTGGGCTGCGTTAACTTGACTCTGTTGCAGCGCACAATAAGTGGCGCGCATTCGATAACGCGTAGGTCGGCCCGCGGGTTGCATTGTCTTGACGATGCCCCGGCAGAACGGGCTGGACACGCAGTCGGACGATGACCGCAAGCGGCGATACTGGACCATAGTCCCCCGCTTGTTTTGAGAGGTTCGGTTCATCGGCCGCACTTTTGACGGACAATATGAGTCGTATCCTGAATACAGCCAGCGTGGCTGCCGTCGGCATGACTGCCGCGACCATGCTGCTTTTGGCGGAACCCGGTTTTGCGAGCGATCTTGCTGCCGACGCCAATCTTCCCGCCCTGCTCGCCCCGAGCGCACCTGCGCCGGTCGCGACCGATCAGGCGGATCTGTCGATCGAGGCCAATGCGCCGGTCGCAGACATCAGCAAGAACGACGACCAGACCCCCGCGCCGGAAGCGAAGCCGACCCCGGTGACCGCCGAATCGCTCGCCGCGCTTGTCGCCGCGACCCCGCGCCCCGCCGACATCGACCCCGAACTGCGCTGCCTCGCCGGTGCGGTCTATTTCGAATCGCGCGGCGAATCGCTCCCCGGCCAGCTTGCGGTCGCGCATGTCGTGATCAACCGCGCCGAGTCGGGCCGCTTCCCCAAGAGCCTGTGCGGTGTCGTCCATCAGAAAAGCCAGTTCAGCTTTGTGCGCGGCGGCAAGATGCCGGCGGTCCGCGAAGGCGCCCAGTGGAACAACGCCCTCGCGATCGCGCAGATCGCGCGCGACGGCAGCTGGAAGAATCATGCGCCGGGCGCGCTGTTCTTTCACGCCCGCTATGTCTCGCCGGGCTGGCGCAAGACGCGCATCGCGCAGATCGACAACCACATCTTTTATCGCTGAACCGGACGCCGCCGCGCCGCGGCGGCATCCCATTCATTGCCAAGCCATATTTGCTGGCGCATGATGACGCGATGACGCGTCAAATTTCTGTCGCCCTGCTTTGCGCAGCGGCGCTTTCGCTCGGCGGCTGTGCCACCGCGGTCCCGCCCGTCGAAGTCACGCGCTTCCACAATGCCGTGCCGGGCTGGGCGCCCGGAACGCGTTACGCGATCGCGACCGCGCCGCTCGATGGCCCGGCGGCGAGCATGCCGTCGCTCGAATGGAACAGCTATCGCGCCGCCGTCGACCAGCAGTTGCAGCGGCTGGGGATGGTCGCTGCAGGCAGCAACGAACGCGCGCCGCTGCTTGTCCGCATCGTCTTTGAGCGGAGCGAACAGCCGATGGCGGCGCGGCGCTCGCCGGTATCGGTCGGGGTCGGCGGTTCGACCGGCAGCTATGGGTCGGGGGTCGGGCTCGGTATCGGGGTCAACCTGGGCGGCGGTCCGAAGCGGATGGCCGATCTACAGCTTTCGGTGCGCATCGACAGTGCCGCGACCGGACAGGCCTTGTGGGAAGGCCGCGCGCTTGCCGCGATTCCGGTGAAGGCACCGGCCGCACAACCCTCGCTCGCCGCGGCAAAATTGGCCGAGGCCTTATTCAAGGACTTCCCCGGCGAATCGGGACGCACTATCAGCGTCCCATGACCATCACCATCAACGCCGCGTTCGACAGCGGCAACATCGTCGTGGATTCGATCGACGGCACCGCGGCGCGCCTGTCGATTCGCAAGGATCGCGAATCCGATTTCTTCCAATGGTTTCATTTCCGCGTGTCGTGCGCGATCGGCGACGCGCTCGATCTGGCGATCACCGGACTCGATGCCTCGGCCTATCCCGACGGTTGGCCGGGCTATGCGGCGTGCGCGAGCTACGACCGCGACTATTGGTTTCGCCTCGACACCAGCTATGATGCCGGCACGCTGACCATCCGGCATACCGCCGAAAGCCCGATCCTCTACATCGCCTATTTCGCGCCCTTCTCGATGGAGCGCCATCATGATCTGGTCGCCAGCGTTGCAGAGTGCGAAGGCGTCACCTACCGCTGCCTCGGCACCAGCCTCGAAGGCCAGCCGATCGACTGCCTCGAAATGGGCAGCGGCGACACGCAGGTCTGGCTCTATGCCCGCCAGCATCCGGGCGAGAGCATGGCCGAATGGTGGGTCGAGGGTGCGCTCGAAAAGCTCACCGACCCCGCCGATCCGCACGCGCGCTCGCTGCTCCGGAAATGCCGCTTCCACATCGTCCCGAACATGAATCCCGACGGGTCGTGCCGCGGCCATTTGCGGACCAATTTTGCGGGCGTGAACCTCAATCGCGAATGGGACAATCCGACCGCCGAACGCAGCCCCGAAGTCCTGTGCGTCCGCAATGCGATGGATGAAACGGGCGTCGATTGGGCGATGGACGTCCATGGCGATGAAGCTATCCCCGCGGTGTTCCTCGCCGGGTTCGAGGGGATCCCTTCGCTGAAGCCCGGACAGATGGAAAAATACAAGGCGTTCCAGGCCGCGCTCGCCGCGAACAGCCCCGATTTTCAGGTCGCGCTCGGCTATAGCGAAGCGGCGCCGGGCAAGGCCAATCTGTCGATGTCGACGACCCAGCTCGCCGAGCGTTTCGGCGCGGTGTCGATGACGATCGAAATGCCGTTCAAGGACAATGACGACCTGCCCGATCCGGCGGTCGGCTGGTCGCCCGAACGATCAAAATTGCTGGCGCACGCGTGCCTCGCGACGCTCGATCAGATGCTGTGACGACCGGCGCGGGGGAGGGCGACTGGCGGATCGTCGAAGACGATCTGTCGGGCGCCGCCATCCGCGCGCTGCTCGAACAGCATTTTGCGGGGATGCTCGCCAATTCGCCCGCGGGCAGCTGTCACTTCCTCGACTTCCACGGATTGCGCGCGGGCAATGTGACCTTCTGGTCGATCCACGACGGCGATACGCTGGCGGGATGCGGGGCGCTGAAGCAACTCGATGCCGCGCATGGCGAGATCAAATCGATGCGCACCGCCGATGCCTTCCTGCGCCGCGGCGTGGCAGCGCGGATGCTCGACCATATCATTGACGAAGCGAGGCGGCGGGGGCTGGCGCGGCTCAGCCTCGAAACCGGATCGGGGGCGGCGTTCGAGCCCGCGATCGCGCTCTACCGCCGCTATGGCTTCGACGATTGCGCGCCCTTCGCGGACTATAAACCCGACCCGTTCAGCCGCTTCATGACGCGGGTGGTCTGAGACAATAGTTTCGCACGAAGACACAAAGACACGAAGAAACAGCGATCGGTCGTCAGGCTCCCCGTTTTTGGCGGCGCTGCGCCTTGCTGCAACTTGGCAAGGAAAAGGCCGCTTCGCGGAAAGGCCGACATCTTCGTGTCTTCGTGCGAAACAACTGGTCAAAGCGACCTCGCTCAAGATGCTCCGCTTGTCGGGCAAGCTGCCCAAACGAAAAAGGGGTCCGGAAGGGACTCCGGACCCCGCTCATATACCCCGTGCGGGGTATGGACTGCGGCCAGATTACGCCGCCTGCTTGTCCTCGACCAACGTCGGGGTCGCATTGCCGCCGATCGCGATCTTGTGCGGCTTCATCGCCTCGGGCACTTCGCGCACCAGGTCGATGATCAGCAGCCCGTCAGCCAAGTCGGCGGCGCTCACGCGCACGAAATCGGCGAGCTGGAAGCGGCGCTCGAATGCGCGCGTCGCGATGCCGCTATACAGCAGCTGGCGGCCTTCGCCTTCGGCGACCGGCGCCTTGCGGCCGCTGACGGTCAGCATATTCTGCTGCGCAACGATCTCGATTTCGTCGCTCTTGAACCCGGCAACCGCGACGGTGATCCGGAAATGGTCGTCGGCGACCTTCTCGATGTCGAACGGCGGATAATTTTCGGCGCCCGAACCGCTTGTTTCCAGAAAATCGAACAGCCGGTCGAAACCGACGGTCGAACGGCGATAGGGGGTCCAGTCAAAGCTGTTACGCATGGTCTTTCTTCCTTTCTCAAAAGCGAAGTCAGGGACCGCGGCGGCGCGCCGTGATCGCCACCCGGCCCCGTATCGGCGACCGGATGCTGCAAATCTGGGAGCGCTTGAAACCATTTCAAGGGGGCGATTGGCGTTCGTCGAAAAGCCGCGCTAAGGGGCTGCGAAACCCTCCAGCGCAAGGATCCGAAATGCCCCAGCTCATCCTCATTCGTCACGGCCAGTCGCAATGGAATCTCGAAAATCGCTTCACCGGCTGGTGGGATGTCGACGTGACCGAAAAGGGCGCCGCCGAAGCTTGGGCAGCGGGCGAATTGATGAAGGCGAAGGGGATCGCGCCCGACACCTGCTTCACCTCGGTTCAGTCGCGCGCGATCAAGACGCTCAATCTTGCGCTCGAAGCGATGGGACGGCTGTGGCTGCCGGTGACCAAGGACTGGCGTTTGAACGAGCGCCATTATGGCGGGCTGACCGGGCTCGACAAGGCCGAGACCGCGGCGAAGCATGGCGATGAACAGGTCAAGATCTGGCGCCGCAGCTTCGACACTCCGCCGCCGCCGCTCGAAGCCGGATCGCCGTGGGATCTGGCGAGCGACCCGCGCTACGCCGGCATCGCGATCCCCTCGGCCGAAAGCCTGAAGGACACGATCGAACGCGTCCTTCCCTATTATGAAAGCGCGATCGCGCCCCAGCTTGCAACCGGCAAGACGGTGTTGATCTCGGCGCATGGCAACAGCCTGCGCGCGCTGGTCAAGCATCTGTCGGGCATTTCGGACGCCGACATCACCGGGCTCGAAATCCCGACCGGCCAGCCGATCGTTTACGAGCTGAACGCCGACCTGACCGCGCGCGAACGCTATTATCTGAGCGAGCGGTAAAAGGCGGCCTCACGCCCTTCTCTCGTCATCCCGGCGCTGCCGGGATGACGGTGCTCAAAGCGTCCCGGTCACGGTGAGCTGGAAATATCGCCCAAACTCGCGCCGACGGCTTTCGCTGAACGCAATCGGGCCGTTGCGCCGGTCGACAAAGACCGTGCGGTCGAACCGGTTCTTTTGCCCGGCAAGATTGCGGTACGTCAGCCTGACCGTGAAACCCGCAACATCCTTATGCTCGACAAAGGCGGCAACAAACGCGCCGTCGTTATATTCATTTTCGATCGCATTGAGCCGCACATTGGGGCTGAAATGTTCGTCGAAATAACTGGCTCCCCAAGCGAGCTGCGAACCCGGGATGTCGTGGCGTAGGCTGACATCGACCAGATACTCCTGCCCCTCGCTCTGATCGCGCCAACTGCCCGTCAGCGGATCCCGCACGCGGTTGCGGCGCCAGGTCAGGTCGCTGTTGATGCGCGCGCCTTTCCAGCCCAGCCGATCGAGCAGCAGCGTCGCCTTTGAACTGATGCGATAAAGATGCGCACCCGGCAAATTGCCGCGGCCCTCGGTGGTCGGCGACAGCGGGATCTGGTCGACCAGGTCCTGCGCATAGGCATAAGCGAAGGCGACCGAGGCGTTGCCCCATGCGCTCAGGTCTTGGACGAACTCCAGCTCGGTGCGGTTGACCACCGGCGGCACCAGCAGGCCGTTGCCGCCGTTGCCCTGGCCGTTGGCGACATCGACTGAACTCGCAAAATCGAAGAAGTTGAGCTGGTCGACGCGGCGCTGGAGCTGATAGTTGATCGTGGTCCGCGGCCCGACCTTCCACGCCAGCGCAAGCTTGCCTTTCGGCCGCACAAAGCGGCGCGTCAGGCCATCGGGACCCGATGACGACAGCGCGCTATATTCGGCGCCAAGGTTGATCTGCGCGGTGAGGTTCGGCGCCAGTGCGCGCCCCCAAGTCAGCGATGCTTCGCCGCGCTTTTCCTCGACCTTGGTCTTTTCACCGCCGAAGATGACGGGCAGGAAGCTGCCGTCGGGCTGGAGCGTCGCGAACTCGGCATCGACGTCGAGTGTATTATACGCCCCCTCCAGCGCGACCTGCCAGTCGGTGCCGCCTGCGGTGCGCCAGCCATATTCGCCGCGCAGGATCGATTCGCCCTCGTCGGCGGTCTGGGTGAACCGCTCGCCGCTGCGCCCGCCAATCGCCCTGTCGACGATGAACGTGTCGACATTGGGGCTATGTTCGAACCGGTAGAGTCCGATCAGTTTGAGCCGTCCTTGGCCCAGCCCAAATTCATAATCGCCGCCGACGTCGAAATTATGCTCGTCTTCAACCGATTTGAACGTCTCGCGCAAAGTGCCGTTTGTTGGCCCCACCGCGACGCTGCTCGCCGCATCGACGAGCTTCTGCAACTGGCCGCCCAGATTGAAATTCCACTTGTCGCCGCCGGCCGTGGTGCGCGCGAGAGCCAGGGCGAGACGCGGCCTGTCACCGCTGTAGCTGGCCAACTCGTCGCGTGTCGATTGCCGCACGCCGTTGCCGTCAAACCGTTGCTCCGGACCCCAATGGCCATTCCGGTTGGCTTCATTCTTCAGGCTGAGCGTCACATGGGTGCCGCCGATCGTGCCGGTGGTCGAAACCTCGCCGTTCAGCCAATTGTCGTCGAGCCGTGGGCGCCAGTCGGGTTGCCAGCGGATTGTGGTCGTGAACCCCGCCTGTGCCGTGCCCGCGACCAAGACGACATTGGCGACCTGGCCCGTCAAGCCTGGAACATTCAGGCTGGCCCCGTCGACGATATCGACATAGGCGACCTGCGAGGCGGCAATGCGTTGCAGCGCGCTGCGCGCGTCGGTCGATTTATTGGCGATACGCTCGCCGTTGATCAGGACATTCTCGGTCGCCGCACCCAGCCCGCGGGCGCCCCCGTTGGTGCCGGTGACGATCACGAATCCCGGCACCTTTTCGACCATGTCGAGCGCGGTGCGCGGCGAAAAGCTGGCGAAATCGCCGGGGGTGTAACGCTGCGCGCCGTCGGCCGGAGCCGGAACCGCACTGGCAGCGGTAGCGGTAGCGGTAGCGTCTCCGGCCACCGGCTCGGCGCTCTGCGCAAAGGCAAGTTGAGGCGCCAACAATCCCATGGCCATCGCTAACGTCGATGCCCCTGCGGTCATCCGCATCATAATCCCTCCCTCGGCGCTGTCGCTTCGACACAGCACCCGCGGCGATCGTTTTCAGGGGCTGGAAGTCAAAAGCTTATCCACCAACGCCGCGCGAATTTCGACGAGCACGTTGCACCGGTACCTCGACGTACACAGCGCGCGATGGCTGTTGTGCCGCGAAACTCAATCGCGCAGCAGCTCGTTGATCCCGGTCTTGGCGCGGGTTTTGGCGTCGACGCGCTTGACGATGACCGCGCAATAAAGCGACGGCCCCGGCGTCCCGTCGGGCAGCGGCTTGCCGGGCAGCGATCCGGGCACGACGACCGAATAGGCCGGAACCTCGCCCATGAAGACCTCGCCCGTCGCGCGGTCGATGATCTTGGTCGAGGCGCCGAGATAGACCCCCATCGACAGCACCGCGCCCTCGCGGACGATCACCCCCTCAGCGACTTCGGCGCGCGCGCCGATGAAGGCGCCGTCCTCGATCACCACCGGTCCGGCCTGTAGCGGTTCCAGTACCCCGCCGATCCCGGCGCCGCCCGACAGATGGACGTTGGCGCCGATCTGGGCGCAGCTGCCGACGGTGGCCCAAGCGTCGACCATCGACCCCTCGCCGACATAGGCGCCGATGTTGACGAAGCTCGGCATCAGTACCGCACCTTTGCTGATAAAGGCACCGCGGCGGACGATCGAACCGGGGACAGCGCGGAAGCCCGCATCGCGGAAACGATTCTCGCCCCAGCCGACGAATTTCGACGGCACCTTGTCCCACCAGGTCGCGCCGCCGGGGCCGCCATCGATGATTGCCATGTCGTTGAGGCGGAACGACAGCAGCACCGCCTTTTTCAGCCACTGGTTGACCTGCCACGCGCCGTCCGCGTCGCGTGTCGCAACGCGATAGCTGCCGTCATCGAGCCCGGCGATCGCGGTGTCCACCGCCTCGCGCACCGCGCCGGTCGTCGTCAGGCCCAGCGTGTCGCGCGCGTCCCACGCGGCTTCGATCGTGCTTTGCAGGTCGCTGGTCATGAAATTCCCCATGGTAAAGGCAGGCTGTCGAGCCAGTCGGTGATGTCGTTCACATGAAAATCGACCTGATCCGGCAGGTGGTCGCGATGGCCGCTTTCGCTGCCATTGTCCAGCCAGACGGTGGTCATCCCCAGCGCTTTTGCGGGGGTCAGGTTGCGCGCCATATCCTCGACAAACAGGCTGCGCGCCGGGTCGATACCCAGATGCGTGGTCATCATGGCATAGGCCGCGGGATCGGGTTTGGGCGTATAGGCGGTGGCGCGAATGTCGCAGATGCCGTCGAACAGGTCGGCAATGCCCCGCGCATCGAGCACGCGCGCCGCATAATCGGCGTCGGCGTTGGTGAAGACCAGCTTGCGACCCGGCAGGCGCTCAAGCCCTGCACGAAGCCGCCCATCGGGCGCGATCCGGTCGAGCGCGATGTCATGGACGTCGACCAGAAAATCCTCGGGATCGACGTCATGGTGGCGCATCAGCCCCGCCATCGTCGTGCCATGATCATGAAAATATTGCTTTTGCACCCGCCGCGCCTCGACCGCGTCGACATTCAGCAAGCGCATGATGAACGCGCCCATCCGCGCGTCGATCAGGTCGAACAGCTTTGCCGACGGCGCATAGAGCGTGTTGTCGAGATCGAAGACCCAGGCGTCGATATGGTCGAGGGGAACGGACATGGCGTGGCGGCGCATAAGGGCTGGGGTGGGCGGCGGCAAGCGCGAGCGTTTTACCGGACTGCAATATCTGTAGATATAGATGGGACGATGCTAGCTTGACCGTCATCCCGGCGAAGGCCGGAATCGCAACGACGCGTCGAAGTCAGAGGGCGAGATCCCGGCCTTCGCCGGGATGACGAAAGTCAGGGGAATGGCGATGGCCCAAGCGAACCGATCCGAAAATATCCGGCGGATGTCTGGCCGTCCCTTGTCGGCCTTGCTCAGCATCGCTGCGCTGTCGCTCGCCGGTTGTGGCGGCGGGGGCGGGGCGCGGCCTGCGCCGACCCCGGCCCCGCCCGCGGCTCCGGCACCGACCCCAACCCCCGTGCCGACTCCGACGCCCGCACCCACCCCGACCCCGCCGCCGACGGGCAATTTCAACACCCCCGAAACGCGGCGATCGGATGGGGTGAATTTCCACGGCGCGATCACGGCCTATCAGGCGGGGGCGAGCGGGCAGGGCATTTTGGCGGGGGTCATCGACGACGGTATCGACGAAGACAGCCCGGAGTTTGCCGGGCGCATTTCGTCCTTCTCGGCCGATCTTGCCGGATCGCGCGGGATCAATGGCGAAGGCACGCATGGCACCAACGTCGCACAGATCCTGCTCGGGGCGAAAAACGACGCGGGGACGATGGGCATCGCCTATAACGCCAATCTGCTCGTGCTGCGCGCCGACCGGCCGGGAAGCTGCGCCACCGAGGATCCGGCCAACGACGAAAGCGGATGCCAGTTTCCCGAAAGCGCCATTGCCGCGGGGCTCGATCGCGCGATCAGCGCTGGCGCGCGCGTCGTCAACATCTCGCTTGGCGGCGACGATCCGCCCGGTGCGACCTTGCGCAGCGCGGTGCAACGCGCCACCGCGGCCGGGATCATCGTCGTCCTTTCGGCGGGGAATGAAGGCGACACCACCGCGAGCGGCAACGATCCCAACAACCCGGAACCTTTTGCGCAGGGGATGCGCGATGCCGGTGGCGGCCTGGTCATCATCGTCGGTTCGGTCGACGAAAATGGCGTCCGGTCGGACTTCAGCAACCGGGCCGGGATCTATGCCGGATCCTATCTGGCGGCGCTCGGCGAGGAAGTGTGCTGCACCTACAAGGATGGCGTGATCGAAACCGAGGGCAATTTTGTCTTCGTCATCAGCGGGACCAGCTTCGCGGCGCCGCAAGTCGCGGGCGCGGTGGCGCTCTTGGCGCAGGCGTTTCCGAACCTGTCGAGCCAACAGATCGTGCAATTGCTCTATCAATCGGCGCGCGATGCGGGCGCAGCGGGCGACGACGCCGTGTACGGGCAGGGCATTCTCGACATCGCGCGCGCGTTCCAGCCGATGGGGGCGACGGCACTGGCGGGGACCGCGACGGCGGTCAATCTGGGCAGCGCGCTGGGGGTGCTTGGCGGGCCGATGGGCGACGCGGGGGCGGTCGGCACCGGGGCGACAGTCGGGCTGGTCACCGACGGTTTCGGCCGCGCCTTCAACGTCGATTTCGGCCAGTCGCTGGCGCCGCGCCGCCCCGATTTCAAATTGTCGGGCGCGTTTGGCGGATTGATCCGCCAGCAAAGCGCCGCCAGCCGAGCCACCGCCTTGTCGCTGGTGACCGCGACGGGGGCGGGGACGGGCAGGGGCGACGCGCTCGCCGGGCTGTCGTTTCACGATGCGCAGGCGGCCCGCACCCTTGCCGCATCGGTGGTGACGCGCCTCGACGCGCGGACGCGGATCGGCTTTGCGGCGGGGCGCGGGACGAGCGGCTTGCTCGCGGGCGAACGCGGTGAAAGCGGTCATGCCATGCTGATCGGCGACGGCGCGCACGATGGGCTGGGCTTTGCCGCCAGTCCGGGTATCGGATCGATGCTGCGCCACAATATCGCGGCCAATCACCATGTCAGCATCGTCTTGGAAGACGGCTGGGTATCGGGTTCGCGCTGGCAGGACGATCCGCTGCTCCGTTACCGTTCTGCTCGCGACAGCCGGTACCAGCGGGTCGGCGCCGCGTGGGACGCCCGCTTCGGTTCCGCTCGCGCCGTGCTCGGCGGCAGCTGGCTGCGCGAATCGGACAGCCTGCTCGGCGCGCGGCTCGGCCCGGTGTTTGGGTCTGGCGGCGCAACCAGCCTGGTCGGCGATGCCAGCCTGGGCGTCACACTGACAAAGGGCTGGAGCCTGACGGGTGCCTGGCGACAAATGTGGACCCGTCCCGATCGCGCCGGGCTGGTTGCGGGCGGGGCGCTGTGGTCGTCGGCCTTCTCGGTCGACATCGCCAAGGCGGGATTGTTCCGCCCCGGCGACCGCGCCGCGCTTCGCATGGCCCAGCCGCTGCGTGTCGCGCGCGGCGGCGTCGACCTGATGCTGCCGGTCGCGCATGATTATGCCAGCGGGCGCACCGACTTCGCCCGTCGCCCCTATAATCTCGCGCCCACCGGGCGTGAACTGGTCGTCGAGGCGAGCTATGCGCTGTCGCTGCTCGGCGGCGACCTGATCGCCAACACATGGATCCGCCGCGATCCGGGCCACATCGCGGCGCTGCCCGACGACAAGGGCGCGGCGCTGCGCTTTACGCTCGGCTTCTGATCGGCTCTAACACTCCCCAAACGCAAATCAGGGGATGCCAGAATGAAACCGATCCATTGCCTTCCGCTCGCGCTGCTCGGCGCCGCGCTCGCGTCGCCGCTTGCGGCGCAGACGCCCGCGCGCACCGTGATTCACGCCGGACAATTGCTCGCCGAACCGGGCAAGCCGGTGCGCGGCGCCTCGACGATTGTCGTCGAAAATGGCCGGATCATTGCGGTAACCGACGGCTATCAACCCGCCGAACCCGGCGCGACGCTGATCGATCTCAAGGACAAATATGTCCTGCCCGGCCTGATCGACAGCCATGTCCATCTGACCAGCGATGCAGGCGGGATCGCCGGGCAGCTTGAGGATGTCACGCTCAGCCCCGCAGCGCAGGCGTTCAATGCGCAGGTCAACGGGATGAAGACGCTGCGCGCCGGTTTCACCACGGTCCGCAATCTTGGCGATGGCGACGGCGCGACCCTCGCGCTGCGCGATGCCATCCTGGCGGGCAAGGTGCAGGGGCCGCGCATCGTCGATGCGGGCGCCAGCATTTCGGGCAGCGCCGGGCATATGGACGGCTCCTTGGGCTATCGCGACGAGCTGCGGCCCTTTTTCGCAGGCGCGGGCAACACCTGCAACGGCGCCGACGATTGCCGCCGCGCGGTGCGGCTCCAGGTCGGGCGCGGCGCCGACGTCATCAAATTCGCCTCGACCGGCGGGGTGAACAGCCGCATCGGCGCGGGCCTTGGCAAACAGATGTTCGATGATGAAGCGAGGGCGATCGTCGAAACCGCGCAATTGTTCGGGAAAAAGGTCGCGGTCCATGCACATGGTGCCGACGGTATTCGCCTTGCGATCGATGCCGGGGCCGACTCGATCGAACATGGCACGATCCTCGATGAAGCGACGATCGCCGCGTGGGCGAAATCGAAGACCTATTATGTCCCGACGCTGTCGACCGTGAACGGCTACAAGGAACGCATTGCCGCCAATGCCGCGGCGTATGAACCCGATGTGCTGGCGAAGATCCAGTGGCGCATCGGCATCACCGGGAAGAGCCTGGAACAGCTTGTCCCGCGCGGGGTGAAGATCGCCTTCGGAACCGACGCTGGCGTGTCGAAGCACGGCCGCAACGGCGACGAGTTCGAGCTGATGGTCCAGCACGGCATGACCCCGGTCGCGGCGCTCAAGGCGGCGACGGTCAACGCCGCCGACCTGCTCGGCCTGTCGAACGAGATCGGCAGCATTGCCGTAGGCAAGAGCGCCGACATCATCGCCGTGGCGAGCGATCCGCTGGCCGACGTGCGGGTGCTGAAAAAGGTCGATTTCGTGATGGCGCGGGGAGCGGTGGTCGATTGACCGCCCAAAATCCTCCCTGCCGCGTAACGGTGGGGAGGGGGACCGCCCGTGAAACGGGTGGTGGAGGGGCGGCAACGTCGCGCCATGGCCCCTCCGTCAGCGCTTCGCGCTGCCACCTCCCCATCGCTGCGCGACAGGGAGGATCGTCTAATTCGCCAATGCCGCGCGCAACGCCAACCACTGCTCCTGCTTCGCCGCATAGCCGATCGTATTCGCCGCACTGCTCGACGGCAGATCGACGATCGCGAGGTCGTCGATCACCGGGAGCTGCTTCCGCCCGATCGCCGCGGCCTTGCCACCATTGAACGCAATCATGCGCAGCTCAGGCAGCCCGGCGATCAGCGCCGCAAGGTCGTGCGCTTCGACCTCGCGAATCTCGCTGTCGCTGCTCGACCGGCGCGCCGCCGAACGGATCACATCCCACAACCCGATTTTCGCCGCGCATAACGCGGCAAGCCGGTCGTCGTAGCTCCGGTCGGCAAGCGGCTGGCCAATAACTGCACCGAGCAGGCGCCAGAACTGGTTGGTCGGATGGGCATAATATTGGCGCGCGGCGAGCGACCGTGCGCCCGGCAGGCTGCCGAGGATCAGCAGCCGGGTGTCTGCTGCCACTTGGGGCGCGAAGCTGGCGTGGCGGATGATGGTCATGCGCGGTCGATAGCTCGCGCGAACCGGCGCAACAATATTGCCCACCCCTTGACCGCGACGGGAATCGGGTCTAGGGGCGCGCTCGACCGAAAAGGGCGGTTTGCCGCCTTTTTCAGTTGCAACAGCGCTTGAACATTGCTGGCGCGGATGGAGCCTCCGGGGATCAATTGCGATCGACCGGGGTCTTTTGCTGTTACAAGGTCGCCTGTTTTCCGCAGAATTCTGCGGGTTTCGGACCGATGCTTCATCCACCGCGGTACAGTAACCGTTCGCCCCGATGGGCGGACATGTAAAGGTGAAGCATTCATGCCCACGATCAACCAGCTGGTCCGCAAGGGCCGGACTCCCCAGAAGGTGAAGTCCAAAGTCCCGGCGATGGACGCGAACCCGCAGAAGCGCGGCGTTTGCACCCGTGTCTATACGACGACCCCGAAAAAGCCGAACTCGGCGCTCCGCAAGGTTGCGAAGGTCCGCCTGACCAACAGCCGCGAAGTCATCACCTACATCCCCGGCGAAGGCCACAACCTCCAGGAACACAGCGTTGTGCTGATCCGCGGCGGTCGTGTCCGCGACCTTCCCGGTGTGCGTTACCACGTCCTGCGCGGCGTGCTCGATACGCAGGGTGTGAAGGACCGCAAGCAGAGCCGTTCGAAGTACGGCGCGAAGCGTCCGAAGTAAGGACCGCTTTTTCGGCTATTTGATCATCCCGAGCCGCCAATGCGCCGGGATGCTGTTGTAAAAGGAATTACCCATGGCTCGTCGTCGTCGTCCTGAACGCCGCGAAATCCTGCCCGATCCCCGTTTCGGGGATGTCGTGCTGTCGAAATTCATGAACAGCGTCATGCTGGACGGGAAAAAGTCCGTTGCCGAAAGCATCGTTTACGGTGCGCTCGAATCGGTCGAAGCCCGCGCCAAGAAGGAACCGCTCGGCGTGTTCCACGAAGCGCTCGCGAACATCCGCCCGAACATTGAAGTCCGCAGCCGCCGCGTCGGTGGTGCGACCTATCAGGTTCCGGTCGAAGTCCGCCCCGACCGCGCGCAGGCGCTCGCGATCCGCTGGCTGATCACCGCCGCGCGCAACCGCAGCGAAACCACGATGGCCGCACGTCTGTCGGGCGAACTGCTCGACGCGTCGAACAACCGCGGCAATGCGGTCAAGAAGCGCGAAGACACGCATCGCATGGCCGAAGCCAACCGCGCTTTCAGCCACTACCGCTGGTAATTGCGGGGGCGCTCCCTGCGTAAGGGGACGTCTCGCAATCGTAACAATCGTTCCTATATCGGGGGTGGCTCCAAAGGCCTCCCCCCAAATCCAAGGAAAAGACCATGGCACGCAGCCATCCGCTCGAACGCTATCGCAATTTCGGTATCATGGCGCACATCGACGCCGGCAAGACCACCACGACCGAGCGTATCCTTTACTACACCGGCAAGTCCTACAAGATCGGCGAAGTCCATGACGGCGCTGCGACGATGGACTGGATGGAGCAGGAGCAGGAACGCGGCATCACGATCACGTCGGCCGCCACCACCTGCCTGTGGAAAGCCGACGAAGGTCAGGGTCCGGAACACCGCCTGAACATCATCGACACCCCCGGCCACGTCGACTTCACCATCGAAGTCGAGCGCTCGCTGCGCGTGCTCGACGGCGCGATCACCGCGTTCGACGGCGTTGCCGGCGTTGAGCCGCAGTCGGAAACCGTGTGGCGCCAGGCGGACAAGTACAAGGTTCCGCGGATGTGCTTCATCAACAAGCTCGACCGCACCGGCGCCGATTTCTATTATTGCGTCCAGACGATCATCGATCGCCTCGGCGCGACCCCGGCTGTGCTGTATCTGCCGATCGGTTCGGAAGGCGGCTTCAAGGGGCTCGTCGACCTCGTCAACGAACGCGCGATCATCTGGAAGGACGAAAGCCTCGGCGCCGAATTCTTCTATGAAGACATCCCCGCCGACCTCGCCGACAAGGCTGCCGAATATCGCGAAAAGCTCGTCGAACTCGCCGTCGAACAGGACGACGAGGCGATGGAAGCCTATCTCGACGGCACCGTCCCCGACGTCGCGACGCTCAAGAAGCTGATCCGCAAGGGGACGCTGGCGCAGGCGTTCGTTCCGGTCCTTTGCGGTTCGGCGTTCAAGAACAAGGGCGTCCAGACGCTGCTCGACGCGGTTGTCGACTATCTGCCTTCGCCGCTCGACATTCCCGACGTTCAGGGGATCAACCCCGACACCGACCAGCCCGACTCGCGTGAGACGTCGGACGCGGCGCCGTTGTCGCTGCTCGCGTTCAAGATCATGAACGACCCGTTCGTCGGCTCGCTCACCTTCGCGCGCATCTATTCGGGTACGCTCAATAAGGGCACGTATCTGAACTCGGTGAAGGACAAGAAGGAAAAGGTTGGCCGCATGCTGCTGATGCATGCGAACAGCCGCGAAGACATCGAAGAAGCCTATGCGGGCGACATCGTTGCGCTGGCCGGCCTCAAGGAAACCACCACCGGGGACACGCTCTGCGCGACCAACGCGCCGATCATCCTCGAGCGGATGGAATTCCCCGAGCCGGTGATCGAGCTGTCGGTGGAACCGAAGACCAAGGCCGACCAGGAACGCATGGGCATCGCGCTCAACCGCCTGGCCGCCGAGGATCCCTCGTTCCGCGTGTCGACCGACCATGAATCGGGCCAGACGATCATCAAGGGCATGGGCGAGCTTCACCTCGACATCCTCGTCGATCGCATGAAGCGCGAGTTCAAGGTCGAAGCGAACGTCGGCGCGCCGCAGGTGGCGTACCGCGAATCGCTCGCGAAGGCGGTCGACGTCGACTATACCCACAAGAAGCAGTCGGGCGGCTCGGGCCAGTTCGGCCGCGTCAAGGTCACCGTTTCGCCGGGCGAACGCGGCGCGGGCATCACCTTCATCGACGAGATCAAGGGCGGTAACATTCCGCGCGAATATATCCCGTCGGTCGAAAAGGGCATGCGCGAGTCGGCCGAAAACGGTCATATGATCGGCTTCCCGATCATCGACTTCGAAATCAAGCTCACGGACGGCGCGTATCACGACGTCGACTCGTCGGCGCTGGCGTTCGAAATCGCGGGCCGTGCGGCGATGCGCGAAGTGGCGGCAAAGGCCGGCATCAAGCTGCTCGAACCGGTGATGAAGGTCGAAGTCGTTACCCCTGAGGAATTCATGGGCGACGTGATCGGCGACCTTAACAGCCGTCGCGGGCAGATTCAGGGCACCGACAGCCGGGGTATCGCCCAGGTCGTCGAAGCGATCGTGCCGCTGGCGAACATGTTCGGTTATGTGAACCAGCTGCGCAGCTTCAGCCAGGGTCGCGCAAGCTACTCGATGCAATTCTCGCATTATGAAGAAGTGCCGACCAACGTCGCCGAAGAAGTGAAGGCCAAGATGGCCTGATGGGGTTGAAGCCGCGCGGGCTTGCACCGCGCGGCAAGACCCTCTAAGGGCGGCGCCTGATTCAGCAGGCTCGTCCAGGACTGATCAACGCAAACATTGAACAAGAAGGTTATACCATCATGGCCAAGGCTAAATTTGAGCGGACGAAGCCGCACTGCAACATCGGCACCATCGGTCACGTCGACCATGGCAAGACCTCGCTGACCGCAGCGATCACCAAGGTGCTCGCCGAAAACGTCGCCGGCAACGCCGCCGTCGACTTCGCGAACATCGACAAAGCTCCGGAAGAGCGCGAGCGCGGCATCACCATTTCGACCGCACACGTCGAATATGAAACCGACGGCCGCCACTATGCGCACGTCGACTGCCCGGGCCACGCCGACTATGTGAAGAACATGATCACCGGTGCCGCCCAGATGGACGGCGCGATCCTCGTCGTGTCGGCCGCTGACGGCCCGATGCCGCAGACCAAGGAACACATCCTGCTCGCAAAGCAGGTCGGCGTTCCGACCATGGTCGTCTTCCTCAACAAGGTCGACCAGCTGGACGATCCCGAGCTGCTCGAACTCGTCGAGCTGGAAATCCGCGAAGAACTGTCGAAGCGCGACTTCGACGGCGACAATATTCCGATCATCCCGGGTTCGGCGCTCGCCGCCCTCGAAGGTCGCGACGACAACATCGGCAAGGACGCGATCCTGAAGCTGATGGCTGCCGTTGACGAATGGATCCCGCAGCCGGAACGTCCGCTCGACAAGCCCTTCCTGATGCCGATCGAAGACGTGTTCTCGATCTCGGGTCGTGGTACGGTTGTCACCGGCCGCGTCGAAACCGGCATCGTCAAGGTTGGTGAAGAAGTCGAAATCGTCGGCATCAAGGACACCAAGAAGACCGTCGTCACCGGCGTCGAAATGTTCCGCAAGCTGCTCGACCAGGGCCAGGCTGGCGACAACATCGGTGCGCTGATCCGTGGTGTTGGCCGTGAAGAAGTCGAGCGTGGCCAGGTTCTGGCGAAGCCCGGCTCGATCACCCCGCACACCGAGTTCACCTCGGAAGTGTACGTCCTGTCGAAGGACGAAGGTGGCCGTCACACGCCGTTCTTTGCGAACTATCGTCCGCAGTTCTACTTCCGCACCACCGACGTCACCGGCGAGGTCATCCTCCCCGAGGGCACCGAGATGGTCATGCCGGGCGACAACGTCCAGCTGTCGGTCAAGCTGATCGCCCCGATCGCCATGGACCAGGGTCTGCGCTTCGCGATTCGCGAAGGCGGCCGCACGGTCGGCGCAGGGGTTGTCGCGACCATCACAAAGTAATATAGGGCCGCGAGCCGCGCGATTCGGACCGATTCGCGCGGCTCGTAGCTTAAAGATTTTTGATGGCCGGACCGGCTTCCTCGAGGGGGCCGGTACAGGCCATTTCGGCTCTTTCGCATCGTCAGACGGGATTCGACTGGAACAGTCATGGAAACGCAGAATATTCGCATTCGCCTGAAGGCCTTTGATCACCGCGTGCTCGATCAGGCCACCACCGACATCGCCGACACGGCGCGTCGTACCGGAGCGCTTATTCGCGGCCCGATCCCGCTGCCGACGCGCATTGAAAAATTCACCGTGAACCGCGGCCCGCACATCGACAAGAAGTCGCGCGAGCAGTTCGAGGTGCGTACCCACAAGCGGCTGCTCGACATCGTGCAGCCCACCCCGCAGACGGTCGACGCGCTGATGAAGCTCGACCTTGCCGCGGGCGTGAACGTCGAAATCAAGTTGGCCTAAGCCAACGCAGCCCTCGCAATAGCGAGGGTCTCTATCGGCAGCTGCTTCGGTGGCTGCATTTGTCCGGAGTGATCCGGACCGACGATAGGGTGGATACCGCCGGACCGCTTCTTCGAAGCATCAGGGTCCGGGCTGCGTCCCCCGTCTCGCCGCTTCTCCTTCGGGAAGGCGGCACCTCAGCCCGGACGGGGCGATGCATCAAAATTTGGGCTGGGAGGGTTCCGTCGGGGCAATGTCCCAATGGGTCCCGCAAGCCGTGCGGAATGGTCCGCCCGGCCTCTGTTGAGGAGTATTGATCATGCGGACTGGCGTGATCGCGAAGAAAATGGGGATGACCCGCCTGTTTCAGGACGACGGCCGCCATGTGCCCGTCACCGTCCTGAGCCTCGAAGGCTGCCAGGTCATTTCCGTGCGCGAACAAGAACGCGACGGCTATGTTGCCGTCCAGCTCGGTGCCGGCTCGGCGAAGGCGAAGAATGTTGCGAAGCCGCAGCGTGGCGCTTTCGGCAAGGCCGAAGTCGAACCCAAGGCGAAGGTCGTCGAATTCCGCGTCTCCGACGACGCGACGCTCGACGTCGGCGCCGAACTGTCGGCCGACCATTTCGTCGCTGGCCAGATCGTCGACATCCAGGGTGTGACCCAGGGTAAGGGCTTTGCCGGTGCGATGAAGCGCTGGGGTTTCGGCGGTATGCGCGCGAGCCACGGTGTTTCGATCAGCCACCGTGCGCATGGCTCGACCGGTAACCGCCAGGATCCGGGCCGCGTCTTCAAGAACAAGAAGATGGCCGGTCACATGGGCGCGCGCAACCGCACCCAGCAGAATCTCGAAATCGTCCGTACCGACGCCGAGCGCGGCCTTCTCTTCGTCAAGGGCTCGGTCCCTGGCTCGAAGGGCGGCTGGCTGATGGTCCGCGATGCGGTCAAGCTGCCGCGCCACCCCGAAGCCCCCTATCCGGCGGGCATCAAGAGCGCCGCGAACGCCAATCACGAAGCCCCGGCTGATGCGCCGGTCGAAACCCCGGTCGAAGAAACCGTGGTCGACACCGCCACCACCGACGGCGCACAGGAGTCCTGATCATGAAGGTCAAGGTTCAAACCCTCGACGGTAAAGCCGGCACCGACATCGATCTCAACGACGATGTGTTCGGCGTCGACGCCCGCGCCGACATCCTGCACCGCGTTGTTGCATGGCAGCTCGAAAAGCGCCGTGGTCCGGCCCGCGCCGCCCGCGAACGCAGCGATGTGTCGCGCACCGGCAAGAAATTCGGTCGCCAGAAGGGCGGCGGTACCGCGCGTCACGGCGATCGCAAGGCGCCGATCTTCATCGGCGGTGGCAAGGCGCACGGCCCCCGGGCCCGCACCTTCGGTCACTCGCTGAACAAGAAGATCCGCGCGCTCGGCCTGAAGATGGCATTGAGCGACAAGGCGAAGGGCGGCAAGATCGTCGTTCTCGACACGCTCGAGCTCAAGGATGCCAAGACCAAGGCGCTCGCCGGCAAGCTCGGCAAGCTCGAACTCGGCAACCGCGCTCTCTTCATCGATGGCGATGCGGTCCATGAAAGCTTCGCCATGGCATCGGCCAACCTGATCGGTGTCGACTCGATGCCGGCGGCTGGCGCCAACGTCTATGACATCATCCGTGCCGACACGCTGGTCCTGACCCGCGCGGCGGTCGAAAAGCTGGAGGCCCGTTTCAATGGCTAAGGCAAAAACAGTCGACGCGCGTCACTATGACGTGATCCTCGCTCCGGTGATCACCGAAAAGTCGACGCTGCTCAGCGAGAACAACGCGGTGGTGTTCAAGGTCGCGAACGACGCAACCAAGCCCGCCATCAAGGCCGCCGTCGAGGCGCTGTTCGATGTCAAGGTGATCGGCGTGAACACGCTCGTCACCAAGGGCAAGACCAAGCGCTGGAAGGGCAAGCCCTACACCCGCAGCGACGTGAAGAAGGCGATCGTTCGCCTGGCCGAAGGCCAGTCGATCGACGTCACGACCGGCGTCTGATTGTAGGAAGAGGCAGAGAAAATGGCACTTAAATCCTATAATCCAACCAGCCCCGGACAGCGCGGCCTGATCCTCGTCGACAAGTCGGCGCTGTGGAAGGGCAAGCCCGTCAAGGCGCTGACCGAAGGCAAGCGCAAGACCGGCGGTCGCAACAACAAGGGTCATGTGACCTCGCGCGGCATCGCCGGCGGCCACAAGCAGAAGTACCGCTTCATCGACTTCAAGCGTCGCAAGTGGGACATGTCGGCCACCGTCGAACGTCTGGAATATGACCCCAACCGCACCGCTTTCATCGCGCTGGTGAAATATGAGGACGGCGAACTCGCCTATATCCTCGCGCCGCAGCGTCTGGCGGTCGGCGACACTATCGTCGCGGGCAAGAAGACCGACGTGAAGCCGGGCAATGCGATGGAATTGTCGCAGATGCCGGTCGGCACGATCGTCCACAATATCGAGATGAAGCCGGGCAAGGGTGGCCAGATCGCCCGTTCGGCAGGCACCTATGCCCAGGTCGTTGGTCGCGACCGCGGCCTGGTGATCGTGCGTCTCGGTTCGGGCGAGCAGCGCTACATCCGCGGCGAGTGCATGGGTACGGTTGGCGCGGTGTCGAACCCCGACAACCAGAACACCAACATCGGCAAGGCCGGTCGCAGCCGCTGGCTTGGCAAGCGCCCGCTGACGCGCGGTGTTGCGAAGAACCCGGTCGATCACCCGCATGGTGGTGGTGAAGGCCGCACCTCGGGTGGCCGTCATCCGGTGACCCCGTGGGGCAAGCCGACCAAGGGCGCCCGCACCCGCCACAACAAGTCGACCGACAAGATGATCATCCGGTCGCGTCACGCGAAGAAGAAGAGGTAAGCCATGGCTCGCTCGGTCTGGAAGGGTCCCTTTGTGGACCTCCATCTGCTCAAGAAAGCCGAAACGGCCCAGGACGGCGGCAGCTCTGCCCCGATCAAGACCTGGTCGCGCCGGTCCACCATCCTGCCGCAGTTCGTGGGGCTGACCTTCAACGTCTATAACGGCCGCAAGTTCGTGCCGGTATCGGTCAACGAAGACATGGTCGGCATGAAGTTGGGTGAATTTGCGCCGACGCGCTTCTTCCCCGGCCACGCGGCTGACAAGAAGGGCAAACGCTAATGGGCAAGGAAAAGTCCCCCCGCCGCGTTGCGGATAACGAGGCGCTGTCGGTCGGCACGCAGATCCGCGGGTCGGCGCAGAAGCTGAACCTCGTCGCCGCGCTGATCCGCGGTCGCAAGGTCGAAGACGCGATGAACGTCCTCGCTTTCTCGAAGAAGGCGATGGCGGTTGACGTGCGCAAGGTTCTCGCCAGCGCCGTCGCCAACGCGGAAAACAACCACAACCTCGACGTCGACGCGCTCGTCGTCAAGGAAGCGAGCGTCGGCAAGTCGCTGTCGATGAAGCGCTGGCATGCGCGTGGCCGCGGCAAGTCGACCCGGATCGTCAAGCCGTTCAGCCGCATCCGCATCGTCGTGCGCGAACAGGAAGAAGAGGCGTAAGATGGGCCAGAAGAGCAATCCGATCGGCCTGCGCCTGCAGGTCAACCGCACCTGGGACAGCCGCTGGTTCGCCGAAGGCCAGGACTATGGCCGCATGCTGGTCGAGGATCTGAAGATCCGCCAATATGTGTTCAAGACCCTGCCGCAGGCCGCGATCTCGAAGGTCGTGATCGAACGTCCGGCGAAACTGTGCCGCGTTTCGATCTATGCCGCCCGCCCGGGCGTCATCATCGGCAAGAAGGGCGCGGACATTGAAAAGCTGCGCAAGAAGCTCGGTGAACTGACGGGCAGCGACGTGTCGCTGAACATCGTCGAAATCCGCAAGCCCGAAGTCGACGCCAAGCTCGTCGGCCAGGGCATTGCCGACCAGCTCGAACGCCGCGTCGCGTTCCGCCGCGCGATGAAGCGCGCGGTGCAGTCGGCGATGCGTCTGGGCGCCGAAGGCATCCGCATCAACTGCGCCGGCCGTCTCGGCGGCGCGGAAATCGCGCGCACCGAATGGTACCGCGAAGGCCGGGTGCCGCTGCACACGCTGCGCGCCAATGTCGACTATGCCGAATCGACCGCGCACACCGCCTATGGCGTGTGCGGGATCAAGGTGTGGATCTTCAAGGGCGAGATTCTCGGCCACGACCCGATGGCGACCGACCGTCTGATGCTCGATGCACAGACGACCGGCGTCCGTCCGGCTCGTGAAGATCGCCGCTAAGGACAACTGACATGTTGCAACCGAAAAAAACCAAGTTCCGCAAGGCTTTCAAGGGCCGCATCCACGGCAATGCCAAGGGTGGCACCAGCCTGAACTTCGGCTCCTACGGGCTGAAGGCGATGGAACCCGAGCGCATCACCGCGCGCCAGATCGAAGCGGCTCGCCGTGCGATCAGCCGTGCGATCAAGCGCCAGGGCCGTTTGTGGATCCGCATCTTCCCCGACGTCCCCGTGTCGTCGAAGCCTGCCGAAGTCCGCATGGGTAAGGGCAAGGGTTCGCCGGAATATTGGGCGGCGCGCGTGAAGCCGGGTCGCATCCTGTTCGAACTCGACGGCGTTCCCGGCCCGGTGGCCGCGCTGGCGTTCGAACGCGCGGCGATGAAGCTGCCGATCAAGACGAAGGTGATCGCCCGTCTCGGCGACACCTCGCACCTGGAGGGTTAAGGGCCATGGCCAAGACCGAAGATTTCAAGGCCAAGACCGACGACCAACTGTCGGAACAGCTTGGCGAACTGAAGCGTGAGGCGTTCAACCTCCGCTTCCAGGCGGCCACCGGCCAGCTTGAAAAAGCATCGCGCGTCAAGGAAGTCCGGCGTTCGATCGCCCGCATCAAGACGCAGCAGACCGAGCGCGCGCGCTCGGCCGCGAAGTAAGGAGACTATCGATGCCGAAGCGCATTCTGACCGGTACGGTGGTGTCCGACAAGGGCGACAAGACCGTCGTGGTGAAGGTCGAACGGAAGGTGAAGCACCCTCTGTACGGCAAGATCATCCGCCGCTCGAAAAAATATCACGCCCATGATGAGGACAATGCCATCAAGGCTGGCGAAACCGTCCGCATCGAGGAAACGAAGCCGATTTCGAAGCTCAAGACGTGGAAGGTGCTCGACAAGGTCGACACCCACAGCAAGCCCCAGAGCCCGACGGCTCCCGCTGCTGACGCCTGAGCTGAGTTTCACGGAACCGCCGGGGTTGCCCGGTAGGCCAAAAGAGAAGGAAGTGCATCGATGATTCAGATGCAGTCACAATTGGAAGTCGCTGACAACAGCGGTGCCAAACGCGTCCAGTGCATCAAGGTGCTGGGCGGATCGAAGCGCCGCACCGCCGGCGTCGGCGACGTCATCGTCGTGTCGATCAAGGAAGCCCAGCCGCGCGGCAAGGTGAAGAAGGGTGACGTGCATCGCGCCGTCATCGTCCGCACCCGCAAGGATGTGCGCCGCGCCGACGGTTCGGTGATCCGTTTCGACACCAACGCCGCCGTGCTCGTCAACAAAAATGAAGAGCCGATCGGCACGCGTATCTTTGGCCCCGTCGTTCGCGAACTGCGCGGCCGTGGCTATATGAAGATCATCAGCCTGGCGCCGGAGGTGCTCTGACCATGGCCAACAAGATCAAGAAGGGCGACACGGTTGTCATCCTGTCCGGCAAGGACAAGGGCAAGACCGGCGAAGTGACGCAGAGCCTGCCGAAAGACGGCAAGGTTGTCGTCGCGGGCGTCAACATCATCACGCGGCACCGCAAGCCGAGCCAGACCAACCCGCAGGGTGGCCTGGAACGCAAGGAAGCGCCGCTGTTCGCGAGCAAGGTTGCGCTGGCCGATCCCAAGACCGGCAAGCCGACGCGCGTGCGTTTTGAAACCAAGGACGGCAAGAAGGTGCGTGTCGCCGTGAAGTCCGGGGAGACCATCAGTGGCTGACAATTACACCCCCCGCATGCGCAAGCGCTACGACGATGTGATCGTCAAGGCGATGACCGAAAAATTCGGTTACAAGAATGCGATGGAAGTGCCGAAGATCGAAAAGATCACGCTCAACATGGGCGTCGGCGAAGCCACGCAGGACAAGAAGAAGGTCGAAGCGGCCGCTGCCGAGATGGAACTCATCGCCGGCCAGAAGCCCGTCGTGACCAAGGCGAAGAAGTCGATCGCACAGTTCAAGCTGCGCGAAGGCATGCCGATCGGTTGCAAGGTCACCCTGCGCCGCGAACGCATGTATGAATTCCTCGATCGCCTGATCACGATCGCAATGCCGCGCATCCGCGACTTCCGCGGCGTGTCGGCGACCAGCTTCGACGGTCGTGGCAACTATGCCATGGGCCTGAAAGAGCAGATCATCTTCCCCGAAATCAACTATGACCGCATCGACCAGGTGCGCGGCATGGATGTGATCGTGACCACCACGGCGCGTACCGACGACGAAGCCCGCGAACTGCTCAAGCTGTTCGGCTTCCCGTTCCCGATCGCAGCCGAAGAAAAGGCAGCCGCCTGAGTCCCCGACGGGACCAGGCCGGCTCTTTCAAGAAGGAAAGAGAACTTAAGTCATGGCGAAACTGAGTTCGACGAACAAAAATGAGCGTCGCAAGCAGCTGGTGAAGAAATATGCCGGCCGTTATGCGAAGCTGAAGGCGATTGCTGCGGACACCTCGCTCGACGATGGCGAGCGTCTGATCGCGCGCCTCAAGATGGCGGAAATCCCGCGCAATGGTAACCCGACCCGCATCCGTAACCGGTGCGAGATGACGGGCCGCCCGCGCGCTTATTATCGCAAATTCCGGCTGTGCCGTATTCAGCTCCGCGATCTGGCCAACAAGGGCCTGATCCCCGGTGTTGTTAAGTCGAGCTGGTAAGGGACTGACAAGATGGCAATGACCGATCCTTTGGGTGATATGCTCACCCGCATCCGCAACGGCCAGACGGCGAAGAAGGACAGCGTCCTGACGCCGGCGTCGACCCTGCGCGTCCGCGTTCTCGATGTTCTGCAGCGCGAAGGCTATATCCGCGGTTACAGCGAAGAAGCGCTGGGCGCCAAGGGCGAGCACAAGGGCATCCGCATCGAGCTGAAATATTTCGAAGGGCAGCCGGCGATCCGCCATGTGGCGCGCGTTTCGAAGCCGGGCCGCCGCATCTATTCGGGGTCGAAGGACCTGCCGATCGTGCGCAACGGCCTCGGCATCACCATCGTGTCGACCCCGCGCGGCGTCCTGTCGGACGCCGAAGCCCGCGAGCAAAATGTCGGCGGCGAAGTGCTGGCGGAGGTGTTCTGATGTCGCGCATTGGTAAAAAGGCAGTAGCGATCCCCGGCGGTGTCACCGCCGCGATCGACGGCGGCCAGCTGTCGGTGAAGGGTCCCAAGGGCACCCTCGCGATGCCGCTTTCCGACCTCATCAATTATGAAGTCGGCGAAGGCAGCATCTCGGTGCAGCCCGCGAACGCAACTCGCGAAGCGCGCGCGTTCTGGGGCATGCAGCGCACCCTGGTGCAGAACCTGGTCACCGGTGTGACCGAAGGTTTCACCAAGGTGCTCGAAATCACCGGTGTCGGCTATCGCGCCAACTCGCAGGGCAAGACGCTGAAGCTGCAGCTTGGCTACAGCCATGATGTCGATTTTGCGGTGCCCGAAGGCATCGAGATCAAGACGCCGGACAATACGACGATCGAGATCAGCGGCATCGACAAGCAGAAGGTCGGTCAGGTCGCGGCGGAAATCCGCCGTTGGCGCAAGCCGGAGCCCTATAAGGGCAAGGGCATCAAATATCGCGGCGAGTACATCTTCCGCAAAGAAGGCAAGAAGAAGTAAGCCATGGCACATCTTACCCCATTCGAAAAACGCCGCCAGCGCGTTCGTACTGCCCTTCGCAAGCGGGCTGGTGGGCGCGCGCGCCTGTCGGTGCACCGTTCGGGCCGGCATATCTATGCCCAGCTTATCGATGATGCCGCCGGCCAGACGCTGGCTGCCGCCTCGACGCTGGACAAGGATGTCCGCGGCAAGACCGGCGCGACCACCGCGGCGGCTGCCGACGTTGGCAAGCGCCTCGCCGCTGCCGCGAAAAAGGCCGGCGTGACCCAGGTCGTGTTCGACCGCGGCGGTTTCCTGTTCCACGGGCGCATCAAGGCGCTGGCCGACGCGGCTCGCGAAGGCGGATTGGAGTTCTAATATGGCTGACGAAGTACAGAACGCCGAAGGCGCTGTCGAAGCGACCGAAAACACCGGCGCGCCGCGCCGTGGCCGTGGCGGCCGCGACGGTGGCCGCGGTGGTCGTGAAGGTGGCCGTGGTCGCCGCGACGACCGTCGCCCGCGCGACGAGGATGGTGGCGAAGAGCTGATCGAAAAGCTCGTCCACATCAACCGCGTTTCGAAGACCGTGAAGGGCGGCAAGCGCTTCGGTTTCGCCGCGCTCGTCGTTGTTGGCGACGGCAAGGGCCGCGCCGGTTTCGGTCATGGCAAGGCGCGCGAAGTGCCCGAAGCCATTTCGAAGGCGACCGCTGCCGCGAAGAAGGCGATGATTCGCGTTCCGCTGCGCGATGGCCGCACGCTGCACCATGATGGCCGCGGTCATTTCGGCGCCGGTCTGGTGACCGTGCGTTCGGCACCCGCGGGGACCGGCATCATCGCCGGTGGTCCGATGCGCGCCGTGTTCGAATCGCTGGGCGTGGCCGACGTTGTGACCAAGTCGAACGGCACCTCGAACCCCTATAACATGATCCGTGCGACCTTTGAGGCGCTCGGCGAACAGACCAGCCCCAAGTCGGTCGCGCAGCGTCGCGGCAAGAAGGTGTCGGATCTGATCAAGCGCGGCGGTGCATCCGACCGGGCAGCCGAAGCCGAAGCGGCAGCGGTGACGGAGTAAGATCATGGCCGACAAGAAGATCAAGATCCGCCAGATCGGTTCGCCGATCCGTCGTCCCAAGGGCCAGCGCGCCATCCTGACGGGCCTCGGCCTCGGCAAGATGCACCGCGAGGTCGAACTGGTCGACACCCCCGAAGTGCGCGGCATGATCCGCAAGCTTCCGCACATGGTGGAAGTCGTCGAGGGCTAAAGGCGCGATGAAGCTCTACCGCCTGTTGACCGGTCCCGACGACAGCGCCTTTTGCGCGCGGGTCGAAGGATTGCTCAACCGGGGGTGGCAGCTTCATGGCAGCCCCTCGATCACCCAAGTCGATGGCCGCGGCTATGTCGCCCAGGCCATTGTGATGGAAAAGGCCGGACCCTATCCCGGTTTTCAGCCATCGAGTGAAATTGAACCGGACTGAACGTCTTTCCTCGGAAAAACGGCAGTCCATAGCGCGACCACAGCGAAAGCGAGTGCAACATGACGATCAAGCTTAACGAACTTCGTGACAACAACGGCGCCCGCAAGGGCCGCATGCGCGTCGGACGCGGCATCGGCTCGGGCAAGGGCAAGACCGCCGGCCGCGGCCAAAAGGGTCAGAAGGCCCGCAGCGGCGTCGCGATCAACGGCTTCGAAGGCGGCCAGATGCCGCTTCACATGCGCATCCCGAAGCGCGGCTTCAACAACATCTTCGGCAAGGACTTTGCGATCGTCAATCTGGGCATGATCCAGAAGCTCGTCGACGCGAAGAAGCTGGATGCCAAGGCTGTTGTCGATCACGCCGCGCTCAAGGCCGCTGGCGTGGCGCGCGGCGGCAAGGACGGCGTCCGCCTCCTCGCCAAGGGCGAATTTACCGCCAAGCTGAACTTCGCGGTCGCCGGTGCGTCGAAGGGCGCGATCGAAGCGGTCGAAAAGGCCGGTGGCAAGGTCGAACTTCCCGAAGTCAAGGAAGCGGCGCCCGAAGGCAAGAAGGCCCAGCGTCGGGCCAAAGCCAAGGCCGAATAATTCAGACAAGGGCGGCTCCTCCGGAACCGCCCTTTGTCATTTGAACACACCCTATCCCCGTTCGTGTCCCGACTTCGCTCGACACGAACGGATGAAGCAGCCGGTATCGACCAGCTGCGTTGCAAAATAGGCCTTTCCCCTTGCGCTTCGTGACCGGCGAACGCACATAGGCGCCGGGTCGCGGGGGGCGCGGTCCGGAATATCCTCGAGGAAACTACCCATGGCCTCTCGCGCCGACCAGCTTGCTTCCAACCTCAATTTCTCGAAATTCGGTCAGGCGACCGAACTCAAGAACCGCATCTGGTTCACGATCGGCGCGCTGATCGTCTTCCGCTTCCTGTCGTTCGTCCCGCTGCCCGGCGTCGATCCGGTCGCGCTGTCGACGCTCTACAGCCAGGCGGCATCGGGCGGCGTCCTCGACATCTTCAACACCTTCTCGGGCGGCAGCCTGGAGCGCATGAGCATCATCGCGCTCGGCGTCATGCCCTACATCACCGCGTCCATCGTGGTGCAGCTCGCGGCAGCCCTGTCGCCCAGCCTCGCCGCGCTCAAGAAAGAGGGCGAAAGCGGGCGCAAGAAGCTCAACCAATATACCCGCTATGGCACCGTGTTCCTGACCGCGATCCAGGGCTATTTCATCGCCGTCGGTCTCGAAACCCTCGGCGCCAGCCAGGGCATCGCCGCAGTGGTCGATCCGGGCATGATGTTCCGGATCGGCGCGGTGATCAGCATCGTCGGCGGTACCTTGTTCCTGATGTGGCTTGGTGAGCAGATCACCGCGCGCGGGATCGGCAATGGCGTGTCGCTGATCATCATGGCGGGCATCCTCGCCCAGCTGCCGCGCAGCTTTGCCCAGATGTTCACCCAGGTCCGCGAAGGATCGATGGGCGGCGGCACGGTGGTCGCGGTGTTCGCGGGCGCCATCCTCGTCATCGCCTTCATCGCCTTCATGGAACGCGCCCAGCGCCGCGTGCTCGTCCAATATCCCAAGCGCGCGACGCAGCGCGGCGGGATGCAGGCCGACCGCAGCCATCTGCCGCTCAAGGTCAACACTGCGGGCGTCATCCCGCCGATCTTTGCCTCGTCGCTTTTGCTGATGCCGCTGACGATCACCCAGATGATGGGCAATAATGTCCAGGGCGATACCGCGATGGGCGATTTCCTGATCACGCTGAACCAGTATCTGGCGCACGGTCAGCCGCTCTACATGGCGCTCTATGCCGCGGGTATCATCTTCTTCTGCTTCTTCTATGTCGCGGTCGTCTTCAACCCCGAAGAAACCGCGGACAATCTGAAGCGTCAGAACGGCTTCATCCCCGGCATCCGCCCCGGCAAGAATACCGCCGCCTATCTCGACCATGTCTTGACCCGCATCACCGTGCTGGGGGCGGCCTATCTGGCGGCGATCTGTCTGGTCCCCGAATATTTCATCGCGCAATCGGGGCTTCCCTTCGCGCTCGGCGGCACCAGCCTGCTGATCATCGTCAACGTGACGATCGACACGATCAGCCAGATCCAGAGCCACATGCTCGCGCATCAATATGGCGACCTGATCAAAAAGGCGAAATTGAAAGGCGGCGTTGCGCGGCGCTAAAGCGCCCGCTACGGCAACTGCGACACGGCAGAGGCAACAGGGGCTTCCATGACGCTGAATATCATTTTGCTCGGTCCGCCGGGAGCGGGCAAGGGAACGCAGGCGGTGCGGCTCGAGGACGAGCATGGCATGGTTCAGCTGTCGACCGGCGACATGCTGCGCGCGGCGGTCAAGGCGGGAACCCCGATCGGCGTCCAGGCCAAGGCGGTGATGGACGCGGGCGAGCTGGTGTCGGACGAAATCGTCTCGGGGCTGATCGGTGAACGGCTCGATGCGCTCGGCAACGAAACCTCGGTGATCTTCGACGGCTATCCGCGCACCGCCGCGCAGGCCGACGCGCTGGACAAGATCCTGTCGGACCGCGGCCGCAAGCTCGATCATGTCATCGAGCTGCTGGTCGAGGAAGACGCGCTCGTCGACCGCATCACCGGACGCTTTTCGTGCGGCAATTGCGGCGCCGGCTATCACGACCGTTACAAGCTCCCCAAGGTGGCCGATGTTTGCGACGTTTGCGGCAGCCACGACTTCAAGCGCCGCCCCGACGACAATGAAGAAACCGTGCGCACCCGCATGGCCGAATATCGCGCCAAGACCGCACCGATCCTGCCGATCTATGAGGCGCGCGGCATCGTGACGCGGGTCGACGGGATGGCGCCGATCGATCAGGTCAACGACGCGATCGAGGCGATCCTCGCCCCTGCTGGCTAGTCAGCTCCCTCGGCGCCGGTTATTGAGGCACCAAGGGGGGACAGGCTGATGGCAATTTCCGGATATTTCGCAGGCGCCACGATGATTGCGGCGCTGACCTTTGCGCCCGCCGCGACTGCCAAGGTCGTCGACCAGAGCGAGGCCGGCTTCACCGTCGCGCACGCCGCCCAGGTCGCCGCGACCCCCGCCGACGTGTGGAAAATGCTGCGTATGCCGCAAAACTGGTGGTCGAAAGATCACAGCTGGTCCGGCGACGCCGCGAACTTCTGGCTCGATTCGCAGGCGGGCGGCTGCTTCTGTGAAAAATTGCCCGACACCGGCGCCGGGGTTGGCAGCGTCCAGCATGCGCGCGTGCTGTTTTCCAAGCCCGGCCAGCTGCTCCGCCTGTCGGGCGCCTTCGGTCCGCTGCAGGGCGAAGCGCTGAACGGCACGTTGACGATCCAGATCAAGGCCACCCCCACTGGCAGCGCGCTGCGCTTCGACTATGTCGTCGGCGGCTATATGCGCTTCAAGGTCGCCGACATCGCGCCCGCGGTCGACAAGGTGATCGGCGAGCAATTGATCGGACTGGCGAATGCGCTCGGCGGCGCGCTGCCACCGAGCCGCGAGGAAAAGGCTGCTACTGCGGCCGAAGCGGCTGCCAAGCCCGCCGCCGAAACCCCGCCCGCTGAGGATGAGCCGGGCCTCGACGCCGCGGTCGCCGATCTGGTCGATGAGACGCCGAAGGCCGAGCCCGAAGGCGGGCGCTAAGCACGTAGGCCAAATTTTGACCCGTTTGCCCTGAGCTTGTCGAAGGGCCGCCCTTTCTTTTGGCGCCGCAAGAAGACCAGTGCTTCGACAAGCTCAGCACGAACGGTTTGAGATGAATGGGTCGGCGCTAAGCGTCCGGCGTTCCGCGCAGCCTGGCCAGCGCCGCAAACGGCCCCGCCGCCTCTTCGCTCAGCACGCCCTTCTCCGCGAGAATCCGGTCGGCGTCGGGGTGGCGCGGAAAGGGGTCGAGCGCGAGCGACAGCGTCTGCACCGCGGCCTCGCCCAGGTCGATGCGATCGCCTTCGAGCGGCAGCAGGTCGCAATCCTCGCTGCTGATCTCAATCTCTTCCTCGGCGTCGACCGGCGCGTCGACATCGCGCAGGAAACGCAGATCGAACGGTTCGTCCACCGTCGCCGGAACGGGCAGCCCGGTCGCGGCGCACGACTGGACGATGGTCGCGCGCACCGCCCCCTTGGCGCCGATTCCGCCCGCAACGGACCGGATTTCGGCGGTGAGGAAAAAATGATCGACCGCGATCAACCCCAGTCGCTTTGCGATTCGCGCGCGCGCCTCGGCATCGGCTTCGACCGCCACGGCGCGCCCCTGCGCCGCATCGGCCAGCGTCAGGGCCAGCGAAAATTCGCTCGCCGCGCTCACGCCGTCGCTCCGCCCAGCCGGTCCGCGACGATCAGCTCGGCCACCGGGGTTGCTGTCAACGCCGCGCGCAGCTTGGCGACTTCGGCCATCACATGCGCCAGCCCCGCCGCATCGGGTGCGCTACCGCGCCACAGATTGCGGACCAGCGCGGCGCGGAGCTCCTCCGACCCGTCGGCGGCACGATAAACGCCCAATCGCCCGCCCAGCGCCCCGACCATCCGGCCGATCTGCTTGCCGACCACCATGTCGCCAAACCCGATCTGGCGCATCTGGCCGTCCATGTCGGTGACGAACAATTCGGTTAGTTCGACCCCGGCGCGCGCCTGTGCGGGATCGTCGTCGATCCGGTGGAGGACGAGCGCGAGGACCAGGCTGACCATGTCGAAACGCCCGTCGAGCGTGTCTGGGACCAGGCCCTCAGCATACCAGTGCGGCGCGCGCGCGGCGGCGACGACGGCGTTCCACAGCGGGCGACGCGCCTCGCGCGGGTCGGGCTGCGAACGGAAGAGTTTGCGGAGCGAGAACATGCCCACCGCTTAGGCGCAATTCGTGCCGCCGAAAAGGGGCGCCGGTCCGCCGCACGGTCAGCTTCTGGCAAGCTTCGCCGCGCCACAAGCAGCTTGTGCGCCGCATCTGCTTGCGGTTAAGAGGCGCGAGAGCGAGCGCCGACCGCTGGCAAAGGCCGCGACAGGCGCAACGGAGATTATAGATGCCGAATTTCAAGCTTTCGTCTGCCGCTCCGCGCGCGCGCCTGATCGTTCTTGGACTTGCCGTCGCGCTGACCGCCAGCGGCTGCGCGCAGCTCAAGGGCCGACAGGGCTATGTCGTCGATCCGCTGCTGACCACCGCGATCACCCCCGGCGTCGACAACCGCGAATCGGTCGAAAAGACGCTCGGCCGTCCGACCTTCGTCGGCCAGTTCAGTGACAATGAATATTATTATGTCTCGCGCGAAACGCGCCAGCTCGCCTTCGCCAAGCCGCGCCCGGTCGACCAGCAGGTGCTGCGCGTCCGCTTCGACGCCGCGGGCAATGTCGCCGCGGTCGACCGCACCGGACTGGAGTTGGTGAGCAAGATCAGCCCTGAAGGCGACAAGACCCCGACGCTGGGCCGCGAACGCAGCTTCTTCGAAGATATTTTCGGCAATATCGGCGCGGTCGGCGCACCGGGCGCGGGGGCGCCCAGCGGGCAGTAATCTTTATGCTTTAATCCTCCCTGTCGCGTAGCGATGGGGAGGGGGACCGCTCGCCGGAGGCGAGTGGTGGAGGGGCGGCGACGTCGCGCCAAAGCCCCTCCGTCAGCGCTTCGCGCTGCCACCTCCCCATGGCTGCGCCACAGGGAGGAACATTAGAAATTACTGCGCGATTCCGCCCGCCGCGAGCACCGCGAGCGTGACCAGGTCCGACGCGGTCGATGCCATCGTCGCGACCTGCACCGGATGCTCCATCCCCACCAGCATCGGCCCGATCACCGCGCCGCCACCGAGCTCGCGCAGCAGCTTTGCCGACAGGTTCGCCGATTGCAGCCCCGGCATGACCAGCACATTCGCGGGGCCCGACAGGCGGCAGAAGGGGTAGTTTTTCATCACCTTGGCGTTCAGCGCGACGTCGGGCGCCATTTCGCCTTCATATTCGAACGCCGGCTGGCGCCGGTCAAGGATCGCCACCGCCTCGCGGATATTCTCGAGCCAGCTCCCCTCGGGGTTGCCGAAGGTCGAATAGGACAGGAAAGCGACGCGCGGTTCGTGGCCCATGCGCCGCGCGACCTGCGCGGTGCGCTCGGCGATATCGGCGAGCATTTCGGCGGTCGGCCGCTCGTTGACCGTCGTGTCGGCCATGAAGATCGTGTGATGCTGGTCGACGAGCACATGAATACCGAACGGCGTCTTGCCCTCGGCATGGTCAATCACGCGGCGGATTTCGCGCATCGTCTGCGAATAGGTACGCGTCGTGCCGGTGATCATCGTATCGCCCAGCCCCATTTTCAGCAGCAGCGAGCCAAAGATATTGCGGTCGCGGTTGACCATGCGCTCGACGTCGCGGCGCAAATATCCGCGCCGCTGGAGCCGCTCATAGAGCATGTCGACCATCGCGGGGACGTGCGGTGAATTGACGCTGTTGTGCACCTCGAAACTCTCCGCGTCGGCGACGCCCATCGCGCGCAGCTTCTCGTGCAGCCCTTCGCGCCCGACAAGCACCGGCGTGCCGTACCCGCCGTCGCGGAACTGGATCGCGGCGCGCAGCACCGTTTCTTCCTCGCCCTCGGCAAAGACGACGCGCTTCGGATTGTTGCGCGCGGCTTCATAGGCGAGCGTGAGCACCGAGGTCGTCGGGTTGAGCCGCGCGCGCAAGGACGTGCGATAGGCGTCGAGATCGGCGATCGGCCGCTGCGCAACCCCCGTCTCCATCGCCGCCTTGGCGACCGCCGCGGGCACGATTTCCATCAGCCGCGGGTCGAAGGGCGAGGGGATGATATATTCGGGGCCAAAGCTCGACGCGCGCCCGCCATAGGCCGCGGCGACTTCTTCGGGCACCTGCTGGCGCGCAAGGTCGGCAATGGCGTATGCAGCTGCGATCTTCATTTCCTCGTTGATCGCGGTCGCATGGACGTCGAGCGCGCCGCGGAAGATGAAGGGGAAGCAGAGCACATTGTTGACCTGGTTCGGATAGTCCGACCGCCCCGTCGCGATGATCGCGTCGGGTCTTGCTGCACGGGCATCCGGCGGCGAGATTTCGGGATCGGGGTTCGCCATCGCAAAGATGATCGGCGCGGGCGCCATATCCTTGACCATCTCGGGCTTCAGCGCGCCGGCGGCGGAGAGGCCCAGGAACACGTCGGCGCCGACGAGCGCTTCGGTTAGGTCGCGCGCCTCGGTCGGCACGGCGTGCGCCGATTTCCACTGGTCCATGCCTTCGGTGCGGCCCTGATAGATGGTACCCTTGCGGTCGCACATGATGACATTTTCGTGCCGGACGCCCATCGCCTTGATCAGCGCGGTGCACGCGATCGCCGCCGCCCCCGCGCCGTTGACGACGACCTTGACCGTCGAAAGGTCGCGCCCGGTCAGGTAACAGGCGTTGATCAGCCCCGCCGCGGTGATGATCGCGGTGCCGTGCTGGTCGTCGTGAAACACCGGGATGTTCATGCGCTCTTTCAGCGCGGCCTCGATGATGAAGCAGTTGGGCGCGGCAATATCTTCGAGGTTGATGCCGCCAAAGCTTGGCGCGAGCAGCTCGACCGCCTCGATGAAGCGCTGCGGATCTTCGGTATCGACCTCAAGGTCGATCGAATCGACGTCGGCAAAGCGCTTGAACAGCACCGCCTTGCCTTCCATCACCGGCTTCGAGGCGAGCGCGCCGAGATTGCCGAGCCCCAGGATCGCGGTTCCGTTGGAAATCACCGCGACCAGATTGCCCTTGATCGTATAGTCATAGGCCTTGGCGGGATCTTCGGCGATCGCCTTCACCGGCACCGCGACGCCGGGCGAATAGGCAAGGCTCAAATCGCGCTGCGTCGCCATCGGCTTCGACGCGACGATCTCGATTTTCCCGGGGCGTCCATATTCATGGTAAAGCAACGCCTCGCGGTCCGAAAACTGCACCTTGCTGCCGCTGTCCATCATCTATCCCCTATTCAATCGCATCAGACGCGCGCCCGAGCCCTTTCCCTAACGTCGCGGGCGCCGATTGTAACCGGCAATATTATCGAGCGGCGGTCCGCCGAACGGTTCCGGTTTTTGCATCCCGGATAGAGTCCGCGATGCTGCGTGTCCGCATGCAGCCGGAAGCGGACGTGTCTTCTCCCCTCCCTTTTAGGGAGGGGCTGGGGGTGGGTAGCCGCCGAAGGCGGCATTCTGCCCCGGCTCGCTTCGCTCGCACCCACCCCTAACCCCTCCCTGAAAGGGAGGGGAATGGCTTAAAACCACCCCAAAGCGGCCATTCCGCCCGCACCCGCTACCCCGACCTTGCCTTGTGTCCCCCAATCACTAAGCAGGGCGCATGCCCGCCACTGCCCGCTCCGCTGCCAATTCCAACCAAGCCGCGCCCGCCGCAACGCCGATGATGGCGCAATATTGGTCGTTGAAGGACAAGGCGGGCGACTGCCTGCTTTTCTATCGCATGGGCGATTTCTTCGAGCTGTTCTTTGATGATGCCAAGGCGGCGGCGGCGACGCTCGACATTGCGCTTACCTCGCGCGGCGAACATGGCGGACAGTCGGTGCCGATGTGCGGGGTTCCCGTGCACGCCGCCGAAGCCTATCTCGCGCGGCTGATCCGCGCGGGACACCGCGTCGCGATCGCCGAACAGGTCGAAACCCCCGCCGAAGCGAAGGCGCGCGGCGGGTCGAAGGCGCTCGTCGCGCGCGACATCGTGCGGTTCGTCACCGCAGGAACGCTGACCGAGGAAAGCCTGCTCGAAGGGCGTAGCGCCAACCGGCTCGCGGCGCTCGCCGAGGTCGGCACCGATGGCGAGGTCGCGATCGCCGCCGCCGATATTTCGACCGGGCGGTTCGAGGTCGTCGCGGTCGCGCGGCACGCGGTCGATGCCGAACTCGCGCGGCTCGCGCCGTCCGAACTACTGCTCAGCGAGAGCGCGGGCGACCTGCCGATTTCGTCGGCACGCCAGATCGTGCGCCGCCCGCCGTCGGACTTTGCCAGCACAAACGCACAGAAACGGCTCGAGGCCTTTTTCGGTGTCCAGACGCTCGATGGTTTCGGCGCGTTTTCGCGCGGCGAGGTCGCGGCGATGGGTGCGCTCGTCGCCTATCTCGACCATGTCGGCACCGGCTCGCCGACCTTCCTCCAGCCGCCGCTGCGCCACCTCGCGTCGGGCCGCATGGCGATCGACGCGGCGACGCGCGAAAGCCTCGAACTCGTCCGCACGATGACAGGGACGCGCGACGGCAGCCTGCTCGGCACGATCGATCGTACGGTGACCGCGGCTGGCGCGCGGCTGCTCGCCGACGATATCGCGAGCCCGCTCACCGACAAGGCGGCGATCCTCGACAGGCTCGACCTCGTCGATGCGCTCGCGCGTGATGCGCTGTGGCGCGGCGAGCTCCGCGCGGCGCTGCGCGCGCTTCCCGATGCCGGTCGCGCGCTCGGGCGCCTCGTCGCCGGACGCGGCGGACCGCGCGACTTGGCGCAGCTTCGCGATGCGCTCGGCGGCGCGCGGCTGCTCCGCGAACGCCTCGCGCGCCGCGCCGACCTGCCGCCTTTGCTCGCGCGCCTGCTTCCCGGGCTCGACGGGCATGGCGCGCTCGTCGACGAACTGACGCGCGCGCTCATCGAGACCCCGCCGGTCGACGCCGCGCAGGGCGGCTATGTCGCCGAAGGCTACGACCATGCGCTCGACGCCTTGCGCGAGACCGCGCGCGACGGGCGCAAGGCGATTGCCACATTGGAAGCGCAGTATCGCGACCGCACCGGCATCACGTCCCTGAAGATCCGCCACAATGGTGTGCTCGGCTATCATGTCGAGGTACCCGCGAAGCACGCGGACGCGCTGATGGCGCCCGAATCGGGCTTCACCCATCGCCAGACGCTCGCGGGCGTGGTGCGCTTCAACTCGTCCGATCTCCACGAAGCCGCGAGCCGCGTCACGCAGGCGGGCGTCCACGCGGTCGCTGCCGAGGCGGCACATCTCGAAGCCCTCACCGACGCCGCGATCGCGCGGCGTGAGGGGATCGCCGCGTCGTGCGACGTGCTCGCGCGGATCGACGTCGCCGCCGCGCTCGCCGACCATGCGATGAGCCACAACTGGTGCCGCCCCGACCTTGCCGACACGCCGTGCCTCGACGTCACCGGCGGGCGCCATCCGGTGGTCGAAGCCGCGCTCGTCAAATCGGGCGAGCGCTTTGTTCCCAACGATGTGTGGCTGTCGGAAGCCGACCGCCTCTGGCTCGTGACGGGTCCGAACATGGGCGGCAAATCGACCTTCCTCCGCCAGAATGCGTTGATCGTCGTGCTCGCGCAGGCGGGCGGCTTCGTCCCTGCCGCGACCGCCCGGCTCGGGCTCGTCGACCGCCTGTTCAGCCGCGTCGGGGCGAGCGACAATCTGGCGCGCGGGCGCTCGACCTTCATGGTTGAAATGGTCGAGACCGCGGCGATCCTCGCACAGGCGACCCCGCAAAGCTTTGTGATCCTCGACGAGGTCGGGCGCGGCACCTCAACCTACGACGGGCTCGCGCTCGCCTGGTCGGTGGTCGAGGCGGTGCACGAGGTCAACCGGTGCCGCTGCCTCTTCGCTACCCACTATCACGAACTCACGCGGCTTGCCGAAACGCTGAACGCGCTGTCGCTCCACCATGTCCGCGCGCGCGAATGGCAGGGCGATCTGGTGCTGCTCCACGAAGTCGCCGATGGCCCCGCCGACCGTAGCTATGGCCTCGCGGTCGCGCGGCTCGCGGGGGTTTCACCAAAGGTCGTGAAGCGCGCCGAAGCGGTGCTCGCCAAGCTTGAGGCGGGGCGCGAGGCGACCGGCGGGCTCGCCGCGGGGCTCGACGATTTGCCGCTGTTCGCCGCAACCCTCGCCGATGCGCCCGCCGCGGCAAAGGATGCGCTGCGCGAGGCGCTTAGCTGCATCGACCCCGACGCGCTCGCCCCGCGCGAGGCGCTCGACGCGCTCTATACGCTCAAGCGCCTGATGGCCGACGAGACATGAGCAATTTGTTCGACAATCTCGACCAGCGCCGCGCGATCATCGATCGCCGTGCGCTCGCGGGGCGGCTCGACGAGATCGCCGCCGAAACCAGCGATGCGGGCGCGCGCCGCCGTGCGATGGTCGCGCTGCTCAAGGATGCGCTCGAGGCGGGCCGGGCAGAGGTCGAACGCCGCCTGCGCGATCGCCCCTCGGCGGGGCGCGTCGCGGCGCAGGCGACCGCCTTCCTGATCGACCAGATCGTCCGCCTAGGCCATGATTTCACCGTCGGCCATCTCTATCCCGCGAACAACCGTTCGGCAGGCGAGCGCATCACCCTGATCGCGGTCGGCGGCTATGGCCGCGGCGAAATGGCGCCGCACAGCGACATCGACATCGGCTTCCTCACCCCGTTCAAGCAGACGAGCTGGACCGAACAGGTGATCGAGGCACAGCTTTACACGCTGTGGGATCTGGGGCTGAAGGTCGGCCATTCGAGCCGCTCATTGGACGAAATGGTGCGCGCCGCCAAGGACGACCTCACGATCCGCACCGCGCTGCTCGAAGGGCGCTTCATTTGGGGCGACCGCCAGCTTTACGACCAGGCCTCAGCGCGCTTCGATGCCGAAGTCGTCGCGGGCAATGCGCGCGCCTTCGTTGCCGAAAAGCTTGCCGAGCGCGACGAGCGCCACAAAAGGATGGGCGATTCGCGTTATGTCGTCGAACCCAATGTGAAGGAGGGGAAGGGCGGCCTGCGCGACCTTCACACGCTGTTCTGGATCGGCAAGTTCATCCACCGCGTGCGCACCGTTCCCGAGCTGGTCGATGCCGGGCTGCTCAGCGCGCGCGAGCTGCGCCAGTTCGAGCGCGCCGAAAATTTCCTGCTCGCGGTCCGCTGCCACCTCCACACGCTTGCCGGGCGCGCCGAGGACCGGTTGACCTTTGATTTCCAGCCCGAAATCGCGCGGCGGATGCATTTCGCCGACCGGCCGGGAAAAAGCGCGGTCGAGCGGTTCATGCAGCTCTATTTCCTCCACGCCAAAAGCGTCGGCGACGTTACAGGAACCTTTCTCGCGCATCTCGACGAACAGCTCGCGGCGCGCGGGCGGCGCTTCCTGCCGACGATCCGGCGGCGGCCGGGCAAGCTCAACGGCTTCGTCCTCGACCGCGGCCGCCTCGCGCTAGCCAGCGACGAATTTTTTCAGCAGGATCCGGTGCGGCTGATCGAGATTTTCGCGCTCGCCGACAAGCACGGCCTCGAAATCCATCCGCAGGCGATGCGCCAGGCGCGCCACGATGCGAAGCTGATCGAGACGCAGGGGGTGCGCCGGAACGCGCGCGCCAACGCGCTGTTCCTCGACGTGCTGACGTCTCCGCGCGATCCCGAAACGGTGCTGCGCTGGATGAACGAGGCGGGGGTGTTCGGCCGTTTCGTGCCCGATTTTGGCCGCGTCGTGGCGCAGATGCAGTTCGACATGTATCACCACTATACGGTCGATGAACATACGATCCGCGCCATCGGCCTGCTCGCCGACATCGAACAGGGGCGGCTCAAGGACGATCATCCGCTCTCGACCGCGATCATGGGGCAGATCCATTCGCGCCGCACCGTTTATGTTGCGGTGCTGCTCCACGACATCGCCAAGGGGCGTGGCGGCGATCACAGCGTGCTCGGCGCCGAGCTCGCGCTGCGCGTCTGCCCGCGGCTGGGGCTGAATGAGGCCGAGACCGAAACCGTGTCGTGGCTCGTGCGCTACCACCTGCTGATGTCGGCGACCGCGTTCAAGCGCGACCTTGCCGATTTCAAGACGATCCTTGACTTCGCGGGACAGGTGCAAAGCCCCGAACGCCTGCGTCTGCTCCTCGTGCTTACCGTGGTCGATATTCGCGCCGTCGGCCCCGGCGTGTGGAACAGCTGGAAACGGCAGTTGCTCACCGAACTTTATGACGCGGCGGAGGAGGTGCTGCGCCTCGGCCACAAGCAAAAGGGCCGCGAACAACGCATTGCCAGCAAGAAGGAAGCCGTCGCGGCGCAGTTCGGTTTCGACCAGAAAAGCTTCGACAAGGTCGCGAAGCGGCTGCCCGAAAGCTACTGGATCGCCGAGCCGATCGAAGTCATCGCCGCGAACCTTGTTCATATCCGGCAGGCGGGCGATGCGCCGCTGCACATCGCCGCAGTCCCCGACGACGATCGCGGCGCGACCTTGGTGATGGTGCTCGCCGCCGACCATCCGGGGCTCTTTTACCGTATCGCGGGGGGCATCCATCTGGCGGGCGGCAACATCATCGATGCGCGCATCCACACGACGCGCGACGGCCTCGCGCTCGACAATTTCCTCGTCCAGGATCCGATCGGCCGCCCGTTCGACGAGCCGGGGCAGATCGGCCGCCTGACGCGGGCGATCGAGGATGCACTCGCCAACCGCCAGAAACTGCTCCCCAAACTCGAAGCGCGCGCACTGCCGCGCACCCGCGCCGAAGCCTTCCGCATCGCCCCCAATGTCTTCGTCGACAACAAGGCGTCGAACCGCTTCACCGTGATCGAAGTCAACGCACAGGACCGCCCCGCGCTGCTCAACCAGCTCGCCTATGCGCTCTTCCAGTCGAAGGTCACCGTCCACAGCGCCCACGTCGCCACCTATGGCGAACGCGCGGTCGACACCTTCTATGTCACCGACCTGATCGGCGACAAGATCGACAGCGCGGCGCGGGTAAAGTCGCTGGAAAAACGCCTGCTCGAAGCGGCGACGAGCGCGAGCGAAGAGGCGGTGGCGGCTTAGGGGGTGGCGATGCCCCGGCGGTGGGGCGCCGGGGCATCTATTGGCTCGCAGGGGACCAACCATGCGACCCAAATCCCTCAAAAAATGCTCGCGATCGGGCGTTCTGGTCCGCATTCACCCCGATCTGCCGTGCCGACCTATGCGCCGGAGCCGTCGAGCATGGTCAGCAGGCGCCGCGCGTCCCATCCCTCGCGCAGCGCCAGCCCGTCGTCGAGCAGCCGCTGGAACGCCACATCGTCCATTGGCGCCGCGAACAAATAGCCCTGGCCCACCGAGCACCCCAGCGCGCGCATGATGGCGCGCTCGGCCTCGGTCTCGATCCCCTCGGCAACAACGCGAATGTCGAGCGCCGCGCCCAGCTTGACTATGCTTTCGACGATGACGCGCTTGGCCGCGCTGTGCGCAAGGTCGTGGACAAAGCTGCGATCGACCTTGATTTCGCTGAGCGGAAAACTTTCCAGATAGCGCAGGTTGGAATAGCCGGTGCCGAAGTCGTCGATCGAGATGCTGACGCCCAGGCGCCGCAGGTTGCCGAACGCGCGGCGAATCTCCTCTGGCTCGGGGACCATCAGATTTTCGGTCAGCTCCAGCGTCAGCCATTCGGGCCGACAGCCGGTCTCCCCCAGCACCTGCTCGACAAAAGCCACCATGTCGCGCCGCATGAATTCGACGACCGAGACATTGAACGAAAAGCGGATCGGGATGCGGCGACCGCGGTTGATCTTGGCGGCCTGCGCGGTGAGCATGTGCAAGCCCCAGGCGCCGATATCCAGAATTGTGCCCGTTTCTTCGGCCACCGCGATGAAGCGGTCGGGCGGCTGGAGCCCGAAGGCGCCATGGTTCCAGCGCAGCAGGGCTTCGGCGCCAACCACATCGCCCGAGGCCAGGTCGATCTGCGGCTGATAATGAAACAGTAGTTCCTGGTTCGCTACGGCGGTCTGCAGGTCGCTCGCCAGCCGGATGCGATTGTGCGCATCGCGTTCGTCCGCCGCGGCATAGGGATGTGGCGGATGACCAGGCATCGCCTTCGATCGCTGCAACGCCGCGCCGGCTTGGCGAACCAGCTGGAGCGGGTCGTGACCGGCGAAGCCGATCGCAAAGCCGGCGGCGAACTGGACCGCAATCGACGCGCCGGGCAGGACGAAACGAGGCCGTAACAGCACAAGAATTTCGTCGACGATGCTCCCCGCCTGATCGACATCGCCGAGTTCGAAGGCGAGCGTGAAACTGTTCGTCCCGACGCGGGCGATCGCCGCGGCCGTGCGGGTCGAAAGGCGCGTCGCTACCGAACGCAGCAGCGCGTCGCCGACGTCGTAACCGAACCCGTTGTTGACATCGTGAAACCGCAGGATGTCGAGCTTCACCAGCAGCACCGCGGAACTTGCCGGGACGTCGATCGCGGCGAGCCGGTCGAGCAGGCCATAGCGATCGAGCAGGCCGGTCAGGCGATCAATGCCGGGCGCGTGCGTCACATCGCGGATGATCCCGACAAAATGTGTTACCGGTCCTCCGCCACTGCGAAAAGGCACCAAGCGAAGTGCGTTGCGGAACATCGTCCCGTCGCGGCGATAGTTGCGCAGCGTCACCGAACATTCGCGACCTTCGGCCAGCGCGGCCCGCATTTCGGCGATCTCGGGCTGAAGCCGGTCGTTGCCCTGCAGATAGCGGCAATTCTTGCCGATCGCCTCGGCCGCCGTATAGCCGGTGATCGCCTCGAATGCCGGGTTCACCTGGACGATCGGCTGTCCCCGCTGCCGTACGTCGGCGACCAGCACCCCGTCGCCGATATGGTCGAGCGCGAGCAAAAATGGGTCGGACAGTGCCACGGGCTCGCTTGGACGCTGGGTCAGACGGCGCCACCGCGCCGGGGTGAATGTCGCGATATCGGACGCCGGGCTGCCGACGCGCTCTGTCTCACGCACCATGATGCCGACGCGTTTGGGCCGTTGTCGAAACCGCCATCCACCGTTGGACGTTCATTATTGTATGCACGACGGGTTCAGTTCGCATCTGTTGGCCTCCGGACGCAACGATGCGACGCTGGTGCCAGCGCTTCAATGTCCGCCACGCGGCATTTCAGGACAAAATGGCGGCACTTTCGTCCGTGCGCGTATCGGGCGACTCGGTGGTCTGAAAGCGCTGGCGATAATCGACCGGGGTGACGCCGATGATACGCAAAAAGGCTCGCCGGAGCGTGGTGGTCGATCCGAAACCGGCGGCGTGGGCAATCGCCTTGATCGGCGCACTGCTGTTTTCCAGCAGGTGCCGGGCCATATCGACTCGGGTCAATTCGACATAGGCGGCCGGGTTCATGCCCAGCTCCGCCCGAAACAGTCGCGACAGGTGGCGGGGACTGACGCTGGCGACGTCGGCCAATGCCTCGAGGCCTAGGTCCGCGCGCGGGCTTTCCAGGATGTGCAACCTGACCCGATCGATCGGGCCGGTGCCCACCGCCTGCGAGGTCAAGGCCTCGCTGAATTGCGACTGCCCGCCGGGTCGCTTCAGAAAGACGACCAACCGGCGTGCCACCCACAGCGCCAGCGCGCGGCCATGATCCTCTTCGATCAACGAAAAGGCGAGGTCGATGGCCGCGGTAACCCCGGCAGAACTGAACACGGGGCCATCGCGAACGAAGATGCGATCGGGCTCGACCCGGATGTCCGGAAAATCGGTGGCCAGGCGTTCGGCATATTGCCAGTGCGTTGTCGCGCGGCGTCCCGACAACAGCCCGGCCTGGGCCAGCAGGAACGCGCCCGTGCAGGTCGAGCCGTAGCGCCGCGAACTCAGCGCCTGCTTGCGCAGCCACCCTATGACGTCGTCGCTCGGACGGGTGGGAAGGCCATAGGGTCCGACTACGATCAGCGTGTCACAGGCCTGGATCGCATCGGCGATCCCCGCGTCGGGGACAAAGGTTACGCCCGAGGCGCTTTCCTCGGCGATGCCCTGCTCGGTCACCAGCAGGACGCGATAGGAGCGGCCCGGCCCCGTTTTGCAGTTTGCCTCGAACAGCGCGTCGCGCACGCCGGCGATCTCCAGCAGGTGCACCTTACCGGGAGCAAAGATCGTGATGCGCATAGGCGGAGCTCCGCTCGGCGGCGGCGCCAGGCCGTCAATCGGAACTCAATATACCTCTATCGCCCGATCACCTAGCGCGATCGCTGGATAGCGATGGGTCAGCTTGCGATACGGCGCAGCGATTGCGCGCCCGGGTCGGTCAAGGCGGGGCTGGTGGGCTGCTCAGAAAGGGTAGGTTGCGTCAAATTGATCGCAGTCCGCGTTCGGACAGTCGGTCAGTTCCAGGGGCGCGCCATGAAACGCGCCTTCGCGCCGTTCAGCACGTTCAGCGCCTGGTCAATATTCCGGGTGCGGGCCGCATCGGACTTCAGCCGTGCAAAATAACGCAAAATCTCTTTCTGCAAGCTCGGGGCCAGCTGGTCCCATCGCGCCTTGGCGACCGGATTGGCATCAAGGCGCGCCGCAAATTCGGCCGGTATCGCGTGCGCGGGGCCACCGCGATAACGGTCGTCGAACGCCACCGTGACGTCCACGGTGTCGCCGACCTTGGTACCCGACGCCTTGCGAATGGAACCATCGAGATAGAGCAGGAAGCCGCCGTCCCCCGCGGGCATCATGTTGACGCGCGCGGGCGGCTCAGGCTGACCATTGACCTGTACCGTAACCGGGATCGGCCGTTTACAGTCGGGCCGGATTTGCTGCGCCCGCGCTTCGCTGACCATCACATAGGGGTTGAGACCCCGCAGCTCGATCCGGGCCGTGAACTTCATCGCAGACCCGTTGCCCAAGCGCGCATCACCCGCGCAGCACCGCCCCCACCTTCGCCGCTGCTGCGACCACCTTGTCGGCGATCGCCTTCAGCTCGGCGTCGGTGAAGCTTTTTTCGACCGGCTGCAATTCGACCTCGACCGCCAGGCTCACCTGACCTTCGGGCACGCCTTGCCCGACAAAGCGGTCGAACAGCCGCGCGCCGACGATCGCTGCCTTGTCGGCGCTGCGTACCGCGCGGACCAGCTCGGCGGCGGTCAGGCTCGTCGGCGCGAGGAAGGCGAAGTCGCGGCGCACTGATTGCAGCGCGGGGGGCGTGAATGCCGCGCGCGCGGGACCGCTCGCGCGTTTTGCCGGGATCGCATCCAGGAAAATCTGCACCGCCATCACCGGACCGTCGACGTCGAACGCGCGGGTCAGCTCGGGATGGAGCGCGCCGAATTCGGCGAGCACCGCCTTGGGGCCGAGCCGCAGCGTCGCCGATTGGCCGGGGTGCCAGATGCTACCCTCGGCGACCGGCTCCATCACCTGCAAGCGATCGGCGGGGGCCCCCGCGGCATCGAGCAATGCCAGTGCCGCGGCCTTGGCGTCGAACGCATCGAAGGGCGCCGCCTTGCCTGCCTGCCAGCCGCGTGCGCGCTTGTCGCCCGCCATCAGGATCGCCAGCGTCGGATGCTCGGCGTCGGAAAGGTAGCGGCGCCCGATCTCGAACAGGCGAATGCTGTCGGCACCGCGATTCTGGTTGCGCGCCGCCGCGGCGAGCAGGCCGGGCAGCAGCGACGGGCGCATGACCTTCAGATCTTCGCTGATCGGATTGGCAAGGCTCCACGCGCCGCCGCCGAAGGGTGCGGCTTCGGCCTCGCTGATGAACGACCAGGTCACCGCTTCATGGAAGCCCGACGACGCCGCGGCGCGGCGCAGGCGGCGTTCGAGCATCTGTTCGGGGGTCGCGGTCGGTTTCGCGACGCCATCGGTGCGGGGCAGCGCGACCGACGCGATCGCGTCGAACCCGGTGATGCGCGTGACCTCCTCGACCACGTCAGGGGCGGCGTCCATGTCGCGGCGCCAGCTCGGTACGGCCACCTGCCAGCGGCCGCCCTGTTCGGTCACGCTGAAACCCAGCGCAGAGAGGATTTCCTGCTGCCGTTCGGGCGCGATCGCGATGCCGCCGAGCGTCGCCGACAGCGCGGGGTCGTATTCGATCACCTTGACCTCGGCAGGCGGGGTGCCCGCGCGCGTCACCATCGACGGCTGGCCGCCGCAGATATTGAGGATATGCTGCGTCACGATCGCGGTCGCATCATCGAGGAATGCGGGATCGACGCCGCGCTCGAAGCGGCTGCGCGCGTCGCTCGACAGGCCGAGCGCTTGCCCCGTCAGTGCGATGCGTTCGGGGGTGAAATAGGCGACCTCGATCAGCACATCGGTCGTCGTCTCGCTGCACCCGCTATGCTCGCCGCCCATGATGCCCGCGATGTCGTGGACCTCATTGTCGTCGGCGATCACCGTCATGGTGTCGGTGAGCGTATAGTCCTTGCCGTTGAGCGCAGTGACCGTTTCGCCGTCCCGCGCGCGCCGCGCAACGAGCGCGCGCGCAAGCTTGGCGCGGTCATAGATGTGGCTCGGGCGGCCGAGGTCGAACATCACATAGTTGCTGATGTCGACGAGCGCCGAGATCGAGCGCTGGCCGACCGCTTCCAACCGGCGGCGCATCCATTCGGGGGCGGTGCCGTTGGTGACGCCGCTGATCGTGCGGCCGAAGAAGGCGGGGCAGGCTTCGGGGTCGAGGGTCGCGATTTCGGTCGCGGGGGCGCCCTCACCGATGATCGTCGGGACGTCGAGCGGTTTCAGCGTGCCGAGTCCGGCGGCGGCAAGGTCGCGCGCGATGCCGCGCACGCCCATGCAGTCCTGCCGGTTGGGGGTGATCGAAATGTCGACCACCGGATCGCCCGCGCCGCTGTAATCGGCAAAGGGGGTGCCGACCTGCGCATCGGCGGGAAGTTCGATGATCCCGTCATGGTCGTCGCCCAGCTCCAGCTCGCGCGACGAGCACATCATGCCGTTCGATTCGACCCCGCGCACCGCGGCGACCTTCAGCTCCATCCCGTTCGCAGGCACCACCGCGCCGGGCAGTCCAAGCACGCCGACCAGTCCCGCGCGCGCATTGGGGGCGCCGCACACCACGGTCAGCGGCGCGCCGCCGTCGCCCGTATCGACAGTCAGCACCTGCAATTTGTCGGCCTGCGGGTGTTTCTCGGCGGTCAGCACCTTGGCGACGCGGAAGCCCGCAAGCTTGTCGACCGGATTCTCGACGCCTTCGACCTCATGGCCGATGCGGTTGAGCGTGGCGACGACGTCATCGACGGTGAAATCGCCGTCGAGATGCTCGCGGAGCCAGTCGAGGGTGATCTTCATGCCGAAATCCCCCCGCTCAGCGTCGGCACACTCAGCGCGCCGAACCCGTAGTGCGCGAGCCAGCGCAGGTCGCCGTCGAAGAAGGCGCGCAGATCGTCCATGCCATATTTCAGCATCGCGAGCCGGTCGACCCCGACCCCAAAGGCAAAGCCCTGCCATTCGTCGGGATCGAGCCCGCAGTTCGCGATCACGCGGCGATTGACCATCCCGCTGCCGAGCAGCTCCATCCACGCATGGCCGTCAACGTCGCCATGGCCGCCAACGATGCGGCGGCCCTTTTCTTGGCGGTAGCCGACGTCGACTTCGGCCGACGGTTCGGTGAAGGGGAAATAGCTCGGACGCAGCCGCAGCACGATGTCGTCGCGCTCGAAATAGGCCTTCAGGAAGGTCTCGAGCGTCCACTTCAGATGCCCCATATGGATGCCGCGGTCGATGACGAGACCTTCGACCTGATGAAACATCGGCGTGTGCGTCGCGTCGCTGTCGCTGCGATAGACGCGGCCCGGCGCGATAATGCGGATCGGCGGGGCTTCCGACATCATCGTCCTAATTTGCACCGGCGATGTGTGCGTCCGCAGCAACATACGCTGCGTGGCACCTTCGCCAACTTCCGGGAAATAGAAGGTGTCGTGCATCGCGCGCGCCGGATGCGTCTCCGGAATATTGAGCGCCGTGAAATTGTGCCAGTCGTCCTCAATCTCGGGACCGGTCGCGACGGCAAAGCCCATGTCGGCAAAGATTTCGGCGAGTTCGTCCATCACCTGGCTGACCGGATGGACGCTCCCGCGCGGGGTTTCGGCGGCGGGGAGCGTCATGTCGATCGCTTCGGCGGCGAGTTTGACGTCGAGCGCCGCGGCGTCGAGCGCCGCCTTGCGGCTGGCAATCGCGGTGGTGACACTTTCACGCAGGGCGTGGATCCGCGGCCCCTGCGCCTGTCGCTCTTCGGGGCTCATCCCCCCCAGCGTTTTCAGGAGCGCAGTGATGCTGCCTGCCTTGCCGAGCGCGGCGACGCGCAGCGCTTCGAGCGTGTCGAGGTCGCTCGCCGCATTTATGTTGTCCACCAGCCGGGCCTGAACGGCCTGAATATCGCTCATCATCATTCGTCCTGCAGCGGCGACCAAAAGCCGCGCCGCCGCTTGCACCGAACGCAATGCGTGGGTCAAGCCCCGGGGGCTATCCGCCGGGCTTGTGCAGCCCCTGGACCGGCGCGCCGATTGCTGCGGCGCGCGCCTTGGCGGCGGCGCCCAGGATCGGTTTGGGGCGCGCGGCATATTCGCGCGGGCTCATTCCCATGAACTTGGCAAAGTCGCGGGTGAATTGCGCCTGGTCATAATAATGATGATCCATCGTATCGATCCACGCCATCGACGGGTCGAGCATGAAGCGCGCCAGCGAGCGTAGAAAGCGCTGGCGGCGCAGCAGGAGCTTGGGCGAAAAGCCGAAGGCGCGATGGCTGAGGCGTTCGATCGAGCGTTCGGACAGCCCCAGCTTGGCCGACAGGTCGGCGACGGTCGACAGGTCGTCGTCAACAAGCGCGCGGTGCGCCGCGAGGATCGCGGGATCGTCGGGCGGGGCGTCACCCAACAAAGCGCAGAAATGGGCGTCGATCATGGCGGCGGCGGCATCGACATCGTTCACCCCCCGCAACTTTTCGCCCAGCGGCGCGAATGCGGCAAAGGCGGGGTGCGCGGCACCGTCGCAGAACTGGTCGGCCATTTCGTCGGCCGGCAGCGGGATGAGTTTTGCCCACCCCAGTGGCACGATGCCGATGCCCCAGACGCGCATATTGCCGACGGCGAAATAGGTGGCGGTGCTCGTAGGGCCGGTCGCGATAAAGTGCGGCGTCGGGACCGCCGGGGCGCCGCCGACCGACGCCAACGGGACGTCGCCGTCGACAAAGCGCAAATTGGCCCATTCGGGGTGAAGATAGTCGTCGACGCGGGTTCCCGCGGGTACCGACACTTCGGTGAGATAGATGGTGCTGAGATAGGAGCGCAGCGCCGACGACACCGCGAAAAACCGGGTGGCGATTCGGACGTCGGACGGGGTGGCATCGGGCGCGCTGCGTTCGGGCATCGACATCCCTCTAACGAGCATTAACGACAAAAAACAACATTTTGACGCTATTCTCTGTCGGGTTTGTACAATTTTCTACGTCCCAACTTCTTCATAGTTGCGCCAATCATCCTTTGGAGGTGCTCTCCGACGGGCAAAAATTTGCAAACTTCACCCGGCCGGCAGCTTTCTGCGACCCACGGCTTTTCGGAACGGGCGGGGGGGCGATGGTTTCCCACTGGAACCATTGTCGAAGCGGCGCGAGGCGAGAGCTTCGCGCCGCTTCTTCGTTGATCAGGGGCGAGTGGGGGCGCCGGGGTGGGGAGCCGACCTCACCGATCCTCCCCGGAACGGGGAGGGGGACCAGCGAAGCTGGTGGAGGGGCACAAGAGAGTTGCCTTGTCGGAAAGGTCGCACACCACGGCAGCATTGCCGGAAATGCGGGGCTTTATCTATTCGGCGCTGTGCAAACCTCGCGTGCCCCTCCACCACCCTTCGGGTGGTCCCCCTCCCCCTTGGGGGAGGATCGCTTTTGTCCGCTTCCGCCCGCCAACATCCCCGCCGCCCAGACGCCAACGAAAAAGGGCGGCCCCGCCGGGACCGCCCTTGTTTCGTGCCGTTCGGCCGAAAAGCGTCAGGCTGCCTTGGGCAGCGCCGCTTTCGCCTGGGCGATGATGGCGGTGAAGACCGCGCCTTCGTTCATCGCGAGGTCGGCCATGACCTTCCGGTCGAGCTCGATCCCGGCCAGCTTCACGCCGTGCATGAACTGCGAATAGGTCAGGCCTTCGGCGCGGACCGCCGCGTTGATGCGCTGGATCCACAGGCCGCGGAAGCTCCGCTTCTTAACCTTGCGGTCGCGATAAGCATATTGGCCGGCCTTTTCGACCGCCTGCTTGGCGATGCGGATCGTATTCTTGCGACGGCCATAATAGCCCTTCGCCTGTTCCAGAATCCGTTTGTGCTTGGCGTGCGTCGTCGTACCGCGTTTGATGCGTGACATGGTCTAGCGCTCCTTACTTCAGGCCGTAGGGCGCCCAGAGGCGCACATGGGCTGCGTCCGAATCGCTGAGCACGCTGGTGCCGCGGTTGGTACGGATATACTTCGCGTTATGCGAAATCAGGCGGTGGCGCTTGCCGGCGACGCCGTGCTTCACCTTGCCCGAGGCGGTGAATTTGAAGCGTTTCTTCACACCGCTCTTGGTCTTCATCTTGGGCATTTTGGTCTCCTTTTGAAGTCCGTTTGCGTATCGGCCTGGCAGCCCTTGTCGCCAGCCGGTACAATCGGAAGCGGCGCGCTTAGGGGGATTCGCGCGGAAATGCAAGCGTTGCAGGTGTCGCAGCGCCGGGCGCGCATTCAATGATGGCAGGCGAGCCCTTCGATCACATCCTCGAGCCGAGCCGGATCACCAAGCGCGATGACATGGCCCGCACTGTCGGCGCTCAACGGGTCGCCGTTCCAGTCGCACATCGTCCCGCCCGCACCCTCGACGATCGGTGCCAGCGCGGCGAAGTCGTGGAGCTTGAGGCCAGCCTCGACCACCAGATCGATGTGACCGCTCGCCAGCAGGCCATAATTATAGCAATCGCCGCCGAAGACCATGCGCTTGTGCGCGGTCTTGGCGGCGAGCGCCATGAAATGCTCGCCGTCATGATCGCTGAAATATTGCGGGCCGGTGGTGGCGAGCACCGCGTCGCCGAGCGTGCGGCAGCTTCGCGCCCGCGCTGGCTGTCCGTTGAACAAGGTCGGTTGTCCGACCGCACCGACCCAGCGTTCGCCCGCGATCGGCTGGTCGATGATGCCCAGCACCGGCCAGCCGTCCTGCAGCAGCGCGATCAGCGTGCCGAAGATCGGGCGTCCGGCCATGAAGCTGACGGTGCCGTCGATCGGGTCGAGCACCCATTGGCGCGACGCTTCCGCGCGCTCCGTCCCATATTCCTCGCCGATGATCCCGTCGCGCGGCGCTTCGGCGTCGAGCAGGCGGCGCATCGCGGCTTCGGCGGCGCGGTCGGCCTCGGTCACCGGCGAGGCGTCGGCCTTGGCTTCGTGCGCCCAGGCCGAACGGAACAGCGGGCGGATGGCCGCGCCCGCCGCATCGGCGAGGCGATGGGCGAGGGCGATGTCGGATTCGAGCGTCATGCGATCAGTCGAACAGCGACGAGACGCTCGATTCGTCGGCGATGCGCTTGATCGCTTCGCCGAGCAGCGGGGCGACGGTCAGCGCGCGAACCTTCTTGCTGTCGTTGACCGCATCGGTCGGCTGGATCGAATCGGTGATGACGAGTTCGGTGAGCTCGCTCGCTTCGACGCGCGCGACCGCGCCGCCGGACAACACGCCATGGGTGCAATAAGCGACGACGCCTTCGGCGCCCGCGGCCTTCAGCGCCCCGGCGGCGTTGCACAAAGTGCCTGCCGAATCGACGATGTCGTCGATGAGGATGCAGAAGCGGCCCGAAACGTCGCCGATGATATTCATCACTTCGGATTCGCCGGCGCGTTCGCGGCGCTTGTCGACGATCGCCAGTGGCGCATTGTCGAGCCGCTTGGCGAGCGCGCGGGCGCGGACCACGCCGCCGACGTCGGGCGACACGACCATCAGATTGCGGTCGCCAAAGCGCGCCTGGATGTCGGCGCTCATCACCGGCGCGGCGTAGAGATTGTCGGTCGGAATGTCGAAGAAGCCCTGGATCTGCCCGGCGTGCAGGTCGATCGCGAGGACGCGGTCGGCGCCCGAGGTGGTGATCAGATTGGCGACAAGCTTGGCCGAAATCGGCGTGCGCGGGCCGGGTTTGCGATCCTGGCGGGCATAGCCGAAATAGGGGATGACCGCCGTGATGCGTTTCGCCGAGGCGCGGCGGAGCGCGTCGGTGATGATCAGCAACTCCATCAGATTGTCGTTGGCCGGAAAATTAGTCGGCTGGACGATGAACACGTCCTGGCCGCGAACATTTTCATGGATTTCGACGAACACTTCCTCGTCGGCAAAGCGGCGCACGCTGGTGTCGGTCAGCGGCAGTTCCAGATAGTCCGCAATGGCGCGGGCGAGAGGCAGGTTGCTGTTGCCGGAGATCAGTTTCATGGGGTGCGCGGCCCTTTCGCGGCGGATAGGATTGCGCGCCCCTTAGCCAGCGGGGGGCGATAGGGGAAGGGTCAAGTTGCGCCTTGACCCTCCCTCACCAGTCATTCGGTCCTCGCACACCGTCAAGCAGTGCCTGCGTTGCTTCACACGGTGGACCCGAAAGCGACGCTCCGGTCACTCGTAGGACTGGTTCCCTGGACGCCCCGGGCTCGAAGTCGATTTGCTTGCGCAGTTCGAAAACATGGATGTGGGTGCCAAGACCACCGTGATAGTACCAGCCGATGGTGCGATCGACGAACGTGTACGCGCGCAAAAATTGGCGATGCGGCAGATTCTTGGATCCGTCGAAGACATCATAGGGAACGAACGGTTCGCCGACATCGGCGACGGCGAGGTCCAGTCGCTTGAATTCGGACGCGATATCAGGCGCGTCCTTCAGCGACGCGATGACGGCTGCCGGGCGGCTGAAGTAGCATTCGGGAATGTTCATGTCAGGCCGCGTTACTTCGGTCTGCGCTGACACGGGCGGTCCGGCACAGAAACTGACGGCGAGGGCGAAGGTAGCACTCAGGTTCCGTCGCAAGGCAAATCTCCTAGCTTTTCGTTCAAAACCATCCCGCGGCGCGAAGCTGCGGCATCATGTCGCGCGATACCGGCACCTCCTGCCCGCCAGCCAGCGTCAGGATCGCGGTCCGTCCGTCGCGGCGCACCGCGGTCACCCCGCCGCGCGCTACCCACCAGCTGCGATGGACGCGCAGGCCGTCGGCATGGCCGAGCCGCTCGATGGCGTCGCGCAGCCGCATCAGGATCAGCTCTTCGCGACCGTCGCCGATGACGCGGACGTAATGATCCTCTCCCTTCAATGCGCGCACCGGGCCGAAGCCGGGCGGGAGCGGCAATGTTGGCGCCGTCGGTGCAGCAGCGCTGCCCCCGGCATTCGCGGCGACGGGTTTCGGCGTCGGCGGAGCCACCGGGGCCGTCGTCGGTTCGGGATCGGCGGCGGGGCGGAAAAGCAGATACATTGCCGTGTGGATGATCACCCCGATCACCAGCACCTGCAGATAGATCGCGCCGAGCAGCGGCGACTGGAGCGCCTCGCCAACCGATGCGCGCCGCCAGAGCAGCATGACGAGCAGGGTCATCGGCATCGAACCGACGATCAGCCCCAGCGCGATGGTCACGGCATAAGGGATGCGCACCGCCTCGGCGAGCCAGCGCGCCACGGCACCGAGGCCGCCGAAGATCGGATAACCGCACAGGATCATCAGCGGCCACAGGACCAGCCGCTGCACCAGCGGCAATTCGTAGCTGCCGAAAGGACCGATCAGCGCGAGGATGATTCCCGCGACGATCATCAGAAAGCTTTCGATCGCAATTTTCCGCGCCATGACGCCGGTCTGGCTGCCACTTGGCGCTTCGTCAATTGGCAGCTGCGCCGGATTCGCGAAGTTTTCGGCCGGACCGGCGAAGTCGCGATTGCCCGCCAATCGCCGTGCGGCATCTGCGGTGCATCGACCAGCAAGGACTATCCGATGACCACCCATGCCGCCGCCGCCTCGCCCATCCGCCGTTACGCCCCCTTTATCCGCGCGGTCGCCCAGACTGCCGCGGTCACCGCCGCGGTACTGGCGCTGGGCTATCTGATGCGCGGGCAGGGCGAATATCGCACCCCGGCCTGGGCGCTGTGGATCCATCTTGGCACCGTGATTCCCGCGGTGCCGCTCGGCGCCTTTGTGCTATGGGCGCCCAAGGGGACGCGTGGGCACAAGGCGGCGGGGCGCGTCTGGGCGCTACTGATGATGGTGACCGCGATCGACAGCTTCTGGCTGCGCGGCCTGACGGGCGGCATCGGACCGATCCACATTTTTTCGGTGATCACCCTCTATTCGATTCCCATGGGCATCTGGCACGCGCGGCGCGGCAATATCATTGCGCACCAGCGCTCGATGCGCGGCGTCTATATCGGGCTGATCGTCGCCGGCGCCTTTTCGATGATGCCGGGCCGGTTCCTTCCCCACCTGCTGTTCGGCTGAGCATTGCAATCGCCGCCGCCGGGCGTATGGCTCGGCGGCATGACCGACGCCGCCGACACGCTCACCATCGTCCTCGCCCAGATGACGCAGGCGGTCGGCGACCTTGTCGCCAATGCCGATGCGATGCGTAGCGTTCGGGCGCGCCACCCCAGGGCCGACCTGATCCTCTACCCGGAGTTCCAGTTGATCGGTTACCCGCCCGAGGATCTGGTGCTGAAACCAGCGCTGGCCGAACGCGCCGCGATCATGCTGGCCGAACTGGCGCTGGAAACCGCTGATGGCGGCCCGGCGATGCTGGTTGGGTCGGTCGAACGCGATGGGGCGGACCTTTATAACATCGTCGCGCTGCTCGATGGCGGCAAGATCGTCGCCACGCGGCGCAAGCACGAACTGCCCAATTACGGTACGTTCGATGAAAAGCGCATCTTTGTCCCCGGTCCGCTCCCCGATGTCGTCGAGTGGCGCGGGATCAAGCTTGGGCTGCCGATCTGCGAGGATGGGTGGCTGCCGAAAGTTTGCCGGCATCTGGCCGACCAGGGCGCTGAACTGCTGATCTCGGTCAACGGCAGCCCCTATGAAATCGACAAGGACGAGCGGCGGCTGACGCAGGTCTTCGCCAGCCGCGTGGCCGAAACCGGGCTGCCCGTGATGTTCCTCAACCGTATTGGCGGGCAGGACGAGATCGTGTTCGATGGCTGCTCGTTCGTGCTCAACGGCGACGGGACGACGGCACACCGGTTGACCGATTGGGAGGCCGAGGAACGCGTCACTCACTGGGTCAAAGGCGCTACGGGCTGGGCGTGCGAAGCGGGGCCGATCGCCGAATGGGAGGCGCACCCCGCCGACATTTACAGCGCGATGATCGTATCCTTGCGCGACTATGTCGAACGCAACCGCTTTCCCGGCGTCGTGCTCGGGCTGTCGGGCGGGATCGATTCGGCGATCTGCGCCGCGATCGCCGCCGACGCGCTCGGCCCCGACAAAGTGTGGTGCGTAATGCTGCCAAGCCGCTTTACCAGCCAGGCGAGCCTCGACGATGCGGCGCACTGCGCCGAATTGATCGGGTGCAAGCTCGACACCATTCCGATCGCGGCCGCGGTGGATGCGTTCGACACGATGCTGGCGGGCAGCTTTGCCGACCGCGAGGTCGATATTACCGAGGAGAATGTCCAGTCGCGTATCCGCGGCGTGACCCTGATGGCGCTGTCGAACAAATTTGGTCCGATGCTGCTGACCACGGGTAACAAGAGCGAGATGAGCGTCGGCTATGCGACGATCTATGGCGACATGGCGGGCGGCTATAATCCGCTCAAGGACGCCTATAAGATGACGGTGTTTGCGGTCGCCAAGTGGCGCAACGAAAATGTGCCGCGCCTGTCGCGCAATCCGGTCGCGCCGGTGATGCCGGAAACGATCATAACCAAGCCGCCAAGCGCCGAGCTGCGTCCCGACCAGAAGGACGAAGACAGCCTGCCGCCCTATCCCGATCTCGACCGCATGCTGCACATGCTGGTCGAAGAGGAAGCCAGCGTCGATGATGTGGTCGCGAAATATGGGTTCGACCGCGATGCGGTGGTGCGGATCGAACGCTTGCTGATGCTCGCCGAATATAAGCGGCGTCAGGCGCCGCCGGGGGTCAAGCTGTCGACGCGCAATTTCGGGCGCGACCGGCGTTATCCGATCACCCACGGTTTCCGCACCGGCTGACCCCCCATCGCCGATAACGGGCGGGTACCGGTACGCCTCCCCTCTTCGTTCCCTTGCCGCTCGCCGCTAAGCTCGCGGATCGGGAAATAATAAAGGGGGAGCAAGATATGGCGTTATTTGGTGAAAAGGCGTCACCGCAAAAGGCCGAGCGGGCGCTCGACGTGCTGCGGATCACCGTCGCGTTACTGATTCTGATTCATGGCGCTTTCCGCTTGATCGCGGGTGGCGTGGCGCCGTTTGGCGTCTGGCTGGAAAGCCAGGGCTTTCCGATGGGATTCGCCTGGGCGCTGGCGGTGACGCTGTTCGAACTCGTCGGCCCGGTGCTGATGCTCGCTCGGCGCTGGACCAGTTTTGCCGCGCTTGGTCATGCGGCGATCCTGACGCTCGGCATGATCATGGTCCATTTGCCCTTCGGCTGGTTCGTGGTCGGCGCGGGGCGCAATGGAATGGAATATAGCGTCATCCTGATCGTCTCTTTGCTGACCATCGCCTGGGCCTATTGGCCGGAGCGCCGCCGCGGCTCCTGACGCGGCACGCTTGGGGTCGCGCGCGGCGGGCGAAGTGGTTATAGGCGCGCGGCATGACCGTCGTGACCCGCTTCGCCCCCTCGCCGACCGGCACCCTGCATGTCGGCAACGTCCGCACCGCGCTCCACAACTGGCTATGGGCGCGGAGGCATGGCGGGCGCTTTCTGCTCCGCATCGACGATACCGACCTTGAACGGTCGAAAGACGAATATGTCGATGCGATTCGCGCCGATCTGGCGTGGCTCGGTCTCGACATCGACGGGGAGGCGCGTCAGTCGGCGCGTTTTGCGCTGTACGAAGCCGAATTCGACAAGCTCAAGGCGGCGGGGCGGGTCTATGCCTGTTACGAAACCCCCGAAGAACTCGACATCCGGCGCAAGATCCTGCTCTCACGTGGACTGCCGCCGGTCTATGAACGGAAGGCGGCGGATGCCCCCGTACCCGACGGCGTGGCACCGCATTGGCGTTTCCGCCTCGACCATGACGCGCCGATCGAGTGGACCGATCTGGTTCGTGGAGAACAGCATTTCGAGCCAAAAACCATGTCCGACCCCGTGGTGCGCCGCGCCGACGGCAGCTGGCTGTACCTGCTGCCCAGCGTGATCGACGATATTGAAATGGGCATTACCCATGTCGTGCGCGGCGAGGATCATGTGTCGAATACCGCGACGCAGATCCAGATGTTCGCCGCGCTGGGCGCCGCGCCACCGCATTTCGCGCACGAGGCGCTGCTGGTGGGTACTAAGGGCAAATTGTCGAAACGGCTCGGTTCGCTCGGCATGGCCAGTTTGCGCGACGAAGGGATCGAGCCGATCGCGCTCGCGGCGCTGCTCGCGCGGCTGGGTACCAGCGATCCGGTCGAGCCGGTGACCAGCCTGACGCCGCTGATCGAGCATATCGACTTTGCACGCTTTGGCCGCGCCCCGGCGCGCTTCGACGAGGCCGAACTGGCGCTGCTCAACCAGAAGATCCTGCACCAGACCGACTATGAAACGGTCGCCGACCGCTTGCCCGCCGCGATCACCGCGGCGCGCTGGCATGCGGTCCGGCCCAATCTGATGACCGTCGCAGAGGCCGCCGATTGGGTCGGGGTGTTCGACGGACCGCTTTCGCCGCCGCTCGCCGATCCGGCCGATCGCGCGGTGCTGACTGCCGCCGCTGCCGCTGCGCCCACGATCGACTGGAGCGCCGACCCCTGGTATGCGCTGACCGCGGCGGTGAAGGAAGCGACCGGGGCAAAGGGCCGCAGCCTGTTCCTGCCGCTCCGCCGTGCCCTGACCGCGCGCGACCATGGTCCTGACATGGCGGAACTGCTGCCGTTGATCGCGAAAGATCAGGCGATCGCGCGTCTGGCCGCCAGCTAGCCAACCAACAACGGTAAGCCAGCGACCTGCTTCCCTACCCTTAAGCTTGACATAGATAGTGATGATATATTATCACTCATATCTGACTTGGCCGATAGCGGTGGTCAAAGCACGGCGGGGCCGGGTCTGACAGGCAAGGAGAGATGCCATGACCCTGATACCCTTGATTTCGACCATCATGACCGCACCCGAGGCGACGACGGCGCCAGCGGCGGGACCGACCTTGCTGCCGCGCAACAGCTATGGCAGCGACCATGGCCGCCATCCGGTGGCGGCGCTCTTTGCAATTGGCCTGCCCGCTGCGCTCGTTGTCGCGGTCGCGCTGTCGCCGATGATCGTCGAGACGCTCCCCGAATCTGAGCCGCAGGTCTGGAAGCCAATCACGCTTGAAAAGCCCACCCCCCGCGAACCGCAACCCGATACCAAGCCGCAGGACCAGCCGACGAAAACCGTGATCGCCGCAACCGATTCGCCCCTGCCGCCGGTAAGTCAAGATCCACCCGTCGGCCAGACCGACGAGCCCTATATCCCGCCGGTGGGCACCGGCACGGGAACGACCGTGCCCCAAGTCATAGACCCGCCCGTGCAACCGCCCAAGCTGGTTCTGGCTCGGCTCGACGAGCGCTATGCGAGTCTTTTTCAACCAGATTATCCAGCGCGTGCACAGCGTGAAGGGATCGAGGGCGTCGCCGTAGTCCGCGTGCTGATCGGTACCGACGGGCGCGTGAAGGCGGTCGAGTTGGTCAGCACCGACGATCCAGCCTTTTTCGAGGCAACGAAGCGGCGCGCGCTAACGAAATGGCGTTTCAAGGCAGCGACGCGCGGCGGGGTTCCCGAGGAAAGCTGGAAGGAAATGCGCGTCCGTTTCGAGATCAAGGCGGCCTGATCGCTCGGCAAGACCCCTCCTGGGCGGACGGCTCGCTGCCGTCCGCCCGCTCTTTTGCTTGACAGAAGCGTCGAATCCGGTCAGAGGCGCGCGAGGTTTTGGGGGCGGCGCGGCGTCGCGCGGCCCCTGAGTTTTTTCACACCAACGTCGGGGCCCTTAGTCCCGCCGCGTCCTCCGGAGCACCGGCGGATGTGCAGTTATTTCGAGGAACAGGGCCATGGCCAAGCCGACGACCGTCAAGATCAAGCTGGTTAGCACCGCCGACACGGGCTTTTTCTATGTCACGAAAAAGAACCCGCGCACGATGACCGAAAAGATGTCGGTGCGGAAGTACGACCCGCGCGTGCGCAAGCATGTCGAGTTCAAGGAATCGAAGATCAAGTGATGCATCGACCCGTTCGGCAGTGCTGGACGGGCTGACGATGCATCATCCCGGCGAAAGCCGGGATCAAGGGGCGGCCTTTTGCGCCGCCCTTTTTCGTGCCGGAACGAATCGCTCCCCCCGCCGCACCTACCCGTCGCGCAGCGGGCGCCGCGCGACGTCGTTTTCGATGATGTTGCGGATCGCGATCAAGGTCGTGAACGAATGAACGCCCTTGTCCTCGCCCAGCGCGCGGCGGGTGAAGGCATCATATTCCTCCATCGAGCCGACCTGCACCTTGAGCAGGAAATCATCCTCGCCAGTGATGTCCCACGCCCCGGTAATTTCTGGATGATGCACGATCGCGCGGGCGAAATTGTCCATCGTCTGCGGCCCCGCTTGCTGCATCTGGACCAGCACATGCATGGTCAGCGCCGACCCGGTGAGCGCCGGGTTGACCACCGCTATGTCCGCGACAATCACCTTTTCATCGCGCAGGCGCCGCAGGCGGCGCAGCACCGCCGAGAGCGACAGGCCGACCTTGTCGGCGAGCACGCGCGCGGGCTCGAGGTTGTTCTGGCGGACCAGCGCCAAGAGCTGCCGGTCGAACCGGTCAAGGTCGGCGATTTTTCGCATGATTGATCAAATAGCGCAAAAATTGGTCGCCCGCACGGTCAATTTTGGCGCCAATCGCCATTCCCTTGGGCCTAAAAATCGCCCGTCGGGCCCGCCCTCTCTCCCTTGCTGCGGCGCCCGACGCAGGAGATGAACAATGACGATAATCCCCGATTCGAACCGGTTCCATCGCGTGTGGAGTGCGGTGATCGAAGCATCCTCAGCCATGGTGGCGATCCATTATGCTGCCCCGTGGAGCGAACGCAGCCCTTCGCGTGGGACGGAGAAGGTACGACGTTATAACGGCTGACGTCGCGGACTGGCCGGGCCTCGCTTTGGCGTGCGTGCAGGCGTTAGGGTTGGGGTAGGCAGCGGACATGCTAGCAACGTCGCCCCCGCGAAGGCGGGGGCCGCTAGCCGCCTATTTCTGCGCTGCCGTGTCAACCGACAGCGGCCCCCGCCTTTGCGGGGGCGACGTGTTGCTTCCGCCGCGCGCCCACGCCTGCCCGTTCAGGCAAACGCCCCGACGCTTTCGATGAACTTGATCACCGAAATCGGTTTCGACACATAGGCCTCGGCGCCTGCGGCGCGGATCTGTTCCTCGTCGCCTTTGCCGGCATAGGCGGTGACCGCCATGATCGGCACGGCGCGCAATGTCAGGTCGGCCTTCATCTGGCCGATCAGCTCCAAGCCGCTGACATGCGGCAGCTGGATGTCCATGATGATCAGGTCGGGGGCAATCTCGCGCGCCTTGTTGAGCGCATCGCGGCCGTCGCGGACCGGGTGCGCGGTATAGCCATGGGCGTTGAGCAGGTCGCAGAAGAGGCGCAGGTTCAGCTCATTATCCTCGACGACCAATATGGTCTTGCCCATGATACTCCGCTTCCCCACCTTGCGTTCGCGGCCCGTTTAGGCGAATCGGCCGCACGACACAATTGCCTCCCGTTGAAGGGAAAAATGCCTTGCACGACGATGACGCGGCTCTGGCGCTTCAGGCGCTCGGCTGGATATTGACCGACGAACCGCGCGCCGAGCGGCTGCTCGGGCTCACCGGCCTGGCGCCGAGCGACCTCCGATCCTCACTGGGCGAGCAGGCGACGCTCGCGGCGATCCTGTCGTTTCTGACGAGCCATGAAAACGACCTTGTCGCCTGCGCCGACGCGTTGCAGGTGCCGCCTGCCACGCTTGCCGCGGCGGCGCAGCGGCTTGAAGGAATGCCTATATGAACCGCCCGCTCGTCATTACCGATTGCGACGAGGTGCTGATGCACATGGTCGTTCCCTTTGCCGAATGGGTCGATGCCGAACATGGCGTGCTGTTTCGCATCGAGGATGCGAGTTTCGCCGGGGCGCTGAAGCGCAAGGAATGCGGCACACCGCTGGAGGCGGCCGAAGTCTGGCCGCTGCTCGACAGCTTTTTCCGCACCGAAATGCCGCGGCAATATCCGATTCCCGGCGCGCTCGCCGCGATGGCGACGATCGCCGAACAGGCCGATATCGTCGTCCTGACCAATGTCGGCCCCGACCATCAGCAGGCGCGGATCGACCAGCTGGCGAGTCATGATTTCCACGCGCCGGTGATCGGCAGCCGCGGCGGCAAGGGCGAACCGGTGCGCCGCCTGGTCGAACAATATCGGCCTTCGGTGGCAATCTTCATCGACGACCTCGCGAACCACCACAGCTCGGTGGCGCACGAAGCGCCCGAAGTGTGGCGGCTTCATCTGGTTGGCGAACCCGCGATCGCCGACAAGATCGCTCCCGCCCGACATGCCCATGCGCGCATCGACGATTGGAATGTCGCGCGCGACTGGATATTGGCGCGGCTGACCGAAAATATCCCCGCCCCCAACCCCGAACTCGCATAAAGGACGCATCATGGACCTCGCCGCCAAACTCGCCGAACTCGGCCTCGAACTTCCCAAGGCTGCGGCACCGGTTGCCGCCTATGTCCCGGTCGTCGAGCAGAATGGTCTGCTCTATGTCAGCGGCCAGCTGCCCTTTCGCGATGGGCAGGTTGTCACCGGGCGCCTCGGCGACGACATGGATGTGGCGGGCGGTCAGGACGCAGCGCAGCGCGTCGCGCTGATGCTCGTCGCGCAGATCGGGCAGGCGATCGGCGGCGACTGGTCGCGTATCGAGCGCGTCGTCAAGCTCGGCGTCTTCGTCAACAGCGCGCCGAGCTTCACCGATCAGGCGAAAGTCGCCAATGGTGCGTCGGAACTGTTCGAGACGCTGTTCGGCGAAGCGGGCCGCCATGCGCGCGCCGCCGTGGGCGTTGCGGTGCTGCCGCTCGGCGCTGCGGTCGAGGCCGATGCAATCGTCGCGGTGAAGCCCGCCTAAGGCTGGCGATGGCCGAAGCCGACCCGCCCGCACGGACGATCTCGCTCGGCACCGGTGTCGCCGCAATCCACGCCGCGGCATGGGACGCGCTGGCCGGCAACGACAATCCGTTTGTCAGCCATGCCTTCCTGTCGCTGCTCGAGCACTCGGGCAGCGTCGGGCCGGGCACCGGCTGGCAGGCGGCGCCGCTGCTGGTCGAGGACGCGGCGGGTGTACTGCTTGCCGCCGCGCCTGCTTACCTCAAATCGCACAGCCAGGGCGAATATGTGTTCGACCAGGGCTGGGCCGACGCTTGGGCGCGTGCCGGCGGTGATTATTATCCCAAGCTTCAGATCGCAGCGCCTTTCACCCCCGTGCCGGGGCCGCGGCTGCTGGTGCAAAGCGAGGAGGATGCGGCGCTGCTGATCCGCGCCGCAGAAGCGGTGGTGCGCCAGAATGGTCTGTCGTCGGCGCATGCGACCTTTGTCGCGCCCGACCAGATGCCGCTGTTCGAAAACGCGGGCTGGCTGGTGCGCCGCGACATCCAGTTCCACTTTGCCAATGCGAACTACGCCAGCTTCGACGAATTCCTCGCGACGCTGACCTCGGCAAAGCGCAAGCAGCTGCGCAAGGAGCGCGCGCGGGCGGTCGAAGGGTTGCGGATCGAGGAGTTGACCGGCGCGGCGATCCGCCCCGAACATTGGGATGCCATGTGGCTCTTCTATCAGGACACTGGCGCGCGCAAATGGGGGCGTCCCTATCTGACGCGCGCGGCGTTCGACCTGATTGGGACGCGGATGGCGGAGCAGGTCATCCTGCTCATCGCTTATGATGATGACCGGCCGGTGGCGGGCGCGCTGCACTTTCTTGGCGCCGACACGCTCTACGGCCGCTATTGGGGGTGCCTGACCGACATCCCCTATCTGCATTTCGAGCTATGCTATTACCGCGCGATCGACATCGCGATCGCGCGCGGGCTGCGCCGGGTCGAGGCGGGCGCGCAAGGCGGGCATAAGCTCGCGCGTGGCTATGGCCCCGTCGCGACATGGTCGGCGCATTTCATCGCCGATCCGGGATTCCGCCGTGCGGTCGCCGATTTTCTGGAGCAGGAGCGCCGCGCCGAAGAAGCCGAAATGGACTGGCTGGAAGGGCATACGCCCTTCAAGCGGAAGGACTAGGCGGCGAAGCGGCGGGCGGCAGGACGGCGCGCCGTCTCGTCGAGCCAGGCGCGCGCCTGGCGCTGCGCTTCGGCGATTTCGTCGCGGCTCATTTCGTCGGACAGGTCGGCGCGGCATTGCTGGCCTTCCTTGTTGCCGCCGAGCGCCGCGAGATTGAACCATTTATGCGCCTGGATCAGATCGACATCGACCCCGCCGGTCCCGGTGGAAAATGCGATCCCCAGATCGAAATAGGCATTGGCGTCGCCGCGCGCCGCATCGAGCAGGCGGCTTTCGATCAGAAATTGCGCGGACTTCAGACTGTTGGCCATAAAAACCCCCTGTCGCCTCCCCCCACAGGAGGCTTCGGGGTCTAACCTTGCGACTTATGGTCAAAAAAGCGTTAACGCGGGGCGCGATTTCTTGTGGATAGCGCGTCAAAGTGACGCAATTCTGCCGATTTTCGTTGTAATCAACTCACCGGATAATTGTCGATCAGCCGCGTTTTGCCCATCCGCGCGGCGGCGAGCAGGCGCGCCGGGTTCCGAAAAACGGTCAATCTTTCAAGGCTGTCGGCATCGGCGAGCGCGACATAATCGACGCTGTCAAAGCCGCCTGCGACGATCGCCGCCGCCGCTTCGGTCAACGCCGCATCGACCTCGCCGCCCCGCGCAATTGTGGTTGCGGCGGCTTTCAGGGCATCGGGAAAGGCGGTTGCGGCAGCGCGCTGCTCGGCCGACAGATAAGCGTTGCGCGACGACAGCGCGAGGCCGTCGGGATCGCGCGCGATCGGGGCACCCAAAATGTCGAGGTGGAAATCGAGGTCGCGCGCCATGCGGCGGATGATCGCGAGCTGCTGCCAGTCCTTTTCGCCGAAGATTGCGATGTCGGGACGAACTTGGTTGAACAATTTGGCGACGACGGTGGCGACGCCGTCGAAATGACCGGGGCGGGCGGCGCCGCAATAATCGGCGCCAAGTTCGGCAACCTCGATATGCGTGCTATGGCCGCCGGGATACATGACCGCGACGTCGGGCGCCCAGAGCAGTGCGACGCCTTGCTCGACCAGCAAGGCCGCATCGCGCGCTTCGTCGCGCGGATAGGCGGCGAAATCCTCATTGGGGCCGAATTGGGTCGGGTTGACGAAGATCGAGACTACGACATGGTCAGCGACGCGCCGCCCCATGTGGACGAGCGAGAGGTGGCCGTCGTGCAGCGCCCCCATCGTCGGCACCAGCGCGACACTTTTGCCGCCCTGCTTCAGCGCCGCGATGCCGCGGTGCAGCGTCGCGATGTCACGGATGATTTGCACGCTTGCCCGCCCTCCGATAATGGCGACGCAACGGCCACCCGAGCGGCTCCCATGCGCCGCCAACAGGAAAATCGCAACGCTCATGACGAACCCCGCCCCGCACCGCATCATCTTTGCCAACGAAAAGGGCGGGACCGGCAAATCGACCTGCGCCGTCCATTTCGCGGTCGCGCTGGCGAGTCAGGGATGGAAGGTGGCGGGGCTTGACCTCGACCCGCGCCAGCGTACCTTTCACCGCTATCTCGAGAACCGGATCAATACCGCCAAACGCCGCGATATCGACCTTCCGACGCCGCATTTCGAGGTATTCGAGGGTTCGACGATCGAGGAACTCGACGCGCAGGTCGCGCGGCTGTCGCACGACGTCGATTATTTCATCGCCGACACGCCCGGCCGCGACGATGTGTTTGCGCGCCATCTGGCGACGTCCGCCGACACGCTGGTCACCCCGATCAACGACAGTTTCATCGATTTCGACCTGATCGGTCAGGTCGATCCCGAGAGTTTTCAGGTCACTCGCCCCAGCTTTTATTCGGAACTGATCTGGGACACGCGCAAGGCGCGCGCCAAGAGCGACGGGCGGACGATCGACTGGATCATCCTGCGCAACCGCCTCCAGCACGTCGATGCGCATAATATGCGCCGCGTCGGCGAGGCGCTGAACCAGCTGTCACGCCGTGTCGGCTTCCGCGTCATCCCCGGGCTTGGCGAGCGTGTGATTTATCGCGAGCTGTTTCCTGCGGGTCTGACCCTGCTCGACAAGGCGCATCTCGGCGGCATGGGGATCGGACATGTCGTCGCGAGGCAGGAATTGCGCGAAGCGATGGGCGGGCTGAACCTCCCCGCGCGCGAGCGGCTGCACCCCGACGGCGATCTGTTCGCCGCCGCCTGACACCTCCCCCACCGCACAAGAATGAGAGCATCATGACGCACAATTTCCATCCCACGATGCTGCGCGAATATGACATCCGCGGCGTGGTCGGCGACACGCTGTCGGACAAGGACGCCTATGCCATCGGGCGTAGTTTCGCGACGCTGGTCGCGCGCGCCGGGGGCAAGCGGATCGCGGTCGGTTATGACGGACGGCTGTCGTCGCCGATGCTTGCCGACGCGCTGATCGCCGGGATCAACGCCGCTGGTATCGACGCGCTGAACGTCGGGCTCGGGCCGACGCCGATGCTCTATTATGCGGCGTCAACCGAAGAGGTGGATGGCGGCATCCAGATAACTGGCAGCCACAATCCCCCCGACTATAATGGCTTCAAATTTGTGATGCAGGGGCGTCCTTTCTATGGCGCCGACATTCAGCGGATCGGGGAAATGGCCGCCGCGGGCGATTGGGAAACTGGCGAAGGTGCCACGCAGAGCATCGACATCATCGACGCCTATGTCGACCGGCTGGTCGAGGGTTTCGCCGGTAGCGCCTTCCGCATCGGCTGGGATGCGGGCAATGGCGCGGCGGGGACGGTGATCGAAAAACTCACCGCGAAGTTGCCGGGCGAGCATTTCCTGTTGTTCACCGACATCGACGGCCATTTCCCGAACCACCATCCCGATCCCACCGAAGAAAAGAATCTGGCCGATCTGAGGAAGCTCGTCGCGGAGAGGAATCTCGATTTCGGCGTCGCTTTCGATGGAGATGGCGACAGGATCGGCGCGATCGACGGCGAGGGACGGGTGATCTGGGGCGACCAGTTGCTGCAAATCTACGCCGCGGCGTTGCTGCAGGACATGCCCGGCGCGACGATCATTGCCGATGTTAAGGCGAGTCAGGCGCTATTCGACCGCGTTGCGGAGCTCGGCGGAACGCCCTTGATGTGGAAGACCGGCCACAGCCTGATCAAGGCAAAGATGAAGGAAACCGGCAGCCCGCTGGCGGGCGAGATGAGCGGGCATGTCTTCTTCGCCGACCGCTATTATGGCTATGACGACGCGCCTTACGCCGCGGTGCGGTTGATCGAGGCGGCGACGAAGCTCGGGCAAAGCGTTACCGAATTGCGCGGCAATATGGCGCCGATGGTCAACACGCCTGAACTCCGCTTCCAGGTCGACGAGGTGCGCAAATTCGCCATTGTGGATGAAGTATTGGCGCGGCTGGCCGCATCGGGGGCAAAGGTCGATCGCACTGACGGCGCGCGGGTGCTGACCGACGACGGCTGGTGGCTGCTCCGCGCCTCGAACACGCAGGATGTGCTGGTCGCGCGCGCCGAAGCGAAGGATGAGGCGGCGCTGGCGCGGCTGATGGCGGCGATCGACGAACAGCTCGGCCTGTCGGGGGTCGTGCGGGGGCCGCAGGCGGGGCACTAATCTCCAACTCGGCTCCCTTCAGGGAGGGGACGGTGGAGGGTATGCGGCGACGAAAGAACGCCCGCTGCGACCCACCCCCAACCCCTCCCTAAAAGGGAGGGGGACAGCCCTGCAAAAATCTTGCCAGATTGACCTTGGCGGCGCTCCTCGGGTAACGCTCGGACATGTCTCCTCTCGAAGCGATGTGGAAATGACCGACGACGAAGCGACCCCTGTGACCGTGACTGCCGACACCGATCACGGCGTCGCCGAACATCGGGCGCATGTCCGCGACGACGCGGCGGCGGGCAACGGGCTGGCGGTGATTTCAATCGCCAAAAGCTATGACAAGCGCGTTGTGCTCTCCGACGTGTCGCTGTCGGTGGCAAAGGGCGAAGTGCTCGGCCTGCTCGGTCCCAATGGCGCCGGCAAGACCACCTGTTTTTATTCGATCATGGGGTTGGTGAAGCCCGACGCTGGACGCATCATGCTCGACGGCGCCGACATCACCGCACTGCCGATGTATCGCCGCGCGATCCTCGGCCTCGGTTATCTGCCGCAGGAAACTTCGATTTTTCGCGGCATGACGGTCGAACAGAATATCAGCGCGGTGCTGGAACTGGCCGAACCCGACAAGATCGCGCGCGAACGGCGGCTCGAAGAATTGCTCGACGAATTCGGGCTGACGCGGCTGCGCAGCGCGGCGGCGATGGCGCTGTCGGGCGGCGAACGGCGCCGCGCCGAGATCGCCCGCGCGTTGGCCGCCAACCCTTCGATCATGCTGCTCGACGAACCCTTTGCCGGCATCGACCCGCTGTCGATCAGCGATATTCGCGATCTCGTCGCCGATCTGAAGACGCGCGGCATCGGCGTGCTCATCACCGACCATAATGTCCGCGAAACGCTCGATCTCGTTGATCGCGCCTGCATCATTTACGACGGCAAGGTGCTGCTCGCGGGTTCGCCCGAGGAACTGGTCGCCGACCCCGAAGTGCGGCGACTGTATCTGGGCGAGGGTTTCTCCTTGTGAGCGATGTGGGCCGTATCGGTGCCGAATGAGCCACTTTCCGTTTCCGTTTGTGTCGAGCGAAGTCGAGGCACACCGAGTACGTGCATGGCTTCACGTGTCTCGACTTCGCTCGACACAAACGGGGTAAAGGGTTGCTGATACCCGATGGCGTTGGGTCCACGCCTCGATCTCCGCCAGTCTCAATCGCTGGTGATGACGCCGCAGCTGCAGCAAGCGATCAAGCTGCTGGCGCTGTCGAACCTCGAACTCGAAGCCTATCTCGCCGAGGCGCTCGAGGGTAACCCGCTGCTCGATGCGACCTCGGGGGATAGCGACGGTAGCGCGGGCGATGCGAATGACAATCCGGGTGACGATGCGCCGATAACCGAGGCAGCATCGCTCGATGCCGACCATGCCTTGTCGTCGGATAGCGGCACCGCGAACGACCTTGATGTCGATATGACCGCCGAAAGCTTTCACCACGACAGCGCCAGCGACAATGTCGGCCTGTCGGGAAGCGATAGCGAAGGCATCGATTTCGACAGCTTCGCCGGCGAGGATGCGACGCTGCACGAGCATTTGCTGGCGCAGGTCGGCGAGCGGTTCAGCGGGCTGGAGGCGATGATCGCCGAACAGCTCGTCGCGCTGATCAACGAAGCCGGCTATTTGCGCGCCGATCTCGCCGAGGTGGCGCAGCGGCTAGGGGTGCCGCTGGCGCTGGTCGAGAGCGTGCTCGCGGGGGTTCAATGCTTCGACCCGTCGGGGGTCGGCGGGCGCGACCTCGCCGAATGTATCGCGATCCAAGCGCGCGAGGCGGATCGTTATGACCCGGCGATGGCGACGATGATCGCGCATCTCGATCTGGTCGCCAAGGGCGCCTTTCCGCAGCTCAAACGCATCTGCGGCGTCGATGACGAGGATCTGGCCGACATGATCCGCGAGCTGCGCGGCTATGATCCCAAGCCCGGTCTGAAATTCGGCGGCGATGCGTCGCAGGCGGTGGTTCCCGATCTCTATATTCGTCGGACGGCGCAGGGCTGGGCGGTCGAGATCAACAGCGGCACCTTGCCGCGCCTGCTCGTCAATCGCCGCTATTATACCGAACTGGCCACCGGCGCTGCGGCCAAGAGCAAGGCGTGGCTGTCCGAGCAGCTGGCGAGCGCGAACTGGCTGGTGCGCGCGCTCGACCAGCGCCAGCGCACCATCATCAAGGTCGCGAGCGCGATCGTGAAGCAGCAGGAAGGGTTTTTCCTGCACGGCGTCGCGCACATGCGCCCGATGACGCTGCGGCAGGTCGCCGAGGAGATCGGCATGCACGAATCGACGGTCAGCCGCGTCACGAGCAACAAATACCTCAGCTGCGCACGCGGGCTGTTCGAGCTCAAATATTTCTTTTCGTCGGGCATTTCGGCGACCGAGGGCGACGGCGCGGTGTCGGCCGAAGCGGTAAAGAGCCGAATCAAGGCGATGATCGAGGGCGAGGATCCAAAGGCGATCCTGTCCGATGAGACGATCGCGCAGAAACTGTCCGCCGAGGGGCACGACATTGCGCGGCGCACGGTGGTCAAATATCGCGAAGCGATGGGCTATGGCTCGTCGGTGCAGCGGCGGCGGCAGAAGGCTTTGGCGGGTTAAAGCCACCTCTGATTCCGTTCGTGTCGAGCGAAGTCGAGACACCCATCGGGGCGGCGCGAGGCATAGGGGCATCTCGACTTCGCTCGATGCGAACGGAAAATGGGGAATTGGCTCAAGGGCCGGTTGACTTTTCGGCCCTATCCCCATAGTTGCGCCGCTTCGCGTCAACACGCCAAGATTTACGGAACAGAACGATGAAGATTCGCAACAGCCTGAAGTCGCTGAAGGACCGCCACCGGGATAACCGCGTTATCCGCCGCCGTGGCCGCACCTATGTGATCAACAAGACCAACCGCCGCTTCAAGGCGCGCCAGGGCTGATTGTCCTGTCGGGGCGTTTTCCGCCCCGCGCGTATAACGAAGTCAGCGTGACGCCGTCGGATGCTTCCGGCGGCGCTTTCGCGTGTCTGGAGTGCCCATGATTCGCCAATCGGTGATTTTTGATGTCGGCCGCGTCCTGTTCGACTGGGACCTCCGCCACCTGTTCGCGAAATTGATCGACGACCGGGACGAGCTCGAATGGTTCGTCGCCAATGTCGTCACGCCCGAATGGCATTTCCAGCACGACGCCGGACGCCCGCTCGCCGAAATGCTGCCCGAGCTCAAGGCCGACTTTCCCGGTCATGACGATCTGATCGACGCTTATGCGGCGCGCTTCAACGAAACGATTCCCGGGCCGATGCCGGGCAGCCTAGAGCTGGTGGCGCGATTGGACGCCGCGGGGGTGCCGCTGTTCGCGATCACCAATTTCGGCCATGAATTCTGGGAAGGCTTCCGTCCGACCCAGCCGGTGTTCGACCGTTTTCAGGGTATCATCGTGTCGGGCACCGAGAAATTGATGAAGCCCGATCCCGCGATCTACCGCCTCGCGATCGAGCGATTCGGCATCGATCCCGCGGGCGCGCTGTTCATCGACGATGTCGAGGCGAATATCGCGGGGGCCGAATCGGTCGGCATCGCCGGCCATCTGTTCGGCGGCGCGGCGATGCTCGAACGCGATCTGGTCGCGCGCGGCTATCTGCCCGGCTGATCGAAACGCAGCACCAGGCGGCGCGTCGTGGTGATTGGCGCGGCAAAGCTGCCGTCGGCCTGCGCGCGCAGATCGGCGATGCCGAACGGATTGACGATCCCCGCGCGGCTCAGTCCGCCTTTGGGGTCGAGCCCGACGATCGTCAGCGGCGCGTCGCTTCGCTGCATCGCGGTGCCGAAATAGGCCAGCATCGCGGGGTGCTGGTCGGCGGTGCCGACGCACAGCCCTGCCTCGATCCGGAAGCGCACCGCGCCTTCGACCGCGACGTCGCCAAAGGTGCCGCGATAGCGCTGCGCCGCGAGCGGGCATTCGGCGGCGACCAGCCCGGCGGGTGCGGCACGGAAGGGCGCGGCGATCATCTGCGCGGTGGGTTCCATGCGCGACACCCACGACGCATTGGACAGCAGGCTGACGGCCGTGCGTTCGCCGCGCCACAGACCGAGCGTGCTGCGCGCGCCAAGCGCTACGCCATTGTGATGGACGATGGGCGCGCCGTCGGCGTCGCTCCCGATGCGCCAGCCGAAACCGACCTCATAATCCTCCGCTCCTGCCGCTTTGCCATCGGCGAGCTTCACCGGCACGAGCATCGCATCAAAGGTATCGGAGCGCACGACGCGGCCGTCGATCATCCGTCCGCCGAAACTTGCGACCGCACTCGCGGTGCCACTGAGCCCGCCGCCGCCCCAGGTGTAGCTGAAATCGTGGCGCGGCAGATCGACCACGCGCCGCTGGTCGAAGCCATAGGCGCGCGAGGCGTTGGGGTCGCCGCTGTCGGTCGCGTCGGCGCGAATCGCGAGCCCCGGTGCGACCTTTTTTGCGACATAGTCGGTGAAGGGGCGTCCGGCCTTGTCCTCGACCAGCGCGCCGAGCAGGCTATAGCCCCATGACGAATAGCTGTAGGCGGTTCCCGGCGGGCTCAGCAGGTCGCGCCCCGCGAAAATCGCGACGGCATCGCGCCCCGTGGCGTAGTGACGCGATCCGCGATCCGCATCGATCGCCTGATAATGCGGCAGGCCCGAGACATGCGCCGCGATCTGGCGTGGGGTGATCGCCGGCCAGCGCGTATCCAGCCATGGCAATTGGCGCTGTACCGGCGCGTCGGGATCGATCCGGCCTTGTTCGGCAAGCTGCATGACGGCGGCGACGGTGAGCAGCTTTGAGACGCTCGCGAGCCGGAACAGCGTGTCGCGCGTGACTGGCGCCCCGCTAGTGCGATCGCGCTGCCCGCTCGCGCCGTCCCAGACGATGCGGCCGTCCTGCCACACCGCGGCGGCCATGCCGGGGACGCCGTTGGTTTCGCGGAGCGTGTCGAGCAGGCGCTGCGCGACGGCAGCCCGGTCGGCGTTAGCGCCGGTTTGCGCGCACGCGGGCGCTGCGCTCGCGAGCAAGGCGGTGGCGCCCAGAATATATGCGATCGGTCGTAACATCATCGGATCCCCTCCCTTTGGTGGAAGGGCGGAATGAGTCCGATCTGTCGCGCCGATGTGCCGAAATGTCGCGCGCCTGTCGCACGCCTTGGGGCTATTGGTACCGGTACCTTATTTCTCGACCCCCAGCTGCGTCAGCACGAAGGCGAACTCCTCGGCGTCCTCGCGCAGCGCGCCCCAGCGGCCCGACTTGCCTGCATGGCCCGCGCCCATGTTGGTGCGTAGCAGCAGGGTCGCGTCGTTGGTGCGCGTCGCGCGGAGTTTGGCGACCCATTTGGCGGGCTCCCAATAGGTGACGCGCGGATCGTTGAGCCCTGCCGATACGAGCATGGGCGGATAGGCCTTGGCGGTCACATTGTCATAGGGGCTGTAGCTCAGCATATAGTCGAACGCGGCCTTGTCGGTGATCGGATTGCCCCATTCGGGCCATTCGCCGGGGGTCAGTGGCAGCGTCTCGTCGACCATCGTGTTGATCACATCGACGAAGGGCACGCCCGCGAGCACCGCGCCCCACAGTTCCGGCGCCTCGTTATAGACGACCCCCATCACCTGCCCGCCCGCCGAGCGGCCTTCGATCGAAATCTTGCCCGCGCTTGTATATTTGGCGGCGATCAGCCCTTTGGCGACGTCGATGAAGTCGTTGAACGTGTTCTTGCGCGCGGTGGTCTTGCCCGCGAGATACCAGGCGCGGCCGAGGTCGTCGCCGCCACGGACATGCGCGATCGCATAGATCATGCCGCGATCGACGAGGCTGAGGCGCGTGGTCGAAAAGCCCGGCGGCACGCGGTAGCCGTAGGAGCCATAGACATAGAGGTGCAGCGGCGCGCTGCCGTCCCGCGGCGTGCCCTTCTTATACACCAGCGACACCGGCACCGGGGTGCCGTCGCGCGCGGGCATGTTCACCAATTCGGTTACATATTCATCATGATTGTAACCAGACGGAATCTCCTGCACCTTGAGCGTTTCGAGTTTGCCGCTGGCGATGTCGTAATCATAAACGGTGTCGGGGGTGACCATCGATTCATAGTCGAGCCGCAGCTTGTCCTGATGATATTCGGGATTGTCGCCCAATCCCGCGACATAGGTCGTCTCGGGAAATTTGATGCGGCCCGGGGTCAGCGGCGCGTCGTAGCGGCGGACATCGACCTGATCGACGCCCTTTTCGCGCGATTCGAGGACGAAATAGTCTCGGAAGATCGACAGGCCGGTGATGTAATTATCGTCAGAACCGGGGATCAGCGTTTGCCATTCGCCCGGGTTGTCGAGGCTGGCGGTCGCGACGCGGAAATTGGCATGATCGTCGTTGGTGTGGATGTAGAGCGTCTTTTCGCGGACATCGACGCTGTATTCGCGGCCCTTCTTGCGCGCCGATACCAGCATCGGCTGGGCGCCCGGATCGTCGGCAGGAAGCAGATAGACTTCGCTCGTTTCATTGTCGCCGGTCGCGATCACGATATAGGCGTCGTCGGCGGTCTTGCCGATGCCGACCCCGAAACCAATGTCGGCTTCCTTGTAGATGCGGACATCTTCGCTGACCGGGGTGCCCAGATAATGGACATGGACATTGTCGGTGCGCCAGTTTTCATTGGCGAGGCCATAGAGCAGCGCGTCGCTGTTCTCGGTCCACACCAGCGACGACAGGGTGCCGGGGATGACGTCGGGCAGCGCCTTTCCGGTCGTCAGGTCGGTGAAGCGTACCTCGAAGCGTTCCGAGCCATTGTCATCGACGGCATAGGCCATCAGCTTGCCATTGGGGCTGATCGCGACGTCGGACAGGCGGAAATATTCCTTGTCCTTCGCCATCGCGACCTCGTCGAGGATCAGCGCGGCATCACCGCCCGCCGCGGGCCGCCGGTACCATTTCTTATATTCGGCGCCTTCCTCAAATTCGACCCAATAGACCCAGTCGCCGTCCTTTTGCGGCACGCTCGAATCCGCTTCCTTGATCCGGCCCTTCATTTCCTGGAACAGCGTCTCGACCAATGCGGCGTGCGGCTTCATCGCCGCGTCGAAATAGGCGTTCTCGGCTTTCACATAGTCGAGCACATCCTTGTCATCGATCACCGGATAGCTCTCGTCCTTCAGCCAGTGATACGGATCGGAGAGCTTCTTGCCGTGCAGCTTCATTTCATGCGAGCGCTTTTCCGCGACGGGGGCGGCGGGCAGGGCAGGGGCGGGGCTGGTCAAGGCGGCGTCTTTCTGTTGGGCAAGCAGGGGCGATGATGCGAGAAGCGGGGTGGCAATTGCCGCCAGAAACATCCAAATAGCGCGCATCGAAAAATCCCCCGCGGTGTCGCCCGGATCGGGCGGGATCGCCCGCGATGTAGGAATAAGGAACGTCTGATGTCCAGCACCATCCACGCCAATCGTCTTGCCCGCGTCCGCGCCGAACTGAAAGCGCAGGGTCTGGATGGCTTTGTCGTGCCAATCAGCGACGAGCATATGAGCGAATATGTCGGTGATTATGCGCAGCGCATGGCGTGGCTGACGGGCTTCGGCGGATCGGCGGGAACGGCGGCGGTGTTGCCCGAAAAGGCCGCGGTCTTCGTCGACGGACGCTATACGGTGCAGGTGCGCGATCAGGTCGACGGCGCGCTGTTCGACTATGTCGGCGTGCCTCAGTCGAGCGTCGCGGAATGGCTGGGTGCCAATATCAGCGCGGGTCAGAAGGTCGGCTATGATCCGTGGCTCCACACCATCGACTGGGCGCGCGGCCTTGAAAAGGCGCTGGCGGCGAAGGGGGCGAGCCTCGTTGCGGTCGACGCGAACCCGCTCGACGCGGCGTGGGACGACCAGCCGGTGCCGAGCGCGGCGGTGGTCACCGTCCACGACGCGGCGCTCGCGGGGCAGGCTGCGACCCAAAAGCGCGAAATCATCGCCGACTGGCTGAAGGCGAACGGTCTCGACACGACGGTGATGACCGCGCTCGATTCGATCGCGTGGACGTTCAACATCCGCGGTACCGACGTCAGTCACACCCCGGTCGGGCTGGCTTTCGCGCTGCTCCATGCCGACGCGACCGCCGACCTGTTCATCGCGCCCGAGAAAGTCACCGACGCGGTGCGCGCGCACCTTGGCAACAGCGTCCGCATCCACGATCGCGACGCGTTCGAGGCGGCGCTCGCCGACCTTAAGGACAGACGGGTAGCGGTCGATCCCGACCGCGCGGTCGCGGCGATCTTTACCGCGCTCGAGAGTGCGGGGGCGAAGATCGCGCGGCATCGCGATCCGGCGGTGCTGCCCAAGGCGATCAAGAATGACGCCGAACTCAGCGGCACGCGCGCGGCGCATGTCCGCGACGGCGTCGCGGTGTCGCGCTTCCTCAAATGGATGGAGGAGGTGGCGCCGCAGGGAGGGCTCGACGAGCTCGGCGCCGCGGCGAAGCTGCGCGAATTTCGCGACGCCAATGGCGCGCTGCGCGACCTGTCGTTCGACACGATCTCGGCGGCCGGTCCCAACGGCGCGCTGCCGCACTATAAGGTCGACGAAACGACCAACCGCGCGATCGAGACCGGCACGCTCTATCTCGTCGATTCGGGCGGGCAATATGACGACGGCACCACCGACATCACGCGCACGATCGCGGTCGGCGCGCCGACCGCCGAAATGCGCCGCCGCTTCACGCAGGTGCTCAAGGGTCATATCGCGCTCGCGACAGCGCGCTTTCCCAAGGGCACGCGCGGCAGCCAGCTCGACATATTGGCGCGTCAATATCTGTGGGCCGACGGGGTCGATTATGCGCATGGTACCGGGCACGGCGTCGGCAGCTATCTGGCGGTGCACGAAGGGCCGCAGCGGATCGCCAAGCCCGCTGGCGGACAGGCGGGAACCGAGGAGCCTTTGCATGCGGGCATGATCCTGTCGAACGAGCCCGGCTATTACAAGGCGGGCAGCTTTGGCATCCGCATCGAAAATCTGGTGGTCGTCACGCCCGTCCGCATCGACGGCGCCGAAGAGGATATGCTGGGGTTCGAGACGATCACCTTTGCGCCGATCGCGCAAAATCTGGTCGAAACCGCGCTTTTGTCGCCTGCCGAGGCTGATTGGCTCGATGCCTATCACGCCGAGGTGTTCGCGAAGCTGGCGCCGGGACTGAGCGCGGACGATCGCGCCTGGCTCGAAGCGGCCTGCGCGCCGCTCGACCGCACCCCCGCCGCACTCGCGGCCTGAGGCGGCGATGGACAGCAGCAACGGCGAGGTGCCGCGCGAGGATTTTCGGGTCCACGAGACGGTGCGCGTGCGCTTCAACGAGATCGACGGCCAGAACATCGTCTTCAACGGCAATTATCTGGTCTATGCCGATATCGGCGTGACCGAATATTTTCGTGCATTGGGCGAAGGTCAGCCCGGCCCCTATTTTCACCAATATGGTACAGATATTCGCGAGACACGGTGCGAAATCGAATATCACGCCCCTGCCCGGCTCGACGAGCAGATTACCATTGCGGCGCGGGTGAGCCGGTTCGAGCGGACGAGTTTCACCGTCCATTGCGCGATTTTTCGCGGCGCCGAGCGGTTGACCGATATCGCGATCAGCTATGCGCATGTCGATCTCGACAGCGGCGCCGCGACGCCCTTACCCGGCAGTTTCATCGCCGAAGTCCGCCGATTCGAAAAGCGGATTCCGTTGCAGGCGTGATTCGCGAATCACCGGGAATGCCTAACAGCGGCATCTCTCAACCAAAAAGGTCGAAAAAAAGGGCCGCCCGAGGGGCGGCCCATGAAAGTTTTGGGAGAGGATGCCTAAAAGGCATGCTCATATTGCAGCGCACAAAAAATTGTGCAACTGCGAAATGAGCATCTGCAATTGCATTTTTTGCAATCTATGGCCGGCGCTGCAATCGTTCGGTGCAATCGCCGCCCTCTCGCCAATCGCCGCGAGATCGCCTAAATTGCCGCCATGGGAATGTTCAACAACGTCGACATCGGCGGCGGCCTGTCCGATTTCTGGGCCTATGTCCGCGAACCGCGTCCGCACCGCTGGGCCAGCTGGGGCGTTGCGATCGTGCTGCCGATCGTCGTTTTCTATGGTTTTTCCGAGCATCTGATCCGCACCGAGGAGCCGAAGGCGCAGATCATCTATTTCGAAAACTGGTCCGCCGACCGCAGCGCCGCCGAAATCCGCGCCGATTGGGTCGCGCGCGCGAAAGAAACGACGCGCGCCAATGCCGAAAAGCGCGCCGAATATCAGCGACTCGCCGATATGATGGGGGTCGAATATGATTCGGCCGAGGCCGACAAGGTGACCCGCGAAACGCTGGGCGAAGCGGAAGCGGCCGCGGCGAAGCAGAAAAAGCCCGTCGCTGCGGCGCGTTCGACGCTCGCCGAACGCGCCGCGCGCGGGCCGCGAGCGCAGGCAGCCGACTGAGCGCATGCAGCGACGACCTGCCGATGCCGACTGGATGGCGGTCGCCATCGCGCTGTCGCGGCGGGGCCGCCCGGCGGCGGCGCCCAATCCCAATGTCGGCTGTCTGATCGTCAAGGACGAGAAGGTCATCGCACGCGGCTGGACGCAAGCGGGCGGGCGCCCCCATGCCGAGGCGATGGCACTCGCTGCCGCCGGCAATGCGGCGCGCGGTGCCACTGCCTATGTCAGCCTGGAACCCTGCGCCCACGCCAGCCCGCGTGGCCCCTGCTGCACCGACGCGCTGATCGCCGCCGGGGTCGCGCGCGTCGTGGTCGCCGCGCAGGACCCTGACTCGCGAACCAACGGTCAGGGAATCGCGCGCTTGCGCGACGCGGGGATCGACGTCGTCGAAGGCGTCCTGCCCGCCGCAGCGCGCGCCGCGATGGCGCCTTGGTGGACGCGGCAGGCCGAACGGCGTCCGTTCGTGACGCTGAAGCTCGCGACGTCGCTTGACGGTTGTATCGCGCGGGCGGATGGGTCGAGCCGCTGGATCACCGGCGAACGCGCGCGCGCGCACGGCCACCTCGAGCGCACGCAGCATCAGGCGATTCTCGTCGGACGCGGAACGCTCGAGGCCGACGATCCGAAACTTGACGTGCGGCTGTCCGGGCTGGAAGCGCGCAGCCCGAAAAGGCTGCTGCTGACGCGAGGCAGCGCTCCGCCAGGCTGGACCGCGGTCGGATCGCCCGAAGCGATCGACGGCGTCGATTCGGTGCTGGTCGAGGGGGGCGCCGGGGCGGCATCCGCTTTTCTGGCCGCCGACCGCGTCGACCGGCTCTTGCTCTACCGCGCCCCGATCCTGATCGGCGGCGGCAAGCCCGCGCTCGGTGACATTGGCCTCGCCGATCTTGCCGGTGCCCATGGTCGCTGGCGGCTGACCGACAGCCGCCTGCTTGGCAGCGACCGACTCGACGTTTACGAGCGGGTCAGAGAAGGATAAGCGCCCCCCATGTTCACCGGCATCATTACCGACATCGGCACCGTTCGTTCGCGCGAGGATCGCGGCGACACGCGGCTGGTCATCGCCACGGCCTATGACACCAGCACGATCGACCTCGGCGCATCGATCGCCTGTTCGGGCGCGTGCCTGACCGTGGTCGACAAGGGCCGCGATGGCGACGGCAACTGGTTCGCGATCGATGCGAGCGCCGAAACGCTCGCGCGCACTGCGCCGGGCATGTGGGACGCGGGCCGCCGCCTGAACCTTGAGCGCGCGCTGAAGGTCGGCGACGAGCTCGGCGGGCATATCGTTACCGGGCATGTCGATGCGGTGGGATCGATCGTGTCGGTCGTGCCCGTCGGCGACAGCGTGACGGTGACCGTTGCGGCGCCCGCCTCACTCGCGCCGCATATTGCGCCGAAAGGTTCGATCACCGTCGATGGCGTGTCGCTGACCGTCAACGACGTCACCGATCAGCCCGATGGCAGTGCGCACTTCACGCTGAACATCATCCCGCACACGCAGGCGATGACGACGCTGGATGAGGCGGCGGCGGGGCGTCCGGTCAATCTGGAGATCGACATCCTCGCGCGCTATCTGGCGCGGATGCAGGCGCGTTCCTGATACGTCGTCCCCGCGGAGGCGGGGCCGCTATCGGCGTGGAGCAGGTTGCCAACGGTCCCCGCCTTCGCGGGGGTGACGCTCAACCCTCGACCCAGCCCGCCGCCAATTCGGGATCCATCGCGATCATCGAGCGTCGCATCGCCAGCCGACCGATACGCAGCAATTCGGCCTTGCGCCGCGCCGGGGCGAGGTTGCAGCTTGCCGCTTCGCGCACCACCGCCGCGCCATAGCGGTCGGCGATGATCAGTCCCGATGTTGCCGGGCGATAGCCTTCGGTTTCGAGGATTGCAGGGTCCAGCCCTGATGCCAGCGCCCAGTAGAAGCGGTCGCACCAGTCGCAATAGTCAGGCCATTTGCCGTCGCCGTGCAGGTCGGCGCGGCTGACCTTGATCTCGACGATTGTGATGTTGCCCTTGGCGTCGATCGCGGTGAGGTCGGTGCGACGCCCGTTGGGCAGCGGCACTTCGGGGATCGCAACCAGCCCCTGCTGCGCAAACAGGCGGCACACGCCGCGCGCGACATCGGCGGCGGTGATGACATCAATCGACATGGCCGGACATCTGCATGATGCTGGACGCGATCCAAAAGCCGTAGCCCTGAGCCTGTCGAAGGGCGCCTATCCGATAAGCGCCCTTCGACAGGCTCAGGGCTACGGTTTCAATCCAGTCGTCGGCAGACGATCAGAACGGAACGTCGTCGTCCAGATCGTCGTCGAAGGGCGGACGTCCGCCGCCTCCGCTCGAACCGCCGCCAAAGCCGCCGCCGGACGATCCGCCCGAGCCGCCGCCCTGGTTCCAGCCGCCACCCGAGCCACCGCCCGAACCGCCACCGCTGCCCCAGCTATCCTCGCCGCCACCGCCGCGCGATCCGCCGCCGCCACCCGGCGCGCCGTCGAGCATGGTCAGCGTGCCGCCCATGCCCGCGATCACCACTTCGGTGGTATATTTGTCGTTGCCGTCGCGGTCCTGCCATTTGCGCGTGCGCAGGCTACCCTCGATATAGACTTTCGAGCCCTTTTTCAGATAGCGTTCGACCACGCCGACCAGCCCGTCGCCGTTGATCACGACATTGTGCCACTCGGTGCGCTCCTTGCGCTCGCCGGTCATGCGGTCCTTCCACTGTTCGCTCGTCGCGATGCGGATATTGGCGATCTTGCCGCCATTCTGGAACGACTTGATTTCGGGATCGGCGCCGAGGTTGCCGATGAGAATTACCTTGTTGACGCTGCCAGCCATGCCGCTCCGCTCCGCAATAATGTTGGAAGGATCAGCCTAGTCCAAAGGCAACGGCTGTCCAGTAAGTGATACCTGCTGCGGCATAGGCGAGCGCGAACAAATAGCCAACCATGAACAGCGGCCATTTCCATCCGTTGGTCTCGCGCCGGGTGATCGCAATCGTCGAGATGCACTGCGGCGCGAACACGAACCAGGCGAGGAACGCGAGCGCGGTGGCGATGCTCCAGCGGCCCTGCAGCCGTTCGCTCAGCGATTGCGCCATCGCTTCCTCGTCGTCGCCCGCCTCGATCGCGTTTGCGGTAGCAAGCGCCGACACAGCGACCTCGCGCGCCGCCATTGCCGGGATCAGCGCGAGCGCGATGTCGTGGTTGAAGCCGATCGGTTTGACCACAACCTCCAGCCCGCTCGCGATGCGACCGGCGATGCTGTAATCGACCTGGCTTTCGGCGCTGCCCTCCGGCACTTTCGGATAGCTCAGCAGCAGCCATAGCGCGATCGTGGTCACAAAGATGATCGTCCCGGCGCGGCGCAGGAAAATCCACGCACGTTGCCACAACGCAATGCCGACATCGCGCAGCCGCGGCCATTGGTAGCGCGGCATTTCCATCATGAAGCCCGCGGCATTGCCCTTGGCGACGGTGCGGCGCAGCACCAGCGCGACGACCAGCGCGCCAACGATGCCCGACAGATACAGGCCGAACAGCACGAGGCCTTGCAGGCCGACGGGCGATCCGCCGACATTGCTGTTCGGAATGAAGGCGCCGATGATCAGCGTGTAAACGGGCAGCCGCGCCGAACAGGTCATCAGCGGCGCAATCAATATCGTCGTCAGCCGGTCCTTGGGGTCGGGAATCGCGCGCGTCGCCATGATCCCGGGGACGGCGCAGGCGAAGCTGGAGAGCAAAGGGATGAAGCCGCGGCCCGACAGCCCGACCTTCGCCATGATGCCGTCCATCAGAAAGGCGGCGCGGGTCATGTACCCCGACGCCTCGAGCAGCAGGATGAACAGGAACAGGATCAGGATCTGCGGCAGGAAGACGATCACCGACCCGACCCCGCCGAGGATGCCTTCGATGATCAGCCCGCGCAGGAAACCGTCGGGCAGCGCGGCATCGACCGCGCCCTGCAGGGCGCCGATGCCGCCCTCGATCCAGCCGATCGGTGCTTCGGACCAGGCATAGACGCCCTGGAACATCACGAACATCAGCGCGAGCAGGATGAGGAAGCCGAGGGCGGGGTGGAGCAGCACGGCATCGACGCGCTGGGTCCAGCGGCGCACCGGGGTTTCGGACAAGGTCGCGGCGCGCGCGATCGCCCGCGCCCGCTGGTGCAGCGCGGCGTCGGAGGGGGGCGGGGCGGATTGCGCCGTGGCCTGCGTCTGGTGCGACAGGATCGCGCCGTCGACCGCGGCGAGCAGATCGGTCAGCCCGCGCTTGCGCACCGCGACGGTCGGGACCACCGGCACGCCGAGCTCTTGCGACAAGCGCTGCGGGTCCAGCACCAGCCCGTCGCGCTCGGCGAGGTCGAGCATGTTGAGCGCGACCACCGTCGGCAGCCCGAGCGCGATCAGTTCGAGCGCGAAGCAGAGATGGTTGTCGAGGTTGGCGGCATCGACGACGACGACCAGCGCATCGGGGCGCCGTTCGCCCGCCTGCTGGCCCAGCACGACGTCGCGCGTCACCGCCTCGTCGGGGCTGGCGGGGGTCAGGCTGTAACTGCCGGGCAGGTCGACCAGCGCCAGCGGCCGCCCGTCGGCAAAGCTGGCGTGCCCCGCCTTGCGCTCGACGGTCACGCCGGGATAATTGGCGATCTTTTGCCGCGCGCCGGTCAGCGCGTTGAACAGGCTCGATTTGCCGGCGTTGGGATTGCCGACCAGTGCGATCGTCGGGATGGCGCCGGTCATGATGCGGTGGACGCCACTTCGATCATCGCCGCCTGGCGCGCGCGGATGATGACCTGCATCCGCCCGATCGCCAGCGCCAGCGGATCGCGCGAAAACAGGCTGCCGCGGTGGAGCGGGGTGACTTCGATCCCTTCCATCAACCCGAATTCGCGCAGCCGTCGCCCTTCGTCATGCGACATGGCGTCCCAATCGATACGGGATATACGGACGGCGACGCCCAATGGCGCGGAGTCGAGCTTCGAGTTCATTTGCGAGCGATTATCAATAACACCGGGGGAGCGCCAGTGCTTTATCGTGTCGCTATCGCCCCGGATAGCGCAGCCGCCCGACAAAGCGCGCAAGGCTGGGGCGTTCGGTGATGCGCGATGCGCGGCGGTATTTCCAGCTTTCGAAGCGCATCACCTGGTCGATCCGGCGCGCGAGGAAGGCGCGGGTGTCGGCGTAACCATCGCTCTCGTCGTTCAGGAACACCGCCATCGTCGATGCATAGACCGCGCCGAGGATCGCGCGCTTGCTGTAGTGATTATAGTCGGTCGCGGTGTCGCCCGCGAGCCGCCACATCGCGTCGGCGCTGCGCCAGCCGAGCTTGGCCGCGAACGGCACGTTGGTGGGGAGCGCCAGCAGCGCGAGTGCGCGGCGCAGCGATTCGCGGTCGGGGGCGAGCAGGTCGAGGCGCGTTTCGACCAACGTCGTGATGCGCTCGCGGATCTTGAGCGCCGCCAGCCTGTCGGCGGGCCATTTCGCTGCCATGCGATCGTCGATGTCGGCGAACCACGCGTCGACCATGTCGCGCCCGCCGCCGGGAAAGGCGAGGCTGGCGACATCGGGATCGACCGCGGCGCGGCGCGCGGCGTCGGCGAGCGCCGCAGCGCTGAAGCCATCGAACGCCGCCGACGATGCGATCAGCGGCGCCAGCGCGGCGCGAATCTCGTCGAGGGTCGGATCGGCGGGAAGGATCGAAGCCATCGGATTTAGATAGGCGGCGCGCGGCGGTTCGGCAACCGGATCAGCACCAGCGCCGCTCCGACCATCATGCCGCCGAAAATGTCGATGGGGCCGAGCAGCTCGCCGAATGCCAGCCAGCCCGCGAGCGCGGCCACTGCGGGCTGGACGAGCAGGGTCAGTCCGATCACCAGCGGTGAGAAGCGCGGCAGCGACCAGGTCATCAGCCCCTGCCCGATGATCTGGCTGGTCAGCGCGAGCAGGATCAGCGGGGTCCAGTTCTGCGGCATGATCGCCTCGCCCAGACCGAAGGCCGTGCCGAACAGGATCGGCACGCACACCACCGACGAAATCGCGAGCGCGGTCCAGGGTTCGAGCGTGCCGCGCACGCGCCGCATCAGGATGACATAAACCGTGTAGAGCACCCCCGCGAGCAGACTGAGCAGGTCGCCGACCAGATAGGCGGGCGACAATTCGTAGCTCTGCCCCATGAGCAGCGCCGATCCGGCAAAGGCGAGCAGGATCGCCAGCGCCTGCCACCCGCGCGGCCAGCTGCGCGCAAGGAAGATGCCCCAGATCACGAGCAGCAAGCTAGCACAATTGCCGAACAGCGTCGCATTGGCGACCTTGGTCTGGAGGATGCCGATGTGCCAGGCGACGAGGTCGAGCGCGAAAAAAATGCCCGCGGCGCTCGCAACGACGATGGCGTTTCGGGGCGGCATGCGCCCGCCGCTCTCGCGCCACGCCAGCGCGAGCAGGAAGGGCAGGGCGATCGCCATGCGCCAGAATGCCGACGCGGTCGGCCCCGTGTCGGCGAGGCGGACGAGCAGGGCGCCGACCGACAGCGAGATATTGCCCGCGAGCAGCGCCAGAAACGCCCAGCGTCCGGCGACCGGGATCGGACGTTCGTCTGGGTCGAGGCTTTCGATCTTGGCTGTCATTTAGATTTTCTTTTGATACTGACCATTGTGCAGGCACCGCAGCGTCCATAGCTTTGCGGGCCATAGCGGCGCCCCGATCGGTCGTCGCCGGAAATTTGGAACGTGGAGGATTTATGGCCGTATCGCTTTTCGACCCGATCAAGCTGGGCGCCATCGAGGCGCCGAACCGCATCATCATGGCGCCGCTGACCCGCGGCCGCGCCGGGCCGGGCTTTGTCCCCAACGAACTGGCGGTCGAATATTATCGCCAGCGCGCCTCGGCCGGACTGATCATTTCCGAAGCGACCGGCATTTCGCAGGAAGGCCTCGGCTGGCCGTCGGCGCCGGGGCTGTGGACCGACGCGCAGGTCGAAGGCTGGAAGCCGGTAACCGATGCCGTCCATGCCGCGGGCGGGCGGATCATCGCGCAGCTGTGGCATATGGGCCGCCTCGTCCATTCGGTGTTCAACGACGGCAAGCCGCCGGTGTCGGCTTCGGCCACCGTCGGCGCCGGGCGCGCGCATACCCCTGTCGGTCGCCGCGACCTGGAAGTTGCGCGTCCGCTGGAACTGAACGAGATCCCCCGCGTGATCGCCGATTATGTCCACGCCGCCGAAAATGCCAAGAAAGCGGGGTTCGATGGGGTGCAGCTGCACGGCGCCAATGGCTATCTGATCGATCAGTTTTTGCGCGACAATTCGAACCTGCGCGACGATGATTATGGCGGCCCGGTCGAAAACCGCATCCGCCTGCTGCGCGAAGTGACCGAAGCGCTGACCGGCGTCTGGGGCGCCGGCCGCGTGTCGGTGCGCCTGTCGCCCAACGGCGAAACGCAGGGCGTCGACGACAGCGCGCCCGAAAAACTGTTCCCGGCGGCCGCCGCCGCGCTCGACGCGCTCGGCATCGCTTTCCTCGAACTGCGCGAACCCGGTCCCGACGGGACGTTCGGCAATACCAATGTACCCAAGCAGTCGCCCGCGATTCGCAAGGCGTTCAAAGGCCCGCTGATCCTCAACAGCGACTATGACGTGGCGAAGGCCGAAGCGGTGCTCGCCGAGGGGGTTGCCGACGCGATTTCCTTTGGTCGTCCGTTCATCGGCAATCCGGACCTCGTCGAACGGATCAAGAGCGGCGCCGCATGGGCCGCGGATAATCCGCAGACCTGGTACTCGCCGGGCCCCGAAGGTTACACCGACTATCCGGCGTTGGTGGACGCGTAAGCTGTGTCGATCCTCCCCGTGGCGCAGCCATGGGGAGGTGGCAGCCTCAGAGAGGCTGACGGAGGGGCATTGGCGCGCGGTCGGCGCCCCTCCACCACCGCCTGCGGCGGCGGTCCTCCTCCCCATCGCTTCGCGACAGGGAGGATCAGCTAACCCTTCTCCGCAATCGCCTTGTCGACAATCCCTGCGCCCAGCGGACCGAGGATGTTGCTGCCGAAACGGAACAGCAGGAAGGCGCCGACGAACAGCAGGATCGGCTGGATGATCAGCGCGACGATCGCGGCGGTCAGCAGCACGAAAAACAGCGTCACAAATCCGCCGCTCAGCGTCTGCTGACCCTTTGGGCCAAGCTCGATCGTGCGCGGCCCCTTTGCATCCCACCATTTGCCGGTGACTATCGTCTTGCAACCGCCGCGCTGCGGCGCCGGACGGCTGGGGACGCGCGCCGGGGTTGGTGCGGTGTTCGGTGTCGGCGCCGGCGGGTCCTTTGGCCCGTTTGCCCACGGCCGTTTGCTCGGGTCGGTGGCCGCGCCGCTGCTGCGTTGTCTGGTGGGGGCAGGCGTGGGCGGCTGGTTCGGCGCGGGCCGCGCGCTCAGCCCCGATTCGGCCCGCGCTGCGGCTGACAGGTCGGGTGTCTGGCTGGGCCGTTCGGGGCGGATCGGTTCGACGCCCAGCTGGCGATCGTGAATTTCCATGCGCTCGGCGGCGCTCAGCGGCGTCTGGCCGGTTTCCCGGTCGATCACCACCAGCCGTCCGCCGCGCTCGACGACGGAAAAACGACTGGGGGGCGGGCGATCAACCAATGCCGAATTGTTCCTTCAGGGCCAGCATGGCGATCGCGGCCTTCGCCGCTTCGCCGCCCTTATCCTTGCGCGTCTTGTCGGCGCGCGCAAGCGCCTGTTCCTCATTCTCGACGGTCAATATGCCGTTGCCGATCGCGAGCCCGTCGAGGGTCAGCGCCATGATGCCGCGCGCGCTTTCGTTCGACACCACCTCGAAATGATAGGTTTCGCCGCGGATCACGACGCCGAGCGCGACATAGGCGTCAAAGCGCCCGCTGTCGGCGGCAAGCGAGATCGCCGCGGGCACTTCGAGCGCGCCAGGCACCGTCACCGTCTCATGGCTGTGCCCTTCGGCCTCGAGCGCGCTGCGCACGCCGTCCAGCAGCATGTCGTTGAGGTGCGAATAGAAACGGGCTTCGACGATCAGGACGTGCGCCATGTCATGCTTCTCCGGGGATCGAGCGTTCGCCGACGACCGACAGACCATAGCCCTCCAGCCCGACGAGATTATTGTGCGACGGGGTCAGCAATTCCATCGCGTGGACGCCGAGGTCGGCGAGGATCTGCGCGCCGATGCCATAGGTGCGAAGGTCCATGCCGCCGGTCGGCGGCGGGGTCGCTTCGGCCTCGGCCGATCCGGGCAGTGGGCGCATCAGCATGACGATCAGGCCCGATCCGGCTTCGCCGATTGCCTCCATCGAGCGTTGCAGGCGGCGCTTTTTCGGCCCCGGACGCCCCATGATGTCGTCAAAGATCGACACCGGGTGCATACGGACCAGCGTCACCCCGGCGGGATCGACCGCGCCCTTTTGCAGCACCAGATTAACGCTGCCGTCGATCTTGTTGCGATAGGATTTCAGCCGCCAGTCGCCGCCATAATCCGATTCGAAAGGCTCGTCGGCGACGCATTCGACCAGCCGGTCGTTACGGTGGCGATAGGCGATGAGGTCGGCGATCGTCCCGATCTTCAGCCCGTGGCGCCGCGCGAAGGGAATGAGGTCGTCGAGCCGTGCCATCGAACCATCGTCGTTCATGATCTCGCAGATCACCCCCGACGGGTTGAGCCCGGCGAGCCGCGCGATGTCGACCGACGCCTCGGTGTGACCGGCGCGCACCAGCACGCCGCCATCGCGCGCGATCAGCGGAAAGACGTGGCCGGGGGTGACGATATCGTCGCGGCCCTTCGATGCGTCGATCGCGACGGACACGGTGCGCGCGCGATCGGCGGCGGATATACCGGTGGTGACCCCCTCGCGCGCTTCGATCGAAGTGGTGAAGGCGGTTTCGTGGCGGGTGCCGTTGGCGCGGCTCATCAGTTCAAGGCCGAGCTGGTCGACGCGCGCCTTCGTCAGCGTCAGGCAGATCAGCCCGCGACCATGCGTCGCCATGAAATTGACCGCGTCGGGGGTCGCCATCTGCGCCGGAATGACCAGATCGCCCTCATTCTCGCGGTCCTCGTCGTCGACCAGGATGAACATGCGGCCGTTGCGCGCTTCGGCGATAATCTCTTCGGGCGTCGCCATCGGCGACAGGTCGCTGCCGTGCGCCAGCCAGTTTTCCAGCTTGCGCAATGTTTCGGCGGTGGGATTCCAGCCGGGCGATTCGAGGTCGCGCAGGCTGTTGGCATGCAGCCCCGCCGCGCGGGCAAGGCCCGACCGCGACATGCTGCCGTCATCGACGATGGCGCGGATGCGCTCGATAAGCTGTGTGGACATGATCGGCATGTCTCACACTACAATGTGATTGTCAATCAGGGAATCACATTGATCCCGTCAGTTCGGGCCGAAGCTCGGCCCGAGATCGCGAACCGGACCATCGGGCTTGGCTTCGAGAATCGCCGTCAATTGCCCGGTGCGGTCGTCGCGCTTGGCGTAGTCGCGCGCCGACATGCCGGTGACATGATCGGCCTTGTCGGGGTTGGCGCGGTTGCGCACGAGCAGGCGAACCATGGCGACATTCTTGGTCTGCACCGCCAGAATCAGTGCTGTTTCGCCGCGCCGATTGGTCTGATCGACGGGCGCCTTGGCGTTCAGCAGATCCTGCGCGCCGTCGGTGAAGTTGAGCAGCGCGGCGTGCATCAGCGGGGTCATGCCCTGGCGATCGGCGATCGCCGGATCGGCATCCTTGGCGAGCAGAAAACGCAGCCAGGTCGCGTCCCGGCGCTTGGCGACGATCGCCAGCGCGGTCTCGCCGGTGTCGGCATTGCGCGTGTTGATCAGCGTTGCATCGTCTTTCAGCGCTTCGGTCGCCTTGGTCCCGTCGCGGTTTTCGACCGCCTGCAAAAAGGCGTAGCCGCCGCGGAACTGCGCTTGCGCCGGGCCATGGAGCAAGCCGGTCGTGGCGACGAGCGCGAGAGACAGGGCGGCGATGCGGAACTCCGCGCGTCGGAACATGATCGGGGTGACCCTTGGCAAGCATCGGCGCGACATCGCGACGACAATAGTTGATTTTCGCGGCTTAGCCGACCAAGGCTGGCCGCATGATGAATATTGCGAATATGGGACAAAAGCTTGTCCGTGCAAGCCTGATCGTCGCTTTCGGCGCGATGCTGGCTGGATGCGGCGGTCCCGTCGATGCGCCGCCCGCGACCCCGCCGCTCGAAGGGGCGCGGATCGGCGGGCCCTTCACCCTCACCGACCAGAATGGCAAAACGGTCCGCGACAGTGATTTTGCGGGCAAATACCGCCTCGTCTATTTCGGCTACAGCTTTTGCCCCGACATCTGCCCGGTCGACCTGCAAAAGCTGATGCGCGGGCTGGCCGCTTTCGAAAAGGCCGACGCCGCGCGCGGGGCCAAGGTCGCGCCGCTGTTCATCACCGTCGATCCGGCGCGCGATACCCCCGAAGCGCTGAAGCCGTTCGTGGCGCGCTATCATCCGCGCCTGCTTGGCCTCACCGGCACCCCCGAACAGATTGCCGCCGTCGCGAAGGCCTTTGTCGTCACCTATAACAAGGTCGATGGTTCGGCCCCCGACCGCTATTTGATGGCGCACAGCCAGCTCGCCTTCCTGATGGACCCCGCGGGCAAGCCGCTGGCGCTGCTGCCGCTCGACGATCCGTCGACCGATGCCGATGAAGGCGCGCCCGCAGCGGTTGCCGCCGATCTGGCGAAGTGGGTCAAATGACCGCGGATGCGGCGCCGCCCCCCTTTTGGGAAGCGCCGCTCGCCAGTCTCGACGCGGGGCAGTGGGAAGCGCTGTGCGACGGGTGCGGCAAATGCTGCCTGCACAAGATCGAGGATGAAGATACGGGGCGCATCTATCCGACCAATGTCGCGTGCCGCCTGCTCGACCTGACCACCGCGCGTTGCGGCGATTACAAGCATCGCCGCCGCCATGTCCCCGATTGCCTGACGCTGACCAAGGCCAAGGTGACTGATATCGAATGGTTGCCGCAAAGCTGCGCCTATCGCCTGCGCGCCGAAGGCGAGCCGCTCCCGGCCTGGCATTATCTGGTGTGCGGCGACCGCGACGCGGTGCACCGCGCCGGGCAGTCGATTGCCGGCTGGACGGTCAGCGAGAATGTCGCGGGACCGCTGGAAAATCATCTTGTCGAACGCGTGGTTTAATTCGCGCGCCGAGGCGCCGTACATCCAGGTCGGCGACGACGCCTGGCCGGCGCGTGTCGTCCAGCACGCGCAATCGCGGCGCTACCGCCTGGTATTCGACGCCGCGCGCGGCCAGTTGCGGCTGACCGTGCCGCGGCGGACAAATATCCGCGCGGCGCTGAAATGGGCGAGCGAGCAGCAGGCGTGGCTGGCCGAACAGGTCGGCAAGGCGGCGCTGCCGGTCATCGTCGGTCCGGGCGCTTCGGTGCCGTTCCGGGGTATCGATCGCCGGATCGAATGGCTGCCCACGGCGCCGCGTGCAATCGCAATGACGCCCGATGCCCTCCACGTCGGCGGTCCCGCCGAAACCGTCGGTCGCCGCGTCGAACGCTGGTTGAAAGCGCAGGCGCTCGACCTGCTCGACCGCGAAAGCCGCGAGATTGCCGCTGGGGCAGGGCTGGCGGTTGGCCGTGTCGGGGTCGGCGATCCGCAGAGCCGCTGGGGGAGCTGCACCTCGGGTGGTGATCTGCGCTATAGCTGGCGGCTGGTCATGGCGCCCGACCATGTCCGCCGCGCAACCGTCGCGCACGAGGTCGCGCATCTCGAACATATGGACCATGGCCCTGCCTTCCATGCGCTGGTCGACGAGCTGCACGACGGTGATGTTGCCGCCGCCCGCGGCTGGCTGCGCCGCGAAGGGCGCAGCCTGCACCGCTACCGCTTCGTGGCCTAGACCTTAGTTGAACTCTGCGGGTGGCGGTCGCTGCGCGGGCGCCTTTGTCGCGGGCGGTTGCCCCTTGGGCACCGCGCCATTTTTGGGCGCCGCGCCGGGCTCGCCGGGGCCGCGCCGCCCGGTCTGCTCCTCGATCCACTGCTGATCGAGCACCGGGCCGTCTTCGGGCGCGGGCGCGGGTGCGGCGCTTTCGGGCGGTCGCATGTCATAGGGCAGCTCGATCGGCATGCCATTTTCGTCGACCAGCGCGCCTTCGCCGGGTTCGCCCATATAGGCCTCGTCCTCGTCCTCGAGCTGCCATTCGGGCAGCACGACTTCGGTGTCGAACGCCTCGACCGGGCGCCGCGCCACCGCGACGCGCATATAATCGGCAAAGGCCTGCGCGGGCGCGCGCCCGCCTTGCAATCCGCCGACCGCCTTCGCATCGTCGCGGCCCATCCAAACGCCGGTGGTCAACCCGCTCGAAAAGCCCAGGAACCAGCCGTCCTTGTTGCTCGACGTCGTGCCGGTCTTGCCCGCGACGGGGCGGCCGATCTGCGCGGCGCGGCCGGTGCCGGTGTTGACCGCGGTCTGCAGCAGGTCGGTGATCCCCGCCGCGACCCAGTTATCGACCAGCACCTGCCCGCGTTCCGCGGGACGCTGATAGAGCAGGCGTCCGTCGGCGGTCGTGACCTTGGTGATCGCATAGGGTTCGACCGAAATGCCGCCGCGCGATACCGCGGCAAAGGCGGCGGCCATGTCGATCACCCGCACTTCGGCGCTGCCCAGAACCATCGACGGATGGGTGTTGACCGGGGTGGTGATGCCGAACCGGCGCGCCATGTTGGCGACCGCGGAAAAACCGATTTCGTCGCCGAGCTTCGCCGCGACGGTGTTCACCGAATAGGCAAAGGCGCTGCGCAGATCCATCGGGCCGGCGAAGCGTCCCGACGAGTTGCGCGGCGACCAGCCGTTGATCGTCACCGGTTCGTCGACCACCGGGTCGTCGACCTTATACCCGGCCTCCAGCGCCGCCATATAGACGAACAGCTTCCACGCCGATCCCGGCTGGCGCAGCGCCTGCGTCGCGCGATTATAGTTCGACGTCACATAATCGGTGCCGCCCACCATCGCGCGCACCGCACCGTCGCGGTCGAGCGAAACCAGCGCCCCCTGCACCCCGCGCGGCGTATTGGCCTGGATCGCCGCGGTCGCCGCGCGCTGCATATTGAGGTCGATCGTGGTGTAAACGTCGAGCGCCTCGCTGCCTTCGTCGATCAGCATGTCGAGCTGAGGCAGCGCCCAGTCGCTGAAATATCGCGCGCTGTTCTGCCCGGTTTCCTGTGCCAGCTGGACGTCGGCGGGTTTGGCACTGTCGGCCTGGCTCTGGGTGATCACCCCGGCGTCGACCATCACGCCCAGCACGACCCCCGCGCGGCCGAGCGCAGCGGAGGCGTCGGCGGTCGGTGAATAGCGCGACGGCGCCTTCACCAGCCCGGCGACGACGGCGGCCTCGGACAGCGACATTTCGGTCGCGCTATGGCCAAAGAAACGGCGCGACGCGGCATCGATGCCGTAGCTGCCGCCGCCGAAATAGACCTTGTTGAGATAGAGTTCGAGGATCTCGTCCTTCGAAAATTTCCATTCGAGCGCGAGCGCGAGGATCATTTCGCGGGCCTTGCGCTTGAAATCATAGCTGTTCGACAGAAAGATGTTGCGCGCCAGCTGCTGGGTGATCGTCGAGGCGCCCTGCAGGCGTCGTCCGCTGCCGCGATTCTGGACCGCAACCACCGCGGCGCGCGCCATGCCGACCGGGTCGAGCCCGGGGTGATAGCGAAAGCGCCGGTCCTCGACCGCGACCATCGCATCCTGCATCACTTGCGGCGTTTCGCGCAGCGTCAGCCAGCGCCCGTAATTGGGGCCGAGCGACAGGAACACGGTGCCATCGGCGGCGCGGACGCGGATCGTCTGTCCGGCAGGCGATTTCTTGAGCTCCTCGAAACTCGGCATGCGCTGCACGGCGATACCGACGGCGACCGCCAGCGCGACGAGCGCAACGACCGCGAGCGCAAGCCCCCAGCGGAAAATGCGGCGCACCCAGACGCGAAAGCGCGACGGCGCGGCGTCGGACGTGCCGCTCCGGCTAGTGGACGATGGCGATTGTTTCGACGAAGCCTGCTCTCTTTCGCGGCGCAAAGCCCGTATTCCTTCCCTCGCTTCGCCCCTGATCTCTCAGTCCGGTGGCAGCGTTTCAGCCTTCGCCGGTCTCAGCCTCATCCGGCCCGCGCTCGGCGAAGTCAAGCGCCGCGCTGTTGATGCAATAGCGCAGCCCCGTCGGGCCGGGGCCATCGGGAAAGACATGGCCGAGATGGCCGTCGCATTTGGCGCAGCGCACTTCGGTGCGGACCATGCCGTGGCTGGTGTCGGTCAGTTCGGTCACCGCGTCGTTTTCGGCGGGTGCAGTATAGCTCGGCCAGCCCGAGCCGCTGTCATATTTGGTGCGGCTGTCGAACAAAGGTTCGCCGCATCCGGCGCAGCGATACAGGCCGTCGCCCTTGTGGTCGGTATATTTGCCGGTGAAGGCGCGTTCAGTGCCGCCCTCGCGCAGCACATGGTGCGCCATCGGGTCGAGGGGTCTTTGATCGGTCATGGCGGATTTCTCCTTGGTGCGAGCCAGTCTTGGGCGGCATCGCGGTTCGCCCGCAATATCGTGTCGAACCCGCGATCCCGCAAGGGGGAGCTGCTCAGCCGTCGCCGATGCGCGTCGCGCGCGAGGCCGCGCGCACCAGTGAAGGAAAGGCGTTCGCGAGCGATGTCAAACTGCCCGCGGTCCGGGGGTTTTCGCCGAGCCGCCAGACGGTGCTCGCGATGGCGAAGGGCCGCCGCAGGCGCGCCGCCAGCGCTTGTTGGAACGCGGGGGCGGCATCGCTGCCGCCGCGCCGCCACGCTGTCACCGCCGCGTCGCCACTGGCAAGCGCCAGCCCCATGCCCTCGCCCGCGAGGCTGGGGATCACCCCCGCCTGATCGCCGAGGCGGAACAGTCCGGGCGCGGTATCGGCGGTGCGCCAGCCATAGGGGACGTGGCCGATCGCATCGATGGATCGCGACCAGTCGGCGAAGGCGCACCGCTCGCCAAGGTGCGGATGTGCGGCGCCGAGAGCCCGAAGTAGCGCCGCGGGATCGCCGCCCGCCGCGTCGAGCCGCGATTTGTGCGTGGCGAGGCATAGATTGGCGCTGCCATCCTCCTGCCGCACCAGCCCGGCATAGCCGCGGTCGAACAGGTGCAGCTCGACCGCGTCGCCGATCAGGCGATCGAGCGTAGGGTGCGGCGGCACCCGCAGCCGCAAGCCCATGACGGGGTCATGTTGCTGCCATGCCGCGGGTTCGCGCGCCTGGCCGCGAAAGCCATGCTTGCCCGACGCCAGGAACAGCGACGGCGCCGAAAGGGTCGCGCCGTCGCGCGTCTGCACGGTCTGGCCGTCGATCATTGTCGCATGGACGCCGCGCCGCATATCGGCCCCCGCCGCGACCGCCGCCGCCTGCAGGACAGTGTCGAGGCGGCGGCGCGACACCCCCAATGCGGCTTGTGGAAGGTCCGTCTCGCTGCGCCGCGACCCGGCAAACAGCCGCACCCGCGTGACCGGCTGCCCGCCGAGCGCGGCGCGATCGATCCCCAGCGCATCGAGCCGTGCCAGCGAATGCCAACTCAGGAAACCCCCGCACAGCGCGTCGTCGGTTTCGCGTGTCCTCTCGAGTAACTGCACGGCGGCGCCAGCGCGCGCCAGTCCGATTGCCGCGGCGGCACCCGCGGGTCCAGCGCCGATGACGATCGCGTCGGTCACCTGATCCGCTCGACGCAAAGGCGATAGGGAAAGCTGCGAAAGATACGCGCTTCGGCGGCACTGTCCGGTAGGGCGTCCGCCAGCATCGCCCGCCATTCGGCGCGGCGAAAGCTGCGACCGACAGACAGCTGGCCATCGCGGCGCACGATCGGATCGACCCACGCGAGCGCCGCGAGCAGCGGATAACCGGCAAAGGGCAGGCGTTGGCGGTGGAGGTCGTTGACCAGCCAGCCGCGCGCACTCTCGGTGTCCATGAAACGCAGGAATTCGGTGCGCTCGGCGGCACGCATATGGTGGGTGACGAGGCTGGAGAGGATGATGTCCCACCCCTGCCCGGCCAGATCGCGGTAATCGCCGGTGATCAGCTGGGCGCGCCCGCCGACCCGTGTTTTGGCGACCGGGGCGCTATTGGGGTTGAGATCGACCCCGACCAGATCGAGCGCGACCCCGCGCTTGCTCCCCCAGCGGGCGATCCGCGCCAGCATGTCGCCGCTGCCGAAACCGACATCGAGAATCCGCCATGGTCTTGTCCCGACCCCACGCGCTGCAACGCGATCCAGAAAGCCCAACGTCGGGCGCGCCGCCAGCGTCAGCGCGTTGATCCGCGACAGGTCGGCGAGCACCCGGGCGTAGCGCGCGGGGGCGAGCTCGGCCGCGTCCATCTCCTCCTCCGCGTCGATCGGCGCGTGAAGGCTGGTGAAGGGGTTCATGCCGTGAAGCGGATCGCTTCGGCGGCAAGGCCCGGGCCAAAAGCGATCGCCAGCCCCTCGCCCGTCGCCCCGCGTGCCATCATGTCGGCGAGCACGAACAATATCGTCGCCGACGACATATTGCCAAAGCGCGCGAGCACTGCGCGGCTGTCGGCGAGCGCCGCCGCCGGGACGCCAAGCGCCGCCTCGACCGCGTCGAGCACCGAACGCCCGCCCGCATGGACGGCGAGCAGCGGCGGCGGGCTCCCGGCGCCGAACAGCCGGCTGCGAACATCGGGCGCCGACAGCGCATCGCGCAGCCGCCCCGGCACTTCGCCCGACAATTGCATGGCAAAGCCGGTGTCGCCGATGTCCCAGCGGATCAGATCGGCGCTGTCCTCCAATGCCAGGCTGGCGCCCTCGCCCAATGCCAAACCGACGGGATCGGCGGACACGATTGCCGCCGCGGCGCCGTCGCTGAACTGGAGCATCGCGAGCAGCGGCTCGGGCGTGTCTTCGAGCTGCAGGTGCAGGGTCGACAATTCGACGCTGACCACCAGCACGACCGATTGCGGCTCCGACCGCACGATATGCCGCGCGGTGCGCAGCGCGGTAACCCCGGCGTAGCAGCCCATGAAGCCGATCAGCACCCGCTCGACCGTCGGCGCGAGGCCGAGCCGCCGCGAAAGGATCTGGTCGATCCCTGGCGCGACAAAGCCGGTGCAACTCGCGACGACGATATGGGTGATCCGCGCCGCATCGAACGCGTCGCCCAGCGCGGCAATCGCCTGCATCGCCAGCTCGGGGGCATGGTCGGCATAGGCGTGCATCCGCGCCGACGTCGGCGGCAGCCCGGCGACGTCGTAGAACCCGCCCGACGCGACCGGCGATCCGCCGTCGGATGTGGGGGGCAGCACCGACCAGCGATGCTCGATCCCCGACCGCGCGGTCATCCGCGAAAAGACCGCGCGCACGCGCTCGTCGGCCAGCCGCGGGGTCGCCCAGTCGATAAAGGCCTGGTGGATGTCGTGGCCCGGCACCGCGGTGGCGAGCGCGTTCAGCCGGGGGGACGGCGGGAATGTGGTCATCGCGCACATGTGGCCGAAAAGCCGGAAACTAGCCAGCGATTAGCGGTGCGGCCATTTTACGCGGGATTAACCATGATGATGCTAAGCGGTCCGCTGTGAAACTGCGCCTTTTCCTTGCCTTTGCGCTGACCAGCCTCAGCGTACCCGCGGCGGCCGCACAATGCCTGCTCTGCGCGCCCGACAAGCCGACCAGCGCCGCGGCGCGCGAGGCCGAGGTGCCGCTGCGCGTCGAGGTCGAAACCCGCCTCGACATGGGCCGCGTCGCGGTCGGCGCGATGGGCGGCGCGGTGACGGTCGATCCGGTCTCGGGCGCCCGCCGTCTGAGCGGCGACGTCGTCGATCTCGGTGGGTTCGCACTGACCGGTATCGTCACGGTACGCGGCGCGCCCGGCGCCGAAGTACGCGTCATCCTGCCGGCGAGCGTCGATCTGGAAGGCGGCCATGGCCGCACCGCGCGCGTCACCGACCTCGCCACCGACCTGTCAGCGGCCCCACGGCTCGGCCCCGACGGCAGCCTGCAATTCCGCTTCGGCGGGCGACTACAGATTGCGGGCGCCGACGACGGCGACTATCGCGGGCGGATTCCGGTGACGGTGGAGTATCAATAGGGCGGATGCAACGTCAGAACGCGGTCGTTCATTCTGCCGCGAGTGGCGGAGAGCCAGTGATTGTTCCTACCCAAAAGAATCCATCATAATTCGGTAGCGGATCGCCGTCGGTCGGTGAGGTAACGGAGATAAAGGGGCTGCGGTTCAAGTCCGCATTTCCCCGCATCGGATGCAGCCCGCACGTCGGCGCATCTTCGGTGAGAGACGTCTCGTCACGCGCAGCTGCCGTCGCTTTTCGGATGCAGGCCCAGCTGGTGCCAGCGGCGTACTGCATATTCAAGGTCAGGGTATTGCCGAATCCGTTCAGACGCGCGGCCATCGGATCGAACTGGACGCCATCCCAATTAACGCGCTGTTTTCCAGCATGAAAATTTCCCACGAGCACTAGGACGCGATCGTAATTTCCCTGTTCGGCTGCGTGCGCGATATTCTCGGCCTGCGCCGCTTCGTGGGGTCCTTGCCCCGCCAAATTGGCATAGCGCTTTGCTTGCGCTTCATCGCGATCGCCATTGAACGCGACGACGCCAATGGGCAGGCCTTTTTCTTTCAATTCGTGCAGATCCACCAGCATCGCGAACATCGCCTGACTGGCGACGCCATCCTGACGCCCCACCCAGCCGATCTTTGCCAGCGCCTTGCCGAACTGATCGCTCGGCAATTTCCACGCGGCTTGCAACGCGGCGTCGTCGGTCGCATCCTTCTCAACGGCCAACAGAATTCGCTCGCCCTTGGTGGCCAGTGCGCAGGCCAGACTACCGACGAAGGCCGGTGCTTGCTGGGTGCCGTGCAGCTCGCCAAAGACGATATAGCGCGGGTTTCGCCGTTCCGCTTCGTCCCATCCGTCGGGTTCGCGGCACCCCTCCGCTTGCGGCACCGGCGCGATCGGGCTTGCGCTCACTTGTCCCGGATCGGACGCCACCAAAAGCAACAGACCCGCCATCAGCGTCATAACCGCATCTCCAAACGCAAATCATCGGCTCGAGGCATAGTCCGGCTTTTACGGCGAGTGACCGGCCAAAATGACCTAGTTCCCCCGCGCCCCAAACAGCGCGGTCCCGACGCGGACGTGCGTCGCGCCCAGCATCACCGCGGTTTCATAATCGCTGCTCATTCCCATCGAGCGCCCCGGCAGGCCGTGGCGTTCGGCTAGCTCGTCTAGCAGGGCAAAGAAGGGCGCGGGCTCGATGTCTGCAGGGGGGATGGCCATCAGGCCGTCGATCGTCAGCCCCGCCGTCTCGGCTTCGGCGAGTAAAGCGGGCAGGTCGGCGACCTTGCAGCCACCCTTTTGCTCCTCGTCGCCGATGTTGACCTGTACGAACAGCTGCGGCTGCCTGCCCGCCTTGTCGCAGGCTTTCGCGAGTGCCTGTACCAGCGACGAGCGGTCGACCGAATGGATGGCATCGAACAGCGCGACCGCTTCGTCGGCCTTGTTCGATTGCAGCTGGCCGATCAGGTGGAGCATGATGCCGGGGGTTTCGGCGCGCAATTCGGGCCATTTCGCCGCGGCTTCCTGCACGCGGTTCTCGCCGAAATGGCGCTGGCCCGCCGCGATCAGCGGGCGGATTGCAGCGGCGTCGTGCGTTTTCGACACCGCGATCAGGCAGATGTCGGCCGCCTTGCGCTGCGCGCGCGACGCCGCGTCGGCGATTCGGGTCCGTACGTCGCTCAGTCTGTCCGCCGCGTCGCTCATCATTCTTCCGATCCCGGCGCGTTGCGTGCGCCCACGACGCGCCTATAGGAAGGGCGATGGTCCGACGCCACCCCCTGCCGCCGCAATGGCTGTTCAGCGACGAGCGGCTGGCCGTCGGCGTCGTTCGACTGGCCGCGTTGCTGCCGCCGGGCAGCGGGATCGTGCTGCGCCACGACAGGTTGAGCGCTGGCGCGCGCTGGCGCCTGTTCCGGCGGTTGATGCGAATGGCGCGGGCGCGGGGGCTATTGATTTTGCTTGCCGGGTCGCCCGCCATGGCGCGGCGCTGGGGCGCCGACGGGGTTCACCTCCGCCAGCATGATGCGCGCCGCGCGGTGCAGGCGCGCCGGCTCGGTCTGCTCGTGACAATGCCGGTGCATGACGCGCGCGAGGCGCGCGCCGCGCGCCGCGCAAAGGCCGACGCGGTCTTCATCTCACCGCTGCACCCGACACGCTCGCACCTTGGCGCCAAGGCGCTTGGCACAGCGGAGTGGTCGCGGCTGGCGCGGCTCGCGGGCGGCCAGCCGACCGCGCTGGGCGGAATGACGCTCACCCGTGCCCGAGCGCTGACCCGTCGGATGAGCGGCCTGAAACCCGGCTGGGCAGCGATCGATGCGTGGGAGAAAAAGGCGGCGCGGCGCGGAGTAAAGGCTGCGTCGCTATTTGGGTCAGAGCGAGTCGAAAATAGTGACGTTCCGTGACCCGGAGCGCAGCGCACTTAATGTGCGTGAGCACCGGAAGCGCGGAAGGTTGCTATTTGCAGGCCGCTATGGCCTGAATAGCGATGCAGCCTAGAAGCGGAAGGCGGTTCCGACATAGACCGCCTGGCTGTCGCGACGCGAGTCGGTCAGCGGTTCGACGCGGTCGTCGGCGCGGTAACGGACGCCGGCCGTGACATCGATATTCTTGGTCAGGCGATAGCTGCTGACCACATCGACCGCAGCGGCATCACCCGGTGCGGTGATGCGATCGGTCGCGCCGCTCGGGTCGGCGGGGCGGCTGATCATCCGCGTCGCAAAACGCGATTTCTTTTCGGCCTGTTCGGGCGCCTTGGCGACCGGCAGGTTCCTGAGGTCGGTCCCGCGCGGCAGCGTCGGGGTGACGAATTTTTCGAACCCGACCGACGCGCCCAGATTATAGGCGACGGGGGTGATCGCGATCGGCGCTGTGCGACCCGCGGCAATGGCCGAGGTGCGTGCGGCGCTCGATGCGTCGTCGCGCGCCCGAATCACAACAGTGATCGCGCGGTTCTTGCGGCTGTCATCGGTGAGCGCGGGCGTGAAGCTGAAGCTGCGGCGCTGTTCGGCCGACATCTTGGCATAGCGCGCGATCAGGCGGGGGTCGCCCGAAGCCGGGGTGAATTGACCCAGCAAAGTTTCGGACAAGGCGGTGTCACGGATGCGTTCCGAGCGCGACATGGCAGCGAGCGCAGGCGGCAAGGCAAGCGAAATCACCGCCAAAGCGGTGAGACTGCCCTTCCAAAAATGCCGCGGTTTCCGCGTCATGACCCTGCGACTCCAACCCCAAGTGATTCACGAGATAGGCTGCCTGCGACCATTTTGCCAGTGATTCCCGGCTAATTATTATGGCCAAACCGCTTTTCGATGAAATTGTTGCGCGATCACCACAGTCGCTCGGCGAATCTGACCAGAATCTGAACCGCGCCAGCGCCGAAATTGCCGCGCTTGCGGGGCGGCGGCAAGGGCGATAGAGACGCTGGCAATATCGTTCTGCGCGGCGCGGTTCTTGCGATCCGGCCACGCCCAAATAGATAAGGTGTTACCGGCATGTCCCAGCTTTCCGTCCTTGCTTCGCGTGGTCGCCGTCCGATCGCGTTCGCGCTGCTCGGGCTTGCCGCGCTTGGGCTTTCGGCATGCGCCAACAAGGATCGGCCGCGCGCCGACCTCGCCGCCAGCCAGGTTACGACGATTGGCGTCAACAGCTATTTGTGGCGCGCCTCGCTCGACGCGCTGTCGTTCATGCCGCTGCTCCAGGCCGATTCGTCGGGCGGCGTCATCATCACCGACTGGTACGCGAACCCGGGCAATCCCGGCGAGCGGATGAAGGTGACGGTGTCGATCCTCGACCGCGACCTGCGCGCCGATGCGCTGCGCGTTGCCGCCTCGCGCCAGGTGGCGCAGGGCACCGCATGGGTCGACGCGCCGGTCCAGGCAGCGACCGTTCAGAAGCTTGAGGAAATCATCCTCACCCGCGCCCGCGACCTGCGCCGCAGCGCCTTCAAGGACTAATCCGGCGGCGCGGGTTCGCGCCGACAACCAGACAAACGGGGTAACCGACAAATGACCCGCGAACCGCGCTTTGGCGCCCTCGCCGCTGACGCCCGCTGGCAAAAGGCGTGGGAGGCGGCGAACAGCTTTGCCACCACCGACAGCAGCGACAGGCCCAAGGCCTATATCCTCGAGATGTTCCCCTATCCGTCGGGGCGCATCCACGTCGGCCATGTCCGCAATTATACGATGGGCGACGTGCTGGCGCGGTTCAAAAAAATGACCGGGCATGACGTGCTCCACCCGATGGGCTGGGACGCGTTCGGGATGCCGGCCGAAAATGCCGCGATGGAAAAGGGCGTCCATCCGGGCGGCTGGACGCGCGACAATATTGCCGCGATGCGCGCGCAGCTGAAACGCCTCGGCCTCGCGATCGACTGGAGCCGCGAGCTCGCGACGTGCGAGCCCGATTATTATGGGCAGGAGCAGGCGCTGTTCCTCGACCTGTTCGCCGCGGGGCTGGTCACGCGCAAGGAAAGCTACGTCAATTGGGACCCCGTCGACATGACCGTGCTCGCCAACGAGCAGGTGATCGACGGCCGCGGCTGGCGCTCCGGCGCGTTGGTCGAAAAGAAAAAGCTGTCGCAGTGGTTTCTGAAGATCACCGACTTTGCCGACGATCTGCTCGAAGGGCTCGGCAGCCTCGACAAATGGCCCGACAAGGTGCGGCTGATGCAGGAAAACTGGATCGGCAAGTCGCAGGGGCTGGAATTCAGCTTTAAACTGGCGGGCGGCGCGCCGGGTTTCGACGTCTTCACGACGCGCCCCGACACGTTGTTTGGTGCCAGCTTCGCGGCGATCTCGCCTGACCATCCGCTTGCCGAGAAACTCGCGAAGGATTCGCCGGAGCTGGCGGCGTTCATCGCCGAATGCCGCCGTCAGGGCACCGCCGCCGAGCAGCTCGATACCGCCGAGAAAATGGGCTTCGACACCGGCATAGCGGTCGAACATCCACTCGATCCCAATTGGCATCTGCCGGTCTGGGTCGTGAACTATGTGCTGATGGACTATGGTACCGGCGCGATCTTTGGCTGTCCGGCCCACGACCAGCGCGACCTCGATTTCTCGCGCAAATATGGCCTGCCCGTTCACCGCGTGATCGCCGATGGCGACGAAACCGCCCAGCATTTCACCAGCGATGAGGCCTATACCGGCCCGGGCCGCCTCGTGAACAGCCACTTCCTCGACGGCATGAGCATCGACGAAGCCAAGGCGGCGGTCATCGCGCGCGCCGAGCATGAAGGCTGGGGCAAGGGCACGACTGTGTGGCGCCTGCGCGACTGGGGCGTGTCGCGCCAGCGTTACTGGGGGACGCCGATCCCGTTCATTCATTGCGACGCGTGCGGGACGGTGCCGGTCCCCAAGGGCCAATTGCCCGTCGTGCTGCCCGAGGATGTCGATTTCTCGATCCCCGGCAATCCGCTCGACCGCCATCCGACGTGGAAACATGTCGCTTGCCCGACCTGCGGCGGCGCGGCGGTGCGCGAAACCGATACGCTCGACACCTTTGTCGATTCGTCCTGGTATTTCCTGCGCTTTGCGAGCTCGCCGAGCGACCGGCCCTTCGACCCGGCGGTGATCCGCCGCTGGCTGCCGATCGACCAATATATCGGCGGCGTCGAACATGCGATCCTTCACCTGCTCTACGCACGCTTCTGGACGCGCGCGCTGCACAAGATGGGGATGATCGAAATCGTCGAACCCTTCGCCAGCCTGTTCACGCAGGGGATGGTGACGCACGAGACGTACAGCCGGTCGCAGGGCGAAGGCCTGCCGCCGATCTTTTTCACGCCCGACGAGGTTCGCCGCAGCGCCGATGGCGCAACGCTCGAAGCTGATGGCGCGCCGGTCGACGTCGGCCGCGTTATCAAGATGTCGAAGTCGAAGAAGAATGTCGTCGATCCCGACGCGATCCTCGACCAATATGGCGCCGACGCCACGCGCTGGTTCATGCTGTCCGACAGCCCGCCCGAACGCGACCTGCCGTGGAGCGAAGCGGGGATCGAGGGGGCGTGGCGCTTCGTTCAGCGTCTGTGGCGCCTGTTCGGCGAGACCGAAAATGTCGGTGATGGCGGTGAGGACTCGGGCCTCGCGCGCAAGCTGCACCAGGCGATCGCCGGGGTCGCCGCCGACATCGAGGCGCTGGGCTTCAACAAGGCGGTCGCCAAAATCCACGCGCTGGCGAACGACATCGAAAAGGCGAAACCTTCGGCGACGCGCGCGGAGGCGTGCCTGACGCTGATCCGCCTCGTCGCGCCGATGCTGCCGCACCTGGCCGAGGAAGCCTGGGCGGCGCTGCCCGAAGGTCGGCGCATCACGACGCTGATCGCCGATGCCGCCTGGCCGACCGCCGATCCGGCGCTGCTGGTCGACGATGAGGTCACCATCGCGATCCAGATCGCGGGCAAGCTGCGCGATACGATGACGGTGGCCAAGGGGCTCGACAAGGATGCCACCGAAGCGGCCGCGCTCGCGCGCCCCCGCATCGTCGAACTGCTCGGCGGTGCGGCGCCGAAGAAGGTGATCGTGGTCCCCGACCGGCTCGTGAACATTGTTGTCTGACGGGATTTGAGGGAACGAACCGCTTCATTTCCCGTTCGTGTCGAGCGAAGTCGAGACACCCCAAGGTATACACGACCGATGGGTGTCTCGACTTCGCTCGACACGAACGGAATAAGGGTTACTGGTGCACAAGATGCGTAACCTCCTTCTCTCATCGCTCATCGCGGCTTCGCTCACCCTTGGCGGCTGCGGTCTGCGGCCGCTCTACGCGAACGGCAGCCGCGGCGCGGTGGCGACGGTGCTCGCCGATGTCGATGTCGCGCCGATTGAGGGGCACTCGGGCTGGCTCGTCCGCAACGCGCTGCGCGACCGGTTGCAGGCGACGCAGGGCGGACAGGGCGCGGGCAAACGCTTGCGCCTCGACGTGCGGCTCGAGGATTCGATCACCGGCTTTGGCGTCCGCGCCGACGATGCGGTGACGCGCGAGCGCCGGACGCTGCGCGCCCGTTACCAGCTCGTCGATGCGGCATCGGGCGAAGTGCTGCTCGACGCGACCGCCGCCCAAGATGCCGGGATCGACGTCGTGGGCAGCGAATATGCGACGATCGCCGCCGAATCGTCGGCGCTCGAACGGCTCGCTTCGGGGATTTCGGACCAGATCGTCACGCGGCTCGCGGTCTATGCCAATCGTGGCGGCGGCCGGACGGCGACCTCCGCGCCGACCCCGTAGCCGGCGATGAAGACGGTCAAGCCTGCCGATCTCGAACGCCAGTCGCGCCTCGACCCCGCGCTCCGTTTCACCCTGCTGACCGGTCCCGACGAAGCGACGATGGCCGCGGTCGCCAGCCACCTAGTCGGACTGGCGGGCAAGGACGCCGAACGGGTCGACCTGTCGGGATCGCAGCTGGCGCAGGATCCTTCGCTGCTCGCCGCCGAAGCCGCGTCGATGTCGCTGTTTTCGTCGGCGCGGATCATCCGCCTCGAACTCACCGGCAGCGGCGACGACAGCGTCCCCGCAGTCGAGGCGCTGCTGGCTGCTGACACCGTCATCAACCCGGTGATCGCGACCGGCGCGTCGGTCACCGCCAAGTCGAAACTGGTCAAGCTGGTCGAGGGCTCCGACCATGCCGTCGCGGCGATCTGTTACCAGCCCGACCGCCGCGCGCTGGTCGGCATCGCGATGAGCGCCGCCGAGGAGCAGGGATTGCGGCTCGCCAATGCCGAGGCGCAATTGCTGGTCGATCTGGTGTCGGGCGATCAGGCGCTGATGCGGCGCGAGATTGAAAAAATGGCTCTGTATCTCGACGCCGCCGCCGATCGCCAGCGGCAGGTGACCTCCGCCGACATCGCCGCGCTGGGCGCCGCGACGCATGAGGAAGACGTCAGCGAGTGCATCAATGTCGCACTGGGCGGCAAGGTGCGCGACCTGCCCGACATGCTGGCGAAGGCTGCGGCGGTGGGCGTCGCCGAAATCCGCATCATTCGCGCGCTTGCGATCCGCGCGCTGGCGCTGGCGCGGCTGCGCGCCGAGGTCGATGCCGGGGCGCATCCCGCCACCGTCGTCGCGGCGCGCACCAGTGGTATTTTCTGGAAGGAACGCGACGCGGTGACCGCGCAGCTGCGCATCTGGGATTCGGTGCGCGTCGCCCGGTTGATGAGCCGCCTGATCGAATGCGAACGCGCGCTCAAATCATCGGGAACGCCCGGCGGGGTACTGTTCCGCAAGCTGATGACCGACATCACGCACCAGGCGGCGCGCGCGCGGTAATAACTCAACCGGTCCTGCAAAATTCGAACCGTAGCCCTGAGTCTGTCGAAGGGCGCTTACGGCATAAGCGCCCTTCGACAGGCTCAGGGCTACGGTGATAGTGGCCGGCGCCCAAAGGAAAGGGTCTGACGCAACAGTGCCCGGCTGCGACAGACCCTCCCTACGCCCTCCCCGACCGGGGAGGGGGAGAGGCCGGATCAGAACTGGCCGCGCAGCGTCACGCCATAGGTGCGCGGTTCGCCGGGGAAACCGACGAACAGCTGGTTCGCCGTCCCACTGAGCCCGCTCGATGCGGGCGCCGCGACGGCGCGGAAGGTGCCGCCACCCTGCAGCGGCATGTCGGCGCCGATCTGATAATAACGCTTGTTGAACAGATTCTGCCCCCACAGCTCGACGCCCCAGCGGCGATCGGGGCCGTAGAGACCGATCCGCCCGTTGAAGATCGCAAAGCCGTCCTGAACCTTTTCGACGTCGAGATCGGAACCGGTGTTGGTGTCGCTTTGCAGGCGGGTGTCGAAATAGACGAGGCCGCTCATCCCCGAACTGCCGATCGGCGGTGTCCAGCTGATCCCCGCGGTCGCGACATAGCGCGGCGCGTTCGACACCCCGCGGCCGGGCAGCTGGAACAGCACTGGCGACAGTGGCCGCCCACCGGTGCCCACCAGGTTGCGGCGATAGAGGGTGTCGACATAGGTCAGCCCCATGTTCACCGACAGATAACGCGCGGGGCGAATGAACGCCTCGATCTCGACCCCTTTCGACCGTACCCCGGGTTTCAGCCGGTTGGCGGCGCAGCCGCCGGTGGTCGCCGATCCGTCGGCGTCGGCGCCGCCCAGATCATCCTTGCACGCCTGGATATTGGTGACCTCGAAATTCACCCCGTTGAAGGTGTTGAGCTGGTAATTGCTATATTCCTGAAAGAAGGCCGCGACGTTGAGGTCAAAGCCCGGCCCGTCAAATTTGACCCCGATTTCATAGGCATCGACCTTTTCGCTGGCGAACTGCAGGTCGCTCGCTTCGGGGCGTCCGTTGCCGCTGGTGTTGGCGGGCAGCGCCAGCCGCGCCGCGCAGGCGGTGTCAAACGTGACGTTGCAGGTGCGGTCGAGCGCCGAAAAGTCGAGGTTGAACCCGCCCGCCTTATACCCCTTGGACACCGAGCCATAGACAAGCAGCTCGGGGGTCGTTTTCCAGCTGAGCACCGCGGTGCCGGTCCATTCATTGTCCTTGAACTTCGTTCCGGCGGTGCCGCGCGGCAGATCGGGCGCGGTGCCGTTGATCACGCAGGGCAGGGTCGCGAGCGACTGGAACGGCGAATTGACCACCAGCGGACAGATGCCGTTGTTGAAATTGGCGTCGGCATCCAGCGTCTTGCGCTCGCTGGTATAGCGCGCGCCGATCGTCAGCGTCAGCATATCTTCGACGATGTCGAAGCTGTTGTGGGTGAAGACCGCGAAGTTGCGGCTTTTCTGGGCAAAGGTCGATCCCTGGTTGCCAGTGCCGTTGATCGCCAACGTCGGCTGGCCGAGCGCCGCGGCGAGCGAGCCGAAACCGGGGCGCGCCGGGTTCGCGATCAGCGCCGACAGCAGCGGGATCGACGCGCGGCGTGGGTCGCCGACCGGCAGCGCCGACAGCGCGGTGATCGTCCCCTGCACCACCGGCACATTCACGCATTGCGGGTTGGTCGGCAGCACCGCGGTCGGCAGCGCACTGGCGAACAGCAGGCAGTTGGCGAACTGTTCGTAATTATTGCCATAAACAATGTCGTCATCGACATCGAGTTTCTCATTGGCGTAATAGCCGCCGACCAGCCAGTCGAGCCGCCCGTCGAACGCCTCGCCCTGCAACCGCAATTCCTGCGTGAACAGGCGGAAACGGCGGTCGAGGTCGGTGCGGCGCAAGATGTCGAGGGCGCTGAAATCGGCGTCCTGGCCCTGCGCATTCTTGTAATCGCGATAGGCGGTGATCGAGGTCAGCGATGCGCCGCCCAGATCCCAGCTGAGCTCGCCCGACAGCCCCCAATCCTTCGTATCCGAACGATAGGTCACGCCGGGGGTCGTCGCCTGGGTCCGGATGAAGCTGGTGCCGGTGGGCGGCACCTGATGGTTGGCGCCGAGCGCTTGCAGCACCGGCAGCAACGTGTTCGCCGATGCGATGGGGAAACCGTCGGCGCCGCGCGTCAGGTTGCGCACCGGATTGAGCAGCACGCCGCCGCAGCAATTCTCGCTGCGCTCGCTGTAATCGGCAATCAGGCGCAGCTTCACCGTTTCGCTCGGTTCGAGCAGCAACTGGCCGCGCGCCAGCCAGCGGTCGCGGTCGTTGATGTCGGGCTCGCCCGCGGTCGCATTTTCGATAAAGCCGTCGCGACGTTGCCACACCCCGTCGACGCGCACCGCGGCCTTTTCGCCCAGCGGCGCATTGACCATGCCGTCGACGCGCCAATAGTCGTAATTGCCGAAACTGACCGACCCCTTGGCGCCGAACGCCCCAAGGTCCGGACCCTTGGTGACAATGTTGATCAGCCCGGCGGTCGAGTTGCGGCCGAACAAGGTCCCCTGCGGACCGCGCAGCACTTCGACGCGTTCGATGTCGCCGAGTTCGGACAGGCCGACCCCGGCGCGGCTGCGATAGACGCCGTCGATGAACAGCCCGACCGAGCTTTCGAGGCCGGGGTTTTCACCCACCGTACCGATGCCGCGGATGCGCGCCGAGAAATTGACCTCGCTGGTCGCCCCCGACACGAGCAGCGACGGCGCCACCTGACCCAGCGCGCGCACGTCGGTTGCGCCGGTCTTTTCCAGCGTCTCGCCGGTGACTGCGGACACGGCGATCGGCACGTCGGACAGCGCCTCGCTGCGCCGGGTGGCGGTGACGATGATCGTCTCGTCGCTCGTTTCGGCCCCGGCGTCCTGCGCCGTGGCGGGCGTCGCCAGCAGGGCAAATGACAGCGACACGCCGACCGCGCTGGCGCGCAGCAAACCGGCGGTCCGGCTGGAAATATTGGTCATGGATCTGGCCCTCCTCAATCGGTCAAATTTTGCGGGAGAGCGGCACGATTTCTTGTTTGTGGCGGAGCCTATCATGACATCGCGGTGGCTGGCCAGTACCAGCCCGCGCCGTAACGTCATTGCGCGCCGAGCGCGGCTTTTCGGTCACAGCTGTCAGAGGTGACAGCTTGACGGGCGCGGCGGCGTTTCGGGGCAAAAAAAGAGGGCGGGACCGATGGTCCCGCCCTCGCTGTCGTCAAGGACGATGTGCGGTCAGAACTTGCCGCGCAGCGTCACGCCATAGGTCCGCGGTTCGGCCAGGAACTGCGAGAAGATCTGGCGGCCGCCCGGATATTGCGGGTCGACGAACGGTGCTGCCGTCGTCCCCGCCTGGAACGGCGAGTTGAACGCGACCTGGGCGTAGTTTTTGTTGAAGATATTCTGCGCCCACAATTCGACGCCCCACTTCTCGTCGGGGCCGCGCAGGCCAAGGCGCGCGTTGAACAGCGCATAGCCATCCTGCGCCTTTTGCGGGAACAGGTCGGACCCGGTGTTATAATCGCTGGTCATGCGGCCATCGATATAGACCAGGCCGGTCAGCCCGCTGCTCCCGATTTCGGGCGTCCAGGTCACGCTGCCGGTCGCGACCAGTTCGGGCGCGTTCGACAGATTGTTGCCGGGCAGCTTGCGCAGCGCCGAATCGAGCGGCGTGCCATTTTTGGTGCCGACCAGGTCGCTGCGATATTTGGTGCGAGCATAGGTCAGGCCCGCCGCGACGCGGAAGTTGCGCGCCGGGACCAGCTGCGCCTCCAGCTCGAACCCCTGCGTGCGGACGCCGTAGGTGACATCGTCGGTCGCACAGGTGCCGGTGGCGTTGCTGAGGTCGGTATCGGCGCCGGGGCCGCCGACCAGATTGTCACAGCCGTTGATCGTCTGGACCAGGAACACGGTGCCGTTGAAGGTGTTCAGCTGGAAATTGCTGAAATCCGACCGGAAGGCCGACAGGCTCAAGCTGAACGGGCCCGTCGAATATTTGGCACCGATTTCATAGCTGTCGACCAGTTCGGGATCGAACTGGAGATTGCCGACCAGCGCCTGTGCGCCGCCGACCGATGCGAAGGAAACGACCGGCGGCTTCAGCGCCGAGCGGTCAAGGTTGAAGCCACCCGCCTTATAACCGCGCGCAAAGCTGCCATAGACGAGCAGATCGTCGGTCGGCTTGTACGACAGGATCGCCGTGCCGGTCCATTCGTCTTCGCTGCGATCGTCGTTGATCGACACGCCGTTAAGCTCTGCGGTCGAATTGCCCTGGCAGGCCAGCCCGATCAGTCCTTGCGACACGGCCGCCAGCGCTGCAACGCCCGTGAAGCCGCCGACAAGCCCTTGCACCGTGGTACAGCCGGTGTTGTCGTTGCCGAAGGTGGCGTTAAACTTCTTCTTGTCGTTGGTGTAGCGCAGCCCCAGCGTCAGATCGAGGCGATCGGTGATGTGCACGATATTATGCGTGAACAGCGCCCAGTTATTGCCTTCCTGGAAATAACGGTCGTTGGTCGTGCCGCGGTCGTTGATGCTGTCGAGAACGTCGAACGCGGCGTAGATCGCCGGCGACGCCGCGCCAAAGGCTGCCGGACGCGCGGCGAGACAGCCGGGCGACGTTGGCGAATAGAGCCCGGCAAGACCGCCGCCCGAAATGATGCGGCAAGTGGCGAAGCGCCCGTACTGGCTCCCAAAACGCAGATTGTCGCGCACCGTCAGCTTTTCGTTGGCGTAAAAGCCGCCGACCAGCCAGTCGAGCGTTCCGTCGAACGCCTCACCCTGCAGGCGCAGTTCCTGCGTGAAGGTGTGGAACTGGCGATAGGCGTCATCGCTCGGGGCGCGATAGAGAATATCGACTGCGCCATAGTCGGTGTCCGATGCCTGGCTCGAACGATATTCGCGGTACGCGGTGATCGAGGTCAGCGTCGCGCCGCCGAAATCATAGTCGATCTGGCCGGAGAAACCGTAATCCTTGGTCTGGCCCTCGAAGCTGCGCCCCGGGCTGACCGAGATCGCGCGGCCATAGCCCTGATTGAACGCCGACAGCGGCTGCCCCAGGTCGCGCAGCACATTGATGATGTTGTTGCCGTTGGTCTGCAGCGGCGTCAGCGGCGTCGACGGGTTGTTGAGGTCGCCGATATACGGATTGACGCTGTTGTCGACATAGGTCGCGGCGCAGCATTTTTCGTCGCGATAGGTATAATCGGCGATCAGCCGGATCGACAGTGCGTCGGTCGGTTCGAACAGGATCTGGCCGCGCAGGAAATAACGGTCGCGGTCGTTGACGTCGGTGTTGTTCGTCGTGTCGCGATAGAAACCGTCGCGCTGGACATAGACGCCGTCGAGGCGCGCCGCGATCGTTTCGCTGAGCGGGCCGGTGACGCTACCGGTAAAGCGCAGGAAGTCGTAGTTGCCATAGGTGATTTCGCCGTTGGCGCCGAAATCAAACTCGGGCTTTTTCGAATAAATGCTGATCAGGCCTGCCGACGAGTTGCGGCCGCCCAGCGTGCCCTGCGGCCCGCGCTGCACTTCGACGCGGTCGATTTCGCCAAGTTCGTTGAGGCCGATCCCCGAACGCGACCGGTAAACGCCGTCGATGAACACGGGAACCGAGCTTTCGAGCCCGGGGTTGTCGCCGACGGTGCCGATGCCGCGAATACGCGCCGAACCATTGGCTTCCGACCCGGTCGACGAGACGAGCAGCGACGGGGCGACCTGGTTCAGCTGGCGAATGTCGTTGGCGCCGCTGTTCTGCAGCGTTTCGGCGTTCACCGCCGAAATCGCGACCGGCACGTCGGACAACAGCTGCGAGCGGCCCTGCGCGGTCACGATGATCGGCGTGTCGTCGCTGTCATCGACGGTTTCGGCGGCGGGGGCGTCCTGCGCAAAGGCGGGCGCGGCGACGACGGCCATGGCGATCGACACACCCAGCGCCGTGGTGCGCATAAATCGGGCAGCACAAAGGGAAGATGATTTCATGTCGGGCACTCCTCTCAACATTTCATTATTTTTGTTGCCGCGGGAGCATAACTCAATTGCGTCATCGATCCAGCGAAAGGCCCGCATTTGCGTCGTTTTTGGCGGGGTGAGGCTTTTTGGTCACAGCCAAAAAAGCGCCCGATCGGCGATGTTTAGCGGCTAGTTTGCGCGTCGGACGCGGCTTGCCGTAGCGTCATCGCGCGTGCGGCCAGCGCAGGGGAAGCAAAGTTGGCGGTCCCCCGCCACCAGCATCGCGCGATAGGGTCCGATAAAATTTTCGGCGATCACCGGGTCGGTGACGGCGAGTCCGCCGGTCAGGGTGCCGAAGGCGGGCAGAATCAGACGCCGGTCGTCGCCCGCGAAGCAGGGGCGCGACACATGGCGGCCGCGGACGGTCAGCCGCAGCTTGGGGTGGAAATGCCCCGACACTTCGGGGCGGTTGTCATGGGCCACGCTCTGGTGCCGAAACACGATGCCGTCGGCGACATGCTCGTCGGCGATCTCGCCGCCCCACGCGCCGCCGGTCAGCCCGTCATGGTTGCCCGCGATCCACAGCAGCTGCGTCGCGCTCGCCTGTTCACGCAGGCGCGCGGCGATTGCCGGGACGATGCGCGCGGCGGCATCGCGGTCGTGGAAACTGTCGCCGAGGCACCAGATCGCGCGCGCGCCGGTTGCGGCGGCGAGCCGCGCCAGCCGGTCGAGCGTATCGTGGCTGTCATAGGGGGGCAGCGGCTGCCCCAGCGCCGCATACCAGCTGCCCTTTTCCAGGTGCAGGTCAGCGACGATCAACGCGCCGTGGCGCGGCCAGAACAGCGCGCGATCGGCCAGCATCTGAAAGGACTGACCGGCAAAGGTAAAGGGCGCGGCGGCGGACATCGCGCCGCTATGGCAAAGCGATCCGGGTCTAGCTACCCCGCGCGGGCATATTCGCGGCAAAGCGTTGTCCGGTTTGCCGGGTCGCCCCGTCGGGCAGGTCGAACACGACACGCCGGTTCGGGAAATCAATCTCGACCCGGTCGAACAGCGACAGGCTGTCCATGCCGAGCAGCAGCGCGGGCCGGTCGTGGAGGCCGAGGACGCGGAACGCCTGGCTGTCGGCAAAGCTGACGGGCAAGTCGTTGACGTCCATGCCGTTGATGACGATGCGTTTGATCGCGGTGCGCACCGCGGGGACGTCCTCTCCCGTCACCGCGGTGAGCTCGGTCGCGTCAAAGGGCAGGCGGTTGGCGCGCCGTTCGGCGACGAGCCTTTGCAGCGCCATGTTGCCGACACTGGTCTGCGCGCCCGTGTCGACGATCACGTCGATGCGTTTGCCGTGCAGCCGCGCATCGGACAGGATCAGGCGCCCCGCCGAATTGCGCGCGGTGACGACGATCGCGTCATCATCCTTGATCAGCGACGGGGCGCGGCGGCGCGTTTCCAGAATCTGCATCGATTCCTTGCGGAAATCGATCAGCACCCGGCGTTCCTCCAGCATGTCGACGCCGATCAGGCCCGCGGCGCCGATGTGGCGGCCGTGAAAGGCGGGCGCCTCGACCGATGCCAGATGCAGGTTCGACATTTGCAGCGCCGCGATGCGGAAACTGGGGACGGTCGCCGACCCGCCGATCGTCGCGAGCCGCAATTTGCCGCCCTCGGCAAGCCCGAGCCGCGCGGCGAGTTCGCGCGCGATGACCGTGCGCTCGGCGCCGGTATCGACCAGAAAGGCGAACGGGCCTTTGCCGCCGACCATGACCTGAACCGACATGCGCCGCGTCGCGTCAAGGTCGAACGGCTGGATGAAGGGGACGATTTCGCTTGTAGTGGCCGGTTCGATCAGCGCGTCGACCGCGTCGGTGGCGGTCGGCGGCGGGGTCGGGGCCGCGATGGCGGGCGGCGCGGCGGGGGGTGTTTGGCTGGCGCCGATCAGCACCGGCGCGGCGAGTATTGCCGTCCAGAACATCGACCGCCTGAATAGGTGGGTCATCGCGGGCATCCCCTCCATGTTCTTTTGCGTATATTTTGACGCAATCTACGCCTCATCCGGGCTGGCAGCAAGCGAAACGCCGAGGTGACATCTTATCCTCCCTGTCGCGCAGCGATGGGGAGGGGGACCGCCGCCGCAGGCGGTGGTGGAGGGGCAACGAGGGCAGTGCCAAAGCCCCTCCGTCAGCGGCCACGCCGCTGCCACCTCCCCATGGCTTCGCCACAGGGAGGAGCGATCAATCCGACCCCATCGCCTGATCCGCGAGCGTGTCGGCGAGTTCGCCGAGCAGCGCGTCGTCGACGTCGGCGCCCGCGACGCTTTCGCGGCCGATCAACACCAGCACCGGGATTGCCAGCGGACTGATCCGCTCCAGCTTCTGGTGCAGCATTGTTCCCGCCGCTCGGTCGAGCAGGTCGCCAAGCCGCGCGACGTCGGTCAGCCGCTCGCGCGCGTCGGCCCATGCGGCCTCGAGCAGCAGATGGTCGGGTTCATATTTGCGCAGCACGTCAAAGATCAGGTCGGTCGAAAAGGTCACCTGCTTCCCGGTCTTGCGCTTGCCGGGATGCTGGCGCTCGATCAGCCCGCCGATCACCGCGACCTCGCGGAATGCCCGCTTGAGCAGGTGCGATCCCTCGACCCACTGGGCAAATTCATCCTCGAGGATTGCGGGGTCGAACAGCGCGGCCGGATCGGCGACCGGGCGCAGCGACCAGATCGCCAGCGCATAATCGGAGGCGACGAAGCCCAGCGGCTGCAGCCCGGCGCGTTCCATCCGCTTGGTGATCAGCATGCCCAGCGACTGGTGCGCGTTCCACCCTTCGAAGGGATAGGCGACCAGATAATGATTGCCCTCGTGCGGGAAGGTCTCGACGAGCAACTCGCCGGGTTGCGGAAGGACCGATCGCAGCGCCTGCATCTCCAGCCAGAAGCGCACATCGGCGGGGAAACGCTGCCAGCTCGCCGGGTCGGCGAGGAACCCGCGCACGCGGTCGGCGAGCCGCGTCGTCAGCGCCATGCGCGCGCCGACATAGGAAGGGATGCGCGCCGGTTTGCTCGTCGCACGGACAAGAATGTCGGTGTCGCGGATGCCCTCGACCTCAAGGCTGAGCCCGGCAAAGGCGAAGGTGTCGCCTGGCGACAGCGTGCTCGCGAAATATTCCTCGACCGTACCGAGGCGCCGTCCGTTCCTGAACCGCACGTCGAGCGTCGGGGCATCGACGATGATCCCGGCATTGAGCCGGTGCTGCGCCGCGAGCCGCGGATGCGCGATCCGCCAGCCACCCTGTCCGTCGGGGGCAAGGCGGCGGAAGCGGTCGTAACTTTTGAGCGCATAGCCGCCATCGCGCACGAATCCGAGCAGGCGGACGAACAGCGCGGCGTCGACCCATTGATAGGGCGCGGCGCTGCGAATTTCGGCGAGCAGCGCATCCTCCCTAAACGGCGCGGCGCAGGCGAGCGCCATCACATGTTGCGCCAACACATCGAGCGCGCCGGGGCGAAAGCGGTCGGCGTCGCGTTCGCCCGCTTCGACCGCATCCAATGCCGCCTGCGCTTCGAGATATTCGAAGCGGTTGCCGGGAACGATCAGCGCCTTGCTCGGCTCGTCCAGCCGGTGGTTGGCGCGCCCGATGCGCTGGAGCAGCCGCGATGAGCCCTTGGGCGCCCCCATCTGGATCACGCAATCGACGTCGCCCCAGTCGAGCCCGAGGTCGAGGCTGGAGGTTGCCACCAGCGCGCGCAGCCGTCCCTCGGCCATTGCCGCCTCGGCGCGCTGGCGCGCTTCGCGGTCGAGGCTGCCGTGATGGATCGCGATCGGCAAGCTGAGGTCGTTGACCTTCCACAGCTCCTGAAAGATCAGCTCGGCCAGCCCGCGGGTGTTGCAGAAAATGATCGTGGTTCGGTTCCTGGCGACCTCGGTCATCACCTGATGCACCGCATAGCGCCCCGAATGTCCCGCCCACGGGACCGCGCCCTCGGGCAGCAGGATCGATATGTCGGGATCGGCCCCCGCCTCGCCCGCGACGATCGTGACGCTGTCGCCCGCCGCGCCCGGCGCCAGCCATGCAGCATATTGCGCGGGTTCGGCGATCGTCGCCGACAGCCCGACGCGGCGCATGGCGGGGGCGATGTGCTGCAATCGTGCCAGCGCGAGGCTCAGCAAATCGCCGCGCTTGCCGGGTGCGAAGGCATGGATCTCGTCGATCACCACCGTCTTGAGGTCCGCAAACATCGTGAAGCTGTCGGGATAGGACAGCAGCAGCGAGAGCGATTCGGGGGTGGTGAGCAGGATATTGGGCGGACGACTCCGCTGGCGCGCCTTCTTGTCCGAACTCGTGTCGCCGCTGCGGCTCTCGACGCTGATATCGAGGCTCATGTCGGCGATCGGACCGAGCAGATTGCGTTCGACGTCGGCGGCCAGCGCTTTGAGCGGCGACACATAGAGCGTGTGCAGCCGGTCGGAGGGATGCGCCGCGAGATCGACGAGCGTCGGCAGGAATCCTGCGAGCGTCTTCCCCGCACCCGTCGCCGCGACAAGCAGCGCATGCTCGCCCCGCTCGCCCGCCCCGAGCATATCGGCCTGATGCCGCCTGAGTCGCCACCCGCGCGCGGCGAACCAGTCGGTGAAGGGGGCGGGGAGGCGCATGGCGCAGATGTGGCGGTCGCAGGGCGCGGGGGCAAGCGTTTCGGGTGAGGGTGGTTCGCGATGGTTGGGGCGAAGAACGACTGGAAGCGGGCGAAAGCGGACCTTTATTTAATCGTCATCCCGGCGAAGGCCGGGATCTCGCCGGTGCGGTAAATCGATAGGGTGAGATCCCGGCCTTCGCCGGGATGACGAATAAGGGAATGTCCGCTCCCCACCCCAAATCAGCCCTCACATCCGCGCCGCCATTGCCTTCAGCAACCCCCGCCAATGCTCGCCCAGTCGCCGTTGGAGCAGCATCAGTTCGAAGCCGTGACGCGCGACGTGGTTTTGCGGGATGCTGTCCCAGCCGCGATGCTCGACCGTGACGCGCGTTTCGGCGCCGACCGCTTCGAAGTGGACATCGACCTCGGTCGCCTGATCGCCGCGAAAGCTCGGCAGGCGCCAGCCGAAGGCCAGCCGCTCGCCGGGCAGCCAGTGGCGCACCGGGCCGATTTCCCACTCGCGGCCATCGTCGAAGCGTGTGACGAGACGGCCGTCGGGGCCCGCGGGATCGAAGCGCAGCGTCCCGTCGCCGCGCCGGCTGAGCTGGAACAGCGGATGGCTTTGCCACCAGATGCCGATGTCGCGCGTGAAGGCGGTGAACGCCGCCTGGGGCGTCGCCGCGACGCGCAACGCGACGATGACCGCGGCGCTCATTCGCCGCCCTCGACATGGACCTTGAACGCGGCGAGCTGGTGCGCCCACAGCGCCTCGGTTTCGGCAATCCATTGCTTGAGCTCCGCCGTCGCGCCGTCCTTCAGCGAATAGATGCGCACGCGCGCGTCGAACGCGGGGTGGCCGTCCTCGACCAGCCCGCCGTCCTTCAGCGCCTTCAGGTGCCGGCTCATCGCGGGCGGCGCGAGACCGAGTTCGCGCGCGAGATCGCCCGCGCTGCGCGGCCGCCGGCCGAGCAGTTCGACCGCGCGCCGCCGCACCGGGTCGGCGAGCGCGCCGAGCGTCCGGTCGAGCGCCGCGCTCAATCGTCGAGCCGCGTCTTGGTGGTGAAGCCGCCAGCCGCGTCCCATTCACTCGGCGTTTTCGCCTCGACGGTGACGCCGAAGGACCAGATATGCCCCTCGGGATCCTTGGCGCGGTAGGTGCGGTCGCCGTAAAATTGCGTCGCGGGCGGCGCGATGATTTCGGCGCCCGCCGCGCGCGCGGCCTCGCAATGCGCGTCAATGTCTTCGCCGAGGGCGAGCTGGACGCTTGCCGACTGGGTATTCTTGCCGCCGATCGATTGCGGGCTCTTGTGGTCGTCCGACCATTCGGACCCGATCATCACGACCGACGCGCCGAAGGTCATTTCGCCATGGGCGAGCTTGCCGTCAGCATCGACCAGCGCGAAAAGCGGTTCAAATCCGAACGCCTCCTCGAGCCAGCGATAGGCGGCGTTGGGATCGCGATAGCAGACGGTGCTCGCCAGCCCCTTTGGTCGTTGCGTGTCGGTCACCGGCTTCTCCTTCGATTCGCATTTTGATTTCGCATTGATAGAATAATGTCTGAAAATTGAAAATAATAATCTGCGAAAAAGGTGGTAGAGCGAGCCATGACCCAATCGATCGATCAATCCGTGCGCGAAGCCTATCAGGAAGCGCTCGCCCTTTGCGGGCGGGGCAAGGTCGCCGACTATATTCCCGCACTGGCAAGGATCGATCCGAACAAGCTCGGTTTTGCGCTCGCGCTTCCCGATGGCACCGTCCACACCGCGGGCGACGCCGACGAGCCCTTCTCGATCCAGTCGGTGTCGAAGGTCTTCACGCTGGCGCTTGCGCTGCGCCGCGTCGGCAGCTCGCTATGGGACAGCGTCGGACGCGAGCCGTCGGGCAGCGCGTTCAATTCGGTCGTCCAGCTCGAAAGCGAGCACGGCATCCCGCGCAACCCGCTGATCAACGCGGGGGCGATCGCTACGACCGACCGGCTGATCGACGGGCGGGACGGCGACGCGGTGGCCGAGGAGATTGTCGATTTCATGCGCGCCCGCGCGAGCGATGACAGGGTCGAAATCGATTTCGACGTCGCTTTTTCCGAATCCGAAACCGGCGCGCGCAATCGCAGCCTCGCGCATTTCATGGACGCCTTCGGTAATCTGAAGCATCCGGTCGAAACCGTCGTCGGCGTCTATTTCCGCCAGTGCGCGATCGCGATGAGCTGTCGCCAACTTGCCCGCGCCGGGCTGTTTCTGGCGATGGAAGGCCGCGACCCGCTGACCGGCGAGCAATTGATCGAGCCGCACCGCGCGCGCCGCATCAACGCGATCATGATGCTATGTGGTCACTATGACAATTCGGGCGAATTCGCCTTCCGCGTCGGCCTGCCGGGCAAGAGCGGCGTCGGCGGCGGCATCCTGTGCATCGCGCCGGGGCAGGGGTCGATCGCCGTCTGGTCGCCGGGGCTCAACGAGGCGGGAACCTCGCTGGCGGGCGCCGCGGCGCTCGAACATTTCGCCTATGCGGCGGGGTGGTCGGTGTTCGATTGATCGCGCCCGATCGCGGCGCGGCTCATTCGACGCCGACGTCGAGCCCGAAAAACCGGGCTGCGACCGGTGTACACGGCTCACCGCGCAGCAGGTGGATCGCCATCGTCCAGTCGAACCCGGGCGGCAGGTCGACCAGCGCCACTCCGGCCGGTTTGATGCGTTCCAGGCTGGCCTGCACGATCGCAAAGCCCAGCCCTGCATCGACCATTTCCAGCGCGGCAAGCGGGTCGGCGGCTTCATAGCGGACATCGGGTTCGAACCCCGCCGCCGCGCAGGCCGCGAAAAATTCGTCTTTGTGACCAGCCGCCGCTGTGCCGGGCAAGGCGATGAACCGCGCCCCGTGCAGGACGCGCGCGGTGGGTGCGGCGCGACCATATCGGTGCGCAGGTATGGCAAGTTTGAAGGACTCGCGGCCTATCGCCCGAGACGACACCCCCGCACCCAAAGCAGGGCGCGCGTGGGCAAAGCCGATATCGATCTCGCCGGAGCGGAGCTGAGACTCCTGTTCGGCGGAACGCAGTTTTTTGAGCATGATGTCGACGTCGGGTGCCACCATGCGGAACGCCCGCAGCCAGCGGGTCACGACCCCGGCATGGATGGCGCCCGGAACATAACCGATGATCAGCGCCCCCGCCGACCCCGCCGCGATCGCGCGCGCCTGCTGTTCGACCCGCTCGCCATGCGCCAGCAAGGATCGGGCCTCGGCCAGAAACTGCCGCCCCGCGGCGGTGAGGCGAAGGCGCTTTTTCGCACGGTGGAACAGCGCCAGGCCCAGATCCGCCTCCAGGCTCTGGATCTGCCGACTGAGCGGCGATTGGGTCAGGTGCAGCCTTTCCGCAGCGCGCCCGACATTCTCTTCTTCGGCCACCGCGACAAAATAGCGCAGCCGTTGCAGATCAAGCATCAGTCCCATCCCGTCTCAACTTGTTCAAAAATGACATTGGACGCGACTATAGTCGCGCGCCATTCGGGTGTCGATTGGCGGCCAGCCCTTGGCCCCGCGGATGGACAGGACAAAGACCATGGCACTGACAAAATTCGGTTTTATCGTGACGGGCGGCGGTCTCGACCCCGCCAGGCATCGCATGGTGATGCAATCGGATCGGTTCGAAATGATCGCCATCGGGATCGGCGATCCCGCCGCGGGACCGGCCGCGGCGCGCGCGCTGGTCGATGAAGGCATCGAATTGCTCGAACTATGCGGCGGATTTGGTCCCATCTGGACCGCGCGGGTGATCGAGGCGATTGGCGGGAAAATTGCCGTCGGGTCGGTCGGCTATGGCCCCGAAGCGATCGCGCCGATGCACCGGCTTTTCGGCGACGGATAGACGCAGGTCGGGATGGAAAGCGCAGCGTCGCGGCGTTCGGGCCGCTCAGTCGTCGAGCAGCGCCAGCTTAACCCGCGCGGTGCCGCTGCGGTGCATGCCGATCTCGCGCGCTGCGGCATGGCTGACGTCGATCACGCGGCCGTGCGAAAACGGGCCGCGGTCGTTGATGCGGACGATCACGCTGTCGCCGTTTGCGGTGTTGGTGACGCGCACCCGGCTGCCGAAGGGCAGCGAGCGGTGCGCTGCGGTCAGCTGGCCGGGGTCAAAGCGTTCGCCGCTCGCAGTGCGGTTCCCGGCTAGCTCGTTGCCGTAATAGCTCGCCATGCCGCCAACGATTTCGGTTTCCCGATCGATTTCGACGATCGCTGCGCCGCCCATACCGGCTTCGCTGATCCCGGTATCCGTGATTTCGGCGTCCTGCGCGGCGGCCGAAACCGTAAGCAAGAGCGGCATCAGCATGGCTGCAAAAGTCCGCATGACTTCATCCCCTTGTCGAGGATGCGCCGAAAGCAGCGGCGGCGCGCCAAGACAAGCCACCGCGCGTTGGACTGAACCTTATTTGCGTTCACCCGCGTGGAATCGGTTCCAATTCATGCTCCCGCCCAGCTTCCCCCGCGATCGTCGTCGGTGAATGGCGGCATGTTTGGAAAGCGTTTCAGGCTCCCGATTGCGCCAGTCGCGTATCGGCCAAACAGCCCTTGAGGATTGACAATGCATAATTACGAAACAATAAGTCGTAATTATGCGAATCAACAGCTCGGCCGAAGCGGCCCTTCACATCATGATCCTTCTCGCCGCCGCGCCCGACGAGCGCGAGCTTGCGGCAAATGACCTTGCCGACTTTCACGACCTGGGTCGTGGCACGCTGGCAAAGGTGTTGTTGCAATTGGCTGCGGCTGGATTGGTCAAGGCGTCCGCCGGACGAAGGGGTGGATATAGGCTCGCGCGCGCTGCCGATGGCATCACCATCTATGATGTCGCGTCGGCGATCGATGGCGTTGAGCCTCACTTTCATTGCCACGAAATCCGGCGCAATGGCCCCTGCGCGGGCACAGCGGGCGAATATTCGGCGCGCTGCGCGATTGCGCGGACGATGGATGCGGCGACGTTGGCGTGGCGTGCGGCGCTGCAAGCGGTGTCCCTCGCTGACCTTGCGAGGCAGATCGGCGACGATGTCTCTCCCACCATTCAACAGCGCACCACTGCTTGGTTCACCGCGCACGGGCGCCAAGTCTGAAGGACGAAATATGACCAACCGCGAAAAGAACGAACAGTGCCTGCTGGTCCACATGAAGGCGGAGGCGGAGCATGACATGGCAGCCGTGCTGGCAACGATCCACCCCGATGCCCTGTTCGAAGATCAGCCACTTGGGCTTGTTCTGAAGGGACGGGACGCGACTGCAATACATTATCGCACATGGTGGGACGCGTTCGGCATTCAGACCGACGGCGGCGTTCTGCACTGGGTATCTGATGATCTCGCCATCGGCGAGGCCGATTTCGTCGGCACCCATGTCGGCCGTTTCCTGGGTGTCGAACCGACCGGTCTTTCGATCCGCTTTCCGTTCACCGTCTATGTCCGCTTCAAGGATGGCCTGCTGTCGGGCGAACGGTTCTTCTATGATCTCAACATGATCATGGCGCAACTCGGCCAGCCAAGCGCCGCACTTGCCGCATGAACCCGCTGCCACCCGTCCTTGGCGGATGGCCGGACGGGTTGCAGGCCATGTTGGCAGTTGATGTCGAGTGCGATGCGCAAGGGCTGCCCCTCCGCCTGCTTGAACTCGTTCGCCTGCACTGCTCGGTGCTCAACAGCTGCGATTTTTGCATCGCGTTGCACACCGAAAAGACCCTGAATCTGGGCGTGGCGCCAACGCTTGTCGACGACATTGTCTCGCAGCGCGGTCCCAGCGGCTTGGATGAAGGGGAGAGCACGGCGCTGGCTTATGCGACCGCGTTGACCCGGCTCGACCAAAATGATGAGGCGACCATCGCGGGTACGACCTCGGCGCTTCGTCAGCATTTCAGGCCAAAGGACGTGATCGTCCTGACCTATGCCGTGGCGCAGATCAACGCCTGGAATCGGCTCGCGCGCGCCGATCCTGCGAGCACGTGAAAAGACTTCGCGTCTTGCGGCGCCGCCGAATCAGTGGCGCGACGGATTTCGATACGACCGACCCGAAATCCGTGACTGCGGGCCACCAATGCGATCAAACGTCCAGATTTGCTACCGACAGCGCGTTGGTCTGGATGAATTCGCGCCGCGGTTCGACCTCGTCGCCCATCAATCGTTCAAAGATTTCATGCGCGATGTCGGCCTGTTCGGCCTCGACGCGCAGCAGCGAACGATTGGCGGGGTCGAGCGTGGTTTCCCACAGCTGCTCGGCGTTCATCTCGCCCAGCCCCTTGTAGCGGCTGATCGCCAGCCCCTTGCGGCTGTGCGCAAAGATCGCCTCGAGCAGTTCGGACGGGCGCGTGATCGGCGTGACCTTGCCGCTGGCCGCGGCGGGCAGGTCGCTGTCCCCCGCGTCAGTATCGTCGTCCACCGGCTCGGCTGCGGCCTCGGCGGCAGCGGGCGCGGCGGCGCTGCTGCCCTTCACCAGCCGGGCCGGATGCGAATAGCTTTCGGCCTGTTCGGACGCGAGCTTGTGCAGGCGGCGGCTCTCCTGGCTCGCCAGGAACGCCGCGTCGATCGTATGATGGTCGCTGACCCCGCGCCACCGCTTTTCGAGCGTGTAGCCGCCATCGTTCGCTACCACCGTCCAGCTCGCTTCGGCGCCGCCGGTCAGCGCGCGCTCGGCGGTGTTGAGCCATTCGGCGGCGCGCAGCGCGGCGGCGGCGCGCCCGGCGCTGTCGAGCGCCGGATCGAGCGCACCGTTCAAGGCCAGCGCCTCGACCAGCTCGTAATTATGACCGCGCGGCACATAGCGCATCAGCGCGCGGAGGCGGCGGCCATGTTCGATCAGCTCGCGCAGGTCGGCCCCCGACCGCGCGCCGCCCGTGGTTTCGAGCATCAGCGCGTCGATGCCACCATCGACGAGATAGTTTTCGAGCGCGCTGTCGTCCTTCACATAGACTTCGCTGCGTCCCTTGGCGACTTTGTACAGCGGCGGCTGCGCGATGTAGAGATGGCCGTTCTCGATGATTTCGGGCATCTGCCGATAGAAGAAGGTGAGCAACAGCGTGCGGATATGCGCGCCGTCGACGTCGGCGTCGGTCATGATCACAATCTTGTGATAGCGCAGCTTTTCAAGGTTGAACTCGTCGCGGATGCCCGTGCCGAGCGCCTGGATCAGCGTGCCGACTTCCTTCGACGAGATGATCCGGTCGAACCGCGCGCGCTCGACGTTCAGGATCTTGCCCTTCAGCGGCAGGATCGCCTGCACATGCCGGTCGCGGCCCTGCTTCGCCGATCCGCCTGCCGAGTCACCCTCGACCAGGAAAAGTTCACACTTGCTGGGGTCGCGTTCCTGACAGTCGGCGAGCTTGCCGGGCAGGCTCGCGATGTCCATCGCGCCCTTGCGCCGCGTCAGTTCGCGCGCCTTTTTTGCGGCCTCGCGCGCCGCGGCGGCGTCGACGACCTTCTGGATCACCGCCTTGGCATAGGCGGGATTTTCCTCGAGCCATTCGGTCATCCGGTCGGCCATCAGGCTTTCCAGAGGCTGCCGGACTTCGGACGACACCAGCTTGTCCTTGGTCTGCGAGCTGAATTTGGGGTCGGGCAGCTTGACCGACACGATCGCGGTCAGCCCTTCGCGCATATCGTCGCCGGTCAGCGAGACTTTCTCTTTCTTGAGGATGCCCGACTTGTCGCCATAGCCGTTGATCGTGCGGGTCAGCGCAGCGCGGAAGGCGGCAAGATGGGTGCCGCCGTCGCGCTGCGGGATGTTATTGGTGAAACACAGCACATTTTCATAATAGCTGTCGTTCCATTCGAGCGCGACGTCGATGCCGATGCCGTCGCGCTCGCTGCTGATCGCGATCGGATCGGGCAGCAGCGCATTCTTGTTGCGGTCGAGATATTTGACGAACGCCGCGATGCCGCCTTCGTAAAACAGGTCATGGCTGACATGCTCGGCGTGGCGGGCGTCGACAAGCTTGATGCGGACGCCCGAATTGAGGAAGGCGAGCTCGCGGTAACGATGCTCGAGCTTTTCGAAATCGAACTCGAGGACGTTTTTGAACGTCTCGGTCGACGCCATGAAGGTCACGCGCGTGCCCTTCTTGCCCGCCGGGGCGGGGCCAGTGACCTTGAGCGGGCCGACCGAATCGCCATGCTCGAAACGCATCCAATGCTCTTCGCCGTCGCGCCAGATCGTCAGCTCCAGCCACTCGCTAAGCGCGTTGACGACGCTGACCCCGACCCCGTGCAGGCCGCCCGACACCTTATACGCGTTGTCATCGCTGGTGTTCTCGAACTTCCCGCCGGCGTGGAGCTGGGTCATGATGACCTCGGCCGCCGAAATGCCTTCCTCGGCGTGGATGCCCGTGGGGATACCGCGACCATTGTCCTCGACGCTGACCGATCCGTCGCTGTTCAAGGTGATCAGGACCAGGTCGCAATGGCCTGCGAGCGCTTCGTCGATCGCATTGTCGCTGACTTCGAACACCATGTGATGCAGCCCCGACCCGTCGTCGGTGTCGCCGATATACATGCCGGGCCGCTTGCGCACCGCATCCAGGCCCTTGAGAACCTTGATTGAATCGGCGCCATAGGCGTTGGTGTTGGGCTGGTTGGAAGGCGCGCTTGGCGCGCTGGTTTCGGGCGTGTCCGTCATATCGATTATATAGGGTCGAAGGCCGCAAAACCCAAGCGAAAATGCGGGTCTTGGCCAGTTTGTGACGAGCGTTGCATGGTCCCGTTGCGACGGCTAGATTCGCGCCATGAAAACCACTCCTTCGCCTCGCTTTTCGTCCCGCCTTTCGCTGGCGTTCGCTGCGGCGCTCGCGGCGCCGCTGGCGGCGTGCAGCCAGCCCGCGCCGCCCGCCGAAAACGCTCCCGCTGTATCGGGCGAGCCGCTCGCGACGCGCGCGGTGATGATCGGCACCGAAGGACCGAGCCTGCCCGCCTGCTCGAGCATCAGCCGGGTCAAGCCGGGTGGCACCGATGTGTTCTGGGCACCGGGCGAAACGCGCGCGGTTAAGGCAAAGCTGGCCGGCGGTGCGAATGTGTCGCTCTGCGAAGCCGCCGAGAATGACGCGTGGTTCGGCATCGTCTTCGCCGCGCCCGGCACCGATCCCGACATGTGCGGGGTCGGCAAATCGGTCGCCAGCGCGCGCGAATATCAGGGTCCGTGCCGCTGGGGCTGGATCCGCGGCGGGACGGTACAGCTGGGGGGATAGCGCCCATATCCTCCCTGTCGCGTAGCGATGGGGAGGGGGACCGTCCGCGAAGCGGATGGTGGAGGGGCTTTGCGCCGGCCGCGCCCTTGCCCCTCCGTCAGCGCTTTGCGCTGCCACCTCCCCATGGCTTCGCCACAGGGAGGGTCACTCTATCGGCAATCCTCGATCACCCGGCCAATCTCCGACTGCACCGGTAGCGTCAGCGCGCCGCCGCCCGGCGTCTCCAGCGCAAAGCGGCCGCGGCTGAACGCGATGCGGTCGAGCCGAGGGTCGCGGTTGGGCAGTGTCGCGCTACCGCCGTCAAAACGTATCTGGTCGGTCCCGGCGCTGGTGCGCAGGCTGACCGCGCCGACCAGCGCCGACGTCAGGCGAATCGCGCTGCCACTGCACGTCATGCTGAGCAGCGGATTGGCGCTGCCGGTCGGAACGAAGGTCGCAGTGCGGCTGCCCGTATCGTAACGCCAGCTCCCCGCATCGACGGCGCGTTCCTCCCAGCCGCGGGTCGGGGTCGGTAATGGCGCGGGGGTCGGCGCGGCGGCGACCGGGGCGGGTCGCGGCGGCGGCGGGGCGGGGGTCGGCACCGCGGCGCATCCGGCAGCCGCCAGCAATAGCGGCACCGCCAGCCCATATCGTGTCCACATCACCTGCCGCCTCATATCAAAATCCCTGCCAATCGATCACTTCGTCCAATGCTACGCGCGGCACCGGCCACTGGTTCACTGCGGCGCCATCGTCGGCATAACCGATCGCGAGGCCGGTGAACAAAATCTGGTCGTCGCCGAGCGCCAGCGTCTGCCGCACGGTTTGGCCATACATCGCCCAGCATTCCTGCGGGCAACTGGCGAGGCCATGCTCCACGAGCAGCAGCATCACCGATTGCAGCCACATCCCCATGTCCGACCATTGCGGCGGCCCCATGATGCGCGAACAGTGGAGGAAAAGCATCACCGGTGCGCCGAAACCCCGATAATTCTCCACGAACTGAGCGAGGCGCCCCGCCTTGTCCTCGCGCGGGATGCCGAGCGACGCGTAAAGCGCCTCACCGACCCCGAAGCGCCGTGCTTCCCACGGGTCGGTCAGTCCTTTGGGATAAATGTCATATTCGGGCTGGTAGCCTTCGCGACCCATCGCCAGCCGCGCGGCGACCGCGTCCTTGACCGCCTGCCAAGGCGCGCCGGTGAGCACCGTCGCCTGCCAGGGCTGGAGATTGCCGCCCGACGGCGCGCGCTGCGCCGCGGCAAAAATCTCGCGGAGCAGTGCGGGATCGACGGGCTGGTCGGTGAATTTGCGCACCGAGCGCCGCTGGTGCAGCGCGGCGGTTACGGACATCGGGTCAGTCGCTGGCATATTTATCCTCTCGCCGTTTGCCGAACAGCAATTTGCGTTCGAGCCGGGCTTTCAGTTGGCGGTAGTAGCTGAGCAGGAAGACGTCATCCTCTTCGGCGATCGCGCGGCCGATCTTGGCGCGGATCGTGTCGGCGACCTCGCGCATCGCGCGCGCGTCCTTGCTGCGCAGCACGCGTTCGAGCTCCTGCAACTCGAAAATGCCATAGACCGAAAGCTCGGCTTCGCTGAATAGCATCGCGTCGCCCGCGGCATCGGTGGCGATGTCGGCGTCGAGCTTCACCCGCTGCGCCATCACCACCCAGGTTCCGGCGATCAGGTCGCCCATCCGCATCCGGTCGCGGTTGAATAGCAGGAACAGGCTGAGCGTCAGCGACCACAGCACCCCCGCCAGCATCGTCCACCCCGACACCGCATCCTCCGCCGCGCCGACGCCGACCATCATCAGCGGCAGGAACAGCTCAAGCTCGCGGATCAGGTTGCGCGCGACCACCGCATCGGCGGTCAGGCGCCCGCCGTCGCGCGCGACGACGCGGATGCCCATCAGCCGCTTGCCCGGGGTCGCGGCGCGCGATCCGAGCTCGAAGCCGATGAACCAGAAGGTGCGCAGCACAAAGGCGCCCAGCATCCACACGACGATGGTGATGTCCGATTGCGACGCAAAGCCGATCCACAGCATGACCAGCGAAAAGAGAAACAGCGCCAGTATGATCAGGATGAGGTCGACCAGCAACGCGCCGAAGCGCAGCCCCGAACTCGCGATCTTGAGCTCGAGATCGACCCCCTCGGGGGTGATGAACTGGCGGATTTTTTTCGCCCGCGACGCGCGCGATTTGGCATTGGCCTGCGCGGCGGTGGCGTTCATGTCACATCCTCGCGGCGCGGCAGATAATAATAGCCGATCCAGAACAACAGCATCAGCGTGCCGATGCCATAGCGCAGCATCGTGTCGGTGATCAGCTGGCGCCCGAATCCTTCGAGCAGCCCGGCCATGAACAGCATCAATATGACCCCGATCATCACCTTGCCCGCGGTCCGCCCGGCGTGCGAGGCCGCCTGCAACCGACTGCGCGCGCCGGGGAATACCACCGCGGCGCCGATGCGCAGCCCGGCGGCGCCCGACAGCGCCGCGGCGAACAGCTCGGTGGTGCCGTGGATGAACAGCCAGCCGCCGAAATCGAACCCCAGCCCCTTGCCCGCAAACACCGCCATCATCGCGCCGAGGCCGATGCCCTGATAATATTCGAGCATCATCGTCGGCACGCCGAAAGCGAAGCCGAGCGCAAAGGACAGGATCGACACGCGGCTGTTGTGGGTGAACAAATAGGTCGCGAATATGTGCAGCCCGCTTTCGCTTTTGCCCGCCGCCTTGCCATGCCCCAGCGTCGATTGCAGATATTCGGCGGTTGCGCGCGGATCGCGCCCGCCCGCCATGTCTTCGCCGACGAAATTATAATACCATTCGGGATTGCTCGCGACGAGCGAGTAGCTGGTGATCGCGCCGAGCAGGATGATCAGCGAAATGATGATCGTCTCTTTCCACACCGACCGCACCGCGGCGGGCCAGTCGTAGAGGAAGAAGCGGCGGACGCGGTTCCAGCGCGTCTCGCGCACGCCATAGACGAGGAAATAGCCGCGGATCGACAGCGCCTCGAGATGGTCGAGCAGCGCCTTGTCGAGGCTCGTCGCGCGCGCGATCGACAGCGACGACAGCGTGGCGCGATAGAGCAGGGGCAGCTGCAACAGCTCGTCGCTGGTCAGCGCCTTGGCGCCCTTTTTCTCCAGCTTGGTCAGCAGCAGGTCGAATGCGATCCAGTCGGCCTCGCGCTCGGCGCGAAAGCGGCTGGCCGAAAAGCTGGGAGCGTCGAGCGCGCGGGCAGGGGGCGCCGCGGGGATCACAGCGTGCCCGCCCGCTTGATGCCGAGATAGGCCTCGATCGCACCTGCCCCCATCGCGTCGGCGGGGACTTCGAGCACGTCGGCGCCCAGCCGCTGCAGCCGCGCGATCACCAGCTGGCGGTCGCGCAGCATCGCCGCGGCGACGTTCGACCGCGTGACATCGGCGCCGGTTTCGGGGCGGCGGCGCTCCTCGCCTTCGACTTCCTCGTCGCGGATCACGACGAACAGCAACCGGTGCTTCTTCACCAGCCGTCCCGCCGCGCGGATCATCAGGTCGGCGCTCGTCGCATCGGTGAATTCGGTGAACAGGATGATCAGCGAGCGGCGATTGAGCTGCGCGCCGAGCGTGGTCAGCGCGAGGGTAAAATTGCTCTCGACATGGGCATAATCGATCAGGCTCGCGGCGCGCTGCAACGCCAGGAAATCCTGCGTGTGCATATAGGCGGGGGTCAGCGCCTGCGGCTTGGCCGCGAAGGAGAACAGGCTGATCCGGTCGTTCAATTTGAGCCCGACATAGGCGAGCAGCAGCGCCGCCGACACCGCGCGGTCGACGCGCGGCATGCCGCCGACGGGTTCGGCCATCGTCCGCCCGCCGTCGATCGCCAGCACGACGCGGTTGTCGCGCTCGACGCGATATTCCTTGGCGAGCAATTTGACGTGGCGCGCCGACGCGTTCCAGTCGATCGCGCGCCGATCCATCCCCGGCTGATATTCGGCGAGCGCTTCATATTCGCTGCCCTCGCCGCGCAGGCGTTGCTGGCGAAGGCCGAACCAGCTGTTGCGTTGGAACAGGCGGCTGCCCTCATCGGTCACCGCGCGCAGGCTGGGGTCGACGCCGATCATGCCGTCGATGACAAATTTGCGCTGTTTCCAGACCAGCCCCAGCGGCCCCGCCCAGCGGATCCACAACGCCTCGATCGCCGCCTGCCCGCGCCGCGACGCGGTGAGCGGCAGGGAGCGGGTCAGCGCTTCGCCGTCGCTCGTCCGGCGCAGATCGCCCGCGAGCCGTCCACCCTCGACAAACCGCTCGTCGAGCGCGAGCGCCAGTTCGGCGCGCGGCGGCACCGCGCGCCCGCGCGCGGCGAGCGTCAGGTCGAACGGATCGCCGACCCCGACCTGATGCGGAAAACGCGCATCGAGGCTGAGGTGGCGCGGACTGGCACCCGCGACCGTGTCGAGGATCAGGCACGCCAGAACCACCCCGATCCACCCGGGCGCCACCAGCCACAGCTCGGGCCGCACGAGCCCCAGTGCGAGCGCCATCGGCGCGCCGAGCAGCAGCAGATAGATCGCGCGGCGGGTGGGGTAGATCATGCGAGACCATCCTCCCTGTGGCGAAGCCATGGGGAGGTGGCAGCCCGAAGGGCTGACGGAGGGGCCGTGACACTACCGTTGCCGCCCCTCCACCATTCGCTTCGCGAACGGTCCCCCTCCCCATCGCTGCGCGACAGGGAGGATTGTTTGCAAATCCCCATCACCGCGGCACTTCCTCACGTTCGAGCAGCGCCGCGACGACCTGTTCGACGCTCCGCCCCTCGATCTCGGCCGCCGCCGACAGGATGACGCGGTGGCGCAGCACGCCCGATGCCAGTTGCTGCACATCGTCGGGGATCACATAATCGCGTCCGTCGAGCGCCGCTGCGGCGCAGGCCGCGCGCGCCAGCAGCGTCGCGGCGCGCGGGCTGGCGCCGCATTCCAGGTCGGCGCTCTCGCGCGTCGCGCGAACCAGGCGGACGATATAGTCGACGATTTCGTCGGCCAGCCGGACGGTGGCGATGGTGTCGATCGCCGCCGCGATCGTCTTGGCATTGGCGACCTCGGTCACCCCGAAATCGGCGACGGCGGGGCTTTTGAAACGCCCGCCATGGTCGGCGACGATACGGCGCTCCTCGTCGGCGGCGGGATAATCGACCACCAGCTTGAACAGGAAACGGTCGAGCTGGGCCTCGGGCAGCGGATAGACGCCCTGTTGTTCGATCGGGTTCTGCGTCGCGAGCACGGTGAAGCGCGGGCTCATGACATGCGGCTCGCCGTTGATCGTCACGCGGCGTTCCTGCATCGCTTCGAGCAGCGCGGCCTGCGTCTTGGGCGGGGTGCGGTTGATTTCGTCGGCGAGCAGCAGCTCGGTAAAGATCGGTCCCTTGGTCAGCGTGAAACTCGACGTCTGGAAGTTGAACAGGTTCGAGCCCAAAATGTCACCGGGCATCAAATCGGGGGTGAACTGGATGCGCCCGAAATCGAGCCCGGTGGCGCGCGCAAAGGCTTGGGCGAGCAACGTCTTGGCGGTCCCCGGCGGGCCTTCGAGCAGCACATGCCCGCCCGCGAGCAGCGCGATGGTGACCATGCGGGTCAGCGGTCCCTGCCCGAACACGACCTTGGCGACTTCGCCTTGGATCGCGGCGCCGAGCGCCTGAACGCTTTCGATGGGATTAGCTGTCACGCAGTAGATCCTTCCTGATGTCGTGCAGCGCCTGCGCGTCTGCCAGAAATTCATGAGTGTTGCGCGCGAGCGGCAGTCGCCGGGCGAGCGCGGAAAATGTTTCATCGCCGCGCAGATGCTTGTCGATCCAGCGGTCGGTTGCGGCGTCATCGAGCCCGGCGGGGGCGTGCAGCCGCCGCGCGATCGCGCTGCGCTGGCTTTTGACATACGCGTCGGCGCCGTCGAGCTCGCGCCGCGCCTGCTTGATCAAATCGGCGCTGTTGGCGATCAATGCCGCCTTCGACACCGCGATGGCGCGCGCCGGTTTCAGCGCCGGGCCGAACCGCATCCACGCCTGCCACAGCGCGAGCAGCCCCGCCGCGATCAGGCACAGGGTGATGCCGATAAATGGCGGCACGAACGCAAAGCGCAGCAGCGAGCGCTGGCTGCCGAACCCGTTCAGCGTCAGGTCGAACGCGATCCCGTCGGCGTCGGCATCCTCCGCCACCGCGTCGATCAGCATCGCCGCGGCGCGAGCGCGATCGCGGTTCGCAAAGGCCAGGTTGTTGACGAAATCGGGCTCGGACAGGATGTAGATTTCGTCGTGGGTGCGCTTGGCGAGCAGCGCGCCGCCGTGCGGAAAGCCGATCATCGTCGCGAAGTCGCCGGAGGTCATGACCTGCGCTCGCAGTCCGCTGAGCGGCAGCGCGACGTTGCGCCCGCCGACAAAGCCGGTCGCGGTGGCGCCGCGCGCGTGCGACTCGCTGATGATCTTGTCGATCGCGCCGATCGTCGGCGGTAGCAATTTGGGCGACGGGGCGCTGGGAAAGCCTTGGCCCGACCAGCCCGCCTTGTCCGGATGCCGCCCCGTCTGCCATTTCGGCAGCACGATGAGCACCGGCCCGCCGCGGTTCCCCTTGATCACCCGCGCCAGATCGTCGGGCTTGGTCTGGTGGGAGGGGGTCAGCACCAGCAGCTCGCGCCATTCATCCTCATATTGCGGCGCCTCTTCGCTGCGGCGCAGATCGACCATCGCGTCGCTGCGTTCGAGCAGGTCGACGATCCCGGCATAGCCCGGCGCTGCTTTCGACAGCGCATGGCCGCCGCCGTCGTTGCCGCTGCTGAGCTGCGGGCCGAGCGCGATCAACGCCCACAGCGCGATGAACGCGATCACACCGATGACCACGACCCCCGCGATCAGCCGCGGGTTGAACCCGCCGTCGCTCGCCGCCCCGCCGCTCATGCCCGCGCCCAATTTTTGGGCACCGTCAGTTCGGCGTAGGCACTGCGGCACTGTTGCCACGCATTCGCGTCGATCGACCGTCCGCCGAACAGGCTGATCTCGACCGCGCGCGCAATGCGGCTGAAGGCGTCGCGGGCGACCCCGGGCAGGTCGCGCGCCTCGGCAAGATCGCGCGAGGTCATCGCGGGTTTGACCAGCCCCGGACGACGGCCGTCGATATCCTCGACGCTGCGATAGAGCAGCAGGTGCACCGCCTCGGCAAAGCGCCCTTCGGCGGCCAGCGCATCGGCCTCGCTCAGCAGCGCGCGCGCGGCGCCGGCTTCGGCCAGCCCGATGTCGTCCGCCGCGTCGTCATCGCCGCCCTTGCGCCGGAACGGCAGATTATCGACCCAGCGGGCAAAGGCGGGAACGAAATGATAGAGCAGGAACAGCGCGAGCAGCGCGACGCCGACCCACAGCAGCGGCTTGGCGGCGGGCGCGCTCCACTGGAAAAAACTGCCGATCATGTCGAACAGCGATTTCAGCCATTCGGGGGTGGGTGGCGGTGGTGGTGGCGGCGGCGGAAACGCGGTCTGGATTTCGCCGCCCGCGATCGTCTGGCTATAGGCGGGACCGACGAGTTCGGGATCGATCAGCCAGCCGCCACCGGCGCCCGGCGCTTCGGCGGCCGCTGACGCCTGGGCGATCCACAGCGACATCATGCCCAAAAGACTGTTCCGCCGTGCATTGTCATCGCGCCAAGGCGTAGCGCGATGCGGCGCGCCAAGGCAAGAGATGCTTGCGCAGGCGACTGCCCCGTTATAGCGCGCTGCCGCATGGGTCCGATGGTTGCGGGCGTAACCAGCCGCCAGAATGGGCGAGGCCGAACGGGAGGAATTTTAGGTGGACGCGGCGCAGGCAGTACATGAAAAATTCCTCGCCGCGCTGGCGACCGGCCGCTTGCCGGGCCGCGCCGATGCGCCCGATCCCGCCGCGATCGGACTGTCGCGCGCCGACGCCACCGACATTTTCCTGTCGCAGCTGACCAGCCGTCAGATGGACCGCTTGTCGCGCCACCTGCAGGCGCGCGGCGAGGGGTTCTACACGATCGGATCGTCGGGGCATGAGGGCAATGCGGCGGTCGCGGCGGCGCTGCGCGTCACCGACATGGCGTTTCTCCATTACCGCTCGAACGCCTTTCAGCTTCACCGCGCGCGCCAGTTGCCGGGCGGCACGCCGACGTGGGACATGCTGCTGAGCTTTGCGGCGTCGAGCGAAGATCCGATTTCGGGCGGCCGCCACAAGGTGATTGGGTCGAAACCGCTCAATATCCCGCCGCAAACTTCGACGATCGCCTCGCACCTGCCGAAAGCGGTCGGCGCCGCCTTTTCGATCGGCATCGCGCGGCGTCAGGGCATGAAAGATCTGCCGCTCCCCGACGATGCGGTGGTGCTGACCAGCTTTGGCGACGCGTCGGCGAACCATTCGACCGCGCAGGGGGCATTCAACACCGCGGGCTGGGCGGCGTTTCAGGGCTCGCCAATGCCGCTGATCTTCCTCTGCGAAGACAATGGCATCGGCATTTCGACCCGCACGCCGACCGGCTGGATCGAGGCGCAGTTCCGTCACCGCGCCGGGCTGCACTATATCCAGTGCGACGGCAGCGACCTCGCCTCGGCCTATGCCGGGGCGTGCGAAGCCGCCGATTATGCGCGGCGGTATCGCAAGCCGGTGTTCCTCCACATGGCGACGGTGCGGCTCTACGGCCACGCCGGGTCGGACGTGCAGGGCGCCTATCTGCCCAAGGCGCTGATCGAGGCCGACGAGGCGCGCGACCCGCTGCTCGCGGGCGCGGCATTGATGGCCGGGCAGGGGTGGATGACCCCCGCCGAGATCGCCGACGTCTATGAAGACATCGGCGCGACGCTGGCGCGGCAGGCCGAGGCGGCGATCCTGCGCCCCAAGATCACCACGCCCGCGCATGTGATGCAGAGCATCGTGCCGCCCAAGCGCGAGCTTGCCCGCGCGAACACCCCGTCGGACGAGGATCGCAAGGCGATGTTCGGCAGCGATGCAGGCGCGATGGACAAGCCGCAGCATATGGCGCGGCTCTTAAGCTGGGCGCTCGCCGACCTGATGCTCGCCCACCCCGAAATCGCCGTGATGGGCGAGGATGTCGGGCCAAAGGGCGGGGTCTATAATGTCACCGCAAAGCTGCACCAGCGCTTCGGGTCGGCGCGCGTGATCAACACCTTGCTCGACGAACAGGCGATCCTCGGGCTCGCGATCGGCATGGCGCACAACGGCTTTGTCCCGATGCCCGAGATCCAGTTCCTCGCTTATGTCCACAATGCCGAGGACCAGATCCGCGGCGAGGCGGCGACCTTGAGCTTCTTCTCGAACGGCCAGTACACCAACCCGATGGTCATCCGCATCGCGGGGCTCGGCTACCAGAAGGGTTTCGGCGGTCATTTCCATAACGACAACAGCCTTGCGGTGTTCCGCGACATTCCCGGCGTCATCCTTGCGGTCCCGTCGAACGGGCGTGACGCCGTGGCGATGCTCCGCGAATGCGTGCGGCTGGCGCGCGAGGAGCAGCGCGTCGTCGTCTTTGTCGAACCGATCGCGCTCTATATGACTCGCGACCTCCACGAGGAGGGCGATGGCTTCTGGACGAGCGTTTATGAGGCGCCCGGCGCCGCCGCGCCGATCGCTTTCGGCGACGTCGGCGTCCATGGCGACGGCAGCGACCTCGCGATCGTCACCTATGGCAATGGATATTATCTCTCGCGGCAAGCCGAAAAGCTGCTCGCCGCCGATGGCGTCAAGGCGCGCGTCATCGATCTGCGCTGGCTCGGTCCGGTCGACGAAGACAAGCTCGTCGCCGCGGTCGGCGATGCCAAGCGCGTCCTGATCGTCGACGAATGCCGCATCACCGGCTCGCAGAGCGAGGCGCTGATGGCGACCTTTGTCGAGCGCACGCCGGGCAAGAAGATCGCGCGGATCGCCGCCGACGACAGTTTCATCCCGCTCGGCAAGGCCGCAACGCTGACCCTGCCGAGCCGCGACAGCATCGTCGCGGCGGCGAAGGAGTTGCTCGCATGAGCACCCGCAAAACCGCGCTCGTCGTCGCCCCCGGCCGCGGCACCTATGGCAAGGGCGAACTCGGCAGCATCGCGCGTCTGCACGGTGCGCGCTTCCCCGATCTCATCGCCAATTTCGACGCGCAGCGCACCGACCGCGGCCAGCCGACGGTGACCGAACTCGACGGCGCCGATCGCTTCAGCGTCGCCACCCACATGCGCGGCGACGTTGCCGCACCCTTGATCTACACCGCGACCGCGCTCGATTATCTCAGCATCGACCGCGAAAAATATGACGTCATCGCGGTCGCAGGCAATTCGATGGGCTGGTACAGCGCATTGGCGCTCGGCGGTGCAGTGTCGGTCGCGGATGGCTTCCGGATCAGCAATGCGATGGGCCTCAACAGCCAGACCCACGGCCCCGGCGGGCAGATCTTGCTGCAAGTCGTCGACGAGGATTGGCGCCCGGTTCCGGGCTTGCGCGATGCGCTGTTCGCGCTGGTCGATTCCATCGCAGCGCGGCCCGGCCACGCCCTCGTGCTGTCGATCGATCTTGCCGGGATGCTCGTCTTTGCGGGCGACGAAGCGGGCCTCGCCGCGCTCCTCGCCGAAGCGCCGCCGACGCCGGGGCGCGATCCGCTGCGCCTTGCGGGCCATGGCCCGTTCCACACCCCGCTGATGTTCGGCAGCGCGGACAAGGCCAAGGCCGAGCTCCCCGCCGGGCTGTTCAGTGCCCCCGCGATCCCGATGGTCGATGGTCGCGGCCATGTCTGGCGCCGCTTTTCGAGCGATCCGGCGGCGGTGTGGGATTACACCTTCGGCCACCAGATCCTCGCGCCCTACGACTTCGCGCTGTCGGTGCAGGTTGCGGTCAAGGAATTTGCCCCCGACGTCATCATCCTGCCCGGTCCCGGCGACACGCTCGGCGGTGCGATTGCGCAATCGCTGATCGGCATCACCTGGCAGGGGATTGCGGGCAAGGGTGATTTCATGGCGCGGCAGGCATCGGACCCGATCCTGCTATCGATGGGCCGCCCCGAACAGCGCGCGCTCGTCACCGGCTGACGTTGCACCGGAAACGAATAGGGTCGGCAAGGGAAGGAACATTCCCCTGCCGACCCTGTCGGTCGCGCGCGATCAGGTGGGGTGGACCGCGCGCGGGTGAACGGCAGCGCCCATGGGGACCAACTCAAGAGCGGTGCGCCGTTCATTTGCCTTATAGGCGGGGCGCGGCGAGGTTGGCCGCGCCACGCGGCGATCATGCACCGAAATGGACCGGATTGACCGCGGCGCCGCCCGCCTGCTCGGCGATGAATTGCCACCGCAGCAGCTCGGCGACGCTGTCGGCTCCGGCGCGGCGCATGATCTTGGCGCGGTGAACCTCGACCGTGCGCGGGCTGAGATCGAGCTGCCGCGCGATCGCCTTGTTGCCGAGCCCCGCGGCGATCGCGTCCAATATGCTGCGCTCGCGCGGGGTCAGCGCCGCCAGCCGCGCCTCTGCCTCGTGGCGCCGATGCAGCGCCGCTTGCCGCACCTGCCAGTCGCCAGCCGCCGCGTCTATGACTCGGCGCACGATGCGCGGGTCGAGCGGCGCCGCGAGCAGGTCGCGCGCGCCGCCGCGCAGGATCGCGCGCGATTCGGCGATGCTCAACTGCTCGGCGGCAACAAAGACCGCCAGATCGCCGCGCCCCGCGATCCGTTCGAGCAACGCCGCGCCGCTGACCCGCCCGGGCTGGTGCCAGCGAAAGAGCAGGATCGCGCCGCCGCCCTTGCCGTCGTCGCCGTCGCCGTCGATCCAATCATCGGCGCTGGCAAAACAGCGGACAATCCGCTCGCCGCCCGCCGCCAGCGCGCGAAAACAGGCCGCGCGCTCGGCGGGATTGGGCAGGATCAGGTGGATATGGCCCGCAACATTGCTCACCCGATCCTGCTGCCCCCGCCGAGCGGACGCGGCCAGCGCGGATCGATCGGGGGCGGTGCCGTTTCGGAGCGATCGCGCGCTGCTTGCCGCGACCGGTGCGATCAGCCGGTGATCAGTTGAACCGCCGCAGGTCCGTAAAGCGCGACCATGAAGATGCCGGCGGTCACCGCGCCGACGAGCAGGCTGCGCCGGTCCTTGATCGCAAAGGCGACCGGATCGCCCTCGACCTCGCCGCGCCGCGCCATGATCCAGATACGGTTCAGCCAGTACAGCAGCGGCAGGCAGAGCAGCCACAGCATTTGCGGCTGCGCATAATTGGCCGCGGTCGCCGGATCATGGGCAAAGAGCGCCAGCACGAGGATCGCGACCATCCCGGCCGAGATGCCCGACATCATCACGACATCGAGGTCGCCGCCGACATAGCCCCGCCCGCTCAGCAGGCGTTCGGGCTCGATCGCGTCGCGCATTTCGACATAACGCTTCAGATAGGCGAGGCTGAGGAACAGGAAGACCGAAAACAGCAGCAGCCAGAAGCTCAGCGCCACGCCGATCGCGATCGCGCCGATCCAGATGCGGATCGTGTACAGCGATGCGAGCACAATCGCGTCGCCGACCATCACCGCCTTCAGCCGGAACGAATAAGCGGTGGTGATCGCCATATAGGCGATGAACCAGAGCATGAGTTCGGGCCCGCCGAGCCACCAGCCGCCGATCAGGCCGATTGCCGCCAGCAGCAACGACAGCCCCAGCGCGGCCGGGATCGTCAGATCGCCGTGCGCCAGCGGCCGTTTCCATTTGCTGCGATGCGCGCGGTCGGCGTCGATGTCGAGCAGGTCGTTCAGCAAATAAATCGACGAGGCGATCAGCGACATCAGCAGCGCCGCCGCCACCGCGGTCAGCAGCACCGCGGGATTGGTGAATTGGCCCGATGTCATCGCGGGAACGACCACCAGCGCGTTCTTGGCCCATTGGTGCGGCCGCATCGCCTTGACGATGGTGCGCACGGCGCCGGGGCGCGGGTCGCCGAGCCGCGCGACCCTGAGCCCTGCCGGAACATGGCCGATCGACCAGCCCTGCCGCGCCTCGCGCCACAGGCACGCATCGGCACGGCTGTCGCCGACATAGTCGAACGGTGCGTCGGCGCCGATGCGCGCGCGGATCGCGGCCAGCTTCGCCGGACCTTTCAGATTCGACCGGCCGCGCGTTGCGATGACCGGTTCGGCAAGCCCCAGATGATCCGCGATGCCGCGGATGTGGCGCCCGTGGCTCGCGCTCGCCAGGATCACCGGGCGCCTGTCGGCCTTTGCCTCGTCGATCAGGCGGAGCACCTCGGGCCGATAGGGCAAGCGCGCCGGATCGATGCGGTCGCGCCGCGCCGCCAGCGTCTTGGCGACCGCGCGCCCCGCGATCAGCCAGCCCAGCACCGCGATCAGCGCGGCGATGCCCGACCGGGCGATCCGCACAAAGCTTTCGAGCGAAAGATCGGCGCGCACCAGCGTCCCGTCGACGTCGACGAACAGCGGCACCGGCTTGTCGGGGCGGAGAGGTCGCTCAGGCGGCATCGGGCAATCCCCTTCGCGCAGAAAACCGCTCGATCCAGGCGGCGACCGGCACCGCCGCCAGGACGATCAACAGCGGAATCACCGGATCCCGATACCGGACGATGATATAGGCGGCGGCGTGGATCAGCCAGAAGCCCGCGATCATCGCCGCAAAAATCCATTTGGCGTCGGGCGCGACCCGCTGCGAGGCAAGAGCGAACAGCCCGAGCAGCAGGATCAGGCCATATTGCCCGACCTCGACCAGCCGGATCGCGGTGACCGCTTTCGACGCCGCCATCTCGCCCGCGTCGGGGAGGTTGGGTTGCCAGAAATAGGCGAGTTTGAGCGCCGCGAGCCGCGCCGCCGCGCCGGGGTTCGCCGCGATCCAGTCGAGCGCTTCGGCTTGCAGGCGGTCGGCGTTGCCGACCTCGCCCAGCCGTAGGCGCGTCGCGTTCCAGTCCTTGCCCAGCGGCGTGTCGGCGATGCTGACGAAGCGGCCCGTCGCCGCGGGATTGTTGCCCAGATACAGGTTGAAGGCGGCGTTGGTGGTCAGCACCGGGCGCCCGACCATCTGGTTCGTCGTATAAAGCCACGGCGCCATCAGCACCGCGGCCCCGGCGACGAAGCACAGCCCCGCGGCAAAGGCCGGCGCAAATCTGCCGCGCGCGCGCCAAAGCAGCAGCAGCGCGGCGCCGACGCCAAGGCAGAGCAGCAGCGCCGATCCGCCGGTGATCAGCGCGGCGCCCCACAATAGACCGGCCACCGATGCCGCCGCCATCGGGCGCTGGTCGCGCGCGATCGCGATCGCGCACAGCGCCATGCCGAGCAGCAAGGGCGTGGTCAGATTCTCCTTCGCCAGCATCGTCGCATTCCACAGCCCGGGCAGCCAGAGCGCATAGGCGGCGGCGGCGAGCAGCCCCGCACTGCGCTGCGCCGATAGCGCAAACCCAAGCCGGTAGATCAGCCCGAGGCTGACCATGCACAAGAGCAGGTTGATCGCGATGGCGGCGCCCGCCGAACTCCCCAATATCGTGAAAAAGGGTGCGAGCAGCAGCGGATAACCCGCGCTGTAAAAGGCGTGCTGGCCATAATGGTCGGCGAGCTCGCCGCGCTCCGCCAAACCCTCGGCCATCGTGAAATAGGCGAGCGCGTCGCTTTCGAGCGGATGTTGCAAGGCCCAGGCAGCGGCCAGTCGCAGCCCGATCGCGACCAGCATGATCGTGATGAGCAGGATCGCGCTCGTCCGCGGCGAAAGCTGCGATGACGAAGGGCTCATGACGGGCGCGGACGCGATCATCGGGCGGTGCCTGAACGCCGCGGCAAGGATTTACGCGGACCGCGCGACGAGCACGCAGCCCGCGGCGATCATCAAGGTTCCGGCGATGCGCGCCGCGCTCAGGCTTTCGTCAAGCCACCAGGCACCGGCGAGCATCGTCAATATGAAGCCGATCCCCACGAACGGATAGGCCAGCGACAGCGGCGCGCGGCCCAGCACGAACAGCCAAAGCAGCGCGCCGACACCATAAAGACAGAGGCCGAGCAGGATCATCGGCGATTGCACCAGCCCGCCAATTTCGCCGCCGATTCCCGCCGATCGCCCGCTCGCGGCGGACGTGGTCCCGACTTTCAGCGCCAGCTGTGCGAGCGCCGACAGGCTGACGCTGGCGAGAATGAGCAGGAACAGGCGCGCAGTCATGGGCGATCTTTCGGTTTATCAGCGGTTTGCCATTAGTCGCGGCGTTTCAAGATAAGATTAATTTTGCCTGGAATGTCGAGCGAAATCCTGCGCGTTTGGCGGTGCTGCCGTCCATGCGCTGCCAGCCTATTCGATCCCGATACGCCCCTCATATTGGGCGCGTATGGCGCGCGAGCTATATCCTTTTCCCGCTTTGAAGATGATTTCCGGGCTGCGCAGTGCACGCGGATCGACGGTGAGATCGCCGCGCACGAACACAAGGTCGGCGCGTTTTCCGGTTTCGATCGAGCCGATATCGTCCGCGCGGCCAAGATAGATCGCACCGTTCAAGGTCATGGCGCGGATCGCGTCGGATGCTGTGAAGCCGGCTTCGACCATGAGTTCATATTGCCTGGCCATTGCACTGCCGGGGACGACACCACCAAAACCCGTCGGGTCGGAACCCGCGATCAGCAATCCGCCCTCCCGCACGAAGCGCCGCTCCATCCGGCCGAGCCGCGGCAACAATGCCGCCACAGCGGGGCCGAACGGCGATCCCCGTGCAGCCACCGCCGTCGATTGAAAGAAATGCTTCAACCCGTCAGAAAGTGGCGCCAGCGCGTCGGCATCGGGCAGTGGCCGGTCGGCCGCAAGCGTTTCAAAGATCGCGAGGGTAGAGGTCAGCGCGACTTTGTGCTCGACCAGCATGCGGATCAGCTTGCCGATTTCGGGTTCATCCGGATCGAGCCGGTTGAGCGACTGGATCCGTTCGATCCATGGCGGGCAGACACCCGGCACGCGTCCGGACACAAAATCGCTCGCCGCGGCAAAGGAATGCTCGATGTTGTCGATACCCGCCATGGCCGCCTCGGCATAGCTCACCGCGCACAGATGCCCGGTGACGCGCATTCCGTGCCGATGCGCTGCGGCGACGGTTGCCGCGAGGGCATCCAGCTTCAGTATTTCATAGGCCTTGAACGACGTCACGCCTTCGGTCGCCCAAAAGTCGACGAAACGCGCCGCATGGTCAGCGCCATCGATGACGGGCATCCGCGCCACTGAGGGCGGTTTGCCCTCGACGTAGGCTCCGGTGACATCGATATCGGGGCCGATCCGGGTGTTTGCCGCAATCGCGCGGGCGGTGGCGAGATCGGCGTAGGGATCGATCGATCCGGCGGTTCTGATCGTGGTCGCTCCGCCCGCCAGATACAGCCGGGCGAAGGCCTCCGGATCGGCGAAATATCCCCCTGCGGAATCGGGATAGAACAAATGTTCATGCATCATGACGAAGCCGGGAAGCAGCGTCCCCCCGTCGCCGTCGACGATGAAATTGTCCGGGGAATTGTTCCGGCCTGTGCCGGAAATAGCGCGACGATGCGACCGGCGCGAATCAGCACCGTCATGTTGGACCGCGGCGGTGCTCCGGTGCCATCGATGACGGTCACATTATTGATTGCGATGGCATTTTCGGTCCGAACGATTTCGCTCTGTTCGGTGCGATTCTGCATCGCGAAAAGATCTGGTGAAGCGGTGATTGAAACCACCGCCAGCAATGTTGCAACGGCATATCTGACCATCGACCGCTCCCTCATAGAGCCGTGCATATTCGTTTCAAATCGCACGGACTTGCGAATCATGTACAATTGATTGTACAATAAAATGTATAATTTTGTCAGGCGATGGACCGGCTGAATTTATGAGCGCGACGAATTTCATCGAGTCGCACGAGCTTCGCGACGCTTTTGTCGGGAAGCTTCTCGACGGGCTGGTCAATCGGATCGTCGAACAGGGCGACGACCTGTTGTCGCGGGCCGGGGTGGTCTTTCCGTCCCGATCGGCTTCCACGGTTCTGTTGCTGGGCAACGGCAAGAATCTGTCGGCCGCCGATATCGCCAAGATACTCGGCGAACCGCACCAGCTCGCGACGCAACGGGTGGATCTGTTGATCACGCTTGGCATCGCTAGCCGCGTCGACGACCCGCGCGACGCACGGCGAAAAGTCGTCAGGCTGACGCCGAAGGGGCGACGGCAGCTGCAAAAGCTGGAGGCGAGTCTCGTCCTGGCGCGCGCCGCGATGGCGGCACTTTTCGACGAGATAGGTTGCGATCTTTCGGCCGCGGCTTTGCGCGCGATGCGCGCGCTTGACCACAAATCCTTGGCCGAACGCACCCGTGCTATCGCCGCTGCTGCCGCCTAAAAAGGTCGTCCCTGCCATGTCGCATTCGCGGTTGATGGCGTCGCTTGCGGCCATCGCGCTTTGCCAAGCGGGTTGCGTTGGGCCGGTCCCGGCCGGGGTGCCACAAGCCCCGGGGCTGTTCGCCGAGCGCTGGCGCAGCGGAGCATCGCCTGCAGAACCTTCATGGCAGACCCAGGCGATCGACGGCCGGACATTTGCTATCCGGCAATCGATCCGGACGACCTTTGAGGCGCCGTTCGTATATCTGGTAATCGGTCGCGACCGCGCGTTGCTGATCGACACGGGCGTCGCGGGTGCGGCGCTGCGGAGTGAAGTGGACCGCCTGCTCGAGCGACGACGCGCGGGCGACGGCAGATCCCTCCCGCTGGTCGTCATGCACACTCACGGTCACAGCGACCATGTCGGCGGCGACGCCGACTTCAAGGACCGTCCGGCCACCCAAATCGTCAAACATGGTCGGCAGGACGTCGTCGACTTTTTTTGGCATAAGCGACTGGCCCCAGAAGTCCGTCCCCTTTGATCTGGGGGGGACGGGTGGTCGATGTCCTCCCGACACCCGGCCATCATGGATCGCACGTCATGGTCTATGACCGTGCGATCCGCATCCTGCCGACCCCCGCGGGCGCCAGCCGCCCGACTGGTGCAACCCTTAGAACAGCTTGGTTGCAGGCGTGCTGACGCGATTGGATCCTTGTTTCCGGCGATCAAGATGACGCCCGGGCACGAGGTCGACCCGGTGGCGGCTCAAGCGTTTCTCCTCCTTGTCTCCACGGGCGGGAAATCGACGCTCGGCGTACATATTGGCGGCTGGTCAACCGTGAGCAGACAGGCGCCGGACGAGCGTTCCCAATTTGCCGACGGCCAAGATGTGCAGGCGTCGGCCTGCCTGATACACGATGGCCTCCTCGGCAAGCAGTCCTAGTTCGCGGGTGACCGACTCGCGGTTCGTTCCAATCCGCGCCGCGAGGTCAGCGTGCGTCGGTGCGTTCTCGATCGTTGCCTGGTCATTCTCGATGCCATGCTCAAGACAAAGACGCATCAATTCGCATTGCAATCGGCTCCCAACCGACATCGTCGACAGCTCATAGACCCGAGCGGTGAGAAAGCGGATCTGGGTGGTCAGATGCATTGCGACCCACCGCGCAAGAGCGCCGTTCGACCCGATCAGGTCCACGAAGGTCGTTCCGGACAGTATCGCGACCTGGCTCGGTTCAATGGCGGTGACATTGGCCGATCTCACTTCGCCGTCGATTGCCGCCAGCTCGCCAAAAATCTGGCCGGGGCCGATTTCCCGAATGATCGTCTCGCGCCCTTGCGGTGACAATAGGCTGACCTGCACGCGGCCCTCGCAAACGAGGAAAACATCGTTGGCGTCCAAGCCGGCGGCGATCAATATATGGCCTTTGCGCACGCGCACGGGGCGCGCGTGAGCAAGCAGGATATCGCGTATTTCGTCGGGGACGATTGTCTCCGACATCGGCACTCGCGCATTGGCTTGCTGCATTCGACCCCCCATCTCTTAGTGCGCGAATGTGCTGAAAATCACAAGATCGCTGTGCGGTGTGCGACCGACAAGCCTCCGACCTCCGGGCAGAACGCCGGGTAGTCATTGGAGGGGAAAAGACATGTCGCGCTACAAGGTCTGGCAAGTGGGGCCGGGTGCTGTCGAACTTCAGGTGCGCACGCTCCGGCCGTTCGTCATGAGCCCGATACTGCGATTGATGATGCCGGGCCCGGACATCGATATAGCCTTCGTGATCGACGGCCCGATCGCGATCGCCACGATCAGTGCCGCGAATGTCGCGACGCTCAGGACCGCGCCCACATCAAGCAATCCGCCATCGCTGCTTTTTTCGTGCGGTGCCGCGAAAGCGCCCGGCGCGCCCGACGACAAATGGGGCTGGTGCATGCGCGTTGTTCGCAACGGGCTGGTTTTGCCGGTCTACGACGATCAGGGTACGCCGCTGCCGCTGGACCCCGACGGTTGGCTCTGCACCGCGCTTCGTTCTTTCCCCGCCGGGAAATCCGTGACGATGGGCTTCGACATCATCACCTTCGCTTGAGGAGCATCTCGATGGGTTTCTTCCAACGGTCGATTGTGTCGGTCGCGCTCGCCGCCTCGGCGGCGGCCCCAGCCATAGCGCAGGAACCCGCCGCCGAGGCTGAGAAAATCGTGACGTTCCTTAAGGACGCTGCGCTCGACGATTCGCTGTTCGAATTCGCCTATGACTCGCCGAATTCCCCGGTGTTGCCGCTGATCGGAGTGACCAACGACCAGATCACGCGCGTCGACTCGCTACGCAAATTCGGAATCAACGTCCTCAGCGGGGTGGGGTCGGGTGACGCGTCGCCCGCCATCGCGATAGATTTCTCGCCCTATTGGCTGATGTCGACGGCGCCGACCAGCCTTTGGCACTATCGTCGCCAGTCCGCACTCGGGCGGATTGCCGCGCGGACAAAGGTCGGGCTTGCCGTCAGCGAAGGCGACAAGGCCACAGGCAAACCCTCATCTTTCGTGGCATCACTCAGCGCCAAGCTGCTCGACGCTCAGGATCGACTTTATGATGCCGACTTCGACACCTGCATATTGACGGGTCCCGTCAATCGCCATTTCCGCGAAGCGGAGGCGTTCGTCGCCGCGGCGATTAAGGATCTTCCGCTTGCTGAACGTGAGGTTGCCGCCGAGGCCAAATATGCTGAATTCGCCAAAACGAAAGAAGCGGAGATCAGCAAGGCCTATGCCGAGTGCGTGACGCAACAGGCCAAGCGCATGGTCGCGCGCCCTTCGCTCGACGCCGGTGTGGGCATACGAATGTCGGGCGAGCCTGGAAAGTTTCGCGATCTGGAGTCGTCCGGAACAATCTTATGGGCCACTTTTGCCACGGGTGTCCTCGGGCGCTCCGCTGCTCGCGAGGAAGGGCCGCTGGGCGCGCTGCACATCAGGGCGCTGGCGCACGTTCGTTACACGCTGAAGGAGACGGTCTACGACGACGCCTTTCTTCCTCAGGGCAAGCGCAACGCGCTCTCGCTTGTCGGCGGTATCGAGTCGGTTCCTTCCGACGATCCCAAGCGAACCGAGCGGTTCCGCTGGAACTTTCAGGCGGGCTGGAACCGGCAGAACGCCGTTTTGCCTGCCGAGGAAGACCGGAACTATTGGCGGTTTCTGGGCAATGCAAATTTCCGGATCAGCAACGGTATTTGGGCGACGGCATCGCTTGGCCGCGTGACCGGCAAAGGTATCGAAGATGATACGAAAGCCTTGATCGGCATTACCTTCACGCCGCCGACAAAGGCATCCGCGATCACGTCCTATTACAACAGCCGCAATTGAAGGCGCAGGGCGCGAGTTCGCAGGATGACGGCGCACCTCCGGGTCGAGCGGGTCAGCCAATTGGTCCGCGAAGACGGGGAAACACGCTGCGTCCTTTCGCCGGTTACGGCGAACTTTGCCGCCGGAATGTTCCATATCGTTTCGGGCGATCGCGGATCGGGCAAATCCAGCCTGATGTCGATTCTTTCGCTGACCACGGCTGCCGCTCGCGGCGACATATTTTTCGGTGACGATCGGCTGTCCGCGCTGGATCCCGACGAAGCGCAACGGTGGCGCGCGCGCCATATCGCGACGATCGGATCCGACAATGTTGTCGTGCCACTCCTGACGTTCCGCGAGAATCTGAAAATGACCGCTGCGCTTCGCGAGCGGCCGGAGGCCGTCCGCCGCGGCAAGGCGATGGCAGCGCGTCTTGGCATCGACCATCTTTTCGACAGCTTTCCGGCCGAGTTCGCATCCGCCGACCTGCGCAGAACGGCTCTTGTTTTGGCGCTTTGTTCCGAACCGCTCATCGTGCTGGCGGATGATCCGACAAAGGGCATGCGCGATCCGGATGCGCGCGGCGTCGCAGCGCTGCTTCGATCCTACGCGCATGACCGCCACGCGATCATTGTCGCCGCTTCGGACGACCGCCGAATGCTGGCTGCGGCGGACGCCGTCCTGCGGCTGGCTGTACCGTGACCGGTGCCATGATGCTTGGTCTGAATGCCGTTTCGCGCTTTGTACGCGAGCGAAAACATAATAGCTAGCAAGCAAGGGGGAGCAGATGGAACGCACGAAGATTGCGGTGCTGGGCAGCGGTGCGGGCGCTCTCGGTGCCGTATGGGAGATCACCGAATCGCCTGGCTGGCAGGACCGGTTCGAGATTGACGTGTATGCAATGGGGTGGCGCCTTGGCGGTAAGGCCGCGTCGGGTCGCAATGCCGATTACCGGTATCGGAACGAAGAGCATGGCCTGCATATTCTTGGCGGCTTCTACCATAATTGCTTTCAGCAGTTGCGCCCACTTTATGCCGCCTGGAATGCGCATGATGAAGATCTGCCACTGCATTTCGACGAGGCGTTTTTTCCATATGGCCGCTTTTCGATCATGCAACGCGAACCCGGCGCCGCGATGCGCGAAACGCGTTTCGACATAGCCGGCGACGAACGGGTTCCGGGTGTTGACCCGGAGGACGTCACGCCGACGATGATCATTCGGCGACTTTTGTCGTGGGCGCGCCTTGGATTTACGGCGATGAAAGAGGGGAGCGATCCCTTTGGCGGCGGGCTTGTCGGTAAGGCGTCCTTGCGGCCTGCGGGGTTCGCCAAATTTCAATCGATCGAGCTGGGCACGCTCGCAGCCACGCTGGTCGCTGCCGAGGCGGCGGCTGCCGAGCTTGGAAAATCCGATAAGGACGCGCTCATCGCCGAAGAGGCCGTCATCGACGCCGCGAGCAATGCGTTGCAATGGATAATTTCGAAAGACGACGGACTGGTGCCGGTAGAAAATGCCGATTGGCTCGGTCTTGCCGGACTCGCCATGGTGATCGTCCGTGGGCTTGTCCGGGACCGCGTGTTTGCAACGGGCTTCCAGGCGATCGACAAATATGATGCGCGCGAGTGGTTGTCGCGCCATGGTGCGAGCGAGAGGGTCCTTCGCAACGGAAACTACATGGCAGGCTACAGCTACGCCTTTGCCTTTACCGACGGCGATCCACTGCAAAAGAGTTTCGCCGCCGGTACGGCGTTGCGGGCCTATTTTCGTATGCTTTTCGCATCACACGGCAACCTGTTCTACCATATGAACGGCGGGATGGGGGAAGTCTTCGTCCTGCCATATTATGACGTACTGCGTCGACGCGGGGTTCGTTTTCACTTCTTTCACAAAGTAACCGCGCTGCGTCCCGACGACTTCGGCAGTTTGGGGTCTATCGAATTTCAGATCCAAGCCCGACCGAAAGGGGAATATGACCCGGTAATCCGCTATCGACCGGATGCTCAAGCTACCGAGCGGCGCTGTTGGCCCACCGAACCGCTTTGGGATACACTTGAAAACGGCGACGAGCTGCGCGCGGCAAATTTGGATTTTGAAGCTTTTTATGGCCCCGTGCCACCGGGCAGCCATGCCAAGCGACTGGATGCGGGGGTAGACTTCGATCTTTGCATTCTTGCGATTCCTCCGGGCATGCTGCGTATCATCGCGCGCCCGCTGGCCGATGCCAACGAGGCGTGGGAAAAAATGCTGGCGACCGCTGGGACCACCCCGACGCTCGCGGCACAATGCTGGCGGCAGGAGCGGGTCGATAGCTTTGACGGGCTTTCGGAACGGGGGCTGATGACCGCGCATGAGTTGCCGCTCGACACCTGGGCCGACATGAGCTTCCTGCTGCCTCTGGAGCAGGCCGATGCCGCCGACGAACGGGCGGGCAGTCTTTCCTATTTCTGCGGCGCCGTGCCGCTCGCGAAGGCAGATTTCGCTGATGATGAGCCGGCTGACGAACGCCAACGGGCGGCGCAGCTCGTCGAACAATGGATGCAATTGCACCTGTCCGACATATTCCCCGGTTTGCGGCGCGACGACGACGGGCTTGAACCCGATCGCGAGCGCATGACGGTGATCAATTCCGATCCGGCGAAACTCTATGTCACATCACCTGCCGGTTCGACCGACGCGCGCCTCGCCCCCGATGGCAGTGGCTTTGCCAATCTGTTCTTGGCCGGCGACTGGACAAAGCACAATTTCGACTGCGGCGCTGTCGAGAGTGCGATCATGTCTGCCCGGATATGCGCGCGCGCCATATGCGGTTATCCGCGCACCATCTATGGCGAGACTGACAGAAATTGACGATGCCATATTCGCCTGTGTCCAGCATCGACGATGTGCTGGTGGCTGGATATGACATCAACGGCTTTTCCCAAGTCGTCGACGATATGGCTCTCTGCCATGGCCGCGAGGCTGGCGAAGTTGCTGCCGCAACCTTGTTGCGAGGCAGTGAAGCGGTTGTCGAGCAGCTCGCGCAGATTGGCCTGACGCCCTTTGAAAGCAGCGGCGACGGCCTGCTTTTTGCGGGACGGGCCGAGGCCGGCGGCGTGAACGAGGCGCTGATCGCCGCTGAGCGTGCGCATGTCGAGGCGTCCGGACTTGCGATAAGGTCCGCTTGGACCGTCGGGAGGCTGCGCCGCACCGATCTTCAAGGGCTTGTTCCGGGTCAACCATTCCTGTTTTGGGGCGAGCCGATGTATCGGCTGCATTCGGCACTGGCTGCCGCGCCGCGGCGACCTGGCGAGCCCCGGCTCACCAGTCCCGGCTTCGTGCAGAAATGGGTCGCCGACAGCGATGGCAAGCTTCAGACCGGACAATGTCTGTTCGTGCGCCTTTGCGACGGCGCGACCTGGCAATCGCTCGTGGAGCATGACCTCCACACCTTTTTGGCAGCCATCCGCGATTGGTGCGACCCCGTCGGTGGGAATATGGAACGACTGGGCCATGACGAAAAGGGCATCATGCTGCGGTTGTCGCTGCGGTCCGGACACCGGCTAACGCCTGCGGATTTCGGTACGCTCGCCGACGCATTGAATGCACTAGGAGCGAACTGCGCCGTGGCGCATGCCGAGGGCGACATATTCAGGGGGCGGTTGCGCGGGATCGCGATTGTCCATGGACAACCCATCAATCAGGCAGCGAAACGATGTGGGGCGCTGGATCGCGGCGCAGTGGATGTGAGAAACCCTGCCCGCTCAGCAACCGGACGCGACAGCGAAGCGGTAGGGAAGCATCTATTTGGCCGCGATGCCGAGCTGGCCGAGGTCATCGCCTGCTTCGCCGCTGGAACAAGGCGTGTGGTAATTGTCGGTGATGCGGGCATCGGGAAAACGCAGCTGGCTCGGGCGATATGGAACCAGTTCCGAGACACCGGCGCAGCGAGCCATTGGATCGAATGCGGCGCTCGCCACAGGCTTCAGCCATTCGCGGCCGTTAGGGAATTGATAAGGGGTCTGGTTTGCGGCGCATATTCCGCGAACGCCGAAATCGATGCGCATCTCCTGCGCTCGATCATGGCGGACGCGGGCCTCATTGGCGACGACCTCAGCATCGCGGATGGCCTCTGGTTGCTCGACTCCCGCTCTTCTCCCATCGCTGCCGACGGGACGGGAAACCAGGCTGACCGCGCGGTACGAATCCAGAAGCTGGCATTAGCGATCATAACATCCTTGGTGCGCGGGCGAGCGACCTTGGTCGCGGTCGATGACGCTCATCTGGCGGATCGATATTCGGCGGAGGTGTTCGATCGATTGGCAAGCGAGCAGCCTGCCTTGCAGATGCTGTTCACGCGCCGCGAGCTTGGTAGCGGAGCGGGTTTTCAGGATGCCATCGCCATCGCGAAAGTGATCGAGCTTCGACCAATCGATCGGATCGCTGTTGCCCATCTCATCCGTTGCGAGGCTCCTGCGATCCGGGACGCTGATGTGGCCCATATTGTCGATCTCGCTCGGGGCAACCCCTTTGCCGCGCGCGCGGGTGCCGCTTGGGCGCTGCTGGGGGGCGCTGCCGCCGATAGTCTGGCGGACATTCTCCGTCAGCGCATTGCTGTTCTGTCCCGGGTCGATCGCCTCGTGCTGCGTATCTTGGCGATCGCGGCAGACGCCATTTCGCTCGATCGCATCGACGAAATATTGCGCCGCTTGGGCCAGCCAACCTCCGCAGCCGACCCTGTCGAAAGGCTTGTCGCCGCCGGCCTTGCCGAGCATGCGGGACGCCCGACCTTGTATCGCCCGTCGCACGAACTGATACGCTCCGCTGTGCGTGGTGAGATGTCCGCGGGCGCGACGGTCATGGCCGCGGAGGCTCTGGCCCGCGTTTCGCGCTTCGACGTTCCGGCGGATGCGCGTTGGAGCGCGATGGCGCAACAGTGGGATTTGGCGCGAAATCCTCGCCGGGCGGCGCAATGCTATGGCCATGGCGCCCAAGCCGCATTCGACACAGGTTTTGCCGCTGCCGCTGCGGAAATGTACGCTCTTGCGATCGAGAAGGCCACGAGCGTAGACCTCGCGGCAAACTTTGCCGTTGCGCGCTGGCGGTCGCGGCTGGCCGAAGCCTATTGGGCGGCGGGCGAACTGGCGAAGGCCGGTCAGGCGGCAACCCTCGCGGCGATGGCGCTGCGGCCCTTTGCGCGCTCTGGTCGCGGGAAGAAGGCGCTGGTGCGCACGGGCGGCATCCTATCCGAAACTGGCTATTTCACCGGTCGCATAGCCGATGTGCTGCGCGGCGGATCGATGGCGACACGATATGGCGGCCTGCAAGATGCGCGATCGCTTGAGCATTGCCGCAGCAATTCGACCATTGCCTATGCGGCGGGGTTGCTCCGGATTCCGGTGGTGCCGGGCATCCTGTTTTCGAGGGCGCACCGGCTTGCTGCGGATCGGCGAGATTTGCGGCCGGAAGCTTATGTCAGGGCGACCGAGGGTATATTGAACATGATCTTTTGCCGATGGTCGGCGTGCGATCGACAGCTTGCGCGGAGCATGGCCTGTCTGGCCGAATGGCCCGCTGAGCGACAGCTGCGCGAAGTCGTCGTCACGGCGATGGGCCATAGCGCGACCTTTCAAGGCAATTGGACTGCCGCCGAAGCACGGTTTGGCGAATTGGGCCGACTTGCCGCCGAACGTGAGAACAGGCTTCACCTTGGCTGGTCCGCCTACATGCTTGGGCTGATCCATCTTTCGAATGGCAAATTGGACGCCGCGTCGACGGAAATCGAGGCGGCGCACATCCGGCTGAAGGAATCGGGCGACGTGCTTTCGGACCATATCGTGGCGGGGCTGCGCGCCCGTTTGCTTTGCGATATCGGCGACGACACCGGCGCCCTCGCCATGGCGGAAGCGGCTGGCGAGCTGTCGCTTGTGACGCCACCGACCAATTTTTCCTCTCTCGAAGGGTTTGCGGCCCCACCGCTTGTCGGCGCCCGCCTAATGGATCGCGAAAAGGGCGTATCAGAACGCGCGCGCCAGCTCGTCGCACGCTATCGGCCGGCCCTTCGCCGTTTCGCTTGCCTGTTTCCCCACGCGCGGCCGCGACTCGCCACTATCGACGCGCTACTCGCAGCCAATGGCCGCAGTTCCGGTGCGGCGCGGGCCGCGCAGCGCGCCAGACGTTGCGCAGCGCGCAGCGGCATGGCGGGAGAATTGAACCTAGCCGAAACCCTGTTGGGTCCGGATTGATCGGAAGAGCGAAATGTCCCTGCCCTCACCCTATGTGCGACTACCCAACGATCTGCTCGGAACGCCTCCGATGGAGGCGCGCGGAGCGATTATGCACGCGATGTTGATCGACGGGGACCGTAGCGCGCAGCAACGCTATTGCGACGCGGCGCTCAACGGATTCCCGAATGCGCGCTATAAGTTCAGGGTGGTCGGTGACACCGTTCTCGTGACCGCCATCTACGTCCCCGAAATGCGCTCGCTCGACCCGCTGGAACGTCAAAACGGCTTTGTGGGCGAGGCCGATATTGCCTTTTGGAGCATCGTTCTTTGCAGTGATGTCCAACAGCAAGAACCCGATCGCATCATGTGGCTCCCCAGCTTCATGTTCGTCGATTCGGGTCCGGCTATGGCATCGGGGCGCGAGATATACGGATATCCCAAATGCGCGTCCCAGATTGTTCGTGCGTCCACCGATCCTGCGCGGGCCGACGTCAGCGTGGCCACTTTGCACTTCGAGCGATTTGGGCCCGATGAATATGCCGCGGTCAGGCCGATCTGCTCGGTCGGTGGTGCGTCATCCGCCTTGGCGGATAACAACAAGTCGGTCGCAAGTTTCGCGGAAGCGCTCAGTATCGAAGCGGTCGGCAATGTTCCGCCATTTCCTCAGCTGGGCATGCCGCAAGTGATGCTGCGGCAATATCGCGATGCAACGCGTGCCGGGATGGCTGCGCTAAAGGAAGTGCTTGTCGTCACGCCCTCGGCCGGGCCGGTCATCGATAGCGGGATGCTACCGTCGGGCCTCAAAATTGGCATCAATCCATCGGCAAGCCATGACGTTCGGTCAACATTGGGGCTGACGGAGGTAAATCCCGTCTCGCTTGGCGCATGGCTCCGCTTTGATTTCAAGGTCGGGTGGGCTCGACGCCTATTGCCGTGAATGCGCTTTCCAGGTGGACATGGGGCCGTTGACCTAATCGGCCTAGCGTTAAACTGTACGAGGCGTTGTGACTGGGCTGGTGACCCCTACGGGAGGGGTCAATCTGCGCGCAACGCCCGCATTTTCAATAACTTAGCAGGCCTCCCAAAACGCCCTTTGTGCCACCATTGTATCAAGTTTTAAGTGGCCCGGCAATGACGCCTTAGCGCCCTATATTCGGCCATTCAAGCAGCCGTAAAATATCCTCGAAGCTCTCCGTTCGATAGGCGATCCGATGCTTCCGCTGCAGGTCGTAAGTAGTCGTCCCATCGCGCGCTGCCCATCGGGTTGGCCTTCGCCTTGACTGCCGCGTTGCCACCTCTAACAACCTAGCCATGGTAAAAGAAGCGAACTCAGAAAAGGGGTCGAGCCCGGCCTCGCGGGGAGGGGCCGGCGTATATATCGAGGGCGAGCTGGGCGCCTTTTACCTCCTGGCGATGCTCGCGGGGACCGAGCCGCGAGGGCTGCCGGGCGTGAAGCTTAGCCGCGTCCGTTTCCAGGGCGTAGATCAGGGCTACGCACTGGACGACCTGATCCTGGAGGGCAGTGGCCCGGCGGGAGAGTCGCTAATGGAGATCCAGTCCAAGCGCGACGTGAGCTTTTCCCCGAAGGATGCAGTATTCGCGGAGGTGGCGGGCCAGGTCGCCCGGACCAGCTCGCGGGGCGTGCCGGAGGAGCGGCACATGCTCGCGGTCGCGACGCAGCGCCAGAGTAAAGCCATCTCCGGCCCATATCAGGATGTCCTGATCTGGGCGCGCGCTGCTGGGACGAGCGGCGAGTTCTTCAGCCGTATCGCCGCCAAGGGGGTCGCGAGCGATCAGATGCGGTCCTTCGTCTCCGCCTTTCGCGCCAATCTCGTTGCGGCCGGGATCGCTGACGAGGACGATCTGATCTGGGGCTTCCTGCGGCGCTTCGCCATCCTGGTGTTCGACTTCGAGTCCACGGCCCCGCTGGCGCGGACCCACGGGCTCGCTCTCGCCCGCCAAGTTCTAGCCGACGAGGACGTCACAAGGGCCGAGAGCCTGTGGAGCGAACTGATCGAGGTCTCGGTTTCGATAGCCAAGGTCGGCGGCGCGATAGACCGAGAGGAGCTGCGCGCCAAGCTGGTGGGGCGTAGCTTTCGTCTCGCTGGCGACCGGGACTACCGCGCGGCCCGCGCGCTTCTCGCCGAACAGGCGAGTCACACGCTAATCGGCATCGGCACGACGGTCGGAGGCGTCACGCTCATGCGGCACGCGGCCGTCGATGCCCTGAATGCGGCCTTGGAGGATAACCGCTTCGTCGAGCTGCAGGGCGGCCCCGGCGTCGGAAAGTCGGGCGTCCTGAAGCTGGTCGCGGAGCGCGTCGGGCGCGAATCTGTCCTGATCGTCCTCGAGCAGGCGTCGACACCTCCTGGTGGGTGGGCCGCCTTCGCGCAGAGGCACGGGATTCCCGGAACGGCGCGCGAATTCTTCAACGACCTCGCCGCCAGCGGGGGCGGCCTCGTCGTTATCGACGGCCTGGAGATGTTCGCCGATCCCGGCACGCAGCTGACAGTCAATCAGGTGCTGCGCGAGGCGGCGGCGGTTCCCGGCTTCGCGGTGATCGCGACCGCGAGGGCCACGGAGGCGGGCGGCGTGGCCCGATGGATTCATGACGACGTGATCGGAGCCTTCGGGGGCGTTCACCCTGTAACTGTCGGCGAGTTGACCGACGACGAGGTGGAGGTCCTTTCCGAGGAGACGCCGGAGCTGAGGGCGATTCTCGCGCCTGGTCATCCCGCATCAAGCATCGCGCGTAACCTTTACCGGCTTTCGCGCCTGGTGAAAGTTCAGGGATCCGCAGAGATTCGCACCGAAGCTGAACTGGCGAGACGGTGGTGGGAGACGGCGGACTACTCGCTCGGCGATCCCCGAGCGGGCCAGAGGATCATCGCCGAGCTGGCGCGCATCGCCTTGACGGGTGGGTCGACACTGGGGGTCCAAGAGAATTCCGATGCGCTGACGCACCTCGCCCGGTCGCTGACTCTCACCGAGGTCCGGCGCGACCAGTTCGCCTTCTACCACGACGTGCTGCGGGACTGGGCCATCGGAAGCCTGATCCACGAGGACGGCGAAAGGCTCGCCGGCGTCGACCTGACGGTCCCGGCGTCGCCGCGCATCGCCCGCGGGATCGAGTTCGCCGGGCGCTTGGATCTAGAGGGATCGGACGACTGCGCTTCCTGGCTGAGACTTCTGGAAAGGCTCTCCCCACCGGGGGCTCATGGGTCGTGGCGGAGGAATGCGCTTCTGGCGATCGTGCGGTCCGAGATCGCCGGGGACCTGCTCGAGCGCTGCAGCGCGGCCCTTCTGGCGCGCGGGGCTGCATTGTTCGTCGAGCTCGTGACGACGATCGCCGCCGTCGATACGGTTTCCACCGCGGAGCTCTACGCGAAGTTGGAGGTGAAGACCGACAAGCCGGTGCCGAAAGCTCTGCGCACCAACACGACCGGGACCGGGTTCTGGTTGCTGAGCTGGGCGCTCGCTCATCAAGATGAGATCCCCCTTCAGGCGATCGACGCAATCGTCGATCTCGTCGAGATCGATCTGCAGGTCATTCTCGCCGTTCCTGGGCTCGGGACGGCCACGGCGAACATGCTGTTCGGATGGCTGCGCCAGCTAGACGTGCGCGATGCCGCCGTCACGATCCCGTCGGACCCTGCGCTCGAACGGATGGACAGCGGCACCCGGCGACGCATGATCGGAAACCTTCGCGCTATGGCGCTTCTGCTCTCGGCCCAGGCGCCGGAGGCCGCCAGCCGATACCTCCTCGACATTGACGACGAACATGATTCCTACAAGGCGAAAGCGGTTCGTCAGTTCAGCACGGTCCTGGCACAGGTCGTGCCGACCGAATTGGCCGATGTCATGGCGAACAGCCTGATCGAGCCGCGACGCCAGCGAGAGTCCCCCTACGGCGTTTCTGGCGGGCGCGTGTTCAGCCATGCGGACAGCGACTATCTTCCGGCGTCGCCCGCCCAGCCTCCCTTCTTCGACCTGCTGGTGCACGCGAAGGAGGTCGGGCTCGGGCTGGTTCGGCGCCTCGTCGCCGCCGCGATCGACGCGCACAGCGAAGGGCGCGACCCGGGAAAGAACGGATACACCGTCGTGTTCGACGACGGGCCGCGCTTCTTTCCTTGGAAGAACACCTACTTCTGGTCGCGGGATCAGGCCCGGGAGTATTCGGCGGCGTCGGGCCTGAAGGCGCTCGAGGCGTGGGGCCACCGGCGGCTGGATGCCGGCGAGCCCGTTGACGAGGTGCTTGCTGACGTGCTGGGTCCGCCCGGCAGCTCGGCCGCGTTCCTTCTCGTCGCCGTGGACCTTCTGCTCTCCCACTTCCCAGCGACGCGATCGGCCATGGTCCCCTTCCTAGCCAACCCGGAACTCCTCGCGACCGAGCGGGGCCGCTCCGTTCACGATCGGATGGACACCGGCCGGTTCGCTATGCGCGACGAGCCGCCGGGCGCAGTGTCGCTCGCCGATCTGCGCGGCAGACCCTCGCGGAAAGCGGTGCTAGAGAATGCGCTTCCCCGCTACATCAACGAAGACGCCGATTCCGCGAAGCTGCGCGAACTTCTGCGGGCGGCGGTCGATGGTCTCGGCCCCTATGGGGAGCGCGCTGATTTCGGTGATCCGGCGTTCATGGGCCGCCATGCGCTGAATCTCGTTACGCCCGGGAACTGGGTCGAGGTCGAGGGCGGACGAACGTATCGGGCACCCACCGACGAGGAGGAGCATCTGCGCCGCCTTCAGGAGCGCCACGCCTCGTTCGCCCGCGAGAGCAACATGGACGCACTCATCCACTTGGCAGCGGACGGCGGCGAGCACGCTACGGCGGAGACGGCGCGGGACGCGGTGGAGTATGCCGCCGGCGCGCTTCCGGACGGCGCCGACGCCGACGATCCCGCGTCCATCTCAACGCGGTTGATCAGGACGGCGCTGCTGGTAGCGCGCGACGGCGACGACGCGCTTCTCGACGCGCATGAGGATTGGGTCCGTCAGGTGGTGCGGCGGGCGCTTGGCGAGAAGGCGGATCGCTATTCGGGACCGAACGAGAATCTGAGCTACAATCGCCCAGCGCTCGGCGCGCTCGCCCTGCTTCATCTCTGGCGTCGTCGCGGACTGAAGTCTGACCGCGACGAACTCGTCGCAATCGCTGCACGCTTAGATCGCGCCGCGGTGCCCGCGTTCGCGGCCGCGGTCGCGATGATCGCGGAGACTGACCCTCGTTTGCTGAAGGCGGGGATGCGGGCGGCCTTTGCCGGGACGGTTTGGCGCTGGCACCGGTATGACGAGGACGAGGCGCTGCAGAAGGTCTTCGAGGAGAAGCGAGATGCGACGACGCAAGCGGCCGTTGCGGCCGAGATCGCTTGGCTCGAGGGTGCCGCCGAGCCCGCCTGGCCGGCCTTCCCCGACGAGAAGCCGATGCTGCGGCGGCCCCATCGCATCCGCATCTCGAAGGATGACGAGAGCGAAGATGACGAGGGCAAGGATGACGAGGTCGCCGGTGACGGTTCCGTCCTGCACGTCAACAGCGATGCCGCGGCGGCGTGGTTGCAGCTACTGAACGATCCCGAGGCAAAGCGTCTGGACTGGGGCGGGGAGGTTGTCTCGGCCTATGCCGACTGGAGCGGAAGGGTCAACGGTGTGCGGCTTCCGTCCGACGCCGAGATCGATTACTCGCCGAGCGAGTGGAACGCCCAGTTTTACGCGCTTGTCGCCGTCGTTTTGCTAGATGCGGATCCTGCCGAGTTCGGACTGCTGGTCGAGCAAATCACCAGTCTCCCCGACAGGTCGTTCGGCGACGTGGCGGAGACGCTGATCCTCGCGGCGGACGTGCTCTACTTTAACGACGCGAGCCGGTCGCCAGTTCGGCCCGTCGAGCTGCGCGAGCGCCTGGCTGCACGCACGATGGCGCTGCGGCGATGGCGCGACAACTACGCGCCGGGAGAGCTGTCGATCGACCACGAGACCGGTGGTGTCGTGGCGCGGATGCTGCTCAACACGCATAATCCGTTTACTGGCACGCGGAGCTATCTGGTCCCCGCGGTCGCCGACCGCCTCGATCCGCTCCTCGATTCGTTGCGCGCTCTGCAGATGGGCGGTCCGACGACGTTCGTGGCGATGTGCACGATGAACATGCTCCTCGTCGCGCCCCGCTCGCGCCACCTAGACTTCGTGCTTGCGGCCGTCGAGGCCTGGTTCGATCGGGTTCCCACCGACGCCAGCCTGTGGGTGACCGCAGGCGTCGGGGGCAAGGTCGTCGAATGGTTCGAGGCGGCCAAGCTACAGGAACCGGCGATCCTGGAGCCGGCGCATCCCTATCGCTCGCGCATCGACAGCGTGATCGGGCAGCTAGTGTCGGTCGGCATCGCCGAAGCCCATGAGATCGAACGGCAGATCGAAGCCGCCGCCGTTCCCTCCGTGCAGAACTCGCAGTCCTGATGGGCCGTCTTCGCGACGCCGCGACGAAGCGATGCCGCTGCCCGGTATCGGCCCGACGCGGGTGCCCGCCGCTAACGATCAGGGTTTTCGGATCCGGAATTTGTCACCCAGATCCTTGATCGTCTGGTAAAGCGGGGGCTTCGGCTTGAGGCGGATCATCTCGCGCGCGGGGCCGAGGACGCAGAAGAACACCAGAGCCTCGCCGAACGACATATGCAGGCCAAGGTAGCCGTGGGCGGGATTGTAGCCGGTCTGATATCTGAATTGGTCGCCCAGATCGACGTTCGGCCGACGCGCCACCTGCAGATCGTCGAACCACTGGCTGGCGTTCTGGCGGACCTGGTCCGCGGCGGGGGTGCCGGCCTGCGCCCAGTAGACCAATCGTCGCAGCGACGAAGAGGCCGAGCGTCCAGTCACCCGGTAATACATCGCGTATAGCATCTTGATCCCGAACAGGGTGATGTGGTCCTTCGCGACACCCGGGATCGAAACGGTCCGATACTCCGCATCGGGGGTGATGAAGCGTGTGTATGACTCCGGCCCGCGAGACGGGTTACGGTAAGGCAGGGCGTCGGGCGCGTTGTTCACGATGCCTTCGATAAGTTTCTGATACTCGCCTGCGTCCAACCGCTCGTAGCTCCGATCGACGCTTCGGATGTAGAAAGCGGTCACCTGCTCGCTCAGCGCGGCTGCGCGGTTGCACTCGGCGCACGCGGGGAACTCAAAGTCGTCAGGCCCATGCTTGCCCCTAAAGACGATCCTCGCCGGCGCGTGGTCGCGCTCCGCCGTCGGGCGGCGTCCTCCGCAGAAGCAGCAGTTAGGATGAGCCTGGAGGAACTCCGCCTTGCTGAGCTTCCGGTTGCCGGCGGCCATCGGCGACTCTCCCTAAGGCCAGCGGAAGGTAGCGGGCTCGTAGGCGCGAGGATGGGCCTCTCCCCGCCACGCACCCTGCTCGAAGCTGGGCGAGCCGTCTTCGAACCCGAACCCCAGCCATATGTCGTCCATCATCGGGCGGAGAGATTCTGGAGTGAAGTCGGCGAGCGTGGGCAGCACCAGCGTCGTTGTCTCGATCCCCGGAATTCGGGACGGTCGGCTGAGTCGTGATGGGGAGGAAAGCTGGACGTCCTTGATTTCATGGAGGACGGCTTCAATCGTGATTGGTCCGGTGGCCCCGATCGATTTCAGCATCTCGATTGACCTGCGAACGGTTTCGACCAGCCTTCCTTCCAATGGAAAGCCGTCGACAATGATAGTTCGGTCGTCATCGACCCGCACGCCCACGACAACGGCCGTTTCGACCGCGCCGGGCGCGACGATCCGGGTATACCAGCGAGCTTCTGGGTTGGGCCCAGAGCCGCGGCTTTTCGGCGGATCGAAGCTCGCCCACTGGCCTAGGCTCGCCTCGGTCTGGACGAGCTCGTATTCGCTCGGCACGAACGCTTGGCGTGTGCGCTTCACCGCAGCGGGCGCCAGATACTGCGGGGGCGTCGCAGGTGCCAAGCGGACCACGAGGCGCGGGCCTGGGACGATCGCCGGAACGTCGCCGCGGCCCGTCCTATTTCGGAGTTCCGTCAGTGTCGCCCTGGCTGCTGCCAGCCCGTTCAGCGCCAGACCCCCGGCAGGCGGCTTCGCTAGGACGTAGCGGATCGATGCGTCTAGGCAGAGCGCCAGCTTCGTGGCGAACGCCGCGCGGATTCTGCGTCGTTCGACGGCGGCAGCGTCGTCCTGAAGCTCCCATGCGAGTGGAAAGCGCAGGTGAGCCAAGTCGAAGGGCAAATCTGTCGGCGGCCCGAAGGCGGTGTTCATGAGAAGCACGATCTGCTCGTCGTCGAGGACTGCCCGCGCGTATCCATATTCGGTGAGGACATTTGGATTAGGGAGTTGCTTGCCCTTGGCTGTCTCTCCCACGAAGGTGACGTCTCCGACGAACACGCCGCAGGCCTTGATCTTTTTCAGTATCGTCTCGGTCACCGGCGGCGTGCCGGCGACGCCCGAGGTGTCGGAGTCGAGAACAAGCTCCACGTTCGGATGCTGGTCGCGCAGCTCGCCGAGCGCGGTCTCGAGCGCGATCCGAACGAAGTTGCGGCACACCGAGCTGTCACGGTCGCTCTGCCACGAGTAAAAAATCGTGATCTGGTTCATCCGTTCCGTGTTTTCCCTATCGGTCTGCCCGTGCGATTTGAAACGACACCAACACGGGTATCGATCCCCTTATAATGTTAGTCGGATTATTCTCTGCCGGTCCGCTGCCGGTCCACGTTCGACCTCAAAATAAGCGGTTCAGCAGATTCGGCTCGCTGCCCTTCAGACGGTCGAGCATGCTGTTCACATAGAACATATCCGGGGTCGCCACGGCAGGCAGAACAATTACCCCATAGTCCGGCTCGCTCTTGTCCAGGGTGAAGACGACCAAACCGACGCCGTGGATGCTGCACAGCGACTTCAACCGATTCATATCGTCGCTGCTCGTGGTGCGCGGAACGACGATGTAACTCTTGTGCGAGAAAAGCCGATAGGCGACCGCCTGTCCGAAGGCGACGACAGGCTGGCTCGGCGTCGCCTTGATCTCGGCGGTTACAATCTGCGGTTCGAACTTGAACATGTCCTGGGCGCGAGGCTTCAGGACACCCATCACGTCCGGCGTGCCCCATTTTCCACCAAGGCTGCTTCCACCGAGCGCACCGGCGACTGTGACCTCGTCGTTCTCCACAAGCCATTCGGCGAAGCTCGCGTAGAAATCCTGCTCGGCCAGTGCTTCCTGAACGGCACCGTTCTTCACCGGAACGACGGGCGCGGTCGCAACGGCCGCGTCGGCGGCGATCGCCTCCGCAGCGTCCTCGTCTACGAACTTCGACAGCTGATAGGTGCCGCGGGCGACCTTTACGATGTCGTCGGAGCTCTGGAACAGCACCTGGATGGCACCGTGAATGCTATTGGGCGGCGTGTCTGGCGCGTCGGCGTGGATCAGCTTCAGGATCTCGCCCCAACGAATGCCGCCGGAATGCTCCTCGAGAATTTCGCGGGCGCGTGCGTGGATCTGCTTGCGGTTTAACTTGTCCATTCTGCCCTCTTACCCGATTGCCGCGTCGATCTGACGCGCCACACCGCCCCCGCGGTCCAGCTCTGCCCACAGGAAGACCACCTTGCCGTCACTCACTTCCTGCAGCCGCGCACCGATATTCTTCTTCTCTCGGCTGTCCGCATTATCGGTGCGATCGGCACCCTTATATTCGATGATCAGCTTGCGGCCATCCACCAACGCCGCGACGAAATCCGGATAGAACAGGTCGGTCGAGGTTGGCAGCGAATAGGACCATGCCGTGCGATCCACGTTCCGGACCCAGTGTTTGACGGCTTCGTGATCGTCTATTTGGACCGCGGCCATCCATTCTTCACCGCCATGCCGTAGGTCGCCGACCTGCGCGAACAGGTGCTTCCGTGGTCGCCACGGCCCCGAATATGGCGTGCGTGGATCATAGCCCGCCTTCGAGAAGCTGAATCCGTTGTCACCCAAGGCGAGAACAGGTGCGATATCCGTCATCAACAGCTGCACGCCCCGCATGCCGGCTTCGCGGCGTTGCTGCACAATTTTCGCGATAATGGCCCTTCGCAGCGCAAATTTCCCGCGCACGAGCTGCGCCAGCGGGATACGCTCCGCGACACCTTCAACAACGCGCCGACAGTATTCGAGGAATATAGGCTGGGAGACGTCGCGCTGGCGCGTCGTGCGATCGAGCCACCGAGACAGCGCGGCCACGTCCCAATCGGTCGCGTCATCAAGCGCCAATTCGGCGGCGGCGTCGATGCGATTGTAGACCACCTGGTCGCCATCCACGTCCATCTCGAACGTGTCGGGGCGCTCGGTCAACGCAAAGCCGGGCAAGCCTGTGTCGACCTGGCGCAGATCCCAACCTCCCACATCAACCAGCGTCTCGGGGAAGACGATTTCGAGCTGCCCGTCCCGCTCAATCGCAAGCCGAGGCAACGTCAGCACCTCGCCCTGCTCAGCAGGCGACAGAGACTCCGCGCGACGCGCGATAAAAGCCTCGACGGCCGTCGTCGGCGTAGCATCTGCGCTTGCAACCGCTATGGCTACTTCGCGGAGCACATCGTCCGGGGCAGACGTGTCGAATGTGATCGCAACTCCGCCGGCTCCGTCATCGGCCATGCGCGTTGCAGCGACCATCTCGGGGGTCCAATTGCTTTGATCGGGCCGGTCCCGGAGGTGCAGGACCGGCAACTCCGGCCGCGTGAACAGCGATCGGTCTTCGCGCCACTCGAAAGTCTCGGGCTGTTCGACGATCGCTTCCAGCGCGGTGCGCTCATCGAAGCCCATTTCGGTAAGCCGATCTTTCAGGCCCTCGGCTGCATCAAAGAAATTGCGCTCGGATACATGAGCATAGGCGCGGTTCAATTCCTCTGACGAGCGCCGCGTTGCGAACGGCATGCGCAGCACGCGGCCGAGCAACTGCTCCACGGCACCGCCGCTTCGAATGCTGGCAAGCGAACAGAACACATAGGCGAAGGAGCAATCCCAGCCTTCCTTCAGAGCATCGACGGTGATGACGTGCTCAATCGTGCAGGCCGGATCGAAAAGGTCGATACCGTCTAGCTCACGCTGGTTGCCCGTCGCCACCGCGATCCGGTCCTCTGGGATACGGCAATCTTCGATCAGGTGGCGTCTGACGACATCCACCGTCGCCTCGGCGCCTTCGCGCGCAGGCTGAGCCTGATAGAGCGCGATTGGCCGAATACCGCCGCTATCGCGGACGGCAATGCCTTCGAGCCATGCACGATTATCAACGGCGTGCGCGATCGCCTGCTGCCAGCTGCTATGCTGCGAAAGGTGGATCGGCAGCTTGATCATGTCCGCCGCCTTCAGCTCGGCGGCAGTGGCGGACACGATGACGTTCGAGCGAACGGGTGTGGCCGTAAACTCCACGACCGCTGCAGGCGCGATGCGTCCCATCGTCTCGCCGGAAAGGGTCGAGGTGAAATTGTGTGCCTCATCGACGATCACCAGCGGACGATGCAACTTCATCAGATTGGCAAAGCTGGCGATCGGCTTTCCCCGGCGCGGGCCATCCTCGTGCCGGGCCACGTCAGCGCCCCTAGCCACCGTGGCGAAATGCGGCTCCAACTCTTCGTCGTCGCGATACACATTGCGGTCAGCAACGTTGTTCACGCGGAACGCCTGCACGGTCGAGACGATTATTGTCGCCGCATCGGCCATGTCCTGCGGACGCAGCTGCCGACGCTCGTCGATGCCATAAACGCGCACCGCGCCGCCGAAGGTCGCTTCCAGCGCTTGGCGATAGGGGTGGCCCACCTTCTTGAGCGCGCCCAGCGTCTGCTCGGCGATGGTGGTCGACGTGACCAGCCACAACACCACCGGAAAGCGCCGGTTCAGTGATGTGTCGCGCGCGACGCCGATGGCGTGCGCGGCAAGCAGTGTCTTGCCGCCGCCGGTCGGGAGGCGCAGGCAGCAATAGGGCACGTCCGGCAACCCGGCGAGCGGGCGATAGGCCGCGCCATAGGCGCCCGGCTGGCCCACGGCGCAGGCCGCGGCATAGGCCTGTGCATGATCGCGGATCGTTGCCTGATCAAGGAAGGTGCGCAGCGCGTCGAGCGCCCGGCGCTGATAGTCCTTCAGCTCCATCAGCGCGCCCTCACATCATAAGGCGTCTGCTTGAACGTCACGCCTGCGTCCATCAGCCGCGCCGCACCTAGCTTGCTCCATTCTCCGTATACCGTCATCGGCCCATCCCAGCCGCTCTCCTCGCGCAGCTGGGCTAGCAACGCAGCCGTCAACACGTTTCCCCCGCTGACCGATCGGTCGCCAAGAATACCGTTGTAGAGCAGGGCATAGGCCATGCCATCATGCACCCCCAGCACCGGTGTATCCGCCGCACCGATGAACGGCGTTCCCGTCTCGCTGAACCACACGTGCGCGGCCAGTGTCGCGAAGCGTATGCCACTGGTGATGTGCCCGTCGGCGTCAAACACCGCTGCGCCGAGACGATAGAAACGATAGCCGCCGCCGCCGGTCCATCCGACCGCTTCGGACACGCCGCCCTCTTCGCCCGCGATCACCTTGTCGAGCCGGGGCTTGCAGTGGGTTTCGGCATGATCGCCCATCTCAATGCCGATCCAGCGCCGCCCCATCTTGTGCGCCACTGCCGCCGTCGTCCCGGAGCCCAAGAAGCTGTCGAGCACAAGGTCGCCGGGGTCGCTGGCGATGTGCAGGATGCGCTTCATCAGGCGTTCGGGTTTCGGCGTGCCAAACCGATCATCGCCGAAAAGCGCGAGGCTTTCCATCATTGCTTCTTGGGTGTGACCGACCTCGTCGTATCCCCAGATGCTGCGAGGCACTACCAATCCGGCGGTGGAAAGCAGCTTCTTGAACCTTGGAACGCTGCCGCGGCCGTCCTTGCCCCAGTATACAAGATCGTTTGCCACATTCTGCTCGTGACGTTCGGGACCGAAAGCCCAAACGCGCGTGCGCTTGGGCCATACTTCCTCTCCTGTGTTGGGATTGGTGATCGGATAATAAAGGTTCGGCCGCTCGTCAGCGGTCTTGGCGCAGGTGTAGGCTGCCGAATTCCAGACGCCCCGCGGATCATTGTCCGGATTGGTATAATAGGCAGTCTGCGCTGCAGTGCGGGGCAGCCGTCGGGGGCGCCAATCAGCCGCCCTCTTTCCATAAACGATTACATTCTCGTGGTCACCGCTGAACCAAATTGAGTCGTTCGCCGGTGAGACTTTCTTCTGCCAGGATGCAGAAACAATGAAATTGGAACGACCAAAAACTTCGTCCATGACGACCTTGAGGTAATGCCCTTCATTGTCGTCGATCGAAACCCAGATGCTGCCGTCCTCGGCTAGTAGGTCACGCAGCAGCACCAGACGCGGATAGATCATCGCCAGCCACTGGCTATGCTCCAGATTGTCATCATAATGTTCGAAGGCCGACCGCGTGTTGTAGGGCGGATCAATGTAGATGCACTTCACCGCGCCCTTGTAATAGGGAAGCAGCGCCTTCAGCGCGTCGAGGTTGTCGCCCTGGATAAGCATGTTGCCAGCGGCGGCATCGCCTCCATCCAGCGCGGGCACCGCTTCCAGTAGTCGATACGGCACACCCGCCGCCGCGCGCACATCTTCACCGCGCGTCATCCAATCGAGTATTGGCACCTAACCCCCAAATTCACACAGCAACTTGTGTCATGGCTGTAGCCGCTCAGCTCCTAAACGAACAGGCTTTGTGGGATGTCTGGAAAACCTGGACACGCGCCATGCTCCTTGACCGAAGATGCAGAGGGGAAAAGCCTCGCTGTCGCTCGGTCCTTCAAGGAGAACGAGCATGCACGACATTGACCACCAACAAGCGGAGACGCTGAGCCTCGGCGAGGCCAACGACCCGGATATGCGTATTTTGCGCCGTGTATCGAGACTGGACAAGTTCCCATTCCGTGCGCGCGGAGACGGACCGGTCCGGCGTATTGCGATCGTAGATACCGAAACGACGGGCACCGATCCGCTGACTGATGAAGTCATCGACATCGCCGTAGTGATGCTGGAGGTCGACGACGCTGGCGAAATCGTCGGTATCGCCAGCGCCGGGCAGGCGCTGCGCGACCCGCATATGCCGATACCGCCACAAATCACGCTCTTGACCGGCATCACCGACGACGATGTTCGCGGCAAAACGATCGACCTAGGCCGGCTCGAACGGCTGTTGGCCAGTGCGGACGTGCGGGTTGCTCATTCGGCGGCGTTCGACATCGCCTTTATCGACAACCTCATGCCGGGCCTCGCGGGCGCGGCGTGGGCCTGCTCCATGGCAGATTTCGATTGGCTAGCCGCCGGGTTCGATGGCCGCAAGCTAGGTCATCTGTTGATGCAGATCGGTCGCTTCTCCGAAGCGCATCGCGCGATGGCCGACGTCATCGCGTTGTTGCATCTGCTCGCCCACCGCCTGCCCCACGGCGGCACCATCTTGCGCGATGTGCTCGCCAACGCCGAACGACCAACGGTCCGGTTCGAGGCGACCAAAGCACCATACGAACGGCGAGGCCTGCTCAAGGCGCGCGGATATAAGTGGGACCCACGCTACCGCGTGTGGTGGATCGAGATCGATGAGGGCGAATGCGCCAGCGAAGAGTGCTGGTTTCGCGAGCGCATCTCCGCGTCCGGCCCTGTGCCCCGGATGCTGCCGATCACCTGGCATCAGCGCCACCGCTGAGCGCTGAGCGGAGCGTGACCATGCGCTCCGTCCTTTTCCGAAACTGGAGATTTGAGTGACCCAACAGTGGGGAAAAGCTCGGGTTTCAGCCGTCACACGAAAGGAAATAGCAAATGGAAATGATCGTGCATCACCAGAATATTATGATTGCCCTCCGCCGAGAGATGGGGTGGCCGGCGTTCACGCCTGCGAACGACTCCATCGCATGGTCGTCCGGCATGCCGATGGACGCCGCGGTGGGCATGGAATTGGCACGCGTCGCACAGGCGCTCGGCAAGGACATCGTTTACGGCAGCTGGAAAAATGCGAAGGCACGCGAAACGGAGGGTCTGAGCGTCGTATATCGCCAGCTGCTGACCGTGGACATCGTCGAAGGCCTCGTGCCTTGGGCGGCCAACGATACCGCTCCGCTCCTTTTGGTCAGCACGCGTCGGGACGAGATGTTCGGCATCGACCACCGCGGCACGCTGACGCGGATGCATCCAAAGCCCCGCGCTATCGGTGCCGGCCGAAAACTCGCCGAGAAGCGTATCCGGGCCGCCGCCGCAAAAATGGGCGACGCGCTGCTCCCCAACAATCGTCACGTCCCGTGGGGCGACACGTCGATCACACGCGATGTGCCGACCGAAACCATCGTCCGCTTCGGCTGACCGCTGCGACCTGACCAGGAGAACATTGCAATGAAAACCGAACAGAAGAAGTGCGGACCGCGATCGTGGGTCGTGCTCGATATCGAATCCGCCGTGCTCGATGACACCGCCCATAAGCGCTATCAGGCTATGGAGCGCTGGGTGCCGACCGAGGGCAAGCCGAGTCGGCGCGGATACCGGCGCAGCGAGGATCCGCTCAGTTGCCCGCGCTGGGTTTTTCAGACCATCACCACGGCATCGCTGATGGTGCTGGTGGAGGATGCACAGGGCGGCGTCGATGTGACTCGCTTTGTCACCTTGTCGGCGCCGGATCATGACGAGCGGGACGTCATCGCCGGCATCCTGCGCGTGCTGGCAGACGCTCCGGACGACGCCGAGATCGTGACGTGGATGGGCCTGGCGCATGATCTGCCCATCCTGATCAATGGCTGCATGCGTTATGGGTTGAATTTGCCGCGAGGCTGGGGCTGGCTGGCGCATGGTGGTTTCCACCACACCCGCCACCTGGATCTTGCCCGGGCCTATACCGCCGGGATGCGCATGAAGCCTATCCACCTGGCCGAAGTTCTTGCCGTGCTGGATATCCCCGGCAAGATTACGTGTCCGCCCTTTGCTGTCACCAATCTGATATATTCTGGAAAATGGGACGAGGTGCAGAGCGCCTGCGAAGTCGATGTCATATCCACGGCATTACTGCTTGCGCGCTGGCGGCGTCTAACCGACCCGCGCGCCGAAGCGGATTCCGTCGAGGACCGCATCCTTCGTCGCGTCATCGCACTCCGGGCTGGGCGCGAATATGTCACTCCGCTCGAAGTGCATCGCGAGCGGCGATTTGCAGCTAAGCGTCAGGCGGCCGCGAATGATGCCCGCTGGCTTGCGCCGTGGCTTGATCGCGACGCGGCCTGAATGACGACGGGGCACCGCTACAGAGCGGGCCCCGTCATTCGGTCGACTACATGCCGCGACCTTGGCGGTTCGAAAGCGCTGCTGCTGTTTTCCCCACAGCGTAGCGAACCTCCTCAGCGACAAGCTGTTGGGGAGGGGTGAGGACGGAACCAGCCTTCTCGAGCAATGCTGCGAGCTGCTGGACTTGCATCAAGGCCAGACGGTCTCTCTCGGCCAGCACGTGGCGTTGCTCGGCGATTTCCAGTTCCCGCGTGAGCGCCTCATCGGCCCACTTGGGTGGGCGCGATGCTATGGTTTCGGCGAACTCCTCACCCAAAGTCTTCGCAATCTGCGCATCGAACGAGGCCACCCCTTTCTCGTCGATAGTAATTACATTCGGTGTGTTCGCAATTGCCGCCAAGGCGCGACCCCAACGAGCATTGAAGGCTGCCGCTGCCGAGGCTGTCTTTTCGCACTTGGTTGCTATTTCGATCCGTGCTTCCGCATCTGCCCTCGAGCGGACCGCGTCAGCATGTGCGGCATCGACAGCTGCCTGGCGCTCATTCAGGTCCTTCATCGCGAGGCGGTGTTCATGCATTTGGGCGGCGCGGCGTTCTTCCAACCGCAGATTAGCCTCCGCTTGTTCCGTTGCCATGCGGGTTTCTCGATTCGCGATGGCGCGTTCTTGCTCGAACACCTTGGCCGCCGCGCCGCGGATGATTGCGAGAGCGCGGGCGAGAGCTCGAGCCATCGCCGCAATCGCCGGCGGCCAAGGCTTGCTATAAGCATTCCGTTCCATGGCAGACATATGCTGCTCATCCATGGTGAAGCCCGCATCAGACAATGGATGCCGCCCAATTTGAAGATGCAATCCTTCCTTGTCGTCAGCGGAGCGTGACAGAAGGGCAATCTGCTCTTGGTGGAGGGTGCGGTCGTTTGCGAGCTGTCTGGACTGGGCCGTTGCAGCCTGGATCATAGCGGCCGCTTTCGCACGGTCGCGTTCGGCGGCTTGGTTTTCAACCCTCCAGCGTTCAGCCTGCAGTTCGGCCTCCGCCTCCTTCACTTTTGCGGCCGCGAGTTTTTCCTGCAGCTCGGCATTAAGGCTGGCATTCGCCGCTTCCATTTTAGCCAATGCGACTGTCATCCTTTCGGCAGATTGCTGTTGCGCCAATCGGCGCTCATGCGCCGCCTCGGCCTCCTCAATACGCACGGCCTGGGCTCGAGCTAGTTCTGCTAAGGCTGCGGATCGAGCTGCGTCAGCTTCGGCGAGCGCATTGTCGGCCTCAGCCTTCAACGCCCCCAGCTCTTCTTCACGCAACTGCTCGCGGCTTTTCCAATCGGGATCGAGGGACCATTTTTGCTCACCGCGCTCGACGCCGTCCAACTGCATCTCATCGCGCAGATACTCGAAGAACGCCGTTTGCAAGGCGCGCCCTTCATTCCGCAAGGTGGTCTTTTCAAAACCATATTCCGCCGCCAGCGCCTTTAAGTGCTTGGTGGTCGAGACTGCGACTTTGTCTTGGCGTTTCGTTTTCTTCGAATAGATTGGTGCAACGAATAGGTCGACAACCTGCTGCCCTTGCTCATCCCGGTCGATGCGATCTGCGAATATGGCACGATCCCCGAATACCCGCTCTGCAAACTGGCGAGCATGGAGAAGCATGCCACTGGCATCAGCTCCGTCGACCAGGTCGGTCGGGAATTGCACAAGTACGTGAAGCGCTCGACACTCTGCCTTGGGAACGAACGCACCTTCGATGTGCTCTTCATAAAGGGCGCACAAATCTAAGCCTGTGGTGGTTACAGCGGGAGTGTCCTTTATCACCCGGCGCTTGCTGCTTTCGTCCAGCCGCTTGCCATGGTTTTCTGCTTTGGTGATGCCCTGCAGAGTGAGCCGGTCAATTCTCACGGAACCGGCAAGACCGGAGACGGAGCTCTTTTTCATGGCGCCCTCCAAGTACTGAAGAGCGGCCGATGGCCAAAAAAGGATAACACGCTCATCTTTTTTCGCTGCGCGAAAAAAGGCGTGTCAGGGGAGCGCCCCTGAACCCCCGTTACGCCCCACCGCTCATCGCTATGGGGCGTGTCTTTCCCCGCCACGGGAAAGACGAAGAAGGAAGGGATGGAACGGAAAAGCGTGCCGCCACCATAACGGTGGCGGCACTCGAACAGCCGATCAGTCTTCATCGAGATCACCGTCGGTCGCGTGTTCGCCGCCGGTGCGGTCGGCGAAGGGCATCTCGACCCGATCACCTTGGCGGCGATCAACCGGATCGGTCGAAGCCACCTCGGCTCCGTCCTTCTCGGACGCTGTGCTTTGAGAAGGGACTTCGTCCGGGATGACCGTTGCCGCAGTGTCGACCGTCATCAGCTTCACCGTCCTGAGCAACGCGTCGCGCTCCTCCAGCCGGACAATGAGTGCTTCCTCATGTCGTTGCGCGTCGGCGAGCGCGTGCACAAGTTCAGCCACCCGAATCTGGGCGGCATCCCGTTCGGCTTCCGCAGCCGCCCAGTGATCGAGCAGGCCGTCGGCCTCTGCCCGCGCATCCTCGGCACGGCGCTCAGCATCGGCCACGCGGAGCATTGCCGTTCGATTGAAATCTCCACCTATGAGGCGCACCGCATGGATGAAGCTGTTCATCGCGTCGTCCGTGAAGCGATCGACCGTCTTGCGGAACTCCGCTTGCACATGCGGCGGCACCTCCATCACCGGCGCATCGCACTCCGCGGCGCGGCGCTGCTTCCAGTCGCGCACCTTCCTGTAGAATTCGCCGCTGGGCTCGATTTCGAGCGCCTTGGCGGCGTCGTAGGGGATCAGTTCAGCGGGCGTGCAGCCGCGCTCCTCGACCAGCTGGTCGAGCATTTTGTCGAGGCCCGGCTGACGGACCCAGTCACTACTTTTTTTCATAATACCGAACTCGCTTTCCGCGAGCCGGGCCATCCTGCGAGACCTTCGATACCCGCGATATCGCAGGTGTCGAAGGTTCATGATTATGGATGGCGACCGACCGCGCATCGTCGTCAGCGCACGGTCGCCACGCGGCGGCCGGGCGCGGTTAGTCGACGAGAATGGTTACGGTGCTGCCCAGCATTGCGGTGGACAGCGAAGATGCCGAAGCGCTCGCGATGCCGTGACAGTCGCCCAGCTTTGCGTTGCAATCGCGTTTTCCCGCACGATCAACGAGACAACGAACGCGACAAACAAGGCAATTATCGACGTGATTCGACGGTCCATTCCTGGACCACCTCGCCTGCGCATTGCCTCGCCATCGAGGATATGTCCAACGGCAGCAAGGACCGTGCCGAGCGCCTCAAACACAGCATCCGATATCGAAACGCGAGAGTCGACTTTCTGGTCTGGAAATGTATCGGCGGCGTCCATACATACTATTATAGGCGTCGAAATGAATATCACCAATGCCATTATTTAAAATCAGTATGTCCGACGTCGCGATATGGACAGAAAGGCCCCTGCATGGACGAATCAGCACTTCGCAAATGGGGCGTCGCCGCACAGTCCGCTGGCATCGACGCATTCGCTACTGACGTTACGGGCTTCCCTATTATTCTCGAACCAGCTCTTGTGGGCCGGATCGGGCATGACGACGCGCAGCTGGTCTCATCGCTTGGCGCAAATGCCGCATGGCTCGCCGACACCTCCGTCCAGACGCGGCTCGCTGCTATCTTGGTATATCAGCGTGCGTCGCGGCACCCGGTGCGGATATTAGCGCGCACCGATCGGCCGGTAGAGATCGCCAATCCGCTGTTCGGAGCGACGCTAGTCGCCGACACCGAGGGGGCGGGCGACGCCGTCACGCGTATTCTGGCGGATGCAGCCCGGCGGCAGGACAATTACCTAGTGCTGGCTGCCGCCATCCCCGAATGGTGCGAATTCCGCATCTACCAGTTGAGCAGTGCGCCCTCCAACCAGATCACCTGGTTGCCACGGAACCGGCGCCAACGCCGTCGCCGCGTTTCTGCAATGCTGGCATCGCGGCGTCGTTGAAACCGGTCAGCTGACGCTCCTTCGGCCATACGCACATTCGTCGGTCGCAAGTTGGCTAAATATCTCGAGGCACTGGCAGAGTCGCACGAGCAAGCCTTACTAGTCGCTGGTGAGCACAGGCGACCACCGCGTCCCACGGCACGCTACGAAATTCGAAGCGGTCGATGCTTTCCTTGAGAGTATCGATTGGCGACCCTTGACCATATTTGCGGCCAACGTTGGTGGAGGCATGGCCAGCCATCTGGTCGAGATCGTGCTCCGGCACGCGCCTACGACGACCCTCGCGCCTCCAGCTGTGCCTCGTCGAGTAAAATGCCTTGTCAGGATCATCGATACCAACAGCGCGAATGGCGTCGTTGATCTCGCTCGACAGGTATTTGTAGCGGTCGCCATATTTGTCCGCCTCAAGGTCGCCAAAAACCCAATGCTCGCCACGCTGTATTTGGAGCGCGACCCAGTCGAGGAAACCGGCCTCTATGACAATCCAGTGTAGTGGCACGTCGCGCACCGACTGCAGGGTCTTCTGCCGACGCGGGCGCGTCTCAAGAGCGTCCGATACGCGCCGCTGTCTCGAGTCGGTGCGGAAGCGCATGACCCATTCTTCTCCCTCGCGGACAATTTCGTGCGGCTTAAGCTTGCAATGTTCGCCTGGCCGCGAACCGTGGAAAGGCGCAAGCAGGAGGATCCAGAACATTGTATCGCTGCAGGCTTCGGGGTTGGTCATCAAAGGCGCCGTGTAAATCTTTCGCAGGTCTTCATCGGAGAAGTGGTCGCGCTCGGTCCCAGTGTGCTTTGCTCCAGTGACGGCCAGCCCAGCCGCGGGATTGGCGGCGATCCATTCCTTGTCGAAGGCAACCGCCAGCACAGAGCGGATTGCGGCGAGGTGTTTCCCAACCGTGGGCGGGCTCAGCGTCGGAAGCTTCGCGGCGCGAGCGGCGGAGATCTGTTCGCGCAAAGGCAGCTCTCCAACCGCCTTTTTGGGGCGCGAGGGCAATTGAGCCACGTCCTCAAGGAAGGATTTAACCATCTTGCGCGAAATGGCGCTGATGTCATCGGTGCCGGTCAATTCTCGGAATCGGTCGAGTGCGACCTTCCATTCGTCGCTGGTCTTGTCAGGAAGCTCTGGGTCGATGCCGTTGTGCTTCTGCCACGCCGCAAAAGCGTCATTAAGGGTTCGCGCTGGCGCGGACGCCCCGGCGATCGCTGGAGCGGGCAGATGGTTCGCCATTGCCGTCATCATCGGCAGCAAAACCTTCTCCACGCCCGTCGGCCAGTGGCTGAAGCGGTGCTCCGCTAAACGGCGTAGGATGCGTTCTGCCACCGCCTCGAACAAAGGCCCTCGCGGCTTGAACACAATGCCAGCGGCCTGCGCCACGATTGTCGCCTCGATCTCCACTGCTTTCCAATCGCGTGTCAACAGATGAGCTCGGGCTACTTCGCGAAACGCAGCACCCTTGAACAGGGAATTGCTTTCGAACAGGTCGATATTCAGGGTCACGGCGTCGCGGTGCGCGAACGTGGGGAAGGCTCCCACCGGGTCGGGCTGCTCAACCGGCCAGAGATCCTCGTCCACCTCGCCGAGCGCTTCTTCTTGCGCCTTGGCTGCGTAGCTTCCGCCCCAGTCCAGCCGAGCGCGGAAGCTCATCATCTTCAGCATGGTGAAGCAAACGTGATCAAGCCCGCGCGTCAGATCATAATCGGCAGCGATCTCGTGTGACTTGACGTTCGAGCGGGCTAATGCATCGAAACCGGCGGAGACGATTTTCTCCGCCTCGTCGTCGACGGCCACAGTATCAGTAGCGTCGAGCCTTCGTATGAGGTCGTGGACTTCAACGAGCTTTTGCGCATGCAGCGCCCGCGCCTCCGCCTCGACACTGGTGCCGAGACTCTCTTTCCATTCGCGCTTGCCGACGCGCGCGCGGTATCTCTCCGGCACGCTCATGCGGAACCAGAACATTTTCGACCTAGGATGACGCCATAATCCAGCCACGCGCAATCTCATCTTTGTGCCACCTTTTTGTATCACCAGGCGGCTGCTAAGTCGATGAAATGCGTTATTTTGGCAGAAATCCAATCTTCGGTGAGAAGATGGTGACCCCTACGGGAATCGAACCCGTGTTTCAGCCGTGAGAGGGCCGCGTCCTGACCGCTAGACGAAGGGGCCGCAGGGGGTCAGAAATTTTCGGAAAGAAAGCCCGCCGACCGCGCGCTTGACCGTGGTGACCCCTACGGGACTCGAACCCGTGTTTTCGCCGTGAAAGGGCGACGTCCTAGACCGCTAGACGAAGGGGCCGTCATTCGGTGAAGCGGCGCATTAGACGCGCATCTCCATGCGGTCAAGCATGGTGGTGCGGTTTTTGTGCATTGCCGCGTCAGTCGGCCCAGGCGGCGTCCTCCAGGTGCAGCTCGGCGGCGGGGCGGCTGCCCCAATCGTCGCGTTTGGCGCGGCCCGCGAGCCATAGTTTGCGGCCGCCGCGGGCGTGGAGCAAGGTCTGGCCGAGCTCGGTTTCGGCGCTGCGGAACGCGACCGCCTTGAACCGCGCGCCGTCGTCGCCCGCGACGATCAGGCGGACATGGTCGGTGCCGACGATCCCCGCTTCGACGATTCGCACCGGTCCGGTAGCGACGCGCGGCGCGGGCCAGCCGGCGCCATAAGGTCCGGCGCTTTCGATCGCCTCGCACCAGAGCGGGCTGATCCCGCGCGGCGCGAGCACCGCGTCGATCAACAGCGACTTGTCGCCGCTCGCGCGTTCGACGTCGGCGGCGAGGCGGTCGTTGAGGAAGGCACCGAGCGCGTCGACCTTGTCGGCGGCAACCGTCAGCCCGGCGGCCATCGCATGCCCGCCGCCCGCGACGAGCAGCCCGGTCTCCTTCGCGGCGAGGATCGCGGCGCCGAGATCGACGCCGCCGATCGAGCGTCCCGATCCCTTGCCGATGCCGTCCTCGTCCAGCGCGATGACGATCGCGGGGCGGTGCAGCCGCTCCTTCAGCCGCCCGGCGACGATGCCGATCACCCCGGGGTGCCAGCCCTGCCCCGCGACGATCGCCACCGGCGCGTTGCCGCATGCGGCGCTGGCGGTCAGCGCTTCTTCAAGCACCCCCGCCTCGATCGCGCGGCGCTCCTCGTTGAGCCGGTTGAGCTCCTGCGCGATCTCGGCGGCTTCGTGCGCGTCCGACGTTGTGAGCAGGCGCACGCCAAGGTCGGACTTGCCGACCCGCCCGCCCGCGTTGATACGCGGCCCCAGCGCAAAGCCCATGTCGCTCGCGGTCGGCGGCTTGGTCAGCCGCGCGGCATCCATCAGTGCCGCGAGCCCCGTGTTGCCGCGCCGCGCCATCACCTTCAGCCCCTGCGTCACCAGCGCGCGGTTGAATCCGGTGAGGCGCGCGACATCGGCGACGGTGCCGAGCGCGACCAGGTCGAGCAGGTCGATCAGCGCGGGTTCGTCGCGGGTAGCGAAGAAGCCGCGCGCGCGCAGGGTGCGGAGCAGCGCCGCGCCGAGCAGGAAAGCGACGCCGACGGCGGCCAGATTGCCGTGGATCGCCGCGTCAGCCGCTTCGTCGAGCCGGTTGGGGTTCACCAGCGCCAGCGCCGCGGGCAGCGTCGTCGCGCACTGGTGATGGTCGACAACGATCACCTCGACCCCCGCCGCATTGGCCTCGGCGATCGCGTCGAACGCCTGCGCGCCGCAATCGACGGTGACGACCAGCTTCGATCCCGCTTCGCCGATCCTGACCAGCGCGGCGCCCGAGGGGCCATAGCCCTCCATCAGTCGGTCGGGGATATAAGCGCCCGCCGGCAGTCCGAGTCCGCGCAGCAGCCGCACCAGCAGCGCCGCCGAGGTCGCGCCGTCGACATCATAATCGCCAAAGATCGTCACCGCCTCGCCGGCTTCGACTGCATCGGCGAGCCGCGCGGCGGCGGCGTCCATGTCGCGGAACAGCGACGGGTCGGGCATGAAACCGCGCAAGGTCGGGCTGCGCTGGCGATCGAGATCGTCGCGCGCGACGCCGCGTGCCAGCAGCAGCTGGGTCACCAGATCGTCGGGGGCGAGATTTTCGGTTCCCATGTCGGCGCTGGCGCGCCGCCAACGCCACGGCTGGCCCAGGATCGAACGCGTGATGCCGAGCGCCGTCTCGCTCATGCCCGCGCCCGCGCGGTCAGAATGCGGTCGCGCAGGTCACGCGCGGTCGCCAGTGGGATTGCCGGAATTTCGTGCGTGGCCAGCGCGCTGCCGCCGGGCACCCCGAACACCAAGGTCGCGAGGCCGAGCGGACGCTGGATGAAATCGCTCTTCAGGTCGACGCTCTGCACCGATGCATGCGGCAACAGGGTCAGCTTGGGTTTCCAGAAACCGCGGCGGATCGCGACCTGTTCGCCCATGTCGGTCCAGCGGTGAAAGCGCGCGCCAAACAGCGACACCGCGCCGATCAACCCGCCGATGACCAGCCCGAACCAGCCGAGCGCTTGCCCGAACGATACCGCGACCAGCCCGCCGGTGGTCGCACCCAGCGCCCCGACCAGCCCACCGAGCGCGATGATGCGGTGGCTTTGCTGCCATGGTTGGTCGTTATCGGGGCGGACGATCGCGACTTCGCTCAGTACCGGGTCGATCGCACCCAGCTGGGCGAACGGCACGACCTGATGATCACGCTCCTTCTCGCCGTCGCTCGCCAGACTTTGCAGGCGCAGCTCGTGCCAACCAAAGCGCTGGCGAAACCAGCCGGTGACGAGAATCGCCGCCTGCACGCGCTTCACCGGCACCGCGACGTCGGTGCGCGTAGTCAGCCCGCGGGTGCGGCGCAGCGTCCGCGGCTCGCGGGTCAGGCGGAAATCCCAATTGGCGAAAAACATCGTCGCGATGCCGCTGGCGAAACCGATGAAGAGCAGCGAAACGCCCGCGCCGACCCCCGCGATCCAGCGGTGCGCGATGACCCACTGGTCGAGCCCATATTGGCCCGCGAGGTCGATCCAGTCGCGCGGGTTGAAGACGTTGAAGTCGAACGGCAGCAGATCGTCGAAAAACTGCATCGCCGCGCCGACCACCGCCAGCGCGGCGAGCGAGAAGTTGAACAGCCCCGCGACCAGCAGCTGGCGCGGCGTCATCGCGAACAGCAACCGGTCGGTGGCGACCGGCGCCGCGTCAAAGGTATTCGTCGCCGCTGCCACGACCGCCGCCTCGCCGCTGCGGTGGGCGCGGATCGTCGTGCGCAGCGCCTGCGCCGCGTCCAGCCCGATCGCGTCGAGGCTGGCGTCATTCTCCTTGCCGCCTGCGCCGGTTTCGAACCCGACCTTGGCGATGCCTAGCGCGCGCGATACCAGCCCTTGTTCGATACTGACGTCCTGGATGCGGTCGAACGGGATGGTGCGGTGCTGGCGCGAGAGGACGCCGCTTTCGATCACGACTTCGTCGTCGCCGACCCGAAAGCGGAAGCGCAGCCACTGGAACCACGCCGCGACCAGCGAGATCAACACGAAGGCCAGGATCGCCGGGACGATATAGACCCAGTTGCCAGTGAAACCGAGCGCCGCGACTGCGGGCAGGAATTGCAGCGAGCGCGGTCCCAGCTTGACGATCGCCAGCGCCAGCGTCGCCGGGTGCAGCCGCTGCCAGCCTGCGTCGTTATCGATGGTCGGGGCGGCAGGCACCGCGGCGGCGTCGGTCATGCGAAATCGGTCTGGATGTGGCGCCGGATCGTCTCGCGCATCGCCGCTGCGAGGTCGGCGGGCAGTCCGGGCAGGGTGACGGTGCTGTTGTGCGTTCCCGATGTGTGGACGATCAGGTGCGACAGCCCGAACCAGCGTTCGACCGGCCCCTGCCCGACGTCGATATGCTGGACGCGCACGAACGGCACGATCGTGTCGGTGCGGAACAGCCAGCCGCGCGCGACGCGCAGCTGCCCCGCGCCGATCTTGTACCCCCATCGCGACACGCGCCGCGACGGAAAGGCGATAATGACCGTGATCGCGACCAGCCACGCCAGCGCGGTGATCAGCCCATATGGCCCCTCGATATGCCGAATCAGCAGCCAGTCGAACACGCTTGCCCCGATCGCGAGCGGGATCAGATGGAGCGCCGTCGCGACGCGCAGCACCTGGGCATAGGCAGGATCGACCGGGTCGAGTCCTTCTGCGGCGTTCAGCGCTTCGGGATCGAACGGATCGGTCGGGTGGACGGCTTGGGTGTCGGTCATCCTGCCCCGATACCGTGTTAGCGGCCTATGGCACAACCACATTAAAGCGTGGGTCGGCGGGCGGATGCAGCGCGAACCAGCTGAGGAACGCCATGCGATCGCCGTCGATCCGGATCGCCCCCGACTGCATCAGCGCCGGAAACTGCGCCTCCCCCAGCATCACATCGTCGAGCGTCTTGCGGTCGAGCGTCACCGTCGCGGTCGGCGCGGCATCGGTGACGCCGTAACGCGGCACCTCGACCCCGCCGCCGACGACGATCGCCACCGTCTCCTTGCTGTCGGGCAGTATGAACTGGAACGTCCCTTTCAGCGCCGCGCCCTTGGCGGCATCGAAACGCGTCGCCAGCGCGTCGAAGAAAACGCTGGTCGGGATCGCGCTGACGAAGCTGCGGCTTTGCCCGTTGCCGGTGACATTTTCGATCGCAGTGCCGCGCAGTGTCGCCGCGGCAGCAAGATAATAGTTCCGCCACGCCCCCGATTCGGCCTGATACCCCAGCTGGTCATAGGCCGACGCCAGCGCCGCACGCGCCGCCGCATTGTCAGGCTGGGCAAACACCAGCTTGTTCAGCAATTCCGCCGCCCAGCGATATTCGCCCGCCTTGATCGCAGCCTGCCCCGCCGCGAGCAATTTGTCGGCGCCCCCGGCCAGCGCGACATATTTGGGCGCCGACTGTTCGGGCGCCAATGGATTGAAATTCGCCGGATTGCCGTCCCACCAGCCGAAATAGCGCTGATACACCGCCTTCATGTCGTGGTTGACCGTGCCATAATAGCCGCGCGCGCTGAAATCCGCCGCCTGCCCCGGCGCCTCGGGCGTCGCATCGGCGAATTCGTGCAGCGTCGCGCCGCGGTTGGCGAGGAACAGGGTGCGGTCGTGGACATAGCGATAGATGTCGCGCTGGCTGGACAACAGCGCCGACACCTCGCTCGCCCCCCACGTCGGCCAGTGGTGCGACGCCAGCGAGACCTCGGCCTTGCCGCCCCATTTCAGCAAGGTCGCGTCAATCACCTTCGACCAGTGCAGCGCATCGCGCACCTGCGCCCCGCGCAGGGTCAGCACATTGTGCAGCGTGTGGGTGACGACCTCGGTCGTGTGCAGCGCCTTGTAGGCGGGGATGTAAAAGACGAACTCCGACGGCGCCTCGGTCCCCCCGGCGTCGAGGAAATCGAACGCCAGCCCGTCGATATTGAGCGTGCCGCCCGCCGTGCTCACCGTCTCGGTCGGCTCCATATAGCCGATCGTTCCCGACGACAGTTTCGGACCCAGCCCGGTATCGACCTGTCCCGCAGGTCCCGGCGGCAGGATCGCGCCGAACATATACAGCGCGCGCCGCCCCATTGCGGTCCCCGCCAGCACATTTTCGGCGGTCGCTTCTTCGGAAAAGCCGTGCGGGGCGATGATGCGGATCTTGTCGCGCTTGACCTGTTCGGGCGTCACGATGCCGCCGACGCCGCCGAAATGGTCGCTGTGGCTGTGCGAAAAAATCACCGCCTTGATCGGTCGCTGGCCCGATTTGGCCTCGACCGTATCGGCGAACAATTTCCAGCTCGCCGCGGCGGCTTCCTCGGTCAGCAGCGGGTCGACGATAATCCACCCGCTCTTGCCGCGGATGATCGTCATCACCGAAATATCATAACCGCGCGCCTGCCAGATCTTGTCCGGTACCACTTCGAACAAGCCGTGCACCGCGTTCAGCCGCGCCTGCCGCCACAGCGACGGGTTCACCGTGTCGGGTGCCTCTTTCGCGTCGAGGAAGGCATAGGGCCGCCGGTCCCACACCGTCTTGCCATTCTTGTCGAGGATGACCCCGCCCGGGATCTCGGCCAACTTGCCGCGCAGCACATTGGCCTCGTCGCGCGGGTCGCTCAGCGGCAGGCGCGCCGCAATCTCGGCTTGCGCCGCGCGCGTCGCGTCGCTTGCGGCGTCCTGCGCGATCGCGGCAAAGGGCAGGGCGCTGGCGAGCAGCAGGGCGGTCCATCGGTGCATATCGTTTCTCCCCCATATTTTGCGCCAGCTTGCGCCGCACGTCAGCGCTTGGCAAGCATCGCTGCATGACCGACGCACCCGCGCTCCTGATCGTCTGGCACAGCCGCACCGGCGGCAGCGAAGCGCTGGCGCGCGCCGCCGCCGAAGGCGCGGGGGCGGCGGGGCAGCTGGTCCGCGCCGAGGACGTCACGCCCGATCGTCTCATCGCCGTGGGCGGCTATCTCTTCATCGGCCCCGAGAACCTCGCCGCGCTGTCGGGCGCGATGAAGGAGATGTTCGACCGCTGCTATTACCCCTGCCTTGGCCAGCTCGAAGGCCGCCCTTACGCGACGATCATCTGCGCGGGGTCCGACGGCGAAAACGCCCAGCGCCAACTCGACCGCATCGCGACCGGCTGGCGCCTGAAGCGCGTCGCCGAGGGGGTGATCGTGAACACCGCGGCGCAGACGCCGGAAGCGATCCTCGCGCCTAAGACGATCGCGAAGGACCGTCTCGCCGAAGCCCGCGATCTGGGCGCGGCGCTGGCGGAGGGGCTGGCAGCGGGCATTTTTTGAGGCGCGCGATGGCGGCTTTGGGGTGGGAGCGGACGGAGCCGATCCTCCCCGGAACGGGGAGGGGGACCAGCGAAGCTGGTGGAGGGGCACCATCGGTTTGTCTTGCCGCCGAAGTCGTGCGCCCCTGCTACGTTCCCGGAACGCTTGGTTCTTCTCGCCCAGCGCCGCGTAAACCGCCGGTGCCCCTCCACAACCCTTCGGGTGGTCCCCCTCCCCCGGTGGGGGAGGATCGGCTACGTCCGCAATCGGTCGTTTTCTGACATTCGTCACCCCGGACTTGATCCGGGGTCCATTAGGTCAGGCACCGCCCGCCACTGCGAGGGCGTATGGATCCCGGGTCAAGCCCGGGATGACGACGAAATAAAGGCTGGCCGCAGCGCGGAAGCCATCACCCGACGCGGTGCTCGCCCTTCACCCACCGCACCGTTCCCGACGAAGCGCGCATCACCACCGTCTCCGTCGTCATCACGCCGTCGCGGCGCCGCTTGACCCCCGACAGCAACGATCCATCGGTCACGCCGGTCGCGGCGAAAATGACGTCGCCCTTGGCGAGATCCTCAAGGTCATAGACGCGGTCGAGATCCTCGATGCCCCATTTCTTCGCGCGCTTGCGCTCGTCGTCGTTGCGGAACAGCAGGCGGCCCTTGAACTGGCCGCCGACGCAGCGCAGCGCCGCCGATGCCAGCACGCCTTCGGGCGCGCCGCCGCTGCCCATATAGATGTCGACATTGGTGTCGGGGTTGGTCGTCGCGATCACCCCTGCGACGTCGCCGTCGGGGATCAGCGCGACGCCGCAGCCGATGCTGCGCAGCTCGGCGATCGTCGCTTCGTGGCGCGGACGGTCGAGCACGCACACGATGATTTCCTCGGGCTTGCAGCCCTTTTCGCGCGCGACCGCTTCGACATTTTCGCGCACGCTATTGTCGAAATTGACGATGTTCGGCGAATAGCCGGGGCCGACCGCCAGCTTGTCCATATAGACGTCGGGCGCGTTGAGCAGGCAGCCTTCCTCGGCGATCGCCAGCACGGCGAGCGCGTTCGGCCCGGCCTTGGCGGTGATCGTCGTGCCTTCCAGCGGGTCGACCGCGATGTCGATCTTCGGTCCCTTGCCCGGCGCATTGCCGACCTTTTCGCCGATATACAGCATCGGCGCTTCGTCGCGTTCGCCCTCGCCGATGACGATCGTGCCGTCCATGTACAGCGTGTTGAACGCGGTGCGCATGGCTTCGACCGCGGCGGCGTCGGCGGCTTTTTCGTCGCCGCGCCCGATCAGCTTCGCGGCGGCGATCGCCGCGGCTTCGGTGACGCGCACCATTTCGAGCACGAGCACCCGGTCGAGGTTGCTGCCGCTATTCGTCATGTCCGCTGATCTCCGTCATTTGATCTTGCCTTGTCGCCCGGCTCGGGCATGGTGCGCGCCATATGGCCGGTCGCTCCGCTTGTCGAGGATGCTTCGCCCGATTCGGAGCCGCTGTCGCGCTATTGTGCGTCATGCCCGTGACGGCCATGGCGCAGGTGCAGGGGCCGCCCGCGCCGCCGCCGCCGCGCAATGCCGAAACCGCCGCCGCCAATGCGAAAGAGCTGGTCGATCCGATCCGCCGCTGCAAACCCGCCGACGACGGATCGATCAACGTGTGCGGCACCGATACCGAACGCCACCGGCTGACCCCCGAATTGCGCGCGATCGCCAATGAAGGGCGCGAAGCGCCGCCGAAGCTGCCGCGCGCCGAGGCAAAGGCGATGAGCCTCGACAAACTGCCCTATAACTGGATGTCGATCGGCGGACGGATGAAGCCCGGCCCCGAATATAACGCGCTCTACGAACAGGCGAAGCGCGCGACCGATCCCGCGACCGGCACCCCGCCGCCGCCCGAAGGCGAACGCTGAACCCCGCCCTGTGCTGCCATCACCGTAGCCCTGAGCTTGTCGAAGGGCGCTTCTCGAATAGGCGCCCCCTTCGACTGCCTTGCAGGCGCTCAGGACAGGCTTCGACAAGCTCAGGGCTACGGTGATGGGGCACGTCAGGCGAAGATTTCGCTCGCCGCGACCTCGGGCTCGCTGGCGCGGTAAAGCCCGGCGGGGATCAGGATCTGGCCGAGGAAATAGAGCGCGAACAGCAGGATCCAGCCAAAGCTCATCAGCGTTTCGATCGTGCTGCCCGGCGTATTGTTCAGGATCACCGCGCCGTGGACGATGATCAGCGCGGACGCTGCGATGCCATAGGGCAGGCCGTAGAGCAGGTAGAAACCGAACAGCCGCCACTGTGCGGTGCGGGTGCGCCGCCAGGATTCGACGAAGGCCGCGAGCGGCTCGAGTTTGCCGCGCCCGCCCATGATCGCCCCCGCAAGGCAGAGGCGCGCCGCGATCCAGCTGCCGACGAGCGCGACGAGCAGGCGGTAAAGCGCGACGACGATGTCGAGCGCACCGCCGGTGCCGAACAGCGCGTCGGGCCCCAGCGCGAACAGCGGCAGCGCCGAGGCCAACCCGAACAGGATCGCGAGCACCAGATTGGCGAGCAGATAGGCGACGCCCGCGACCATCCCGTACATCACTTCGGACAGATAGCCTTCGCGGAGGTCTGCCTGAAGGCCGTTCCACGCCGCCAGCATCGCGCCCGCAGCGACCACCGCGACGATGCCGAGCAGATAGAGCGGACCGGTGATCGATCCACCGACGCGGTAGGTCCAGGGATCGGACAGGATCGCCATCACCGCGCGCAGGCTGAAGATCGGTTCGCTCGACAGCAGCAGGAAGGGGACGACCACCCCGATCGCGACATAGACCGCCAGCATATTGCGGTGCGCGGTCGCCAGCGCCCACGCCTCGGCCAGCCCGCGCCGGATTTCGATGTCCATATTTGCCCCCTGCTCCCCGCCACCGGGGTAACAGCGCGCGCGGCGATTTCAAGCCGGGTTACAGCGCCAGGATCGGCATCAGCATCGGCGTCCCGACGACATGGTCCGACCCCGCGAGGATCGCGAGCGCCGCGTGGATCGCGCTTGCCGGTCCTTCGTGGGTGACCAGCACGATGACGACGCCATCCTCTTCATCGGTGCCGCGCTGGATAAAGCTTTCGATCGAGACCCCGGCATCGCGCATCGCCGTGGCGATCTCGGCAAGCACGCCGATGCGATCCTCGACGATCAGGCGGACATAATGTTTGCCGACGCGCGCTCCGGCGTCGGCGACCGGCGCCGCGTCGAGCGAATCGACGGGCATGGCAAAGGCGGGGCCATATTCGTCGCGCGCGATGTCGATGATGTCGGCGACGATCGCCGACGCGGTCGGGCCCGCCCCGGCGCCCGCGCCCTCAAAGAACAGCCGCCCGACAAAATTGCCCTCGGCGACGACGGCGTTCAGCGCGCCCGGGACATAGGCCAGCGGGTGATCGGCGGGGACCAGGCACGGCTGGACATGCTGATAGAGCCCGCCTTCGCTGCGTTCGGCCATGCCGATCAGGCGGACGCGGTGGCCGAGCGCTTCGGCCTCGCGAATATCGGCGGCGATCAGTCCGCGGATGCCGTCGGCTGCCACTGCGGCAATATCGAGCCGCGTGCCGAAGCACAGTGCCGCCAGGATCGACAGCTTGTGCGCGGCGTCGATGCCGTCGACGTCGAACGTCGGGTCGGCCTCGGCAAAGCCTTCGGCCTGCGCGGCGCTGAGCGCATCGCCAAAGCTCGCCCCGTTCCGCTCCATCTGCGTCAGGATATAATTGCAGGTGCCGTTGAGGATGCCATAGACGCGCGCGATTTCGTTCGCCGACGCGCCTTCGCGGATCGCCTTGATCACCGGAATGCCGCCCGCCACCGCGGCTTCATATTTCAGCGGCGTGTCGCGCTCCTCGGCGATTCGCGCGAGGTCGAGCCCGTGATGCGCGATCATCGCCTTGTTCGCGGTGACCAGCGCCTTGCCCGCGCCCAGCGTATGGCGCGCGAGGGTGAGCGCCGATCCGTCGGCGCCGCCGATCATCTCGACGACGACATCGACATCGTCGGCGGCGACCAGCGCGTCCATGTCATCTTCCCAGCGATAGCGCGAAAGGTCGATGCCGCGGTCCTTGTGGCGGTCGCGCGCCGACACCGCGACGATCTCGATCGCGCGCCCGGCGCGGCGGGCGATCAGGTCGCGGTTCGTTTCGAGCAGGCGCACGACCCCGCCGCCGACCACCCCGATTCCGGCGAGCGCGACGCGCAGCGGCGGACGGGGAGCGGTCGGGGCGGGATGGGGCGACATGCTGGACTCCGTATTTCAATGCGGAGCCGCGCCCCGCCGTTGCGAGCGCCCTATCGGCTTTTGCCACCGAAACAACCCCGGCGCAGCTAGGCGGCGCCCAAGCTGGTCTTTATCAGCCTGCCGGTGCTTTGCGCGTCCGCGTGCATTGGCCGAGCGCGCCCAGCACGATGCCATAATCCGATGCCGCCTTGCGGCGATCCTCGGGCGCGGTCCCCGCCAGCTTGTTCAGCGGCAACTGGCGCGGCAGGCCGCAGGCGAGTCGGTACCAGGCCAGCGTCCCGCGCGCCGGGACCGCCGCCGACCCGTCGACGATTTCTCCGAAAGCCGCCGCCCAGCGCCGCGACCCGTCGGCGGCGGTCAATATCGTCAGCGACACCGGCTCGCCGGTGCTGGTGTTGAGAAACAATTGCGTCTCCCCCTCGCCGGGCAGCGTGCCGGGGACGTGAAAGCCGTTGGCAATGCCGGTGATCGCGGGCGGCGCGCCAGGTTTGACCAGTTCGGTCAGCACCGCGCGCAATTGCGCCTCGGTCGCGGCATCCCATGGCAATTGCGCGTCGGGGGCGACCAGCCGGACGCTGCTCGTGCTGTTGCTGCCCGCCGCGGCGCCCGCGACGGGGCGGGCAAAGAGCAGGACCGGCGCCTTCTTTTTCAGCTTCTGCGGCTTGCCCTTGGCGTCCAGCGGCAGGTCGACCAGATAGGAAATGCGCGACGCCAGCGGACCGGCGCCGCGAATCAGGCTGACCACATCGGCCTCGACATAGAATCGGCTTTGTCCCGCGCCGACGCCCGGCGCCTGCGCGGCTTTCAGCGCCACCGCGCTGTGGATACGCGCGTGCAGCGCGATCGGCGCCGCGGTCGCCAGATCGGCGATGTCGGCATAGCTGTACGGGCTCGCCGCGGCGGTCGGCGGCGTCGGCTGCATCGCTGAAACGCCAGCGAATCCGGGGGTCAGGGCAAGAAGTCCGGCGATCATAGCCGATCGGTACACGCGCATGGTCGATTACTTTCCGTTGCTTTCGGTCAAATATGACACCGGTGGCGCCGTATCAGTCCCCATCATGGGACAAGCCACATTAACCGCTGATAAAGGGTTTGCGAACTCGGCGCCACCGCGATAGGACGGGCGACGAAGCGTCCGGTCAGAACATAATAAACCGAACGTAGCTCCGCCGGGTCTGTGGAACGCATCGGAATCATCCGAGCATTTGGCAACGGGACCCGTCGGGTGGGAATTGGTGTCAGGATGATCTAGCAAGGAGCGTCGTCCCTGAATGGCTTATGGTGATAATGTCGACCCTAAAAACAGGGTAGTGGCGATTGTCTTGGTTGGTCTGCTTACGGCGGTTCTGGGCTATGGCCTGGTCAACGGCCTGAATATCAGTATCGTCAAGAAACTCGCCGAAAAATTGGACGTGGTGGACGTGGAAGAGCCGCCGCCGCCGGAAGAGCCGCCGCCGCCGCCGCCGCCGGACAACAAGCTGCCGCCGCCGCCGCCGGTCGTGACGCCCCCGTCGCCGATCCCGCCGCCGGTCACGACCAATACGGTCCAGTCGGTGCCCAAGGCGCCGCCGACGCCGCCGCCGCCGGTCTATACGCCGCCTGCGCCGCCCGCGCCGCCGCCCGCGCCCGACCTCAGCCAGGCGGGTACGCCGCGTGGCAACCCCGGTCGCTGGGCGACGAACGACGACTATCCGGCGCGCGCCATGCGTGAAGAGCGCGAAGGCACGACCGGGTTCCGCGTCACCTATGGCGTCGATGGCAAGATCACGTCGTGCGACGTGACGTCGTCGAGCGGCCATGCCGATCTTGACGCGGAAACGTGCAAGCTCATCCAGCGTCGTGGCCGCTTCAACCCGGGCAAGGACCGGGCGGGCAACCCCACGGGCGGAACTTACAGCAATCGTATCCGGTGGCAGATCCCGCGCTGATCCAGCGCGCGGTCGTCTGACTTCGAATTTACCAGAATTTCTTGAGAGGGAATATCCAACATGTTTAATCTGATCGCAAATGCCGCTGCTGCGGCGCCGGCACATGATGCAGGGCTCAGCCTGATGCCCGCTTCGATGTGCGTCAAGGAAGAGGGCGCCAGCCCCTATGGTATGATCCCCGCGCTGTGCGAGGGCGGCATCGTGTCGCAGGTCACCTTCCTGGTGCTGCTGATCATGTTCGTCGGCACGCTCTACATCCTGTTCACCAAGCTGTTCGAACAGAATAAGGTGATGAGCCAGGGCAAGGCGGTCGACGCCAATTTCTGGCGCGCGCCGACGCTGGCCGATGGTGCGGCGAAGCTCGAAAAGAACAGCGCCTATCGTCAGGTCGTCGAAGACGGCCTGCGCGCCAACGAAGAGCATAACAAGCTGACCGACCCCGTCGAAGCACACGACTGGATGCACGGCACGCTCGAGCGTTCGCAGAACCACATCAACTCGAAGCTGAACAGCGGCCTCGCCTTCCTCGCGACCGTGGGTTCGACCGCACCGTTCGTCGGTCTGTTCGGTACCGTTATCGGCATTCTGCGCGCGCTGGTGAAGATCGGTGCGTCGGGTCAGGCGTCGATCGACACCGTGGCCGGTCCGGTCGGTGAAGCGCTGATCATGACCGCGATCGGTCTGATCGTGGCGGTTCCCGCGGTGCTCGCGTTCAACTGGCTGCAGAGCCGCAACAAGGCGATCGCGCGCCGTCTGTCGACCTTCTCGAACGACGTGCTCGGTTCGATCATGTCGAACGGCCAGGTCAAGCCGGTCGTAACCGGTCCGGCACCGAAGGCTGCTGCTCCGGCTGCGGCCCCGAAGAAGGCCTGATCGGGCCGAAGGGATCCCTGCCTGCCGCAATAGTGGCAGGCGGGGTCCGCTGGACAGGGCGATACGCCGGTGGCGCACCGACCCGATGTCCGTGACAGAAATTTTGTGACAGGATACTGATCCTATGTCGATGAGTGTAGGCGACAAGGGCGGCGAAGACGCCCCGATGTCCGAAATCAACACGACGCCGCTGGTGGATATCATGCTGGTGTTGCTCATCATCTTCCTCATCACGGTTCCCGTGGTGCTGGAGACGGTGAACCTCGAACTGCCCGACGTGGCGTTCGAAGTGACGACGACGAAACCCGAAAACGTGCTGCTGTCGATCCGTTCGGCGGACACCGACGGCGACGGCCTGCCCAATCCGGAAAGCACCGCTTGCGAAGTTTACTGGGGCCAGGCTCCGGTAGATTCGAAGCAATTGCTGGAACGCGGCCAGGCGAAACTCGAACAGCTGCTCGAGGATATCGGCGGCCCGCAGAACATCACCGAAGAAAACTTCCCCGAAGTGCACATCCGCGGCGACGTCAACACGCCGTATCAGTGCATCGGCGGGGTGATTTATACGATGCAATATGCCGGCTTCCAGAAGATCGGGTTCATTTCCGAACCGGCTGCTGGTTCGGGTACCGTTGGCCGCCTGTAAGGGCGCCCGACGTTTAGGAATGAAGGAATAATCGCATGTCCATGGCAGTTGGAGAGCGCGACGACAATGAACCGATGATGGACATGAACACGACGCCGCTGATCGACGTCATGCTCGTGCTTCTCATCATGTTCATCATTACCATCCCGGTCCAGACCCACGCGGTGAAGATCGATCTGCCGGTGCCGACCGATGCCGAAAGCAACGTCGATCCGGAAAAGAACAAGGTGATGATCGACCCCGCCGGGACGATCACCTGGAACGGGACGCCGGTCGACCTGGCGCAGCTGGCGCAGTATCTGGAACAGACCAAGGCGCTGCCGGTCGAGCCCGAACTGCAGGTCCAGCCCGACCCCTTCTCGCGCTATATCGTCGTCGACAATGTGATGGCGGTGATCAAGCGCAGCGGCGTCGGCAAGCTGGGCTTCGTCGGCAACGAACAATATGCCCGCGTCTTCTGATCTTTGATCAGCGCCGTTCGGCAAAACAGATGGGGCCGCGAAGCAATTCGCGGCCCTTTTCTTTTTGGGGCAGGCGCGGGTGAATGGCGAGGTTTGATCGCTTGCGGACGCAACTGATCCTCCCCCACCGGGGGAGGGGGACCACCCGAAGGGTGGTGGAGGGGCACAGGCGGTTACCGCAGCGCCGGGCCGGAAGCGCCAAACTTTCGGGGCACGTGGCAGCGGAGCGCCGCTTCGATGGCAAGGCAAACCGATGGTGCCCCTCCACCAGCTTCGCTGGTCCCCCTCCCCGTTCCGGGGAGGATCAGCAACGACCGCCCCCACCCCAAACCGACTATGCCCTTGGAACTTGCGCCAAAACGCGCCATCGTCGCGGCGAGGGGATCGAAACGCGTCAACCGGACGTTTTGATTCCGATGTTGATGACAGGGAGCAGCATGATGACGACGGGTTCGTACCATAAACCGGCCATGACCGCGGGCCTCGCCCTGCTCGGCGCGCTCGCGCTCGCCGGCTGCGCCAATATGGGCAAGGCGCCGACGTCCAAGCTGCCCGTCCCCGATGCCTATGCCAATCTGGTCGATGCGCGCGGCGCTGATCGCGGGCGCGTCGACATCTTCAAGGATGGCAGCGGGCTGCGGCTCGAACTCGTCGCGCGCGGCTTTGGCGCGGGCACCTATGGCATGCATGTCCACGCCACCGGGCTGTGCGACGCCCCCAAATTCACCACCGCCGGTCCGCACTGGAACCCCACCGGCGCGCAGCATGGCCGCGAAAACCCGATGGGCGCGCATCATGGCGATTTGCCCAATCTGGTCGTCGAACCCGACACCATCGGCCGCGCGACGCTGCAACTGGTCGGCACCCGCCTGACGGGTGACGGCGCCATGCTCGACGCCGATGGCGCGGCGTTTGTGATCCACGCCGGTCCCGACGATATGAAAACCGACCCCAGCGGCAACAGCGGCGACCGCATCGCCTGCGGCGTGATTACGGCGACGCCTGCGGACTAGGGCCTGTCCTGCTCAGGCTGACTCATATCACCGTAGCCCTGAGCCTGTCGAAGGGCGCTTATCGGCGAGAAGCGCCCTTCGACAGGCTCAGGGCTACGGATCAATTTGTACAGGACAGACTCTCGGGCGCGACCATTCCCATTTGAATCGTCATCTCGGCAAAGGCCGGGATCTCGACCTTGCAACCGAAAGCCCTGATGAAATCCCGGCCTTTGCCGGCGAGGCGTGTCACCCCGCCTGCGGATCAGCCCGCGGCGGCGCGTTCGACGATCGTCGCTTCGGCCTGCGGAACGGCGCGATAGGCATAGAGCAGCAGGACCAGCGCGATCGGCGCCACCCCGATCAGCGACAAAATCCCCGTGCGCAGGTCGCCGACCGGCTTGCCGTCGACGATCGTCCCCGCCAGATCCGAAATCTGCCCGACCATATACGGGCCGAACGACAGCCCGACCAGCGTGGTGCCAAGGAAGAAGGCGGCGGTTGCGGTCCCGCGCATCCGCGGCAGCACCAGATCCTGCGTCGTCGCGGCCGCGGCGCCGAGCGCGGTCGCGCCGAACATCCCGGCCAGGAAGTTCATCACATAGAATAGCGTGCTGTTGTCGGTCGTGTAGCCGATCCAGATCGGGATGATCGGCGCGACGACGCCAAAGATGATCATCAGGATGCGCCCCGCCGGATTCTTCGCGCGCAGCGCGTCGGCAAGCCGCCCGCCCAGGATCACGCCGACGAAACCGCTGATCGCGCCATTGGCGCCCAGCCAGAAGGCCAGTTCCTGTTTGGGCAGTCCCAGCACGATCTCGGCATAGGGCGCCGACCAGAAGGCGAGGGCATAAGCGGCGAGGCTGACCATGCCGTAACCCAGCGTCGTGCAGATGAACGCAGGGGTGCCCCAGATCAGCCGGAAGGTCGCGCTATCGCGCGCGCGGAGCGTGCAGGCCCAGGAAAAGACCGCATAATAGCCAAGGCCGACGGCCGACCATTGCGGCAAATTGCCGGTCAATTCGATCATCCACCAGGCAAAGGCCGCAATGGCGGCGGCAAAGCCGATGTTGATCGCCAGCGCCGCGGGGCCGCGCTGCCACGCCCCGATCAGCGTGAAGGGCGGCACGATCGTCGACAGATCCTGCGCGAACTGACGAAACGGCGCGGGCGAGCTCGGGCTCGCCACCCCGTCCATCGCGCCGCGCACCGGCTCACGCAGGGTCGCCACCCACAGCGCCACGAGCAGCCCGGGGATGCCGACCGCCAGGAATGCCGCCTGCCAGCCGACGAGGCCCAGCGGACCGCCGCCCGGATAGGCGTCGTTCCACGCCTTGACGATCAACGCGCCGATGAACAGCGAAACGCCGCCGCCGATATACAGCCCCGACGAATAGATGGCGAGCGCGGTGGCGCGCTGTTTCTTGGGGAAATAGTCCGAAATCAGCGAATAAGCGGTGGGGCTGGCGGTCGCCTCGCCGACGCCGACGCCCATGCGGGCAAAGGTCAGCGTGATCTGGTCGCGCGCAAAGCCCGACAGCGCGGTCATCGTCGACCAAAGCGCGAGCCCGATCGACAGCAGCTTCACCCGGCTCCAATTGTCGGCCAGCCGCCCGAGCGGGATCCCGAACAGCGCGTAAAAGACCGCAAAGGCAGCGCCGCCCAGAAAGCCCATGTCGGCGTCGGTCAGCCCGAGGTCGGCCTTGATGTCGACGGCAAGGATGCTCAGGATCTGCCGGTCGATGAAGTTGAGGATATAGACGACGACCAGCACCGACAGCACATACCAGCTGTAGCCGGTGGCTTTCGGCTCCTGAAATTCCGGCGCTGCGGCCGCGTTGGTTTCGCTGGCGGTCTCGGCCATCTGGCAACCCTCTCCCTGACCCACTATCTGTTATCGCTCATGGCTAGCAGAGCCGAAAAATGGCGCAAGTTGAAAGTCGGTTCAACTTCGGCGCGAACAGGAGCGACATGAGCAACAATAGCGACAATGGCCCGGCGATCCTGTTCCTCTGCCTCGGCAATATCTGCCGATCGCCGCTCGCCGAGGGCGCCGCGCGCGCGGCGTTCGCCGCCGCCGGCATCGCTGCAACGCTCGATTCGGCGGGAACCGGCGACTGGCATGTCGGCCATCCGCCCGATCGCCGCGCCGCGGCCGAAGCCCGGCGCCGCGGCACCGACATTTCGGACCTGCGCGCGCGGCAATTGGCGGTGGAGGATTTCTACCGCTTCGACCTGATCCTCGCCGCCGATGCCACGAACCTGCGCGACGCCCGCGCGCTCGCGCCCGCCGATGCGACCGCGCGCGTCCGGCTGATGCTCGATCTCGTCCCGGGGCGGCAGGGCGAAAGCGTGACCGATCCCTATTATGGCGCCGACGATGGTTTTGCCGCGACTTGGGCCGACGTCAGCGCGGTCGCCGCCGCGCTCGTTGCAGAAACGTCCAAAGGATAGCGCGCTACAGGGTGATAGCGCGACCCGCCATGCCCCATTTCGCTTTCGTAGAGGATGACGTGGTCGAAGACGAACGGCGCGCTCGCCAGATCGCCGTGCTGCGCCAGGAAGGGCGCGACCGGCCCCGCCAACCGGTTGAGCCGCGCCAGCGTGATGTGCGGGACAAAGGCGCGGGCTTCGGCGTCGATGCCGACGCGCGCAAGCAATTGATCGACCTTGCGGTGCAGTCCCGCCAGCGCCGCCGCCGGTTCGACCCCGGCCCAGGCGGTGTGTGGCCACCCTTTGCGCTCGAACATCCCCACCCCGGCGATCCGCGCGATGATCGCGGCGGCATGCAGGCCGCCCAGCGCCGCGGCGATGTCTTCGGCGCGGTGGCGGTCGACCTCGCCGATGAAGCGCAAGGTCAGGTGCTGCTGGTCGTCATCCTGCCAGCGCGCCGCCGATATGCCGTGCATCGCGGAGCGCAGCAGGTCGCGGACGGGGCGCGGCGGGCGCAGCGCGACGAACAGGCGGTGGGTCGACATCGTGCAGCCAGCATAATCGCTCGCGCAGCGGCAGCCACCGAAACTTGGGCCATTTCCGGTTTCGCTTGAAAGCCGGAGAGAAAATCACGATATTGCCCCCTACGGTCGGTATGGGCTGACCGGTGATGGAGTAATGACAATGGCGAATTGGAACGACCCCAATATGGCGGCTTCCGGTTTTGGGGCCGGCGCGAACGCAATGGACCAGGCCGTCGATGCCGGCCTGCGGTCGTACATGCTGTCGGTTTACAATTATATGGCGTCGGGCGTGCTGCTGACGGGTATCGTCGCGCTGCTCGCCTTCCAGTCGGGCTTTACCGCCTCGATGGTCGGCACCCCGCTGATGTGGGTGGTGATGCTGGCGCCGCTGGCCTTTGTGCTGGTGCTCAGCTTTGGTATCAACAAGCTGTCGACGACGGCGGCGCAGGCGCTGTTCTGGGTCTATGCCGCGGTGATGGGTCTGTCGATGTCGACGATCTTCATCGCCTTTACCGGCACGTCGATTGCGACGACCTTCTTCGCGACGGCGGCGGCCTTCCTTGGTCTCAGCCTCTATGGCTACACGACCAAGAAGGATCTGTCGGGCTTCGGCACCTTCCTGATCATGGGCGTGGTGGGCATCCTGGTTGCGATGCTGATCAACCTGTTCGTGCAGTCGAGCGCGCTGGCGATGGCGATCAGCGTCATCGGTGTCCTGCTGTTTGCAGGTCTGACTGCCTATGACACGCAGAAGATCAAGAGCATGTATTTCTATGTCCGCGGGACCGACTTTGTCGGCAAGTCGGTGGTGATGGGCGCGTTGACGCTCTACCTCGACTTCGTCAACATGTTCACATTCCTGCTCAATCTGCTGGGCAGCCGCGAATAAGCGGACGGACATCGAACGAGCAAGGGAGCCCGGCGGAGCGATTCGCCGGGCTCTTTCTTTTTTGCGGGGGGATGATGATGACGCGGATATGGGCGGCGGTGGGCGCCGCGATGTTGATGACGGCGCTGCCCGGCGCGGCAAAGGCCAATGAAGCTTGTGCGGTCGCGCGGCCCGACGATGGCGATCTCAAGGCCTTTGCCGCTCGTTATTTTGCAGCCGCCGACAATGCCGCGATCGACGCGCTCATTGCCTGCCTCGGCAACCCCGACCCCGCGATCCGCGACGATTTCGCCTTCGCGCTGTGGACGCAGGCACTGCGCGGCAAACATCTGCAACCCGATGGCCTGCGCCACGCGATGCAGCGGCTGACGGCGATCCTTGCCGCGCCCGACGACCCCGCGGGCTTCCGCCGTCCCTTCGCCGTGCTGGCGCTGTCGGAAGTCGCGCGCGCCGATCGCGTCGAACCCTTTTTGACCGAAGCCGAATTGCACGCGCTCGCTGCGACCGGCGCGACCTATTTGCGCGGCGTCACCGACTATCGCGGTTTTGTCGAGGGGCAGGGCTGGCGGCACGGGGTCGCGCATGGCGCCGACCTGTTGATGCAGCTGGCGCTTAATCCGCGGCTGGCGCGCGCCGATGCCGACCTGCTGCTCGGCGCGATCGCCGCGCAGGTCGCGCCTGCGGGATCGCATCCCTATGTCCATGGCGAGGCGCGACGACTGGCGCGGTCGCTGCTGTTTCTGGCCAAGCGCACCGACATCGACGATGCGGCGTGGGCGGCGTGGTTCCAGACGCTGCACCCCAGCGATGCGGCGCGCTGGAAAGCGCCTTATGCCAGCGCCGCTGGACTCGCCGCGGTTCATAATAGTACGGCCTTTGCCGACGCCGTCTATGTCGCGGCGAGCGAATCGCAGGATCCGCAGGTGCGACGGCTGGCGCCGATGGCTGCCGGATTGCTGAAGGCGCTGCCTTAGCTCCGCTGCTTCATTCAAACCGTAGCCCTGATCCTGTCGAAGGGCGCTTCTCGGCGAGGCGCCCTTCGACAGGCTCAGGGCTATGGTGAGAATTTACGCCGGGTTCGCGGCCTGCATCTCGGCGATCAGCGCATTGTCGATCTCCTTCGCGCGCTTGTACGCGGCACGTTCGCGCAAGAGCGCAACATAGGCCTCGAATGCCGGGCGCGAGGGGATCGTCCCGAATTGCAGCCCCCAGTCGAGCTGGCTGCCGACATAGACGTCGGCGGCGCTGAACCGGTCGCCCGCCACATAGTCCTTGCCCGCCACTGCGGTTTCGAGCGCGTCGAGCGCCATTGCCAGCGAGCCGAATCCCGCCATCCGTTGCTGCTCGCCCTCCGGCTCCAGCCCGAACTGTTTCGATATGATCGCCTGTTCGACCGGCCCGGCGGTGAAGAACAGCCAGCGATAATAATCGGCGCGGTCGGTGGTCGGCGGCGCCAGGCCGGCATCGGGGAAGGCATCGGCCAGATAGGCACAGATCGCGGCGCATTCGGTCACCACCTGACCGCCATGGACGATCGCTGGAACCTTACCCATCGGATTGATCGCCAGATAGGCGGCGTCCTTCATCGTCGTGCCATAATCGAGGATGCGCGGCTCATAGGGCGCGCCGACCTCCTCCAGCATCCAGCGGACGATCTGGCCGCGCGACATCGGGTTGGTGTAGAAAATCAGCTCGTCGGCCATCGCGTTTCTCCCTTGCGCATTACGAGTCGAGATTGAACATAACAAGAACAAGGATACGGGTCCACCGGACTTGTTTTGTCGCGGGGTGCGGTTAAGGCAGAGTGATGGCCGAAGAACGCATCTGGACTGCCGCCGTGCTGGTGATTGGCGACGAGATTCTCTCGGGCCGCACGCAGGACAAGAATATCGCCCAAATCGCGACTTGGCTCGACGCGCAGGGCATCCGGCTGCGCGAAGTACGCGTCGTGCCCGATCTCGAGGACGAGATCGTCGCTGCGCTCAATGCGGTGCGCGCGCGCTACGATTATGTTTTTACGACCGGCGGTATTGGCCCGACGCACGACGACATCACGGTCGATGCGGTGGCGAAGGCGCTGGGCGTGGGCGTCATCATCCACCCGGAGGCGCGCGCGATCCTCGAACGCTATTATGGCGGGCGCGGGCTGGAACTCACCGAGGCGCGGCTGCGCATGGCGCGCACCCCCGACGGCGCCGAACTGATCCCAAATCGCATGTCCGGGGCGCCGGGCATCCGCATCGGCAATCTGTTCGTGATGGCGGGGGTGCCGCACATCACCGCGGGCATGCTCGACGCGCTGACCGGTCAGCTGGAGGGCGGCGCGCTGCTCGTCGCCCACACGATCGGCGCCTGGTCGCCCGAAAGCGAAGTCGCCGACCTGCTGCGTCAGGGTGAAAAGGATCATCCGGGGGTCGTGATCGGCAGCTACCCCTTCTTCCGCGACGGCAAGGTCGGCGCCAATTTTGTCATCCGCTCGACATCGGCCACCGATGTCGCCGCTTGCGTCGCGATGCTCACCGCAGGGCTCGAGGCCGCGGGCTATGCGGTGACCGACGGAGGTATCTGATCGCCGGCGTCGTCGCTGGTCCGCGTCACGCGCGGCAGACGGCGCAGCATCAGGATCGCAAGCAGGCCAAAGATTGCCGCGACGATGAACGCGGCGCCCGGAAAATGCACCGGCGCCTTATCCGCCGTGAAATAGGCCATGGTGCCGGTCAGCAGGATCGGCGCGACGAGCTGGCCCAACCCCATCGCCATTGCCGAAATCCCCTGCACCTCGCCCTGCGTGTCGGCCGTCGCGCGGCGTGACATCAGCGCGTTGAGCGACGGCTGTACCGGCGCCTGCAAGGTGATCGGCAGCAACAGCAGGAATGCGCCCCAGGTCGAGGTGACAAAGGCATAGCCAAGATAATTGGCGACGGCGATCGCGATGCCGATCGTCGCCGCGTCGCGCTCGCCAAAGCGCGCGACCATCGGGCCGACAACGAACGTCTGCCCCAATGCGATCATCACCCCGACCGCCGCGAGGCTGGCGCCGATCATTCCCGGCGTCCAGCCGAGCTGCGCGATGCAGTAAAAGCTCCATGTCATCGGATAGACGAGGCTGGCGATCTGCCATAACGTCAGCACGCTCGCGACCCCGCCCATGCCGGGCAGGCCACGCATCGTCTGGAGTGCGCCGAGCGGATTGGCGCGCCGCCAGCTGAAGGCGCGGCGGCGCTCGGGCGGCAAGGTTTCGGGAAAGATGAACAGGCCATAGAGCATGTTGGCGGCGGCGAGGATCGCGGCGGCGACGAAGGGCGCGCGCGGGCCGATCTCGCCAAGGAAACCTCCGATCGCCGGCCCGGCGACAAAGCCGACCCCGAACGCCGCGCCGACGAAGCCGAAATTGCGCGCGCGCTGCTCGGGCGGGGTGATATCGGCGATAGCGGCTTGGGCGGCGGCATAGCTGCCGCCGAACACCCCCGACAAGGCACGCGCGACGAACAGCCACGGCAATGTTTCGACGATTGTCAGCAGCGCATAGTCGATCGCGAGGCCGCCGAGCGACAGCAGCAGCACGCGCCGTCGCCCGAACCGGTCGGACAGATTGCCAAGGACGGGCGAGGCGAAAAAGGTCGCGACCGCCATCACCAGCCCGATCCACGCCCCGACCTCGATCGCTTCGGCCAGGTCGATGCGCCCGACCTCCATCACCAGCTGCGGCAGCACCGGCATGATGATCCCGAAACCGACCGCGTCGATAAAGATGGTGGCGACGATGAAGGGGATGGTACGCGATGCGATCACAAAATTACCCTTGCGTGAATGGGTTGGCGGCTCATAGCGCGCGGGCGCCAAATCGCGCCAATGCTTTTCGTCGATATTTTTGATTGTGCTGATGTTTTTCCGGCCCTAGCGGCACCGATCCCGTTTTGGAGCGTTTCCAGCCGATGAAACTCGAAATCACCGCCGCGCTGGACTATCGCCTCGGCGATCCGGTCGACCTGATGCTGCATATCGAGGCGGCGGCAATCCCCGAGCAACTGATCCTGAACGCGGTGCTCGACGTCGGCGACTGCGAATATTTTGCCCGCGTTCCCGCGCAGGACATGATCGGCGACCGCATCTGGCTGCGCCGCGGCGGCGAGCTCAATGTCCGGTACCGCACGACGGTCGAAATCGTGCGCGATGTTGTAGACTACAGGACGCTGCGCAAGGTGGCGATGCACCGCTTGCCCGGCGAGACGGTGCAATATCTCAACGAATCGCGCTATTGCCCGGCGAACAAGTTCATCCACTTCGTCCAGGACGAGTTCGGCGATGTCGAGGGCGGGGCCAAGATCGGCCGGATGCGCGACTGGATCGAGGCGCATTTCACTTATGTTTCGGGGTCAAGCGATGCCGAAACCGGCGCGCTCGACAGCTTCGTCGAACGGCAAGGCGTGTGCCGCGACTATGCGCATGTGATGGTCAGCCTGGCACGCGCCGCGGCGATTCCCGCGCGCATCGTCAGCGTCTATGCGCCGCACGTCGAACCGCAGGATTTCCATGCGGTGGCCGAAGTATTCCTCGGCGGTGCCTGGCATCTGGTCGATGCCACCGGCATGGCCAAGGCAGACGAAATGGCGAAGATCGCCGTCGGCCGCGACGCCGCTGACATCAGCTTCCTGACCGCCTATGGCGAGATCGAGATGCTGAACCAGCAGGTGACGGTCACGAAACTCGGATCATGAGCGACCCGGCAAAGCCGCTTATTCGGTCATGTTGAAAAACTGGAGCGGGTGAAGGGAATCGAACCCTCGTCGTAAGCTTGGGAAGCTTCTGCTCTACCATTGAGCTACACCCGCCCGGGGCTGCGCGATTGGCACAGGTGGCGGCGGCGGTCAATATGGCGGTCAGCGTGCGGTCTCGCTGATCGTTTCCATCGCCACGAAGGTCGAGGTGCTTGCCACGTGCGGCAGGCTGGAGATTTTTTCGCCGAGCACGATGCGGTAGCGGCGGATGTCGGGGGTGCGGACCTTGAGCAGATAGTCGAAGCTGCTCGCGATCATGTGGCATTCCTCGACCTCGGGGATTGCGCGCACCGCCGCGTTGAATTGCTTCAGCGCGGCTTCGCGCGTGTCGGACAGCTTGACCTCGGCAAAGGCGACATGGTCGAGCTCGACCTTGGCGGGGTCGACGATCGCGGCAAAGCCCGTGATCACGCCCTTGTCGACCAGCCGACGGACACGTTGCTGGCACGGGGTCTTGGATAGGCCGACCTGCTGCGCGAGGTCGGTGAAGGTGATGCGGCCGTCGCGGCGCAGAACCGACAGGATTTTGCGGTCGAAGTCATCCATATCGACTGTAGTTGGCGCGTCTCTCATATCAATCGACTAAATTAGATCTAAAAATAGGTCAAAAGATATACTCGCGCGCGACCAAATGGTCGGATTGCCGTATCGTCCTGCGCTATGGTGCGGCATGACCGAACTCACTGCCCGCGCGCCCCTTCGCGCCCTCGCCCGCCGCAACGAGGCCGACATCGTCGCCGACCTGCGCGCCGCCCTTGCCACCGCGCCCGCCAGCGTCGAGGCGGTGACCCGGCGGGGTCTTGATCTCATTCGCAAGGCCAAGGCCGAAGGCGACCGCGAGACGCTCGTCGCGCAACTGATGAACCGCTACCGCCTGTCGACCGAGGAAGGCGTCGTGCTGATGTGTTTGGCCGAGGCGCTGCTGCGCGTTCCCGACAGCGCGACCGCCAATGCGCTGATCCGCGACAAGATCGCCGGGCGTCACTGGAAGGAAGGCGAGGACGAGGACAGCCCGCTGATCGTCGCGCTGTCGGCGCGCGGCCTGTCGCTGGGGTCGGCGACGCTGATGCTGGATGCGATGGGCAGCAAGGCCAATCCGCTGACCCTGCTCAAATCGATGATCCGCCGTTCGGGCGAGCCGGTGATCCGGCAGGCGGCGCTCGCGGCGATGAAGCTGCTCGGCCAGCAGTTCGTGATGGGCGAGACGATCGACGCCGCGGTCAAGCGCGCCGACAAGGAGAAGGCGGAGCTCGCGAGTTTCGACATGCTCGGCGAAGCGGCGCGCACGGCAGAGGATGCGGCGCGCTATTATGACAGCTACGCCGATGCCATCACGCGGATCGGCAAGGATGCGAAGCCGGGCGATCCGCACGCCAATCATGGAATTTCGATCAAGCTGTCGGCGCTGCATCCGCGCTATGAATATCTTCAGCGCGACCGGGTGATCGGCGAGCTGGTGCCGAAGGTGATCGAACTCGCGAAAGCGGCGCGCGCGGTCAACATCCCGCTGATGATCGATGCCGAGGAAAGCGACCGGCTGGAACCGCATATGGATGTGTTCGCGGCGCTGATCGACGCCGGGATCGCCGATGGCTGGACCGGCCTTGGCATCGTCATTCAGGCGTATCAGAAGCGCGCTCCCGCGGTGATCGACTGGCTGGCAGAACGCGCCCGGACGCGCGGGGTGAAATTGTCGATGCGCCTCGTCAAGGGCGCCTATTGGGACACCGAGATCAAGCGCGCGCAGACGCTGGGCCTCAGCGACTTTCCGGTGTTCACGGCAAAACTCCACACCGACCTCAACTATATGCGCTGCGCCCAGCTGCTGCGCGACGCGCAGGATTGCATCTATCCCGCCTTTGCCAGCCATAATGCGATGACGCTGGCGTTCGTCGCCGAGCTGTTCGCGGGCGCCGATTACGAGTTGCAGCGGCTGCATGGCATGGGCGAGGGCGCACATGACGCGCTCGTCGCGCTGTTCCCGCCGCCGCGCCCCGTGCGCGTCTATGCCCCCGTCGGCACCCACCGCGACCTGCTCGCCTATCTGGTCCGCCGCCTGCTCGAAAATGGCGCGAACTCCAGCTTCGTCCATCAATTTTCCGACCCCGACGTCAGCGCCGAACAGCTCGCGGTCGATCCGCGCAGCGTCGCCAGCGCGGCCTCGCCAAAGATCGCAACCGGCATCGGCCTGTTCGATCCGGCACGCCGCAATTCGCGCGGCTATGACCTTGGCCAACCCGGCGTCCCCGAAGCGCTGGTCGCCGCGATCGGCGCGGCGCGGCGCAGCGACAGGGTCGCCGCCCCGATCGTCGGCGGGGTGACGCGCGGCGGCGCGGCCGAAGCGGTGCACAATCCTGGCACCGGCGCCATCGTCGGACAGGTGATCGAGGCGGACAAGGCCGTGGTCGATGCGGCAGTTGCCGCGGCCATCGCCGCGCAGCCCGACTGGAGCCTCGCTGGCGGTGCGTTCCGGGCCGAGCGGCTCGAACGGGCGGCCGACCTGCTCGAGGAACATGACGCGCTGTTCCTCGGCCTCGCGATCGACGAAGCGGGCAAGACTTTGGTCGATGCGATCGCCGAAGTGCGCGAGGCGGTCGATTTCCTGCGCTATTATGCGGGCCAGGCGCGCGCCGACTTCACTTACCCTGTCGAACTCCCCGGCCCGACCGGCGAGCGCAACGAGCTGATGCTCGAGGGCAAAGGGGTGTTCGTGTGCATCAGCCCGTGGAACTTCCCGCTCGCGATCTTCCTGGGGCAAGTGTCGGCAGCGCTCGCCGCGGGCAATGCGGTGCTCGCGAAGCCCGCCGAACAGACGCCGCTGATCGCCCACGCCGCGGTCGAACTCCTCCTCGAAGCGGGGATTCCCGGCGATGTGCTCGCGTTTCTTCCGGGCCGCGGCGAGACCGTCGGCGCAGCGCTGACCGGCCATCCCGACATCGCCGGGGTCGCCTTTACCGGGTCGACCGAGGTCGCGCGCGCGATCAACCGCGCGCTGGCCCTCCGCGACGGCCCGATCGCGACGCTGATCGCCGAAACCGGCGGCGCTAACGCGATGATCGTCGATTCGACCGCGCTTCCCGAACAGGTCGCGCGCGATGCCGTAGCGTCGGCATTCCAGTCGGCTGGCCAGCGCTGCTCGGCGCTGCGCCTGCTGTGCGTGCAGGAGGATGTCGCCGACACGATGATCGAGATGGTCGCGGGCGCGATGGCCGAGCTCAACATCGGCGACCCGTCCCTATTGGCGACCGACGTCGGCCCGATCATCGATGATGAAGCGAAAGCGAACATCGCCGCCTATGTCGCCGAAGCGCGCGCCGCGGGCCGCGTGATCGCCGAAGCCGGGCGCACGAACCTGCCCGCGGGCGGTCATTTCGTGCCGCCAGTGGCGATCCGGCTCGACCATGTCACCGATTTGAAGCGCGAGATTTTCGGCCCCGTGCTGCACGTCGCGACGTGGAAGGGCGGCGAACTCGACGCGCTGATCGATGCGATCAACGCCTCGGGTTACGGCCTGACGCTCGGTGTCCATACCCGCATCGACGGCGTCGCCGCGCATATCGCGGCGCGCGCGCAGGTCGGCAACGTCTATGTCAACCGCAACCAGATCGGCGCGATCGTCGGCTCACAGCCCTTCGGCGGGCGCGGGCTTTCGGGGACCGGGCCCAAGGCGGGCGGGCCGCACTATCTGCACCGCTTTGCCGAGGAAAAGACGATCAGCACCGACATCACCGCGGCGGGTGGCAATGCGGCGCTGATGGCGGGGTAGCAGGGTTCACGCTGAGACAATCTGCCGTCGCCCCCGCGAAGGCGGGGGCGACGAAATAATTCTCCGCGCCTCCGCGTGAAAAACTACGCCCCCGGCACGCCCAGCAACTGCGCTTGCGCCTTCAGCCGCCCCGCCGCGGCCGGGTTCGCCGCAATCCCGTCCTTAAGCGCCTGCGCGGCTTTCGCGCTTTCGCCCAGCGTCATCCGGCTGCGCATCAGCATGATCCAGCGATCAACGTCGGCCGGATTGGCTTTCAGCTTGGCCTCCAGCCCGTCGACCATGCCCTGGATCATCGCATCCTGCTGACCCTTGGGCAGCTGTGATGCCGCTTCCATGTCGGCGCGGCTCGGCCCCGGAATCGCGCGCGCCGCGACGGGCATCTCGTCGGCGGTCAGCGGACGCGGCTGCGTGCTGGCGAGCCGCGCCGCGACGTCGATCTTGTGGATCGCGCCAACCTGTTCGATCGTGCGGCGGAGGTCCGCTTCCCAAGGCGCACCCTGCGGCGTGTCGGCGAGCAGCGCGAACCAGTCGTCGATCGCGCCGCGGTGATCGCCGCCAATATCCTTTTTGACCGCGAGGAAATAGCGCGCGCGCGGATCCTTGGCGTCGAGCGCGATCGCCTTGTCGAACGCGGCGAGCGCCGCGGCGGGCATCGGATCGCTGTCGCTGCCCATCACCCGCGCCTCGCCCAGCGCCGACCAAAGGCCCGCCGAATTGGGGGACAGCGCCGTCGCCTTTTCATACGCCGCCGCCGACGCGCCAAAATCGCCAAGGTCGAATCGCGCCGCGCCAAGTGCGGTCCAGGCGTCGGCGCTGTTCGGATCGCTTTTCGTTCGCGCCTCCAGCGCGGCGAGCTGGTCGCCCGGCGCGGTCGCATTTGGCGCCGCCGCGCCGATCGCGGCGGGCGCCGAATCGCGCCAGATCGCATAACCGATCGCGGCGGCGAGCAATATGATGGCGGCGATCAGGATGACGCGATTGGTGCCGGTCATGCCGCGCTGCTTGTCGTCGGCCATGCTCTTGGTCTCGCTCATTTTTGCCCCTTTACCCAGCGCGCGAAAAAATGCCGCCTGTGCGCGCTGTCATATTGCCTTTGCTTGGCGATGGTGTAGCCTTTGACATACAAGGTCGGTCAACGATTAAAATATCGTCGGGGTCGCACCGGCTTTCCCAGTCATCAGGGGAGGGGTGCATGGCAGTATCGGATCACGTCGATTTTGCGACGTTCATGGAGGGCGTGAAGAAACGCAACCCGGGGCAACCCGAATTCGTCCAGGCGGTGCAGGAGGTGTCCGAGGACATCTTTGATTTCATCGCCGACAAGGAAGAATATCACGCGCAGCAGATTTTGCGGCGGATCGCTGAGCCCGACCGGGTGGTGTCGTTCCGCGTCTGCTGGGAAGACGACAACGGCAATATCCGCGTCCAGCGCGGCTGGCGCGTCCAGAACAACAACGCCATCGGCCCGTACAAGGGGGGCATCCGGTTCCACCCGTCGGTCACCGAATCGGTGCTGAAATTCCTGGCGTTCGAACAGACGTTCAAAAATGCGCTGACCGGGCTGCCGATGGGCGGCGGCAAGGGCGGGTCGAACTTCAACCCCAAGGGCAAGAGCGTGCGCGAGATCATGCGCTTTTGCCAAAGCTTCATGACCGAACTCTATCGCCATATCGGCGCCGACATCGACGTTCCTGCGGGAGACATCGGCGTCGGCGGGCGCGAAATCGGCTTCATGTTCGGCCAATATAAGCGGATCACCAACGAATTTACCGGCGTGCTCACCGGCAAGGGGCTGGAATGGGGCGGCTCGCTCATCCGCACCGAGGCGACCGGTTATGGCGCGGTCTATTTCCTCGCCAATATGCTCGCCGCCAAGGGGCAGGATCTGACCGGCAAGACCGCAGTCATCTCGGGTTCGGGCAATGTCGCGACGCACGCGGCCGAAAAGATCGTCCAGCTGGGCGGCAAGGTGCTGACACTCTCCGATTCGGGTGGCTTCATTCACGACCCCGACGGCATCACCCAGGAGAAAATCGACTGGGTGAAGGCGCACAAGACGCACCGCCGCGGCCGGATCGAGGAATATTGCGAGGAGTTCAAGGGCGCGAGCTTCACCGCGGGCAAGACCCCGTGGGGCGTCAAATGCGACGTCGCCTTGCCATGCGCGACGCAGAATGAGCTGCTTGGCGACGATGCCAAGACGCTGGTCGCCAACGGCTGTATCGCGGTGTCGGAAGGCGCCAACATGCCGACCAACCTTGAGGGCGTGCATGTGTTCAAGGATGCGAAGATCATGTTCGCGCCGGGCAAGGCCGCCAATGCCGGCGGGGTCGCGGTGTCGGGGCTGGAAATGAGCCAGAACAGCGGACGCCGCAGCTGGAGCGAGGCCGAGTTGCAACAGATGCTCAAGGACATCATGGACGGCATCCACAAAAGCTGCCTGACCTATGGCGATCGGGGCGGCGGCTATATCGACTATGTGAAGGGTGCGAATATCGCCGGTTTCAAGAAAGTCGCTGACGCGATGCTGGCTTTCGGGGTAGTGTAGTTGCGGTCCTGAGCGCAAAAGCGCCGGACCGGGGGAAAAGGGGTATTCGCGAATGACGACGCACGCTGGAAAGGAGCGCGGCGATCGGGTCTGGGCGGCGCTTGCTGTTCTGGCGCTGATGCTGCTCGCGATTGCGGCGTTCGCCTTCGCTCCCCCGGCGCAGTCGCAAGGCGACGTCGGCGCCCGCTACACCGGCGTCGCTTCGTGCGCGGGATCGACCTGTCATGGCCGGATGGAAGGCGACGGTACCGTCGTCCGCCAGGACGAGCTGATGAAATGGCAGGAACCCTCGACCCCCGGCGGCGCGCACAGCCGCGCCTGGGCGGTGCTCAGCAACAACCGCAGCCAGTTTATCGCGCGCAACCTCGGCATCGGCGACCCTGCCACCGCGCAGATGTGCATCGGCTGTCACGCCACCGCAGGTGCGGTCGCCGCCAAGGGCGCAATGCGCGGTAGCGTGCCGACCGAGGATGGGGTCGGGTGCGAATCCTGCCACGGTCCCGCGGGCGGCTGGCTTGCCAGCCATTATGCCGGGGTCGGGACCAGCGCCAATCCCGACGCCGAAATGCGCCAGAAACATCTCGCCAATCTGGCGGCGGGCCTCAAGAAGCTCGAGGATCCGGTGGTCCGCGCCGGAGTTTGCGTCGATTGCCATTTCGGGTCGGCGGCCGACGGCCAGTTCGTCACCCATCGCATCATGGCGGCGGGGCATCCGCGCATCGCCTTCGAGCTCGACCTTTTCTCCTCGCTCCAGGCGCATCATCAGGAAGATGCCGACTATGGCTGGCGCAAATTCGGTTCGGCGACCGGTCGCACCGACCATGTCCAGATGTGGGCGGTGGGACAGGCGACCGCGATCGAGCGCAGCCTGGCGCTGTTCCAGTCGCGGCGCGGGACCGAAGGGATGTTCCCCGAATTCTATTTCCTCGACTGCCACAGCTGCCATCGCCGCATCTTCGACCAGGCCAAGCCGGTGCGCACCGGCGTCGACAATCCGGGGCGGCAAATCCCCGAGGGGATGCCGCCGTACAACGACGAAAATCTGATCATGCTCGCCGCTGCCGCGCGGTTGGCCGCCCCCGCGCTCGCCGACCAGCTCGCGGCACGCACCGCAGCGTTCCACAAGGCGATGGCCACCGACCGCCCCAGCGCGGTCGCCGCCGCGGCGCAGCTGTCGCAGACGGTGGCGGCGCTCAAGAGCGCGTTCGCCGCGCGCAGCTTTTCGGGCACCGACGCCTTCGTCATGGTTGATGCGATCTCGGCCAAAGCGATCGGCGACCGCTTCACCGACTATTCGGGGTCGCAGCAGGCGGTGATGGGGGTCGATACGCTGCTCAACGCGATGGTATCCTCGGGGCGCGTCACCGTCGGCGCAGCTGCGGGCATCCGCAGCGACATCGACCGCGCCTATGCCGCGGTGAAGGATCCCAACGCGTATAAACCCGCCGAATTCCAGGCATCTTTCGGCAGCGCGGTGCGCGCGATCCGGGCGCTGCGGTAAGGCCATGCAGGGCAAGGCGCATCTTTTCCGCTCGGCGGCGATTGCGGCGATGGCGGCGCTGCTGCTGACATCGTGCGGCGGTGGCGGCGGAGGGGGTGGCGGCACGCCTACGCCCAGCCCGACCCCGGCGCCGACGCCAACCCCGACCGGCGGTTTCTACACGCCGCCCGCTGCCGAAGCGCTGACCGTTGCCGATGTCGAACGCGTAATGGCGCAGGCGATCGCCGAAGCGCAGGCGCGTAATCTGCCGTCGGTGATCGCGGTGACCGACCGCGTCGGCAATGTCCTCGGCGTCTTCCGCATGACCGGCGCGCGAGCCACCGCGACGACGTCGGCTGCGCCCAATGGTGTGAACATCGACGCGCAAAACGTCACCTTTCCTGCCGAGGGCGGCGCGATCGCCAAGGCGGTGACCGGCGCCTATCTGTCAAGCGGCGGCAACGCCTTTTCGACCCGCACCGCGAGCCAGATCGTTCAGGAACATTTCCCGCCCGCGCCGACCACCGTCGGGCTGGAGAGCGGCCCGCTGTTCGGGGTGCAGTTCAGCCAGCTGCCGTGCAGCGACCTGTCGGCGCGCTTTGGCGCGGCGGGGGGCGCGGCGCTGATCGGCCCCAAACGCTCCCCGCTCGGCCTCGCCGCCGATCCAGGCGGGCTGCCGCTTTACAAAAATGGCGTATTGGTCGGCGGCATCGGCGTGATGGGCGACGGCGTCTACGGCAGCGACCCCAACATCCTCGACATCGACAACGACCCCGAGGAGTTCATCGCGCTGGCAGGAACGCGCGGATTCGAAGCACCGACGACGATCACCGCCGACAAGATCACCGTCGATGGGACATCGCTGCGCTTTTCCGACGCGACCTTTGCCGGGGTGATGACCAGCGGCGGCGCCAGCTTCGCCAGCCTCAACGGCAGCGCGGGCAATCTGGTCGCGGTGATCGGCTATGCCAATGCCGCGGTCACCGCCGGCATCGCTTATGGCAGCGAAGCGTCGGGCATCCGAGCCGCAACGGCGGCCGAGTTTTCGAACCGCGACGCCTTTGTACTGACCAACGGCAGCGGTACGAACCGCTATCCGCTGCGCGCCGGGACCGACGGCGCGACCAACAGCGCGCCGCTGACGCAGGCCGAGGCGCGCGCGGTGCTCGAAGAAGCCTTTGCGGTGATGAGCCGCGCCCGCGCCCAGATCCGCCGCCCGCTCGACAGCCGCGCGCAGGTGACGATCAGCATCGTCGATACGCACGGTGCGGTGCTCGGCATCGTGCGCTCGCCCGATGCGCCGATCTTTGGCACCGACGTCAGCTTGCAGAAGGCACGCACCGCCGCCTTCTTCTCGGGCGCGCAGGCGGGGAATGAGCTTGGCGCCAATGCCAGCGCCGACATCCGCCAGTTCGTCCCCGCGACGCGCAGCTTTCTGAACAATTCGGCGGCGCTCACCGGGACGATCGCCTTTTCCGACCGTGCCAATGGCAACCTGTCGCGCCCCTATTTTCCCGACGGCGAAGTCGGACGGCCGCAGGGTCCGCTGTCGCGCCCGATCGCGCAGTTCAATCCCTTCTCGACCGGGCTGCAATCGGCGCTCATCATCGGTAATCTCGGCGCGCATCTGGGTTTTGTTTCGGGCGCCAGCGCGACCGACACCCCGGCACGCTGCACCACTTTGCCCGACGTCGCGGCGGGGCAGAACCGGCTGCAGAACGGCATCCAGATTTTCCCCGGCTCGGTCCCCATCTATCGCGGCAGCCAGCTCGTTGGCGCGATCGGCGTGTCGGGCGACGGGATCGATCAGGATGACATGATCAGCTTCCTCGGCGCGCATAATGGCGGCGCGCGCGTCGGCGGCATCGGCAATGCGCCAAGGGCGATCCGGTCGGACAATGTGGTCGTGACGCTCGCCGACAATCGCACCGTCCGGCTGCGCTATATCAGCTGTCCGTTCGCGCCGTTCCTCGACAGCGCGACCCAAAATGTCTGCGACGGGCTATAGGCGATGATGACGGGGGGCAGCCTGTGGCCGATCATCGCAACGCTCGCGGCGCAGGGTGCGCCGGGCGGCGAGGTCGCGACGCCGCCGCCCACGCCTGCCGATCCCGCAGTCGCAACGGACACCGCGACCGCCGAGCAGCCTGTCGACGAACTGACGCCACCGCCGCCGCCGGTCGACTGGCAAGAGATGATCAAGGACGATCTCGTCACCCAGATCATCGAGGGGCGTCGCCGCCCCGGCTATCGCCCCGACCTGCCCGATGCGTTGACGCAGGATAATGTCGGTGCGCTGCGCCCGCCGCCGCCGCAGGCGTTTCCGGGGATGGAGGACCAGTTGCCGGTCCCCGACCGCTGGCGCCTGATCGAAAGCCTGGGGGTGGTCAAGGAACGCTGGTTCGACCCCTATCACCAGAACACCTATAAGGGTGACCGCGCGATCGATCCCGCGAAGGTGCCATGGCTGCCGATCAAGGGCGACGACTGGTTCATCGTCGCCAATGCAGTGTCCGACACCGTGTTCGAACCACGCACCTTCCCGATCCCCGTCGGGGTCCAGACGACCGAACGGCCGGGCAGCCTCGACGTGTTCGGCAAGGACCGCAGCTTTGTCTTCGCGCAAACCTTCATCGTCGGCGCGGCGCTGATCAAGGGGTCGACCGCGTTCAAGCCACCCGACATCGAATATCGCGTCACGCTGGCCTACCAGGCCAATTATGTCGACGTCCCCGAACGGCGCGTGCTCGACGTGCGCCCGTCGAAGCCGAGCCATCGTTACGACAGCTTCCTCGGCGTGCAGGAATTGTTCGTCGACAAACATCTCGGCAACACGTCGGACCGTTATGATTTTTACTCGGTGCGGCTCGGCATCCAGCCGTTCCAGAGCGATTTTCGCGGCTTCCTGTTCAACGACAGCCAGCTCGGACTGCGTTTCTTCGGCAATCGCGACAACAACCGCTTCCAGTATAATTTCGCGGCCTTCTGGCGGCTCGAAAAGGATACCAATTCGGGGCTCAACGACATCACCCAGACCCCGCGCGACGATTTCATCCTGACCGCCAATCTTTATCGCCAGGATTTCCCGTTCGTCGGGCTGACCAGCCAGGTCAGCGTGACGTACAATATGAACCGCGAAAAGAATGATGTGCAGATCGACCACAACGGCTTCCCGGTGCGTCCGGCGCTGCTCGGCGACCTGCGCGGGCGCGAATATGATGTCGTTTATCTGGGCTACAGCGCCGACGGGCGGATCGGGCGGATCAACCTGACCGCCAGCTTCTATGCCGCGCTGGGCGAAGACCGGAACAGCTTCTTCACCAGCAAACCGGCGCAGATCCGCGCCGGGTTTGGCGCGGTCGAACTCAGCTATGATGTCGACTGGCTGCGCTTTCGCCTCTCCGGCCTTTACGCCACCGGCGACGGCGACCCCTATAACGACACCGAAGGCGGCTTCGACGCGATCTTCGAGAATCCGATCTTCGGCGGCGCCGACACCAGCTACTGGATCCGCCAGACGATTCCCTTTGCGGGCGGCGGACGCGTCATTTCGATCAATGGGCGCAACGGCATTTTGAATTCGCTGCGCTCGTCGAAAGAGGAAGGGCAGTCGAACTTTAACAATCCCGGCACGGTGTTTGTCGGGGTCGGCGCTGATCTGGACCTGACCCCCGAATTTCGCGTCAGTGCCAACGCCAATCATCTGTGGTTCGAAAACACTTCCTCCTTGCAGGCGCTGCGCATGGAAGGCTCGATCCCCAAGGACATCGGTTTCGACCTGTCGGTGGCGACGATCTGGCGGCCGAAAGCGACGCAGAACATCGTCGGCCGCCTCAGCGGCGCGGTGCTGCTGCCGGGCAAGGGGTTCAAGGACCTGTTCGACAACAAGCAGAAGAACGATGCCTATGTGTCGATCCTCGCCAATGTGATTTTGAGTTTTTGAGATGCTGATGCGCAAACTCTTTGCCCTGTTGGCCTTCGCCGCGATGTGCGCGGCCTTTGGCGTCAGCGTCACGCGCGCCGCCGAGGAGGAGAAGCCGCTCAAGATCACCTATCGCTTCACCCCGCCCGCGCCGCGCGAACAGAGCGAGGCCGATGTCGCCGCCAAGTCGGAGGGGTGCTACAGCTGTCACACGCGCACCGACCAGCCGTCGATGCACGCGACCCCCGCGGTTCGGCTCGGCTGCACCGACTGCCACGGCGGCGACGCGAGCCAGGTCGGCACCCCCTCGCTCGGCTATAAACATCCGACGAACAAGGCGGTGATGGCGCTCGCGCATCCGCAGCCGACGCTGCCCGGCGCCTGGCACGACAGCTCGGCGAACCCGGTGCGCAGCTACACCCTGCTCAACAAGGAATCGCCCGAATTCATCCGCTTCGTGAACCCTAGCGACTATCGCGTCGCGCGCGAGGCGTGCGGCGCGTGCCACCTTGAGGTGATCGAGGCGACCGAACGATCGCTGATGTCGACCTCGGCGATGCTGTGGGGCGGGGCGGCGTACAACAACGGCATCGTGCCATATAAAAATTATGTGTTCGGTGAGGCTTATACACGTGACGGCAAGCCCGCGTGCATCCTTTCGCCCTCGTCGCGGCTGACGAAAGAGGAATATGCCGAGGCGTGCAAGCCAAGCTTCGGCTTCGACAAGATTTTGACCGACGAAGAGAAAAAGCGCGGCGCGCTGGCGAAAATGTACCCGCTGCCGCGTTGGAGCGTCATCCCGCCGGGCGACGTGTTCCGCGTCTTCGAACGCGGCGGACGCAACATCAACACGCAATTCCCCGAAATCGGCCTGCCCAATCCGACCGGCAGCATCCAGCGGCTGGAGGAGCCCGGCCGCCCCGACCTCAAGCAATCGAACCGCGGACCCGGCACCGGGCTGCGCGTCGCGATCCCCGTGCTCAACATCCACAAGACGCGCCTCAACGATCCGCTGATGTGGTTCATGGGCACCAACGACCAGCCGGGCGACTATCGCCATTCGGGCTGTTCGGGCTGCCACGTCGTCTATGCCAACGACCGCGAGCCGCGCCACAGCCTGACCTACGCCAAATATGGCCGCGACGGTGAGACTGACACCATCGACCCGACGATCCGCGAGAAACTATGGACCGGCAGCGGTTACGACGGGAGCAAGAAGCCCGCGGGGGGCGGGCATTCGGACGCGGCGCATATGGCCCCCGACGACGGTTTTGTCGGCGGCACCGGCCATGGCGGCTTGATCGACCCCGCCGCGGCGACGCCCGGCGCGCCGCAACACGAACCGCGCCCGCGCCGCGAATCGGGGCACCCGATCAGCCACGCCTTTACCCGCGCGATCCCGACGTCGCAGTGCATGACGTGCCACATGCACCAGCCGAACATCTTCCTGAACTCGTACCTCGGCTACACGATGTGGGATTATGAATCGGACGCGCCACAGCTGTGGCCCGGCCCCGACAATAGCGCGCCGCGCCCTCCGGGGATGAGCGACGAAGACTATCAGAAGAAATACAAGCAACAGCGCTATCCGACCGCCGCCGAGGCGCACAAGGTGCTCGAACGTAACCCCGAAGGCGCGGCGACACGCGGACTGTGGGCCGATGTCGAATTCCTGCGCGACGTCTATGACGTCAACGACACCAACAAGGACACCCAGTTCGCCGACTATCATGGCCATGGCTGGAATTTCCGCGGCATCTTCAAACGCGATCGCAACGGCAATCTGCTGAACGCCGACGGCAATATGTCGACCTATGGCACCGACACTGCGAACATCATCGATCCTAAGGATCCCGAAAAATGGCGCAAAAGCTGTAGCCATTACACAGATCTCAAGGATCGCGACCTCTGCCTGTCGAGCGCCGATCCCGAGAGGCCCGGTGTCGAGGGCAAGTTCGTCGCGCCCGGCATCAACCCCGGCAAAGCGGTCCATATGATGGACATCCACGCCGAAAAGGGCATGCAATGCGCCGACTGCCACTTTGCGCAGGACAGCCACGGCAATGGCTATATCCAGGGCGAGGTGGCGAACGCGGTCGAGATCAGCTGCAAGGATTGCCACGGCACCGCCGACGCCTTCCCCAACCTCTTGACCTCGAACGTCGCGGCGCGGCCGCAGGGCAATAATCTCGCGCTGCTCCGCAATCCCGACGGGCGGCGGCGCTTCGAGTTCCAGTATAATGACGATGCCGAGGTCATCGGCCTGATCCAGCGGTCGATCGTCGATCCCAAGCTCGAATGGCAGGTCAGCCTGGTCAAGCAGGCGGTGACCCCGGGGCCGCATTTCAACGCCAAGGCAGCGCGCGCCAAGCTGATGGCGCGCGCGGGTAGCGAGGACGGCAAATATGAATGGGGTCCGGGGGTTTCGAAGGAAGACCGCGCGCATGGCGACGACAAGCTGACCTGCTTCACCTGTCACCTGTCGTGGACGACGAGCTGCGGAGGGTGCCATTTGCCGATCGAGGCAAACTGGAAGACCAAGATGCACCATTTCGAGGGCGAGGAGACGCGCAACTTCGCCACTTACAATCCGCAGGTCGCGCGCGACGAAATGTTCCAGCTCGGTCGCCACCAGCTCACCAAGCCCGGCGAACCCGGCCCGAACGGCGAGGTGCGCGGCATCATCACCCCGGTCCGCTCGACCTCGGCGCTGATCCTGTCGTCGACGAACATCAACCGCGAGCGCATCTATGTGCAGCAGCCGCCGATCTCGTCGGCGGGCTATTCGAGCCAAGCCTTTGCGCCGCATTTCCCGCACACGGTGCGCCGCCAGGAAACCAAGCAGTGCAGCGACTGCCATGTCTCGGCGAATGACGACAACAATGCGATCATGTCGCAGCTGATGCTGCTCGGTACCAACTTCGTGAACTTCGTCGGCCTCAACGTCTGGTCGGGGATGGAGGATGGTTTCCAGGCGACGCGCGTCACCGAATGGGACGAACCGCAGGCGGTGATCGGCAGCTATCTGCACAAATATAGCTACCCCGATTACTGGCGCCTCCACGTCGACCAGAACGGTCGCGAGCTCAAGAACTGGGTGCGCGGCAAGACCTTCGACAAAAAAGGGTCGGGCGAGACGCAGGCGCTCGAGGAGTTCGCCAATATCGTCCAGGGGACCAGCGGGCGCGTGAACTGCCTGCAACAGCGCGGCGAATATATGTTCGTGGCGGAGGGCAAGGGCGGCTTTCGCGTCTATGACGTCGCCTCGATCGGCAACAAGGGCTTCTCCGAACGCATCGTCCGCGCCCCCTTCTCGGCGCTCGGCCACGACACGCATGTAAAAACCAAAAACGCGACCTGCATGGCGCTGGCGACGACCCAGCCGATCAGCGTCAGCCGCAACGAGGCGATCGTCCGCGACTTCCCTGAAAACCACGAACAGGTGATGCACGACATCTATCGCTACGCCGTCATCACCGACAGCGTCGAGGGGCTGGTGCTGGTCGACGTCGATACGCTGGCCGATGGAGAGTTCCGCAACAACAAGTTCAAGCGCGCGCTGACCTGGAACGAGGGCAATGTGCTGGCGGGCGCGCGGCATGTGACGCTGGCGGGCAGCATCGCCTATATCACCACCGACGCTGGGCTCGTCGTGCTCGACCTGACGGCGCCGCTCGCACCCAAGGTCACCGCGCAGCTGCCGCTGACCGATGCGCGCGCGTCGGCGGTGCAGTTCCGTTACCTCTGGGTCACCGACGCCGAAGGGGTGAAGCTGTTCGACGTCACCAACCTGGCGCAGCCGGTTGCGGTGCCCGAAGGGACGGTGCGCCTCGCTAATGCGCGCAAAATCTACCTCGCGCGCACCTATATGTATGTCGCGGCAAAGGCGGACGGCCTCGTGATCGTCGATGTCACGCGCCCTGCGGCGCCGATCGTCTGGCCGGGCCTGACCTTTGGCGGCAGCATGACCGACGCCGAGGACGTCATCGTCGCATCGACCAACGCCTCGCTGTTCGGCTATGTCGCCGACGGGCGCGGCGGGATCAAGGTGATCCAGCTGACCAGCCCCGACAATCCCGGGCTCTATGGCTTCTCGCCCAAGCCGACCCCCGAACTGATCGCTTGGGCCAAGACGCCGTCACCCGCGCTCGCGCTGTCGAAAGGGCTCGACCGCGACCGCGGGGTCGACGAGACCGGCGGCCAGATGGCGGTGTTCGGCCGCCTCGGCTCGCGGCCGTTCACTCGGCCCGAAATGGAGAAGCTGTTCCTGAACAGCAAGGGGCTGGTGTACAAGGTCCGCGACGAGGTCGATCAGGGCGCGTGGCGACCGCCACTAGCCTATCCGAACTGACGACAAGGACAGGTAACGACCGGAAGTGGACGTACGTCATTTCCTCTCTCCCCTTGTGGGAGAGATACGAAGGCTTGGCAGCTTTGCTGCCTAGCCGCAGTTGAGAGGGGGTTTGCGCGTGCTGGCGTCCGTCCCCTCACCAAGCTTCGCTAGCTCCTGACGGAGCAAGCTGCGCTATCCTCTCCCACAAGGGGAGAGGAGCTTGTGACCGCTCCCCACCCCAAAGCTGACGTCACCACCGCAGCTAAAGGCGCTCCGCCTGCACCACCGTGTCCGACGCGCGCAGCGCCGACAATATCCGCATCACATGCTGCACGTCGCGCACTTCGACGACAACGTCATAGGTGTGGAAACCGCCCTCGCGGTTCGACAGCCGCAAATTTGTGATGTTCGCCGAATTGGCGGCGAGGATGCCTGACATTTCGGCGAGCGTCCCGGGTTCGTTCAAAATGACGATGCACAGCCGCGCATTGCCGCCTTCACTGTCTTCCTGCCAGCGGAGGTCGATCCAGTCGGCGTCGACGCCGTCGGCGAGGCTGGGGCAGTCGATGACATGGACCTCGATTCCCTCGTCGGGCCGCGCCAGCCCGACGATGCGGTCGCCGGGCACCGGGTGGCAGCAATCGGCGAGCTGATAGGCGACGCCGGGGGGCAGCCCCGCGATCGACACCGCGGCGCCTTGCGCCAGCTTGCCGGGCTTTGCTTTCATCTCGGCGGTGATGCCGGGGACCAGCGCTTCGAGCACCATATTGTCGGTCAGCCGCTGCTTGGCGATCGCAACATACAGCGCAGCGTCGCTGTCTAGCTTGAGCCGGGTCAGCGCCGCGGCACGCGCCTTGTCGCCGACCTTGTTGGGCAGGCGCGCGACGATTTCGTCGTACATCTTGCGGCCGAGCGCCGCGAGCTCGACCTTTTCCTTTGACCGCACATGGCGGCGGATCGCCGCGCGCGCCTTGCCGGTGACCGCAAAGCCGAGCCACGCGGGTTGCGGCGTCTGCTTGTCCGACGACAGGATTTCGACCGTATCGCCGTTGTTGAGCTGGGTGCGCAGCGGCACCAACCGCCCGTTGACCTTGGCGCCGACGGTGCGGTCGCCAAGGCCCGTGTGGACGGCGTAGGCGAAATCGACCGGGGTGGCGCCCTTGGGCAGCTGGTGCAGGCTGCCCTTTGGCGTGAAGGCAAAGATGCGGTCCTGATACATCGCGATGCGGGTGTTCTCGAGGAACTCCTCGGGATCATGCGTCTGCTCGAGGATTTCGATCAGGTCGCGAATCCACCCGGCCTGGCCGTCGGGCGTGCTGCCGCCCTGCTTGTACGCCCAATGCGCAGCGAGCCCGAATTCGGATTGCTGGTGCATGCCGAGGCTGCGGATCTGGATTTCGATCCGCATATTCTGTTGGTGCATGATCGTCGTGTGCAGCGACTTATAGCCGTTGCGTTTCGGGGTCGAGATATAGTCCTTGAACCGCCCGGGGACCATTTTCCATTTGCGGTGGAGCAGGCCAAGCGCGGCGTAACAATCGGCGTCGGTCGGGGTGATGATCCGGAACGCGATGATGTCGGTCACCTGTTCGAAACTGACGTGGCGTTCCTGCATCTTGCGCCAGATCGAATAGGGGTGCTTTTCGCGGCCCGATACTTCGGCCTCGATGCCGCTTTTCGCCAGCAGTTCCTTGAACTCGCGGCTGATCTCGGCAACCTTGTCCTTGCCGCCGGCGGTCAGCTTGGCGAGCCGCCCGGTGATCGTCGCATAGGCTTCGGGTTCGAGCTCGCGAAAGGCAAGCAGCTGCATTTCGCGCATATATTCATACATGCCGATCCGCTCGGCGAGCGGGGCATAGATATCCATCGTCTCCTTGGCGATGCGGCGACGCTTGTCGGGGTTTTTGATGAAATGCAGCGTCCGCATATTGTGCAGCCGGTCGGCCAGCTTGACGAGCAGCACGCGGATGTCGTCGGACATCGCGAGCAGGAATTTGCGCAGATTTTCGGCGGCGCGCTCATTCTCGGTCTGCGCCTCGATCTTGCTGAGCTTGGTCACCCCATCGACCAGCCGTCCAACGTCGGCGCCGAACAGTCGCTCGATCTCTTCGGGCGTGGTCAGCGTGTCTTCGAGCGTGTCGTGGAGCAGCGCGGTGACGATCGTCTCGCTGTCGAGATGGAGGTCGGTCAAAATCCCCGCCACCTCGACCGGATGGCTGAAATAGGGGTCGCCCGAGGCGCGCTTCTGGCTGCCGTGCTTCTGGACGGTGAAGACATAGGCGCGGTTGAGCAGCGCCTCGTCGACGTCGGGATCATAAGCGCGCACGCGCTCGACAAGTTCATACTGCCTCAGCATTACGTTCAATGTCGTTCATGTCGGCGCAATTGCAATGCGAAATTTGATTGCGCCGTTCGCCAGTGCGTTAGCAACTTTGATAACGGCGAGTGGAAGCATCGGTCGCGCGGGGGCGCATGATGGCAGGCGCGAAGCGAGTCGCGAGCGTCGTCGGGCGGATTCGCGTGGCCTGCCACAGCAAATGTATCGCGTTGCGAAATGAAACGAAGCCCCTATATTTTTTTGGCGCAGGGGTCGATTTTACGTTAGGGCATAGGGCATGGGAAAATTACGCGAACTGCTGAACGACATGGATGGGGGCAATTGCGCCCTGCCGCTGGCGCTGGAAGCGATGGGCGAACGCTGGTCGTTCATGATCCTGCGCGCTGCCTTTAACGGCGTCCATCATTTCGAGGAGTTTCAGCAGGAACTGAACATCGCGCGCAACATCCTGTCGAACCGGCTGTCGCGGCTGGTCGATCATGGCATCATGGCGCGCGAAGTGATGGCCGAAGACCGCCGCAAGGTGCGTTACCAGCTGACCCAAAAGGGTATCGAGTTGCTGCCGGCGATGATCGCGCTGCGCCAATGGGGCGAGAAATGGGGCGCGGGTGTGCCGTCGACCCCGGTGCTGGTCGACGCGCGCGACGAACAGCCGATCGGGCCGGTGACGCTGACCGCGCATGATGGGCGCGTGATCGGTTACAAGGAACTGCTGTGGAAGCATCGCGCGGAGCTCCAGCCGCTTGGTCAGGCGCGCCAGCGCGCCGACGGTGCGATGGCGCCGGTGGCCGCCGAATGATCGGCTGCGCCGGGTTCCGGCTGCGTATCCGCGGCCGCTGACCATCGCGACCTACCGGACCCCCATGCCGCTGTTTCGCCTGTCTTCGCCGGGACCCTTTTTCGACAACAAGGTCCGCGCCTTCTGGAACCTCCAGCTATTGGGCTGGGCCGCGTGGCTCGGCCTGCGCGGGGTTTCGGGCCTCGCCAACGGGCAGCCGCTGACCTTTCTGATCCCGCAGACGATTTCGGCGATCACCGGCTTCTCGCTCTCGCTCATTCTGGCGGTCTGCTACCGCGCCTTGATCAGCCGCCGCCCCCTGCTGATGTGGGGCGTGAGCTTCGGCCTGTCGGGGCTCGCGACGGCGCTATGGGCGTTTATCGACGCCTGGGTGGCGCAGATCCAGAATCCGAACAGCGAGGCGGGTTTCACTAGCCTGCTTCTCGGCGCCGTCTATATCGACGCGACGTCGCTCGCGGCGTGGTCGGCGCTTTATTTCGCGATCAACTATTTCCTCCAGCTCGAGGAACAGAATGACCGCGTGCTGCGGCTCGAGGCGCAGGCTGCGTCGGCGCAGCTTGCGATGCTGCGCTATCAACTCAATCCGCATTTCCTGTTCAACACGCTGAACAGCATTTCGACGCTGGTTTTGCTCAAGCAGACCGAACCCGCCAATGCGATGCTGTCGCGGCTGTCGGCGTTCCTGCGCTATACGCTCGCGAACGAGCCCACCGCGCAGGTCACGCTGGCGCAGGAGATCGAAACGCTGAAGCTCTATCTCGACATCGAAAAGATGCGTTTCGAGGACCGGCTGCGCCCGCATTTCGAGATCGATCCGGTTGTGGCGCGCGCGAGGCTGCCCTCGCTTTTGCTGCAACCTCTGGTGGAAAACGCGATCAAATATGCGGTCACACCGCAGGAAAACGGCGCCGATATCACGATTTCCGCGCAACTGGCCGGTCAAAATGTTCGGATTACCGTGTCCGACACCGGGGCGGGATTGTCAGCCGACCGCTCGGACCCCACGACGGGCTTTGCAACGGAATCGACCGGCGTGGGTTTAGCCAATATCAGGGACCGTCTGGCGCAGGCTTTTGGCGACCAGCACCGGTTCGACGCTCAACGTGGCGCTGATGGCGGGTTCACGGTGATTATCGAGTTTCCGTTTCAGCCCGATGGGCAAATGACGATTGGAACCGAACGGACATGACGATCAGAACCATCCTGGTGGATGATGAAAAACTGGCCACCCAAGGCCTGCAACTGCGGCTCGAACCGCATGCGGACGTCGAAATCGTCGACACAGCGCAAAATGGCCGCGAGGCGATCCGGAAAATCAAGACGCACAAGCCCGATCTGGTCTTTCTCGACATCCAGATGCCGGGTTTCGACGGCTTTTCGGTGATCCAGGGACTGATGGAGGTCGAACCGCCGCTGGTGGTGTTCGTCACCGCCTATTCGGACCATGCTATCCGCGCGTTCGAGGCGCAGGCGGTCGATTATCTGGTCAAGCCGGTCGAACCCGAACGGCTGGCCGATGCGCTCGACCGCGTGCGCCAGCGCCTCACCGAAAAGCGCGGCGCGGCCGAGGTCGAGCGGCTGAAGACCGTGCTGGCCGAGGTCGCCCCCGATGCGGCGGACGATTATGGCAGCGAGGCGGCGCCCGACGCGCATGCCGCCGATCGCTATGAAAAGATGATCAATATCAAGGATCGCGGCCAGATCTTCCGCGTCGATGTCGACAGCATCGAACGCATCGACGCCGCGGGCGACTATATGTGCATTTACACCGCCGACAACAGCCTGATCCTTCGCGAAACCATGAAGGATCTGGAAAAGCGGCTCGACCCGCGCAACTTCCAGCGCGTGCATCGCTCGACGATCGTCAACCTGTCGCAGGTGAAGCAGGTGAAGCCGCACACGAACGGCGAATGTTTCCTCGTGCTGGGTTCGGGCGCGCAGGTGAAGGTCAGTCGAAGCTATCGCGACGTGGTTGCGCGGTTCGTGCATTGAATTGGCCGTCGCCCCCGCGAAGGCGGGGGCCGCCATCGGCGTAGTGCTACGTTGCCTGCGGCCCCCGCCTTCGCGGGGGCGACGTGTTTCTAAAGCTGGTGACCGGTGCGATCGCGTTTCGTCGCGAGATATTGCTCATTATATTTGTTGGTCGGCAGCGCCAGCGGCAGGCGTTCGACCACCTCGACGCCCTCCTTTTCCAGTCGCGCCACCTTTTCCGGGTTGTTCGTCATCAGCCGGATGCGCGGGATGTTGAGCAATTCCAGCATCCGCCCAGCGATCGCAAAATCGCGCGCCTCCACCGGAAAGCCGAGGCGCAGATTGGCATCGACGGTGTCATAGCCTTGATCCTGCAGTGCATAGGCGCGCAGCTTGTTGACGAGGCCGATGCCGCGTCCTTCCTGCCGCAGGTACAACAGCACCCCCCACGGCGCATCGGCCATCGCATGCAGCGCGGCGTGGAGCTGCGGCCCGCAATCGCATTTCAGACTGCCGAGCACGTCGCCGGTCAGGCACTCGCTGTGCAGGCGAACGACCGGGGGATTGCCGTCGCGCTGGCCGATGACGAGCGCGACATGGTCGGAGGCTTCTTCGGGCGAACGGAAGGCGACGATCTCGGCGCTCTCGCTCGCCGCCACGGGCAGGCGCGCGCGCGCCGCAATCTGAAGCCGCGACGGCTCGAGCAGCGCCGCGACATCCTCGGCATGGCACGCTGTTTCGGCGTCGCCCGCCGCCGCGCGGACAAAAAAGGCCGGGAGCAGCCCGGCGTGGCGCGCCATCGTCATCGCGGCGGAGGCGGCGCTTTCGCTCCCGGTGGCGACGGTGCGAAACGGTCCCTTGAGCGGATTGGCGAGGTCGAGCGCCGGATCGGCGATCGCCAGCGCCGCGGCGACGGTCGGGGCGGCGGCATCGAGGCGCACCGGACCCGGGGTCGCGGCGACGCGCTGGTTGGTGAGCTTCAGCGTGACCGCGCGCTCGCCCGACAGCAGCACATCATGGCTCCCGAAATCGGCGAGCGCGTCGTCGCGCGCGCTTTCGACTGCGAGCAGGTCGAGCGCGCCGTCGGCGCTCTCGACGCGAAAGGGCCAGCCGCGGCGTAAGGCGTCGATCGCGCGCGCGGCGCGGCGGGCGCCTCTATGGTCGGCGTCGCTCAAAAAGCGAATTCCGTGACCAGCGGGATATGGTCCGACGGCCGCTCCCAGCTCCGCGCCGGCTGCACGATGCGGTGCGACACCGCTTTGTCGAGCAGGTCGGGGGTCACCCACATATGGTCGAGGCGGCGGCCGCGGTTTGATGCTTCCCAATCCTTGGCGCGGTAACTCCACCAGGTATAGAGCCGCTCCGGCGCCGGAACGAAATGGCGACCTAGATCGACCCAGTTCGACGCCGCCTGCAACCGCGCGAGCGTTTCGACCTCGATCGGCGTGTGGCTGACGACATCGAGCAACGCCTTGTGATTCCATACGTCGCTTTCGAGCGGCGCGACGTTGAAGTCGCCGGTCAGCACCGTCGGCGTACCGTTCAGCGCCCCCGACCATTCGGTCATGCGGCCAAAGAAATCGAGCTTCTGCCCGAATTTCGGATTGAGATCGCGGTCGGGAATGTCGCCGCCCGCGGGAATATAGACATTGTCGAGCCGCACCCCCGACGGCAGGGTGACGCCAACATGGCGCGCCTCGCCATTTGCCTGCCAGTCATATTTGCGCACGTCGGCCAGCGGCACCTTGCTGACGATCGCGACGCCATGGTGCATCCGCTGGCCGTGGGTGATGATGTGTTCGTAGCCTAGCGACTGGAACATGTCCCTGGGAAAGATGCCGCATTCGACCTTGGTCTCCTGCAGGCACAAAATGTCGGGCGCTTCCTCGCGCAGGAATTTCTCGACGATGCCGATGCGGGCGCGGACGCTGTTGATATTCCACGATGCGATGCTGGTGCGAGTCATGCAGTCGGCTCTATCGGCGCGGTGCATTGTTCGCAATGCGATTGCGGACTGGTGCCGCAACGCCGCGTTAGCGGAAAAAGCGCCGCGGAATCATAAACCCCCGTCCCAGGGGCGGTGGAACGGGGGTTCAAGGTCAGCGTTCGTCACGCTCTTGAATGAAGACACCGGGCAATCCGGGTGGGGCAACAGGGGGAAACCCAAATCCGGGGCCGTGTTGGCGTCTTCGAGAGTCGAAATAGCCCGCTCTCCCTGTCGCCAAGCTGAACAGAAATTGGCCGCAATGCGCCGATTTTGCAGTTCGTCGATGCTGGGCGACGGTTCGGCGGAAAAAGGCCGGGGAATTTTGCAAGAAAACGCCCCGGCCTGAATTTTTCGTTCAGCTTCAACTACCGACCACGCTTGTTCGGGCGCGGATCGGTCCAGCGGAACGCCGAATCGGCGACCGCGACGTTGAATTTCTGGTTGCTGAGGTCGATGCGCGTCCGGTTGTTCTGCGAATCGAGCGCGACCCAGCCGCGTAGGCGCAGCCCGGCGGGCGCCGATCCGTCGCGCACGAACACCATCGTGATCGTGCCATATTCGGGGCGCTTGGGATCCTTGACCTCGACGCTCAGCACATCGTTGCTGCCGGTGGGCAGGACCTTGGCATATTTGGTGAGATCACGGTCGGGGTCGAGCAATGCGCCCAGCGGCGAATTCTTCACCGGCCAACGCTGCACCTGCCGCACCTCATAATCGATCATCGTCAGCGAGCTGCCGTCGCCGACGATCAGTAGCGGCACGTCCTTCTGATATTGGAACCGGATCTTGCCGGGGCGCTTCAATGTCAGCTTGCCCGACAGGCGCTGGCCGTTGCGGTCGGTCTGGACAAAGTCCGCGGTCATCGAACTCGTCGATTTGAGGTGCGATTGGACCGACGCCAGCGCGTTCGCCGATTGCGCGGTGGCGGGTGCGGTCGCGGCAAGGCCGGCCGCGGCCAGCGGCGCAAGCGCCAGCGCGGCGGCGCGCGTCAGGTTCAGGCGAGGAAAAGTCAGGGTCATGATGCTCTCGTTCTGCAAAAATCGTGGTTCGCATGTGACGTTGGGGCGTTGAATATCCACTGAACCGTCGTTTCATCTCTCCGTCATCCCGGCGAAGGCCGGGGTCTCACCCTCGCGCAATGACGCCATGGCGAGATCCCGGCCTTCGCCGGGATGACGATGATGGGAAGTCCGGATTGAAACCCTAAACCCCGTAAAAGTTCCCTACCGCGGCTGGCCATATTGATCGGTCAGCACGTCGCGGCGACCGACATGGTTCGGCGGGCTCACCAGCCCTTCCTCCTCCATGCGCTCGATCAACCGCGCAGCGCTATTATACCCGATCCGCAATTGACGCTGCAGCCAGCTGGTCGATGCCTTCTGGCTTTCGACGACGATCTGGCAGGCCTTGGCATACATGCGGTCCTCGGCGCTGTCGCCGCCCGCGGGGGCGCCCTCCATCGCAAAGCCGCCGTCCTCGGGGTCTTCGGTGACGCTCTCGATATAGTCGGGGCGGCCCTGCCCCTTCCAGTGATCGGCGACCGCGCGCACTTCGTCGTCGGACACGAACGGGCCGTGGATGCGGGTGATCTGCTTGCCGCCGGGGACATAGAGCATGTCACCCTTGCCGAGCAGCTGTTCGGCGCCCGCTTCGCCCAAGATCGTGCGGCTGTCGATTTTCGACGTGACGTTGAAGCTGATGCGCGTCGGCAAATTCGCCTTGATGACGCCGGTGATGACGTCGACCGAAGGGCGCTGGGTCGCAAGGATCAGGTGGATGCCCGCCGCGCGCGCCTTTTGCGCGAGCCGCTGGATCAGGAACTCGACCTCCTTGCCCGCGGTCATCATCAGGTCGGCGAGCTCGTCGACGACCACGACGATCTGCGGCAGCGGCGCATAATCGAGCGTCTCTTCCTCGTAGACCGGCTGGCCGGTGTCGGGGTCGTACCCGGTCTGGACGCGGCGCCCCAGCGACTTGCCCTTGGCGAGCGCCGCGCGCACCTTGTCGTTGTACGACGCGAGGTTGCGCACCGACAGCGACGACATCATCCGGTAGCGATCCTCCATCTGCTCGACCGCCCATTTCAGCGCGCGGATCGCCTTCTTGGGTTCGGTCACCACGGGCGCGAGCAGGTGCGGAATATCGTCATAGACGCTGAGTTCCAGCATTTTGGGATCGATCATGATCATCTTCACCTGATCGGGGCCGAGACGATAGAGCAAAGACAGGATCATCGCGTTCAGCCCGACCGACTTGCCCGACCCGGTGGTCCCCGCGATCAGCAGGTGCGGCATCGGCGCGAGATCGGCGATCACCGCGTCGCCGCTGATATTCTTGCCCAGGATGATCGGCAGCGCACCGGTCTGGTCCTGGAACAGCGCACTGCCGATGATTTCGTGCAGCACCACCGATTCGCGGTGCGCGTTGGGCAGTTCGATGCCGATCACGGTGCGGCCCGGGATCGGCGCGATGCGCGCCGACAGCGCCGACATGTTGCGCGCGATATCGTCGGCGAGGTTCGACACCCGGCTGGCCTTCGTCCCCGGCGCGGGCTCGAGTTCGTACATGGTGACGACCGGACCGGGACGGACCGCGGTGACGACGCCCTTGACCTGAAAATCCTCGAGCACCGATTCGAGCAGCCGCGCGTTGCGCTCCAGCCCCGCCTTGTCGATCTGGCCGGTCGGTCCCGGCGGCGGCGGCGCGAGCAGGTCAATCGATGGCAGCTGGTAATTGGTGAACAGCTCGGTCTGAGGCTTGGGCCGGGGCTTCGACGGTGCGGTGCGCTCGGCTGGGTCGGCGATTTCGGGCGGGGCGCGGTCGCTCGGCTCGGCGATCGCGCGGGGGCGCACGACGCGCTCCATCAGGTTTGGCGCGCGGGCGCCCTCGTCGGCGACGCGGACCGGCTCGGCGACGCGGCTGCGCTCGACGGCGGGGAGACGAAAGCGCGAGGCCCATCCCTTTTCAAGCCGCAGCGCGCGCCAAGCGAGCCACAGCCCCGCGGTCACCAGCAGCAGGATGGTGGCAATGCGGATCAGCGCGGCGGCGGGTTCGCCCGCGGCGGCGAACAGCGGCGTGATCGCCCCGCCGACAAGCAGCGCGATGATGCCGCCCCACCCCGCGGGCATCGGCGCGCCGGTCGCGGGCGACCACAGTTCGGCACCCAGCCCGACAAGGAGGATGCCGACGAAGCTGTACGCAAGCTGGCGCGGCCAATAGGGTTGGGGTTCGCCCAGCCACAGCCGCCACGCGAGCAGGCCGAGCAGCGGCAGCAGCAACGCGATCCCGACCCCGCCGATCGACAGCCCCAGATCGGCGAACCACGCGCCGGTGCTGCCCATCCAGTTGGCGGCGGTGCCGTCGGCGGCGGTGTTGAGCGCCGCATCGGTGCTGTCGTAGGTAACAAGCGCAAGCGCCAGGAACACTGTGAAGAGCCCAAGCGCGGCCGCCGCGGCGATCACCAGCGATCGCGCGATGCTCTGGCGGAAAACGGTGCGCCAATCGGCCTTTATCGGTGCGGCCTTGCGGCTAGCCATGTTCTTCACGGTCCCTGTCAGTTAACCACGGCGATATGCGCATGGGGGGGAGTCGCCGTCAAGCGCGGCCCGGCGCGCACACGGCCTTTCCAACCGCCCTGCCGCGCGCTAGGGCAGCCCCATGAGCGAAACGCTGCACAGCGATGTCCTGATCTCCGGCGGCGGCCTCGTCGGCCAGGCGCTTGCCCTTGCCCTGGCGCACCATGGCCTGTCGGTCCAGATCGTCGATCCCGCCGACCCGGTGGCGACGATCGCACCGGGATTCGATGGCCGCGCCTCGGCGATCGCCAGCGCGACCTGGCAGATGTTCGAGGTGCTGGGGATCGCGCAGCGGCTGGCGGGTCATGGCTGCCCGATCCGCGCGATCAAGGTCGGCGATGGCGCCCCCGACAGCGGCCGCGGCGGCGAGCTCGATTTCGTCACCGCCGACGGCGATCCGCCGCTTGGCACGATGATCGAGAACCGCCAGCTGCGTCTGGCACTCGCCGCGGGGTTGGCCGATGCACCGCTGGTGCGGCTGCATATGCCCGCCACCGTCACGACCCGCGACATCGGCGTCCATGGCGTCACGCTGACGCTCGCCGACGGGACAAGGCTTGCCGCGCCGCTGTTGATCGTCGCGGAGGGTCGCCGCTCGCCGACGCGCGATGCGGCGGGGTTCAGTATCGCGAGCTGGTCGTACCACCATCACGCGATGATCGGGGCGGTCGCGCATGAGCGGCCGCACGGCAATGTCGCGCACGAAATCTTCTATCCGTCGGGACCTTTCGCGCTGCTGCCGCTCGTCGATGACGGCGAAGGGCGGCATCGCTCGGCCTTTGTGTGGACCGTCGCCGAAAAGGACGGCCCCGGCTTTGCCAAGCTGGGCGACCGCGGCTTTGTCGCCGAAATCGAAAAGCGCGCCGGCGGGGTGCTCGGCGCGATGGAGCTCGTCGCGCCGCGCATGACCTATCCGCTCGGTTTCCACCACAGCGCGTCGATCGTCGCCGAGCGGATCGCGCTCGTCGGCGACGCCGCGCATGGCATTCATCCGATTGCGGGGCAGGGGCTCAACCTTGGCCTCCGCGATGTCGCGGCGCTCACCGAAGTGCTTGTCGAGGGGGCGCGGCTCGGGCTCGACCTCGGCGATGCGGCGCTGCTCGCGCGCTATCAGCGCTGGCGCGGGCTCGACAATATGATGGTCAGCCTCGCGACCGACGGGCTGACCCGGCTGTTCGGTATTCCGGGCCGCACCGCCGCCGCGGTGCGCCGCACCGGGCTCGGCGCGGTGCAGCGGCTGCCGATGCTCAAACGCTTCTTCATGGACGAAGCGCGCGGCGAGGCCGGTGATCTGCCCAAGCTGCTCGCGGGGGCCGAAGTCTAAAGTCTGTCCTGCTCAAGCAGAATCATTTCACCGTAGCCCTGAGCCTGTCGAAGGGCGCTTCTCGGCGATAAGCGCCCTTCGACAGGCTCAGGGCTACGTTTCCGTTTGAACAGGACAGACTCGAACCGGTTTTGTTCATCCGTCATCCCGGCGAAGGCCGGGATCTCGCCGGTGCGTAGAACCGCGAGGTTGAGATCCCGGCCTTCGCCGGGATGACGGAACATCTAAGCCTTGTTCGGCCGCGGTACGTATTTCTACCTAGCCCTCCAGCAGCCCACCGCTCACCCTGTTTCCTTATCCTTGTCACCGCGGCACCCCCGCCGCGGCACGATGGGGACGGACCATGTCGGCAAAAAGCGATGCACTCGAAACAGCGGTGACGGACTATATCCAGGCGCGAACCGCGCTCGATATGGCACCGGGCGCGCGGGCACGGACGCGCGCCGACCGAGCCTTCGCGCGCCTCGCGGAGCTGGCAGCGCCGCGCATCCGCTATTTCACCCGCCGCTACGGCCTCTCCGATGTCGCCGACGACGCGGCACAGGTCTGCGCCATCGCGCTGCACCGCGCCGCCGAACGCTATGATCCCGCCCGCGCACGTTTCACCACCTATGTAAACTGGCAGCTCCGTGCCGAGCTGCAGGCGCTGCGCCTGCGCCTCCACGGCGACCAGCGTTCGGCGGGGCGACGGCATGTCACCGCGACCTTGTCGCTCGAAGCCATGCAGGCGGATGGCGACGACGACTGGCTGATCGATCCCGCCGCCGAAGCCGCGACCGAACAAGCCGCTGCCGACGGGCTGGCGATGCTTGCCGCCGATCGCCTGGTTGCCGATTGGGCGACGCGGCGCCGCGCGACAATGTCGCGGACGGCGCGACACACGGATGCGCGGATCGAGGCGCGCGTCGCTGCCGAACAGGCGCTGGTCCGCCGCCAGCTGACCGTGACCGCAACGACCGAGCGACTAAGCGAAAGCGACCGCCATATCGTGCGCCGCGCGCTCGCCGACATCGCGCGCCACGCGGCGCCGCGCAAATTGCATTGAATGCCGCCTATTGCAGCGTGGCGCGGCCGTCGTCGCTATCGTAGCGACCGAAAAACTGCATCAGCTGGACGACCAGCTCCGCGCGCGCGTCGATCGGCGATGCTTCCAAGAGCGCCTGCTTGGCGGCGGCGTCGAACGGCGCGACCTGCGCGATGCCGTTGACCAGCGTCGCATCATCGAGCTGCCCGACCGAATCCCAATCGACGACATAACCCTGTCTGGTCGCAAAGCGCTTTGCCTCGCGTTCCAGACTGGCGCGCTCGACGCTCGACAGCACCGCATCATCCTCGATTTCGGCCTCGATCTCGGCCTCCACCTGACGAAAGGGGGTCGTGACGTCGAGTTCGCGGCGGACGCGAAACCGCGCCACGCCTTCCAGCACCAGATTGAAACGTCCCTCGTCGAGCGCTTCGACATCGACAATACGCCCGACGCAACCGACGTCATAGAGCGCGGGCGGCTCGCGGCTTTCCTCGCCCGGCAGCATACGCGGCTGGATCATCCCGATCTGGCGGTCGCGCGCCAACACCTCCTGCACCATCGCCGAATAGCGCGGCTCGAAAATATGCAGCGGCAGGTGCAGCCCGGGAAACAGCACCGCGCCGGGCAGCGGAAAAATCGCGATCCGCTGAATGGTCAGGGGCGCGTCCGCGTTCATCAACCAAACAGTACCAGCGACAGGCGGCGGCGCTGCGCCGCCACCCACGGGTCCTCCAGCCCGACGGCTTCGAACAGCGACAGCAGCTTGGCGCGCGCCGCGTCCTCCTGCCATTCGCGATCGGCGGCGACGATGTGGAGCAGATTGTCGGCAGCCGCGTCGCGTTGCCCCGCGCCGATCTGCGCACTGGCGAGGTCGAAGCGCGCCTGATGATCGGCAGGATCGGCGGCAAGAGCGGCTTCAAGCGCCGCCAGTTCGCCCGCATCGGGAGCGTCGGCGGCCAGTGCGAGTGCGCTTTTCGCCTGCGCGATCGCGGGGTCGTCGGCGATTTCAGCGGGCAGCATGTCGAGTGCACCTTGTGCGCTGGTCAGATCGCCTGCGAGGACAAAGGCGCGGATCAACCCGCCATGTGCCGCAGCATTGTCAGGCGCCATTTCGAGGATCTGCCCGAAGATGCTCGCGGCACGCTCGCCGTCGCCTTCGGCCAGCACGGTTTCACCCATGTCGATCAGCGGCGCGATCTCGACCGCGCGTGCCGTCGCTTCGCTTTCGATCGGCAGCTGCGCGAGCAGCTGGTCGAGCATCGACTTCAGCTGGCTTTCGGTGCGCGCGTTGGTCAGGTTGGCAACCGGCTGGCCCTGGAAAATCGCATAGACGGTCGGGATCGACTGGACCTGGAACTGGCTGGCGATGAAGCGATTCGCATCGACGTCGATCTTGGCGAGCAACACGCCCTTGTCGGCATAGTCGGCGGCGACCTTTTCCAGGATCGGGGTCAGCTGCTTGCACGGTCCGCACCATTCGGCCCAGAAATCGAGGATAACGAGGCTGGTCATCGACGGTTCGACGACGTCGCGGCGGAACGCTTCGACGGCTTCCTTTTCTTGCGGATTCAGACCCAATGTGGCCACGAAATCATGCTCCTGTTACGCGTCCCCGGTCGTCGGCGCGCCGACCGCAGAGACTCTTGTCCTGCTTATGTGGGAATTGCGGGCGATATGCCAACCCTTCGGCAAAAAACGCAAACAGGGCTTGCCGAGTCAAAAAGCCGGTGCTAATCGCCCGCCTCACCCGCTGGAACCGACCGGTTTCCAGCCGCCAGAGCGGGCGTAGCTCAGGGGTAGAGCACAACCTTGCCAAGGTTGGGGTCGAGGGTTCGAATCCCTTCGCCCGCTCCAGTTTTCCTAACAATTTCAGACACTTACGCCGAATGGCGGCGTAATACGCGTCGTTACGTGGGCTCGATTTTTGCCTCGCGTAATAAGGACGTAATATGATGGGAGCGAGCTGTCGGGTGCCTCTAGGGCAGGATCGGCGACGTTGTTCGCAGAGGTCCGAACATTCTTCCGCCGATCCGACACGCCTCACATGCTCTAATCTTTCTGCTGTTTGGCCTCTTGGCGGGCGTCGCGAAGGATTTCGATGCCGCCCTTGATCGCGATCAGCGCAGTCGCAAATCCAACCAGAAGGTCCGGCCAGTTCGTACCGAGCCACCAGACGAGGACACCCGCGATCAGGATGCCGCCGTTCGAGATGAAGTCGTTGTAGCTGAAGGTTGTCGCGGCTCTGAGGTTGACGTCCGGATCCTGAATGCGCTGCAAGAGCTTCAGACAAGCATAGTTCACCACCGCAGCGACGGCCGACATGATCATCATTGTCGGACCGATCGGTTCGCTGCCTTCGAAATAGCGCCGTCCTACATCGAACAGGACGCCGGCCGCGAAGACCAGCAGCATGACACCCGATGCCGTGGCAGCACGGGTTTTCCATTTCAGGCCGTGGCTGAGCGCAACGAGGCTCAAGGCATAGACCGCGGCGTCGGACAGATTGTCGAGCCCATTGGCGATGAGCGCGCTCGAATCGCCGAGCCCGCCGGTTACGAGGAAGGCGATCGCGATAGCCGAGTTCAGGACGAGAACGATCTGGAGCGTTCGCTTTTCGCGTTCGCTCCCGGATGCTTTTTCATTCATTGCAAGCTCCTCAATCCTCACCATCCCTAAAAGGAGGCGGAACCCGCTTGGGTTCCGCCCCAGTCAGCACTCTCGGTTGCCGCCGACAGGGGGGAATGGCGGCCATCCGGGAGTGTCTCAGCCTTCGGGGCTGGGGACGCTGCTCGGGCGCGCCAGCTCTTCCTCTTCGGCCTTCGCGGTCCGTCGATGGACCAGGAGGTACAGGGCCGGCAGCACGAGCAAAGTCAGGATCGTCGACGAGATGATCCCGCCGATGACGACAGTTGCCAGCGGCCGCTGCACCTCGGACCCAGCCCCGACATTGAGCGCCATCGGTACGAACCCGAGCGACGCCACCAGCGCCGTCATCATCACCGGTCTGAGGCGGGTCAGCGCGCCTTCGCGGATCGCCTCGACGAGCGCTTTTCCGCGTTCGCGCAGATCCTTGATGAAGGATAGCATCACCACGCCGTTCAGCACCGCGACCCCGGACAAAGCGATGAAGCCGACGCCCGCCGAGATCGATAACGGAATGTCGCGCAGCGCCAGCGCCGCGACCCCGCCCGTCAGCGCCAGAGGCACGCCCGAGAAGACGATCGCAGCATCGCGCACCGTGCCGAACAGCATGAACAGCAGCCCGAAGATCAGCAGCAGCACCAGCGGCACGACGATCTGGAGGCGCTCGGTCGCGGACTGAAGCTGCTCGAATGTGCCGCCATATTCGATGTAGTAACCATCGGGCAGCACGACCTCAGCTTCGACCTTTTGCGTGAGCTCGTCGATGAACGAGCCCAGATCGCGCCCACGAACATTCGCCGTGATCACCGCGCGGCGCTTGCCATTTTCGCGGCTGATCTGGTTCGGCCCCGCCGCGAGCGATATCTCCGCCAGCTCCGAAAGCGGCACGAAGCCGCCGGCCGGAAGTGCAACGGGGAGATTGCCGAGCGACGCGAGATCGGTGCGAATGGCCTCGGGAAGCCGGACGATGACGTCGAAGCGGCGGTCACCCTCGAAAAGCTCGCCGGCCTGACGGCCGCCGGTCGCTGTCGAAACCGCATCCTGCACCGTTTCCATGCTGACACCGTAGCGCGCGAGCTTGTCGCGATCGGGCGTGACCGAGAGCATCGGCAGGCCGGTGACCTGTTCGAGCTTCACGTCCTGCGCGCCCGCAATCCCGCCCGCGACTTCCTCGATCGCCTGCCCCGATTCGAGCAATTGATCGAGGTCGTCGCCGAACAACTTGATCGCCACGTCGGCGCGAACGCCGGCGATCAGCTCGTTCATGCGCATCTTCACCGGCTGGGTGAACTCATAATTGTTCCCTGGCACCTCGTTCGCCGCCTTGTTGAGTTCGGCAACGAGCTGGTCGCGCGTCTTTCTCGGATTGGGCCATTCCTTCCGGTCCTTGAGCATGATGAAATTATCGGCGACCGACGGGGGCATCGGATCGGTCGCTACCTCGGGAGTGCCGATCTTCGCGAACACCCGCTCGACTTCGGGGAACTGCCTGATCCTCTTCTCCAGCGCCTCCTGCATCGCGATCGACTGGGTGAGGCTCGTCCCCGGAATGCGCATCGCGTGCATCGCGATATCGCCTTCGTCGAGGTCCGGGATGAACTCGGACCCGAGACTGGTCGCCGCCACGCCGCTCAGCGCGACAAGCGCCAAAGCACCAGCCAGCGCAGCCTTCGGCCAATTGAGGACGCGGTCGAGCATCGGGCGGTAGCCCTTGCCGAGCCCGCGCATCAGCCAATTTTCCTTTTCTTCGACCTTGCCGGTCACGAACAGCGCCACCGCGGCCGGAACCAGGGTGAGCGACAGCAGCAGAGCGGCGGTAAGCGCGAGGACGACGGTGATCGCCATCGGATGGAAGGTTTTGCCCTCGACGCCCTCGAGCGCGAAGATCGGCAGATAGACTGCGGTGATGATAATAATGCCGAAGATGCTCGGCTTGATCACTTCTGCGCTTGCGGAAGCGACTAGGCCGAAGCGCTCGTCGCGGTCGAGCAGGCGTCCGAGCCTGTGCTGAGCCTCGCCGAGCCGGCGGAGGCAGTTCTCGACGATGATGACGGCCCCGTCGACGATGAGGCCGAAGTCGAGCGCCCCGAGGCTCATGAGGTTTGCCGATGTCCGCGTCTGGAGCATGCCCGTCAGCGTCATCAGCATCGCGACCGGAATGACCGCCGCCGTGATCAGCGCGGCCCGGAAATTGCCGAGCAGCAGGAACAGGATCACGATGACGAACAGCGCGCCCTCGGCGAGATTCTTCTGCACCGTCGAAATCGTCCGCTCGACGAGCGCGGTGCGATCGTAGAGCGGCTTGGCAACGACACCCTTCGGCAACGCACGCGAGGCTTCGACGAGGCGTTCGGCCGAGGCCTGCGCCACCACGCGCGGATTCTCGCCGATCAGCATCGAGACCGTCGCGAGGACGACTTCCTTGCCATTTTCGGTTGCGGCGCCTGTGCGGAGCCCCGAGCCGATCGCGACATCGGCGACGTCGGCGATCCGGATCGGAACCCCGCCGCGGGTGGTGACGATGATCTGCGACAGGTCACGCTCATTATTGGCCTGACCCGGCACGCGGATCAGAATCTGTTCGCCGCTGCGCTCGACATAACCGGCCCCGCGGTTGGCATTATTGGCCTCGAGTGCGGTGACGACATCGTTGAGCGAGAGATTGAGCGAGGCGAGCGAGGCCGGGTTGGGTGTCACATGATATTGGCGGGCATAGCCGCCGATCGTGTTGATCTCGGCGACCCCCGGAATCGTGCGCATCTGCGGCCGGATGACCCAATCGGACATCGTCCGGAGGTCTTCCGCCGTATAAGGCGTGCCGTCGGGTTTTCGCGCGCCCGGTTCGGCCTCGATCGAGAACATGAAGATTTCGCCGAGGCCCGTCGAGATCGGGCCCATTTCGGGCTCCATCCCGGGCGGAAGCTGGCCGCGCGCGGCCTGGAGCCGCTCGTTGACCTGCTGGCGCGCGAAATAGATGTCGGTCCCGTCCTCGAAGACGACAGTGACCTGGCTCAGGCCATAGCGCGAGATCGACCTGGTATAGTTGAGGTTCGGGATGCCCGCGATCGCGGTCTCGATCGGATAGGTGATGCGCTGCTCGGACTCGAGCGGCGAATAGCCTTCCGCCTTGGTGTTGATCTGGACCTGGACGTTGGTGATGTCGGGAACGGCGTCGATGGGCAATTTGGTCGCGCTCCACGCGCCGATCGCGCAGAGGAGCGCGACCACCGCGAGGACGAGCCATCGTTGCCGGATCGAAAAGCCTATGGTTCTGGCTAGCATGTTATCCTGCTCCCCGATCAATGGTCGTGGCCCGCGCCGGACTTTTCGATGTCGGCGCGAACGAGGAAACTGCCCTTGGTGACATAGGCGGTGCCGGGCTTGATGCCCGACAGGACCTCGGTCCATTCGGGCGACGAACGGCCGAGCTTCAGCATCCGGACCTCATAGTCCTGCCCGAAATTGGCATAGACCACCTTGAAGTCGCGGAAGGGCTGGATCGCCTCGGTGCGCACGGCAAGCGGCACGGTGACGGGGTTGACCATCACGCGGCCGCGCAAGGCCATGCCAGGGCGGAGCGTTCCCGAGCGGTTCGGGATGGTCGCGCGGATGAGCGCAGTGCCCGCCTCGACATTGCCGTCGGGCAGGAACTGCCCGAGCGGCGCGGTCGCGATTTCGGCGCCGTCCTGCGTCTCCACCGTCACCCGCATGCCCGGACGTATGATCGCGAGGTCGCGGGGGAAGATGTTGAAGACGACCGTGGTCTGCGCCGGGTCGGTGACCACATAGAGTGCGCGCCCGTCGGTGACGTCGCCGGGGTTGGCGTTGCGCTCGGCGATCACGCCGCCGACCGTCGCATATACCGGATAGACCTGGAGGCTCTCGCTCGACTCGATGCGCGCGAGCAGTTCCCCACGGCGGACGCTGTCGCCCACCGCCTTGGTCACCGAGACGACGCGGCCGGGGAACTGGCCGCGAATTTCGGAGCGGGCGGTCGGCGACAGTTGGACGGTGCCGTAGAGTTCGCGCATTTCGCCCACCGTCGCCGGTCCGACGACCGCGGTTTCGATGCCTCCGGCCTTGGCGGCGTCAGCCCCGATCCGCGTGCGCCCTTCGGGGTTCGCATATTTCCAAACGTGCCGCTTGCCGCCCGTCACCGCGACAACCTCGACGTCGAAGCTGTGCGGTTCGGTGACGACACCTTGCCCTGCGAGGAATTTGCCCTGCGGGCGGAAGGTGAAGCGATCGACGTCGCCGCCAAGCCGCGTGAGGGTGATGGCGAGCTGGACATCCTTCGGGTCGACCGGTTTGCCGTCCCGCGTTGCGAAAACGCGGAATTGCGGCTCGGTGCCATTCTCGAAGATTATGACCTCGACCGCGAAATCGCCATTCTTGAGCAATTTGCCACCGTTCGGGCCTTTGGCATCTTCCTCGCCTTCGCCCTCAGCGTGGCTTTCGCCTTCTTCATGCTTGTCTTCGCCCTCGGCTCCGCCACCGCAGGCAGCGAGAGGCACAGCAAGGAACAGCGCCGCAGCCGCGGCGGGAAATGGAAACTTCTTCATGGAATATTCTCCGCAAGGGGAGCCGCATCGAAGCGGCCGGTCAGGCGATCGATCTCCGCGAGCAAATCGCGGTAGCGTGTCATGGCCTCGGCCCACTGACCCTGGATCTGGATGATGACGTCGGCGGCATCCTGTACGTCGGCGAACAGGAACCCGCCGCGGGCATAGCCTTCGCGCACCTGGCCGAGCGTCTTCACCGCCTTGGGATAGACGTCGTTCATGATGCCCTCGGCCCGGACGCGTGCGGCGTCGGCATCGGCGCGCAGCGACGCGAGGCGCCGCAGCCGCTCGAGCCGGCTCGCTTCGGATTGGAACTCGAGCTGCCGCCGTTCGGCCTGCGCCCGGGCGATATTGCCCTGGTTGCGGTCGAACCGTCCGAGCGGGATCGAGATGCCGCCAAGAACGGCGACATCATTGGTCTCGCGAAGAAAGCGCGTGCCGCCCGAGACCGTATAGTCTTGGTGCGCACGGCTCTGCTCGACGACGACCTGCGCGCGGGCCCGGTCGACGGCGGCGTCGAAGACCGCCGCGTCGGCTTCGGCGAGCGGCGGATCGCGCGGATCGGGTTTCTCGATCCCCTCGGCGATAACGAGGCTGTCAGGCGTGCCGCCCCAGAAGGAGGTGAGCAATGCGCGTGCGGACTGCCGCTTCGCCTGGGCTTCCTTCAGGGCCAGTTCGGCTTCGAGAATGCGGGCATCGGCGCGCGTCTCGACGAAGAGCGGATCCTTGTAGCCGCGCACGCGCCTGATCGCTTCGGTCCGCATCTCCTTTTCAAGTTTGACGCGATCCTCTGCGATCCAGACCATCTGCTCGGCGATCTGGACGTCGATATAGGCGCGCTGCACTTCCTGGGCGATGTCGAGCCGGACGAGCCGCCACTGCGCCTCGGCGAGAACGACACCGCGCTCGGCAAGCGCCATTCGCGCCTCGCGCTTGCCCCCGCGTTCGAGCGGCTGCGAATAGGTGACGGTGAGTTCCGATTGCCGGAACAGGCCATAGCCGCCCGTCCCGACGCCATTGTCCATGTCGACCGACACGGTCGGATTGGGACGGACGCGGGCTTGCAGCTGGTCGGCGCGCGCGGCGTCGACCCCCGCTTCGCCCGCTCTAAGCTCGGGCGATGCAGCGATGGCCCGCTCGACCGCCTGGTCGAGCGTTAGCGGCTGGGCCCAAACGGACCCCGCCAGCAGCGCAGCCCCGGCCAACAGGGCGGCGCGCATATGGATATGCATGAATGATCACTCCTGAACGATTCGACTGAGCGCAGGCCGAAAAGGGGCCGCGCGGCAGGCGGCGTTCAGGCGAGGGGAGGGTTCAGGGGCGGTGCGAGCGCGCGCGAAGCGAGGCGCGTCGCGGGCAACGCAAAGTGCAGGCCGCCGGAAAAACAGGACAGATCGTCATGACCCGAAAGGGCCTGATCGGATGCGACCGGGCAATTATGGTGACTGCCGTGGAGGTCGGCGTCCTGCTGACCTTTTTGCGTGTCCTTGTCCGACGCATGGCCCGGCTCGACATGGTGCGAAAGATGCGAATCCGTCGCATGGTGCGTCATGCCCGCCATCGCCGGCGCAGCATTGTGGAGCCCGCTGAGCAGCAGGATGAACACAAGCAACAGGCGAAGGGTAGCGCCGGACATGGTCGCGCCCCTAACAGCGAATGACCCGTTCCGGAAGTCCAAAACCGGATCAATCGGTTCGCGCAGCGCGGCTCTCCGTCGACCGGGCCGTTTCGATCAGCGCTTCGAGGGCCTGCGGCATCGGCATCGGCTCGAAGGCGCTCACCCGCGCGCGACCATTATTCCCTGCGGGGAGGCGGCCGGTCAGCGAACCGAGCGGGACGAGCAGGAACCGCATTGCCTGACCGGTAGCTTCACGGGCATCGCCGAGCTCGATCGCATAGCGAAACATGTGCCAGTGGGAGGCGAGATGCGCGCCCATATAGGGCTGGCTCAATATATGTTCCCATTCCAGCGCCTGCCACGCAGCGGCTTCATCTCCGATTCGGCGTGATTCGCAAAACAGGCGATATTGCTCGCGCAGCAGCGGCTCGATGACGGCCATGCTCACGGGATTTACTGTCGGCGGCACCATCCTCTTTCCCCCTTTTTTGTGCAGGGCAGGCTCTTGCACCCTGTAGTAGATACAGGGTCAAGCCCTGATGTTCCGGCAGGACGCTGTGCCGCTCTGCGTCCGATTTACCCCCTCGTCTCACGGGAAGCATATCGCTCGAATGTCGTCCCGAACAAAGGAGGCGGGAGCCAATAGCGAAGCGATAGAAATAAGAGTGAAAGACAATTGTAGAATTATTGTGCTTAACGCGTGATTGTTCGGCCGATATCCTGTTTCTTGAGGCGCATCTGCAACTATAGAGGGGCAAGGTGCACTGCTCTCTTACCTCCATGAGATAAAATTACGGAGCCGGTTCGGGGGTTCGAAGAGTGCCGCCGAAGTTGATTGAAAATCTTCTACTTTTCACCGCGCCGTTTCGATGCTAGGGGCCGGTTTCAATGCGACGGGTGATCCTCTTCCTCCTGACCCTTCTCCTTGCATCCGGAACGGTTGCGGGGTCGCTCGCACATGCGACCGAGGATCGGGCCGAGGCGAGCCTTTTCGTTGCTGTGATCGAAGCCGGCTGCGTTCCCGCACCGGCGATCGAAGGCGCCGAAGTCGACAAGAAAAAATCCTCTCCCGGCGAAAAGCAGCAGGTGCCTGCCGCCGCTCATGGCTGCCACGGTCACCATTCGGGCGTCCCGGCGGAATCGCTGTCGGCAGCGACCGAAACGCCTGCCCCTGAAGCGCATACGCGCATCCTGACGGCCGCCTTGCCGCCCGTCGCCTATATCGGGACGTTCCGCCCTCCAATCGCCTGACGCTCTAGGTCTGCGCGTGCCCTTCGCGTGCGCTTCTCCCTGGAAACGTCAGGAGTCTCCTTTTCATGAAATCCATAGTTGTCGCCGCGAGTCTCGTGGCGCTCGTTGCAGGCTCAAATTCCGCGCCCGCCGCTGCCCAGTCGGCAGCGACGGAGCTGGTGGGACCGCCTTCTTCCGCAGGCGAGGCCGTGCGTACCGGCCCGCTTCCCGCTCGATTGTCCCTCGCGCAGGCGATGGAGGAAGCCGACGCGCGCTCGCCGCGCGTGGTTGCCGCCGAAGCCGAAGTGGAGGCCGCTCGCGGTCGCCAGCGTCAGGCGGGCTATCGCTACAATCCGACGCTCAATGTCGATGTCGAGAATTTCGCAGGCACCGGCCCCTACTCGGGCCTGAACGGTCTCGAAACGACCGTGTCGGTCAATCAGCGTCTCGATATCGGGGGCCGGCGCCGGTCGCGCATGACGCTCGCCGACGCCGAGTTTCTGGCCGCGAAGTACAAGTTGGAGATTGCACGCGCAGATCTTGCGCTCGATGTCCGCAACCAGTTCGCGACCGCTCTCGCGGCCCGCGATAGCCTCGCGCTCGCACGCGAAAATGAAGCGCGTGCCCGCGAACTCGTCCGCGTGGCACAGGCCATGGTCGATACCGGCAACGAGCCGCCGCTCCGTGCGTTCCGCGCCAATGCGGCTCTCGTTCAGGCCACCGCCGAGCTACGCACGGCCGAGGCCGAAGAAAGGACCGCCCGGCGTTCGCTCGCGGCGCTCCTTGGAAGCTCGGTCCCGCCTGCCGAGTTGATGGAAGGCGATATGTGGGTGGCACCGGAGACGGTGGACTCGCTCGCGACGCTCGACGTTCGCTTGGCAGAAACCGAGAAGCTGATTGCTGAAGCGCGGCTCCAGGGGCAGCGCGCCGATGGCCGGCTCGATCCGTCGGTCGGCTTCGGGGTGCGTCAGCTTCGCGACACCGGCGATCGCGCATTGATCGCCAATGTTTCCGTGCCGCTCCCCGTCTTCGACCGCAACCGCGGCAACATCTCGGCAGCCAAATCCGATGTCGCCGCCGCCATTGCGCGGCGCGAGAATGCAGTGGTCAATGCTCAGGCGGAGATCGCCAATGCGCAGGCCGAACTCGAAGCCGCAGAGGCCCGCCTCGCGGCGCTTGAGGGTAGCGGCATCGAGCAGGCGCGCGAAGGTGTCCGGCTCGCCGAACTCAGCTACCGCGCCGGCAAGTCCTCGCTCGTCGAATATATCGACGCGCAGCAGGCCTATGCGGCAACGCAGGCCGAACTGATCGCGGCGCGCCAGGCCCGGGCCGAAGCCCGCGCCATCCTATCGCGCCAGGCAGCCGCCGACGGCGATGCGGATCATCAGCCATGAGCGCGCCGAGCCTTCCAGTGGACGGAGGCGCCTTCGCCATCGTCCTTCCAAGTCAACAGGGGTGCGCCGCCGGTCGGCGCGCGAACCGCATCAACAGCGGAGATAGAATATGATCACCAAGGACAAGCGTCTCCTCGGCACTGTCGCGGGCGCCATGATACTCGCTGCCGTCACGGGCTTCGGCGTTGCACGCTGCACCGCCGACCCGGCCGCCGCGCCGGCTGCCGAAGGCGAAAAGGAAGCGGCGAGCGAAGCCCTTCCGAGCAGCCTCGCCATCACGCCCGAAGCGATCAAGGCCGCCGAGATCGGCGTCGAGACGATCGGCGCCGGCGGACTCGGTTCGGAAATCATCTCGCAAGCGACCGTTACCGCCGCGCCGAGCGGCGAGGCGATCGTCACCGCCCGCGCGGGCGGCGCGGTCACCCGTCTCTTCAAGCGGCTCGGCGATCCGGTCAGCGCCGGTGAGACGATCGCGATCGTGCAAAGCCGCGACGCCGCCCAGATTGCGGCCGAACGGATTGCCGCCGATGCGCGCTCGACGCTCGCGCAGAAAAATCTCCACCGCGAGAAGACCCTGTTCGACCAGAAGGTGTCGGCGCGCGTCGACTATGAGCAGGCGCAAGCCGAAGCCGCGGCCGCCGCGGCCGAAGCGCAGCGCGCGCGTGCCGCAGCGAGCGCCGCGCAGGTCACGCGCGATGGCAGCAGCGTCATCGTGGCAAGCCCGATCTCGGGACGGATCACGGCCGAGAACGCCAGCCTTGGCGCCTTCGTTCAGCCCGAAACCGAATTGTTCCGCGTTGCCGATCCCAGCAAGGTGCAGATCGAGGCCGCCGTCGGTCCGGCCGATGCCCAGCGGCTCTCGCCCGGAGACCGTGCGATCATCGAACTTCCCGACGGACGGACGATCGATGCCCGCGTGCGCGCCGTCACGCCCGGCCTGTCGGGCGACACGCGCTCGGCAACCGCCGTGCTCGACGTACCCGGGGCGCTCCAGCCGGGCTTGGCGGTCCGGGTGCGGCTGCTTCCGAGCCGCGGCGCCGAAACCGGTGGGCCGGCCCGTATCGTGATCGCGGACGAAGCCCTCCAGACGCTCGAAGGCCGCGACGTGGTGTTCGTCCGCACGAAGGACGGCTTCCGCGCGCAGCAGGTGACCGTCGGCCAGCGCAGCGCGGGCCGTGTCGAAATCCTCGCCGGGCTGAAGCCGGGCCAGATCGTCGCGACCAAGAACGCATTCCTGCTCAAGGCCGAACTCGGCAAGGGCGCGGGCGAGGAGGAATAAACCGTGATCGCGAAACTGATGGCGCTATCCGTCCGCGCGCGCTGGGCGGTACTCTTTCTCTTCCTCGTGATCGCGGGACTCGGCGTATGGCAGCTCACCAAGCTGCCGATCGACGCGGTTCCCGACATCACCAACAAGCAGGTGCAAATCAACACGATCGATCCGCGTCTCTCGCCGGTCGAAATCGAGAAGCTCGTAACCTATCCGATCGAAATCTCGCTCGCCGGCATTCCGGGGCTCGAGACGACACGCTCGATCTCGCGCAACGGCTTCAGCCAGGTGACGGCAATCTTCACCGATGAAACCGACCTCTATTTCGCGCGCCAGCAGGTGGGCGAACGGCTTCTCCAGGCGGGCGAGAATCTTCCCGACGGGGCCCAGCCGCAGATCGGTCCCGTCACGACGGGTCTCGGCGAGGTCGTCATGTACACCGTCGGCTACAAAAATCCCGACGGGAAGGGCGCCAAGAAGGTCGCGGGCCAACCAGGTTGGCAACCCGACGGCAGCTATCTGACCCCCGAGGGCGATATCCTCACCGACGAGATCGCCAAATCGGGCTATCTTCGCACGGTCCAGGACTGGATCGTCAGCCCGCAATTGAAGTCGGTCGGCGGCGTCGCCGGCGTCGACTCGATCGGCGGCTATGCCAAGACCTTCGTGGTCGAACCCGATCCGACCCGCCTCACCAGCTACGGCATTTCCTATAGCGAACTGGGCGAAGCCCTTGAACGCGCCAACCTCGCGGTCGGTGCCAACTACTATAACCGGGCAGGCGAGGCCTATCTCGTGCGCGTCGATGCACGCGTCCGCTCGGTCGACGAAATCCGCAACGCCGTCGTCGCGACGCGCGGCGGCGTGCCCGTGACGGTTGGACAGCTCGCCAATGTGAAGATCGGCGGCGACCTCAGAACCGGTGCGGGCAGCATGAACGGCAAGGAGGCGGTCATCGGGACCGTGCTCATGCTGATCGGGCAGAATAGCCGCACTGTTGCGGAGGATGTTTCGGCGAAGATCGCGCAGGTGTCGAAGACCCTGCCGCCCGGCGTCGAAGTGAAGGTGGTACTCGACCGCGCCAAGCTCGTGAACGCAACCGTCGGCACGGTTGAAAAGAACCTCACCGAAGGCGCGCTGCTCGTAGCGGCCGCGCTCTTCTTCCTGCTCGGCAACTGGCGCGCCGCGATCATCGCGGTGCTCGTCATTCCCTTCTCCTTCCTGATGATGGCGATGGGCATGAACGCCTTCCGGGTCCCCGGTAACCTGATGAGCCTCGGCGCGCTCGACTTCGGTCTGATCGTCGACGGGGCGGTGATCATCATCGAAAACTGCCTCGCCAGACTGGCGCACCGGCAGGAGCATGAAGGGAGATTGCTCAACCTTCGCGAACGTCTCGAGGAGACGATGCGCGCGAGCCAGGAGATGATCAAACCGACCGTCTTCGGCCAGGCGATCATCCTACTGGCCTTCGCGCCGTTGCTGATGTTTACGGGCGTCGAGGGGAAGACCTTCTCGCCGATGGCCATCACCATCATGCTCGCGCTCGTTGCGGCCTTCATTCTCGCGATCACCCTGGTTCCGGCGCTTGTCGCGCTGATGATTCGCGGCAAGGTTGCCGAGAAGGAAGTCTGGGCGATCCGCAAGTCGAAGGAGCGCTACCTGCCCTTGCTCGACAAGGCGCTCGCCAAGCCGTGGGCTTTCATCGCCGGCGGCTTTGCCTTCTTCGTCCTTGCGATCCCGGCGTTCGGACTGCTCGGCTCGGAATTCATTCCGCAGCTCGACGAGAAGAATATGGCGCTTGCCTCGACGCGCGTGCCTTCGGTGAGCCTCGAACAGTCTCTGGTCATGCAGCGCAACGTCGAGACGGCGATCTCGAGCCTGCCCGAAGTCGAGCTGATGTTTTCGAAGACGGGTACGGCCGAGGTGGCGACCGACCCGATGCCGCCGAACATCTCCGACGGTTTCGTGATCCTGAAACCCCAGGATCAGTGGCCGGCAGGTGTCGATTCGAAGGCCGATGTCGTCGAGCGTATCGAGAAAGCCGCTGGCGGCCAGCTCGGCCAGCTTTATGAAGTCAGCCAGCCGATCCAGCTTCGTTTCAACGAACTGATCGCGGGCGTTCGCGGCGACGTGGCCATCAAGCTCTACGGGGACGACCTCGACAAGATGTCGCTCGCGGCGAACGAGATGGTGCGCGTGCTCCAGGGCATACCGGGTGCGGGCAGCGTCAAGGCCGACCAAGTGGGCGGCGCTCCGACGCTCGACGTGAAGCTCGATCGCAATGCGATCGCGCGCTACGGTCTCTCGGTACAGGAGGTTGCCGATACGGTGTCGGCGGCGCTCGGCGGGCGGGAATCCGGCCTGCTCTATGAGGGCGACAGGCGCTTCGACATCACGGTTCGCGTCCCCGACGCGACCCGGGTCAATCTCGACGACATCCGCGCGCTGCCCGTGTTGCTGCCCTCCGAGGGCGGCAATCGCGGACAGATACCGCTCGCCCAGGTGGCGCAGATCCGGCTGACCGAAGGGCTCAACCAGATCAGCCGCGAAAATGGCAAGCGGCGCGTCGTCGTGCAGGTGAACCTCGAAGGCCGCGATGCGGGATCCTTCGTGGCCGAAGCGCAGGCGAAGATCGCCAATGTGAAGCTTCCGGCGGGCTATTACCTCGAATGGGGCGGGCAGTTCGAAAGTCTGCAGGCCGCATCGCAGCGGCTCTCGATCGTGGTGCCGCTCTGCTTCGCGGGCATCTTCATCCTGCTTTACATGGCGCTCGGCACGTTCGGGCGCGCGACCGCCGTGTTCCTCGCCGTGCCGCTTGGGCTCGCGGGCGGGGTGTTCACTCTCGCGCTTACGGGCATCAACTTCTCGGTGTCGGCGGCGGTGGGCTTCATCTGCCTTGCCGGCGTCGCGGTGCTCAACGGTCTCGTCGTCATGACGGCGATCCGCGAACGGCTCGAGAATGATGTCCCGCTCACGGAGGCAATCCGCGAGGGCATGACCGAGAAGATGCGTGCGGTGATCATGACCGGCTTCGTGCCCGCGATCGGCTTCGTGCCGATGGCGATCGCGACCGGCACGGGTGCCGAGGTGCAGAAGCCTCTCGCGACGACCGTCATCGGCGGTCTCATCGCGGCGACCATCCTGACGCTGCTCGTTCTCCCCGCGATCGCAAAAGTCGTCCTCGGGGCGAACTGGCAGCCGAAGTTCCTCAAGCGAAAAGCGGAGTCGGCGGTCCAGCCGGTCACGGAATAGGGAGAGACTGTCATGACAAAAGCATCCAAGCTCTTGCGCATCTACACCGATGAATCCGCCTTCTTCGGTGATCAGCGGGTCTTCGAGTTCATTTCCGAACTCGCTCGCCAGCAAAAGCTGGCAGGCGTTACGGTGCTCGAAGCGGTTCTCGGTTTCGGTCGCTCGGCGCATCTCCACCGCAAGCATGCGCTGGAGAATGACCGGGCGGTCGTGATCGAGATCATCGACGAGGAGCAGCGGCTCCGCGACTTTGCGGCGCAGCTGACCGAAATACCGGACATCGGGCTCATCACGCTCGAAGCGGTCGAAATCCTCGGCGGGAAATCCGCCGCGGAGCCCCCCGATGTTCAGAGCTGACCGGCATCTTGCCGGTCTACACCGCGGCGCAGGTCCCCGGCCTGCGTCGCGGACCAGCTCGTGCGAGCGAGGAGGTCTCCGATGTTCTCGGTAGGCACCTCGCTCCGCTTGCCGGTCCCGATCGGGCGGGTCTGGCGACTGCTCGTCGATATCGAGCGGTACGACGACTGGCATCCGACGCTCCGTTTCACCGATCGTCCGGGAGATGATGAGCGCGTAGGCTATGTCTATTCTCCGCGCGGGAAGCGGGGTCCGGAATTTGCATCCGAGGGGCGGATAACCGGCCTCGACTGGCTGACGGGCTTCTCCTGGCGGACAGGCACGCGCGGGCTGCTCGTCATCGAGGAGAGCTACCGGCTCGAAAAGCTCGGCCAAGGGGTGGAGGTTACCCATCGCCTGGAATGCGCGGGTCTCTTCTCATGGCTCGGCTATCCCATTCTGCGGCGGGTTTGCAGCGTTTTTCTCAAGCGCTCGAACATGGCGCTCGAACAGCAACTCCGTCGCACGACAGTTCAGTCCCGCTACGCGCGGCCAAGCGGGCGCCGCGCATGATCTTGAATTCGAAACCTGGCCGTCGGAGGCCCCTCTCAATCGCCCCCCTCACCACGGGCAGGGATTTCCGGCTGTCAGGGAGGTGCGGGAGCCGGGTCGCATCCCGCAATGGCTCCCGCACCTCATCCTGCCGCGCGTTTAACATGCGCCCGGATCGCATTGCCGACCGCCAACAGAAAAGGATGGCATCATGAGTGACCAGTTGCGGCTCGATATTCCGCTTCTCCTCCCCGAAGTCGCCGATACCGCCGACCGCTGCGTCGCGCGCCTGACGAGCGAACTCGAAGGACGCGAAGGCGTCGACAAGGTCCATGTTGTCCGCTCAAGCGACGGTTCGCCGCCACAGCTCTGCATCCATTACCGTCCGGATATTCTCCCGCTCGAACGCGTGCGGCAGCTCGCGCGCAGCGCCGGTGCCGAGCTCACCGGCCAGTATCAGCATCTCTTCTGGGATGACCTCGAAGGCGTCGGCCACGCCCGTCGCGCGCGGACGATCGGACTGAAGCTTCGCGAAATGCCGGGCGTGATCGAGGCCGAAGTCGGCGCCGCCGGTACGCTGCGCGCCGAGTTCCAGCGCTCGGAGACCTCCATCGAAATGATCAGAAAGACACTCTCGGATATGGGCGTCACTCAGAAATCGACTGCCGTCGCCGCGGCTGCCCCGGCACAAGCCGCCCACCAACATGGCGATGATGGCCATGACCATGGTCCGGATCACGCGCATGGGCCAGATCACAAACATGGCCATACGGGCGAGGATAGCCACGACCATGGCCATGATCATGGCGGCATCTTCGGCGAGCGGACCGAGCTGATCTTCGCGCTGCTGTGCGGTCTCGTCCTCGGCATCGGCTTTGCGATCGAGAAGCTCGCCGCGGCGCCGGAGTGGGTGCCGCTCGCATTCTATATTGCCGCTTATGGCTTCGGTGGCTGGTTCACTGTCCGCGAGGCCATCGAGAATCTGAAGCTCAAGCGCTTCGAGATCGACACGCTGATGCTCGTCGCCGCGGCCGGCGCTGCCGCGCTTGGTGCGTGGGCCGAAGGCGCGCTGCTCCTCTTCCTCTTCAGCCTCGGCCATGCGCTCGAACATTATGCCATGGGCCGCGCCAAGCGCGCAATCGAGGCGCTTGCGGAGCTGGCGCCGCAGACCGCGACGGTGAAGGATGCCGACGGGACGGCTCGCGAAGTCCCGGTCGAGCAGCTGGCGATTGGCGACACCGTCATCGTCAAGCCCAACGAGCGTCTTGCCGCCGACGGCTTCGTCGTCGTTGGCCGCACGGCGATAGATCAGGCTCCGGTGACCGGCGAGAGCGTCCCCGTCGACAAGGAACCGGTGGCCGATCGTGCGCAGGCCGCGGCAAAGCCCGATGCACTCGACGCAAAATATCGCGTCTTCGCGGGCACCATCAACGGCTATGGCGCGATCGAGATCGCGGTAACCCGTCTTGCGGCCGATACCACGCTCGCTAAGGTCGTGAAGATGGTGAGCGAGGCGGAAACGCAGAAATCGCCGACCCAGCGCTTCACCGACAAGTTCGAGCGCATCTTCGTGCCGAGCGTGCTCGCGCTTGTGTTCGTCCTGCTCTTCGCCTGGGTCGTTGTCGACGAGCCGTTCCGCGACAGCTTCTATCGCGCCATGGCGGTCCTTGTCGCGGCAAGCCCGTGCGCGCTCGCGATCGCGACGCCGAGTGCCGTCCTGTCGGGCGTTGCGCGTGCGGCGCGCGGCGGCGTGCTGGTCAAAGGCGGTGGCCCGCTCGAAAATCTCGGCTCGCTGACCGCGCTGGCGTTCGACAAGACGGGAACGCTCACCGAAGGAAAGCCGCGCATCACCGACGTCCTGCCGGCCAGCGGCGTGCCGAAGGAGGAACTGCTGCGGATCGCGGTGGCGGTCGAGCGGCTGAGCGATCATCCGCTTGCCGCTGCCATCGCGCGCGATGGCGAGGCCATGCTGACGTCGACGCGCGTACCGGTGGCGGACGACCTTAACAGCCTGACGGGTCGCGGCGTCACGGCAAAGGTCGAGGGCGAAACCGTCCTGATCGGCAAGGCCGAAATGTTCGGTGCCGACGGCATCGCGCCGATCGGCGGCGAAGTGGCGGCTGCGATCGCCGGCCTCCGCGAGCAGGGCCGCACGACGATGGTCGTTCGTATGGGCGACCGCGATCTTGGCGCGATCGGTCTGATGGACACGCCGCGCGAAGCGGCGCGCACCGCGATCGCCAAACTGCGCGAGCTCGGCATCGGCCGGATGATCATGATTTCGGGCGATCACCAGAAGGTCGCGGAATCGATTGCCGCCGAGGTCGGGATCGACGAGGCCTGGGGCGACCTGATGCCCGATCAGAAGGTCGACGCCATTCGCGACCTCAAGGCGCAGCAGCCGGTCGCCATGGTCGGTGACGGCGTCAATGACGCACCGGCGATGGCGAGCGCCACCGTCGGGATCGCGATGGGCGCCGCGGGGTCCGATGTTGCCCTCGAAACCGCCGACGTCGCGCTGATGGCCGATGACCTCGCTCATCTGCCGTTCGCGATCGGACTTAGCCGCCAGACGCGCCGCATCATCCGCCAGAATCTGGTGGTCAGCCTCGGCGTCGTCGTGGTCCTCGTGCCGGCGACGATCTTCGGACTCGGAATCGGTGCGGCGGTCGCGGCGCACGAAGGCTCGACCCTCGTCGTCGTCGCCAACGCGCTTCGCCTGCTCGCCTATCGCGATCGCAGCATGGGCTGAGGGCGCACAGTCGCGGTGGGATCGAACCGGAAGGGGGAGAGAGGATGAACTTCAAGAATATCTCGGCCTGGTCCATCCGGAACCCGATCCCGCCGCTCGTCATGTTCTTCGGTCTGACGGTGGCGGGCATCGTCTCCTTCCTCATGATGGGGGTCCAGAGCGATCCCGACATCGATTTTCCGGGCGCCATCGTCATCATCGCCCAGCCGGGCGCCGCGCCCACCGAACTCGAAACGCAGGTCACGCAGCGTGTCGAGGCGGCGGTGCGGACGATCGAGGGGATCGACGAGCTCAATTCGACGGTTACCGAAGGCCAGTCGCAGACCTTCGTCCAGTTCGCGATCGGCACGCCGATCGACCGGGCGGTGACTGACATTCGCGACAAGATCACCCAGATCCGCAGCAACCTGCCGAACGGCATCCTCGAACCGCAGGTTATCCGCCTCTCTACCTCGGGCAACACGCTTGCCTATTGGTCGGCTTCGGCCACCGATATGACGCTCGAGGAATTGAGCTGGTATGTCGACAATGTCGTCGCGAAGCGGCTGATCGCGGTCCCCGGCATGGGCGACGCCTATCGCCGGGGCGGCGTCAGCCGCGAAATCCGCGTCATCCTCAACCCCGAACGCATGCGCGCCTACGGCCTTACCGCCGCCGCGGTGAACACCCAGCTCGTCCAGCTCAATGTCAATGCGGCCGGCGGCCGGATGGAGGTCGCGGGCTCCGAGCAGGCGGTGCGTATCCTCGGGAACGCGAGCAGCGCCAACGCGCTCGGCGAGACGCTAATCTCGGTCGGGACGAACCGGACCGTGCGCCTCGCCGATATCGCCGAGGTCAAGGATCTCTACGCCGAGCAGCGCTCGGTCTCGAAGCAGGACGGGCGGCAGGTGCTGACCTTCGGCTTCGAGCGCGCCAAGGGCGCCTCGGATGTGACCGTCTATGACGCTGCGGTCGAGGAGCTGCGAAAACTCGAGAAGGAAAACCCCAAGGTCAAATTCACCGAGCTGTTCAGCGATATCGAATATACCAAAGGCCAATATCATTCGGCGATCAATGCGATGGTCGAGGGCGCGATCCTCGCGGTCGTCGTCGTCTTCCTTTTCTTGCGCGACTGGCGGGCGACGTTGATCTCGGCGCTCGCCATCCCGCTGTCGGCGGTCCCGACCTTCCTGTTCATGGACCTCATGGGCTTCTCGCTCAACATGATGACCTTGCTCGCGCTCAGCCTCGTTGCCGGCGTGCTGGTCGACGATGCGATCGTCGAGATCGAGAATATCGTGCGCCACATGCGGATGGGCAAATCGGCCTATCAGGCCTCGATCGATGCGGCCGACGAGATCGGCCTCGCGGTGCTCGCGACAACCATGACGATCGTCGCGGTGTTCCTGCCGGTCGGGCTGATGCCGGGCGTCGCCGGGCAATATTTCAAGAATTTCGGACTGACGGTCGTGGCCGCGGTGCTGATGAGCCTCGCGGTCGCGCGCATGATCACACCCATGCTCGCCGCCTATTTTCTCTCTGCGCAGGGTCCGCAAAAGCATGGCGAGGGCCCGCTGATCGACACCTATATGCGCATCTTGCGCTGGAGCCTCGACACCAGCGGGGCCGCTGCCGCGCGTGCGCGCGGCGGGCGCTGGAAATGGCTCGGTTACATCAAGGACCATCGCGTCTGGGTGGTCGGCATCGGTGTGCTGGCGCTCTTTGCGACCATTTTCAGCTTCTCGCTGCTCCCGATGACCTTCCAGCCGTCGATCGATTCCGACACGAGCCGCGTGGCCATCCAGCTCGCCCCGGGCGCAACGCTCGAACAGACCGAGGCAGTGGCCGACGAGGTGACCGATCTCATGAAGCGCGACCCGCTCGTCGAATCCGCCCTGTCGCGGATCGATGTCGGCACGGCGACGGTCTATCTGAAATTGCGCAAGGACCGCGAGCTGACCTCGACCGAGTTCGAAAAGGACCGCGCGCCGCGGCTAGCGCAGGTTCCCGATGCCCGAATCAACTTCCAGTCGCAGCATGGCGGCGGCGGCGGCAGCAGCCGCGACATCTCGATCACGCTCGGCAGCGACGACCCGAAGAAGCTCGAAGATGTCGGCAACCGGCTGCTTGCCGAGATGGCCCGCGTGAAGGAAATCCGGTCGCCGCGTGTCGAGGGCAATCTTCAGCGCCCCGAGATCGTCATTCGCCCGCGCTTCGCGCTCGCGGCGCAGCTCGGCGTGACGACGCAGGCGCTCAGCCAGTCGATCCGCGTCGCGACATTGGGCGAGATCGACCAGAATAGCGCGAAATTCTCGCTGTCCGACCGGCAAATCCCCGTTCGCGTCGCGCTTGCGGAAACCGCGCGCGAGCGGCTCGATACGCTGCGCAATATGCCTGTTCCGACCCGGAACGGGGGAACGGTGCCGCTCTCGGTTGTGGCCGAGATCGGCTTCGGCGCCGGCCCGACCCAGATCAATCGGACCAACCAGGTGCGCCAGCTCACCATCGGGGCCGACCTGGCTCCGGGTCTCGTGACCGGTCAGGCGATGGACAAGGTCGAGGCGCTGCCGGCGCTCAAGGCGCTGCCCGCCGGGGTCACGCGGCTGGTACTCGGGAGCGCCAAGTGGCAGGCCGAGATGCTGCGCAACTTCGCGATCGCGGTCGTATCGGGGATTTTTCTCGTGCTCGCTGTGCTGATCCTACTCTATCGCAAGATCATCCCGCCCTTCGTCAACATGGGCTCGCTTCTGCTCGCCCCGCTCGGCGGGGCGGTCGCGTTGCTGCTGACGGGCTATCCGCTCTCGCTTCCCGTGTTCATCGGCGTGCTGATGCTGCTCGGTATCGTCGGCAAGAACAGCATCCTTCTCGTCGACTTCGCGATCGAGGAAATGGCGTCGGGGGTGCCGCGCGACGAGGCGATTGTCGACGCCGGACACAAGCGCGCGCAGCCGATCCTGATGACCACGGTCGCGATGGTCGCGGGCATGATCCCGACCGCGCTGTCGCTCACCGGCGACGGCGCATGGCGCGCGCCGATGGCGGTCACGGTGATCGGCGGGCTCATCCTGTCGACGATGCTGACACTGCTGATCGTGCCGGCGTCCTTCAGCCTCGCGGCGGGCTTCGAACGCCGGATGGTCCCGCGCTTGCGCCGCTGGTTCACGACGGGCGGCGCGCACGCCGACCCATCGCCTGCGGGCGTCACCGACATCGGCGCGGGGCAAAGCCCGGCGGCCGATCGATAGAGGAGTTAAGCTGATGGAGTTCGAGCGGGAGCATGACCTCCCCTATAGTCCGGAGCAGATATGGGCGGTCCTCGGCGATTTCGAGAACCACCGGATCTGGAATCCCTATGTCCGGATCGAGCAGCTTGCCGAGGACCCGATCGCGATCCGCTATTCGATGCGCATGGATCCGCACAAGCCCAAGTTTCTCGAAGTCTCCGCGGCGGTGCTCTCCGCGCGCCCGGGCGAGGAGCTGATACTCGACGTCAAGCCGAGCTTCATCCTCCAGTTCGAGGAGAGTTATATCCTGACGCCGACGGCGAGCGGGACGAAGTTCGTTCACCGCTATCGTTGCCGCGGGCCCTTTGCCTGGCTCCGGCTTCCCGGCATCAAGACCAGCTTCCAGCGAATGATCGCGTCGATCGACGGCATCCTGCTCAGCTACCTCAAGTCCAAATACAGCAAGCCGCCACCGCCGCCGCGACGGCCCAAGTCCAAGTTCAAAGGTGGCCGGCGATGACGAGCTTTCCGCTGCTCGCGCCGCACAAATGGCGTCCGCTCGGCGCGGCCTGGGCAATCGCCCTCCTGTCGAGCCTGGCCGTCCTCTTCGTCGGCGAGGTCATGGGCCAGGCGCCGTGCGACCTCTGCTGGTTCCAGCGTAGCTTCATGTTCCCGCTTGCGATCATTCTCGGCATCGCGGCGTTCAGGTCGGACCGCGCCATCGTTCCTTATGGGCTGGCGCTGGCTGCGGGCGGTGGTCTCGTCGCTTTCTATCATAGCCTGCTCTACGTCGGCGTCATTCCGGCCCCGATCGTCCCCTGCACCGGCGGTCCATCATGCTCGGGAGAGAGCATGGCAATCGGAGGCGTGCCGCTGCCCCTCCCGTCGCTGACCGCGTTCGCGCTCATCCTCACCCTCTTGCTCAACTTCCAAAGGAGACTGAAATCATGAACAAACGCATCGGAGTGGTGGCCACGCTTGTCGTTTCCGCACTCGCTTTCACCGGCGGCGCGATGCTCTACAGCGGAACCGCCGAGGGCGAACCCACGAAGAAGGTCGTGGCGGGGCCCGTCGACAGCCTCATTCGCCCGCATTCGCCGATCATCGGACCGAAAAATGCCCCGGTCACCATCGTCGAATTTTTCGACCCGTCGTGCGAGGCCTGCCGCGCCTTCTATCCCACGGTGAAGGGCATCGTTGCCAAATATCCCAAGGATGTGCGTCTCGTTATGCGCTACCTGCCGCTGCACCCCGGCTCGGCCGAGGCGATCGTGATCCTCGAAGCCGCCCGCGTCCAGGGCAAGCTCGAGCCGGTGACGGCCGCCCTGCTCGAAGCGCAGCCCGAATGGCACGACGGCAAGATGGACGGTGCCTGGGCGGCCGCCGAGAAGGCCGGCCTCAATGTCGCGAAGGCGCGCGCGATGCCGACAACCGATGCGATGGCCTGGATGGAGCAGGACATCGCCGACGCGCGTGCGGTCGGCGTCCGGGGCACGCCGACCTTCTTCGTCAATGGCGAGATGCTCGTCCAGCCGAGCCCCGAACAGGTCGAGGCCCGAGTCCAGGCCGCGGTAGCGGCAAAGGGCAAATGAGGGCCCGCACCCGTCCCGCTTCGTCCACGCGGGACGGGTGCCCACCATGCGGCGCGATACTGTCTCTCCCGCCATCGGCCTGTCGCATGGAGACGCCGGGTCACCGTCCGATCGGCAGCATCGGAGCCAATATTCACAGCGCATTCAAACATGAAGGGGGATTTTGAACGCCACGAAAAGGAGAGACTGACATGCGAAAACTGATGACGATCGCGGCCGCGATGCTCGCCTTCGCGCTCCCCGGAACAGCGCTTGCCCAGCACCATGGCGATCGCGGGGGATATAGCCGCGGACATGACGCGCCACGTGGTCATGACCGCGACTATCGTTCCTCACGCCACGGCGTGCCCAATTATGGCTATGATCGTGGCTATCGTGGCTACGATCCCTACTACCGCGGCCATGATCGCCGCTATGAACGGCGGGACCGCTACGAGCGGCGCTATCAGAAGCGCCGGATGCACCACCATCACCGCGGGCGTCACTGGCGCGGCTAGCCGCGACCGCGCGGGCCGGGCGAGAAACTACCGCTTCGCCCCATAGATTGAAATCGAGCCGGTCGGCGTCGGGATGACTCTCATCTCTTCGACCGCCTCGAAACCCGCGGCTTTAAGGATCACCGGGACGCAGCCCTTAGCGTTGGGTTCGGTATATTCGAACCCGTCGAGCAGCTGGATCTGTCGAAAAAGCATGCGCATCAGCAGCGAGCGCTGCTCGCCATAGTCGGCTATGAAAAGGGTCCCGCCCGGCCTCAGGAGCCTGAACATCTGCGCGGCAATCGCTTCCTTAACGGCCATCGGGCACTGGTGAAGGACCAGGCTCGATACGATCTTGTCGCATTGCCGGAGTGCGTCGATGCCGTCCAGCTCGTCGCCCATAGCCTCGAACCATCGAATCTCGGCATCGGCAACCTCAGCCTTGGCGCGCGCGATTTCCAGCACGGCGGGGTCGGGATCGACCGCCAGAACGATGCTCTCCGGCGCCGCCTGCTTGAGGGCGATCGCAAAGGTTCCCGTGCCGCACCCGATATCGACGATCCGCTCGCCCGGCCGCGGTTCGGCGAAGCGCAGCAAGTCGCTTCGCCATCTTTTCTCTCTGGTCATGAGGGCTATGGCGGCATCGTAGCGGTCGAGCGATCCGCTCTTGCCGAGTGCCGGGACGAAGTCTCTGTGTGCGTCTGACATGATGCGCCTCTACCAGGCGCGATCACGCACCGGCTTGAACGGAGAGGCTATGATTCGATGAAAAGGTCGCTTGCCCGGATACCGAACATCGCCTTGATCGTGCGGGCGAAATGCGCGCTGTCGCTGAACCCTGCCATGTGTGCGGCCTCGGTCGCGCTGCGGCGCATTCCCAATTCGTCGAAGGCGATAATCAACCTTCGCCAGAGCACAAAGCGCTGGAAGGGCATGCCGATCTCGGCGGCAAAGAGATGCCGGAAGCGGCCGAGCGAAAGGCGGCTCTCCTCCGCCACAGCCGCGAGACGGACAGAGCCCATGGGGATCAGGCGGTCAATCGAGGCGGCGGCGCGGGTGATGCGCGGATCGAGCGGGGGTCGGGCGCCTCGCGTGAGCCAGTTTTTCCAGAAGGACCGCTGTCCCGGCAGCGCGACATGAATCGGATCGGAGCAGATCAGCCGGTCTTTCAGATCTACCGGCGGACCGAAGACCACTGTCGGCTCGACGAACCATAATTCAGCCGTGGGCGCGGGGAGCAGCCGGTGCACGGTATCGGGTTCGATGAGCAAGCAACGCCCCGACAGGCGCGCGCCATCAGCATCGACCACGGTAAGCGGCTCGGCACAAAACACTGCCTGCGCCGCAAAATGGCGGTGCGCGGCGGCATCGCCAACCGAACCCGACCAGAGAGCATGATAGTCGCCGAGGCTAAGTCGGCCGTTCCAGTTGGACGTTTCGGGCATCGGGTCGCAATAGCAGGCCTAACTCGTGTGCGTAACGGGCGCCGGGTAAGCACTCTGGCTCGGAGGCTCTTTTCGGAAGCCGTCTTACGGCCAAGGAGGAGTGCGCCGACCCCGTGATGATTCCCCTCATCGACCGGGCGCTGTCTCGATGCGGCGATGTTGCCGACTGTTGTAACGATAGCCGATCCAGAGGATTGCAAGCGCGAGAAGCTGGAGCAACAACGGTTCGAGCGAAGGAAATATCCCCATCGCCGGGAAGCGGGGAAAATGAGCTAGCGGGGTGATGCCGAGGAGGCCGGCTTCCTGTAGCGCGCCCGCGCCCTTGCCGGCCAGGACAACCGCGAGGATAGCGATGAGCGAAGAGCTGTAAGCGAAAAATCTTCCGATCGGCAGGACCCGGCTGTAACGAAGCATGACCCATGCGATTGCTGCCAGGATCACCACTGCGGTTCCGGCTCCGGCGGCGATCGCGCTGCGGCTTCCTTGCGCGGCGAGAGCTGCGAAAAACAGGATGGTCTCAAAGACTTCCCGATAGACCACGAGGAAAGCGAGCCCGAACAGGAACCAGGCCGAGCGACGTGAAAGCGCTTTGCCCATCGCTTCGCGAATATAGCGCTGCCAGCTCTCCGCATGTGACTTTCCGTGCATCCAGATGCCGACCCAGACGAGAACGACTGCGGCGAAAAGCGAGCCAAATCCCTCTGTCAACTCGCGGTTCGCTCCGCTGATCGAGATTGCATAGGTCGCGACTGCCCAGGTTGCGCCGCCGGCTGCCAGGGCTGCGATCCAGCCGCCATGGACATAGGGTAGGACCTCAGGCCGTTCGGCCTTTCGTAAGAAAGCGATCATCGCCACGATGATCAGAAGCGCTTCGAGACCCTCGCGCAGCAAGATGGTAAGCGCCCCGACAAAGGTCGATGCGTCGCTGGCTGCATCGGGAGACAGTGCAGCTTCGGCATCGGCGAAAAGGGTTTCGACTGCGGCGGCTTTACCCGCGACCGCATCGACCGGCACACCTCGCGCGATGGACACGCGATAATCGGACATCGCGGATTCGATTTGCGCCATAAGGGCGGAATCGCGCGTCGTCAGGATCGGCTCAATCGGTTCGAAACCGTCGAGATAGGCGGACAGCGCGAGACGCTCTGCCTCGCTCCGATTTCCCTTGCGGTACGCGGCAAGGCTTTGCGCCAATTTGTCACGGGCAACCGCAAGCGTCGCGGGCGAAGCGGTTGTCAATGCTTGGGGATCTGAGCGCAAATAGGCGGTAAGCGCGTCGGCCTGCTCCGATCCCAGCCCACGACCAAGCACTTCCGGGCTGAGACTCGTGAAGGCTTGCAGGTCGGGGACCAGTTCGCGCGCCGCAGGGGTCTGGTTCCAGACACGCCGGCCGGCTGCGACGTCGCGAAAGGCAAATCCACCGGCATAGGCTGCTACCGCCCAGCGGTCGTCGGAGGGCAAATGGGCAAAACTGGGCATGGACGTGCCTTCGAGCCCCTGTCCTATCACCTGATAGAGCGCGAACAGACTGCGCTTGCGAGCGCGTCCGGCGTCGGTGAAATCGATAGGTGCCGGGTCGAGCCCCTTGGCCTGAGGTCCATTGCCATCGCCGCGCGCGCCGTGACAGCTGGCGCAATTTTCCAGATAGACTTGGGCTCCGCGCCGGGGATCTGGAGCGTTGCGCGGCGCGAGGGGCACAGGGTAGGCGGCGAGGAGGTCCGCCGCGAGTCCGCGCGCCTGGCCAGCCACCTTGCCGGGGTCCGCCTTCGATGCGATCGCCGTCTGGAGTTGTCCCGCTTCACTGACAAGGCGAGCCCGCGCCGGGGATACCGGAAGCGCTTCGATCCCCTTGCGAACGGTGGCGGAAAACTCGGTCATCTCGGCATATTCGACCGTGCTCGTCACCGCGCCATTCGAGACCGCTCCACCATAGTCGACCGCAACATAGTCCAGCAGGCGCCAGATGGTCTGGACTTCGCCGGCATCAGTGCGGGCCTGTGCCGTCGGCACGACGAGGCCGCAGATTGCAGCGAGCGCGATCAGCAGAGAGAGAAAGCGGCGGGCGGGGGGCATTGGCCCTATTGTCCGGGCACAGTCGACAGTTCGCGCAATTCGGTCCGCGCGCTGCGTAGAATCTCATAGGCCGAATGCAGGAAAAGCGTGGCAATGATGGCGGCGACTGCAAGGTCGGGCCAGGCTTGCCCGGTCCATGCGACGAGGCCGGCGGCGATGATCACCGCCACATTGGCGATCGCGTCGTTGCGGCTGAACAGCCACACCGCCCGGACATTGGCGTCGCCTTCGCGGAACCGCGAGAGGACCGCGGCCGAGGTGAGGTTGACGAGGAGGGCGGCGGCGCCGATGCCGCCCATCAGCTCGGCTTCGGGCGGAACCGCGGTCAGGGCACGCCACAGCGCGACGCCGATGACCCCTATGCCAAGCGACAGCAGGAACAGGCCTTGGGCTAAGGCGATACGCGTGCGGGCGAGCGCAGTCCAGCCTATCGCGACGAGGCCGGCCAACGTGATCGTGCCGTCGCCGATAAAGTCGAGCGAGTCGGCTTTCAGCGCCTGGCTGTTGGCGATGAACCCGCCGACGATCTCGATCGCGCCGAAGCCGAGATTGAGAATTACGACGATCCACAAGGCCCTTCGATAGGCGGGATCGCGTTCGGCCCTGACGGTGTCGCCCGTGCAGCCGCAATTGCTGTCGTTGCTCATTCCCCTGTTCTACATTCTACAGTAACTGTAGAAGCAAGCTGAAATCGAAACGAGACTGAGAGGAAGGGAGATGGCGCGCGACACGCGGCTGCCGATCGGCGGCCTGGCGAAACGCACCGGCACCAAGGTAAACACGATCCGCTTCTATGAGGATATCGGATTGCTGCCTTGCGCAGCGCGCACAGCCTCTGGCCGGCGCACCTACGGGGATGAGGATGTCGGGCGCCTCGCATTCATCCGCAATGCCCGCGGCCTCGGCTTTTCGATCGATGAAATCCGGTCGTTGACGGCGCTGGCCTTGGGGCCGGGGCAGGACTGCGCCGAAATCCGCGCAGTTGCGGCGCGTCACCTGCTCGATGTCGATGAAAAGCTGGAACGGATGGCGCGGCTCCGTGCTGAACTTGCCCGTATCGTCCAGCTCTGCGATGGCGGGCCGGTGTCGGATTGCCGGGTCATCGAGGCCATCGCCGCCGGAAATGCCTAGCCGCCGCGCTATCGGGACTGTCGGCGGCTTGCGGCTCAGCCGCAGCAACTGCCCTTGCCGCCGTCAACCTGTATTGGCGGGCAGGGTACCGTGCCATAGGAACAGAAGACACAGCAGTCTCCTGGCAGCGGCTTGAGCAGCGCGCCGCATCCCTTGCAGTCGTAGAAATACTGACACGCATCGGTGGGCATGATTTCGTCGGCGATTTGACCGCAGAGCGGACACGTCAGCGTCGATTGCAGGACCGGCGAGGGATCAAGCATAGCGATAGCCGAGCCAGAGGAGGACGGCGGCGAGGAGCAGTCCGATCAGGGTCACAAAGCGCAGCGACGCGGGCACGCACAGGCCATCGGCGCCGCAGCGCGCCGCGCGCATCTGCTGGCGCGCCAGCAGGACGCCACCGGCGACGAGCGAAATTGCGCCGAATGCGACGAACCAGAGCCGGTAGGGCGCGGCCGGGACCGCTATGCCGACGAGCCAGGCGGACCCGAGCCCCGCCGAGGCCAGCAGCATGGGGAGGGCGCAGCAGGTGGCTGCGAGAAAGCCCGATGCGATCCCGCCAAGCGCCAGCGAAATGGCCCCAAATCCTTTTGGACGCCTTGCATCTCCAGCCAAATTCAAACTCCTTGTTTCGCGGTAGCGGCAAGTCTACCATCTGTAGTGACTACAGATGCAAGCGGAATCGCAATGGCCCCCTCAAGCACCATCCCCATCGGCGAGCTTTCTCGGCTTACCGGCTGCAATATCGAGACGATCCGCTATTATGAGCGCATCGGCATTCTGCCCGCGCCGGTCCGGTACGGGCGATTTCGCCGTTATGATTCAGCTGGTGTGCGGCGCCTTGCATTTGTGCGCCGCGCGCGCGAACTGGGGTTTCCCCTCGATACGGTCCGGACTTTGCTCCTTCTTGCCGAAGGCGGCGGCCATAGCTGCGATCAGGCGCGCCATATGGCCGAGAGCCAGCTTGCCGACGTCCTCGCCAAGCGCGCCGACCTCGACCGGATGGCCGCTGTCTTGGGCGATCTTGTCGAGGCGTGCGGCGCCGGCGATGCCGGGGGCTGCCCGCTTCTGGAGGCGCTGTCCGACTAGGTTCGAGTACAGCCGTCTTCCGCCAGCGCCCCAAAGCAGCCATTGCGCGCGGCAACTAGGGCCACCGCGCGCAATGGCGGCGCGTTACGGCGCCTTGTCGAGCTTGGTGATCGTCCCGGCCTTGCCGTCCCAATTGAGCTCGAACGCGACCTTGTCGCCGACCTTGATGTCCTTCAGCAGCTCGGGTTTCGCCGCAAAACCCATCGTCATCGGCGGCCATTCGAGTTCGGCGATCGCGCCATGATCGAGCGTGACCTGGCCTTTTGCCGTATCGATCGCGGTCACGGTCGCCGTGCCCTTGCCATGCTTCGTTTCGGCCGGGGCCGCCATGGTCCCTGTGTCATCGGCCATCGCGGCCTTTTCTTCCGTCTTCGGTGCTTCGCCTTGCTTGCCGCAGGCGACAAGTCCAGCGCCGAGCGCAAGGCTGAGCGTAATCGCAGTGAGTTTATTCATGTCGTTTCTCCTTCGGGTTGGACGGGATGAGCCGCACGCCTTCGCATCAGCAGATAGGCGGCGGGAATGATAAGCATCGACAGCAGCGGCGCGGTGAGCATGCCGCCGATCATCGGCGCGGCGATGCGGCTCATCACTTCGGAGCCGGTGCCGGTCCCGACGAGGATCGGGAACAGGCCCGCGAGGATAACCGCAACGGTCATCGCCTTCGGGCGGACGCGGAGCAGCGCGCCTTCGCGAACCGCGGCCAATATGTGGCCGTCGCTGCGATCGGCGAGCGCATGCTTGAGATAGATGAGCATGACGACCCCGAACTCGGCGGCAACGCCCGCAAGCGCGATGAACCCGACCGCGCTCGCGACCGACTGGTTATAGCCAAGCAGATAGAGGAGCCAGAGCCCGCCGGTGAGCGCAAAGGGCAGGGTCGCCATGATGAGCAGCGCCTCGTCCCAGCGGCGGAAGGTCAGGTAGAGCAGCAGGAAGATGATCGCGAGCGTGACCGGCACGACGACCTTCATCCGCTCGGTCGCACGAACGAGGAACTCGAACTGCCCGGTGTAGGAAACGCTGACGCCGGGCGGCAGATCGACATCGCGCGCGATCGCCCGCTGGATGTCCTGCACGAGGCCCTGCAAATCGCGGCCGCGGCTGTCGACGTAGATCCAGGTCACCGGGCGGCCATTCTCGCTGCGCAGCATCGGCGGCCCGTCGCTGACCTTGACTCTGGCCACCGTGCCGAGCGTGATCTGCTGGCGCGACGGCGTCAGGACCGGAAGGCTCGCGAGCTCGCCGATACTGTCGCGCAGCTCGCGCGGGTAGCGGACGCTGATCGGATAGCGGGCGAGCCCCTCGACCGTCTGGCCGATCGTCTCGCCGCCGATCGCGCCCGAGACGATCGCTTGCACGTCGGCGACATTGAGGCCGTAGCGTGCTGCGGCGGCGCGATCGATGTCGACATCGATATAGCGCCCACCAGTCAGCCGCTCGGCCAGCGCCGACGCTACGCCGGGTACGGTCTTGACGACCGCTTCGATGCGCTTGGCGGTGCGATCGATCCCGGCAAGATTCGAGCCCGCGACCTTGATGCCGACCGGGCTCTTGATCCCGGTCGCAAGCATGTCGATGCGATTGCGGATCGGGGGAATCCAGAAATTGGCGAGCCCCGGAACCCGGACCCGCGCGTCGAGCTCCTCGATCAATTTCTCCTCGGTCATGCCGGGGCGCCAACGGTCCTTCGGCTTGAAGCGGATCGTCGTCTCGAACATCTCGAGCGGCGCGGGGTCGGTCGCGCTGTCGGCCCGCCCCGCCTTGCCGAACACGCTCTCGACCTCGGGCACGGTCTTGATCAGTCGGTCCGTCTGCTGGAGCAGGCTCGATGCCCTTGCGGCCGAGATGCCGGGTAGCGCCGAGGGCATGTAAAGGAGGTCGCCTTCGTGCATCTGCGGCATGAACTCGCCGCCGATCTGGGTCATCGGCCACAGGCTGGTGGCGAAGACGAGGCCGGCGATCACGAGCGCTTTTTTCGGCCGTTCGAGCACCCAGTCGAGTGCCGGGCGATAGATGCGGGTCAGCCAGCGGTTGACCGGATTACTCTGTTCGGCGGGTATCTTACCGCGGATCAGCCAGCCCATCAGCACCGGGATGAGCGTGATCGAGAGGATCGCGGCGGCCGCCATCGCATAGGTTTTGGTGAAGGCGAGCGGCGAGAAGAGCCGTCCCTCCTGGCCTTCGAGCGTGAAGATGGGGAGGAAGGAGAAGGTGATGATGAGGAGGCTGAGGAAGAGGGCGGGCCCAACCTCGGCGGCGGCGTCGGTGATGACGCGCCAGCGTTCGGCGCCTTTCAGTTCCTCGCCCGGATGATCGCGCTCCCAATGTTCGAGATGCTTATGGGCATTTTCGATCATCACCACCGCAGCGTCGACCATCGCACCGACCGCGATGGCGATGCCGCCGAGCGACAATATATTGGCGTTGAGTCCCTGCAGCCGCATCACGATGAAGGCGATGAGGATGCCGAGCGGCAGCGTCAGGATCGCGACCAGTGCCGAGCGCGCGTGCCAGAGGAAGAGCGCGCAGACGAGCCCGACGATGATGAACTCTTCGACGAGCTTCGAGGTAAGATTGTCGACCGCGCGGTCGATCAACCCCGAGCGGTCATAAGTGGTGATGATCTCGACCCCGGGCGGCAGGCTGCGCTTGAGCTCGGCGAGCTTGGTGCGCACGCCGTCGATGACTTCGCGGGCATTCTTGCCCTCGCGCATGACGATCACGCCGCCCGCGACTTCGCCCTCGCCGTTGAGTTCGGCGATGCCCCGCCTTGTGTCGGGACCGATCTGCACCGTCGCGACATCGCCGACCGTTACCGGGAGTCCGCCCGCGGCGGTGCGGATCGGGACGGCGCGGAAGTCGTCGAGCGACTCCAGATAGCCGCTCGCGCGGACGATATATTCAGCCTCAGCGAGTTCTAGGGAGCCGCCGCCGCTTTCCTGGTTGGCGCGCTTGAGGGCGTCGGCGACGTCGGTTGCAGTCACCCCGAACGCGGCGAGCTTCTGCGGATCGACGATGATCTGATACTGGCGCACCATGCCGCCGATGCTCGCGACCTCGGCGACGCCGGGAACCGATTTAAGCTCGAAGCGGAGGAACCAGTCCTGAAGACTGCGGAGTTCGGCAAGATCGTGGCGGCCGCTTTTGTCGACGAGCGCATATTCATAGATCCAGCCAACCCCGGTCGCGTCGGGACCGATGCTCGCGCGCGCGCCCTCGGGGAGACGGCTTTGCACCTGGCTCAGATATTCGAGCACGCGGCTGCGCGCCCAATAGGGATCGGTGCCGTCGTCGAACAGGACATAGACGAAGCTGTCGCCGACGAAGCTGTAGCCGCGCACCACGCGCGCGCCCGGCACCGAGAGCATCGTCGTCGTGATCGGATAGGTGACCTGGTCCTCGACGATCCGCGGTGCCTGTCCCGCATAGCTGGTGCGGACGATGACCTGGACGTCCGACAGGTCGGGCAGGGCGTCGACCGGAGTCGTGCGCACCGCGGCGATCCCGAGCAAGGTCAGGATCAGCGCCGAAGCGACGACAAGCCCGCGCGCCGCGACCGAGGCGCGAATAATGCGTGCGATCATTGCGCTGGCTCCAGCGGACGAACCGTGAGACCGGTCAGGCTCGCCTCGGAATCGAGCAGGAACTGGCCCGACGCGACGACCTTCTCGCCGGGGGCGAGCCCTCGCAATATCTCGGTCTTGCCGCCGCCTTCGCGTCCGGCGACCACTTCGGCGGGATGGTAGCGTCCGTCGCCCTTCTCGAGCATCACGATGCTGCGCGTGCCGGTGCGGATCACCGCTTCGCTTGGCACCAGCAGCGTTGGCTTGGCGTCCCCGCCGAGCGCGACGACGGCGAACATGCCGGGGCGTAGGCGACCGCCGCGGTTGGCGAGCTCGATGCGCACTGTCAGCGTCCGGCTGTCCGCCGCTGCGGTCGGCAGGATCGCGACGACCCGCCCGGTAAAAGCCTCGCCGGGAAAGGCGGTGAGGTTCGCGGTGGCAGGTTGGCCGATCTTCACCAGTCCGGCCTGCGCTTCGGGGAGCGCGGCATTGAGCCACACCGTTCCAAGTCCCGAGATTTCGGCAAGTGTCTGCCCCGAGGCGAGAGTCACGCCTGCACGGGCATTGAGCGTCTGGACCACGCCGCCGATCGGCGCGCGCACCGTCAGTCTGCCGCCGGTCCGTCCGCTCCGGTCGACCTCGGCGATCACGCCTTCGGGCATGCCCATCAGCCGCAGCCGCTGCCGCGCGGCCGCCGTGAGTTCAGGTTTGCCGAGCTTCTTGACGCTCAGATATTCGGTCTGGGCGCTGCCCCATTCAGGCAATTGCAATTCGGCGATCGGCGCACCGGCGCCGATGACATCGCCAGGCGCGAGGCGATAGACGCGTTCGACGAAGCCGCCCGAGCGCGCCTGGACGATCGCGACATCGCGCTGGTTGAAATCGATACTGCCGTTGACGTCGAAGGTTGCGGCAAGGCTCCCCATTTCGGCCGCGACCACTCTTATGCCGAGGCTCTGACGCGCCGACGGGTCAATCGACACGCCGGGCGCCGCGCCGCCACCCTCGTCGGCATATTTGGGCTCGAGCTGCATGTCCATGAAGGGCGACTTGCCGGGCTTGTCGAACTTCTGGTTCGGGAACATCGGATCATAATAGTAGAGGATCTTGCGCCCGCCGCTTGCCGTCTCGGTTGGTGCATCGCTCTTGCCGCTCTGTCCCAACCAATAACCGCCGCCGCCCGCGATCAGCACCGTGGCCAGGATTGCGACGCGCCAGCGCGCCGCTGATGTTGCATCGGTCATCGACCTGCCTCCCCATAAATATAATTGATCCGGATCGCGTCGCGCGCGACCTCGGCTTCGCGCGCCAGCGCATCGACTTCGGCCTCGGCAAGCGCGAGAGTCGACAGGAGCGCGGTCCCGAGGTCGAGCTTTCCGGCGGCGTAGCTTGCAAGATCGAGCTCGGCGCGCTTCTTCGCGAGCGGCACGAGCCGCGTACGTGCATTGGCGAGCTGCTCATGATGCATGCGGTGATCGGCGAGATCGGCGTCGAGCGCTGCCGCGATGTCGCGCTTGGCAGCCTCGCGGTCGAGCCGGGCGCGCATCGCCTCGCTGGCGCGCGCGGCGATCTTGGGGTCCTGCCGCTTTTTCGAGAAGAAGGGCAGGTCGACGGTGACCCCGACCGTGACGAGATCACCGTAATTGGGCTCGCGGCGCCCATAGGCCGCGTTGACGCTCCAGTCGGGTCGCTTGTCGGCGCGTGCGAGACCGGTCTCGGCGTCGGCGGCGAGGGCGCGGGCATCGAGTGCTCTGAGCTTTGGCAGGGCGTCGATGCCGGCGCGCAATCCTTGTTCGTCGATCGACTGCGGCGGCAAGTCGCCGAGCGTGTCGGCGGCGGGGTCGCCGGTGAAGCGGGCGAGCTGCGCGCGGGCGCGGGCGATCTCGGCGGCGAGCGCGCTGCGGCGATCGTTGATCGCGGCGCGAAGCTGATCGGGTTCGAGCGCCTGCGCCGGGCGCGCCGCACCGCTGGCAAGCCGCGCCGTCACGGTCGATTGAAGGTCCTCGAGGCCGCTATCGAGCAGGTCGAGTTCCTTCAGCTCCTTCTTGGCATAATAGAGATCGACCCAGGCGAGCGCGGTCGCGAGCCTGATGTCCTGCGCGGTGACCGCTTCGTCGGCGCGGGCGATTCCAATGTCGGCCTGCGCGCGGGTCGCGCGCGCGCGGCGTTTGGCGGGGTTCGGAAAATCCTGGCTGACGCCGATGACCTGCATCGTGAAATCGTCGCGATTGAACCGGCCCGCGTCGGGTCCGGTCACCGGGAAATCCTGGAGGACGATATTGAGTTTCGGGTCGGGCAGCCGGTCGGCGGCGATCGCCGCCGATTGGGCGGCGTCGACGCCCGCTTCGCGGCTTTGCAGTTCGGGTGCCTCCGATGCTGCTCGGCTGAGCGCCGAATCGAGCGTCATCGGCTCGGCGTGAAGAGCCGAGGGCAGCGCAAGCAAGGCTGCCGTAAAATATGGGCGCATGATGTCCCCCTGCTGTGGACTGGGCGAAAGCCTCCCCGGCGTCTGTACGCCGGGGAAGAAAGACCGTTACCCTTGCGGGGGCATCCTTTGGTCGCCGGACATATTCTTCATGCAGTCCGCCGGACTCACCTTCATCATGTCGCAGTCGCAATGCGCCATCTGTCCCGGCTTGTCCTTGACCCAGACGCGGACTCGCGAGGTGGTATTGGACTTGTTCGGCCCTGGCACCTGGCGGGTCTGCCATTCATGATGGCCGCCGGACGGTTCTTGGGCGAGGACGGGAGCGGCAAGCGTTGCTGCCGCGAGCGCGGCAACGGCAAAAAACGGTTTCATGTTGAATTCCTTGATTGAAAAGCGTGAAACCGCGCGCCGGGACGAGCCGGTGCGCGTCGGCAATTCAGGCAAGAAATAGGGGCGGGTCGGGTTCGGGGCCGAATGTTCTTCCGGCGAGGCGCCGGACAGGAAGCGGATCGAAAGAGCCGGCGACAAATGTCTTTTCGGCAAGGGGGGTAGCCGGAGAGACGACGGCGGGCGGTAGCGCGCAGCCCATCTTGGCGATGCAGTCGAGCGTGAGGCCCTTGCACGGAGCGCTCTTCTGGGATTTTTTAATCCCCATCATCTCCGCGCATTCGTCGCTCATCGCCGCCGCGAACGCCGTCTCGGCCGACGGGAGCGCGGGCGCCGAGGCGAATGCGGTCTCCTGCGCCAGAAGGCCGAGTAAGGCTCCGACAAGAAGTAGAAAGGTGAGCCAGCGTTTCACGGTCGAAGCATGATCCTTGTCAAACTTGGCGTCAATCTAAACCGGGGTGGAGATCCCGCTCACTTGTTCGCCGACTGTCCCGTCGTGGTTACGCCGGACCCGTTAAGAATGGCCCATTGTCATGGCGGCGGGCGCGACCAGCATCCACAGCGCCATGGCGATCATCATCAGATTTTCGGTCAGTGAGATGAAACCCAGCGGCACATTGCTGTCGCCGCCGACGCAGGCGCATTTGAGTTCGCGCTTGTCGATATACACCGCCTTGAACACCGACACGGCGCCGATGATCCCGATGAACAGCGCCACCGGAATCGATATCCAGTTCAGCGCGCCAGAAATCATCAGGATGCCGGCAAGACCCTCCGCAAAGGGATAGATGGTAGCATAGGGTACCCAGCGTTTGGCGAGCAAGTCATAGTTCAGGAACATGCTCGAGAAGCTCTCGATGTCGCGGAGCTTGAGGAAGGCAAGCAACGCCATGCTGAACCCGATAAACCATTCGGCGGCACGGATTGTGAAGGGCGTGCCCGACACCGCTTGGCTGGCGGCCAGCGCCATCAGCGCGGTGATAGAGAAGAGCGCGATGACGGGCTTATAGGTAAGCGCCTTAGGATCGCGGACTTTCAGACCGAGATGGCGCCTCAGATCGTCAAGACCGCCGATCCGCTCGCCTTCGATGAAGGTCTGCGGCGTCGTCGCGACGCCATGTTTCGCCTTGAATGCGTCGGTTTCCTCGCGGGTCGTCAGCCAGACATCCTCGACGTCATAGCCGCGGCTGCGCAACAGATGCAGCGCCTTCAGGCCATAGGGGCAGATATGCTGCTCCATCACCATGCGATAGATGGTCGCCCGCGGCTTGCCCGAAACCGCCGCACCAGTGTGCGCTGGCGCGCTTTCGTTCGCGCGCTGAACCTGCATATTCATCGATTCGCCTTTCTTGATTCCCGATCGCTTCCCGCTATATAGGCTCCGTACCATAGTACGGAGTCAAGGCCTTGCGTGACATGACCATCGGCCAGCTTGCCCGGCAGGGCGGCGTCAATGTCGAGACGATCCGCTATTACCAACGCCGCGGCCTGTTGCCCGTTCCGCCTCAGTCGGCCAGCGCCCCGTCGGAAGGCCGAGTCCGGCGTTACGACGAGGCGGTTCTGCGCCGTCTGCGCTTCATCAAATCGGCACAAGCAGCGGGATTTACGCTCACCGAGATCGCCGAACTGCTCGAACTCGACGCGTCGAGCGATCGCGCGCGAGCGCGCGAACTGGCCGATGCGCGCATCGCGGCGATCGAAAAGACGATCGCCGAACTCGATGCGGCGCGGCGCGCGCTCATGGGCCTGTCGCGCCAATGCGCTGCCGCCGACACGCTCCACTGCCCGATCATAGCGGCGTTCGAGCAGGTCTAGCCCGACTGGCCTTGGCGGCGGATGGTGCTGACGGCCGGTCTCACCTCCCAACTGGTGTCAATCGGTCGCAAATGGTTCCAGCATCCCGGCTACAAGCGATGGGATGGTAATTCCGGCTGCGACATCGAGCAGAAGGCTAGCGCGGATCGCAGCCGCAGGTCTCGCCGCTGCCGCGTCCGGAGTTGCGACGGCCGTCCGAAGTGCCTGGGTCAGGCGCCATCGAATCTCCGCGGCTAGGACCGGCATCAGAGCGAACAAATAGGCTTCCACGGGGAAGACCTGACCATAGGGTCAAGCGAGCGATTGCGTCACGTGCACGGCGCCGACCAAGGCTCCGACGAGGGGCAGAAGCGAAAAGCGCCGCTTCTGGATGAAGGTAGGAGCCTTTGGGCGTTCCGGATCAACTTCATCCTGGCGATCTGAACAAATCGGGGAGCCCAATTCCAATGGTTTTACGTCGCCCGAACCATTTTTGAGGGATGAGTCGTTCTGGTGCGTAATCAATGTCAGTAGGGGATGTTGGGTGCTTGAACTCGGAAGCCGTAAGCAGCGGTTTCCGGGCATGCATGTTTTTGTCCTCGACTTCCCCGAAACTCATTTGGGCTGCGCGAAAGGGCAGTTCTTCGAAACAGGGGAAGCATAATGAACAAATTATACTGTTATTCGTCGACGAAGCGCGCAATGCAGCGAAGCTCGATGGCGGCGATTGCGGTGGCGGTCGCGTTTCCCGCGCAGGCTCAGGAAGCCCAGTCGGACGGCCTCGCCGAGATCATCGTAACGGCGGAGAAGCGCGAGGAAAATCTGCAGTCCGTTCCCGTCTCGGTGACAGCGATGACCGGCGAGGCGCTTACGGCAACGGGCATATCAAACGTCGAAGACCTCCAATTTTTTGTGCCGGGCGTGTCGATCACCAACGATTCCATGGCGATCATCAATATTCGTGGAATTGGCACCTCGGCGTTCGGCGTTGCGACCGACCCCAGCACGACAGTCCATTATGACGGCGTCTACATCTCGCGCCCGACCACAAGCTATCAGGATTTGTTCGACGTCGAACGCATCGAGGTGCTGCGCGGACCGCAAGGCGTTCTCTTCGGTCGCAACTCCGCCGGCGGCACACTCAACATCATTTCCAAAATGCCTACGGAGGATTTGACTGGCGCGCTGGGGCTCACCGTCGGAAATTACGAGAAGCGCTCGCTGAGCGGCACGATTTCTGGACCGCTTGGAGCGGGCGTCCGAGGCCGCCTCACCTTGCTTGCCAACCAGCGCGACGGCATCTACCGCGACGTCGTCTCGGGACGGCGATACCAAAACGAAGATAATCTCGCTGGACGACTGACGCTTGCGATTGACGCGAGCGACCGTCTTGAGATCGTGTTGCGGGCGGATGCCAGCCGTGATCGCGAGACCGGCGCGCGGTCTGTTCGGCCCTTTTATCCGCAAGGCTTCGTCGATGCGGGGGCGACGATCCCGGCCAATGACAAAGAGGCCGCACTCGACCGCCTGCCGCGTTACGATGTCGATGCCTGGGGCGTGTCCTCGACCATGAACTGGGACGGCGGCCCGGTCACGCTCCGCTCGATTACGGCGCTGCGCAAGAGCAAGGTCGTCCAGGCGCTCGACGTTGACTCGACTGACCTCTTCCTCCGCGATATCGAATTTTACGAACGTTCCCGCAGTTTCACGCAAGAGTTCCAACTTCTCAACAACGATGCGGACAAGCTGCGCTGGATCGTCGGAGCATTCTATCTGAATGAAAAGGGCAACGACGAAATACGGATCATCGAACCGGGTCGTCGGCTCGCGATCCCGGAAAACAATACGACGAATGCATTCGCGCTCTTCGGACAAGCAAGCTACGAACTCATCGACCGCCTGCGATTGACCGGAGGGCTTCGATACTCATACGAAAAAAAGGATTTCGGATATCGTGTCCTGCTGAACGGAAATCAGGTCGATGCCGGTCAGCCCAAATCATCCTGGACCGCCTGGACTCCGAAAATTGGGATCGATTACGACCTTGCCGATGACGTCATGGCTTATGCGTCGGCAACCCGCGGGTTCAAATCGGGTGGATTCCAGCTGGGAGACGGGCGGCCTTTCCTCCCGGAGTATGTCTGGAGCTACGAAGTCGGCCTGAAGTCGACGCTCCTCGATCGCCGGCTTCGAGCTAATTTTTCCGCCTTCTATTATGATTACACCAATCTTCAGGTGGTCGAGTATAATAATGGCGTTGCCAGTACCACCAACGCCGGCAAGGCGACGATCAAGGGCGTTGAAGCGGAACTGATGGCACGGCCGTTCGATCGCCTGACGCTTACATCCACGATCGCTTATCTCGATGCGCGCTACGATGTCTATTTTGACGACGTCGGCGCAAGCCTCAAGGGCAAGCGGCTGCCGAACGCGCCGAAGTGGAACATCACTTTCGGCGGAGAATATAAGGCCTCCCTGGGCGGCGGAATGCTGACATTACGGACCGATATCTCCTGGCGCGACAGCGTCTTTTTCAAGCCCAGCAACAATCCGCTTTTTTCCGGAAACGCCACGACCCTTATAAATGGGCGTGTCACATGGCAGCCGGCGAGCGAAGCGTGGGAAATTGCGCTTTATGGCCGAAATCTCACCAACGAGCGCTATGTGAGCTATAGTACGATCGGGACGGACGCGACGGGTGTCTCGAACCCTACTCTTCCGCTCTACATCTACGGCGAGCCGCGCCAGTATGGACTGCAGCTGCGCTACTTTTTCTGAGGTTCCTCGTCCTGCGAGGTCCCCCGGCGACTCCCCTACGGTCGTCGGTCCCCCTGGGCGCTTGCGCCCGGGGGGAATACTTCCTCTGAACGCAGGACATGATATGTCCCTGTTCTCACCGGCGCCGTTACTTGAACGGCCCTGCTGATGGCACGATGAGCCGGGCAGTAAGATGGCACGAACAGATACGGGCTAGTCCCATCCTGAACGTCGGTAGCGCGCGCGATTTCGATGCCCGGCTTTCCCTGTGACGCCGCGAGGATGCAAAGACCAACTGCTTTCGGAGGCCTACGCGTCGTCGGCTGCCTCACGGCAATGGATGGGAGATCGCCTTGATCGCCTTCAGGCCCGTACCGAAGCGGGCAATGGCGACCCTGTTCTGTTCGAGCTCGGCGTAGGGCAGGTAGGAAATGTCGAGATCACCGATCCGGCTGAAAGCCGGGCGTCGGAGCTGAGCGCGGACATCGGCTTCTCGCGCATCGGGTGCAACCAGGAAAAGTGGCGTCGACAAATGAAGATTCTCGCTGCTCAGCGCGAGATCAAGCATGCGGACAATTCCGGAATAAATGGATGTCGAATGCTCCACTTCGAATGCCGCCGCGACCGTAGCCGTCGATTGCTCGAGCCATAAGATGTCGATCAGTCTTATGGCATCGCTTCCTTGAGCGGTTGCGATGGCATGCGGCAAGCTATCGAGGCATCGAGACCCGAGCGGCACACCCTCATGAAGGCGCCCCCGGTCATTTGCCGCTACCCAGACGTCATATCCAAGTGCAAGCCCGAGGTCCCGAAGCCAGGATTGGACTTCGCTATGCGTCCGGTCGGTCTCTTTCTGATTTGCAAGCCCCTTATCGAACTTGTCGGACTGTGAGCGCGTTTCATTCAGCAAGGCCATCCAATCGCGCGCATTTTCGCTCGAACCGCTGAGCGGTGGGGCTGGAAACCGTCCCGATCCGATATCGAACAGCAGCCCTCCTATCGCCCCCAAATCGTTGGAAAGAAGATCCCGGTAGCGATCGTTGAGATCCAGAATGCCCGCGCGCATCGCGAGAAAATGCTCCCAACTGCCAAGCTTCACATTCGCACCCGTTAGCGCGTTGTAGCCCTTTACGATTGCCGTATTGAACGGAGGCACAAGAGTGGGATGCAGAAAATAGAGAATGTTGGCCACCGCAGGACCCAACCCCTTGATCTTCTGTCTATCGATTGCGAGGATCCCGGCGACGACCTCCTCGGCGGTATCGCAACAGGAGCAATGGTGAAGAAGTCTGCCAAAAGCTCGTTGATTGTCGGCGTTCTCGTAGATGTCCGGGATTCGGAGTTTGGGCTTCCACAAGAAAGCATGATCCGCACCTTTGAAAATCTGTCGTTGCTCGGCGATTGAATGAACAATGATCTCCAATGACGAGCCCCGATATGCCGCTCCGAAGGTGCCGGCCTCAATTTCGGCGACGACCTGCGAGATGCCTCTTCTGATCGACCGAAAATTCTTCAGTCGCTCCTCCCACAGGAACCAGCTTTGATAGGTCGAGCCGGAATCGCCGCGCCAGCGCTCGATCAGTTCGCGAACAAGGTCGCGCTTCATGTTTATAGCCCCCGCTTGATCCATTCCGAATTGCTGTTTTCCACCTGCGGCTTGCCGGCCAAGACAGTTCGCTCGATTCGGCCCTTAGCGAAAGGCGAAACCTTCCGTCCCACCGGCAAGGTGGGCGGGAATGGAAGGTCGAAACGAGCCCGTTCACGCCCGGCGCTGCATAATTGTCGACGACCTCAGTGCCCTGCGTGTTCGCCCGCTCCGCTTGGTTTCTGACTCGCGCCTTCCGCCTCTGTCATGCCCTTCATCATCGCGTCATGGTCCATTGGCGCATTCTGCGTAATAGCCTGATATTGTGCCGGCGACAGGCCAGGGAGTTTTCGGACAAACGCGACCATATCCCAGATGAGACGATCATCATGCGTTTTCCCCCAGGCCGGCATGGCGGTCATCTTGATGCCATGCTTGATGATCCAGAATTGCTCCGCAGCCGAACGTTCCGAACCTTTGAACAAGACGGGCGCTTGCGGATACAGCCCTTGACTCATTTCGGTCTTTTCCATCCCGGGCGCGAGATGGCAGCCGCTGCACATCTCGGTATAGAGACCTGCGCCCGACGCGATCCGCGCCGGAGCCGCCAAATCTGCCGGCACCGCGATCGATCCGGATCGCGCTGCGATGGACTTCTCCCTGAATGTTTCGATGACGCTGTAAGTCAGCCGGTTATGGGGGGCATCGGCCGCTATATTATATAGGCCGAGATAGACGGTGATCGCACCCGCGCCCGCTATCAGGGCCACCGCCAGCAGCGTGAACGTCACGCTCGGCATATGCTTTCGGAAATCGAAAGTTCGAAATCGCTCCATTATCTATCTCCCGCATAACAGGCCTTGAGCTTTGCAGCCGAACGCAATGCGGCGGCTGTTCAACAGATGATACGCACCCCAACAGCTTTGCCCTTGTCACAGACGAGGCAGGCGTTTCCGTACTTGCCGCGACGAGCCATTTCAGGGTGCCCACACCCGCTCGGGCTCATGCGTCCTGCTAGGTGTGGGTTCGGAGAGATCGTGAGGACTAGCCCCTTTTTTGCCCGCTCAGCTGCCACCCGCCGGTCGCACCTTCGGCTTGCGTGAGGAGCTGTGGAGATTGAAGATCTGCCACTTTCCGTTGTCCTGTTTGAGGACACTCGTAGCGACGCCATCCCGTTCGATGGTCTCGCCGCTCGCGAGCACAATCGAGAAGCTGTAGGTCTCGGTTGCGATCGCGATATTTCCTTCGCCGCGAACCGAAATCTTGTAATTGCGGAAGGTGAAGGATTTGAATTCCTTGAGTTCGGGACCCAGGTGATGGTCGCGATAGTGGGCGAAATTCCCTTCAACGCCGCCGGATTCGAATATCTGGGCGTCTGGCGAAAAGAGGGCCTCGACGCCGGTCAGGTCCAGTTTCTCCATCGCCGATTTATACTGCGCGAGCGCTGCCGCCGCGCCCTGAAAATCCGCAGGCTCGGTCGCCTGAGCCGGGACGGCCACCAGCATGGCCAATGCGATTGCTGTAATCGTCAGTCGTCTCATATCATTTCCCCTTGTTGTGCCGACACTTCACGAGTGCCTCCCGTGGTTTCGATCAGATTCTGGCAAAGCGCAGCCGCAAAGAATTGGCAATGACGCTGACGGACGAGAGTGCCATTGCAGCGGCGGCAATGACCGGCGAGAGCAATAGTCCGAAAATCGGATAGAGCACGCCCGCAGCGACGGGAATCCCGGCGACATTATAGGCGAAAGCGAAGAAGAGATTCTGACGGATGTTCGCCATCGTCGCATGGCTGAGATGCCGCGCCCGCACGATGCCCAGAAGGTCGCCGCGCAGTAGCGTCACACCCGCGCTTTCGATGGCGACATCGGTTCCCGAGCCCATCGCGATGCCGACGTCGGCGGCGGCGAGCGCGGGGGCGTCGTTGACCCCGTCGCCGGCCATGGCGACGATCCGGCCCTCTTCGCGCAGCCGCTGCACGACCGCGCTCTTCTGGTCGGGGAGGACATCGGCCTCGACGTCGTCGATGCCGAGGCGCCGCGCGATCGCCTCGGCGGTGACGCGATTGTCGCCGGTGAGCATGATGACCTTGATTCCGGCTTCGCGCAGCGCAGCGAGCGCGTCGCCCGTCGTTTCCTTGACGGGGTCGGCGATGGCGATGACCCCGGCCGCCTTGCCATTGACCGCGATGTAAATCGCCGTCGCGCCGTCTGTGCGAAGGCGGTCGGCTGCCTCGGTGAGCGCGCCCAGATCGACGTCATATTCTTCAAGAAAGCTCGCATTGCCGAGGACTATCGCCTTGTCGTCGACGACCCCGACGATACCCTTGCCGACCGGCTGGTCGACCCCCGATGGCTCGACCAGCGCGAGGCCCCGGTCCTCGGCGGCCTTGACGATCGCGGCCGCCAATGGATGTTCGCTGCTGCGCTCGAGGCTCGCGGCAATCCGGAGCAGATCCTGCTCCTCGAAGCCGCCGGCGACTTCGATGGCGACGACCGAGGGTCTGCCTTCGGTCAGCGTCCCGGTCTTATCGACGACGAGCGTGTCGACCTTCTCCATCCGCTCAAGCGCCTCGGCATTTTTGATCAGCACGCCGGCTTCGGCGCCGCGCCCCACGCCGACCATGATTGACATTGGCGTCGCGAGGCCGAGCGCGCAGGGACAGGCGATGATGAGCACCGAGACGGCGGCGATAAGGCCATAGGCCATGGCGGGCGCGGGCCCCAGAAGCGACCAAACAACGAAAGCGACAATGGCGACGACGATGACGCCGGGCACGAACCAGCCCGAAACGGTATCGGCGAGACGCTGGATCGGCGCCCGGCTGCGCTGCGCGTCGGCGACCATTTGTACGATCCGCGCGAGCATCGTGTCGCGCCCGACCTTCTCGCTGCGCATGAGCAGGCCGCCCGTCTGGTTGATCGTTCCGCCGATCAGCGCCGCGCCGGCCGCCTTGGTCACCGGCATCGATTCGCCCGTGACCATCGATTCGTCGACCGTGCCGCGGCCTTCTACGACGATGCCATCGACGGGGACTTTTTCGCCCGGACGGATGCGCAGCATGTCGCCGACCGCGACTTCCTCGAGCGCTACCTCCTCGTCGCTTCCATCGCTGCGGACGCGCCGGGCGAGCTTCGGTGTCAGGTCAAGGAGCGCGCGGATCGCGCCGCTCGTCGTCTCGCGGGCCCTGAGTTCGAGCACCTGCCCGAGTAGCACCAGCACCGTGATGACCGCGGCGGCCTCGAAATAGACCGCGACCGAGCCATCGGCGGCGCGGAAGGCTGCCGGGAAGATTTGCGGGAGAATCGCCGCGATCATGCTGTAGCCCCAGGCAACGCCCGTCCCCATCGCAATGAGGGTGAACATGTTGAGGCTCTTGTTGCGGATCGAGAGCCAGGCGCGCTCGAAGAAGGGCCAGCCCGCCCATAGAACGACGGGGGTCGCGAGCAGCATCTGGACCCAGTTGTTCGTCTGGCGGCCGACATATTGGTGGAGGCCTGTCAGATGGCCGCCCATTTCGAGCGCAACCACCGGGAGTGCGAGAAGGAGCCCGATCCAGAAGCGCCGCCGCATATCGCGATATTCTTCGCTGGGGCCGCCCGATGCTGTCGGCATGACGGGCTCGAGTGCCATGCCGCAGATCGGGCAGCTTCCGGGGCCGGCGCGCTGGATCTCGGGATGCATCGGGCAGGTCCAGATGGCGCCTTCGGGTGCATCGGCTGCGGCCGGCTCGCGTTTTGCGGCATAAAGATCGGGATCGGCCTCGAATTTGGCGAGGCAGCCTGCGCTGCAGAAATAGTGATGCTTGCCGCTATGCGTCGCGATATGAGGTGTGGTGGCCGGATCGACCATCATGCCGCAGACCGGATCAGTCGTGCTCCCGCTGTCTTTTTCTGCGCCCTGATGATCGTGCATCGCCGCCGCTCCCGTATGTGTCGGATGCCCGCCTCGCGGCGGGGCGGTCCAAACGCCACCGGTCGAGTTCGCCGTTGGCGTCGTTCCTGGCGGTTCCAGAATGGAGCCGCTTCTATCGATACGCAAGAAGAGCGGTTATCCCTTGGATTTTCTTTGCCCCGTGCCGTCAGGTCCCGGGCTTTCGGGCCTCGATGATCCCGATCGCACCGGTTGGCGTGCGGAACGTCTCAAGCTCGCGAACATCGCAAAAGCCTGCCTCTCTCATCAGCACCGGGAGCAATCCATCGGCGTTGGGCTGGGTGTCCTGGACGCCGTCGAGCTGCTGGATCGTGAGGCGGAACAACAACCGCATGAGGCGGCTGCGCTGTTCCCCATAGTCGGCAACATAGAGTTTGCCGCCCGGCGCGAGCACCTGCCGGGCCTCGCGTAGCAGACGTGCCTTTTCCTCAAGCCCGACCTGATGAAGGACGAGGCAGATCGCAATCTTGGCAGGCGGGGGCCAGTCATCGATCGCCGAAGCCGCGAAAAAGCCAACTCGAAACTCCGGCGGTGGAACAATCTGCGCGGTCTTCGTTCGGGCAATTCGCGTCGCTGCCTCGTCGGGGTCGAAACCAAGATAGCGGACGTCCCGGCTATGGCGAGCGATCGCCAGCGCAAGATTTCCCGTACCCGAGCCGATATCGAGAATGACGTCACCCTCGCCGAGCGCCATATGGCGAACGAGACGGTCGCGCCACACGCGCTCGCGCGTTGTCACCGCGACGCCGAAATCATAAAAGGGCGTCAGGAAGTGATATCCTGCCGCTGGCGTGTAGGATCTTGCTACGGGTTTCGGGTCGGGCATGGCCGTCTCCTTTCGACGCTTTGGCTTGCCGCCGGATTGCGGCCGCAATCGCCGGTCTCGACGAGACGCTTAAGGGCAAACAGGCGCGGCAGTCTTGAATGTTTCGCCGGGGCGACGCGGTGCGAGGCGCATCCGGCTCAGGGCACGATTTCGAACGCGAAGGCACTAAGGCCGGCCGAAGGCGTCACGCCTAGCCATTGAGCGCAGCGGCGCGTGAAGTGCGACTGATCGGCGAAGCCTCCCGCCGCCGCGGCGTCGGCAAGACCTCCGCCGCCGACCAGCGTCCGCACGGCGCGTTGAAGCTGGAGCCATTGCAGCAATTTGGCCGGAGGCACGCCGAAGTCGCGGCTGACGATTTCGCGGAGGCGCGAGGGCGAAAGGCAGGCGACGTCGGCCAAGGCGCGCGCGGTCGACAAATCGTCAGGGGCCGCGAGCACTTCGGACAGGCGGGCATCCACCGGACGCGCCTGCGAGCGGTCGAGATAGTCGGACGCCCAGCGCTTCGCGTCCGCGCCGCTTGCGATGTCACCTAGTCCGGCTGTCTCTATCGGCGTCAACAGGACAGGCGCCGATCCGGCGGACAGCCGGGTGCCGGCACGAAAAAGCGGGTCGAGATAAAATGACCGCACGAGGGCGCCCGGCGGCCCGAGGCGGTGCCGGACATGCGACGCTATCGCAATGGCGTGTCCGGCGGGAACTATCAGGTCGGCATCACCGGAAATTTCGAGGTCGCGTTCGATGGCGAGGCTGATCTGGTGCGCCACATGGTTATGGGGACGGCTGCTCCCGATGCGCGCGTCAATGAGCGCCCAGCCGGTCCCGAGCATGATCGAACCCGACCAAGAGGCGGTGCTTGGGGTCAAACCGGATCGGCGGTGACGAAGGGTTCGAGCGTACCGAACCAGGCAACCAGCGCGAGTATGGCGAGCGCGGCCGACGCTTCGATGATGAGGCTTCTGCGCATGGCTGCAATCGCGAGGTCGGGGTCGGCGTCGACATTGTCGGTATCGGTCCCCGGGACGGCGGCCGCGAGCGCCGGGGTCAGCCGCCAGCGGTTCGCCGCCGCGAGCGCCAGCATCAGTCCGAACAGCGCAAGCTTGGCGAGAAGCAATTGTCCATAGGGCGAGCCGAGGGAACGGCCGAGATTCTCGGCGCCGACGATCATCTGGCTGTTGACGAGGCCGGTGGCGGCGATGACGAGGACGCAGATCGTACCGACGCGCGAGAATTGATCGAGGCTCCGCGCCGCAATTTGGAGTCCGCCCGGCCATTCGCGGACACGACGTGGTGAGATCAGGATCAGGAAGGCGCCGATCGCGCCGATCCAGACCGCCGCTGCAATCAGGTGCAAGATGTCGCTGATCCGGTGCACGGTGCCTGCGGCGCCTTCGGTCGCGCCGGCGTGGCCGGACCAGACCAGACTCGCGACGGCCACCGAGCCCGCGGCCGCGAGTACGGCGGCCGAAGTTGTCGGCCAGCGGACCATCCAGATCGCGACTCCCAGCGCGAGCAGCAGCGCTGCGCTCCGGTAGACCCAGGCTGTGCCGACCTCGGTCTCGCGAACAAGGTCCCAAAAAGGCTGGAGTTCCAGGGAGAGGAGCCCCACACCCTGCATCGAAGCCGCGAGCACGCCCATCCCCAAGATGGAGAGAAGCAGTCCGGCGGCGCAGAGCCATCGCTCTGCGCGCCAGATCGAGGCCATCATCGACTGCGGCGCAAGGCGTTCGCTCCGTGTCAGCGCAAAAAGCGGGAACGCAGCAAGGCCGGCGATGAGCATCAGGTCCGCATAAAGTGCGAACCTGATGCCGATCAGAACGGGGTCCCCCACCGTCTTTTACTTTACGGTGAAGCTGAATTCGCTGCCCATGCGGTGGGTATCAGCGCCCGCCGCCGACCATGTGACCTTGTAGGTTCCGGCTGTCAGCGGCCGCTTGAGCATCAGCATCGCCGACTTGCCCTCTTTGCCCATCATCGACGAGTAAGGCACCTTCATCGGGGCATGATTGGCCATGCCGGGCATGCCGGTCATGACCAGCTCGGTCTTGAGGGTCGAGGCGACGATCTTTTCGTTGAACTGAAGATTGACCGACGTGACCTTCGAAACGGTCGAATTGGCGGCGGGCGTCGAGCTGACGAGCTTGGTGTGCGCGCTTGCCGTGGCCGGCATGAGAAGCAGAGCGAAAGCCGCCGCTGCAGAGGGGAGAAGAGACTTGAACATGAACACCTCCAAATGCGTGTCTGTCCTGCTAATACGCAGGATATCGGCATGGCCCTCAAATATTCCGGAATAATATTCTGGTGTGAGGGGTGAGGCGCTTCGGCGCGTATGTACAATGATGGAAAGGTTTGAAGAGACGATCGATGGATAAGGAGCTTCGCATTTTGAACAGGATCGATCTGCCCGCAGCGCTCGATGCGCTCGATGATCGCATCATGGGCGCATTGGCGATCCGCCGGCGCGAAGCGGTAGCGATGCGCCGCCTGATGGCGCTCGCGGCCTTTGTCTCGCTCGGCGGCGGTGTCTTTGCGGGGAGTGCGATTTCCCAGCCGGCGGTCGCGGCAAGCCCCCTGACCCCATTCGGCCCGCCTAGCGCATTGGTGCCTTCCACCTTGCTGGATGTACAGTAGCGATGCCGTCGCGCCGTCTTCTTCTCTTGGGGCTCATTGCCTTCGCCGCGGCGATTGCCGGCGTGTTCATCGGCCGTCTGGTAGCCGATGCGCCCAAAGCCAGCGAAACCGAACTTCATGCGCTTCTCCACGGCCAACTCGACCTGACCCCGGAGCAGGAAAAGAAACTCGAGCGGATCGAAGCCGACTTCGCCGGTCGCCGCCAGGCGCTCGAACTCGAGATGCGCGCCGCCAATGTCCGGCTCGCGCAGGCGATCGAAGCCGAGCATGGCTATGGACCGCGCGTCACCGAGGCGATCGACGAGACGCATGAGGTGATGGGGACATTGCAGAAGGAAACGCTCCAGCATCTCTTCGCGATGCGCGGGGTTCTCAACCCCGATCAAGCGGAAATGTTCGACAAAAGCGTGGTCAAGGCGCTGACCGCCGATGCGCGGTGAGCGCCGACCTATCGCAATGTAGCGACCAGGATCTGGCGGCCTTTGCGCGCGCGCACCGCGAAGACGCCTATCGCGAGTTGCTGCGCCGTTACAAAACGGGCGTCTACCGGCTCATCGTAAAGCAGATCGGCGATGCCGACGAGGCGATGGATTTGACGCAGGAGACGTTCGTCTCCGGCTTTTCGGCGCTCGATCGCTATGATGGCGAACGCCCCTTCCGCACATGGATCGCCCGTATCGCGCTCAACAAATGTCGCGACTGGGCACGACGGCGAAAGGTGCGCGCCTTTTTCTCCCGCGCGCTCCCGCTCGAAAATGCGCATCACGTAGCAAGCGATGGTCCTGGGCCCGATTCCGCGGCGACCGACAGGCGAGAGCTCGCCAGGGTTCGCGGGGCGATCGATCAGCTGCCGCAGAATTTGCGCGAAGTGTTGCTCCTCCGCGGTGTCGACGAGGTCAGCCAGGCCGAAACAGCGGTCATTTTGCGGGTCAGCGAGAAAACAGTCGAAACGCGCCTCTATCGAGCGCGGACCAGGCTCCGGGAATTGCTCGCGGGAACATCTGCGAGCGCCGAGGGTTGAGGGTTCGACCGCTCGTTCAGGCGGCATCTCCTCATCGTCCGGCATTTTTATTGAGGGGCAGGCGTGCCGCCTGCGTATAGCTTTAGGAACAGTCAGTAACGGTCGGAAAGAATATGCAGATGGAAAGGCGTCGGTTCGTCAGTGGAGCTTTGGGTGGAGGGGCTGCTGCGGCGATGGCCGCATGGTTCCCGGCCTGGGCCCAGCCGGTGTCGTCCGGCATCACCGCGCCGCTTCCGACCGTATCCGGCAATGACATAACGCTGCGCATCGCGCGCCAGACGATGCGCATCGACGGCAAGGTCAGTCGCGCGATCGGGATCAACGGCACCGTGCCCGCGCCGCTCGTCCGGCTGAAGGAGGGACAAAACGCGCGCCTCACCGTCGTCAACGATCTCGACGAGGACAGCTCGATTCACTGGCACGGCCTGATCCTGCCGTTCCAGATGGACGGCGTGCCCGGCGTCAGCTTCCCCGGGATCAAGCCGCGCTCGAAGTTTGTCTATGAATTCCCGGTCGTTCAATCGGGGACCTATTGGTATCACAGCCATTCGGGGCTTCAGGAACAGCTCGGCCATTATGGCCCGATCGTCATCGATCCCGCGGGCGCCGACCCGATCGGCTACGACCGCGAGCATGTCGTCGTCCTGTCCGACCACAGTCAATTGTCGCCCGAGGCGATCTTCCGCAAGCTCAAGGTCAATCCCGGCCATTTCAACATGCAGCGCCAGACGCTGGCGGGCCTGCTTGCCGGCAAGGATCAACCGCTCAAGGAGCGGATCGATTGGGGCAAGATGCGGATGGACCCGACCGACGTCGCCGACGTCAATGGTTCGACCTACACCTTCCTCGTCAACGGCCATGGTCCGCGCGACAACTGGACCGCGCTCTTCAGCCCCGGCGAGCGGGTACGCCTGCGCATCGTCAATGCGTCGGCGATGACGATCTTCAACGTCCGTATCCCGGGCCTCAGGATGACCGTCGTCCAGGCTGATGGGCTCAATGTCGTGCCGACCGAAATCGACGAGTTCCAGATCGCGGTCGCCGAAACCTATGACGTCATCGTGACCCCGGTCGAGGACCGTGCTTATACGCTCGTTGCCGAGGCCAATGACCGCTCGGGCATGGGACGCGCGACGCTCGCACCGCGCGCTGGCATGGTCGCCGAGGTGCCGCCGCTCCGCGAACGGCCGCTCGCGACCATGAAGGACATGGGCATGGGCGACATGTCGGGCGGCGCGATGGCGGGTATGGACCATTCGGGCGGCGATATGGGCGCCATGCCCATGCCGGCGAGCGACCCTTCTTGTCCTCCCGAACATGCCAAGATGGGCCATTGTACGCCAGCGGGGGAAAGCGGCGCGATGGCGGGCATGGATCATGGATCTGGCGGAGGCATGCAGCACAGCATGCGCGACTTCAGTGTCGCGCCGCAGGTCAAGCGCGATCCCAGCGTTCAGACGATCTCGCCGATGCCGATGGATCGCATGGGCGAGCCGGGGCAGGGACTGGAGAATGTCGGGCACAAGGTGCTGACCTACCATGACCTTGTCGCGCTCGAGCGCAACCCCGATACCCGCGCCGCCTCGCGCTCGCTCGACATCCATCTGACCGGCAATATGGAACGCTTCATGTGGTCGTTCGACGGCATCAAGATGTCCGACTATCACGAGCCCATCCCCTTCATCGAGGGAGAGCGCGTGCGGATCAACCTCATCAACGATTCGATGATGAGCCACCCCATCCACCTCCACGGCCATTTTTTCGAACTGGTGACGGGCAAGGGCGACCGGTCGCCGCGCAAGCATACGGTGCTTGTCCAGCCGGGCGGCATCGCGAGCTTCGATTTCACCGCCGACGCGCTCGGCGACTGGGCGTTCCATTGCCACCTTCTCTATCACATGCACGCGGGGATGATGCGCGTCGTCAGCGTCCGTCCGAAGGGAGACGGCGAATGACCCGGGTCGCGCTTCTCCTCGCGGGTATCGCCCCGCTGGCCTTTGCTGTGCCCGCCGCGGCGCAGTCGATGGATCATTCGATGCATGGTGCGGCGCCCGCGCCGACACCCGCTCCCTCGCCAACGCCAGCACCCGTAGCGCAGTCCGCGCCCGAAGCGCCCGCCGAAGGGTCGATGGAGCAGATGGACCATGGGAACATGCAGGGCATGGACATGGAACCCGAGGCTTCAAGCTGCCCGCCCGAACATGCGGCGATGGGTCATTGTACGCCTGAGGCGGAAGCTCCAGGCAAGGGCGCTTCGGACATGGGTGCGATGGATCATGGCGCACCGCAGCCGTCCGATCCCGATTGCCCGCCCGAACATGCCAAAATGGGCCATTGCACCCCGAAGGGCGGATCTGCGGACGCGATGGCGGGAATGGAAGGCATGGCGACCACGAGCAGCGCTAGCGGCACCGATTTGCCGCCGGGCGATGCTACCGCGCCTGCGCCTCCCGGCGACTGGTATGCCGATCGCATTTATCCCCAAGCCGAAATGGAGCATTCGCGCCACGACATGATGAAAGAGAATGGTGCGCAGACCATCGCTTTCATCAGCTTCAACCTTGCCGAATATCAGGCGCGCAAGGGCCGCGACGGGTTCCGCTGGGACGGTGAGGCTTGGTACGGCGGCGACATTAACCGGCTGACGATCAAGAGCGAAGGCGAGGGCGTGTTCGGCGAAGGCATCGAGAGCGCCGAGGTACAGGCGCTCTACAGCCGGGCGATCGGACCCTATTTCAACGCGCAGGCGGGTATCAGGCAGGATCTTGGGCCCGGCCCCGACCGCACCTATGCGACGATCGGCTTCGAGGGGCTCGCCCCCTATTGGTTCGAAGTCGAGGGCGCGCTGTTTCTTTCGAACAAGGGTGATCTGCTCGCCCGGCTCGAAGGCTATTACGACCAGCGCATCACCCAGAAACTGATCCTCCAGCCGATGGCGGAGGTCAATTTTGCGCTCCAGGATGTCCCCGAGACCGGCGTTGGTTCGGGGCTTTCGGATTTCGAGCTCGGGCTTCGCCTGCGTTACGAGGTCGTGAAGGAATTCGCGCCTTATGTCGGCGTCGAATGGGCGCGCAAGGTCGGCGATACCGCGCGTTTTGCCCGCGCCGCGGGCGAGGATGCGAGCGGCGTCAGCTTCGTGATGGGGGTGCGGGCCTGGTTCTAGAAGTTTCGCGGGGTGGCGACACGTCGAGGAGAAATGCCGTGAAACCAGCCTATCGCAGCCTCGCGCTGCAGACGATCGTCAGCGGCGTCATCATGTATCTGGTGATGTTCGTCATGATCGACCGCCTCTCGAGCTTCTACAATAATCTCAACATGCTCTACATGACGCTGATGATGGTCTCGCCGATGGTCGTGCTGATGATCGTCGCAATGCCGGGCATGTTCCCGTCGAAACGTCTCAATACGTTCCTGCTGCTGGGATCGGCAGTTGCCTTCTTCGGGAGCTTCGGGCTCATCCGGACACAGACGACGATCGGCGACACGGCCTTCTTGCGTTCGATGATCCCGCATCACTCGGGCGCGATCCTCATGTGTGAACAGGCTTCTCTCAAAGATGCCGAGATACGCGAACTCTGCCGCGGCATCATCGCGGGGCAGGCGGCCGAAATCGAACAGATGAAATCCATTCTCGCGAGGAAATGACATGAAAAATCTGATGACGCGCCGTCATCTTTTCGGCCTGATTGCGGTCGGATCGGGGATGGCGCTTGCGGCATGCAATTCTGCCTCGGGCCCGGCGGCGACCAGCGATAAGAATGGCGCGGCGCCCGCGCCGGGCGCCGAGACGTCCAGCCCCAAGCGAATGCTCGTTTATCGCGATCCCGAATGCGGCTGCTGCGAAGCTTGGGCGGATATCGCACGCAAGGCCGGTTATGATGTGACTGTCGAGAACCGCGCTGACATGGCCGCCGTAAAGACGCGATATGGTGTGCCTGGCCAGCTGGCGTCGTGCCACACGGCCGTGATCGGCGGCTATGCGATCGAGGGTCATGTGCCGATGCGGCATGTTGCGAGACTCCTCCACGACAAGCCACGCGACATTCGCGGAATCGCCGTGCCCGGCATGCCGCGCGGTTCTCCGGGAATGGAAATGCCGGACGGAAGCGCGGACGCATTCGAAGTGATGGCATTCGGCAGCGACGGCAAGGTTTCTGAATTCCGCGCATGACCTGCCGACACGAAGAGGAGACAGATATGACGAGATTCATTCCCCTAGCGAGCGCCGCCGCGCTGATATTTGCTCTGGCAGGATGCGGCACTGAGCCCGCGCAGCAGAGCGACGTCACACCGGAACAGAGTGAGGTCACTGCCGGTGAGCCGCCCGCAATGGTCGAGACCATGCCCGTAGCGGACGAGCCGCCCGCCGCGTCTGCCCCGGCGGCGCCGACCGAAGAAGCGATGCCTCCGGAGAAATCCCGCCCCAAGCAAGAACCCGCCGCGAAGGCCGCTGTGCCGCCGCGGGCAAAGGCCGCGCCGGAAGCGCCGAAACCTGTCGAACCCGAACCCGATCCTCATGCCGGGCACGATATGGACAAAAAATAAGGAGCATGTGCCGACGCGGCATGTCGCCCGGGCGGTCGAGGACAAGCTGCGCGAAGTGTCCGGCATCGCCGCGCCCGGCATGCCGCGCGGTCGGGCGCTGCTCGATGCCGCAGCGAGAGATATAACCATATGGAATAACCATCTCGTTTATAGCGATGAGTGGTGATTATTTCTGGTCATGCCAAGGCCGCGAAGATAGCTCGGTGGCGAAGCCGAGAGCTTTCGCAAATGGGAGGGGACCATGAGAAAATTGCTTCGCACGAGTGGCTCGATTATCGCCGTCCTGGCAGGCATGTCGGCCGCCGCCGCCTTCGCGCAGGATAACGCCAAAGAGGCGCCGGGGCCAGGCGCGTCGCAGGGCGAAATCGTCGTGACGGGTACGCGGCGGAACGATCTCAAGGCGGCCGATTCCGCTCAGCCGATCGACATCATCACCGGTGCCGAACTGCTCGAAAAGGGCACGGCCGACATGAATGATCTCCTGCGCACCGAGGTCCCGTCGCTCAATGTCCAGCGCCTCGTCAGCAACGACGGCGCCGTTTTTACCCGGCCTTTCTCGCTGCGCGGCCTGCCGCCGGACCAGACGCTGGTGCTCGTGAATGGCAAGCGGCGCCATCGCGGCGCGACGGTCCAGTTCACCAATGTTCCCTATATCCGGGGATCGCAGGGACCCGATCTTTCGGCGATCCCGTCGATCGCGATCGGCCAGCTCGAGGTTCTGCGTGACGGCGCGTCGGCGCTCTATGGATCGGATGCGATCGCCGGCGTCCTCAATTTCGGTCTGCGCCGCGACCGCGAAGGCGGATTGCTGATCGCCCGCTATGGCCAATTCTATAAGGGCGACGGCGAGGATTTCCTCGTCCAGGGCAATGTCGGGCTTCCCTTCACCGACGCCGGTTTCGTCAACATCAGCGGCGAATATGTGAACGCCAGCACGACGTCGCGCGGCATTCAGCGTCCCGACGCGCAGGCGCTCATCGATGCCGGCGTTCAGGATGTCCCGGTCCCGGCGCAGCGCTGGGGAAATCCCGAATCCGAGGCGGCGCGCATCTTCGTCAATGCCGGCATCGAACTGTCGGACGAGATGGAATTCTACACCTTCGGCAACTATAGCTGGAGCCGCGGCACGACGGCCTTCTTTTACCGCAACCCCGATGCCAGCTTCATTTCCACCTCGATTCCGCTCACCAATACGCCCGGAGGACAGCGGTTCAGCTTCCGCCAGCTCTTTCCCGGCGGTTTCACCCCGGATTTCGGTGCCACGGTGACCGATGCGGCGCTGGCGGCCGGCCTCAAGGGCGAATTCTCCTCGGGCCTGACCTATGACCTCAGCGCTTCCTATGGTCAGAACCATGCTTCCTACCGGATCGAAAATACGGTCAATCCGTCGCTTGGCCTCGCGTCGCCGACCTCCTTCAAGCCGGGGCAGCTCGAGCAGCGCGAACTCGCTTTCAATCTCGATCTCACTTACCCCATCGCGATCGGCACCTCCGATCCGCTGACGCTTGCAGGCGGTCTCGAGTATCGGCGCGAGACATATGAGATCACGGCCGGCGACATCGCATCATGGCAGGTTGGTCCTTTCGCGTCGGTCATCGATCCCGATACCGGAAACCGCGTCGGACTGCCGGTCGGCTCGAACGGCTTCCCGGGCTTCAGTCCCATCCAGGCGGGCGAGTTCGCGCGCAGCAACTGGGCCGCCTATACGTCGCTCGAAGGCAATCTCACCGACGCGCTCCAGTTCGGCCTTGCCGGCCGCTACGAGAATTACTCGGACTTCGGCTCGAAATTCACCTGGAAGATCAACGGGCGATATGATTTCTCGGACGTCTTCGCGGTGCGCGGATCGGTCAACACCGGCTTTCGGGCGCCGACGCCGGGCCAGTCGAACGCCTCGCAGGTCCAGACCAACATCGACTCGATAACCGGGGCGCCGCTGACCGCAGGCATTATCGCGCCCAACAATCCGGTGGCGCAATTCTTCGGCGCGACGCCGCTTCGGCCCGAGAATTCGTTCAACGTCGCCGGCGGCATCGTGGTGAAGCCCTCCAATCGCATCACCTTCACGCTCGACTATTTCAACATCAAGGTCGAAGACCGGATCGCCGTATCGGGCAATTTCAATCTCACCCCGGCGCAGCGTGCGCAGCTCGCGGCGCTTGGCATTCCCGGTGGGGATTCCTTCCAGCAGGTGAGCTTCTTCACCAATTCCTTCGACAGCCGCACCCAGGGCGTCGATGCGGTGCTCACCGTGGGCTTCGACCTCGGCGACGGCAAGGCCACGCTCGGCCTCAACGGCAACTATACCAAAACCGATGTCATCAAGGCCTCGCCGGTGATCACTGCGGACCGCGAGCGGCTGCTCGAACTCGAGGGCTTCGTTCCGAAGTGGAAGGGCAATGCGTCCTTCACTTATGCGGGCGAGCGCTTCGGCTTCGTCGCGCGCGCGAACTATTATGGCAAATGGACCGACTATGGCGCCGCACCGGCTGCCGACCAGACGGGCGGCGCCGAACTGCTGGTCGATCTCGAGCTGTCCTACAAGGTTAGCGACATGCTCAAGCTCGCGGTCGGCGGCGAGAATATCTTCGACAATTACCCCGACGTCGAGGCGCGGCAATCCCAGATCAACAACGGGATCCGATATCTCCGCTTCGCGCCGACGGGGTTCAACGGGGGCTTCTGGTACGTCCGCGCGACCGCCTCCTTCTGATCGGTGGCCGTGAGGGCCGTGCGGCGTCTTGTGTCTTCAGCTGGCGTCGGAGCCGAACATCGCGTCGCGGTGGGATTCGAGCACCGCGATAAAGGCCGCAGCGACTTGGGACATCGGCCTCAACTTCGGCGTGAAGAGCATATATTCGAAATGGACCTCCGGCGCGAAATCACGGACCGTAAGGCCCCGCTCGGCATAATCCGCTGCGGTCACGGGGTTGAGAATCGAACATCCGACCCCCTGCATGACAAGCGCGCAGATGGTCATCGCATATTGGGTTTCGATGACCATCTCGCGGTGGACGCCCGCGTCCTCGAAAATGCGGTCGATGCGGTGACGCACGCCGTCCTCGAGCGCGAGCGAAATGAAGGGCTCGCCCTCGAGATCGGCCGGCCGGATGACGTCCTTGACGGCCAAGCGGTGGCCGGCAGGGAGAACGCAGGCGCCGGGGCAGCGCAGGAAGCGCTCCATCCTTATGCCGGGCAATTCGCGCGCCGGCGTCGCGAGCCCGATGTCGAACTGCTGGTTCGCCATCCATTGCCGCACCGTCGAGGAACTGCGGGTCTGGAGCTGAACGGTGACGCCGGGATGTGTCTCGCGAAAGGCCGCGATCACACGCGGCAGGAAACTGACCGCGAGCGCCGGAAGGGCGGCGATCCGGAGCGTGCCGGTCGCCATGTTGCGGATGTCTTCCGCTACCCGCTTCAGGGCCGCAATGCCCGAGAAGCTCCGCTCGACTTCGTAGAAAAAGGCGTCGGCTTCGGGCGTCACGGTGAGCGCGCTGCCGCGCGAACGCAGGAAGAGCTGAAAGCCCAGCTGATGCTCGAGCTCGGCAAGCATCTTGCTCACCGCGGGTTGCGACAGGTTGAGCGACTGCGCGGCCTGGGTGACCGATCCCGAGAGCATCACGGCCCTGAAGGCTTCGAGGTGACGCAGGTTCATCGGACATCGCTCCCTATAGCTATTTCTTATGGCGCTAGCATTGAAAGCCTCGTTTATGAATAGGTCGCACGCATCGCGCCGCTGGTTACCGGCGCTGCTCGCCGCAGGCGCCCTGTTACTCGGCGGCTGCGGCCGCGAGCCCGCCGGCACCGGTGGGCATGAAATCGCCGCGGCGAAGGGATCGACGCTTGCGCGGATTCGCGCGCGCGGAACGCTCAATTGCGCAATTCATACGGGGCAGCTCGGCATGTCCTATCTCGACAAACGCGGACGCTGGCAGGGCTTCTTCGTCGATTACTGCCGGGCGCTCGCCGCTGCGGTCCTCGGCGATGCCCGCAAGGTCCGGTTCATGCCGGTCGCCTCGAACAAGCGCTTCACGATCGTGCAGACGGGCGAGGCCGACGTCCTGTCGCGGACGACGACATGGACGCTGACGCGCGACACCGACCTCGGGGTGAATTTCGTCGGCACCATGTATTATGACGGGCAGAGCTTCCTGGTGCCCCGGCGATCGGGTGTGCGGCTTCCGACGGATCTCGATGGCGCATCGATCTGCATCACCAAGGGGACGACCTCCGAACTCAACACCGCCGAATATTTCGAGCGCAAGGGGCTGCGTTTCCAGTCCGTCGTGTTCGAGAATCCCGAGGAAGCCAAGCTCGCCTTCTTTGCCGGGCGGTGCGACGCAATGACCACCGATGCCTTCACGCTGACGGTGATCCGCCTGGCCGACACCGCGCATCCCGACGATTATGTGGTGCTGCCCGAGCGGCTCACCAAAGAACCGGTCGGCCCAGTCGTGCGCAGCGACGACGAGCAATGGTACGAGATCAACAAATGGGTGCTGAACGCGCTCTTCGCTGCCGAGGAAATGGGGGTCACCCGCGCGAATGCCGCGCGCATGCGGATGGCCTCGCGCGACCCTGAAGTGCGCAAGATGCTCGGCGGCTTGCCCGGATTCGGCAAGTCGCTCGGCCTTGACGATGACTGGGCGTACCGGGCAATCGAGGCGACCGGCAATTATGGCGAAATCTTCGACCGGCACATTACGCCGCTCGGCGTCGAACGCGGACAGAATAAGCTCTATCGGGACGGCGGGCTGATCTACCCGTTGCCGATGCGATGACTCATAAACACAGGCGGCTTGCCATCGCTGCGTTACCCTGGCTGCTGATCGCGGGCGGGCTTGTGGTCGCCTACGGCCTGTTTGCGACATTGGCGGACAATCTCGCGGACCGAAACATCCGGACGGGGTTCGGTTTCCTGTTCGACCGGGCGGGTTTCGCGATTGGCGAAACGCTGATTGCTTACGCGCCGGGCGATTCCTATGCCGCGGCGCTGGCGGTGGGTCTTCTCAACACGCTCCTGATATCGGCGCTCGGCATCATCTTCTCGACCTTGCTCGGCCTCGCGGTCTGCATGGCGCGCCTGTCGTCCAACTGGCTGCTTGCGAGGCTCTCCGGCCTTTATATCGAGCTGGTTCGCAATATTCCGCTGCTGCTCCAGATGTTCGTCTGGTACGCCGCGCTGCTGTTCGGTCTGCCCGGACCCGGCCCGGGCGCCGTCGGACCGTTCGACCTCGATAATCGGGGATTGCACCTCCCCGCGCTCTCCTTGGCCGATCCGGGACGGCCGGTCTTTCTCATCGCGATCGTCGCCTGTGCGATCCTGCTGGGTGCCGTGCGGCGAGGAGCCGTTCGCACGCGCACTGCGCTGGCCTTCGCCGGCATCTCCCTGGTGCCGCTCTTGCTGTGGGGCGGGATCGATCTGCCGCGGGCGGGGCGCTTCGGAACCGTCGGCGGATTGTCGCTCTCCACGGAGTTTCTGACGCTGGTCGCCAGCCTTTCGGTCTATGCCTCGGCCTATCTGGCCGAGATATTCCGCGGCGCGATCCTCGCCGTTCCCGCAGGGCAGAGCGAGGCCGCCAAAGCGCTCGGCCTGTCGCCCGCGCAAACAATGGGACGGATCGTGATGCCGCAAGCGCTGCGCATCGCCATACCGCCGATGACGAGCTGGCATCTCAACACGATCAAGAACAGCTCCCTGGGGGTCGCGATCGGATATCCCGAATTTGTCTCGGTGGTCGATACCGTCATCAGTCAGACAGGGCAGGCGATCGAGGGCGTCGGCCTGATCGTCGCGACCTTCCTGCTGCTTTCGCTATCCTTGTCGTTCGTCACCGGCCTCTATGCCCGCCAGTTGGGCTGGAGCGTCGCCGGGCAGCCCGGCCGGAGCATCCAGTCGGCGCCCCTCGAACCCTTTCCGCTGCGCTCGGCGACCGCCTGGCCGTCGTGGATACGGCGCAATCTGTTCAGAGGAGGACGCCAGTCGATACTCACCATCGCGATCCTCGCCATGACCGCGGCTTTCGCCGGCAAGGGGCTCTCGTGGCTGCTGTTCGACGCGACCTTCGCCGGGGGCGCGGCCGATTGCCGTTTGGCCAGCGGTGCTTGCTGGCCATTCCTCCGCGAAAATGCGCGGCTGATATTGTTTGGCACCTATCCCGAAGCCGAGCAGTGGCGGTCCGCAGCAGCGGCGGCCGCGCTGCTTTCATGCCTTGCCTTCTCCTTCGTCCCGCGATTCTGGCGCAGCCGCCTCGGGCTTGTCTGGCTCGGCGCAATCGCCGTGGCGGTACTTCTGCTACGAGGAGGATTCGCGGGCCTTTCCTATGTCCCGATGGAGAAGTGGAGCGGCCTGCCGGTCACATTGCTGCTCGCGAGCCTTGCGGTGGTCGGCGCTTTTCCATTGGCTATACTCCTCGCGTTCGGCCGCAGGTCGGCGCGGCGCGGCATTCGCTGGCCGAGCGTCGCCTTCATCGAGCTGGTTCGCGGAACGCCGCTGATCGGAGTGCTCTTCCTCGCTGCGGTCCTGTTCCCGCTGTTCGTGCCCTCCTATCTCTCGATCGACAGCCTGCCGCGCGTCCAGCTCGCGCTCATATTCTTCACTGCCGCCTATATGGCCGAGGTCATCCGGGGCGGCCTGCTGGCGGTTCCCGTCGGGCAAGCCGAGGCCGCGCATGCTCTTGGCCTCACCAAATGGCAGGCGCGGCGCCATATCCTGTTGCCGCAGGCGCTGAAAGTCAGCGTGCCGGGGCTGGTCAACACTTCGATCAGCGAGGTCAAGAACACGACGCTCGTCCTCATCGTCGGCGTCTTCGATTTGTTGCAGACGACCCGCCTCTCCTACGTCGAGGCGCAATGGCGACCCTATTTCGCCGAAGCCTATCTTTTTACCGGGACAATCTTTTTCCTCCTCTGTTTCTCCCTGTCCCGGCTCAGCATGAAGATCGAACGGAAACTAAACTATGCAGGATAATCACGACAGAAAATGGCCCGGGGAGCCGGCAAGCCCGAAAGGGCACGCCTGGCAGGACCCGACGCGTGCCGTTCACGGCGGTCCCCGCCCGCGCGATCAGCGGGGCCTCATCAATCCGCCCGTCGATCGAGCCTCCACCATTATCTACGGCAGCGTCGAGGCCTATATGGACCGGCACCAGGGTCTCTACGATGAGGTCATCTATGGCCTGTACGGAACGCGAACGACCTTTGCGCTCGCCGAGGCCGTCAGCGAACTCGAAGGCGGCTGCGCCACCGTCATCACCTCGTCTGGAACCAGCGCGATCGCGCTAGCCCTCACGGCTTTCGTGGCCGGGGGCGATCATCTGCTCGTTGCGGATTGCGTCTATGGGCCGACCCGCAAGTTTCTGACCGACGTTCTCGCGCGCTTCGGGGTCGAGGTGGAATATTTCCGGCCCGATATCGGAGCGGAGATTGCCGGGCTGTGCCGCAGCAACACCCGGCTCATCTACATGGAGACCCCGGGCTCGCAGACATTCGATATGATCGACGTCCCCGCGATCACGGCGGTTGCACGCAGCCGGGGCATATTGACCGCTCTCGACAACACCTGGGCGACGCCGCTTTTCTTCAAACCGTTGGCCCATGGGGTCGACATCTCGCTTGCTTCGGCAACCAAATATCTCTCGGGGCACTCCGACTGTCTGCTCGGCACGATGACCGCCGCCAGCGATGCCGTCTACCGCCAGCTCAAGGATGCGGCGGCGCGCTGGGGCAACTGCGCGAGTCCCGACAATTGCTATCTCGTCCACCGGGGCATCAGGACGCTCGATGCCCGCCTTGAACGCCACCAGCGTACCGCGGCGACGCTGATCGAATGGTTCGCCCAGCAACCCGAAGTGGTCGCGGTCCGCTATCCGGCCCATCCTTCCGATCCCGGCCATGCGATCTGGAAGCGGGATTTCACCGGAGCGTCCGGATTGTTCGGTGTTCAGCTCGATGGTCTTACCCCTCCGGAAACCAGCGCCTTTTTCAACGAATTCTCGCTGTTCCAGCTCGGTTCGAGTTGGGGCGGCTTCGAAAGCCTCGCGGTTCCGGCGTGGCCCGCTCCGATCCGCGATTTTCCCAATGGCGAGGCAGATGGGGCGCTGATCCGTATTCACGCCGGCCTCGAAGCGCCGCAGGATCTGATCGCCGACCTCGCCGCAGCCTTCGCGCGGGTACGGGCGATACGCGGCCGGGGGCAGGCGTCATGACCGATGCCTCGGGCCACGCGGCCGTCAGCTTGCGGCAGGTCGACAAATATTATGGCGCCTATCATGCCCTCCGCTCGATCGACCTCGAAATCGCCCCGCGCGAGCGGATCGTGATTTGCGGCCCTTCAGGCTCCGGCAAATCGACGCTCATTCGCTGCATGAACAGGCTCGAGGTGCCCGACTCCGGTGCCGTCCTGATCGAGGGAACCAGGATAACCGACGCGTCGCGAGAGGCCGTTGCGGCGCTCCGCGCCATTGGCATGGTTTTTCAGCAGTTCAATCTGTTCCCGCACAAGACGGTGCTGGAGAATTGCACCCTCGCGCCCGTCCTGCTCGGCGGCTTGTCTCTTCCGGAGGCGGAGGCGCGCGCCATATCCTATTTGGACAAGGTGAGGATTGGCGACCAGGCGGGCAAATATCCGGGGCAGCTCTCGGGAGGGCAGCAACAGCGGGCCGCGATAGCCCGCGCTCTGGCGATGGAGCCCCGGATTCTTCTCTTCGACGAGCCGACATCGGCGCTCGATCCCGAGATGATCAAGGAGGTACTCGATGTGATGACGTCCCTTGCCGGCGAAGGACGGACGATGGTGTGCGTGACGCACGAAATGGGATTCGCGCGCGAGGCGGCCGATCGCATGCTTTTCATGGATCAGGGCCAGATCATCGAAGACGCAAGGCCGGCAGATTTTTTCGCCGCGCCGAAAAGCGAACGCGCACGGACCTTTCTCGAACAGATACTTTCGCATTGAGCGGCTCAAGTCGGTCGCGCCCCCAAGCTGTGCCGACCCACTTAATCATGTCATTTCATAAGCAAGCCGAGGGAGGGGCCCGCCGGCTCCTTGCGCGAAAAGGCTCAGGCCGGAAAAAATTTCAAAATTGATGAGGGGTAGAGCTTTGGGGTGCGTATCTAGTAGGTATCGTGCGCCCGGAATTTACTTCATAACCAATTGATATGATTCAATAAATTCCTATTGACCTGTATATACATTTGATGCTCTCTGAGGGGAATCAGCCAACCATCAGGGGGTTTCGCTATGATGACCAGGACAATTTTGCTCGCCAGCGCCGCAGCGGTCGCGACCTTTGCAACGCCAGCGCTCGCGCAGAGCGATGCTGCGACGCAGTCACCCGCCGCGGAGGATGCTCCGAACGGATCGGACATCGTCGTGACCGGCTCGCGCATTCGTCGCCAGGATCTCGCGGGCGTCGGCCCCGCGACCGTCGTGTCGGCCGAGCAGATCGAGAACACCGGCGTCGTCAATATCGAGACGGTGCTGCAGCGCCTTCCCGCCAACGCCGGCTTCGCAGGCAACCAGACCTCCGCCTATTGGGCGAACAATGGATATGGCACGGCGCAGGTGAACCTGCGCGGTCTCGGCATCAAGCGCACGCTTGTTCTGCTCAACGGCCGCCGCCTCGTCGCGGGCGGCACCGGCGCGAACTCCTCGCCCGATCTTAACATGATCCCGGTCGCGGCGCTCGCGCGCACCGATGTGCTCAAGGACGGCGCCTCGGCGATCTATGGCGCCGACGCGATGGCGGGCGTGGTCAACCTCGTGACCCGCACTGACTATGAAGGCCTCGGCCTCAGCGTGCGCCAAGGCATCACCGAAAAGGGCGATGGCTCGGACTTCACCGCCGACCTCCTGTGGGGCGTCCGCAACGATCGCGGCGGTTTCATGGCGGCGGTCACCTATCAGAAGACGAGCGCGGTCAATATGGCAACGCGCGCGCCTTGCTCGCTTGCCGAAACCACGCCCGGCATGCTGAGCTGCGTGAACAGCGCCTCGACGATCGGCGGCCGCGCGGTGCTGCCGAACGGCCAGCAGATCAACTTCAATCAGGTGCTGGGCGGTAACGGCAACTTCTTCGAGCCGTACAGCGCTGCCAAGCACAACTTCAACTCGAACCCGTTCCTCAACGCGGTGAGCCCGGTCGAGCGCGTGAGCACGGCGTTTTTCGCCGACTATGACATCACTGACAATATCGAGGCGTTCGGCGAATTCCTTTACACCTTCCGCAAGTCGAATCAGATCGCGACGCCCGGAACGCTGCGCAACCTCTCGATCGCGGCGAGCAATCCCACCAATCCGACGGGGCAGAATATCGTCCTCATCCAGCGCCGCCTCGCCGAGCCCGGCCCGCGCCAATTCTTCCAGGAAACCGATACCTGGCAGGGTACGTTTGGCCTCCGCGGCAAGCTCTCTAACGATTGGGGATGGGAAATCGCGGGCGCCTTCGGCCGCAACACCGCGGTCGATGGTTCGACCAACATCGCCAATCTCGAGCGAGTGGCGAATTCCCTCGATACGACCAAGTGCAGTCTTGCTGCCGGTGCCACGATCCCCTGCGCCGACTATCTCGGGTTCGGCGACCTGACCCCGGAGGTTCTCGACTATATCCTGTTCACGTCGCGCGACCGCGGCGGCAACGAGCTTGCGACGGTCACCGCCGATATCAACGGCGATCTCTTCAAGCTGCCCGCAGGCCCCGTCTCCTTCGCGGCGGGTGTCGTCTATCGCAAGGAAAAGGGTTGGCGCGATCCCGATCCGCTGACGGTGCTCGGTATTGCCAACACCAACCAGCAGGATCCGATCTCCGGAACGAGCACGGCGAAGGAAGCCTATCTCGAACTGTCGGTGCCCGTTCTGGCCGACACACCCTTCTTCCAGTCGCTTACCCTCGACGGCGCGGTTCGCTACTCGAACTACGACCTGTTCGGCAGCGACTGGAACTACAAGGGGAGCGTCGACTGGGTCATCAATGACAGCTTCCGCCTGCGCGGCACCTACGGCACCGGCTTTCGCATTCCGAACGTCCCCGAATTGTTCGGCGGCGTCTCCGAGGGCAATCTGACGACCACCGACCCCTGCTCGCGCTATTCGACCAGCGGCAATGCGACACTGATCGCCAATTGTCAGGCGTCGGGCGTGCCGGCCAATTATGTTCAGCTCGGTACAACGATCCTGACAACGGTCGGCGGCAACGAGAATCTGAAACCCGAAAGCTCGACGACCTGGACCGTCGGGACGGTGATTTCACCGAAGGGACTGGTTCCGGGACTCTCGCTCACTGCCGACTGGTTCGACATCAAGATCAAGGATGCGATCCGTGCTATTCCGGGCTCGACAAAGCTCAGCATTTGTTATGCGAGCCAGAATCTTTCGCATCCCTTCTGCGAAGATTTTACCCGCAGCCCGTTGACCGGCGAGGTTACCTTCCTCTCCGCGCAACCGATCAACACGGGCCGCGAAGAAATGAACGGCCTCGATCTGGGTCTCGTTTACAACAATGACATCGGCAGCGTGAACGTCTCGCTCGACGTCAACGTGACCTATCTCAACAAATATGTGGTCCTGCCTTTCCCCGGCGGCGCGCCGATCGACTTCGACGGCTTTATCGGCGGCGGCAATGGCGGCTATCCGAAATGGCGCGGCTATGGCGTGCTGACCGCTGAAAAGGACGGGGTCAGCGCGACCTGGTCGACCCAGTGGATCGGCAAGGCGACCGACTTCAATGCGGCCCCCGGCGACATCGGCTACAGCACGCCGAATGTCTTCTACCACAATCTCCAGGTCGCTTTCGAAATCGACGAGAAGACCCGGTTCCAGGTCGGTGTCGACAATCTTTTCGATCGCAAGGCGCCCTATATCCAGAGCTTCACCGATGCGAACACCGACACGATGACCTATGACCTGCTCGGACGGCGTTTCTACGTCGGCTTCCGCACCGCGTTCTGAGGGTAATCGATATGGCGATCCGTTGGCCGCTGCTCGTCCGGCGAACGCATAAATGGCTGGCCTTGGTGGTCGGCGTCCAGGCGCTGCTCTGGACGCTGACCGGCTTCTACATGGTGGTCGTGCATATCGACACCATCCATGGCGACCATCTCGTGCGCGCGCCGATGGTTCAGCCCTTCGACCTCGCGGGCCTCGCGCCGCCGTCGCGGATCGTTGCGGCCGCGCCCGGTGCGTCCGAGGTTCGCTTGCAGCGGTTCTTCGATCGCCCCGTCTGGCGCGCTGAAACTCCCGAAGGGGCGCGGCTGTTCGATGCCCGCTCGGGTGCGCCGCTGCCTGCGCTTACCGAGTCCCAGGTCCGCGAGCAGGCGCGGCGCATCTACACCGGCGACGGCAAGATCGTGTCGGTGCGGCTGTTGACCGAAGCGCCACAGGAAATGCAGTCGCGCAAGCCGCCCTATTGGCAGGTCGAGTTCGAGGGCTGGAACCGCCCGACGCTCTATCTGTCGCCGACGACCGGTGAGCTTATCTCGCGCCGGCACGCATTGTGGCGCGTGTTCGACTTCGCGTGGATGCTCCACATCATGGACTATGATGAGCGGACCGACGTCAACAACCCGTTGCTCCGCGTCGCGACCTGGAGCGTCTTCGCGATGGCGATCAGCGGGGCGTGGTTGCTGATCTGGTCCTTCAAACGCCGCAAGAGGAAGCAGGCATGAAACGCATCCGACTGACGCCGCTCTTCTTCCGGCGCATCCACAAATGGGTCGGGCTGATCCTGGGTCTCCAGTTCCTGCTCTGGGCGCTCAGCGGATCGGTGATGGCGCTGCTCGACAAGGATAAGGTCGGCGGGCACGGCGGCGGGATGTCGCATGCGCATCCACTGCCACCGGGGGAATATTTCGACGTGGCGGCCCTGCCGCGCGGCGAACCTGTCACGGGCGTGATCCTTCGCGATCTCGGAACCCGGCCGGTCTATGAAGTGCGCTCCGCAAAAGGCGTCCGTCTCGTCGACGCGACAAGCGGCGAGCACATCCGGGTCGACGAGGCCATGGCGCGCGAAGTCGCCTCCATGATGAACGAGGCGCCGATCCGAGAGGTGAGCGTAATCGCCAAGCCGAACCTCGAATCGCGCGATCATGAGGGGGCGATGTGGCGCGTCGATTTCGCGGACGACGAGAACAGCAGCGCCTATGTCTCGCTCGATACCGCCCGCTTTCTCGTGATGCGCGGCGATACCTGGCGCACATGGGACTTCTTCTGGATGCTCCACAATATGGACTATATCAACCGGTCGAGCTTCAACCACCCGCTGATCATCTTCGTCGCCTTCGGTGTACTATGGCTGTCGGGAACCGGCTTCTACCTGCTGTTCAAAAGCTTCAGCAAAGCCGACTTCCGTTGGCTGCGCCGGCGCCGCAAGCCGGTCGTGGTCACCCGCACCGGCTGACCGGCCTCAATCGTCGATCGAAAAGGCGGCTGACAGCTCGAAGCGTGTTCCGGGGTGTGTCAGCCAGGCATGCGACACAAGGCGCGAGCGGCTCCAAGTCCGGCGCGTCATCTGGAGCACCGGTTCGCCGTCGGACAATCCCAGCATGCCGCGCATCCGCTCGTCGGGCATCGTCGAGCAAACGCGATGCTCGACCCGTTCGAGCGGTGCAATGCGCGTCAGATATTCATTTGGTGTCATCCGCGTGAAGTCGAGCGTGCCATAGTCGGGGGCGATCGACGCGAGAACGAACCTCTCTTCTATCTGTATCGGAAATTCGGCTTCGTGATGGACGATGATCGAATGGAACAATTTCGTGCCCACGGACACCTCGAGCAGCGGCGCCGTCTCTACATTGGCGCGCTCTTCGCGGTTCTGGATCACGCGGGCGCGGTACGCATGACCGCGCTCCCGGATTTCCTCGGCGATGTTGCGGATTTCAATCATCTGGCCGATCGGCTTTGGCTCTGCGATGAACGATCCGCTGCCGGCGCGCCGCACGACGACGCCCGCCGCCTGCAACTCGCGTAGAGCGCGGTTCGCGGTCATCCGCGAAACGTCGAACTGCTGAACCAGCCCCGCTTCCGACGGCACCCGGTCTCCTGGGTTGAGGCGGCCGTCCCGCACTGCATCGCAAATGCTTTGCTTGATGGCGACGTACCGGGGCATCACCTCGCCTCCCGTCTCTTCGGGCGGCCGGGTTGCCTCGCGGGGCCGAGATTCTGAAGCGGGGGATTTTCGAGTGAGCGAAGGGTTCATAAGTCGTCTATACAACTTCGCCGACTCCCAGCTAGGTAAAACAGAATGTCACGCGCCGATTGCGCAAAAACTTGCGCGCCAAGCCACTCTCGGTGAGAGCGGGAGACTAATTGTCTCGATTCCGCTTGCGATCGGGAAAGTAGCGTGCCGGCGTTACACCGGTCAGTTCGCGAAACGAGCGGATAAAGTTACTCGCCGTCCCAAAACCGAGTTCGAGCGCGATCGATGTGACCGCCTCGCCCTGCGCCAGCCGCAAGAGCGCGGCCTTGAGCCGAATCTGGTTCCGAAACGCGGTAAAGCCTGTTCCGGTATCGCGTTGGAACAGCCGCGCAAGGCTTCGGCTCGAGATATGGAGTTGCTCCGACCAGGCTTCGAGGCTCCTCCGGTCGCCGGGATTGCGATCGAGTGCCGCGGCGATTTGCGCGATACGGGGCGCTGTGACCGACGGGATCGTCAGGGCAGGCGATATTTTCAACGCCATCTCGTCGGCGAAGAGGAAGGCCAGATGCCGCTGACGCGCCCCTGCGCCCGTGCCTGCGGCCGCAAAAATGATCTCGCGCATCAAGGGGCTCACGGAAGTTAGCCCGGCTTCTTTCGGCAGCCTCCGTAGAATGCTGCCGAAACAATATATGCTGTACATCTCGAAACCGCCCGAGGTCTCGACGCGATGCTCATGGTCCGCGGGCAGCCAAACGCCCTGCTGGGGCGGAACGACCCATTGTCCCTCACGGGTGTGCAATATCATGACCCCCCTGCTCGGGTATATCAGTTGGACTACTGGGTGCCGGTGCCACTCCCCGATGCTTCGTGCATGGAATGTGGCTCGTTCCACCTCGATCGAGACCGAAGGAGCATTCTTGTCGGATAGTGAATTCATTATGTCCTGATATCATCTATCGGACATAGTCTCCAACGCTCAGCATCGTCTTCGCAATCGACGGAGACCTTATGCGCCTACCCATGATGATCCAGTCCACGAAGCGTTCGTCCGCCGCCCGTCCCCATGGGGAATATAAGCGCCAATTGCTCGACGAAATTGTCGCTCTCAAGCCGGCAACCTTACTCGACGTCGGATGCGGCACGGGCGATCTTCTCGTCGCAGCGCGCGAAGCGGGCATCGCCCGCACTGTCGGGATCGAGCCGGAAACCCAAGCTTGCGTCCGCGCGCGATCCCGGTGTTTGGACGTCATTTCATGTCGTGCCGAAGCGCTGCCATTCGAAGACCGCAGTTTCGACGTCGTGACGCTCGATTATGTCGCACATCATACGGAGAATTTGCCGAGAGCATTGCGCGAGGCGTCGCGCGTCGCGCGCTGCGCCGTGCTCATCCTGGATTGCTGGTTCGACGACACCCTTGCTTCCCAGCGCGTCGCACGACGCTATGACAACTGGCTGAAGAGGCGCGACCGCAAGAGCGGATATGTGCACAACGCCTGCCCCACGGCGATCGAACTAATCTCTATGTTTGCAGCCGAAGAATTTTCGATCGACTATTTTTGCCGCCTTATCCTTTCGCCGCTCGACGTCGCCGAAGTCGAACGATCGGCCCGCGGTCTCCTGGAAAATGACGACGACCCGATCGGGAGGCTGGAACTGGAGGGCATTCTAGACGATGCCCGCCGCGACGGAATAAGCGATGATGGCTGCATCGTCGCTCGCTTTCTTCGCGACGGCGAAGCTGCAGACACCGCCTAGGCCCGAGAATGAAGGAGAGGCGATCATGTCGAGGCAAGCGGCTCTGGCCGAGATCCGGTTTCTGGGCGATGATCGATGTGAGTTGTCTGCCTGGGTGTCGGCGGCGGCTCCAGGGATCGAGAATCCAACGCCGATCCTGCTATGCCACGGTGGCGGACCCGATCACGCAATGTTCCTGCCCCTGATCGAGACAATCCCGGACGAATATGCGGTAATACTTCCCGATGTGCGCGGCTATGGCCGATCGCGATGTCGCGACACGGCGCGCCACACTTGGGCCCAATATGTATCCGATGCAGTCGCGTTGCTTGACGCCCTTGGTTTCTCGCGCGCCATCATCGGAGGCGCCGGACTTGGATCGACGATAGCACTCCGCTTCGCGGTGGATCTTCCGACCTATGTTCTGGCTGTCATCGCGATCGGGATCGAGGATATCGAGGACGATAAGGCAAAGGAGGCTGAAATCCGGATGATGGAGGCGTTCGCCTTGCGAGTACAGCGTGACGGCATTCTGGCCGGATGGGAGCCCCTCTTGCCGCATCTATCTCCGATCATCGGCGCGATGGTTTGCGAGGCGATCCCGCGTTCCGATGCGGAGAGCATTGCCGCGGCTGCGGCGATCGGTCGCGACCGATCCTTTAAAGATCCCGAAGAGCTTGCCGTCATTTCCGTTCCGGTCATCTTGTTCGCGGGTGACGACGCGAGACACCCGCAGTCGCTGGCCGAAGAGCTTGCGAGCATCATTCCCCGTGGCCGATTGGCGGCGGCTTCGCTGTCATCGAACGTGAAAACAAGCCGCGATTTCGGTCGGTTCATCGCGCCCGCTCTTCTCGACTTTATTGCCGAAGTTCGAGCCGCACCCACAGGATGATCGCAGCCTCTACGATCTGACCGACGGATAACCGCCGAAGCAGGCCCATCCAGCCGGACCTGGCGCGCACCCGATTGCGATAGCAGCAAGCGGTCTCGGCCGGCACCTGCGTCGGTGGTGCGATGTCCCGCCGCGAAGCGCGGCCCCCTTCGGCGGCCGCAGAGGGAGAGGAGAGAGGGGCCAGGTGACGGGTTGAAACCGGGAGAGAGTCTTCCGGACCCGTCGCGGAGACACGCCATGACACTTCTACCCAGCACCCTCGCCCGCGATTCGTCCCCGGGCTACAAGGTCGATATCTCGCGAGGCCGGCGCATCGGCCGCGTCTCGTCCGAATGGTTCTCCCGGCCCGACGACGAGCGCTACCTGTCGCTCTCCGACCTTTATGATGCAGTGCGCGCGCGGGCCGAGACCGCGACTGCGCGGACTGTCGAAACCCGCGCCATTCGCGTCATCGCCGCGCCCGACGAACCCGAGCGACTGAGCCTGCTCCTTCCCGACCGCGAAGCGCCGGTTGCACCCACGCACTGGTCTTTCGGGCAAATGTGCAGTCTCGTCGGGGCGCCGTCGGCCTATCTGCGCCAGCTTCCCGCCGCATTGGCGGGCATCAACATGCAGCACGGTCTGCTCGCGCATCGCGGGGAATTGGTGAAGACGCTCGAGACCGGCGACGGGCGCACCGAGCTGCGTGCCGTGACCGGCCCCGATTATGGCCGCATCTGGGATCATGAGCTTGTCGCCGCGGTCATGAAGATCGCGGGCAATGGCACTGGCGACACGCGGTGGAAGGTGCCGGGGCTCCTCGACTGGTCGACGATGCGCCACAATCCCTTCGTCGAGGTCATGAAAGATACGACGACGCTCTACGCCAGCGACCGCGACGTCTTCCTCTTCCTTGTCGACGACGCCAATCCGATCGAGGCCGGTCGTCTGCCCAACGGCGATCCCGACCTCTTCTTCCGCGGCTTCTACTGCTGGAACAGCGAGGTCGGGTCGAAAGCCCTCGGCATGGCGACCTTCTATCTTCGCGCCGTCTGCATGAACCGGAACATCTGGGGCGCCGAGGGCTTCGAAGAGATCAGCATCCGGCACAGCAAGTTCGCGGCCGGTCGCTTCGCGCAGGAAGCGGCGCCCGCGCTCGAACGCTTCGCCTCTTCCTCGCCGGTCTCCTTTATGAACGGCATCAAGGCCGCTCGGGCCGCGATCGTCGCGCGCGACGATGACGATCGGCAGACCTTCCTGCGCAAACGCGGCTTCTCGAAGGGCGAGAGCGAGCGGATCATCCGCAGCGTGCTGCAGGAAGAGGGGCACCCGCCCGCATCGATCTTCGACTTCGTGCAGGGGATCACCGCGCTGGCCCGCGAGCGTCCGCATCAGGATGGACGGCTCGAGCTGGAAGCCAAGGGTGCCAAGCTTCTGGCCTCGGTCCACTGAGCAAATCTCGCGTTCGCCGGCGGCGTGGTCCTTTCCCTTCAGAGGGAGAGGGCTGCGCCGGAGCCATGACGGGCTGAGAGCCGGGAGAGAGTCTCGCGGCGGCCTGTCATGGAGAAGCATCATGACGAAACAGGCAAAAATCACCCTCAGCGGCGCGCGGGAAATTCCCTTCAGCGCGCTCGTGCTGAGCCAGGCCAATGTGCGGCGCGTGAAGGCCGGGGTGTCGATCGACAGCCTTGCCGCGGACATCGCGCGGCGCGGCCTCCTCCAGAGCCTGACTGTTCGCGCCCAGCGCGACGAGGCGGGCCAGGAAACCGGTCGCTTCGAAGTCCCGGCCGGCGGTCGCCGCTTCCGCGCGCTCCAGATGCTGGTGAAACAGCGGCGCCTGGCGAAGACCGAGCCCGTGCCCTGCATCGTCCGCGAGGATGATGCCGTGTCGGCCGAAGAGGATTCGCTCGCCGAAAATGTCCATCGCGAACCGCTGCATCCGCTCGACCAGTTCCGGTCGATGCAGAAGCTCGTCGAACAGGGCACCGACATCGAAACGATCGCGGCGACCTTCATGGTCACGCCCGCGGTCGTGAAACAGCGCCTCAAGCTCGCCGAGGTCTCGCCCAAGCTCCACGACATCTACGCCGATGACGGCATGACGCTCGAACAGCTGATGTCCTTTTCGGTGTCGAGCGATCACGCGCGGCAGGAACAGGTCTGGGATATGCTCGCCTCGAGCCACACCCAGCAGCCCTGGTATATCCGCGCGCGGCTGTCCTGAGGGGCTCAATGGCCTCTTCCGGACCATCGCAATCGGCAGCAGCAACGGCGAACTTCGCGCTACCATCATCAATTGTGTCGAGCGAAGCATGACAATCCGCACATTGGAGGTTCGTGTCGATGGGTCTGTGGGCGACGCGCTCACGGCGATGGCGGACGATTACCGGTTCGGTCGATGGAGCGCTTTACGCAGTAAAATCACGCGCTTCCATCGCCGCCGCGCGTCATATGCCGGCCGCGTCGCGGCCGAAATCCGGCGCCGGTCCGAGCCGCTGGATAATATTCGGAGAATATGAGTCGTATTAAATTCCTATACGGCGCGGCCTCCCTAGCTTCGAGAGGGCCGCAATTCCGCGGCAATCATGGAAGGAAGCGATCATGGACCGCGAACTCAATGAGTTGATCGAACTCGGCAGCGTTACCGGCGACACCGCGGGCAGCGAAGACGTCGGCATCGAAACGAACGGCAAGTTCAAGCCGCTCGGACTCAGCCAGGACTGACCAGCGCTCCGGGGACCGGCCCGAGGCCGGCCCCCGGTCGTTTCCTTGTGTCTGAGAAGGGAAGCAACATGGAACGCGATAACGACACGCTCGTCGAACTCGGCTCGGTCTCCGGTGACACCGCCGGCGACTGGGGCCTGTATGTCGAAGCCGGCGGCCGTATGCCGACGCCCGGTCTCGTCCAGGACTGACTGGTGTATCCGGGAGCCGTCCAGCATCGAGCGGCTCCCGGGTCTCGCGCGGCGCCATGACGACCGGCTGGAAACTGGCAACCGGAACGGGCTATTGCGAAGTCGACGGAGATCTCGTCTTCCTCGACCTTGTCCGGGACAAATATTTCGCGCTGCGCGGGCAAGACCGCGCGGCCTTCGAGCGGCTTCGGGCAGGCGAGCCGAACGACAGCGAGGCGATGGGGCGTCTTGTGGCGACAGGATTCCTCGCACGGTCGAGCGAGCCGACGAAGCTCGATCCGGCCTCGCCTCACATTCCGGCCAACGATTTGTCGGCGGTCGCCGACGGACCGACATCGCTCCGCATGGGTTTCGCAGCGTCCCGCGCGCTGCGCTGGGCAAGACGTTCGATGCGGCCAAACCGGATCGCGTCAACGGTGGAAGCCATGCGGAACGCAAAGCTTCGGCTCGGCGTGCCGGGCGCCGAAGCGGCGGTTCGGGGCATCGCTTCATCCTATGCAGCATCGCGCTGGATGGCGCGGACCCCGCCACGATGTTTGATCGACGCGCTAGCGCTCGACCACATCCTCCTGTCGCACGGCCTAGGCGCGCGGCTGGTTTTTGGGGTGCGTCTCAGCCCCTTTGCCGCACATTGCTGGTTACAGAGTCCCGGCGCGGTGTTGACCGGAACCTCGGCCGAGGCCCGCAACTTCACACCAATATTGGCGATCGGATGAAACGCGGCATTCTCGCACTTGTGGGAACCACGTCCGGGGGGCTGGCGCTTGCGGCAGCTGCCGAGCGCCACGCATTGCGATGCGTTCAGAATGCGGGCGCACTGACCGTCTATGCAGGCGCCGGCATTGCTGACCAAGTGATGGAAAGCGGTGCCCTATTGCTCGGGGACATTTATTCGCTTTCGGGCGCTACCTGCCACGCGCCCGGCGACGGCTGGGGAAGCTATCTGGCCTTCACCGTCGACGATGCATCGGTCGAGATCGCGCGCGCCGCGCTCACCGGCATGCCGATCTACTGGACCCGGTTTGAAGACGGCTTTCTGCTTTGGAACGATCTCGAGCTGGTCGCGCCAATGCTTGGCATCGGGTCATTCGATTGGCAGTTCATCGCCGGGACTTTGGCGTGCGCCAATCTGCGGACCGAACGGACCGGGCTTGAAGGTGTGAGCGAGCTATTGCCCGGCAGCTGTGCCAAGTTTTTGGCCGAGGAGTCAGCTGTCCAGACTTTGTGGACGCCTTGGAAGGCTGTCTCGCAGCCCGATCTTCGACCAGTCGCTGAACTTGCGCTAGACCTCGAACGTCGGTTCCTTGGGTGCTTGCGAGGCTGGTGTGGGAATCGGAGCGACATCCTGCTCGAGCTGTCGGGCGGACTCGACTCTTCGATCGTCGCGGCAGGCCTGTCATCGGCGCAAGCCAATTTCTCTGCCGTCACTTTCGTTTCGTCCGGTGCCGACGGCGACGAGCGTCCCTACGCGCGCGCCGTCGCGGCGCATTGCGGTGCTGAGCTTCTCGAAATGCCCCACGCGGATACCGGCATCGATCTGGTATCGCTACCGCCTGTCCTTCACGCGCGGCCCTCCGCCTATGGCGTGCTCGGCGGGATCGACGATGCCTTCGAATCGGCGTTCCCCGTTTCCGATGCCGCGATCTTCGGGGGCATCGGTGGGGACAATATCTTCGATTTCGACACGAGCGTCGCGCCGATCCTCGACGCCTTTCGTCATTTCGGGCCGCGGCGCCCTGCATTCGAGACGATGCGCGACGTCGCGCGCGCGGGCGATGCAACGGTCTGGCAGGCCGCTCGCTTGGCGTATCGGGCGGTGCGGGACGGCCCGAGCGGCTGGCGCCGTGAGACCGGCTTCTGCGTCGCGGACCAGGTGCCGGCCTCGCCGCCGGCTCATCCCTGGGATGCGGGCGAGGAGGATGCGCCGCGCGGCAAGCGCAACCATGTGCGCGCGCTTCGGCGCATCCTCGACTTCGTCGACCGGCCGCGCCGCTGGCGGGACCGCGATGTCGTAGCGCCGCTGCTTTCACAGCCGGTGGTAGAATTTTGCCTTACTGTTCCGAGCTGGGCGTGGGTGAGGGGCGGTCGCGACCGCGCGGTTGCCCGCGCCGCATTCGCGTCGCGACTTCCGCCGGAGGTCGTTTGGAGGCGCGGCAAAGGGCGGCTCGATTCCCTCTGTACCGCAAGCTATCTTCGCCAGCGCGGTGCGCTCGCCGACCTCCTGCTCGGCGGGCGGCTGGCGGAACGCGGGCTGCTGGACAAGCCTGCGATCGAGACCTACCTCGCGCACGATCTCGTCGAGGGCGACTTCGCCTATTTCCGGCTGCTCGAAATCGCCGATGTCGAACGTTGGGTGCGGTCGGTAGAAGCCTCGCCCTTGATGGGGCCGAGCAGCCGCCAGCGACGATACTGATCGGCCTTCGCTGGATCGGGGTCGATCTCGCCTTTGAGCCAGAAGCGGAACCAGTCGAGATTGCGCTCATAGGCCGCGAGCTTCTGGCGGGGTTCGACCTTCAGATGCGGGGCGAGGGGGAAGAGGTGGGTCTCGCCGAGACCGTTGGTAGCAAGCTTGCTCATCAGTTCGGCCGACTGGCGCGCTTCGCTCTCGGGAAGTTGCAGCAGCATCGGCGCCGTGATCATATCAATATTGAGCGCGGCCGAAAGCGCCTGCCACTCGGCAGGTTCGGTATCCGGCGGGCCGAGCTTCCAGTTCTGCCGGATATTGCGGGCGAATGTCTCGCGGCCCGGGCGAGCATTGTACCAGTAATACGTGGGTTCGATCTGGACCGAGGCGATCGAAACCGCCTTGAGAAGATCGCTGTGCATGGCAGTCCATACCGCAACCTCGCTTCCGAAGCTGAGACCGCCCATGCCGACGCGGCTGCGATCTATCGTTCCGCGCCGGTCGAGGGTGTCGATCGCGGCCCGCACGGCTTCCATGCCGATCTGGTAGCGATCCTGCGCGATCTCGCCGCCTGGGAGGACGTCGATGCAGAGCGATGCGATGCCGCCCGCGGCAAGCGCGCGCAGAGGCCATTCGTCGCCTGTTCCGCCGCGCAGATATCCATTGCAGCGATAGTAGGTGACGAAGAGCGGCAGCCGCCCGGGGATCTTCGGGCGGATGAGTATGCCCGACGCACGGCTGCCGCTCACCTGCCACGCGATCGTTTCGACAAGGAGCCCGTCGCGGCCAGGAAATGAATTTGGGGAATCGATGATCTTCTTGCGGCCAGAGGCCTCGATCCGGACGAGGCGGGGTGAGACCGACGCGGCCGCCTCGACGCAAAAGATTGCTTTTTCGCCTGCAGCGCAGGGCTTGCTGTCGCTCCGCCCACTCGAGAGCTGTCCTGCCGAGACCGCGATCATCTTGAACTTCGCCGACGCGGGCGTCCACACATGCAGGGTCGTTTGGCCCGATTGGGCGCGGAGTGCGATCAGGACGCGGCCGTCGGCAAGCCCGCTCCGCCATGCGATACGCTCCGCATCGTTCGGGCAGCCGCTCGCCGCGACGCAGACGCCGCGCTGCCGAAGAATGCCGCGGAGGCTTTCGGGGATGTCCGGCCCGGGCGCCGGCTTGAGCAGGGCGCGTTCAGCGTCGTTCGCCGGGCGCTCGCTGGTGCCGGATGCGTCTCGGGCAACGACAGCGCGCGGTGTATCTTCGAGCAGCGGCACGCGGTCGAACCAGTCACCAGAGAAGCGCTGCGTCGAAGGACGTCCATTGATTGAGGCGCCGCGATAGAGGGGTTGGGCAAGATCGACGCGCGCGTCGAACAAGATACCGGTGTCGCGCTCGGCCTCCTCTGCCCGCGCGATCGCATCGCGCGGAGGTCCTTCGCGCGAGATGACGGTACCGTCAGCGGCGATGGCAAAGGCCTCGATTTCGCCTTCGCTTGGCCCGATCTCGTGGAATCCCGACCCGTCGATGGGACTCACCCACAGGCCGATTCGTCCGTCGACAAGGGCACGGACAACGACTGCCTTGCCGTCGGGCATCCATGTGGCTTCGCCGGGCAGGACGCTCCCGGCGTCGTTCCACATCGCGGTGCCGAGTCGTCCGAGCGCGCGGGGAGGGGCGGTGGCGTCCGTGGGCGCTAGATACCAGTCGATATCGATCCGGTTGGTGACGGTGGATGGGCGCTCGACCCGATAGGCGATCCAATTTCCGTCAGGAGAGACCGCGAGCCCCGACAGGTCGGCAATCTCGGCGATTTCGCGCGGGGTCGTCTGGCTGGCCGCGGGCGATGCCGCGGCCAGGAGACAGCCGAGGATCGCGGCTTTGCTCACCATCGGATGGTGGCCTGGAGCGACATCATGCGGCCGAGCGGGCTCGCCTTCTCGGGGTCGTAGCCGAGCGCGGACGACACGCTGCGGTTGTTCACATAGGGCGGATCCTTGTCGAACAGGTTGGTGATTCCAAGGCTGAGCCGCAGGCCCCGCCCTTCCACGCCATCGCCGCCCCCGATGCGCTGCGAGATGCTGAGGTCGAACGTGGTCCAAGAACCGACCCGCTCCATCGGCGTCACGACCTGGTTGAGATAGCCGTCGATGTAGTTGACGAAGGCATTGGCCGAGAAGCCGCCCGTCGCCCAACCGAAGCGACCGCGAAGGCGCCATTTGACCGGCTTGGCATAGGTGCCGACGACATCGACCTGCGGCCCGCCCGGAGTCAGTTGCTGTTTTATCGAGAAGATATGCGTGCCCGCGATGCCGAGGTCGAGCGTTCCGCCCGCGAATGCGGGGGAATAGCCGACATCGAAATCGATCCCGCGCTGGCGTTCGGCGGCGAGGTTGCGGATGCGACCGTCCAGGATCGCGGCGACCTGGCCCGGCGCGATGTTTGCTGCGTTCACGAAGCTGGGACGTGCGAAATATCCCTCTACCAGTGCCAGCGACGGATTGTCGGTGATCAGCCCGCCGAAGCGCGCCCGGTCGACAAGAAAGCGGGTGTAATCCTCGCTCGCCGTCCCGATGCGGTCGCGATAGTCGACGTCATAATAGGTGACCGACGCCTTGAAACCGGCAAGCGACGAGGGGGCGACGTCGATGCCCGCGGTCCAGGTCGTCGCTCTTTCGGGACCTACGTCCGGTGCATAGCCGAACAGGCCGAGTATGTTGGTCGTGCCCGTCGGCGAAGCGGGGTCGGGGACCGCTTCGGTCTGAAACAGCGAAATCGCCTCGCCGATGAGCTCGTCGAAGGCGGGCGCGCGGAAGGATTTTCCGTAGGACCCGCGCAGCGCAATGCCCTGGAACGGTTCCCATCGGACGCCGACCTTGGGATTTTCGCTTCGGCCGACGTCGCTGTATTTCTCGGCGCGCCCGGCCAACGAAATGTCGAGCCTGCGGAAACCCGGCATCCCGTTATCCGGCCCGAAGACCGGCACGAGCAGTTCAGCATAGGCTGCGCGAACCTTCCGCACGCTCGGAATGATGTCGAATGGGTCGGTGAAGGGCGTCGCGAGGCTGAATCCGTTGACGGTGTAATAGTCGAAATTCTCGCGGCGATACTCCGCGCCGATCGCGAGCCGGACCTCGCCGCCGGGCAGGCGGAAGAGCGGGCCGTCACCGCGGAGCGCCGCCGACCAGCTTTCGAAATCATTGACCGACTGGAATGTGCCGCGAATGCTGTCGATGGTGACCGGATTGTTTGCGGTGCCGTTTCCGAAGACGTTGAATGCGGTTGCTCGGTTGGTGTCGGCAAGCGCCGCAGCAAGGCGCGGGCGATTGACGAGATTGGCCTTGTTCGCGATGCCGCGCTGATGGCCATAGGCGCCGCCGACCTGCACGCGCCAGCGGCCAATTTCCTGGTCGAAGCCCGCTGAGGCGGTGAGGCCGCGCGCCCGGCCGCTGTCGATCTGCGGTCCCAAGTCGTTCACGAAGCGATAGGCGACGCTGACCGGCTGGTTCGTGCCGATCGGATCAACGTAGAAAGGATTGGTAACCGGCACCCGCGCGGCCTGGATGAAGTCTCCGGTACTGACGCGGCTGTAGCGGCGCTGCGCCGCGAGCGCGCTTGCGCGAAAGGTCAACGTGTCGGTAAGGTCGAATTCGGCAGCGGCATAAAGGCTGTGAATGCGCGTTCTCGGCAAAATGTCGCTGTTCACGCGACCGTCGTAGCGGTTCTGGACACCTGGAATCAGCTGAGCGGCAGTCAATGCGCGGCCGTCTTGTCCGGCCGGGATGCCAAACCGCTGTCCATTCGCGGCCGTAATCGTCCCGGGCACCGCGAAGTTGGTCCGATAGTCGGGGCCTCCGAAGGCCCGCAGATCCTCGCGCGCGAAATCGCGGGAGGCGCCCGCGAGCGCACCGCGCTGCGAGTATTGGTAAGCAAGCACCAGCCGTGCGCCGCCGAAGTCACGACCAAAGATTTGGCCGAACTGCAACTCGGTCGTATCGCCATCGGCGGTGCCCGCGCGCAGCATTGTCTCGGCTCCCTCGAAGCGACTCCGCATCCGCACGTTCACCACCCCGGCGACCGCGTCGGCGCCGTAGATCGCCGATGCGCCGTCGATCAGCACTTCGATCCGTTCGACCGCGCCTACCGGGATGAGCGAGATGTCGGCGAAGACGCCGCCGATCCCGCCAAGCGCTGGGCGCGCATTGTCGATGAGGACGAGGGTCGACGAGGTCCCGAGGCCGCGCAGGTTGATGCTCGAGCCGAAAGTCGAATCCGAACCCCCGCCGTTCCGGGTCGTGGTCGTCGAGACTGCCTCGTTGGGGCCGCCGCCAAATGCCTGTGGCAGTGATTGGAGCATCTGCTGAACAGTGCCATAGCCGCTCTTTTCGATGGCTTCGCGGTCGATGGTGACGACCGGAGAACCGGTCGGTCCTGCACCGCGAATGCGCGAGCCTGTAACGATGATCGCTTCGCCGTTCGTCTCAGTCGATCCAGTCTCCCCGGCATCGACGTTTCCCGAGCGAAGGACCCATGCGCCTTCGACGAGTTCGATCGTCAGGCCCGTGCCGGTGAGGAGTCGGGAAAGGGCGGCGTCGGGAGAGAGTCGCCCGCGGACACGGTTGCTGCGTCGGCCTTCGAGCAGGCTCGAAGCCGCGATGACCTCGCGGCCGGAAATGTCCGAATATTTGCGAAGTGCGTCGCTAAGGCGCTGACCCTCGATATTGTAGGTCTGCTCGCCCGTCTGCGCACACGCGCTGGGTGCATAGAGTGCGGTCGCCGAGACGCCCGAAGCCAGAACGGCCGCGAAAAATTTCATCGTCATTCATCCCTCCCGTGCGGCCGATTTTGGCCGTCTGAAGGGAAAAAATGACGGGGGCTCCGAACACCCTATGGGTTTTTCTTGGGTGTCCTACTCGGATTTCGCGCCGAGAATCGGTCCGTTCGCACCGAACTCGACCTTGAGATCGAGCGCGGCGCCGAGCTTCAGCGCAAGTTTCCGGGCATCGGTCATGTCGAAGCGTCCCGTCACCTGCAGCGATGCCAGCGCCGGATCGGCCAAGCTGATCTTGACGCCATTCTCGCGGCCAGCGCGGTCGAGGATCGCGCCAAGCGGGAGATTGTCGGCCCACAGTGATTTGGCCGGGGCGTTCGCCTCCTCGCTCTTGATCGTCTGGGGGCCGGTCGACCTGACCTCGGCGCGTTCGCCGGGGCGGAGGCGAAGTGCCTTTCCGCCTTCGAGGCGCCGCACTTCGACCGAGCCTTCGACCAGCGCGATGCGCGGAACATCCGCGCGGAGATCGACCTCGAAGATGGTGCCGAGCGCGCGCGTGACCGAATCTCCGGCCTCGACGAGAAAGGGACGCGACGCGTCGTGTGCGACCTCGAACCTGGCTCGGCCGTCATACAGAATGACGCGGCGTTCGCCGTCCGAGAAGCGCGTCTCGATGCGGGCGCCGTCCATCAGCGTCACGCGCGTCCCGTCGGCGAGCTGGCTCTCGCCTTGCGCCGAATTGGTGGCGATGATCGGCTGATCGCTGTCGCGGCCGACCAGATACCAGGCGAACCCGACCGCGATCACCGCAGCGAGAATTGTGGCAAAAGCCCATCGCCGCCCGCCGGGTTCACGCTCCCGGGCATCGGCCCGAACATCGGCCTCGATCCGGGACGGCGACATCGCCGCAGACCAGTTCCAATTGTCGCGCGCTTCGTCATAGGCCTTGGCGTTGTCCGGCTTGGCCAGCCATTCGTCGAACGCCGCCCGGTGCTGGTCGGCATCGGGGCCCATCATCTTGTCGAGCCAGGCGGTGGCTTCGCTTTCGGCGCGGCTCACTGCTTACCCCGCGCGCGCTTGATGGCGGCAAGGGCTTTGGTCATGTGGCTTTCGACCGTCTTCACGCTGATTCCCTTGATTCGAGCGATCTCGGGATAGCGTAGTCCTTCGAAGCGATGCATCAGGAAAATCTCGCGCGTGAGCGGAGATAGCCTCGAAATGGCTCTTTCTGCCCGGCGAAGGACGTCGCGCGCTTCGAGCGCGGCGTGCGGGTCGCTCGCTCCCTCATGCTCGTCACTGAAACTGTCGTGCTGCGACCGGTGACGGCGCCCGTCGGCGCGACCATATTCGGCGAGGAGCATCCGGGCGCTCTTCACGAGATAGGCTCCGGGGCCTTCGACCAGCGCAGCGAGGCCGCCGCGCGCGCTCGCAAAGCGGCTGAAGACTTCCTGCACAAGGTCGCCGACATCTTGGGTCGGCGCGCGGCTCTTGAAGAAGCGGGTTATTTGGGGGCGGTGTTCGGAGTAGATCGCCTCGATGCGCGCCGATCGGCCGAAGCGCTCCCAATCCTCTGGCGGCAAGGGGTCGCCGCCGGCAATACCCGGTCGCTCGCTGTCCTTGTCCTCGAAGTCCATACCTGCCGCCTTCCCGTTCGGGACGAAGGCGGCAAGCCGGGCGTTGAGAACTTGCTTAGCGAACAAGCGCCGCCGCCTTTAGCCCGAGGGCTTGGACATGCGCAGCGGCCACCCGGCAGGATGGAATAGGAAAACTAAGCTAAGCAGGTTCTCACGCCTGGCACCGTGCGCCTTGCCCGATGCACCTCAAAGCATAGCTTTGCCCCTGTCGCTTGCAAGCCGGCTGTGCGGAGATAGGTCCAGATCGAGTCAAATTCCTGCGGACCGCGAGGCTATTTCGCGCCCTTTAGTTCGTCGTCGAGTGAGCATTCGGTGACCATCCCCGAAAGGTCGGGAAGGGCGGGCAGCCCCGAGGGGCCGGGTCCCGTGTCTGGCTTGAAAGCAGGCATCATGAACGACGGGAAATTGAACTCTGGAGGATTTTCGGCCGCGAGCGTCTTGCCGACCTCGGCGAACGGGTGTTTGAAAAAATGTTGGTTGAGCGCGTCGGCGATACCCTTTTCCTTTCCGGCACGCGCCAACGCAAGAACCGCATCCCCGTCCTTCCAGTCGATCGGCGCCTTGGACCGCTTGGCCTTTTCTTCCTTGAGAAGATAGAGAGCGTCGGCATCGATCGTTCCGCTCGTCCATATCTCGAAGCGATGTTCGGCTTCTCGTAGGGCGGCATGGTTCGCATAGTGCGCACGAAAGATCGGAATCTTTTTGAGCCAGATTTCGACCTCAGCGCGCGACAGTGATCCGCCGGGCTCTTTGCCTTTACATTCGATCGCTGTCACCGCGCTCGACTGCTGGGTGATGGCCTGAACGTCTATGTCCGCGGTCTGGCCGGTCGCAGGATTTCGCGCGGTAACCCCCATATCGATAGAGATAGCGCTTCGCCGGGCGAGGTAGCCGACCACTAACTCGAATAGGATGCCGCGCAGGTTGAGGCTGCGTCCCTCGATGTCGAGCAAATTGTCGAGGAGGTATGTGAGCCGCTCAGGACTGGACGATGCATATTTGGCGGCATTTTTTAGGACTTCGCATAGTGACGCAATCGCCACCCCAACCCGTTTGCCGAACAGATCTTTCGGCGTGGCGAGCATCACGCCCGCGGCATGGCCAGCCTTCATTGCTTCGCCGGTAAATTCTTCCGCGACAATGATCGACAACACCCCGATATTCTTGAGGGTCGCCTTGAGCATCCTCGCCTTGCGGATGAAGAACTGGATTTCGTCGGCGGTAAGCCGCCCCTCAGCGAACACGTCGGCGACAATGAAGCCGGGCTTGCCGCCGGGACCCTGGAGCGGAAGCAGGTAGCTCGGGCCGGCGAAATCGAAGGCGAAGGGGCCGATGGGCTGGAGTTCTTCGTCGCCGCGGATGCGGATCAGATTGTAGCTCGCAAATCCGATCTTCCTCGCCCATTCGCGCATTCCGTCGAGCAGAATCCCCTCTGTGAGGTCGCGGGCCCTTAGTCCGGCAGGCGTGCCGAAAGCCAGCGACGGCGCGAGCTCGAAACATCGGCCGTGGTCGATATTATGTATTTCCTTGATGAACCCTGCGGCGATCAGGCGTTGCGCGACCGTCTCGACCGGCAGCTGTCCGCGCTGCGGGATGACCGTCGCGCCGCTGATCGACGCGAATTGGTCGGCACGGATGAGGCCGCCGCGTGCGATCATGCCATCGACCGATGCAGCGAAGACCGAATTGGTCGCGCGCATGTCGCGAATGAAATTCTGCCAGAAGCGTTCGCTGTTCCGATCCTTGTCGAGATAGAGAAAGGCTTCGCGCTTGGGCAGCATCGGGACTGGAAAGCGGCGTATCGGTTTTGCGACCCGAGCGACGCGCTGGCGCGCTGCCTCTGGGCTCGCTCCGGCAGCGACGAGCGCCTCGACAATCAGCGACGAGCGCGATGGGCCATGCTCTGAAAGATATTGCGCGATGGTGGTCATGGTCGATGTCACACTGCTTAATTTATTAATTTAACTACCCTGTGCCTCCTCGTTTTTCAACCTTCGATATGAACTCAAATTTTTCAAATACTTAACGAGACGATTTTTGGACGTCCGCGCGGCGCGATGTCACAGAGCCATTTCGAACGACTGAAAATCGTCGCCGCACGCTGCAGCCGCAACTGCGCTGGGCCTTCGCTCGGTCAGTGATGGTAGAGCGGGAATTGCCGTGCGGTGGTCGGGCATTCGCACGGGGCGAGCACCGATATCGCTCGAGGCAAGACGCGGAAATGCGCAGGCGTCGCGGTGACGATCTCACCGTCGGTGTTCACCGGCATCGGCCGCCGCGTCTCGATATCGAACTCGACGCATTTGGCGGTGCGCACTTCCTTCCACGCGCCATGCGTGCCGGACCGGAAGGCGCGAAGCATGAGGGCGAGCTTCCAGAGGTTTTTGACCTCGAGACTATAAAGATCGAGCGTGCCGTCGTCGATCGCGGCATTCTCTTCTACGACATTACCTCCCCCGTAGAGACGCCCGTTGCCGATCGCGACCTGATAGGTGCTGACGGTCCTCGACTCGCCCTTCTCCCTGATCCTCGCCCGGAACCGCTGGGCAGCCAGGATGACCCGCAGCGCGGCGACGGCATAGCCGAGGCGGCCGAACCTTTTCTTGATCGCCGGGTCGAGCTTCTGCGCAAGTTCGCTGCTGATCCCGATGCTCGCGACATTGAAGAAGGCATGGCCATTGACCATGCCGACATCGATCCGTCGGCTGTGACTCTCGACAATGACGTCGGCCGCCGCCGCGAAGTCGAGCGGGATCGACAGGGTGCGCGCCAAGTCATTCGCGGTTCCGGCGGGAATGATTCCCAGCGGCAGGCCGCTCTCGATCACCGCGGGCGCGGCGGATGAGATCGAACCGTCGCCGCCGCACACGACAATGATATCGGCGGTCTGATGCAAGCGTGTCACGTCGCGTGCAATTTCGGGCAAGCTCTCGAACGGCTCGACCGTCACCAGAAGGCCGCCGGCAGCGAGGCGCTCGCGAACGGGAACGAGCGCCTGCTCGCCCTGCCGCGCCTTTGCATTGTGCAGCACGAGGGCGCGCGTACCTTTGGGCCACGGCATCGACACGATCCTGTTCAGCAGAGTTACGACCGTCGAGCGCGTGCCTTCAGAAGAACCACGCCCGATAGAGCAGGCCTATATATCGCCGCGACGAGGCCGGGAAGCATCCGTATCGATGCAGCTCCCTTTTCGGCTTCGTCATATCCTTGGCGCGATCGCTCGCCCTGATCGCTCTTCCATTTTCGAAGTTCGACCGGTCCCACCCAAGAGCGCTCCGCCAATCTGGTCGGCGGCGGCGCCCGCGCAAGCGAGGCGTAGCCTCACTCCTCCGCTGCGCTTCGGCCCTTCGGGTGCGCAAGCGCCTCAAGCCGCCGACCCGCCCGGCTGCACGCCCGGGATGGTCCCGGGCAAATCAGCAGGAGTATCGACATGGCGAGCATCGGCATCGTCAGCGGCAGCATCGAGAAGGGCTTTGTGGGCCAGCTCATCACGCTGTCGATCAAGGCACCGATCGAGATACGCCCCAACCGCGGCAAGGCGAGCGATGTGCAGCCCGACTATCGCGTTTGGTCCGATGGCGTCGAGATCGGAGCCGGCTGGATTCGCGTCGCCGAGCAATCGGGGCGTCCCTATGTCTCGCTCTCGCTCGCGACCCCCGAGTTCGGGCCGCGGCGCATCTACGCCAATCTCGGGCGGGCCGCGGGGCAGGATCGCGACGATGTTTTCGCGATCATCTGGACACCCGCCGACTGAGCGGCGGCCATCTTGCGGCATCCTTGCGCATCGGAACAATCTTCCGGGTGCAAGGGTGCCGCCACCTTGTTAGGGTGACCCCAATGCAGAGCAGCCTCGAACATCTTCCCCCGCACAAGCAACGCGAGATCGAGCGCGTCGTCGAGATCATCTTCGAGGAATTCGAGGATGCGCTGGCGCTCGCGACGCAGGACTGGAAGCGCAAGGGCCGGATTTCCAAGATCATCCTCTACGGCAGCTATGCACGGGGTGGGTGGGTCGACGAGCCGCACACGGCGAAGGGCTATCAGTCGGACTATGACCTGCTGATCATCGTCAACGACAAGCGGCTGACCGATCGGGCGGACTATTGGTCGAAGCTCGACGACCGGCTCATTCGTGAGCTGTCGGTAACGAAGCGGCTCCGCACGCCGGTGAATTTCATCGTTCACAGTCTCGACGAGGTGAATGCCGGACTGACGCAGGGTCGCTATTTCTTCATCGACGTCGCTCGTGACGGGATCGCGCTGTACGAGGCCGACGGGAAGGAGCTCGCAGAACCCAAGCCGATGACGCCGCATGCGGCGCTCGAGATGGCGCGCGAGTATTTTGATGAGTGGTATCCTAGCGGAGCGCAGTTTCTTCATCACTATCGAAGCGCTGTCGCTGCAGGTTGGTTGAACAATGCGGCCTTTCAGCTTCATCAGGCGACGGAACGATATTACCACTGCATCTTATTGGTATGCACTTTCCACACGCCGCACATCCATAATCTTGTTTTCCTGCGCACCCAAGCCGAGCGGATCGATGATCGATTGATCGAGGCATGGCCGCGAGAAGTTAAGGCCGACCGGTCGCGGTTCGAAAAGTTGAAGGAAGCGTACATCAAGGCGCGCTATTCGAAGCATTACGCGATCACCGCCGACGAACTGGAATGGCTCGGCGCGCGGGTTCAGCATCTCGCCGGTATCGTCGAGACTATTTGCCGTGACCGCATCGCTGAGCTTGAGACAACAGCGCGTCAGGCAGGTTGAGACCCGCTACTTTTTCCCGCGGAACCGCTCGAATTTGGCCTTTCCCTCGGCAGTCTCGACCGCGACATTGGCATTGCTGCATTCATCGCCGCGCTTGTCGCCCGCCGTGCAGCTTTGGACGACGTCGCGTGCCTCATCGAGATTGGCCTCGAAATATTGAACGCTGCGTGGCTCCGGCGGAGCACATGCTGTCAGGATCGTCAGGCTGGCGATCGCCAGCATCTTGAAAATGATCATCGTCACCTCCGACGATCAACTCTAGCGTCGGCGACCCGGTCCATGCAGTGGCGATTTGAGATTTAGAACCAAATTGAGGCTAGTTCTCCGTCCATCGGCCTATGTGAGCCAGTTTTGCGCCATTCTTAGCTCTCTCTCAAGCGTCGCATTGGGCGGCGAGGCTCAAGGGAACGATTGAGGAAATCCGTCGCAAAAGCTAGTTTGCAACGATGAGCGAACCACCAGCACCGCGCGGACAGCGCCTCGTCACACCATATGCTTTCATCGATACCGAGGCTTTTCGTGCGGCGGGTCTCGACTGGCAATCGCGAACTTGGTCCAGCCTGATCGATCTAGCGTCGAAGAGCACGCTCGAGCCGATCACGACTTCCATCACCACGCGGGAGGTTGAAGCGAGACTTTCGGAAGCGCTGGCGGAGGCGGAAGCAGCAGCGAAGAAGCACGGCGCGATTTTTGGCCAGCTTGGAGAAAGCGGTCCCTTTGGTGATACCGATCCAGCCGATCGGAAGGCACTGCTTCACGCGCGCTTTCGAGAATTCCTAGCGACAGCAAAATTTACCGAAATCCCCGTTGTTGCCGATCACAAAGCGATTTTTGACGATTATTTTGCTGGTGCTGCGCCCTTTGGGGAGGGCAAAAAAAAGAGCGAGTTTCCGGACGCCTTTGTGCTGTCGAGCCTCCTCGCCTGGATCCGGCCCGGTCGACCCAGAATATATGTGGTTGGCAAGGATCCGGACCTGGTGAAATTCTGCGAGGGACGGGACGATCTGATCCAATTGGACTCCGTTGCCCAGCTTCTCTCGCTGGCTCTGGCGTCAGCCCAGTTGGTGAAGCGTCTTGAAGCGCATGTCCGTGGAGACGCGTCCCTGCTCGAAAGGCTGAGGGCACGCCTTAACTCCTATCGTCCGCGCCGTGTCGATATCGAGGTTGAAGATGTCGAGTTCTTCGATCTTGAGATTTCGAGCGTGTTTCTCGTCGACGAATCCGAGGAGGGACAGGATTTTGTCCTTGAGGTCGAAGTCTTGGCTGAGGTCGAAGCCGACGTTCGTGAGACGGGTCATGAGTATGTCATCTCGCGGCGGGGAGAGCCTGATTTGGATATTCGGACTTACCATGCTCGTCCAACTTCCAGCGCGGCTATTTATGTTGAGGTGCTGGTGTCCGAGGACGATAGTGGCGAAGAGCCAGCCTTGGTGACGACCGATTGGGCTATCACATCGGGCGATATCGAGATCAAATTGCCATCTCAGTTCAGCAGGCGTGAAATCACCCTCGAGGCGCGGTGACGCCAAAATCCTTCGTTGACGCCACCGGAGCGTTGCCAGTTTCGACGCTTTCCAGATTTCAGATGAAATTTTTTCCATTTTTTTAATGCAAATTTTCTGCGCAGCAAATATCAAGGTTTTTCCGAATATTCACTTTTAGGGTGATTTTTGCTGGGCACAAAATATGGCCGAATTTGAAAATTCTCAGCGCGAATTGCTCGATGCGCTTTTGGAGGCGCTTTTGGCGCTGCCGCAGTCGCACGCGCAAATCGAGCGATATGAGGTCGAAATCGGGCCTCGCGGCCGCGCCGACGCCCTGATCGGCGCATATATCGGCCGCCAGCCGCTCTTATTGCTTGTCGAAATCAAGGCGCAGCTTTTTCCGCGCGATGTGCGCGAAGCAATCTGGCAGCTTCGGAATAATCAGGCCCATCTCAGCAATTCCGGTGACGACCGGGAAATCATTCCTTTTTTTGTCGCCCGTGCGATCTCGCCGGGCGCTCGAGAGATTTTTCGGGAAGAGCGCGTCGGATATTACGACCTCGGAGGCTCGCTTTATATTCCGGGGAAAAAGGCATTCATATTTCTCGATAAACCGGCTCCGAAAAAAGGGACGAAGAAATTCGATTCCATTTTTCAGGGGCAAAAGGCGCGCGCACTCCATGAAATTTATGAGAGGCGGCAGGACTGGCTGGGCGTGAAGGATCTCGCCGATGCGAGCGGCGTATCGCCCGCTACGGCTTCCGAGACCCTCACGGAACTCGAACGGCGCGAGTGGGTGGATGTGCAGGGGGCGGGTCCGTCGAAACAGCGTCGATTGCGCGCCGCACGGCCCCTTCTCGAAGCTTGGACCAGCTATGCGAGCGATCAGAAGGCGCCGACAGTGCGGCGTTACTATGTCCCGAAAGGGAGTGACGCACTGGCGCTGGCGCTGCGCCTTGATCAGGCGTGCGACGAGGCGAAAGCCGCCTATGCGGTCACCGGCGAGGTAGCCGCTCAAATCTATGCCCCCTATCTTTCTTCCATCTCGCAGCTTCGTTGCCGGATCGAGCCCGGGCAGAAGCTGATCGAGGCGCTGCTCAATCTCGACGCCCGGCCCGTGGCGGAGGGGTGGAATCTCGGTATCATCGAGGCGAAGAGCCGGCGCGATGTCGCGGTCGGCCAACGGATCGATGGCGTCTGCTATGCGCCGCCGCTGCAGGTCTATCTCGACCTGCTCCAGGCGTCCGGCCGTTCCCGTGAATTGGCGATGCACCTCCGTAGCGAATGTCTGGATAAATAATGCCCAAACCACAGACGATCAGCGGCTATGAGGACATGGTCACCGACGCGTGCGAGCGCGTACTGGTCACGCTCCTGCGCGGGCTTGGACCATGGAAGGATTCGGTCTTTCTCGTCGGCGGACTCGCGCCGCGCTATCTCGTGACCGCCAGGCCGCCGAAAGTCCCGAAACATGCGGGCACGGGTGACGTCGATATCGTCGTCGACGTCGGAATCCTCACGACGACCGAAGCCTACAGTACGCTAGAAGAAAATCTAAAGGCGATGAACTTCGAGCGCGCCGAGAATGAAAAGGGTGCGAAGCAATCCTGGCGGTGGCGCGCCGAGATCGAGGACGGCACGACGATGATCCTCGAGTTTCTGGCGGACTCGCCGGAACTTGGAGGCGGCAAGGTAAAGGAACTTCCTTCGGACGGAAATGTCTCGGCGTTGAACATCCCCCACGCTTCCATGGTGTTCGACCATCACGGGACCGTCGAAATCACGGCGGACCTGCTGAACGGTAAGGGCCGTGCCACCGAGGTCGTGCGCTACGCTGATATCGTCACCTTCACCTGTCTCAAGGCCTTTGCTTTCGATCAGAGGTTCGAGCGCAAGGATGCGCACGACCTGATCTACTGCATCGAGAATCTGGAAGGTGGCGTCGGCGCGGCGCAATCCGCATTCGCGGCTGCACTGACCGGTCCGCATGCCGAGGCGATACGCGAGGCTCTTACTCGCATGGCGGCTCGCTTCCGCGATCCCAATCCCGACGAGAGCTATTTGCGCGACGGGCCCGTCGCCGTGGCAAGTTTCGAAGACGACGAAGCCGATGTCTCGGCCGACCCCGATCTGCTGAACGCCCGGATCTTGCGGCAGCGACATGCCGCGGAAATTATGGCCGACTTCCTCAAGGCATTCGAAATCTGATGACGAAGGCTGTGATCGCAGTTTCGTTCCGGCGCATTCCAAGAGCTTGCCCGTGAACAAAGCGATCATAGTCGGCGCGAGTTCAGGGATCGGCCGAGAGCTGGCGATGCTGCTCTCGCATCATGGCTATTCGGTTGGCGTCACCAGTCGGCGCCGCGACCTGCTCGCCAATCTCGCTGGCAATTCTTCCGGTTCGATAATCTACGAGGCGTTCGACGTGGCCGACACGACCGCGATGCAACGCGGACTCGCCGCCCTGATCGAGCGGCTTGGCGGGCTCGACTTGCTGGTGATCAGTGCCGGGGTCGGCCACATAAATGCCGATCTTGTCTGGGAGGCGGAACGCGAGACCATCGCGGTGAATGTCGAAGGTTTCGCGGCCGCGGCCAATATCGGCATGCAGCACTTCATCGCCCAAGGCACGGGGCATCTGGTGGCCATTTCGTCGATCGCGGGATTGCGGGGAAGCGGCGACGCGCCTGCCTACAATGCGTCCAAGGCCTTCGTCTCCAACTATATGGAGGCGCTACGCCAGAACATGGCGCGCCGGGGCCTGCCGATTGCAACGACCGACGTGCGGCCCGGCTTCGTCGACACCGCGATGGCGAAGGGTGACGGACTCTTCTGGGTTGCTTCGCCTGAAAAGGCGGCGAAGCAGATCTACGGCGCCATCCGCGCCCGTAAGTCTCATGCCTATGTCACCAAACGCTGGTGGCTCGTCGCTGGCCTGATGAAACTTCTGCCGAACGCCATCTACGACCGACTCTAGCCGCTCGCGATCATCGCCCGTGGCAGATTTTGTATTTCTTGCCAGAACCGCAGGGACATTTTTCGTTGCGGCCGACCTTTTTCCTCGGCTCAACCTCCCTGGGGGCACCGCGACGCTGATCGAACAGCGCCTGCAAAGGGGCAGGAATCACAACCTGTCGCTGCGGGGGACCGCCTTTGCGCCGAACCTCGCGAATGATGGCCTTCTGCTCCTGGAATGCCGCGCGATGGTTCGGATCCATCGCATCCTCGAACGGCAGCAGCCGCTCGACCTCGTTCGCCGCCGCATCATGGTCGCCGCAGTACGCAAGAACCACCGCATATAGAGCGCGAGCTTCGAGAACGGGCCCCGCGAGGCCCGCGCCTTGCAAGATGGGGAAGATGTTCCGTTCGAAGGCCTCGCGGGCGCTTATGAAGTCGTTCACCCAGACCAGTTCTTCGACAAGATCGAGACCAACCCGGACGAATGACTGGTAGGATTGCGACAGTTCGTAGAATTTCATCGCATGGATGCGTGCGAGAGTAGATCGCTGGCTCTTCCGGCCCAAGGCCTGCGCGAAAAGATCGTGACTGTCTGCCAGATGTTTCAGCCGATCGGTGAGATCTTCGTCTTTGGGAAGAAGCTCCCGAAGTTCGGGGGCGTTCCGTCCTATCACATCGTCGGGCCTGATCCCGAGCTCCCGATAATATTCGCCGATGAGGGCGAGTGCCTCACTTACCGCTGTATCGTTGTCGCCGAGCTTGAAGAGGGCGAGGGCGCGATTGTAGCGAAACACGCGCAGATGTTCGGGCTGGTCGGGAAGTCGATCCGAAACTTCGTCAAGCATGGCCCGGACGCCATCAATGTCGCCAAGCTCGGACAAGAGCAACATCCGCTTCATGCCCCAGGCCATCCACTCCTCGTCGCCGAGCTCGTTCGCCCTCAGCAGCGATTCCATCTCGTCGACCCGCTCCCGGCCGGCCTCATAATCTCCCTCGCGCAGATCATTGAAGACCAGGCCGTCGAGCGCCCACAGCCTTGTCTCGGCATCTCCGTTCGGATCGGCCGCGATCGTCAGCAGATAGGGTTCGATTTCCGGCCAGACCCCGAGTTCGTGGAACAATTCGTCTGTGGCAAACTGCACCAATATTCTCGCCTGACCGAGAAGCCCGAACAGACGGATGAGCAGTCCTAACTTCGCGAGGCTCCAGTTGGTCCGGATCGAGCTTACGATGACCCGCTGCAGCGAGCCCAAGGCTTTCTGCTCGAAGTCCTGACCCTTTGCCGAGACGTCCGCTTTGCCGAGTATCCTCACCGCGTCGTGAATTTTTAGGCCGCTATTCCCGAATAATTCCAGCGCACCCGTTGCGGGAAGCGCGCGCAACCGGGCCGTGGCCGCCTTCGCGTCGATGTCGCATGCGGCTTGAAGCAAGGCACTGGCTTCGTCCCGTGAGAGCGCGACATCGGCGAGGCTCAGGACCGCGATCGTTTCTCTGTCGACCGGCGGCAAGCCTTCGAACGCGCGCCTCAGGATAATCTCTTGAGCCGTCTCGACGATATTGGTCTGCTGCTCGATATCCGTACAAAAGGCCCTAATGTCGCCGCCATATTCGCGCGCCGCGATCGTCGCCGCATTGAGTACATAAAATGGCAGGCCTCCGGTAATTCTGGATAGCCGCTCGCAATCGCCGAAATCGGCACGGCAACCAGCATCTTGAACTGCCGCCGCGATAGTGTCTTCGTCCCAGCCGTTCAGAGTCTCGGCTTGAATATCTAGTCCTGCTTCGAGTTCGGCGATGTGCCGACCCGGTTGGCTCAGCAGGACAAATCGGAGATTGGGGCCCCGTGCTACCAGCGCCTCTATATCGGCCGCGGGAATGCGGTGGCTGTTATCGATGACGACAGCCGCGTGAAGGCCGTCTTCGCCGAGCTTGATGCTCAGCGCGCTCACCATGTCCAATCCGCTCGCGCCCGGCAGAAGAATTTCGCCGAGCTTGTCGTTGGAGCGACCGAACATCTTCGCCGCCACTTCGCGCGCTACCGCTGACGCGAGCGCGGGTCCCGGCGTGTCCCCAACGTCGAGATAGGTGACCGGGAGCGCAGCATGGACCGCGGCCTCGGCCATCCAGGCGGTTTTCCCCGAGCCCGAAAGTCCCGCTATGATGCGGACGGGCTGGTCACTTAGCAGGGCGGGTTCGTCGACCTGGGCGCGGTACACCGGGGGCGGCGCCGGAAGCTGCTGCATCTGGACCACGAGCTGCTCGAACAGGTCCGGCAATTCCTCGCGGGAAAAACTGTGATCCTCGCGCGGAGGCGTGCCAGCGGATGCGAGCATGACCATGGCGGCCAGCTTCCAGGTCAGCGTCTCCGGCCTGAGCAACCCGAATGGCAGCTGCGCCGCGAGATCCGAGCAATATGCAGCCATACCGGCAACATTGTCGGCAGGTCGAGGCAGGCAATTGTCGGAGGGCTCAGGACCGCCTGGCCAATGCAGCTCGACATCGTCAGGCCAGTCATCCGCGGCAATCTTCTTGAGCAGGGCTGGCGACGGAGGCGCATTCGTCGCGATCACGAATCTCGCGTCGCCAGCTCGCAGGCCGTTCTGATGATCCGCACGTATGTCCTCGAAACGCTCTAGTGCTCCTGAAATATCACTGGGATTGAGGACGTCCTGCCGCGTTTTGACCTGCGCATAGATACGGGCGTCCGGAAGCTGGACTTCAATGTCCTCGTCCCGCTCGACGATGATATGTTCGGCTCCCGCCTTTCCCGCGAGGAGAAGGCACGCTGCCGCGAAAAGATGCTGGTAGAGGAAACCCCTGTGTACGGCCTCGATCCGGATGAGTTGGCGCTCGTCGAGAACGAGGAGTTCGTCGACCGGCGGCTGTGGGCGTTCTGCCTCATCCTCCGCGCGGTGATCGGCCGCATTATGACCGGAATTGTCTCCGGGATCTTCTGACGCGGTCATCGTGTCGTGAAGGCTGCGACGACCTTGTTCGTCCCGTCCATGAGCAGGCCGCACTGAATGTCGGCGACCAGGACCGTCGAATTCACCGTGATATCGGTCGGATTGCTGATCGTCGTCTTGCCATAGGGGTAGGTGGCGCGAACGACATTCGGGAGCTTCGGCACGACAACAAAGGCAATCTTGGCTTGGGGTTTGAAGGCTTGCGCTTCGGCGACGCTCATGGGGATGGTCCCGATGACCCCACCCTTGTTGGCGATGAAAAGCTCTTCGCCATAGCGCGCCGGTTCACCCTCGAAGATCGCGTTCTCGGTCCGGGTAATCTTGCTGATGGTGGCCTTCGCCCCGAAGCCATTCTGCGCGGAATAGGTGCCGGTCGTGACCTCGCTGCTCGAAATCGTCACGTCGAGGTTGCTGAGGGTGCTGGCCTTCGGACTTTCGACTTTTGCATAATAGAAGGTGTCCCAAGCGCTGAAGTTCGTATTGTCGAACAGGTAGGACTTCACCTCGAAGGCTCCGAGATCGGCATTATAGGCCAGATATTCCGCGCCTTCGATCTTCTTCGAGATGATGAGGGGGCCGGAGCCGCCCGCTGCTGCGAGCCGGGCGCGGTATGCATCGCTGGTCTCGAATTCGTCCTTCGGCGCGACGGGCTTGATGGACGCGATAGCCTGGTCGAAGGTCTGGGGCTGCACCATGCTGCCCGTATAGGCTGCACAGCCCGATTGCGCCTGCGCCAGTCCCGGCGCGCAGATCAGCGCCGCAGCCAGAATGATTTTCCTCATTGGTTTTGCTCCCCCTTGAGCCCGTGCAAAATATCGAGACTAACGCTCCAGGCGAACGCGCAGGCGCCGTGCGCGCTCGCGAAACGCATGTTCCCCGCCCTCGAGAATGTCGCAGACCATCTTGCGGATCGGTGCATCTTCGAGGCCGCCGCTCGCATAGGCGATCTCGGGCAAGCCATCCCCCGGATGCGGGCCGGCCGATGCAACGATGACCTGATCGGCGTCGGTGTTGATCACCAGATTGGCGTTATGCGTGACGATGATGACCTGGCGCTTCGCCTTGGCCTTGAGGAACAGGCCGACGAGTTCATCATAGATCGACTTGGGATCGAGATTTTCCTCGGGCTGATCGATGATCAGCGGCCGCTCATCTGCGTTGTCGAGCGCGAGGTACAGCAGCAGGAGTACGATGCCGCGCGTGCCCGGCGAAAGTTTGCGGATGTCGACCCCATCATAATCGACGCTGTACCGGACTTCGATATGATCGGTGCCATAGAGCCAGCGCGCGAACAGCTTGAGCCAGCCGCGGAATGCGGCGGCATCGCTGCGCTGTGCGAGAGCATGTTCGAAGAAGCTCTTCTGATATTTTTGGCGAAAGTCTTTGAGCGCCTCGGTCACTTCTTCGGCGGTCCCACTCTCCCAAACGCCGCGAAGCTCGTCATTCGCGGCCTCGAGCAATTTGCCCTCGCCGCGGAACGGGCCCTGTCGGCGAAGGTCCAGCAGATCCTCGCCGCGCTTTGCCCACTCCGCCATGTCTGCTCGGCGGGTGACGGTGAATGCAAGCTTCCCGAGCGTCCCGCCCGTCTCGTCCATTCGCGCCCGGATGGGTGCGTAAAGGTCGTTGAGGACCTGCTGTTCCGAAAACACCGCTTCGAAGATCCGCCGGTAGCTTGACTGCCTTTCCGTAGGCAGGCCCTTGGCGCGCTCCTCTGCGCCCTCATAGTCCTTCAGCTTGTCCTGCAGGACCGAGAGCAATTCGGTCTCGGTCGTGATTTTCGTCGACAGGGAATTGAACCGTTCGCGTGTTTCCTTGTCGACGTTTATGATATCGCCGAGCCGCCGGATTTCCGCATCGAGCCGGCCAAGGGGAAGTCTCGTCAGATCGGCATCGTCGGCGATGAGCGGGGTCGCTGGATCGGTGATTGCGATATCGATCCCGCGCCACCCGTCACGGTTCTTCCGGGTGGAGGACAGGTTGTCGTTGATGATGCCGTCCACATTGCCGCTGTACTGCGTCAGAAACGGGTCCCACGCCTCTCCGGCTATGCCGGCATCCTTGTGGCGCTCTTGCGCATCGCGCAGATTTTCGGGCGCCTGATGGGTCCGGAAGTCCGAAACCTCGTCCTGGACGAGTAGCAACTTCTGCTCGCGATTGGTCAGGCGCCTAACCCGTGCGCGCACTTCGTTTGCCGCCTCGGTCAGGGCCTCGAGGCGCTTGATCCGGTCCTCGCTGCCTTTGCGGACAAGCTTGCCGCGGTCCTCGGTGAGCTGGGTGATCTTGAGCTTCTTCTCGTCGACCTGCTTCCGAATGGCCACGATCTGAGATTGCTTCTCGAGCTCGATGTTGATCCGGTCGGACAATTCCTCGAGCTTCTGTTCTTCGCGGCGTCGCGCCTCGCGGAACCGGGCTGCCTTGAGGTCGCGAAGGTCCGCAAAATCGACCGCGCCCTCTCGCTCGGTCGGGCTGTGGGCGTCAAAGACCACGCGCTCGACTTCCGACAGCAGGCCATCGGTCATTCCCTCCGGTGAGCAGAGCGATTCCACGAACTGCTGTGTCAGGTATCGAGCGCGGGCGTAGCCGTCCCATGCCGCCGCGGCATTATCGAGGCCGCGTTCGGTGACAACGCCATTGCCCCAATCGAGCTTCACCGTCGCATCGTCGAGATATTCGCTCGCCCGAACCAGGAAAGACTGCATAGGGAGCTGGTCGGCATGGGCATCGCAGCCCGCTGCGATCATGTCGGCCAGCGCGGTCTTGCCGGACCCGCGCGCACCAATGATCGCGACGAGGCCCGGGTTGAGATCGATCACCGAATTGGGGGCCCACGGCGCATTCGTCAGGGTCACACGGTGGATCGTCTCAGACGGCGCAGCTGCGGGCGGCGCCTCGGTCCCGACGTAAGCGCGGCCCTCGGGATCGATGCAGGCCTGCTTCAGTCCGTCGAATGTCGCCGCACCTTTGATCCAGGTATAGCGGTCGCCATCGGGCGCGCCCGTTCGTTCCACAGAATGCCCGTCGCTGCCGTGCATGCAGGGCTTGAGCCCGCCGTAGGTCTCGCAGATATGCTCGCGACTGGTTTTTCGGCCGAGCCAAAATTCACGTTGCGCCGGGCTCGACGCGAACATGATGTGAGCAAAATGTTCAATCTGCTGGCGCAAAGCTTGGTCTGCGCCATCTTGAAGTCCCGATGTCCCATCGCCCTTCGCGCCGGCGACCGCGATCAGGATATTCTCCTGCGCCCAGCTCATCCCCTTATATTCTTCACGGAGCTGATCGAAGCTTACCTTGAATTGTTCGGAGCCGTGGCGAAGCGCTGAACGATCATCGGTCAGCTCGGAATTGAGCGAACGTCCCAGGCGGATCAGCTCCGAAGGATTACAGGCGAAGGTGTCGGTCGTGGTCTTGAAGGTCAGGCGCTGAAGGAAGCGCGTGAGCTGCTCGATATGATCGGGATCGTCGGGGCAGACGAGCAGATGGGCGTTGATCCACGACCGCGCGGTTCCCACGCTGAACCGAAGCTCGATATTCGGAAAGATCAGGTCGCAGTCCTTGAGGCGACCTTGCTCCTTGCGCGCGCGAACCTCCTTGTAGAGTTCAAGCCCGTAATAGTCGGTAATACCGAGCGCACGGATCGCCGGCGTCGCACCCTCGATCGCGGCAAGATAGGCTTCCCAATCGCCCTTGAACTGGTCGTTGAAGATCGTGCCCGGGGCGTGGACGTGCGGATCCCATCGCAGCCACAACGATCCCGGTCCGATCGATTCCTCTTCCCCCACGGTCATGGCGCGGCACGCTATCGTCAACAGGGGGGAAACGGAAGTGCCGCCGCCAGATCAAACCATTTTGGATCTATTTTGTGCCGGGGCCTGCGGCCTGATCGCAGGGCGGCTCGGGCTCGCCGGAACCGCAGGACTTGCCGGCCGTTTCCCAGTGGCAACGTCCATAGGAGCTGTCATGGCAAGCGCACCGCCCGACCCGCATCCCGATTCTCCCCCGACCGGCCCCGAGCAAGTTCCGGAGCAGGTTCCCCTTCCTGATGACGACGGTCGGGAAAGTGTCGAGGACGTGCCTGACGCAGAATGATCGTCGGGCCGCTTGGCTTCTCGCCTGCGGCATGGCGCCCGCATATCTGCGGAGCGGAAATGGTAAGCCCCGCTACATCGCTGCAGCGGGGCTTCCCTAGATTGCATCCGAAGATGCGATCAAATTCTGCCATTCTTTCGTCTGGACAGGTAAGTGAAACGTGCCGGGCGCGCGATGGTTCCGTGGGCTACTTCGAGGCCCGGAATTTTTCTATCGCCGCAGCGTGACCGCGATCGGGCAGTGGTCCGAATAATGCTTCTCGCCGGGCGCATAGAGCGTTTCGCTGAACCCCGTCCGGTCGGCGGCGGCGCGCCGGTCGAGCACGATATGATCGATGAAACTGTCGTAACGCGGATCGCAGGCCGGCGGCTGGCCCGCGTCGGCGAGCATCAAATCGGCGTTGGCCGGATCGCCATCGTCGATTTTAGTCCAGATCGCGTCGCCGGGAAGCGCGAGCCGCCGGTTCCAGTCGCCCAGCACCGCGAAGCGCTCGGGCCCGGCGGCGGCCGCGTCGATCCAGGCTTCGAGCGCCGGAATCTGGTCCTGGAATATGGGGCAGGCCTTCGCCTCGTTCCCGGAGAAGCAGCCTGACTTGAGGTGGATGCCGAGAAGGCGGATCGGTGTGCGGCCCTCGGGGCGGAGCGTGATGTCGACGCCCGAGCGAAGCTGTTCGTTGCCGCGCATCAGCGACGTCACATCGGCATGGCGATCGAAGGCCATATCCTTGCGGATCGCAAAACCGACCGCTTGGCGGATCACCGTCTGCGACGGGAACTTGCCGCCGCAGGTGCCGCCCGGCGCGCCCTTCCGCGCTTCCATGATCACGACATATTTGGCGGGGTCGAAGACCCGCGCCGCGGCGGTCTCATTCTCGGCCTCCTGAAAGGCGATCACATCGGCGTCGAGGTCGTCGACGATGCGGCGCATCGCGGCATAATCGCTGTCATCCCTGGGGTTGCAGCCTTCGCCGTTCCTCGCGGCGAGAAATTCCAGGTTCCAGCTCGCAAGCTTGAGCGGTTTCGATGGAGCAGACGGGTTCGCGGGTGCGGAGGTCGCGGGCGAGCAGGCGGCAGCCAGCAGGAGCAGGGCGGATGCGATGAGGCGGTGGGGAAGCATCCGCCGCTACTGCCGCACGCCGCCACCGAGTGCAACTCGCCGTGCCGCGCCTTGGCGCGGCGCAGATGGCGCCGATCCGTCCGCGGCGCTATAGCGCCCGCCCGGCCGGGATCCTTCCGGCCGCTCAAGGAGATGATTTTATGAACCACGCCGAACTGTCGGACAGCGTCGCAACCGCACTTGGTCTGAGCAAGGCCGATGCGAAGAAGGCTGTCGATGCCGTTTTCGCTGCGATCACCGACGCCGCCGCCAAGGGCGACGAAGTCTCGGTGAACGGCTTCGGCAAGTTCAAGGTCAAGGAATCGGCCGCGCGTGAAGGCCGCAATCCCTCGACTGGCGAAACCATCCAGATTGCGGCTTCGAAGAAGCTGACCTTCGGCGCCGCGAAGGCCGTCAAGGATCGTCTGAACGGCTGAGCCGGTACGTCCCGCCGGCGTGCCCGGCGGGACGGCCGCGCGGCGGCATGTCGGGCGCGGCATCTGATGAGCGCGCTCTGGCCTCGCAGGCTCGGCCAGGGGTCGCACTTTTGTTTTGGCCGCGCGGCACACTCGGCTCGCTATCCTTGCGGGGCGGCGGCTAGGCACGGGAGCGCATCGCACGCCGCCCCGCTGCGGGCTCGCCAAGAGTGCGGTTGTTCGGGCCCTGCGGGCCGGCGACATCATGACCTAGAGCGGAAGTTCCGCCTGTTTGCGCAAAGGCTCAACGAACAGCGTGCGACGCGGCGGTTCCTCGAACAGCAGCTCGTTCGGCAGGCTGCCGTCGAGCCAATGGTTCGCGTCGCGCCGCTGGATGATCACGCCGTGGCGCGACTGATAGGGAATGACATCGGCGCCCGCCGGGATGGTGAGGATGCGGTAGGACAGCGGCCAGTCGGCGAGTGGCGGGTCCCACACTGCGGCGAGATAGAAGAAATTGCCGCTGTCGAGCGTCACCCGGTAGCGGTGATCGCCGGTTCCCATGCGAAACTCGGACGCCGGGATCAGGCAGCGGCGCGCCGGGAAGGCGCGGCCCTCGGCGCGCACGAAACGATAATTGATCCCGTCGCTAAACCGCGGGTCGGAACCCCAAACCGCTTTGACCATTTCGATCTCGGTCATATTGTCGGGATTGCGCCGGACGAGCGCTTGCACGCCTCCGCTCGGGGCGTCGGGATCGAAAGGGGTTGGCGCGATACCCATATGTGGAACATAATGGGAACGATGTTGAGTCGCAAGGGCGAGGGGGCCGACGCGCATGTGCAATGATTATCGGCTCGAAATTGACATCGCGTCGATCGCCGAGGACTTCGACAACCTCCAGATCAAGATCGACATGCCCGAGGGCGCACCGAACGTGCCGGCGCGCGAGGATGTCCGCATCACCGATACAGCGCCGATCGTGAAGAGCAGCGACGGCGCCGCCGCCGGATCGCTCGTCAACCGGCGCTGGAGCTGGCCCGGACAGGGCGGCAAACCGGTCTATAATGTGCGCTCGGAGCGCCGCGATCTCGGCATGCAGCGATGCCTCGTCCTCTGCGACGGTTTCTATGAGTTCACCGATCCCACCGACCCTGCGCAGAAGCGGCTCGACAAGTGGCTGTTCACGCTGAAGGACCATCGCTGGTTCTGCATGGCCGGCGTCTGGCGCGACAGCCATGTCGGCGAAGCCTTCAGCCTCCTGACCATGGACGCAGGTCCCGACATCGCACCCTATCACCATCGCCAGATCATTCCGCTGCCACGCGATCAATGGGCCGCTTGGCTCGATCCGCGCGTTCCGGCCGAGGACATATTGAAATGGCTTCCCGAAGGCAGCCTCGAGGTGACGCAGGTATATGGTAAGCCGCCTGCACAAGGCGCTCTTGCCTTATGACGAACGAAGAGGGACTCGATCTGTTCGTGACCGCGCAAGAGCAAATCTACCCGCGCGCGCTCGGCGAGATTCGCCGCGGCAAGAAGTGCTCGCACTGGATGTGGTTCATATTCCCGCAGCTGGCAGGCCTTGGCCGAAGCGCGACGTCGAAGCTCTACGGTCTCGCGGGAGCCGATGAGGCGCGGGCCTATCTGGCCCATCCGCTTCTCGGCGCGCGCTATGCCGAATGCGTCGAAGCGATCCAGGACCTGCCGGCAAGCGACCCGGTGGCGGTCTTCGGCGAGGTCGACGCCGTCAAGCTGCGTTCATCGCTGACATTGTTCGAGGCCGTGAGCCGGCGGCCGCTCTTCTCCGCCGCGCTCATCCGCTGGTTCGGCGGCGAGCGCGATGAGCGCACCCTCGGCCTGCTCAGCCGCGACGACAGCATGCCGTGACGCCGACGCGTGTCAGCCGCGCGGATTGCGAAACAGCGGCAGCATCCGGTGGAGCACTTCGTCCTTGTCGAAAAAATGATGCTTGAGCGCGCCGAGAACATGCAGCGCGAGCACGACGTAAATGGCCTTCACCATCAGCTTGTGTATGTCGCCGAGCTCTTCGGCGAGATCCTCGTTCAGCGGTAGCGGAAGATTGGGCGCGGGCACGGCGCCGTAAAGCGGCACTTCAGGCGCCCCGCCCGCCGACGCTGCGGCCCAGCCGAGAAGCGGGGCGCCGATCATCAGCACATAGAAGAGGACATGGGTCGTGCGCGCGAGCATCCGTTCCCATGACGGCATGCCGCCGGGGAAGGCCGGCCAGGGATGGCCGAAGCGCCAACCGAGCCGGATAATGCTGAGCGCGAGGATCGTGATCCCGACCGATTTGTGCAGATGATAATAGCCAAGTTTCTCGCTGTCCGAGGCGTCCTCCATCCAGCCGCCAAAGGTGGCATTGGCGATGATCAGGATGGCGATCGTCCAGTGCAGGACGATCGAGACGGTGGAATAGCGGCTGTGATTCTCACGCATGATTCGCCTCGCAATAGGTCCGTCACCGGTCTTCCAATGCTTTGGCGGCGATCCTCGTTCCGTCAGCAGGACGCAGCCGTCACGATCATGAGCCCAATTTGTTTCGCTTTTACAGAGGCCGGGCGGAAGGCGCGCACCGATTCCCGGCGGTTCGTCGCGGCCCGCTTGACGCGCCCTTTGACTCGGTGGAACATAAAGGGAACATTTGAGTCGATATTTCCCATGAGCACGACGCCCCAATCTGCACCTCGGCCAAGTGCCAGAGATATCGACGTGCTTCGCGCGGCGGTGGCGCGTGTATGCGGAGCGCCTGGGTGAACGTCAGCCCGAGGAGGAGCCGGAAGGGGGACTTGAAGGCATGTTCGCGCGCGCGGCCAACCAGCCAGCGGGCGACCTCGGTGGTCGGCCGCTGGTTACCGGCAGCCCGCGACCGCACAGCATCGAGACCCGCGTTATCGGCATGCGCGTCGCGGTGCATCTATCGGGCAGCGACACAGCGCTGCTCGCCGGCCAAACCCTGCTGGCGGTTATCGACACGCTGTTTGCTACGGTTATCGGCCTGCGGATCGGAGCATTCGTCGAGCGCTTTGATATCGATCTCGTGGAAAGCGATGTTGCCACAGCACCGAACGTTGATTTCGATGGCAATAACATGCGCGCCAAACTTCATTGGCCTGCCGGATCGACACCCGCCGATCATCTCGGTGAGAGCGGAACCCATAGCCAATTCCTGCTTCTCTCAACGCTGATGCTCGTCGCGACCTCACTCGCCGACCGGCAAAAAATATCTCTGGAGAAGCTTTTTCGGGAAGAATCACTCCTTGAGCGCGTCAGCGCCGCAGTCGCGAGTTCGAACAGCCGCATCCGGGCGATGAACAGTCCAGCGTCGCGACTGACGGATTGGAACGAGCTATCGCTCGAGCGGTTTCCGCCGAAGGCCGACCGGCCGGTAATTGTAAGGGTGCCAGAGGCTGATCCCGAAGAAGAAACAATCAGCGAGCGATACGCGACTGGCGATCACCGCAGCGTCGAAGTGCGCTCGATCTTGGACATTCCGCAATGGGAGCAGGCCCGCTGGATCGGCGTGATGCTCGGTCTGCAGCATGATCTCCCGATCGTCGGATTGCACTTTGAGGATCGCGAGGCGGGACGCCAAATTTTCGAGCGTTGGCGCGAACGGTTCGGCGCACGAGATGCCAAAGGGGCTATCCACATCGCGATCTTGCGCGAACTACCTGGTCGGCCCCCGTCCCACTATGCGGTGCTATTGATGGCGGGAACTGAGCCAGGGGATTTCGCTGGTACGCTGGTGAGCATGCCGAGCCGCCTCAAGCTGCTCGAACCTGCCGCCGACACGAATCTGAGGTTCTTTCTCGATAACTATCCCGCGGGTGGCTCGTTCATTCTGGTTCCCACTTACGTGAAGGAGAATGGCGAGCCCGATCTGATGATGGACCTTGCCATACTAAAGCATGACCTCTCGATCCGGAGAGTTGCCGATATCGGCAAGTCCGATTTGGAAATCATCGGAGTGCAGCTTCTCGAGCAAATGGAGGCGCGCGACGGTTCGCCGCCTTGATCAGGCGGCGAACTTCATCTTTGCCGCCTTCCGCACGCCAGTCTCAAGATGTTTTGCGATCTCGTCCGAAGTGCGGCTGACCGCCAGCTTCACGGCTTCATCGATATGAACATAGTCCTGCGTCACACTTTGCGACGCGTGGCCTAGCATCGCGCGGATCGTGAGCTCGGAGAAGCCGAGTTCGCCCGCCATGCTGCCGAAGGTGTGGCGCAGCGTATGCGGCGTTACGCCCTCAATGCCGGCCGAGCGGCATAGTCGGGCCAAGCAGTCGCTGACGGCGGTAAACGGGCCTTCGCCATTCGACGCGGGAAAGACGTAGGGGCAGCCGGCTATTTCGGGTTGAGCGACGACGATCTTGATCGCCTCGGGTCCGATCGCCCGAAATTGTGCATCGCTCTTCGTGTCGGGGAACGCGACGTAGCCGCCCATGGGGTTAACCCACTGCCGCTGCAGCGCCTGCGCCTCTTCGCGCCGATAGCCGGTCAGAAGGAGCGTCCTGACAATTGCGAGCGCAACGGGGTTCTCGGAACCCAGTTCGGCCCGGCCGATCGCCCGACCCAGCAGCTCGATCTCGGCGATGCTGAGACGCCGGGTCCTTTTCTTGGTCGCGAGCTTCTTCGCGCCCTTCGTAGGATGTTCCGCAATCAGTCCCTTGTGCTTTGCATGGCCTAGGATGGCCTGGAGGGTGCCGAGGCTCCTCCCGGCAACGCCGGCACCGCCCGTCGGGCGGCCGCCGCGCCCGCCCGAAGGAGGCTTTCGGGTCTGACCGGTTGCAATGTCATTTTGCATTGCCTCGACGTCGGCGATCGTCAGCTTCCGCACGAGGCGTTTGCCCATCAGCGGGATGATATGCGTCAGGATGCGGCTCTCATCCATGTTGAGCGAGGTGTCCTTGATCGGGCGGTTCTTCCGTCCAAGAATGCGGCCGGCTCGCGCTTCGACGAGATACCATTCGCACATCTCGGCGACATTGAGATCCTTCCGGACCCGGCGCGACTCCTCTGCGGGATCTTCGCCAGAGGCGACCTTGCCCAACTGAATCTTCGCGAGCTCGCGGGCTTGCTCGACCGTCATCACGCCGAAGCGCCCGATCTTCACTCGCCGAACCCGGCCTTCCTCATTCATATACTGGATGACGAAGGTTTTCGTCCCGGTTGCGCCGACACGGACACCGAAACCTTTGATCTCGGTATCCCAAAGAAATGCCTGGCCTGTCGCTGGTGCAGCCAGCGCATCGACCGTCCGCTTATTGAGCTTCGCAAGCGCCACAAGTTCCTCCATCATATTACGCGAGGGTGGCCGATTCGAAAAGTAATGAGGACGTAATAGAAAATCACCGCTTCGCAGGGTAGGGCTAGGATAAATTATCGTAGGCCGAAGTCAACAAATGCTTGGATTTTCGTACCTTGGCGTAGAAAAAGAAGCTCTGGGGTATTTGCAGTAATTTCTTGCCAAGGTTGGGGTCGAGGGTTCGAATCCCTTCGCCCGCTCCAGCGTTTTCCCGAGAAATCAGGACATTAAGCGGCCTTCGGGCCGCTTTTTTGTTGGAGACAAAGCCCTCGAAACGGCCGTTGTCTCCATAATGTCTCCAGAAAATCGGCAAGAATGGGCCACTTCTGGCTAGGCTGGCGAAGGTGATGACAGTCCCCCGCGCTATCGGGAGGGTTTTCTCTCCCCCCATCGGGCAAGGTCGTGATTGGAGACAACGGCCGACGCCGGCTGGAGACAATGCCTCTAAAGTTGGAGACAACAGCCTCCGCTCCTTTCGCATGACCGTTCAAATCGGTTGGTGATGATGGTGGTGGTGGTGGGAAAACCTTGTGATCGAGCCGGAAATAAAGGGCGACAAGCCGGCCGGCGCCTATTTCGTCACCGTTGGCGAGGATCTCGGGCTGTCCTATCGGCTGCGCACCAAGCGCAAGGAGATCAGGAAGAACCACTGGGTTCATTGCCATCTCAAGGCCGACCCGGAGCCGGTGGACGAGGAGGCCGCCTACTCGGCTGCCGCCGAATGACGACCGCCGTGTCTTCCACCGCAAAGGCGATAATCACACGGCAGAGCTAGGTCGTCGTTCGCAGGCCCGGCCGCAGATCGTCGCACATCGTGCCGCGCCGGGGGAAGTCGGTCAGCTTGCCTATATGATCGAGGATGCCATCGGTGAAGCGTTGCGCGATGTCCGGGGACCCGAGCTATGTTACGGAGAACATCGGTGTGTCTTCGAATCGCTCACCCGTAACCACGATGTCGGCTTCCGATACTCGGTCCTGTGCTTCAGCGCCCGTCGCAGCGACCATCGCGAACACGACGCCAGCCGACCACTTGCAAGATTCGATCACACCTGCCCCCAACGCCGCAGGCGAGTTATGTTGCATCATATCGTATTTTGCAAGAGCCAGCGCGTTGATCGTCCCGCGATATCACTGCGGCGGCTACCGCTTCGTCTTCCTCGTAATCTGGGTCATCTGTCTCCAGCTCTGCTGGGTCCACATCCAGAGCCGAATCACGACACTACCCCTATGAGTGTCAAACGGCGTTCAAAAGGGACCCCCGATCGGCGTCGAAGAGGGACCCCCTTTGAGGATATGCTGAGGGTTTGTTGAGGATGGCCTTGCGCTGCGTGCGGCGGAGGGCGGGCGTAGCCCGACCGGAGGCGCGCGCAGCGCAAGATAGATTTTTGAAGGCGCCGAAGGTGGCGGTCAGCTGCGGTTTTTGAAGCGCCAGCTGTCGTTGCCGGTCTCGACGATATCGCAGTGGTGGGTGACGCGGTCGAGCAGCGCCGTGGTCATCTTGGGATCGCCGAACACGGTCGGCCATTCGCCGAAGGCGAGGTTCGTGGTGATGATGACGCTGGTGCGCTCATAGAGCTTGCTGATGAGGTGGAACAGCAACTGCCCTCCCGAGCGTGCGAACGGCAGATATCCAAGCTCGTCGAGCACGATCAGATCGAGCCGCGACAGCTGCGCCGCCAGGGTCCCGCCTTTGCCGATCCGGGTCTCCTCTTCGAGGCGTGTCACCACCGATGACCGGCCACCCTGATCGTCGCGGGGCGGCCCATGCCTTCGAGGTCACTTCGTCGTGTAGCCGCCGTTCACGAGAATCGTTTGCCCGGTCATCCACCAGCCTTCGGAAACCATGAAGCGGACATAGGGAACGATGTCCTCGATATCGGTGAGACCGGTTTTGGAGAAGTTCGACAACGCGCCCGCCGTCTTGTGGTACGCGACAGCATCCGCACCTTCGGCCGGATAGAAGAAGGGCGTATCCATCGGCCCGGGGCCGATCGCCGTCACCGAGATGCCGCGTTCGCCAAACTCCTTCGAGGCCGCCCGCGTGAAATGCTCGACCGGCGCCTTGGTGCCGGCATAGGCGGCATAGAACGGTGTGTAGGCACCAAGCAGCGAAGTCACCAGCGTACAGATTTTGCCATTGTCGTTTACATGGCGACCGGCCTCCTTGAGGAAGAAGAAAGCCGTTTTGGCGTTCACAGCGCTCATTTCATCATATTCGGCTTCGGAGATCTCGACGATTGGCTTCTTTAGCACCTTGCCGACCGTGTTGATGGCAATGTCGGGCCGACCGATCGCGGCGACCGTGTCCGCGAACAGTTTTTCCATGGCGCCTGCGGTGGTCAGATCAGCCTGGAAGGCCACTGCTTCGGCGCCGGCCGCCTTGACCGCCGCGATGGTTGCGTCCGCCTCAGCTTTCGTCGAAGCGCTGTTGTAGTGAATGGCAATCGCTTTCGCGTCATGCTCGGCCAGATCGCGAGCGATTAGCCCGCCCAGGTTCTTCGCGCCGCCCGCGATGATGACGGTTTTTCCTCTGATGCTGTGATCGGCCATATGATTTGTCTCCTATGCAATACCGCTGCCGACAAACGCGGCATCGATTCCGAAGAAGATAGCTGCTGGGCCGCCATCTCGCTTTCAAATAAATCGGTCATCTTGCAATTTTACCGACAAGAGCGGGATCTCCACGAAAGCGAGGACTTGTAATCTATGCATCATGAGCGAAGGATGGTTGCGTATCCACGGCAGGAGTTGAGCCGCCGCAGCGCAACTTGGCGCGGAATAACAGTCGCGACAGCGCTTGAAGATATTCGGTGCCCGACGGAATGGACCTTCGAGCAGGATCGCCATGTGCTCGTCATCCATACCGAAGGCCGCATGACTTCGCTGGAAACAGATTTCGACAACGGGCCGCGTAGCGACATTCTTCCGGAAATTGGCGGAATCTGGCTCGTCCCCGCTGGCAGGCGCTATACAGCGCTTGCGCGCGGCAACACTGCAGGCTTTATCGAGATTCAACTTCCTGCTCGGCTGCATGGCAGTCCGGGCACCGACCTGCGTCCGGTGATCGCAGGCACCGATCCGTTTGTGGCGCGAGCCGGCGAGCGCCTGGTCTCTTTGATCGACGCGGAAGATGATCTCGGGCAGATGCTCGCCGAGAATCTGGCCGAAGTGCTGCGCATGCACCTCCTGCACGAATATGCGCTGGGGGATATGGTCAGCGAGCAGATCGCTTTGCCGGCGCGTTTCTCGCTTCGCGAGCAGGCCTTGCTACGCAGCTTTATCGAGGATCATCTGAGCGAGCCCCTCTCGCTGGAACTCATGGCGGCCCTGGTGGAGCGCAGCATTCACAATTTTCTGACCGCCTTCCGTGCCGCCTTTGGCACGACGCCTATCCAATATGTAATCGAGCGTCGCCTCATTCGTGTGCGGGCCATGCTCCGCGGCACCTCCATGCCGATAACCGAGATTGCGCTCGCTACCGGCTTTGCGAGTCACAGCCATCTCACAGCAACCTTTCGCAAGCACATGGGCGCAAGTCCGACTGAGTGGCGTCGCGACCGGCGAGGATAATGCTCCGTCAAGCCAGGCTGATGGCACGGCATTGCGGCCGCGCCACCATGACATGCGATTGCTGCTTTCAAAATCTCCTGCGAACTTATAAATTCTTCATAATTGGCCCATACAAGGCTTCGAGAGAAGGGTCTGAGATTGGCTTCATGGAAGACCGTGCGGTCAGGTTGTCGGACTGCAGGATCGCGTTATCGACGCGGGTGAGTGTTACGCTGCCATCGTGCAGTTCGTCGCGCAGGATGGACGCAAGCGCGTCCACCAAGACCAGGGCTGGTCTTGGCGTGCAGCCGTCAGGCCAATCGGTTCGGCCGAAAATTCGGGCGTACCGGGGGCGCCCGTTCAACAGGAACGGTCAGAAGTGGTCTAGGAGACTTCGGCGCAGGAGCTAGGGAATGTCTCGTGCGCTACGCCATCGCAGGGGGAGAGAGGCGGCTATTCCGCCTTTCAAACCGGAGAAGATCGATGCCGACTGAAAATATTGTTGGATACACTTTAGCCAAATCTGTATCAACCCAAGGAAATCAGCGCTTTAGAAACGATTCTGCCGCTACGCCCCCGTCGTCAACAGCGACGGAGGAGCGTAAACAGATGCCTTGGACGATGTATAACCGTGAGGGTCAGCGGAAGTACCTCACGAGATCCGAAAGGGCTTCCTTCCTGGAAGTGGCCAAGCAGAAGAGCGAGGCGGTTCGGACGTTCTGCTGGATAATCGCTGCAACCGGCTGCCGTATTTCGGAGGCTCTGGCGCTCACCGGGAAGAACATCGACTTCGAGGCGGAGCATGTCATTATCGAGTGCCTCAAGAAGCGCGGCAAGCAAGTGTTTCGGGCCATCCCGCTGCCCACCGAACTCCTCGAGCACCTTAAAGCCCTGATGTCCTCAAAGGCACAGCCGAGCGAACGGCTGTGGCCGTGGTCGCGAATGACGGGATATCGGCGGATTTGCGAGGTAATGCAGCAAGCTGGCATTGCGGGCGCTCAAGCGACACCTAAGGGGTTGCGCCACGGATTCGGCGTCTGCGCCATTCAGGCCAAGGTGCCGCTGAACCTGGTTCAACGCTGGCTAGAGTCTTTCTGGCTTAGATTGAGGCATATCCGGCTCCACGGATGTAGTTGGCGCACTCGTTGGGCGGGAAGTGATCGAGCAGTTTTCCGATGCGCCGCCATGTGGTTTCGACGGTGCGCTCGTTGGCCTTTCGGAGCAGGCGTTTGAGCTTGGCGAACATTTCCTCGATGGGGTTCAGATCGGGCGAGTAGGGCGGCAGGAAGAACAGCCTGATGCCCGCCGTCTTGAGCAGTTTGCGCACCTGGCTGCCTTTGTGGCTGCCGAGGTTGTCGACCACGACGATGCAGCCCGGCTCCAGCTCGGGGATCAGGAACTGCTCGACCCAGGCGGTGAAGCTCTCGCCGTTGATCGGGCCGTCGATAACGCAAGGAGCGACGATGCCGTCATGGCGCAGCCCGGCAATGAAGGTCAGCGTCTTCCAATGCCCGTGCGGCACCTTGTCGATCAGCGCCTCACCCTTGGTATGCCAGCCATGGGTGCGAGTCATGTTGGTCTTCGCCCAGGTCTCGTCGATGAAGACCATCCGCTTGGGGTCTACCCAGCGCTGGACCCAGCGCCAGCGGGCACGGCGGCGAACGACGTCGGGCCGGTCTTGCTCCTTGGCGAAGAGCGTCTTTTTTTAAACGTCTTGCCGCACCGCCTGAGGAACCGCCACAGCGTGTCGCAGCACACCGTAACTCCCCGCTCGTCACGCAGCTCGGCCAGCAACTCGTGCAGGGTCAGATCCTTCTTCTGTTCGATCCGAGCCAGCAGCCACTCGCGCTCACCCGCCAGCAACGGCCGCATGTGACCGCCGACCTTGCCCGGCTCAACCGAACCTCGCGTCCGCCATGCCTGTGCCCAGCGAACCCCCGTGGCCGGGCTCACCTCCAGCAACCGGGCCGCCGCCCGCGCCGACATGCCCCGATCCAGAGCACGGCAAAATCGAACCCGCAAATCCTGCGATAATGGCCTCATCCATGCTGGCCTCCTCACCAGTGGCCAGCTTGAATCACACTTCTGAGCCCCTGGGAATCCCCCGCGATTCATTCAACATCGGAAAGACTCTAGGGCATGCCGACATCAAGACAACTGCAATCTACACGAGCGCCATGGGCCCGGAAGAGCGGGAGATCGCATCGCGCATGTGGTGCGACAGCCTTACGGGCGTGAGCAAGCCGAAATCGAAGACAAGATCAAAATCGAATGCGCGCCACAAGGGCTGCAATGTGCCGAACACCGGATTCTCTTCACCTTCGCAATCGTATCGCGAAAGTGAATCTTCGATAAATAGAGATCCGGACCTGCCGAAAGTAATCGGGGACGCTCAACCAACGGTTAACATCCAAAACGGGGCTTTCCCAAAGATTTCTTGCCACCTGATACAGATTTGGCTATTCCGTCTCAGAATCAGGCGGCTCCTCTGCCCGATTCCAGGGGGCGAAGATGGGGGATCAGCGAAGGCAAGATCGTCAGGCAGGCATTAGCCCTCCGGAGCGGTCCGAGGGTTCTGCCGCAGATGCACTGGAAAACGTATTCGCGCTTCGAATCGAAAATCTCTGGGCGGTCAGGGATGCCTATGGCGAGGGCGCTGCAGATTGCGCCTTGGCTCATGTCATTGCGCAGCTCGGCACGATCATAGGCATCCCCGTTGCGACCATCGTGCGCAACAGCTGGATCGTTGCGGACGGGCAGTGGATCGAGGTGCGGCTCCCCCCTCAAGCGGGTCGCCCGAACGTCCATGGCGAGGGCGCGTCGCAAAGTCTGGCGCTTGCTCTCTGCGCCAGTGCGGCGGCGCGCCCCTTTGCGTATGATGGGCACAGCATCCATCTGGTTTTGTCATGTCATCCGGTAAGAGCCCGGCGGGTCGCCTCCGAGCCCGGCTCGGGTGCGGCCGCGTTATCCACTGACGCGGCCGCACCAAAGGATCAGGACGAGCCGGCAGTTGCGCCGGCGCGTCCGGATGCCGGTTGGGTGGGCCGTTATCGATCGGATATGGTGGAGGCCAGTGGCCTTCTGCGGGCCATTGAAGGCGACGACTTCTATTTGGCCTGGCAGCCAATTCGCAGCTCGTCCGATCCATATGAAATTCTCTATTATGAGGGTCTGCTCCGGACGGCACAGGCTGCGGATGGCGATGACGCTGCTCCGCACGACGCCCTCGGCGCCTTGGAGCGGCTGGGCCTCGTCCGGCATCTCGACCATCAGGTCGTGTCCCGTGTCATCGATCAGCTCGAGTGTGATCCGACGGTCGTTCTCGCGGCGAACATCTCCGCTCTCAGCGCCGTCTTCGACCAGTGGTGGATCGCTATCGAAAGCCGACTGCTGAAGCGGCGCGATGTCGCCCGGCGCCTCGTCTTTGAAATTACAGAAACGGCTGAACTCAGCCCTTCCGAGGCGACGATATTCACGGATCGTATGCGGCGTCTCGGGTGCCGCATCGCCGTCGATGATTTTGGGGTCGGCTTCGCTTCGATCCGGCGGTTGCTCGCGCTCTCTCCGGATATCGTGAAGGTCGATGGGTCGTTCGTTCGGCGCATGGACCGATCGGAGCGCGATCGCCGGATACTTGCGAGCGTGATTGGGCTGGCGCACGCGATTTCGTCCCTTGTGGTTGTCGAAGGGGTCGAAACGGAAACTCAGCGCGAGTTCTTGGAGAGCCTCGGAGCCGACTGGATCCAGGGGAACTGCGTCGGTCGTCCGAGTGTGGTCCGGTCATGGTTGTTTCCCAATCGCCAGGTCGAGGCCCTGAATCGATTTCGTGACGCGACCGTAGCTCATTTCGCTCGGGGGGCGGCGTGATGAGGGATCTGGACCTGTTCCTGTACCGAGCGCATGCGTCTGGCGGCCGCCCCATCGGTCAGGACCATGGCGGAGCCCTGCACATGTCGGCCGAGCAGTCGCCGCATGATAGGGCGGAGGCCGGTTCGAGATCGCGGGTCGACTGGCTGGTCACCCAAGATCCATATCAGACATCGAGCGATTGGGATCAGCCGAACTGCCCCTCTGTGGGGAAGGCGCCAGGCTGGGTTCGGGCAATAGCTCTCTTCGGGTTGCCGCTCCTGATCTGGGTGATGCTGCTGTTCACCCCAGTCCTTCTTCTGTCCATTTTGATCGTTTTGGGTTCCGCCCTCTATTGGTCATCACGGCGAGAGGAAAGGCGAACTGCCCCCTCGCTCCCGGAGCGGAAACCAGACGGCTGCCTCTCACCTGATGCGCGGACCAAGGAATCGGATCTTGGGGAGCGTTCGCAATCTCGCGGCGAAACCAATGGCGATCAGTCGCCAGCCTGGGCGGCGCTCTTATTCTGGGTTCCGGTCGGAGGGCTCGTCGCTCTACATCTGTTCGGCGGAGCGGTGTCATGATCGCCGCCGTCGCTCATTCCAGACGTTTCCGTGATCGTCCCGGCCGAAAGTTCCGGATTCCTGCGCTGCGGCGCCGCGAGAGCCTCTTGTTCCTCGCTTGGATCGGTTTGGGCTTTGTCGCCGCAGAAACGCTGTCCGAGGTTATGACTTACGGTCGATCGGTCGAACTGAATCCGTTCGGTCCGATTGCGCTTGCGCTACTGACTTTGCTTGCCGGGTATCGAAGCGTCCCCCCCGATAGACCCTGCTTCATACCTGGTGGCTGCACGGTGGCGAGTGCTGCACGCCACCGTGCATTCTTTCACCGCTGCCTCTCCCTTGAATACGTAAGTGGGTGGGGCAGCGGCGGAAGCGGTCGAGCAGTGCTCGCCACCTCTCCGCCAGGCGGACCGCATCGGGCGGCTTCTGCCGGCCTCATTCCCGATGATGGAAGCGGGTGCATGGCAATGGGCCGGGGACAGACTGTCCTCGGCCCTGAGGTGCTTGATTGCTCGGCCGCATGTGATGTGCCGGTAGCCTACCGGTTTGTTCGGGCGGTGAAGTCGAGGGGATCTCTCCTCGCTTTTACGCCCCCTTTTGCTGCATCGAGGGAGCGCAGTTCTCAAAAAAACAGTCCTTCGCCAATAGCTTGAGGAACCTATCCGGTTATGGCTACAAAAATAGTAAGCAAGGTAGATCGATCTACCGAGACGTTAGACCTGAAACAGGTCGGAAACGTCATCACCCTTGATGAGGTGAGCGTCGTTCAGCTCTCTTATCATCCACGCGATGTGCAATCGTATGTGAAGGAAGGGGAGGATCTGATCCTGACCCTGAAATCCGGCGAGACCATTCGCATTCGGAACTTCTTCGTCGACGGACCGAACGGCGACGAAAGCGAGCTCGTCCTGGAAGACGATGATGGCAACCTCTGGTGGGGCCGCCATAGTCCTGGCTATGCCAATTTCCAGTTCTCGGAAATCGGATCGCTCGATGTCATTTTGGGCTCCGCGGCGAATGAGGCGGCGGCCGCCGTCATTCCGACTGTCGGAGCATTGGCTGGTCTTGCAGCTTTAGGCGGCGTGATCATCCTTGCTGACGACGACGATGATCGCCGGCCCGATAGCGACGCTGACGCTGACGCTGACGCTGACGCCGATGCGGACGCGGACGCTGACGCTGACGCCGATGCTGATGCGGACGCCGATGCCGACGCGGATGCTGACGCCGATGCGGATGCCGACGCCGATGCGGACGCGGATGCCGATGCCGATGCGGATGCCGATGCTGACGCCGATGCGGACGCGGACGCGGACGCGGACGCTGACGCTGACGCGGATGCCGACGCCGATGCGGACGCGGATGCCGATGCCGATGCGGATGCCGATGCGGACGCGGACGCGGACGCGGACGCGGATGCCGATGCGGATGCGGATGCCGATGCCGACGCCGACGCCGATGCGGATGCGGACGCCGATGCGGATGCCGACGCCGATGCGGATGCCGACGCTGATGCCGATGCCGATGCCGATGCCGATGCCGATGCCGATGCCGATGCCGACGCTGATGCGGACGCTGACGCTGACGCCGACGCTGACGCTGACGCCGACGCTGACGCTGACGCCGATGCTGATGCGGACGCCGATGCCGACGCGGATGCTGACGCGGACGCGGACGCGGACGCTGATGCGGACGCCGACGCTGACGCCGATGCGGATGCTGACGCGGACGCAGATGCCGATGCCGACGCTGATGCGGATGCTGATGCCGATGCCGATGCCGATGCTGATGCCGACGCCGATGCTGACGCTGATGCCGATGCTGACGCCGATGCGGACGCGGATGCCGATGCGGATGCGGATGCGGATGCCGATGCCGATGCCGATGCCGACGCTGATGCGGATGCTGATGCGGACGCTGACGCTGACGCCGACGCGGATGCCGACGCTGACGCGGATGCCGACGCCGATGCTGATGCGGACGCCGATGCGGACGCGGATGCCGATGCCGATGCGGATGCCGATGCCGACGCCGACGCTGATGCCGATGCGGACGCTGACGCCGACGCTGACGCCGATGCGGACGCGGACGCTGATGCGGACGCAGACGCTGATGCGGATGCCGACGCAGATGCTGACGCGGACGCCGACGCCGATGCGGATGCCGACGCGGACGCTGATGCCGACGCGGATGCTGACGCTGACGCTGACGCGGATGCCGATGCTGATGCGGACGCCGACGCAGATGCTGACGCCGACGCGGATGCTGACGCCGACGCTGACGCCGATGCGGATGCGGACGCAGACGCTGATGCGGATGCCGACGCAGATGCTGACGCGGACGCCGACGCCGATGCGGATGCCGACGCGGACGCTGATGCCGACGCGGATGCTGACGCTGACGCTGACGCGGATGCCGATGCTGATGCGGACGCCGACGCAGATGCTGACGCCGACGCGGATGCTGACGCCGACGCTGACGCGGATGCGGATGCCGACGCGGATGCGGACGCCGATGCTGACGCTGACGCCGATGCTGACGCTGACGCTGACGCTGACGCCGATGCTGACGCCGACGCCGACGCCGATGCGGACGCCGACGCTGATGCGGACGCCGACGCGGACGCCGATGCGGATGCTGATGCTGATGCGGACGCCGACGCCGACGCCGATGCTGACGCTGACGCTGACGCTGATGCCGACGCTGATGCGGATGCTGATGCGGACGCTGACGCTGACGCCGACGCGGATGCCGACGCTGACGCGGATGCCGACGCCGATGCTGATGCGGATGCTGATGCCGACGCTGACGCCGATGCCGACGCTGATGCCGATGCCGACGCTGATGCGGACGCTGATGCGGATGCCGACGCAGATGCCGACGCCGATGCTGATGCGGACGCCGATGCGGACGCGGATGCCGATGCCGATGCGGATGCCGACGCCGACGCTGATGCCGATGCGGACGCTGACGCCGACGCTGACGCCGATGCGGACGCGGACGCTGATGCGGACGCAGACGCTGATGCGGATGCCGACGCAGATGCTGACGCGGACGCCGACGCCGATGCGGATGCCGACGCGGACGCTGATGCCGACGCGGATGCTGACGCTGACGCTGACGCGGATGCCGATGCTGATGCGGACGCCGACGCAGATGCTGACGCCGACGCGGATGCTGACGCCGACGCTGACGCGGATGCGGATGCCGACGCGGATGCGGACGCCGATGCTGACGCTGACGCCGATGCTGACGCTGACGCTGACGCTGACGCTGACGCCGATGCTGACGCCGACGCCGACGCCGATGCGGACGCCGACGCTGATGCGGACGCCGACGCGGACGCCGATGCGGATGCTGATGCTGATGCGGACGCCGACGCCGACGCCGATGCTGACGCTGACGCTGACGCTGATGCCGACGCTGATGCGGATGCTGATGCGGACGCTGACGCTGACGCCGACGCGGATGCCGACGCTGACGCGGATGCCGACGCCGATGCTGATGCGGATGCTGATGCCGACGCTGACGCCGATGCCGACGCTGATGCCGATGCCGACGCTGATGCGGACGCTGATGCGGATGCCGACGCAGATGCCGACGCCGATGCTGATGCGGACGCCGATGCGGACGCGGATGCCGATGCCGATGCGGATGCCGACGCCGACGCTGATGCCGATGCGGACGCTGACGCCGACGCTGACGCCGATGCGGACGCGGACGCTGATGCGGACGCAGACGCTGATGCGGATGCCGACGCAGATGCTGACGCGGACGCCGACGCCGATGCGGATGCCGACGCGGACGCTGATGCCGACGCGGATGCTGACGCTGACGCTGACGCGGATGCCGATGCTGATGCGGACGCCGACGCAGATGCTGACGCCGACGCGGATGCTGACGCCGACGCTGACGCGGATGCGGATGCCGACGCGGATGCGGACGCCGATGCTGACGCTGACGCCGATGCTGACGCTGACGCTGACGCTGACGCCGATGCTGACGCCGACGCCGACGCCGATGCGGACGCCGACGCTGATGCGGACGCCGACGCGGACGCCGATGCGGATGCTGATGCTGATGCGGACGCCGACGCCGACGCCGATGCTGACGCTGACGCTGACGCTGATGCCGACGCTGATGCGGATGCTGATGCGGACGCTGACGCTGACGCCGACGCCGACGCGGATGCCGACGCTGACGCGGATGCCGACGCCGATGCTGATGCGGATGCTGATGCCGACGCTGACGCCGATGCCGACGCTGATGCCGATGCCGACGCTGATGCGGACGCTGATGCGGATGCCGACGCAGATGCCGACGCCGATGCTGATGCGGACGCCGATGCGGACGCGGATGCCGATGCCGATGCGGATGCCGACGCCGACGCTGATGCCGATGCGGACGCTGACGCCGACGCTGACGCCGATGCGGACGCGGACGCTGATGCGGACGCAGACGCTGATGCGGATGCCGACGCAGATGCTGACGCGGACGCCGACGCCGATGCGGATGCCGACGCGGACGCTGATGCCGACGCGGATGCTGACGCTGACGCTGACGCGGATGCCGATGCTGATGCGGACGCCGACGCAGATGCTGACGCCGACGCGGATGCTGACGCCGACGCTGACGCGGATGCGGATGCCGACGCGGATGCGGACGCCGATGCTGACGCTGACGCCGATGCTGACGCTGACGCTGACGCTGACGCCGATGCTGACGCCGACGCCGACGCCGATGCGGACGCCGACGCTGATGCGGACGCCGACGCGGACGCCGATGCGGATGCTGATGCTGATGCGGACGCCGACGCCGACGCCGATGCTGACGCTGACGCTGACGCTGATGCCGACGCGGATGCTGACGCTGACGCTGACGCGGATGCCGATGCTGATGCGGACGCCGACGCAGATGCTGACGCCGACGCGGATGCTGACGCCGACGCTGACGCGGATGCGGATGCCGACGCGGATGCGGACGCCGATGCTGACGCTGACGCCGATGCTGACGCTGACGCTGACGCTGACGCCGATGCTGACGCCGACGCCGACGCCGATGCGGACGCCGACGCTGATGCGGACGCCGACGCGGACGCCGATGCGGATGCTGATGCTGATGCGGACGCCGACGCCGACGCCGATGCTGACGCTGACGCTGACGCTGATGCCGACGCTGATGCGGATGCTGATGCGGACGCTGACGCTGACGCCGACGCGGATGCCGACGCTGACGCGGATGCCGACGCCGATGCTGATGCGGATGCTGATGCCGACGCTGACGCCGATGCCGACGCTGATGCCGATGCCGACGCTGATGCGGACGCTGATGCGGATGCCGACGCAGATGCCGACGCCGATGCTGATGCGGACGCCGATGCGGACGCGGATGCCGATGCCGATGCGGATGCCGACGCCGACGCTGATGCCGATGCGGACGCTGACGCCGACGCTGACGCCGATGCGGACGCGGACGCTGATGCGGACGCAGACGCTGATGCGGATGCCGACGCAGATGCTGACGCGGACGCCGACGCCGATGCGGATGCCGACGCGGACGCTGATGCCGACGCGGATGCTGACGCTGACGCTGACGCGGATGCCGATGCTGATGCGGACGCCGACGCAGATGCTGACGCCGACGCGGATGCTGACGCCGACGCTGACGCGGATGCGGATGCCGACGCGGATGCGGACGCCGATGCTGACGCTGACGCCGATGCTGACGCTGACGCTGACGCTGACGCCGATGCTGACGCCGACGCCGACGCCGATGCGGACGCCGACGCTGATGCGGACGCCGACGCGGACGCCGATGCGGATGCTGATGCGGACGCCGACGCCGACGCCGATGCTGACGCTGACGCTGACGCTGATGCCGACGCTGATGCGGATGCTGATGCGGACGCTGACGCTGACGCTGACGCCGACGCGGATGCCGACGCTGACGCGGATGCCGACGCCGATGCTGATGCGGATGCTGATGCCGACGCTGACGCCGATGCCGACGCTGATGCCGATGCCGACGCTGATGCGGACGCTGATGCGGATGCCGACGCAGATGCCGACGCCGATGCTGATGCGGACGCCGATGCGGACGCGGATGCCGATGCCGATGCGGATGCCGACGCCGACGCTGATGCCGATGCGGACGCTGACGCCGACGCTGACGCCGATGCGGACGCGGACGCTGATGCGGACGCAGACGCTGATGCGGATGCCGACGCAGATGCTGACGCGGACGCCGACGCCGATGCGGATGCCGACGCGGACGCTGATGCCGACGCGGATGCTGACGCTGACGCTGACGCGGATGCCGATGCTGATGCGGACGCCGACGCAGATGCTGACGCCGACGCGGATGCTGACGCCGACGCTGACGCGGATGCGGATGCCGACGCGGATGCGGACGCCGATGCTGACGCTGACGCCGATGCTGACGCTGACGCTGACGCTGACGCCGATGCTGACGCCGACGCCGACGCCGATGCGGACGCCGACGCTGATGCGGACGCCGACGCGGACGCCGATGCGGATGCTGATGCTGATGCGGACGCCGACGCCGACGCCGATGCTGACGCTGACGCTGACGCTGATGCCGATGCTGATGCGGACGCCGATGCGGACGCCGACGCCGATGCGGACGCAGATGCTGACGCTGATGCCGATGCTGATGCGGATGCCGATGCGGACGCCGACGCTGATGCGGACGCCGACGCTGACGCAGATGCGGATGCCGACGCTGACGCCGATGCGGACGCGGATGCTGACGCTGATGCGGATGCTGACGCCGATGCTGACGCCGACGCTGACGCCGATGCGGACGCGGACGCTGATGCGGACGCAGACGCTGATGCGGATGCCGACGCAGATGCTGACGCGGACGCCGACGCCGATGCGGATGCCGACGCGGACGCTGATGCCGACGCGGATGCTGACGCTGACGCTGACGCGGATGCCGATGCTGATGCGGACGCCGACGCAGATGCTGACGCCGACGCGGATGCTGACGCCGACGCTGACGCGGATGCGGATGCCGACGCGGATGCGGACGCCGATGCTGACGCTGACGCCGATGCTGACGCTGACGCTGACGCTGACGCTGACGCCGATGCTGACGCCGACGCCGACGCCGATGCGGACGCCGACGCTGATGCGGACGCCGACGCGGACGCCGATGCGGATGCTGATGCTGATGCGGACGCCGACGCCGACGCCGATGCTGACGCTGACGCTGACGCTGATGCCGACGCTGATGCGGATGCTGATGCGGACGCTGACGCTGACGCCGACGCGGATGCCGACGCTGACGCGGATGCCGACGCCGATGCTGATGCGGATGCTGATGCCGACGCTGACGCCGATGCCGACGCTGATGCCGATGCCGACGCTGATGCGGACGCTGATGCGGATGCCGACGCAGATGCCGACGCCGATGCTGATGCGGACGCCGATGCGGACGCGGATGCCGATGCCGATGCGGATGCCGACGCCGACGCTGATGCCGATGCGGACGCTGACGCCGACGCTGACGCCGATGCGGACGCGGACGCTGATGCGGACGCAGACGCTGATGCGGATGCCGACGCAGATGCTGACGCGGACGCCGACGCCGATGCGGATGCCGACGCGGACGCTGATGCCGACGCGGATGCTGACGCTGACGCTGACGCGGATGCCGATGCTGATGCGGACGCCGACGCAGATGCTGACGCCGACGCGGATGCTGACGCCGACGCTGACGCGGATGCGGATGCCGACGCGGATGCGGACGCCGATGCTGACGCTGACGCCGATGCTGACGCTGACGCTGACGCTGACGCCGATGCTGACGCCGACGCCGACGCCGATGCGGACGCCGACGCTGATGCGGACGCCGACGCGGACGCCGATGCGGATGCTGATGCTGATGCGGACGCCGACGCCGACGCCGATGCTGACGCTGACGCTGACGCTGATGCCGACGCTGATGCGGATGCTGATGCGGACGCTGACGCTGACGCCGACGCGGATGCCGACGCTGACGCGGATGCCGACGCCGATGCTGATGCGGATGCTGATGCCGACGCTGACGCCGATGCCGACGCTGATGCCGATGCCGACGCTGATGCGGACGCTGATGCGGATGCCGACGCAGATGCCGACGCCGATGCTGATGCGGACGCCGATGCGGACGCGGATGCCGATGCCGATGCGGATGCCGACGCCGACGCTGATGCCGATGCGGACGCTGACGCCGACGCTGACGCCGATGCGGACGCGGACGCTGATGCGGACGCAGACGCTGATGCGGATGCCGACGCAGATGCTGACGCGGACGCCGACGCCGATGCGGATGCCGACGCGGACGCTGATGCCGACGCGGATGCTGACGCTGACGCTGACGCGGATGCCGATGCTGATGCGGACGCCGACGCAGATGCTGACGCCGACGCGGATGCTGACGCCGACGCTGACGCGGATGCGGATGCCGACGCGGATGCGGACGCCGATGCTGACGCTGACGCCGATGCTGACGCTGACGCTGACGCTGACGCCGATGCTGACGCCGACGCCGACGCCGATGCGGACGCCGACGCTGATGCGGACGCCGACGCGGACGCCGATGCGGATGCTGATGCTGATGCGGACGCCGACGCCGACGCCGATGCTGACGCTGACGCTGACGCTGATGCCGACGCTGATGCGGACGCCGACGCCGACGCCGATGCTGACGCTGACGCTGACGCTGATGCCGACGCTGATGCGGATGCTGATGCGGACGCTGACGCTGACGCCGACGCGGATGCCGACGCTGACGCGGATGCCGACGCCGATGCTGATGCGGATGCTGATGCCGACGCTGACGCCGATGCCGACGCTGATGCCGATGCCGACGCTGATGCGGACGCTGATGCGGATGCCGACGCAGATGCCGACGCCGATGCTGATGCGGACGCCGATGCGGACGCGGATGCCGATGCCGATGCGGATGCCGACGCCGACGCTGATGCCGATGCGGACGCTGACGCCGACGCTGACGCCGATGCGGACGCGGACGCTGATGCGGACGCAGACGCTGATGCGGATGCCGACGCAGATGCTGACGCGGACGCCGACGCCGATGCGGATGCCGACGCGGACGCTGATGCCGACGCGGATGCTGACGCTGACGCTGACGCGGATGCCGATGCTGATGCGGACGCCGACGCAGATGCTGACGCCGACGCGGATGCTGACGCCGACGCTGACGCGGATGCGGATGCCGACGCGGATGCGGACGCCGATGCTGACGCTGACGCCGATGCTGACGCTGACGCTGACGCTGACGCCGATGCTGACGCCGACGCCGACGCCGATGCGGACGCCGACGCTGATGCGGACGCCGACGCGGACGCCGATGCGGATGCTGATGCTGATGCGGACGCCGACGCCGACGCCGATGCTGACGCTGACGCTGACGCTGATGCCGATGCTGATGCGGACGCCGATGCGGACGCCGACGCCGATGCGGACGCAGATGCTGACGCTGATGCCGATGCTGATGCGGATGCCGATGCGGACGCCGACGCTGATGCGGACGCCGACGCTGACGCAGATGCGGATGCCGACGCTGACGCCGATGCGGACGCGGATGCTGACGCTGATGCGGATGCTGACGCCGATGCTGACGCCGACGCGGACGCCGACGCGGATGCCGACGCGGATGCCGACGCTGACGCTGATGCCGATGCTGACGCGGATGCCGATGCTGACGCGGATGCGGATGCCGATGCGGACGCCGATGCTGACGCTGATGCGGACGCTGACGCTGACGCTGATGCCGACGCTGACGCCGATGCGGATGCTGATGCGGACGCCGACGCTGATGCGGACGCCGACGCTGATGCCGACGCGGATGCTGACGCCGACGCCGACGCCGATGCGGACGCCGACGCTGACGTCGAAGCTACGGATGATTATGCGACCGTTGACCTCGATATCCTGCCGGCGGATGCCGGTTCGGTAAGTAAGGATGACACTGCGCTCATCCTGATCGACCTTGGCGGTATCGGTCAGGCGATTTTCGACGCCTATCCGCGCGTGACCTTCACTGTTGAGGAGGGACACACCGGCGATGCGACGATAACCGTCAGCGCCGGGTCGCTCGTTGGTCTGTTCTCAGGTGCTCAGGCTCAGATTCAAATTCGAGACGAATCTGGGGACTGGGTCACCATGACCAGCATCGGTGATAACGGCATTCTTGATCTGATCGGTATTGGTGCCAACTCTGCTCAGATCGAGATTCCGGACCTTGGCCCGGGCGAGTACCGTGTAATCGGTGGGGCAAGCGGCGTCGGGATCGATACGCTCCTGACGGTCAACGCTGGCGTCCAGTTCTACGATCATACCACTATCGGTGGCTATGAAGCGGAAACGGTCACCGGCAACGTCATTGACGAAAATGACACGGTCACCGAGACGACCGTCGTCACGGAAGTCAATGGCCAGCCCGTCGGCGGCCCTGGCACCGTCATCAACGGTGACCACGGCGTGCTGACGATCAATCCGGATGGCTCGTACAGCTACACACCGAATGAGGTGGGTTCTGCGATCGGACAGGTGGACGCGTTCACCTACACGATCGAGGACGCCGACGGTAACGTCGACACTGCGACGCTCTATGTGGGCATCGACAGTGAAGGTCAGGGCCTGATCTGGACTGATCCGACCCAGCCGGCGGCGCTCGAAATGGTCGCGAATGACGATGATGGCACCGCCGTGATCGACAGCGCTAACCGGGTCGAGGCTGGCGGGCCAAGCGCCTCCGGTACTGCTGCTATCAGCGGCGGTTTTGGTGGCACGTCTGCTACTGTCACGAGGACGTTCACCGTCGACGCGAACGACGAGGCTAGCATCAAGTTCGTCGCCAGTTCGCGGGACGAGGCGGACGAGGCGTTGCAGTCGGGTTCGCTGACGGTGACCATCACCGGGGACAATGGCTTCAGCCAGACTCTAACCGGTACGTCGGGTCTCTTCAGCGGGTTCGGTGTGGATCAGGTGCTGAGTGGTCTGCCTGCGGGCAACTACACGGTTACCGCGTCCTACTCGCGGCCGGGTGCCTCGCTTCTCGGCGGGACGCTCAGTCTCGAGTTCACCGGGCAGTCCATCACCCATCTCGACGAGTTCGTCGTCAACGACACGGACCCGGCGACCGGGAATGTGCTTGAGGACGACACGCTCGGTTCCACCTACACCAAATTCCTGGTGGACGATGGAACAGGCAACTTCGTCGAGGTGACCGACGGCAGCACCATTGTCGGCGACCATGGGACGCTCACCATCAATGCCGATGGCAGCTACTCCTATGAACCGAACTCGGATCTCGGGGAGATCGGTGGGGTGGACGAGTTCACCTACCGCCTCGAACATCCGAACGGGGCAACCGAGGACGCCACCCTGTCGATCTCGGTCGGCCATGGTGACGGTCCGTTCGAGCCGCCCGCTGTCGGTCTGTTGGCGGACGCCATCTCGTTCGAACTGGCCGACGATGGTCAGGCCGACGATCAGGCGACCGACGACGATGACGGCGGCAGCGACGTCGATCTTCCGCTGGAAGAGAATGACGGCGATGTTGATCTGGATGCTCTGGGTGTGCCGAAGGGCGAAGACACCCCGATCGTTCCGGAGACCGGTACGGAAAGTGACGATCTGCAACATTACGCGGATCTGATCACGTTGGACGACGATCTGGAGAGCCAGATCTAAGTTCATGATCCTAAAGTCAAAATTTGGGAGTGCCGGGCGGAGGCCCGGCACTCCTTTTCTCCCAAGAACAAGCAGTATCGAGGATAGCCGGGTGGCAAAGTTCAAACCCGCAATCCGCTTGACCGTCACCGGCGGGATCGCGCTTTCCATGAGCGTCGCCGCGGTGATCCCGGCGTCGGCAGAGGCCCAGGATGTGGCGCCTCTCAGGGCTGCGCAGCAAGCGGTGCTTACATTGGAATCGGCCGTGCAGGACGCGGTCGGATGGCATCCTTCAGTTGATCGGGCCATCGCCGCATTGTCGGCGAGCGGCCAGGAAATCGAGGAAGCCAAGGCAGGATATTATCCCCAGATCAGCGGCGGTATCGGTCCAAGCCTGTCGGTCGTCGGCGGAACGAGCTGGCGCCCGCGCGCGACGCTCTCCGGCACGCAGATGCTCTATGATTTTGGCAAGGTCCGCAGTTCGGTCGATGGTGCAAAGGCCGGCGAGAGAGTCAGCCGCGCAGAACTGCTGCTGGCTGTAGACGGGCTGGCCCGCAACACATCCTTCGCGGTCATCGAGGTCCAGCGATATCATGCGCTCCTGACCGTAGCTCAGGAACAACTGGAAAGCCTGAATGCGATCAACCGCCTCGTTCAACTGCGTGTGCGGCGCGGCGCCAGCACGCGTTCCGACGGCACACAAGCCACTGCGCGCATCGACTCCGCGCGCGCGACCATTTTGCAAATCACGGCCGAGCTCCAGCGCTGGCAGAGCAATCTGCGCTATCTCGTCGGGCGGGAAGGCTCGGCCGATGTCGCCCCCGATGTTCCCGTCTGGCTGAACCGGGCCTGTCAGGTTGGCAATCCGAACTGGGACGAGGTGCCCGCGATCATGCAATCGCTCGCGCAGCGAGACGAAGCACAGGCGGCCTATCGCGGCGCGCGCGCTGCCCGCCTTCCGACCGTTTCTTTGGGCGCCGAAGTCGACACCGACATGCGCGATCCCTTCTCGCAGCGGAATGACGTGTCCATCGGCATCACCGTCTCGAGCAGCCTCTATCAGGGCGGAGCCCGGAAGGCGCGTGAACGGGCATCGTTCCACGCGCTGCAGTCGGCGGACGCAGCGCTCGCCGCGGCGCGCCTCGAGACGCGCCGTACCCTGGCCGAGGGCCAGGAACAGATCGGCAATCTGAAAGAGCGGATCGAAGCCATCGGTCAGCGCCGCGCGAGCATGCAGGAAACCGGCATGCTCTATCGCCTGCAATATTTCGAGCTGGGGACCAGGACCCTCCTGGATCTGCTCAATGCCCAGCAGGAACTCCATCAGACCCGCTTCGACGAAGTGAATGCGGAGCACGATATGCGCCGCCTGGGCGTCGAGTGCCTCTACTCCAGCGGCGCGCTCCGCGACGCCTACGCGCTGACCGGCACGGTCGTGCGGGGGGTGATCCTATGACCAATGTGAATGACAACCGGCCAAACATCGCGCCGGTCACCGCTCTGGCCGAACCTGCGGCCACCCCGTTCCCCGTCGAAAATTGGGTTTCGGCGCTGCGCGTCGTCGCCGATTATTATGGACTGCCGATGTCGACGCAGGCCGCGACCTTGTCGGGCCGCTGGGACAAGAGCGAGGACGAGCAGGAGCGGCTGCACAATCTGGCCCGGCAATTGGGGCTGAGAGTTCGCTTCGAAGATCCACAGGCGTTCGACCTGACCGCGTCGGGCTGGCGGTTGCCGCTCGTGGCGGAACTACGCAGCGGGCAGCTCGCCGTGGTGCGCGCACTCGACGGTGAAGGCGGAGCGCAGTGCGCGCTCGTCGGTGACGACGGGCTGGAGACGACACTGTCTGTCGCCGAAATGACGGATGGCCTGCGCCGCGTCGTCATCCTTCGACCAATGCGCCAGGCCCCCGACGCGCGGGTGGACGCCTATATCGAGCCGTTCGACGGCCATTGGCTGCGCAAGATCGTGCTGCGCGACCTACGCCCCTACGGCCATGTGATGCTGGCCTCGCTGGTGGCGAACATATTGACGCTGGCGAGCATCATCTTCTCGATGCAGGTCTATGACCGGGTGGTGCCGTCGGGCTCCTATCCGACGCTCTATATCCTCTTCGGCGGGGTCTTGCTCGCGATCGCGCTGGACTTCATCTTGCGGCGCGCGCGCATCAGCATCATCGACAAGCTCGGAAAACGGGCGGATATCCGTCTGTCCGACAAGGTCTTCGGTCATGCGCTGAGAGTTCGTAACCGGGCGCGCCCGACCTCGACGGGATCCTTCATCTCCCAATTGCGGGAGCTGGAGCAGGTCCGCGAAATGCTGACCTCGACCACCGTCGGGGCGCTCGCGGATATCCCCTTCTTCCTGATCTTCCTCGTCGTTTTCTGGTATCTCGGCGGCGTACTCGTGCTGGTGCCCATAGGCGCCCTCATCCTGCTCATCATTCCCGGGCTGCTCGCGCAGAGGAAGCTGCGCGCCTGTGCACAGGAAGCGATGCGGGAGTCCTCGCTGCGCAATGCGCTGCTCGTCGAGACGGTGCAGGGCATCGAGGACATCAAGATGCTCCAGGCGGAGGAGCGGTTTCAGCGTCAGTGGAACCACTACAACGCCGTCACCGGCGAAGCGCAGCTCAAGCTGCGGCATGTGACGAACAATCTGACGACCTGGACCGCAAAGGTGCAGGGCGGCGTCTACGCTTCGACCGTGTTTTTCGGTGCGCCTTTCGTGATGGGCGGCGACATCACCACCGGCACGCTGGTCGGCCTGTCGATGCTGGGATCGCGCATGATGTCGCCGATGGGGCGGGTCACGCAGGTGATGAGCCGCTACCAGCAGGCGCGCGTCGGGGTGAACAGCCTCAACAACATCATGAAATTGCCGGTCGATCACCCAGAGCGGGAAAGCCGGATCCACAAGCCCGCGATACGGGGCGACTACCAGCTCAACACCGCCATGTTCCGTTATGGCGACGAGAAGTCGCCGGTGGCGCTCGCGATTGACAAGCTGCGTATCGGACAGGGCGAGAAGGTCGCGCTGCTGGGACGTAACGGCGCCGGAAAATCGACGCTGATCCAAGCGCTCTCCGGCCTGCTCGAACCCGCGGTGGGCGAGGTTTTGCTGGATGACGTTGCGCTGGCCCATATCGACCCGGCCGACGTTCGTCGCGACGTCGGGATGCTGACCCAGAATGCGCGGCTGTTCCACGGCACGATCCGCGACAACATCCTGATGGGAGCGCCGCAGGCCTCCGGCGAGGAAATGTTGCAGGCCCTCACCATGGTCGGGGCGGAAAGCTTCATCCGCCGCCTGCCCAAGGGGCTGGACCAGGTGATTCTCGAAGGCGGCAATGGCCTGTCAGGCGGACAGAAGCAGGCCTTGCTCCTCGCGCGGCTGATCATCCGCAATCCATCGATCGTGCTGCTCGATGAGCCGACCGCCGCGATGGACGAGGCGACGGAGCGCCAATTCATCGCACAGTTCGGCGAATGGTGCCGGGGGCGGACCCTGGTGGTCGCGACCCACCGAACCCGGGTGCTCGATCTCGTCGACCGCGTGATCGTGATCGATGGCGGCACCATCCTGCGGGACGGCCCGCGCGAACAGGTGATGAAGGGGGCAAGCGCAGCACCTCGGAAAGCCGCACCAGCATCCTCGGTAACGAAAGCCAAGCCATGACGACTAACAAGGAAAACGGCTGGCGTGCGCTCGCGATCCGGTTCGGCATTGTCAAAGAGCGGAAAGCCGAACTGGCCGGTGAGGACGCCGGCCATGTGTTCGGCGAAGATGATGACGTTGGCCTGACCCGGTCGAGCCGGGTGGTGCTGATCGTCTTTGCGGGGTTTGTAGCCTTCCTGCTTTGGGCCTGGCTGGCCGATCTGGACGAGGTGTCGACGGGAACCGGACGCGTCGTGCCGACCATGCGGGAGCAGGTCATCCAGTCGCTCGAAGGCGGGATCCTCGCCGACCTCAAGGTTCGTCAGGACGATATCGTCGGGCCGGGCCAGATATTGGCGCGCCTCGATCCGACCCTGACCGAATCCAATGTCGATGAAACGGCCGCCAAATATCGCGCGGCGCTGGCAAGTGCCGCGCGGCTAGCCGCAGAGGTGAACGGCGCATCGCTGAACTTCCCGAAGGAACTGAACGGCTATTCCGATCTGATCGCATCGGAAACCCGGCTCTATCATAGCCGGCGGGACAGCCTCGCCCAGTCGCTGCGCTGGCTTCAGGAAGCGCTGAAGCAGACCCGCTCCGAACTCAACATCAGCGAATCGCTGATCTCCGTGGGCGCGGCCAGCAATGTCGAGGTGCTGCGCCTGCGGCAGAAGGTGGCGGACCTCGAGCTTCGGCGGGCCGACCTCCAATCGCAATATATGGTCGCCGCGCGCGAAGAGCTCGCGAAGGCCAATGCCGAAATCGAGACGCTTTCGGCAACCGTCAAAGGACGCACCGATTCCCTTTCGCGTCTCATCCTTCGTTCACCGGTCCGTGGAATCGTCAAGAATATCGAAGTGTCCACCGTGGGCGGCGTCATTCCGCCGGGCGGACAGATCATGGAAATCATTCCGCTTGACGATCAGTTGCTGATCGAAGCGCGGATGTCGCCCCGTGACATTGCCTTCATTCACCCCGGGCAGCGGGCGACGGTCAAGATCACCGCCTATGATTATGCGATCTACGGCGGCCTCGAAGGAGCGGTGTCGAGCATCTCGCCCGACACGATCCAGGACGAGGTGAAGCGCGACGAATATTATTACCGTGTCTTCGTTCGCACCCGGACCAACGCGCTCGTCAACAAGGACGGCAAGCGCTTCCCGATCGTTCCCGGGATGGTCGCGACGGTCGACGTGCACACCGGCAGCAAGACGGTGCTCGACTACCTCCTCAAGCCTCTGAACCGCGCCCGCGAGGCGCTGCGCGAACGATGAGCCGCGCAGCCCTCCGCTCCGGCGCGGAAGCCGCCCGTCGCGATGATTTCAATGAGTTCCACATGACCGATGATGTGATTTCCGTTCTGCTCGACCCGATCTTCCTCCGCCTGCAGGACGTTGCCGTCCCCGTGGGAGAGGCCGGGTCGGAATATATCCTCTTCTTCTCCTATACCGACAGCCACACCCGCGCGCGGGTCGAGACATTCCGGGGGCAGACGCTAGCCGATGCCTGGCGCCGGGGAACCGCGCGGCTGCGCAAGGTCGCGGCAAGGAATCCGGACGCCATTCGCTGGTTGCGCATCGATATCGTCGACGAGATGCGCCAGAATGACTGGGGAACGCTGAAACGGCAGCTTACCCAGGTGAAGCGCAATTATTGCCGGCAGGGCATTTCGCTCGATCCCAATTGCCGCCACGCTTTTCTGGAAACCGAAATCAACGCCAACGCCATGTTCTACGGCGGCCCCAAATATTCGCATTGCGTCGTCAATGAGAAGAACTTCGTGCGCTATGCCCGGCGTCGCCATGGGCTTGCGAGCGTGGATTTTGGTGACGAAACGCCCGTATGGATGTTTTCATCCCGCGGCTTCTTCATCGACAAGGATAAGTCCCATGCGGTGCATGAGATTGCCGGTCCGGGCAGGTCTGCAGGCCGCCGCATCATCGAACCGTTGGACGAGGATGTTCTTTCAGCGCTGATCGAAAGCAGCAGCACTTTTCTGGCCGGACAGGTCGGGGAGGATGGCTGTTTCATCTATGGCTGGCACCCCTGCTTTGACCGGGAAATCCAAGCCTATAACGGTCTCCGGCACGCCAGCACCACCTATGCGATGATCGAGGCCTGGGAGGTAACGAAGGATGAGGCGTTATGGGCCGCGATCGAACGCGCGCTCGCCTGGCTCCGCCGGGAGGCGATCCGCACAATAGCTCTACCCGACGGCACCGAAGCGGCGTTTCTCGTCGACGTCGGCAATGAGATCAAGCTCGGCGCCAATGCGGTGGCGATCCTCGCCTTCACCCGGCATGCCGTGGTGACGGGATGCACTGATCATCTTCCGATGCTCGAAAAGCTCGCCCTGGGTGTCCAGTATATGCAGCGCAGCCGGGATGGCTCCTTCGTCCATGTGCTGAACTATCCGGATCTCACGCTCAAGGAAGCGTTCCGCACCATCTATTATGAAGGCGAGGCCGCCTTCGGATTGATGCGCCTCTACAGCCTGACGCGCGACGAGCGCTGGCTGGAAACGGTGGTGAAGGCCTTCGAGCATTTCATCGCGAAGGAGCATTGGAAGCACAACGACCATTGGCTGAGCTACTGCGTCAATGAGCTCACCCGCTATCGTCCGGAGGAACGCTACTTCCGCTTCGGCATCCAGAATGTGCAGGACTATCTCGATTTCGTCCTGAACCGGATCACGACCTTCCCGACCCTGCTCGAGCTCATGATGGCTGCCCAGGCGATGCTGGAACGCATCGGTGAGATGCCGGACATGCGCCACCTGCTTGATGAGGTCGATCTGCCGAAGTTCCACCGCGCGCTCCACTTCCGCGCGCGCTACCTTCTGAACGGCTATTTCTGGCCCGAGCTGGCCATGTTCTACGCGAATCCCCAGCGCATCGTCGGCAGCTTCTTCATCCGCCACCACGCCTTCCGTGTCCGCATCGACGATGTGGAGCACTACCTGTCCGGAATCGTGGCGTACCGCAGCAAGATTGCCGGGAAAACCAGTCAAATCGAAAAGGAGGAGGTTTCGTCATGAAGTCAGAGAATTATATATTCGCCAAGCTCAATGGATTTTCGGCGGATGTGGACCGGCTCAAGAAGCATTTTCTTGAAGAGGTGACCAGTGTCGACCCAATATTATACAAGGACAATAACGTTAAATATTATGGTTGGGCGGTTCTGAGCCGTGACGGCAGTCTCGAAGACGGCATCAAGCGAATATCAGCGAGCGTAAAGAGCGTTCGCGGCGTGACGCCGACAAAAATCTGTTCGGGGTATCTGCTGGAAGTCATCCAACGCCTGAAAGAAATGGGTGTGGCGCCCTATCGTGCGCGTCTGATGCAGCTCGAAGCGGAAGGCGACGAAATGCCCTTCCACACCGACGCGGCCAAGGAAACCTGGCGCCTTCACATCCCCATCGTCACCAATCCGGACAGCCTCTTCGAATGGCGAAGGGAGGATGGCGAAATCGAGTCCGTCCATCTCCCGGCGGACGGCTCGGCGTGGTTGGTCCGCGTTGACGTCAATCATCGTGCCATCAACAGAAGCAAAGGCCAGTCGAGCCGGGTTCATCTTCTGATGGGATGTGGTGACGGGCTGAAGCAGGGCATGCTTTCAGAGCCCGCTATCCAGCTCTGACATCGATCGGCCAAGCTCGTGCGCCACCGCGTGCTTCAGCAAATCTGCCCTTTTCCTTGGAACAGCCAATGCATGTTGGCCTGTCTAGTGTGAATGACCATGTCGACACCAAATAGCAGCCGCTTCCGGCGTCAGTCTGTGACGAGAGCCAGGCGAGGGCGGCACGATACTACTCAGAGCTTTCTGGAAGCCGTCGAGCGCTTGGAGAAGGCAGTCGGTTCCCTGAGCCATCTGATTGCCGATCACGCTCAAGCAGTCGCGAGTATGGCGTCTGGCGAGGTTCGCGCCGACGTCCAGAGCGATGGCCCAAGCATCGAGGAAATCGGTGACGTATTCGGGCTGCCCAGAAGAGGGCCTGCGCGTATCGTTCATGCCTTGGCGCAGACGGGCGGCGAGGTCATCCCAGATACTGAGCTTTGCGCGCTCATTGGCTGTTCGATGCCGACGCTGAAAGTCTATACCAGCGAGGCACGCACGGCGCTCCACGATCTCGGGATAAAGGGCGGCATCAACCGGGAACGTGGGCGCGGTTATTATATGCGGCGCAATGCGATCCCGAGCCTGATCCAGCTATGTGCTACCGCACGACGCGGACGCGGAACGTATCGATGATCGCGCGCGATCCCGCTGAGTATCGCGCCATCCCCGCAAGTGATGAGCGTTTCCGCGAGGACCTGTTGCAGGAATTTTTCGAGTTTCGGAAGGACGCGCGCCTCCACCTGCGGAGCATGGACAGCGGCCTATCGATCTTCCGCGGAGAAGCAAACGCCTATCAGCGAACATTTACGTCAGCGACGCGCTGGATGCGCTCTCTGCTTCTGATCCTGATCGCCCTCCACATCATCGCGATTGGGCTCATGATCTATCTGATCGCTGCCGATTCATGAATGCTGCCAGCCTTCACGCAGTTCGCTCGAATTCGACAAGTCTACTGATGGCGTGGCGCGATCAATGCAAATTGTTGAGGAGCTTTGTCACGACGGGCCGGGTTCGACGGGGCATCGCGAAGAGAAAATGGGAACGACGGTGAAATGATTGAAGAATTTGGTTCCGCTGCTTTGGGCATCGGTTTGGCCATGATGCGAGAATTGCAATGACAAGCAAGCATATTGCCGTGCTTGCTGGAGGCTTTTCAACGGAACGGGAAATCTCTCTCGCTTCTGGTGAAGGCTGTGCCGCTGCGCTCGATGCGGAAGGCTATCAGGTGAGCTTTGTCGATGTTGGGTATGACATCGCCGAGGTTCTTGCCAAGTTGAAGCCCGACGTCGCTTTCAATGCACTTCACGGTCCTTTCGGCGAGGACGGCACCATTCAGGGCATCCTCGAATATCTGGGCATCGCCTACACTCATTCGGGCGTCCTCGCCTCCGCGCTGGCTATGAACAAGGAGAAGGCCAAGAAGATCGTCGCGCTCGCAGGCGTGCCGGTCGCCGAATCCCTCATCGTTGATCGCCGATCGATCGGGAACGCCCACCCTATGGCGCCGCCCTATGTGGTGAAACCTGTCAACGAGGGATCGAGCTTCGGCGTGATCATCGTGCGGGACACGGGCGAACAGCCGACACGGATTTTCGGCGCTGAGGATTGGGGATTCGGGGATAGCGTCATGGTCGAACGCTATGTTCCCGGAAGGGAACTCACCTGCGCCGTCATCGGCGACAAGGCCCTGGATGTGTGTGAGATCATCACTGCCGGGCATGCCTTCTACGACCACGATTCCAAATATGCCCCCGGCGGGTCAGAGCATGTCGTGCCGGCGAGAATTCCCGATGACATCGCTGCGCGGATAAAGGATTTGGCGCTCACGGCGCACCGCGAGATCGGGTGCCGCGGCGTCAGCCGATCGGACTTCCGCTACGATGACCGGGCGGTCGGTGGCGGTGAGATCATCTGGCTCGAAATCAACAACCAACCCGGCATGACGCCAACTTCGCTTGTCCCGGATATCGCCGCAAGGGCAGGCATGTCCTTCGCCGAACTCGTTCGGTGGATCGCAGAAGATGCGTCGTGTCCTCGGTAGCATCGGACAAGAGCGCCCCCATGCAAGACGCGCGAGAGTGGCTGGCATGCTGAGGATCCGCTTCCGGCGATGGCTTCCCGCCACATTGCTGGCTCTCACTTTCGGCACGAGCGGTTCGATGGCGGCGCCATCGGAGACGGAACCGCTGCGCTGGAATGTTCCTGCCGAGCAAGCTGAATGCCCGGCAGGCGATACTGCCGTCTGGAGTCGGTATCGCGGAGGGCGCGATTGCATTCGCTATTTTGCAGCGGGCGATCTTGATAGCGCGCCCCTCGCCATGATCGTCTTCTATGGCGATCGAACGTCGAGGGCGCGCCGCGACCCTTCCATGATCCCGAACAATACGGTTCGCGCCCAGCGCGCCTATGCCGCCCGTCTATCAACCAGGTTCGGGTTGCCGGTGATCATTGTCGCAAGGCCGGGAACATATGGATCGAGCGGCAATCATTTTCATAGGCGGCAGGCGGCAGAATTTCTGGCCCTGAATGGAGCGCTGGACGCGATCCGCAAGCGCCATCGCATTGGTCGCTTCGTACTCGTCGGGCAGAGTGGCGGGGCAACGGCGGCGGCTGCGCTCCTAACGCTCGGCCGTACGGATATTTCCTGTGCCGTACTGACGTCCGGGGCTTACGCGTTGGTGGAGCGGGCCGAGTTCCTGCGCAGGCAAAATGGACTTCCCTCGCGTCCGGGGCGCGATGAGACGGGCCTTCGGAACCCCTATGACCCGCTGGCGTATGTAAGTGGCATCGCCCCCGACAAGAACCGCTTGATTATCGTCATCGGCAGTCCGGAAGACCGGTTGACGCCGTTTCGTTTTCAGAAGGAGTTCGCGGACGCCGTCGAGGCGCGGGGTCATCGCGTGCGCCTGACAGAGCACGCAGCGCCGCCGCCTCTCCATCATGTTCTGACCGGCGTCGGTCTGAGAACTGCCGCACAATGTGCAACCGGCGGAAGAGGGCGAGGCGCCACAGTCGAGACCCTGTCCGGTCGCTCGCAGATCGTACCCAGCAAAGCGCCTCGCGGCCCTAACGGTCAAATCAGAAATATCCTTAGCGCAACGGCATTATAATAATTTAATATGGGAAACAGATAATGGACAAGTATAAATCTCTAATGGATCTGAGAGAGCTGACGGATAGAATCGGACCTTACTATGGCACCGAAACCAGGAGCATGTTCCTATATTGTCTCATTAAGATGCACAAACCCACTCGCGTGTTGGAGCTGGGAACGGGTTTTGGCATTTCGGCTTTGTGGATGGCTCGTGCTCTCTGGGAAAACGGAAGCGGGACCGTTCATGTCGCCGATCGGGGCTTTGTGTTCGACGAGAAGAAGAGCAGCCTCTTTCGCCCTGACGAACTGAAGCCGACCTTCCCCGAGTATTTTGATGCGATGGTTCGCCGGCACGGCTTGGAAGATCATGTCAATTTCATAGAGACGTCATTCCCTCCTTACCCTGCCCCGGAAGCCGAGCTCGATTTCGTTTTCTCGGACTTCAAGCATGGGCCGGCGAATTTGCTGGAGATTCTGGGTTTCTATCTCCCGAAAATGGCGAGCGTATCCAATTTCTTCATCGATTCTGCACCTTCCCTTTTCGGGTCGTACATGATGCTCCAGGAGCTCATGGCTATGTTCAGTCGCGGACAGGTTCCGGAATTGTTGCTACAACGAACCGCCCCCGGCGAAGTTGAAAAGCTAAGGCAGTTTGTTCAGACGCACAGCATCCAAGCAATTCCCGTAACGGAAAATATCGATCGTAGCCAGAATTCCTTCATGTGGCTGCGCATTCAGCCGATTGATGTCATGCCGAGACCGCTTCATCATTACAGACTGGACGACAAATATTATATGTCGTCGAAGCGGATAAATCGCAACGTCGATTGAAAGGGCCTGGGCTTGGCTGACGAGAGACCCGGCCCGGCCCCCCAATGCCGTCTGCCATCTGACTGCCCACAGGCTGAGCGAGCCGGCAGTCGGCATCGGAGAAATAATGATCCCGATAGCGCGAATGGATCGCGGCGACCAAGCAGGAGGATTAAGTGGTCGAAGATATAGCGAATTGTGGCTGGTCCTCTGCAGAATTGGAAGTGGTGGCAGGCGGAAGATGGGTCGTGCGTCCCGACGATGGCTGGAGAATGACCGGTGTCTGCGCCGACGTGACGCAATTCACTGAAGGCCAGATGCTGCTTGCTCGGGCGGGCAAGTACGGACTGGGTCCTTCTGTGATCGGCAAGCTTCATTCGAGATCGACCGGTATCATCACCGAAGCGGCAGAGGCCTATACCGGCTATGGCGTTCCGATCCTGGAAATTGCTGACACATTCAAGGCCGTGACGGCGCTTGCCGTCGCCGCGCGCGAGCAATTTCCGGGATGCATGATCGGAGTGACCGGCAGCGTCGGCAAGACCTCGACTGTCGCGATGGCCGCTCATGCGCTTTCGGGCCTGGGGAAGGCCGACAGAAGTCGGACTTCGGCTAACTCGCCCTATGGCATCGCCTGGAATCTCGCCTCGATGGACCGAGCCGCTGATTTCTGGGTCCAGGAGATGGCGATTACAAAGATGGAGGTTTGTTCGCAACTTGTGCGGCCCGACGTCGCGATCGTCACTGCGATCGCCCCTGCGCATACTTCCCGCTTCGGCTCGACCGACGACATCGCCCGTCTCAAGGCGCGCATCTATGAAGGCATGGTCGCCGGCGCGATCGCCGTCATCAATGGCGACATGAACGAGGCGGGCATCTTCGAAGCTCTCGCACGCGATGCTGGTTTGCGTATCGTGCGTTTCGGCGAAGGCGAAGGAAACGACGCCCGGCTTCTCGGCCTCGAGCGCTCCACCGTCCATGCCGAGATTTTCGGCACGATCTGCTCGTTCGCGCTCGGTGCGCCAGGGCGCCATATGGCAATGAACGCGCTTGCGGTGCTCGCGGCGATCGCTGCCATGGGACGCCCGGTCGAACCGGCAGCGGCCCGACTAGAGAGTTTCGAGGCGCTGCCAGGGCGAGGCAGGCGCAGCCAGCTCCTCTATGAAGGCAAGTCGATCGAAATCTGGGACGAGGCCTTTAACGCCAATCCCGCCTCGATGCGGGCAGCGCTCAAGGTGATGCGGGATGCCAAGGACGTTCTGGCGGAAACACGCGTGCTGGTGCTCGGCGATATGCTCGAGCTGGGGCCCGGCGCGCAGCAAATGCACCTCGAGCTCGAAGCGGATATCCGTGCCATTGCACCTGATCGGGTATTGTTCTGTGGCCCGCTCATGCAGCCACTCGCGAAGCGCGTGCTGCCGGATTTCAAGGGCTGCGCCTTTCCCGATGTGCAGGCGCTCATCCAGGACATTCCCTATTGGTTGAAGGATGACGACGTCGTCCTGGTGAAGAGTTCACATGGAACCGGGCTTGGCAAGCTCGTCGCCCATTTGACGGCAAACGCGCGCACCGGGGCAGTGTGACAATCTCTGCGTCCATCGTGCAGCTGCGCCGCTGTGCCTCGGGAGTGATCAGGTGCAGTCAGCCTCGCGAGCATGTTTCTCATGTCGGCGTCGACGTGGCCCGGGGCCGGATCGTTGATCCGGTATCCGGGACGTGAGTTGAGGGCAGGAGCCGGCTTTGGGCATTTTGATAAGAACCGTCCCCATCTCGCTCAGCAGATGCTGGCGCATCGTCAAATGGACCTGCATCAAATATTCCTATCGTCTTCTGGGATGGCCGAGGATCAAGAGCACTCTCGACGCCGATCTCGAGACGCTCGGTCCATTCGACAGGCTCCGCCCGACCCCGCTCTCCATCACGATAGGTAATACACCGTTCCCGGCAGAAGAGGCGCTCCATGGAACGACGGCAACGCCAGAGCTCTGTGCACGGGTTCCTGACAGCCTATGGGTCGAGGTCGATGGCCAGGGAGAGTGCATTCGTTACTATGGCCATGGCCTGAAGGACGGTGAGAATCCTCAGCTACTCGTCTTTCTGGGTGGCGATCTTCTTTTTACGGCCAGCAATGGCGTGCGTCACATCGCTCCCTCCTATCAGTCACAAACCCCCGCCCAGCTCCAAGAGGCGATGGCCGACTGGTCGCATCAGGCCAATGCGCCGGCTCTGTTTCTGGCGCGTCCCGGCATTTATGGATCCTCTGGCAATCATCACTTGCGACGGGAAGCCCGCGAGATCGCCTTGATCGACCGGGCGCTGGATGCCCTCAAGAGCCGGTTCGGTATCGGCGCCTTCATTCTTGCCGGTCAATCGGGAGGCGGAGGAATCGTGGCGGCATTGCTCGGGCGCCGGCGGGATATTGCTGCTGTCGTCCTTTCCTCTTCGCTGCTTTCCGTCAGACAGGCGGCCGCGCATTGGGAGTTCCAACGCGATATTCCCGGACGCTTCCTGCGCGACGCGCGAAGACTCTACGATCCGATCGAAGATATAGAGCGGATTCCGAGCGACCCAGCCCCCGCCATTTACGTGATTTCGGACCCCGAGGACCAGGCCGTCTCCTTCAGCCTTCAATTGCGCTATGTTCGCGCGCTGCGCGAAGCCGGGCGCGAGGTGCAACATATCTTCGCACATGCCCCCGCTCCCGCCCATCATGTACTGACCGGACATGCGCGGCTGGCTGCCGCATTAATCGCTCGGGGGGAGACGGCGCGGAACATACGAATCCAACTGGGCCGGCTGGACCGGCAAATTCTTTTCCAGGACCAGCAGCCTGCGGCACCGCGCCCCTTCCGGCTCTACAGCCCACCCGCGATCGAAGCGCAAAGCGCCATCTGCCTGAAGGTGGGAGATGGAGAAATTGGCGAGGTGCTGTTCGAAAAATCGCCGAACCGGCGACTGCCGCCTGCTTCGCTCGTCAAATTGATGACGGCGCTTCTCCTCCACGGGCTGATAGAACGATTTGGGCATTCCTCGACCGACTATCTGGCCATTGAGGAGGCGGATATCGTTGGCGGATCGGGCCGTAACGTGGAGCCGGGGGAGCGGATCAACTACGGCGATGCCTTTGCCAATCTCATGCTTCCGTCGTCCAACATCACCGCGAATGCGGTTGCGCGAACATTCGGGCAATTGCTGCTGGATGCCGACGGCCTTTCTACGGGCGGCCCCCGGGCACGCTTCGTTGCCGAGATGAACGCAAAGGCCAGTTCAGTTGGAATGGACCGCACGCTGTTCAAGAATCCCAGCGGTGTGCCCGCGCGCGGGCAGATGACGAGCGCTGCCGATATGGCAAAGCTCATGCTGGCCGCAATGAAGGTGCCGGCGATCACAAGTTGCTGGGGGAAACCCACCCACGTCATGCGCGTGAAGGGCCAGAAGCTCCGAAATCAGAAGATTGTCTCAACGATCAAGGTCGTGAACGACTATGACGTGCTTGGCGGGAAAACGGGGACGCTGCTACCGGGCTGCTACAACCTCGCGCTGGTGTCGCAGGCACCCAACGGAGAGACCATCGTCACCGTGCTCCTGCGGGCGCCTGACCCCCAGGCGCTCTATACGGACACGCGGCGCATTCTCGATGCGGTCAAGCGAGGCCGGGATTGGCCGCTTAAGTCGCCGATATGAAGTCTATGTGCACCCGCCGAGATCCAGACAAGCGCCAATTCAAATCAAAGGGATTTTCCAGCAGGACATCAGGTACGGCGTGAGACAAGAAATCTGGTGTCCACCAGTCGAAAGGCGATCCGCGCGCTGCGGGTTGGGAACGCGCGCGCGGTCGTGACGGGGCACTATGAGACTTAATTTGGTAGAGTTACTTGGAGATTCGATACTGACTGCGCCTTCCATAGACGACCTGCATGAATCGCTGGCGCGGGCGACCCGTGACATGGGCTTCGATCATTTTGCATTGGCACTGGAGACCGGAAGCAGCAGTGATAGCGGTGCATCCGTGTTGGTCCATGATTATCCGGCGAGCTGGGCCGATGTATATATAAGTCTCAATCTGGCGGCGACAGATCCCGTGCGCCGCGCGGCTGAACGCAGCATATTGGGCTTCAGGTGGCGTAACATGCGCGACCTGATCCCGATGACCGAGATCGAGGAAACCACTTTCGAAACTGGCCGGCGCAATGGCCTTGCCGACGGGTTCACCGTTCCGCGGCACCTTCCCGGCGATGTCACCGCGTCATGCACATTCGTGACCGGCACCGGGTCGTCAATCCCCGAGGCCATGCTGATCGTAGCCGAGATGCTTGGCGCAATGGCAATTTCCAATGCGCGACGCATTTCTGGATGGAGGGGCCAAACCGAACCCGCCAGACTGACAGATCGGCAGCGCGATTGTGTGCTGTGGGCCGCGCGAGGAAAGACCGATTGGGAAATCTCACGAATTCTTGGCATCAGCCGGGGCACGGTGATCCAGCACCTCAAAGATGCTCGCGAACGCTATGACACGCACAAGCGTGCGTCGCTGATCCTTTGCGCCTTGTACGACGGCCTTATCAGCTTCGCCGACATTTTCCGCTGGTTGGCTCGACGCTAAAGATCGATTCTCAGGCCTTCGACCGCGGCCCTCCCCATTTCTTGGTATAGGCGGTTCTTAAGCCGCGATGTTCTCTCGCGCTGGGTTCAACCAGCGGAGAAACGATCATGCCAGAGAGTATAGGGGGAGAGATCGACGTCAGCGAGGACGGCGCGCTGCGGGCAATGTTCCGGGCGCGCAAGGAGGTCTTCGTCGATCTTCTGAAGTGGGATCTTCCGGTCCTCGCCGATCGCTTCGAAGTCGATCAGTTCGACACGCAGGCGGAATATCTCATCTTGCTTGAGAAGGGCATCAAGCACCGCGCTTCGGCGAGATTGCTGCGGACCGACAGGCCCCATCTGCTCGGCGACCTCTATCCATTCCTCTGTGCCGGGCCGGTGCCGACCGGGCCGACCATTCGGGAGATCACTCGCTTCTGCCTCGACCGACACCAGAAGGCGGAGGAGCGGCGGAGCGCGCGCAACCAGCTCGTCACCGCGCTGGCGGAGTATGCCCTGGCGACCGGTATCAGTGCCTATACCGGGGTGGCTGAACGGCACTGGTTCGAGCAGGTCCGGCAGTTCGGCTGGGCTTGCGAAGGGCTTGGTCAGCCGGTCCAGTGCGACGGACGCTGGCTGACCGCGCTTCGCATCGAGATCGATGAAGAAACGGTCGCCGGGCTGAAGGCGACCGGTGTTTACGAGCAACCAGGACTGACTTTGGCGGCCCATCGGATCGGAGGACAGGGGCAATGAACGCGGCCACATTCAGCCGGTCTGTCGGCAGTCACTGGACTGCGCAGTTGCTCAGCGAAGGCTATTGCATCATTCCCGATGCGCTGCCCGCCCGGATCATTGCAGGTCTCGAAGCCGATCTCGATCCCGTCTTTGCCGCTACCCCCTTCTGCAAAGGGCGCTTCTACGGCGAAAGAACGAAGCGGATCGGCGGCCTGCTCAAGCGTTCGGTCCATGCCAGCGCACTCGTCCTTCAACCGACGATCCTGGCGATGGTCCAGGAGGTACTGGGGGCCGCCTGCGACAGGATTCAGCTCAACGTCGCCCAGGCGATCGAGATCCATCCTGGAGAGGTGCGCCAGTTTCCACACCGCGATCATGACATGTGGCAGGGCGAGAAAGGGACTTACGAATATCTGGTCAATGTGATCTGGCCGCTTTCGCCCTTCACCTGCGAAAATGGCGCGACGCTTATCTATCCGGGGAGCCACGGAGCGGATGGCATGGCGCGCGCGGATCCGGGCGAGCCCATCGCGGCCGAATGCGGCGCTGGTTCGGCGATCTGCTTCTTGGGCTCCACGGCGCATGGCGCCGGCGCCAATCGAACCGCGGATGTACGGCGCGGTGTTGTGATCGGATATAGCCTCGGCTGGCTCAAGCCCTATGAGAACCAATGGCTTGCCTACCCGCCGCAGATTGCCCGAGGCTTTCCGCCGGAGCTGGCGGCACTCGCTGGATATGTGCAGCATCGGCCCAATCTCGGCAATTATGAGGGACAGTGCCCCTCGATCCTGCTGGGCGAGACGGTGCCGGAGCATATCGGTGCGATCGATGCGCTCAGACCCGATCAGGAAGCGATGATCGCGCAGTTCAGCGATCCGCCTCGGGAGCTGGCACCTTGAGCCCGGCCTTTGTCCTCGAGCCGACGTACGACACGCTGAGGCGCAGGATCCTCACCGGCGCCTGGCCGTCGGGCCATCGGATCGAAGCTGCCCGGCTCGCCGCGGAACTGGGCGTCAGCGTGACCCCGGTGCGCGACAGCCTGAACCGACTTGCCGGCGAACGACTGGTGCATGCCTCGCCGGGCGCGGGCTATCAGGTGCCGCTGCTGGATGAGACCGAACTGCGAGGGCTTATCGACTGGCATCACGGATTGGTCGCGATCGCCCTCCGGTCATCGGAAGCGGAAGCGATGGGTGTAACGATCCCGCAAGGCCATGATGGCGTTGGTGAGCGGACAGCACTGCTGTTCGCGTCGATTGCCGGTGTGGCGCGCAATCGCGAGCTCGACTGGACAATCGCCAACGTGGCGGCGCGGCTGGGGGCATACCGGCGCCATGAGGAGGTGGTGCTCGGCGATGCCGTTGCCGAACTGGAACAGCTCGAATTGCTGGCCCGCGAGGGTGATCGGAACCAGCTTGCGCAAGCGGTCGAGCATTATCATGGCCGCCGTCATGCGGCAGCAGCCGAGCTCGTACATGCCGCGCGATCTGCAGACTTTCCGGATGAATGACGGCAGCCGTGTAGATCGCCTACGCAACATATCTGACGAGGGAGATCGTAACGATGAAGAAAGTGATTTTGGTTGTGCTTGCCGCCGCCCAAGGGTTGGCGGGCTGCGGCAAAGCCGAGCCACGAAGCACGCAGTATTTCGCGGAGTATCTGGACGAGGCGCGCGAAATCGTCGCTGGCTGCCGTGACGGATCGACGCGCGGGCAGGAATGCGAGAACGCAAATCTGGCGGTCGAGGAGGCCGATGCGAAGGAACGCTTCAGACGGTTCAGAGGCCGATAAGGGCGTGGTTTGGGACGAGTGGCAGCTTTGTAGGCCGCTCCCCGTGCGGACCGCGAATGCGGCGATTGGCGGCTCTATTCACCGCAGACAATGCGGTGAATAGAGCGCATAGACGTATCGCTGGCGCTCGAGAAATGCAGGTTACCGAATGACCTGCACGGTCACGCCAGCGGCGTCCGCGATCATCCGCCACCTCTTGTCCGCCGTGAGCGCGGGCAGACCGTCGCGCAGCGCGAGCGCCAAGCAGAATCGGTCGCCGAGGGACAAGCCCGCCTCGGCCGTCACGGCTCTCAGCCTTCCGGCGATGGTTGCGAGAGCCTGGTCCGCCTCGACAATGGTCATCGGCAAGGGATGCAGCATGGCGTCGACTTCACTTGCAGGCATGCCCGCATAGATGAAATGGCTCACCACCTCGGCATAGTTGACCGAGGTCATCCGCGATGCGGCGATCGCATCGGCCACCTTTCCGGCTCCGGCTTCTTCCTTCAGCAATGCCAGCAGCGCCGACGCATCGAGAACGGCTTCGCTCATTCGCCCGAGTCCTCGCGGCGGCCCGCAAGGAACGCATCAACCGACGCCTCGGGCTTCCCGGCGGTATATTTTTTCGCGAGCGCCTGCGCATGCGCGATCGACTGGGCAACGGTTCGCAGGATCACGCCGTCAGCCGTCTCCTCGACGAGCAGCGAGCCGCCGCCTGCAAGGCCCAAGCGTTTTCGGATATCGGCAGGCAAGCTCATCCGGCCGTTCGGCGTGATCGTGACCTGAACCGTCATCGCGTACCTCTTAAATCCTACGCTCCGTGCGTGTCGAAGCCAATCGTTGCCCAATGGCGTTGATATGCCATAAATTGCCACTCATGTCGCGATTCAATTTTTGAGGCATAGTGCGTGTTTCATGGGTGCAAAGCGCGCCCTGTGCTGTTAGGCTGTCAATGATGCGAACCGAGCTTGAACATCTCCCTGCCAACAAGAGGCGCGAACTCGAGCGCGTCGTGCAGATCATCTTCGAGGAGTTCGACGACGCGCTGGCGCTTGCGAAGCATCAGTGGAAGAAGAAGGGCCGGATCGAGAAGATCATCCTCTACGGCAGTCATGCGCGCGGCGACTGGGTGGACGAACCTTATACCGCCAAGGGCTACCAGTCCGATTTCGACATTTTGATCATCGTCAACGACAAGCGCCTGACCGATCGCGTCGATTACTGGCTGAAGGTAGAAGACCGGCTCAATCGCGAACTGGCGATCACGCACACGCTGCGCACGCCGGTGAACTTCATCGTCCATACGCTGCAAGAGGTGAATGACGGCCTTGCCCATGGCCGCTATTTCTTCATGGACGTGCGGCGTGACGGCATCGCGCTCTATCAGTTCGACGACAGCGAACTGCATGTCGCCAAGCCCAAGACGCCCGAGGCGGCGCTGGAGATGGCGAGGGAATATTTCGAGGAATGGTTCCCCGGAGCGATGCGCAAATATGACTTCGTAAAATTTGGGATCGAGAAAGGCCATCTGAAGGAAACGGCGTTCGAGCTGCATCAGACCACGGAAACGCTTTATCACTGCGTTCTGCTGGTGGTGACCTTCTACACGCCGCATGTTCACAATCTCGGCTTCCTCCGGACGCAGGCCGAGCGGCTCGATCGTCGGCTGATCGATGTCTGGCCGCATGACCGGCGCTTCGACCAGATCGCGTGGGAGAAGCTCAAGGAAGCCTATGTGAAGGCGCGCTACTCGAAGCATTACCGCATCAGCGCTGAGCAACTCGAATGGCTCGCCGCACGCGTCGAGGAACTGGGCGCCATCGTCCACATGATCTGCACCGAACGTCTCGCCGCCCTCGAGCTGGACGTCGCGCGGGAGGGATCGTAACCCTTCCGGGCCGGGACGCGCGCGGCCCGGTCGCCGCAACGCGGCGATAGAGCCCGACGGCCGCAAGGCCGTCCCGCCCCTCATTTGTCGCTGGTTGCGGGTGCGGCACACCTGACCGTGTCCTGGAGGCCGCCTTGCGGGAAGCTGCTGCGGGGTGCTGATAGCCGCTCTTTGCGAGGAGTGGTGACGCTCAAGTACTTGAGGAGCCTTCACGATCGGACCGCCATTCCCTCGCCTTCTGCAGTTCCTCACTCATTCCGCCATCCCAAACGCCCCGTGTCTGACGCCAGCAACAATAATCTAAGAAAAAATCGTGACGTTCATCGAATAGCCAGTTTGCCCAACCAACGCTCAAAACATCTTGAGACATATCGCCAAACGCACTGCCAAAAGCTAAATCCCCCCAATGGGACAGCTCTGGATAGAACTTGCGCAAGGCTGCGATCTCCTTCCGCATTTCATCGCTGTATTCGCCTGGATCCAGCTCATGACCATGGGCCACGAACGTCGCTGCATCAAAAGTAAACTCGGTCATCGTTCAATACCCATTCTTCTTCATACACAAGAACGGCGAGTGGTTGATAGGGAACTCGTTCGATGGAGGCTGCGCGATCTGTCTACTCCCAATATACCGGCTTGAGCCAGCGCGCCCTTCAACTGGTACGGTCAGCCAGATCAGGATACAACCGCCGCGCAGGGCGGGGCACACCTGCGACCAGGCGGCCGCTCGCGGTTATTAGCGTGATCTGGGAAGCGGCAACGCGCTAGGCGGCCCTGCTTCGGGCGGAGCCATGGGCGGTGCGTCGAACGACGGTTCGGGGCGCGGCTCGGGCAGAGATATGGGCGGTGGCTCAATCATCTTTGGCGGGCTCGGCGGTCCCAACCTAGGGCCGTTCTTCGTTCCTGGCCGCTTTTGCGCGGTGATGAAGGCCGTGCAGTCCCGGAGCGCCCCGGCCGCACCGTGATTGCCGGCGAGTTCTATAGCATAAACCTGCTTGCCCTCGACCATCGCGGTCAGGATGACGCTGTCGGGCAGTGCGGCGAGCAGATCGATAACGGTCGGAATATTTCCGGAATCGACAACGAGCGAGCCGCCGAGGTCGGTTGCGAAGCCCGAAACCGCGAAGCGCGCCGTGCCCGCAACGAGTTCGACAGGGAATTCACCATGCCTGTCGCCTTTTGGCAAAACATAATGGCTCTGGTCAGCCAAGTGAATGATGCTGCCCGAGGCCGCCTCACCGGGCTTGGGAAAATAGGGGCCCATAAAGCTCAGTACTGTGTTGCCATCGAGACTGAAATCGGCCTGACATCGCTCTTCGCCACTGTCCGTAATGACCCAGCCATTGGCTTCATAGGTCGGGAAGTGCGCATAGTCCTCCGCAGTTAGCGGTGCTGCCGGTGCAACGAGAGCCAAGAGGAATGCTGTCGCGCAAAAGATTCTCATTTCATTTGCCTTCTTTCTCTTTTGCAGCGGACGCGTTTAGCGATCGCATAGCTTTTGCACCCTGACCGGGCGCGCGGACGTCCAGTGGCCTGCTGCCGGTTTGGTGGACACCGAGATAGGGTGTTTCCACCTATCGGAGGTCCAGAATGCAAAGAAGGAAGTTCAGCCGCGAGTTCAAGCTTGAGGCGGTGAGGATGGTCCGCGAACGCGGGGTGACGATCGCCCAGGCGTCGCGCGATCTGGATGTGCATGCGAACGTGCTGCGTAAATGGGTCCGGGAGCTTGCCGCCGATCCGGGTCATGCCTTTCCCGGTCACGGTCAGATGAAGCCGGAGCAGATGGAGATCGATCGCCTGCGGCGCGAGCTGGCCAAGCTGAAGGCGGAGCGCGACATCCTAAAAAAAGCCGCCGCCTACTTCGCGAGGGACTCGATATGAAGTTCCAGTTCATCGCGAAGCACCGAGGGATCTGGCCGGTGGCATGGATGTGCGGGGCGCTCGGTGTCTCGCGAAGCGGTTTCCATGCCTGGCTGATCCGCCCGCCGTCGCAGCGTGCCCGCGACGACGAGGTGATCGGTGCGAAGGTCCGTGCCAGCCATGTAGGAAGTTATCGCACCTATGGTGCGCGCCGTGTCTGGCACGATCTGCTGGCCGACGGGGTATCCTGCGGCTTGCACCGGATCGAACGACTGATGCGGGCGCAGGCTCTGCGAGCAAGGCCGCGGCGACGCGGGCTTCCCAAGGATCATGGCGAACGGTCGGTCATCGCCGGCAATGTGCTGGATCGCCAGTTCACGGCCGACAGGCCGAACCAGAAGTGGGTCGCAGACTTCACCTATATCTGGACGGCCGAAGGATGGCTCTACGTTGCGGCGGTGATCGACCTGTTCTCGCGCCGGGTAGTCGGATGGTCGATGAGCGCCACCATGACAGCCCAGCTCGTCACCGATGCGCTGATCATGGCGATCTGGCGGCGTGGCAAACCCGACGCGCTGCTGCATCACTCGGATCAGGGCAGCCAGTATACCAGCGAGCAGTTCCAGCGGCTGATGGCCGACAATGGGGTCACCTGCTCGATGAGCCGGTCCGGCAATGTATGGGATAATGCCGCCATGGAGAGCTTCTTCTCCTCGCTCAAGACCGAGCGGATCGGGAAGAAAATCTACCGCACGAGGGCGCAGGCGAAGGCCGACGTGTTCGATTATATCGAATGCTTCTACAACCCGACCCGCCGTCACTCGACCCTAGGTTACCTCAGTCCTATCGACTTCGAACGTGAAGCTGGGGTAGCCTGAATGAACTTATCTCGGTGTCCATCAAACCGGCAGCAGGCCACAGCGGCATGACGATGACTTGTTGCGCCAGCCTGCCTAACAAAACCACGAGCCGCGTTGGCCCGGCCCGAAATCATCGCCGCCGGCAGCCAACACTGCTGTGTGGTATATTGAAGACGTGTCGCCAAATTGCCAGCGCGCAAGACGCGGACGACCGGATGCTTGTCGAGCAACTGGGTGTGAGAAAAAACGCTTTGTTCGGCGAAGTACCTCTGGCTTGCCTTCTTGGTTCGTTCCCGCCATGTTCGGGCCGCGAGGCGAACGGTCCGGCGATCGTTCGCACCTCATTCGCGCCAGGCATCAAGAACGCCGGTCCGCGAGGGACAGGCGGCCGTACCGAACAAGGGCATCCGTCAGGATCGCCTGACGGCGGCACAGCGATGGAAGTATAATGGCCGGTTCCCGGCCATTATGCGCTGCTGCCCCGGGAAGGTTCTCGTGTCGTCCGCTCCGCCATTTCGCCGTCATCGGCCTCCCTTTTCAGTCTCATCGGGAGCGCATAACTGCCCTGCCGAGGTCCTCGAGCCTGCCTGTGAAGAGACCCCGGCAACCAGTCTGGACGAGACGTTTCGCGCCGAACGCAGGTCGCTCCTGCGCTATCTGGGACGCCGTGCGGGTCATGATACCGCGCCCGATCTGGTGCAGGAAGTGTTCGCACGGGCGGCTGGCAGCGCGCAGGCATCGCGTCTCGCCAATCCGGCGGCGTTCGTCAGGCGCATTGCCAGGAACCTGTTGATCGACCGCGCGCGCCGACGCGAGAGCGATAATAATATCGTGATCTTTCCTCTCGACGAGCAGCGCGATCTGAGCGTGCCGCCGGAACAAACTCTAAATCTCGAAGCGGCCGACCTGTTGCGCATCTACGAACAGGCGGTCAATGATCTGCCCGAGAAAACGCGCCGGGTCTTTGTGATGAGCCGGGACGAAGAACTCACCTATAGTCAGATCAGTGAACAGCTCGGGATCAGCATGGCGACAGTGCAATATCATATGGTGCGTGCGATTGCGATCGTCGCCGCGGCGGTGAAGGATCATCGATGAGCGACGAAGAATGGCCGGGCGGCGAGCCCCCGTCGCCGACCGATCTCGAAGCGGCAGCCTGGTGTTCCCGGTTGAAGGAAATGCCATCGGACGCGCTGCTCGCCGAATTCCGGTCCTGGATCGACACGTCCGAGGCCAACGCCGAGGCGTTCGCCAATGCGATGCTGGTGGCACCGATGAAGCCCGCCGAGCGCGAACGCATCGAACAGTTTCTGGGGCAATCCTTCCCTGCCCTCTACCGGCCCGGTCGTAAGGCGCGAGCCGGTTCGCCGGGCGCCACGATCCACGCCTTCCCGGTCAACGACCATGCGACTCGGGTTAAACCTGCTGGGTCCAGCCGCACAGGGCGCAGATGGGCGACCGCCGCGATAGCAGCGGCAGCCATGGTCGCGCTGACCGTCGGGCTCCACCCGGACTCGCCGCTTCAGTCGCTCTTTTCGCCCGCCCGGGCCGAGACCTATGCGACGGGGCATGGAGATATTCAGCTTTTCACGCTGGCGGACGGATCGCTGGTGACACTCGACACCGACAGCCGGGTCGAGGTGGCGATCGATCGGAGCGAACGCCATGCCCTGCTGCGCCAGGGCCGCGCGCGCTTCATTGTGGCGGCCGATCCGCGCCCCTTCACGATCCAGGCCGGGAATGGCGATGTCGTCGCGGCCGAAGGGGCGATCGATGTCGGGGTGGACGGGAATGCCCAGGTCGAATTGCGTCTGCGGTCGGGCTCGGCCAGCGTGCAGGCACGCGATACAAAGGATAAGCAGAGCGAGAGCGTTCCGCTCACGATCGACCGTCCCGTCCTCTACGCGGGAGAGGATTTCGCGCCGCGGGTGGTTACTGCGCCGACGGCCGATACGCGCGACTGGCCGGACGGATGGGTGGAATATCGCACGATCCCGCTCGGCGAGTTGATCCGCGAAGCCAATCGTTATGCGAAGAGGCCGATCATCCTCGACGACCCGAAGCTTGCGAACCTCACTGCAGCGGGTCGGTTCCAGCTCACCGAGACGGACAGGTTCGTCGACCGTATCGCCGAGCTGTTCGAGCTCCGCATCTCTCGCCGGGCCGACGGCATCCATCTGCGGCCCCAATAGCATCGCTGTGCAATAATTTGCGGGGGTGACTGACGGCACCTCCGCAAGCTGCGTCGATACCCCGATCAGGAGCGAGCCGACCGGCATAGGCTCATGATCATCAGGGGGATATTATGGCGGAGAAACGGCTTCACGGGCTTGCGGCGCTGCTGGCGGGTGCCGCGATGGCGACGTCACCGATGCCGGCGCTGGCGCAGAGCGATCAGACATATCAGTTCGACGTCCAGGCGCAGGATCTGGGCGATGCGCTGCGCAGCGTCGCGGCCAAGGCAGGCTGGGAGCTTTATGCGTCGGCCGAGGATGTGAACGGCGTTCCCGCGCCCAAGCTTGAAGGCGCGCTCACCGCACGGCAGGCGGTCGAGCGCCTACTGGCCGGCACGAACCTGCGCGCGAGCTTCCGCGACGGAACCGTGATCATCCGGGGGCGATCGGCAGCGATAGCGACGGCGGGCGATGAGGCTGCCGACAGCGAGATCATTGTGACTGGCACCCATATCCGCAGCGGGGAAACCACATCCCCGGTGATCTCTGCGTCCCGGGACGCCATAGAGAAGAGCGGTCGCACGAACCTTGGAGATTATATTCGCGACCTGCCTCAGAACTTCAATGGCGGGCAGAATCCCGGCGTGGTCGGCGGCGGCATTCAGGGTGGCAGCGAGAATCTCGCATCAACCTCGACCCTCAATTTGCGCGGCCTTGGTCCCGATGCGACGCTGACGCTGATCAACGGCCACCGCGTCGCGTATGACGGCGCATTTCAGGGCGTCGATATTTCGGCCATTCCGCTTGCCGCTCTCGACCGTCTGGAAATCGTCGCGGACGGGGCATCAGCTCTATATGGATCGGATGCCGTCGGGGGTGTCGCCAACATCATCCTGCGCCGGGACTTTGATGGCATTTGGTCATCCGCGCGTATCTCCGGCACAACCGAAGGAGGTAATTTCCAGCAGCAATATGGCTTGGTCACCGGCGCGCGGTGGCAGGGTGGCGGTTTCATGGCCGCGGGCGATTTCAATCGCTCGACGGCCATTGTTGCGGGTCAGCGCTCCGTCACGGACCACCTTCATCCATCGGCCACGCTGCTTCCCGCGCAGCGCCAGTACAGTGCGGTCTTCGCCGGGCACCAGCGTCTGTCAGACCAGATCGAATTCGAGTTCGACGGCCAATATACTCGGCGCCGGAGTAATTCCGCGAGTCCGCTGACGACGACCGCCCCAGCAATGACGAGCGGCTATCTCTATTCGCCGAGCGTTGAAAGTTACTCGGTCACCCCATCCGTTAGGCTCTCGCTGTCCAGCGGATGGGAAGTGAGCCTTAGCGGCACATTGGGGCGCAGCCTGACCGAAGTCGAATCCCGAAGCTTCAGCGGCGGCGCGCTCGCATCGGTTACCCAGGTCGCATATGATAATCAGATCCGGTCGATCGAACTTCGCGGTGACGGCACCCTCGTCAACCTTCCGGGCGGCGATGTGGGACTTGCCCTGGGTGCCGGCTACCGCGGCTTCTCGCTGGATGCTGGGTCCCGGCGACATATCGGTGCATCGACGGTCAATCTTCTGAACATCGACCATAAGGAAAATGTCGTCTTTGCCTTTGGCGAAGTCGCTATCCCCGTGTTTGGCCCGGGCAATAGTCGGCCGTTTCTCGACTTCTTCCAGCTCACCGGAGCGGTGCGTTATGAAAGATATGACGGGCTGGCCAGCGTCGCATCGCCCAAGCTCGGTTTCGTCTATCGCCCGTCGCCTGCATTCACGATCAGGGGCGGCTGGGGCAAGTCGTTCAAGGCTCCCACCTTCTATCAGCGCTACAAGACCTATCAGGCCCTACTCCTCCCGGCCGCGTCGCTTGGCGCCGCCGGGGACACCGCGAGCCGTCCGGTTCTATACGTCGCCGGCGGTAATGCTGACCTACAACCTGAGCGTGCGACGGTCTGGAACATAAGCGCGAGCTATGAACCTCAGGCGATGCCCGCGCTCCGTCTCGAGGCCAATTACTTCAACGTGCGTTACCGGAACCGCGTCGCAGATCCGATCGCATCGGTCCTCGGGGTGCTGACCAATCCTGTCTATGCAAGTCTCGTCACGTTCGATCCGGACAAGGCCTTGCTGGACAGGCTGATCGCTCCGGCGGCGAGTGCGCTCGGTCTCCAGAATATTACCGGCAAACCTTATGATCCTTCGACCGTCTATGCCGTCGTCGATGCGCGCTCGAACAATACCGCCTATCAAAGCGCCGAAGGCATCGACCTGTCTGCCCGCTACAGGTTCGACATGGATGCGGGAGGGCGCGTAGATTTCACAGCCGGCGCTAGCTACATCAAGAGCGAGCGGCGCCTGATCGAAAGCGAACGCCCCGCCCCCTTTGCCGGTGTCATTTTCCGTTCGCCTCACTGGCGCGCCCGCGGCGGCGCAACCTTCGAGCAAGACAATGTCGCGCTCTCAGCCTTCCTCCAATATGTCGGGGGAGTCACCGATGATCGGATTGACCCCGATGTCAGGGTTGGATCGTTTCTCGCGGCCGATCTCTCGGCCAAACTGTCGGGGTCGACCGGCATATGGCGCGGCATTGATTTGACGCTGACAATCTCGAACATCTTCAACGAAATGCCAGATCGGATTCGGTCCCGATCAGCGATCGATCCGGGTTATGATTCGACCAACTATTCGATCCTCGGTCGAACGATCGGCGTAACGCTCGCAAAGCGCTGGTAGCGGTGGGCGCTCTCATGGCTGCGCTGGTTGGCGTCGCCGCCGTGGCACCAACCGGCAATGCGCCGACAACCCTGTGCGCAGACATCGACTGGTCGAAGGCGAAGCCGCTACCGGTCATCCGGACGCTCGCGCCCGAGGATCTCGTTGGCCTGCGCGATGTAGGGCCAGCAGGTGACCTTGCATCCGGTGAGCGTGCCTTTTCCCTTTCACCCGATCGCCGCTTCGTCGCTTTTCAAATTCGGCAAGCTGATGCCGAGGCGAATGATTACTGCATCGCGAGGGTCGTCCTCCCCCTCTTTGGAGACCGGAAACCCGTCATCGTAAACGCGGGTGGAGAGCTGCGGCGAAAAGCTGCCGGCGGCGATAGCCTGCCCCAGCGCATGACAGGGCTACCGGTGGCTGATGCGCCAATCTGGTCGCCGGACGGGAGTTGGATCGCCTTCTTGCGGCAGGACGAAGGTCGAACCAGGCTTTGGCGCGCAGCGATCGACGGCAGCGGTTCGGAACCCATTGCCGCTGTCGATTCAGACATTCGTGATTTCCGCTTCGTGGACGGGACGACGATCGTCCTGAAACTAGATGGAGACGAGCAGGAAGCTCGGGCAAATATCGAACGCGAAGCCAGGGTTGGTTTTCACTTTGACAGCCGGTTTGCGCCCTTCAGTGCCAGCCGCCCATACGCCCCGGCTTCGGCGCCCGATCGATTGGTCACGCTCGACATCCGCTCGGGAAGTCTCCGTCCTGCAAATCCCCACGAGGCCCAATTATTCTTACCGGCCCGAGACGCATCAACACGATTGACCAGTGAGCAGGCAAAGGGGGACTGCAACATCGGACGCGATCATACGGGGAACGGGATTCCCCCGATCACGCGGCTGACGCTCCGCTGTCCTGGCCGGGCCACTCGAACTTGCGACCAGCCTGTCTGTTCTGCTGGCGTGGGGGCGGCCTGGCTCGTCCCTGGAAGCGCCACTGTGCAATTCGTCCGAGGGGAGGGCTGGGCTCGAAGCGAAGCAGCCATTTACGAATGGGACAGTGAGCGTGATACCATTAGAAAACGCTACGCGACGACGGCATTGCTGATCGATTGCCAGCCGCGCGATACGCGCGAACTCGTATGCCTGCGCGAGACATCGCTGAAACCGCGGCATCTGGCCGCAATCGATCTTGACCGCGGACGAGCCCGCGTCATTGCAGATTTCAATCCGGAATTCTCGTGCCTCAAGATGGGACGAGCGGAGCGCATACCGCTGAAGAGCTCCGCTGGCATCCAAGCCTTTGGCGACCTCGTCTACCCGACGGATTACCGTGCGGGCCAACGCTATCCTCTGATCGTGGTTCAATATGAATCCCGTGGTTTCCTGCGCGGAGGGACGGGCGATGAATTTCCGATTCAGGCTTTTGCGAGCAATGGATTTGCGGTGCTCAGCATCCAGCGCCCCGCGCCGGTCGGAGCCTTGTCGAGGCCGAAGGACTATGTCGAGGTCGATCGTATCAATTTGCAGGGGTTCGCCGATCGGAACAACGTGCTGTCGGTTGTCGAACAGGGCGTCAGATTGCTCATTGATCGCGGGATCGCCGATCCCGCGGCTATCGGGATAACCGGGCTCAGCGACGGATCGTCGACGGTGCAGTTCGCCGCGCTCAACAGCTCTCTCTTCTCGGCCGCGATCGTTAGCGGATGCTGTTGGGACATGAGCCAGACCGCGCTGCTCGGTCCGGCGGTTGCCGATCGATATGCCCGTATCGGGTGGCCGGGTATCAGCGAGGATGCTTCGTCATTCTGGTCGCGCATGTCGCTATCCCGCAACGCCCGTCGGGTCGCATTCCCGATACTCTTTTCGATGGCGGATGAGGAATTTCGAATGGCGCTCGAGGCGTTCACGGCGCTCCGCGAGGTCGGAAGACCTGCAGACCTTTATGTGTTTCCCGACGAGCACCATATCAAATGGCAGCCTGCGCACAGGCTCGCGGCCTATCAGCGCGGGATCGACTGGTTTCGCTACTGGCTTCGTGGCGAGCTACCCGTTGACCACAGACGGCGAGAGGAAGCGCTGCGCTGGCAGGCGATGGACCGAAGACTGGAGGACATATCACAGCCAGCTGGGGCGCAAATCGGCCGTGCTCCAGCCATCGATCCAAGCTTCGGCATCAAGCAGCGAGAGGATACGCGTGTAACGGCCTCCGCTGGCCAGGCTGGTTTCGGACAGCGCCACCTCCAGGGCGCGCCGGTCGACGATATGGTTGCGCACGAGCGCCCCGTCCATCAGACGTGCGCGGATGGCCGGAAGATGCGACCGGAGGATTTGCAGGGCGAAGTGATCGGGGCCGCCCTTGATCCGCCGCTCAATGACGGTCGGCGGTAGATCGCCGGTAAAAGCCCGCCTCGCGAAGGATCGATCGCTGCCGCCGCGGCAGGCTTCCCAGCTCGGCACCGAAAGGCACGCCTCGATGATCGGTTGGGACATCAGCGGATGTACTGGCTCGAAGGGAAAGCGCCGATCCTGTGCTTCTATATAGCCTTGAGCCCGAATGATCATCGCGACGTGCGCCGCTTTCCCAGGCAGGCTATCGACCGGCCCGTCGAGCCAGGGATGGGTCAGCTGCTCCTCCTTGAGGTAGTCGATAACGGCAGGCGCCAGCAACTCGGCATTGGGTCGCCAATGATATTTCGGACCGGGCACACGCGGAATTTGAAGGGCTTGCCTGAAGACCTGCCATGGGGTCGATCCGGTAAGCCGACAAATGTCCAGCAGTGTCGAACGCAGCTCGACGAGCGTCCCGCCCATGAGATGTCGGTCGACGAGCGGACGGGCCGAGCTGGTCAGGTAGAAAACATTGTCGCCGCCCACGCCGGAGAAAAAGGCCTTTGCCGAATGGCGCTCCGCGAGATCAACGAGCAGCTTGTCATAGGCCTGTAGCTGCGCCCGTCCGCCGGGGCGAGACGCGTGGACGAAGCTGGAGCGAGAAATATCGACTGCGGCAAGATCATAGGTGGCTTCAAACAGCGGAATGTTGAGAGCGTGGGCGAGGCTGCGAGCAAAGGAGCGCTCGTCGCCGCGCGGATCGCCGGTGGCGATTGTGAAGGCATGAAGTTCAGTGTGATACCGCGCGCCGAGCGCAACGATCGACGAATCGAGGCCGCCGGAAACCCCTATGAGGATCGAGGGGAATTGCGTGGCCCACGCCGTGATGCAATCGAGGACGATCTGCCGAAAGGTATTGAGGTTGGGAGCCTGACGATCGACGCAGGTCCAAGGGGACCAAATGATCGCCTCATCGGCCCGCCCCTTCACAATCTTCAGCGTCATCCCCGGTAAGAGCTGAAAGATGCCTGCAAGGGCGGTTGTCCTTTGCGGCAGACCGTTGACGTATAATGTCCTGCCCAGTTCGTGACAGTCGATCGCCGGCTGCTGGCCGCTTGCCTCGCAAAGGAGGGGGACGTCCGATGCGACGTAAAATATGTCGTCCCAGCTCCCATAATAGCAGGTCAGCATCCCTGAAGGGTCGCGCATGATTTCTACGCGATCATCGCTCTCGAAGCACAGGGAATAGCCACCCCAATAATGACGCAGAACCTCGGCGGGGCAGCGAATATCAAGAATGGTGCTGGGCTCTGCACTAGGTGCCGGCATAGCGTCTCGCTCGAACAAATGGCCGAAGACCACCATTTTCCCCAACCGCCGCACCGCATCCGGCTGATTGGCGAACAGGCGCACACGGGAACTCGAATAGAGGAGCTGGAAACCCAGCTGAGACAGGCGACGCGCGACAGACTCTGATTCTGCTCGCCCGGGATCACGGACCTCAAAGAGGAACCGGCGGGCCATCAGAAAGCAAGTATGGGCGTGAAGCAGCGAACGCGTTCAAGGCTGTCATTGGCAACACAGTCTTCCGACTGGACCCAGCAATGGGCTGCAAAGGGGTCGAGTTTGATCCCCAGGACCAATGTGGGAGCGAAACCGAGGCGAAAGGCGAGCATCCGAAAGGCTATGGAGCGCGCGAGACATTGATCTGCCTCGCCCATCCACAGTGACGCGCGCCGAAACGCTGCATGAAGCTTCGCAAGCGTCTGAGTCGAGGGGTTATGAGAACGCCGCGGCGCTCGACGTTGTTCGTACGCCAGAAGACGTGCGAACGGCCAGCGTTTCAGCCGCGATTGAACCAGCCAATGCGTCGCGCCGGCCCGAAGCACTGAAGATGCCTTATCGGACAACGCCATTTCCTTGGTCGGCATCGCATGCGTATTCCGCCGAGCGGCAAAATCACGCGGTGCTGGATCTTCAATTCCCAGCGCGCGCAGACGCTCAGCATCGGCGCTGGCCATTGCGTCTCCATCGATCACCGTCCGGACAAAGGCTTGATTCAGCTGCGATGGCAGGCAGAAATAACGGTCTCGTTCGACATCGAGGAACACGGCACGATCATCGCACACGCAATAGCTGATTCCGGTTGTCGGAAGTTCCCCCAGCATATCCGTCAGTGGGCCGGCACGCCCGGGCTTGCCGGGCGCGCCAAACCACTCAGTCGTCCGACAGACCGGCGAAATTCTGTTCGGTCGAAACGCTGTCGAGGATGAGCTCACCCCCGCCTTTGGTTTCGGCCGACGCCTTGCCGAGGTCGATGACCTCCTCGGTTACTTCGATGCGTTCCATGTCCTTGCTCCTTCCTTCACGCGACTCGAATAGCCGCAAGCGGAAGGGTTTCAGATCGGATTGCATCGAGCTATTTTATAATCGGATTATAATCCGATTATAATCGTGTCATTCCAATAGACGCGAACGACCTGCGATCTATTCAATAGTGACCGAGTAGTGAGATCGCGCGTTGGGAGCACGAACCGACGCCTTTAGCTTGAGCCTGGACATGCGCGCCAGTCACCCGGTCACCTCCGCTCAAAAGCAAGCGGCAGAGCTGTTCTAACGGATATGGAGCCCATGTATATCCGCTATCCGAAGCTTAATCCGATTTGGACCCGGACTGGTTTCTGTTCCGAACAAAGCCGCGATCGGTGGCCATGAACCGTTCGAGCATCGGCGAGATCAGGCGCTCGACGGGGAGCGGCTGAGAAAGGCCGGTCTGGGCGGCGTGAACCCTGGCATAGGCATTGAGTTCACGGTGGACGGCTGCAGGCAGCTCCAAGGTCAGCTTGACCGGCTTGTCATCATCGATCGGACCCAGTTTCAGCTTGCTCATCACTGTTCCTTCCGTAGCGGCTCGAGTACGAGATCGCGCGTCACGATGACGCGAAGTACATGGCCTGGGCGTATGGTGAGCGTCGGCGGGACGCTGAGCTGGCGCTGCACCACCTGCCGCCCCGTCTGATTGATCGTGTCCTGCGTGCCGTAGCGCAACGCCTCGACCAACGCGTCGTCGCTGTCGGTTGCGAGCTCGGTGCCGACGCCCAGCAACGTCGAGATCAGCGCGGCTTTCAGCATGCTGCCCCAATGATAGTTCACGCGATCCCGGATCCCTGCCATGCCGGACGCATCGGCACCTGGCTGGCGGTCCAGCAGGATCGAGCGGCCGCCTGGAAGAATAAGCCGATCCCAGGCGAGCAGAACGCGGTTTTGGCCCGCCGAGACTTCGCTGTCATATTCACCGATCAGCCGCGAGCCCTGGGGCACGAGAAGAATACGTCCGGTCGGGCTGTCATAGACATTCTGCGTGACCTGCGCGGTGATCTGGCCGGGGAGATCCGACTGGATGCCAGTGATCAATGCAGCGGGGATGATGCTGCCCGCCTGCACGATATAGGGCGAGACCGGCGGCACGATCCGCTCATTGCTGGCGGTGGAGCGGTTGGCGGCGACGGCCATAAAGCCCTGCTTGCCAGTCGGCGCGGGAGCCGGATTGGCCGCAATACCAACGGAAGCGGGCGGCATAGGCTGCTCGGCAGGCACCGCCGAAGCGCGCGCGCCGCTCATTGCCTCGCCGAGGAACAATCGACTGGTGCGCGCGGTGTCGCGCTCCTGCATGATGCGCTGGCGGGCCTGTTCCGCCGCAGCGATGCGCGGGTCCACGGATTGAGGGGCCGCCGCCCCCATGGACGGCACGGGAACAGGCTGACCATTTTGCTGCGCCGAAAGGATCGGGCGGCCGAGGTCGCCCGGGAGCGGCTGACCGAGCTTGGGAACCTTGTCGTAGCTGGCCGGCGCCGCGGTCACATTGTCCGCCTTGTTCCGGCTCTCGGTTTCGACGAGATTCGGTGCGTCGATGGAACGCGCGGGCAGAAGCGCATAGACGAGCGCGCCGCCGATACTGAGGCAGGCCACCGCAACGACAGAGGCAAGCGCCTTGCGCGAAAGGCGCATGACGGGCGGCGGATCGCCGCGCAACCGGAATGCCTGCCCATCATGGACGGGCGGCAGGCCGGCAGCTGGCGCCGCTTCCGGTTCCTCCCCGACATTCGGCCTGGCTGCCGGATCCTGCGGCAGGCCGACGACCGGTTCCCCAGCTTCAGCCCTTTCTCCTCCCGGCCCGCTCATGACCTGCCCTTACGGCGCGGGCTTTCGCGCTCGATGCTGACCCTTGCCTCGCGTTTGCCCGAAGCAAGCCGCAGCTCGGCACGGGAAAAGAGCCGGTCGACGATCATGTAGCGGCCCGCCACCCGATAATTGACCAGCTCGGTAGGCCCGGTGTCGCCAGTGACGAACAGCGGCGGCATGTCCGTGCGCTCCACGCCTTCGGCAAATTCGATGAAGACCTGCCGGCCATCATCGAACACGCGCACCGGCCGCCAGCCGGGCCTGTCGCCGTCGATCCGATAGCCAAAATTGAGGGCGGTGACGTCCACACCCGAAGCCAGCGGCGTATTGCGCACCCGCTCGGTTTCGGCGGTCCGCAGGGCGATGAGCTGATCCTGCGGATAGGTCCACGACACCGAGGCCATCCAGGTGGAGGGCGTTGCACGCAGTTCCAGATGATAGGTGCGCCGGTCGGTATTGATGATCAGATTCGTGGATATGTCCGGCCGGGTGGGCTTTGCGAGGATATGCACGCGCGCCGTCGGACCAGCCCCGCTCACCGTGTCGCCGATGATCCAGCGCACGGTGTCACCGGCCGCGACCGGCCCGGGGCCGACAAGCTGTTCGCCTTCCTGAAGCGCGATGTCGGTCACCTGGCCGGGCGCGGCATAGACCTGATAGAGCGCGCCATCAGCCCAGGCATATTGCTGGATCGCGTTCACATAACCGTCGCGGCTGGGCTCCACTCGGGCGGCGACATTGGCGGCGCCCACACGGCGGCGCGGATCCTCCGGTTCCAATGCCGGCGCGCCGTTCCCGAGCGGCTTCAACTGGCCGGGAAGCGGCAGCGGCTCGGGGATGGCCACAACCTGCACGGCACGCGCCGGTTCCGGCGTTGGGATCGCCAACGCTTCACGCGGCGCTTCCTGGACGGTGGCGCGCGGCTTCGCGGACGTCGTGGCGCAGGCGCCGAGCGCGGACGCGGAGATCAGCAAGGCCGGAACAGCCTTGCGAAATGAAATCTGTCTCATTGGCTGAGTTCCTTCGACCAGTTGAGGGCATTGACGAACACGCCCAGCGGGTTCTTCCGCAGGCCGTCGGGCGTGCGTGGGGTCTGGACGGTGACGGTGAGGATCGCGGACCAGCGCGAGGTCTCGGCGAGCGCACCGTCAGAATAGCGGCGCTCGGTCCAAGCGACGCGGAAGCTGTCGTTCGAGGCGCGGATCACGCTCGATACGTCAACCGCGACCTGCACCTTGCCGACCAGTGCGAAGGGATCGTTGCTGCGCGCATAGTCGTTGAGCGCGAGCCCGCCTTTGTCGGTGGTAAAATCATAGGCGCGCAGCCAGTTCTGACGCAGCACGATCGGATCGGCGGGCACCGAGCGCACTTCTTCGATGAAGCGCGCGAGGTGGAATGCGATCTGCGGATCGGTCGGTCGATAATCGACGTCGGCGGGCGCAACGGCCTGCGCCGCACCCAGCTTGTCGACCTCGACTACCCAGGGGGTGATATGCCCCCGCGCCGATTGCCAAACGAGGCCGGCAGACAATCCGCCCGAAAGCACGAGGCATCCGAAAAAGGCGAGCCGCCAGTTTTTCGCTGCGGATCGCGCCGAGCCGATGCGGTCGTCCCAGACCTGCGCGGCACGCTGGTAGGGCGTGACCGGCTCGGGCGATTGGCCGTAGCGAATGGAGGGTCGTCGAAACATGCGGTTGTCCTTTCGAGAATTCAGCTCTTGTCGGAGACGTCGGGGCCGTTGCCGCCGCCGTGGCTGTCGCCGCCCTTGAGGGTGTGCGTCGCCATGGTCGCGCCCTGCGTCATGGCTTGGCGATGCTTCATGGTTTTCGCCCAGGAGGGCGGCCCGCTCGATGAAGACGCCGTTCCCGCTCCAGACCCCGCAGGAGCGGCGGCAGCCGGAGCAGCCGGGCCTTCCGGCGCCACTCCGAATGTGGAGCGGGCGCCGCTACGAAAGTTCGACCGCAGTGCCTGCCCAGACTTGTCGGCCATCTTGCGCAACGGCGAGACGGCGGCCCTGCCAGCACTGGCAAGCGCGGCCTCTCCCGTAGCGGCCATCCCACCGGCAACGGCGCTGGCGCCGGTCTTGCCGAACGAGCCCATGCTGTAGGCGGCAGCCGCGGCGCCGGAGGCACGGGCGGCACCGCTGGCGGCAGCAGTGGTCGCCCTGCCGCCCGCCGCGACTGCGGAACCAGCGGCGCCGGCTGCAAGCTTTGCGCCTGCAGCGCCGCCGGCCAGCGAAGCGCCCGCAACAAGCGCCGTTCCGGCGGCAGCGCCAGCGCCGAGCTGCGGACCTCCGGCGACGATGCCATTGGCGATCCCGGGGCCGAAGATCCCGAGCCCAAGGAGCGTCAGCGCGCCGAGCGCGATCGCCATGACCTGTTCGATGTCGGGTTCGGGGCCGACGCCGGCATTGACGAACTGGGTGAACAGCGTCGTGCCGATGCCGGTGATGACGGCCAGTACCAGCACCTTGACGCCCGACGAGATGACATGCCCCAGCACCTTCTCGGCCATGAAGGCGGTGCGATTGAAGAAGGCGAAGGGAAGCAGCACGAAGCCGGCGAGCGTGACCAGCTTGAACTCGATGATGGTCACGAACACCTGGATGGCGAGCACGAAGAAAGCGAGCACCACGATCAGCCAGGCGACGAGCAGGATCATGATCTCGGGGAAATTGGTGAAGAGGCCGACCGGCCCGACCAGATCCTCGGTCGCGTCGAGCAGCGGCGCGCCGGCATCGAGGCCGGTCGCCGCGACCGTGCCGGGCTTCATGAAATCGGCGAGCGCCATCCCGCCGCCCGACGCCTTGAGACCGAGCCCGGCGAAGCTGTCGAACAGGATGGTGGCGAGACTCGAGAAATTGCCGATGATGTAAGCGAAGACGCCGATATAGAGCGTCTTCTTGACGAGGCGCTGCAGCACGTCCTCGTCGGCGCCCCAGGCCCAGAACAGCGCGGCGATCGTCACGTCGATAACGATCAGGGTCGAGGACAGAAAGGCGACCTCGCCGCCGAGCAGCCCGAACCCGCTGTCGATATAGCCGGTGAAGACACCCAGAAATGTGTCGATGACACCCGTATCGTTCACGGCCGGTCCTCCTTGCGATAGAAGCGGCGGCGCTTTTCTTCCCAGGCTGCCTCGCAGCCGCTGTCGGGCATGGTGAGCGTCCGGCAGCGGCGAAGATCGCGTGTCTGTGGATCGGCAGCGCTCTCATCTGCCGGGACGATGACTGTCTCGACGTGGCGGTCCTCGCGGATCGTGATGCCGATCGTCAGCGCCATGAACAGCCCACCAAGCGCGCCGGCCGCCGCGATCTTCGCCGTGCGGCTCATGTCAGTTCTTGCCCCGGAAGCGACGGAACCGTTCGCGTGCCTCGGCCTCGATCGCAGCGTTGCGCGCGGATTCGAGCGCCTGGGCGCGGCCCTGCGCGGCAACCGCGGCGGTGAGGTCGGCGAGCTGCTGCGACTGAAGCGCGAGAAGCTGATTGCCTGCCTGCGCCGCCTGCAAAGCACCACTGGCCGATTGGCTGGCGCCGACGAGGGTATCGATCGACGCGCGGGCGCCATCGATATTCCCGACGACGCCCGCTTGTACGCGCAGCGCATCCTCGAGCGCACCGACGCTGTCCTCCCAGCGTGCATTGGCATTGGCGACCATCTGGGCATGGTCGCCGGTGAGCGCACTGCCCTTGTAGCGGCCCTCGAACGCCTGCTGGATGCTCTGCACATCATAGGCGATGCGCTGGGCCTGGCTCAGCAACTGCCGGGTCTGGTTGACCTGGTTCTGGAGAGTGGACAGCGTCGACACCGGCAGGCTGGCGAGATTCTTCGCCTCGTTGATGAGGCTGGTGGCCTGGTTCTGGATCTGTTGGATCTGATTGTTGATCTGCTGCAGCGCGCGGGCCGCCTGCAGGACGTTCGACGCATAGTTGGTCGGGTCATAGACGATGCCGCCGAAACCGAATTGCGCCTGCGCCGGAACGGCGGTCATCGCGCCGCTGACGGACAGCGCGATAGCGCCGGCCAGCAGAGCGCGACGAAGCGGATACTTCTTCATGAGCGTAACTCCTCGGGATCGAGCGGGAGCAAGGGCTCTTCGCTCGTGATGGATGCTGTCAGCGGATCGGGTTCGGGCAGCAGGCCAGCGGCCCAGCCGAGGCTGCGATGCCTGAGCCAATGGACGGCGAAGGCGTGCGCCCCATGCGCGGCGACGAGCTCGCCGATGCGGAGCTGGTCGGACTTTGACGATGCGGCGGTGAAGGCGAGCGCAACCTCGCCCAGGCCCAGCTCGAACAGCCGGTTACCGCGCCGCGACTGGCAGTAATAGTCGCGCTTGGGCGTTGCCCGGCTCAATATCTCGATCTGTCGGGCGTTGAGCCCGAAGCGTTCATATACGCGTGAGATCTGCGGCTCGGCGGCGCGCTCGTTCGGCAGGAAGATGCGCGTCGGGCAGCTTTCGATGATCGCGGGCGCGATGCTCGAAGTTTCGATGTCGGCGAGGCTCTGCGTGGCGAACACAACGCTGGCGTTCTTCTTGCGCAGGGTCTTCAGCCATTCGCGAAGCTGCGCGGCGAAGGTGGGACTGTCGAGCACCAGCCAGCCTTCGTCGATGATGATGAGCGTGGGTCGCCCGTCGAGCCGGCCTTCGATCCGGTGGAAGAGGTAGGCGAGCACCGCGGCGGCCGATGCCGCCCCGACCAGCCCTTCGGTCTCAAACGCCTGGAAGCTTGCCTCGCCCAGATGCTCGGTCTCGGCGTCGAGCAGCCGCCCCCAGGGGCCGCCGACGCAATAAGGTGCGAGCGCCTGCTTCAGTTCCTGGCTTTGCAGCAGCACGGCCAGCCCGGTGAGCGTGCGCTCGGACGGCGGCGCCGAGGCGAGCGAGCCGAGCGCGGTCCAGAGATGCTCCTTGGCGGCGGGATCGACCGTGACGCCTTCACCGGCAAGGATGGCAGCGAGCCATTCCGCGGCCCAGGCACGCTCACCCGGATCGTCGATCCGAGCGAGCGGTTGCAGGGTCACGCCCTCACCACCCTCCCGGTCATGCAGCGCGCCGCCAAGATCCTGCCAGTCGCCGCCACAGGCGATCGCTGCCGCCCGGATCGAGCCGCCGAAGTCGAAGGCAAAGATCTGGTTGTCGGCATAGCGGCGGAACTGCATCCCCATCAGCGCCAGCAGCACCGACTTGCCGGCACCCGTCGGCCCGACGATCAGCGTATGGCCGACGTCGCCGACATGAAGGGAAAGACGGAACGGGGTCGAGCCTTCGGTCTTGCCGTAAAGCAAGGGGGCGTCACCGAAATGCTCGTCCCGTTCCGCCCCCGCCCACACCGCTGACAGGGGGATCAGGTGGGCGAGATTGAGCGTGGAAATCGGAGGCTGGCGGACGTTGGCATAGACGTGACCAGGCAACGATCCGAGCCAGGCCTCGATCGCGTTCATGCCCTCGATTATCGCCGTGAAGTCGCGGCCCTGGATGATCTTCTCGACCAACCGCAGCTTCTCGGCCGCCAATGCAGGATCGCGATCCCACACCGTCACGGTGGCGGTTACATAGGCGATGCCCGAATGGTCCGCGCCCAGCTCTTGCAAGGCGAGGTCCGCGTCGGCCGCCTTGTTCGACGCGTCGGTGTCGGTCAGCACCGACGCCTCGTTGGTCATCACCTCTTTGAGGATCGCGGCGACGCTCTTGCGCTTGGCGAACCACTGGCGCCGGATCCTGGTCAGCAATTTGGTGGCGTCGGTCTTGTCGAGCATGATCGCCCGGGTCGACCAACGATAGGGGAAGGCCAGCCGATTGAGGTCGTCGAGCAGACCGGGAAAGGTCGCCGTCGGAAAGCCGGTGACGGTGAGGGTGCGCAGATGATGCTCGCCCAGCTTCGGCTCCAGCCCGCCGGTCAGGCCCTCATCGGTGAGCAGCGCATCCAGATAGCAAGGCGTCTCGGGCGCCCGCACGCGCTGTCGCTTGGTCGATATGCATGAATGGAGATAGGTCAGGGTCTCGGCGTCATCGAGCCAGCCCACCTCGGGCATGACGCCTTCGACCAGATGGAGCGCCCGGTTCGTCCGATCGGTGAAGCCGGCCAGTTGCTCATGCGGATCGGCGCCGCTGCCCGAACGGCCTTCATAGATCCAGTTCTCCGCGCGCGCGGCCTCCTCGGCGGGCGGCATCCAGAGGAGGGTCAGATAATAGCCGCTCTCGAAATGGCTTCCCGCTTCGCGGAACTGCTCGCTGCGCTCCATATCGACGAGTGCCGAGACGGGGTCGGGAAAGGCACTGTCCGGATAGTCCAGCGCGGGAACGCGCTGTACTTCCACGAACACGGCCCAGCCGGAGCCGAGACGGCGTAGCGCGTTGTTCAGCCGCGCGGTCACCGAAACCAGTTCGGCGGGCGTGGCACTGTCGAGATCGGGGCCGCGAAAGCGCGCCGTGCGCTGGAACGATCCGTCCTTGTTCAGCACCACGCCCGGCGCCACGAGTGCGACCCAGGGCAGAAAATCGGCAAGGCTGGCAGCCTTGGAACGATATTCCGACAAATTCATCATGGCCGCATCCAAACCGGATATTTGAGGTGGCGGCGGGCGACGTCGACGAACTGCGGATCGCGCCGCGCGGCCCAGACCGACAGCGCATGGCCGATCGCCCAGAGCGCGAGACCGGCAATCCACAGGCGCAAGCCGAGACCGATGGCGCCTGCGAGCGTGCCGTTGACGATGGCAAGGCTGCGCGGCGCACCGCCGAGCAGGATGGGCTCCGACAGCGCCCGATGGACGGGCGCGTAGTAGCCGGGAATGTCGTCTGCGCGGTTCATCACACCAGCGCCCCGCCACCAAAACTGAAGAAGCTGAGGAAGAAGGAGCTGGCGGCAAAGGCGATCGACAGCCCGAACACGATCTGGATCAGCCGCCGGAACCCGCCCGAGGTGTCGCCGAAGGCGAGGCTGAGGCCGGTCACGATGATGATGATAACGGCAACGATCTTCGCCACCGGGCCTTCGATCGATTCGAGGATGGACTGGAGAGGCGCCTCCCAGGGCATCGACGAACCGCCGGCGCGCGCTGGCGCGGTGATGAGAAGGCCGGCGGACGTGACGGCCAGCACGCCAAGGCGATCGAGGGCGGTCCCGGCCAGCAGCCGGGTTTTCTTTGCTTTCATTTGGAGTCTCCTGCTTGTTCGGATGGGAGAAGGATGAGCCGGTAGTCGCCATCGGCGCCGAGCCCTTCGACGCGGGCCAGCTCGGCGAGGCGGCGGCCGTGGCCGTCGCGGACCAGCACGGCGACGAGGTTGATGGTCTCGGCGATGAGTGCACGCGGCACGGTCACGACCGCTTCCTGGATGAGCTGCTCCATCCGGCGCAGCGCACCCAATGCGCTGCCGGCATGGATGGTGCCGACGCCGCCGGGATGACCGGTGCCCCAGGCCTTGATCAGATCGAGCGCTTCAGCGCCGCGGACCTCGCCGATCGGAATGCGGTCGGGGCGCAGCCGAAGCGAGGAACGAACGAGATCGGAGAGCGAGGCGACGCCATCCTTTGTGCGCATCGCCACGAGGTTGGGCGCGGCGCATTGCAGTTCGCGCGTGTCCTCGATCAGCACCACCCGGTCGCCCGTCCCGGCGACCTCGGCGAGCAATGCGTTGGTGAGCGTGGTCTTGCCGGTCCCGGTTCCGCCTGCGACGAGGATGTTCAACCGCGAAGCGACACCGGCGCGCAGCACCCCAGCTTCGGCCGCCGACATGATGCCCGCTGTGACATAATCGTCGAGCGTGAACACCGCGACAGCGGGCTTGCGGATAGCGAAGGCGGGCGCGATCACGACCGGCGGCAGCAATCCTTCGAAGCGCTCGCCCGTCTCCGGCAGTTCGGCCGAGACACGAGGAGAGCGGGCATGAACCTCGGTGCCGACATGATGGGCAACGAGACGGATGATCCGTTCGGCATCAGCCGGAGCCAGCCGCCGTCCGGTATCGGCAAGGCCGGTGCCCAGCCGGTCCACCCACAGACAGCCGTCGGGGTTGAGCATGACTTCGACAACCAGGGGATCGGTCAGCCAGTGTCCGACCATCGGGCCGATCGCGGTGCGCAGCATCCGCGCACCACGCGATCTCGCTTCTGTATCGGTCCAGCTCGATGCCATCATGATCCCCGTTTCCGGCGCGGATCAGGAATGTCCGCGCGACGGGGATGATTAAGAGACGCAGAAAAAGTGCGGATTCAACAAGGATTTGCGATCGTAGCAGGCTGGCGAAGTAATACAGGAAATGGCGTAGGCTGCCGCGACCTGAAACGCCGCATCGAGGATGAGCAGCGCGCCATCGCTTGAGGATGCCTTCAACGTGATGAACCGCCGGATAGGGTGACGGTCGCCGCTGACCGGCGGTTTAGGGATTCGCCGAAATGCCAAGTGTGGCTGTACGTTTGGACCGTTTCGTAAACTGCCTGCAGATGCGGTGAATAGCCGCCTTATTCGCCGCGTGTCATGCGGCGGATATTCTTGCCCTTTGCGGTGAATGACCGCTATATTCGCCGTAGAAAGTGCGGTGAATATGACCTATATCCATGAGCTGCCGGACTGGCCTAACCTGCGCTGGAGCGACGAGCAGCTTGCCCAGCCGCTCGCCGCCGTGCGCCACCGACAGGGGCGGTTGATCGGGCACATGGAGGCGCTTGGCTTCCCGTTGCGCGAGGAAGCCGTCTTGCGCGCCCTGACCGAAGATGTCCTGAAATCCAGCGAGATCGAAGGCGAAGTGCTCGATAGGGAGCAGGTGCGCTCCTCCATCGCCCGCCGCCTTGGCATGGACATTGGTGGCTTGGTTCAAGCTGATCGCAACGTCGAAGGCGTCGTGGAAATGATGCTCGATGCCACGCAGAACTATGCGCAGCCCCTGACCGCCGAACGGCTGTTCGGCTGGCACGCGGCGCTGTTCCCCACCGGACGCAGCGGCATGAGCCGCATCACCGTGGGCGCATGGCGCACCGCCGAAGCTGGCCCGATGCAGGTTGTGTCGGGGCCGATTGGCCGCGAGCGCGTCCACTACGAAGCCCCCGCATCGGAGCGGCTCGACGCGGATATGTCCCGCTTTCTCGACTGGTTCGAGACAGCCGCGCCGGATCCCGTCCTGAAAGCCGGAATCGCGCACCTATGGTTTGTCACCATCCACCCCTTCGATGACGGCAACGGACGAATTGCCCGCGCCATCGCCGACCTCGCGCTGGCGCGCGCGGAGGGAAGCGCGCAGCGCTTCTACAGCATGTCCGCGCAAATCCGCACCGAGCGCAAAGCCTATTACGACATGCTCGAATCGACGCAGAAGGGTGGCCTTAACATCACGCCCTGGCTGTTGTGGTTCATCGGCTGCCTGGATCGCGCCTTCGACGGCGCTGAAACCATCCTCGCCAGCGTCATGCGCAAGGCGCGGTTTTGGGAGTCCGTCGCGGGCCAGCCCTTGAACGAACGCCAACGCAAGGTCGTCAACCGCCTGCTGGACGGCTTCGAGGGCAAGTTGACCAATGCCAAATGGGCGGCGATCACCAAGGCATCGTCCGATACCGCCTTGCGCGACATCAATGATTTGCTCCGGCGCGGCATCCTTGAGAAGGAGCCGGCCGGTGGGCGCAGCACCAGCTATTCACTGGTGCTGCCCGAGTCCTGATCCGATCGAGTCGATCTCGTTGCATCTTGAGCGATCTCGTTCCTGAACCGCGGCCCCAACTCCATGCGCCGGTTCAGCATGTCTACAAAGCGCTCCCATCGCTCGCGGCCCTGCGCCCTCGCGGCCTGCGTAGCGCCATCCGGGAGCGATGGTGTCGCATTGAGCCAGTTTCGCACAAACAGCGCGAGAGTCTCGTTTGACAGTTCGACATGCCATTCGAGGCGGCCGAGATCACGGGTCAGGCGGTCGAGCCGACGGGCAAGTGCTGCTTCAAGTCGCTCGGCGGCATCGGGCGACAGGAAGGACTCCAGCGCAGCCTCGATGATCGCGGCCTGGCTGGTGCTGCGCGCAGCGGCGTGATCGGCGAGACGGCGCACCAGATCAGCCCGCAGCCGGATGCTGCGCTTGACGTGGCCTCCACTCACAGCACGATCCCGTCATCCGGGTCGAGCGACGCATTACGGGCATTGCGGCGCATGGTCCGCTCCGCCTCGCGTTTCGCCCGGGCGGCATCCTCATCCTGATTGTCCTCATCGGGCGTTTCTTGCCCAGACATTTCCTTCGCAGGAGGAACGATTTCCTCATGCTCGCCAAGATCGGGCTCGCGGCGGATGCCAGCATTGGCTGCGTCGGCGGCAGCGTCAGCCTGATCGCCTTCCCCGGTGCCCTGCGGCTCCGCATCATCGGCTTCCGCCTTCCCGCCCCCGTCATCAGCCGCGGGCAAATTGGAGGATGGGGCTGACGGCGCATTCACCGGTATGAGAGTGGACCAGTCATCCTTGGGCCGTCGCTTCGGATCGAGTGGTTTGGGTGTCGGTGGCGGCAGCAACCGCACGGTAAAGCGCGGATCGGTGAAGTAGCGTGCCTTCATAGCCCGAATTGGCGGTACGCCCCCCACCATGACAATCTCCTCCTCCGGGGATAGCTGTATGATCTCGCCAGGCGTGAGTAAGGGTCGCGCCGTCTCGGTTCGCGAGACCATCAAATGTCCGAGCCAGGGCGAAAGCCTGTGCCCGGCATAGTTTTTCATCGCTCGCATTTCGGTGGCGGTGCCGAGCGCATCCGAGATCCGCTTGGCGGTGCGCTCGTCATTGGTCGCGAAGGCGACACGGACATGGCAATTGTCGAGAATGGCATTGTTCTGCCCATAGGCCTTCTCGATCTGGTTGAGGCTCTGGGCGATGAGGAACGCCTTGATCCCATAGCCTGCCATGAAGGCGAGCGCGCTTTCAAAGAAGTCGAGCCGCCCGAGTGCGGGGAACTCATCGAGCATCAACAGCAGCCGGTGCGGACGACCTTTGGGGTTGAGCTCCTCGGTCAGGCGTCGGCCGACCTGATTGAGGATCAGGCGAATGAGTGGCTTGGTGCGGCTGATATCGGAGGGCGGCACCACCAGATAGAGCGAGGTGGGCACGGCTCCGTCGACGAGATCGGCGATGCGCCAGTCGCAGGCCCGCGTCACGGTCGCCACAATCGGATCGCGATAGAGCCCTAGGAACGACATGGCCGTGGACAGCACGCCCGAGCGTTCGTTCTCCGACTTGTTGAGCAACTCGCGTGCCGCGCTGGCGACGACAGGATGAACCCCGGCCTCGTCCAGGTGCGGCGTCGTCATCATCGCCCGCAGCGTGGTCTCGATCGGGCGGCGCGGATCCGAGAGGAAGGCGGCGACGCCGGCCAGCGTCTTGTCTTCCTCCGCATAGAGAACATGGAGGATGGCGCCGACCAGCAGCGCGTGGCTGGTCTTTTCCCAATGGTTGCGCTTCTCGAGGCTGCCTTCGGGATCGACCAGCACGTCGGCGACATTCTGGACATCGCGCACTTCCCACTCGCCCTTCCGGACCTCGAGCAGCGGATTATAGGCGGCGCTGGCCGTATTGGTGGGATCGAACAGCAGCACGCGGCCGTGCCGCGACCGGAAACCGGAAGTGAGCTGCCAGTTCTCGCCCTTGATGTCGTGGACGATGCAGCTTCCCGGCCAGGTGAGCAGCGAGGGTATGACGAGGCCGACGCCCTTGCCCGAACGGGTCGGCGCAAAGCATAAGACATGCTCGGGACCATCGTGGCGCAGATAGCGCTGCGCGAAATGGCCAAGAACGACGCCATCGTCGCCGAGCATCTTCACTTTTTTGACTTCGCGCTCGCTGGCCCAGCGCGCCGAACCATAGGTTTCGGCCTTCTTCGCCTCGCGGGCGCGCCACACCGACATGGCAATCGCGATGACGATCCCGGCCATCGCGCCCGACACGGCGATCAACGCGCCGGTCTCGAAGATCTTCGGCGCATAGGCGTCGAACGCGAACCACCACCAGAAGAAGGCCGGCGGCGGATAGATCGGCCATGACCCCAGCGAGAACCATGGCTCACCCAGTTCGGGTTGATAGGCGAGTGCGTGCGCAGTCCACTGGGTTGCCGCCCAGATGCCGGTCAGCGTCACGCAGAAGACGGCGATGACCTGGCCCCAGAGGATACGGGTTGCGTTCATGGGATGAAGCTCCTGCTGATGAAGATATCGAGGATCACAGGCCAAGCCCCCGGCCGCGGCCGAGCGACCAGTCGACGCCGCCACCGGGCGTCATGGTGCCGCTGATGTGCTGGCCCAGATGCTGGTCGAGTGCCGGGCGCCAGGGCACGAGTTGAAAGCCAAGGCCATTGTCGATCATCGCGAACCGGCCCGAGGCGAGCGTCACCCGCTCGCCATAGACGCCGCTCACATAGTCCCCGGCCGCTGACGGTTGGTGAGCAAGACCTGTGCGCCGGGCGATGGCGTCGATCTCCTGGCTGAGCTCATTGCCCTTGAGGGTCGTGATCAGGTCGCGCGCGAACAGGAAGCCAGCCCCGCGCCGGTGCGCGAGCCCGGCGCCTTCGAGATGGAGGGCGCGTGCTTCCATCGCCTCGCGGATCTCGAGTCCGAACCCGGTGCCGGCCACTACCGGTTCGCGGGCGATAAGTTGGCGATCGAGCCAGGTGGCGCCGGGCGCGTTCACCTGTTCGGCCAGCGTCAGGTCGGAGCGGGTCGCCAGCGACAGGCGCGTATTGCCCCTGGCGTCCTGCCAGCTTCGCGTCTCGACAATCGCCCCGGGTCTGGCGTCGCCGGTCATCTCCATATCGTCGAAGCGCAGATGATGCGTTCGCCCGTCGGCGCCGTCGATCACGGCATAGGCCGTGCCCACCAACTCATCGTGCAGACCGCGCTCGACCAGGCGGCCGATGATGGGATCGGCCGGAGCTTCACCATGGAGGGCGAAGCGGCCGGTATCGGGCACGCGGCCGCCGTCGCTCATCGCCCGGTGCATGGTCTTGATGATGTCGGTGCGGATGGAGAGGTCGCGCAGCGTCTTTTCCGCGCCGGGCCTCAGCGACCAGACCGCCGGTCCTTGCCCGTAGGCAAGGCCCAGCCGTTCGAGCTTGCCGGCACGGCCGATCAGCAGGCGGCGCATTTCGGGATCGTTGCCACCACCCGGACGCAGATCGACCATGCCGGTCATCTCATCAGCCATGCGCTGCAGACGGCGATCGAGGCTCGTCCAGCGATCGGCATCAACTTCCCGCTCCAGGGCGGCGCGGATCTCCTGTTCGGTGCGCGGTCCGAGTTCCATTGTGACGCGCTCCTCCGCGCGGGCGCGCATGCCTTCGCGGATATAATCGCGGTCGACGACGAGATCGGCACCGGTCTCGTCGACGCCGCGCACGAGGACATGGATATGGGGATTGTCGGTGTTCCAGTGATCGACCGCCACCCAGTCGAGCCGGGTGCCGAGATCGGCCCTCAAATCGTCCATCAGTTCGCGGGTGAACGCCTTGAGGTCGGCCATCTGGCCTGCGTCCTCGGGCGAGACGATGAAGCGGAAATGATGCCGGTCATCCTCGCAGCGTTCGACGAAGGCGTCACCGTCCGCAGAATCGGAGCGGGCATCGAACAGGCTGGCGTCGCGCCCGTCGCGCGTCACGCCATCGCGTTTCAGATAGGCGATATGCCGGGCGAGCGGCGCGGCGCGGAAATTCGATCCCTTGTGCCTGACCACACGGGCCTTGATGACGACGCGCCTGGCGTTGGCCGGAGCGCGGGTGCGCAGACGCGCAATGCGGCCTCGGCCATGGCGCCCCGTGCCCTTGCCGCGCGATGGCCCCCGGCGGCTGTACCCCGCCTTGGCCGCTGCCCGGCGGACCTGTGCCGCGAGGCTCTGGACCTTGCGTCCCGAGCCCTTGCCAGCATCGCGGCTCCTTCCCGGCCGAACCCGGAAATCATCGTCGCCCGTGGTCATCGCAGCCCCGAAATCCGCGCTGCCACCCGCCGACAGATTGAAATCACGCCATATTCGGAAGATCGCGCCACCCGGCCGATCAGGGTGCCACTTGAAAATCTCCCTGACTTACAACCACATGATACCCCACAGGTGGCATCCTTTTTATCTCGCCATCGACTTTCCCCTTCGATTCCAGTGCGTTGACTTCTTTTCCGACGCGGTAGATTCCACGCCTGCCAACACCAGCGGACGCCATGACCGCTCATTGTTCGCTCCGCCCGGGAAGCGGGACGAAGAGGCCGTGCGAACCAGGCGATGAAGGGCGCGGCGGGAGGCACGACGGCGACGAGACAGACGCGGATGCGATGCCGCCCGGCTGCGCGACGGGTGCAGGGGCGGCGGTGATCTCACTGCCGTCCAACGCGCCGTCGCCGCGCAGCACGAACAGCGCCGCATCGCGCCAGGATGGCGCAGCCGGTGCGCGCGGAATTGCAGGCACGACGGCAGGCGAAGCGATGCCGGAGGTGCCGAGGTTGGGCGCGAGCTTCGCGACATAGGCGATCGTCTCGGCGGGAAGCGGGCGGCCGCGCCGGCGCCAGTCGTCGACACGGCCCGGCCCCGCATTATAGGCAGCAAGCGCGGTGGGCAGATCGCGATACCGATCGACCATCTCGCGCAAATAGGCCGCGCCGGCGTGAATGTTGGCGCGCACGTCCCACGGATTGTTGCCGAGCCCATAGCGCGCGGTGAGTTGACCCCAGGTGCCGGGCATGATCTGCATGAGCCCCATGGCGCCGGCGCGCGAAGCCGCTGCCGGATCGCCGTTGCTCTCGGCGCGCATCACCGCCCAGATCCATGCCTCGGGAATGCCGAAGCGCTGTGCGGCTTCGGTCACATGAACGGCATAGGGATGCGCCGTCGCGGCGGCGGCAGGCGCGGTGGCCAGCGCCGTCGTGGCCGGAAAGAGGGAGGTGAGTGTGCCGGTCAAGGCCGATGCGCCAGCAAAGCGAACGGCGCAGGACCGGCAGCGCGACGCGAAGCGGATGCGCACGGTTCACTCCGCTTTCGGACGCCGCAGGCGCGGCGACCAGAGCAGGACATGGCCGTCATCGCCGCGATTGGAGCGCAGCAGATTGGCGCGGACCGGGCGGGCAAAGCCCGGACAATCGAGCTGGACCGTGACGAAGGCGCCGGCCTTGCCGTCGTGGTTCCAGCCCGACCCGACCTCGGGACCAATGCCTTCAGGCACGCTGTCGTCGGCGAGATGGACGCGCCAGTCCGGTGCGCGGCCGTGCCCGGTGAAGCCGGTCGGCACGAGCCGCAGCGCGATATTGAGCGTGAGCGTGCGCAGACGGCCGACGAACCTGTCGCCGTCCTGGGTGAAGCAACCTATCTGCATAAGAGGTCTCCTTCTTCGCTGGTGAGAGGGGCACCCTGCACACAGCCGGAGCGCCAGCGCAGCGGTGCATTCGGCGTGTCGCGGGTGAGGATCGGGGTAGCGCGGCCGATCAGGCCGGAGGCTGGAATCGGCCCGAAATAGCGCCCGTCGAGACTGTCGGGCGCAGCGTTGAGCAGGAACAGTTCGTCGGCCCCGAGGACGCGGCAGCCGCGCCAGACCGGCAACGGTCGGCCATGGCTGTCGGACGCGCGCGCGACCGCGACGGTGCGACCGTCGATCGTCACCGCCCCATCGAGGCGGCAGATCAGCGCGCCCGGACGCGCGGCGACATGCTTGAGCAGCGGCACGCCGATGGGCAGATAATGGCGCTCGGCCATGAACTGTGCGAGCGCGGGCGGCGGCGCGACGGCGACCATGTCGCCGACCGCCGGCCGGGCGAGCGGATGGACGCGGTAGAGCCCGATCGGCGCACTGGCGCTGGCGTTCCAGAACAGCAGCTTGGGCAGCGGCAGCACTGCCGCGACCAACGTGACACCAATTACAGCCCCGGCGATTTGCGGCACGAAGCGAGAGAGCGGACGGCGGCTCATTGACCGAGCGCCTTGCGCTTGAGCCATGCCTGATGGCGCTCCGCTGTATAGGCACGCGCCGGTTCGCCTGCGCTGAGCCGGTTATGCACATGCCGCCAGTGCTCGGGCGCAATGTCGCAGGGATCGAGGTCTTCGGCCTCGATCCTGTCGATGATCTCGAGGACCTTGTGGACCTTCGGCCAGCCCTGGATCGAGAGCAGCAACTCACCGCCTGGCCGCACGAAGGGCGCGGTCGTATAGGCCTCGCCGGGACGAACCGCGCGCAAGATGTCGATGCGCGAATGGACAGTACCGAAGTCGTTGGCCGACCAGCGCACGAACGCGACGAGGGCATCGGGCCGGAAGCCGACGATGCGCGTCTTGCGGTTGACGATGCGCTCCGACGCTATCCGGCCGAAACGGATCCAGTGCTCAAGCCGCTTCTCGATCCAGATCAGTTCGATCTCGGCGCAGTCCTTGCGCAGCGGCGATACGGTGCGCGTGGGGACGCACCCGTTGGCAAGCGGGTGGTTCATGGGAAACATCTCCGGGAAAGGGACGAAGTGCAGCCGGTTCGCCGCCGAGCTGCAGCGTGGCGGCAATGCGGGCGTCGGCGCGCGCGGCGCGAAATCCACAGCTCCGCGCCGGGTTAGGAAGAATATGAAATATTCTTCTCTATTAGGATGGTTAGAGGGACGCCGATTTTGCGCGGATTTCTGCGGGTTTCCGAAGCTCCACGGTTCCCGATAGGACGACTCTCGGGTTCCCGATGGGACGACTCCGGTGGTTCCTGATAGGACGACTCCCATGGGCCTTATCCACAGGCCGGTAGCTTGAGCCGGCGCATGGCTGCGTGGAGCGGATCGACCGGAACCGGCGCGAAATTGAGGCGCTCCTTGCCCAGCGCATGTTCGATCCTGAGCGTGTAGCCGGGAAGCGGCTGGCGCTGCACGATCGCGCGCAATTCGAAGGCGAAGCGCTTCAATGGCGAGAGTGCGCCCGACTTCATATGCAGATGCTCGAAGTCGAAGCTCCAGCCCGCCGCTTGGCGGCCGCCGTGCTTGCGCACGATCCGGTAGAGCCAGCGTTCAAGGCCGCCGGTCAGATCGAAATAAGCCCGGTCGATCGTCAGCACCAACGCGCGGTCGAGCACGCCCGCATAGAACCAGTCGGGCAGGATCAGCTCGATCCCGAGCGGCCGTCCTTGCGCATCGAGCCGCTCCTGCCACTCGTTGATCCACGAGAAACGATGGCGGCGGCGCTGATGCTGCTGGCGGATCGATGTGGCGACGGTCGTCGATTGCAGCCGGTCCAGCGCGGCTTTGAGGCGGTCATAATTGTCGCGGCCCGTCCCGCGCCGGATATAGGTCAGTATCTCATGCGGGGTCGTGGCCATGAGCCGCGAGGTCGGCAGTCCGGCATCGCGTGCCTCGACAAGCTGGCTCGCCGCCCAGATCAGTATGTCGGCGTCCCAGATAGTCGCCATGCCATGTTCGGGCACGGCTTCGACCGAGATCCACGTCTCGCCCATCCGGAAATCGATTGGCGCGACGCGCCGCGATTTGGCGAGGCTGAAGAAGGGCCAGGACATGAGATCCTGCGCGTCGCGCGGCGCCGGATTGGCTGGCACCGAGCGGAACAGGTCGAGCTGCATGCGCTCGACCTTCGTCACGGCAGAGGATGATGAGCGGCGTGGCACTGTCTCAGCGCTCCGGCAGCGCGCTGAACCGCTTGGCGGGAAGGCAGACACCGGTGCCCGGATCGGAGGTCGAACGCCGCCGGCCAAGTTCCGCCCAGGCGTCGAGTGCCTCGATCGAATAGACGACGCGGCCGCCCAGCTTGTGGAAATTGGGGCCGGTCCCATAGCAGCGATGCTTTTCGAGGGTGCGCGGGGAAAGGCCGAGCCGCGCGGCGGCATCGGGTGTCTTCAGAAATTGCGGCGAGCGCTGTGCTGCTTGCTCCATGATGTTCCTCCATCGAAGCCGGGATCACACACGGCGGCGATCGACCGGACTGGAGGAAAGTGGCGGAGCATGAGCGTCGGGATGGAGCGGCTGTTTTGGCCCATGCATTTTTGTCGCACCGGCAGGATCAGCCCCGCAGCAAGGCGCGGTATCCCCCGTTCATGAGAGCGAGCGCCTCGTCGATCAGGCGCTGGGTGCGGCGGCGCTCGGCGGAGGATTTCCATTCGTTGCCGCGGCCGATGGTCATCGCAGAATAGACATGGCGGCGGGCGATCTCGTGGGTCGTGACCCCGGTCCGCTCGCGGCCGAGAACGGCATCGAGAATGTCGAGAAGCATGCCGAGACGCCGCCGCTGGAACGATGTCGGCGCGAAACCGGTCGGCAGGCGCATGGGCGGGGCGCCTGCCAGGCGCCTATCGAGCCGCTGCGCTGCCGCGTGGCGCAGATCGACCGCCTCGTCGCGCACGATGACATAGGCAAGCGTGCTGCCCCTGAGCGGATCGCGGACCCAGAGGCGGTGCGGCCCGTCGATATCGCCGAGGATGAGATGCCGGCCGGTCGAGAGTGTGCGGTCGACAAGGATGATCGGCCAGGCGTCGAGATCGAACGGCGCAGCTTCGGCGAAGCCGGACGGCGCCGTATCGAGGATGACCGTCGTCGGTGCGAGCGACGCCTGCCAGAGCGCGGGTTCGTCAGCCGCGAACGAGCCAGGCGCGCACGGGAAAGGCGAGGCCCCAGTGCCGGGCCATCACCTCCTGCTCCTCGGTGGAGCCCCGCCTCGCGCGCATGACCTTCTGATAATCGGACCGATAGCGGGGATTGCGCCGCAGAAACTCCTGTGCAAATCCGGACTTGTCGAGAAGGCGTCGATCGCCGTCGCTTGGCTGATTGCAGGACATGCGCGCTCCCCCGAAAGCAGGAGCGCAGGCTGTCGTTTGATGTTTTTGCGGGCCATTCCAGCAACTGGGGAGGCGGATCCCCATTTATGGGGATGTCCGCCGGCTCGGTGAGAGCCGGCGGACCTTACCGGGCGTCAGTCGCGCTCGCGGCGGGCGGGCCGGTTCCAGACCAGGTCATGTTCGCCATCCTCGCCTGCGAAGAGCTGCGCGAAGATGGGAGCGACGAAGCTTGGATCATCGAGCTTGAGCGAGAGATAGGGGCGGTCGTCGTTGGTCCGCTTAGCCGATGCTGCCAGCGAAGCGTTCGGCGAGCTTCTGCTTTTTAAACGCTTCGGCAACCCCGTCCACAAACATGCGGGTCTTCGCAGGCAACAATGTCCGTGACGCATAATAGATCGAGATGCCCCCGGCATCGGCATACCAGCGGGGCGCGAGGCGAACGAGCGCACCGCTCTCCAATTGCGGAAGCACATCGGGCACGGCGAGCATCGCCACGCCAAGCCCGAGCAATGCCGCTTCGCGCATGGCGGCCGGATCGTTCACGACGATGGTTTCCGGCAACAGGGCGGGCATCTCCTCGCCTGCCGCGTTGCGCATACCCCATTGCCGGATGCGCCCGGATTGCAGCGAGCGCATCACGATCCCATCGAACTGAGACAAGGCCGTGGGATCGGCGGGCGGGACGCGCTTCTTCATGTAGTCGGCAGACGCGACCGCGATAATATGCGCAGGTGCAAGGGTTCGCGCGACGATCCCCGACGAGAGGTCGAACCCGCCGCCGATGGCTGCGTCATAGCCTTCGGCGATCAAATCGACGGCGCGGTTTTCAAAATGGATTTCGGGCCGGACGCGCGGATAGCGTGAGAGAAACGACGGAAGCAGTGGCAGGATATGCGTTACGCCGAAGGTTGGCGCGACGCTGACCTTTAGCGTTCCCGCCGGTTCCCCGCTGTCGCTGGCCACCCCAGCGATGGCGGCCTGAATGTTTTCAAGGTTGTCGGCAATCGCCAGGCGGAACGCTTCCCCGGCCTCGGTCAAGGTCAGCTTGCGGGTCGAGCGATGAAACAGGCGAACGCCAAGATTGCGCTCCAGCATGGCGACGTTGCGGCTGACCGCAGCGGGCGTCAGCGTCAGTCGCCGGGCGGCTTCCGAGAAGCTGCCATGCTCGGCGCTGCGCACAAAGGACTCCAGGTTGGCGAGGGTTTCCAAAAGGCATCTTTCAATTATTCATTGAAAGTGATGCAATCAAATACCCACTGATGCAATCGGAATGTTTGCGGCATCTTTACTCCATCAACCACGCAAGGAGTGAAGATCGTGAACCAGAATCCCCAAAACCTCGCCGGCAAGGTAGCCCTCGTCACCGGCGGCTCGCGCTCGATCGGCGCGGCCATAGCCAAGCGGCTCGCCGCCGATGGCGCGTCCGTCGCGCTGACCTACAGCGCATCCCCCGACCGTGCGGCCCAGGTGGTTGCCGAGATCGAAGCCAAGGGCGGCACCGCCATCGCGATCAAGGCCGATGCAGGCGATCCCGTCGCCGTGCGCGCGGCGGTGACGCAGACCGTGGCGGCGCTTGGGCGGCTCGATATTCTCGTCAACAATGCCGGGGTCGCGGTGAATGCGCCCATCGAGGATTTCAAATTCGAGGATTATGAGCGGATGCTGGCGGTCAACGTGACCGGCGTGTTCGTCGCCACGCAGGAAGCGGTTCGCCACATGGGCACGGGCGGGCGCATCATCCATATCGGCTCGTCGATGACCCGCTATGCGGCGTTCCCGACCGCCTCGGTCTATACGCTGACCAAGGGCGCAGTGACCGGGTTCAACCGCAGCCTCGTGCGCGATCTCGGCCCGAAGGGCATCACGGTCAACACGGTCCATCCCGGCCCGACCGATACCGACATGAACCCCGCCGATGGTCCGGTCGCCGCCATCGTCGGCCCCGGCATGGCCATTGGCCGCTACGGCCAGCCGAGCGAGATCGCCAGCGTCGTTGCCTTCCTTGCTAGCGAGGAAGCCGCCTTCGTGACCGGCGCCGACATCGTGGCGGATGGCGGCCTGACCGCCTGACGCATTCATCACCCCGAATCTGAAAGGACAGGAACATGCCTACCATCGGAATCATCGGAGCAGGCCAGATCGGCCGCGCCATCGCCACCGCCCTTGCACATCGCGGAATCGAAGCGACGCTTTCCAACAGCCGTGGCGCGGAAAGCCTTGCCGAAACGGTCGCATCCATCGGCCCGAGCATTGCAGCGGGAAGCCGCGAAGAGGCAGCAGCGAAGGATATTGTGTTCGTCGCGGTCAACTGGTCGAAACTGCCCGCCGCGCTGGCAGGGCTGCCGGATTTTGCCGGACGGATCGTGATCGACGCCAACAATCCCATCGAAGCCCCGCTGTTCAAACCCGCCGACCTTGGCGGGCGGGTCTCGTCGGAGGTGGTCGCCGGGCTGGTGCCGGGCGCGCGGCTGGTCAAGGCGTTCAACCATTTGCAGCCGCATCTGGTGGCGGGCGATCCGGCGAGTGAGGGCGGCAAGCGCGTGCTGTTCTATTCCGGCGACGATGCCGCCGCGAAAGCGGAAGTTGGCGCGTTGATCGAGCAACTCGGGTTCTTCGGAATCGATCTGGGCTCGCTCGCCGTGGGTGGGCAACTCGTCCAGTTCCCCGGTGGCCCGCTCCCGGCGCTCAATCTCGTCAAGTTCGGCTGAGCGCCGCGTCATCCAACCGCACGGAGGTTTTCATGTCCAAGCTCGAACAAGCACTCGCCGACCTCAAAGCCGTGGTGCGGCTGGCCAATGACAGTGTGCAGCGCGACGGCGATTTCGACCTGTTCGAGCGCCTCTATGCAGAGAATTACATCGACCATACGCCGTTCGGTGCGTTCGCGCCGGATCGCGAAGGCACCCGCCAGATATACCTGACGTTCCGGGCAGCCTTCACCGGATGGCACGCCCAAATCCATGACCAGATCGCCGAGGGCGATCTGGTCACCACCCGCAAAACCTATGTCGGCACGCATGACGGCGAGTTTTTGGGGATTGCGCCAACAGGCTGCACCATCCAGTTCGCGGTGAACGACATCATGCGCGTGCGCGATGACCGGATCAGCGATCATTGGGCAGTTGCCGATGCGCTGGGACTGTTTCGCCAACTCGGCGTTGCGGCACCTTGACTGCGGTGCAGCGTGGCTCCGCAAGTGTCGCTAGGATTGGCGACCGGGGCTGATATAAATGCCCTATGGATGCAATTCACGAAAACTGGCCAGATATCGTCACCGCCATCGCGGCGGTGATTGCATTAGTTCTGTCGATTTTCAGTATTCACTATGCACGGGCCAGCCTTTCCTTGTCGAAGGAACAAGATCGCCGCAGGCTCCCCAAGCTGACCAGCGGTTTCCTCCAAGGCTATTATACAGCGGATACCGCCAGTGGCAGCCGCGTCTATCGGATCGAGATTTCCGTCAGCAACCCGAGTGATTCCGACAATGCGTTGGTGCGCGCGGAACTGCGCCTGACTTATCGATTGAACGATGGCACCGAGATGACGGCTCGGCTTAGCCAGGCAGGCGGTGACGGGCAATTGCGGCTGCCGATGCGCATTGCCGCCCATGAGGCGGTCGCAGGCTGGTGCCACTTTCAGGTGCCACCGGCGATTGTCACCGGCAACATGATCGACCAGTATGTGGTCGAACTGACGGATACGCACGACCAAATAGCCTGCGTGACACCCCTTATTCTTTCTGAGCGTCCATCGTGATCCGCAGGCCGAAGCTCACCGAAATCCCGGTCTATCATCCACGCGAAGCGACCCCCGTGGAGATCGTTGGAGACGGAGCGATATCCACCGTTGGTGTGGGCGATGGCCGTATGTTGCCGGTGCTAATCCTCGGCACCCATGGACGGCCCGATATTGTCGAGCATATCCGGCTCCACCAGCATAGCGGCCCCGGCGACGTAAACGTGCAGTGGGGCGAAATGCGCGAGTATCCCGATACCGTGATGCTCATCCTGAGCTTCATCCGTCCGGTTCAGATGAAAGTGATCGTTGCGTTCGATCTGCGCCGCAATCACGGTTTCCTGGTCGAGCAAATCCTCTCCACCAGCGGCGTTTACATTCAGGCAGGCGCGAACGGCGACCGGCTCAAGAACACGATGGATCGACCGCGGATCGTGATCGAAATTCCCGATACGGGTTTCCGTCGCCGCTGGGATCGCCTGTACCTACAGCATACGGTAAGAATGCTGCGCGAGCGCGGTTTGGACCGCAAGCAGGCTAAAGCGGCAGCGCCAGAAGCGATTGCTCAGCTTCGCGAAATCGGTGCGTTCCGCATGGGATCGACCACGCGTCGCAGCGCGCCAGAGGGCGATGCAACCATGGAGATTAGCAAGTGAACGATCCATCCGGCACCATCGCCTGCCTCGGCTGGGGATCGCTCGTCTGGCAGCCAAGGGAATTGCCGGTCGTCGGCGATTGGCACCATGACGGGCCTGCACTCCAGATGGAGTTTGCGCGCCACTCGGGCCAGAAGGCTGGCGAGGATCGGTTGACGCTTGTGCTCACCGCGTCCGGGCCGGTCGTTCCGGCCCGCTGGGCAAAACTTGACGTATCGGACATCGACGAAGCGAGGAGCGTGTTGCGAAAGCGCGAAGGCTGCAACTCACGGGATATTGGTTTCACCCCCGGCGGATCGTCCGACGTGTTCGCGGCCACGATCGCCGAATGGGCAAAAGCCAGGCATTTGAAGGGCGTCGTATGGACGGCGCTCCCCGCGAAATTTGCTGATGAAGATGGCCGCGTGCCGACCCAGGATGAAGCGCTTGCCTTCCTGTCCAGCCTCACCGGTAGGCCGAAGGCGTTGGCCGAGGAATATGTTCGGATGGCACCGCTTGCGGTGCAAACGCCTTATCGCACGGTCTTCGAACACGAATTAGGCTGGACCGCGCTCTCGAAGGACTAGCGCTTGCCCGTTGGCGGTCGTGCGAACCGCTACCGCACGAGCGCATAAACCAGGAACACCGCGATAGCCGTCGCTACATGGGCGGCGCTTTTTCCAAGCTGCCTCGCGAATGCCTCGATGAAGAGATGGTGGGCGGTTTTCACCGCGTATGCTCCATGGCGTCCTTCCACGACACCTTCTGTTGGCACCAGACGGTCTTTAGCTTGGCAGCAGCGGGATTGCGCTTCTTCGAGCGAAGGGACAGGACTGCGACAGTCGCGGTCGGGAGAGCGCGGCTGTCTGTCTCGGCGGTGTAGGTGCCGACGAGGCACACGGCCTGATGACGCGCCTGAAGCTGCGTCAGGTGCTGGAAGAGATCATCGTACAGTTCGCGCATCCGGAAACCGCGTTCGGGCTTCGGGCCAATATCGCCAGCGGCAGTGGCGCGGACGAAACCGGTCAGATCGATCCATTCCCGCAGCCCGTCGATGTCGCCCTGCGCCTCCTCGTCGAGATAGCTGCCGATCACTATCATGTCGGTCGAGGCGAGTTCGCGTAGCTGCCGCTCCTTGGTCAGCGGTGCAACCGGCACCTCGACAAGACCATCCATCCAAGCGACGGATTGTTGCAAGGATTCCCATGCTTGTTCTTCGGTCAGCTTTTGCCTGGGCGCTGTCAGGTAGTCGGCTGGGCGACCGAGGGCGACAGCAATCTTCGTCAGGCAGTCCGGGGTGACAGTTTCACCGCGCTCCACACGCTGAATGGTCGAATGGGAAACGTCCGCCATCGCCGCCAACGTTTCCTGTTTCCAGTGCAAAATCCCACGTTGCGTCCTGACAAAGAAGGCGATGCTCTCCGGCGCAGGGGTGACGAGATTGGGTGTTTCAGATGTGCTTGGCATGAGAGGATTATGCCGGAGCGTTTTGCAAAAGACACAGGCAAATGGACTTCAGCGGTAGCGGTCAGCACGGATGAAGATGTGACGCGCAGGTCTTGCGCCGTGTAAATAAAAAGCCAGCCGATAGGGAGGGCATCAAATGCTGGCAGCCAAGGAAATGCAGGGGCACCTGAGAGCGAAAATCGTCCTGCGTGATGCATTCCGCGCGCGGAAGTTCGCCCCCGATTATGAAATGCCGATCCTGTCGAGCGGCAGCTACGCGTCAACGTGGTTTCGCCGGGGCCGACGCTCACTGATCTAGCGCCCGACGTGGTCGGCAGACATGACGCCGCCGTCCGCGTCTGCGTCATGAGTCTGAAAAACCGACTTGGCCAAATCGATGTCGCAAAGGGCGCCCACCCCAGCGCTTTACTGTCGGGCGTGGCCTCCGATCAGGATGAAAACGGGTCGTATTCGTGCAGCACCTGCGCCGGATTGCCGTCGAACTCGTCCCAGGGCATCACCGCGTAGCCATTGTCGGTCCTGATAAGGACGATGACTGTCATCAGTGTCTTTGCGAGGTTCCAGGCGAGCGACTGGGCGGCGGAAAGCGGCATGGCACGAGCTCCTGTCCGGGAGCGGAGACCATCCCCGCTCGACAGGTGCCCCGGCGGCCGGGGTCTGGCCGCTATCACCGCGCCGGCTTGTCCAAGCGGCCGCACGCGCATGCGTAGCGGACCCTTTACGGGTTGATTGAAGGAGGCCGGACTTCGGCCAAGGGATCAGCGCCTTATCAGAGCGGTGGTGGTTTTCGGTCCCGGACGCGGCCAGCATATTGCCGCTTTCCATCGCCCAGTCGCTCGCCTGGAGCCTCCCTTCGACCGACGGGCCTTCTTCCGGCCACCCGAACAGCGGCGCTCCACAGGTGATGCAGAGAGAAGATGACCGCGAAGCGAGCGCTGCCTAGAGACGGTCGAGCTGCCTGGGCCGATCGTGATTCGGATCCGGGCGTGAGTGTTTGAGAAGTGGAGTGTTATTCATGAACAACAATGATCTTGCCGACGTCCTTGCCGCCGCGAATGGCCTTACCAAGGCAGACGCGCGCAAATATGTCGATGGCGTCTTCGCCGCGGTCGCGGATGCAGCCGCCAAAGGCGAAGAAATTTCGCTGAATGGATTCGGCAAGTTCAAGGTCAAGGACAGCCCGGCGCGCGAGGGCCGTAACCCGTCCACCCGTGAAACCATCCAGATCGCGGCATCGAAGAAGCTGACCTTCGCGCCGGCAAAGGCCGTCAAAGACAAGTTGAACGGCTGAGCACAGCAATACCGGGACAGGTCCAGGCCTGTCCCGGCAAAGGCCGGATCAGCGCATCGGCTGGCCAGTTCGTTCAGCGAACGAACATCGTGCCGGTTGCGCGGCTTCCCGCGCCATATCGGCAACATCCTCGTCCGCGAGATTGTCCAGCGCATATCCTCCAGCCTCGACGGCTGCGACCAGCGACGGAAGATCGGGATATTCGTCGAAACGCGTACCGAGCCACAGGCCGGGTTCATCGCTTTCGATATCCTCGAACGCTTGGAGGAAATAGGTCCGCATCGGTGGGTCATAGCCGATGACGGCATTGTCGTCGGTCCGAGTGGACGACCGGACAGTAACGGCGTGACGGCTCATGGGGCTCGTCTCCTTTTCATCTGGAACAATAGGAAGCGGCCCCGCCCGAAGGCGGGGCCGCAGCCGGATCAGGCCGGCGGGTTCCAGATGATGACCTTCTTCATCGGGTCATCGCCGGGCGCGTTGGCGACGTTGCCGTAGATGGTGCCGAACTCCGGGGCGGACAGCGACACCGAGACATATTCGGCGCCCGTGGTCTGCGAATAGCGGTTCCAGCCAGCGCCCAGCTCGAAGCCGTTCTTGCGGCTGATGATCCGGAAGTCGGGTTCGCTTTCCTTGGCCTTGCGGGCGTTGGGGATGATGGCGATCGGTGCCGTGACGTTGAGCGTTGCCAGCGTGCCTTCCAGGCTGCCGTCGTTCTTCACGGTGAGGTTAGCGATAGTGGCCATGATGAAAACTCCTTCGGTTGATCGGGGACCATCCCCGATGGCGCCCAAAGGAGAGCCCGGTTGCCGACGTCACCGCAGCGCAAGCGGAGGGGAACCCCCTCGCGGGGTTGACGGCACAAGGCATGCCGAGGATCGTATGCAGGCGACAAATGAGGGGTCGGTCTCCAGCAGCCGGAGAGTCCATTTGTTCTGGCCACCGCTTTCCCAGTGAAGTCACTGGCTGCCGGTGCGCTGAGCTATGTGTGCGCTCCCTGCACGATCGCTTCGTCAACTGCCGCTGACGGGTGATGCTGATCCGATGCTTGGAATCGGCCCCGCATCATGGCCGTAGCCGGCAGCTTCAGGAACGCCTCCCGCAATCGGGTGGCATTGGCTCCGAAATGAGCTTCGCGATGGTGGTTGGGCCTTGTTGGCAAAAGACTTCAGCCATAGCCGTGCGGCGGCGAGGTTGAGGGTTTCGGTTCCTGCACTATGCTGACCGGATGACCTTAAGCATCACCATACCGCAAAAAGCATCGAATGCTGATTACGAAGCGGTTCTCCGACCTTTGCACGAATATAATGTCAGCCGTGCAGGCAATCCAAATATTCGGCCCGTCGTCCTATTATTGACCGATGAGGCTGGCACCGGAGTCGGCGGTCTGTGGGGGCAGATTGCGTATGACTGGCTCGTCATCGAACTTCTCGCGGTTCCGGAGAAGTATCGGGGCGCAGGTTTCGGAAAAACTCTAATGGACCAGGCGGAAGAAATTGCAAAATCCGATGGCTGCATCGGGATCTGGCTCGATACCTTTGAGTTTCAGTCTTGCGAATTTTACGCAAAACTGGGCTACGAAACATTCGGGATTCTCGACGATCATCCCGTAGGGCAAAGGCGTTTCTTTCTCCAGAAGCGAATTTGAGCGTGGCGAACGTTCCCCCAGACATTATCAGAATAGGGGTAATCAGGCTTCTATTCAGCGCTGGCGCTTAGATGAAGCGCAATGGACGAGAGACGTCCGCAATCCGGTCGATTCCGGAAGGGCCGTTCGTCCAGATGCATCTCCCCGCCCGACTTGCCGAGCCTGGCCTTGCAAACGAGATCATGCACGAAATATTTGCGTGCCGGTCGGATGTCTTCGAGCATCGTCACGCGGGCAGTATGTCGCGCGGCCGATAAGAATTGTCCGATGCCTCGTATTTGTTCGTACTTTCGGACTTGCGGTCAGCGCTCGATATGAAATGCTGCCGCGATGAGCGATCCCGAACCCGAGCCGCTGATCCAGCTCAACTTCGCGCCAGAGTTGCCGCATTTCGGCAAGCATTTCGTCTATCACGGGGTGAGCGGTGTCTTGACGTTCCGCATCGATGTTCAGCACCATACCCATGACGGCCATGTAATTGTCGGCGGCACGATTCTGCATGGGACCGAGACATATCCGGCCGGCGTGAAGAAGGATCTCAGAGGAGAGCAGCTCTCTGTTTTCGTGACGGAGAGCGAATATATGCGCCTGTCAAACGCGCCCCTGGACTGACACGGGCAAGTCCGCCGCAACAGTCGATCACCCGGACCGATTGCGGAAATCCCAGACGCGGATGCCCATCTTGCGGGCCTTGTCGGCGAGATTGTCCTGGATGCCGGTGCCGGGGAAGACGATAACCCCCTTAGGCATATCCTCGAGTATCGCATCGTTGCGCTTGAACGGCGCCGCCTTCTTGTGCCGGTTCCAGTCGGGCTTGTAGGGCTTCTGCGGCACATTACGATCGCGTGCCCAGCAGCCGGCGATACGTTCCGCGCCGGTCGGCGTCCCGCCATGTAGCAGGATCATCTGCGGCAGTTGCGCATGCACCTTGTCGAGCACCGCATAGATGCGCTGGTGATTGTTATAGTCGGCGCCACCGGTGAAGGCGATGCGCACGCCGTCGGGGTTCAGCACCAGTGCGTCCTGATAAGCGCGGCCATCGAGCTGCCTGCGGCTGTCAAGCACCGCCGAGGTCAACGCCTTGCGGTTGACCATCGGCCCGGAGCGGGGAAGCCAGGGCTTGCGCAGATGAATGCGGAACTGGTCGGCGGCGGCGTCGCGGAAAAATTCCATCGTGTCGCGGCGTTCGAGCAACGTGATGCCCTCGGCGATCGCGCGCTCCAGCTCGACAGACTTGACTTCGCTGCCATCCTGTTCGCGCTGCATCCGTTTCTGCGCCTGCTCATTATCGTCGAGTTCGCGTTCGATCCGCTCGCCGGCGCGGTGGAAGACATTGACGATGCCCCAGGCAAGATCCTCAAGATCGGGTTCGATCCGCGTGTCGATCAGGCAGGAGACGAGAGCATCGAACATCTCGGCGACCGCGCCACCGGCGATGCGATCGTCCGGCAAGGGGCGATGATCGGGCTCATCTTCGAAAGGCCGGTGACCGTAGAGTTGCATTTCCTGAAGCAGATAGGCGGTGGAACCGGGCTGTGCTTCCCGTTCGTCGTCATGATCGCTCGCCATCTTATGTCTCCGTCGTCTGACAGCCGCGCCTCTCGCGGCCTTCGTGGCGACGAAAGGCGGCAGACGGAGCGGGACAGAACCGAAGCCCGAAGGGCTCGGCCGGAGCGCAGCGAAGGATGGCGGACAGCGGCTATTTTGCTTCGCGATGCAAAGGGGCGGCCGTAGGCCCGTCCCGGCGGAAAATAGCCGCGTAGCTGCCATTGCCGTCCCGCTCCGTTTGCCGCAGGCGCCCTCTGACGAAGGCCGAGCGCGCGGCATCTCGAAGAGGTTGGAGAGGATGGCGACCAGACGTGGCGGGGGGATGCTCTGCTTCCCGGCATTCACCCCTGCATCAGAAAATGCCCTGCGTCCTCAGCCCGCAGTTGAGCTCGCAGCTCTGCCGCAAGACGCTCCCGCCCGAAGGCGCGCAAGTCGTCATTGAAATCGCCAAGCCTTGACTCGAGCGGCACGACCTCGATGCCCGCCTTAATCGCCCGCCCGGTCAGCGTCTTCAACGCCCCCACACCGGCAGGATCGTCATCGCGTGCGACATAGAGCCGGCGCAGCATGGCCGGGAACAGAATGGCTGCGAGATGAGCAGCGGAGAGTCCCGCGATCGCGGGCATTGCCGCCATGACCTGACGCAGCGACAACATGGTCTCGATGCCTTCACCCGCCATCATGACACGGCCGCTCTGCCCGAACCGGACCCCATGTCCCAGCAGATTGCCCATGGCGCGGCGGGGATAGGCGACCGGCGCTTTGTCAGAGCCGTCCAGCCTCAGCCAGGTGCGATGGACGCCGGTGACGCTGCCATCGAGATCGGTCACGGCCGCGATCATCGCCGGCCATGCGGGACGGACCTGCGCGTCGTCCTCGTCGGACGCGCGATACCAGCAATTGGGATGGAACCGCAGTGCCTCGCAGCCGGAAAGGTCGGTGATCTTCCGGGTGGCGAGATAGGTCCTGACCAGACTGCCCGCGACCGGCTTCGAAACCGCGTGCAACCGCCGCGCTGCCTCTGGCGTCCCGGTCGGCGCCTTGCTCCGCGTGACAGGCCTGTTCTCAGTCGGAGGCGGCATAGGCATGCTGAGGAAGCGCCGGGCCTCGTCGAGCGTCTCGCGCATGGTCCGGCAGCCCTTTGCGATGGCGATGATGTCGAGCAGGTCGCCATGATCGCCATTTTGCGCATCGGTCCATTTGCCCGCCGCTCCGCGTCCGTCGGGGGATGCGGAGAGACGGACATAAAGGCTGCGTCCAGGCGTGTTGTGAACGTCGCCCACCAGCCAGTATCGGCCTTCCTTATGGCCCTTTGAGAGATAATGGCGGCACACGGCCTCGGCGTTATGCGCCAAAGCATCGGCGATCTGGCCGGCAGGGCTTTGCATCATGGGGCTCCTCAGGCTGCCTTGCGCGAGGAGAGCCGCTCGATCGGGAAACGGTCGAACAGGCTATCCAGCACATCGGCACCGACAGCCCCTGTCGGCACGTAGAGCTTGAGCTTCCACGAGACGATCTCGGAGATCAAGCCCATGGCTTTGAGGCGCTCGACGCCCAGATCGTTGAACCCGGTCAGTTCGATCCGCCAGTCGTTCATGGCGCGGACACGCTGGAGTTTCTGGTTTTGCGCCAGATGCAGAACCGCATCGCCCGACATCAGCATGGACAGCGCTTCTTCGCCCGAAAGCCGCACCGGACCATCATCGTCATTGGCGACGCTTGCCGCCCAGGCAGGAGACACGCGGCGACCGATGACACGCTCTCCGTCATCGCTCTGGAGCCGATAGACACGCGTCGATTCGTTGGGCAGCAGTTTCCAGATCGGGAGCAGCAGGCCCGACACCATATGCAGGGTCGAGGTCTCATGGCTTGGCAGTCCGGCAAGCTCGGCCTTCCAGGCCGCGCTGAACGCCGCACGATCCGCTTCCTCCCAATGGCTCGATGCGAGCACCTCGGCTGGAATGACGGAATCCGTCAGCGGCCAGATCAGGCGCACGCGGGGATGCACGGCACCATCGTCATCGGTCACGCTGCGCGCCCTGCGCTGGACGGCGCCGCGACCGGTCTTGCCATTGACCAGCAGCTTTGCACCCTTGCCTTCGACTTGTCCCAGCGCGTCCTCGAGCTGCAGCGGCGTCAGCCGGTCTTTGCGTTCGATGGTCAGAAGCTGCGTCTGCGCCCCCGTGCCGGGATGCGTATAGATCGTCGCGCGGCCGACGATGCGGAAGCTTTCGGCCTGCAAGGTCTCCAGCCCGACCTCGTAGCTACCCGAAGCCCGCGCCTGCTCAATCCGTGCGACAAGCAGGCCCTCGAACGCCTCGAACAGCAGGTTCTGCATCGCGACCGTCAGCGCGAGCATGCGGTTGAGGAAGGTGTTGATCCCCGGTAGCTCGTCCTTGAGGCCGCCATCGCTGTCGAGAAGCGACAAACCGGTTGCCGCTTCGAAACGGGCGAGCGAGCAGCCTTCGACCTTGCCGCGCGCGAGAAGAACATAGAGTTGGCGCAGCGCATCACGGGCATACCAGCTTTCGAGATTGTCCTCGGGCCGGAACATATTCTGGCCGCCGGTTTGGCGCTGACCCCGCGTGATCGCGCCCAGCGAGTCCAGACGCCGGGCAATGGTAGAGATGAAGCGCTTCTGCGCCTTTACATCGGTCGAGACCGGACGGAACAACGGTGGCTGCTTCTGATTCGTCCGGTTGGTGCGTCCGAAGCCCTGGATCGCGGCATCGGCCTTCCACCCGGCTTCGAGCAGATAATGGATACGCCGACGCTGGTTCATCGCCCCAAGGTCGGCGTGATAGCTGCGCCCGGTACCGCCGGCTTCGGAGAATATGAGGACGCGCTTCCTGTCCTGCTGGAAGGCGTCGGTTTCGTGCAGCGCGGCGGAGGTCGGGCGGTTCTCGACCGCGAAGCGAACCGAGCCGTCGTCATTGCGGCAGGGAACCACGCGGCGCGAGCGGCCCGTGACCTCGGCCACCATGTCGGTCCCGAAATGCTGGACGATCTGGTCGAGCGCGCCCGGAACGGGCGGCAAGGCCGCAAGCCGCTCGATCATCGCATCGCGGCGGCGCACGGCGTCGCGGTTGACGACAGGCACGCCATTCTCGTCGTGGACCGGACGGGAGGAAAGATTGCCGTCCCCATCGGTGAATGGCTCATAGAGCTGCACCGGGAAGCTGTGTTGGAGGTAGGACAGGACGCCGTCCCGAGGCGTGATGTCCACCGATACGTCACCCCATTCATCGGCCGGGATTTCGGCGAGGCGGCGTTCCTGCAAGGCCTCGCCGGTCGAGACGATCTGCACCACGGCCGCATGGCCTGCTTCCAGATCGCGCTCGATGCCGGCGATGACGCTGGGCGTCTGCATGCTGGTGATGAGATGGTTGAAGAAGCGCTGGAGCATGCCCTGATAGGCCGACTTCGCCGCCGCCTTGGCCTGGCGGTTCAGCGTGCCATGGCTCGGACTGGTGACGCCGGCGGCTTCGAGCGCTGCATCCAGGTTATTGTGAATCACCTCGAACGCGGAGGCATAGCTGTCATAGATGCGGACCTGCTCGGAGGTCAGCTTGTGCTCCAGCATCTCATATTCGACGCCGTCGAAGGAGAGCGAGCGGGCGGCGTAGAGGCCGAGCGCCTTCAGATCGCGGGCCAGAACCTCCATTGCGGCAACGCCGCCATTCTCGATGGCGCCGACGAACTCGCCCCGTGTCGCGAATGGGAAATCCTCGCCGCCCCACAGGCCAAGACGCTGGGCATAGGCCAGGTTCTGGACCGTGGTCGCGCCGGTCGCCGAGACATAGACGATGCGGGCATTGGGTAGCGCGTGTTGGAGCCGAAGCCCGGCACGGCCCTGCTGCGAAGGCGCGACATCACCGCGCTCGCCCTTGCCGCCGGCAGCATTGGCCATCGCATGCGCTTCGTCGAACACGATCACGCCGTCAAAATCCGGCCCCAGCCATTCGACGATCTGCTCGACTCGAGACTTCTTGCCGCCACGTTCCTGCGAACGCAGCGTCGCGTAGGTCGTGAACAGGACGCCCTCGGCGAGCCGGATGTCCGCGCCCTGACGGAACCGCGACAGGGGCGTCACCAGCAACCGTTCCTGCCTGAGCGCGGACCAGTCGCGCTGGGCGTCTTCGAGCAGCCGGTCGGAAACCGACAGCCACACGGCACGGCGACGGCCCTTGAGCCAATTGTCGAGAATGATGGCGGCGACCTGCCGGCCCTTGCCCGCGCCGGTGCCGTCGCCCAGGAACCAGCCGCGGCGGAACTTGACCGCGCCATCCATATCGTCCGACGCCACGGTCACGGTGTCGAAGGTCGCATCGACCTTCCATGCGCCCGACAGATGCCCAGAATGGGCTTCGCCCGCATAGATGACGGATTCAAGCTGGGCGTCGGACAGGATACCGAGGGTCACGAGTTGCGGCGGCAGATGCGGCCGGTAAGCGGGCTTGGGTGGCGCCACCGATGCCATCGCCGCCGACTGGACCAGCGGGGTCGGATGCGGGTGTGCGCCCTCGATCCGCAGCGACTGGAGTGCATAGGGTTCATAGATGCTGTCGCCCAGGCGCTCGGCGGGCGGCGTCCAATCGATCGTCTCATAGGCCAACTCGACCGCTTGGGGTTCGAGAGCCGGGGATTCAGCGGCCGTGGCGACAGCGCAGATCCTGGCGCGACCGGGCGCGGCCGATGTGGTGACCGCCAGGGCTCCGATTGGCGACGGCGTGATCGGCGAGCGCGGCGGCACCTGCGCTTGCACCCATTGGAGCAGCGTCGCAGTATCGGGCGTCTTGCCCGCGCTCTCGACGAACTGACCGGGACTTTCGGCGGGCAGCTTATCGACGACGGTCAGGCGCGTCTCGACGGTCGTGCCATGCTTGGCATAGACCTTCCCGTCGATGGCTGCGGTGAAGACCACGCGGGCCTGCTCCTGCAACCGCATGAACGGCCCGCGCCAGTCCGGCGCTGCCGGAGCGCAGTTCGCGCCCGTGATCGCGACCAGTCGCCCGCCCGGTTCGAGCCGCGCCAGCGCAGACTCGATATGGCGAAGCGCGGCGTCCCGCATGGTGCGATCAACATTGGCGACCGCTGAGAATGGCGGGTTCATCAGCACGACGGTAGGGCGGATGGCGACGGGCAATCGATCGTCGATCGAGGCGGCATCGTGCGCGAAGACCGATATGTCCGGGAACAGTAGTTTCAACAGTTCGGCGCGGGTCTCGGCCAGCTCGTTGAGCGTGAAGCCGGCCCGCGCCAGTAGGGCATGGACGCCGAGCATGCCGGTGCCGGCGGACGGCTCCAGCACATGGTCGCCGGGATTGATCGATGCTGCTACGCCGGCGACGAAGGCAAGGCCCGGCGGGGTCGAGAATTGCTGGAGTGCCTGAGAGGTTTCCGAACGGCGCGTGTGGGTGGGAGTCAAAGCGGCGACACGCTCGATCAACGCTAGCGCGCTCGGCGCGGCACGGCCGATAATGGCTTGACCATAGCGGCGCAGGAACAGGATCTCCGCCGCCTCACAGGCGTCATAGGCGGTTTTCCAGTCCCAGGCCCCTTCGGCATCGGTGCCGCCAAAGGCGTCGGTCATGGCCGTGCGAAGCTGCGCCGCATCGATCGCGCGGCCCGCCTCGAGTGCCGGCAGGAGAGTGCGCGCCGCGGCCAGCAGGGCACTGGCGCGGCCAGCGAAGCCAGGCGCAGCGCTGGGACGAGCGGCGAAAGGCGCCGCATCGGACAGGATATGGGTCATGGGTGAGGTCTCCGGGAGAGCGGGAAGTCCAGCCCCGGCGGACGCTCTCTCTAAGCCCGGCCGGGTTCCCTCTTCCCGGCCATGCCTCTCCCTCTCACCCTTGATTGACGGTGAGGTCGGTCGGGAATCTCAGACCGCGATCCGCTCGCGCGCCGCCTTGGCGAGGTGCCACTCGATATCCGGTCAATCGGCATCCTCGGCTCAGACACAGGATCGAGCGCAAGAAGCAGTCTGCGCCCCCGCGTTCCGGCAATGGGCGGCGAACGGTGAAGGATCGCCGGTTCGTCGGCGTCGAGCCGCCCTTTGAATATCGCGACATCGCCAACGGCGAGCTGATGGACCGGCGCGTCGGGTTGCGCCTCCACCTCGATCCATTGCGTAGCTTCTCCGGCAAGCGTCATCAGCAGCCGTGCGCGCACATAGTCCATATGGAATTTGCGGCAGGCGTCGGATTCGATCACTTCGAGACGCAGACGCAGGTCCAGGCAATCCATGATCTGTGCGAAGCGTATGGCTTGGCCCTCGACCTCGCTCACCAGCATCTCGCCCTGCGCAGTCTGCGGATAGCCCGCATCGCAAAGCAGGCGGGTGATCGCGGGCAGGAAATCCGGCCCTGTGATCGGCGCATCGATGTCGTCGATCACATCCCATTCCAGCCCGTCGATCCAGTCGAGCATGGGCGGTCGCGGGCGCGACCAGATGGCCAGTTGCACCGCCGGGTCCGTGATGCGGGTCAGCACGTCCGGATCGCGTCCTTCAGCGGCAGGGGAGAGTGTCGTCTCGGTGGCCGCCAGAGCGAGGACCGTCATTCCGCTGTCTCCAGCGCGCGCTCCCATATCGGGAAGGGATCGCGCAGGCCCGTCCACTTCTCCGGAGCGAATTTCGTCGCGGGCAGCAGGCAGGCATCGAGCCGCGCGCGGATGTGCGCTTCGTTCATGCCGATGCCGATGAACACCAGCTCCTGCCGCCGATCGCCCCAGACCTGATCCCAATGCCCGGCAACGAAGCGTTCGAAGCGATCGTCGTCGGGCCATTGATTCTTCGGAATGCTGGCCCACCAGCGCCCCATTCGCGCGGTCATCGTCTGGCTGCCCGCAACCGCCAGTTCGCCAACCCAGTCGGGCCGCGTTGCCAGCCGGAAATGGCCCTTTGCGCGGACCACATGGTCGAGTCCGCCGTCGGTCAGGAAGGTGTGAAACTTCGCGGGGTCGAACGGCTCACGCGCACGATAGACGAAACTTTCGATGCCATATTCCTGCGTTTCGGGGACATGGTTGGCGTAGCCGTAGAGCTCCTTGGCCCAAAGCGGGTGTTGTGCCGCCTTCTCCTCGTCGAACAGGCCGGTGTCGAGAATGGCGTCGAGGGACACCTTGCCGTGATCGCAGGTCAGGATCCGCGCATCCGCATTCAGGCTGGCCACCAACTTCTTCACGATGGAGAGCTGATCCGGCGAAACGGCCGACACCTTGTTGATGACCACCACATCGGCGAACTCGATCTGCTCGACCAGAAGGCCGACCAGGCTGCGCCTATCGTCCTCGCCCAGCGATTCTCCGCGATCGGCGAGGAAATCCTGGCTCGAATAGTCCTTGAGCAGATTGATGGCGTCCACCACCGTGACCATCGTATCGAGCCGCGCCACATCGCCCAGCGATACGCCGGCGTCATCGCGGAAGGAGAAGGTGGAAGCGACCGGCAGCGGCTCGGATATACCGGTGCTCTCGATCACCAGATAGTCGAACCGTCCGGCCTCGGCGAGCGCGCGCACCTCTCGCAAAAGGTCATCACGCAGCGTGCAGCAGATGCAGCCGTTGGTCATCTCGACCAGCGTCTCCTGCGACCGCGCCAGCGCCGCATCGCCGCCGCGCACGAGATCGGCGTCGATATTCACTTCAGACATGTCGTTGACGATGACGGCGACGCGACGTCCCTCGCGATTGGCGAGGATATGGTTGAGCATTGTCGTCTTGCCCGCGCCAAGAAAGCCGGAAAGAACGGTTACGGGAAGGCTATCCTGCATAGGCATCGCATGGGCGGACATCGTCATCGGAACTCCATCGAATCAAGAGACGTTATATCGTATCTTTATCGATATGATACCGGGAGCGGAAGGCCATTCAACAGGGGCCGCTCGGCTCTACAAGCCGGGCAAAAAAAGGCCCGTCTCGCCGGATCGAGACGGGCCGTATGAAAGGTCAGGAATTCAGCCGTTCATGACCTGGTGACGTTCCGGATCGATCACGAACCCGTGTCTGCCGGCATGATATTCGCCACTTGGAACGAGGTAACGGTTCGTCTCAGTCCCATCACGGCGGCCACCGATCGTGGCAATCGTCTCGACGAAACCGGGATGCCGATCCGATCGCGCCGCCGAGATGACTACCCAGTCGTGGGCATGCTCACGCTGGAAACGTTCCCGGTCTCGAGTAAAGGACTCTGCCGCTGTCAGAGCACGGCCGTAGACGGCTTCCCAGGCATCCGGTTCCCAATCGCGTAGCGTGCGATCGGCCATTGCTTTCTCCCGGTCGGTGAACAGATTGGGATAGCCCACAGCGACGCGTGCCCAGTCACCATCCTCTTCATACCATCCACCCTTGATCCGCAGTGCGGAATGCAGGGCAGCGTTGCGTGCGCGATCGAGCTTGAACCCGCCATGCGAGGCAGTGCTGTGGAAGACGACGCCTTCGGCATAGACGGTCGCGCCCTGTGACATGCCCCACGGCGTCGAGAGACGCATACGCACTTCCTTGCGGCCGAGGGCCCCACGCTGTCGCAGATGGATCGCGACCTCCTCGATATGCGCGCGAAAACCCGCTTGGTCCGCAACGATACCTTCGCTGCCAAAGACATCATGCTCGGTCCAATCGGCAATGGGCCGCGACATACGCCATCCATATGCGAGGCGGTAACCGCCTGGTGCTGGAACGGCGATATAGCCCATGTCGCCTATGCGCGCGGCCAGGAGCCCGTCGGCGGTCCTGCCATATTCGATGGCGACCGCGCTCATGCCATCCCCCTGTCGATAACGCGAGCAGGCGCATAATCTGAGCCGTAGCAGCACGACCGCTCGAAGGTCTGGTCACCGGCCTCATCGACCAGATATTCGATGACCTCCTCGGCATAGTCGGCGTCGATGATCGCCGGATGGGCCGGGACGAGCCGGACTGCATGATCGCCCTCGAACAGCACCGCATCGGCGGCTTGCATCGCAGTGCGATGATCCCCGGCATCGACCGCGACCTTGATGCGAATGGTCGTATAGACATGCACGAAATGGCGCCGGATGGTCATGCCGCCCTCCCGAGGCTCGAGGGCAGGATCACCGGATCTGGATCGGGAACAATCTCGGCGCGCATGTCGGAATAGCGATTGCGCGCCATCCATTCCTCGGCAGCCGCCATATGCGGGGCAAGATGGCGCAGCTCCTCACGGCCACCGAAGCTGGAGATCACCCGCACTGTGCCGGGCCTGGGTGTCTCGGCGATTTCGAAATGCAGCCTGCTCTCAACCGAATAATGCCGGCACACGACGATCGCGATGATGCCCTGACTGCCATAATTGCCAAGATGAAGGCAGAAGCCCGCGGGCGATCGATAGGTTGGCCGGATCTCCTCAGCACTGCGCTCGACCAGACGGCCGATGCCATTGTCATTGTTCCAGGCCTTGAGCTTGCGGGTAAAACGCTCGGGCGGACGCGGCTCGCCGTTGGAATAGCGGATGAGGCTGCCGAGCGGCGCTGTGTCGTAGATCAATTGTGCGGACATATTTGCGTCTCCTTGAAACGCGAAAGCCCGGCGCATGGCCGGGCTCTCGGGGGTTGTGGTCGGTTGAGAAAGGATCAGGCGGGCGTGCCGCGCGCGATCCCGATGGCCGCCATGGCGGTGCTGAACTCGACGTTGCGGATTTGCTCGTCGAGATTGAGCTTGCCGATCGTCGCGACGCAGGCTTGGCGGATATGCGTGTCGCTGACCTCGATGGCAGCAGTATCGGTTCCGGCATAAGCCTTCTGGATATCCGTCAGCATCGAACGGACATCCTCCTCGGCGAGCATCAGAACGGGATGTCGGCCATGACCCGGTGCGCAGCCGAGTTCGCCATGTTCGGCCTTGTCGAGCAGCCGGCATTCCATCTCGTTGGTCGAGCTGGACAGGATATGATCGGCGGTCACCACGGTCACGCCGCCGCCAAAACCGTCCGGCCGCATCTTCGTGCAGGTCCAGGCCGATGTGATGGTGATGTGGTCAAGCTGGTCGCAGCGCCGCACGATCTGTTGGAAGATCGCAGCATCGCCCAGATCGGAAAGATCGAGTGCCAGCTCGGCTTCATCGGGGTCGGCTTCGGCCAGCTTCGTGCGGATCATCTCGACGATACGGCCCGATGGCATGGGCTCGTCCTCCAGCATCGCCCTCAAATCGGCAATGTCGAGCCAGACCATGTCTGATGGCCCTTCGCTCGAGTAGAAATAAATCGCGTCGCCATCGGATTCATGCTCGAATACGCCGGTGAGCAACGCATGTTCGAGGCGGGTGATCGCGCTGGCCGGAATGCTCGGCCGCACGACGGTCGGGGAATGATAGTCTGCCATGAGAGGTCTCCTGAAACGCGAAAGCCCGGCTGACGCCGGGCTTCCAAGGATAAAAATGATGGGGGCGATGATCCGCGTGCGTTGAATTCAGCCATCGTCCCACGGATTGATCAGCTCGATCCCGCAATCCTCGAAATCGCGGACATTGCGAGTCGCTGCGGCTGCGCCATAAGCGCGAGTGATCGCTGCGATCTGGGCATCGAATTGACTGATCGGCCTTCCCGCCTGTCGCCGGTCGGCCGCGATGACAGCAAACCAACGGGCGGCATCTTCGTCGAAAGCAAGGATTCGGCCACCAAACTCTTGCGAAAACATCGCATGGGCCGCCGCCTGCAGATCGTCGCGGCGACGACCGTCAGGGAGAATGCCGATACCATAGAGGATTTCAGCCTGTGTCGTTGCCGTGATGAACAAGGACGTCAGCGGACGATGTCGAAGCCAATCGGCGATGCGCGGATCCGGTGAGGGCCGAAGGGCTTCCGAGATCACATTGGTGTCGAGGACGATCACGAAAAATCCACCGGCTCGCGCATCGGTTCACGCGGAACCTCGGTAAGATCGACACCACCAAGGGGACCGAAATGCTCGCGGATGGCATCGAACAGATTGTTGGGACGAGGCGTGCTTGTGGACAAGGCTGCTCGCAAAATGTCGCGTGCTTCTTCCTCCATGGAACGGCCATGTTCGGCGGCGCGGATTCGAAGCCGTGTCTTTAACGCTTCGTCGATATTGCGAATGGTCATGCTGGCCATGACGGATCTCCTTTCAAGGAAAATTAATCATTGATTGCCAGGAAATCAATGATTGCAGATAGTCATGCAGTGTCGCTGCGAGACTCGGCAAATGGATCAACCAGCCGGTGGATCGCTTGTGCGCGACCCATCCAAGGCTCGGGACGGATGCAGCGCACCCAGTCCGCGAAGCTAGGGATGAACCCCAGATCCTCGCGAACATGCTGCTCGCCGATCAGGCGAACGGGAACGACGCGCCCCGTCGAGACGGTGATCGTCGCGCCGAAGAAGCGCTCGAGCATGAAGATGCCCTCGGCGTGATGACGCAGCGCGCGGTGCCGGAAATCCGCGGTGATCGCTTTAGATTCATCGAACCACTGGTGAAGCGGCAAATAATCGTCGGGCGCGCCACCCCATTTGCGGACCGAGGAGAGCGCGTGGTGATAGCAATGTCCCATTGCCGCCTCCTCACCAGCTGTAAGAATGATGTTCGGACGAGGTGAACCGCTCGTTATAGTCGAGCGTGATCGTCCGGGCGGTCACGTCGAAGGTGAACTCACCATAGGCGCCGTCCGAATTCTCCCAGCCCGCATGCTTCTCGCGCAGAAGGTCGTAGGCGAGCGTTTCGAGCGCCAGTGCGGTGCTGTATCGGCATAGCTTCGGCTGCATTTCGCCATAGGGCAGGTCGAGATAGTCCACTTTGCCATCAGACAGCGACGCCTGTTCGTCGCCGACATAGGCTTGGATATCCTCGATCTGGCCACTGTCGCCTTCACCGTCGAAGATGACGACGACGCGCGTGATGTTCGCCGAGGCGAGGTGTGCGAACAGCCGCTGTTTGTTGTCGGGAACAAGTCTCGCGGCGGCGGCTTCCCACGCCGCGTATCGTTCCATGGTCTTGGCCATATCGATGGCGGGCTGGGGTGGGGTAGCGTCCGTCATTGCGGATCTCCTGAATGGCGAAAGCCCGGCGCGAGGACCGGGCTTTCGAGGATTGTGGGTAAAAGGTGGAATGGCGGTGTCGGTCAGTCCCGAAGGCCACCAGAGGCGATGTCGGCGATCCATTCGGCCGCCTCGTCGAAATCCGCGTCGTCGTCCTCGACTTGCCGCGCGAGGGCGATGGCGCCGGCGCGGCCAAGCTGCCCAAGCCGCTGGAGGGCAATCAGCAATGTGGGCGCCAATTCGTCGGGCGTCGCTGTATCGATTTGAGAAGTGCGCATCTTATGTCTCCAGAAAAGGCAAAAGGCCCGGCGCGGGTGCGCCGGGCCGGGTAGGTGAACCGGAGAAGGAGCGGGGCGACCGGAGCCGCCCCGACCGGTTGTCAGGCGGCCGCCGCGATGGTCTCCTCGTCGTCGCTGCCGGGATTTAGCGGCTGTTCCTCGTCGTCGAGGAACGCAGGCAACGCGGCCCCTTCGTCCTCTGCCGCCGGCTCGCCCGCGGCCGCGTCGAGCAACTCGGGCGTCCGCATCGGCTCGGGCAACCAACCGGCGTCTTCCAGCAGCCGCTCAGCCTCGTTCGCCATGTCGCCCTTCTTGAGATGATCGATCATCTCGGCGAACTTCGAGCCCTTGGCCTCCGCCACATCGGCGAGGATGCGCGGCTTGGTCACGCTGCGGAAATAGCCCTCGACGGTCGGACGCCAGCCCGCACCGACCAGGTCGAGCCCGACCGCCCGCGCAAGAACGTGGCTGTGCGCGACGCGCCGCTCGACGCTGTGCTTCGAGATGCGGCCGTTGTCATATTTGGGCACCACCTCCTGCTGCGCGTTGAGGGCCTGCGAGGCGCAATGGGCAAACAATGCGGCCTGTTCGGCGCCGTCGAACTGAAGCAGCGCGTCCCACAGGTCCTTGTCATCGTCCGGCAGACGGTCAGCCCAGCGCTTGTGGCGCTCGTCGATCGCCTTCGCCGGAGCGCTACTACGAAGGCCAGATGGCGCGAACCCGAACGATATCTTGTTCAGCGACACCTCCAGGCAGGATGCGCGGCTGTAGGTGTAGAAAGTGCCGAGCACGAACGCATGCAGCACCGCCGCGAAGGCCGTGGACGGGTTCTGTGCGAAGGCGTCCTGCAGGGCGAGCGTGCGCCAGGCGGTCAGTTCGGCGACAAGCCTGTCAGGCAGCGGCTTGAGGATTTCGCCATCCTCATCCTCGTCTCCACCCGACGCCGCATTGATCGAAACGACGTTCGAGACGGCCGGATCGGCCGCCGCAGCTCCGCCTTCATCGTCACCATCGGCACCGGGACCCGCGTCACCCTTACCGGTATCCGCCTCGATCACGGGCTCATCCTCAGGGCGGACATAGCCACGCTCGATGCAGAGCGACCCATCGGATTCGATCGACACGAACACGCCGGCCCGTGCCATCTCTTCCGGATCGAAGGTCACCGGCCGTTCGACCAGCGCGCCGATCTCGGTGTCGATGGCGGCAAAGCGTTCATGCACCTCATCGGGCACGTTCGGTTCCTCGGACCATTGCTCTTCGAGCGCTTCGGCTTCCGCTTCCAGTTCGGCGAGACGCGCATCCTCTTCCGGCGTCCGCGACACCGGCACGCCGTCGAGTTCGCGCAGATCATCGGTCACGCCCCAGGGCAGATCGACCGCGGTCGCGACCCACTTCCAGCCCTCGGCACCGATTTTCTCGCCCTCGGCCTGAAGCTTCTCGCTCACGAGCCGGTCGAGCAGCGTCGGATCGGTCAGCCAGCCGCCATCGTCATCCTCGAACAGGTCGCGCATGACATGACCGCCCGCCGCGACATAGGCATCGACCCCGACGAACCGCACTCGCCGATCGGCAACGCGGATCGTGTCTTCGGTCAGCTTGCCGCGGATATATGCGCCGGACCTGTTGTAGCTGTGGGCGAGCAATTCCCACACCTGTTCCTGGCGTTCATGATCGTCGGACACCGAGAAGGCCATGAGCTGTTCGAGCGTCATGCCATCCCCGGCATAGATCTCGTGCAGTTTGGGCGAGACCTTCGCGAGGCGGAGGCGCTGGTTGACCACCGCTGGCGTCACATTGAAATGCGCGGCGATGGACTCGATGTCCTGACCCTTGTCGACCATCGCCTGCATGCCGGTGAACTGGTCGAGCGGATGCAGCGGCTCGCGGAAGGTATTCTCAGCATAGCTGTCCTCTTCGGCCAGTACGACGTCATTGGCCGGTTTGACGACACAGGGGATCGGTGCGTCCTTCGCGAGGCGCTTCTGCTTCACCAGCCGCTCGAGCGCGCGGAACCGCCGGCCACCGGCCGGCACCTCGAACCGGCCGGTCTCCTGGCCCTCGCTATCGAGGATGGGCCGCACGTTGAGGCTCTGGAGCAGAGTGCGACGGACAATGTCCTCCGCCAGTTCGCCGATCGATACGCCGGCCTTCACGCGCCGGACATTGGACTGGGACAGGACCAGCTTGTCGAACGGAATGTCCCGCGAACCGCTGAGGACAAGCTTCTGAGCTGCTTTTGCCATGGGTAACATCTCCATGACGGGCTGCCGCGAGACTCTCTCTCGGCTCCAGGCCCGTCACGAAGCCCCGGCTTCCCTCTTCCTCTGGCGGCCTGCCGCAGGCAGGCCATGCGTGCTTGCCGACCTGACAATCACCGTTCGCCGCAAGCACCTTGCAACAAAGTTCTCTATTTGTTCTCATGCCGGCATGGAACGAATCGAACGACAGGAATTGTCCGCCATCTTGCTGGCAGCGCCCGGTTGGGCGCGCGTCGGTCTGACGATGCCGGACGAACGGATGCGCGAGCGCGCCGCCGATACGCTGGCGGCGGCGATCATCGAGAAGCTGGAAGGATCATCCCCGCCCGATATAAACCAGCTCAGGCTTCCGCTGTAGGTGAAGGCACAGGTTCGTGTGCCACATCGATCATGCCGCGCCGGACACCGAAGCGGTCGGAGAAAGTGACGACATTGGTATGGCCATCGCGGTCGACCTGCGTGAACCGCAACATGTCACCCTTGAGGATTTCGATTGTGACCGGCGGCAGCTCATCGCGCGGATCGTGGAAGGTCATGCGGTTCTTGGGCATCATTGCCTCCAGCGCGGCGACGATCAGCGCGATCACTTGTTTCAGGGATCAGGCCATTCCGTCTTCATCTCAAGTAGTCCGAGCATCCCCTGATAGCTCAGATCGGGGCGAATTTCACCTTCGTAACCCGCCTCACGCAGTTCGGATGCACGCTCATTTGCCTCGAAAGGCTGGAGCCTCGGATCGAAGCTGATCGATCGGAACAGCATATTGGGATCGATCCGCATCGCACGAACGTCGGGGACGGGCTGATCCTGAGACCATTCACGGCTAATCAGCATGAAACGGACCTCCTGCTCATGGGCAAAATAGTGCCGCTTCCATAGCAGGGACTCCGCTCGCCCTTGGACCGTCTGGAAGAAACCTGGACCGTGTTCGCCGTTGCACGCATTCACAATGCGCTGCCAGATCTCCTTGTCAGTGAGATATTCGACACCGCCCGCGACAACATGCGCATCGGCACCTTCGGCATGCCAGCCTTCCGACGCAGCGAGGAGATGCCGAACTGTCGTCGTGACGGTCACACCTTCATTCAGGCGGTCGGCGTTGCGTCGGTTCTCATCCAGCCGTACCCGTGAATAAGCGCGCAAAAGGGTGTCCGAACCCGGATTAAGCGACCAGCATTGTGCCCATGCCGGAGCCAGATAATCGGCAAGCTGGCGCTGGCCTTTCGCAGGTGTGAGGCCTCGACCGTCCAGCATGCAAAGTGAGGGGGCATCTTCCCTCGGGTCCTCCCAGATCCGTGGCCTGACCAGGGCCATTTCCTTGTTCTTGACCGCATCAAGGAGACGACCGAGTGGAAAAATCCGGCGCACCTCCTGATCCAGATTCTCGATCCGTGCAGCCAAGCTACAAGGATCACCGTTGATGGGTAGCAGCTTCATGGATTCTCCCCTCCAACATGCCCCGTAGCGCACAAGCATGAACAGCTTGCCTACATCGACCGGGCATAGGTCAGGGGCATCACCGATGCTTTTTGGGCCGTTCGCGCAGGTCTGGCGTCAGGAGGATCATGCTGCGATCCTCCTTTCCAGCGCCATTCCGCAATCGGGATCGGGGTCCGGATCGTCGTCATTGGCTGCAACCGCCGCATCGGGCCGGAACGCGAGCAGATAGTCGGCCGCCTTCGAGGCCGCACTGGCGGCACGCAGGATCGCGCGATTGTCCTCCCGGATGATCTCCAACCAGGAACCCAAATAGTCCGCGTGCCGGACGGTAGGCGTGATGCCGAGCGCCGCGCAGACGAAGGCGCCGGTCAATTCCGCGCAATATCCTGACAGTCCAGCCCAAAATGGCGGTTGGAAGGTGAAAACCATCGGTTGCCTCCAGCACTGCCCAAAAGCCCCATGGCCTCCCCCGAGGCGGGGGTGGGCGGCGAGAGCGACCGGAGAGGCCTGCTGAAGCGGCGGGCTGCACCCGCAGGGGCGAAATGAAATGGAGCAGCCCGGCGAAGCCGATGCTTGCAGCGCGCCGCGGCGGGCCTAGCAGGGAGCGCCGACCACTCCCGCATCGAGGGAGAGGCCAAAAAATCGGAGCCGCCGCGCAAGCGGCGTCCGCTTAATGGCGGGCGACAGCCCGCATCGACATGCATCGCGAAGCGGCCGATCGCGCGAGGGATCGGCCGCCATGGCAGTGGCGCTCGTGCGTTAAGTCAGCATGTAGCCGACGTCGGAGGCGCCGGTCGGATAGGCGAACATGGTGGAGCGAAGATCGGCCGCGGTGAGGCCGTGGCGGATTGCCAGACCGAAAACGTTGATTACCTCGTCGGCGTTCGGCCCCACGAGATGCGCGCCGAGGATGAGGTCCGTGTCCTCGTCGATCAGCAGCTTATGGCCGTAGACCGGCTCGGCGAGGCGGCGGGCGGTGAACCAGTCTGGCGTCGAGGCTGCGTTGACCCGGAGCGCGACGCCGCCGCGGCGCGCCGCCTCCTCTGACAGTCCGACGGCGGCGATCGGCGGCAGAGTGAAGGCCACGCTCGGCACGCCGCGATAGTCCGGCTGGTGCGTCGGGCCATCCAGGAGGTTGGCGGCAACTACCTTGGCATCGTGGCTGGACACCGGCGTCAGCCGCGGCCCGACTCCGGCAGCGTCGCCGGCGGCATAGACCCGCGGGTTGGAAATGCTCCGCAGATGCGCGTCGAGCTGCAGGCGCCCGTCCTGCACGGCCACCTCGCCGGCGGACAGGTCGAGCGCCTTGAGGTCAGGACCGCGCCCGGCGGCATGAACGACGAGATCGGCGGCGACGCTGAGATCAGGCTCGCCCTGGCGCTCGGCGTGGACCAGCAGACCGCTCCCGCTGCGCTCGACCCGGGTAACGGTGGCACCGGTCTCGACGCGGATGCCGAGCGCCTCGAACCGGGGCGTCAGCCAGCCCACCAGGTCGGGATCGAAGTGCGGCAGGAGCCGCTCGGCCCGCTGTAGGATGGTGACCTCTGCGCCCGCTCGGGCCGCCAGATGCGAGAACTCCGCAGCGACATAGCCGCCGCCGATCAGCACGATCCGGCGCGGCAGGGCCTGAAGCTCCAGGAACGCATCGCTTGTGCTCACCAGATCTTCGCCCGGAATGCCGAGCGGGACTGGACGCGCGCCGCTGGCGATCAGGATATGGCGGGCCCGCAATGTCCGGCCTTCCACCACGATCGTGTCTGGGCCGGCAAAGCGAGCAACACCGTGTAATGCGTCGACACCGAGCTCGGCGTAGCGGTGCGCCTGCTTGGCGGGGATCGGATCGGTGAAGGTCCGCTTGAACGCCATCAGGTCGGGCCAGTCGATCGCCAGCGTGCCGTCGACGCCATGTCTGGCCATGCGCCTTGCCGCGTCGATCGCTTCCTCGCCGCTGACCAGCATCCTCTTGGGATCGCAGCCACGCAGCGCACAGGTGCCGCCGAACGGACGGTGATCGATGACGGCGACGGACCATCCAGCGGCACGGACCCGGCCGACCGCGACCTGCGCTGCCGTGCCACTGCCGATGACGATCAGGTCGTAGGAAGCCATGGTCGCATCTCCATCCGCATCGGCGCAAAAATCGCGCGCCCAACCTCGAGCGCTTCGGCCAGGCACAGACGAATGCCGTCATCGGCTCCGACCGGACCGCTCGCGCACCAGGCCGCCAGATGATCGTCATCGCAGAAGAAGGCCTGCAAGGTGCAGAGCGACGATGCCGCGCAGCCACTGGCATAGCGACGGCCGGACCAGACGACGATCGCGCCCGGCTCAACCTCTTCCAGCTCGCGGCCGCGGCTGGGGGTATGGATGGCGAGCGTGCGCCGGCACTGGCGGCAGGCCGAGCGGATCATGCAGTCCCGCTCCAGCATGGCGCCGATCCCCAACGCGTCGATGGCGCACATGGCGCTCATGGTCACTCCGCTGACTTCGACTTGATGTTCGCTGGGGCCGTCGGTGAACGGATAGGCGCCGGTCACCCGGCCCGCGCCGTCGAGGACCACGAGATCGCGCCCGGCGAGCCGCTGCAGGGCCGAGCCGACCTCGCCGGAGGGGAGTCCCGATGCGGCGGCGATCTGTGCCGGCACCGGCGAGCGACCATCGGCAGCATAGGCTTGAAGCACGGCGCGCCGGACCCGCTCCTCGACGCCGTCCATCCCGCGCCACTTCGAACCGATGAACGCCGCGAACAGTGCCGTCAGGGCTGCGCGGGCGCTGGGTGTTGTGACTGCGCTCCAGTCCGGGACAACGGCACCGCCGGGAAATGTAACCGTCGATCCAAAGGCGGCTTCAGCGGATGATGCGCGCGCCATCGCCCGCCCTCCTCAGCCGCAGCACGCCTTGCCGCCGCTCTCCTGGATCGGCGGACAGGGCACGTCGCCGTAGGAGCAATAGACGCAGCAATCGCCCGGCTTGGGCTTGAGGACCGCGCCGCAACCCCGGCAGTCGTAGAAATACTGGCAGGCATTGGTCGGCATGGTCTCCGTCGCCCGATGACCGCAGTGGGGACAGGTCAGCGTCGAGCGCAGCTCGGGGGTGGCATCAGACATAGCGATAGCCTGCCCAGAGCAGGGCCGCACCGAGCAGCAATCCGATGAGCGTGAGAACACGCATCCAGCGCGGCGTGCATATGCCGCCCGGCCCACAGCGCGCCGCCGTAACTTGCTGGCGCAACAGCAGCGCCGCGCCGGCAAGCAGGCACAATGCGCCAATGAGGAGAAGCGGCGTGCGATACGGCGCGGCGACAATGGCCACGCCGCCGAGCCAAGCTGCGCCGATCCCGGCGGATGCGAAGAGGATCGGCAGCGCACAGCAGGCGGCGACGCCGAACGCCGCAGCGATCCCCGCCAGCGTGAGCGTGGCGGTGCCGATCCCCTTAGGCGGGCTTGGCGTCTGGGTCACGGGCGACTCCTTGTGGCGGGCATTGAGCTGTCCTAACATCTGTAGCGACTACAGACTCAAGAGGTATTTTGGGGATGGCCGCAACCGGCGCGATCCAGATCGGCGAACTCTCACGCCGCACCGGATGCAACATCGAGACGATCCGCTATTACGAGCGGATCGGGCTGCTGCCCGCTCCGCCGCGGCGGGGCCGCTACCGCAGCTATGGCCGGGAGGACGTGGCTCGCCTGGGCTTCGTGCGCCGCGCGAGGGAGCTGGGCTTTACCCTGGACGAGGTACGCGCCTTGCTCGGACTCGCGGTTGGCGGTCAGGCCTCCTGCGCCGAGGTGCGCGAGCTCGCGGCGTCGCACCTGAAGGACGTACGCGCGCGGATCGCGGACCTCAAGCGGATGGAACGGGTTCTGGCCGACTCGGTGCGCGCCTGCGATGCCGGTCGGGATCCGGGCTGTCCGCTGCTCGACACACTTGGCGCCGAAGTGCGGGTCGCGTGAGCATTACGGCTGTCGGGCGTGCATCCAGTCGGCTGCCGCCTGCGCCTTGCTCGCCGCGGTGAAGATCGCCCGAGGCTCGTCCTTGAGCAGTTGCAGCCAGGAGGCGATGTAGGCCGCATGATCGGGTCGCGGTTCGTGCGCGATCCCGAGATCGGCAAGCAGGAACGATGCGGTCAGCTCGGCGGTTGCTTCCTCCATCGCGAGCGCGTGCCTGGTCCACTTGGCGCTGAAATCCCGGTCGAGCCGATGGACTGCGCCACTGGCATGAGCCGCTTCGTGAATGTGGGTGGCATAGAAGCCGTGGGCGTCGTGGAAGGCGCTGAAATCCGGCAAGTGGATGCGGTCTTCGGCGATGTGATAATAGGCACTGGCCGAGCCGTAGACGGTATCGATGCCGAGCGCGGCGATGAAGGCTTCGGCGGCGGCGACGCGCGCATAGACGTCTGAGCGTGGTGAGGCTGACATGATCTGTTCTCCGTTCTCGCGCCGGGGACCATCCCCGGCGGCGGAGGCCCGTTCGCGCCGGGCACAGGGGGCTCGCGCACCCGTCAGGGCCGCAGCGAAGCGGAGGACGGCGAAGCCGTTGCGCGGGTGCGCCGACCGGCGCAGGACTCCGCCAACAGCCGGGGTGGTCTACGGCGCGGGAGGGTCGATCCCGGCAATCACCGCGGTCAGGCGGTCAAGCTCGCCCTCAAGCGCGCGGCGCTGGAGATCGGACATGCGCCGTTCGCGTAAATGCGCCCTGGCATCATCGGCCGCGCGCTCCCACGCCGGCCTGTGGCGGGCGGTGATACAGGCGTTGGGGCAGCGGGTCGGCTCGCACAGAGCGGTGAGCGGCTGCCTGGGATCGGGGGTCGTCACGCGCTTGAGGCAGAGCGCGGTCGCGGGATCGAAGAAGCAATCCGCGAGCAGACCGACGTGGAAGGTGCGCGCGACGCTGGCGAGCATGACGCGCAGGCGGGCCCGATCGGCGATCATGGCGGGCAGTGGCCCGAGCTTAACGGCGGCATCGTCGAGGGTCCGCGCGATGCGTGGTCCCGCCGGTCCGCCGAGTGATGCGCCGCCCTGCCGCCGGTCGAAATAGTCCAGCAGATCGTCAATCTGACCGAGCCGGCGCTGCGCCTCGACCTCTGCGCGAAACCCCGATCCACTGGTCCCGGCATAGCCCTCGAAAGCGGCGACCGAGGCATGCTTGTACTGGATCATGCCGGCGATGGTGCCGAACGGACGGTTGGCGATGTGCCACGCGATGGTGCGCCGGAACTGCCGCGTCGTGATGCGCCACGGCTTGCCATCGGGGCCGGGTGGGATGACCGGCGCATCGGGGCTGCCGAAGACGGTGTTGAGGTGGTCGCGGAAGGCGTTGAGCTGGCGGACCACCTCGCTCGACAGATGCGTCTTGGTGACAGCGCGGGGACGAAGCACCGGCCAGAGCGTGTCGCTTCCAGTCTTCCGTGCCGCGTGTTCCGACAGCCGTTCGAGCACCGTGATCGCCTCGGCCACCGGTTCGATCGTCACCCAGCTCGCCGACTCACCGGCGCTCGATCGGCGCTTGTAGAGGGTCGATCGGACGCGTTGCCGCTCGATCAGGCCGTCTTCGCTGCGCGCGATCGAGAGGCAGCCGCGCCGCATCGCCTGGACCTCGCAGTCGCGCATGCCGGTCAGATAGGCGCATACGATATAGGCGGCGGCCTGCAGCATCCGCTCCTCGATCGCTAGGGTCTTCACGTCGAAGCGGGCACGCCATGGCCGACCTCTCTCGGGAGCGATCGAGATCGGCGTGTCCATGCCGCCGACCTCGGTACCAAGCGATGCAACCGCTTCGCGAATGACATCCGGTGCGCCGGTAGTGAGCATGAGATGCATGGCCGGCTCGGCGACGGCATCGATGCCGGCATGCAAATGGAGGAGATGGGCGTTGATCGGCGGGGTTGCATCCCCGGTGAGGGGATCGATGCGCGTGGCGCCGTTGTGTGCCGTCGTCCAGATGGGCACGCCGCGTCCTTGCCGGGCTCGGCGCGCGAGATAGCGCTCGAGGCGCGCGCGCTGCCGCAGGCGGCGCTCTGCATCAGGCAGTCCGCGTTCGGCGGCGAGCAGCCGAGCGCGGACTGCCTCGAGCCGATCGAGCGCGACCCGAGCCGCCAGAATATCGGTCGCGAAGGTCGTGACATAGCGCAGCGACCAGGCGAGCAGCGGCGTGACAATCTCCTCCGGCATGCGTGGGGTGCGGTTCTCGCGCACATGCCGATATCCGGCGACGCGCGCAGCCGCTTGCCCGGCCCACGGCTCGAACCCGAGACCGCCTCCAGGCAGGTGATCCCGGAGATGGTAGAGATCGGTGACCACCTGCAAGAGCTGGCCGACGATGACGGGGCGCCGCGCTGAATCATCCCGCAGGTGGCGCGCATAAGCGTCGATCAGCGCCTGATCGATGCGGCCCAGGTCGAGCCGCCCAAGCCGCTCGCGCGCGAAGGCGAAGAACCGGCGAGCCCGGTTGAATGCCTGTCGGATGCTGGCGGGCGGCAGCTTCGGGTGGTAGCCGGGAAGACCGACGTTGAGGCGGGCGTAGAGATAGGCGCGCATTGCCGCCTGCACATCGGCATGTTCGAGCACGTCGAAATGCACGGTGACGTGGCAGCGCCGAGCGTTCTCGCGGAAGACGGCGGGACCGAGATCCCAGGTCGGGTCGCCGACGTGCGACAGCTCCTCGCGGGCATGGCCCGCCTTGAGCGGCGCGCTCGCCAGCACAGGGCGATCGTCGAACGCGGGCACGAGGGCATGGACGGGCGTGGTCATGCGCGTGCCTCCGGCGGCAGATAGAGCCGTTCGCTCCCCATCTGCCGGCGCGCTTCGGCGATAACGGCATCGGAGAAGACCGGCAGGACCTGGACCGTGATCCGGGTGTGGACGCGGCCGAACTTGGCGGCCCAGTCGCTCGCCGGCAGGCTGCATCGCTGCTCTTCGACGAACGCGAGAAAGGCGAGGATCGCGGGGAGCTTGCGCGCGGTGATGACGGCGTTGGGACAATCGAGGCAGCCCCAGAAGGGCTGCGCGCAGGGCGAACCGGGCTCGGCGAAAGGACTGCTATGGAAGCCCGCGCAGGCGGCGAGCCAGACATCCTGTTCGCCGTCGAGCACCGGACCCACCGTATCAGCCGACATCAGCGACGCGACCTGTTCGGGCGCTTCGCGCAGCGCCTGCTCGGCGGTGGGTGGAAGCACGGTCGGCATCGCCGCAGCGACCGCTGCGCGGAAGGCATCGGCGACGGCCGCCTCGTGCAACGGCCGGAGCGACGGCAGATCGGCATAGTGGCGCGCCGCGACCTCGCGGGTGTGACCGACCGCGAAGCGGGCCATATGCCCCTCGGTCTTGGTGTACCATAGCGCCTTGTGGGTCTTGCGCAGCCGGGAAAGCAGCAGATGGAGCGGCTTCCCATCATCGCCGGCGATACCATGGCGACGAGCCCAGGCGGCGAGTTGGAACTTGGGATCGACGATGCCGGCGCGAAGGCCGCCAACGTTGTGATAGAGCCAGAGGCAATCGTCGGTCAGATGCTCGCGTGCGACGGCGGTGACGTCGATCAGGCGACGCATGAGGCCGCCGGGTGTGCCGCTACCACCATCGCGGACCCGCATGCTCTTGTGCTCGGCACCGCGGGCGCGGCGCTTCAGATAGCGTAGCTCCACCGTGCCGGCATGCGGGTTGGTGAGACAATCCACGGTCAGCGTCTTCAGGCACTCCGGCTCGAGGCCGGTATCGAGCGTGAGCAGCACGAGCAGCGCCGGCAGATCGCGCGCGAGCAGATGATGGCGGCCATGCAGGTCGTCGATGAGCGTGCTGATCGGCAATCCGCGCCGCATGCGCATGAAATAGAGGCGCTTCAGCGCGGGCTGGTCTGCGACGATAAAGCCCTGCCGCGCGATGATCGCTTCGACATCGGCGCGCGCCCTGGCGACGACAGGGTCGCCCTCATCAGTGCGGTCGTCGGCGCCGAGGCGGCGAAGCATCGCTTCGATATCGGCCCTCGCGGCGTCGCGCAGCGCGCGGGCGACGAAGGGGCTATAGGCATCGCGCGGGGTCGAGCGGCCCGCCGAAGTGGCCAGCGTGTAGCGCAGCCGCTCATGCAGGTCGGGCGCGATCCGATCGGGCCGGTCTGCCTCGATCGCGCGCAGCGTGTTGATGACCTTGCCGACCGTTATGTGCCGGTGGATCGCGCCCATCCCACGCCGTTCGAGCGCGGACGCAAAGCCATCGATATGGACTGCGCGCAGGTCGTTGACGCCGGTCACCTCCGGCGCATCATCGCCAAGCCAGGCGAAGAAGTGGCGATAGACCTGAACATACTGCTTGATGACGCTGGCCGCACCGATGGGGCCGCCGAGCGCCGCCGATCGACGCAGCGCACCGGCGAAAGCGATGGCGAGTGGGCGAGGATCGAGCCCGGTCATATCGACTAGGACCGTTCCGCCATGCCGCGCCTCGATGGTGAACTTGAGGCCGAGCACAGGATCGGGCTGCGATCGCTCCGGCGTGATCGGCGCAAAGGCGACAGGCCGGCCCTTGCGGGGACGCCCGCTCATACGCCTTGCGGCCCCGGCAGTAACGCCAGCAGCCCCTCGACGGCCGCGTCCACCGTATCGGCGCGGGTCGCGATATGGTCGAGGTAGATATAGGTGGTGGTGAGGCTGGCGTGGCCAAGCAGGCGTTGCACCTGTTGCAGCGGGTCGCCCAGGATCAGCCGATAGCTCTCCACCGGCCCCACCGGCAATGCCGCTTCGCGCAGCCGCTGCTGGATCAGCAAGGCGAGCATATGGACTGCGAAGGCGTGGCGAAGCTGGTGCGGGCTGATCGACAGCGGGAAGCCGTTCTGTGCGCACCGCTTGCAGGCGCGGGTGAAGATCACCTCCCACGAGTTGGGGCGGACAGGCTGGCCGACCTCGGTCAGCCATAGCGCCGCCGGCTCGCGGGGCGTTCCATCCTCGTCGCACAGGATCAGGCGGCATCGTTCCTCCGGGGTGCAGATATCGCGCATGCGGTCGAGACCGGCGCGGGTGACAGGGATCGGTCGGTCGAAGCTGGCCGCACCGTCGCGCGCGGCGAACTTGGCCACGCCCGCGGCGCGCTCGACCGCGACATAGGCGGCGATCTGACGAAGCAGCCGGCGTGGGACCAGAACGCTGCGTCCGCGGTCGCCCTTGGTGAGCGGCGGCGGAAGGGGCAACCAAAGTTGTTGGACGTCACCGTCCTCGCGGTCGATCGCCGCGAGCTCGGCAGTGAGCAGGCCCGACGCCTCTTCGAGGCGCAGGCCGGTGGTGACGAGAAGATCGGCGAATAGCGCGTTGCGCAGCCCGTTGCGATCGCGAGCGCCGGGGCGCTCCGTGCCGTCAGGGGTGAGCCCGCGCAGGCCGAGCTCGCGGAAAATGCGGTAATCGTCCATCGTGACGAACCGGACGTCCGACCGCCTGGCGACGCGCTCATAGGCGTCGTTGCGCGCCGCGATCATGCCGCGACGGCCACCCTGCGCCGGTCGCCAAACGGCGCGGCGGCTGAACGGCGCGTCGGCGATCAGCCCTTGCTGCTCGCCCCAGCGGTAGAGGCGATCGAGGCTGGCGACGGCCCGGTTCCAGCTTGCCGCCGTGATCCGGTGATCGGCCTCGTCGCGGCGTCGCTCACGATGATAGGCGCCGACATCGTCGCGGGTCGCAGCCCACACGGTCTTGCCGCAGGCATCGAGAAAGCGAAGCCAGACCGCGACATCATAGGCGTAGGCGCGAAGCGAGTGCCGCGAACGGACCCCCGACAGCGGCAGGTCGAGAAAGAAGCGATCCAGATCGGGATGATAGAGCGCATCGCCACGCAGGATCAGCGGCACATGCGCATCGAGGCCCCTGGCCTCGCGCCGCTCGCAAACAGCAATGATCGACACCGGCGCGAAACCCTCCCCCCGGACCCCCCACCCGGAAACTGACCTCGCACCGTTGCGCCCTATGGCCCGGCAGCTATCAGGCTGGCCTCCGCCAGCTCTTGGGTCAGCGCTACGGCCAGCCTGATAACTGCCTACCGTGGGCGTCCATCGCCGACCTTACTGCAATGTTGCGGACGGCGCAGACTGTCCAGATAAGGCGACCAGTTCCTCCTTTCCGTACGCGACCGAGCCGAAGGCACCGGTCTGGTCGCGATTCAAGCGAGACGAGCCGCCCGCCCAGTGACCCAGCTCGTGAAAAGCCGTCCGGTGCCAGTTCACCGGATCATGGAAATCGTCGGGCCGTGGGACTTGCACATAGTCCTGGCGGGGCGAATAGAAGGCGGAAGGACCGCCGATACGGAAGTCGGCGCCGGTCGCCTCGATCAGCGCTTCGGCCTGCGGCGAGATCAGGCCCTCGGGGATCGGCGGCGGCGGTTCGCAGATATGCACGGGCAGATCCTCGCACTGCTCGACCGAGAAGACCGTGAACGATTTGAGGAAAGCTATGCCACTCGAAAGCTCGCGCCCCTCGACGTCGGCGCGGTGCCGTTCCTCCTTTGGAATGAACCGACGCGTGTAGATGACGCCGATGCCCCGTTCGCCGCGCCGGACATGACCGCCGAGCGCCAGCGCCTGTCGGAACGTCAAGAAGGCGTGGGATGCAAAGCCGCGCGAGACGATTGCGTCCCAGAGCGTGAGAATATTGATCCCACTGTAACGTCGTTCACTGACGGCATTATAGGGCATGCCGATACAAGCCCTTGGCGAACCCCAAGGCTGGACCCAGGGGACGCGGCCGGCCTCCAGTTCGGCGATGACCCGGTTGGTGATCTGTTTGTAGAGGTTCGCCCGCTCTCCAGCGGAACGGTGGCGTGCATGTGCCATTGCAGCTTCTCCGCGACGAGCCGGCGGCGAGCCGCTCTCGCCACACTCAACCCGTCACGGCCAATCGGCCGCACTCTCCCTCTGGCGGGGCGTTACGGGGCAGCAGCCCCGTTCGAAGGGGTCCGGGGAGACTCGCAAAGCGAGGCTCCCCGGTAGGGGAAGCCATTCCCCTCGCGACATCAATGCTGCAGGATCAGATCGAGCCGGAGGATCGCGGTCGCCACGGTGACGGCCGCCTGCGCGCCGAGGCCGTCGAACCAGGAGCGGGACGGGCAGGAGCCGTCATCGCGAACATAGTCCTCTACGATCAACTACGACACCGTTGGCAACATAGATGTTCGCATGTGTTCAGCGGCTCCAGTCGCGGCGGTTCTCGCTCGGCATCACCCCGATTGTTGACGGAGGTCCAACACATCGTTCAACTCCGAAATGCGGCGTGATCCGGATCGGGGTTTAATTCCGGACTTCTTCGCATTCGGGTTTGGGGATGACGACGAGCTTTTCCCATCGCTTGTCCGTCTCGTTGCAGGTGATCGACACCTGGATCTCGAAGGGTTTCATGTCCTCGCGCGAGGCAAACCGAACCAGCACCGGCTCCAGTTCGAACGCGCAATCATGCTTCAGCGTCTGGAGAAAATATTCGACGTGCCGTTTGTCCTGGGCGACCTGGGGCTCGCCTTCGAGCAGAGCATGTGCGGGCTGATGGGGCGAACCCAACGCTACAGCCCGGCCCATCGTGACTGCACGGCGATTTGGGTGTGGTTTGCTCGGTGGCTCGGGCTCTACGGGCTCATCCGGCGCGTCCTCGGCAGCCATGACCTCGACGTGCTTGGGAAAAGCCAGCAGGACGTCGATATTGGTTGCGGGCGATGATCCGCCATTCGCAAGCGTGAAAGCCAGTTCGATTGTGCGCGCCTCCTGTTCACCCCAGGCACCGTGCTTTGCGAGAAACGCCACATAGTCGCCAAAGAAGGTCTCGAGCTCGTCATTATAGCGATCGACCGGGCCGCGTTCATACACGCGGGGTCCGGGCTCTCGCCGTTCATCTGACGACATATATTCCTCGAACGTCATCGGAGGTAGCTCGGCGCGCATCGCGTCGACCGATGGTGGGGGCTCGATCGGCTCGGGGCCAACCGCAATTTTCTTCCCACCTCCGTCGAACTGGACCTCGAGCGTCGGACGACGATTGCGCTCGCGCTCAAGCTCCCGCTTCATCTGGCGAAGCTCGGCGCGTTCTTCGTCCACCGCGTCCGGCAGCCGCCAGGCCTTATCAGGGGCGAGGAAACGGATCGGCCGGCTGCGCAGCTTGAGCGCGAAGCCGCTATCGTCAGTGGCGATGGCGACATCATGACCAGTTCGCTGCGCCCAGGCGAGTGCACTCGCGATCAGATGATCGTCAGCGATCTCACGCGATAAACGCTGCTCCGCAAAATCGATGAGGGGCTCCTGATCATCGAAGAGCAGGGTAACACCATCCCGGAGTCTGATCGGATCATCTTCCGCGATCCGATCGCCAAGCCACGCAATCATGTCCTTCGCGCGCTGGCGCAATTTGGCGTTCGGATTGTGAACCTTGTTGCGCTCGAGTTCGCGCATCAGCACCGGCGTGATCACGATCGAGCAGGCTGAAGCGCCGGCCAGCTTGCACCAGTCGAGTTCCTCCACGCGGCGAAAGTGAAGGACAAGATTGGTGTCGATGAGAATATCCATCTGCGAATGGCACATGGCTGCTCCGGGCACATTCGCGCGCTGTTGGTCAGCGGCTCCGAGTTCGTCAGGCATTGTTGCGCGCAAATCTCAGGGTGCGGTCGGTGCGAATCAGATGCACGGCCCTCCAAGGCGCCGACGCCAGCGCAGTGCGCGCTTTGATCACGCCCGCCCGCAACAGATAGCAGATCGCGCTGTTGATTCTGCGCGGTTCCCATTCAAGTTCTTCGGCGAGGCTGGCGGTGTAGACGGCTCGATCGTCCCGCATGACCAGCTTGTTCGCCAGGGTCCGCGCATCTTCGGCCGGACTGAATGGCATATAGGCTTCGTCAAACTCGGCGAAGAGCGCGCAGTCCGCGGCTACATGACCCGGAAGCCGGCCCTCCCAAAGATAGCCGGCGTCTTTGAGGTCGAGCACACCAACCCTGGCATCGTCCAATCCTAGCCCCGTTTCTTCGGCGAGTTGCTCGATCGTCTTGATCGGATCGTGCGACATGGCGTGCGTACTGATCTCGACGAAATGGCGCCCGATGGCCAGTGCAGCCGGCGACCAGCCAGTGAGCCCGGTCGGTGCCGACTGCACATAGCGGGGCTTGGATCCCATCGCGGGCTTCCGGCTCACGCCGTGCAACCGGTCGGCCAACTCCTTGAGGTCATCCTCGTCGGTCGGATCGATCTTCAAACAAAGCATGGCCTGAAAGAAAGGCGAAAGCGCCTTGTGGTCGAGCCCGATCATGACCGGCACGAACCGGCTTTCGCCTCCGACCTGGCGGACCATCCCGACATCGATTTCTTTTGCGACCCAGGGTTTGGTGATCGATTTGGGTGTGAGAACGACGACAAAATGGGTCATCGCGTCCAGGCCTTCCTCCATCTTCTGCCGCAAGCTGTCGCCCGGCTCGATCTCCCATTCGTCGAACCAGACCTCGATGCCATTCCGTATCAGATATTCAGCAATGGGTCTGACGACCGGCTTGTCGTCGCTGGCATGCGCGAGATAAACCTTTGGATGCGGGGCACCGTCGGCGACATTCATGACTATAACTTCTCCTGCGCCGATCCCGAGCCGCTGTTCGAGCAGCCTCGCGAACGCTGGTGATCCCGTAGTTCGAAGTGCGACCCTGTTTCCCGGCAATCGATCGACGAAGACATCCGCATAGCGACCCGTCTCGGGATCGACGAGTGACGAGGCAGCCCCTCGCGCCTTTTCTTCGAGCGCGGTCATGCCGAGTTCGATTGCCTTTGCCCGGATATTTTCGCCGAACCGCTTGGCGTTGAATGGCCGTCCGTTGTGCGTGATCTTGATCATCGCGTATGACGCTGCACGTAGCGGCGCAGCTGAACGATGTCCTCGTCAGCCAGGAGGACGCCCATGGTCGGATATTCATTCTGGATCGACGCTCGCACGCGGCCTTCGGCGACGTTGGGGACCACGAGTGCGAATGCGGGATTGAACCGGCGGCGCTCCCAACCCACGGCCTGTTCGAGGTTGCGTGTGTTTCCGCCGAGCCTCGGATTGTCGATCAGCATGCGTGCGAGGACCACCGAGTCCTCGACTGGGTCCTGCCCTGTTATCGCTGCGTCGCAGGAGACAAAGAGGTCGACGGTCGTGCGAACGCGCGGAAGATGGGGGCCAATGACGTGCGACAGGGTGACGAGCCCTTCCGCCTCCAGTTCGGCCAGCGCGAGCGATATCGATTTGCGATCCTCGTCGGGAAAGGCCGTCAGCAGTTCATCGTCGAAGTGCCCGGGCAAACCATCGACGCAGCGTTCAGCCATATATCGGCCCATGTGTTGCGCCAGCGGGCTCAGATCATCGTGCAATTTCGTGTTCGTCTTTCCACCTTGGCGTGAAGAACGGACCTTTTTTTCCGAATCTTCGATTTCGATCCATAGCCACAAAGGAACGTAAAAGGAACATTGATCGAGCGGTCTATGCCGGATCGAAAAACATCGGGAAGAAACTGGTCTGCCGCTTGAGCTTCACCACATCGCCGACGGCGATGGCCCGGGCGCTGCGGCGTTCGCCGCCTGCCGGGGTCACGACCTCGAGGTCGGGATTGTCGATAATCGCTTGATGGATATCTTCGCTATGCGCTGGAGTGGCGTTGTAGATGCCTTCGTAAAATTCGCCGACGCCGATCACATTGCCCGATTCCGATATCAGCCGGGGGATGTCGATCAAAAGCCGGTCCCGCGCGCTCTCTCGCCCCGTAACGTCGAACAGGTATAGCAAGCCATCGTCGTGCCGCGGATCGTAAGACAGCATGTGCAGGCCGGCCCGGCCATAATGGGCCTGCTCGGAGCTGTTGGCGTGCAGCAGATTGTTATAGACCTGCCGTGCGCGATACGAGTTGGCGAAATGAATGAGCCAGTAGCGCCAGCCATCCGGATTGTTGATCGAGAAGGGGCTGACATAGGTCGCGCAGCCATTGAAGGAATCGAACACCAGCCGCTCGGCCGCGCCGAGCCAGTGCTGCTTGTTCATGCCTAGGGTTTGCGATTGGAGGTCGTTCACCGAAATGTCGAACGGCTGGAGCTGGCTGGCGAGCCTGGTGGGATCGGTCGTCTGCAGATAGGTGAGCAGCGTCTGGATCGCGAAGGTGTAGAAGATTTCGACCGACTGATAGGAGCGCATGATGTCGACGAGAGTCGCGCGCTGAACCTTGCTGTGGCCGCACTGGTCGAGATTGAACAGCACGTTGCGGTAACGCCCTTGTTCGAGCAGTTGCTTGATCTGCGGATAAGCTTCCTCGAAACTCTGGTTCAGATATTCCACGCGCAGATGCAGGCGCGGTACATTCGCCGCGATCTCCGCCTGCAACGGGGCCAGATTGGCTTTCAGCGTCTCGATCGCGTCGCGACTGTAATCATTGGGAATGAACAGGCATTCGATCTCGACCGGGCCAAGCCCTTGCGTCGCGCGATGCGTGTTGACGGCCTCGATCGCGCGCTTCAGTTCCTCCACGAAGATCAGCGGTGACCCGGACGTGCCGCAGCTATATTTCCCGCCGCCCGCGAACCCATCGACGATCGCCAGCCGGAATCTCTCCATCTGCGCGATCTGGCAGCGCACGCTCAGATAATTGAAGAAATATTCCCTGAGGATCTTGTGCTTGCGCCTGGAGTGATCCTCCAGAACCGCGCCTTCGGCCCACTGATATGGTTTTTCCGCCATTCCGCCCCCGTTGCCGAACCTTACAGGCTTGCCGCGAAGGCGGTCGGCATATCGTCCCATGTCTGGCCGCGATATTCGCGACCATTGGCTTTTTTCGACCGGCGCTTGTTGTCCTTCCCCCAGGTGCCCCACTGCTTGAAGAAGAAGGCCGTCTCGAACGCCAAGCATTGATCGTGAATTTCGTCGATCCATTCTTCCCGGATGGGACGCGCGCTGCGGCCGCTTTCTCCGCCGACGATCGCCCAATGAATATCGGTCAGGTCGACGTCGCCAACCGATCCGATGAGCGGCTCGAACGAAATGAAGCGGATGGCGGCCGGCACGGCGCGCAGATGCTCGATGCGATCGACGACTTCCGCATCCTCAATGCTCGTCCCGAGCCAGACATTGGGCAGGACGTCATCGATCAACTCGGACACGATCTGCGCCATGCGCTCGGGGCGCTTTGTCAGGATCTGATAGTGATGGTGCGGCGTGTCGCGCATAACCTGCCAGACCTGGAGAATGAAGGCATCGCTGACCTGTTCATGGAACAGGTCGCTCATCGAGTTCACGAAGATCTTGCGCGGCTTGCGCCAGCGAAGGGGGATGGCCAGCGATGCCGGGTCTTCGCGAACAAGACCCTTCCAGATTGTCCGTCCGCCGCTCTTGCGGGTCAGCCCGTCATATTTATTGACCTTCATGGCTTCCAGGCGCCGCGCCATCTCCATGGCGTAGCAATGGGTGCAGCCCGCACTGACGATCGTGCAGCCGGCGACCGGATTCCATGTGGCGTCGGTCCATTCGATTTGCGTCTCAGCCATGCGACACCTGCAGCGACATTGCCTCTTGTTCAGATTTCGATACCGATTGTAGCCTGATGAGAACGCATAGGGAACAACTATGTGGCGTCATGCGGCCTCCACCGCATGCGCCTCGATCGCAACTCCGAGGCGCTTGCGTACGGCGCCGAAGATCGCGGCGAGATTGTCCATGCTGGGATTGCCCTTTTCGGACAGCATGCGGTGCAGGCTCTTGCTGGGCCGGTTGGTCTCGGCAGCAAGCGTTTCGAAGCCGACGGAGGCGTTCACCAGGTCGCGCAGGATCAGCCGCGCGACATGCGGTTCGCCGTTGAGGAACGCCGTCGCGGCTTCATCGAGCATCGCCTTTGCGAAGGCGGGCTCGCGCGCGGCGCGATCCTTCACCGTTTCCTTGAAATCCCGCGTCAGTACCATCTCGTTACCTCTTTGTTTTCTTTGCCGTCGCTTTCCGGCCCTTATACTCAGCCATCAGCATCGCCGCGCGATCGATGTCGGCCTGTTGCCGCTTCTTCGTTCCACCGACGAACAGGATGACCAGTTCATCGCCGTCACGGGTCAGATAGAGACGGTAGCCCGGTCCCCAATCGATCCGATATTCGCCCAGCCCGCCGCCGATCCATTTGACGCTGGACATATTGCCCAACTCCAATCGGACGATCGCGGTCGTCACCTTGGCCGCCGCTTGCACATCCAGACCGTCGAACCAGGATCGGAACGGGCATGTGTCGTCTTCGCGAACATATTCCTCGACGATCACTTACTGCTCCATTGGTAACATATATGTTTCTGCTTGCCCAGCGATTTGCGCACGGCGCATCAGGCCGCCAGCTGCAGCCGATCGGCCCGGCGCGCGCCAAGATCGAGCAGGCGGGCGATTTCGTCGGATGTTCGCTGGACCGCCAGCTTCAACGCCTCGTCGATGTGGATATAGTCCTGCGTCACATTCTGTGACGCATGTCCGAGCATCGCGCGGATCGTCAGCTCCGAGAAGCCGAGATCGCCGGCCACGCTGCCAAATGTATGGCGGAGCGTATGGGGCGTGACGCCCTTGATCCCGGCCAGCTTGCAGATCCGATCAAGGCAAGCGCTGACCGCCGTGAACGGACCGTCAGCGATCGCCGAGGGAAAGGCATGCGGATTGCCGACGATCAGCGGCTGCGCCTGGATGACCTTTATCGCCGCCAATCCAATGGCCCGGACCTGTGCATCGCCCTTGGTGTCGGGGAAGGCGACATATCCGGCCGGGGCGTTGAGCCAGGCCCGGTGCATCGCCTGCGCTTCCTCCCGACGGTATCCGGTCAGTAGCAGCGTCCGCAAAACCGCGAGTGCGACCGGATTCTCGCCGACCCGCTCGGCATAGGCCATGGCCTTGCCGATCATCACGATCTCGTCGACGCTGAGGCGACGGTTCTTCTTGTTTCCGGCGAGTTTCTTCGCGCCTTCCGTCGGATGCACGGCGAGCAAGCCCTTGTGCTTGGCATGGCCGATAATCGCTTGAATCGTCCCCACGCAGCCAGATGCGGCAGCGGGGCCGCCTGTCGCCCGGCCGCCCCGGCCACCTCCGCGCTCCTTTGCCGTCTTGCCGTTCTTCACATCGGTCTGCATCTGCTCGATGTCGGCGCGGGTCAGGTGCCGCACGATCCGCTTGCCGAGAAGCGGCTTGATGTGCGTCTTGATTCGGCTCTCGTCCTTGCTGAGCGAGGATGCCTTGATCGGCCGGTTCTTGCGGCCGAGGATGTTCCCGGCGCGCGCCTCGACCAGATACCAGTCGCACATCTCGGCGACACTCATGTCCTTTCGTGCATCATGCACCTCCTTGGCCGGGTCTTCGCCCTTGGCGACGGCTCCCAGCTTGATCTTTGCCTCGTCACGAGCCTGCTCGACCGTGAGCACCCCATAACGACCGAGGTTGAGGCGGCGCTTGATGCCTTCGACGTTGCGATACTGGACGATGAAGGTCTTGAGTCCGGACGGCAGCACGCGAACGCCGAAGCCCTTGATCTCGGTGTCCCACAGGACGGTCTGCTTCTCTGCGGGCGCCGCCAGGGCATCGACGGCACGCTTGGTGATTTTTGCAGTCGGCATCGTCGTCCTCCAGTTTGGAGACAAAGCGCGATGCAATCTGCTTTGTCTCCATATTGTCTCCAGGAATGGTCGTTTGGCGGCCAGCTATGGAATACAATGTCGCAGGAGCTTAATCAATAACTACTTGAAAAGTAGTAAGAAATACAACGATGGATAAGCCTGTCGTAGGCCGGGATTGGAGTTGCCAAGGTTGGGGTCGAGGGTTCGAATCCCTTCGCCCGCTCCAGTTTTTCTCAAATTATGCAAAGTTCTGCCTCCTTTGGGGGGCGATGCGCTTGCTGCGCAGCAGGCCATGCCGCTGGAGGCCGTTTCGTGGCTGGCATTATCCCGATCGACGGGATTAGGCGGCACGCTGTGGCCGCGGCGCGGCGGGCTGTAACGATACTTTGCTGCGCCGCCGGTCGTTCATAGCGCAAGGGCTCCGCCGATGGTTCGGCGGAGCCCTGCGTACGGCGTTGAGCCGCAATCGATCAGCCGTGGATTAGCCGTTCAGGCGGTCCTTGACGGCCTTGGCCGGGCCAAAGGTCAGCTTCTTGGCGGCCTTGATCTGGATCGTCGCACCGGTCGAAGGGTTGCGGCCTTCGCGGGCCGGGGTTGCCTTGACCTTGAACTTGCCAAAGCCGTTGACCGAAACTTCGTCGCCCTTGGCGGCGGCATCGGCGATCGCGGCGAAGACGGCGTCGACGGCCTTGCGCCCGTCGGCTTTGCTCAGGTCCAGCGACGCGGCGACGGCGTCCGACAGTTCGGCGTGATTCATAAATTCTCTCCTGGTCTCGACCGGGCGATTCCCGATCAATGCGCTGCCATAGCCGCATGATACGGCGTTCGCCAAGTCCCGGTTTTACGGGCGGTCGATGCGCGAATCGGCGCGTTATGGCGCGATGGCGCGCGGCTTGAGCGTCAGCGGTAGCCCGGCGGCGAGCAGCACGACCTCGGCCGCGGTCGCCGCAACCGCCTGATTGAGCCGCCCGGCGGCGTCGCCGAAACGCCGCGCCAGCGCGTTGGCGGGCACGATGCCCAGCCCGACCTCGTTCGATACCAAGATGATATGACCGGCAAACCGGTTGATTGCGCTGCATAATTCAATTTCGCCTCGGTCCGGGTCGGCGCCCGCGAGCAGCAGGTTCGACAGCCACAACGTCAGGCAATCGACCAGCACCACCGCGTCGGGCGCGCTCAGCGCATCAAGCACCGCGGGCAGGTCGCGCGGCGCCTCGATCGTCTGCCAGCGCGCGTCGCGATCGGCCTGATGCCGCGCGATGCGGTCGCGCATTTCATCGTCGAACGCTTCGGCGGTTGCGACAAAATGATGGCGGCCGCCCAGCATCTCGGCGCGCGCCTGCGCATAACGGCTCTTGCCCGACCGCGCCCCGCCGAGGACGAAGAGGCTCGATCCCGTCATGCGCGCACCCCCGCGAGCGCCAGCAGGCCGTCGAGATCGGCGTGGCGCGCCAGTTCGGCGGCGATGTCGTCGAGCGCGGCATCGACATCGGCGGCGTAGTCGCGCGCGCCGCCGGTAACCCCGATGCGCGCGAGCAGTGCGCGACGCAGATCGGTCGAGGCAAACAGGCCGTGGAGATAGGATCCGATCACGCGGCCATCGCTCCCGACCGCACCGTCGCGCGCACCGTCGGCCAGCACCGCAAAGGGCTGGTTCGTGCCGGGGCCGCGCGTTTCGCCCATATGCATTTCATACCCCTCCACGGCAGCGCCAAGCGCCGATCCAATGACGTGGCGCAATGTCTTGGCAGGCGACAGCGTCGTTTCCACATCGAGCAACCCCAGCCCGTCGACGGCCGCGGGCGCGCCCTCGATCCCCAGCGGGTCGGAGACCCGCCGCCCGAGCATCTGGTAGCCGCCGCACAGTCCGATGATCATCCCGCCGCGGCGGTGATGCGCCCTGATGTCGATATCCCAACCCTCGGCGCGCAGCGCCTTGAGATCGGCAATCGTCGCTTTCGACCCGGGCAGGACGATGATCGCCGCTTCGGCGGGGATCGGCCGCCCCGGCGGCACCATCACCACCTCGACCCCGGGCTCGAGCTTGAGCGGGTCGAGATCGTCGAAATTGGAGATGCGCGGCAGGATGGGGCAGGCGATCATCCGCCGCGCCTCGCGCGGGTCGGCGGGACGCTCGAGGATCACCGCATCCTCGCTCGGCAGCCGCGCTGCGGCGCCGAGCCAGGGAATGACGCCGAAACCCGCCCAGCCGCTGCGCTTTTCGATCTCGCGATAGCCATCGTCGAACAGCGCCGGATCGCCGCGAAACTTGTTGATCAGGAACCCGCGGATCATCGCCGCATCCGCGGGATCGATCACTGCGCGGGTACCGACGACCGACGCGATCACGCCGCCGCGGTCGATGTCACCGATCAGGATGACGGGGACATTGGCGGCGCGGGCAAAGCCCATATTGGCGATGTCGCCGACGCGCAGGTTGATCTCGGCGGGCGATCCCGCGCCCTCGACCACCACGATATCGCACTGCGCTTGCAATCGTTCGTAGCTTCGCATGACCTCGGTCAGCAGCGCGCCGCGCGCTTCGCGAAAATTGCCGCTGCCCAGCGTCCCGCGCACCCGGCCATGGACGATCAGCTGCGACGTGCGGTCGGCCTGCGGCTTTAGCAGCACCGGGTTCATGTCGCTGTGCGGCGCGGTCCGGCACGCCATCGCCTGCAGCGCCTGCGCGCGCCCGATCTCGCCGCCGTCGATCGTCACTGCGGCATTGTTCGACATATTCTGCGGTTTGAACGGGCGAACCGTCAGCCCGCGGTTGGCAAAGGCGCGGCACAACCCCGCCACAAGCACCGACTTGCCGACGTCGGAGCCGGTTCCCTGAAGCATCAAAGCAGCCATAAGGTGCCTCCTGCGATCAACCATAGGAACAGGCAAGCGCGCAGATAGATCGTCAAGGCGCGGTCGATGTCGCCGGCATCGGCATCGACGTGGCCATCGCCGATCCAGGCCTTGTCATGCATGATCCCATCATAAGCGATTGGTCCCGCCAGTCGCAGCCCCAGCGCGCCCGCCATTGCCGCCTCGGGCCAGCCGGCGTTGGGCGAGGCGTGGCGCCGCGCATCGCGCTGCATTACGCGCCACCCGCCGCGAGCGGCAAGGCAGATCAGGGCGCCCGACAGCCGCGCCGGGATCCAGTTGGCCAGATCGTCGCTGCGCGCGGCGGCCCAGCCGAAGGCGCGCCAGCGCGCCTCGCGGTGACCGATCAGGCTGTCGGCGGTGTTCACCGCCTTATACGCCCAGATACCGGGCAGGCCGAGGGCGAGGAGCCAGAACAGCGGCGCGGCGACCCCGTCGCAGAAACTCTCGGCAAGGCTTTCGATCGCAGCGCGCGCGACTCCGGCCCGATCGAGCGGCGCGGTGTCGCGGCCGACGATCGCGCCGACCGCGCCGCGCGCCGCGGGCAGGTCGCCGCGGTCGAGCTCGTCGGCGACCGCGCGAACATGGTCGAACAGGCTGCGCTGCGCCAGTGCGGGCCATGCCAGCACAGCGACGCCGACCCAGCCCCAGCCACCGAAGAATGCGAGCAGCCCATATTGGATTGCCCACGCCGGACCCGCGGCGACGATCAACAGCAGCAGCAGGGTCAGCAAGCCAAAGGCGCGACGCCGCCGATCGCTGCGCTGCGCGTGATTCCCTCGCGCCTCGCAGGCAGCGATGAACTGCGCGAACAGCCCGACCGGGTGGCCGATATGACGATAGAGCCGCCGCGGCCAACCGAATGCCGCGTCGAGCGCCAGCGCGGTGAGCGCGATGGGCTCAGCCATCTGCGAGCGCCGCGTCGAGCCGCGCCAGCGCATCGCCATCGGCAGGCAGGCCGATGCGCAGCCACCGCGGCTGATCGTCAAAGGGCCGGGTCAGGATCGCGCGCCGCGCGAGCCGTTCGAACAGCGCGCGCGTGTCATCGACGGCGATCAGCCGAAACAGGGGGCAGGCGCCGATGGGCTGGTGGCCATGGCGGCCCAGAACCGCGTCGAGCGCGGAGGCTTCGCGCAGCAGCCGCGCGCGCGTCGCGGCGATCCAACCCTGATCGGCGTAGGCCACGGTGCCGATCGCAATCGCCGCCGCCGCCAGCGGCCATGCGCCCAGCCGGTCGCGCAGCGCCGCGAGCAACGCGGGTGCCGCGATAACAAAGCCCAGCCGGGCGCCCGCAAGCCCGAAAAATTTGCCGAACGAGCGAAAGACGACGAGCCGCTGGTCGTCGCCGACCGCCGCCGCGACGCTGTGCGCCGGATCAGTGTCGGCGAACGCCTCGTCGACCAGCAGCCAGCCGTCGCGGTCGGCTAGCAGCTCCAGTACCGCCGCGCCGTCGATGACGCGCCCGTCGGGGTTGTTCGGGTTGGCGAGGATCAGCGTGCCGCGACTTTCGCGCGTTGCTTCGGGATCGACCGCCGTGCCTCCCGCGATCATCGCGCCATGGGTGCGGTATCCGGGCGCCATATGCTGCGCCGGACCGCCCACCAGCGCCCCGACCAGCCGCAGCCCGATCTCGCTGCCCGGCACCGCGCAGACATGGCGCGGATCGACGCCGAAATACGACGCCGCGGCGGCTTCGAGCGCCGCCAGCGCCGCGGGGTCGGGCAGGCGCTGCCAGTCGAACACCATGTCGGCGGCGCTGGGCCAGGGATGCGGGTTGATCCCGGTCGACAGGTCGATCCAGTCGGTGCCGCCAAAATAGCGCTGCGCCGCTGCCAGCGCGCCGCCGTGCCAGGTCCATGCGTCGCTCATGCCAGATGAACGACCAGCAGCGCGGTGGCGAGCAGTGCGCTTTCGCCGAGTTCGATCCCGGCGCCATGGCCGTCGCCCGAAATACCGCCGATCTTGCGCTTCAGCCACCAACCCCACAGCAGAAAGACCAGCGGCGCAGCCAGCAGCGACGGCGACGCCCAAGCCGCTGCCAGCAGCAGCGCGCTCCAGATCGCAAAATCAACGGGACGCACGACATTGCGGAACCGCGACCCCAGCCCCGCGTGCAGATCGGGCAGCGCACGCGACCAGACGAGCGGGCCGATCCGCGCCGCAAAGGGAATCAGCGCAATCGCAACAAACTCTTGGCGATCGACCAGTGCATGGAGCAGCACCAGCTTGGCGATCAGCTGCAAGGCGATCGTCACCACCGCAAAGCTGCCAACATGCGGGTCCGCCAGCACCGCCAGCAACCGGTCGCGATTCTTGTGCGCCGCGCCGTTCGCGTCGGCAATGTCGCCCAGCCCGTCGAGGTGCAGCGCGCCGGTGACCGCAACCCAGACCAGCAGCGCCGCGAGCGCCCCGGTCCAGGGATCGATCCGTCCCCCCGCCCAGCCTGCACCCGCGACAAGCACACCGACGATCAGCCCGACCGCCGGGAACCAGCGCATCGACGCGGCGAATTCGTCACCTGTCACGGTGATACGCGGCGTCGGTAGCCGGGTCAGGAACTGGACCGCGATCAGCAAGCCCTTCATGGCACCAGTCCGACGACCTGCGCGCTCATCGGCTCGCCCGGCCAGGCGTGGAGCGACAGCCGCGCCGCATAGGGCAGGTCGAAGGCCCACAGCTGGCGCTGGTCGAAGCCGCAGAGGATGTGCAGCGCCGCGCGCATCGAACCACCGTGCGCGACGACCAGCGTCGGCACCGGCGCCAGATCGGCCAGCGCGGCCGCCACGCGCGCGACCAGCGCCGACCAGCGTTCGCCGCCCGGCGGCGGGTTCGCGTCGGGATCTTCCCAGAACTGCCCGAGCGTGTCTTGATCGACCGCGCCGCTCGGGTATCCGTCCCAGTCGCCGAAATCGAGCTCGCGCCAGCGTGGATCGATCGTGAGCGGCAGCGCGAGGGCGCGGCTGATCGCTTCGCCCGCAGCGTGGCTGCGGCCAAGGTCGGATGCGATAATATGCTCAATGCCCAGCCCCGCCGCCTGCGCTGCGCACGCCGCGATGCCCGCGGGCGTCGGTGCGCAATCGGTGCGCCCCATCAGCAACCCCGGGGTGCCGGGCGCCCCGTGGCGCAGCAGATGGAGCGCAAAGCCGCTCACAGCGACGCCGACACCTCTGCCTCGGCAAAGGTCGCCATCTCGTCATGCACGGCGAGCGCGCTGCGGATGATGTTCGCCGCCACCGCCGCGCCGCTGCCCTCACCCAGCCGCATATTCAGCATCAGCAGCGGATCGAGCCCGAGCTGACCCAGCAGGCGCCGGTGCCCCGGCTCGGCCGAACAATGGCCCGCGATGCAATGCGCCGCGATCGCCGGATTGGCGGCGGCGAGCGGTGCGAGCGCCGCGCCGCAGATGAAACCGTCGAGCAGCACCGGGATCCTCAACTGGCGGGCGCGGACAATCGCGCCCGCGATCGCCGCAATCTCGCGCCCGCCGACGCGGCGCAGCGTCTCGAACGCGGTCACCGGCGCCCCGCCATGGAAGGCGAGGGCGCGCGCGACCACCTCGGTTTTGCGCGCGACGCCATGGCCATCGACCCCGGTGCCGGGGCCGACCCACGACGCGGCGTCGCCACCGAAACTGCGCGCGCAGAGCGCTGCCGCCGCGGTCGAATTGCCGATCCCCATTTCGCCCAGCATGATCAGGTCGAGCTCGGCATCGACCGCCGCGGCGCCACGGTTCAGCGCATCAAGGCACTCCCCCTCGTTCATCGCCGCCGCGACGGAAAAATCGGCAGTGGGCCGGTCGAGGTCGAGCGCGACGACCGCCAGTTCCAGCCCCGCCGCGCGCGACAGCGCGTTGATCGCCGCGCCGCCGCTCGCAAAATTCGCCACCATCTGCGCCGTCACGCTCGCCGGAAAGGCGCTGACCCCGTGCACGGTGACGCCGTGGTTGCCGGCAAAGACGATGGCGCGAGCGCGCTCGATCCGCGGCCGCGCCTTGCGACGCCATCCGGCAAAAAAGATCGCCAGATCCTCAAGCTTCCCGAGCGAGCCCGCCGGCTTGGTGAGTTCGGCCTGCCGAATCCGCGCGTCAGCCGCGGCGTGTGGATCGGGTTCACTGAGATCGGCAAGCGCCGCGGCAAAGCCCTGGGACGAGGTAAAGCTGGTCATTCGGCGATATATCCTGGCGGCGGCGTGCGGGTGATGAAATGGCCTTTGACGCCCTCGGGCCACAGCGAATAGGGGACGCGGCCATGCTCGCTCGCGGCATAATGGACCGCATAGTCGAGGATCGCGCGCGCCGTATCCTCCCCCGCGGCGAAGCGGCCGAGCACATAGGCGATCTTTCCCGGCGCGCGCAGGTGGACGGTACAAAAGTCCTGACATGCGAACAGACACGCCATCTCCTGCACCGCAATTTCCGCGTAACGCGGGTCGGCGGCCTTCGCATCCCGCAGCGCTGCGACCAGCCGCGCGCCGCCGCGCATGCCGCCCGCGTCGACCTGCGCCCCGCGGCTGTGGCGACAGCTATTGCACACCACCACCGCGGGACCCGGATCGACGCGCGTCAGCATCAGGCCGCGCTCGCTACGGGCTGCGGCGGTGCCGGAACCCCCACCGCGACGAGCAGGCGATAGAGCGCGTACAGCCCGATCAGGATCGCGCCATTGCGGACAAATTGCTCGGCGAGCAGGTCGGGTGCCGTCGCGGTATGCAGCCCGCCGAGCACCAACGCCCAGCCGACGATGATCGCCTTATACGCGGTAAAACCCGCCGCATAAGCCAGGCTCAGCCGCGCCGCGACCGATCGGTAGTTCAGCGCGCGCACCGCGGCGTAACCCGCCAGCGCCGACCCCACCGCCGCGGTGCCGAGCGCGACGCCCCACGCCAGCGTGCTGCCGTCGCGCGGATAACCGAGCAGGAAAAAACCGACGCACTGGCTCGCCAGCCACGCCAGCAGCATCAGCGCCACGCCGCCCGGGCGGCGCATATGCACCGCCGCGAGCGCCGCGAGCGACGGAAAAGGCGTCGCGCAGGCGAGCGCCAGCGTCGTCGCCGTGCTCGCCGCAGTGAGGAGCGCAACCCATAGCGCAGACGCGCCGCGCTGCGACAGCGCCGCCATCAGAACCGCCCCCGGATGCCGGCATAAATGCTGCGTCCGATCGACCCGTATCGGAATGCGGTCATATATTGCTCGTCGAAGATATTTTCGGCGCGCGCGAACAGCTTCACCGCATCCGACAGCGCATACTCGGCGCGCAGATCGACCAATGTATAATCGTCCAGCCGCGTCGCGTTGCTCGCATTGTCATAGCTCTTGCCCGACCAGCGCAGCGCCGCGCCGAGTTCAAGTCCGAAACCGAAGGCATAGCTGACCGACGCATTGGCGGTATGGCGCGGACGGCGCGGCAGCCATTTGCCGAAATTGGCGGTACCCGGCGATCGGTCCTCGCTGGCGATCCAGCTATAATTGCCGTCGAGGACCAGCCCGCCCAGCGTCAGCGCGGCGGTGGCTTCGACGCCCTGCGCCTTGCTGCGCGCGACGTTCGAATAATAGCCGAAGCGCCGCGTCGCCGGATCGCCCGGAACAAAACATAGTGGGTTGGTCGAGGTGCCCGAACAGCTGTTGTAGATGATCTGGTTCGTGGTGGTGCGGTCGAACCAGCTCGCGCCGACAACCAACTTGCGATCGAACAGCGACTGCTCGATCCCCGCTTCCCAACCATCGGCGGCCTCAGGATCGAGCGCCACATTGCCATATTCGCTGAACAGCTGGAACAGCGACGGCGCCCTGAACCCTTCGCCATAGCTGGCGCGGAGCACCGTCCCGGTCGGCAGGCGCCAGACGCCGCCCGCAGCGAACAGTGTCTGACCGCCATAGCGGTCGTGATCGTCGTAACGGACGCCGCCGTTCAGGATCAGCCCGTCCAGCGGTTCGACGCTGAGCTGGCCATAGGCGCTGGTCAGCTCGGCCTTGCCGCGCGCAAAAGCCGGAAGCGGGACCGCGAGCGAGGCCGAAGGCGACCGGCTGCGGAAATCCGAGCTTTCGTTTTCGGCCCCGAAGATCGCGGAGATGCGGTCGGTCAGGTCGAAACTGCCCTGATATTCCCAGCGCCTGTTCTTGCCGTCGGCTTCAAAGCTCTGCGGCCGCGCGCGGTCGGGGTTGAAATTGTCGCGGTTGGTGTCGGTGTGGGCATAAGCGATGCGGTTGCGGAAACGCCCGTCGACGAGGTCGAAATTCAGCCCCGCATATCCGACGAATTCCTTGTTCAGCCCATAATCATTACTGTCGACGTTGAAGCCGTCAAATTCGACGCGGCCGCTGGAATAATAACCGCGCACCTCGGCGCTGACATTGTCGGCGAGTTCCAGTTCGGCGCGGCCCGAAACGCTACGGTTGCGATAACCGTCGCGTTCGACCCCGCCGAACGCCTTTCCGTGCGACGAAATGCCGTCGGTGGTGAAGCGCTGCCCGCCGATGCGCCAGGCGAGCGGTCCGGTGCGACCGCCGATCGCGGCGCGCGCGCTGACGGTGTCGCGCGATCCGGCCTCGAGGTCGAAGCTGCCTTCAAGCCTCTTTTCGGGCGATGCGGTCACGATATTGACGACCCCGCCGATCGCCTGGCTGCCCCACAGGATCGATTGCGGGCCACGCAGCACCTCGATCCGCGAAATGTCTCCAGCGAGCAGGTTGGTGAAGTTGAACCCGCCGCCCGTCGACGACGGATCGTTCAGCTTCACCCCGTCGATGACGGCGACCGTATGTTCGGACTCGGCGCCGCGGATGCGCAGCGACGTCGCGGTGCCATAACCGCCGTTGCGCGAGATGCTGACGCCGGGGGTGCGCAGCAGCAATTCGGTGACGCCGATGTCCTGCGCGCGGTCGATCGCATGCTTGTCGAGCACCGCGATCGCGGCGGGGATCTCATCGAGGGTCAGCGGCGCGCGCGTCGCGGTCACGACGATGCTGTCGCTGTCGGCAGCGACGGCATGCGCCGCTTCCTCGGCAAGCGCGGGGGATGACGCCGCCAGCACGGCGAGCGAAACGGAGTGACGGAAAACGCAATTCATCTGGGTAACCTCATCGACAACACCGCACGCACGCGGGATCGATGTCTGGGCCACCGGGCGCACGACAACGTCCCCGCGCGAACGCGGTCCACTTTGTCGTCATGCGGGTTTACCCCCGTCCGCCCGGTGCACCCTGCCCGCGCGAAAGACGACGGCGACGGGCAGGTCTCCTGGCTTGCGGGTCAGCGCCGTCCGGCCGCCTTCTCGGGACTGAAAGTCCCAATGGCATGTGGCCGATGGCTCGCCGCGTACAGTTGCAGGGGCAGCCGGGGTTTTCCCGTTCCCTCTTAGTCCCCGTCGCCGGGGAACCTGTCGCTTGCCGCCCGTTAGCTTGGTTTCGATCAGATGGTCAATCGCCGTTTGTCGGGCAGATTGCCCTTCCCCCCTTGATGGGGGAAGGATACGTCGCCTTATCGCGAAGCGATTAGGCGAAGTTGGATGGGGGTGACGGCGCGTCCTTGCACCGCCATCTCAGGCCGAGAGCGCACCCCCACCGCTGCGACTAAGCCAGCAAGCTGGCAAGTCTCGCTGCCTCCCCCATCAAGGGGGAGGGCAAAGGGCGCGTCGGCGCGACCCTAAAACAGCCCCGGCAATTCGCGCTGCGCAACGCTCGGTCGCGCGGGGACCAGCATCTCGGGTTCCACCTGCACCCGCGCACTGCTGCGCTGTGCGGCCGCCCCGACGCTCGCGTCGGCGATCCGCGTCGTGCAGCTGCCGGTGGCGAGGAAGTCGATCGCCGCGCGCACCGACGCTTCGCGTGCATCGCCCAGCGGCAGGTTCAAATCGTCGCCCGCGGCGCAGCTGTTCGAAATCTGGGGTGCCAGGCCGTTGTAATAATTGCCTGCCCCGGTCGAATTGGCGGTCGCAAAGGCAACGACGCGCATCCGGTCGTCGCATTCGGCCTTGTCGAGCGCGATCTGGCCGACCGGCTTGCCGAAGGTATTGCTGCCAACCAGCGTCATGTTGGTGCCGAGGTACGGCAGCATCGAATTGATCACCAGCTCGCTCGCTGATGCGGTCGATCCGGTGCCGATAAAGGCGATGCGCGTCGGGGCGATCGATTCGGCGGTGGGGGCAAAACGATGCTCGTCATTCTCCACCGCTTTCGACGGGCGGAACACCGTCTGCGAAAACAGCAACCCGCTGCGCCCCTCGCCCATCAGATCGCCCATCAGTTCGGCGGTCGAAACCAGCCCGCCGCCGTTGTAGCGGAAATCGATGATGATGTCGGTTACCCCCTGATTGCGGAAATTCAGGAAGGCGGTGCGGAGTTGCGGGTTCGCCGACGAGATGAAGCTGCGCAGGTTCAGATAGCCGTAATTGCGACCGCCCTCGCTGATGATCTTCGCGCCATAACGATCCGAAATCGGGTCGAGCGAATAATCGGCCTTGGCGACGGTGACGTCGCGGGTGCCGGCGCTGTCCTGAATGCGCAGGATGCGGGTGACGCCAGGGTCGCTGGGGCCCAGCGCATTTGTGATTCCCTGTGTGCCTTCGGCGGCGACGATGCTTGCGATCGTGCGCATGTTGCTGGCCGTGGTGCCGATCGCCACGATGCGCGTGCCGCGGTCGATGCCCGCGGCGATCGCGGGCGCGCCTTCATAGGCTTCGGCGATCACGACGACATTGGCGCTCGGGTCATAGGTCAGGCGGACGCCGAACCCCGCGCTCGATCCGCTGGCAAAGAACGCATTCTCTTCGGCGATCGAGGTGATGTAGGTGAAGAAACGATCCTTGCCGAGCGCGCGCGCCGGCGCGACCAGCGCGTCGATATAGGCGTCGACATTGCCGAAGCTCGCGGGATTGACCCCGGTCGCGACGTCGCCGGGGAACAGATACCATTCGTCGATCACCGCCTTGGCAAAGCCTTGCCGCGCAGCAAGGCCGCAGCCTCCGGTCGGGGTCGGGGTCGGCGAGGGGGTCGGGGTAACGGTCACCGGCCCGCCATTGCTCCCCGTACTCGAACCGCCGCCGCCCCCGCACGACGCCAGCACAAAGGCGGAAAGGGTAAGCAGGGCAATGGATTTGCGCGACCGATGCGTCATGGATCGTCCTTGGGAATGGCTATGCGACCGGCGCCGGATCCCGAAAGATCCGATCGCCACCGTCGTATCTATGCGCGATTGAATGACCCGGCAATGAACTTGGCGCAAGGCGCGCTCAGTCGTCTTGCTCGCCCGGGTTTTCTGCCGTTTTCGGATCGCCGCGGCCTTTGAACCCCTGCGCGATCACATACAGCTCGGGCGATCCCTTGCGGCTCGCCGGAGGCTTGGCGTGCTTGACCGTTGTGAAATATTTCTTGAGCAGCGTCAGCAGCGTGTGATCGGCCCCCCCGGCGAACACCTTGGCCACGAACGCACCGCCGGGCAGCAGGTTCTGCACCGCGAAATCGGCGGCGGTTTCGGCCAGCGCGATCGTGCGCAGATGGTCGGTTTGCTGATGGCCGACGGTGTTCGCCGCCATGTCCGAAATCACCAGATCGGGCGCGCTGCCCAGCGCTTCGATCAGCGCGTCGGGGGCGGCATCGTCCATGAAGTCCATCTCGAGGATCGCGACGCCCTCGATCGGCTCGCACGCGAGCAGGTCGATCCCCGCGACGCGCGCGCGCGGGTTGGCCTTGCGCACGACCTGCGACCAGCCCCCCGGGGTAATGCCCAGATCGACGACGGCGCGGGCTTTCTTGATGAAGCCGAATTTGTCGTCGAGCTCGATCAGCTTGTAGGCGGCGCGCGACCGATAGCCCTCGGCCTGCGCGCGGCGGACATAGGGATCGTTGAGCTGGCGCTGCAGCCAGCGCGTCGATGAGGTGCTGCGCCTTTTCGCGGTCTTGACGCGGACGTGCAGCCCGCCGCGACCGCTCGAACCCTTGCCGCTGCCGCCGCTCATTTGCGATACTCGCGGCGCGTCACCGGGACGTCGCGCCCCTGCATCGCCAGCGTCCGCAAAATTCCCTCGCGGATGCCGCGGTCGGCGACCCCGACGCGTGCGGCGGGCCACAGGTCGATGATGCTTTCCAGGATCGCGCAGCCGGCGACGACCAGGTCAGCGCGCTCGCGGCCGATGCAGGCAATCTCGGCGCGGTCGGCGATGCTGGCGTCGGCCAGGCGGCGGCTGATGCCGCGCATCGCATCGGCCGGCACGACCAACCCGTCAACCGCGCGGCGATCATATCGCGGCAGGTTCAGGAACACGCTGGCCAGCGTCGTCACCGTCCCGCTGGTGCCCAGCAAGCGCAGCTTTTGCCCGGCGAACTGTTCGGCGCGCCCGGCAAAGGCCGCAAAGGCGGTGCGGGTCACCTCGCGCATATGGGCATAGGCGGCCTGGCGTCCGGCCAGGCTGTCGTCGGGCAGCGGCGCATGTTCGGTCAGCGACACCACGCCCCACGGCACGCTGATCCAGTCGCGAATCGTGACGTCATGGTCGGATACGTCGACGCGCATCAGCTCGGTCGAGCCGCCGCCAATGTCGAAAATCAGCGCCGGACCATCGCCGGGTTCCATGAGGTTGTGACAGCCGAGCACCGCGAGTCGCGCCTCTTCGGCGGCGGAAATAATGTCGAGAACGATGCCCGTTTCGCGCCGCACCCGCTCGGCCAGTTCGGCGCCGTTCGCGGCGCGGCGGCACGCTTCGGTGGCGACCGCGCGCGACAGCGACACATGGCGGCGGCGCAGCTTGTCGGCGCAGATCGCCAGCGCCGCGACGGTGCGATCCATCGCTGCATCGCTGATCCGCCCGCTGCCGTGCAACCCTTCGCCCAGCCGGACGATGCGCGAAAAAGCGTCGATGACGACCAGCTCGCCGTCCTGCGGACGGGCAATCAGCAACCGGCAATTGTTGGTGCCAAGGTCGATCGCGGCATAGCTGCGCGGTCGTACGAAATTTGCGGGACGCGTGGCGGCTTCCGCCTTGGTTCGCGTCTTTGCCGTCGGCCCCGTCCTCGAACTTGGCCGCGGCGGTCGCCCGGATGGCGCTGCCATTTGCCGCATGGCTAGTATTACCTGTCTCTCTCACGCATCCGTCACCTGCGGATGTGCACTTGGATGAGAACCTAGGCTTTGGCGGCGTGCAAGGCAACCCCGCCCCCTTTGCGCGCCGATCGGACAAAGAAAACCCCGCCCGGCGGGGGCCGGACGGGGTAAGGGAGGGAAGGAAATTTATTGGAGGTCGGGACTACCCTTAACGGCAGCCGTCATTCCCCTTGTCGATGGCGCGGCCCGCGATGGCGCCGACAGCGCCGCCGATGATCGTGCCGACGGTGCGGTCACCGCGACCGGCGATTTCATGGCCGGCGAGGCCACCGGCGATTGCGCCGATGATCGTGCCGCCGGTGCCGTTGTCGCACTGGCGATAATTGCGGTTGTTGTACCGCTGGTTGTAATAGCGGCGGTCCTGACGGTAGTCGCGGCGATCGGCGCGGCGATCGTAACGACGGTCATAGCGGCGGTCGTCGCGGTCGTAGCCGCTGTAATAGCTCGAATAGCCGTCACGGTCATAATAACCGTTCTGTGCTGCGGCGGGAGCCGCCATCCCCAGCGTCGCGGTGGACATCAGGGCGGCGATCGAGAGGGTCACCATCTTTTTCATCGTCGTTCTCCTTCTTTCGTCGTTGGGCCCTTCTGGGCGTTGTCGATGAAGGGGTTATGGGCGATTCGCATTGAGCCGACCCTGAACGCGCCTGTTGGCTGGCGTTCAGCTTCGCCGCCCGTAATGCTTCCCTTTCGCGCGCCGCCCCCCTAACCCGCGCCGATGCGCCGCCTGTTTTTTGCCGCCCTGATCTTTGTTGCGCTCGGCCCGGTGCCGGGAACGGTGCAGCGCTTTCCCGTCGACAACCTCACCCAGCGCGCCAGCGCGCGGTCGCTGGCGTCGGAGCCGGAGAAAAGCGGCAGCATTCGCTTCCGGCGCGGCTGGCATCTCGTCAGCCCGCACAGCTATTTCGGCGGATTTTCGGGGCTCGCGCGAACCGGCCCCGGCACGTTTCGGTTGATCGGCGACAATGGCTATACGACGCGGCTGGTCATCGATGCGCGCGGCCGCGTCACTGCCGTTGATATCCGCCCGCTGCCGACCCCCGACGGTCGCCGTGCGAGCAAGGCGATGGCGGATACCGAGGCGCTGTTCATCGATCCAGTGAACGGCAAGGCGTGGATCGCGCTCGAAGGGATCAACCAGATCTGGCGGCTCAACGCCGACCTGACCGCCATCGAATCGCGCCGCCGGTTGCCCGAACCGCGCTGGCCCGCGAATCGCGGCGCAGAGGCGTTGGCGCGCCTCGGCGATGGGCGGACGGTGATTTTCTCCGAAAATGCCGACGACGACCCGCGCGGCACCGAGGCGCTATTGTACACGGGCGATCCTGCGGTGCCTGGGCCACCACCGATTCGCTTCTTTTACGATTCGCGCGGCAAGGGGCTGGTCAGCGATGCCGTTGCCCTGCCCGACGGTCGTATCCTGCTTGTCCATCGTCGGCTTGGCTTCAACCCCGTGTTCACGACGATCGTGGCCGTGCTTGATCCGGCCGCGATCGCCAAGGATGCCGTGCTGCGTTCACAGACGATCGGAATCGTGCCGCGCCGCCTGGCCGAAAATTACGAGGGCGCCGAGGTGATGGTCGAAGGCGGCCGCACCTGGCTCTGGCTCGTCTCGGACAATAATTTCAACCGCTGGCAGCGCAGCCTGCTGCTGCAATTCGAGCTGGTCGACCTGCCGCCCACCCCGACGCCGGACAGCAAAAAGGCGGCTCGGTAAACCCGGCCGCCCTCATGCGTCAGCGATGGAAATGCGCTTATGCGGCCTTTTCGGCCAGCTTCTTCGCGACTTCCTTCTTCACCTTGCGGGCGCCCGCCGAAAGCTGGTCGTCGCCGGCCTTCAGCAGCCAGTTGTCGAGACCGCCATTATGCTCGACGGTGCGCAGGCCGTGGGTCGACACGCGCAGCTTGACGCCCTTGCCCAGCGCATCCGACAGCAACGTCACATTCTGCAAATTGGGCAGAAAGGTGCGCTTGGTCTTGTTGTTGGCGTGGCTGACATTGTTGCCAACCATACGACCCTTGCCGGTCAGTTCGCAGATGCGCGACATGCTGTTTGTCCTCGTACAAAATTTCGGTTCGGCGTCCGGATGCGTCCCGCAAAATCGGGGGCGGCAGGACCGGAGTGAGCCGGGAAAGGCGCGCGCTTATCGGCTTGCCGCAGATTCGTCAAGGGACTAGCGGGAAAAGCGATGCCACAATTTCCGCTCCCCGAACCGATGCGCGCCGCGCTGAATCTCGCGAAAAGCGCCGCCGCGGCGGGCGAAGTGCCGGTCGGGGCGGTCGTCGTCAAGGACGGGATGATCGTCGGCGAAGGCCATAATGCGCCGCGCACCGCGCATGATCCCACCGCGCACGCCGAAATCGTCGCGATTCGCGCCGCGGCGCGGGCGCTCGGCAATGAACGGCTCGACGGCTGCGATCTGTACGTGACGCTCGAACCCTGCGCGATGTGCGCCGGCGCGATCGCCCACGCCCGCATCGCGCGGCTTTATTACGGCGCCGACGACCCGAAAGGCGGCGCGGTGGTCCACGGGCCGCGGGTCTTCGCCCAGCCCACGGTGCATCACCGGCCCGAGGTGTATGACGGCATCGGGGCAGGGGAGGCGGCGACGCTGCTCCGGGACTTTTTTGCGGCGCGGCGGTAAAGGCGGAGGTCTGTTTTGCGGTGAGGGGCGGACATACCTAAACCGTCGCCCCCGCGAAGGCGGGGGCCGCCGTCGGCCTTTTCCCGCGTCGCTGTGCAAACCAACAGCGGCCCCCGCCTTCGCGGGGGCGACGTCCTACTTCAGTCGTTACCTACCGCAGTTACCTCCCCAAAACCTCCTCCACCCACGCCGGCACCAGCACCCCCGCCGGGCCGTGCCGGGCTTCGGCGAACCAGTAGCTCCCCTGGCTCGGTTCCATATTGAGTTCCAGCGTCCGCGCGCCCGACTGGCGCGCCTCGCGCACAAATCCCGCCGCCGGATAGACCGCCCCCGAGGTGCCGATCGACACGAACAGGTCGGCTTGGGTAAGCGCATGGTATATCTCGTCCATCCGGTACGGCATCTCGCCGAACCACACGATGTCGGGGCGCAGCGTGCCTCCTGCGCCGCACGCCGGACAGGCGGGCCGGTCGAGCAGCGGCCCGGTCCACGGCATCCGCGCGTCGCACGCGGTGCACCAGGCGTTCAGATGGTCGCCATGCATATGGATCAGCCGCTTCGCCCCGGCGCGCTCGTGCAAATCGTCGACATTCTGCGTGACGATCAGCAGTTCGCCGGGCCATTCGGCGTCGAGGCGCGCGAGCGCTTCATGCGCGGGGTTCGGCACCTTGGTCTGGATCGCCTCGCGACGCATGTCGTAAAAGCGCAGCACCAGATCGGGATCACGCGCAAAAGCTTCGGGCGTCGCGACATCCTCGACGCGGTGCTGTTCCCACAATCCGCCCGCATCGCGAAACGTGTCGATGCCGCTTTCGGCCGATACGCCGGCGCCGGTCAGGATGACGATGTTTCGAATTTCTTCCATGTCCAACCCTATCCGTTCGCCTCGAGCCCTTCGACTGCCTTAGCAGGCGCTCAGGATAAACTTCCACCACCGGTGGAAGTCGAGAGGCGTTTAGCGCCGGGCCAACGTGTCTCGACTTCGCTCGACACGAGCGGCTAAAGGAAGGCCGCGTATCAGGGGACGGCATATGACCAGCATCGGTATTATCGGCAGCGAAGGGCGGATGGGCGTCGCGCTCGCCGCGGCGATTTCCGAAGCGGGGCAGCGGCGCTGCGGCATCGACAAGGGCGGTGATGTGGTGAAGCTCGCGGGCGACGCCGACGTCCTCGTCGACTTTTCGTCCCCCGCGGCGCTCGAAGCGACGCTCGATGCCTGCGTCGCGGCCAAAAAGCCGATCGTCATCGGCACCACCGGGCTCGAGGAACGCCATCATTATCTGATCGACGATGCCGCCGCCGATATCGCGGTGCTCCAGACCGGCAATACGTCGCTCGGCGTCACCCTGCTTGCGCATCTGGTGCGCGAGGCGGCGGCGCGGCTCGATCCCGAATATGACATCGAGATTGTCGAGATGCACCACCGGATGAAACTCGACGCGCCCAGCGGCACCGCGCTCCTGCTCGGACAAGCCGCCGCTGCCGGGCGCGGCATCGACCTCGCCACCTGTTCCGAACGCGGCCGCGACGGGCTGACCGGCGCGCGCGGGCATGGCAAGATCGGCTTTGCGTCGTTGCGCGGCGGCACCGTTGCGGGCGATCACGACGTAATCTTCGCCGGGCCGGAAGAGATGCTCACCCTGTCGCACCGCGCCGAAAACCGCATGATCTTTGCACGCGGCGCCGTACGCGCGGCGCTGTGGCTGACCGGGCAAAAGCCGGGGCGCTACACGATGCCGCAGGTGCTGGGGCTCTAACGTTCGACACGCGCCGAGCGTGGCGGACCGACCCGGCCCGCCACACGCGACGACCTCATTCGGCTATTTGAACTTCAGTTCGCGCAGCAAAAAGCTGCCCAATACGGTGCGGAATTTCGCTCGGTCGCCCGATTCGGCGATCATTTGCGTGTCGGTGCGCTTCATGAAATCGCGATAGGCCTGATCGCGTTTTTCATCCTCAGCCGCGTCGGGAAAGCTCGGGAAGGTGACCGACAGATACAGGTCGGGTTCGCCCGGGCGCGAATTGACATTATTGAACACCGCGTAACTGACGATCCAGCCTTTCGATTTGGCGAATTCCTGCGCCTTGCGCCATTCGTTCGCCAGATAGGTCGCATATTGCATGCCGCCGCCATCGGCGACGTCGATCATCGCCACTTCGCTATAATTGCCCGGGGCCAGCGGATAATTTTGCGCAGACGCGGGCGCGGCGACGGCGCACGACATCGCGACGGCCAAAGCGGCCGTTTTCAACAAATTGGACATGGTCTGGTCCTCCAATGCCGGAACGAGAACCCCCCTGGCTCTCTTGTCCGGTCCCCGGTGTCGACGCCCCGCCAACGCCTGTCGCAGCGCGACTCGGCATCGGGAGCGCGGAGGCTGCGCTTCTCCTTGACCCGAGTCAAATTTCCCGACTTGGAGTTGCCCCTCTGGCCGCGCTAGGGCAGGCGCGGCGCCGCATCGTTCGGGCGCGCTTTGGGGTTCACCGGATGAAACGCGCCGACATCTTCGAATTCTACCGTCGGCTTGCCGAACTGAACCCCAGTCCGGAAACCGAGCTCGAATTTGGCAACATCTACCAGCTGCTCGTCGCGGTTGTGTTGTCGGCGCAGGCGACCGACGTCGGGGTGAACAAGGCGACGCGGCGCTTGTTTCAGGACGTGACGACGCCGCAGGCGATGATCGACCTCGGCGAGGAGGGGCTGAAACAGCATATCAAGACGATCGGGCTGTTCAACGGCAAGGCGAAGAATGTCATCGCGCTCTCCGAAATCTTGGTCCGCGACCATGGCGGCGAAGTCCCCGCCGACCGCGACATCTTGACCAGCCTGCCGGGGGTCGGACGCAAGACCGCCAATGTCGTGATGAACTGCGCGTTCGGCGCCGAAACCTTTGCCGTCGACACCCATATCTTCCGCGTCGGCAACCGCACGGGGCTCGCGCCCGGCAAGACGGTGCTGGCGGTGGAAAAGGCGCTGGAAAAAACCACCCCAGCGCCGTTTCGCGTCGGCGCCCACCACTGGCTGATCCTCCACGGTCGCTACATCTGCAAGGCACGGACGCCCGAATGCTGGCGTTGTCCGGTCGCTGACCTGTGCCGGTTCAAGCCGAAGACGGCGGCGCCGAAGGGGTGGCAGAGGGGCTGAGCTGTCCCTGTTTCGCGGATGTCCACTTTGGGGTGGGGAGCGGACAGCTCATTCCGCGTTCGCGGGGGCGACGTCTTGATTCGGTCGTATCTTGCCGTACGGCATCCGGTCGCGGTGCGGCACTGGCGATTGCCACTTGCCGTCTGCCCATGACCCGCCATAACCCGTTGCCATGCGCAACTTTACCGCCCCGCTCGCCCTCGCCGCCGCCCTGCTCGCCGCCGCGCCCGTCCACGCCAAACCCGCCGATGCCGACGCCGCGAAGCAGATCCTGAAGGACAGCATCGCGATCCCGACGGTCGAGGGGCGCGGCAAGGTGCCCGAACTGGCGGCCTATTATGCCGGGGTGCTGAAGGCCGCGGGCTATGCCGACAGCGACATCGAAATCACCCCGATGGGCGAAACCGCAACCCTCTCCGCGACGCTGACCGGCACGACGAAGAAGAAGCCGATCCTGCTGCTCGGCCATATGGATGTTGTTGAAGCTGACCCAAAGGACTGGACGCGCGATCCGTTCGTGCCGGTCGAGGAAAATGGCTATATTTTCGGTCGCGGGTCGGAGGACAACAAGTTCGACATCGCGATGATGGTTGCGACGATGGCGCAGCTGAAAAAGGACGGCTTCAAGCCGCAACGCTCGATCATCCTGTTGCTGACGGGGGACGAAGAAACCCAGATGCTGACGACCCGCGCGCTCGCCGCCAAATATAAGGACGCCGAATTTGCCTTGAACGGCGACGGCGGTGGCGGGACGCTCGGCGAGGATGGCAAGCCGCAATATTACGGGCTTCAGGCGGGCGAAAAAACCTACGCCGACTTCACGCTCGAAGTCACCAACCCCGGCGGTCACAGCTCGCGCCCGTCGCCGGTCAATGCGATCGTCCAGCTCGCAGCGGCGCTCGAAAAGGTTGGCGCCTATAAATTCGCCGCGCAGCAGAACGAGCTGACCAAGATCGGCCTGCCGATCATCGCCGACCAGGTCGGCGGCAATATGGGTACCGCGCTGAAAGCCTTCGCCGCCAATCCGGAGGATGCGGACGCGATCACCAAGATCCGCGCCGACCCCGAATATGTCGGCCAGATCGGCACCACCTGCGTGCCGACGCTGGTCAAGGGCGGCCACGCCGAAAACGCGCTGCCGCAGCGCGCGACCGCGAACATCAACTGCCGCATCTTCCCCGGTGTGCCGGTCGAAAGCGTACGCGCCGAACTCGAACGCGTGATCGCCGATCCGGCGGTCAAGGTGAACACCGATCCCGACGCCAGCGCCAGCGACGCCTCGCCGCTGCGCCCCGACGTCATGGCGGCGGTCAAGAAAGCGGTCCACGCCCGCGCGCCCGGCCTGCCGATCATCCCGTCGATGAGCGCAGGCGCGACCGACAGCTATCATTTCCGGATGCAGGGCGTGCCGAGCTATGGCGTCGCCGGACTGTTCTCGAAAGCCAGCGACAGCTTCGCGCACGGCCTCAACGAACGCGTCCCCGTCGACGCGATCGCTCCCGCGCTGGCGCATTGGGACAGTTTGCTCCGCGATTTGTCGCAGTAGGCGTGCTAATCAGGTCGTCGCCCCCGCGCAGGCGGGGGCCGCCATCGGCGTTTCACGGCGGTGTGGATTAATGTGGTCAGCGGCCCCCGCCTGCGCGGGGACGACGTTTATGCCAACGCCGCCACCGCCCGCTCGATCATCGCCACCGCCGCCTCGGCGCCGAAACTCTCCGCATCGAGCGACAGCTCGAGCCACAGCCCGTCGACCATCGCGGTCAGTGTGATCGCCAGCCGCTCGGCATCGCGCGCGCCGCATGCGGTCAGCAGCTCGCCCAGCCGCGCGCGGTACCCGGCGTAGCTTTCCGCGTGAATTTCCGCCATCCGCGCATCGCTGCGCGCCAGCGCCCAGAAGGCTGTCCACGCCCCGAGCAGTTCGGGATCGGTCACCGGCGGGCGAAAGCTGGCGGTGAGGTACGCGGTCAGCCGTGCGTGCGGATCGGCACCGGCGCCCGCGACCGCCGCCGCGAAAATCGCGTCCATCCGGTCGCTCGTCGCCTGATAGGTCGCCGCGACCAGATCGTCGATGCCATCGAAATAATGGCGCAGCAGCCCCGGCGACACCCCCGCTTTCGCGCAGATCGCTCGCACATTGGTTCCCGCCAGCCCATGCTCCGCCAACACCGCCGCGGTCGCCTCGATCAGGTCAGCCCGGCGGGCATCGGCGCTTTCGCGCGTAAAGGCTTGGCGAGCGGGTTGCATCTTGTTATACGTTTGTACAATAAGGATCGATTCATGGCAACGCTGCGCGACACTTTGGACAACATCGACGACCTCAACGGCTGGTCGCTCCCGGCCTGGACCTACAGCGACCCCGATTTCTACGCCGCCGAAATGGAGCGAATCTTCCGCCCCAGCTGGCAGGTCGTGTGCCACGATAGCGACATTCCGAACCCCGGCGACTGGCACAGCATCGATTATTGCGGCGAAAGCGTGATCGTCGTGCGCGGCGCCGACCGCATCGTCCGCGCCTTCACCAACGTCTGCCGCCACCGCGGCTCGCGCTTGGTCGACGGCAGCGCGGGCTGCGCAAAAAAGCTCGTCTGCCCCTATCACGCTTGGACCTACGACCTCGACGGACGCCTGACCGGGGTGCCCGACAGCGCGAGCTATCCGACGCTCGACAAGGCAAAGGCATCGCTAGTCCCGGTCGGCCTCGAGCAATGGCGCGGCTTCTGGTTCGTGCGCCTGACCGACGATGGCGGACCCTCGGTCGCCGCGATGATGGCGCCGTATGAGGAACAGGTCGCACCCTACCGCTTCGAGGAACTCGGCGCGCTCGGTCGCGTCACCCTCCGTCCGCGCGATGTGAACTGGAAAAATGTCGGCGACAATTATTCCGACGGCCTCCACATCCCAGTCGCGCACCCCGGCCTGACCCGGCTGTTTGGCAAAAGCTATGGGGTCGAGGCGACGGATCATGTTGATCGGATGTGGGGCGATTTGATCGACCGGCCATCGGTCAACTGGTCCGAACGCATGTACCAGCGGCTGTTGCCGCCGGTCCCGCATCTGCCGCAAGCGAACCAGCGCCACTGGCTCTATTTCAAGCTGTGGCCCAACGTCGCCTTCGACATCTACCCCGACCAGGTCGATTTCATGCAATGGCTGCCGACCGGCCCGACCAGCTGCCTGATCCGCGAAATCAGCTACGTCCTCCCCGATGATCGCCGCGAGATGCGCGCCGCGCGCTACCTCAACTGGCGCATCAACCGCCAGGTCAATGCCGAGGACACGTTGCTCATCACCCGCGTGCAGCAGGGGATGGCGTCGCAAAGTTTCAACATGGGCCCGCTCAGCGACAAGGAAGTGTGCCTCAAGCATTTCTGCGCCCGGATGCGCGACCTGATTCCTGAATCCCGCCTCGAACAAGCCCCGCGTGCGGGATGGAGCAAAGCATGACCAAGCATTACGACGCCCTCATCATCGGCGCCGGCCACAACGGCCTTGTCTGTGCCTTCTATCTCGCGCGGGCAGGGCTTAAGGTGCGGATTGTCGAGGCGCGCGACGTCGTCGGCGGCGCCGCGGTGACCGAGGAGTTCGCCCCGGGCTTCCGCAATTCGGTCGCCAGCTACACGGTCAGCCTGCTCCAGCCCAAGGTGATCGCCGACATGAAGCTCGCTGATCATGGCTATCGCGTCATCGAGCGGCCGATCAGCAATTTCCTGCCGCAGGAGGATGGCGGTTATCTGAAACTCGGCGGCGGGCTGGAGCGCACGCAAAAGGAATTCGCGCGTTTCTCGGCGCACGACGCGGCGCGGCTGCCCGAATATTATGACATGCTGGAGGGGGTTGCCGATGTCCTCCGCGACCTCGCGCTCAAATCGCCTCCCAATGTCGGCGACGGCTTCAAGACCCTGATCGATGCAGCGCGGCAGGGGCGCGGGCTGACCAAGCTCAACCTGTCGCAGCAGCGCGACGTGCTCGAACTGTTCACCAAATCGGCGCGTACCTTCCTCGACAGCTGGTTCGAAAGCGAAGCGGTTAAGGCAGCCTTCGGTTTCGACGCGGTGGTCGGCAACTATGCCAGCCCCGATACGCCGGGCAGCGCTTATGTCCTGCTCCACCACGTCTTCGGCGAAGTGAACGGCAAGAAGGGCGCGTGGGGACACAGCGTCGGCGGGATGGGCGCGATCACCCAGATGATGGCAAAGGTCTGCACCCAGCTGGGCGTCGAGATCAGCCTCGAAAGCCCCGTATCGCGGGTGCTTGTCGACGGCGGCAAGGCGGTCGGCGTGAAATTGGCGGGCGGCGAGGAAATCGCCGCGGCACGCGTCATCGCCAATGTGGGCCCGAAACTCCTCTACGAACGCCTGTTCGACGAAGCCGACATCGCCCCCGAATTCCGCCGCCGGATCAAGGCGTTCAAGGCGGGCAGCGGGACGTTCCGGATGAATGTCGCGCTCAGCGAGCTACCCAGATTCACCTGTCTCCCCGAACCGGGCGAGCATCATCAGTCGGGGATCATCATCGCCCCGACGCTCGACTATATGGACAAGGCGTTCCTCGACGCGAAGGAACATGGCTGGTCCAAGAAACCGATCGTCGAAATGCTCATTCCTTCGACCGTCGATGACAGCCTTGCCCCTCCCGGCCAGCATGTCGCCAGCCTGTTCTGCCAGCAATTTGCGCCCGAGCTGCCCGATGGTCGCGATTGGGACGCCGAAGAGGGTGCCGCCGCCGACTGCATCATCGATACCGTCGAAGCGCACGCCCCCGGATTCCGCGCCTCGATCGTCGGCCGCCAGATCCTCAGCCCCAAGGGGCTCGAACGCAAGTTCGGCCTCGTCGGCGGCGACATCATGCACGGCAATATGAGCCTCGACCAGCTATGGTCGGCGCGCCCGGTGCTCGGCAACGGCGCCTATCGCGGGCCGGTGAAGAACCTCTACATGTGTGGCGCGGGCACCCACCCCGGCGGCGGCGTTACCGGCGCGCCGGGGCACAATGCGGCGCAGGTGATCCTACGCGATCGCGGCTGGTTCGCGCCCCGCTGGGCCTGATCGTCGCATCGCGAGATAGATCGGCAGCCCGGCGGCAGTCAGCCCGATGCTCCACAGGCTCGCGTCCAATCCGGCGCCGTAAAAGGCCCAGCAGCTATAAAGGAAGCCCAGGAGGGTGAGCGTCACAAAGGTCGGTGACGCCTTGATCGCGCCTTCATGCTCGAGCTTCAGCGCGGCGAGCGCGCCGACGATGTAAAAGATGATCGCGGTCGAGGTGGTCACCAGCACCATGAATTTGAACAGTTCGGCCAGACCGCGCGAATAATTGGCATAGACGACAATGCTCGCGAGTGTGCTCGACACGATCTGCGTTACCCAAGGCACCGCGAAACGATTGTCCTTGGCAAAGGCGGCGGGCAGCAGTCCGCGATGCGCGAGGTCGCGCGGGATTTCGCCTTGCAGCAGCACGAAGCCATTGAGCGCTCCGAGCGCTGCAACCGCGGCGAACAGCGCGACGGCTTGCCCCGCCGACGGGCTGACGAGCGCACTGAAAAAGGTCGCATAGGCGGCGTTCGACCCCTCGAGCGTCGCGAGCGGCAACAGCAAGGTCACCGTCGTACATGACAGCAGATAAAGCAGCCCCGTCGCCGCCGCAGCGATCAGCGTTGCGCGCGGCACCGTTCGTTCGGGGTCGCGGACGCGGTCGCCGACGATGCAGGCGCTCTCGAACCCGAGCAGCGCGAACAGCGTCAGCGTTGCGGCGGTACCGATATTGCCGATATTGACGGGCTTGGTGCCGACCATCGTCGCGGTCGGCGCGTCGCCGGTGCCGAGCAGCCACAGCGCGACGATAACTGCGCCGACCACCGGAATCAGTTTGAGCCCGAGGGTCAGCAACTGTGCTCCGCCGGCGCGGCGCACCCCCATCAAATTGATCAGCGTGAAAATCCAGATGAACGCGATTGCGATCACCGCCGTCCCCGCTCCGGCGTTGCCCAGGGATGGCATCAGGATCGACAAGTTGCTGATCGCTGCCACGGCGAGCGTCGCGACGACGGTCCAGCAACTGATCCAATAACTCCATGCGACGATGAAGCCGGTGCCGGGACCAAAGGCGGCGGCGGCGTAGGTGTAAGTCGCGCAGCCCCGCGGCAGCCTTTTTGCGAGCCGCGCGAACGCGACCGCCAAGCAGAGCGTCCCCGCAATCGACACCCCCCAGCCGATGACCGCGTTCCAGCCGAGCGGCGCCAGATCGCGGGGCAGGAGGAACACCCCCGCTCCGATCATATTGCCCATGCCGAGCGCGACGCACATCAAAAGGCCGAGCTTTTGGCTCGGCCTTTCGTCGTTGGTCACGCTGGCGGTCACCCGGTCAGAAATCCTTGCTGACCTTGATCCCGATCAGGCGCGGACGCACGATATTGTCGTAAAAGACGCCGCCGGTGCTGCTGACCCCGCCGGGGTCGCCGCAGATCGACTCGCCGCACTGGACCGCGCTGTTGATCACGCCATTGCTGTTGAACAAGTTGGTCGCGAACAGCTCGGCATCCCAGCCTTCGCCCTTGACGCCAAAGCTGATGTCGGCGGTGGTATAGGCCTTGAAATTGCCGACGATGTCGTTTTCGAACGGACGCAGGTCGGACCGGCGTTTGCCGATATGGTTGACCGCGAACTGGAAATGCCCGTCCATGCCGCCGATCGGGAATTCGTACCGCGCGATGGCATTACCCTTGAATTTGGCGGTAACGGGCAGGCGCGAACCGGCCGGGGCGAGCAGCGCGTTGGTCTGACCCGGCGGGTTGATCGTGCAATCGAACGTCGCATTGGCGATGCGGCAAAAATCGCGGCGGATCGTCGCGTCGTTGTAACTGGCGCCGAGGTTCAGCGTAAAGCCGCCGGCACGATAGTTGAGGTCGGCTTCGATACCGCGGATCCGGGCGATGCCGGCGTTGCGGATTTCGGTGAGGCCGTTGGCGCCCAGGAACGACAGCTGGATGTTGTTCCAATCCTCCTGATACACGGCGCCGTTGAAACGGACCGGGCCGAACGACGTTTTCCAACCGAATTCATAATTGTCGAGCGTGTCAGGCCCGTAGGGATCGAGCGTCCCGCGGCGATTGATCCCGCCCGGGCGGAAACCGCGCGACCAGGTGCCGTACAGCATCACGTCGTCGTTGACCTTGTAGTTCAGGCTCAGCTTGTGGATGAAGTCGGTGTCGCTCGTGCTCTTGTCGAGGTTGGTGCAGGGCGAACCCGTGATGATCGTCGGGGCAAAGCACGCCGCTTCGCCCGTGCGGCTGCTGTACCCTGCCGAATAGCCGAAAAAGCCGACGAGGCTGTTATCGAACTTATAGACGCGGCCGCCGCCGGTCAGCGTCAACTGGTCGGTGATGTCGAAGCTGATCTCGCCGAACGCGGCATAGTCGCGGTCGATGCGCAGCTGTTTGGTCAGCCAGATATTGCTGTCGGTGCCGGTGACGGTGATCGCGTCGCCAATGTTGTCGATGATGTAATTCTGCTCGATATTGTGCGACTGGCGCTGCCAGAACAAGCCGCCGATAAAGCGGATGCGCGCATCGGCGGGCGAGGCGACGCGGATTTCGGCGAAGCTGCGCCTATAGCGGTCGATGCCCTGAATATATTGGTTCGGGTTGACCGGATCGCCGTTATTGTCGGTGAAATAGGCGCCATAACCATAGAGCGCGTCATAGAAATAGGCGTAGTCCGAATAGTCGCTTTCGGTCTCGGTCTTGCGGCGCATATGCCCGCCGGTGACGGTGAGGTCCCAGCTGCCGATCTTGCCCTCGATCGTCATCGCGGCCTGGATCCATTTGTCGTCGCCGCGCTCGGGGTTATATTGCACCGTCTGCAGCTTGCCGGTGACCGCGCTCGACCGTTCCTGCGCAAAGCTGCCGTTCGCCTTCTGGATCTGGCCCATCAGGTTCGGGCGGATCGTCCAGTCGTCGTCGAGTTCGATGCCCAGCGCCAGACGCGCGCCATAGGTATCGACGTCGTTATAGTCTTTTTCCACCAGATTGGCGTTCGACTGGGTGATACCGCTCGTCGCATAGGTGCGGCTGCCCGCGATATTGTCGATATAGCCCGCGTCATGGCGGTACCAGCCGACAAGGCGCAGCGCCGCCTTTTCGCTGAGCGCGGCGTTGACGAAGCCTTCGGCGACCCCGCCGATACCGCCCTTGGACACCGTGTTGAGCTCAAGGCCCATCGAGCCATAGGTGCCGCTGGTATCGGGCTGGTTGGTGATCAGGCGGATCGTGCCCGCCATCGAACTGGCGCCATAGAGCGTGCCCTGTGGCCCGGCGAGCGCCTCGACACGCGCCAGGTCATAGGCGTGGATGTCGAGCGCGCCCTGGATCGTGGTGATCGGCATTTCGTCGAGATAGGTGCCGACCGTCGGCAGCGAGGCCGAGTGGTTGGCGTTCTCGCCCGAGGCGACGCCGCGGAAATAGACCTGCGCAAAACCCGGACCCGCGGTTTGGATGGTCACCGACGGCAGGAATTTGACGACATCCTGGAATTCCTTGACCTGCAGCTCGTCGAGCCGCTCGGTGCCGATCGCGGTGATCGCCAGCGGCACATCCTGCAGATTCTGCTCGCGTTTCGACGCGGTGACGACAATGTCGCGATCGTCGTCTATTGCCGCTTCCTGCGCCAGCGCCGCGCCCGACGTGCACAGGATGGTCCCGGTGAGCAGCAGCGCGCTGCTCCGTACCAGACCGGCTGAGAACTTGACCATGAGACCCCCCTCAAATGACAGCTGTATGACGCGAACATGACGCAGCGCAGCAAGAGCGCAAGCCTTGTTCGCTGACCCGGTACGTCGTTGGTCGAAAATGTCGCCTGCTGTTGCCAAAAGGCAACGAATTTGCTCGCGCGCTCAGTCGAAGCCGAGCGGCGGTGCGGGGTAGGCGCCGAGGACCGGCCCGAGGGCGGCCTTTAGCGGGGCGAGCCAGCCGTCATAGGGGCGCCACTGATCGACCCCGTCGCGATTGATCGGGCGGCGAACCTGCTCGCTCGATGCGGTGCGGACCGCGCGCGCATTGGCGTGGAACGCCATGCAGGCGTCTTCGAACGGCAGGCCGAGATAGCCCAGCATCGCGCGGACTTCGGCCTCCGGGTCGTCGAGCAACGCTTCGTGGATCACCCGGTGGACACAGCCCGGCTGAACGGCGTCGATATGCGCCATCAGCCGGACATAATCGCGGTAATAGGCGCCCATGTCGGCGAGGCCGTAACTGAACGCCTGTCCCTTGGCATAATGCTGGCGGAAATTGGACCAGCAACAGTCGAGCGGGTGCCGCCGCGCATCGATGATCTTTGCACGCGGCAGGATCAGGCGGATCAGCGGGACATAGCGCCAGTTGTTCGGCAATTTGTCGATATAGAAGGGCTTGCCGGTCTTGCGCTGCACCGCGGTGCGGCGAAGGAAGGCCGCGCCCATTTCGGCCAGCCGCTCGGGCGGCGCGTCGGCGAGCGCGGCAACCCAATGCCGCCCTTCGCCCTGCGTCTCGCGCCCCAGCCCCAGCGCCAGTGCGGGAATGTCGGGCAGCTCCATCGTGCCCTCGATCGCCGAATGGCTGGCCAATATCTGCTCGATCAGCGTCGATCCGGCGCGCGGCATGCCAAGGATGAAGATCGGGTCGGGCGCGGGATCGCCCATATCGGCGCGGGCGGCGAAAAAATCGGCGGTGCAGGTCGCGATCGCGGCATCGACGATCGCGCTGGTGTCGGCGGCGTCATAGCCCAGCTGGGCGGCGCGGATCGCATTGCCCGCGGCATAGTGGCGAAAAGCGGGGTCCGCCTCGCCCGCGTCGTCATAGGCTTTGCCGAGCGCGAAGTGCAGGTGCAGCCGGTCGTCGTCGCGCCCGGCGTCGCGCGTATCGATCGCGGCGAGCGCCACCTCCATCGCGGTCCGATCATCGGCGCCGAAGCGGATCGTCTTGAGATTGGCGAGGCTCCACCAGAGCTCGCCCAGCCCCGGATCGATCGCCAGTGCGTGGCGATAGGCGGCGATGCTGTCGTCCTGCCGCCCGACGGTCTTGAGCATATGGCCATAGCTCATCCACAGCTTGGCATGATCCGGAAAGCGCCGGGTCAGTTGTTCGTAAAGTGCGATCGCTTCGTCATAGCCGCCGATCCGGCCCAGCGCCGCGGCCTTCAGATTGACGTGTGCCGGATTGTCGGGATCCTCGCCCAGCACCGCATCGAGCGTCTCGGCGGCCTCGGCATAACGGTTCTGCTTGTAATAGACGGTGGCGAGATTGGCGCGGGCGGCGCCGAAACCGGGAGCCAGCTCCAGCGCCCGGTTGAGCAATTTTTCGGCATCGCCATAGCGCCCGATCCGCCCCGCGACCTCGGCCAGCATCCGGATTGCGGCGACATCGGTCGCATCCTCGCGCAGCCGCTGGCGGAGCGCCGCCTCGGCATCGGGCAGGCGGTTGTCGGCAAGCGCCAGCGCCGCATCGACCATCGCTTCATCGTGGATTGTGGCGCCGACCGCCGCAAGCGACGCGGCTTGGGCTTCGCTGACGCGGTTCAGCGCGCGCAGTGCCTGGGCGGCCAGCCGGTGCGCGGCCGCGGATGTCGGCACCGCCTCGATGATCGCCTGCGCCTGCGCCAGCGCGCTTGCGGGTTCGGCGACCAGCAGACGGCGCGCATTGGCGATCGCGGCATCATGGGTGACCGTCGCCATGCCCGTCGTCGTCAGCTCTGGGCCGCGCGGGCCTTGGCGACCGCCTGTTTCAATGCGTCGTAACCGATCTGCCCCTGAAACAGCTGGTCGCCGACGATCCACGTCGGGGTGGCGTTCAGTTGCAGCTGGGTGGCGATCGCGAGGTTGCTGTCGATCTCGCGCTGGAACAAAGCCTCGTTCGCGGTCGCGTCGGCGGTGCCGTCGGTAACGACCCCGACCTTGGCGGCGGCGGCGGCAATCGCGGACTTGTCGAGCGAGCTCGCCGCAAACATCGCGTGGTGGAACGCGTCATATTTGCCCTGGCGCGCCGCGGCGAGCGCCATGATCGCGGCATCGCGGCTCTGCGGCGCGATGATCGGCAGTTCGCGGAACACGACTTTCAGCCTTTTGTCTTCGCGGATCAGCCGGTCGACGTCGGGCACGCTCGCACGGCAGAAACCGCAGGCATAATCGGTGAACACGACCAGCGTCACATCGCCGTCGGCATTGCCCGCCCACGCCCCGGCATAGGGTTTTTCCAGCGCCGGACGGACGGCGTCGATCGCCTTGGCGATTTCGCTGTTGCGCTGTGCTTCCAATGCCTCGGGAATGATCTGCGGGTTCGCCTTGATGTAATCGGCGACTACGCCCTCGACCTCGCTCTTGCTCATCCCGCCGCCGAAGCGGCCGCCGAGCCAGAATGTGGCGGCAAGCAGTAACAGCCCGCCAAGCGCGATGCCCCAGATCCGTGTCGATCCGCCGTCCATCCCCATCCCCCCGATTTGTGGCAAGCGCGGCGCGGCCATCGGCCTGGTCGCCGTCGGCTTCCTTGCTGGCGGCGCGACCATTGGCGATCGATCGTCGCCTTCGGCCATCGCCGTCGCCACCGATACGGGCGCGCGTGCCGCTTCGCCCGCGAACAGCGGCAGGTCGGGTGCCGACTGGTCTTTGGCGCGCGCCGCGGCTTCCTCGCGGGCGAGCAATTGCTCCAGGCCCGAGGGCGGCGGCGTCAGCTCTTCGCGCGGGCTCGGGCGCAGCTTTGTCGCGGCTTCGCCGATGCTGCCCCGGATGCTTTCGCTTCCCGCCTTGGCGATCTGGCCGACGCCGGCCTTCGTCCGGTCCGCGACCTCGCCGAGCCCGCGGCCCGCGTCGCTCGACAGCTTCCGGGCCTTGTCGCCGAGCGCCAACTTGTCCCACGCTGCGCCGCTGGCCCGCGCGGTGGCGCGGCCCGCCTGCGCCGACCCGCGCCCGATCGCGCGCGCCGCCCTGGCCGTCAGCGCGCCGGTCCTGGCGGTGAGGTCGCGCGTGCGCCGGGGAATCTCCATCGCTTCGACGCGCGCCGGAATGTCGGCGCGGTCGCCGACGCGGATCGTCCAGTCGGCAAAGGCGTCGGCACCGTCGCGCAGCGCCTGCCAGACACCTGCGGCACCGGCCTTGACCTGGGCCGAGGTAACGACGGGTTTGCGCGGGGCGGGTGCGTCGGCGGCGTAGCGCGAAAGGTCGATGCCGACCGGCGGGATGTCGCGCGGCTTCGCCAGCCCGTCGTCTGTGCCGACCGGCGGCCGCGGCGCGGCCGTCGGGGTCGGCTCCGCATCGCGCAGCCACGGCTGGTAATATTCGTCTTTATTGTCAGTCACTTGTTGCCCTTATGCATCGATTTTGGCGATGCGTCCCCGCAAATTGCTGGCGAATCTAGCGTCGTTTGCGCTCTTGTTCCACCTCGGCGCGCGCAACCAGCGCAATATCCTGTGCACGGATCCAGTCGGGCGTATTCTGCGCCAAACCCTGCATCGCCATTTCGGCATTACGCAGCGCCAGCGACGCCTGTCCACCCTGCAACGTATAGCGTTCCGCCGAGGCGAGCGCGGCGCGCGCCTGATCGCCCTTGTTCGCGTAAACAATCCCCAGCTGATACCAGGCAAAGGGGTTCTGGTTGTCGAGCGCGACCGCAGTTTTCAGCACCTGTTCGGCCTCGGCAAAATTGGCCGGGTCTTCGGTCGCGATCAACGCATGTCCCAGCGTGGCGCTGATCAGCGGCTGCGACCGCGACAGCGTCACTGCCTTGCGCAGCGCCGGAATGGCCTCCTTCGGACGCCCGGATTCGAGCAGCACCTGCCCTTCGAGTTCGAGGAAATAGGGGTCGTTCGGATCGGTCTTGAGCAATGCGTCGACCTCTGACAGCGCCTTTTGCGGATAGGCGCTGCGGTGCCAGGCATAGGCGCGGGCGTAGCGTGCCGGAATGGTCGTATTTGTTTCGGGGAATTTGCGCAGCGTCCGGTCGGGATCGGTCATATAGCCCGACAGCTTGGCCTTGATGCGCTGGAATCGTTTTTCGATCACCGGGTCGGCGGGCTTCGCCCACGCCGGATCGATGACATAGACCTCGCGCAGCGTCTGGATGCGGTCGCCCGACATCGGGTGGGTGCGGCCATAGGCCTGATCGTCGTCCTGCTTGACCGCATAGCGAAATTCCAGGTTCTGCAATTTCTTGAAGAATGCCAGGCTGCCGCGCCCGCTGATCCCTGCCTTGGATAGATATTGCGCGCCGGCAGCGTCAGCGGTCGATTCCTGGACGCGGCTGAACGCCAGGAACTTGCCGAGCGCGGCCTGCTGCCCCGCCATCATCACCCCCATGCCGGCCTCGCCCGCGCCCGCCGCGATCGCCGCGGCGCCGAGCAGCAGGCTGAGCAGCGAAATCCCGGTTGCCGCCTTCGCGCCTTCGTTGACGCGAATCGCATGGCCGCCGATGACATGGCCGAGCTCGTGCGCGAGCACGCCCTGCACCTCTTCGGCGGTGTCGGCGGCCTCGATCAGACCCGCAAAGACATAGACATCCTGGCTGCCCGCAACGAAGGCATTGATGCTGCGATCGCCGAGCAGGTGGACGCGCACCTGCCCCGGTTGCAGCCCTGCCGCGACGAGCAGCGGGTCCATCATGTCCTGAAACAGCGCCTCGGTTTCGGCGTCGCGCAGGATCGACTGCGCCATCGCCGGGCGCATCGCGACCGCCAGCATGGCGAGCAGGGTCAGGAGGATGCGGAAAAGCGGGCGCGATCGATGCGCCCGCAGCGCGGTTCGCGGCGGGGGGACTGTCATCGCCGACTGTCTTGCGTTGTACGCCTGAACCGCAACTGAAGCCATGCGATGACTATTGGGGGGCAGCGCGCGAGATGCAAGCTGCATGGCGTTTAATCGTCATCCCTGCCGGTACCGGGATGACGATCTCACGAGATGCGTTGGCGCAATCAGTTGCCGAAGGTGCGCTGCCACCAGCCGCGGCGCGGTTCGCCGTCGGGGCCGACACCATTGTCTTCGGCATCGGCCGCGACCGGTTCAGCCTCGCGCGTTGCCGCGGCCTCGGGCGCCGCTTCGGCGGCGACCGCCTTTTTCGCGCGGCTGGCGCGCTTCTTCGGCGCGGGCTTGGCGGGTTCGGCTTCGGTTTCGGTTTCGGCGACAGGCTCCGGTTCAACCGCTTCGGGCGCCGCTTCGGCAGCCTCGGCGGCCTCCGCGGCTGCGGCGGCCTTGGTCTTGCGCGGTGCGCGCTTGCGCTTCGGCTTTTCCTCGGCTGCCGGCGCTTCCTCGGCGACCGGTTCGGTTACCTCGGCTTCGACCGGCGCAGCGGGTTCGTCCGCAACTGCCGCTTCGTCGGTGGCATCGACCGCGTCGGCCTTTTTGCGTCCGCGTCCGCCCCGGCGGCGGCGCGGCTTGGCGTCGGCCGTGTCGGCGTCGGTTTCGGCGGTCGCCTCTGCGGGTGCCGCGTCGCTCTCGCTCTCGGCTTCACCATTGTCCTCGCCCTCGGCGTCGCCATCACGGGCTTCGCCGTCGTCGCTGCCGTCGGCAATTTCATTGCCTTCCTCGTCGCGGCGACCGCGGCGGCCACGGCGACGCCGACGGCGACGCTTGCGGCCTTCACCGTCGCCTTCGCCTTCCTTGCGATCGCGCGAGCGCGCGGGGCGTTCGTCCGCGGCCTCGTCCTCGGCTTCGTCATCCTCGTCCTCGGGGATGTCGTCGTCGTCATCCTCGATCGGCGCGATCGGGGCAAAGCTGCGGCGGGCGACCGGCGGCGGGCCGCTGACCTCGACCGCCATCCGCGCGCCCTCGGTCTCGCCGTCGGGCAGGATTTCGACGGTGACGCCGTAAAGTTCTTCGATGTCGCGCAGTTCGCGGCGCTTTTCGTTGAGCAGGTAGAAGGTCGCTTCCTGGCTGGCGCGCAGGGTGATGCGGCTGCCCTTGCCGCGCGCGGCCTCCTCTTCGATCAGGCGCAGCGCGCTGAGGCCCGCCGACGAGGCGGTGCGAACGAGGCCGGTGCCTTCGCAATGCGGGCAGGGGCGCGTCGATGCTTCGAGCACGCCGGTGCGCAGTCGCTGGCGGCTCATTTCCATCAGGCCGAAACCCGAAATACGCCCGACCTGGATGCGCGCGCGATCGTTTTTCAGCGCGTCCTTCATCGCGCGCTCGACCTTGCGGACGTTCGAGCCATGATCCATGTCGATGAAGTCGATCACGACGAGCCCGGCCATGTCGCGCAGGCGCAGCTGGCGTGCGATTTCATGCGCGGCTTCGAGGTTGGTGTTGAGCGCGGTCTGCTCGATATTATGCTCGCGCGTCGACCGGCCCGAGTTGATGTCGATCGACACCAGCGCCTCGGTCGGGTTGATCACCAGGTAACCGCCGGATTTCAGCTGCACGACGGGATTGAGCATCCCCGCGAGCTGATCCTCGACGCCGTAACGCTGATAGAGCGACACCGGATCGGCATATTGTTTCACGCGCCGGGCGTGGCTCGGCATCAGCAGCTTCATGAACTGCTTGGCGGCCTTATAGCCCTCGTCGCCTTCGACGAGCACTTCCTCGATGTCCTTGTGATAGATGTCGCGGATCGCGCGCTTGACGAGGTCGCTGTCCGAATGGACCAGCGCGGGCGCGCTCGATGCCAGCGTCTTTTCGCGAATTTCGTCCCACAGGCGGGCGAGATAATCAAAGTCGCGCTTGATCTCGACCTTGGTGCGGCTCATCCCGGCGGTGCGGACGATGCAGCCCATCGTCGGCGGCAGGTTGAGCTCGTCGATCATCGCCTTCAGCTTGCGGCGATCGGCGCCGTTCGAAATCTTGCGGCTGATCCCGCCGCCGTGCATCGTGTTCGGCATCAGCACGCAATAGCGGCCGGCGAGCGACAAATAGGTGGTGAGCGCGGCGCCCTTGTTGCCGCGTTCTTCCTTGACGACCTGCACCAGCATCACCTGACGGCGACGGATGACGTCCTGGATCTTGTAGCGGCGGCGCAGCGACATCCGGCTTTCGCCTTCCTCGTCGTCGTTGCGGCGGCCACGCCCGCGGCCGCGACCGCCCTTGCGCCCGTCGCGCCCACGGCGCTTGCGGTCGCCGCGGCCATCCTTGCCCTCGGTGTCGTCTGCGGCATCGCCGCCTTCGTCGCCCTCTTCGCCGTCGCCATTTTCCGCGCCGTCGTCGCTATCGTCATCGGCCCCTTCGCCGATGGTTTCCGGCGCGGGGGCGTCGCCATTTTCGTCGTCATGATATTCGACGTCGGCAACATCGCCTTCCAGCTCATCGAGGTCGTCCTCGGCGCGCTGCGCGGCGGCGGCGGCATGTTCGGCCTCTTCGCGCAGCAGCGCGTCGCGGTCTTCCTTCGGAATCTGGTAATAATCGGGGTGGATTTCGCTGAAGGCAAGGAAGCCGTGGCGATTGCCGCCATATTCGACGAACGCCGCCTGCAGCGACGGTTCGACACGGGTTACCTTGGCCAGATAGATATTGCCCTTGAGCTGCTTGTGCTCGGCGGACTCGAAATCAAACTCCTCGATGCGGTTTCCCTTGGTGACGGCGACCCGGGTTTCTTCCCGGTGCCGCGCGTCGATCAACATGCGCGTGGTCATTAGTTACACTCCAAGCGCGCCTCGGCGCGCCATCAAAAATTCCCGCGGCCCTCCTCGAGGGACGGTCGCGGCGGAAAAGGGTGGAAAGACAAAAGACGTTATTGCTGCGCGTGGCCTGCGTCCGATCGTGGACGCGCATGCAGTCGTTCCATCCGGCGACGACCGGGGCGCAAAGGCCCGCGTCGGGATAGAAAGAGGGCATGGCAAGCCTCATGCGGCATCAACCTGTTTACGGTGTTGAGCGGGCGGGCAGGGCGTGCGTGTGGCGATCGCCCCGACTGTCCGGTCAACCGGGTGGACTGACGGCAGGTCGCCGATCCCCGCATATCCGGCGCCAAGGCGGCCATGTTCCGCAGTTTTTGCGGAGCAGGCCTTCCCCTCAAAAGGCCGGACGGCACCGGGAACGACACCGTCAGTGGCGCTGTGCTAGCATCGGCACGGGCCGACGGCAACAGCGGCCGGGCAGAAAGATGGGACGCCGGCGCGCGCGTGCAAGTCCCGCGGAGGCCCAACATATGCTGAATTGCTGGTTAACCCTGCCGGTTGACGGGGGTTTGACCCCCAATGGCTAATGCCGGGTTCACGACATTCCATGGCTGGGGGCCACATGTTTTCGAATAAGCACTGGACCAGCGCGCGCGGGCGGCGGCATAAAAGCGTCATGAGCCTGCTGTTCGTCCTGATCGCGATGATGATGAACCCGGCAGCGGCGCTGGCGGGGTCGGTCGGTGCGGTCGAAATCGGCGATTCGGACGTGACGCTGCGCTTCGATGATCTGGTGGCGGGTGCCTCGACCTTTCTGCTGGCCGGTCCCGACCGCATCGCGCTCGACATCGCGGGCGCGCAGCCAGGTCGTTCGACGCAAGGCGCGGGGCTGGTCCGCGCGGTGCGACAGGGCCAGAAGGACGCCGGGACCGCCCGCATCGTGCTCGACCTTGCGCGTCCCGCGGTGGTGACGGGCGCGCGCTTCGCTGCCGACGGCCGCAGCCTGACCTTTCACCTCCGCCCGGTGTCCGCCGACGAATTCGCACGCGTATCGCGCGGCCCACGCACCGAATTGCAACCGCCGGCCGGATTTCGGGCCAAGCCGCCCGAAAAGCGCTACAGCGTCAGCGTCCCGATCGGCAAACCCAAGCCCAGCGTGGCGTTGCCGCGGATCGAGGGACCGAATAACAGCCGCCTGCCGCTGGTGGTGATCGACGCCGGTCATGGCGGGCATGATCCCGGCGCGATCAGCCCGCACAGCGGCAAGCGCGAAAAGGACATCACGCTGGCGCTGGCGCGCGCGATCCGTGACGATCTGCTCGCGTCGGGCCGCGTTCGCGTGGCGCTGACGCGCGGCGACGACCGGTATCTGGTGCTCGAGGAACGCTTTGGTATTGCGCGGCGGCTGAAAGCCGATCTGTTCATCTCGATCCACGCCGATGCCGCCGAAAATCAGGCCGCCAATGGCGCGTCGATCTACACCTTGTCCGAAGTCGCCTCCGACCGCGAGGCCGCGCGGCTAGCGGCGCGCGAGAACAAGGCGAATGTCATCAACGGCGTCGATCTTGGCGCGCACAGCGGCGACGTATCGTCGATCCTGATCGACCTGACCCAGCGCGAGACGATGAATGTCGCCTCCGATTTCGCCCGCCTGCTTCAGCGCGAAGCGGGCGAAGCGATCAAATTTCGCACCAACGCGCACCGCTTCGCCTCGTTCGTGGTGCTGAAAGCGCCCGACACGCCGTCGGTGCTGTTCGAAACCGGCTTCATCTCGAACAAGGAGGACGCCGAGTTTCTGGCGTCGGCGGCGGGACAGAAGAAGGTCGCGCGCGGGGTGCGCGATGCGGTCCAGATCCATTTCGCGCGGCAGATCGCGGCGCGCTGAGGGCCGGACGTTGCGTTTGGGTCGGCGCGCGGACGTTCGCATCGTGAACTAATTTTCCCTCCCGCCTGCGGGAGGGGCAGCGAGACTTACGAACTTGTTCGTTAGTCGCAGCGGGGTGGGCTTTCTCACCGTCGCTGCCCACCCCCGACCCCTCCCGCCTGCGGGAGGGGAGAAGAAATGTCCGCTATCCGTTCGCAAGCGGCCGTCGGGCTGATAAATATAGTCTTGACTAACTTTTCTCCCGAATCCAGCTTCCGCGCCGATGGCGGGAGAGAGTTATGGGCTGGAGCAACTGGTCGGGTAGCGTCACCGCACCCGCGCAAATTGCCCGTCCGCATAGCGAGGACGAACTCGCCGCGCTGATCCGCAGCGCGCACAAGCTGCGCGTCACTGGGGCCGGGCACAGTTTCATGCCGCTTTGCGAATCGGGCGAACTGATTGTCAGTCTGGACGATATGGCGGGCGAGCTGCAGGTCGCAGCCGACCGTCAGACGGCGCGCATCCCGGCGGGCTGGAGCATCCGGCGCCTGACCGCGGCCTTGTGGGATGAAGGGCTGGCGCTCGCCAACCAGGGCGACGTCAATCCGCAGTCGCTCGCGGGGGCGATGGCGACCGGGACGCACGGGACCGGGGTCGAACTCGGATCGCTCGCCACCTTTGCGCGCGGCTTCCGGCTGATCAGCGCCGATGGCGCGGCGCATTGGTGCGATGCGACCATCAATCCCGACCTCTTTCAGGCACAGCGGCTGTCGCTCGGGCTGTTCGGCGTGGCGACCGAGATCGAGGTCGCGGTCGTCCCGGCCTTCCATCTGTCGGAGCGGATCGAAAAGCGCCGTTGGGCCGAAATCCGCGAAAGCTACGACGATCTGGCGCAGCAACACCGCCACGTCGAATTCTGGTTCTTTCCGCACAGCGACGATGTGATCCTGAAAACGCTCGATCCGTGCGATCCATGCGACCCGCCGCCGACGACGACCGATATGGAGGAGGCGAGTTTTCGCCGTATCCTGAACATCGCGGCGCGGCTGCCCTTCCTGACCCCCTCGCTCCAGCGTCTGATGATGAAAAGCGGCATTTCGGGGCGCCGCCGCGGGCCCGCGCACCTGGTCTTTCCATCCGACCGCACGATCCGCTTCGAGGAAATGGAATATGAAATGCCGCGCGCGGCGGGGCTCGACACGCTCTTTGAAGTCGTCGGGTGGATTCGCCGCAAGCGCCTGCCGGTCACCTTTCCGTTCGAATTTCGCACCGTCGCCGCCGACGACATCTGGATGAGCCCGATGAACGCGGGGCCGGTCGCGGCGATCTCGATGCATCAATATGCCAAAATGCCGTGGCGAAACCTGTTCGCCGAGGCCGAGAAGATCTTTCGCGGCCATGGCGGGCGTCCCCATTGGGCCAAACGCCACACGCTGACCCGCGCCGATGTCGCGGCGCTCTATCCGATGGCGGGGCGCTATGCCGCGGTCCGCCGCGCCGCCGACCCCGGCGGAAAATTCCTCAACCCGCATCTGGAAAGCCTGTTCGCATGACAACCGACCGCGATCTCCACGCGCATCTGATCGGCCAGCAAGGGTCTCGCGCCGACCTCAACACCCCGGTGCTGGTGCTCGATGCCGATGCGCTCGACCGCAATATCGCGGCGATGGCGGCGCTGACCGCAGACAAGGGTGTTGCCTTGCGCCCCCACGCCAAGACCCACAAGAGCGTTGAAATCGCCAAGCGGCAGATCGGTGCGGGGGCGGTCGGCATCTGCTGCGCCAAGATCGGCGAGGCCGAGGCCTTGAGCGACGGCGGGGTGACGGGCATCCTCATCACCTCACCGGTTGCGGCGCCGCGCGCGATCGACCGGCTCGCGGCGCTCGCGAGCCGCACCGAAGGGCTGATGGCGGTAGTCGACCATCCGGGCGTCGCGACGCGCATCGATGCCGCGCTCGCCGCGGCAGGCGCGCGGCTCGACGTGATCATCGACATCGACCCTGGCATCGCGCGCACCGGCGTCGCGTCGGCCGATGCCGCCGTCGCCCTGGCGCGGATCATCGCCGCCGCACCGAACCTCGCCTATCGCGGGGTACAATTTTATTGCGGGTCGCAGCAGCATATCGAAAGCTATGCCGACCGCCGCGCCGCGATCGTCGAGCGCACCGCCTATCTGCAGACGGTGATCGCGGCCTTGACCGATGCGGGCTTTGCGCCGGCCATCGTCACCGGATCGGGGACTGGAACCCACCGCATCGACCTGGAACTTGGTGTGTTCACCGAACTCCAGGCGGGCAGCTATGTGTTTATGGACAAACAATATCTCGACTGCGACCTGACCGGCGCGGGCGGCGAATCGCCATTCGCGGTTTCGCTGTCGGTCGATGCCCGGGTGGTCAGCGCCAACCATGACGGGCTGGTGACCATCGATGCCGGGTATAAATCGCTTTCGACCGACGGCGGCGTCGCGGTGGTTCAGCGCGGCGCGCCCGAAACCGCCTTCTTTGCCTTCATGGGCGACGAGCATGCGGCGCTGATCGCGCCGGGCATCGGTGCTGAGCTCGCCCCCGGCGATCCGGTCAGCCTGACCGTGCCGCACTGCGATCCCACGGTGAATCTCTACGACAGCTACCATGTCGTCGCGGGCGATACGCTGACCGACATCTGGCCGGTCAGCGCGCGCGGCCGGGCGCGATGATCGCTGCCCCGCCGCGACAGGATCGTGCGCACCTGACCCGCGCCCGCCTGCTCGACGTCGCGGGCGAATTGCTGGCCGAGGTCGGGATCGAACGGATTTCGACCAATATGATCGCCGCGCGCGCCGGGCTGACGCCGCCCGCGCTCTACCGCTATTTCAGCGACAAATATGCGGTGCTCGAGGCGCTCGGGCGCCGCTTGATGGAGCGGCAGAACGCGGTGCTGGAGACCTGGCTGGCGCGGCACGCGCCCGCCGGGATCGCGGCGATGGCTGACCATATCGGCGACCTGCTCGCGGACAATGCCGCCGTGACGCGCGCCGAGCCGGGCGCGGTGTGGATCTTGCGCGCGCTCCACGCCTCGCCGCGGCTCGTCCATGTCCGGCTCGAATCGCACCGGCATGTGACCGACCGGCTGGCCGACGCCTGCGCTGCGCATCTGGCGGCCCCCGACCGACAGCGGCTGTGGTCGCGGCTCCGGCTGGCGGTCGAGCTCGGCTTTGCCGCCGACGAAATGCTGTATGAAGAAGACAAGGTTTCGGAGGACGCCGTAATGGCCGATGTCGCGGCGATGCTGCGCTTCGCCATGCTCGATTTGGCGAATTCCCCTCCCGCTTGCGGGAGGGGTTAGGGGTGGGCGCGAGTAACGCGAGCCCCCGGCATCGCCATCACCCACCCCGCTGCAACTAGCGAACAAGTTCGCAAGTTTCGCTGCCCCTCCCGCTTGCGGGAGGGGATCGTCGCACTCTACCGGCACCCGCTTTGCCACTCCGCCGCAAGCATGCTTCCCTTTCGGCGATCCACGCTTTAGAGGCTTGGCCCTATGGTCGCCGACAGCACGTCCCATTTCCGCTTGCGTCTTCACCGCGATAGTAACGCGGTGATTGGCTGGTTTCGCGACATGTGGACGCGGCGCTGGTTCCGCTGGCTTGGCTATCTGGCGCTCGCCGGTTTGCTGGGGATCGCGCTGATCTGGGCGATCTTCGCGCGCGATCTGCCGTCGGTCGACCAGCTGCGCGACTATGAACCGGCGCTGCCGACGATGGTCCGCGACGGCGAAGGCAAGCCGGTGCATGCCTATGCCCGCGACCGGCGGGTGCAGCTGGAATATAGCGAATATCCGCAGCTTTTGGTGCGCTCCTTCCTGGCCGCCGAGGACAAGACCTTCTTCAGCCACGGCGGCATCGACTATCCGGGCATCGCTTCGGCGATCGTCACCAACCTCACCAACAGCGGTCGCCCGGTCGGCGCTTCGACGATCACCCAGCAGGTGGCGAAGAATCTGCTGCTCACCAACGAACTCAGCTATCGCCGCAAGGTGCGCGAGGCGATCCTCGCGATGCGGATCGAGGATGCGCTGACCAAGGAACAGATCCTCGAACTGTACCTCAACGAAATCCCGCTCGGTCGCCGCAGCTTCGGGGTGCAGGCGGCAAGCCGCGCCTATTTCGACAAGGATGTCGATCAGCTCCAGCTCCACGAAATGGCCTTCCTTGCCATCCTGCCCAAGGCGCCCGAAAAATATGGGCGCACCCGCTTTGAGCGCGAGGCGCTGGCGCGGCGCAATTTCGTGCTGGGGTCGATGGAGGACAATGGCTGGATCACCGCGGCGCAGCGCGACGCCGCGCGCGCGATGCCGCTGGGCCTGACCAACAGCGGCAACACCGCGATCGCGCAGGTCGGCGGCTATTATATGGAAGAGGTGCGGCGCCAGCTGATCGCCCAGTTCGGCGAAACCGCCGACGACGGCCCGCTCAGCGTCTATGCCGGCGGTCTCTGGGTCCGCACGCCTTATGACGGCAAGATGCAGGCAGGCGCCACGATGGCGCTGCGCAAGGGGCTTCAGCGGTATGATGCGGGCAAGGGCTGGTCGGGGCCGATCGCCCGGATCGAGGCCGACGATCAATGGCAGAGCCGCCTCGCATCGAGCTTTATCGGGATCGATTACGACAATTGGCGCGTCGCGGCGGTGCTGTCGAAATCGGCGGCGGCGGCACAGATCGGCTTTGCCAATGGCGACACCGGCACGCTGCCCGCCAGCGCCGCGACCATGGGCTATCGCAAAACGGGCGGCAGCGCTTTTTCGGCGATGCGCCCCGGCGACCTGATCGTCGTCAAGTCGACCGGCGGGTCGAGCTACGCGCTGCGCAACATTCCCGAAGTGTCAGGCGGGATGATCGTCGAAAGCCCGCATTCGGGCCGCATCTATGCGATGCAGGGCGGTTTCGACGTCAAGCTGTCGCCATTCAACCGGGCGACGCAGGCCGAACGCCAGCCGGGTTCGACGATCAAGCCGTTCGTCTATGCCGCCGCGCTCGACAATGGCATGACCCCCGCGACGATGATCGTCGATGGGCCGTTCTGCGTCTATCAGGGCGCGCGTTTCGGCAATAAATGCTTCCGCAACTTCGGCGGCTCGGGCGGCAGCGGCGAACATACGATGCGCTGGGGTCTGGAACAGTCGCGCAACCTGATGACCGTCAAGGCCGCGAGCCAGATCGGCATGGAGCCGATCGTCGAGACGATCCAGACGATGGGGATCGGCAAGCACGAACCCTATCTGTCGACCGCGCTCGGCGCCGGATCGACGACGGTGGAAAAGATCACCAACGCCTATGCGATGCTCGCCAACCATGGCCGCGAACTCAAGCCGCGGGTGATCGACTATGCGCAGGACCGCCGCGGCAAGGTGATTTTCCCGGCCAATTGGAAGCCGTGCGAAGGCTGTAACAAGAAGGATTGGGACGGGCGTCCGATGCCGCGCTTCGCCAAATCGGGCAAGCAGCTGATGGACCCGATGACCGCCTACCAGGTCGTCCACATGCTCGAGGGTGTTGTCCAGCGCGGGACCGCGGTGCGGCTGCGCGACCTCAACGTGCCCTTGTTCGGCAAGACCGGCACGACGACGGGGCCGAACGACGTGTGGTTCGTCGGCGGCACCCCCGATGTGATCGCGGGCATGTATATCGGCTTTGACCAGCCGCGCAGCATGGGCGGCTATGCGCAGGGCGGCAGTTATGCGGCGCCGATCTTCAAGGATTTTGCGCTTGCGGCGCTCGCCGACCGCCAGCCGATTCCGTTCGCCGCGCCCAAGGGCGTGCGGATGGTGCGCATCGATCGCCAGTCGGGGCGCCGCGTCTATGGCAGCTGGCCGGGCACCGACCCCAAGGCATCGATCATCTGGGAAGCGTTCAAACCCGAAAGCGAACCGCGCCGGACGATCCGCGAAGAAGAAATCAAGCCGGTCAAGACTCCCAGGCGGCAGGACGCGCCGGTACGGCAAGGCCCGGCGGGACGCACCGACAATGATTTCCTCGACGATCGCGGCGGCATTATCTGACGCTGCGGGCCCGCTTCCCCTTCGGCCTTTGAGGCCGTAAGGGCGAAACCAACATATTTCAGGAGCAAGGACATGCGCGCCGAAGCGCAGGATCATATCGACAAGATTGGCGCCGCATTGGCGCTGCTACGCCGTTTTCTCGACTGGGACCGCGCGGTGCGGCGGCTCGACGAGCTCAATGCCAAGGTCGAGGACCCGACGCTGTGGAACGATGCCAAGGCGGCGCAGGATGTGATGCGCGAACGCCGCCGGCTCGACGAGGCAATCACCGCGACGCGCGCGATCGAGACCGAATGCGCCGATACCGCCGAGCTGATCGAGCTTGCCGAGATGGAAGGCGACGAGGCGATGGTCGACGAGGCGGTGGCGTCGCTCGCCGCGCTTGCCGAACGGGCTGAAGAGGACAAGATCAAGGCGCTGCTTGCGGGCGAGGCCGACGGCAACGACTGCTATATCGAAGTCCATGCCGGCGCGGGCGGGACCGAGAGCCAGGACTGGGCCGAGATGCTCCAGCGCATGTACAGCCGCTGGGCCGAAAAGCGCCGGATGAAGGTCGAGCTCGTCGAATATCAGGCGGGCGAACAGGCGGGGATCAAGTCGGCGACGATGCTGGTCAAGGGCGAGAATGCCTATGGCTATGCGAAGACCGAAAGCGGCGTCCACCGCCTCGTCCGCATTTCGCCCTACGACAGTTCGGCGCGGCGCCATACCAGCTTTTCGAGCGTCTGGGTCTATCCGGTGATCGACGACAATATCGACATCGAGATCAACGAGAGTGACCTCAAGATCGATACCTACCGCGCCTCGGGCGCGGGCGGCCAGCACGTCAACACCACCGATTCGGCGGTGCGCATCACGCATATTCCGACGGGCATCGTCGTTGCGAGCCAGAACGACCGCTCGCAGCACAAGAACCGCGCGACCGCGATGGGGATGCTGAAAGCGCGGATGTACGAGGCCGAGCTGCAAAAGCGCGAGGCGGCGGCGTCGGGCGAATATCAGGCGAAGACCGAAATCGGCTGGGGCCACCAGATCCGCTCCTATGTCCTCCAGCCCTATCAGCTGGTCAAGGATCTGCGCACCGGGGTCACCTCGACCGCGCCCGGCGACGTGCTCGACGGGGCGCTCGACCCGTTCATGGCGGCGGCGCTGTCGCAAAAGGTCACGGGCGAAAAGGTCGAGGTGGAGGACATCGATTGATCCGCCGCGCTGTCGTCCTGCTTGCACTCTTGCCGCTGCTCGGCGGCTGCGATGCGCCATGGGACGATAGCGGCGACCGCGCCATGACCGCGCGCGAATTTCCGCCCGCCGACCGCCCGGTAGCGCCGACGGTATCGACCAAATGGTCGACCGAGGAAGCGCGCGACCGCGTCAATGAAGCCGAGGATGTCATGGACTCGGCCGATGTCCGTCCCGGGATGACCGTGGCCGACATCGGCGCGGGCGATGGCTATTATACCGTGCGCCTCGCGCAGCGCGTCGGCGCGGGCGGGCGCGTGCTGGCGCAGGACATCATTCCCGAGGTGATCGAACGGCTTGCCGACCGCGTCGCGCGCGAACGGCTCGACAATGTCTCGCTCAAACTCGGCGCGGTCGACGACCCGCGGCTGCCCGCCGCCAGCTTCGACCGCGTGTTCATGGTCCATATGTATCATGAGATTGGCGAGCCCTACGCCTTTCTCTGGCGGCTACGCCCGGCATTGCGCGCGGGCGGGCAGGTGATCGTCGTCGACGGCGACCGCCCGATCGCAGACCATGGCACGCCGTTCCGCCTGCTCGTCTGCGAGTTCGAGGCGGTCGGGTACAAGCTGGTGTCCTATGACGACAAGCAGCATGCCGGGGGCTATCTGGCGCGCTTCGTACCTGAAGGGAAACGGCCTGAACCGGACGCGATTACCGTGTGCGATAATCCGTGACCGCTTGATCCTCCCTGCGCCAAAGGCGTGGGGAGGTGGCAGCGCGAAGCGCTGACGGAGGGGCATTTGCGCTGTCGTTGCTGCCCCTCCACCACTTGCTTCGCAAGCGGTCCCCCTCCCCATGGCTTCGCCACAGGGAGGATCAGTTATTCAATAAACCACCAACTGATCGTCCGGTCCCGCCTCCGCCATGAAGCTCACCAGCCCGCCCGTGCGCACCTGCGGCACCAGCTCGCTCGCGGTCATGCCGGTCAGCGCCATGCCCGACTGACAGACGACCAGCCGCACGTCCATCGCCATCGCCTCGGCGATCAGCGACACCAGATCGGGCTGCCCTGCCGCGCGCCGCGCCGCATCGCCGGCAAAGGCGACGGGGGTGCGCAGCAGCGCCGCGGCTGGTCCTTGCAGGAAGATGCGCGCCGGTCGCCCGAGCGCGGCCGCGGCCGCCGCCGCCTCGAGCGCGGCGTAAAAGCGCTCGCCATCGGCCGATGCGACGATGATGTTCAGCCCCCGCATATCGGACACTCCGGATCCTTGGGCACCGCCACCTCGCGCCAGCGCCGGTCGAGCATGTCGATGATTGCCAGCCGCCCCGTCAAGGCCGAGCCCCAGCCGGTCAGCGCGCGCACTGCCTCCAGCGCCGCCATCGTCCCGATCATGCCCGCCAGCGCGCCCATAACCCCGGTTTCGGCGCAGTTGATCCCGGGCCGGTCGGGATCGTCGCCGACCAGGCAGGCGTAGCACGGGCTGTCGGCGCGCCAGCCCTGGTACAGCGCGACCTGCCCCTCGAACGCCCCGATCGCGGCGCTGAGCAGCGAGGTCTGCAAGGTAACCGCGGCACGGTTGACCGTCAGCCGGGTCGCGAAATTGTCGCACCCATCGAGGATCAGGTCGGTGTTCGTCAGCAGCGTGGTGGCGTTCGCCTCGTCCAGCCGATTGGACACTGCGGCCGCCTCGACATGCGGGTTGATCCGCCGCGCCGCGTCCGCCGCGACCTCGGCCTTGCCCGCGCCGATGTCGGCATCGGTGAAGAGCGGCTGGCGCTGGAGGTTCGACAATTCGACCACATCGTCGTCGATGATCGTCAGCCTGCCGACGCCCGCCGCCGCGAGATAGGTGATCGCCGGACAGCCGATGCCGCCCGCGCCGATCACCGCGACATGCGCCGCCTTCAGCTTCGCCTGCCCCGCGCCGCCGAACGCGGGCAGGATGATCTGGCGCGCATAGCGGTCGAGTTCGGCGTCGCTGAGCAATTACTCGCTCGATCGCCGGGTCTTGATCCCCGATAGCGAGGCCAGTCCTGCGGCGTCGGCGGTTTCGTCGACGGGCTCGCTTTCGACCCCGGTCGATCCAAAACCGCCCGCCCCGCGCGCGGTCTCGTCGAGCGTCGTTACCTCGGCAAAGGTCGCCCGCTGGACGGGCGCGGGAACCAACTGCGCGATGCGATCGCCGCGCTTGATGTCGAAATTGTCCTCGCCCAGATTGGCCAGGATTACCTTCACTTCACCGCGATAATCGCTGTCGATCGTCCCCGGTGTGTTGAGGCAGGTGATGCCATGTTTGAGCGCCAGCCCCGAGCGCGGGCGCACCTGTACTTCATAGCCGGGCGGAATTGCCATCGCGAACCCGGTGGCCACTGCATGGCGGGTGCCGGGGCGGATCGTCAGCGATTCGGCGGCGACGACATCCATCCCCGCCGCGCCGTCGCTGGCATAGGCGGGCAGGGGCAGGCCGCCACCATTGGGCAGGCGCTGGATGCGGATTTCAATTGGGCTGGCGGGGGCTACGCGCATCGAGCTCATCGGCGATCTTTTCCATCAATTTGCGGGCGACGACGGCTTTCGGCAGTCGGTCCCAGCTGTCTATCCCGTTTTTGCTAACGATATGCACCCGGTTGCTTTCGCCGCCCATCGGGTCGGCGGCGACGTCGTTGGCGACGATCCAGTCGCACCCCTTTTTCGCCAGCTTCGCCTCGGCATGCGCGATGACGTCGTTGGTCTCTGCGGCAAAGCCGATCAGCAGCGGTGGCCGGTCGGGCGATCGGGCGACGCCGGCAAGGATGTCGGGATTTTCGGCTAGCGCGAGCGGCGGCACGGCGCCGCTGCCGTCCTTCTTGAGCTTCTGCGTGGCGGTATCGGCGGCCCGCCAGTCGGCGACGGCGGCGACCATGATCGCCGCATCGACGGGCAGCCCTTGCCGCACCTCTTCGGCCATATCGACCGCGGTTTCGACGTCGACGCGGATCACCCCCGGCGGGGTCGGCAGCTCGACCGGACCGGCGATCAGCAGCACCTCGGCCCCCGCTTCCGCGGCGGCAGCGGCGATCGCAAAACCCTGTTTGCCGCTCGACCGGTTGGCGATGTAGCGCACCGGGTCGATCGGCTCATGCGTCGGTCCCGCAGTGATCAGGATGCGGCGGCCGTAAAGCGGGCGATGGTTTTCGGGCGCAAAGTCGGGTTGGCCCCTCAAGTCCCCCTCCCGCTCGCGGGAGGGGCTAGGGGAGGGCATGTCTGAAGGGCCGGAATCGTCTAATGGCAAGACTGACGACGCAACAGGCCCTCCCCCAACCCCTCCCGCAAGCGGGAGGGGAGAAGAGAGCGCCGCCTCGATCGCCGCAAAAATCGCCGCCGTCTCGGGCAGCCGTCCCGGCCCGAACTCGCCGCACGCCATCTCGCCCTCGTCCGGGTCCAGCACCGTCACTCCGTCGCCACGCAGTGTCACTACATTGCGCTGCGTTGCCGGATGCAGCCACATGCGGACATTCATCGCGGGCGCCGCGAGCACCGGCTTGTCGGTGGCGAGCAGCAGCGTGGTGGCGAGGTCATCGGCGATGCCCGCCGCCATCTTCGCCAGCAAATCAGCGGTCGCGGGCGCTACGACGACCAGGTCGGCCTCGCGCGAGAGCTGGATATGCCCCATCTCGACCTCGTCCTTGAGGTCGAACAAATTGGTGTAAACCTTGTTCTCGGACAGCGCCGCGAGCGTCAGCGGCGTCACAAACTGCTCGCCCGCGCGGGTAAGGACACAGCGCACAACATAGCCCGATTTGCAGAGCAGGCGGACAAGCTCGATGCTCTTGTAAGCAGCGATGCCGCCGCCGATGATGAGCAGGATGCGGGGGGTGTTCATAATCTCAATAGCCCGTGATCAGCATGTCGATCGCCGACATCACGAGATAATGCTGATCCGACAGAGATGTCACAAAATTCTTCAACTCGCTCACTGGCACCGTCAACGCAAATTGCGTGTAGAGCGCCATGGGTTCCCCATCGATGGAAAAGATCGGATTAAGCCGTTCGGCAAGCTTGGGGCCGTCGTCCGGACGGACGAGCGGGATCACGAACCGCGTGTTCAAATGGTCGAGCGTGTTCGACTGGAAGTCGAGCAGATATTCACCCTGATCGGTTTGGAACACATCTAGCTGCGCCACAAGCGATCCCGATATCGCGCCAGCGGCAGGCCATGTTTGCGCACATATTCATTGGACGATTCCATGGCTTCCCGATTTTCGCGCTTCCATTCCTCGCCCAGCATTTTCCGAACTTCATCGGCCAGCCCGACTTCGCACGCCTGCGAAACATTGATGCCGAGCCGCTTTGCTTCGGACACGAGGTCGGCGGGCAGCGTGACGTTGGTCGGCTTTCGGCTGGCAGCGAAACGATGGACCTTATTCATGCGCAAAAAATATGCGCATAGTGTCTGCGTGTCAACCGAGCCACTGGAGCACGCCCGCACCCGCTGCCGCCCCGACCACCGCCGTCAGCACATAACGCCACCACACCCGCCGCTCGCCTCGTTCCCACATCAGCGGAATGTCGGGCAGCGGCGGCGCGGGGGGCGCGGCGCCCTTGCGCGGCAATTGTTCGTCGAGGCGGCGGATGATGTCGGGGATCAGCGCCAGCGTCTTGCCCTGTTCGCGCAGCCCATCGGCGAGCGCGGCCTCGGGGCCGAGTTCATCGCGGATCCATTCCTTCACGAACGGGCCTGACACGTCCCACATATTGATCTGCGGGTTCAGCATCGTCGCGACGCCTTCGACCATCACCATCGTCTTTTGCAGCAACAGCAGGTGCGGCTGGGTCTGCATGTCGAAATCGCGGGTGATTGCGAACAGGCCGTCGAGCATCTGCCCGACGCTGAGCTCGCTCACCGGCTTGCCGCGCATCGGTTCGCCGACCGCGCGCAGCGCCGTCGCGAATTCCTCGACATTATGATAATCAGGTACATATTGCGCCTCGAAATGGATCTCGGCGACGCGGCGATAATTGCCGGTGGTCAGGCCATAGAGGATTTCGGCGAGCCAGTAGCGCGCCTGCCGGTTGATCCGCCCCATGATCCCGAAATCGACCGCGGCGATCGTGCCGTCGGCCTTCACGAACAAATTGCCCTGGTGCATGTCGGCGTGGAAAAACCCCTCGGCGATCGCCTGGCGCAGGAAGGCGTGGACGAGGTTGCGGGCGAGTGCCTCCATGTCGTGACCCGCCGCGATCAGCGCATCGCGGCGCGAAATCTTGATGCCGTCGATCCAGCTCAGCGTCATCACGCGGCTGGTCGTGCGGTCCCAGTCGATTGCCGGGACTTCATAGGTCGGCACCCCGACCATCGCGTCGGCGAGCTCGGACGCCGAGGCGGCTTCGCGGCGCAGGTCGAGTTCGCGCAAGGTCCAGCGGCGGAAATTGGCGATCACCTGCCGCGGGCGCAGCCGCGATGCTTCGCCGCCCAGCGCCTCCAGATGCGCCGCCGCCCATTCATAGGTTTCGATATCGCGCGCGAACTGCTTGTCGATGCCGGGGCGGCGCACCTTCACTGCGACCTGGCGACCGTCGGTGGTCACCGCGCGGTGAACCTGTGCGATCGACGCCGATCCGACGGGGTCGGGGTCGAATTCGCGGTACAGGCTCTCCAGCGGCGCTTCGAACACAAACTCGATTTCTTGCCGGATCCGCTCGAACGGCACCGGAGCCAGCGCGTCCTGCAGGCTCAGCAGGTTGCGCGCCGCTTCCTCGCCGACCAGGTCGGGCCGCGTCGCGAGCGTCTGGCCCAGCTTGACCGCGGCGGGGCCGATCGCCTGAAACGCCGCGGCGTAATCGGGGATTGTCGGCTGCACCGTGCCGAAGCGCGCGATGCGGCACAGCCGCTTGACCCCCGGCGGGGTCTGCGGCGCGGTCTCGATCCCGCGCAGCGCGCCATGACGCGCGAGGATGCGGCCCCATTTCAGCAGGCGCAGGATATGGGTGACGGGACGGGTCAAGCCTTCCACCCGCTGTGGATCGCGACCAGCCCGCCCAGGATCGGTTCGACCTTCACCGCGGTGAAGCCTGCTTTGCGGATCATCTGCGCAAATTCGGGCATCGGCGGGAAGCGGCGGATCGATTCGATCAGATAGCGATAGCTGTCCTCGTCGTCGGCGATCAGCTTGCCAAGCTTGGGTACGAGGTGGTGCGAATAGGCGTCATAGGCCTGCGCGAAGCCCGGCCATTCGTTGGTCGAAAATTCGAGGCAGAAGAAGCGCCCGCCGTAGCGCAGCACGCGGTGGGCTTCCTTCAGCGCGGCGGGAATATCGGTGACGTTGCGGATGCCGAAAGCGATCGTATAGGCGTCGAAAAACTGGTCGGGAAACGACAGCGTCTCGGCATTCTGCTCGGACCAGACCAGCGTGTCGATCCCGCGCTCCGCCGCGCGCTCCATCCCGACCCCCAGCATGTCGGGGTTGATATCGGCGACGGTGATGCTCGCGCCCGACGGCTCCATCCGGAACGCGATGTCGCCGGTGCCGCCCGCCATGTCGAGGATCGCCTCGCCCTCGCGCGGCTTCACCCGGCGGACGAAGCGGTCTTTCCACAGCCGGTGCATGCCGCCCGACATTGCGTCGTTCATGATGTCATATTTGCGCGCGACGCGGCTGAACACCTCGCCGACCTTGGCGGTCTTTTCGGTCGCGGGAACCTGTTCATAGCCAAAGCTGACGGTATCGGTGGTGGTCATCGTGGCGGCGCCTTTGCGGGGGAGAAGCGAAGTCTGATCGGCCTTTAGCCAAGGGTTGAAGCGCAAGCAAATGGCGCGTAGCACGATGCGCGATATGCCCGAACTTCCCGAGGTTGAAACCACCGTGCGCGGCCTCACGCCGCACCTCAGCGGCCAGCGGCTGGTGCGCGTGTCGACGCTGCGTCCGGACCTCCGCCGCCCGTTCCCCGTCGATCTCGCGCAGCGGCTGACCGGCTCGATCGTCACCGGCCTGTCGCGCCGCGCCAAATATGGCATCATCGCGACCGACCGCGGCGACCATATGATCTTTCACCTTGGCATGTCGGGGAGCTGGCGGATCGGCGCGGGCGAACCCGGCAAGCACGATCATCTGCTGATCGACACCGCGGCGGGGCAGCGGCTGATGCTCCACGATCCGCGCCGCTTCGGATCGGTCGATCTGGTCGCAGGCGATCCGCTCACCGGTTTCCCGGCCTTCGTCACCCTCGGCCCCGAACCCTTGTCTGACGCCTTCGACGTCGCCTATCTGGCGCGGGTGCTCGCGGGGCGGCGCGCCCCGATCAAGGCGATGCTGCTCGACCAGACGATCGTCGCGGGGCTCGGCAATATCTATGTGTGCGAGGCGCTCAACATGGCGCGCATCCATCCAGCCAAGCCCGCCGCCGAGGTGTCGCGCGCCAAACTCGCGGCGTTGGTCCCCGCGATCAAGGCGGTGCTCGAGGCGTCGATCGCTGCGGGCGGATCGACGCTGCGCGATTACAAGCAGCCCGATGGCGAACTCGGCTATTTCGCCAAGGATTGGCGCGTCTATGGCCGCGAGGGCGAAGGCTGCGAATGCGGCGGCACGATCGCGCGCTTCGTCCAGAGCGGGCGATCGACCTTCTACTGCCCCAAATGCCAGCGTTGATGCGGGAAATCGGCGCAATATGCATTGACCAAAGCGGCCTTGCTGGCTATGGGCGCACCCTTCGAGCAGGGTCCGGTGTTCCGGAACCGGCCGTATCCGGACATTGATTCGCACGTTACGCGCGATTCGGCTGCTCCGGTGACGCTGTGCTCCGACCGACTTAGACCGTTTGAAAACCGAGGAATTTATGGCCAATACGCCCCAGGCAAAAAAGCGCATCCGCCGCAACACCGCGCGCACCATCGTGAACAAGAATCGCGTTTCGCGCATTCGCACGCTGGTGAAGAAGGTCGAGAATGCGATCATCGCCGGTGACAAGGATGCCGCGGCGACCGCGCTGAAGGCGGCGCAGCCCGAAATGGCGCGCGGCGTTGCCAAGGGTGTGCTGCACAAGAACACCGTGGCGCGCAAATTCTCGCGCCTGACCAAGAGCGTCAACGCGATCGCCTGATTGCGCTGTCCCGAAAGGGAACAAAAAAGACCCGTCGGCATCCTGCCAACGGGTCTTTTTTTGTGCCCGATATTGTGACCGGACGATGGCAAATGTGTTGCAGCGCGGTAAGTGACGGATTTACGGCGATTCGTTGATCTGCAACGCGAATGTCACATTTAAGTATCTAATAAATAGGCTAAAAATGTGACTTTGACGTGATTCTGGCGCCCCTGCCGAGTCAAGATTTTTATTTCAGTATTTTTACACCACCGCCCCTTGCTCGACTCGCTTTGCCCTGACTAGACAGGTGCGTCGTCGGCCTT
>NZ_AP017604.1:0-28666 GCF_003609815.1 Sphingopyxis sp. EG6
TCGCTGGCGCTGGCGAATTAAAGGCTGGCGGTGCCACAAGTCGCCGCCGTAGGCGGCGCTACTCAAAGCGCCAGACGGGCGTAGCCCGGCTGTCCGCTTCTCCCTTCCGTTGTTTCGTCATTCCATAATTGGCCCAAGTTATCCACAGGGCGAGCCAGTGTGTTGAATCTTGTTAGAGGTAGGTGTTAAGGGATTCCGGAAAATCGCTAAGCGCATGAAATCGCGGCGCAAAACGGCCTTAAAGCGGCTTCGCTTGAATCTGGTATGACGATAGCCTGAATCCAGAGTGACGAAGCTCTGTAAACGCTGTGACGATCCGATGATCGGGCGTTCAAGTTCCCTCGGGTGTAAACGAAATGACGAAACTCGGCATTCTGTAAATGAAATGACGAAAGCCCGCTTGCGTATATGAAATGACGAATCTAAGCTCCGATATATGAAATGACGAACAGGGGCGAGTCGGACATGATCGAGGGGCAGGCGGCGAGGGTGGAGCAAGAGGGCGAAGCGGTAGACCGCAAGCCCCTGCTGCCTGTCCGTCACCCCAATCAGGACCTCTTCATCTGCGACGTTCTCGACGCCATTCCTAAGGATGACATGGCGTCGATGGAGCACCCCGTTTTCTCTCTCGCCACCAAGCCTGACAAGGCGGTGCGCCGGTATGAGCACAGGGGCACGGTCGTCGATATCGTGCCCTCGGGCCTTGGCCTGGCGACGATCCACGACAAGGACGTGCTGATCTACTGCATCTCGCAGCTGGTGGCGAAGATGAACAAGGGCGAAGAGCCTGCGCGCAAGGTTAAGCTCCATGCCTATGACCTTCTGGTTGCCACCAACCGCCAGACGAGCGGGGAGGGCTATCGGCTGCTGGCCGATGCGCTCACGCGGCTGCGCGGCACCACGATCCGCACCAACATCAAGACGGGCGGGCAGGAAGAAACCCGCGTCTTCGGCCTGATCGAGGAAGCGAGCATCAGCCGCAAGACGTTTGACGGGCGGATGCAGGATATCGAAATCACGTTGTCGGAATGGGTCTATCGCTCGGTCATCAGCAAGAACGTGCTGACGCTCAACCGCGACTATTTCCGTCTTCGCAAGCCGCTGGAGCGGCGCATGTATGAGCTGGCCCGCAAGCATTGCGGCCAGCAGGATGAATGGTCGATCGGGCTGGAGCTTTTGCAAAAGAAGTGCGGCGCGAGCAGCCCGCTCAACGTGTTTCGCCAGCTGGTGAAGAAAATTTGCGCCAAGGATGCTGAGCACCAGCATTTCCCCGACTATGCGGTGACGTTCGGCGACAATGACAAGGTGACGTTTCGCAACCGCTCGGCCTATCTGATCGAGGCCGCGCACGAGGATGACGAAAAGCCCTTTGTCGATCCTGAAACCTTCCACGACGCGCGCACGGCCGCACCTGGCTATGACGTCTATGCGCTCTATGAGCAGTGGGCGGAGTTCTGGCGCGACAGCGGCAAGCCCGAGCTGAAAAACGCCTCGGCCGCGTTCATCGGCTTCTGCCGCAAGCGCGCGCAAAAGCGCCCGCTCGATCAGCGGCGCGGCGCCTACGACGACGATTATTGAGGCCGCGCATGTGGCCGGGCAGCGTCATCGAGCTTGATGACTGGAGCGAGTTCGCTAGCGAATTGCGCGGCGCGCTTGCTGCGATCGGCCATGACGGCCTCGTGCTGATCCGCAACTTCATGCTCGCGACCTGCGATGTTGACGATGAGATGAGGCCAACCGGCGAGACGGACCGGCTCGCCCAGGTGCTGCGCACCGGCACCGATCGCGACGGCAAAAGCTCGATGTGGAATGCCCCAGGGCATGACTTCGAGCATGACCTGACGCCGAGCGGCAAAACGCCCGCAGATATCATCTACGCCTATGTCGCAGAGCTGACCGAGACGGAGTATCGCGTCCACTATCTGCCCGAGGGCGAGCCGGAAGAGTGGGATCTGACGGATCAGCTGACCGAGTTTGAGGGCGTGCTGGTCTATGACGCGGCCAAGCTCGATCGCGTGGCCAAGAACGAGCATTGGTTTCGTGGTGATCCGCGCGACGCGCTGCTGGCGGTGTTCAAGCTGCGCGAGGAAGTCTAGCGCCGCTGGCGCGGCGCCTCCGATGAGTGCGGGCGGGGCGGGGGAGGCGGGCTCATGGTGAGGGAGCGGATATCCTCGGCCTGTTCGCGCCAGGGCGCGAGCACGGCGGCATTGAACGTCTCGGTGAGATACTGATCGAATCGCAAGCACAACCCCTCGCTTGGCCGTCCTCTTTTCATTCTACCGTGAATTGCCCGCCAGCGGCGGGCGGATCGCGGGAATCCTTGCTCTTCAAGCCTTTCCGCCGCGACCAACGGGAGCGGCGCGGGGGTGGTGTGGGCGGGACTCAATACCTTGCCGCCCCGATCGGGGCGGCGCGATCTTGGCGGTCAGAACGCGAAAGCGCCCTGACCGCTGGCTGTGGTGAAGGTGTCGCTGTCGCCTGCGGCGTAGCGGGTGCGGCCTTGCTCCGTCCAGTGCAGGAAGCCTGAACGGTCATAGGCGAACCAGCCATCCTCGATGCCGTGGATCAGCGCCCATGCGAGCATGGGGGCGGGTAGGGCAGGATGGTTGATCGGCCAGTATTCAGCGCCTTTGTCGGGCTTGCAGGGCAGGGGGCGTGACAGCGCCAGAATGACCGCGCGGCGGCTCTCGGGCTCGGCCTCGTCGATCGCCGCCATGATTTGCCGCGCTTCCTGCGTGGTGATGTGTCCCATGCGCTTGGCCTCATGGTGGGAATAGGTGAGGCCATAGGCGACGGCGCGGGCGATATCGTGATCGGTCGTGAACTGGCGGGTGTCGAGCAGGGCTTGCCAGTGATCCGATGATATCAGGTCGACGGCGTGCCACCATTGGGCGGTGTCGCGCTTGCTATAGCCGTGCTCGTTGGGTGCGCCCTCGCGGTCGAGGGTGATCCCGAGCTTTTCCTCGATGATCGCGACGAAGGGATGATCGGCAAGGGCAGGGTGCAACAGGCCGATATGGACTCCGTCCTCGTGCTCGCTCGTCTCGATCGGAAAGCGGAACATGCGCGAGGGGAGATTCCACGGCGGCGGCAAGTCGGCGGGGCAGGGGACAGACAGCCCGCCATTGATGCGCAACAGATACTCGTTGGTGACGAAGCCCTGACGGATCAGGGCTTCGCTCGTGGTGGTGGAGGTCGTCATTATGCGGCCTCCTTCATGTCGGTGGGGGTGGCGATCTGGTGAAGGTAGGCGACAGCGCGCTCGGCGTGGGCTGCGGCCTGAACGATCGCGCGTTTGTCGTTCTCGAGCACCTGAATCCAGCTGCCGATATAGGCGGCATGATCGGGGCGCGGTTCGATCGCGATGCCAAGGTCGGCGGCGAGAAAGGCCGCGCCAAGTTCGGCGACAAGCTCCTCGCGGGCGTAGCCTTCATCGCCCCACGTCTTGCGGCCGAAAGAGCGGTCGAGGCGGCTTTCGTGGCGCGTCCAGTGGATCGTCTCATGCCCGCGCGTGGCATAGTAGCCCTCGGGGTCGTGGAAGGCCTCAAAGGGCGGGAGCTGGATGCGATCGTCGCTGACGTTGTAGTAAGCCTGATTGCCGCCGTGGCGCACCTCGGCGGGGATGGCTGCAAAGAACGCTTCGGCAGTGTCGATGCGGGGAAACGGCAGGGCAGGGGGGTCGATCGGCTGCGGTGCAAAGCGCTCGGGCAAGCCGTCGATCTGCTCCACGTTGAACACGGTGTAGGATTTCAGGAAGCGGAAACCCTCTTCGCGCTCCTCGCCTGTCTGCTCGTCCTGCTTGGTCTTGGTGCTGCTGCCGCAATAGACGACGGGTGCGCCACGCTCGCCCTTGCGCACCTGTGCGCCAAGGCTCTGGGCTTGGCGGTAGGTCATCCATGTGGGGGATGCGAAGCCGCTGGCGACTGCCTCCATCCAAAGCAAGATGACGTTGATCCCGCGATAGGGTTCACCTGATGCTCGCAGGGGACGGGTCACACGCCCTGCGAGGGCGTCACTGCTCCAAGGCTTGAGCCACGGGCGCACGCCTTGATTCAGCTCGGCCAAAATGCGCTCGGTGATGCGGGTATGTGGGTCTTGGGGTTTGTCGGGCTTGGTCATGGTTTTCCTCCTTCTGATCCGCGCAGCGGGTCATGCGCCGCGCATGACCCCTGCCGACCCGGCGAGGGGCGGAGAGGGAGGGGGGCCAAGGCCTTGTGCCGCTGGGTGGTGCGGGCGCAGCCGCAGGCGAGCCACGGCCAGCAAAGAAGGCCTTGCGGGGGAGGGAGAGGCAGAGCCTTCTTCCTTCCCGCTATCTGCGAAGTGAAAGCGCGCCGGCGCCGCCGGCGGTCCTCAGGCGCGGCCAGGGGCCGCCGCCACAGCGTCAGGGATCGTCACCCGTATGGGCGGAAACCGCGTGCGGGTTTCGTCGCGCCAGCGATAGAGCGTGGCCCGAAGGGGACGCCAGATCATCGAACTTGCGATTTATGGACTGACGTTCATAATAAAGAATATGACCGGTGTTTCTCCTGGCCGCCCACGCAAGTTTGACCAAGCTGCCGCGTTAGAGCGTGCGATGTATGCGTTCTGGCAAGGTGGCTATCAGGCAACGAGCTATGATGATCTCGAACGCGTCACTGGACTGCGACGGCAGAGCCTCATCTACGCTTTCGGTGACAAGCGAGAGATGTTCGATAAAGTCGTCGATCACTACGTGAAAGCGCGAATAGAAGCTCTAGTGAACACGTTGGAGACCCATGATCATACAGCGCTTGAGCGGTTGCGCCTCGCATTCGATCAATGGATTGCAGACGCTGACGAGAAAGATCGGCGGGGTTGCCTTGTCGTCAATTCAATCGCCGAAATTGGGGCTCGCGATCCAAAGCTCGCGGGTCGTCTTGAGGCTGCGGTTGAGCGATTGCGCGAAGGCTTCAAGCGATGCCTATCTGCGGGTCAGGACGATGGCACCGTTCGCAGCGACGTAGATCCCGGCGCCATGGCCGCGCTTATGGTCGCCGCCGGCGACGGGTCAATGCTCCACTCGCGCGTAGCGACTGATCCCAAGGATATGTCCGAGGCTTTAGCTCTCCTCCTCCGCCTTGTGAGCGCCCGCTAAACCGTCTCGAGCGACCGCTGGCAGCTGGCTTGCCCCATTTTACAGATCGTCTTGGGTCCCCAAGCTCGTCCCTTATTGCCTATTTATGGATGTTCATCCATAATTGTCTATCCGAACAATCAATCGAGGAGTTTGTGATGGCCTTTCCCCTTCATGACGAAACCACAGCCCCAGAAGCGGCGCGTGCGCACCTGGAAGCAACCAAGCGAAGTTTTGGGATGATCCCTAATCTTGAGCGAGTGATGGCGAGCGCCCCAGCACTCCTTGCCACCTACAGCTTCGGATGGGAGGCTTTCGACCGGACGTCGCTCTCGCCTGTTGAGCGCCAAGTTGTGTATCAGACGGCGAACTTCGAGAACGAGTGCAACTATTGCGTTCCTTGGCATACCCTGCTGGCCAAGCAAGCTGGGGCTGATGCTGAGACGGTCGAGGCACTGCGTCGGGGCTCTCGCCTCTCCAACCCGCGGCACGAGGCGCTCCGTCAGTTTACCCGGACACTCATCCTCAATCGCGGCAAGGCGAGCGCCGCCGACTTAGATGACTTCTTGAAGGCTGGGTTTTCGGACCAGCAGGCGCTGGAGGTGGTGCTCGGAATAGCGATCAAGACGATGAGCAATTTCACCAACTCGATCGCCGGCACCCCCCTTGACTCGCAGGTGACGCGGCTCGCCTGGGAGAAACCGCTCGCGGGTACTGACGCTCACGCAACAGAGCGGGACCTGGTGGAATATTGATCAGGGCAGCGGGCACAAGGCGCGGCGTTAGCGGGCTTGGGCCATCAACTGGCCAGCAACCCATCCAACACTTTCTCGGATGAGCGCTTCAGGCGGAAGCGCCGCAGCACCGCTGTAATGGGGGTATGTCGTGCGAATCGCAAAGACGATCGCGTCGGTTTCGTCCTCCGACACACCGAGTCCGTCATTGAGGGCAGAGCGTTGATGGTACGCTAAACAACGCTAAGCGCGAACAAATCGAGTTCAAGTGGATCGTTTGATCCCGAGACGGCGCATTTCCCGGTAGACCGTCGATCGTCCGATGCCAAGCTGGCGGGCTGCTTCTGTAGGGCTGACCTGCGCTTCTATCAGTTTGAGAGCGGCATCTACTTTTTTCATATCAAGCGGTTGTCGGCCCGGCCGTTTACCCTTGGCGCGCGCTGCGGCAATACCATCCTTGGTCCGCTCGGAAATCAGGCGCCGCTCGAAGTGGGCGATTGCCCCAAACACATGAAAGATAAGTTCGCCAGCGGCCGAGGATGTATCAATCTTTTCCTCAAGGCTCAAAAGGGCGATGCCTTGGCCCCGCAACGTCTCGACTATGGCGAGCAATTCGGCAAGCGAGCGCCCAAGCCGATCAAGGCGGACCACCGCCAGAGTGTCGCCCTTACGGGCATAAGCTATCAGTTCGGCCAAACCGGGCCGCTCCATGCTCTTGCCCGACATAACGTCGGTGAAAACCTTGATGGCGCCGACTTCTTTCAGGCGCATTATTTGGCCCGCTACGTCCTGATCGCCAGTGCTGACCCGTGCGTAACCAAGTATCACGGTCATCGAATGATCTGGATTGTCAGTCCAGCCACAACGATCTTGCCCCAGGCCTGATCCGCTGTAAGCGCAGGCGAGCCTTGCGCCATTGCCAGAGCCATGCATGTGCGATCGCCGAGCCCGCTGCCATATTGTTTGGTGGCAAGGTACAGGCCCGCTGCTGCCGTAGCATCCTGTGGCCCATGCGGACGGATATCCAGATGCAATGCATCGAGAAGTTCGATTGCGGCTTCCATTGGAATGCCCCGCCGAAGAAGTTCCTTGATCACCTCCTGAAAGTTGACTGCGGAGATGATCCCGTTTCCGATATGGCTTGCGACAATATCCGCGCCGGGCTCATCGCGCAGCAGTGCCAGAATGGCCGAGGCATCAAACACCACTGATGCCATGCTCAGACCCCGTCTTCGCGGGCAGCCTCGGCTCTGCGTTCGGCGATGAAGTCATCAACCGTGAAATCGCTGGCCGCGTACTTGCGATAGAGGTCCTGAGCACGCTTGATGCTCTGGTCGAGGGAGGTGAGTTTCACCTCACCGTTCTCGAGGGAAAACACCACGGTTCCACCATCGGACATGCCAAGGGCTTCGCGCACCACTTTTGGTAGGACCAGACGGCCATTGTGAGCCATCTTCGCGTCAAACGCTTTGCCCATTTTCTGCCTCATTAATGAAATGTGCCACAAGTAATCCTATGCCAAATGTCGTGATCGTGGTCTAGGCGAAATAAGGCTGTCGGCCCGATACCTGCATACGTCCACAGAACGACCGTTCCATGGACAGGAGCAACGAGCGGGTGCTGCGCCCTCCAAATCCGTCCACAGACTAAGTCTCTTTACTCGCGTCTGTCTATAGGCTCGACTGGCGTTTTGTGGACGGGGATTCGCAATGGCGCGGCGCAAACATGAACTTCTGACCGAGACCGAGCGCGAGCAACTGATCGGCATCCCCCGCGACGGCTCTGTTGCAAACATGGGGCACGGCCGCGCGGCGTCACCCAGTTGGGGGATTAGGCAGCATTGGCGAAATGCTTATTGAGCATAATCATGGTTTCGGTCAGGGCCGAGGGTCCAATTCCGAATGCTCTTTCAACCAGGCGCACCTCCCCCATGATACCTGGCTGCAGGCACCATGCCTGGGCCTGTCCTTTGCGTAGGGCGCGCATGACCTCGAAGCCCTTGATCGTGGCGTAGGCCGTTGGCATCGACTTGAAGCCACGTACCGGCTTGATCAGCATCTTCAGCTTGCCGTGGTCGGCCTCGAGCACGTTGTTCAGATATTTCACCTGCCGGTGCTCGGTTTCCGCCGCCAGTTTGCCTTCGCGTTTCAGCTCAGCGATTGCTGCGCCGTAGCTGGGTGCCTTGTCGGTATTGAGTTTGGCCGGCTTTTCCCAGTCCTTCAGGCCACGAAGAGCTTTGCCCAGAAAGCGCTTCGCCGCTTTGGCGCTGCGTGTCGATGACAGATAGAAATCAATCGTGTCGCCCCGTTTGTCGACCGCCCGGTACAGGTAGGTCCATTTGCCCCGCACCTTTACGTAGGTCTCATCCAGACGCCAGCTCGGATCAAAGCCGCGCCGCCAGAACCAGCGGAGACGCTTCTCCATCTCCGGCGCGTAGCGCTGCACCCAGCGATAGATCGTCGTATGATCGACATCGATCCCACGCTCGGACAGCATTTCCTCGAGATCACGGTAGCTGATGCCGTATCGACAATACCAGCGCACCGCCCATAGGATGACCTCGCCGGTAAAATGCCGTCCTTTGAAATCGTTCATCGCAACTGACCTTGACAGTACATGAGCCCAATCTTGGAAACCGTGTCAGAGTTTGCAACAGAGCCCTTTGTAGCCTTCTCCTGCAAAGGCCGGGGAGTCTGCCCCTCGTGCACCACGCGGCGGATGGTGGAGACGGCGGCACACCTGAGCGACCACGTTTTCCCCCGCCTGCCGGTGCGCCAGTGGGTGCTCTCCGTGCCCAAGAGGTTGCGGTACTTCATGCAACGCGACGGAGCGGTGCTGAGCATGGTGCTGCGCATCTTTCTGCGGGTGATCGCACAAACTCTGCAGACCCACAGCCCCGGTGCGGCCCATATGGACAAGGCAGGCCTGCACATCGGTGCCATCGCCTTCATTCACCGATTCGGCTCCAGCCTCAATGAACACGTCCACTTCCACGTTTGTGTGGTGGACGGGGTGTTTGAGGAAGTGGAGGGCGAGGGCGATGCTGATGCGACCCCTCGAATCTCATCGCCGGGTGTCATCTTTCACGCGGCCACCGGCATCGATGCGGCTACCGTGGCCCCAGTGCAGACCACACTGCAAAAACGCATCCTGCGCGCCTTCGTTGCTCGGGGCCTGCTGGAGAACTGTGACGCCAAAGACATGCTGGGCTACAAACACAGCGGCTTCTCGGTGGACGCCGGTGTCTGCATCGAAGCCCACGACCGCGCTGCGCTGGAGCGGCTGCTGCGCTATTGCGCGCGTCCACCGTTTTCCATGGAGCGCCTACGCAAAGAGGGAAGCAAACTGGTGTACCGCTGTGCCAAACAGCGCAGCGAGCCCACCAGTGACAAGCGTGGTGCCAAGGCAGATGAGCTGCACCTCACACCGCTGGAACTGATCGACCGCATCGCCGCGCTGGTGCCACCGCCACGCACCCACCGGCACCGCTACTTTGGTGTGCTGGCACCAAACTCGCCGCTGAGAGCGGCGGTAACGGCGCTGGCTCAGCCTGCTGCGTCGCAACCAGCCACGGTGGAGACTGCACAACCTGGCGCGGGCGTACCTGGGGTGGCGGCGCCGGGCAACGCGGCCACACCCACACCCGAACCTGAAGCACGCCCGAAGCGAGCGGCGCATTACTTGTGGGCGGTGCTGATTGCCCGCATCTACGAGGCATTTCCGCTGCTGTGCCCCATGTGCGGTGGGCAGATGCGCATCATTGCCTTCATCACCCACAGCGCCGAAATCCGCCACATCCTGAACCACATCGGGGTGGAGTCTGCCCCCCCGCACATCACCCCGGCACGCGGGCCACCGCTGTGGGAGGGCTGCGACGCGCCGGTGGATGATGGTGCGCAAGGCGAGCCGGATTGGGATCTGGCAGCTCAACCCGACGAGGTAGACCAGCGCGTCAATTGGTGACCCAGTGAAGCGGCGGTATCCATCGCTGCGGGGAAGCAGCTGCGCGCGCGCCAGGCCCAAATGCATACTGCCTCCCAAGCTCTTGCCATTGAGCGGCAAGCGAGCGCTCAACCTTCCTTGGCCGAACGTGTTTCGAGGCCCAAAACTCGTGCCATACTTGGCCTCATGCGGTTGAATTTCCTATCCGTTGTAGCGAAGTAGGTTCGGCTTGAACGAATTGTTAGGCCCCGCTGCTCTTACGTGCTAGCCATCGATCTACCGACCAAGCGCCCGCACCTCCACTCATCATCACAATCGCGAGCAAACCGGCAATGTATAGCAAGTTGACCTCGAAGCCAGGTGGGCCAAACTGCGGACCAGCGGCCGTCAAACCGACGGTGTTGACGGAGCTAAAACCGTACTTCCAGTGCACTCCAAACATGGCGACGAGATTTATGGCAATAAGTGGAATGCTTACGAGCGTGACCCATGATCCGACCATGATTGCCAAGCCGCCGAAAATTTCAACGAGCGTTACCACCCAAGCCACGATCTCCGGTAAAGGAACGTCCATCCATTCCAATACGCCAGCAAATTTATCTGGCCCACGGCTGAGCTTTGCCCAACCATGGACAATAAACCCATACCCAATGACTAGCCGCAACGCGAACGGCGCCCATTGGCTCCAGAGCTCTCTGTTTCGCACCGTAATCATTTCTACCTCCAATTGAATGCATCTTGATTGATTGCCCGCGAAGTTGCTTGCGGGGCCTAGCGCCAAGCTTCTACATGACTTAAGTCAGGACGTTTTTGTACACAATAATATTCCGTAGCTACAAGGGCTAACTTAGCTTTAAGTTGTGCGCATTATAAGCATTTATATCACTTTGTCAAAGGGGCACCTCGAAAAATGGGGCTTCCCTCGTGGCCTGAAATCGGATTCAGAGTTTGTCGCGCGGGGAGCGCGGTGACGAGGGGATTTTGAGATGGGTCAGCCTGGATTTTTCGACCTTGAGAACCGGTATGCGGGCCTGGACGCCCATGGTGATCCGCTGGTGGCGTTGGGGGCGGCGGTGCCGTTCGAGCTGTTCCGCCTGAAGCTGAAGGCCGCGCTGATCAAGGGCGGGCTGCGGCGCACGGATGCGGAGCGCAAGAGTGCGGCGGGCCGCAAGCCGTGGGACGAGGTGCTGATCTTCAAGGTGCTGGTGCTCCAGGCGCTGTACAACCTGTCGGACGAGGCGATGGAGTACCAGTTGCGCGACCGGCTGTCGTTCATGCGCTTTGTTGGGCTGGGCCTGGCGGACGCGGTGCCCGATGCCAAGACGCTATGGCTTTATCGTGAGGCGTTGGCGAAGGCGGGCGCGGTGGAGGAGCTGTTCGACCTGTTCGACGGCTACCTCAAGGCCAAAGGCTACCTGGCAATGGGCGGGCAGATCATCGACGCGACCATCGTTGCGGCACCACGCCAGCGCAACTCGCGCGATGACAACGCGAAGGTGAAGGCGGGCGAAACTCCCGAGGATTGGGAAAAGCAGCCCGCGAAGAACCGGCAGAAGGACAAGGATGCGCGCTGGACGAAGAAACACGGGCGCTCGCACTTCGGCTACAAGAACCATGTTTGCATCGATCGGCGGCACAAGCTGGTGCGCCGCTATGGCGTGACGAGCGCTTCGGTTCACGACAGCCAGAAGCTCGATGACCTGCTCGATCCCGCCAACACCGCCAGCACCGTATGGGCCGACAGCGCCTATCGCAGCAAGGAAACCGAGGAGAAGCTTGCCGCGCGCGGGTTTAAGAGCCGGATCCATCACCGGGGGCACCGCGGCAAGCCGCTCACCGCGCGGCAGGAAGCGGCGAATAAAACCCGTTCATCGGTACGGGCACGGGTCGAGCATGTGTTCGGCAACCAGCATACCAGCATGGGCGGCAAGCTGGTGCGGACCATCGGCATCGTCCGCGCAACGGCGAAGATCGGCATGCAGAACCTGGCTTATAATATGCGCCGTCTGGTCGTTCTCGAGAGAGGCACGCTCAGGGCCGCATAGTGCCTGAAATCCAAGATCCGAGCCGAAATCAGTCGGATCTAAGAGGAAATGACGCCCAATCAGGGCAGCGAACGAGATAAAATTGGCACCATCTACCGCCGGATACCTGCTATGCGGTCAGCGCCGGTCTAAAGCCGCATTCTTCGAGGTGCCCAAAGGTTTATTGCTGATATATAGTCAGATTGTCATCTTTTATGTGGTAAAATCGCGCCCTTTCAAACCTACGGCAGTTAATAATGAGCACTCCTCGCAATTTGCGCAACGTCGCAATTATCGCCCACGTTGACCATGGTAAAACCACCATGGTTGATAAACTTTTACAACAAGCTGGCACCTTTGCTTCTCACCACGCCGTAGTTGAGCGTGTGATGGACAGCAACGATCTTGAAAAAGAACGCGGCATTACTATTTTGGCTAAAAATACTGCCTTAGTATATGAAGGTACACACATTAATATTGTGGATACTCCAGGCCATGCCGACTTTGGTGGTGAAGTAGAGCGCGTATTAGGTATGGTGGATGGCGTTGTTTTGCTAGTGGATGCCGTTGAAGGCCCTATGCCACAAACGCGTTTTGTAACTAAAAAAGCGTTAGCGCTTGGTTTAAAACCAATCGTGGTGATTAATAAAGTGGATCGCCCTGGTGCGCGTACTGATTGGGTGATCAATCATACGTTTGATTTGTTTGCTAATTTGGGCGCAACTGATGAGCAATTAGACTTTCCAGTGGTCTACGCATCAGCGTTAAACGGCTTTGCGATGTTGGATATGAAAACACCATCTGACAATATGCGCGCCCTGTTTGAAACCATTATCAGTCATGTAGCGCCACCAGCCGGTGACCCTGCTGCGCCATTGCAAATGCAAATTTCTGCGCTTGATTACTCAACATACACTGGTCGTTTAGGTGTGGGTCGTGTGACAAATGGCAAAATCAAAACAGGTCAACCTGTGACAATTATGAATGAAGACAAACAAATTGCCATGGGTAAAATTAACCAAGTACTTGGTTTCAAAGGCTTGGAGCGCGTTCCGGTTGAAGAAGCGGAAGCGGGCGATATCGTGATTATCTCTGGTTTGGATGATATTGGTATCGGTTTTACTATCTGTGACCGTGAAAATCCAAAAGGCTTGCCGCATTTAGGCGTGGATGAGCCAACCTTGACAATGGACTTTATGGTGAATACCTCACCATTAGCGGGTACAGAAGGTAAGTTTGTGACTTCACGCCAGATTCGCGACCGTTTAACGAAAGAGTTATTGGTTAACGTGGCTTTGCGTGTTGATGAAACGGCCGATGCAGATATCTTCCGTGTTTCTGGTCGTGGCGAATTGCACTTAACGATTTTATTAGAAAATATGCGTCGTGAAGGTTTTGAAATGGCAGTCGGTAAGCCAAAAGTGGTTTTCCGTGAAATTAATGGCGAAAAATGTGAGCCATACGAAATTCTAACAGTCGATTTGGAAGACGAAAATCAAGGTGCGGTAATGGAAGAATTGGGCCGCCGCCGTGGTGATATGATCAATATGGAATCTGATGGCAACGGCCGTACGCGTTTAGAGTATAGAATCCCAGCGCGTGGTTTAATCGGTTTCCAAGGTGAATTTTTAACATTAACGCGCGGTACAGGTTTAATGGCGCATATTTTTGATGAATACGCACCAGTTAAAGCTGATATGCCAGGTCGTCGTAACGGTGTGTTAATTTCAGCAGAGCACGGCGAAGCGGTAGAACGTGCAGGCCCAGCAAGGGCCAGCGATGACGCCAAGGGAAGAGTTCGCCGAGGCCATGCGCAGCGCCGGCCTGTTCACCGGCAGCAACGCCCAGGGCGATCACCCGATCATGGATGGCAAGCGGCACCGCGTGCCGGTCGAGGGCGGCAAGAAGGGCGCGCTCGATGGCTTCTACGTGGGCCACCTGGACGGGCACCCGGCCGGGCGGATCATCAACAACAAGACCGGCACGGACATTACCTGGAAGAGCAAGGGCTACGCCTTGAGCGACCAGGAGAAGGCCAAGCTCCAGGCCGAGGCGGCCGAGAAGCTGGCACAGCGAGCCGTCGAGCAGGACAAGGCCCAGGAGGCCACCGCGCAGCGCGTCGGTCGGCAGATGGCCGACCTCGTGCCCATCGAGCAGCCGACGCCCTACCTGCAAGCCAAAGGCATCCAGGCGCAGGCCGGCGTGATGACCGACCGCGAAGGCCAGAAGACCTACATCCCGGCCTTCGACGCAGAGGGCAAGCAATGGACGATGCAATACATCCAGGAGGACGGCACTAAGCGGTTCGCCAAGGACTCGAAGAAGGAAGGATGCTTCCACCCGGTCGGCGGCATGGACGCCCTGGCGGCCGCGCCGGCGCTGGTGATCTCGGAGGGCTACGCCACGGCGGCCCAGGTGGCCGAGGCCGTGGGCCACGCCACGGTCGCCGCCTTCGACAGCGGCAACCTTGAGGCCGTGGCGAAGGCGCTGCACGCCAAGTTCCCGGACAAGCCGGTCATCATCGCCGGCGACGACGACCGGCACCTGGTCATGACCCACGGCAACAACCCCGGCCGGGAGAAGGCCGAGGCGGCCGCCCAGGCCGTGGGCGGCAAGGCGATCTTCCCGATCTTCGCGCCGGCCGAGAACACCTACCCGCGCGACTTGCCCGCCATCACGCCCGACAGCTTCAAGACCCACCTGCGCGCCGAGCAGCGCCTTGCCGACGCCGCCGCCGGCAAGGTCGAGCTGGCCGGCGACGAGGCGGCCAAGCTCAAGGCGTCGATGTTGAGCGGCGCGCAGATCGCGGCGCTGTCCACGATGAAGCAGCACACCGACTTCAACGACTTGGCGCACAAGAGCGAGCTGGGCATCGAGGGCGTGAAGCGGCAGATCGGCGCGGCCATCAGCCAGGTGCAGCGCGACGAGCAGCAGCACCAGGAGCAGAAGCACGTCGAGAAAAAGCAACAGCAGATCGAGCAGCGCCCACGGCGGGCCGCTCGCATCGGATAAGTCGAAAAATCCGGCTAAAGTGGCCGAGCTGCACATCAGGCCGCGCGGTTTTCCTCCCTGATCGCCGGCGCGGTTTCTTCCTCCCTGAACCGCATGCAGACTTGCCGCCTCGGACACCCCGAGGCGGTTTTTTTTCGCCTCGCTCGGGGTCTCCTCGTTTTCAGTGCAATAAGTGACGGTACGCAAAGCTAGCACTGGCGCGGGGGTGGTCTGGGTAGACCGTTGATTTCATTGACTTTCCTGTTCGCTTTGTAAACGGGTATGGTGGCCTCCCACTTTTGAGGTTCACGATGCAGGGTTGGCACACAACGTTTTTGGGGATGCGTGGGCTACCGACGAGCTGCTGATGGTCTATGCCGGCATCATGGCCCACGGCACCAGTCTGACTGCGGTCGAATGCGCGCGCATGATTCCGCAATTGTCTGCCACCAGCATTCGCCAGGCCATGCGCTGGGCGCGGGACGAACGGCGTCTGAGCCAGGCCTGCCAGGCTGTGCTGGAATTCATGCAGCGACACCCGATTGCCGCCACCTGGGGGCGGTCCGATTTGGCATCTCCGGCGCGTAGCGCTGCACCCAGCGATAGATCGTCGTATGATCGACATCGATCCCACGCTCGGACAGCATTTCCTCGAGATCACGGTAGCTGATGCCGTATCGACAATACCAGCGCACCGCCCATAGGATGACCTCGCCGGTAAAATGCCGTCCTTTGAAATCGTTCATCGCAACTGACCTTGACAGTACATGAGCCCAATCTTGGAAACCGTGTCAGAGTTTGCAACAGAGCCAACGCTGGCAGGGGTGGCTGCTGCACGGCGCCGAGGCCAAGTGCTCGGTCGCCGCCGCAAACTAACGGCAGCGCAAATATCCCATGCGCGTGAGGCCATTGATGCCGGGCGGGAAACCGTTGCTGGCATGGCCGCGCTCCTGAAGGTCGAGCGGTCCACGCTCTATCGCGCTCTGAAACGATGACAAAAGAAGGTGGAACGGAAAGAGAACGCTTGTAAAGCGACTCTTTACGGTGCACAGTCGATCTGTTGCTGAAGGGAGCATAGTCGATGGGAGCCGCAGCTCGCGATATCGATCCGTCTCATCCGGGTCGGGTCGTCAAGGCCAGGGTGGTTGACGCCAATGGTCTTTCCGTGACCGACGCGGCAGCGGCGCTCGGGGTCACGCGCCCTGCATTGTCGGCTTTGCTCAACGGACGTGCGCACCTGACGCCGGAGATGGCCTTGAGGATCGAAAAGGCTTTCGGCGTGCCGCTGGACGAGCTGATGCGGCTTCAGCACAGCTTTGACATTGCGCAGGTTCGCCGGCGATCGAATGACATCAAAGTCGCGCGTTACAGGCCGAAAACGGCGGGCGCGCGGCGAGGGGGATCAGTATGACGACCAATTACGAGGCGCTGTTGCAGCTGGCCGGGGGCCAGAAAGACCTCTGGAATGACTTTCACGCGATCTTCCCGAGCGAAAAGGCGCTGACGGCCATTGCGCTTGCGCTTGGTGCCGATCAGCTCGGCCCACTGGCGAAGGAAGAGTCGACGCTGGCACGGCGTGCTTCGACGAAGCTGCCGGCGAAGGCAGTGATGGCGCAAATCCGAGAGCTGATCGCCGAAGGCTATGATCCGCTCGGCGAGGCTTTCTGTGCGTTGCGCGCGCCCGAAGAGCGCAGGGATCATGGGGCGACCTATACGCCGACTCCCATAGTAAATACGATGGTCCATTGGGCAGCAGCGCAGGCAAAGCCCTGTCGCGTCATCGATCCTGGGGTTGGCTCCGCACGATTTTTGGCGGCGGCGGCACGAGCATTCCCGAAAGCGGAGCTGGTGGGTATCGATGTTGATCCGCTGGCCACGTTGATGGCGCGCGCGAACCTGGCGGTGTCGGGGCACGCCAAGCGTGCGCGGATCGTGCTCGGCGATTTCCGCCGCTTCTCTGAGACGATCGAAGGCCGCACGCTCTACATCGGCAACCCGCCCTACGTGCGTCACCACCAGATCACACCGAAATGGAAAGACTGGCTGTTCGAGGAAGCGGCCCGCCTCGGCCTGTCCGCGAGCAAGCTCGCGGGATTGCACGTCTACTTCTTCCTCGCGACTGTGCGCAGCGGCAGGCCTGATGACTATGGGGCTTTCATCACCGCTGCCGAATGGCTGGACGTGAACTACGGCTCGCTCGTGCGATCGCTGATGCTCAAGAACCTCGGAGGCCAGAGCGTCACCGTAATTGAGCCGACAGCGCAGCCGTTTCCCGATGCGGCGACCACTGCGGCGATCACCACGTTCGAGCTGGGCGCCAAGCCGAGTTCGGTGTTCTTCCGCCGTGTCGATACGCTGAACAAGCTCGACACGCTCGGCAAGGGCCGAAAGGTCCATCGGGACCGCCTCGCCACGGAGAGCCGCTGGTCACACCTGACCCGTGCGGCAGAGAAGCCACCGGAAGGCTATGTCGAGCTCGGCGAGCTGTGCCGTGTGCATCGTGGCGCCGTCACCGGCGCGAACGATATTTGGATCGCGGGCGATCATAGTGTCGGGCTGCCCGACTCCGTCCTGTTTCCGACGGTGACGCGCGCGCGCGAGGTCCTCGATGCCGACGGCTTGCTTCAGGACGCGGCGCGGCTGAAGCGGGTGATCGATCTCCCTCCGGACCTGGACGTGCTTGATAGCGCAGAGCGAACGGCGGTGATGAAGTTTCTCAAGGTCGCGCGCCAGATGGGCGCGAACAAGGGTTACGTCGCCAGCCATCGCAAGGCCTGGTGGTCGGTCGGTCTGCGTGCGGCGGCGCCGATCATTTCGACCTATATGGCTCGGCGTCCACCCGCATTCGTCATCAACAAGGCGGATGCGCGGCACATCAACGTGGCGCACGGCCTCTACCCGCGCGAGAAGCTGCCGGAGAACGTGAAGCGGGCGCTCGTTGATTACCTGCAAAAGAACATCTCGCAGCGGTCTGGGCGGACCTACGCGGGGGGGCTGACGAAGTTCGAGCCACGGGAAATGGAGAGGTTGATCGTCCCTGGACCATCGTTGCTGGCGGCGGGGGTGGTCGCATGATTGAGCCGCCCGTCTGGACAAGCGAGCAGCTCGATGCGGAGCGTTTGAAGGCGAGTGCCGCCTTCTCCAAAGAGCGCCTAGAAGAGCCGCTCGAGGATTATCTCGAAGCCTTTGATCTCTATCAGGGCTACGTCGAAGAGGTCTTGGAGACGACGGTCGATCTGACCGATTTCGAGTCCTCGGCCCTCGACGTGCTGTGCGATCCGCGCTTGCAAGAGGCGTTTCGCTATCTGGCCGCGCCGCCAATTTCGGCCGACGATCTGAAGGTGCTGGCCGATGCCAGCTCCCTCAACGCAAGCCGCCTGCGCAACTCGCCCGATGACGTGCAGCGTTTGATAGGCGTGGTGCGCCAGGTTCTCGACCGGCGCCGCTTCGCGTGGATCGTCGAGGATCGAGATCCCACCGAAGCCGAGCGCAATGCGGCTGTGATGGCGTCAGCAGCATTGATGGCGGCGAGCCGCACGCAGACGAGTCGACGCACCAAGGGCAAAGAGCAGCAGGAAGCGGCCGTGAAGGATGCGCTGCGCGCCCTTGGTTTTGCCGAGGTGCCGTCTCGGCGGATACCCAATATCTCGCATGCGCCATCTGCGGGCGAGTTCTGCGGCGAAAGCGTGCTCGGCACGCGCAAGGGCGATATCATCGTGCGCCTGTGGGATCAGCGCGTGATGCCGATCGAGTGCAAGGTGTCGAACTCGTCGACGAACTCGGTCAAGCGCCTGAACAATGACGCAGCGGTGAAGGCGGCGAGCTGGAAGGTTGACTTCGGGCTTCGACAAGTCGTGCCGAGCGCTGTGCTCGGCGGTGTCTACAAGCTGCACAACCTCGTCGACGCCCAAGATCGCGGACTGACGATCTTCTGGGCGCATGATCTAACGCCACTGACGGACTGGATTTCCAGCACGAAGAGCTGAGCAGCAAGGGGGGGGGCTTAGCGCCCCCCAGCGGCCTCGGCCTTCGGCTTGGGGCTATAAGCCCGCATGACGATCCGGCCCTGAAGGGGCACGGCTTCGCAGCGAATGCTGAAACCCTTGCCATCACGATTGGGCCAGGCCGCGCCGATCTTGGTCCAGTTGGCGTTCTCGCCGTTGCCCTCGACGCGATACAGGATGAAGGCGGGGGTGTTGATGCTCTCGGTAGCCATGATGGTGTCTCCTCTCGGTGCTTTGGCCGCAACCGCTGCGGCCTCTGTGGAGAGAGAGGCGTGGCCTTAGGGGCGCGGCGTCATGCTGGCCGGAGGCCACCCGAACGGGGGAAGCTGCACAAGCCGAAGGCGCGGAAGCGCACGCGATTGACGCTAGACCTGGCTGCGCCAGAGAGGCTCCGCAAAGAGGCCCTCGGCTTGCGGCGCTCCGAGGCTTGGAGATGTTCGTGAAGCTACTCGATCAACGGCACCGGATATCAGCGTAGCGGCGCACGGCATGGCCCGAGCGGATCATGGCACAGGAAAGATCGATGCCGTTGGCGGTGCAACGGGCAAGGGTTCGGCCGTAGCGATCCCGACCCTCGGGCGTGCATCGGACGGTCGTGCGGGTGAGCGAGATAAGATAGTCTCGGGCGGCATACGGATCGCCTTGGACGCATCGGCGTCCTGGCCGGCAGCTGCCAGGCATCTCTGGGGCGTCGATTCCGAGCAAGCGGATACGCTGGTCATTGCATCGTAGTGAGTCGCCGTCGGTCACGTTTGGCGTGTGACACTCGATTGCGCGTGAGACGCGCTGACGATCGCCGCCGCTCTGCGCGACACCTAAGGCTGGAAGGCTGAGGCAGGCGACCAGAAACGCAGCGATAGCAAGGGTTCGCTTGGGCATGGCGCGCATCTGATAATGTATCTTCTGGAAAATGCCGGCATAACCGCAAAAGAAAAGGGCGGGGATTTCCCCGCCCTTTGTCTGCGCCTAATGCTGGGTTCTAGATGGCGAGCACCTTGCGGAACGAGCGATGCGTCGTCTCCGACACGCGACCGCTCCAGCTGCCGTCCTCGCGCTCGTTCCACCAGATCAGATAGGCCTCGTCGTCGCCGAGCACGGTGCGCACGCGCTTAGTGATGCCGCCCCAGACGCCGCGCAGGTCGCCGCCGTCGTCCACGTTCAAGGCCTCCATTACGCGGGCCATGTCGAAGCCCGACACGTCGGCTTCGGCGATCACGCGGATGGTCGTGCGCACCTTGTCACTGACGCGATCGAGGAACTTCTTGGCCTGGGCGACCGAGAGGTCCGCCGGCTCTTCGTCGTCGCCCACCGCCTTAGGCTCGGCGCCCGCGACGTCGGCGATTGCCGCACTCATCTGGCCCTGCACATACTCGGCAAGCTCGGCCTGAAAGCCGGGGCTAAAGCCGGAAACAGCCCCAAAGGGCAAATAGACACCACCACTGCTCATATTCGATCTCCACTGACTCGCGATCAACGCCGTTCGTTGACAGTCGCCAGATATGTCACGCTTGAGTGTCTGTCAATGCGTTTGAGTGTAGGTCTTTTATGTGCGTTCGTTTTCGATCGTCTGCGGTCGTGATGCAGACAGCCTTACCGTCCTTCGACAGGCAACGCCATAGCACCCTTTATCTGCTACTCTGGCGGAATCGGCGTTCGGCCGCGCAAGCCTGACGGCTCCTCCTCTTCGTTTCGGCCCTGCGGGTGCGCGACGCTCCGATTCCTCCTGATCGAGCGCATAAGGTCGCAATGGCGCGGCCCGCTCTGGAAGGAGGAACACCATGCAGCACATCGCCGCTCTCGAAACCCGCTCGATCGCTGAACTGAACTTCATGATGCGCGACGCGCATGAGCGCCTCTACGCCGCGCGCACGGGCTCGCCCGAGCATCGCCTCGCTAAAGCGGCGATCGACATGATCTCGTTGTCGCTGATGCAACGGATGCACTAGCGGCAAGCGCCGCCGGCTGTCCGGCGGCGCCGCTCCTGCTAGTCATAGCCGGTAATCCGATACTCAGATGGATCGGGCGGATCAGTGAGGTCACCAGCCTCGACCGCAAAGCGTGCATCTTCGATGAAGCGTGCGAGAGCTTGCTCGGCCTCGACAAAGCTGGCGAAGGTCTCGGGCTGCTCGGCCTGGCCGAAGCGCGAGATAGTCCACGTGTTCACCCACCCGTCGCAAAGGGTGAGGGTTTGCACCTCCCAAGTCATCGGCCACCTCCACGGCGCTCTGCGTCCAGAGCTGCCTTGGCACTGGCGAGGCTGCGATCGTCGGTGACGATGGTGCCGGCCACTCGTGCGGCCTTGGCGTAGACAGAGATGCGATGCTCGGCGGAGAAGTGAAGGTCACGCTCGATCGGCAGACCCAGCGGGCCGCGCACACTGGCGAGTTCGCTGAGGGACACCCAACCAAGCTCGGGGTGGCCCAGATCGCAGAGGCCAAAAGCCAGGTCGTGGTTGTCGGGATCGATTTCGCTCAAGAGCCAGGTGCCGTGAGCATCCGGCGTGAAGAGCTTGACCTCGGGGAAGCAGTCGCAGCCCCCGCATTCCGCGCTCGCCTTTCCGTTGCTGAGCATCCGTTGGCTCTGAGATTCAGTGATGAGTTTCATGTGCGTGTCCTCGTTGTTGGCGTTGCTCCCCGAAGGGATGAGGACGGCCCGCCGGGGCCAGGGCGCGGCGTCACACAGGAAAATTGGGGGGACCGCTTGCGGGGGAGCCGAGGCTTCCTGTTGATCGCCACGAGCGCACGGCTCCGGCACAGGACTACGATCCCCAAGGGGCAACGCACGGAGGACGCCGCCATGTCATCACGATCAGCGCGGGCGGAAAATGCGTGCGAAGAAGCGCGAGCGGAATCGGGCTCTCAGGCTGCCGCGCGGGCGCGGCTTCGGTATCGGCCGCGGCGCCAGGGGCGGCGCGAGGAAAGCCGAGCTGATCTCGACCTCGTCCTGATCGGCCTGTGCGGTGCCGGTCGGCAGCGGAGCTGCTGGCGCATCGCGGTCAGTGCTTTTGCCGGGGCGTTCAGGCCGGCGCGTCTTCGCCGCCACCGCTGCGAACAACGTGCGCAGTTTGGGTGCGAAAGCCACGGCATCGCGCACAAAGCGTGACACGGCTTGGCTGGTGAAGCTGGCAATCTGGTGAAGAAGGAGGCCCGGTTCTGATTGCAGGAAGCGCGAGCCCGTCAGCGTGCGCGGGGGTCACGCTCTGGCCCTTCCCTGTCGCGGCTGAGCGCCTCCTGACGGCGCTGCTCGTATTCACGGGCAAGCGCTCTCGCCCGCTCGTCGTCTGCGATGCGGCGAGCCATGTCACGCTCCTGCTCCTGGAGAAGATCAGCGCGCTCCCTGCCCTGCCGCTCCACAAGGCGGTCGAGCTCGGCGCGTTGGCTCGCTTCCACGCCTGCGACCATGATCCGCACCTCGTCGTTCCGGCGCTCGTCGGCCTCGGCCGCGCGGCGCGCCTCATCGGCGAGCCGCTGCACCCGCGCCTCGTCGGAGATGGTTTCGCGGATGGTGCGCCACAGGCGCTCGAAAGTGCCGGCCTCCTCGGGCCGCTCTGCCAGCGTGCGGCGCGCCTGCTCGCGTGCGAAGGCGTCAAAGGCCTGATCGGCTTGCGCCTGCTGGCGGTCGTGCAGCTCCGTCACCTCGCGCGCGTGCCGGCGCTCCTGCTCGGCAAGGTCGGCGCGGTGCATCGCCTCGATCTTCTGCGTGAGGGCCGCTGTTCGGTCGTCCGCTGGGCTCTGGTGCGGCTCCTGTGACGCGACGGGCGCGGGTGCGGACCGCCGTGCCTCTTCGACGGTCGCCCTGCCCTCTGCAACGCTGGGCAGGGTCGCCAGCGGCACGTCATCCATGAAGGCGCGCAGATCCTTGGCGGTCACGCCGGCGATCTGGCGCCTGAGGCTGTAAACTTCCCCGTCGGCATCGAGCAGCACGAAGTCACGCCGATCGCCTCGTGCGAGAAGATACCCTGCGTGCTGCAAGGCGGCGTGAAACGCGCTGCCGGTATCACTCGCCCCGAACAGAGCTGTGATCTGTTCCTTGCGCGCGCGCGGGTCGATCCCGCTGCGCTCCGATTGCTGCCATTCGGCGTGGGTGATCTCCGACGATGGCAGCTCAGGCTGAGCCTCCCGGTCGCGCTTGGCGTGCTTGCCGGGAACGTGGTCGTGGCCGAACTCCTGCTCCAGTCGGGCGCTCGCGCGCTCATGGGCCTGGTAGTTGTGGCTGTCGCTGCGCAGCCTCATCGTGTCGATGTCGGTGCGCTGCCAAACAACGTGGATATGCTCGCGGCCGTTCTTCTCGTGCAGCACGACGGCGCGCGGCTGTCCGGTCAGGCCCAACTCCTCTTCAAGAACATCAACCGCGCGGGTCCACTGCTCCGGCGTCATCTTGTAGCGGGCGTCGGGATCAATGTTGGCATGATAGAGGCCCTTGGTGCCCTTCGTGCCGGCGGCGAGCGCCTGCCAGTCGCGGAAGGCTTCGCCGATCGAGCCTGACGGCGAATGCAGCTCCAGCACAGCAACGCGCTCGTTGGTGTCGGTGCGCCCCAAGTGACGCGAGAGCTGCTTAGGCCCTGCCCTGCTTGCGCCCTTGATAATCACCCGAAGGCTCCATGCCGAGCGCGACGAAAATGGCGTCGCGGAGTTCAAGGTATGCGCTCAGGGCCTCGCGCAGCTCGGGGACGTTGACCGCCTGGTCGGCGTTCACCGCGCGGGCGATCTGGTTGATGTTGTTGCCAACCCGCCCAAGCTCCCCGAGGAGCTTTCGGATCGCGACGTGATCTGCTGGCGGGCGGCGTTGGGCGCGGGGGCCGGCTTCGCCAAATGCGGCTGCTCGCATGAAGGCGCCGGCGGCATAACCGGCACGGGAGGAGAGTTCCTCAAGGCGCGCGCGCTCGTCTGCGGTCAGGCGCACCGTGACCGTGACGTTCCGCTGCCGCCTGTCCGTTCCGCTCGCCACCCGCCCTCCAACTATGAAGGGGTCCAGGGGTCCGCCCTGGTCGGTGCAGGCCGAAATGCCTGCCGGGGGTTCAGGGGGTCGCGCCGCCCTGATCTGGTTTCCAAAGGGCACGAAGGCTCTTTGGTCGAAGCCGCTGCCGATCAGCGGTCATGGGTTCAAGGGAGCACGAAGGCTCCTTTGGCGGGATGACGAAGACACGCGGGGGGCGCGTATGTTCGTCATCCCGACCAGGGTGCAGGGGCGGGTAGGCTCCTGCTCTGGAGGTTCCACAGGAGGGCACGAAGGCTCTCCTTGGTCTGGGGATGCAACGGGGATGAAATGCCCCTTGCCAAGCGCGCGGTGTTACCGCGCATGGCTTGCATCTTCTACTATCATGATAACGCAGACTCGGTCCGCAAATCGTTAACGATCCGCCGGACCTCCGCAACAGGGGGCTGACGAAGGCAAGCCCCCTGCCCTCGCCGCGCACGATGCTGCTGTGCATCACGGCGCGGCGCCCTCCGGCTGTTCGGGCTGGTAATAGGGATTGGGGTCGATGATGAGCGGCCCCGCGTAGAAGGCCTGCATGGATGTTTCGCGGTAGGCCGTGAACTCGGCAAGGATTTGGTTGTAGTCGATGCTCCAGGTCTGAAACGGTCGGCCTGTGGGCGGCAGGACGATCGCGCGTTCGCGGCCAAGCTGCATCACCTCGTCGGGCGTGAGGAGCGCGCGCCCCATTTCACCATAGGCCTTGCCGCTGGTGGCCTCGCCCTGCCCGGTTGTGCCCTCGTTGACGTTGACGGTGCCCACGGTGCGCTGGCCAAGCGTGTCCGACACATACTTGGCGGTGTCGAAGTCGCGCACGTTACACAGCCACTTCCACCCGCAGTTCGCCAGGATCGTGCGGCTCTCCTCGCCGTAGATCGATTTGAGCTGCCCGAGGTCCTGCACGGCGAGGGTGTAGTCGAGCCCATAGCCGCTCATGGTGGCGAGGTCGGTTGGCAGGTCGGGGATGCGGCCAAGAGAGGGAAGCTCGTCGATCAACAGCATCCCCCTGCCCTGCGCGCGCGGCGTGGCCGTGCGATAGGCATGGGCCGTCGCGGCGAGCATGAGGCGCAGCCACGTGCCCTGGATCTTCATCTTGTCGGGCGGGATGACGAGATAGACGCTCTCAAGCCGGTGAGGCAGCGTGCGCAGGTCAAACGTCGACTCCGCTGTCGCCTCTTTCAGCCGCTCGTCGCTGATAAAGCGCGTGGCCTCGGCCAGCGTGCGCAGGATCGACGGCACGTCACGCGAGTCCTCGGACAGGAATGGCCCGATGTTCTCGGCGATGGCACCGCCAAAAGCCGAGCTCGCAGCCATCGGGATAAAGAACTCGCGCTGCAACTTGTCCACGGGCAGGGTCACGATCTGCCGCGCCCGCGCGAGCGTCTTGGTCTCGCCCTGGTCGGCCAGCCACAGGAACACGGCGGTCAGGATCGCCGTCGCGCCGCCCTCCCAATAAGCATTCTTGGGGTCGCCGGACCGCGCGCAAATGGTCTCGGCCATCGTATGCGCGATGCTGGCCGCGTCGCGATCGTCGCGGCGGATGGCGTCGAGCGGATTGTAGCGGGCGGGTGCCAGGCCGCGTTCGGCAAGCTCGCTTGCGAGCACGCCCCACGGATTGAGCACGTGGACGGGGCCGACAACCTGACGCTGGCGGCCGGTGATGGCCGCGTTCTCGCCCTTGGGATCAATTACCACGATCGATCCGCCGTAGCGCAGCAAGGTCGGCACAATGATGCAGGTGCCCTTCCCCGTCCGCGTCGGGGCCATGATGAGCGTGTGCGCCTCGTGCTTGGTGAACACCGGCGGTGTCTTCACCTGCGGCGTGTCATGGTGGGGGAAGGCATATTTGCCGAGAAAGACGCCGCGCAGCGGGTCGAGCGGCGAGTAGGAGTTGCTCATGGCACCCCAGGCGGCGGAGCCATAGTTTTCCGACAGCGAAGGGCGGCTCCCGCCCTTGTTGGTTCTCGTGAAGATCGTGCTGATGAGGATCAGCACGAGCGCGACACCCCCGATAATCGGGAGAATGGTGCTATAGCTTACGCCGTCCTCTTCGATTTCTTTTGCGCGCTCGGCCGCTTCGCGGTTGTTGCGAAGCTGCTCTTGATAAGCGGCATGGTCGCGCCGGCTGCCGCCGACGCCCGTGGAGTCCACAAAGCGCTCGCGAAAGGCCTCGGGGAAATAGAGCGCGGCAACCTCGCGCGCCTGGGCAAGGTCGTGCTGATAAGAGCCCCGCGCGCGGCTGAACCTTTGCCCCCGGTCCTGCACCAAGGCTGCAACCGCCCGCAGCGATCGGTGAACGTCGGATCGAGGCGGTCGCGGATATCGTGATGATGCAAGATGTAGAGGCGGGCGCGTTGCGCCACGTCGGGGGGCCAGCGGTTCTCGTCCAGGTAGGCCGGATTGCCTTGCAAGCCTGCGAGGGAGCTGGCGAGCATGAGGAAGCGGCCAGCCTGCCGCCCTCCAAGCTCGGCGTCGTCCGCGTTGCCGGCGGCGGCGAGGTCCGCGCGCACGCGCTGCGGATCGGGATAGTCGCGGAGATAATCGGTGCGCAGCGGAGCGGCGATCAGCCGCGTGGCGCGGCGTTGCGCCTCCTGCCGGATCGCCCTCCCCTGCCCTGACCGGTCGGCAGCGGCGTAGCCTTCGGAAAGCTGGCTGCGTTCGCGCGCCAGCGCGTCGGCGGCGAAGTCGTCGGGCACGTCGGGCCGCGCCCGTTCGCGTTCAATCAGCGCAATGTTGATCGCGGCTCCGGCGATCTGCCGCGTGATCTGCGATCGATCCTGCGCGCGCGCCTCCCCTGCCCCGATCATCGCCGTGATGACCACCAGGAAGAGAAGGCGAAGCTGGCGCAATGCGTACTCGGGCTATCTGTCGATCGGAATCAGCGGGAGTTCTGCTCTAGGGCGTCCAGCGCCAGGTCGAGCAAAGCGCCAAGGGGAACATTGCGGTCATCGGCGAGCCGGTAAAGGCGATCGATCGTCTCGGGTGTCGCCTTGATGTTGATCTGGCGATTGCGGCCCGTCGTGTAGCGGCGGGCTGTCCGTGCCGGCTCCATCGGCGCGAGCAAGGCGGGCTCCGGTGCGGGCGAAGCCTTGGGCTTGGCCTTGCGGCTTGGAAAGCCGCTTTCCTCGGCGATCTGCTCGATCGCTGCGACGGGCACGGGCTTGGCCGATGGCTTCGGCTCGAAGTCGCTGAGGTCAGCAAATGGATTGGCGCGCGCACTCATCAAGCCACCTTCGCTTTCTTGCCCTTCTCTCCCCTGCCCTGCCGCAGCCGCTCGATCACCTCGGCGGCGAACTCTTCGGCATTGGCGACGGCTTTGTCGAGGTTGGGCACGTCCTGCGGGTCGAGGGTTTCCAGCGTGCGCTGGAATGAGAACATGGCGCGGAAGGCCTCGCGCTCGTTGAGTTGCGTCTTGAACACAGGCACGCCGGCCTCGATCAGGCCGGTCTGGATATGGCCCATCGTGCGGGTGCGGATGATCGGGCTCGTGCGGGTGAGGAGCACGCCGTAGGGCGTCGCTCTGCCCGTCATCTTCTCCTGCTGCTTGACGACGCGGATAGCGCGGCTCGCTTGCTCGGCGTCCAGCTGCGAGCCCTGCGTCGGGATGACCACCAGGTCGGCCTGGCTGACCGCAAGCAGCACGATCTTGGCGGCGGTTCCTTCAAGGTCCACGATCACGAAGGGCGTTTGCGCTGCCGCTTCTTCGATCTTGTCGATGATGTTGTCCTCGTCGGCGTCGGCCACGATGGACAGGTTGTCGGGAATAACTGCGCCCTTCGACCATGCCTGAATGGGATGGTTGGGATCGGCGTCGATCGCCGTCACCTTGGCGGCTCGGGCAAGCTCGCTTGCGAGCAAGAGCGCAGCGGTCGTCTTGCCAACGCCTCCTTTGGGACTGACAAAAACGATCGTTGGCATGGAGCCCCCCCTAATACGCGGTGCACAATTGGCATAGATGGTAGCTACCAAGTAGCTAGCCGTCAAGCGGATAGCTACTAGATACCCAGATAGCTACTAAGTAGCTACGCGATACCTTATCAGATAGCTGGTAGCTATCGGCTATCCGTGCTAAGATAGGTAGGTGCGCTTTGGGCGCGGGGAAGAGGGGGAGGATGACGGTATGGCTGGCATGTGCTGACGGGTTCATAGCTGCTGATGTGATCCGCTGGCGTGAGGGTATCTGGGACCGGCGCGGGCCGAAAGGCGGGCGAAGCATGAAGATCGGCGATCGGGATGTGATCGCCGAAGTGATCGACGGGCCGGATGAAGACGGGTTTGTCACGTTGCTGGTGCGCGATTGCGTCGTGCTGACGGACAACCTGCGCACCGGCCAGCTCAAGGCCGGCGAGCGGATGCGGCGTAAAGCCGCCACGATCCAGCGCGGCGAGCCCGCGCGAATGCGGTGGAGCGACGAAGCTGCGCGCGCCTCGATCCGGGGGAGCCGGTTTCTGGCCGATGCAGTGCTTGGGGCGGTGGCGCCTGGCGGCGAGAGCTGAGGGGAGGGCGCATGCAAAAGTTTAACGCGACAGAGCACCATCGGATGATTCGCCGGTTCACTGCCGGCCTCATCGTGCGGGAGATCGATCGCTGCGGCTTGCCGCCCCGCGTGATCGCCGCGGCCCTAGGCTGGTTGCCGGCGCAAATCGACTGGCTGCGGCGCGGTGAAGTCGATACCTTTTCCCAGCTGGAGTTAGAACAGCAGCTTGTTCGTCTTCAGAATGCGAGGCGGGCGTCGGCACAGGCCGAAAATTCGCCCGCAGAGGTGCTCGCATTTCTCGGGGCAGGGGAAGGGGCCTAAAGCCTCGTAAACCCCTCTAGCGGCCTCCGGAGAGCGCGGAAGGGGCATTTTAAGCGCCGACCTCGCCCCACTTCCCCCTCGCCAAGCCAATTCTGACTTTGCCGATT